>NZ_PNFP01000009.1 GCF_002940685.1 Ensifer adhaerens | reverse complement strand
GCCGCCACAAGGAGGCGAAGGCCCGGTCTATCCGAACATGTAAGGTTCGGCAGGCGGGCCGCACGGACCTCCGTGAGCAAAGCGGGCGAAGGCCCGGTCTATCCGAACATGTAAGGTTCGGCAGAGTTCCCGAGATAACAACGAAGCGGCGCCGGAGATAGTCTCCGGCGCCGCTTCGTTTTATGGCCGCGCTACCAGGTCCGATCGATGAAGTCGGCGATCAGCGGCGCAATCTCGGGCAGGAATTCTTCCAGGGCGAAGTGGCCGGTATCAAAGAGGTGCAGCTCTGCCTCCGGTACGTCGCGCAGAAATGCACGGGCGCCAGGCTCGGTGAAGAAGGGGTCGTTCCTGCCCCAGGCAATCAATGTCCGCGGGCGATCGCGCCGGAGCCATTCCTGCCACTCGGCATAGCGCGCAAGGTTGCTCTTGTAGTCGAAGAACAGGTCGTATTGCGCCTGGCGTCGTTCCGGAAGATCGAGGAAATGCTGGTCCATCGTCCAGCCGTCCGGCGCGATGCGCTCGGGGTCGCTCGTGCCGCCTTCGTATTGCGCGCGGGTCATTTCCAGCGTCAGCAGCTGTTCGATCCTGACGCCGGCGTCGACGTCGTCTGGCGTGAGCGCAATGAAGCCTTGTGCAGCCTCCGACAGGCCTTCGTGGTAGGCGTTGCCGTTCTGTACGATCAGTCCGGCGATCAATTCCGGACGGCGAGTGGCGAGCCGGAAGCCGACCGGTGCGCCGAAGTCGAAG
This sequence comes from Ensifer adhaerens, assembly GCF_002940685.1. GTDB lineage: Bacteria > Pseudomonadota > Alphaproteobacteria > Rhizobiales > Rhizobiaceae > Ensifer > Ensifer adhaerens_E. The sequence continues at coordinate 327,626 of NZ_PNFP01000009.1, read as the reverse complement.
ACGTAGAGCATGAACCGCCGGAGTTTCAGCGCCTCGACAAAGCCCTCTACCAAATCCGCCAGCCGGTCGAAGCTGTAGGTGAAGCGGCCGCCCGAGGTGGCGGAGGCAGGCGCGTCGCTGTGGCCGAACCCCGGATAGTCAGGCGCGACCAATCGGTAATCGTTGCCGAGCGCATCCATCAGGCGGCGGTACTGATGCGACGAGGACGGAAAACCGTGCAAGAGCAGAACGATGGGAGCGTCTGCGTTGTTCGGTACGCTTTCCCGGTAGAACAGACGGACACCGTCGATATCAATGGAGCGATGACGAATGACTGGAATGCGAGCGATGGGCATTTAACACTCCTTGTTTCTAAATTTATGCATTAGAATTGCATCGGCTGAACTAATGTGTCAATTATAAAAATAGACATTAGAAGCGCATGGGGTCGAAATGGATGTGACGCCGTTCGTCGGGGAGCCGTTGGCGCTCGATCTCGTCAACACGCGACCGCAGGTTTCGGCGGAAATCGTCGACCTGATCGCCGATGGCAAAGGGCTGCAAGCCTGGCTGGAACTGGAGAAGGATCGCCTTTCAGAGGTGTTTTCGCCAGAGACCGCCTCGATCTCGGCCGCCGATCTGAGGCTCATCCATGCCGTTCGCGACCATGTGGCGACAGCCATCGACCGTCAGATGCGTGGGCTTGATGTGCCTGCGACAGCCGTAGAGGGGCTCAATGCCGCAATCCGCGCGGCACCCGCCATCCGCCAGCTCGACTGGGGCGACCCGCCAACGCTTGGCAGCCGCAGGGAAGGATCAACGGCCGTGCGCCTCGCAGCTTTCCTTGCGGAGGATGCGGCGGCGCTCCTGGCGGGGGCGGGAGGCCGGCTGATCCGCAAATGCGAGGCGGACGACTGCGTCATGCTGTTCGTCGGCAACAACGCCCGGCGGCGCTGGTGCTCGGCGGCGCGTTGCGGAAACCGGATCCGCGTGTCGCGTTACTATCAGCGCAGCAAGTCGTCCTGACGCCGGCCTCAACCATATTCAAACATTAGTAAAGGCACGCGTTGACGCAAATGGGAAAGTCCTTGCCGGAAAAGCCCGTTAGCTTTCATGGTGTCATCGGCTTGAAACCGACGGATCTGCAGGCCTCTCGGTCCCTGTTGTGTTGAGTTGGACCGAGCCCTGTGACGCTGTCGATCCCCGCGGTGAGATCGGCAGTGCGACGGGATGCACCGCCAAAACAAGGGAACGGAAATGAAGAAGCTTCTTGCAACCACCTGCCTGGCCGCCGGCCTCCTTGGCCTTGCCGGCGCCGCTTCGGCCGCCGAATGCGGCGACGTGACGATCGCCAACATGAACTGGCAGAGCGCCGAGGTGCTGGCGAGTGTCGACAAGATCATCCTGACGGAAGGCTACGGCTGCAATGCCGACCTGGTGGTAGGCGACACGGTGCCGACGATCACCTCGATGATCGAGAAGGGGCAGCCGGATGTGGCGCCGGAAGGCTGGGTCGACCTGCTTCCTGACGTCGTCAACCGCGGTCTCGAGGAAGGCAAGCTCGTCGGCGCCGCCGTGGCGCTTTCCGATGGTGCCGTCCAGGGCTGGTGGGTGCCGAAGTACATCGTCGACGCCAATCCCGACATCAAGACGATCGATGACGCCCTGAAGCACAAGGAGCTGTTCCCGGATCCGGAAGACGCGGGCAAGGGCGCCGTCTTCAATGGCCCGCAGGGCTGGGGCGGCACGGTGGTGACGACGCAGCTCTACAAGGCCTATGGCGGTGAAGCCGCCGGCTTCACGCTGGTCGATACCGGCTCGGCCGCAGGCCTCGATGGCTCGATCGCCAAGGCCTATGAGCGCAAGCAGGGCTGGGTCGGCTACTATTGGGCGCCGACTGCACTTCTCGGCAAATACGAGATGGTGAAGCTCGGCCATGGCGTCGAAGCGGATGCGGCCGAGTGGAAGCGCTGCAACACCGTTGCCGACTGCCCGGATCCGAAGAAGAACGACTGGCCGAAGGACAAGGTCCAGACGCTGGTGACCAAGGCCTTTGCCGATCGCGCCGGCCCGGCCATGGACTATCTCAACAAGCGTGCTTGGACCAACGACACGGTCAACAAGCTGATGGCCTGGATGACCGACAACCAGGCGAGCGGCGAGGAGGGCGCCAAGCACTTCCTGCAGGAGAACCCCGATATCTGGACCCCGTGGGTTTCCCCTGAAGTCGCCGAGAAGGTGAAGGCCGCGCTCTGATCGCGAGCGTTTGAACCATGGCGGCGCAGTCCTTGCGCCGCCTCATGTTCGATGTCCGGCAACAGCAAAACAACAATCGCGGCCGGGAAGATGTGAAGGGGAATTGGAATGGACTGGTTGACCCAGTTTCCGCATATGGACGACGAAAGCCTGAGGGCGCTGAAAAAGGCGATCGACGAAGGGTTTCGCGGCTTCACGCGCGCCTATGGCGATGCGATCGAGGGGTTCTTCGAGCCGCTGCAGTTTTTCCTCATCCAGTCCGAGCGTTTCATGACGAAGACGCCCTGGCCGATCATCCTGATCTTGATCGCTTTCATCGCCTGGGTGGCAAGCCGCAACTGGAAGATCGTCGCCGGCTGCATCGGCACGCTCCTGCTGATCGGCTACTTCGACATGTGGGACGACACGATGAAGACGGTCTCGATGATCTTCGTCTGTACCGTCCTGTCGATCGCCATCGGCATACCGATTGGCATCGTCATGTCCCGATCGGATCGGTTTCAGAATATCGTCAATCCGATTCTCGACGTCATGCAGACCATGCCGAGTTTCGTCTATCTGATCCCGGTCGTGATGCTGCTCGGCATCGGCAAGGTTCCGGGGCTGATCGCCGTGGTGATCTACGCGATCCCGCCGATGATCCGTCTGACAAACCTCGGCATCCGGCTCGTCGACAAGGATGTGCTGGAGGCGGCGGACGCCTTCGGATCCTCCGCCTGGCAGAAGCTCAAGAACGTGCAGATGCCGCTTGCTCTGCCGACGATCATGGCCGGCATCAACCAGACGATCATGATGGCGCTTGCCATGGTGGTCATCGCCTCGATGATCGGCGTTCAGGGCCTCGGCCAGCCGGTGCTGAAGGCGATCGCCAACCAGTACTTCACGCTCGGCATCTTCAACGGCCTTGCGATCGTCGGCATCGCCATCATCTTCGATCGCGTCAGCCAGGCCTATGGCCACCGCCTGCAGAAGCACCGCGAGATCATTCACGGCTGAGCCTGCCTTTGAAACAGAGAAGGCCCCGGAGCGGACACGCCCCGGGGCCTTTCTATCTTAGGGGCGTCGTTCAGGCCCTGGACGAGAGAATGCCGGTCGAAAGCGCGACGCCGGTAGCGGTGACGACCGCGGCGAGGATCTCGAAGGGGCCGATCTGTTCGCCAAGAATGATGGCGCCGCCGATCATCGCGAGAACAGGGGTCAGCGCCGTGAAGGCGGCGGCCTGCGTGCTGCCGAGGCTCTTCACGGCAAAGCCGTAGGCCACCATGGCGACGAGGCCGGACAGGATACCCTGGCTGGTGACCTGCAAGGCGATCTCCTCGACCGGAACGCTGGCAAGGGTGCTGCCGAAACAGGCGGCAAGGCCCAGATGGATCAGGAACGACCAGATGGCGATCAGGGCGCTTCCCTGCAGCGGGCTGAGGCCGGAGCGGCGGAAGGCGTGGGTATAGATCGCCCAGAGTGTCGCTGCCGCCGGAAGCAGCGCGTAACCGCTCCAGCCCGACGATGCCCCACTGCCGAGGCTGCGCGCCAACAGAATGGCGACGCCGCAAAGGATTGCGGCAAAGCCGAGCACCCGCATCCGGTCTGGCCGCTCGCCGAAGACCGTGATGCCGATGAGCGCGGTGGCAAGCGGCATCGAGCCCCCGAGGAGAACGCCGACAGAGGAGGCGGGAACCGCGTGGATTGCGTAGGCCGAAACCTGGAAGAACAGGGCGCCGGAGCCTGCGACCATCAGGACGAGCAGCAGGATCGGCAGCTTGCGCGGCAGGAGCCCGGTCTTCAGCCAGACCGGTGCAAGAAGGAGCGCAGGCACGCCGTAGCGGATCAGGCCGAGATCGATCGTGCCAAGCGCGGTGCCGGCGGAATGGCGCGTCGCGAGAATCCAGCCCGCCCAGATGAGGACCGTTATGAAGGCGCCGGCGTAGCCGGCGGCGACAGACGTCGTATTGCCGCGATCGAGAGCGAGCGCAACCATTTGAATTTCCTTCCCGAATTGGATACCTGAGAGGCTTTTGGGTCTGGAAGGAAGATTACGCTCTGATAGCGGGGCATGTCCTTGCGATTTGTGCCTGAAATAGACTATCGTCAGCAACAATGTGCCAATAACAACCACTGAAGTTTGTAAAAATGCCAAGTATCGATAAATTCGACCTCGCCATCCTTAGAATCCTTCAGGAGGACGCGCGCGCAACGAACGTCGAGATTGCCGAAAAGGTCAATCTTTCGCCGTCACCCTGCCTGCGGCGCATCCGCAACCTGGAAAAATCCGGCATCCTGCGTGGCTACAGAGCCGACATCGATCGTAAGGAAGCCGGCCTCGGGCTCACCGTCTTCGTCGAAATCAAGGTCGGGCGCCATAGCCGCGAGAACGCGCAGCAGCAGCAGGAGGCACTGCTCGCCATCCCCGAGGTGGTGTCCTGCTTCCTGATCTCGGGCAATGCCGATTTCCTCGCCGAGGTCGTCGTCGAGGATCTGCCTGCCTACGAGAAGCTCTTGACCGAGACGCTGCTGGCCTTGCCCGGCGTGACGGACATCCGGTCCAATTTCGCGATCCGCTCGATCAAGACGGGTGGACCGCTGAAGTTGCCCGAACCGCGATGAGCGTTGCGCAGCCTGAGCCTTTCGGCTTCCATTGTGCCGCTGCGATGGAACGGGCGAAGGGGCCGGCGCTCCCGTTAAGTTTCGGTAAGGTTCTGGAATTGGCCGCGATCGCGCTTATCTGATCGCGGTGAGCCGCATTGCCGCGGCGATGGAGCCGATGACCCGTTCATGAAAATCAAGGCAATCTTCAATCGCGACGGCGGAACGTTCCGCACGACGGACATGGCCGCCTATGGCCAGAAGGTCGAAGACGTCTTCCACGCCGCGGGGCACGAGATCGAGATTGCGGCGGTCTCCGGAAGCGAAATGCAAGATGCGTTGGAGCGGACATGCCGTCGCGACGACCTCGATGCCATTCTTGCCGGCGGAGGCGACGGCACGATTTCGGCTGCCGCTGGTGTGGCCTGGAAGAACCGCATGCCGCTCGGCGTCGTTCCTGCCGGAACGATGAACCTCTTCGCCCGCACGCTAAAACTGCCGCTCGATATCTGGAAAGTGCCGGAAGTGCTGGCGCGTGGCGTGATCATCGACGGTGACATCGGCAGCGCCGATGGCCGTGCCTTCGTGCATCAGTTTTCCATGGGGCTGCATGCGCGCATGGTGCGCTACCGCGAATCCTACAGTTTTCGCTCAAGGGCGGGAAAGATCGCCGCCAGCACCCGTGCTGCGGTCGGGGTGATTCTCAACCCTCCGGATTTCGAGATCGAGTTCGATGTCGATGGTCACAAGGAGAGCCGCCATGTCTCGGCGGTCTCGGTGTCCAACAACCCGTTCGGCCGCGATACCCTGATGTATGCCGACGACGTGACTGCCGGCCATCTCGGCTTTTACACGGCGCCGCCCCTGAGCCCGCCGGGTGTCGCCAAGCTCGCGCTTGATGTGATGCGCGGCAAGTTTCGTGACAGCCCGCTGATCACGGCCATGAACGGCCACGCGCTCGATCTGCATTTCCCGAAGGTCGAGCGCAGGATCAACTGCGTCATAGATGGCGAACTTCTGCCCATGGGCCGCGACGTCGCGCTTCGCATTCACCCCGGCGAACTCAAGCTGCTCGTCGGCGCGGATCGTGACGGATCGTCGATCCAGAAGTAGCCGAAACCGTAGCGATCCTCGAGCGTGCCGTGGAGATAGGGCAGGGTTAGCTGCTGCGGGCTGAGCGCGGTTTCCGGCACGCCCAGCGATTTCAGCGTGTCGACGAGTTGCGCCGGCGGCGTGCCGGCCTTGCCGTCCTCGCTCCAGACAACGAGAAGCGGTCCGGCAAGATGGTCGATCGCAGGGCTGCTGCTGTTGCCCGGCACGAAAACCTTGGCCCCGTGCAGACGCGTGCGCAGATTGCCGGCCACCTGCTTGTTCGCGGCCAGAACCATTGCGGGTTCTTGTCCCTGCTGCTGAACGATGGTGTCGACGAGCGTGCTATAGGGAATGCTCAATCTCGAAACCTTGCCGATCCACGGGCGGACGACGGCGCGGGTGGAAACCACCACCAGCGTCGTCACGATCACGAAGCCGATCATCAGCACGATGGGGCGGACGCTGCGGGTCGTGTCGACGCCGGACGCCTCGACCTTGAGAGCCAGGTAGAGCGGCAGCAGGGCAAGGAAGAGAACCAGCCACTTTTCCCGCATATGGGTGGCGCCGGCGACGAGCATGATGACGAGGACGGCACCGAGACAAATGACGAGCATGCGCCCGACGACGCGAGCCCAGAGGCTGTCTGCGCGCCAGATCGCCGGCAGGTCCTTGCGAAACACGACGGCGAAGACGACGAGGATGATCGCGGAGCCGCGCAGCGTCGCGGCAGCAAGCGCGACCAGCGCCTTGAGCGCCTTCGACGCGAAGCCTGCGTCCTGCGCCGTTCCCATTTCCTTGAAGGTATTGCTCGATGCGGCGCCGATATTTTGAAGGATCCAGGTTCCGTGCGGCAGAGCAATCAGCGCGCAGACGGCGATCGCGACGAGGATGCGCCAGTCGAACAGCCGGGCGCGAAGCTTCGGCTCCGGCAGGATCGCGATGATCGCGGCGGCGGGAACAAGCACGAAATTGTACTTCGAGATGACGCCGAGCCCGACGGCCACGCCCGTGAGCGCATAGGCAAAGAGCGTCGGCCGGGTCATGGTGCGCAGGAAGGCGTACAGGAACAGGGAGACGGCAAACAGCGCGGCGACCGTGTGCGAGAGGTCGCGCTGGGCAAGCAGGAAGATGGGCGGAAGAGCCAGGATGCCTATCGTCGTGCTTGCCGCAAGGCGCCGGTCGACGAGGACCTCGCGTGAGGCCAGGCCGAAGAAGAGGCAACAGAGGAACAGCAGGCCGTTCTTGAGCACCGTTATCGTTGCGACGGACGGGCCGAAAAGCGCGGTCAGGCCATACTGCAGCCAATTGTAGAAGGGCGGCTGCGAACCGTAGCCGAGCATCAGGAACTGCGAGACGAAGGCCTGCTCGGACTCGTCGATCTCAAGCGACGTCGAGGCGGATAGCCTGAGCGCGATGCAAAGCAGGAAGTAGCCCGCAATCAGTGCAATGACCAGGTTCGGCCGGCGGTTGACGACCTCAAGCATCGGTCTCGTCCCGCTCGAACACCTGCCGCACGATGTAGTTGGTGGTGCCGTCGTCGCTGAAATAGGTGCGCGCCATCATCTCCGCGAGAATGCCCGTGGTGATGAGCTGCACGGAGGACAGGAACAGCATGACGCCGACGATCAGCAGCGGCCGGGTTCCGATATCGTTGCCGAGAATGAACTTGTCGAAGCCGAGATAGAGCAGGATCAGCCCGCTGAGTGCCCCCGCTGCAAGGCCGATCGAGCCGAAGAAATGTCCCGGGCGCGCCTTGTAGCGCATGAAGAACAGCACTGACAGAAGGTCGAGGATCACCCGGAAGGTTCGCGAGATCCCATACTTGGACTGGCCGTGCTGCCGCGCGTGATGGGTGACCGGCATCTCGCCGATGCGGCTGCTCGGCACGACGCCCGCGACCCAGGCGGGGATGAAGCGGTGCATTTCCCCCATCAGCTTCACCTGCTTGATGATCGACGCGCGATAGACCTTCAGGCTGCAGCCATAGTCGTGAAGCCTGACGCCGGTGATCTTGCCGATCAGGCGATTGGCGCACCAGGACGGGATCTTGCGAAGCAGGAGGCCATCCTGCCGGTTCTTTCGCCAGCCGACGAGCAGGTCGAGCTGCCGTTCCTCGATCGCCGCGACCATCTCGGGAATATCGGCCGGATCGTTCTGCAGGTCGCCGTCGAGTGTGGCGATCAGGCGGCCGGCGGCGGCGTCGATGCCAGCCTGCATGGCGGCCGTCTGCCCGAAGTTTTTCTGCAGCTCGACGATCTTGAGGTCGAGGCCCGGATCGGAAAGAGCCCGCCTTGCATTCACGAGCGTTCGGTCGGTGCTGCCATCGTCGATGAGGATCAGTTCCCAGGGGGACGGAAAACTTGCAAGCGCATCACGGACCCGCGTGATGAGCGGTTGAATGCTGTCTTCTTCGTTGAACACGGGAATGACGACGGATAGTTCGATAGAATGCATGGGAACCGCTCATACATGCGGCGCTCGCGCTGCCGCAGGGATTGGACTGTGCTTACATAATCGTTTTCTTGCATAGTTATCAGTGATAACCAACGTTCAATCTTGCCCTTCAACACGGGAAATCGAGGCCTGATGATATCGGATTGCGAGCCTGACCGGCGATCCTGGCTCGTCCGCAACCGGATGACATTGCTGTCGGCGGGCGCCATTGCGGCCTATGCGGCCTTTGTCGAATGGTTCTGGGGATGGCCGGCACTGCTGCGCCAATGGTCGGAAATCGGCCTCAGCGCCGCATTTTCGGCCCTCGTGCTTCTCATCGCGACCTACTTCATCCGCTGCTATCGCATCTATGACTACTTCCCGAACGAAACCTCGGGCCGCTTCCTGCCGCTCTTTCGCGTCACGCAGGTCCACAATCTCCTGAACATCATGCTGCCGTTTCGCGCCGGCGAGACCAGCTTTCCGCTGCTGATGCGTTCGGAGTTTTCCGTTCCGCTCGCCAGGGGCACGGCCGCTTTGCTCGTCATGCGCCTGCTCGACCTGCATGCGCTCCTTGTCGTCGCTGTCGTCGGGCTCGTCTTCGGCAGAGGGTCGATCGCGCTCTGGGTCATCTGGTTTGCGGCGCTCGGCTCGCCGCTTCTCTTCTTTCTCCTCAAGGATCGTGCAATTGCGCTCGCGCGCCGGCTGCTGCCGACAAGACTTGAGTCGATCGTGGATGAACTGGAGGCGGGCCTGCCGGGCACCTTGGCCGCATTCCTGCGCGCCTGGGGTATGACCATCCTCAACTGGGCGGTCAAGGTGATCGTCCTTGCCTGGGTGCTGGCCTTCATGGGGGTCGCGCCGCTGGCCGCCTGCTTTGGCGGCGCGCTCGGAGGCGAGCTTTCCTCGGTGCTGCCGATGCATGCGCCGGCCGGCGTCGGCACCTATCCCGCGGCGATCGCGGCCGGTGCCGTCTCCTTCGGCGCTCCCGCCGGCAAGGCGGGTCTCGAACTGCTCGCGACGGCCGGCGTCAACGCGCATCTTCTGATCATCGTGTCCGCGGTCGCGGGCACGCTGTTGTCGATGGTTCTGGGGAAACGTCGCTAGAGCGATGGCTTGGGCGCAGTGCCCTAGCGACGTTTTGACCGTTACTGGAACGAGGTTTCGTAGAAGCTTCTGAGCTTGCGGGAGTGCAGCTTTTCCGGCGGCATGGCCGCGAGCTTCTGCAGTGCCAGGATGCCGATCTTCAGGTGCTGGCTGACCTGCGTCTTGTAGAAGGCTGTCGCCATGCCCGGAAGCTTCAATTCGCCATGCAGCGGCTTGTCGGAGACGCACAACAGCGTTCCATAGGGCACGCGGAAGCGGAAGCCGTTGGCGGCGATCGTTGCCGATTCCATGTCGAGCGCGATGGCGCGCGCCTGCGAGAGCCGCTTGACCGGGCCGCGCTGGTCGCGAAGTTCCCAGTTGCGATTGTCGATGGTGGCGACGGTCCCGGTGCGCATGATCTGCTTGAGATCGTAGTCACGGTAGCCCGTCACTTCGGCCACCGCATCCTGCAGCGCCACCTGCACCTCGGCGAGTGCCGGCAGAGGGATCCAGACCGGCAGGTCATCATCAAGGACGTGATCCTCGCGCATATAGGCATGGGCAAGAACGTAGTCGCCGAGGCGCTGGCTGTTTCTGAGGCCCGCGCAATGGCCGAGCATCAGCCAGACATGCGGGCGCAGCACGGCGATATGGTCGGTGATCGTCTTGGCGTTGGACGGGCCGACGCCGATATTGACCATGGTGATGCCGCCGTGGCCCTTCTTCTTCAGGTGATAGGCAGGCATTTGCGGCAGCCGGGGAAGGGTAAAGTCCGTCTCCGGCTTGTCGGCCCCGGCCGGGGTGATGATGTTGCCGGGCTCGACGAAGGCCGTGTAACCGTTACCGCCTTCCGCCATCTGCTGGCGGGCCCAGGCGCAGAACTCGTCGATGTAGAACTGGTAGTTGGTAAAAAGCACGAAGTTCTGGAAATGATTGGCGTTCGTTGCCGTGTAGTGGCTGAGCCGCGCCAGCGAGTAATCGATGCGCTGCGCCGTGAACGGCGCCAGCGGCGACGGTTCGCCCGGACCCGGCTCGTAGGAGCCGTTGGCGATCTCGTCGTCCGTGGTCGTCAGGTCGGGCGCATCGAACAGGTCGCGCAAGGGGATGTCGATGGTGCTCGCTGCCGATGCCTCGACATGGGCCCCTTCGCCAAAGGCGAAATGCAGCGGGATCGGGGTGGCCGATTCCGACACGGTGACGCCGAGCCCGTGGTTGCGCGTCAACAGGCCGAGCTGTTCCTTCAGATAGTGCCGGAAGAGCTTCGGCCGCGTGATCGTCGTCGTGTAGACGCCGGGCGCGCTGACATAACCATAGGAGAGGCGGGAATCGACATGGCCGAAGCTGCTCGTTTCGATGCTGACCTGCGGGTAGCAGGCGCGATAGCGGGTCAACGGCTTGTCGGTCTTGCCCAACCCCTCGAAGGCTTCGCAGAGGAACCGGGTGTTGCGCTCGTAAAGCGCCTCAAGGCAATCGACAGCGGCCGCAGGATCATCGAAATACTGCGGCTCGAAGGGTTCGGGCGTGGCGGTGGAAAGCACGGAGTGTGAAGAGATTCGCTTGTTCATGTCGCATTATAGGCTGCGGCTTCTGACAAGCAAACGACAAGATGGCGGCGCTCACAACCGCGAGGCGATCTGGGGCGCGCGGTTCAGCGCGGCCCGGCAAGGATGATCGCGCTGCCGATCAGCGCGACGGTCATGCCGGTGAGATCCCAGCGGTCCGGCTTGACGCCTTCCGCCAGCCAGAGCCAGATCAGCGACGCGGCGATGTAGACGCCGCCATAGGCCGCGTAGGCACGGCCCGCGGCCTCGCTGTCGATCAACGTCAGCAGCCAGGCGAAGAGCGCCAGCGACGCCACGCCGGGAACGAGCCAGAGGGCCGACTTGTCGAGCTTCAGCCACGCCCAGAAGGCAAAGCAGCCGGCGATTTCGGCAAGGGCGGCGAGGGCGTAGATGAGATAGGCGGGCATCGGTTCGGGGTCTGGCGGCCTTGGCTTTGACGAATCCTCTTGAGGCACAAGAATAGGAAAGCGGCGCGCTGATGCGCAAGTCGACCAAAACAAAAGGGCGCAATGGGCGCCCTTTTCAACTCATGGCTCCGGTTCGTCGCGGTGCGTCAGGTCATGGCCTGGCGCTGCAGCGTGACGAAGAGGACGAGGCCGGCGCCTTGCTTGCCGATGCCGTTGCCGCTCGCCTTGGAGTAAGCGAGCGCCCCGACCGGTGCCATCAGCAGGCTGGCGAGTGCCAGCACCCGCAGCGATAGAAACGCGGAAGTCGAAAGTGCTGCCAGCATGTTCGTCTCTCCATCGGATCACGAGGTGATCGGTTTCGGTTTGGGGCCTTGGAACTTGCGTCGGCCTGCTGCGTTAGAGCTTGGCCTGGCAGTATTGCGCCGTGTGAGCGGTGCAATCCGTCAGCGAACCAAGATACGTGTTGCTGCGGCGACGTTCGGTATCTGCGCTGACTGCGGCGGCAAGAGTGACAGCGAAAACGACCATCAGAAGGCTGATGATGGTGAGGCGCCGAGCGAGGATATCCATGGTTCTGTCCGTTGTTTGGAGGCAGGTTCAAATCGATTGAGTGTGTTTTCGCATACCCAAACTGAATTGATGCTGAGATGTCCGTTCATCTGGCGTTCATCTTCGGTTGAGCAGCGCCCAAGATGCACGGCGGTCGTGAAACGCTCTGATTGCCGGCGCAGGATTGGCTCCCATGCAAAAAGGGCGGCCATTGGCCGCCCTCAACTCTCCCCTTGTCTGCGATGCTCGCCCTTCTAGAGGCGCGTCCAGGTCTGCGATTTGCACAGCACCTTCAGCACGCAGCCCTTCATCTTGAGCGAGTTGCCGTTGACGGCTCCAGAGCCGCTGTAGGTCTTGTCGGTATCCGGATCGGTGATTTCGCCGGAGTAGGAGCCGCCTGTGCCGGCGAGATTGCCGATGCGCTTGCCGGCGTGCTTGCCGGTCTTGAGCGTCACACAGAAAGCGCCGCCGCAAGGAACGATCTCTGCGGTCGCGCCGCTCGCCGTCTTCCAGTTGCCGACGATCGGTTCCGCCGCCGCCGCCGTTCCGGCAACGCCGAGAGCCAGCGTCGCGGTGATGAGCAATGTACGTAGCATTATTATCCTCCAGATCGAGGCTGCCGGCGTGGTCCGCTCCGCCGGCAGCTTTAGATGTCCTCGTATGAAAAGGCAGTCTCCTCACCGCCGCGGGCACGATAGCTTACGCGCACGTAAAGGTAAACAAGCCGAATCGCGGCTTTCGCTGCTTTTCCTGGCCGGTTTTGAGCGCTTTTTGCGCAAGGAATTGCGCGGACCTTGCTGGTACCGATCTTTTTCGTGGTTAGCGTTTGGTTGAAATCGCGGGTTGAATTTTTCGTAAATTTTGAGGCGAATGCGCCGGATTTCCGGCCTTCTGATGTTTAACAAAAACTCAAGTTTACCAAGCGTTTGAACTTTGTTTGTCGCAAATTAAGCATGCATTTTAAGCGCCCATTGAAGCGCCTGCTGCATAATGAAGCCATAAGACGAGCGGAACGAAACGCTCCGACAAACCACCGAGGACGACACCGCAAAAGACGGCGCGCTTCGGAAAGGCCCGCAAAGAGGCAAGGTCGAACAGGGACCAAAAACAAGTGCTGATCTGGAGCATGGTCCGCCCCAAACGGGCGGGCCGCTTCGGAAAAACCAACCAGGCAAGACAGGGACACGACAATGGCACGCTTTGATATGCAGATTGCTTCGGATGCCGCGATGGGTGGTGACAACCAGGCGGAAATCTTTTGCGACATGGGTCTGGCCTACGCGACCGGCCACGGACGCCCGGTCGATCTGGTCGCCGCCCACAAGTGGCTGAACATTGCGGCGATCAAGGGCTGCGACCGCGCCGTCGATCTGCGCGCCGACCTGGCGATGACGATGAGCAAGTCGGACCTCGCAGCGGCCCTGCGCGCCGCTCGCGAATGGATGACCGTTCACTGATCGGACGGGCGGCGCCCGAAGGCGCCGCGGAACGGCCGGAACTTGAAATCCGCCTCAGGCGAGTTTCTTCAGAACCGCGGGCAGGGCTGCCGCGAGCAGCGCCATCTCCGCTTCCGGTCCGGTGCTGATGCGGATGCAGCGATTAAGCGGTGCTACCCCCGGCATGCGGATGAAGATGCCGTGGTCGCTCATCAAGGTATCGACGATCGCGCGGGCGTAAACCGCGTCCCGGCCGCAGTCGACCGCCACGAAATTGGTGGCCGAGCCGAGCGGCGCAAGGCCACTCTCCACGGCGATGGCCGTAATGCGCTGCCGGGATGCAGCAATCTTTTCCGTCACTTCCTTCAGATAGCCCTGGTCCGCAAGTGCTGCGATTGCTGCGGCAACCCCGATTCGGTTCATGCCGAAATGGTTGCGGATCTTGTCGAAGGCCTGAGCCGTGCCCGGCGTGGAGATCACATACCCGACCCGCGAACCGGCAAGCCCGTAGGCCTTCGAAAACGTGCGCGTGCGCACGACGTTTGGCATGTCGATCAAAGCGTCGATCGGCGGCAGCGCGTTCACCGGCGCCGTTTCGCAATAGGCTTCGTCCAGAATGAAAAGCGTCGTCTCGGGCAGGGCTCTCGCAAATTCGGCGATGCGATCGGCGGGCCACCAGCTTCCCATCGGATTGTCGGGATTGGCGAAATAGACGAGCGGCGCGTTTTCGCGCTTTACCGCCGCCAGCAAGCCGTCGAGATCTTCCCGGTCGCCGGCGTAGGGCACCGTGACCAGCCGACCGCCATGGCCGACGACGTGATAGTTGAAGGTGGGGTAGGCCCCAAGCGAGGTGACGACCGGCATGCCCGGCTCGATGACCATGCGGACGATCTGGCCGAGCAGCCCGTCGATGCCTTCGCCGATCGCGAGATTGGCTGGCGTGGTGCCGAGAGTGGCAGCAAGCGCCTGCTTCAGGTCGTGGTTCTCGGGGTCGGCATATTTCCAGGTTCCACCGGCCGCTTCCCTGATCGCCGCAAGCACGCTTTCGGCCGGACCGAAGCCGCTTTCATTGGCGCCGATGCGCGCTGCGATCGCGCGGCCGCGCTGGCGTTCGATCGCCTCCGGCCCGACGAAGGGAATGGTGGATGGAAGGGATTGGATGAGCGGCGTGAAGCGAGAGAATGCGGACATGCTGAAGATAGGGCCCCGTTCGAATGACGTAGCGAGGAACTTATCGCATGCTTCGGCAATTCGGAATCGTTACCGCAAGAAAAGCTGCTGAATTCCGTCGCGGTGCGTTGCCCGCCTATCGCCGCGGCTTTGCGTTCTTGACCTGCCCGGTGAAGAACTCTTGCCGGATGATCTCCCTGAGCAGGGTCTGTTCGATCGGCTTGATGAACTGGACGCCGATGCGCTCGCCGTTGCGATAGACCTCGGCGCAGCCGATCCGAAGCGATGTGCCGACGATATGCAGATAATAATGTTGCGGCAGGCCGATATTGGTGTCGACGGCAAAGCTGGCGCCGCCGCGCGATATGTCGATCATGCGGCAGGACCGCACCGAGACATTGCCGAGACCCGGCTGCACGGCCGTCAGCGTGCCCGCGTGCCCGATGGAGAAACGCTCGTAGCGCCGCTCGTAAAAAGGCGAGGGGACGCAGGAATACATGGTCTGGTTCTGCATGCGTCTTTCTCCGCCAGTGCCGGGTCGGACGGAGCGATCAGCCTCTGACCGCATTCCTGGACCCCGGACAATTCATTTGTCCCACATCATATCGGTGGGCGATTTCCACCGATGCTAGAATCAGTTTTGCAGAAGAAACTTGCAATCCCCTGAAATCGATCACTAAAAATCTAATGTCGGGGCTTGCTTGATTTGAGGAGAGATCAAAGTCCGCCGCTGGAAAACTGCATGCGGATCAGGCGTCTCAGGAAATCCGGCGAGAGCAGCATGTTGAAACGCACGCCTAGTTCCGTGCCTTCGCGGTAGACCTCGGAGCTGCCGATTTCCTCTTTGAAGCCCTCGATCTCGAGAAAGAAGTGTTTCGGCAGCGGGATCGTCGCATTGAAGTCGAGCATCGCGCCGGCAATCGAGATATGGCGCAACAGGCACCGATACTTTGTCTTTGCCTTCAGGTGCTGGCCAATGACGAGGATCCGACACGGCCGCTCGATGAAATAATGCTGATGGGTCGTGGCGAGCTGGCCGGGCTTTCCCTCGGCGACATGCATCTTCATCGACATGGCAAGCTCCGTATCAGCGCAGCCCTCGGCGGATCTGTGGTGTTCTTGGCGGACTCGTTTCCGCTTGGCGACAGTGATTGAGCTAAGCACGCCGACTTGCTTCGAGCTTGTGGCCCCGGCAGGCGCCTTCGCCAAATTATGGCATCCGCGCACATTGAAAGCCCCAACCTCATACGTAATACTTTCGTCAGGCATGACCGGGGCGTCCTGTGGGCGGCTCCGAAGGCAATCGGGCGAGGCATCGTCCGTCGTTCGAGCCGGGCAAGGCGGAAACGATGGTCGGCGCCGGAGGGAAGGGCATGGCCTTGGGGCTTTTGCGGCGGTGGCTGCCGCTTTCTATCATCTGTGTGGCGCTGCTGGCGTCGATGCCATCAGGGGCATGGGCTGCCAAGCGCGTCGCGCTCCTGATCGGCAACGAGAAATATGAGGCGACCTCGCCGCTCAACAATCCCGCCAACGACGTGGAGCTGATGAAGGCCTCCTTCGAGGACGCGGGCTTCGATTCGGTCACGACAGTGCACGACGTCGGTCGCCAGGACATGGTCAAGGCGCTGCGCGACTTCGAGGATCTGGCGAGCGGTGCCGAAGTCGCAATCGTCTATTACTCCGGTCATGGCATGGAGATGAACGGCGAGAACTTCCTGCTTCCCGTCGATGTGCAGTTGAAGACGGACAAGGACGTCGAGGACGAGGCGATCGGCCTCGACCGCGTTCAACGGTCGCTGGAGGGCGCGACCCGGCTCAAGCTCGTCATCCTCGACGCCTGTCGCAACAATCCCTTCGAGCAGAGCATGACGCGCTCGATCTCGACCCGGGCGGTCTCCCGCGGACTGGCGCGCGTCGAGCCGGAATCGGCCGATCTGCTCGTTGCCTTTGCTTCGAAGGCCGGCACGGTCGCGCTCGACGGGGAGGGCAGGAACAGCCCCTTCGCGACAGCCCTCGCCAAGTATCTGACGGAACCGGGTGTCGATGTCCGCATCGCGCTTGGCAAGGTTCGCGACGAGGTGGTGTCGGTGACCAATCGCGGCCAGGAGCCGTTCGTCTACGGTTCGCTCGGCGGCGCCCAGATCTTCCTCAATATCAAAGAGGTGAACATCAACGTCACCACCAATGGCGGACAGCTTTCGCCCAACAGCCAGTCGGAGGCGGCTGCCGACTGGCAGAACATCCGCGACCTCGCCGACAAGGACCTTTTGACCGCCTTCCTGGCCAAGCACGGCTCGGACCCGGTCTACAGGATGCTTGCGGAAAAGAAGCTGAAGCTTCTGACCGAAACCGAGCAGACATCGAACGTGACGCCGGACGAGATTGCGTGGGAAGCCTTGAAGCAGTCGACCGACGCGGCGGCGCTGACGCGCTTCATCGAGCGCTATCCCGACAGCAAGCACAAGGCCGAAGCCGAAAAGCAGATTGCAGCCCTCGAGCCGCAGAAAGGCCTCAACGTTTCGCCGACCGGCAAGGACACCCAGGCTTCGCGCGATTGCTATCTGCTCGCCGGCGAGCCGCAGTCGATGCCCGGCTTCCTCGGGGTGAACTTCCTGAAGCTCGATGCCGAGAGGGCGTTGACCGCCTGTGCCCAGGCGGTCAACGAAAATCCCGACGATATGATGCTCGTCAACATGTTGGGCCGCGCACAGGACGCCGGACGCAACTATGTCGAGGCGCGGCGCAACTACCAGAAGGCGGCCGATGGCGGCAATATGTATGCGCTGACCAATCTCGCCTGGTTTTCGGTCTACGGGACCGATGGGCCGGTGGATGTAGATCAGGGCAAGCGCATGTTTGACCAGGCGGCTCGCGCTGGCAATGCCTATGGGCAGGCGTCACTGGGCTGGCTCTATCGCGAAGGCTATGGCGACATTGCGCAGGACTATGCCGAGGCCGCCCGGTGGTATGAGCTGGCCGCCAATCAGGGTTATGCCAACGCCATGGCGACGATGGGCTGGTTCTACCGGGAAGGGCTTGGCCTGCCGAAGGACCTCGGGCAATCGCTCGCCTGGTACAAGAAGGCAGCCGAAAGCGGCGACGCCAATGCGATGTCGTCGCTCGGCTGGGCCTATCAAAATGGGCTGGGAACCGAGCAGAGCTATCCGGAAGCCAAGGCTTGGTACGAGAAGGCGGCCAATATGGGCGATTCCTACTCCATGGCGCTGCTTGGCTGGTTCTACGATATCGGCAACGGCGTCGCTCAGGATTACGTGCAGGCCCGCACCTGGTACGAGATGGCCGCCAACGCCGGCAGCGCCTATGCGATGGGCAACTTGAGTCGCCTCTATGATTACGGCCTCGGCACCAAAGCCGACGCGAAGGAAGCAGTCCGCTGGGCGGCCGCCAGCATCGAGGGCGGCGATCCGGCCAAGCTCGACGAGGTGAAGAACCAGCCGAACAACTTCACACCGGCATTTCGCAAGGAAATGCAGAACCTCTTGAAAGATCGCGGGTATTATGGCGGTCCGGTCGACGGTGAGTTCGGCGCGGCGACCCAGCAGGCAATCGAGCGCCTCGCGCGCAAATCCTAGGCGCAAGCGGCTGCGCCGAAGGGGATTGGCGCCGCCGCGCTCCGCGGTTCTTGCTCAAAGAGATCGGCGCGACCTGACGCTGCGCGGCCGGCGCTACCGATCGGCCCACACGAAAATGCGAGGAATTCCCGTAATCCGACAAAAAAATCTTGCATTGGTCGCTGAGTGACACTAGTCAGGCGCTAACGGAGAGGTGGCCGAGTGGTCGAAGGCGCTCCCCTGCTAAGGGAGTATACCGGAAACGGTATCGAGGGTTCGAATCCCTTCTTCTCCGCCAGTATCCTCAAAGCCCCGCTTGTCTCATGTCCCACCTCACCGGTCGGTCTCCGCGGGCTCTCTGCAGAATTTCCATTTGTCGTGGTTCGTTGGTCGTGGCGGCAATCGTCGTCTTGGTCACCTGCGCATCCTTGATGCTTCGCAGTGGCCAATCTTGCGCCGCTCAGAATCACCCGTGCGGTCTGGTTCGCGAATCTCTTTGCCGATTCTGACGATTCTTCAGGTCTCGATGATTTCTTCACGAAGCGCATTTGGGGAGAGATTGCTGTTTTAGGCATTCGATGGACCTTCTGAATCGAAGTCCGCGCCCGGCTTTTCCCCTGTTTTGGGCGGCTTTCTGCCTCTTTCTGAAACAGGCTACCCCTGTCTTCCTTATGCTAACCCCCCGTCAGTAAAGGGTTTTCTTAATGGTTTGTTAATTTTCTCCGGGGGTCTGCGGCGATTTTGTGTCGTTTCAGCAACAGGCCTCGGCGAAGGGCGATGCAAAGGACGTGATCTCGCCAGTTGGACGTTGCGCCGGTGATCCGGTCTTGTATTTTCAACTCCGGAAGCAAGGGCGGTTGATCGTCCGACTTCTTGAACGTTAGGGGATGGGGCAGGGAAAGCTGTCCTTCAGCAAAATACCCAGACCCGTTTGAAACTTTTGACTGGAGGTCAGAAATGAACATCAAGAGCCTTCTTCTCGGCTCCGCTGCTGCTCTCGCAGCAGTTTCCGGCGCACAGGCAGCCGACGCAATCGTCGCAGCCGAGCCGGAGCCCATGGAATACGTTCGCGTTTGCGACGCTTTCGGCACTGGCTACTTCTACATCCCGGGCACCGAAACCTGCCTCAAGATCGGTGGCTTCATCCGCTTCCAGGTAGACTACGGTGATCACGCTGTTAACAAGCGTCAGGGTTGGGGCGCAGCAGGCGACTCCGATTGGGATGCCTTCTCGCGCGCATACATCTCGTTCGACGCCAAGAGCGACACCGAGTACGGCACGCTCACCGGCTTCTTCGCCGCTGAGTTCAACGCCGACAACGACTCCGACGTTGGCGACAGCCTGATCGACGTTGATGAAGCCTACATCCAGCTCGGTGGCCTCAAGGCCGGTTTCTTCTACAACTGGTGGGATAAGGGCCTGAACGGCGAAACCGACTCGCTCGGCAACGTCACCGAATTCAACTCGATCGCCTACCTCTATGACGGCGGTTCGTTCCAGGCCGGTCTCTCGATCGACGAACTCGAAGGTGCTACGACTCACCCGAACGGCGTAGGCGTTTCCGGTATCGTTTCGGCTTCGCTCGGCGGCGTTTCCTTCGACCTGCTCGGCGGTTACGACTCGGAACTCGAAGAAGGCGCAATCCGCGCTCTGCTCTCGGCTGACCTCGGCCCGGGCGTCTTCCAGCTCGCTGGTATCTGGGCTTCGGACCCGAACGCTTACTGGGAAAAGTCTGAGTGGACCGTTGCTGCGTCGTACCGCTTCAACGCCACCGACAAGCTCGCCATCACCCCCGGCGTTCAGTACTTCGACGGCCTGAGCCATGGCACGTTCGACTTCACCAACGACGACGCATGGCGCGCTGGCGTAACCCTCGACTACAAGATCACCGAAGGTCTCGCGACCCGCGTGTCGGTTCAGTACGAAGATGCTGACGGTGCTGAAGACCAGGTATTTGGCTTCGTCCGCCTGCAGCGCGACTTCTAAGATCGTCTGACTTCGGTCAGAGGAGAGAGACCCGGCTTTCGAGCCGGGTTTTTTCGTTTTGGTGTTTCGTCTTCGATGGCAGACCGTGCCGCTCGTGCCACCGACCCTAGACGCGGGTGCACTTCGGCCGTACTCGGGAAACGACGGCAAGTTGGGGGCCGCGGACCGCCGGGCCGTCAGCGTGCGCGCGCGACGCCGTCGATAAACGCGGCAACGGCTTCGCGCGGACCGTCGAGGTGAAGCAGCGGCGCGTGCCCCTGACCAGGTGCGGTGAAGTCGGTCATTCCAGGATGTCGCCGGTGCATTTCGCGCACCGTGGCGCCCGAAAGAAGCCGTGAGTGTTCGCCTCTGACGACCAGGAGGGGGACCTGGCTCAGGGCGTCGAACGATTTCCAGAGATCGGGCAAGGGTGTTTCGGGCGTCAGGCCGCGCAGTGGCAGCGCGATTGCCGGATCGAAATCGGCGACCGGGACGCCATCCTCGTCGCGATAAATAGCCTTCGCCATGTCGGACCAATCTGCGTCGCTTAACGCTGGAAAGTCCGCGCCGTGTAACGTTCTCAGGTAGGCGGCGACGGTCGCCCAGCTGGTCGGAGCGTCCTTGGAGTTGAGATAGTCCCGGATCGCAAGCAATCCCTCGATTTCGATCACGGGACCGATGTCGTTGAGGGTCGCTGCTGCAATCAATGATGGGGCGCTGCCGATGAGATGATGGAGGATCAGGCCGCCGCGGGATGTGCCGATGAAGATTGCCTTTTCGACCGCAAAGTGAGCGCAGGCCGTCATGACGTCGGCCATTTCGACGGGGACCGTATAGCGGCTCTTGTCCGCGTCGCGCTGCGCGTTGCCGCGGCCGCGGTAATCCAGCGAGATGACAGGAATTTCCCGCGAGATCGAAAGAAAGCTTGCGAGCTGGTGAAAGTCCCGGCTGTTGCGGGTGAGCCCGGGTAGACAGATGATCGGTGTTGCCGCGGATGCCGAGGGGGCAGGGCCGTAGCTTCGCGCGTACAGCGTCAAGCCGTCGGAACTGTGGAAGTGGTGTTCGCGGAATACGCACTGGCTCATGTTGCTCCCCCCCTTCAGGCGGTTGAAATCCTAACCGTTTGAAGGCGAAGGGCAAGCAATGCGAGCCGAGGTGGACGTCTTCAGTCCGTCAAGAACATGCGACGGCGGATCGGCCATTTGTCCTGGCTTATCCGCCGCTGTCGGCACCGATCGGTGTGATCGTCCCTCAATAGGGCGAGTTGCACTGGCGTCGCGGGCCGCCATAGGGCTGGTAACTGTTGTCCCAGGCCCTGTAGGACCGATAGCGTGCGTAGCACCAGCGCTGATGTGCGGTACCGCTGACCGCTCGTGGCCCGTTATAGTATCTCGGGCCGTTGTAATAACGGGGTTGGCTCAGCAGGCCGCCGATGATCGCGCCCGCGGCCAATCCGCCGATGACCGCCCCGACGTCGTTGTCGTCATGGTCATAGTGGCGGCGATATCGATCTCTGTAGTATCCGTCACGATAGTAGCCGCCGCGGTAGTTCCTATCCCGATCGCGGTAGTCGCCATATCGCCCGCGAAGTTCGCAATAGGGAACGGCGCAGCTGGAACGGTTCTTGCGTTCTTCCCCGCGCTCATAGTTGAACTGAACCTGTTGCACATTGCTCGGGGCGGAGACGACTGACGGAACGTTCGGGAGCGCGCTGGCGGGCGGCACGCTGGTCAATGCGGTCACCAGCGAAAGGGCAGCGATTGTCAAGGTCCTCATGATGCTCACCATTTCCTTCGGAAATCCGGGCTTTAACGAGGAAATGGTTGAAGCCGCGGTTTGTGCCGCCAATACCGATCACAATTATTTGATCGGTGCGCCGGTTACTATTGCCGCCCCATCCTCAGATCTTCGACGATATCGGCTTTTTGCCCGAGCCGCGACTTGTAGACCTGATAATTCTCCATCACCCGCTGGACATAGTTGCGTGTTTCCTGAAACGGAATGCGCTCGATCCAGTCGACGACCTCGTCGATCGGCTTGCCCCGCGGATCGCCGTAGCGGTCAAGCCATTCCGGAACGCGGCGGGGACCGGCGTTGTAGGCGATGAAGGTGAGGATGTAGGAACCGCCGAAGCTGCTGATCTGCTCGCCGAGGTAGTGAGCGCCGAGCGTGGCGTTGTAGCCGGCGTCGCTCGTCAGCCGGTCCTGCGAATAAGCAAGCCCGTATCGGCTGGCAACACCCTTGGCTGTCCCCGGCATGAGTTGCAGCAGGCCGCGCGCGTTGGCGGTGGAGATGGCGCCCGGGTTGAAGGCGCTCTCCTGGCGCGCGATCGCATAGGCGAGTGCCTTGCCGGAGCCGTCGATATTGGCGCTCGACGGGATTACGCCGACGGGAAAGGCGAGTGCCGCGACATCGATCCCGCGCCCGAAGGCGATCTTGCCGACCTGGAGCGAAAGCTGGTGATTGCCGGTTTTTTCCGCGCGTGCCGAAAGCAATGCCAGTTCGCCCGGACTTGTCAGTTCGTCGGCAAGCGCCCGATAGATGCTGTCGGCGCGCCAGGCGTGGCCTGTGCCTTCTAGCCGTGCGATCGCGCGCACCGCCTCGCGGTTGTCGAACCGTGATCGATCCTCCACCGTCGGGGCGGGATAGGCGACGTTCAGCGTCTTGCGACCGAGCCGGGCAGCCGCAAGTTGCCCATAGAACGTTCCGGGATAGCGGGCCGCATTGGCGAAATATTCGCCGGCGTCACCCGGTCCGCCCGCTTCGGCGGACCGCCCGAGCCAGTACCACGCGCGCGAAGCGGAGAGGGGACGGCTCGAAACGTCCAGAATGCGGCGGAAATGACGCGCCGCCGTTGCCGGATCCTCCATCCCGCGCAACGCGTACCACCCCGCATGAAACTCGGCGTCGATGATGTCGGTCGGCTCCGTCGCGAGATGGCTGGCGGCGATCCGGTAGGCGCTTCGAAAGTCGCCGCCGTCGAGCAGGCCCCGGCTGACGACACGTTGTTCGACCCACCATTCGCCGGGGTTGACCAGGCTGCTCTTGTCCTTGGGCATGCGGGCAAGGAGCTTGGCCGCTTCCTCATATTTCTTCTGTTTGCGCAGGTATTCGATCTGAATGAAGAGATAGGCGGGGTCCTTGCGCCAGGTCGGATCGACCGCGGCGATGAGCGCAGGCGCCTTGTCGTTGCCGCGGCCCACCGCCGCCCACGCGCGATAGAGCGATTGGGCCTTGCCGAGCTCTCCGAACCGTTCGGCCTGCTCGACGCGATTGCGGTAGAGAAGCATCACCATCCGGCGCTGGTGGTTTTCGGTGGCCAGGAGACTGGAAAACTCGTCGAGGATCTTGGTCTCGATGTCCTTGTCGAGTGTGTCGCGCTGCCAGATCGCGCGCAGGTTTTTCGCAGCCGTATCGGCCTTTCCGCTGGCCACGAGCGCGCGGGCAAGAACGAGTGCGCCTTCGGTCGTCTCAGGCTGGGTGTTGCCAAAGGCTGCAAGCACATCCGCCGCCGCCGGGTCTTCTCGATAAAGCGCCCGTTCGGAGTTGGCGCGCAGAGATTTCAGCCCGGGCCACCCCTGCAATTCGCGTTGGGCGTCGGCGATTTCGAAGGACGGAACGCCTCGCTGGCCGGAAACGGCGATCGCCCAGGTCAATATATGCCGGTCGAGCGCGCCTGCGTCCATGGCATCGCGCACGGCGATCGCCACGGCGGGCTGCTTGTTGGAGAGTGCGTCGAGCCCCGTCTTGAGCGCGCTGCTGACTGGCGAAGCGGTTGCCGCGATGGCGTTCGTGGTTTCGCTTTCGGCAACGGGTGCCGCCCTGTTCGAAAATTCGGGCTTGCGCGATGGAACCGGGACGCGGTCGAGCGCTTCTGCGTTGCCTGCCGGCGCGGCCAGAAGCACCGCGCCGATGATGGCGGCAACAGGCAGATAGATTGTGCCGCGCATCAAGAGCCCCGTGTTCCCCGTGTCATCCGCCGCAGATTGCCCGAGGACAAGCCGAGCGGCCAGTATCGATGATAAAAATTGCGCCAATCCCGTTCCCGCCCCGGTTGGGCGGTTGCGATTATGCGGGCGAAACATCAAGCTTTTGCATGAAAACCGGCGTGAAATGCCGTGTTACAACGCTTGCCGCAGCCACGTCACATGATTATGGTGCGGCAGTTTTTTAACCGTCGATTACGGCCAAAGCATGAGTGCAGGCTCGCTTTTACGCCGTCAGGAGTTGTGCATGTTCAAGGGTTCCATTCCCGCTCTCGTAACACCGTTCACCGCGGCCGGCGCGGTGGATGCGGATGGTTTCGTCGCGCATGTGGAATGGCAGATAAAAGAAGGCAGCCATGGTCTGGTGCCCGTCGGCACCACCGGCGAGTCTCCGACCCTATCGCATGACGAGCACAAGAAGGTGGTGGAGCTCTGCATCGAAGCGGCCGCCAAGCGCGTGCCTGTTATCGCGGGCGCCGGCTCCAACAATACGACGGAAGCGGTCGAGCTTGCCCAGCACGCCGAAAAGGCCGGCGCTGACGCCATCCTGGTGGTCACGCCCTACTACAACAAGCCGACGCAGAAGGGCCTGTTCGCGCACTATGCCGCGATCGCCGAAAGCGTGAAGCTGCCGATCGTTATCTACAACATCCCCGGCCGCTCGGTCGTGGATATGAGTGTCGAGACCATGGCAGCCCTCAGCAAGGCCTATGCCAACATCATCGGCGTCAAGGACGCGACCGGCAAGATCGAGCGCGTATCCGAGCAGCGCATGGCCTGTGGGCCGGAATTTGTCCAGCTTTCCGGCGAAGACGCGACCGCGCTCGGCTTCAACGCCCATGGCGGCGTCGGCTGTATTTCGGTGACTGCAAACGTCGCGCCGCGCCTTTGCGCCGAATTCCAGGAGGCAACGCTTGCCGGCGATTACGCCAAGGCGCTCGCCTATCAGGACAAGCTGATGCCGCTGCACAAGGCGATCTTCATGGAGCCGGGCCTCTGCGGCGCGAAATATGCGTTGAACCGCCTCGGCCGCATGAGCCGCGCCGTGCGCTCGCCGCTGTTGCCGACGCTCGAACCGGCAACCGAGGCCGCAATCGATGCGGCGCTCAGACACGCAGGATTGATGAACTGATGGCACCCAAAGGAAGCCAGCGCACGGTCAACAAGGTTGTGGCGGAGAACCGAAAGGCCCGCTTCAACTACGAGATCGTCGACACCTACGAGGCCGGTCTGGTTTTGACCGGCACCGAGGTCAAGTCGTTGCGCGAAGGCAAGGCCAATATTGCCGAATCCTACGCGACGGACGAGGGCGGCGAGATCTGGCTGATCAATTCCTATCTGCCGGAATACCTGCAGGCGAACCGCTTCAACCATGAAACGCGGCGGCGGCGGAAGCTGCTTCTGTCGAAGCGCGAGGTCAACCGGCTGCAGGGCGCGGTCAACCGCGAAGGCATGTCGCTCATTCCGCTGAAGATCTACTTCAACGATCGCGGCCGCGCCAAGCTGGAACTGGCGCTCGGCAAGGGCAAGAAGCTGCACGACAAGCGCGAGACGTCGAAGGAACGCGACTGGAACCGCCAGAAGAACCGGCTTCTGAAGGACCGCGGTTAAGAGACAAGTCTTTGCGTTGCATCCGCCAAGGACGGGCCGATGCAACGCGGCGCTCGCTCACGGCGCTGAAAACCTGGCAATCTTTGAGATTTATTGAGAGAACTCAACGATCGACGTCGCTGATGCGGGACGGTCCTTGCAGCGCCATGGCGACAGAGCGGATGCGCTCAGAGGAGCGTTTCAGATCTCGACCGGATCCGCCACCGGTTCGCTGTTGTGCCGAGGGGTGCGCTCGGAGGGTTCGCGGCCGATTTCGGCACGAAGTGTCGCGAGGTCGATAAAGTGGTCGGCCTGGCGGCGCAGGTCGTCGGCAATCATCGGCGGCTGCGTCGACATGGTCGAGACGACGGAAACCTTGCGTCCCTTGCGCTGCAGCGCTTCCACCAGCGTGGTGAAATCGCCGTCGCCGGAAAAAATGACGAGGTGATCGACGGTTTCGGATTGTTCCATGGCATCGATCGCCAATTCGATATCCATGTTGCCCTTGATCTTGCGGCGGCCGAGGGAGTCGGTGAACTCCTTGGCCGGCTTCGTCACGACCTTGTAACCGTTATAGTCTAGCCAATCGATGAGCGGGCGGATGGAAGAGTATTCCTGATCTTCGATGAGGGCCGTGTAGTAGTAGGCGCGCAGCAGATAACCGCGTTTCTGGAATGCTTTCAGGAGCTTGCGGTAGTCGATGTCGAAGCCGAGGCTTTTCGATGCCGCGTAAAGATTCGCGCCGTCGATAAAAAGTGCGATTTTTTCGCGGGGGTCGAACATCGTCTTTCCTTTTTTAATGGCGGCGCGTCAAAGACCGCCTGCCGGCGGGTGCGCAAAAGTAAGTCGATTACATTAATAATTGCTGATATGGCAAATAATGTAGCTTATGTATTGCATTATTCCAGCGGCGCGCTCGCGAATATAGCTAGTTTTAGCAGTTGCTATAGATCGTCCACACCTCTGGGTCGCCTTTTCTATCAGGAGCTTCGTCGGTCGCTCAAATATGCAACCCTAATGTGCAAAAGGCGTCTCCAGCCCATTCCCATCGCATTTTATCACGAAGTGTGACGTTACGTGAGCGTCCCTTGAAGGAAAAACTTGAACTTGCCTTGTTTTGATTGTATCCGGGCGCTTAATTCCAGAAATCGGATCCGATGAGGCGCCTCAGGCGACTGCTCCGGTTTCGTGTTGTCAATCCGTGCAGCGGCGATGCCGCCGCGCTTCGAGCCCAAAAGGACAGGCAATGGCCCGCGTCACCGTCGAAGATTGCATCGACAAGGTCGATAACCGTTTCGAACTCGTTCTGCTTGCCAGCCACCGCGCGCGCCTGATTTCCCAGGGCGCCGCCATCACCATCGACCGCGACAACGACAAGAACCCTGTCGTCGCGCTCCGCGAGATCGCAGACGAGACACTGTCTCCCGGCGACCTCAAGGAAGATCTGATCCACTCGCTGCAGAAGCATGTCGAAGTTGACGAGCCTGAGCCCGATCCGGCTTCGCTGCTTCAGACCGATGCAGAGACGACGTTTACCGAAGTCGCCGAAGACGAAGATCAGCCGGAAGCCATCACCTTCGACCGCATGTCGGAAGAAGAACTGCTTGCCGGGATCGAAGGTCTGGTACCGCCGGAAAAGAGCGACGACTACTGAGATCCGTCGCGGAACGCCCGTTCCCACGTGTTTTCAAAGCAGTGCGCCACTCGTATGATTGGCGCACTTTTTTATTGATTTCTTCCAAGGGACCGCCAGCGAATGATGCGCCAATACGAGCTCGTTGAGCGCGTGCAGAAGTACAAGCCCGACGTCAATGAGGCCTTGCTCAACAAGGCTTACGTCTATGCGATGCAGAAGCATGGCCAGCAGAAGCGGGCAAGCGGCGACCCCTACATATCCCACCCCCTGGAGGTGGCGGCGATCCTGACCGAGATGCGTCTCGACGAGTCAACCATCGCCGTCGCGCTTCTGCATGATACGATCGAGGACACGACGGCGACGCGGCAGGAGATCGACGATCTCTTCGGCGAGGATATCGGCGCACTGGTCGAGGGCCTGACGAAGATCAAGAAGCTCGATCTCGTCACCAAGAAGGCCAAGCAGGCGGAGAACCTGCGCAAGCTGCTGCTCGCCATCTCCGACGACGTGCGCGTGCTCTTGGTCAAGCTGGCCGATCGCCTGCACAATATGCGTACGCTCGACCACATGTCGGCGGAAAAGCGCGCCCGCATCTCCGAGGAGACGATGGATATCTACGCGCCGCTCGCCGGTCGCATGGGTATGCAGGACATGCGCGAGGAGCTCGAAAATCTCTCCTTCCGCCATATCAATCCCGAGGCGTTCGAGACGGTCACCCGGCGGCTGGAGGAACTGTCCGAGCGCAACGAGGGCCTGATCAAGAAGATCGAGGACGAACTCAGGGAACTGCTTCAGGCCGAGGGCCTGAAGGCGGCGCAGGTCAAGGGCCGGCAGAAGAAGCCCTATTCGGTCTTCCGCAAGATGCAGTCGAAGTCGCTGTCCTTCGAGCAATTGTCTGACGTCTGGGGCTTCCGCATCATCGTCGACGACATACCGTCATGCTACCGCGCTCTCGGCATCGTCCATACGCGCTGGCGCGTCGTTCCGGGGCGCTTCAAGGATTACATTTCGACGCCGAAGCAGAACGACTACCAGTCGATCCACACCACCATCGTCGGTCCGTCGCGCCAGCGCATCGAGCTGCAGATCCGCACCCGACGCATGAACGACATTGCCGAATACGGCATCGCGGCGCACTCGCTCTACAAGGACGGGGAGGGGAAGGAGGGCGCATCGGCGGACCAGGCGCTTTCGCCTACGTCGAACGCCTATTCCTGGCTCAGGCGCACGATCGAATCGCTTGCCGAGGGCGACAACCCCGAAGAGTTCCTGGAGCACACCAAGCTCGAACTCTTCCAGGACCAGGTGTTCTGCTTCACGCCCAAGGGCCAGCTGATCGCGTTGCCGCGCGGCGCAACGCCGATCGACTTTGCCTATGCCGTTCACACCAACATCGGCGATACCTGCGTCGGTGCCAAGATCAACGGCCGCATCATGCCGCTGGTCACCCGCCTCAACAACGGCGACGAGGTTGAGATCATCCGCTCGGGCATCCAGGTGCCGCCGCCGGCCTGGGAGGAAATCGTCGTCACCGGCAAGGCCCGCTCGGCGATCCGCCGTGCGACGCGTGCGGCCATCCGCAAGCAATATGCCGGCCTCGGCTACCGCATTCTCGAGCGCACCTTCGAGCGCGCCGGCAAGAGCTTTTCCCGCGAGGCGCTGAAACCGGCGCTGCATCGGCTCGGTCAGAAGGAAGTCGAAGACGCGATCGCGTCCGTCGGCCGTGGCGAGCTTTCCTCGCTCGACGTGCTGCGTGCTGTGTTCCCGGATCATCAGGACGAGCGGGTGACCGTGAAGCCCAGCGCCGACGACGGCTGGTTCAACATGCGCAGTGCCGCCGGCATGGTGTTCAAGCTGCCGGGCCGCGGCAAGGATGCCAACGGCGTCGCCCAGGCCGAAGGCCCGGAAGCCCTGCCGATCCGCGGTCTTTCCGGCAATGCCGAGGTGCATTTCAGCCCGGCCGGGGCCATCCCGGGCGACCGCATCGTCGGTATCATGGAGAAGGACAAGGGGATCACCATCTATCCGATCCAGTCGCCGATCCTGCAGAAGTTCGATGACGAGCCGGAGCGCTGGATCGACGTGCGCTGGGATCTGGACGAGGCCAACAGCAGCCGCTTCATCGCGCGCATCGCGATCAGCGCCCTGAACGAGCCGGGGACGCTGGCGGAAGTGGCGCAGGCGATCGCCACCAGCGACGTCAACATCCGGTCGCTGTCGATGGGCCGCGTGGCTGCCGACTTCAGCGAACTACAGTTCGACCTCGAGGTCTGGGACCTGCGCCAGCTCAACCACCTGATCACGCAGCTCAAGGAACTGCCGAGCGTGTCGATGGTCAAGCGCCTGTTCGAATAGGCAGAGCGGGCGTCGCGATCTGCGTGTGAACCGCCGAGGTCGAAGGCTCACACGCGCATCTGCCGGGCATGTGCCTGCAAAACAGGCACGAACCGCATGGCGAAGCGGCAAGCCATGTCACTTGTGCATGGCTGCCGCCATTTCCTGGCTCTGGTAGAACAGGGACCTCTAAACTATCTTCTCGGTCGGGAGGTAAACAAAGAGGTTTGCCATGTTCAATCAGTTGAAGAAGATCACCCGCGCTCTGCGCGTCCCCACCCAGGAAGAGCGCGAGCTCGCCTATCTCAATAGCTCGGTCGACCGTATCGATCTCGAATACCGTCAGCGCCAGATCGATCGCGGCCTGTTCCGCAACTACTAAGCCCGTCGCGTCCCGTCTTCTGGCGGGATGGTGAGCCATGCGTTGCACAGATGGCACGTCTGCGACCTGTGCGCGGCGCTTGGGCGGGTTGCAAGCAACAGGCAGGACGCCTATCTTGCGGCCAGCAAACAGGCGGACGCGCGGTCTTGTGCCGGCTGATGGCTTCAAGACGCGGTCATGACGGCATAATGTTATTCAGGCGCAGAAAACCGGTTACGATTTCCGAAAGGCTGCGGTCTATCATCTGGCCGCGCAAGGGCTTTGCGCGCGGCCTGCGCTACGTGACGCTGCGCGTGCTGCGCCTGTCCTCGACCCCGCATTCGATTGCCGTCGGCGTGGCGGCGGGTGCCGCATCCTCCTTCACACCGTTCTTCGGCCTGCACATCGTCATCGCCGTGGCGCTGGCCTTCGTTCTTTCGGGCAATCTGGTCGCAGCGGCGATCACGACCGCGCTCGCCAATCCCGTGACGATTCCGATGATCCTGACGGCGTCCTACGAACTCGGGACGGCAATCCTGGGCGTGGAGAGCGCGCATGCCGCAAGCCCGGCCGACGTCATGCGCATGGTCGAGCACCTCGATCTTTCGGCCCTCTGGGGCCCGGTGTTCAAGCCGATGCTGGTCGGGTCACTGCCGCTGGCGGCAGCCGGCGCCCTCGTTTCCTACATCGCGGCCTACCAGGCAGCCCGGCTCTTCCAGAAGCGCCGCCGGGCACGCACCAAGGAGCTCGGATCCCCTTCATGATCATAGGCATTGGCAGCGATCTGATCGACATCAGGCGGATCGAAAACTCGCTTTCCCGCTTCGGCGAGCGCTTCGTTCAGCGCTGTTTCACCGAGATCGAGATTGCAAAGTCCGAAGGGCGGAAGAACCGCGCGGCATCCTACGCCAAGCGCTTTGCCGCCAAGGAAGCCTGTTCGAAGGCGCTCGGCACGGGGCTTGCGCAGGGCGTCTTCTGGAAGGACATGGGTGTCATCAATTTGCCCGGCGGCAAGCCGACAATGAACCTGACCGGCGGTGCGGCAGCACGTCTGGCGCAGATGCTGCCGCCGCATCATCGCGCCGCCATTCACCTGACGATTACCGATGATTTTCCCCTGGCCCAGGCCTTCGTGATTATCGAGGCGCTGCCCGTTGCCCCGATTGAGGGAACGGTTTAGAGCATTCCGCTGGAAAAACCGGCCCGGACCGATTGAAGGGGCGGCGGTTTGCAGCATATGAGACCGGGATTGCGCGCAGTCCAAAGCCGGACCGAGAGTGCGGATGAAAGTTGAGAGCAGGCCCCGCGCGGGCGTTGCGATGATAAAGGAAGACAGTAGCGTGGCAGAAAAGACAGAAGCGAAGCAGAGCGGCCTCTGGGAGAACGTGAAGGTCGTCATCCAGGCGTTGCTCCTGGCCGTGGTCATCCGTACGGTTCTCTTTCAGCCCTTCACCATTCCCTCGGGCTCGATGATGCCGACCCTGCTCGTCGGCGACTACATCTTCGTCAACAAGTTCGCCTACGGCTTCTCCAAGTATTCGCTGCCGCTCTCGCCCGATCTCTTCTCCGGACGCATTTTCGCAAGCGAACCGAAGCGCGGCGATATCGTCGTCTTCCGCTTCCCGCCGAACCCGGATATCGACTACATCAAGCGCCTCGTCGGCCTGCCGGGCGACCGCGTTCAGGTGCGCAACAGCATCCTCTACATCAACGACAAGCCGATCGAGCGCGCGCCGGACGGCGCCTTCCGCGCCGACGACCAGTACGACACCGGCGGCGACGTTCCGGTTTTCCGCGAAACGATGGACAATGGCGTATCCTACGACACGCTTGACCAGTTCCCGGACTCGCGTGGCGACAACACGCGCGAATTCATCGTGCCTGAGGGCCACTATTTCATGATGGGCGACAACCGCGACAACTCGGCTGACAGCCGCTTCGACGTCGGCTTCGTGCCCGCCGAAAACCTTGTCGGCCGCGCCAGCATGATCTTCTTCTCGCTGGGCAACGACACGTCGTTCCGCGAAGTGTGGAAGTGGCCGGCGAACCTGCGCTACGACCGTCTGTTCAAGGCGGTCGAATGATGAAGTCTCGGTCGCTGGGCGCGGAGGATCGGGTAAAGCTTGAGGCCGTGATCGGTTACCAGTTCGCGGAGAAGGAGCGCCTTGACCGGGCGCTCACCCATTCCAGCGCGCGCAGCGCCAAGGGTTCCAACTACCAGCGCCTCGAATTCCTCGGCGACCGCGTGCTCGGGCTATGCGTGGCGGAGCTTCTGTTCCAGATCTTCCGCGATGCCAACGAAGGCGAGCTTTCGGTCCGGCTGAACCAGCTCGTCAGCGCCGAAAGCTGCGCCAAGGTCGCCGACGACCTGGAGCTGCACCAGTTCATCCGCACCGGCTCGGACGTCAAGAAGATAACCGGCAAGGCGATGATGAATGTGCGCGCCGATGTGGTAGAGTCGCTGATTGCCGCCATCTATCTCGATGGCGGTCTCGAAGCTGCCCGCGGTTTCGTGCTGCGTCACTGGAAAGATCGCGCGGTGCGCGCCGACGGCGCGCGTCGCGATGCAAAGACCGAATTGCAGGAATGGGCGCATGCCAAGTTCGGCATCGCCCCGGCCTACCGGACGGATGAGCGCTCCGGCCCCGACCACGACCCCCGCTTCACGGTAACCGTCGAAGTCGCGGGTGTCGCGCCGGAGACCGGAACGGACAGGTCCAAGCGCGGAGCCGAGCAGGTGGCCGCGACGAAATTATTGGAACGCGAAGGCGTGTGGCGGAAGAGTTCCGCCGGAAATTGACGGAAAACATGACGGACATGGAAAAAGATACGGCCGCCGAAGGCGCGCCGACCCACTCGGGTTTCGTGGCGATGATCGGCGCGACCAACGCCGGCAAGTCGACCCTGGTTAACCGCCTCGTCGGAGCCAAGGTTTCGATCGTCAGCCACAAGGTGCAGACGACGCGCGCGATCGTGCGTGGCATTGCCATTCATGACAACGCCCAGATCGTCTTCATGGACACGCCCGGCATCTTCAAGCCGCGCCGCCGGCTCGACCGCGCCATGGTCACGACCGCCTGGGGCGGCGCCAAGGATGCGGACGTGATCATGTTCCTGATCGACAGCGAGCGCGGCCTGAAGGGCGATGCGGAAGCGATCCTTGAGGGGTTGAAGGAAGTGCACCAGCCGAAGATCCTGGTGCTGAACAAGATCGACCAGGTTCGTCCCGAAGACCTCTTGAAGCTGGCGGCCGCCGCCAACGAGACGATCAAGTTCGAGCGCACCTTCATGATCTCGGCGCTGAACGGCTCGGGCTGTGCGGATCTGATGGATTACCTGGCCGAGACGCTGCCGGAAGGCCCCTGGTACTATCCGGAAGACCAGATCTCCGATCTGCCGATGCGCCAGCTTGCCGCCGAAATCACCCGCGAAAAGCTCTTCCTGCGGCTGCACCAGGAACTTCCCTATGCCTCGCATGTCGAGACCGAGAAGTGGGAAGAGCGCAAGGACGGCTCGGTGCGCATCGAGCAGGTGATCTATGTCGAGCGCGAGAGCCAGAAGAAGATCGCACTCGGTAAGAACGGCGATGCGATCAAGGCGATCTCGACGGCATCGCGCAAGGAAATCTCCGAGATCCTCGAGCAGCCGGTGCACCTGTTCCTGTTCGTCAAGGTACGCGAGAACTGGGGCGACGACCCCGAACGCTTCCGCGAAATGGGCCTGGAATTCCCGCGATAAGGCCGCACGCACACCGTCCGGTGTGATGTTTTCGGCACCCGTTGAAACGGGTGCCGTACCGCTCACCGCCGCAGGCGGTCTCAAGCGCCGGCTATGCGCTTTCCATTCGCATCGAGAACCGCTTCGCCGTCCTCCTTCGAGAACGGTCCCTCGTGGGTGTCGGGCAGGATGTCGAGCACCCGTTCGGACGGGCGGCACAGTCTCGTACCCATCGGTGTTATGACGAAGGGACGATTGATGAGGATCGGATGCGCGATCATCGCGTCGAGCAGCTGCTCGTCGCTGACGGTGGGGTCGGCAAGCCCGAGTTCCGCATAGGGTGTGCCTTTCTCGCGGATGACCTCACGCGCGGTCAGGCCGGCATCCGCGATCATCCTTTCCAGTGCCTGCCGCGACGGCGGCGCCTGCAGATACGCGATCACCGTCGGCTCGATGCCGGCGTTGCGGATCATCGCCAGCGTGTTGCGCGAGGTGCCGCAGGCGGGATTGTGGTAGATCGTGACAGTCATGCGCTTGCCTTCCGCGAAGTTAAGACCGGCATTTCCGCCGGTCCTAACGGTTTCTCAAAGCCATAGGGTCGAAGCCGCCTGGAGGCAAGTCGGCCGCCTGCGGTGTCAGTTCACGCTCGCTTCGGCCACCTGCCGCTTTGCGAGCACCGGGCCGATCATCTCGATGCGGTTTGTCCAGATGTAACCGGAAAACCCCGGCGGCACCATTTCCAGGTCCTGCATCGTGTCGATGCCGGTGGTGGAGTCACCACCATCATAGGGGCCGAGCAGGATGATCTCGCTGCCGGCCGCTTTCATCCGCGCAGCGAAACGGTCGGGCCAGCCCCAGAGAAACGGCGCATAGTTGCCGGGCACGATCACAAACGTGTTCTTGCAGGCGTCCGGCATCAGGCCGGTCCAGCCATAGCCGAGATAGCGGGTGAGGCAGGCCATCGTTGACGTCCTATCGTAACCGCGCATGCCTTGCAGGCGCTTTAGCGTCTCGCGGGTCGGCTCCTCGCCGCCATAGACCCCGAACACCGCCTCCCGCCATTGCGGTTGCGCTTCGGCCCGTGCTGCGAGTTCAGCACCTTCCTCGGCGCGACGGCTCTTGAAGTTGATCAGGAACTTGCGGTCGGGCAGGGCGGCCAGCACTTCCTCGAGCGTCGGCATCTGGCCGACGCCCTTGCCGCGGAAGGGGAAGGTCTTGCCGCCGTCGGCCGTATAGCCGTAGCCGATGTCGAGAGACTTCAGGGTTGCCATCGGCGTTTCCTCGGTCACGCCCTTGGCTTCGGTCCGGCAATCGAGCGTCCAGTCGTGGAAGACGGCGAACTGTCTGTCCGGGGTCAGATGCACGTCGAGTTCGACGACATCGGCGCCGGCGTCGAAGGCAGCCTGCATCGAGGCGATCGTGTTTTCGAGATAGGGATGCGCCGGCGTATTTATGATCGTGGCGGTACACGTATCCCTGCCGACGTTCTCCTTTGGATAGGTTTGGTGCATGCCCCGGTGGGCAAGCAGCTTTGCGGTGCCCGCCGGCGGCGCGATAAACAGCGATGTGTTCATCAACCACACGACCGCGACAAACAGCACGACGATGGCAAGAGCTTTCTTCATCCTGATTCTCCTCTTGGAATCGGGATTGCCCGACATTGTGGCGCGACGATGATGTTTTGCACGTATCGCGTGCGGGCGGGTCGCGGATTGCGAACAATGTGTCACCCGCGCGCGCGGTTGACCGTGGCCCAAGGCCCGTGAGAGGTAGCCGTCACTGACTTGCAATCCGGGAGAAGAGAGATGCCGCAGCTTGTCGAGGGAAAATGGGTCAAAGGCGACGTTGCGGCAAGCGAAATGAAGGGTGGTGCGTTCCATCGCGAGCCGACACGCTTTCACCGCTGGATCACGCCGGATGGCAGGCCCGGCCCGGACGGACAGGAGGCCTTGCCGGCCGAGGCCGGTCGCTTCCGGCTGTTCGTCTCCTATCTCTGCCCCTGGGCTTCGCGCACGATTGCCTTCCGCAATCTCAAGGGCTTGCAGGACATTGTTGGTCTGACTGTTTCTCATCCGGAACTCGGAGACGACGGCTGGGTCTATGACGAGCCGGTCGATGCCGGCGAGCGCGTCGGCAAGATCCGCTTCCATTACGAGCTCTACGTGGCGAGCGACCCGACCTACACCGGCAAGGCCTCCGTCCCCGTGCTCTGGGATATGCGCGAAGGGCGGATCGTCAACAACGAGTCCGCCGATATCATCCGCATCCTGAATTCCGCCTTTGACGGGCTTACCGGCAACCGCCTGGATTTCTACCCCGAGGCGCTGCGTGCCGAGATCGATCGCTGGAACGGCCCGATCTACGAGCGCGTCAACAACGGCGTCTATCGCGCCGGCTTCGCCAAGACGCAAGACGCCTATGACGAGGCGGTGGCAAGCCTGTTTGGCATGCTCGACGAGCTGGAGGCCCACCTTGCGGACAACCGGTACCTCGCCGACCAGAACCTGACCGAGGCCGACATTCGCCTCTTCGTCACGCTCGTACGTTTCGATGCGGCTTATCACGGCGCGTTCAAATGCAACATCCGCCGGATCGAGGATTATCCGGCGCTGTCGAACTACCTGCGCGAGATCTACCAATGGCCGGGCATCCGCGACAGCGTGCGCGTCGACCATATCAAGCGCGGCTACTACGGTATCGCCCACATCAACCCGACCCGCGTCGTGCCGGCAGGCCCTGTGCTTGATTTCGACCGGCCGCATGACCGTGCGCGCCTGCCCGGTCGGGCCGTCGCCGGCGCCTGAAGCGCGTCGATGCGCTTTGGGTTATGGATTTGGCGCATGTCGTCGCCGCAAGCCGCTGCGCACCTTCGCGCGACATGCTCTCGGTTTGTTTCTCAGTATTTGCTAAGGAAACAAATTTATGAGGGGCCATAAAGAACCCATTGTCAAGCGATCGAAACTTCCTACCTTAACTTGAGTTCTGATGGATAGGAGCCCGATGGCGGCTGCCTGACGAATTCGCGGCGATGCACGCACGAGGAGCCAGATGTGCCCGCCGGATACCCGTGAGGCTATGCCCGTGCCGGTTCTCGCCGCTTCCGGACGCGCTGGCGCCTGTTCCCGATGCGCCCTGCGCCACTACTCCGGAAGCCCCGAAGGAGCCGACCCTTCGCATCTCTCATGCACCAGGACACGACAGGTCGGTCTGGTAGGGGTGAGATATGAATGCAGCGTTGTTGACAATGCTTCGCCGTCTGGTGCGCAACGGTAACCTGGCGGTTGTCTTTTCTTCCGGTGAAGAAGTGCAACTGGGTGACGGCAGCGGAAAGCCGGCATCAATCCGCATCGTCGATGCGGAGGCGGAGGCGGCGATCGTTCGGGATCCCGGGCTTCGCTTCGGTGAATTGTACATGGACGGGCGTGTCGTCATCGAAAAGGGCGACATCTTTGACGTGATCTCGATCGTGAAAAAGAACGGGCTCGAGAACGCGGTAACGGCGACCAATACGTTGACGGCGCTCTGGCATGTCCTGCGCCAACAGGTGGTAAGCCGCCTGCCGGTCAATCGCAACCGGCACAATGTCGCCCATCACTATGATCTCGATCGCAAGCTCTTCAATCTGTTCCTCGATGAGGACTGGCAATACTCCTGCGCCTATTTTCAGCCGCGGGGCATATCGCTGGATGCCGCCCAACTCGCCAAGAAACGGCACGTCGCAGCAAAGCTCCTGCTCGAACCGGGCCAGAAGGTGCTCGAGGTCGGCTCCGGCTGGGGCGGCATGGCGATGTATCTGGCCGAATCCTCCGGAGTGGAGGTCACCGGCATCACGCTCAGCGAAGAGCAGCTGAAGGTTTCGCGCGATCGTGCCGCCAGGCGCGGGCTCTCCGATCGGGTCCGCTTCGAACTGCAGGACTACCGCACGCTGCAAGGTCGGCAGTTCGACCGCATCGTCTCGGTCGGCATGTTCGAGCATGTCGGCATCGGCAACTACGGCAACTTCTTCGACAAGATGAAGGAGCTGTTGAAACCGGACGGCGTCATGCTGCTGCACTCGATCGGCCAGATCTACAAGCCCTGGGCCACCAACCCGTGGATCGAGAAGTACATCTTCCCAGGCGGCTACATTCCGGCGCTTTCGGAGGTTCTGCCCTCGGTCGAGCGCACGCGGCTGCTGGTGAAGGATGTCGAAGTGCTGCCGATGCACTATGCCTGGACGCTCCGGGCTTGGCGCGAGCGCTTCGTCGCCCGACGCGAAGAGGCGATCAAGCTCTATGACGAGCGGTTCTTCCGCATGTGGGAGTTCTATCTGGCCGCGTCGGAGACGGCTTTCCTCTACGACAAGCATTTCATCTTCCAGCTGCAGATCTCGCCGTCTCTCGGTGCGGTGCCGGTCTCGCGCGGCTATATCGAGGAAAGGGAACGGCAATTGATCGAGTTCGAAAAGCGCCGGCCGCCGCTTGAACCCGTCAACACCTGGGACGTCGTGCCTGAACAAGAGCATGTCGAGCCTGCCGCCATGGCGTGCTGAATCCTCGGCCGTTCCGCCTGAAAGCGGGGCGGCCGATCCATCTTCTGTGGAGTTCCGGTTTTCCGCCGAAGGCCTTCACTTGGCCTTCAAGGTCTGCGCCTTTATGGTCGCCGACCAAACAGCAAAGACGGAACTCCCCTATGGCCAGCCCCGCAAAATCTATCGCCGCCATCATCGCCAGCGAAATCAAGGCGACACCATCGCAGGTCGTTGCAGCGGTCGAGCTGCTCGACGAGGGCGCAACGGTGCCGTTCATCGCGCGCTACCGCAAGGAAGTGACCGGCGGGCTCGACGATACGCAGCTGCGTGTGCTTTCGGAACGGCTGACCTATCTGCGCGAACTCGAGGCGCGCCGGGCGTCGATCCTCGAATCGATCCGCGGGCAGGACAAGCTGACCGCCGAACTCGAAGCCAAGATCGCCGCCGTCGAAACCAAGGCGGAGCTCGAGGACATCTATCTGCCCTATAAGCCGAAGCGCCGCACCAAGGCCGAGATCGCGCGCGAGCGTGGGCTTGGACCTCTCGCCGAGGCGATCCTTGCCGACCGCGCGGTTGCGCCGGCCGATCGCGCCGCCGCCTTCCTGACCGCGGACGTGCCCGACGTGAAGACGGCGCTCGATGGCGCGCGCGACATCATTGCCGAAGGCATGACCGAGAATGCCGATCTGCTCGGCCGGCTGCGCAACCACATGAAGGGCGCCGCCTTCCTGCGCGCCAAGGTCGTCGACGGCAAGCAGGAGGCGGGCGCCAAGTTCTCCGACTACTTCGATCATTCCGAGCGCTGGGCGACGACCCCGGGCCACCGGGCGCTTGCCATGCTGCGCGGCTGGAACGAGGAGGTGCTCTCCGTCGACATCGTCGTCGACCAGGACGATACATCGCCGGTCAAGCCGGTCGAGCGCATGATCGCCGCCGCCTACACCGTCGGCGCCCAGCTGCCGGGCGACAAATGGCTCGCCGAAATGATCGGCTGGACCTGGCGCGTGAAGCTCTCGATGTCGCTGTCGCTCGATCTGATGCGCGAACTGCGCGAGCGCGCCGAAGAGGAGGCGATCCACGTCTTTGCCCGCAACCTCAAGGACCTGCTGCTGGCGGCACCCGCGGGCTCGCGCGCGACGATGGGGCTCGATCCGGGCATCCGCACCGGCGTCAAGGTCGCCATCGTCGACGGCACGGGCAAGCTGCTGGAGACGACGACCGTCTATCCGTTCCCGCCGAAAAACGACGTGCGCGGCACCCAGGCCGAACTGGCGTCGCTCGTTCGCAAGCACAAGGTGGAGCTGATCGCCATCGGCAACGGCACCGGCAGCCGCGAAACGGAAAAGCTCGTGGCCGATATGCTCCAGCAGCTTCCGGCGCCGAAGCCGACCAAGGTCATCGTTTCGGAAGCCGGCGCCTCGGTCTACTCGGCCTCCGAAACGGCCGCCCTGGAGTTTCCCGGTCTCGACGTTTCGCTGCGCGGTGCAGTTTCGATCGCCCGCCGCCTGCAGGATCCGCTGGCCGAACTCGTGAAGATCGAGCCGAAGTCGATCGGCGTCGGCCAATACCAGCACGATGTCGACCAGTCGAAGCTCAGCCGGTCGCTGGACGCGGTTGTCGAAGACGCGGTGAATGCCGTCGGTGTCGACGTCAACACCGCCTCGGCGCCGCTGCTTGCGCGTGTGTCCGGCCTCGGGAAATCCTCGGCCGAGGCGATCGTCGCCCATCGCGACGCGACTGGCCCGTTTGCGAGCCGCAAGGAGCTGCTGAACGTGCCGCGGCTCGGCGCGCGTACCTTCGAGCAATGCGCGGGCTTCCTGCGCATTCCGAGCGGCAAGGAACCGCTCGACGCCTCCTCGGTCCATCCGGAGGCCTATGGGGTTGCCAAGAAGATCGTTGCTGCCTGTGGTCGCGACGTGCGTGCGCTGATGGGCGACAGTGCTGCGTTGAAGAGCCTTGACCCGAAGGCCTTCGTCGACGAGCGCTTCGGCTTGCCGACGGTCAAGGACATTCTCGCGGAACTGGAAAAGCCGGGCCGCGACCCGCGCCCGAGCTTCAAGACCGCGACCTTTGCCGACGGTATCGACGACATCAAGGACCTGAAGGTCGGCATGCAGCTCGAAGGCACCGTCACCAATGTCGCCGCCTTCGGCGCCTTCGTCGATATCGGCGTCCATCAGGACGGCCTCGTGCACGTGTCGCAGCTCGCGGATCGCTTCGTCAAGGATCCGCATGAGGTGGTAAAGGCCGGCGATGTGGTGAAGGTTCGTGTTACCGAAGTGGACGTACCTCGCAAGCGGATCGGCCTGACCATGCGCAAGGATGGTGGCGCCGAGACCGGCCGTGAGGCCCGGGGGAGCGCGCCGAACGGCAACAACCGCGGTACTGCGCCGGCGCGGCCGCAGCAAAAGCCGCAGGCGCCATCTCAGGGCGCCTTCGGTGCGGCGCTGATGGAAGCGATGAAGCGCAAATGAGCCATTGCCGTCGGGGCACCTCGGTGTCCCGATGGCATGATTTATAAATTAGATAATTGTAATAAGGCAGGCTTTCCGCCATACTCTTCTTGTGGCGGCACCTGTTTGACGTTCCTGAGTGCGGTGCCGATGTAGCGGCCGGTCGGCGGCGGAACACGTCAGCGGAATCTCCTCCGCCGGGCTCCCGGTGAAAGGAGTTGCGTTATGATACGCAAGGCGTTCCGCGGTCTCGCGCTGGCAGCACTTCTTCTCGCCGGCGTCACGGCCCGCCCCGTTCCAGCAGTCTCGCAAACCCCGATCAATTGCGCCGAGCGATCCGAGGTGATCGCGTTTCTGGCGCGGCAGTACCGGGAGAAGCCGGCCGCGACCGCCCAGATCAATCCGCAGGCCATCTTGGAGGTCTATGCCGCCGACAATGGCAGCTGGACGCTGATCGTCACCGACGTCAACGGTCGAAGCTGCGTCATTCTCGCCGGCAAGAGCTGGGAGACCTTGCCGGCGCTGCCGATGCCGAAAGCCTAGGCTTTGCGAGAAGCCGACGATCAGTTCGACCGGCCGACGCTCGAATAGGTAAAGCCGTGCTTCACCACCTCGTCCTGGCGGTAGATGTTCCGGAGGTCGACGAGAATGGGCGTCTTCATCACGGTCTTCAGGCGACGGAAATCAAGGGCGCGGAACTCGTTCCACTCGGTAACGATCACCAGCGCGTCGGCTTCGTTGGCGGCCTCGTAGGGGTCGCTGGCATAGTCGATCCCGTCGATGACCTTCTTCGCGTTTTCCATGCCTTCCGGGTCATATCCGATGACATGGGCGCCGGCATCCTGCAGCGTCTGGACGACCGCGATCGCCGGACTGTCGCGCATGTCGTCGGTGTTCGGCTTGAAGGTGAGGCCGAGGATTGCGATCTTGCGGCCGCGCACGTCGCCGCCGGTCGCCGCGATCACCTTGCGTCCCATCGCCCGCTTGCGGTTGTCGTTGACGGCCACCGTCGTCTCGACCAGTCGAACCGGGCTGTCATAGTCCTGTGCCGTCTTGACCAGCGCCAAGGTGTCCTTCGGGAAACATGAGCCGCCATAGCCTGGCCCTGCGTGCAGGAACTTCGAGCCGATGCGGCCGTCAAGGCCGATGCCGCGGGCCACGTCCTGGACATTGGCGCCGACCCGCTCGCACAGATCAGCCATCTCGTTGATGAAGGTAATCTTCATCGCCAGGAAGGCGTTGCCTGCATATTTGATCAGTTCCGACGTTCGGCGCGACGTGAAGACGAGCGGCGACTGGTTGAGGTAGAGCGGGCGGTAGACCTCGGTCATCACCTCGCGCGCCCGCGCATCGTCGTCGGCCAGGCCGATGACGATGCGGTCGGGCCGCTTGAAGTCTTCGATCGCCGCCCCTTCGCGCAGGAATTCCGGGTTGGAGACGACGGCGAAATCGGCGTCCGGATTGGTTTCGCGGATGATGCGCTCAACCTCGTCGCCGGTGCCGACCGGAACGGTCGATTTCGTCACGATCACGGTGAACCCCTTGAGGTTCTCGGCAATCTCGCGGGCAGCGGCATGGACATAGGAAAGGTCGGCATGGCCGTCACCGCGCCGCGACGGGGTGCCGACCGCGATGAAGATGACGTCGCTGTCAGCGACAGCCGCAACGAGATCGGTCGTGAAGGTGAGTCGACCTGAAGCGACGTTGCTTGCCACCAATTGGTCGAGACCGGGTTCGAAGATCGGGATGCGGCCCTGCATCAAGGCGTCGATCTTGCTCTCGTCCTTGTCGAGGCAGACGACGTCGTGACCGAAATCCGCAAAACACACGCCGGAAACAAGGCCAACATAGCCGGCGCCGATCATCGTGATTTTCATAGGCTCTTTCCTTTGTTGTGTCCCATCGCGAGCTCAGATCATACAACGTGCAAATGTGTATTTTTGCAATTGCTTATGCGCTCAGGTTCACACCCATTTATGCTCGATTTCGCTTAAGGCAAGCCGTCCCGCCAGCAGAATACTCAGTAGTGAGTAGCTGGTGAGCGGTTCACCGGCTCGCCTTGTAGTAATCCTTGTACCAGGCAGCGAAGCGCGCCACGCCCTCTTCGACAGGAAGCGAGGGCTTGAAATCGGTCAGCGCTTCGAGAAGGTCGGGGGAGGCATAGGTGCGCGGCACGTCGCCCTGCTGCATCGGCAGCATGTTGCGCACCGCCGGCTTGCCGACGGCCTTTTCGACCGTTTCGACGAAGGTCATCAGTTCGACCGGCTGGCCGCCGCCGATGTTGACCACGCGGAATGGTCCCTGGCGTGACAGCGTGTCCTCGGCCTTTTCTCGAGGCGCGCGGTTTTCCTCCGCCGGCGCGACATGGGAAAGCCTGAGAATGCCCTCGACGAGGTCGTCGATATAGGTGAAGTCGCGGCTCATGCGGCCTTCGCCGTAGATGTCGATCGGCTGCCCCTTGTGAATGGCATCGACGAACTTGAACAGCGCCATATCGGGCCGGCCCCAGGGGCCGTAGACGGTGAAGAAGCGGAAGGCGGTCGTCGGCACCTTGTAGAGATGGGCATAGCTGTGCGCCATCAGCTCCATCGATTTCTTGGTAGCGGCATAGAGTGTCATCGGCTCGTCGGCGCGGTCGGTTTCCGCAAACGGGATCTTCTCGTTGGCGCCGTAGATCGAGGAGGTCGAAGCCAGCATCAGGTGCTTCGGGTTAAGCTCCCGCGCCAGTTCCAGCATGTTCCAGGAGCCGACCAGATTGGAATCCACATAGGCCTTCGGGTTCTCGAGGCTGTAGCGCACGCCCGCCTGGGCGGCGAGATGGATGATGACTTCGGGCTCGGCGAGCTCGGCGGCCCGGCGTAGCGCGTCCCTGTCCTCCAGCATGCCGACGACCGGCTTGAAGCCGTTCGAACGGGCGAGGATCGCATGCCGATGCTC
This sequence comes from Ensifer adhaerens, assembly GCF_002940685.1. Classification (GTDB taxonomy): domain Bacteria; phylum Pseudomonadota; class Alphaproteobacteria; order Rhizobiales; family Rhizobiaceae; genus Ensifer; species Ensifer adhaerens_E. Next base: position 284,015 of record NZ_PNFP01000009.1, on the reverse strand, counting down.
TTTCAGCGTCACGTCGTAATAGGGGGTCATGCCATCGAAGCCAACCACAAAATGCCCTTCGTCGATCAACCGCTTGGCGAGATGAAAGCCGATGAAGCCTGCGGTGCCGGTGATGAGGTAGCGCACGACGATGTCCCCAATTTGCATGTCGGCCGTTCATACGAAGAAAGCCGATCGATTGAAAGCTGAAACCGTCGGTCTGGTTACCGGTCGAGGTCCTGTTGCAGGGTGGACAGGATCGACATCGCATGGCCGGCATACTGGCTGATCCAGCGATCATGGATCGCCTGGATCGGCAACGCGTTCAGATGGTTCCAGCGCTCACGCCCCTCGCGGCGGACGAGCACGAGTTCGGCCTGCTCGAGAACCTTCAGGTGCTGCATGACCGTGCAACGGTCAAGATTGCTGAAGCGCTCGCAGAGCATGCCGGTGGTCTGCGGCTCCTGCTGCATGGCGTCGAGCATCTGGCGGCGCAGCCCGTTGGCGAGCGCCTTGAAAACCAGGTCGTCTTTCGAATCGGTTGACATGTTGCGTTTCTATAACATATTCTCGTTGGCCTCGACAGGAGGAATATGCCATGCCCTTTGAATTTCGTGTGAATGGACGGATCGGTCGCCCTGTCGCAGAGGTCTTTGATGCCGTCGTCAATCCGGATCAGCTCAGCCGCTATTTCGTGACGCTCGGCGGCATCAGCGGGCCGCTGGTCGCCGGCGCGACCGTGACCTGGTGGGGCGAGGTACCGGTCGAGGTCGAGGTGGTCGAACCGAATGATCGGATCGTCTTTCGCTGGGGCGCCATGGTCGCCGACGGCGAGGACGCCTACCAGACCCGTGTGGAGATGCGCTTCCAGCCGCTGGAGGATGGCGCCACGATGGTGACGATCGCCGAAACGGGCTGGCGCGAGAACGGGCAGGGGCAGAAGAGCTCCTACGTCAACTGCGAAGGCTGGTCGCAGATGCTGGCCTGCATGAAGGCGTGGCTCGAATACGGCATCAACCTGCGCGACGGCTATTACCTCAGCGAACTCTCCGGCAAGCCGGCGCTCGAGCCGCAAGGCTAACGCCGTTCATCCGGCGCCGGACGCCTTGCAGGCGCCCGACCTCCGCTGCAAAATGTAGTCTTAGTAGACCGGGGGCAGTCCGCCATTGGTGGCGCTCGCCATCGGTATGCCGCCGGCAGGCTCGGTCATCGGCGGTTCCGCTTGCAGCACGACGACGCGCGAATCGAGCGGAACGCGGCTGTAGAGGTCGATGATATCGGGGTTGAACAGGCGGATGCAGCCGCTCGACACGGCCTTGCCGATCGACCAGGCTTCGGTCGTGCCGTGGATGCGGAACAACGTGTCGCGGTTGCCCTGGAAAAGGTAGAGCGCGCGCGGTCCGAGCGGGTTGCGCACGCCGGGCTCCATGCCGCCGGCAAGCGGCCCGTAGCGTTCGGGTTCGCGCGCCACCATCTCCTGCGTCGGCGTCCAGCGCGGCCATTCGGCCTTGCGCGCGATGCGCGCCTCGCCTTCGAATTCGAGGCCGGCTTTGCCGACGCCGATGCCGTAGCGCATCGCCATGCCGCCGTCCTGGACCAGGTAGAGGAAGCGGTTCTGGGTGTCGATGACGATCGTTCCCGGCGGCTCGTGCGTCTGGTAGGCGACCTGCTGGCGCAGGTAGCGCTTGTCGACCTTGCTGATGTCGATGGCATCCAGCGGGAATTTCTCGTTCGGCAGCGCGCCGTACATCGCCACGTAGTATGGGTCCGGTCCCTTCGGCTTGGCGGGCCCCGACGTGGTCACGCAGCTTGCGAGCGTCGAGGTGGCGAGAAGAAGGGCGATGAGCTGCGCCAGGCGGCCGGCGCTGTTCCGGGACACACACATAATGAAATTTATTATCCTGCTGATTGTCATTTTCGGGCGGGAGACACGGCTTTTGCCGCCCTTCCGTTCTAATGTCAAAGACGGCGTCGGGGCGGCGACAGCATGTCGCAAATGAGGCAACCGATGAGTGTGGCCGAAAGGCGACAGTCGGGAATGGCGGTTTGCTCTTGCAAGACAGCTTGATCCGCTTTCGACCACGGGTGTATGCCATAACCATGCAATGGAGCGACCAGGCCATCATTCTCGGGATCCGGCGGCACGGCGAAAGCTCGGCCATCGTGGAGGTCATGAGCGCCACCCATGGCCGGCATCTCGGCATGGTGCGCTCTGGCCGCTCGCGCACCATGCAGCCGGTGCTGCAGCCGGGCAATTCGGTGGAAGTGACATGGCGCGCCCGCCTCGACGAGCATATGGGCGAATTCCGCATCGAGCCTGTGGAACTGCGCGCGGCCCGGCTGATGGAGACGGCGACATCGGTCTATGGCATTCAGGCGCTCGGCGCGCTCTTGCGTCTGCTTCCCGAGCGTGACCCGCATCCGCATCTCTACGAGGCGCTCGCCGTCATCGTCGATCATCTGACCGATCCGGCCGATGCCGGAGAATTGTTCGTGCGCTTCGAGCTCGCGGTCCTCAATGACCTCGGCTTCGGGCTCGATCTCACAGAGTGCGTGGCAACCGGCACCCGCACCGATCTCGTCTACGTCTCGCCGAAATCGGGCAGGGCGGTCTGCCGGGAGGCGGGAGAGCGTTATGCCGACCGCATGCTGGCGCTGCCGGATTTCCTTTCGGCCGAAGCGCGAAGGGCTGCCGATCACGACAGCCTCGCCGCCGCCTTCCGGCTGACCGCCTTCTTCCTCCACCGCCACGTCTATGAGCCGCGCGGCCTCGACGTATCTTCCGCGCGCGACGGCTTCGTCCATGCGGCGCTCAAGGCGCTGAAAGCGCAATCCTCAGCCGCCTGATCCCCAGGAGTGATTTATGTACCAAGAGCTATATCCCGGCATGTCCGTATCCGGCGTCGGCGTCCTGTCGCTCGACCGCGTCGCCCGCGACGGCGGTCTCAAGGCAATGCAGGACCTGTTGAGCGGCGAGCTGCCGGCGCCGCCGATGTCGAAGACACTGAAGTTCGGGTTGAGCGAAGTCGAGGAGGGCCGGGTGGTCTTCAAGGGACTGCCGACCGAGGAACATCTCAATCCGCTCGGCACCGTACACGGCGGATGGACGGCGACGATCATGGATTCCGCGCTCGGCTGCGCCGTCTTCACCACGGTCAAGCCCGGCGAGGCCTATACGACGGTCGAATTCAAGGTGAACCTCGTCAGGCCACTGTTGCCCGGCATGGGCGAGGTCTTCTGCGAAGGGCGCATCGTTCATCGCGGCCGCACCATCGCCACGTCGGAGGCCTGGCTGCGCGACGGCAACGGCAAGCTGCTCGCCCACGGCACCGAAACCTGCGCGATCTTCCCGATCGACAATCTCAGACGCTAAAACAAACCTAAACAAGGAACGCCGCGCGGTCGTGCGCGGCGTTCTCGTTGTTATTGCAGCGTGATCAGCCGATGCGGCCGCCGCCCTGCTTGGTCACGGCGACGACGGCGGGACGCACCGGCATGTCGTCCTTGAAGTCGGGCCAGCGCGTGGCCGGGGTCTCGTAGGTCGCAAGACCGGCGTCACCCGGATGCTGGACGGCCAGGAAGAAGGTGTCCGACGTCGGGTTGAAGCAGGGTCCGCACATCTCGGCGCCAACCGGCACGCGGAAGAAGAGCTTCGACGTGCCACGGGCAGCACCATCCGTGTCGATCGCCCAGATGCCGTCGGTGCGGCCTGTTTCCTTCTGGTTGTTGCCGTCGGTCGAGACCCAGAGGCGGCCATCGGTGTCGATCGCGCAATTGTCGGGCATGCCGAACCAGCCGTTCTTGGTGGTTGCGGTCGAGAACGAAGCGCCGACTTCGGCGACGCTCGGATCGCCGCACTTCAAGAGAACATCCCAGCGGCTTTTCAGTGAGGCGAAGTCGCCGTCGGTCTCGGTGATCTCGACGATATGACCGAAGGCGTTCTTGGCGCGCGGATTGGCGGCGTCGACCTCGTCGGCCTTGCGCTTGGTGTTGTTCGTCAGCATGACGTAGACCTTGCCCGTTTTCGGGTTCGGCTGGATGTCTTCCGGACGGTCCATCTTGGTGGCGCCGAGCGCGTCGGAGGCAAGACGGGTGTTGATCAGCACATCGGCCTGCGAGGCAAAGCCGTTGGCTTCGGTCAACGGGCCTTCACCGTGAACAAGCGGCATCCAGGTGACGGTGCCGTCCTCGTCGAACTTGGCGACGTAGAGCGTGCCTTCGTCGAAGAGGTCCATGTTGGCGGCGCGATTATCAGGGTTGAAGGTCCCCTTGGTCACGAACTTGTAGACATAGTCGTAGCGCTCGTCGTCGCCGGAATAGAGCACGACGCGGCCGTCCTTGTTGACGATCGATTCGCAGCCTTCGTGCTTGAAGCGGCCGAGAGCCGTGCGCTTCTTCGGCACCGACGTCGGATCAAGCGCGTCGACCTCGACGATCCAGCCGAAGCGATTGGCTTCGTTCGGCTCCTTGGAAACGTCGAAACGGTCGTAGAAGGAGGCCCATTCGTACTGGCCGCCCGGTGCGCCAAGCCGCTTCAGCTGCTTGTATTCCGGATGGTCTTCGGCGATCTCGCCACCGAAATAGCCGTTGAAGTTTTCCTCGGCCATCATGTAGGTGCCCCAGGCGGTAACGCCGCCGGCGCAGTTGTTGAGCGTGCCGAACACCTTCTTTCCGGTCGGGTCGGACGGCGTCTTCAGGCGGTCGTGGCCGGCGGCCGGGCCGGTGATCTGCATCTCGGTGTTGACGGTGATGCGGCGGTTGTTCTTGCCGTCAAGAACCGGTTGCCACTTGCCGTCGACCTTGCGGACCTCGATGATCGTGCCGCCGTGGGCGGCCATCTCGATGTCGACCAGCTCCTTGGAGTATTCGCCGAGAACGACCTTCTCTTCCTCGACTTCCTTGCCGTCCTTGGTCACCTTTTCCTTCACGACGCTGGCGAAGGCCGGGAACATCAGTTCGGCATTGGTGTATTCGTGGTTGACGACGAGCAGGCCGTGATCGGCACTTCCGTCGAGCGGAATGAAGCCGACATAGTCGTTGTTGTAGCCGAAGAGCTTTTCCTGGGCGGCCGCCGTCTGGTTCTTCGGGTCGAACTCCGGGCTATCGGCAAAGATCTTGTCGCCCCAGCGCAGCAGGATGTCCGCATCATAGCCCTCGGCGACATGGTGCTTTTCGTCGACGCCGGCTTCGATCTCGGTGAAGTCGAACAGCGAGCCTTCCTCGGCGCGCGCCTCTTCGGCGGTCAGGAGGGCGAGCGGGCTAACGGTCGTCGAAATCGCGGCGACGGCGAGCGAGCCGCCGATGAACGCGCGGCGCGAGAAGCGGCGATGGATGATGTCGCCCATCGTCGGGTTGGTGGAACAGTTGTGGCCGACATCCTCCAGCTCTTCCCTGCGTTCCGTCAGCGTCTTGAATTCGGTCTCTTCCGTCTGGCCGAGATGCTTGTCCATGATCGGGTCTCCTGGTTGAACGATGGAAACCACCACGCGAGGCAGCGGTGTTCATCCGCCTCTACCAGCTGCCCCGTGACAGTTCTGCGACATTTCCGTGAAGAGATTACAGCGCTCGGCCGTCTACAGCATGTTTCCTGAAATCTCATTCGATTTCGGGATAAGACACCGAGCAAATCAAAGTGCTGCAGCGACCCTTGCGCGTCTGATAGGACTTGCGGTGCTGCAGAGGTTTGGTGGCGGTGCAAAAGTCTGTATGGTTGCGCGCGCCGCCGATTGCGACTGCCAGGGGAAAACATGTTCGAACTTATTGCTTTAGCTGCTTTTATCTTGGCTCTATCCACCTTTATGGGCAATCGCCGGATGACCGAGCGGTTCGGCGCCGAACTGGCTGCGCTGAGGGCGGAAATCGCCGCGCTGAAGGGCGCTCCGAGCGAACGCGCTCAAGCGGCGGTAGCGACCGAGGAGCTTGCGGCCGCATCCGAACTGCCAGTGGAAGCGGAGGCGGTCGAAGACGCGGCCACCGTCCTGTCGGCCAGCGCACCCGAAGGCCCCCGGATTATCGACGACGCGGAGAAAACGGCGGACGAGGGCGTCGAGGCGATCGCTGCCAGCACGGAGGCGCCGCAGCCGGTGGCAACCGCGCCCCGGCAGAGCGAAAGCCTGGAAAGCCGCCTCGGCGCGCGGTGGGCCGTCTGGGTCGGCGGCATCGCGTTGGCACTCGGCGGCGTGTTCATGGTGAAATATTCGATCGATGCCGGCCTGCTGAGCCCGGCAGTTCGCCTGACGCTCGCTGCCCTGTTCGGTCTCCTGCTGATGGCGGCAGGCGAAGTCATTCGCCGGCGCGCCGTGCCCGTGATCGCCAACGAGTTCCAGAACGCGATGATCCCGGGCATCCTGACGGCTGCCGGCGCGGTCACCCTGTTTGGCGTCGCCTATGCCGCCTATGGCGTTTATGACTATATCGGCACGGGCACGGCCTTTGTGCTCCTGGCCGCGATATCGCTTGCGACCGTCGGCCTGTCGCTGCTGCACGGACAGGCGCTTGCCGGTCTCGGCCTGCTTGCCTCCCTGATCACGCCGGCGCTGGTTTCGAGCAACGAACCGCGCCCCTGGGTTCTCTTCGGCTTTCTCGCGATCGTGTGGCTCGCGACGCTGCTTGCGTCGCGGCTCAGGCGTTGGACCGTGGTGCCGACGCTTGCCAATGTTGGCGTCGGGCTCTGGGGCCTCCTCTATGTCGCTGCGGTATCGCCCTTCGAAGCACGGCCGGTCGCTTTCATCCTGCTCGTGGTGATCGCCGGCGTCGGGCTGATCTGGCCGGCCGCCCTCGAACGGGAGCCAGTGGCAGAAGCGCCGGAAACGCGTGATGCGACCGAAGGGCCCGAAATGCCGGAGCCGACCGAAGCGACAACCCGACCCCGGGCCGTCGCCGGGCCATGGGAACGCCTGTTCGTTCCACCGCATGCGGCAATCTCCATTTCGGCCGCGATCGTCGTCACCGTGCTCGCACTCCTCCTCGTCAGCCCGGCAGTCTATGCGGTCCGCTTTCCGGCGGTGGAGTTTGCGGTCGTTATCGCCGGACTGGCGATCCTTGGGGCGCTGCGGCCAACGGCAGTCTATCCCGCCGTACTTTCAGCCGTCGGCGCTGTCGCTGGCGTCTGGAGCCTGATGGCATTGAGCGGCGTGCTCGCCTATCTCGATCCGTCGCTCGCGGATGCCATGCCCGCCACCGTTCTGCCCGGGCGGACGGCCATGATCACCGCGATGCTGTTGGCAGCGCTGTTCGTCGCACTCGGCGGCTTCGTGCCGTCGCGCCGGCTCGTCACCCATCCGCAATATGCGACACTCTGGGCCGGCATTGCTGCGGTCGTCCCGATCGCGCTCGTCGCCATGTCGTTCCTGATGACCGGCAACTATGCCTTTGACCTGCCGCATGGGTTGTTCTCGCTTGTTGCCGGGGCCGCGCTGCTGGCGCTTGCAGATTGGCTCTATCGCCGCGACGGCGAGGCGTTGGCGCGCGACACGGCCGCCGGATTGCTGGTCGCCGGCTCCTTCGCCTTCTTCGTCCTTGCGCTGCATGCCTGGACCGATGGTCTGGTCACGACGCTTGCGATTGCCGTGCTCGGAACGGGCTATGCGCTCGCGACCCGCATCCGCACCTGGCCCATACTGCCCTGGATGACCGGTGCCGCGGCCGTCGTCGTCCTCGGGCGTATCGCCTGGGAACCGACGATCGTCGGTGCTGGCAATCTCGGCACCACGCCCGTCTTCAACGCGCTGCTGCCGGGCTACGGCATGCCCGCCGCACTGCTTGCAGGCTCCGCCTATTTCCTGAGATCCTGGCCCGACACGCGGGTGCGCAACCTGCTGCAGGCGCTGGCCAGCCTCTTCGTGCTTCTGACGCTCGCGATCCTGGTGCGCCATGCGATGAACGGCGGCGTGCTCGACAGTTCGGTGCCGACGCTCGGCGAACAGTCGATCTACACGCTGCTGGCCATCGGCGCCTCGGCCATTTTCATCAGCCTCGACATGAAGTCGCCAAGCCCGGTGTTCCGCTATGGCGGCATGGGGCTCGGCGTACTGTCGATGCTGTCGGTGCTCTCGGCGCATCTCTTTGGCCTCAACCCCTATGTCAGCGGCGAGCTGCTGGGGCGTATCCCCTTCTTCGATCTGCTCCTGATCGGCTATCTGCTGCCGGGGCTCGGCTATGCGGGGCTCGCCTGGTATGCACGCGACAAGCGGCCCTTGCCCTATGTCATGGCGCTTGCCGTCAGCGGCGCGGTGCTTGCGTTCGCCTGGGCAAGCCTCACGGTACGCCGCGCGTGGCAGGGGGAAAACATCGCGGACTGGAAGGGATTCCTGCAGGGGGAGACCTACACCTATTCGGTCGTCTGGCTGCTGCTCGGCGTGCTGCTGCTCGTGCTCGGCTCGCGCTTCCATGCCAAGAGCATCCGCATCGCCTCGGCCGTTCTCGTCTTCGTCGCCGTCCTCAAGGTCTTCCTGATCGATATGTCGAACCTGGAAGGTTTCCTGCGGGCCCTGTCCTTCATCGGCCTTGGCGGGGTATTGATCGGAATAGGGCTCTTCTACCAGAAGATCCTGTCCGGCGTCGGCGCCACACCGACGGCGCCGGCAAAGCCTGCCGAACTGCAATAGGACATCATGACAGAGATTTCGAAGCTCGCGGCCGCCTTCGCGCCGCACGAGGACCTGGCGGCTGCGTTGCTGCCGCACGCCTTTGCCGCCGATGACGGCTCGCACGACGCCGCGCATCTGATCCGCGTCTGGAAGAATGCCGCGCGCATCCAGGCGGAAGAGGGCGGTGATGCAGGTCTGCTCGCCGCCGCCGTATTGCTGCATGATTGCGTTTCGGTCGAAAAGAATTCGCCCTTGCGCGCCGAGGCATCGCGACTGGCGGCGGACAAGGCGACCGGAATTCTGCGAGGTCTCGGCTGGGATGTGGGAGAAACCGCCGCCGTGGCACACGCCATCCTGACGCACAGCTTCTCCGCCAACATCCCGCCGGAAACGCTGGAGGCGAAGATCCTCCAGGATGCGGACCGGCTGGACGCGATCGGCATGGTGGGTGCCGCCCGCTGTTTCTACATCGCCGGACGCATGGGCAGCGGCCTGTACGATCCGCTCGATCCGCTGGCGGAGGCACGGGAGCTCGACGACAAGGCGTTCGCCATCGATCATTTCGAGGTCAAGCTTTTCCGGCTGGCCGATGGCTTCAAGACCGAGGCCGGTCGCCGGTTGGCGCGGGAACGCGAGCAGCGGCTGCGCGACGTGCTTGCGATGATGCTGGACGAGATCTAGAGCCGGATCAGGTTTTCTGCGCGGCATCGGGCGCGCAGATTGCACCGGAACATTTCTCCGTTTCCCTCGAACCGAGAAATGATCTAGGCCTTTCAACGGATTGCAGCCGCCTGGTGAATCGGATCGTCAGGCGCATGAATCAGTTTCTGAACACGAAGGAAGCGCCATGAAGGTGATCGGTCTCAACATTCATCCGCTGAAGAGCGGCCGCGCCATTGCCCGCGAGACGGTCTCGATCCATCTCGACGGCGTCGAGGGCGACCGGCGCTTCATGCTGATCGAGCCGGATGGTCGCTTCATCACCCAGCGCGAGTTGCAGCCGCTGGCACAGGTCGAGGCCAATCACATCGAAGGCGGCGTGCGTCTGAAGATGGGTGACAGGGAGGTCTCGGTTCGCTTTGATCCCGATCGCCGGCTGAATGTCGTCGTCTGGGGCAGCGAGGTCGATGCCGCCGTGTCGGACGAAGCGACGGACGAAGTCCTCTCCTCATGGTTCGGCCGCCCGGTCAAGCTCGCCCATATGGACGCTTCGGCCGAACGTCTCGTCGGTGCCGAATGGGCTGGAGCGGCGGCGCCGGTTGGCTTTGCTGACGGCTTCCCGATCCTGATCACGACCACAGGCTCGCTCGCCGATCTCAACCGGACGCTTGTCGAAAAGGGCCAGGAAGCCGTCGGCATGGACCGTTTCCGCACCAATATCCTCGTCGATTGCGACGACGCCTGGGACGAGGATTTCTGGGAAAGTGTCGAAATCGGCGGCATTCGCTTCGATCTCGTCAAACCCTGCGCCCGCTGCATCATGACGACGCAAGACCAGGTCACCGGCGAGCGTATCGGCGGCAACCCGATCCAGGGACTGGCCGAGAAGCGCATGTCGGCCGACCGCCGCGTGGCCGGCGTACTCTTCGGCTGGAATGCGGTGCCGCGCAGCGAAGGCACCGTGACGCTCGGCGATGAGGTCAAGGTCATCGGCCGGCGTGGCGAACGCTGGCCGATGAAGGTACGTGCCTCGGCTTAAGTCAGGCGTCGTTCCGAACGGAATACCGTTTCGCGCTTTCCTGCAATTGCTTGGCGCTCACGCCCAGGGCGTGATGCCAAGCAGCTTGGCGCCGAGATCCGAAAGACTGGCGGGGGAGGCGTTGTGCTTCTCCCATTCGCGTGGATCGCCAGGAAAGGCGTCACGCTTCGGGTGGTCGAGTTCACGCCACAGCCTGACCCGCTCCTCGCGCTCGGCGACATTCTCCCATTCCGCCGGATGCATCGAGATGTACTGCGCCATCCGCACGCGGCCGTCGGAATGGTTCGGCCGCACGCCGTGGGCAAGCAGGCTGTTGAAGATCATCAGGTCGCCCGCCTCCATCTCGATGTTGACGGTTGAAAGACCCGTCATGTCGGGGTGCATCGGATCGCGATCGGCGGCCTGCGTCTTCTCCCAGCTTTCGAAGTTTTCGAACAGCTCCGGCACGCATTGGAAGCCGCCGACGTCACCGTCCTGCTTCTTGAGGCTGAGCACGCCCTGGACGCCGATCGGCAGCGGCCGGATCGTGGTGTCGACGTCCCAGTGGATGAAACCGTTGGGGTTGCCCTTGACCTTCTTCGGTGGGTTGAGGTTGGCACGGTCGATCGTCACCCACAGGTCCTCGCGATCCCAGATGTCGACGAAGGCGCCATAGATGCGCGGCTCCTGGCGGTTGTCCCAGAGATACTGGTGATTGTAGATCTCCAGCATGCCGGTGTTGTTGAGTTCCTTCATCTTGTGTTCGCGCCGCTGTGGCGCATACCAGGTTGAAGGATCGGCCGGATCCTTTTCGTCGAAGCGCCAGAGCAGGTCGACGAGGCGCTCGACATTGGCCGGCGGCACCGCCTGACGGACGATGACGTAGCCCTTGGTGACCCAGTGCTGCCAGTCCGCTTCCGAAAGCACGCGTAACGGCAGCCGCTTCCGGATGTCCTTCAGTTGAATGTCGGAATGGGCCGCTGTCGGGTGGCTGTCTCTGAGTGGCTGCATGGGTATCTCCTCGCCTCGGGAAGGTTGGTTGGTGATGAGAAACCTAGACCTTTCACTGCTGCTGCTGTTGCACGCAGCCTGACAAAATTGATACTATTCTGGCCTGTGCAGGGGTGAGAGCGCAATATGAAGGCTGTTTTGCAGAAGATTTCGAGGCCGACCAATGCCTCATCGATCCTGCTCGACCGCCGGCTCGACGATGCCATCCCGTTCCAATGGCACCACCATCCGGAGTTCGAACTGACGCTGACGCTCAACTCGCGCGGCCAGCGCTTCATCGGTGACCATATCGGCGCCTATGACGACGGCGATCTCGTGCTGGTCGGCTCCAACCTGCCGCACACCTGGCACTCCCAAGGCAAGGTCGACGAGGCCGAACCGCACGTGGCGCTGGTGCTCTGGTTCCATCCGGAATGGGTGGAGCGCCTGGAGGAGGGCTTCGTCGAACTCGCAGGCGTCAAGGCGATGTTCGAGCGTTCGGCCCCCGGGCTGCAGTTCACGCCGGAAGTGGCCGCGCGCGTGCGACCGCTGTTCGAAGGGCTGCGCCGGCTGGCGCCGGAGGAGCGCCTGCCGGATGTCCTGTCGATGCTGACGATCCTGGCGCGCGGGCAGGCGGTAACACCACTGTCGAGCCGGGTCGTCACGCCGTCGGGCCGATCGGTCGACCGTGGCCGCCTCGACCGCGTGCTCGACCATATCCACCTGCATTACGCCGAAAACCCGTCGATGGACGAACTCGCGGATCTGGCCGCGCTCAGCCTTTCCGGCCTGCATCGCCTGTTCCTGCGCCACCTCAACATGCCGGTCTCGGAATATCTGATGCGCCTGCGGATCGGCGAGGCCTGCGCGCTGCTCAGTGGGTCGGCGCGCTCGATCGCCCATATCGCCGATGCCGTCGGCTATCGTTCGCTTGCCAACTTCAATCGCCAGTTCAAGGCGGCCAAGGGCATGACGCCGAGACAATTTCGCGACCGGTTCCGCAGCGCCGCTTGATCAAGGCATCAATTCCGGTGATTGCGGCGTCAATTTAATTGGCTTTTATCTGTTTTAGCAGCCGCCTAGGATCGCGCTCCATCAATTGGAGAGATTCCATGTCCGCTGTTTCCGGAGCATCCGCGCCGTCCAGTGCCCGCCAGGAGATGCCCTGGCTGATCATTGCTGCCGGCTCGATCGTTGCGATGCTCACCTTCGGCCCGCGCTCGGCGATGGGTTTTTTCCAGTTGCCGATGCTCGCCGATACCGGCTGGGACCGGACGACCTTCGGCCTTGCCATGGCGCTGCAGAACCTTTGCTGGGGCTTGAGCCAGCCCTTCTTCGGCGCGATTGCGGACAAGTTCGGCACCTGGCGGGTGCTCGCCATGTCGGGCCTTCTCTACGCTGCGGGCCTCTTCATCATGGCCTTTGCCAATGCGCCGATCTGGCTGCACATCGGCGGCGGCGTTCTCGTTGGCATGGCGGTGGGCTCCGGCTCCTTCGGCATCCTGCTCTCCGCCTTCGCGCGCAATGTCACGCCGCATCAGCGCTCGCTCGCCTTCGGGATCTGCACGGCGGCGGGCTCGGCCGGCATGTTCCTGTTTGCGCCCTTGAGCCAGGGGCTGATCTCGGCCTATGGTTGGTCGGACAGCCTGGTCTATCTGGGCGTCCTCATGCTGCTGGTGCCGTTCTTCGCGATCCCGCTGCGCGGCAACGCTTCTTCCGGTCGTCAGAGCGAGGCGCAGTACAAGCAGTCGATCGGCGAGGCGCTGAAGGAGGCGCTTGGCCACAAGAGCTACCTGCTCCTGGTCTCCGGTTTCTTCGTCTGCGGCTACCAGGTTGCCTTCATCACCGCGCATTTCCCGGCCTATATCGGCGATATCGGCATCGACGCGCGTTACGCGGTGATCGCGCTGGCGCTGATCGGGTTCTTCAATATCATCGGCTCCCTGTCGGCTGGCATTATCGCTCAGCACTATTCGAAGCCCTATTTCCTGGCGCTGATCTATATCGCCCGCTCGGTGGCGGTCACGGCCTTCCTGCTGCTGCCGCAGACGCCGGTCTCCGTCATCGTTTTCGCGATCGTCATGGGCCTGCTGTGGCTTTCGACCGTGCCGCCGACCAACGCACTCGTCGCCATCATGTTCGGCACGCGGCACCTCGGCCTGCTTGGTGGCATCGTCTTCCTCTCGCACCAGGTGGGCTCGTTCCTGGGCGTCTGGATGGGCGGCTACCTCTACGACCACTTCGGCTCCTACGATCCGGTGTGGTGGCTCGGCGTGGCGCTCGGCATCTTTGCGGCGATCGTCCATTGGCCGATCGAGGAAAAGGGCGTCGCGCGGCCGGCTCTGGCCTGATCGCGAAGCAAAATCGGAAGCGCCGCGAAAACCGGCGCTTCCATTCTTGAATTCTGTCACAAAACTTTCTAAATCAACCCATGCGGCTTTGCCGCTTTTGTTTTGGTTCAATTATGCTCAGTTTGAGCATAATTGAAAACCCGCCCAGGAAGAGGGGCGGAGAGGAGATGTCGATGACGCGCCTTGCACCCTGCACCGCGGCCGTGGCGAAACCGGTCTTTGTCAGCGCCGCCGAGCGCTTCGGCATCATCGAAAGGCCCGAACTCGCCTTCACGCCGGCCGTCGCGCGCGAGACCGAGCACCTCTACGAGAAGGTCAAGGACTTCATCCCGGCGATCGAGTGGCCGGTCTATGCGCCCTATGTTCACGCCATCAACCGGCTGAAGAAGGAGCGCAACGCCGTCATCCTCGCGCATAACTATCAGACGCCCGACATCTTCCATTGCGTCGCCGATATCGTCGGCGATTCACTTCAGCTGGCGCGTGACGCCGCCAAGGTCGATGCTGAGATCATCATCCAGTGCGGCGTGCACTTCATGGCCGAAACCTCCAAGCTCTTGAGCCCGGAAAAGACGGTCCTGATCCCCGACGCCAAGGCCGGTTGCTCGCTGTCGGAATCGATCACCGGCGCCGATGTCCGCCTGCTGAAGCAGCGCTATCCCGGCGTCCCCGTCGTCACCTATGTCAACACGTCCGCCGACGTGAAGGCCGAGACCGATATCTGCTGCACCTCGTCGAACGTGCTCGATGTCGTCGAGAGTCTGGAGTCAGACACGGTGCTGTGCATCCCGGACGAATATCTGGCGATGAACGTGGCGCGCCAGACCAACAAGAAGATCCTGACCTGGAAGGGCCACTGCGAGGTGCACGAGCGCTTCACCGCCGCCGAGCTGCTGGCCTACAAGGAAGCCAATCCCGGCATCGAGATCATCGGCCATCCGGAATGCCATCCGGACGTGATCGCCGTCTGCGACTTCGCCGGTTCGACCTCGGGCATGATCAACTATGTCAAGGACAACCGCCCCTCGAAGGTTCTGCTCGTCACCGAATGCTCGATGGCGTCCAACATCCAGGCCGAGATCGAGGGCGTCGAGTTCGTCAAGCCGTGCAATCTCTGTCCGCACATGAAGCGCATCACGCTGCCGAAGATCCTCGACAGCCTGCTGACCATGACGGAGGAGGTGCTCGTCGACCCCGCGATCGCCGATCGGGCCCGCCTGGCGGTCGAACGCATGGTGAACCTCAAGAAGTAACAATTTCGGCCGGGCGGTATCCCGGACGCAGGCATGCGCATTGGAGGAGAATGAATCATGCTGACCGACCATTTCCGCCCGCAATCCTTCAACGGGATTGACGACATTGTCATCGTCGGCGGTGGCCTGGCCGGGCTCTTCTGCGCGCTGAAGCTCAGCCCGAGGCCGGTGACCATTCTGGCCGCAGCCCCGATCGGCCACGGCGCTTCCTCGGCCTGGGCCCAAGGTGGCATCGCCGCCGCCATGAGCCCCGGCGACACCTTCGAAAAGCACGTCGCCGACACGCTTGCGGCCGGCGCCGGCATCGTCGACGAGAAGATGACGCGCATGATGGTGGCCGAGGGCCCGGCGCGCATTCACGATCTGCTCGAATATGGCGTGCCCTTCGACCGCGACCTCGAGGGCAAGCTGCTGCTCTCGCGCGAGGCGGCCCATTCCGAGCGCCGCATTGTCCGCGTCAAGGGCGACATGGCCGGCAAGGCAATCATGGAAGCCTTGATCGCAGCCGTCCGCCGCACGCCGTCGATCCGCGTGATCGAAGGCTATGTAGTCGAGGAACTGGTCCGCGAAGGCCGGTTCATCTCCGGTGTCATCGCGCGGCCGGATGCCGGCCAGTCGAAGAAGCGCGTGTCGTTTCCAGCCCGCGCCGTGGTGCTCTGCTCCGGCGGCGTCGGCCATCTCTATGCTGTCACCACCAATCCGTGGGAAGCCTGCGGCCAGGGAGTCGGCATGGCCGCCCGCGCTGGCGCGATCATCGCCGATCCGGAATTCGTGCAGTTCCACCCGACCGCGATCAATATCGGCAAGGACCCGGCGCCGCTCGCGACCGAGGCGCTTCGCGGTGACGGTGCTCACCTTCTGAACGCTGCCGGCCATCGCTTCATGCTCGACATCCACCCGGACGGCGAGCTTGCGCCGCGCGACATCGTTTCGCGTGGTGTCTTCGCCGAGGTTCAGGCCGGCCGCGGCGCCCTCCTCGATTGCACCAAGGCGGTGGGCAAGCATTTCCCCGAGATGTTCCCGACCGTCTATGCCTCGTGCATCGCCGCCGGCATCGATCCGGTGACGCAAGCCATCCCGGTGGTTCCGGCAGTGCACTACCATATGGGCGGCGTGCTGACGGACGCCGAAGGCCGCACCTCGATCGACGGGCTCTGGGCTGCCGGCGAGGTGACTTCGACCGGCGTGCACGGCGCCAACCGGCTTGCCTCCAACTCGTTGCTCGAAGCCGTGGTCTTTGCGGCCCGCATCGCCGAAAACATCAAGGGCACATTGCCGACGCCGCAACTCACCGAATGGGGCGACAATGCCGGCGAGAACGACGATCCGGTGACAGTCGAAGACAGCCCGCAACTGAAGATCCTGCGCCAGGTGATGAGCGATTGCGTCGGCGTGATCCGCACCCGCGAGAGCCTTTTGAAGGCGATCCGCGAAATCGCGATACTCGAGCGCGAGAACAGCCGCATGCGCTTCACCAACATCATCACCACCGCCAAGCTGATTGCCGTCGGCGCGCTGCGCCGCACGGAAAGCCGCGGTGGCCACTTCCGCGCCGATTGCCCGCAGGAGCGGCCGGAATGGCGCCGACGCACCTATCTGACGCTCGCCGAGGCCAACCGCCTAGCGAGTGAACTGGCGGAGACGGAAGCGGCGTGATCCCACGCCCGCCGCTTGCACAGACAGAAGCTCAAGGACAAAAGCAGATGACCGCAGCCCTCCGCCCCGAATTGCCTGCGCTGATGATCGAGGACCAGGTGCGTGCTGCCCTGATAGAGGATCTCGGCCGTGCCGGCGACATCACCACGCTTTCGACCATCGGGCCGGACCTGAGCGCAACAGCGGGCATGAACGTGCGCGATGCGGGCGTCGTCGCCGGGCTGGATCTTGCGCGCGCCGCCTTCCGCCTGGTCGATCCGTCGATCCGCTTCGAGGCACTGGTCACGGATGGCGACCGGGTCGCGCCGGGAACGGCGATTGCCCGCATCTCCGGGCGCGCCCGCGGGCTGCTGTCGGCCGAACGCGTCGGCTTGAACTTCCTCATGCACCTCTCGGGCATCGCCACCTATACCGCAAAATTCGCCGACGAGGTCGCCCACACGCCTGCGAAGGTCTGCTGCACCCGCAAGACCATTCCCGGGCTGCGCGCGCTGGAGAAATACGCCGTGCGCCTCGGCGGCGGCTCCAATCATCGCTATGGGCTCGATGACGCCGTGCTGATCAAGGACAACCACATCGCCGTTTCCGGCGGCGTCGCAAGCGCCGTCCATGCGGCGCGCGCCTATTGCGGCCATCTCGTCAAGATCGAGATCGAGGTCGATGGCCTCGACCAGATGCGCGAGGCGCTGACGGCCCAACCGGATGTGATCCTGCTCGACAATATGGGACCGGAGTTGCTCCGCGAGGCCGTCGCGGTCAATCGCGCGTTTTGGCAGCTCTCCCCCAATGCCTACGCGGTCGATGCCCGCCGGACGCGGCTGGAAGCGTCAGGCAACGTCAGGATCGATACGGTGCGGGCAA
The DNA here is from genome assembly GCF_002940685.1 of Ensifer adhaerens. Taxonomy (GTDB): domain Bacteria; phylum Pseudomonadota; class Alphaproteobacteria; order Rhizobiales; family Rhizobiaceae; genus Ensifer; species Ensifer adhaerens_E. The sequence goes on along the minus strand of NZ_PNFP01000009.1, from coordinate 266,659 downwards.
TCGCCGAGAGCGGCGTCGACTACATCTCGACCTCGAAGATCACCATGGCTGCCCCGACGCTCGATATCGGCCTTGATGTGGTGATCGGAAGATAAGCAACTCCAGGAAAAGTGCGAAGCGGTTTTCCGTCCGGAGTTGCGCTAACAACAGGTCAACTCCAGGAAGAGTGCGAAGCGGTTCCCGTCCGGAGCTGCGTCTGTTCAAAAAGCTAACCCAGATCCTGAACGTCAACGCTGCATGATGAACGGGCAGGAGAAGCGTTCGCCGACGGTAATCTGCGTGCCGCAGTCATAGCGGCATGTTCGGAACTGGCCGTTCAGGTCCTGGCTGTTGAGGTTGCAGATGGTTGTCTGCGGCTGCATGCCGCCGCCCTGCTGGTTCTTGAAGTAGTCGGGCATCTTCGGCTTCTCGTCGGTTCCCGATTGGGGCGAGGTGCCGAGCAGCGACGTAAGCAGGGTCAGTACGAGCAGCATGGGTTGTCACCTCGGTCGTAAACGCCGTATCGCTCAGCGGCGGGCGGCGAAAGTTCGGTCGCGTCCCGCTGCGCCGATTATAACATCATCCCCGCACATGTAGGGCGTTCTGCCGGATGTTTTTAGGTGCCGATCCGCCTTTCGGGGGTCGGTACTGCCGTCATCGTCCGCCGACCTTGAGCCCCGGGGCAGGGCGTTCGTCGAGGATCTGGCGGCGGAAGCGGAAGAGTGCCGCCGGGCGTCCGCCGGTGGAAGACAGCGTCATGCCGGTCGGCTCCACCAGCTCGGCGCCTTCGACGAGACGACGAAAATTCTGCTTGTGCAGATGGCGTCCGGAGATCGCCTCGACGGTCGCCTGCAGATCGGTCAGCGTGAACTCGGGCGGCATCAGTTCGAAGACGACCGGCCGGTACTTGATCTTGCCGCGCAGCCTTGCCATCGCGGTCGCGACGATACGGCGGTGGTCGTGGCGCATCGCCAGTCCGACCGTCAGAATGTCTTGGCCGTTGCCGTGGCCGTCGATGATCGCCTCGGGCACGAGCCCTGCCTCGTAGAGCAGCTCGTAGCGTTCCAGCACCCGTTCCTCGTCCCAGGGAAAATCGCCGAGGCCGAAGGCCAGGCGAATGCGTGCCCGGCGCCCGGCAATCCGGACGGCTTGCTCGTCGCCGGACACACCGGTCTCCCAGCGGGCAAGTGCTGGCAGGATCGCCTGATCGAGCACCGCCGGGCGGCCGTGCCGCCAGTCTTCCCAGGGCAGGTAGCCGTACCAGTCGCGCCAGTGCGCGCCGGCTTCGGCCAGCCGCTCGGTGTTTTCGGCATCGGTTCTCGTCAGTGCCAAGTAGCCGACCGAGACCATGTGCTTGCCTTCTTCGCCCGGCAGCCGCTGCCGGCCGCGATCGCCGAAGGTGTAGAGCTGCTCGATGTAGCCGAGCTTCAGCGCCGTGCGCTTTTCGACGCGATCGCGCAGGCTCGTCTCAAAGGTCCGGTGGAGCGCCGGATCGAAGGGGCCGAAGGGCAGGCTGTCGCGCGCGTCCCCGTCGGTTTCGCTGACGGCGAGGATGCGCGGGCTGCGGTTGACGACGGCGACGATCGCCGCATTGAGGCCGATCTCGACGGTCGTCGGCTGCGTCTCAATCGGCAACGGCTGCTCCTTCGGAAGCAAGCGGCAGGACGAAGGGTGCGTTGCCGTCGGCATCTGCACCCCGGCCGATCGCGCGCACCGCGGCGATCAGCCTTCCATTGCGGGCAAGCACGCCGTCGCCGATTTCGACAAGTCGGCTGTTCGGGGTCGCATAGGGGGAGGCGTGGCGCAGCCGCTGCACCAGGTCCGCATCCTCCTGATCCGGTTCGGCCGCAAGCGCCGCGATCAACGCGGCCGCCGGCGAACGGGAAACGCCCATCCAGCAATGGACGAGGAGCGGCCGCGCTCGGTCCCATTCGCGCGCAAAGGCGATGATCTGCCGGACATGCGTTTCCTGCGGCGCGACGAGATCGCCGGTGCCTGCAAAGGTGATGTCGTTCATGCCGAGCGTCAGGTGCCGCGCCTTGGCGATGACGCCCGGCCGATGAAAGTCCTGGCCCTTGGCAACGAGGCTGATCATCTCCGTACAGCCGTGTCGGACGGCCATTTCGGCAATGCGGGAAAGCGGTGAAACGATGATGTCGGGCATGTCAGATTTCCGCGCGCGCGGGCAGGCGCTGCGCCTCGAGCGCGAGGAAGCGCTCGGTGAACAGGCGCTGCGCCTCGACTGCCGGCAAGGGGTCGATCAGCAGCGTCTCGCGAGTAATGCCGCGCGGCTGGCCGAAGAACTTGCGCGCCTCTTCGGCCGAGAAGCCGGCAAGCACCGTCGCTTCGAAATAGGCCGCGACATGATCGGCCTTCTTGATGCGGTCCTTCAACTCCTTGGAGCAGTGTGGTGGCAGACCGAAGCGCAGGTGGATGGCGCTTTCCAGCCGCTTTTCCACGGACTTGTAGCCGCCGCCGACCACCGCCTTGAACGGCGAGATCATGTCGCCGATCACATATTCCGGCGCGTCGTGCAGAAGCGCCAGCAGGCAGTCGTCGGTGCTGCACCTGTTGCTGCGGCGAAAGATGTCTTCGACCATCAGGCTGTGCTGGGCCACGGAAAAGGCATGGTCGCCGGCTGTCTGGCCGTTCCAGCGCGCCACGCGCGCAAGGCCGTGGGCGATATCGCCGATCTCGATGTCGAGCGGCGACGGATCGAGAAGGTCCAGCCTTCGGCCGGAAAGCATGCGCTGCCAGGCGCGGGCGGTCGTCACGCGCTCGCCTCGTCGGTCGTGGTCGGGAAGGTAAGCCCGGTCCATTCGGGCAGAACCATTCTCACCGGCACGTCGCCGGCAAAAAGCGGGATGCCGTTCGCCATCGCCTCGCCGGCCTTGTCGATCCGAACGATCGCGAGCGCCGACTTGCCCTGGACGGTGCCCAACGCGCCGACCACCTTGTCGTTCGCGGTGATCGTCGTTCCTGTCGGGGGAAGGGCGGCATCCGCGGAAACGATCACCACCCGGCGGCGTGGCGTGCTGCGGTGCTGCATGCGCGACACCACTTCCTGGCCGACATAGCAACCCTTCTTGAAGGAGAGGCCGCCGTTCTTGTCGAGCAGCACATCATGGGGGAAGGCGTCCTGCATCGCATAATCGGCACCGGCATTCGCAATGCCCGCCGCGATGCGGAGCCGTTCGAGGTCTTCCATGCCGGCCGTGTCGCCGGTTGGCTCACCATAGGCGCGGAAGAGCGTGATGCCGGCCTTCTCGAAGCGATGGTCCCGGAAGGCACCGTCAGGCGCCGCTTCGTCGAATATCACGGTGACGACGTTAGAAGTATTGATCGAAAGCTCTACTGCCGAACGAAGCTTGTACATCGTCAGGCGCTTCAGCAGCGCTTCTGCGTGGTCGCGTGCCGTTTCCAGCCTAAAGCCATCACCGTCGCGCGAAATCAGGAACTCGAACAGAATCTTGCCCTGCGGTGTCAGCAGCGCGCCGGGACGTGCCTCGTCGGGCGAAAGCGCTTCGAGGTCGGTGGTGATCAGTCCCTGAAGAAGATCCTCCGCGTCCTTGCCGGAAATGGAGACGATCGCGCGATCGTCGAGGCGAACTCTGGGCATCGTTCGAATCCTGTTCGACGGGAGGGGAGGCTCCCGCGCTAACCTAGAAACGATCACGTGGGTCGCCGCGGCCGACTCGGGCCCGCTCTCACCGGTGATCTCTTGGCGAAGAGGTAGGATGTTCGGCTGTCATCGGCAAGCAGGTCGCCGGCGCTCAGTCGCCGGCGATGAAGAATTTCCACTTTCCGTCGGGCATGATGCCGACGCGATAGAAGTTGTAGCTGCCGAATTCTTCCATGTCGGCGAAGTCGCCGGCGGTCACAAGCCGGAACAGGTCGACCTTTTCCGGTGCCGTCAGCGTGGAAAGCTTCTTTTCCGCGAAATAGGGCCAGACATAGGCCTCCTGCGGCGTTCCCTTGTCCACCAGCACGAAGCCGGTCGACAGCACGTCGAGCAGGATCGCAAGAATCTCGACGCCTTCCTGGTCGCCGGAAAGGCTCTTCAGGATCGAGACCGGGTCTTCGTCGCCGGTGACGCCGGTAACCTGGGTCTGGTTCGCGCCCTTGCCGAGCAGCGGACGCAGCCGTTCGATGTCGCCGGATGCAGCCGCCTCGACGATCAGCTCGCGCATGCGAGCGACCGGAGCAGGGATCTTGGATATGTCGGTCAGCACCTCGACGGGGCCGGCCGTCTCAGGCTCCTCGGCCTCAGGGGGCTCGTCCTTGGTGACTGTCGCTGACTTGTTGATCAGCGGATCGGGCATCGGGATTTCGAGTGGAAGCTTCTCTTCCTCATCCGGCTCTTCGGCAACCGGCTCGGCTGCGGGCGGCGCCGCCTTCTGGTCGCCGGCAGCAGGCTGTTGGGCGGGGGCGGGTTGCTGCTCGCCCTGCAGTTCGCTGAGCGCGAAGGCGGGAGAAACCGCTGCCGGGGTGGACAAGGCGACACCGGCCAAAAGCAGCGTGGCGAGGCGAACCGGAAGGGCCCGGTTTGCGAGATTCCGAGACATCGGGCAGTCCTGATATTACTGAAGCGTGCGCTGGGGCGAGAATTCGCCGGCGAGAACGCGCTCGCGAAGCGAATTGAGCATTGCTTCGGCGCCGTCTTCGCCATGAAGCCGAACGGTTTCCCGCATGGCAAGCGCGATGGCCGCATCGGCGATGATTTCCGGCTCGATACCGTCGGCCATGCCGTCCGCCCAGGCCTCGCTCTGGTGTTCCAGCGCAGCCTGCATTTTCTCGTGGACGATCATGTCATCGATGTCGGTCAGGCTTGGTTCCATCATTCGTTCCATGCGACTTCCATTGTGCAAGCGGTTCATTCTTTGGCCGTCCGGCTGAACTGCAACTGAACGACCGTGACGGACTCGCCACTTCTTACCACTCTCTTAACGAACTTAGCAGCCTTTTCCCGAAACGACACGGGGTCGTGAGAAAAGAGGTTAATTTATTGCTAATTTCCAAAGCGGGCGACGATTTCTGACGCAAGTGTTGCGCCTTCGGCACGATATCGCTGCTCCGCGACGATCGCCGGCCCCGTGCAGGCCGTATAAACCGATGCGAAGGTGCGATACCCGCGGTTGAAGGCGGCGGTCATCCGCTCGCGCCGTTTGATTTCGTTGGCCGTTTCCTTGTCGATCAGGTCCTGCATCGAGCGGCGCCAGACATCCTCCGGTTCCTTGACGCAGAGATTCCTGAGGTAATGCACGGAGCCCAGGATCTCGGAGAGCCTTATCAGCCGCTGGTCGTAGGGCGTCGGCTTTTCCTCCGCGGCGGCAGGGGCAGGGGCCGCGGTCTCGGTCTTGGCCGGTTCTTTCGTCGGCGTCTTTTGCGCTGCAGCGCCGGTTGAGACTGTCAAGGCGAGGCCGGCGAGCGCGAGCCTTGCGAGGATCGGGGCAGGGATCATCATTTCATCAAGCCCGAATTGGCGGCGGTTTCAAGGCCGCTACCCGCTTTCGCCGGCTCCGTGTCGGCACCGGAGAGCCTTTCCACACATTTGCGCACGCTGTCGGGGATCGGCAGGGTGAAGATCTCCTCAGGCGTGAACCAGCCGAGCCCTGCGGCGTCATCGCTGGCGATGGCAACCGCGTCGGCATCGGCCTCGGCCCTGAACACCGAAAGCAGGAAGTGCCGCCCTTCGGACTCCTTGCCCGGCAGATCGTAGATTTCGAACAGCACCGGATTGCGAGCCTTGATACCGGTTTCCTCGAACAGTTCGCGAAGTGCTGTGTCCGCCGGCGTCTCACCGGGCTCCGCCCGTCCGCCCGGAAAGGCATACATGTCGGCCGACGGCGGGTTTGCCCGCCGAACGAGCAGGTAGCGACCGTCGCGTTCGAGAATGACGGAGGAAGCGAGTTCGGGCTTGGTCGGCATCGGGGAATCAAATCGTCTCGGTAGCGTTGACCCATCCTACGTGAAGTGCCACATCGATGTCATGTGCGGACGTTTTGCGCTGACGGCGACTCCCGATGAAATGATGGAATTGTTCAGCCTGCTGGAAAGCGACGACTTTCCGGCGCGCTTCAACATCGCGCCAACCCAGCCGATCATGGTTGTCGTCGCCGGCGAGCGTGCGGCACCCGGCAGCAATCTGCCGGAGCGCAAGGCCGTGCTCGTGCGCTGGGGCTTCATGCCGGGCTGGGTCAAGGACCCACGCGACTTTCCGCTGCTCATCAATGCCCGTGCCGAAACTGCGATCGACAAGGCCTCGTTTCGCGCCGCCATGCGGCACCGGCGCGTTCTCGTGCCGGCATCCGGCTTCTATGAATGGCGCCGGCCGCCGAAGGGCAGTCAAGAGCCGTCGCAAGCCTATTGGGTTCGCCCGAGGAAGGGCGGGATCGTCGCTTTCGCCGGCCTGATGGAAACCTGGTCCTCGGCCGATGGCTCCGAGGTCGACACCGCCGCGATCCTGACGACGGCTGCCAACGCCTCGATCCGCCAGATCCACGACCGTATGCCGGTCGTCATTGAACCCGAGGATTTCGCCCGCTGGCTGGATTGCAAGACGCAGGAGCCGCGCGAGGTCGCGGACCTCTTCGGTCCGGTGGCCGAGGACTATTTCGAGGCGATCCCGGTATCGGACAAGGTCAACAAGGTCGCCAACACCGGTCCCGAAATCCAGGACGCCGTAATGCCGAGGCCGGCCGCGGATGCCCAGCTAAAAGGCAAGAGCAAGCCGACCGAGCCCAATGGCGGGCAGATGTCGCTGTTCTAGAAGAAGAGCGCGGGAAGGCGTCAGACCGGCCGCTTGGTCAGCTTGCCAGCCGGCTTCGCCTTGGCCTGCAGCGCTGCGGCAAGCACGGCCTTCAGGCCGAGCGGGCGATACTGTTCGACGAGGTTGGCGGATTTGGCGATGTCTTTGGTCTTTGCGGCTTTCACTTGCACTCACTCCTTGATGCTTTCCCGAGCCGGATACACTGCCGCTTTCGCACGTCTTCACGAAAACGACGCTCCTCCTTGCTATCCGGAGACAGGATCTCGTGGTGTGTTACCAACTACACCGCGAATCTGTTTTCCGCATGGCGATCTCAGATAAGCCTAATCATGACAAATCCATGACCGCGGAATCCTTTCTATAGTCGGCTGTGCTTGCACGCGGCTGACCTCTTGACCGAAATCGGGCGACGCGCGATAAGTGAGCCCATGAAAACGGTTATCTGCATTATCTGCCGGAAGATTATTCGCTAGCGCTCCGCTGGCCTGGCCGTTTTCGTCTCCTAAAATCCAAGATGATAAACGCGCGGGCCTCCCGGGCACGGTATTTTACGGTCGTATGCATCTTGGAGATTGGCAATGGGCGGAACGCCGACACTGAAGCTGTACAACACGCTGACGCGGGAGAAGGTCGAGTTCCGACCGATCGATCCCGACAACGTTCGCATGTATGTCTGCGGCCCGACGGTCTATGACTATGCCCATATCGGCAATGCCCGGCCGGTCATCGTCTTCGACGTTCTGTTCCGGCTGCTGCGCCACGCCTATGGCGCGGATCACGTCACCTATGCGCGCAACATCACCGACGTCGACGACAAGATCAACGCGCGGGCGCTGCGGGATTATCCGACCCTGCCGCTCAACGACGCGATCCGGCGTGTGACGGAGAAGACCGAAACGCAGTTTCTTGACGATGCCAGGGCGCTCGGTTGCCTTGACCCTGACGTCCAGCCTCGGGCCACCGAGAACATCGCCCAGATGATCGACATCATCGAAAAGCTCCTCGCCAAGAGCCATGCCTACCAGGCGGGCGGCGAGGTGCTGTTCGATACCAAGTCGATGGCCGACTACGGTCAGCTTTCGAAGCGCAACCTCGACGAACAGCAGGCGGGTGCGCGCGTCGCCGTCGAAGCGCATAAGAAAAGCCCGGGCGACTTCGTGCTGTGGAAGCTTTCTGCCGACAACGAGCCGGGCTGGGAAAGCCCGTGGGGCAGGGGCCGTCCCGGCTGGCACATCGAGTGCTCGGCCATGAGCAGCCGCTATCTCGGCGAAGTCTTCGACATTCACGGCGGTGGGCTCGATCTCATTTTCCCGCACCATGAAAACGAGATCGCCCAGTCCCGTTGCGCCCACGGCACTGAGGTGATGGCGAATGTCTGGATGCACAACGGCTTCCTGCAGGTCGAAGGCCGCAAGATGTCGAAGTCCGAAGGCAACTTCGTCACCATCTACGAACTGCTGCACACGGAAAAGTTCGCCGGCCGGCAGTGGCCGGGCGATGTGCTGAGGCTCGCCATGCTGATGACGCACTATCGCGAGCCGATCGATTTCTCGGTGAAGCGGCTTGAGGAGGCAGAACATCTGCTCTCCAAATGGCCGGTGCCGGGCGATGCCAAGGGTGAGGCCGATCCTGCCGTGGTTGCGGCACTTGCCGACGACCTCAACACGGTCGCCGCCGTTCAGGCGGTTCATGCGCTCGCCCAGAAGGCTGCGGCCGATCCGAAGCTGCTCGGCACCTTTGCCGCAAGTGCTACGCTCATCGGCGTCGTGCCGCAGGCGGTCGAACTCGACGAGGGGCTGGTACGCGACATCGACAGTCGCGTGCGGGCTCGCCTGGACCTGTTGAAGGCGAAGAACTTCGCGGAAGCCGACAAGATCCGCGATGACCTCTTGGCGCGGGGTGTCCAGATCAAGGACGGCAAGGATCCGGCAACCGGCGAGCGGGTGACGACCTGGGACATCAAAAGGTGATGGCGGGCCGGGCGGCGAGCACCGCCTGGCCCCTCTGATCGCTACGAACAAGGCCATCCGAGGGCGGCGAAGAGCGGAGAACATGCATGAAAGAGGAGTTCGTGCGATGATCGACCATACGGGCATTCCCGTCGCGGATTTCGACCGGGCGCGGGCGTTCTATGACAACGCCTTTGCTCCGCTAGGCGCTTCGCTCTTGATGATGGTGCCGTTGGAGCATACCGGCGGCGTCAAGGTCGGCGGTTATGGCCGCGAGCGACCGGTCTTCTGGCTGCATGAGACGGCCGTGACAGGCCCGGGCCGGCACTACGCGTTTTCGGCGCGCAGCCGCGCCGAGGTCGACGCCTTCCATGAAGCGGCGATTGCCGCCGGCGGGCGTGACAACGGCAAGCCGGGGCTGAGGCCGCACTATCACCCGGACTATTACGGGGCCTTCGTACTCGATCCCGACGGCAACAATGTCGAGGCCGTCTGCCATGCGCCGGGCTGAGGAGGGACTGCGATGAGTCTGGACAACAGGCCCTATTACACAGGCGGTTGCCAGTGTGGCGCAGTGCGTTTTCGCATCGAGGGCAGGCTCGGCGACGCGTCCGTCTGCCATTGTCGCATGTGCCAGAAGGCGAGCGGCAATTTCTATCTGCCGCTGGTTTCGGTACGCGGCGCCCATGTCACCTGGACGCGTGGCGAACGCAAGCGCTTCCAGTCGTCCAACTTCGGCTGGCGCGGCTTTTGCGGCGACTGCGGCACGCCGCTGACCTATGAGGCGCCCGACGGCATGGCACTGGCGATCGCCGCCTTCGATGAGCCGCAGGGCATCACGCCGACGATCCAATGGGGTATCGAAAGCAAGCTGCCCTATACGGACCATGTGGCCCAACTGCCCGGCGTCGGGACTATGGAAGACCCCGATGCCGTGGAGTTCCTGAAAAAACTCGTTTCCTATCAGCATCCCGACCACGACACCGAGACCTGGCCCCCGGAGGAGAAGCGATGACCGAAGACGTTCGAACAGGTGGATGCCAATGCGGCGCGGTCCGCTTCCGCATCAAGGGTGAGCTCGGGCGCGCGTCGATCTGCCATTGCCGCATGTGCCAGAAGCAGTTCGGCTCGTTCTTCTCGGCGCTGGTAACCGCGCCGAAGGACGGCGTCGAATGGGTGCGGGACGAACCAAGCTATTTCCAGTCCTCGGTCAACATCGATCGCGGCTTCTGCCCGAAATGCGGGACGCCGATGACCTACCGGCATCCGGGCGGCCTCGAAATCGCGATCGGCACCTTTGACGACCGCACCGATCTGGCACCGAAGATCCAGGTCAACCACGCATCGCGGCTGCCCTGGGTCGATACCATCTTCGAGCAACCAGTGCTCAAGGACCCGGATTTCTATGCGCGACAGGAGAGCATCATCTCGTTCCAGCATCCGGACCACGAGACCGAACAATGGCATCCGTCGGGGGCATTCCGGTGACCATCGCGCGCATCTATACGGGCGGATGCCAATGCGGCGCCGTTCGCTACCGCGCCGAGGGCGTGCTTGCGGATGCGCATATCTGTCATTGCCGCATGTGCCAGAAGGCGACCGGCAATTATTTCATGCCACTCGCCAACGTCGCGCGCGACAGTTTCGATATCACCCGGGGCCAGCCGTCCTGGTTCCGTTCGTCGCATCTTGTGCGCCGCGGCTTCTGTAGCGATTGCGGCACGCCGCTGTTTTACGACATGCCCGACGAGGACTTCGTCAACATCGCGCTCGGTTCGCTCGACGATCCGGACGACGTGCAGCCGGCGTACCAATCCGGTATCGAGTCCCGCGTCATCTGGTTCTCTCGGCTGACGGGGCTCAAGGAAAAGGAAACCGATGACGGCAGCGAGGTCTCCGCAACCCGTCATCTGATCGTTCTCGAAACCAATCGCCAGCATCCCGACTACGACACCGTGCACTGGCCGCTCACGAAAGACTGAAAATGACGACTGTTCTGCGTACGCTTTATCCGGAGATCGAACCTTATGCGTCGGGCCATCTCGACGTCGGCGACGGTCACACCATCTATTGGGAAAAGGCCGGAACGCCGGGCGCAAAGCCTGCCGTCTTCCTGCATGGCGGGCCAGGCGGTACGATCTCGACGAACCACCGCCGCCTCTTCGATCCGGCGCTCTACGATGTAACGCTGTTCGACCAGCGCGGCTGCGGCAAGTCGACGCCGAATGCCAGGATCGAAGCCAACACCACCTGGCATCTCGTCGCCGATATCGAGCGGCTGCGCGAGATGGCGGGCGTCGAAAAATGGCTGGTCTTCGGTGGTTCCTGGGGATCGACGCTGGGGCTTGCCTATGCTGAGAAGCATCCCGAGCGGGTTTCGGAACTGGTGCTGCGTGGCATCTACACGCTGACCAAGGCCGAGCTCGACTGGTACTACCAGTTCGGCGTCTCGGAGATGTTCCCGGACAAGTGGGAGCGTTTCATCGCGCCCATTCCCGAGAACGAGCGCCACGAGATGATGCACGCCTATCACCGCCGCCTGATGAGCGAGGACAAGACGACACGCCTTGCGGCCGCCAAGGCCTGGAGCATCTGGGAAGGCGAGACGATCACGCTGCTGCCGGAGCTCGCAACCAGCGAGCCCTTCGCCGACGACGATTATGCTGACGCCTTCGCGCGGATCGAGAACCACTTCTTCGTCAATGCCGGCTGGATGGAAGAGGGCCAATTGCTGCGCGACGCCCACCGGCTGCACGGCATTCCCGGCGTCATCATCCACGGGCGCTACGACATGCCGTGCCCGGCGAAATATGCCTGGCAGTTGCACAAGGCCTGGCCAGGATCGGAACTCCATCTGATCGAAGGGGCGGGGCACGCCTATTCGGAGCCCGGCATCCTCGACCGGCTGATCCGCGCCACGGACCAGTTCGCAGGCAAGACCGAGTAAGACAACGAGCCGACAAGACAGGCAAACACAGAGCATTTGGACGAGAGCCATGACCAGGGAACGCATCTACCTCTTCGACACGACGCTACGGGACGGGCAGCAGACGCCCGGCATCGACTTTTCCGTCGAGGACAAGATTGCGATTGCCGGCCTGCTCGACCAATTCGGCATGGACTACATCGAAGGCGGCTATCCCGGCGCGAACCCGACGGACACGGAGTTCTTCACGCGCAAGCGCACGCTGAAGGCTTCCTTCGTCGCCTTCGGCATGACCAAGCGCGCGGGCGTATCGGCCTCCAACGATCCGGGCCTCAATGCCCTTCTGGCCGCCAAGAGCGACGCCATCTGTCTGGTCGCCAAGAGCTGGGACTATCACGTCGAAGTCGCGCTCGGCTGCACCAACGAGGAAAACCTCGACAACATCCGCGCCTCCGTCGAAGCCGTGGTCGCCTCCGGTCGCGAGGCAATGGTCGATTGCGAGCATTTCTTCGACGGCTACAAGGCCAATCCGGCCTATGCGCTCGCCTGCGCCAAGACGGCCTTTGACGCCGGTGCGCGCTGGGTCGTGCTCTGCGACACCAATGGCGGCACGCAGCCGCCGGAGGTCCGCGAGATCGTCGCGGCCGTGATCGCGGCGGGCGTGCCTGGTGCCAATCTCGGCATCCATGCCCACAACGATACCGGCCAGGCGGTCGCCAATTCGCTTGCCGCGGTCGAGGCCGGCGTGCGCCAGATCCAGGGAACACTGAACGGTATCGGCGAGCGTTGCGGCAACGCCAACCTCGTGACCCTGATCCCGACGCTTGCGTTGAAGGAGACCTATTCCAGTCGCTTCGAGACGGCGATCGACGCCGACCGGTTGCAGGAGTTGACGAAGCTCGCCCATTCCTTCGACGAGCTTCTGAACCGCTCGCCGGACCAACAGGCCCCCTACGTCGGCGCATCGGCCTTTGCGACCAAGGCCGGCATCCATGCCTCAGCCCTTTTGAAGGATCCGCGCACCTATGAGCACGTGGCGCCGGAGAGCATCGGCAACCTGCGCAAGGTCATGGTGTCGGACCAGGGCGGCAAGGCCAACTTCATCAACGCGCTGAAGCGCCGCGGCATCGCGGTCAGCAAGGACGATCCGAAGCTCGACAAGCTGATCGCCATCGTCAAGGAACGCGAAGCGACCGGCTATGCCTATGAGGGGGCGGATGCGAGCTTCGCGCTGCTCGCCAGCCGCATCCTCGGCACGGTGCCGGACTTCTTCCACGTGGAGAGCTTCCGCGTCATGGTCGAGCGCCGCTTCGATGCCAACGGCCACCTGAAGACCGTGTCGGAAGCGGTGGTGAAGGTGATCGTCGACGGCGAGACGATGATGTCGGTGGCCGAAGGCCACGGCCCCGTCAACGCGCTCGATCTCGCGCTGCGCAAGGATCTCGGCAAGTACCAGTCGGAAATCGAAGATCTCGAGCTGGCGGACTACAAGGTCCGTATCCTCAATGGCGGGACCGAGGCGATCACCCGCGTTCTGATCGAATCGACCGATGGCACGGGCGCACGCTGGTGGACGGTGGGTGTCTCCGACAACATCATCGATGCCTCCTTCCAGGCGTTGATGGACAGTATCGTCTTCAAGCTACTCAAGAACCGCGACCACGCCGGACTGATCGCCGCCGAGTAATTTCGGCGATCGGCCCGGAAACGCTGATGAACTGGGCCTGGGGGAGGGTGAGCAAAACTCATTCTCCCTTCACGGAAATGAATTGGTGCATCACCGGCCATTGGGGTAGGACGCACCAATGGGAGATTGTGCCGGCCGACTGGCTGTGCCCTCCCTTCTGACCGGTGAGCGGCCATTGCTGCCAGGGCTCTCCGGCAAAACACCAGGAAAAGATGATATGGCCGAGCCGAAAGCACCCGCCGAAAATACCGATTCCGCGAAGGGCTTTGCCTTCGCGCTGACCGCTTACCTGCTCTGGGGCTTCCTGCCCTTCTTCATGAAGGCTGTCGCCCATATTCCGGCGCCGGAAGTGGTGGCGCACCGGATCGTGTGGTCGGTGCCGCTCGCGGGTCTCGTTCTGCTTTGGCTCGGGCGCACCGATGATATCAAGACGGCACTGCGCTCGCCGCGCATGCTGTGCATGGCGGCGCTGACCGCCGTACTCATCACCATCAACTGGGGCATCTATGTCTGGGCGATCGGTGCGGGCCGCGCCATCGAAACCGCGCTCGGCTATTACATCAACCCGCTGTTTTCGATCTTCCTCGGCGCCGTGCTCTTGAAGGAGAGGCCGAACCCGGCACAGATGGTCGCAATCGCGCTCGCTGCTTCCGCCGTCGGCGTACTCGCCTTCGATGCCGGCGGTCTGCCGTGGGTGTCGATCGGCCTCTGCCTGTCCTGGGGTTTCTACGCCTTCTTCCGCAAAACCCTGCCGGTCGGCCCCAATCAGGGCTTCTTCCTGGAGGTTCTGCTGCTCAGCATCCCGGCAATCGGCTACATCATCTGGCTGGAGGCGACGGGGCAGGGACATTTCGGCGACACCGGCATGGCTGACGTGCTGTGGCTGTTGTCCTGCGGCATCGTCACCGCCGTGCCGCTGATGATCTATGCCAACGGCGCCAAGCTCCTGCGCCTCTCGACCATCGGGATCATGCAGTACATTGCGCCGACGATGATCTTCGTGATCGCCGTCTTCGTCTTCCACGAGCCCTTCGGCACCGCAAAGCTGATCGCCTTCGGCCTCATCTGGGCCGCGCTGGTGATCTATACCGGCGCCATGCTGTCCGAAAGTCGCGCGCGTCGTGCCGCTTTGCAGGCGAGCCCGGCCGAATAGCGCGAGACGATTGAGACAAAATGAGAAAGGCGCGCCGGTGAGCGCGCCTTTTTGTTGTCCGGGTACTCGAAAGCTCAGAGCTTGGAGATGATCTCGGCCTCGCCCTCGCGACCGTTGTTGCCGCTGGCGGCCGCGAGGATGGTCGGCACGATGTCGGCTGGGTCGTTGACGACGAGCGGCTGTACGAGATGCGCCGTGTGGACGAAACCTTCCTCGCGCATGTGCTGCAGGAGGTCCATCATCGGTCGCCAGAAATTGTTGATGTTGCCGAACACCATCGGCTTGCGGTGACGGCCGAGCTGCGCCCAGGTCATGATCTCGACGATTTCTTCAAGCGTGCCGATGCCGCCCGGCAGCGCCACGAAGGCGTCGGCACGTTCGAACATCGTGTGCTTGCGCTCGTGCATGTCGGCCGTCACGATCAGTTCGTTCAGTTGCCCGAGCGAATGACGGGTCGCCTCCTTGTCCATCAGGAATTCGGGGATGATCCCGGTGACCTCGCCGCCGTTGGAAAGCACGCCGCTTGCGACCGCTCCCATGATGCCGCGGGTGCCGCCGCCATAGACGAGGCGCAGCCCGTGATCGGCGATGGATCGGCCGAGCGCGCGCCCGGCCTCCATGTAGGCGTTGTCACGTCCCGGCTGTGAACCGCAATAGACGCAGATGGATCGAATCGTGGTGGTATCGGTGCTCATGCCCCCCAAAAAACATTGCAGCGCAGCATGGGTCAAGAAAAATGAGGGGAAACCCGGCTTTCTGTGGGTTGCCGCGCCTTCGGCTGCTTGTATGCCGAATCGCGAATCGCTAGCAATTTCAGTGATTGATTGAAGAAATCGGACGAGTTGCTTGCTGTTGCGCTATAATGATAGGCGCAAGCCCGCACCGCAGGCCGATGAGAGGGCATGCGCGGAGCGTTGCTCCGCTCCGTGTGGAGAGTGGCATGATCAAAAATAAGGCCGGCTGGGTGGCCATTTCTGTCCTCGTGGCAGCAACAGCGTTGATGGTTTTCGTAATTCAACCGAACCTGCGCGACGACGGTAAGAAGCCGGCGGGCGGGCAAGCGGCAGGCGGCACGGGCCAGTCGGGCGATGCGGCGCCGGGCGGCCCGCAGGCGACAGGCGGATCCGCCGAGACCGCGAAGACCGATACCGCGCCGCAGCAGGGGCAGCCAAACGCCGACGCGGCGGCCACCGATCCCGCCATTCCCGGTTTCGACGTGTTGCGTGTCGAGCCCGACGGATCGACGGTGATCGCCGGCCATGCGCAGCCAAATTCGAAGCTCGAGATCCTGAGTGGCGACACCGTGGTCGGCACCGCCGACGTCGGCGCGACCGGCGACTTTGCCGCGGTCTTCGACACCCCCCTTCCGGCAGGCGACCATCAGCTGACCCTGCGCAGCACCGGCGAAAATGGTGCTGTGAAGAGCTCGGAGGAGGTCGCGACCGTTTCCGTTCCCAAGGATCCGTCCGGTCAATTGCTCGCCATGGTCTCGAAACCGGGCGCGGCGAGCCGGCTGATCACGACGCCGGATGCGGCTGAAGGGGCAGCGGCTGCGGACGCCAAGCCGGCCGAAGTTGCTTCAGCGACGCCGCAGGCCGCCGACACGGCCACAGCGCCGGCCAAGCTTTCCGGGGTGCCCGGCCTGCAGGTGAGTGCGGTCGAGATCGAGGGCAACAGGATGTACGTCGCCGGGAGCGCCAAGCCAGGCGCGCTGGTTCGCGTCTATGCCGACGACAAGCTGCTTGGCGAGATGAAGGCCGACGACAAGGGGCACTTCGTCGTCGACGGCCAGATCGAGTTGACGGTGGGCAGCCATATCATCCGCGCCGACATGCTGAACGAAGACGGCACGAAGGTGGTGATGCGCGCTTCGGTTCCCTTCGACCGGCCCGCGGGATCGCAGGTCGCAGCGGTGGCGCCTTCGAGCACGCCGTCCGCAACCGCGGGTCTCGATGGTCTGCGTGCGGAAGCTGGAAAGGCGCTGGCCCTGCTGAAGGGGCTCTACGCCAATGGCAAGGTGCCGAATGGCGAGCAGCTGGCAGCCGCCCGCTCGGCAACCGAGATCGCCTTGAAGTCGCTTGCCGACTTCCGTCTCGCCGACAGTTCCGACCAGACGCTTGCCACATCGGCGGCGCGGGCGTCCAAGGCGGCCGCAAGCGCGCTCGCCGCATTGAAAGCAGCGCCTCAGGACGCATCGAGCATGGCGACGGCGCTTGCCAAGGTTGATGCGACGGTTGGCGCGGTCCTCGCCGAGCAGGGTAGCGCCACGCCGGCCTCATCCGAAAAGTTGAAGGACAATGCTCCGGCACCGGGCGAACTGGCAAAGGTGATGGGTGCAGGAAGCGCCGTTGCAAACGACGCTTCCGAGGCGCAGGCCGCTCCGGAAACTGCCGCTGCCGCGACCTCTTCCGACCAGCCGCAGACGCTCGAGCAGGCTCCGCTGAAGGAGAGCAAGAGTTCGGTGATCATCCGCCGCGGCGACACGCTGTGGCAGATCTCGCGCCGCGTCTATGGCGCCGGCTTGCGGTACACGACGATCTATCTGGCCAACCAGGACCAGATCGAGGATCCGGACCGGATTCGCCCGGGCCAGATCTTCGGCGTGCCGGACAAGGCGCTGCCGGACGAAGAATCGCGGGAAATTCACAAGAAGCACATGAAACACGAGCAATAAGCAGCCGATCGGCAGCCGCCGACATTGCGGCGGCTGCGGCGGATGCCTATCTCCAGAGCTACAGCGCCGCGCGTCCTGTCAGACGCGCAAAGCTTGCTGTAGCACTTTGAATTGCGCATGGTTTCATCCTTCAATCGGCTACGATCAAGGGAACCATGCGACAGGGCGGCGCCTTCGATAGGCGCCGCTTTTCATTGAACGGTGATGACGGCGCCGCAGGTCTTTGTTTACAGGGAAGGCCCGGCGCAGAGCTCGAGCGGGCGACAGACCGCCCGCAGCGCGCAAATGTAAGAGCGGATCAGAACGTGGCACCCCAGAAAAAGACCGTTTCGGCCGATACCAGCAATCCCTTGCACACGATCGCCAATCTCTGGCCCTATATGTGGCCGTCGGACAGGGCCGATCTCAAGCTTCGGGTGATCTGGGCGACCGTCATCCTGATCATCGCCAAGATCGTCCTGATCCTCGTTCCCTATTCCTTCAAATGGGCGACCGACGCGCTGAACGGCAAGCCGGATGTGCTGGGCTTCCTGCCTGCGTTCATGACCGGCGCGGTGATGCTGGTGCTTGCCTATAACCTTGCGCGTCTGCTGCAGGCCGGCCTGAACCAGCTCCGCGACGCGCTGTTTGCAAGTGTCGGCCAGCATGCGGTCAGGCAGCTTGCCTACAAGACCTTCGTTCACATGCACCAATTGTCGCTGCGCTTTCATCTGGAGCGGCGCACCGGCGGCCTGTCGCGCGTCATCGAGCGCGGCACCAAGGGCATCGAGACGATCGTCCGCTTCACCATCCTGAACAGCGTGCCGACCCTGATCGAATTTCTGCTGACGGCGGTGATCTTCTGGTGGGGCTACGGCTTCAGCTATCTCTTCGTGACCGCGGTCACCGTCTGGCTCTATATCTGGTTCACCGTGCGCGCCAGCGACTGGCGCATCGCCATCCGCCGTTCGATGAACGACAGCGACACAGACGCCAACACCAAGGCGATCGACTCGCTGCTGAACTTCGAGACGGTCAAATATTTCGGCAATGAGGAGATGGAAGCCCGCCGCTTCGACAAGTCGATGGAGCGTTATGAGGCGGCGGCGACCCAGGTCTGGACATCGCTCGGCTGGCTCAACTTCGGCCAGGCGCTGATCTTCGGTGCGGGTACCGCCGTGATGATGATCATGTCGGCGCTCGCCGTTCAGCGCGGCGAGCAGACGCTTGGTGACTTCGTCTTCATCAACGCCATGCTGATCCAGCTGGCTATCCCGCTCAATTTCATCGGCTTCGTCTACCGCGAAATCCGCCAGGGGCTGACCGACATCGAGCACATGTTCGATCTGCTCGATGTCCGTGCCGAAGTGGTGGACCGCCCGGATGCGAGCGAGCTTGTGATCGGCAAGGGTGCCATCGCCTTCAAGGACGTTCATTTCGCCTATGATCCGGCACGCCCGATCCTCAAAGGCATCACCTTCGAGGTGCCGGCGGGCAAGACGGTGGCCGTCGTCGGCCCGTCGGGCGCCGGCAAGTCGACGCTTTCCCGTCTCCTCTATCGCTTCTACGACGTGCAGGAAGGCGCCATTACCATCGACGGCCAGGACGTGCGCACGGTGACGCAGAAGAGCTTGCGCTCGGTGATCGGCATGGTGCCGCAGGACACGGTGCTCTTCAACGACACGATCGCCTACAACATCCGCTACGGTCGCGTCTCGGCGAGCGAAGCCGAAGTCGAGGCGGCGGCCGAGGCCGCGCAGATCGCCGAGTTCATCCGCACGCTGCCTGAGGGCTTCCAGGCCATGGTCGGCGAGCGCGGCCTGAAGCTGTCGGGCGGCGAGAAGCAGCGTGTGGCAATCGCCCGCACGATCCTGAAGGCCCCGCCGATCCTGATCCTCGACGAGGCGACATCGGCGCTCGACACGCGGACCGAGCAGGAGATCCAGTCGGCGCTCGACGTCGTATCGCGCAACCGCACGACGCTTGTCATCGCGCACCGGCTCTCGACGGTCATCAACGCCGACGAGATCATCGTGCTGAAGGACGGCGTCATCGCCGAGCGCGGCACCCATGGCGAGCTGATCGACCGCGACGGTCTCTATGCCTCGATGTGGAGCCGCCAGCGCGAAGCGACGCAGGCCGAGGAGCAATTGAAGCGGGTGCGCGAAAGCGACGATCTCGGCATCGTCACCCGCGGCGAGCCGGCGGTCTGATGGTGTTTGTTTCTTTGCTGAGCGCGACGCGTTTTGTCGCTGTCGGGCGGGCGACGTTGCCCGCCGGGGCATTTCGCGCTAGTTCACATCCCACGGAAAATCTGGAGTAGAGTTCATGAGCCTGGTCAATACGATCCGCAACACGCTCGTCCCGGTGCACAAGGAAGGCTATCGCTTCGTCGCGATCTTCTTCGTCGTGTCGCTGGTGCTTGGCTTCCTGTGGGAGCCGTTGATGTGGATCGGCTTCGTGCTGACCGCCTGGTGCGCCTATTTCTTCCGCGACCCGGAGCGCATGACGCCGATCGACGATGATCTGGTGATCAGCCCGGCCGATGGTCGCGTCTCGTCGATCGCAACCGTGATGCCGCCGGAGGAACTGAACCTCGGCTCCGAGCCGATGCTGCGCATTTCGGTTTTCATGAATGTCTTCAACTGCCATGTGAACCGCGCGCCGATGGCTGGCACCATTACCCGCGTCGCCTATCGCGCCGGCCAGTTCGTCAACGCCGAACTTGACAAGGCGAGCCACGAGAACGAGCGCAACGGTCTGGTAATCGAAACGAAACATGGCGCGATTGGTGTCGTCCAGATCGCCGGCCTCGTTGCCCGCCGCATCCTTTGCTGGAAGTATGAGAACAACGCGCTGGAGGCCGGCGAACGTTTCGGCCTGATCCGCTTCGGCTCGCGTCTCGATGTGTTCCTGCCGGAAGGCACCGAGCCGCGTGTCAGCGTCGGCCAGACTGCCGTTGCGGGCGAAACCGTGCTCGCCGAGTTCGGCTCGGCCAAGGGCCCGGTCATCAGCCGCCGCGCATAAGGAGTGTCCATGGAAGGCCCTGAACAGGAAAAATCGATCGAAACGCCGCAGGCGGCAGACGACGTCAACGGGTCGAGCGATACCGCGCGCGGCCCGCGTCTGCGCGAAATTCCGCTGCGACTGATGATCCCGAACCTGATTACCGTGCTGGCGATCTGCGCCGGTCTTTCGGGCATTCGGCTCGCCTTTGAAAACCGCATCGAGCTTGCCGTCGCCATGGTGTTGCTCGCCGCCTTTCTCGACGGCATCGACGGCCGCGTCGCGCGGGCGCTGAAGGCGACGTCGAATTTTGGCGGCCAGATGGATTCGCTCGCCGACATCATCAACTTCGGCGTTGCGCCGGCCCTTGTGCTCTACGTCTTCATCCTCGACCAGGCGCGCTCGATCGGCTGGATCGCGGCGCTGATCTACGCGATCGCGATGGGGCTGAGGCTCGCCCGCTTCAACGTGATGGCGGAGCGCCAGGTCAAGGCGTCCTGGCAGTCGGAGTATTTCGTCGGCGTGCCGGCACCTGCAGGCGCCATGCTGGTGCTGCTGCCGGTCTATCTCGGCCTTCTGGGCCTGGCGCCGGAACGCACCTTTGCGCTGATTGCATCCGCCTACACAGTGCTGATCGCCTTCCTGCTCGTCAGTCGCCTGCCGGTCTGGTCGGGCAAGTCGGAAAACAGCCGCGTGCGCCGCGATCTCGTGCTGCCGGCCATTCTCGGCGTCGTCTTCTACGTCGCGACGCTGATGACCTATACGTGGGAGACGATGGCAGTGACGGCGCTCGGCTATCTGATCACGCTGCCCTTCGGCGCGCGCTCCTGGCAGCGCAAATATGGCGGCGACTGGCCGGTGCATCCCTCGACCGGCGGCGATGGCCTGCCCGGGGACAAGGACTAAGGCAAATCGGGAAAGGGTCCGAAGCGACCTTCCGCCCGGCAATTGCGCACAAGGAAAAGGCCACCGTGGTGACACGGTGGCCTTTCTGTTTGGGCAATGTGGCCGAAGCTTATTCCGGCATCCGGTAGTCGACGATCCTGTCTTCGCGAACGATGTAGAGCTTGCCGGTCTCGGTCTGCTCCGGGCCGACGAGCGGCAGCAGCTTGGCTGCCACCTCGGACGGATGCGGCACGGTCTCCGGGTCCTCGCCCGGCATTGCCTGGGCGCGCATGGCGGTGCGGGTGGCACCGGGATCGACCGAGAGGATGCGCAGCGGCAGGCGCTGCGTTTCACCGGCCCAGGTGCGGGCGAGCGCCTCGACGGCGGCCTTCGATGCGGAGTAGGGGCCCCAGAAAGGCTTGCACTTGTGCGCGGCGCTCGACGACAGGATCAGCGCGCGGCCGGCGTCGGACTTGATCAGCAGCGGTTCCAGCGAGCGGATCAGCCGCCAGGTGGCGTTGACGTTGATGTTCATCACCTTGTCGAACACCTTCGCCTCGACATGGCCGATCGGCGAAATGGTGCCGAGCACGCCGGCATTGGCAACCAGGATGTCGAGCTTGCCCCAGCGCTCGTTGATCGCGCCGCCGAGCTTGTCGATCGCCGCCATGTCGGCAAGGTCGAAGGGCACCAGCGTCGCCGAGCCGCCCGCCGCCTTGATCGCGTCGTCGAGTTCCTCGAGCCCGCCGACGGTGCGCGCACAGGCGACGACATGGGCACCGGCCTTGGCCAGTTCGAGAGCGGTGAAATAGCCGATACCGCGCGATGCGCCGGTGACCACGGCCACCCGGCCTTTGAGATCGATCGTCATTTTGGTGTCTGATTATCCGTTGCTGGCGAGAACCGAGAGTTTGCGGACATTGCTGGCGCCTTCCTGGTCGAGAAGGCGGGTCGGATAGTCCCCGGTGAAATAGTGATCGGTGAACTGCGGCGCCTTCGGGTCGCGCTTTTCGCCGCCGACCGCCTCATAGAGGCCGTCGATCGAGAGGAACTCGAGCGAGTCGGCGCCGATGTAGCGGCACATGGAGGCGAGGTCCGCATGCTGATTGGCGAGCAGCTTGTCGCGGTCCGGCGTGTCGATGCCGTAGAAGTCCGGGTGGAAGATCATCGGGCTGGCGACGCGCACATGCACTTCGCGCGCGCCCGCATCACGCATCATCTGCACGATCTTCACCGAGGTCGTCCCGCGCACGATCGAATCGTCGACCAGAATGACGCGCTTGCCGGCGATCATCGCGCGGTTGGCGGAGTGCTTGAGCTTGACGCCGAAGGCGCGGATCTGCTGCGTCGGCTCGATGAAGGTGCGGCCGACATAGTGGTTGCGGATGATGCCGTATTCGAAGGGGATGCCGCTCTGCTGGGCATAACCGAGGGCAGCCGGCGTGCCGCCATCCGGCACCGGAACCACGACGTCGGCCTCGACCGGGGCTTCCTTGGCGAGGTTGATGCCCATGTTCTTGCGCGACACATAGATGCTGCGGCCGCCGACGACCGAATCCGGCCGCGCGAAATAGACATATTCGAACAGGCAGAGCCGCTCGGGCTGAGAAACCTCGGGCTTGCGCGCATCGATGGTGATCGAGCCGTCGGGCTGGATTTCGCAGATGATGACTTCGCCGTTCTCGACGTCGCGGACATAGGTCGCGCCGATGATGTCGAGCGCGCAGGTCTCGGAGCAGAAGATCGGCTTGCCGTCGAGCTCGCCCATGACGAGCGGACGGATGCCGATCGGGTCGCGCGCCGCGATCAGCTTGGTGCGCGTCATCGCCAGCATCGAATAGCCGCCTTCCATCTGGCGGATGGCGTCGATGAAGCGGTCGGAGGAGGAGGCCTGCTTGGAGCGGGCGATCAGGTGAAGAACGACTTCGGTGTCCGACGTCGACTGACAGATGGCGCCGTCGGCGATCAGTTGCCGGCGAAGGGTGAGGCCGTTGGTGAAGTTGCCGTTGTGGGCGACCGCAATGCCGCCGACTTCGAGTTCGGCAAACAGCGGCTGAACGTTGCGCAGCGCCACTTCGCCTGTCGTCGAATAGCGGGTGTGGCCGATCGACATGAAGCCGGGCAGCTTCGCGAGAGTCGCAGGATCGGTGTAGTGGTCGCCGACGAGGCCCATGCGCTTTTCGGTGCAGAACTGCTTGCCGTCGAAGGTGACGATGCCGGCTGCTTCCTGGCCGCGATGCTGGAGCGCGTGCAGGCCGAGCGCTGTCAGCGCCGCCGCGTCCGAGTGTCCCAATATGCCGAAGACGCCGCACTCTTCGTGCAGCTCGTCGCCTTCGAGTTCATCGTGGATTTCCATGGATCTGAGATCGGTCATCACAGTCGCCTTTGCTCCGTACCGGTGCGCATATCGTGATCGGGCCCGCAGTCTTCAAGCGATCTTAGCTGAAAACGGCTGCAAGCGTTATTCCCCAAAAGGACAAAGCCCGCGGGGCGGGCTTTGTCGGCAAATCGTTCCTGTCTCAGCCGTTGGTGGCCGGGGCGTCGTCGGCGGGCGCCTGGTCCGGAGTCGTCGCAGGTGCCTGGCCGGGCGTCGTTGCCGGCGCTTCGCCTTCGCCTTCGCCGGTCGTGTCCTTGCCGCGCAGGCGGTCGAGAATGGTGGCGTCGGCCTCTTCCGGCAGAAGCGCGATCAGCTTGTTGCCGAGATTGTCGAGCAACGGCTTCGACTTTGCCTGGGTGACCCAGGTCGGCTGCTGCTGCGGTGCGACGAGCCAGTTGAAGAACAGCATGGCGACGACGACCAGCAGGATGCCGCGGGCGGCGCCGAACAGGAAGCCGAGCGTGCGGTCGAGCGCACCGATGCGGCTGTCGATGATGAAATCGGCGATCCGCATGGTGATGAAGGAGATGATGATCAGCGCGATCAGGAAGATCACTGCGGCCGATCCGATCATCGCGACCGTATCGCTGTTGGTGTACTGCTTCGCATAGGGCAAAAGATGCGGGTAGAGGAAGTAGGCGGCAGCTGCCGCACCCACCCAGCTCGCGACCGAAAGCACCTCGCGCGAGAAGCCTCGAACCATGGCCAGGATTGCGGAAAACAGGGCGACGCCGAGAACGATACCGTCGAGAATTGTAATGGGCATTTTGTCCTTACTCCGGACCCGGTTCGTCCGGGTCTCCTCAAGCCTATCCGCCATCGGCCCTGAGTTCAGGGCATTTGCAGCCTGCTTGCAGCCCTTGAAAGGACCGTCTGCGGCATCCGCATCTTCAGTCTTCGTCCTCCGCCGGTCTCAGCGCGTTTCGCGATCCCGCGATGCGCGCCACCAGATCGGGCAGGCTTTCCATCTCGCTCCAGCGGCCGTTGCCGTTTTTCGGCAGTTCGGTCGAGGCGGACGGCAGGACCGCCTGCGAGAACCCGAGCTTCTCGGCTTCCTTAAGGCGTTGTGCGGTATGCGCAACCGGCCGGATGGCACCCGACAAGCTGACTTCGCCGAAATAGACGCAATCCGCCGGAAGGGCAAGCCCGGCAAGCGATGAAACCAGTGCGGAAGCCACAGCGAGATCCGCAGCCGGTTCCGAAATGCGATACCCGCCGGCGATATTGAGATAGACGTCGTGCTGACCGAGCCGCACGCCGCAATGGGCTTCGAGCACGGCAAGGATCATCGAGAGCCGCGCGGAATCCCAGCCGACGATGGCGCGCCTGGGCGTACCGAGCGAGGTCGGCGCGACCAGCGCCTGGACTTCGACGAGAACGGGGCGGGTGCCTTCCATTCCGGCAAAGACGGCGGCGCCCGGCGATTTCTCGTTGCGCTCGCCGAGGAACAGTTCCGACGGGTTGGCGACCTCGCGCAGGCCCTTATCCGACATCTCGAAGACGCCGATCTCGTCGGTCGGGCCGAAGCGGTTCTTGACGGTGCGCAGGATGCGGTAGTGATGGCCGCGATCGCCCTCGAAATAGAGCACGGCATCGACCATGTGCTCGACGACGCGGGGACCTGCGATCTGGCCTTCCTTGGTGACGTGGCCGACGAGCACGACGGCGGTTCCCGTCTGCTTGGCGAAGCGGATCATCGCCTGCACGCCGGTGCGCACCTGGGTCACCGTGCCCGGCGCCGAATCGACGATGTCGCTCCAGAGCGTCTGGATCGAATCGATGATCACCAGATCCGGGCGCTTGCCTTCCGACAGCGTCGCCAGGATATCCTCGACATTGGTCTCGGCGGCAAGCAGCACGTCGCTGTCGGCGGCGCCAAGGCGCTGCGCCCGCAGGCGCACCTGCGCCACCGCCTCTTCGCCCGAGACATAGATGACGCGGTGCTTGCGGCGCGACAGCGCGGCGGCTGCCTGCATCAGCACCGTCGACTTGCCGATGCCGGGGTCGCCGCCGACGAGCAGCGCCGAACCCCGCACGAAGCCGCCGCCGGTCACCCGGTCCAGTTCCGAAATCCCGGTCTGAATCCGCGGCGCATCCTCGATCTCGCCCGAGAGCGTGGTCAGTGCCACCGGGCGTCCCTTCTTCGGTGCGCGCGACGGGCCGCCGCCGATGCCCGCCGTCGGATCGTCCTCGATGATCGTGTTCCACTCGCCGCAGCCTTCGCATTTGCCCACCCAACGGGTGTGGACCGTGCCGCAGTTCTGGCAGATGAATTGGGTACGCGCTTTCGCCATCGGCATCGACTTTCGGAATGTGGGACCGCCGACGTCGTGATCGGACGTCGGCGGCAAAGAATCACCTGTGTCGTCACATAATGCCGCAAAGCGCGGAACAAAAGGTGAATTTCAGTGAAGGTGACCGAAAAATGATCGCAATGAGCGCTTCAGACGGTGTCGATATAGTGCCTGACATAGCGGCGGCCGAGGCTGGTCAGCATCTCGTAGCCGATCGTCCCGCCGGCGCGCGCGACATCGTCGATGGCGATGTGCCGGCCGAAGAGCTCGATGTAATCCCCCGGTCGTACTGCGCTCTCGGGAAGGTCCGTCACGTCGAAGAGGCTGAGGTCCATGGTGACGCGGCCGACATGGGGCACTTTCTGGCCGTGCAGGAAACCGAAGGCCCCTGATGGCGTTGCCTGTCTGAGTGTGACGCCGCCGCCGGAGACCGAACGGTGATAGCCATCGGCGTAGCCGACCGCGACCGTGGCGATGCGGCTGTCGCGGTCGAAACGGGCAGAGGCGCCGTAGCTTGCTGTTCCGCCGGCCGCCACGTCGCGCACCTGGATGATCCGCGCTTCCGCGGTCACCACCGGCTTCATCGGGTTGCGGACCTCGTTCACCGCCTCGCCGCCATAGACGGCGATACCCGGTCGCGTCAGGTCGAAGTGGTAGTCGGGCCCGAGGAAGACGCCGCCCGAGTTGGCAAGGCTCGCATCGACGCCTTCATAGGCAGCCGTCGCTTCGTGGAAGCGACGGAGCTGAAGGCCATTCAGCCGATGGTCGGGATCGTCGGCGCTGACGAGATGGCTCATGATCAGCACCGGCGAAAAGCTTGCCGGCCGCGCCGGATCGGTCGCCAGCGCCACGGCGTGCTCGACAGAGAGACCCAGCCGGTTCATGCCGGTATCGACATGCAGCACGCAGGGGTGGTCGCCATGCTCGGAAAGGGCGGCCATGAACACGGCGAGCTGCTCGTCCGAATTGATGACCGGCACCAGGTCGTTGTCGAAGAACAGCGCCTCGTTGCCCGGCCACATGCCGGCGAGGATGTAGATCCGGCCGTCCGGGGCGAGCGGACGGAGTGCCGCACCTTCCTCGGCATTGGCGACAAAGAAATCGCGGGCGCCGGCCGCATAAAGGGCAGGGGCCGCCTGCGCGATGCCGATGCCATAGGCATCCGCCTTGAGCACGGCGGCAGCACGCGCCTTGCCGGAGCGCTTGTTCATCGCCCTCCAGTTGTCGACAAGCGCGCCAAGATCGATCGTGAGCCGGTTGGAAGCGGAAGTGAATTCTGGAGGAAGCATGCCGGGCACTCTGCGTGGATGATCAAGGATCAATACAGCCAAGCGCAGAGCGCCGCAAATGCTCCGCCGTCCCGGTGCCCGGGCGGGGTGGACCAGGCAAACGAGCACTTTTGTGCAAGACGCAGCCGCGCAGGCGCACTATGGTTTTGCCATGCAGACGATTTCGCAGGAAGAAGCCATCGATGTCATGCCGATAGAGGGCGCCGAGCGCACGCGCTTCTGGCGCGACTCGCGTTTCATGGGCATGGAATGCCTGACGGCGACCTTCATCACCCACGAATTTGCCCCGCATGCGCACGAAACCTTCAGCATCGGCGCCATCGAGGCCGGCTCGCAGATCAGCAAGATCAAGGGCGAGCGCTCGGAGGCCGGCCCCGGATACTTCTATCTCATCAATCCCGACGAAATTCACGACGGTCATCCGGGCGGCAGCGGCTATCGCTACCGCATGGTCTATCCGAGCGCCGAATTGCTGGTGAACATCATCGAGGACGTCACCGGACGCGCTTTCAAGGGGACGCCATCCTTCTCCAAGCGCGTCTTGCAGGCGCCGGACCTGGCTCTCTCCTTCCATCGGGCCCACCGGACGCTCGAGGTGTCGGGGGCGACGCTCGAGGAGGAGGAAAAAATGTTCGCGGTGCTTGCCGCCATGTTCGAGCGCCATGGCAGCACGATCATCACGCCGATCGAGACGCGGGAGCATTCGGCCGTGCACCGGGCGCGCGACTATCTTGTCGAAAACTACGCCGAGGATGTCGGGCTCGAGGAACTGGCGAAAGTCGCAGGCCTCAGCCGCGCGCACCTGATCCGCGCCTTCCGCAAGGAGTTCCACATTACCCCGCACGCCTTCCTCACCGACAAGCGCGTGCGGGCTGCCAAGACGCTGCTGCGGCACGGTTGGTCGGCGGTGGATGCAGCCTATCAGTGCGGCTTTGCCGACCAGGCGCATTTCAGCCGTCACTTCAAGGCGCGTACCGGTGTGACGCCCGGGGCGTTCCGCGCCGGTTGATCACTTTCGTTCAAGACGACCACCAACCCAACGCCTAGAACATTGAGCTATTGCGGTCGCGCGCGCGAAGCACGCGCGGCGCGGCCGTGCCAATGGAGACTTGGACGTTGCAGGATAGAAGTGCATTTCAGGAGTTCCGGGCCGCGGCGATCGCCATGACGCCGCTGATCGTCGCGGTCATGCCGATCGGCCTGGTGTTCGGTGCGGTGGCGGCGGGCAAGGGCCTTGCGCCGGCCGAAGTGGCGCTGATGAGCGCGCTGGTCTTTGCCGGCGGGTCGCAGTTCGTCGCCATGGATATCTGGACGCATCCGGCATCCTGGGCCGCTCTCGGCTTTTCGGCCCTGCTCGTCAACATCCGCCATGTGCTGATGAGCGCCTCGATCGGCGGCAAGCTCGACGCTTTCTCCGGCCCGGCGCGCTATGCGTCGATGCTGCTTCTGGCCGACGAGATCTGGGCGATGGCCGAGATGCGCGCGAGCAACGGCAGGCTGACACCCGCCTGGTATGCCGGCCTTGCCGTGCCGTTTTACTGCGTCTGGGTGCTGACGAGCCTTGCCGGCGCGCTGCTCGGGGCGTTTCTGGGGGATCCGAAGGTCACGGGTCTCGATTTCGCGTTCCCTGCCGTCTTCATCGTGTTGGTCATGGGCTTCTGGAAAGGGCGCGAGACGGGTGCCGTTCTCGCCGCAAGCGCTTTCGCCGCCGTGCTCACGCATCAATTGCTGCCGGGGGTCTGGTACATCGCCGCCGGTGCTGCGGCTGGGGTCGTGGTCGCGCTCTTCTCCGGCGCACACAGGGAGGCGCACGCATGACCGTTGACCTGAACACCCTTCTTGCGATCGTCGCCATGGCGGTCGCGACAATCGCGACCCGCATCGGCGGCCTCGTCCTGATCCGCTATGTGACGATCGGGGAGAACCAGAAGCGCGCACTGGAAGCCATACCGCCGGCAGTGTTGATGGCGGTCATCGCGCCGACGGCCTTCGTGACCGGCCCGGCCGAGACGATTGCCGCTGCCGCGACGGCTGTCGCCGCCATGCGGCTGCCGCTGCTGGCGTCTGTTGCCATCGGCGTCGTTTCGGTGGCCTTGTTGCGTCTGTTGCTGGGCGCCTCTTGGTAGAGGGTTGAGAGCGGGCTGGGAAACCGCAAACACTTTCCCAGCCCGCTCCGGCCGCCCCCACGGAACTCGAGAGCAATTCCAGGAAAAGTGTGAAACGGTTTTCCGTCCGGAATTGCGTTCTTTCAAACAGTCTAGTGTTCTTCGTACTGGGTGAACGAAGGATCGGCGAGATCGGTGAAGCGCGTGAATTCCGACTGGAACGCGAGCTTGACGGTGCCCGTCGGTCCGTGACGCTGCTTGGCGATGATCACGTCGGCCGTGCCCTTCACCTGCTCCATCTTCATCTTCCACTCTTCGTACTTCGGGTCGAACTCGTCGCGCGGCTCCAGGTTCTTCACGTAGTATTCCTCACGGAACACGAAGAGCACGACGTCGGCGTCCTGCTCGATCGAGCCCGATTCGCGAAGGTCGGACAGCTGTGGCCGCTTGTCTTCGCGGCTTTCGACGCCACGGGAGAGCTGTGACAGCGCGATGATCGGAACGTTCAGTTCCTTGCCGAGCGCCTTCAGGCCGGTGGTGATCTGGGTGATTTCCTGCACGCGGTTGTCGCTGGACTTGCCCGAGCCGGTCATGAGCTGGATATAGTCCACCACCAGGCAATCGAGGCCGCGCTGGCGCTTCAAGCGGCGCGCGCGGGCGGAAAGCTGGGCGATCGAGATGCCACCGGTCTGGTCGATGTAGAGCGGCACCTTCTGCATCATCTGCGAGCAGGCGACGAGCTTTTCGAACTCGGCCTCGGAAATGTCGCCGCGGCGGATCTTCGACGAGGACACTTCTGTCTGCTCGGAGATGATACGGGTGGCGAGCTGTTCGGACGACATTTCGAGCGAGTAGAAGCCGACGACGCCGCCGTTTCTCGCCTTGAACGAACCGTCCGCCTGGACTTCCGGCTCGTAGGCAGCGGCGATGTTGTAGGCGATGTTGGTGGCAAGCGAGGTCTTGCCCATGCCCGGACGTCCGGCAAGCACGATCAAGTCCGAACGCTGCAGGCCGCCCATGCGGCCGTCGAGCGAGTGGATGCCGGTGGAAATGCCGGACAGGCTGCCGTCGCGCTCGAAGGCAGCACCCGCCATGTCGATCGCCAGCGCCACCGCGTCGTTGAACGACTGAAAGCCGCCGTCGTAGCGGCCGGTCTCGGCCAGCTCGAACAGCCGGCGCTCGGCATCTTCGATCTGGCCCTGCGGCGGCATGTCGAGCGGCGCGTCATAGGCGATGTTGACCATGTCCTCGCCGATGGTGATCAGCGAACGGCGTAGCGCGAGATCATAGATCGCCCGGCCATAGTCTTCCGCGTTGATGATCGACACGGCCGCACCGGCAAGGCGCGCAAGATAGGTCGCGACCGTGACGTCGCCCACCTTCTCGTCGGCCTTCAGGAAGGTCTTGATGGTGACCGGGTTCGCCATCTTGCCCATGCGGATGATGTCGCCGGCGACTTCATAGATCTTGCGATGCAGCGGCTCGTGCAGATGTACCGGCTTCAGGAAGTCCGAGACTCGGTAGTAGGCGTCGTTGTTGACGAGGATCGCGCCGAGCAGGGCCTGTTCTGCTTCGAGGTTGTTCGGCGCCTCGCGATAGTGCTGGTCCGCCTGATCCTTGCCGATAGGGGATAGCTTTCGCGACGCGTCGTTCATGTCGTTTTATCTCTGCCTCTGTCTGGTGTGGCACCGGTTTGCGTTTTACCGCTGGCCGGGTCAAGTGCACGGAGGACACAGTCGCGGAGCGACGTCACCGCGCCCGGCGCTGTTCCCATTGTTCGACTGATCCACAGGCGGGGGGTCGCAAATGTGCGGATTATGCCGTCGTCACAAATTTGGTCGTTGACGCCGCGAATCACCCGAACCTTCCCGACGAAGAGAAGTGTAGCGCCGTCCTCGCCAGCCTCAAATCCAGATCTTGAATTTTCACCTTCTTTGGATTAGATAGAGGCAATATAATTAGCATGCTAGTAATATGGAAAAGGTATAAATGTATCAGCCCACCGTGAATCGCGAGCTGTTCGACGCCCTGTCGCTGGTCAATCGCAAGCTGCGGGCCGTGTTTGATGCGCGGGTGAAGGAGAGGGGGCTGACGTTGTCGCGCGCCCGCGCGCTCTTCGCCTTGACGAAGAAGGATGGCTTGAACCAGCGGGAGCTTGCCGACGAGCTCGACATCGAAACCCCGACGCTGGTGCGCCTGCTCGACGGCATGGAGAAGCAGGGCTTCATCGAGCGGCGGGTCGAGGTCTCCGACCGGCGCGCCAAGCAGGTCCACATGACCGAACTCGGCCGCACGGTTGCCGACGAGATCTTGAGGCTTGCCGACGAGATACGGGCCGAAGTGCTGCAAGGCATCGACGCAGCCGAGCTGGCCGTGACAAAGCGGGTGGTTCGTGCGATCGCCGACAATGTTCAGTCGCTGGCGCGGGAGTGACGGCGATGGGCGCAGTCGCGACGACCGCCGCAAACGACAATCGCCTTGCCTCCGAGCTTGAGGCCGCGGAGGTGGTTGACGAGGACCAACGCGGAGAGACCGTTATTGCGCCGGAACCGGCGCCAGCCCCCGTGCCGGCCCCCGTCGAGAAAGGCCTGTTGCTTTCGGCGGTCTATGTCCTCGGCTCCGTGCTCCTGTTCCTGACGCAGGGGCTGGGGATGAACCTCGCCTTGGCCAATCTCTCGCAGGTCCAGGGTTCGCTTTCGGCGACCTCCGTCGAGGCCGGCTGGCTCTCGGCGGCCTACATGGCGCCGAATGTCAGCCTGTCGATCGCGCTGGTGAAGATCCGCGCCCAGTATGGATTGCGCCGCTTTGCCGAAATCAGCATCGCCGGCTTCGTCCTCGTCTCGCTGATGAACGTCTTCGTCTCCGATCTGCATTCGGCGATCGTCGTGCGCTTCATCAGCGGCATTGCCGCAGCGCCGATGTCGACGCTCGGCTTCCTCTATATGCTCGAAGCCTTTCCGCCGGCGCGAAAGCTGACGGTCGGTCTGGCACTGGCACTCACCTGCACGACGATTTCCGCGCCGGTCACCCGGCTGATCTCGCCGACCCTGATCGAATATGGCCAGTGGCATGCGCTCTACACGCTGGAAATGGCGCTGGCGCTGATCGCGCTGCCGATCATTTACCTGTTGCCGCTGACACCGGTGCCGCACGCCAAGGTCATCCAGCGCCTGGATATCCTGAGCTACCTGCTCGTTGCCGTCGCCTTCGGGTGCCTTGCCGTGGTCCTGACCATGGGGCGCCTCTATTGGTGGTTCGAGGCGCCCTGGCTCGGCGTCCTGCTCGTCGTCTCGATTGCAACACTGACGACCGTGGTGCTGATCGAGCTGCATCGCCAGGTGCCGTTGATCGACGTACGCTGGATCGCTTCCAAGGAGATCGTGCACTTCGCTGCCGTTCTCCTGATTTTCCGCCTGGTGGCCTCCGAACAGTCGACGATCGCGACGAATTTCTACCAGCAGCTCGGTCTCCAGTTCGAGCAGGTCGCGACGCTCTACTGGATCATCCTTGCCGCCGCGATTGCCGGCGGCCTGCTCTGTGCATTGCTGATGAACCCACAACATGCGGAGCGGGTGCATATCCTTGCGCTCGGACTGCTTGCGACCGGCGCCTACCTGGACAGCCAGGCGACGAGCCTGACGCGGCCGGAGCAGATGTATCTGAGCCAGGCCATGATTGCGTCCGGAACGGCGCTCTTCCTGCCGCCGGCGATGGCGCGTGGCTTCAAGGCGGCGCTCGCCAAGGGGCCGAGCTACATCTTAAGCTTCATCGTGATCTTCCTCTTCACCCAGAGCATCGGCAGCCTGATCGGTTCTGCGGCCTTCGGCACCTTCGTCACGATCCGCGAAAAGTTCCACTCCAGCATTCTTGCGGATCAGATGGTGCTCTCGAACCCGCTGGTCGCCCAGCGCGTCAACCAGCTTTCCGCCGCCTACAACAAGGTGATGGGCGACAAGACCCTGCTTGGCGGCGAGGGCACCGTGCTTTTGTCGCAGCAGGTGACCCGCGAAGCCTACATCCTCGCCTACAACGACGCCTTCCTGCTGGCCGCAGCGGTCGCGCTTTTCGCGCTCGCCGGGCTGTTGCTGCACATCTTCCACAACTGGCTCAGGCAGAGATTGTCCGGTCCTGCACTGACGCCGGCCACCTGATTGACAGAGTTGACGACCATGTTGAAATTCTTGCGCTCGCCCACCACCATTATCGTTCTTTTCGCCGGCATCGCCGGTATCGCGCTCGTGCTCTACGCCTGGCGGCTGCCGCCGTTCCACAGTTCGGTGGAAACGACGGAGAATGCCTATGTGCGCGGCTTTGTAACGATCATGAGCCCGCAGCTTTCGGGCTATGTCGCCGACGTTCCGGTGCATGACTACGAGACGGTCAAGACCGGGCAGCTGCTGGTCAAGATCGACGACCGCATCTACGCGCAAAAGCTGGCGCAGGCGGAGGCGACGCTTGCCGGGCAGAAGGCCGCTCTTGCCAATTCCTTTCAACAGGAGCTTTCCGCCAAGGCCGGCATTGCCGCGAGCCAGGCGCAGCTCGACAGCGCCAAGGCCGCCTTCAACCGGGCGCGCGCCACCTGGGATCGCATCCGCCCGCTCGCCGAAAAGGGCGTCTCGACCCGCAGCGACGCCGACCAGGCGCGTGCCGGCTTCGAACAGGCCGACGCTGCCGTGAGCCAGGCTGAAGCCGGGCTCGACGTGTCGAAGCAGGCGCTCGCGACGACCCTCGGCGCGCGTGCCGGATTGGAAGCGGCGGTGACCGGCGCGCAGGCTGCCGTCGAACTCGCGCGGATCGATCTCGACAACACCCGCATCGTCGCGCCGCGGGACGGCCGTCTCGGTGAGATCGGCGCGCGGATCGGTCAATATGTGACGGCCGGCTCGCAACTCCTGGCGCTGGTGCCGAACGACGTCTGGGTCGTCGCGAATTTCAAGGAAACGCAGCTCGACGGCATGAAGGCGGGCCAACCCGTCACCATCGCGGTCGACGCCCTGCAACGGAACGAGCTGACGGGGCGTATCGAGCGGTTCTCGCCCGCCGCCGGTTCGGAGTTCAGCATCATTCGTCCGGACAACGCCACCGGCAACTTCACCAAGGTGGCCCAGCGTGTCGGCGTGCGCATCGTCGTCGATCCCGGCCAGCCGCTGGCGGAAATGCTGTCGCCCGGCCTTTCGGTCGTCGTGCGCGTCGACAAGGACGCGCCGGTCCGCGTTGTGCCGGGCCAGGCGAACATCGGCGTCACGCCTGTTGCCGCCCACGGATAAGACGGCCGGGGCCCACAGAGCCATTGCCGGAGACGGCCGCGCAGCGGCCAAGAAAAAAGCCCGGATCGATGATCCGGGCTTTCGCATGTCGAATGGCCTTTAAGGCTTATTCTTCTTCGCCTTCGAATTCGGCTTCCGGGTTGAAGAAGTCTTCCGGCTTCAGGGCGTCTTCGTCAACGCCGTAGATGGCGTCGGCCGAGGTCAGGCTTTCGCCCTTGGCCTGGCGGCCGGCTTCTTCGGCCGAACGGGCAACGTTGACTTCAACCGAGATCTCGACTTCCGAGTGCAGGTGCAGCGTGACCTTGTGCAGGCCGATCGACTTGATCGGCTGGTTGAGGTCGACCTGGTTGCGGCCGACGTTGAAGCCTTCGGCAGCGAGCACTTCGATGATGTCGCGGGCAGCAACCGAACCGTAGAGCTGGCCGGTTTCGCCAGCCGAGCGGACGATGATGAACGACTTGCCGTCGAGCTTCTCGGCAACAGCCTGGGCTTCCGACTTGCGCTCGAGGTTGCGGGCTTCGAGCGTCGAACGCTCAGCTTCGAAACGGGCCTTGTTGGCAGCGTTGGCGCGCAGCGCCTTGCCGAGCGGCAGGAGGTAGTTACGGGCAAAGCCGTCGCGAACCTTTACGGTTTCGCCCATCTGGCCGAGCTTGGCGATACGTTCGAGAAGAATGACTTCCATGTTGGTTTCCTTTCAGAGTTCCAGTTCGTTGGTCAGTTTTTTCCAACCGGCGTGACCGCGATGGTGCGTCGCGTATCGATCAGGCCGGAAAGGAGGAAGAAGAATGCCGGGATCGTGAACACGAGCACCGACAGGTATGCGATCCACAGCACGGGAAGCCGCCAGGACTTGCCGCGCGTGCGGAAATGGAAGGAGGCGAAACCGGCAAGCAGGAAGCCCGCGCCGAAGGTTCCGCAGACCAGCGCGCCGATCGTCGCGGGTGCGCCGCCGAGAAAGGTGAGGACCAGGCCGCCGAGGAAAATGAAGATCGCGTTGCGGTGCATGCGCAGCGTCGAGGGGATGTCCTCGCGCGGGCGCAACGACCGGCCGGACATCTGCACGATGCGGGTGGCGAGGTAGTAGGCGGTAAACAGCATCAGCACCCAGATCGCGCCCTGGACGAGCGGCAAAGCGAGGGTGAACAGCGACTTGATCTGGGCGATCGCCGCCGCGTCCGGGTTGTAGGCGCTGTCCTGCGCCTTAACGGCCTGAATGACGATATCGACCATCCGGTCGGAAATGTCCGCGCCGTAGCCGACGATGAGGCCGACGATGATCATGCCGACCGTCACAAGACCGGCGAGATGGCTCAAGATGTCGGAGAGCGGATACCAGGCAAGCGCCTCGTCCGGACCGCCGAGTTCGGACGCCGGGCGGGCGAGATTGGCGAGGTGGCTCAGCCAACCGGCCGGGATCAGCGTAACGACGAGAATCAGCAGCGCGAAGTAGGGCGAGACGAGCACGGCGGCCGTGCCGCCGGCGGCAACGATCGCGGCAATCGCGGCGGCATTGCCCCAGCCAAGGCCGGCAATCAGGATCGGAAGGGCGGAAGCCGCATAAAGGACGATAGCAAGAGACGACTGCGTGTTCGCGCCCATCGACAAGAGGGCGGCGGTAAAGCCGGCGAGAACGCCGGTCAGCAGCGATGTCCTGTTCACATTCGTCACGTTCGCTGTCCTGCTTCGTGCAGTTAGGGGATGGCCAAAGGCTTGTCCCCAGCATGGGATTTTGGCGCATCGCGCCGGTTCCGATCCGCGCCCATCGCGGAAGGGAGAGAAAGAGGCGCTCACCTTAGGGGAGCGCCTCTCCCAACAAGTCGCTTTCCGTCGAGTCAGAAGACTGACGGAGAGTCAGCCGTTCTTAGGAAACGACGTAGGGCAGCAGGCCGAGGAAGCGTGCACGCTTGATCGCCTGGGCGAGTTCGCGCTGCTTCTTCTGGGAAACGGCCGTGATGCGGGAGGGAACGATCTTGCCGCGCTCGGAAATGTAGCGCTGCAGCAGACGGATGTCCTTGTAGTCGATCCGCGGAGCGTTTGCACCCGAGAAGGGGCAGGTCTTGCGGCGACGGTGGAACGGGCGACGAACCGGAGCGGAAGAAACTTCAGCCATTGTCTTAATCTCCTAAAGCTTCTTGATTACGCGCGGTCTTCGCGCGGACGGCGCGGGCGGTCTTCGCGGTCGCCACGGTCCGGACGCGGACCACGGTCGCCGAAGCCACGCTCCGGACGGTCGCCATCGCGGCGCGGACGGTCGTCGCGATCGCGCTTCTGCATCATGGCAGACGCGCCTTCCTCGTGCTTCTCGACGGCGATCGTCATGTAGCGCAGGATGTCTTCGTTGATGCGCATCTGACGCTCGATTTCGTGAACAGCCGCTGCCGGAGCGTCGATGTCCATGAGAACGTAGTGAGCCTTGCGGTTCTTCTTGATGCGGTAGGTGAGGGACTTCAGGCCCCAGTTCTCGACGCGACCGACCTTACCGCCGTTTGCTTCGAGCACGCCCTTGTACTGCTCGACGAGACCGTCGACCTGCTGCGGCGTGATGTCCTGGCGGGCCAGGAATACGTGTTCATAAAGAGCCATTGTGGCTTGCCTTTCTTGCGTTAATCAGCCCGGACCTCGGCGGCTAAGCCTCAACGACTGTTCTTATGGGCTCGCAGGAGCCGGCAAGAAAGTGTTGTATCGAGACGGTCGAGAGCGGAGACACGGGAGGCCGGAAAGACGTGCAATCCTAACGGCTCCCCTTATGGGAAACCGGCCCTCCGTTCAGCCACCAGCCAGAAGACCGGGCATTTCGAACAGCGCGCTTATACGCATTTTTCCGCAGAAGGCAAGGCTTGCCGGCATTTTTAGGATTCTAGGCCAGCCCCTTGGCTTTCTTCCATTTGCGCAGGCGGCCGTGCGCATTGGCGTAGGGAGAGGACGTGTTGAACTGAATCATCCGGCCGAGCGTCCACTTCCCGTACCACGCCCGCCCATAGAGGGCCTGATCGTCCCGCGCCGTAATCAGCGCTTCGAGTGTTTCCTTGCTGCGCCGCAGTCGGGCGATGAGCTCCGCCGGCGGCAGAGTGCAAAAATCGCCGTAGAACTTCTGCGCCAGTCGTCCGAGCTCGTTCCATTTGTAGCCTGTCTCGGGAAAGTCGACCGGTTCGCCGCGCTGATCGCGATCGATCCATTTGATGACCAGTTCGCCCCACCCGATGAGGTAGGCGACGAGATCGCCGACGCTCATGCGGGTGCCCTTGGCGTGCCCGTCGAGCGAGGCTTCGCGGTAGAGCTCGCCAGGGATGCGTTCCAGCTCGCGCATCAGCCTGGCGAACTGGACGTCGATCGCCTGCAGCAATTCCGCTTTTGTCTGGGGCACCGGCATCGGCGATCGATTCTCGCTTCAGATCGGCATGGGGTAGAGGCGGTGCAGCCGCCGGATCCCGTTGATGATGTCCTGCGACAGGGTGAGGTCGACGGCGCCGAGATTGGTCTTCAGCTGTTCCATCGACGTCGCGCCGATGATGACGGACGCCATGAACGGACGCGCCAGGCAGAAGGCGATCGCCATCTGCGCCGGATCGAGCCCATGCTCGCGCGCAAGTTTGACATAGCCTTCGACGGCGGGCTCCTGGTGCGGCGTGAAGCGGCCGCCGAGGTCGCCGTTGATATCAAGGCGCGAACCCTTGGGCCTGCCGCCGCCCAGATACTTGCCGCTCAAAAGCCCGGCTGCGAGCGGTGAATAGGCAAGCAGGCCCACATCCTCGTGATGCGAGAGTTCGGAAAGGTCGAGATCGTAGGCGCGGTAGAGCAGGTTGTATTCGTTCTGGATCGACGCGACGCGCGGCAGGTCGTGACGCTCGGCCATGTCGATGAACTTCATCGTGCCCCAGGCCGTTTCGTTAGAGAGGCCGATCGCGCGAACCTTGCCGGCCTTCACGAGGTCGCCGAGCTTGTCGAGGATCGCCCGGAGATCGGCGGCGGCATGCGCCTTGTCCTGCCTGGACGGATCATAGGACCAGGCGTTGCGGAAATGGTAGTGGCCGCGGTTTGGCCAATGGAGCTGATAGAGGTCGACATAGTCGGTCTTCAACCGTTTGAGGCTGGCGTCGATCGCCTGCTCGATGCCCTCCGGCGTGGTCGGGCTGCCGTCGCGGATATAGGGGCGGCCGGGGCCGGCGACCTTGGTCGCGACAATGACATCGTCGCGACGCCCGCGCTTGGCCAGCCATTCGCCGATGAAGCGCTCCGTGTCGCCATAGGTTTCGGGCGAGAGCGGGGTCGTCGGATAGAGCTCTGCCGTATCGATGAAGTTGACGCCCTTGTCGAAGGCGTGATCCAGCTGCTCGTGCGCCTCGGCGAGCGAATTCTGCGATCCCCAGGTCATGGTGCCCAGGCAGATTTCCGAGACCTTGATGCCGGTGCGGCCAAGCGTGTTGTAGCGCATCTAGATAAGTATCCTTGTGAAGGGCGGGCGTCGACCTGGGGAGGAAAGGGGCGCGCGCGCCGGGAATGGAGTGGTCGCCTTTGCCCTGGCGTTCGTCTGAGGGCAGAACGACATCGGGCGGCAAACTTACGCCTTGATTGTTGAAGATCAAGGGCAAAAGCCGCCGACGGCGCCCTCCGGGCAGGCCTGCAAGCTTGACTCGCCGGTAAGGAATGTGAATGGAGAGGAAGCCGGAGCGGGCTTGGCGAAAAATGTGTGCAGTTTTCGCCCGTATCCCGCGCCACCTCATAAGAACCGATCACTATGATTTCGTGTCGAGCCGACCCGAAATCATAGTGATCTAGGGAAGGGACTATCCCATGAGCATTGCATTCACGTTCCCCGGTCAGGGCAGCCAGGCTGTCGGCATGGGCAAGGATCTGGCCGACGCTTTTCCGGAAGCGGCCGCCGTCTTTGCCGAAGTCGATGAAGCGCTCGGCCAGAAGCTGTCCGAGATCATGTGGAACGGCCCCGAGGAAACGCTGACGCTGACGGCAAATGCGCAGCCGGCGCTGATGGCCGTATCGATGGCCGTCATTCGCGTTCTCGAAGCCAAGGGTCTCGACATCAAGTCCAAGGTCTCCTTCGTCGCCGGTCATTCCCTCGGCGAATACTCGGCGCTCTGTGCAGCCGGCACCTTCTCCATCGCCGACACGGCGCGTCTCCTGCGCATCCGCGGTAACGCCATGCAGGCGGCGGTTCCGGTCGGCAAGGGCGCGATGGCGGCGATCATCGGTCTCGAGCACGCAGACGTCGAAGCCGTCTGCCGCGAAGCCTCGGTGCTCGGTTCCTGCCAGATTGCCAACGACAATGGCGGCGGCCAGCTGGTCATCTCCGGCGAGAAGGCGGCTGTCGAGAAGGCGGCGGCGCTCGCGTCCGAAAAGGGCGCCAAGCGCGCGCTGATGCTGCCGGTCTCGGCCCCCTTCCATTCCGCCCTGATGGCGCCAGCCGCCGATGCCATGCGCGCGGCGCTCGCCAAGGTCGAGAAGCGCAATCCGGTCGTGCCCGTCATCGCCAACGTTCTGGCCGCGCCGGTCAGCGATGCCGACGAGATCGCCCGGCTGCTGGTCGAGCAGGTTACCGGCCAGGTCCGCTGGCGCGAGACGGTCGAGTGGTTTGCCGCCAACAATGTCACGACGCTTTATGAACTCGGTTCCGGCAAGGTGCTGACCGGGCTTGCCCGTCGCATCGACAAGACCGTCAACGGTATCGCCGTCAATACGCCCGCCGATATCGACGCTGCACTCGCCGCCTTGCTCGCCTGAGCAAAGGTCTAGGCGCTCCAGTAACAAGGAATCAAAGAGATGTTTGATCTTTCCGGCCGCAAGGCTCTCGTCACCGGCGCATCCGGTGGTATCGGCGAAGAAATCGCCCGCATGCTCCACGCCCAGGGCGCGACCGTCGGTCTGCACGGCACCCGCGTCGAAAAGCTGGAAGCGCTTGCCAACGAACTTGGCGATCGTGTGCAGCTCTTCCCGGCGAATCTTTCCGACCGCGCCGAAGTCAAGGCGCTCGGCGAAAAGGCCGAGGCCGAACTCGGCGGCGTCGACATCCTCGTCAACAACGCCGGCATCACGAAGGACGGCCTCTTCGTGCGCATGAGCGACGAGGACTGGGATGCCGTTCTCGAAGTGAACCTGACGGCCGTGTTCCGCCTGACGCGCGAGCTCACCCATCCGATGATGCGTCGCCGCTTCGGCCGCATCGTCAACATCACCTCCATCGTCGGCGTTACCGGCAACCCCGGCCAGGCGAACTACTGCGCCTCCAAGGCCGGCATGATCGGCTTCTCCAAGTCGCTGGCGCAGGAAATCGCGACGCGCAACGTCACGGTCAACTGCGTGGCCCCGGGCTTCATCGAAAGCGCGATGACCGGCAAGCTCAACGACAAGCAGAAGGACGCGATCATGGGCGCGATCCCGATGAAGCGCATGGGCACTGGCGCCGAAATCGCTTCCGCGGTCGTTTACCTCGCCTCGAACGAAGCGGGCTACGTCACCGGCCAGACGATTCACGTCAATGGCGGCATGGCCATGATCTGATCCGGTTTCCGGGATGGGCCGCCCGCCGAGATTGTGCGGCGGGCGATCTTCAACGTCCCGGGATGCCGCCTGCCAAATGCCTGAAATTCAATGTTGAGCAAGCGAATGACAGGCATTTTCGGACTTTGCGACAGCGTTAAACCGTGTTAATCGGGCCATGACTGTTAGCAGTCGACCGGTCCCGCCAGGT
This sequence comes from Ensifer adhaerens, assembly GCF_002940685.1. GTDB lineage: Bacteria > Pseudomonadota > Alphaproteobacteria > Rhizobiales > Rhizobiaceae > Ensifer > Ensifer adhaerens_E. The sequence continues at coordinate 225,617 of NZ_PNFP01000009.1, read as the reverse complement.
GTCCGGCAGCCTTGGCTGCCTTGGGTTTGCCGCAGTTCCGGTTGGATGGATTGCCGGGTAGGCCGTCTTGGTCTATCAGGCTCACACTAAGAGTACCGGTGCCGGACTGGCGCCCACAGAAACGAAGGTCGAGGAACTCCGACATGAGCGATATCGCAGAACGCGTAAAGAAAATTGTTATTGATCATCTTGGCGTCGACGCCGAAAAGGTCAGCGAAGGCGCAAGCTTCATCGATGACCTCGGCGCGGACTCGCTCGACACCGTCGAACTGGTCATGGCTTTCGAAGAAGAATTCGGCGTTGAAATCCCGGACGACGCTGCTGACTCGATCCTGACTGTCGGCGACGCCGTCAAGTTCATCGAAAAGGCTCAGGCCTAATATCTTAAAGCGGCTTCGGCCGTGGACGGGCCGCGTAAAGCGGCCCGTTTCAGCCCAGGGAAGTGGGCTGTCCCGCGCTGAGCGGGGATTCGATCAGCAAGCGTTTCCCGCATTTCCCTCTGATCGTGAATAAGAACCTTAAAATGGATGCCCGGATCGGGTTCGTCACACGTGGTCCGATCCGGCTCTGAAATGGAAAAGTCAGGGTGGGTCGCGGATTATGAGACGTGTCGTTATCACCGGTACCGGCATGGTATCTCCCTTGGGTTGCGGAACTGAGGCGACGTGGGCGCGGCTGCTTGCCGGGCACAATGCCGCGCGCAAGGTGACCGAGTTCGAGGTCGAGGACCTTCCTGCCAAGATCGCCTGCCGCATTCCCTTCGGCGACGGCACCGATGCCACCTTCAACGCCGACGACTGGATGGAGCCGAAGGAGCAGCGCAAGGTCGATCCGTTCATCGTCTACGCGATGGCTGCCGCCGACATGGCGCTTGCCGATGCCGGCTGGAAGCCGGAGAGCGACGAGGATCAGATCGCGACCGGCGTGCTGATCGGTTCGGGCATCGGCGGTCTCGAAGGCATCGTCGAAGGCGGCTATACGCTGCGCGACAAGGGCCCCCGTCGCATCTCGCCATTCTTCATTCCCGGCCGCCTCATCAACCTTGCCTCCGGCCAGGTGTCGATCCGCCACAAGCTGCGCGGCCCGAACCATTCGGTCGTCACCGCCTGTTCGACCGGCGCGCATGCGATCGGCGACGCGAGCCGCCTGATCGCGCTCGGTGATGCCGACGTCATGGTGGCCGGCGGCGCGGAATCGCCGATCTGCCGGATCTCGCTTGCTGGCTTTGCCGCCTGCAAGGCGTTGTCGACCCAGCATAACGAGGACCCGCAGAAGGCCTCGCGCCCCTACGATACTGACCGTGACGGCTTCGTCATGGGCGAGGGCGCCGGCGTCGTCATCCTCGAAGAGCTCGAGCATGCCAAGGCGCGTGGCGCCAAGATCTATGCGGAAGTCGTCGGCTACGGCCTTTCGGGCGATGCCTTCCACATCACCGCACCGTCGGAAGATGGCGATGGCGCCTATCGCTGCATGCAGATGGCGCTGAAGCGCGCTGGTCTGACGGCCGCCGACATCGACTACATCAATGCCCACGGCACCTCCACCATGGCCGACACGATCGAGCTTGGCGCCGTCGAGCGCCTCGTCGGCGAGCACGCATCGAAGATCTCGATGTCGTCGACAAAATCGGCCATCGGCCACCTGCTCGGCGCTGCCGGTGCGGTGGAAGCGATCTTCTCGGCGCTGGCGATCCGCGACAACATCGCGCCGCCGACGCTGAACCTCGACAACCCCTCCGTCGAGACGAAGATCGACCTGGTGCCGCATGTCGCGCGCAAGCGTGAGATCAACGTGGCGCTCTCGAACTCCTTCGGCTTTGGCGGCACCAACGCCTCGCTGGTCCTTCGCCGCTACACCGGCGCCTGATCGCGCCCCAAACGTAACCTGAGCCAATCATCGCGCCGACGACCAAAGGCGGCGCGATGATCCAGCTTTTGCCGTATTGCTCGCTACAAGCATGTGTTGGGAGGAGTCGTCGTCAGGCAAGACGGCGCGCGCCGACCGCGATGTTCGCGCAAGGCATATCTGTCAGATTGCTTTCAGCTATTGCCCGGAACTGCGGCCAGCCCGGTTTTTGCCGCGGACCGAAAGTTCCGGATTAATATGTCGGGCGCCCGCCACGTTCCCTTGAACGGACGGTGATTCGACACATTTCTGTGGTTCTTCGGTGAGATTGCACCGGCTGCGGATTTTTGAGTAACTGCGGTACGCCGGCCATCTGGTCGGTGCCGTTTTTTGAATTTGATCCATGCCTGCCACGGTCCAGTCCGAAATTCGCACCGGAAGCAGGAAGAGAATGAGGCCGCGAATTTCGGGTTCGGGATAATCGTGAGCGAGACAAACGATAACGGCGCGGCGCAATTCGGCCGCAGTGAAAACGCGAGCAACGGGCCGATCATTCCGAAATCGGCAAACGAGGCGCTGCGTCCGGAGAAGGTGCCGCAACCGCCGAAACGATCGCGCAAGGCCCGCAGCCAGGTGGTGATCTTCCTGAACTTCGTCATGACCGTCATCGTCTTTGCGGCGCTCGCCGCTGCGGGCACGGTCTATTATGCGATGCACCAGTACGAAAAGCCGGGTCCGCTGCAGGCCAACCAGAACTTTATCGTTCGCGGCGGCGCCGGCATGAGCGAGATCGCGAGCGGGCTGGAGCGCAGCAACATCATCACCGATGCGCGCGTCTTCCGTTTCGTCTCCGAAGCCTACCTCGACAACGAGACGCTGAAGGCCGGCGAATACGAGATCAAGGCCGGCTCGTCGATGCAGGAGGTCATGCAGCTCCTGAAATCAGGCAAATCGATCCTCTACTCCGTTTCCCTGCCGGAAGGCCTGACCGTCAAGCAGATGTTCCACAGGCTGGCCGACGATCCGGTGCTCGTCGGTGACCTGCCGACGGAGCTGCCGCCGGAAGGCACGCTGATGCCGGACACCTACAAGTTCACGCGTGGCACCAAGCGCGGCGAGATCGTCCAGCAGATGGCAGCAGCCCAGAAGGTCCTGGTCGGCCAGATCTGGGAAAAGCGCGATCCCAATCTCCCGGTGTCGACGGTGGAGGAACTGGTGACACTTGCCTCGATCGTGGAGAAGGAAACCGGTCGCGCCGACGAGCGCCCGCGCGTGGCTTCCGTCTTCATCAACCGGCTCGACAAGGGCATGCGGCTTCAGTCCGACCCGACGATTATCTATGGCATCTTCGGCGGCGACGGTAAGCCTGCCGACCGGCCGATCCTGAAGTCCGACATCGACAAGCAGACGCCTTACAACACCTATATCATCAAGGGCCTGCCGCCGACGCCGATCGCCAATCCCGGCCGGGCGGCGCTGGAAGCCGTGGCCAATCCGTCGCGCACGCCGGAACTCTACTTCGTCGCCGACGGCACGGGCGGTCATGTCTTTGCCGAGACGCTGGATGAGCACAATGCCAATGTCCGCCGCTGGCGCAAGGTCGAGGCGGAGCGGGCGGCAGAAGCAGCGAAGGCTGCCGCTGACGCCGGGACGGCGCAACCGGCGGCCACGCAGCCGCAATAACGCCGCCTGCTGGCGGCCCACGGCCGCGCAGCGATGCTTGCATTGTGGACGGACGAATCACGGCGCGGATATCCCTTGCGGGATGCCGCGCCGTCGCCTTATTGCTTCTGCTGAAACCGCAACGGAGGTGATGATGCCGCTCCAATCGATGACCGGCTTTGCCCGGAGAGAAGGCAGCAGCGGCCGCCGTCGCTGGGCCTGGGAGCTGCGCTCCGTCAACGGCAAGGGCCTCGACCTCAGGCTCCGTCTGCCGCAGGGGCTCGAGCGCTTCGAGCCCGAAGTGCGCAGGCTTGCGGCCGAGTATTTTTCCCGCGGCAATCTTCAGATCGGCCTCTCCGTTAGCGGCGGCGAGGCGACGGTCGAGGCGGTGGTCAACCAGGCGGCATTGACGGCGGTGCTGAACCTGCGCGATCAACTGGGCGATCTCGTCGATCCGGCGCCGTTGAAGTTCGACACGCTTCTGTCGATCCGCGGCATCGTCGACTTTCGCGAGCCGGAGGAAAGCGAGGAAGAGCGCGCCACCCTCGATGCGAACATCGTTGAGGGGCTGAGGCTTGCGCTTTCCGACCTGCGCTCGATGCGCGAGGACGAGGGGACAACGCTCTGTCAGATCCTGCTCGCCCAGGTCGAGACCATCGAGACGCTGACCGCGACCGTTGAGGCCGACCCCTCGCGCAGTGCTGCGTCGATCGCCGATCGGCTTGCCCAACAGGTGGCCCTGGTGATGGACAACGGCTCTTCGCTCGAGCGGGAGCGCCTTTATGCCGAAGTGGCGCTGCTTGCCACCAAGGCGGATCTTCGCGAGGAGATCGACCGGCTCGGCTCCCATATCGTTGCCGCCCGCGAGCTTTTGTCGAGAGGCGGCCCCGTCGGGCGCAAGCTCGATTTCCTCGCACAGGAATTTAACCGAGAATCGAATACGATCTGTTCCAAGTCGAACGCGGCCGCAGTGTCTGCGGCCGGCATCGAGTTGAAGGTCGTCATCGACCAGTTCCGCGAACAGGTCCAGAATCTGGAGTAAGGCATGAATCCGGCGACCCCTTCGCCCATCAAGATCGCCCGTCGTGGGCTGATGCTCGTCATTTCCTCGCCGTCCGGCGCAGGCAAGTCGACGATTGCGCGCAATCTCCTGGAGGCCGATCCGGAGATGAGCATTTCGGTCAGCGTGACGACGCGCCAGCGGCGCCCGAGCGAGATCGACGGGCGGCACTATCACTTCAAGTCGATCCGCGATTTCGAGGCGATGAGGGCAACTGACTCGCTGCTCGAATGGGCGGAAGTGCACGGCAATTTCTACGGCACGCCGCGTGATGCGGTCGAGGCGGCCATGGCCGCCGGCCGGGACATGCTCTTCGATATCGATTGGCAGGGCGCCCAGCAGCTTCAGGAGAAGATGGCGGGCGATGTCGTTTCGATCTTCATCCTGCCGCCGTCGATGGCCGAACTGCAGTCGCGCCTGCATCGGCGCGCCGAAGACAGCGAAGAGGTGATCGCCACGCGCCTCGCCAATTCGCGCGCCGAGATCGAGCATTGGCGGGAGTATGATTACATCGTGCTCAACGACGATCTCGACCGCGCCTTTGCGTCCGTGCGGGCAATCGTCGAAGCCGAGCGCCTGCGCCGCGACCGACGTCCTGGCCTGTTCGATTTCGTCAACGGGCTCCTGACGGAAAACCCGTTCTAAGGCTTCAAAAGAAATGGCTCCGTGAGGAGCCATTTTTGATTCACGCTATGTAGCGGGCGCCTTGCGATCCGCTTGTCGCTAGAGGCAGTTTGCCAGGCGACAGAACTCCTCCACCGAAAGCGTCTCGGCCCGCCGCTGCGGGTCGATTTCGGCCTTGGCAAGCAGAGCCTCGCCGCCGAGCGGCTTCAGGCTCTGGCGCAGCATCTTGCGGCGCTGGCCGAAGGCTGCGTGCGTGACCTTCTCGAGTGCTGAAACGGAGCAGGGGATCGGGTTCTCGACCGGTTCCAGATGGACCACGGACGACGTTACCTTCGGTGGTGGCGTAAAGGCCTGCGGCGGGACGTCGAAGGCCATCCGCGCCCTTGTGCGCCAACCGCAGAGCACACCGAGGCGGCCGTAGTGGTCGTCATCCGCATCGGCAACGATCCTCAAGCCCACTTCGCGCTGGAACATCAGCGTCAGCGACTGCCAGAAGGGCGGCCAGCGACCGGGCAGCAGCCAGTTGACGAGCAGTTGCGTGCCGACATTGTAGGGCAGGTTGGCGATGATCTTGACCGGGCCGTCGTCGGCAAGTGTCTCGAACGAGGTCTTGAGGGCGTCGCCCTCGATCACCTGCAGCCGGCCTGGATAATGCGCACCGATTTCGGCAAGCGCCGGCAGGCAGCGCGAGTCCCGCTCGATCGCAATGACCTTCTTTGCACCGAGCGCGAGGATGGCGCGGGTGAGGCCGCCCGGTCCCGGACCGACCTCGATGACCGTCACGCCCTCGAGCGAACCGGCGGTCCGGGCGATCTTCTGGGTCAGGTTGAGGTCGAGCAGGAAGTTTTGGCCCAGCGCCTTCTTGGCATCGAGGCCGTGACGCTGGATCACGTCACGTAAGGGAGGAAGACCGTCGAGGGCGGCCATCAGTGGATATCTCCTGGCGTATTGGCTGCAAGCGTCGCGGCAAGGTCGAGCGCGGCTCGAAGGCTGTCGTCGCGGGCGATGCCCTTGCCGGCAAGGCTGAAGGCCGTGCCGTGATCGGGCGACGTGCGAATGAAGGGAAGACCAAGGGTGACGTTGACGCTGTCGTCGAAGCCGAGCGCCTTGGCCGGGATCAGCGCCTGATCGTGATACATGCAGATCGCCACGTCGTAGGTTGCGCGGGCGCGGTCATGGAACATCGTGTCGGCCGGCAGCGGCCCCACCGCATCGATGCCTTCGGCACGCAGCCGGTCGACGACAGGGCGGATGATTGCATCATCTTCCAATCCGAGCGCGCCGTTTTCCCCGGCATGCGGGTTCAACCCGGCGATCGCCAGTCGTGGCTGCTTCAGTCCGAAGCGGTTGCGCAGATCGGCAGCCGTTATCGCACAGGTGCGATGGATGAGCTCGGGCGTCAGGTGCTCCGGCACGTCCTTCAAGGGGATGTGGATGGTGACGGGAACGGCGCGCAGCTTCGGTCCTGCCAGCATCATCACCGGCAGGACGGGCTGCCCCGTCGCCTTCTCGGCAAGATCCGCCAGATATTCCGTGTGGCCGGGAAAGCGGAAGCCGGCGTCGTAGAGGACGGCCTTGGCGATCGGGTTCGTGACCACGGCGGATGCCTGTCCGGCGGTGACCAGCCGTACTGCGGTGTCGATGGCGCCAATCACGGCGCTGGCATTGGTGGTTTCGGGGGCGCCTGCAGTGACCGGGGCCGGGCAGGCAAGGGGTAGCACCGGCAGCGCCGTATCGAAAAGGGAGAGGGCGCCGGCGCAATCCGTCTCGCGGATGGGCACGGTACAGCCGAGCACCGATGCGCGTGCGGCGAGCACCGAGGGATCGCCGATGAAGAGGAAGGGGGCCGTCGCATGGTCGCGGCGGCCGAGCCAGGCCGAAAGGCTGATGTCCGGCCCGATACCGGCCGGGTCGCCCATGGTCAGGGCGAGGGGCCCGCCGGATGTCTCGCGCATGGTTCTGTCGTGATTACTTGTTGACGATTTGCGCCTTCTTGCGCAGTTCCTCGAGGTACTTTTCGCTGTTCGGGTCTTCGCCCTCGGCCTTCTTCTTGCCGATATCCTCGGCGCGGAAGACGATTTCGGCAGCGGTGTCGTCGTTGACCTCGCGCTTCTTGCAGATCGCCAGGTACTCGACGCCCTTTTCCGTCACGCGGGTGCCGGTGGTGCCGTTCTCGCCGGCCTTCTCGATCAGCGGCTTCCATTCGTCAGGCAACTGCTGAGCCAGCATGCGGCCGAGGTTGCGGATGGACACGTCGCGATAGTTGGCGGCAAACACCTTGGAGGTCTCGCAGCCCGGGAACTGCGCCCGCGAGGCATTGGCTTCTGCCTGCCGCTTCGCGGTAATCGCGCCGCGCTTCTTTTCCGGAATGACGAAGATCACCTGCTGCAGGAAATACTCCGTGGTTACCGGCTTCTGTCCGCCGCCTTCCATCATGCGCTTGACGAGGTCTGCGCCCTGGAGCCGGTTGGACGTGCCGTAGCGGAAGTTGACGGCCCGCGGCCAGCTCATCTGCACGGCGATGAACTGCTTGAAGTGATCGGCGCCGACGCCGGCCTGATCGAGGATCTTGCCGAGCTGTTCGGTCGAAAGCTTGTTGCCAGCGGCAAAGCGGGCATAGGCGGCCTCGACGTCCTGCGTGCTGACGGACTGGCCGATACGCGCGATCTCGGCACGCTTGAGAACTTCGTCGACGAGTTGCTTCTTGGCTTCGTCGGGGCCGCCCTTCTGGCGCTGCAGACGAAGGAAGGCTACCCGCTTGGCTATGTCGCCGGAGGTGATCACCGTGTTGTTGACCGTTACCTTGACCGAGGTTGCTGCCTGAGCCCCGGCACATACCGCAACGCTCAAGGTGCCGGCCAAGGCCAGTACCGAAAGTGTCCTCAAGATCGACATTTTCCCGCCCATTATCTTTTCCCTATATCCCGGACTATCACCGTCGACAGGCTTTGTCCGCCCGTCGGCCTTGCGCCGCTGCCTTATCTTGTCGGAGGGAATGCATAATACATGCGGCCAAACGATGACAAGACCGTTTGACCGTGTCGATATCGACGAATGGGCGAACTTCAGGCCCGCCCACTCGTGTGACGATATCAGTAATAGTCCAGCTCTTCGAACTTGGTGTCGCCGACGTTCACGTCGCCGAGCGTACGGAAGCTGATTCTCGCTCCGATCGACCAGTCGTTCGCCAGATTGGCGTCGGTGTCGCGTTCCTGCTTGTAGACGATCGAGAACAACGTGTCCTGGTCGTCATAGGTGATGCCGAAGCCGTTGCGCGAGATGACATCCTTGTTGATGTCGTAGGTGATCGCGCCGAACACCGACCAGTAGTCGTGGAACCGGTAGGCTGCGGCCGTCTGGATTTCGTCCTGGTTGGACAGCGATCCGTAGAGCGGCTGCGCTTCGATGCGGGTGTAGGTCATCGCTGCCTGCCAGGTCGTGCCGAGATAGCCGACGGTGGCATCGGCACGGCGAAGCGACAGATCCTTCTCGTCGAGACGGCCGGAGAGGCTTGCCATCAGGCCGGACGGTGCGTCGATGCCGAACATGGCAACGTAATCCGAGCTCCTGCTCTCCAGACCGGAATCCGCCCCGGCCTTGACCAGATCGTCGGTCGCAAACGAGTTCAGGCCGCCCAGATGGAACGACTGGCCGACGATGCCGCGCAGGCCGTAGCCGCTGTCGAAGGTTCCGGTATAGCGGAAGCCGACATTGGCTCGCGTGCCGCCCTCGATCCGGTCGAAGCCGGAGAACTTGTCGCGGTCGAAGAGGTTCGTCGCGTCGAACACGAAGCTCTGCGCGTCCTCGTTCGGCAGGCCGCCGGCATATTGCTCGTTCGGGCGCGCATAGAGCTGCGCGATCGGCTCGAGCACGTGGCTGCTGCTTTCTCCGACAAACAGGATCGGGTAGCGGGCCTCAAGGCCGGCGGTCAACATGCGCCGTGTCGCTGCGTCGCTCGTGTTGTAGTCGCCGGTGTAACCGACCGGGGCGTCCATGTTGAGCCCGAGGACATCGCCGCGCGCAGCCAGCAACGGGGTGAGGACCAGACCGCCCGGGGCGATGAAGGTGCGCTTCCACTCGAGTTCGCCGGTCAGGCGGTGCGAGGTGCCTTCGAGGCCGCGGAATCGGGTGACGCCCGGCTGGGTGAACGCATCCAGCCGGTTGCGCTTGACGTTGGTGAAGTTGAGCGTGGCGGAAAGCTCGCCGCCGAACACCGAGTCCGGTGCCTTGTAGGAGTAGTCGAGCACCTGCGCTGCGGGCTGCTGGTTCTCGGAGATGCTGTTCGGATCGGCGTCCTGAATGTCGAAGTAGAAGGCGCGCAGATCGAAAAAGTTCCGCTTGCCGAGCCCCGTCAGGTAAGCCTGGTTGGTATAGGTCGTGCCGTCGAACGTCGACAGCTCGTAGGTCTTGGCGAAGTTGGCGTCGGACTGGACGAGCACGTTCCAGCCGAAGGTCCAGCGCGGATTGATCTCGAACTCGCCCTTCGACGCGATCATGCCGCGATTCGTATGCATCGCGTCGACGGTGCCGGGCGTGAACTTCTCCTTGTCGAGCTGGCTGATGCCGGCGAAGTTCAGCGTATGGAAGCCGTTGTGGAACCGCTGGCGGAACTCGCCCTCCAGCAGGAAACCCTGCCGCGTCAGGCCCGTGAGCGTTGCCGTCGCGTCCATATAGGGCGAGATCGCCCAGTAGTAGGGGACGCCGACGCCGACACCGAGCTTCTGGGCCGAGCGGAACGTCGGGAACAGGAAGCCGCTCTTGCGCTTGACCGTATGGTCGGGCAGCTCCATGACCGGAATGTAGGCGATCGGCTTGCCGAACAGTTCGAAGCGGGCGTTCTCCAGGCGAATCGTCCGCGTGCGGCCATTCTGGATGACGCGCTGGGCCTTGATATGCCACAGCGAGCGATGCTCCGGCTTGGTCGTGCAGGGCGTGCAGGCCGTGTAGACCGCCTCGTTCAGGATGAATTCTTCACCGTTCCGGCGCTCGCCGCTGGTGGCAGCGAGCCGGGTCAGATCGGTGGTTTCAAGGCGCATCTGGTCGAGGAAACCGTCGCCGAAATCGTCGGTCACATCCATCTTGTCGGCATAGACGACATTGCCGCCCGGCTCGATGAACTGAATGTCCCCGGATGCGTAGATGCGGCCATTCTTCTGGTCGTATTCGACCTGACGGGCCACCATCTTGTAGCCGCCGTAGTCGATCTGCACGTTGCCGCGCACGATCACCTTCTCGGCGTCCTTGTTGTAGACGAGCTCGTTTGCGGACAGAAGCAGCTTGGCATCTGCCGGCATGTTCGGGCGCAACGAATCGAGGCGCTCCGAAGTCTGCTGCGCCATCGCAGGCGCGCTCATTCCCATGGCAAGTGTCTGCAGCGCCACGCCTGCAAGCAGGGCAGCGTTGATCAGCCTTATACGTTTGCGGTTCACTACCGCCACTAGCCATCCTCCTGATTTAAAAGAATCGTCGAGCCCAGCGCCATCGCTACAACAACTGGCAACCAGGCTGCAACGAAAGGAGGCACAATGCCGCTGCTCCCGAATGCTTTGACAAGCACGGTGACGACATAAAGCACGAAGCCTGACAGGATGCCACCGAGAATTACGGAGCGCGATTGGTTAAACCGGCTAAATTTCAGCGACACGCAAGCGGCGATCAGCGTCATGGCGACGAGCAGCAGCGGCAACGACAACATTGAGTGGAATTGAGTTTCCATGCCGTTGGTCGAAAACCCGAAGGAGCGGGCCACTTCGATCTTGCGCGGCAGGTCAAAAAACTGAATGGAATCAGCCTTTGCAAGCCGTTCCTGAACAAACTCCGGCTTAAGATTGGTGGCCAGCTGTGCTGTTTTCAAACGCTGCGGAAGCTGCCCGTTGCGCGTTTCCGTGACGTCGTTAAGAAGCCAGTAACCATCTTCGAGTTTCGCCGACGCCGCATCCTGTCTCAGAATGATCGTGCCCTGTGGATCAAAGTGGATGACGGTGACGTTGAGAAGCGTCGTGCCGTTGTCCTGAACCGAGCGTGCGCCGATGATCGTGTCCGTGCCGTTGTAGATCTGCCTGAGCCACGGGATCGAGCCGGCGTCCGCGTTGCGCGTGGAGCCCCATTCGGCCAGCAGAGCCTCGCCGCGCTTCGTTCCCCAGGCCGCAAGCGGGTTGAGCGCCACGACCGCCAGCACGCCGAAGAGGAAGGAACCGAGCACGAAGGGGCGCAGGAACTGCCAGACGGAGATGCCTGCCGCGCGGGTCACCACCAGCTCGTAGCGGCGGTTGAGCGAGATCAGCGCCGCCATGGCCGAAAACAGCGCCACGAACGGTATTGTCTGCTGCAGGATCAGCGGGATCCGGAGCGCAGTCATCAGGAGAGCGCCGGTAATGGTGTAGCGCGGCAGGTTTGCCAGCCGGCTTGCCTGTTCGCTGAAGTCGATGATGAAGACGAGCGAGAAGATCCCGACAAGGAACCAGAATGTCGTGATCACATAGCGCATGAAGAAGTAGCGGCCGAGCGTGCCCATCATGACGGCTGCCCTTTCTCTGCGTCGGGCCGTGTCAGGCGCAGGCGAACGAGCAGCTCCTGCAGCTTTTCCTGACCGGTCATCGGAATGTCCAGCCGCTTGTTGCTGACGAGCTGGTGAATGCAGAGCGCACCTGCGATCAGCGGCACGGCATACATCAACGGCACGAACCAGATCGAATCCTCGGCGCTGTTGCCGGCATAAAACGTCATCCAGCGGATGAGCAGGGCCGCGCCGAGGGCACTGACCAGCGGGTGGACCCGCGCTTCGCGGTGGGAGCGTGCGTCACTGCTGAAGACCAGCGCAATCAGGCCGAACAGCAGCGGAAAGGTCCATTCGGTGAAGCGACGGTTGAGCTCGGCGGTAAACGCGAGGGGATTGTTCTTGTAGACATGATCCTCCGGGTCCGGATGGAGGAGGCCGGGTAGGTCGCGGTCCTTCGCCCGGATGGTCGCTTCGCGCGTCGTCCTTGTCATGTCGGCGAGGTCGAAGGCATAGGAATCGAACTTGATGATCGACACGCTGCCGTCGGGCAGCTTGCGCTGCACTTCCCCGTCCTTCATCACCAGCGCCGAGCTCTTGTCGTCAATGGCGCCCTCGCGGGCATAGTAGACGAGTTCGAAGCTTGGATTGCGCGAATCGGCGACGAAGATGCCCTGGAGCACGCCGCCGCCCCGCCGCGCGCCGACCTGGACGTAGAGATTGTCTGCGACCTTGCGGAAGGTGTTCTCCTGGACGACCGACGACAGGAGGTCGGCGTTGGCGGTCGCCACCATCTTGCGCAGCGCCACGCGCGAATAGGGTTCGACGAAGTTGTCGACCGCGAAGGAAAGCACGCTGAGACCGGCTGCCAGAAAGAGCACCGGCCGGATGATCGCCATGCGCGAGCTGCCGGCGGCGTTGAGCACCGTCAGCTCCGAATCGGTGTTCATGGTCGTCAGCGTCTGCGTGACGCCGATGACCAGGGCAAACGGCAGGATGATGGTGATGACCGAAGGCAGGATGAGGGTCGCGAGCTTGGCGAAGGCGAGCACCGACTGGCCGTTGTCCGTTACAAGGTTGACGTTGGTCAGTGCCTGCGTCGTCCAGGTGATGCCGAGCAACGGCAGGAGCGTCGCGAGGAACATGATCACGGCACGCCGGAATATGTAGCGTTCGATCAGCTTCATGCCCGTGTCCGGTCCAAAATCCTGCTCATGTTTCTGCTCCGGCGGCGGTATCGAACCGGGCTTTTCCCGTGTCCGCAAACCGAAGCCCGGTTCTTAGCCAACTCATCCCATGCTGCCCGAATTGTGTAGCAACAGGGATAATTTAAGGCGAAGAACCTCGGTTAACCGCATGTAAACATCTGCGAGCATCTTGCCAAGCGGTTGAAAAGCGAGAAGGGTGCCGACCACAGCTTTGACGGTGGCGAATGTTGCGAATATTTGCCACTGTAACCGGCCGGTAACAGGCGGCTTGCCCATGAGCCTAGCCGTGTCGCCCGGATGCGTTGTGCGGCCTCTATCATCTTGGCCTGGCGCTCGACCCCGCGGAAAGATTCTCTCGATCCAAGGGGTTGCGCCCGGACAGGAAATACCCGGAGTTTTCAATGTCGATGAAGTTTGAGTTCACTTTTGCCAAGTCCCACCGTCCGAGCGGCGGTGTCGCCGTTCTGCTGAAGACCGCGGGCGCGCAGGCCGCCGCCGGCGCCGACGTCGCCGATCCCGAGAACGTGGTGGCAAAGGCGGCGAAGATCAAGAAGTTTACCGGCAAGGCGTTCTCCTCCCTCGACATCATCGCGCCGCATGGTTCGCCTGCCGATCGAATCGTCGTGCTCGGCCTTGGCGATGCGGACGCGCTGACGGACCACGACTGGCTGAAGGCAGGCGGTGCCGTTGCCGCCAAGCTTGGTTCGGTCGACAAGGTCACGGTCTTCATCGACGCGCCCGACGCCAACGTGACCGGCAAGGCTGCCGCTGACTTCGCGCTCGGCATGGAGATGAATGCCTATGCCTTCGACAGCTACAAGACCAAGAAGGCCGACGACGAGGCGAAGTCGTCCGGCAAGCCGACCAAGGTGACGATCGTCACCGGCACGGTGATCGCCGCGAAAAAGGCGTTCGCGACGGCACAGGCGGTTGCCCAAGGCGTGTTCCTGGCCCGTGATCTCGTCAACGAACCGGCAAACGTGCTCGGCCCGGTCGAGTTCGCCGCCAAGGCGAAGGAGCTGGAAAAGCTCGGCGTCGAGGTGGAGATCCTCACCGAGAAGGAAATGAAGAAGCTCGGCATGGGCGCGCTCTTGGGCGTCGCCCAGGGATCGACCCGCCCGCCGCGCCTCGTCATCATGCAGTGGAAGGGCGGCAAGGCCAAGGAACGCCCGCTCGCCTTCGTCGGCAAGGGCGTCGTCTTCGACAGCGGTGGCATCTCGATCAAGCCGGCCGCCGGCATGGAGGAAATGAAGGGCGACATGGGTGGTGCGGCCGCCGTCACCGGCCTCATGCATGTGCTTGCCGCGCGCGAAGCCAAGGTCAATGCCATCGGCATCATCGGCCTGGTCGAAAACATGCCTGACGGAAGCGCCCAGCGCCCGGGCGATATCGTGACCTCGATGTCGGGCCAGACGATCGAGGTGATCAACACCGACGCCGAGGGCCGTCTCGTGCTCTGCGATGCGCTCTGGTACTGCAACGACCGCTTCAAGCCGCAGGCAATCATCGACCTCGCGACCCTGACGGGCGCGATCATGGTGGCACTGGCGACGCATCATGCCGGCCTGTTTTCCAACGACGACCGCCTGGCCGGGCAGCTTCTTGCCGCCGGCATCGCGACGCACGAGCCCTTGTGGCGCATGCCGCTCGGCAAGGAATACGACAAGATGATCGACAGCAAGTTCGCCGACATGAAGAACACCGGCGGCCGCCACGGCGGCGCGGTGACCGCGGCGCAGTTCCTCAAGCGCTTCGTCAAGGACACGCCCTGGGCGCATCTCGATATCGCCGGCACCGCCATGGGCGCGCCGACCGACGAGGTCAACCAGTCCTGGGGCTCGGGCTTCGGCGTGCGGCTGCTCGACGAGCTGGTGCGGGCGAGCTACGAGGCCTGATCGGCAATGCCGGGCATGAAAAATGGCGGGAAACGATCGGCATGACCGAGATCCTGTTCTATCACCTGACGGAATCGAAGCTCGAGGACGCGCTTCCGCCGCTGCTCGACAAGAGTGTCGAGCGCGGCTGGCGGGTGGTCGTGCAGACGACCGACGCCGAGCGTCGCGATGCGCTCGACACGCATCTCTGGGTTTACCGGGATGAGAGTTTCCTGCCGCACGGAACGGACGCCGGCGACTTCGCGGCGGACCAGCCGGTATTGCTCGTCGCCGACGAGGGCAATGCGAATGCGGCGACGGTCCGCTTCGTCATCGATGGCGCCAGCCCGCCTGACGTCTCGGCTTATGAACGCATCGTCTTCATGTTCGACGGCTACGACCAGGAGCAGCTTGAAGGCGCGCGCGGCCATTGGAAGCGGCTGAAGGGGGAGGGGCACACGCTCACCTACTGGCAGCAGAACCGCGACGGCCGCTGGGAAAAGAAGGCCTGAGTTTACAGCAGCTTGCGACGAAAAAGCCCGCGGCCGAGACCGCGGGCTTTTGTGTTTCCGGCATGTCCGGAAGATCAGTCGTGGAAGGCCTCGACGAACTTGCGCTTGCCGAGCATGAAGGCATCGGCGACGTGCCGCAGCGGCGCCAGATCGACATCCGACTTGCCCGCTTTGACGATTTCGGCGAATCGCCGGTAGAGCATCGGGTATTCCTGCTCCGGCTCCTCGTGCACGAGCTTGCCGTCGATCGAGAGCTTGGCGCCGCCTTCAGACAGCACCATCTCGCCGGCGGCCGTGCGGGCGACGATGTCCCAGCTCTGTTTGCCGGTCTGGCGCCAGTCGAATTCAGCTGCAACCGGCAGCTTCTGCCCGTCGGTGAAGGTGATGCTGGCGGCGATCGGCGCGTCGCGGTTCTCCGGGAATTCGAGCACCGCCTTGGTTACGAACAGCGGGCGCGGCAGGATATGGGTGACGATCGACAATGCGTTGATGCCGGGATCGAAGACGCCGAGGCCGCCCGCCGCCCAGATCCATTCCTGGTTCGGATGCCAGTGGCGCACATCTTCCTTCCAGATGACCTGGACATCGTTGATCGTCGTGGAAGCCAGGAACGACTTTGCCGCCTCAACCGCCGGTGCATAGCGCGAATGCCAGCTTGCAAACAGCGACAGGCCCTTCGACGCCGCCAGCGCTTCGAGGTCTGCGACTTCGCTGAGCGTGGCGCCCGGCGGCTTTTCCAGGAAGACGTGCTTGCCGGCGTCGAGCGCTACGCGGGCCGCCTCGTAGCGATACTGCGGCGGCATGCAGAGCGACACGGCCTCGATCGCGGGCACTGCATCGAGCATCGCCTCGATCGATTTGAAATTGTCGATCCCGTCGACCGTCCCGTGCCGGCTTGCGGCGGCGATCAGCTGATAGTCGCTGTTCTTGGCAATCGCCGGCAGGTGCTGGTCGCGAACGATCTTGCCGATGCCGACAAGGGCAATTTTGATGGGGGCCATGGTGTTCCGCTCGATTTGTATGACTTATTGCCGGTTCTTGTAGCAGATTGCGCACTGGGAGCAAGGCTCCGATCCGTCCCCGGTTTACCGCATCGATGTCGGCGAAATCGACGGATTGTCATTCCCTCTCGCCGTCGCCGCACTAGCTCTACCAGCGGACGTGCCGTGCCATCCCGTCAACCGGGTTGGGCATGGGGCGATGTGGTCGCCCAAAGAGGAGTGAACGATGCAGCAGCAGATCCGTCGCGCAAGCCGTGCCGAGCTCGACGTCATGATCGAGTGGGCGGCGGAGGAGGGCTGGAATCCCGGGCTCGGTGACGCTGGGCCTTTCTGGGCAGCCGACCCTGACGGTTACTGGGTCGCGGAGGCAGAGGATGGGCCGATCGCAGCGGTCTCGCTGGTGCGATACAACGACAGCTACGCCTTTCTCGGCTTCTTCATCACGCGGCCGGATCATCGCGGCCAGGGCATCGGCCGGCAACTGTGGCAACAGGCAATGTCGGCCGCCGATCGGCGCATCGTCGGTCTCGATGGCGTGGTCGCGCAGCAGGACAACTATCGCCGGTCCGGCTTTGTCTACGCCCACGCGAACATCCGCTACGGCGGCGTCATCGATGTCGTCGAGCCGCCGGGCGCCGACCTTCTCGAGGTCGCGCCGGTCCATATGTCGCTGCTCACCGATTATGATCGCCGCTTCGTGCCGGCGCGGCGTGAGGTCTTCCTTCGCGAATGGCTGAAGTCGAGCGATGGGCGGCGCAGTGCTGTGCTCCTGCGGGACGGCACGGTCGCGGCCTATGGGACGATCCGGGCATGCCGCAACGGGTTCAAGATCGGGCCGCTTTTTTCCGACACGGAGACCGGGGCCGACGTCGTCTTTCGCAAGCTCGCCGCCGGTGTCAACGGCAGCGAAATCTATCTCGATGTTCCCGAACCGAACGCCTCGGCCAAGGCGCTCTGCGATCGCTACAATCTCAAGCCGGTCTTTGAAACCGCCCGGATGTATCGCGGGCCGGACCCGGGGCTGCCGCTCGCCCGCATCTATGGCATCACCACCTTCGAACTGGGGTAGCGGTGAATGGAGCGATGACCGTCGTCAGCCGGCCATCGCCTCTTCATACTCGGAGGAAAGCTCAAGCCATTGCTCTTCGGCCTGCGCCAGTTTCGCTGCCGCGTCGGAGCGTTCCTTGGCTTTCTGTGCGGCCTTCGCCGGCGCCTTTTCGTAGAGCGCCGGATCGGCAAGTTCCACATCAAGTGCCTGAATCAGTTTCTCCAGCTTCCCGGTCAAGGATTCGATTTCATTGATCTTCTTGCGCAGCGGCGCCAGCGAGGCGCGCTTGTCGGCATTGGCCTTGCGCTGGTCCGCCTTCGAGAGGCTGTCGTCGACGCCGTTCGGTCTCGGCTTCTCGTCCTTCGTCTTGGGACCACCGACGATCAGGCTGCGGTAGTCCTCAAGGTCGCCGTCGTAGCTCGTCACGGTCCCGTCGCGCACCAGCCACAGCCGGTCGGCGGTCGCCTCGATCAGGTGCCGGTCGTGCGAGATCAGGATCACGGCGCCGGAATAGTCGTTGAGCGCGGTGATCAGCGCGTTGCGGCTGTCGATGTCGAGGTGGTTGGTCGGCTCGTCGAGGATCAGAAGGTTCGGCGCGTCGAAGGCGGCAAGACCCATCAGCAGCCGTGCCTTTTCGCCGCCCGAGAGATCCTTGGCGGGCGTTTCCATCTTCTCGGTCGCAAGCCCCATCTGCGCCACGCGTGAACGCACCTTGGCTTCAGGTGCCTCCGGCATGCGCCGGCGCACATGTTCGACCGCACTTTGCGTCGGGATCAGGTCGTCGAGCTGGTGCTGGGCGAAGAAGCCGACCTTGAGGGCCGGTGCGACCTTCAGTTCGCCTGCCTCCGGCGCCAGCCGGCCCGAGATGAACTTGGCGAAGGTGGACTTGCCGTTGCCGTTCGAACCGAGAAGCGCGATGCGGTCGTCCGTATCGATCCTGAGGTTCAGCCGCTTCAGGATCGGCTTGCCCGGCTCGTAGCCGACGGCACCGCCGGTGACGGCGATGATCGGCGATGCCGCTTCCTTCTCCGGATCGGGGAAAGAGAAGCCCTGGACATGGTCCTCGATGACGGCGGCCACCGTTCCCATGCGCTCCAGCGCCTTGATGCGGCTTTGCGCCTGGCGGGCCTTGGTCGCCTTGGCGCGGAACCGGTCGATAAAGCTCTGCAGGTGCTTGCGGGCAGCGTCGTTCTTCGCCTTTGCCTTCATCTGCAGTTCGTCGGCTTCCGCCTTCTGCCGCTCGAACTGGTCGTAGGAACCACGGTAGAAAGTCAGCTTCTTCTGGTCGAGGTGCACGATGGCGTTGACGGCGGTGTTCAGGAGATCGCGGTCGTGGCTGATGATGATGACCGTGTGCGGGTAACGGCGCACATAGTCCTCGAGCCACAGCGTGCCTTCGAGGTCGAGATAGTTGGTCGGCTCGTCAAGCAGCAGCAGGTCCGGCTCGGAGAACAGCACGGCGGCGAGCGCCACGCGCATCCGCCAGCCGCCCGAGAAGGACGAGGCCGGGCGAAGCTGCGCTTCGTGGTCGAAGCCGAGGCCGGCAAGGATGCTGGCCGCCCGGGATTCGGCCGAATGGGCACCGATATCGGCAAGCCGCGTCTGGATCTCGGCGATACGGTGCGGGTCCGTCGCGGTTTCCGCTTCGCTGATCAGCGCCGAGCGCTCCTTGTCGGCCTTGAGCACGATCTCGATCAGCGGCTCCTCGGTGCCGGGCGCTTCCTGCGCCACCTGACCGATGCGGGCGTTCTTCGGCAGCGTGATGCTGCCGGCCTCGGAGGCAAAATCGCCGGTGATGATGCGAAACAGCGTCGACTTGCCGGCACCGTTTCGGCCAACGAGCCCCGCCTTCGTGCCCGCCGGAAGCGTCACGGATGCGTTTTCGATGAGGAGACGTCCCGCGATGCGGGCGGAAAGGCCGGAAATCTGGATCATTGCGGCCTTTTGCCCGGACTTGGCCGGGAAGGCAAGAGGCGCGGGCGTGCTGCTGCCACCGCCGTGGCGATCCGGAAATTCAAGAGGTCATTGTTATCGATTTTTGAACAAGGCGTTCCGGCAATCGATACTACACATCCTCATCGTGAGGGACCATCTCATAATCGGAAGGGCGGGGAACGCTCTTCTGACCGCCTCGATCGACCGAACGCCATTGGCAAAGGCCCCGCGTTCCGAGGGACGACCGATCCGGCCACGGACATTTTAGATGAAACCTCGTTCAGCCGAACGAGCCTCCCAGGAGTGAAGACCATGAAGATCCAGACCGCTCTTTCCGCCGCTCTCGTTGCAACCGCCATCCTCGGTGGCGCTTCCGCTGCCTTCGCCGGCGGCAGCTACTATGAAGGCGTCAGCCCGACGCCGCTCTATACCGAACGCACGCCTGCCGTCACCGGCAAGTCGTCCTTCACCATCGGCAATTCCGAAGCCGGCTACGTCGATCGCACCAACACCGGCTCCATCGCAAGCTACGGTGTTGCACCGAAGAGCGTGATCGGCGGCGAAGGCGAATACTACCAGGGCATTTCGCGCTAACAGCGATGAAAGAAGGGGCGCGGGTTTCCGCCCGCACCCCAATTCAAGGGATTTGATCGATCACCGTCGTGACCTTAATGAGGCGAGCCAAGCGCCTGCTCGGCCCTGGTCCCGACCTCCCATCTCTCCACCAAGGAACTGACCTATGAAGAAGTCCTTTGCCGCAATCCTCGTTGCGGCCGCCATGCTCGGCGGTGCGTCTGCCGCTGTCGCAGGCGGCAGCTACTACGAGGGTGTGAGCTCCACGCCGCTCTTTACCGGCCGCGCCGAGGCCTCCGCCGGAGCCGGCGTATCCGCGAGCACTGCGAGCCGCGGCGACTATTACGCGGGTATCGACGACAAGTCCGTCGACACGACGGCAACCGGCGCGATTGCCAATGGCGGCGCCAAGGCTTTCGGCCAGGCCGACGAAAACAAGCAGTAAGTCACGCCAGACGGTTGACCGAACAACCCGGTCCCGCCGCGCGGGGCCGGGTTGTTTCGTTTTGGCGTGCCACATGAGGTACATTGCCATGACAGAAAAAGTCGAAGTCGCCGAGCGGCTCTTCGATCTCTACCACTGCGTTCATCGCTTGGTGAACGCGTCGATGTCGGAGGAAGGCGTTTCGCTCGCGCGCAGCAAGTTCCTGTTTTATCTGAACACGCTCGGCCCCTGTCGCTGTGCGGATATCGCATCGGCGCTCGGCTTTGCCGCAAGAACCGTGACCGAAGCGATCGACGGCTTGGAGCGGGACGGCATGGTCCTGCGCGAGCCGGATCCGGAAGACCGCCGCGCGAAGATCATCTCGATCACCGACCGTGGCCGGCTGGCGCTGGAGGCGGCACTGCAGCCACGCCACCGCACGATCGATGCGTTGTTTTCGGCGCTCGACGATTGCGAACGCACCGAACTCTTTCGCTTGCTTGGCTGCCTGCGCGAGAAGGCGTCGGAGATCGACGAGAGCCGTCAGCCGGTCGCCGCCTGATGCAAGGTTGTCAAGCGGCACTCCGTCCGCGGCCGAATGCGGCCGAATAGCAGAGGATGCCGGTGCCATCGCGCGCACCGGCAAGAGCCAGTTCCGCCTGGCTCAACAGATCGGCGCTCGTCGATGCCGGTTGCGCGATGGCGATACCGGCTGCAAGCGAAAGCGTCGCGGCGGTGTGCGTCCGTCCGGGGAGCGTGACCGTCAGTTCGGTCACGGACTGCCGCAGGCGTCGGGCTATAACCTCGGCGTTTTCGGCGCTGACGTCCCGGCACACGAAGGCAAAGTCCTGCTGGCCCACACGCGCGACGAAATCGTTCTTCTTGATCGACTTGCGAAACAGTGCCGACAGTTTGGCAAGCGCCTTGGCCGCAACCGGGCCGCCGTGGTGCTCGGCCATTTCGCGAAGCCCTTCCACCGAGGCAAGGAGCAGCGCGACCGGCTGGTCGGTCCGCTCCGTTTCGAGAATCGCGTCGAGTTTCGCCGTCAGCGCCAGCCGGTTCGGCAGGCCCGTGGCGGGATCACGAGTCAGGGATCGGCGGCTTTCGGCGAGATCGCCTTCGAGTTCGGCAAGACGTCGCGCGCTCGTTTCGAGGGCATGCTGGAGAGCGCTCTCTTCATTCGTCAATCGGCCAGCCGCGTCCCTCAGTCGCGCGGCGTCGTCGGCAAACTCGGACAGAGCTGCGACGGGGTCCGCGGCCAGGCGACCGGCGAAATGATCGAGCTCGTCCTTGAAGGCTTGCTTCTGCAGCAGGGCGAGCCTGAGCTTTCCGGCGATCTCGCCAAGGGTTTCCTGGCCCGCGGCTCTCGTCCGGTCCGCGGCAAGCGCCGCGTGCGAGACGAGGTGATGCTTGAGGCCCAGGGCATCCAGCGCATCCTGCTGCGGGTTGCTCCCGAGGGCGGCGAGCTCCCGGGAGAGCTGCGGCAGGCGGCCCGACAGCGCCTCGTAGAATAGCTCGTAGTTGCGGGGCAGGGCCGCGATCCCGTGCGAGGCCATCGCATGCGCCACCTTCAGAATGATCGCCGCCTGTCGCGCCTGCGATCGGCCGGCATCCGCTGGAACTTGCCTGGTCATTCTGTCGTGGTCCCCGGTCACTCTCTGGCTCGATGGACGGCCACTATGGGAAAGCCGCATTTAAGGGAGTCTGAAGATTTCGCGGTGCGGGCGAATCCCGCCCGGTATGGTTGCTGAATTCCATCCGTCTCCGGTCGTCCGCAACCGCATGTCGCAGGGCAATGGATGGCCGTCAGCGACGGTGATCTTTATACTTGACGCCATTAGTCACCAATTATATTCGGCGCTGCTAAATCGGGCATCGGAGCCCGAGGCAAACAGCGACGGTCAAGCATGTCCCTCTCGTTCATTGCGGATCTGGCAAAATGGCGCGACCGACCGGCGCTGGTGTTTTCCGGGCAGCGGACCGTCACCTATCGCGAACTCGGCGAGCGTGTTGCCCGCCAGGCGCTCGCGTTTCGCGGTCCGCGCGGGCTGGTGGCGATCGAGGCCGAGCTTTGCGAACATGCGATCATCGCCTATTTGGCAGCGCTCGCCGCCGGGCATGCCGTGGCGCTGCAGGCCCCGAGGAACGACGCTGCCGGGTCCTGGGTCGATGCTTTCGAGCCCGACTTTGGCTACCGCAGGATCGATGGCCGCTGGCGCACGGAGCGTCTGCGTGAGGACGGCAGGGCGCCCCATGACGAACTCGCCGTCATGCTCTCGACCTCGGGCAGTACCGGTTGCGGCAAGGCCGTGCGCCTGTCGCGGGAAAACATCTCGGCAAACGCCGCTTCCATCGCCGACTATCTCGGCCTGACGGCGGAAGATCGCGGCTGTCTCATCCTGCCGCTGCATTATTCGTATGGCCTGTCGGTGCTGAATTCCCACCTGGCAGTCGGCGCCAGCCTCTACATTCCCGGTGCATCGATCCTCGATGCCGGTTTTCTCGATGGCCTGGCCGAAAGCGGCAGCACGAACCTTGCGGGTGTTCCCTATTCCTACGAATTGCTGGAGAAGGTCGGCTTCCGCGAGCGACGGTTCCCGAGCCTGCGCTTCATGACCGTCGCCGGTGGCCGCCTGGCCCCGGACGTCATCCGTCTCTACAATGACCACCTCAGGGCCCAGGGCGCTGACTTCTTCGCCATGTACGGCCAGACCGAGGCCACTGCACGCGTCGCCTATGTGCCGCCGGCGCAACTCGCCGGAAACGAGGACAGGATCGGCGTCGCCATCCCCGGTGGGCGCCTTCTGATCGAGAACGAGAGCGGGGCGCCGATCGAAAGCGATGGCGTGACCGGCGAGCTCGTCTATCGCGGCCCGAACGTGATGATGGGCTACGCCACATCGCGCGCCGATCTTTGCCGCGGTGCCGAACTGACCGAGTTGCGCACCGGCGACCTCGCCATGCGCCACGCCGACGGCCTGTTTCAGATCGTCGGCCGCATGAAGCGGATTTCCAAGATCGCCGGTCTCCGGATCGCGCATGATGTGCTGGAGGCGGTGCTCGAAAGGCGCGGCATCACCGCGGCCGTCGTCGGTGACGATGCCGGCCTTCACACCTTCTATGCCGGCGGCCGGGACGCCGGAGAGATCAGGCGGTTGCTGGCGCAGGCGAGCGGGCTGACGCTGGCTCATCTGAAGGCGACGCCGCTTGCCGAGATGCCGCGACTGGCAAGCGGCAAGGTGGACTACAACGCGCTCAACATGGCGGCGCGCCAGGCGGCGGCCAACGGTGACGACGACAACGGCGGCATCGAGGACCTCTTTGCGCAGGTCTTCTACCCGAAAAGGGTGAAGCGATCCGACAGTTTCCTGTCGCTGGGCGGCGATTCCCTGCGCTTCGTTCAGCTTTCGATCGGTCTGGAAAAGGCGCTGGGGCAGGTTCCGGACGCCTGGGAGACCTTACCGATTGCCGAGCTATCGCTTCAGGAACGGCGCGAGACCCCCACGCGACGGATCGGTACGGACCTTTTGATCCGCGCGCTGGCGATCCTTTTGGTGGTGCTGCATCACGAGGTCCTGTGGCCGATCCCCGGCGGATCCGCGGCCATGGTCGTTCTTGCCGGCTTCAGCCTTGCGCGTTTCCAGATGGGGCCGCTTCTTGCCGGGGATGGGCGGGCGATCCTGCGGCCACTCGCGCAGGTGCTGATCCCCTATTATCTGATCGTTGCCGCGTACGCGGTTGCCTGGGGGGAGGTGCCCTGGGCCTCGGTCTTCCTCGTCGGCAATTTCGGCCTGGCCTTGCCGGAGACGCACGGCATGGTGCCGTATCTCTACTGGTTCATTGAAGCCTACTGCCAGATGATGCTCGTTTTCGTCGGGCTGTTCGCCATCCCGCAGTTCCGACGGTTCGTGTCGGCCAAACCCTTCGCCGCCGGCATGACCTTGCTTCTCACCGCACTCGCTGCCCGGCTGGCGCTGCCGCTCCTCTGGCCGATCGGCAATCGCCAGATCTTTACCCTGCCGTGGATCTTCTATCTCGCCGTCATCGGCTGGTGCGCGGCCGTCGCCGAAACGACCAGCCAGCGGCTACTGCTGATGCTCTCCGGCACGGGGGCTTTCCTGTTCTTCGGTCTCTACGAAGGGGTCTGGATCGGGACGAAGATCAAGTATCTCCTGCAGATTGCCGTGCTGGCAGCGCTGCTCTATCTGCCGCGCATCAGCGTGTCGCGCTGGGGGGCACAGCTGATCCTGCCTTTGTCGGCGGCGGGGTTCCACATCTACATCCTGCACCGCTTCGTGCCGGAACTGCTGATGTTGCCGCTGCAGCCGATATTGCCGGCATCGGTGTTCTCGGTCCTGTCGATCGTCGGCGGCGTCGCGGTGGGCCTCGTCGCCTGGCTCGGCCAGCGTCAGCTTTTGAAGACGCTCGCCGCGTGGCGGGAGCGTGAAGTTCGGCCACTGCGGTTGCTCGGCTCCGGGGTGCTGCGATCGCCGCTACGCCCACTGTGACCCTTGCGTCCTCAGAAAATGCGCCAGGTCCAGTACCAGGGACGGGCGTTCGAGCGCGGTGAGCGTCGCATGCGCCTGGCCGCGATGGTGGGTCTGGTGGTTGAAGAAGTGTGCGAGCGTCGGGGCCAGCTTCTGCGTGATGACAGTCGGGTTCGTGAGTGTCGTATAGGTGAGGACGGCGCCGAGGCGATCGTCACTCAGGCTGCCGATCCAGGTGATGATGCGCTCGTCTTCGGCGGCCCGGGCGGCGGCAAGGCTGGCGAGGTCGTCATGAAGGACCGCATCGAGCGAAGCCGGAGTGTCGCCCTGGCCCGTGAAGCGCCTCATCCAGATGCGGTCGGCAACGAGGACATGGTTGAGGGTCGAAAGCAGCGAGCCGAAAAAGGCGCCACGGTTTTCCCGCAAGTCGGCATCGGTCAGTTCCGCAGCGGCGGCGTAGACGAGACGGTTCGCCCAGCGGTTATAGTCGGCGAACATGCGAAAGTAATCGAGCATCGGTATCTCCTTGGAAGGGGCGGCGACGCTAACCCGGAACCGCATTCCTGTGGCTGATATCATTCATGAAATTTACTGATTTGATGACGGCGTGCATATGTCGTTCAAGGGGAGAATAATCTCGCGGAGAGTCCAGATGACGAGAAAGCTCTATTCGCTGTGTGGATCCGACAGGGCGCGTCCGTTCTCGCCGCATGTGTGGAAGACGGCGATGTCGCTCGCCCACAAGGGGCTCGACTTCGACACCGTTCCGATCGGCTTTACCGAGATCCCCGCGGTCGAGGATGGGGCCACAAGGCTGGTGCCGCTGCTCAGGGACGGCGAACGGCTGGTCAAGGACAGCTTCGAGATCGCCCAGTATCTCGAGCGGAATTATCCGGATCGCCCGACGCTCTTTGGCGGCGATGGGGCGATGGCGATCGCCCGTTTCGTCGAGGGCTGGTCGCAGACGACGCTGCATCCGGCCATTACCCGCGTCATCATCCGGGACATTCACGATCGGCTGGATCCGGTCGATCAGGCCTACTTCCGCGAGAGCCGCGAGAAACGTTTTGGCACATCGCTGGAAGCGGTGGCCGAAAGCGGCGCGGCGTCGCTGGAGACGTTCGCGCAGAAGCTCGAGCCGCTGCGCCATATGTTGAAGTTTCAGGATTTCCTGGGTGGCGCGACACCGCTCTTTGCCGATTACATCGTCTTCGGCGCGTTTCAGTGGGCGCGCATCGTCTCGCCGCAGCGCCTGCTTCATTCGGGCGATCCGGTCACGGACTGGTTCGAACGCTGCCTCGATCTGCATGGTGGGCTCGGACGCAGTGTGACGGCTGCGTGAAACCCGCCCGGCCCAAGCCGAATCATCGGTGAACCCCCTTGTTTTGCGCGGAATTGGCGGCTAATGAACCGCCACTTCTCAAGAAACAAGGGATTTGAGCCAATGGCTATTGAACGTACCTTCTCGATGATCAAGCCGGACGCGACCAAGCGCAACCTGACCGGCGCCATCACCAAGATGCTCGAAGATGCCGGCCTGCGCGTCGTCGCCTCCAAGCGCGTCTGGATGAGCCGTCGCGAAGCCGAAGGCTTCTACGCCGTCCACAAGGAACGTCCGTTCTTCGGCGAACTGGTCGAGTTCATGTCCTCCGGCCCGACCATCGTTCAGGTTCTCGAAGGCGAAAACGCAATCGCCAAGAACCGCGAAGTCATGGGCGCCACCAACCCGGCAAACGCTGACGAAGGCACGATCCGCAAGGTTCACGCTCTGTCGATCGGCGAAAACTCGGTTCACGGTTCGGACGCCCCGGAAACCGCTGCTGAAGAAATCGCTTACTGGTTCTCGGGCACCGAGATCGTCGGCTGATTCAAAATCTTCGGTTCGAGCCGTAGTGGCTTGAATTGACTAGGGGATTTGGACCGGAGCGGAAACGCTCCGGTTTTTTGTTGGCAGGTCTTTAAGTCGGACAGCTGGCCGTCTCGAAGTGCTCCGGCGCCTTGCCGCCCCGGAACACTTCCGGGTTTTTGTCATAGGCCGGTCCTTCGACCAGCGCCTTTGCCGGCATGATGTCCTGATCGATGTCGGAGACGACGCTGGTCTCCAGCTTCTGCAACGACTGGCCCTCCGGCCCCCTGACCTCGATCGACACCGCATAGGGGCGGTCCTTCTTCACGCAGGTCACATCGGGGCTTTCCAGCACGACCTTTTCCAGCTTCGGGAACAGCTTGCGCTCCAGCACCAGCGCGTCGCCGCCAGCCGGGTTTTCGAAGCGCGCAACGACAACGCTGCCGTCCGGCACCGGCTCGATCTTGGCGAGCGTGATCATGTAGGTCGCATAGGCGAGGCGATAGTTGAAGACGAACATCTTGCCCGTGAGCTTGAGCGGATCGGGCCCGGTCTCGCGTTGGCAGCCGACGGCGGCGAGCGCAATCGCCAGTGTGGCCAATAGGCCAATCATCCTCGTCATCGGGCCGCATCCTCCTTGTTGCGATGGTAGTGGAGCCTCGCCTTGTTGCGATTGCCGCAGACGGCCATGTCGCACCAGGTCCGGCTGCGGTTGCGGCTGCGGTCGAGAAACAGCCAGCCGCAATTCGGGCAGATCTTCAGCCGCTCCGGCTCGGGGTTGGCGGAAAGGGTGAGCGCCGATTGCGCCGCCGCCGTGTCGAGCGGAAGCAGGCCGCCTTCGTGCTTCGAACCGCGCAGAACGCCGGCGATCGCCTCGAGCAGATCCGCCAGAAACTCAGGTCGTCCCGCGTCCGACACCTCGGCGCGAAAATGCCGGTCGGTCGCTTCGCGCAACCGCAGAAGCCGAGAACGGTTTTCAGCGGCGACGGGTGCCAGCGGGCCGAAGCGCGGGCTCTCCGCCCCAAACCGGTTGGCCGCCTCGGCAAAGGAATCCATCGCTGTGGGATCGGCAAAGCGATCGATCCGGCGTTCCGGATCGAAGCGCAGGACGATCGAATTGGCGACATCCAGCGCCAGCGCGCCGCCGGCAAAACGATGGGCTGTCCAGGTGAAGGTCATGCAAGAATCCTAACTGGCAAAATTGATTTTACCAGTTATATTGATCTTGTCACGCTCCGGATGCGCCATGCTCTATTTTCTGCAGCAGCTCGCCAATGCCGTCCCCGTTGCAGCGCTCTATGCGGCGCTCGCCTTCGGCTATGCCATCGCCTTCGCCGTGACGCGCCGGGCCGATCTGACCTATGGCGCGCTCTTTGCCTTTGCCGGCCAGACCTTCGTGCTGTTTGCCGATTTCGGCTGGAACCGGCTGTGGCTGATCTTGCCTGCCTCCCTTGGTCTCGGCGCAGCCGCGGCGCTCAGTTTCAGCCTCGGCGCCGGGCTCGTGGCGGGACGTTATGTCATGCGGCCGCTTGCCTTCTCTTCGGCCAACACCGTCGTTGTTGCGTCGCTCGGCTGCCTGCTGGTGTTGATGGAAACGGCGCGTCTGGCGTCGGAGACGCGCAGCCTGTGGCTGCCGCCGTTCCTGAACGCAAACATCGTCTTCTGGGATGATCCGCGCTTCCCGGTGACGCTGACCGTGATCCAGCTCGGCAACACGGTGCTGATGGCGGCACTCGTGGCGGCCGGGCACTGGTTCCTGACGCATTCGCGGGCAGGGCGGTTCTGGCGGGCGGTGTCGGAGGACCGGGAGGCCGCCGCCCTTTGCGGCGTCGACGCCGCAACCGTCTACATCGTCGCCTATGGCGCCGCGTCCTTGATCGCTGCCGTCTGCGGCATTCTGGCTGCCTCCTACTACGGCAACATGGATTTCGGCACGGGGCTGACCTTCGGCGTCAAGGTGCTGTTCATCGCCGCCATCGGCGGCCAGGCCTCGCCGCTCTACGCCGCACTGGGCGCAGCCGGGATCGGCCTGATGGAGACGCTGTGGAGCGCCTACGGGCCGATCCTGTGGCGCGATTTCGTGATCTTCGGCTTTCTGGTGATCGTGCTGGCCGTGACGCGCAAGGAGAAGGTCATTCCCTGACCACCCAAGGGAAGGGGCTACTTCGTCGTCCAGCGGTCCCGCGCCGTGTCGTCGGCATCCTTGGCGCTGACCCAGCCGCCGGTGGTCCCGTCGCCCAGGTGCTCCTTCTTCCAGAACGGAGCGGACGTCTTCAGGAAATCCATGATGAAGTTGGCGCCGTCGAAGGCCGCCTGCCGGTGCCGCGACGCGGTGACGACGAGCACGATGTTCTCGCCAGGCATGATCTTGCCGTAGCGGTGAATGGCGGTGGCGGCCTCAAGCGAAAAGCGTTCGATCGCTTCGCGGCAGATGCGCTCGATCTCCGCCTCGGCCATGCCGGGATAATGTTCGAGTTCGAGCGCCGCCAATGTGCCCGCTTCGTCGCGGCAAAGCCCGGAAAAGGTGACGACGGCGCCGATGTCGGCACGTCCTGCCGAAAGCTTCGCCACTTCGCTGTTGAGGTCGAAGTCGTCGCGCTGGACGCGCACGGTCACCGGCGCGTTCATGGCCTCAGCCGCCCGTCATCGGCGGAAACAGGGCAATCTCGCGGGCGCCGGCGATCGGCTCCTTGTGGTCGACATGTTCCTGGTTGATCGCCGCGCGAATGACGTTCTCATGTTCGAGCGCCGCCTCGTATTCCTCGCCGAGCGTCTTCAGGTGTCGGAGCAGGTCGGCGATGGTGACGACGCCGGCGGGAAGGTCGAGCGTTTCCTCGCCCTTGCCGATGCGTTCGCGCACCCAGGAGAAATAGACGAGGTTGACGGTGCTCATTCGTTGACCACGTGCTTGAGGCCGGCGCGGAAGTAGTCATAGCCCGTATAGAGCGTGATCGCGGCGGCGATCCAGAGCAGTACGATACCAGCCTCGGTCGTGTAGGGCAAAACCTTGTCGCCCGCAGGACCTGCCAGCAGGAAGGCGATTGCAACCATCTGGATCGTCGTCTTCCACTTGGCGATGCGGGTGACGGGCACGCTGACCTTCAGCGCCGCCAGATATTCGCGCAGGCCGGAGACCAGGATTTCGCGGCAGAGAATGATGATCGCGGCCCAGATCGACCAGCCGGCGATCGTGCCGTCGGCAGCGACGAGCAGCAGGATCGACGCGACCAGCAGCTTGTCGGCGATCGGATCGAGCATCTTGCCGATGTTCGACGTCTGCTTCCAGATGCGCGCGAGATAGCCGTCGAAGAAATCGGTGATCGAGGCGATGGCGAAGAGCGTGACCGCCGTCCAGCGCGCAAAGTCCGAACTGTGCAGCCGTCCTTCAATGAAGAAGCAAAGGACGATCAGCGGCACGATCAGGATTCGGAAATAGGTGAGCAGGTTCGGGATGCTGTAGGCGACGGGCGTGGGCATGGATTCGTGTTCTCTGGTTCGTCAGGTACAGAATGACTTTGCTGGCCTGAGGTCAACAGGTCATCGTCGGCAACTGTCATATTTGCCCTATTGCATGTGAACGCCCGGTGAATTGTGACGCCCGGTTGTCATTTCGCCGCATCGTCGTGGAAATGTTCGTAGACCAGCCGGGCCACCGTTTCGGAAATGCCGGCGACGGCCATCAGGTCGTTGATGCCGGCGCGCGAGACGGCCTTTGCGGTGCCGAAATGCGTGAGCAGCGCGCGCTTGCGCGTCGGACCGATGCCGGCGATCTCGTCGAGCGGGTTCTTGACCATCTCCTTCTTGCGACGGGCGCGATGCGAGCCGATCGCGAAGCGGTGGGCCTCGTCGCGCAGCCGCTGGATGAAATAGAGCACCGGATCGCGCGGCGGCAGCGTGAAGCTGTCGCGGCCGAGCGCAAAGAAGCGCTCGCGCCCCGCGTCGCGGTCGACACCCTTGGCGACGCCGATCGCGGTGACGCAGTCCTCCACGTCCAATTCCTTGAGAATAGCGCGCACGGCGGTCATCTGCCCCTGGCCGCCATCGATCAGGATGACGTCGGGCCAGGCAGGGAAGGCGCCGTCATCGGTCTCGACGCTCCGGTCCGGCTTGCCCTCTTCCTTGAGCAGCCGCGAGAACCGCCGCGTCATCACCTCGCGCATCATGCCGAAGTCGTCGCCGGGCGTGATGTCGGTCGATTTGATGTTGAACTTGCGGTACTGGCCTTTGACGAAACCCTCCGGCCCCGCCACCACCATGCCGCCGACGGCATTGGTGCCCATGATGTGGGAGTTGTCGTAGATCTCGATGCGGCGCGGCGTGCGCTCCAGCTTGAAGGTCTCCGAGAAGCCTTCGAGCAGCCGCGACTGGGACGCGGTTTCCGCCAGCTTGCGGCCATGGGCCTCACGCGCATTGGCAAGCGCATGGTCGACGAGGTCTTTCTTTTCGCCGCGCTGCGGCACCTGGATTAAGACCTTGTAACCGGATTTTTCGCTGAGCGCCTGGCCGAGCAGTTCCTGCTCTTCCACGGCTTCGCAGAGCAGGATCTGCCGCGGACAGGGCTTGTCGTCATAGAACTGGGCGAGGAATTGCGAAAGCACTTCGGCCGTCGGCAGCGACGGGTCGGCCTTCGGGAAATAGGCGCGATTGCCCCAGTTCTGGCCGGTGCGGAAGAAGAACACCTGGATACAGGAGACGCCGCCCTCGTGGTGGATCGCAAAGACATCCGCTTCCTCGACGCCAGAGGGGTTGATGCCCTGGTGGCTCTGGACGTGGC
The DNA here is from genome assembly GCF_002940685.1 of Ensifer adhaerens. Lineage (GTDB taxonomy): Bacteria > Pseudomonadota > Alphaproteobacteria > Rhizobiales > Rhizobiaceae > Ensifer > Ensifer adhaerens_E. Next base: position 194,248 of record NZ_PNFP01000009.1, on the reverse strand, counting down.
TGAGCGCCGCCAACCGGTCGCGGTAGAGCGCCGCCCGTTCGAAGTCCAGGTTCTCGGCTGCCTCGCCCATGGCGGCAGCGATCGTCGCCTTCACCGCCTGGCTCTTGCCCGAGAGGAAGTCCTTGGCCTCCTGCACCAGCTCGGCATAGCCCTGATCGCTGATCTCGCCCGTGCAGGGCGCCGAACAGCGCTTGATCTGGTAGAGCAGGCAGGGCCGCGTGCGGGTCTCGAAGACGCTGTCGGTGCACGTTCTAAGCAGGAAGGCGCGCTGCAGCGAATTGATGGTGCGGCCGACCGCGCCGGCGGAAGCGAACGGACCGAAGAAGTCGCCCTTGCGGCTGCGCGCTCCGCGATGCTTGTAGAGCGCCGGCGCCCGACTGTCGCCCGTCACCAGGATATAGGGGAACGACTTGTCGTCGCGCAGAAGCACGTTGAAGCGCGGCCGGAGCCGCTTGATCAGGTTCGCTTCGAGCAGCAGCGCCTCGATCTCGGTGCGCGTCGTCACGAACTCCATGTTCGCGGTCTCGCGCACCATGCGCGCGATGCGGTTGGAGTGGCCGCGCCCCTGGGCATAGTTGCTGACGCGCTTCTTCAGGCTGCGCGCCTTGCCGACATAAAGAACGTCGCCGGCCTCGTTGAACATGCGATAGACGCCGGGGCCGTTCGGCAACAGCTTGACGAAGGCCTGGATCAGCTCCGCGCCCTTCAGGCCCTCCATCTCCGAGCGATTCTCGTTCCATTCGACGGCGGGCGTAGGGCTTTCGCCTTCCGACACCTCGATCAGGTCGTCGTCGTCTTCCGTTTCGTTGCCGTCATAGAGGATGCCGCCGTCGTTCGGCACGCGTCCGTTCATTCCACTATCTCCCTGATGTCGGGCGTTTCCCAGGCGAGGTGCTGGCCCCCGTCGAGCGCGATCATCTGCCCGGTAATCGACGGCGTGTCGAACAGGAAGCGGATCGTCCGTCCGAATTCGTCGAGCGTCGGCCCGCGCTTCAAGATCAGCGCATCGACCTGCGCCTCAAAATCCTTCGGGTCCTGCCGTTCGTTCGGCAAGGTCGGCCCGGGGCCGATGCCGTTGACGCGGATGCGTGGGGCGAGCGCCTGCGCCATCGTCCGGGTTGCCGTCCAAAGCGCCGACTTGGACAACATATAGGAATAAAAGCGCGGATTGGGAGCCCAGACGCGCTGATCGATCACATTGATGATGAGGCCGTTGGCACCGGCCGGAAGCTGCGCCGCGAAGTCGCGTGCGAGCAGCGAAGGGGCCTTCACATGCAGGGCGAAATGCTGGTCCCAGACCTGTTCGTCGAAGGCGTCGAGGCTGTCCTTCTTGAACAAGGATGCATTGTTGACGAGCAAATCGATCGGCCCCAGCGCCGCGGTTGCGCGCTCGATCAGTGCCGATGTCGCGTCCGTATCCGTGAGGTCGGCGCGAATCGCGACGGCATTCGTGCCTGATTTCACGAGGGTTTCTGCCAGGGCCTGTGCTTCGTCAAATGAGGCGTCGGCGTGAATGGCGACCGCAAAGCCGTGGGTGGCGAGGTCCTCCACTATAGCTTTGCCGATCCGCTTGGCGCCCCCGGTTACGAGTGCCGCCTTCAGTGCTTTCTTCAACGTTTCATCCCGCTTTTTCGAATCTTCGCGTCAAAGGACGAAGATATAGGCAAGAAACGCGGGGCTGAAACACTCCCTGACGATTCCTTGCCCAAAAATTAATGGAATTGGCGTAAATTGTATTATTTTGCATGCTTATAGTATAACTTTCGTTAATCTTGAATTATGGTTAACAATTCTCCTGTGGCGCCAAAGCAACATCAAACTTTGGGCGCGTTTGCGCCACCAAAATTTCACATTTTGGCTCTTGTGAATCCGCATTTGCTGGCCAATTTCAGCACAACCGGGCGGGTTAGTTAAAAGTTGCCCGATGTTTCACTGCGGGACCCCCAAGCCCGCGGCACATCGGGACGATAAAGGAGAATGTTAATGCGTACGCTCACCACCACCCTCATGGCTTCGGCTATGACCCTCATCGCCTTCCAGGCCGCCCAGGCTGCAGACGCGATCGACGAAGTTCCGGCTGCTCCGCAGGCCGAATACACCGAGCCGGCAGCCAAGAACTGGTCGGGCGCCTATGTCGGCGGTACCGCCGATTGGAAGCATGGCCAGCACGATGCGACCGGCAGCAACACCGCGGCCGGCTTCGGCGGCGGCCTCTATGGCGGCTACAACGTTCAGGACGGCCAGATGGTATACGGCGGTGAAGCCGACATCGGTTACTCCGGCCAGGATTCGACCAAGGGCAACCTGCGTATGAAGCAGGGCGTCAACGGCTCGCTGCGTGGCCGCGTCGGTGTCGATCTGAACCCGGTCCTCGTCTATGGTACCGCAGGTCTCGCCGTTGGTCAGACCAAGGGCACCGTCGGCGGCGCTTCCGACAAGAACACCATGGTCGGCTGGACCGCAGGTGTCGGTGCTGAAACCTTCGTCACCGACAACATCACCGCACGCGTCGAGTACCGTTACACCGACTACGGCTCGAAGGACTTCCGCATGGGCAGCACCAAGGTCTCGTCGGGCTACGACGAGCACGCCGTCAAGGTCGGTATGGGCGTGAAGTTCTGATCGGCTTTCGCCAGATCAACGAAAAGGCCGGGGAAACCCGGCCTTTTTTGTGTCTGCCGTTCAGGCCTTGAACTTGGAGTAGTCGGGGAAGTGCTTCTCGAACTTCGCCGGCCAGTTCTTGAGTTTGGCGCGACCCTTCTGCCATTCGCCGGCAAAGCGCAGTTCGATATAGCGCAGCACCGCCGCCAGCGCGAAATGGCCGGCGTGCAGCTTGGCCCCGGTCTTCGGCAGGTTGGCATTCAGGTAGTCGAGGCTGCGTTCGACCTTTTCCCATTGCCGATCGATCCAGGGCTGATGCACCTTTTCCGGCGGATGCGAGCGCTTCTCGTAGACGATCGCCAGCAGGCTGTCGCAGACACCGTCGCAGAGCGCTTCGAGCAGTTCAACGTCGGTGCGCTTGCCGGCATTCCTCGGGTAGAGCTTGCCCTTGGTTTCCCGGTCGATGAAATGCATGATCGTGCGGCTGTCGTAGAGCGCCCGTCCGTCGCCGAGGATCAGCGTCGGGATCTTGCCGAGCGGATTGTTGTCGATCAGTTCCGGCGGGTTGGCATTGGTGTCGGTCAGCACGCTTTCGGCCGCATAGCCGGCATAGTGCGCCGCCATGCGAACCTTGTTCGAATAGGGCGAGGCGGGCGAGTACAGGATCTTCATCGAACGACTTCTTTCCAGGATTGTTTCTGAACCAGCATATTCACGCCCCATCCGGCCGACTAGGGCGCCGGGGGCAACGACACGGTGTCCTTTCGGCACGCCTGGCGATCGACCGCCGGGCAGGCGCGGAAATTGAGCGACTTGTCGAAACAGACCCGGACCTCCTCGAGCCGATTGCCTTCACAGGTCACGGCGACCGCATCCTTCGTCATTCCAGGGTTTTTCGCGACGAGCGCGTCTTCGATTGCGGCGACACGCAGACCTTTTTCCTGTCGGGCCGGTGCGAGCTCCGCCGGCAGCGTCAACCGGTCCCGAGCCGCGCGCGTCACGGCGAAGTAGTCCTCCTGGCTGAGGCCGGAGCAGGTTCCGTGCTTGCGCCATTGGTGGCCGATCAGGCCCATGGAGGGAATGAGGTCGAGATATTGCCTGCCGAGCGAAGAGGGCACGCGATCGGACTGTCGCGTCGGGCAGAAGTCCGGATAGCCGCGTTCGTTCTGCGGCCAGAGGCCATGCACGATCAGGCCGCGATTGCGGCCGACTTCGCATTGGCTCGATTTCCCGTTCGGATCATTGTCGCCGCACCAGGTCGGCGACCAGGAGAGCGAGAGCACGTAGAAATCAAAGCCGCTGCCGACCGGCACCGTAATGGCCGCTTTCGTGGCCTGCGCTCCCGGCGCCGTCGGTGCCTTTTCAGTGTTCTGATCGCTGCAGGCGGCGACGCCCGCCGCAACGAAAAGCGCCGGCAGAAGCCGGCGCACATTCCGGAATGTTTTCATGATTAGCGGAGCGAGGCGCAGTACGCGCCGTAGACATACCATGGGTCAAGGCCGCCGACGCAGAATTCGATGCTTCTGCCGACACCGGCAAAGCCCCACGGGCGTTCGATGAGGTAGTAGAGAGCGCGCTGCTCGCCGTCGGTCATGACGGCGGTCGCGTAGCAGTATTCGCGCTCGACCAGATGCGTCTCGTCGCGGAACTCCTGGCGGTTCTGCCCCATGTTGCGAATTTCGGCGATCGACAGATTGGCGTGCAGGTAATTTGCATCCCGATACTCAAAGCGGGAGGTGATGAAGCCGAGAACGGAGGCTTCGCTGCAGACCCCTGCATTGTAGGACTGTGCCCCACCGTTGCCGATATAGTCGGCGGCAACGGCGCCCGGCGCCGTGGCGCCGGCGAGGGAAAGCGAAATGAGAAGCGTGGCGGCGAGCGTGCGAGTCATGGGCGTCTCCCTATGTCGTCACACGAGATTGCGGTGCGTCGCGCCCGTCCGTCAAGCCCCTCGGGTTGCCTGTTCTTCTCCGCGCAGCCAGAAGCAGCGGCTGGACGCGAAACGATCCTGGCCCAGCCGGGTTTTCAGGAACGGCAGGAGCAGGTCGAGTTCGCTCTTCAGCGTGAACGGCGGATTGACGATGATGAGGCCGGAGCCGGAAAGCCCTGTGGTTTCGCGGTCGCTTCTGACCGACAGTTCGGCGCAGAGCATCTTCGGAATATCCAGCGCCTTCAGCGCCTCGTGGAAGGCCTTGATCGGTGCGCCCTGCTTCAAGGGATACCATAGGCAATAGACGCCGCTGGCAAAGCGGCGATAGCCGCGCGCAAGCCCATCGGCGAGGCGGTCGTATTCGCCCTCTTTCTCGAAGGGTGGGTCGACGAGGATAAGCCCGCGCTTCTCCTTCGGCGGCAGGTGTGCGCCGAGCGCCAGCCAGCCGTCGAGCTCGGTGATGCGGCTCTGAAAATCGCCGTCGAAGAGCCGGTGCAGGGTTTCGTAGTCGTCCGGATGCAGCTCCATCGCCGAAAGCCGGTCCTGCGGGCGAAAGAGCATGCGCGCAAGCTTCGGCGAGCCGGGATAGAGCGTCAGCTCGGCGCCGGGGTTCAGCGTGCGGATGGAGGAAAGGTAGGGAGCGAGGATCGCCGCGATCTCTGGCGGCAGTTCACCGTCAAGGAGCCGGCCGACGCCGTCGCGCCATTCGCCGGTCTTCTGCGCCTCTTCGCTGGAGAGGTCGTAGAGCCCGATGCCCGCATGGGTATCGAGCACGCGGAACGCCTTCTCCTTCTGCTGGAGATAGGTGACGAGCCGCGCCAGCACCGCGTGCTTGAGGACGTCGGCGAAATTGCCCGCGTGGTAGATATGCCGATAGTTCATGAGCGCCGCCGATGGCTGTGATCAATAGTTGCGATGGGTGGGCGATTGGCTCTTTGAGCCGAATTGCCGATGCCATATAGAAAAGCCATGAACGTTGCGACCCCCATCAATGCACAAAAATCGATCGGTCATTCGGTCTGTCCGCATGACTGTCCCTCCGCATGCGCGCTCGAAGTCGACCTGACCGCCGAAGGGCGGATCGGTCGTGTGCGCGGCGCCGCCGCCAATACCTACACCGCCGGCGTCATCTGCGCCAAGGTGGCGCGCTATTCCGAGCGCATCTATCATCCGGGCCGTCTGATGGTGCCGCAGCGCCGCAAGGGTGCCAAGGGCGAGGGCGCCTGGCAGGACGTGAGCTGGGAAGCGGCGCTCGACGAGATCGCCGATCAGTTCATTCGTGCCGAGCAGAAGCACGGCGCAGAGGCCATCTGGCCGTATTTCTATGCCGGCACCATGGGGCAGGTGCAGCGGGACTCGATCGATCGGCTGCGCCACGCCAAGCGCTATTCGGGCTTCTTCGGCTCGATCTGCACCAACATGGCCTGGACCGGTTTCACCATGGCGACCGGCACCTTGCGCGGCCCCGACCCGCGCGAGATGGCCAAGGCCGATTGCGTCGTCATCTGGGGTACGAACGCGGTCGCGACCCAGGTCAACGTGATGACCCATGCGGTGAAAGCCCGCAAGGACCACGGCGCCAAGATCGTCGTCATCGACATCTACGACAACCCGACGGTCAAGCAGGCCGACATGGGCCTCGTGCTGAAGCCGGGCACCGATGCGGCGCTCGCCTGTGCCGTGATGCATATCGCCTTTCGGGACGGCTATGCCGACCGGGCCTACATGGCAAAATTCGCCGACGATCCTGCCGGCCTCGAAGCGCATCTGAAGTCGCGCGGGCCGGAATGGGCGTCGGCCATAACAGGCCTTTCTGTTGATGAAATCGAAGCTTTCGCGAAGCTCGTCGGCACGACGCCGCGCACCTACTTCCGCCTCGGCTACGGTTTTACCCGCCAGCGTAACGGTTCGGTCGCGATCCATGCTGCCGCTTCCGTCGCGACCGTACTCGGCTCCTGGAAACACGAAGGCGGCGGCGCCTTCCACTCCAACAACGACATCTTCAAGCTCGACAAGCGCGAGCTCATCGGCTCGGCCTTCCATGATCCCGATGTCCGCATGCTCGACCAGTCGCAGATCGGCCGCGTGCTGACCGGCGACGCCGAGGCCTTGCGCCACCGCGGGCCGGTAACGGCGATGCTGATCCAGAACACCAACCCGGTGAACGTCGCGCCGGAACAGCGGCTGGTGAAGCGTGGCTTCCTGCGCGACGATCTTTTCGTCGCCGTGCACGAGCAGTTCATGACCGACACGGCCGCTGTCGCCGATATCGTGCTGCCGGCCACCATGTTCCTGGAACATGACGATCTCTATCGCGGCGGCGGCCACCAGCACATCCTGATCGGCCCCAAGGTCGTGGAGCCGCCCTCGACCGTGCGCACCAATCTCTTCGTCATCGAGGAACTGGCCAGGCGCCTGGGCGTTGCCGATCATGCCGGTTTCGGCCTGACGGAGCGTGAGCATATCGACCGGCTGCTTGCCAATTACAGCATCGGCTACGAGGAGATGAGACAAGAAAAGTGGCTCGACTGTCAGCCGGCCTTTGAAGATGCACACTACCTCAAGGGTTTCGGCCACCCTGACGGCAAGTTCCGCTTCAAAGCGGACTGGACCGGGACGCCGGCGCCGAACCGGCCGCCGAAGTCGATGGGCATTCAGGGGCCGCACCAGGCGCTGCCGGAGTTTCCTGATCATGTCGACCTGATCGAAGTCGCGGACGCGAAGCATCCGTTCCGGCTCGCAACCTCTCCGGCCCGTTCTTTCCTCAACTCGACCTTTGCCGAGACGCCATCCTCGATCCAGAAGGAAGTGCGCCCGGAAGTCATGATCCATGCCGAAGATGCCGAAGCACTCGGGATAGCCGATGGCGACATCGTCCAGCTCGGCAACGAACGCGGCGAAGTGCGTCTGCATGCGAAGATCGGCGGCGGAGCGCGGCGCGGCGTGGTCATAGCCGAGGGGCTGTGGCCGAACGGCGCCCATCTCGACGGCGAGGGTATCAATGTGCTCACCGGTGCCGATGCCGTGGCGCCCTATGGCGGCGCTGCCTTCCACGACAACAGGGTTTGGGTAAGGTTGGCGCGCTAAATCAGGTTGTTCAACGGCAGACGGAACTTTCCATGGGCGGCGATCACCACCACGCAGATGTCGCGAGCACGCCGGTGTCCAGGCTCTGGGCCTCGCTTGGCCTGACCGGCGGTTTCATGCTGGCCGAGGTCATAGGCGGCATCCTGACCGGCAGCCTGGCGCTGATATCCGATGCGATGCACATGCTGACCGATACGGCAGCCCTCGCGATCGCCCTCGTCGCCATTCATGTCGGCCGTCGCCCGTCGGACCTTTTGCGCACCTACGGCTATGCGCGTTTCGAGATCCTCGCTGCCGCCTTCAACGCGCTGCTCCTGCTTGGTGTTGCCTTCTATATCCTCTACGAGGCCTGGAAACGCCTGTCCGAGCCGCAGGAAATCCAGTCCGGCGGCATGCTGGTGATCGCCGTCATCGGCTTGCTCGTCAATCTCGCCTCCATGCGGCTGCTGACCGGCCACAAGGACGAGAGCCTCAACGTCAAGGGCGCCTATCTCGAGGTCTGGTCGGACATGCTGGGATCGCTCGCCGTCATCGTCGGCGCAGTGGTCATCTGGGCGACCGGCTGGCAATGGGTCGATTCGCTGCTCGCCGTCGGCATCGGCTTCATGGTTTTCCCGCGCACCTGGGTGCTGCTCAAGGAATGCGTCAACATTCTGCTTGAAGGCGTGCCGCCGGGCATGCGCCTTGCCGATGTGCAGGCGACGATCGCCGCCGTTCCCGGTGTCGCCTCCGTGCACGACCTGCACCTCTGGGCGATTACCCAGAGCCAGCCGTCGCTGACCGCCCATGCGGTGCTTGCCGATGGCGCGGATGCCGAGACGGTGCGCCGGGCGATCGAGGAACGGTTGCGCGAGAGCTTCGACCTGCATCACACGACGCTGCAAATGGAGCGGGAAGACCGCTCGGCAACGGAACATGGCCATTGATGGCTGAAATGGCGGGATCGTATTCGCCGGAGAAGGAAGTTGCATGACCACCCACCATGACCCACGCGTCAGGATCGTCGGCCGCCGCACCCTGTGGAAGGGTTTCGCGCACCTGGAGGAGGTGACGTTCGAGCAGAAGATGTCCGATGGCGCGACCGTGACGCTGAAGCGGGAGATCCACGATCATGGCAATGCGGCGACCATCCTGCTCGTCGACGCCAAACGGCAAAGCGTCATCCTGGTGCGACAGTTCCGCCTCCCAGTCCTGCTCCAGGACGACCCGGCCTATCTGATCGAGGCGGCCGCCGGGCTCCTCGACGGCGATACCCCGGAAGAGGCGATTTGCCGCGAGGCGCTGGAGGAAACCGGCTACCACGTCGAAGATGTCATCCACATTTTCGATGTCTATATGAGCCCGGGCGCGCTGACCGAGCGCACGAGCTTCTTTGCCGGCCACATCGACGCCACCGAGAAGCGCGGTGACGGTGGAGGGCTCGCGCATGAGGGCGAAGACATCGAAGTTCTGGAAATCCCCTTCGACGAAGCCGTCGCTATGATTGCGACCGGCGAGATCTGCGATGCCAAGACGATCATGCTCTTGCAGTGGGCGCAACTCAACCGGCAGCAGCTGTTTGCCTAAGCAGTTGTTTTGTAAGAGTATAATTTATTACGGATATTTCACTTTTTGATCCGCATCGGGTAAGCTAAAGCGCTGATGTCCTCATTATCGACATGGGCGCTTCATGACATCCTCCCTACCGGAACGTGCAACCGACGACGTGCAGCAGGCGGAGGGAGGCTGGATCTCCTTCCTGCGCCGCAATCGCCGCTATCTCTCGGCTGCCGGTACGCTCTTCGTGATCGCGCTTTTCGGCTTTGCGATCTTTCACCTGACGTCCGAAGTTCAGTACGACGAAGTCGTTCAGGCATTGGCGGATACCAGCTGGACCTCGGTGGCGGCAGCGGTGTTCTTCACCGCATTGAGCTTCCTCGCGCTCACCTTCTATGACGTCAGCGCGCTCGACTATGTCAGGCGAAAGCTTCCCTATGCCGATGTGGCGCTGACGGCGGCCTCGGCCTATGCGGTCGGCAACACGGCCGGGTTCGGGGCGCTCAGCGGCGGCGCCATCCGCTACCGCTCCTATTCGCGCCTCGGCATCGAACCTGAAAACATCGCCCGGATCATCGCCTTCGTGACGCTCGCCTTCGGGCTCGGGCTTTTGACGGTGACCTGCCTCAGCCTGCTTGCAGTCGGCGAGTATGTGGCGCCGATGACCGGGATGGATCCCCTGGTGTTGCGCGTGATCGCGGCCGTGATCCTCGGCGGTCTGTTCACCGTGTTCTTCCTTGCCCGTGACGGGCGGGAGGTCAGCGTCGGTCGCCTGACGCTTCGGCTCCCGGATTCGCGCACCGTTTCGCGCCAGTTCCTGGTGACGGCGCTCGATCTCGCCGCTTCGGCAACGGTCCTCTACGTGCTTCTGCCCGCCGGCACGATCGGCTGGCCGGCCTTCCTCGCGGTCTATTCGCTCGCCGTCGGCGTCGGCGTCCTCAGCCACGTTCCGGCCGGACTGGGCGTCTTCGAGACGATCATCATCGCGACGCTCGGCCATAACGCCGATGTCGACACCATTCTCGGCGCGCTGGTGCTCTACCGTGTCATCTACCACGTGCTGCCGCTGGTGATCGCGATCGCCGTCGTCATCGGCATCGAGCTCCGGCAGCTCTCCGGTCATCCCGTCGCCTCCAGCGTGCGGCGTATCGGCGGCCGCATGACGCCGCTGCTTTTGGCGACACTCGGCATCGTGCTGGCGATCATGCTGGTTCTTTCGAGCGTGACGCCGACGCCGGACGAGAACCTTGCGTTCCTCGAAGGCCTACTGCCCCTGCCGATCGTCGAAGGCGCCCATTTCCTCGCAAGCCTGCTCGGCCTTGCTCTCGTCGTCGTCTCGCGCGGGCTGGCGCTCAGGCTCGACGGCGCCTGGTGGGCCTCGATCGTGATCGCGATCGCTGCGCTGCTCTTGTCGCTGATCAAGGCGATCGCCGTGGTGGAAGCGGGCATGCTTGCCTTCTTCCTGTTGGGGCTCGTCGTCAGCCGCCGCCTGTTCGTGCGCCCGGCCTCTCTCTTCGGGCAGGCCTTGACGGTGCCGTGGCTGACGGCGCTCGGCGTCATCTGCCTTGGCGCGCTGATCGTGCTGCTCTTCGTCTACCGCGATGTCGAATACAGCCACGAACTCTGGTGGCAGTTCGAATTCTCCGCCGAGGCGCCGCGCGGCCTGCGTGCCCTTCTGGGTGTGACGATCGGGGCGAGCATGCTCGCCATCTGGAGCCTGATGCGTCCGGCGACCGGAATGGCCGAGCCTGCCTCCGACGACGCGATGGAGAGGGCGCTGGCCATCGTCGAGGCGCAGGACATGTCCGATGCCAATCTGGTGCGCATGGGCGACAAGAGCCTGCTGTTTTCCGCCGACGGCCGCGCCTTCATCATGTACGGCCAGCGCGCCCGCTCGTGGATTGCGCTCTTCGATCCCGTCGGCCCGATCGATGCCTGGCCGGAACTCATCTGGCACTTCATCGAGAGGGCGCGCGCGGCCGGCTGCCGGGCGGTCTTCTACCAGGTTTCCCCCCAGGGCCTTGCATACTATGCCGATGCCGGACTACGGGCCTTCCGGCTCGGCGAACTCGCGCGGGTCGATCTTGCGCGCTTCGAGATGAAAGGGGGCAAGTGGGCAAACCTGCGCCAGCAGGTGAGCCGCGCCCAACGTGATGGTCTCGAGTTCCGGGTCGTGCCGCCCGAAAGCGTTGCCGGCGTCATGGATGATCTGACGGCGGTCTCCGATGCCTGGCTCGCGCATCACAATGCCAAGGAGAAAGGCTTCTCGCTCGGCGCTTTCGATCCGGACTATCTGGCCGAGCAGCCGGTCGCGATCCTCACCTGCAATGGCCGCATCGTCGCCTTCACCAACATTCTCGTGACCGGGACGAAGGAGGAGGGGACCGTCGACCTGATGCGCTTCTCCCCGGACGCGCCGAAGGGCGCCATGGATTTCCTCTTCGCCCAGGTGATGGAGTACCTGAAGGCGGAAGGCTTCCGCGCCTTCAACCTCGGCATGGCTCCACTTTCGGGCATGTCGACGCGCCAGATCGCGCCGGTGTGGGACCGGGCCGGCCGCACCTTCTTCGAACACGGCGAGCGCTTCTACAATTTCAAAGGGTTGCGCGCCTTCAAGTCGAAGTTTCATCCGCAATGGCAACCGCGCTATCTTGTCGCCAGCGGCGGCATCAATCCGATCCTCGCCCTGATGGATGCAACATTCCTGATCGGCGGCGGTCTCAAGGGAGTGGTGAAGAAATGATCCGTGTCGCGAACGCCTGGAGATGCCTTGTGTCGGCGGCGCTGCTGCTCTCGGCTTCCATTCTTCCCGCCGCCGCAGAAGACGCGCCGAAGAGCTATGACACCGGGATGATCCCGTCTCCGCGCATCATGGCTCCGAAGGAAAAGGCGGCGGCACTCGTCGTACTGCTGTCGGACGCCGACGGCTGGACGGACAAGGAACAGACGGTCGCCGATACACTTACTGGCGACAAGACCGTCGTCATCGGCATCGATCTCAAGGCCTATCTCGCCTCGCTCGCCAAGGATGACGGCGATTGCATCTACATGGTCTCGGACATCGAGTCGCTCAGCCAGCAGGTACAGCGGGCGGTTGGCACGGACGCCTATCAGCTCCCTGTTGTCGCGGGCGTCGGTGCCGGGGGCGCACTGGCCCTCGCAATCGCCGCCCAGACGCCGCCGGCAACCATCGGCCAGACGCTGGCGGTCGACCCGGAGGAGGGGATCGCCCTTGAGAAACAGCTCTGCACCCCGGCCGAAAAGGTGAAAAAGGGCGACCGCATGGTCTATGGCCTGACCGACGGCGCCTTGCCGGACCCTGTCTCGGTCGTCTTCTCGCCTCGGGCATCGGTGGACGGGCGGGCGCATGTGGCAGCACTCGTCGCAAAACATACGGATATCAGCCAAGAAGACAGCGACGATGACGCCTACACGACGCTGTCCGACCATCTCACCGATATCATCGACAGCGAGAACGACGCTGGCAATCCCTTCGGCCTGCCCTTGACCATCCTCGAGGCGAAGCCGACGCGCGATACGATGGCGGTGATCTATTCGGGCGACGGCGGCTGGCGCGACATCGACAAGCAGGTCGGCGACGTGCTGCAGCAGCAGGGCGTCCCGGTCGTCGGCTTTGATTCCCTGCATTACTTCTGGTCGGAGCGCGATCCCCAGGCAACCGCGGACGACCTTGCCAAGGTGATGAGCTACTATCGCAAGCACTGGAACGTGCGCAACGTGCTCCTGATCGGCTATTCCTTCGGAGCGGACATCCTGCCGCGAACCTTCAACCTGCTGCCGGCAGGCGAAAAGGCCCATGTTCGCCAGGTGACCTTGATGGCCCTGTCGCACATGGTCGATTACAAGGTCTCGGTGCTGGGCTGGCTCGGGGCTGCGGGCGACGGCAAGGGCGGCGATCCGCTCGACGACATCAGGCGCATCGATCCGGCGCTCGTGCAATGCATCTACGGCACGGACGAAGAGGATGATGCCTGCCCCGAACTGAAGGGCACCGGCATCGACGTCATCGGCATCGATGGCGGCCACCACTTCGACGAGGACTATCCGGCGCTGACACGGCGCGTGCTCGACGCGCTCGACCGGCGATTGGCGTCAGCGAAGTAGGAGCTTGGGGCGCGGCGGGGTGTCGCCGTGCAGGGCGGGATGCAATCAGAGCGCCGGCGAAACCAGCGTAGCCGTTACTTCGCCGGTGACAACACTCACCGCGCGGCCACCTTCCATGCGCACCTTGCCCTCGGCCATCAGCCTTAGCGCCATCGGATAGGTGCGGTGCTCGACGGTCAGCACGCGTGCTGCAAGGCTGTCTGACGTGTCGCCGGGCAGAACCGGGACCACTGCCTGCGCCAGGATCGGGCCCTCGTCCATGCCTTCGGTGACGAAATGCACCGTGCAGCCGGCAACCTTCATGCCAGCATCGATCGCGCGCTGATGGGTGTGCAGACCCGGAAAGAGCGGCAGCAGTGACGGATGGATGTTGAGGATACGTCCTTCATGGCGCTGGATGAAGGTTGCCGAAAGCAGCCGCATGTAGCCGGCAAGGCAGATGATATCCGGCGACAGGCGGTCGAGCTCGGCGAGGATCGCCGCCTCGTGGGCGTCCTTGCTGTCGAAATCCTTGCGCAGGAAAGCGCGGGTGGGGATGCCGAGCGCTTCCGCTTTCGCGAGGCCTCCGGCATCCGCCTTGTCGGCGATGACGGCGACGATCTCGGCCGGGAAATCCGGCACTGCCGCCGCTTTTGCGAGCGCCAGCATGTTGGAGCCGCCGCCAGAGATGAAGACGACGACCCGCTTCCTGCCCGTCGAGACCTCGGTCGTCATAGGGCGAGGTTGCCCTTGTAGATCGTGCCGGCGGCACCTTCGGCGCGTGCGACCATGCGGCCGAGCGCAAAGACGGTCTCGCCTTCGCCGGTCAGCACTGCCGAAACCTCCGCGGCCTTGTCGGCCGGGACGACGACGATCATGCCGACGCCGCAGTTGAAGGTGCGCAGCATTTCATTGGCGGCAACGCCGCCGGTCTGGGCGAGCCAGGAGAACACCTTCGGCGCCTTGATCGCATCGAGGTCGATCTCTGCGGCGAGGTGCTTCGGCAGCACGCGCGGAATGTTCTCGGGGAAACCGCCGCCGGTGATGTGGGCGAGCGCCTTGATCGACCCGGTCTGACGGATCGCCTTGAGCAGCGGCTTCACATAGATGCGCGTCGGTGTCATCAGCAGGTCGGCGAGCGTGCCTTCGCCAAAGGGAGCAGGGGCGTCCCAGGCAAGGCCCGAAAGCGTGACGATCTTGCGCACGAGCGAATAGCCGTTGGAATGAACGCCGGACGAGGCAAGGCCGAGAATGACGTCGCCTTCCTTGATGTCGCCGGCCGGCAGCAGCTGCCCGCGTTCGGCTGCGCCGACGGCGAAGCCCGCGAGGTCATAGTCGCCGCCCGAATACATGCCGGGCATCTCGGCGGTCTCGCCGCCGATCAGCGCGCAACCGGATTCACGGCAGCCCGCCGCGATGCCGGCGACGATCGCAGCACCCTGATCCGGGTCGAGCTTGCCGGTCGCAAAATAGTCGAGGAAGAAGAGTGGCTCGGCGCCCTGGACGACGAGGTCGTTGACGCACATGGCGACGAGGTCGATGCCGACCGTGTCGTGCTTGTTGGCGTCGATCGCGATCTTCAGCTTGGTACCGACGCCGTCATTGGCGGCAACGAGAACCGGGTCGGTGAAGCCCGCAGCCTTCAGGTCGAAGAGGCCGCCGAAACCGCCGATCTCGCCGTCGGCACCGGGGCGCCGAGTCGAGCGCACATGCGGCTTGATCTTCTCGACCATCAGGTTACCGGCGTCGATATCCACGCCCGCGTCGCTATAGGTGAGACCGTTCTTTCCCGACTGGCTCATGCTCGTTCTCCAAGGCTCGTCGTGCGACAGATATTTTGCGGATGCGATTGGCACGAGAGCCAAGGGAGTGCAAGCCGAGAGCAGGCATTAGCGGCGTTTTTTCACCATTTTGCCCATATCCCACGGTGCAAGCCGGTCTGCTCGGCTTTAAACTGGACGACTGTGCCGGGTCGGACTTGACCGTTGCGCGCACCGCCCCCTATCTCCTTGGCAGGGTTATGATACGCAACAGGCGAGCGGCGCCTCACGAGGAGTGTCATGGATATCAAGGTAAGCGGTTCCGGGTTACAGCGCCAGGTCATCTTCTGGCTGCTGGTGCTTGCCGCCTTCATCGCCTTCCTCATGGTCTTCAGCTCGATCCTGCTGCCGTTCCTGGCCGGCATGGCGCTTGCCTATTTCCTCGATCCGGTCGCCGACCGCCTCGAGCGCCTAGGTCTCAGCCGGTTGATGGCGACGGTCGTCATCCTGATCGGCTTTGTCGTCGTCTTCGTGCTGGCCCTCATGGTCATCATTCCTGTCGTCGTCAGCCAGGCGGCCGATTTCATCGCGAACATTCCTGGCTATGCCGCCAAGCTGCAGGTGCTCGTCAACGAAGCACAGACGCGGCTGATCCCCGATTGGCTGGCGAGCCAGATGCCGTCGCTCAAGCAGAGCTCCGGCAAGCTGCTCGAACAGGGCGCCGCCTTCCTCGGCACGCTCTTCCAGCAGATCTGGAACTCAGGTGTGGCGTTGCTCGACGTCATCTCGCTGCTGGTCGTTACCCCTGTCGTCGCCTTCTATATCCTGCTCGACTGGGACCGGATGGTCGAGAAGGTCGACAGCTGGGTTCCGCGCGACTACGTCTCCGATGTACGCCAGATCGCCCGCGACATGAACGCGACGATCGCCGGATTCGTGCGCGGGCAGGGCTCGCTCTGCGTCATCCTTGGTCTTTACTACGGGATCGGCCTGTCGCTGGTTGGTCTCAATTTCGGCCTGCTGATCGGCCTCTTCGCCGGCATGATCAGCTTCATTCCCTATGTCGGATCGCTCGTCGGCCTCGTGCTAGCCATCGGCGTGGCCCTGGTACAGTTCTGGCCGGACTATCTCTGGATCGGCCTCGTACTTGCGGTATTCTTCAGCGGCCAGTTCATGGAGGGCAACATCCTCCAGCCGAAGCTGGTGGGCAAAAGTGTCGGCCTGCATCCGGTCTGGCTGATGTTTGCGCTGCTTGCCTTCGGTGCACTGTTCGGTTTCGTCGGTCTTCTGGTGGCGGTTCCGGCAGCAGCCGCCATCGGCGTGCTGGTCCGCTTCGGCATCCAGAGGTACCTTGATAGCGACCTCTATCACGGGCACGGCAAGGCCGTGGAAAAGAAGGCGAAGAGCGACAAGGCCGCCTGATTGCCGACGATTGTCCCGAGTACAGCATGACAAAACGCCCATTTGAACAAATCCCCCTGGCTTTTGGCCACGACCCGGCGACGGGTCGTGAGGATCTGCTCGTCTCCGACAGGTTGAGCGCGGCGATCGCCATCGTCGACCACTGGCCGGACTGGCCGGCGCCGGTGGTCATCATCGCCGGCCCGGTCGGTTCGGGAAAATCGCACCTTGCCAGCATCTGGAAGGAGCGGGCGGGAGCCGAGGCCATCCACCCGGTCGCCGGCTCCGATGCCGCGCTGATTGCTGCCGAAAGGCCCGTCTTGTTCGAGGATGCCGACCGCAGCGGCTTTGACGACACCACACTTTTCCACGTCATCAACAATGTGCGCCAGCACGGCACCGGGCTGTTGATGACGACGCGCCTCTGGCCGATGTCCTGGCCGGTGACGCTGCCGGATCTGCGCTCGCGCCTGAAGGCGGCGACCGTCGTCGAGATCGGCGAACCGGATGACGAATTGCTGACGCAGGTGCTGATCAAGCTTTTCGCCGACCGCCAGCTCTTTGTCGACGAGCGGCTCGTCGGCTACATCGTCCAGCGCATGGAGCGCTCGCTCGAATCCGCCCAGACGATCGTCGAGCGCATCGACCATCTCGCCCTTGCCCGCGGCACGAAGCTGACACGCGCGCTCGCCTCCGAAGTTCTCGAAGAACTGGGAAATCAGCGCCGGTCCGATTGACTGTCACAGAACCGTCGTCAAACTGGGATAGCCGGTGCAGCCGGAGCAATGGGATCAGAAAAGCAATGGATAACGCGCTATCTGCGGTGAATGGAAACCAGGCAGCAGTGGAGGACGTCGACCTGCTGACCAGTCCGCAGCGCTTCATCAATCGCGAGTTTTCCTGGCTGCAGTTCAATCGCCGCGTGCTCGAGGAAACGTTGAACACGGCGCATCCGCTGCTGGAACGTGTGCGCTTCCTGTCGATTTCGGCCGCCAACCTCGACGAGTTCTTCATGGTGCGCGTCGCCGGCCTCGAGGGCCAGGTGCGCCAGGGCCTCTCCATGCGATCGCCCGACGGCAAGACGCCGGTCGAACAGCTCGAGGATATCCTGAAGGAAATCGACAACCTGCAGATGGAGCAGCAGGCCTCGCTTGCCGTGCTGCAGCAGTATCTCGCCAAGGAAGACATCCTGATCGTGCGTCCGGCGGCGCTGTCGGCGCAGGACAGGAGCTGGCTTGCCAACGAGTTCGACCAGTCGATCTTCCCGGTCTTGACGCCGCTGTCGATCGATCCGGCCCACCCTTTCCCGTTCATTCCCAACCTCGGCTTCTCGATGGGGTTGCAGCTCGTCAGCAAGACCGGCCGCGAGCCGATGACGGCACTTCTGCGCCTGCCGGTGGCGCTCGACCGCTTCATCCGGCTGCCGGACGTCAAGAACGTGATCCGCTACATCACGCTCGAAGACATGGTCAGCCAGTTCATCGACAGGCTGTTCCCGGGCTATGAGGTGAAGGGCTCCGGTACCTTCCGCATCATCCGCGACAGCGATATCGAAGTGGAGGAAGAGGCCGAAGATCTCGTGCGCTTCTTCGAGACGGCACTGAAGCGCCGCCGCCGCGGGTCGGTGATCCGCATCGAGACCGACTCGGAGATGCCGGCATCGCTGCGCCAGTTCGTCGTGCAGGAGCTCGGTGTTCCGGAAAACCGGATCGCCGTCCTGCCGGGACTGCTCGCGCTCAACACTTTGTCCGAAATCACCAAGGCTCCGCGCGACGATCTGCGCTTCGAGCCGTACAATCCGCGTTTTCCCGAGCGCGTGCGCGAACACGCCGGCGACTGCCTGGCAGCGATCCGCGAGAAGGACATGGTGGTACACCACCCCTACGAGTCCTTCGACGTCGTGGTGCAGTTCCTGCTGCAGGCGGCGCGTGATCCTGACGTCGTCGCCATCAAGCAGACGCTCTACCGCACCTCGAACGACAGCCCGATCGTGCGCGCGCTGATCGACGCCGCCGAGGCTGGCAAGTCGGTGACGGCGCTGGTCGAGCTCAAGGCCCGTTTCGACGAAGAGGCCAATATCCGCTGGGCGCGCGACCTCGAACGCGCCGGCGTGCAGGTCGTCTTCGGCTTCATCGAACTGAAGACTCACGCCAAGATGTCGATGGTGGTCAGGCGTGAGGAGGGCAAGCTCAGGACCTACTGCCATCTCGGCACCGGCAACTATCACCCGGTCACGGCGAAGATCTACACTGACCTTTCGTTCTTCACCTGCAACCCTGTCATCGCCCACGACATGGCGAACATCTTCAATTTCATCACCGGCTACGGCGAGCCGGAGGCGGGCATGAAGCTGGCGGTCTCGCCGCACACGCTGCGCCCGCGCATCCTCCGGCATATCGACGAAGAGATCGAACACGCCAGGGCCGGGCGCCCGGCGGCAATCTGGATGAAGATGAACTCGCTCGTCGATCCCGAGATCATCGACGCGCTCTACAAGGCGAGCCGCGCCGGCGTCGAGATCGATCTCGTGGTGCGCGGCATCTGCTGCCTGCGCCCGCAGGTCCCGGGGCTTTCGGACAATATCCGTGTCAAGTCCATCGTCGGCCGTTTCCTCGAACATTCCCGCATATTCTGCTTCGGCAACGGCCACGGGCTTCCATCGGAGAATGCCCTTGTCTATATCGGCTCGGCGGATATGATGCCGCGCAATCTGGACCGGCGGGTCGAGACGCTCGTGCCTCTCATCAACCGGACTGTGCACGAACAGGTTCTGTCGCAGATCATGCTGGGCAATCTCATCGACAACCAGCAGAGCTACGAAATTCTTCCCGATGGCACTTCTCGCCGGATGGAAGTCGGCAAGGACGCCGAGCCTTTCAACGCACAGCACTATTTCATGACCAATCCCAGCCTCTCCGGCCGGGGCGAGGCCCTGAAGTCCAGCGCACCGAAGCTCATAGCCGGCTGGAAGAGCGGCTGGCACAAATAAACTGGAATTGCATGGTCGAATCTGAAGCGCAGGGGCGTCTGCCCGGCATCCGCCCGGTTTCCGTTATCGATATCGGTTCGAACTCCATTCGCCTTGTCGTCTACGAAGGCCTGAGCCGCTCGCCGGCCATGCTGTTCAACGAAAAGGTGATGTGCGGTCTCGGCAAGGGCATCGACGCCACCGGGCGCATGGACGAAGACAGCGTCGAGCGCGCGCTGAGGGCGTTGCATCGCTTTCACGCGCTCTCCAAGCAGGCGCGTGCGACGTCGATGTATGTGCTGGCGACGGCAGCAGCACGCGAGGCGAGCAACGGTCCGGCCTTCATCGAGAAGGCTGAGGCGATCCTCGGTCACAAGGTCCGCATCCTCACGGGCGAGGAAGAAGCCTACTATTCCGCGATGGGCATCGTCAGCGGCTACCACGATCCCGACGGTGTCGTCGGCGACCTTGGCGGCGGCTCGCTCGAACTCGTCGAGGTCTCCGGCACGAAGATCGGCAAGGGCATCACCTTGCCGCTCGGCGGTATCCGCCTGTTCGAGCACAGCAACGGCTCGCTCAGCAAGGCACGGACCTGGGTGCGCAAGTTCATGAAGAACTCGGCGGTGCTGAAGACCGGCACGGGACGCATCTTCTACGCGGTCGGCGGCACCTGGCGTTCGATCGCCAAGCTGCACATGGAGATCCGCGACTATCCGCTGCACATGATGCAGGGCTACGAGATTTCCTTTGACGAGGCGATGGGGCTCTTGCCCGAGGTGATCGAGCCGAAGAACATCAAGCCTTCGGCCTATCAGACGATCTCCAAGAGCCGTCGCAGCCTGCTGCCCTTCGGGGCGATCGCCATGCAGGAGGCGCTGGAGATCATGAAGCCGGAGCGGATCTCGTTTTCGGCGCTCGGCGTGCGTGAAGGCTACCTGTTCTCGCTGTTGCAGGACGAGGAGCGCGCCCAGGATCCGCTGCTGACGGCGGCGAACGAAATCGCCATCCTGCGCGCCCGTTCGCCCGAGCACGCGCGCGAGCTCGCCGACTGGACCGGCCGCATGGTGCCGTTCTTCGGCGTCGAGGAGACGGAAGAGGAGAGTCGCTACCGTCAGGCTGCGTGCCTGCTTGCCGACATCAGCTGGCGCGCGCATCCGGATTATCGCGGTCTGCAGGCGCTGAACATCATCGCCCACTCGACCTTCTCCGGCATTACCCATGCCGGCCGGGCCTATATCGCCCTTTCCAATTATTACCGCTTCGAAGGGCTCAACGACGACGGTGCCACGAACGCGCTCGCCGGCATCACCACGCCGCGCCTGCTGGAACTGGCAAAGCTGCTCGGCGGCCTCTTGCGTGTCGCCTATCTCTTCTCGGCATCGATGCCGGGCATTGCCCAGAGCCTGACGTTCCGCAAGTCGTCTCTGCCGGACGTGGACTTGGAAATCGTCGTTCCGGCCGCCTATTCGGAGTTCGCCGGGGAGCGGCTGGATGGTCGCCTGCAGCAGCTTGGCAAGCTGACCGGCAGAAGGCTCGTATTCCACTTCGAAAGCTGAAACCTTCAAAATACGGTTCAGATTAAAGGGCGCGCGAACTTCGGTTCGCGCGCCCTTCTTGCTTATTCCGCTCGCTTATTCGGCCTTCAGGAAGTCGCCGACTTCGAGCAGCACGAACTCGTTGTCGTCGGCCTTGTCGAGCGAGCGGCCGGCCGAGAACGGCAGATTGTTGTCGTTGCCGACGATGATGTGGGTCTCGTCGACGCGGTCGACGTTCTCGATGGTGACGAAGGGCATGTCGTAGAAGCCTTCGCCGCCGCCCTGGCGCTTCTTGTTCTCGGGATCGGCGATCTTCAAGAGATCGACGTAGCCGATCTTGCGCACGGCCTTGCCGACATTGCTGTCGTCGAAGGCGATCTTGTAGATGCGCTTGACCTTGGAGCCGGTGGCGAAGCAGTCCGGCTTCGGGTCCTTCGGATCGGCGCAGGCCTTGTCGACCGTGCCGGCGCCGTTGTCGCGCTCGATCACCAGGGCGGTTCTCTCGTCGAGCATGTTGAAGTCGCCGATCGCCTCGCCGCCTTCAGCCAGCGGATAGAGCCAGCTGCGGCCGGTCCAGGTTTTGCTCGCAACATCGAGTTCGATGATGCGCAGCGCCGGGCGGCCATCGGCCTGCTCGACCGTTTCGCTGTCGGTCCAGAGCGGGCCTTCGAGCAAGCCGTAAAGCTTGGAACCGTCCTTGGAGAGCGCCATGCCTTCGTAGCCGCCGGAACGCTTCAGGTTGAAGACGGGCGTCTTCTTCGAGGGATCGCCCTGCAGCGTCAATGTCGGATTGTCGGGCGAAAGCACCGGCTTGCTGTCGACGGTGGTTGCAATCACGTCGGTCAGCTTGCCGTCGAGATCGAACTTGAGGATGTAGGGGCCGAACTCTTCACCGACCCAGAAGCCGCCTGCAACCGGCTGGATCGATTCGACGTCGAAGTCGGCGCCGGTCAGATAGCGTTTGTCGGAACCTTCCATGACGATCGGGAAGGGGGCCTTCCGGTCCGGGTCGGTGAGGAACAGCGTCTTCAGCGCTTCGACCTTGCCGGCGTCCCAGTCCATCTTCACATGGTGCAACATCAGCATGGCGTCGGTGGAATTCAGCTTGTTGCCGAAGCCGTTGTCGGAGAGGCTCCAGAAGGTGCCGTCGTCCATCGCCTTGATGCCGGAAAAGCCCTGCATCGGCTGGCCGTCGAAGGGCAGAGACAGGCCGGTCAGGCGAACGCCGTCCTTGCCGGGCACGGTGCCGAGCGCCTCGACGCGCTTTCGGTCCGCAGTGGTAAACTTGCCGGAGGTCTTCAGGTACGCAGGCGCGTCCGCGGGCGCCGCGATGATCGTGCTGGCCGGCAGGATCGCGTGGCCCTTCAGCGTCGCGGTAAAGGACTTTTCCTCGGCCGAGGCGGCCATCGTCATCAAAAGAGAAAGAGCCGCGGTGGCGAGAAGCGTTTTCGTCATGAAGTTCACCTTGGGTTGGAGCCTTCTGCATGTCTCCGTGGATCGCCCTAGATCCATGGAGAAAGGCATGCAGCAATTCGAAGTGCTACAGCGACCTTTGCGCGTCTTAATGCGCGCGGCGCTGTAGTCGGCCATCCGATAGGCGGCTTAGATGACGGTTGGGTGATGCTTGCTTTACAGGCCGATGAAGCTTTGGTGACAGGATTAGCTCGCGACGGCGAGGCTTGCCCAGCGCCCGGGCGTCAGGCCATAGGCGCGCTTGAAATGACGGGTGAAATGCGCCTGGTCGGCAAAGCCGGTTTCAAGCGCAGCACCGGCAAGGCTTTCGCCCTTGGCGATCATCTGGCGAGCCCGCTCCAGCCGGCGCATCAGCAGATAGCGGTGGGGGCTGGTGCCGAGAACCTTGCGAAACTGCCGCGCCAGCGTGAACCGATCGAGCCCGCTGACGGCTTCCAGCTCCTGGGAACCGACGGGCCGTTCGAGATTGGCGCGAAGGAACTCGGTTGCCTCGAGAACGGCGTGCTTGTCGGCCTTTGCCGGCTTGATGTGCTTCGTGCCGGCATGGCGGTAAAGGCCCTCTGCGATGCGCACGAGGATGTCGTCGAGCGCCAGTTCGTCGATGCCATTGTCGAGATCCATCACGGCTTCCCCGACCGCCTGCCGCAAGGCCTCGTCGCCCACGACCGGTGCCGCGACGAAGGGCAGGGAGCGGTCGGTTTCGTCGAGTGCTGCGAGCAGCCGCTCCGGCTGCAGGTACATCATCCGGTAGCGCAGACCGATCTCCGTTCCCGCGCCGCCATCGTGGATCTCGTCCGGGTGGAGGATGATGATGCTTCCGGGATTGCTGAAACGGCTTTCGCCCCGGTACTGGAAGGTCTGGACGCCGCCGAGCGTCACGCCGATCGCATAGGTGTCGTGTCGATGCGGCTCGAAGAATTTTCCATGCAGCCGCGCTTCGATGCGTTCGATGCCGTCGACGGCGGGTGCGACCCGGATGCCGTCGCCGGGCGCGCCGCACAATCGTTCAAGATCGACCGCGGCACCTTCCGATAATGCGTCGTCCGGCACGCCCTGTCGGGCTGAAATGGAGATGACCGTCATGTTCGATACCAAATTTGCAATCGTCTTGCGCGAGGACCTGGCCACCTGGCAGAAGCTCAACGTTACCGCCTTCCTCGCCACCGGTATTGCCGGTCAGAAGCCCGGCATCATTGGCGAAGACTATCGCGACGGCGCCGGCAACGTCTACAACGCCTTGAGTGTGCAGCCGATCATCGTGCTTGCCGCAGATGGGAAGACGCTCGGCAACATTCAACGGCGTGCGATCGAAAGAGAGGTGAGAGCCTCAATCTATGTCGACGGCATGTTCTCGACCGGTCACGACCACGCCAACCGGGCGGTCTTCGCCGAGACCCGTCCCGATGACGCCGCTGTCGCCGGCATCGCCATCCACGCGGACAAGAAGCTGGTCGACAAGATCACCAAGGGTGCGAAACTGCACGGCTGAGGCGTCGTTCGACCCGACTACTCGGCCGGGCTGGGGACGAGAGCCGGCGCTGCGCTGCCAGCGCGCAACGCCAGGACGCCGAGCTTCTGCCCGCGTCCCCTGATGGCGTGCTCGCCGAGATCCTCGACCCGGACATAATGCGGCAGGCGCATCTTGCGGGCGAGCTCGGTGGAGATCAGCACTTGGTGGCCGAGCGTCTTGCAGAAGCCTTCAAGCCGGGCGGTGGTGTTCACCGTGTCGCCGAAATAGGTGATCTTGTGCCGGTCGAGACCGATTTCGGCAGCGACGATGGTGCCGCCGTGAAGGGCCGCGCGCAGACGTGGAACCTCGCCGAACTCCTTCTGCCAACGTTGTGCATCCGCATCGATCATTTCCAGAATGTCGAAGACGCAGTGAATGCAGGCCGCATTGTTGGTGGCGCGATCGAAGGGCCAGGTGATGACGGCGGCATCGCCGATGTAGTCGTCGATCGAGCCGCGATAACGCATGACCGGATCGGCGATCGTCGCAAACAGCTTGCCGAGATATTCCTGCATCCTGAGGTCGCCGTGTTTCTCGGCGTAGGAGGTCGAGCCGGCAAGGTCGATGAACAGGAAGACGCGCTCCTCCTCGATCGGCCTGCGGTAACGGCCGGTGAGCAGGCTCAGGAAGACGTCACGCCCGAGCAGTTCGCGAACCCTGAGGATGAAGACGAGCGATCCCGAAACGCCGAGCGCGAAGATGAGGACCGTCTTGGACGGCATCATCGCGTCCATCCAGTTGTCTTCCATGACGCCGCCCGACTGCATGATCAGACCGGCGGCAGCGTAGCCGATGTCGAGAAGCACGAAGTAGATTGCCAGCGACGCGACGAAGAAGACGGGTGTCGAAAAGGCGTGGATCCGTCGATGGAGGCGCCGGAAAATGACGCGTCTCTCGAACGCGATGATCGGCAGGCACATGAAGAGCGCGTAGGTCGCGCCGATCAGGGCGCCTTTGCCGTAGAAAACCCATGCGTAGACTGCCCCGGCGCCGGCGATGACCAGCAGCAGGAGTAGTCCCTCGAAAGTCGAAAAGCGCCAACGCATGCAGAAAGCTCCGGTACCGGAAGAGGCGGCATCCGTGTCGGTCGGCGCTGCCCAACGCGCCGGCTCACGTCACCTCGTTTGATACGATGGTGATTCTGTTCCGCCCGGCCCTTCGCTAGAGCTGGATTCGGGCGGAAACTTGTCTCCGCCCGTTACCTTTTTCAAGCTGATGCGGACGTGATCTCGGCGCCGATTTCCACTGCTTCGATCTTCTTGTCAACGAAGCGGAGCGCGACGTCGCCGTTGATCAGCTTCAGTGCCGTTTCGCCGAAGAGTTCGCGCCGCCAGCCCTTGAGTGCGGCGACATCCGCCTTCTCGCCCTCGGCCGCTATCTTGTCGAGATCATCGCTGTTGGCGATGATCTTCGCGGCGACGCCCTGCTTCTCGGCGATGAGCTTCAAAAGCACCTTCAGCATTTCGCCGGCGGCCGCAGCACCCTCGGGCGCATGGCTTTGGCGCGGGAGCTTCGGCAGCTCGGCCTTCGGGATGGCCAGCGCTTCATTGACGGCCTCGACGATCGACGTGCCGGCACTGGAGCGTTCCCAGCCCTTGGGGATGGTCCTCAGCCGTGCGAGCGCCTCGGCATCCTTCGGCTGCTGCTGGGCGATCTCGTAGATGGCGTCGTCCTTCAGGATGCGGCCGCGCGGCACGTTGCGGGCGCGCGCCTCGCGCTCGCGCCAGGCGGCGACCGTTTTCAGCACGGCAAGCTCGATCGGCTTCTTCACCCGCATCTTCAGTCGCTGCCAGGCGTCATCAGGATGCAGATCGTAGGTGTCGCGGGCCTCGAGGATGGCCATTTCCTCGGTCAGCCACAGCGAGCGGCCCTCGCGTTCGAGTTCCGCGGCCAGGTACTTGTAGATGTCGCGCAGATGCGTGACGTCGGCGAGCGCATAGTCGAGCTGCTTGTCGGTCAGCGGACGACGGCTCCAGTCGGTAAAGCGCGAGGACTTGTCGATCTGCGTGCCGGTGACCCGGTTGACGAGCTGGTCGTAGGAAACACTGTCGCCGAAGCCGCACACCATCGCCGCGACCTGCGTATCGAAGATCGGGTGTGGAATGAGCTTGCCGAGATGGAAGATGATCTCGATGTCCTGACGCGCGGCATGGAACACCTTGATGACCTCAGGGTTGGCCATCAGCGCGAAGAAGGGCGCCAGGTCGATCCCCTTGGCCATCGGGTCGACGATGACGGCAAGATCCGGGCTCGCCATCTGGATCAGGCAGAGCTCTGGCCAGAAGGTCGTTTCCCGCAGGAATTCAGTATCAATTGTAATATAATTTGAGCGGGCCAGCTGCTGGCAGGCGGCCTCAAGGTCTGCTGTTGTTTCAATCATCAGATTTAAATCACTGTGGCAAAAATGCGGCTTGGATTTTCGTGTAACTCTTCGCGGCACTTGTCACAATCGAAATTCTCAGACGATCTTGAAATAACCCGTCATGCCGGTCTTTTGGTGCTCGATGATATGGCAATGGATGACCCAATCGCCCAAATTGTCCGCCACAAGCGCCACTTCCGCCTGTTCGTCCGGCAAAAGCAGGATCGTATCCGTCGGCGGCGGCAGGAAAGTTCGCTTGTTGGAATTGAGAATGCGGAAGCTGAGGCCATGCAGATGGATCGGGTGCGCATGCGGTGTGCGGTTGGCGACCTGGAGCACGTAGCTTTTGCCGAGCTTCATTTCCTCGATCGGCGCGATCGGGTCCGGGGTGTCGCCCGGCCACGGCACCTTGTTGATCGCCCAGAACGTATAGCCGAGCGAACCGCAGATCGAAGGTGCCGCCTTGTGTTCGGCGGTCGCCGTCAGTTCGATCGGCACGCGGATCGCGGTTGAGAGATCGGCCTCGGCGATCGGGTTGGCGGGCAGGGGCGCGACATCCCGGAGGTCACGTTTCAGCGAAGCGCCGGTCGCCCTGAACCGCGCGATCGTCCAGGGGTGCGATCCACGGAAATTGCCGAGCGCGACCGTCTGGCCCTCGCTATCCGGCATGCGCACCACCAGGTCGACGCGCTGGCCGGGGCCGAAATCGTATCGGTCGAGAGCAAAGGGCTTGTCGACCGGGTTGCCGTCGAGCGCGATCACCATCGCCTCGGCCCCATCGAGGCCGATCGTGTAGATGCGCGTGACGTCGGTTGCGGCGATCCGCACCCGAACCAGCCCGCCGGCAGGCGCGTCGTAGGTGGGCTCCTGCTGCCAGTTGGCGGTGCGCACCGTGCCGTAGGTGCCGCCGCGCGCGGCGTCCCGCGGCCTGAACAGGTCGATGAAGGCGCCGCCGGTGCCGAGCCGCCAGTCGCGCAGGTTGAGCACGACCTCGGCGTCGAATACCGGGTCGTCGGGGTTCTCGACGACGATCACGCCGGTCAACCCGGCGCCCATCTGGGTCAGTGTGTTGCAGTGCGGGTGATACCAGAAGGTACCGGCATCCGGCGGGGTGAACACGTAGTCGAACGGATCGCCCGGATAGACATAGGGCTGCGTCAGCTCGGGCACGCCGTCCATGGCGTTGGCGATCCTCAAGCCGTGCCAGTGCACCGTCGTCGGCTCGTCCAGCCGGTTGAGGAGCCGCGCCGCATAGGGCTCGCCCTTGCGCATGCGAAGGACGGGCGGCATGCCGGTGCTTGGAGCCTCACCCAGCCCGTAGGTCATGATCTTGGGCGTAAGCCCATCCTTGGCGATTTGGGCCTCGGTCAACTGCGCCGTCAGGAGCTGCGGATCGGGTGCGGCGCCAGCGCGCGCCGCCACGCCGGCGCCGAGCGCAAAGGCACCTCCCAGAGCTGCAGAGCCTTGAAGGAAGGTGCGGCGGCTGATGACGGGCATTCGGCAATCTCGGCAATATGGTTGAAGTGCTGCCGGTTCTAAACCTGATCGTCGCATTCAGCAATTCGCCGAGCTGTGCGCATCTTGCCGCAGGGAACTAGCTGTCCTTGCGCTTGTGGTTGTTGCCGGCGGCAAGCTTGTTGAAGAAGGACGAGGTGCGCAGCAGGTTGCGGAACGGCATTGCCCGCTCGCCGGCGGGCACCGGCCCGCGCGCCGTCATGCGCTGCAGCGTGTAGAGCATGAACAGGAACAGGATCGCCGCCGTATAGATGAACAGCGCCTGCGGTCCGAAAATGTCGAGCAGGAAGGAGGCGAAGAGCGGCCCGATGATCGCGCCGAGCGACCAGAAGAACAGCATGCCGGCCGAAACCAGCGCGTGCTGCCCTTCGGCGGCATGGTCGTTGGCATGGGCCGAACAGAGCGAATAGAGCGGCATGGCAAAGGCGCCGAACAGGAAGATGCCGGCAAAGTTCAACCACTCGTCGTTGCCGGCGCCGAAGGCGAGGAACAGGCCGGCCAGCAGCGAGCCGAAGGTGGCGATCAGGATGATCAGCCGGCGGTCGATGCGGTCGGAATAGTGGCCGAGCGGATATTGCAGCACGACGCCGCCGATGATGCCGGCGCTCATGAAGGTGGCGATCGCCGTCACCGACAGGCCAATCCCTTGAGCGTAGATCGGCCCGAGCGAGCGGAAGGCGGCATTGGTGAGGCCGACGACGATGCAGCCGACGGTCGCCAGCGGCGATATGTTCCAGAGCGCCTTCACGTCGAAGCGGATGGCTTCCGGAGCGACCGGGCTCGAGCGGTCGGCAAAGGAGATCGGCACCAGTGACAGCGTCAGCGCCATGGAGATGATGGCGAAGAGCTCAAAGCCACCGAGCCCGATGCCGGGGATGACATATTGCGCCGCCGTCACCGAGCCGAGATCGACGAGGCGATAGACCGAAAGCGTACGCGCCCGGTTGGCATTGGTGACGCTGGCGTTCAGCCAGCTCTCGACCGTCGCAAACAGGCAGGCAAAACATATGCCGGCCAGAAGCCGCATCAGGAACCACATCAGTGGGTTGATGACGAGCACCATGGAGATGGCCGCAGCCGACGCGATTGCCGCCATCGCCGAGAAGGTGCGGATATGGCCGATCGCGCGCAGGATGCGGGTGACATAGACGCAGCCGAGCGCAAATCCGATGTTGTAGCCCGCGCCGATCACACCGATCAGCGATGTCGAGAAACCCTCTTCCAGCGCGCGAAGCGAGATGAAGGTGCCCTGCAGGCCATTGCCGCCGATGAGAATGCCTGCGGTAACGAGGAGGGGGATGAGCGGGCGAATCTGAGACATGGGGCAGGCGACATCCGGGAAAGCGGCCACGACTCGGGCGGGATCACTGTGGGGCCTTGCAATGTGTAGCTCTGCATTCTCTCGCCGGACAGCCCCGAATTGTGACGCCGCGATGATTTTGGTCCGATGGACCCAAAATCATCGTTGACGCTTTCTTATAAGTGAGAGCGGGATGCGGGCGGAAAACCGCATACACTTTTCCTCATCCCGCTTGGCCGTTCTTTTCGCGGCATTTCCGCCTGCTTCTGTCTCAAGCGCCCTTGGACTGGCCGCTTCCTTGGTTTAGAACGCATCTCCATCTGGGCGGCGGCGGTCGCGCGGCTTGACAAAGCCGGCGCATCATGCGCTTTTCCGCCCGATTTTGACCATGTGCCGCGCGCCGTATCTTTCGAGCCTGCGCGGCTCTTTCGCAATTCCGGGATAAGACGATGCATCGTTACCGCAGCCACACCTGTGCCGCCCTCCGCAAGTCGGACGTCGGCTCCACCGTTCGCCTCTCCGGCTGGGTCCACCGCGTCCGCGACCATGGCGGCGTGCTCTTCATCGACCTGCGCGACCACTATGGCCTGACCCAGGTCGTCGCCGATCCGGACAGCCCGGCCTTCAAGGTGGCCGAAACCGTGCGCGGCGAGTGGGTGATCCGCATCGACGGCCTCGTCAAGGCCCGCACCGACGACACGGTCAACAAGGGCATGCCGACCGGCGAAATCGAGCTCTATGCACAGGAGATCGAGGTTCTCTCGGCCGCCAAGGAACTGCCGCTGCCGGTCTTCGGCGAGCCGGACTATCCGGAAGACGTGCGGCTCAAGTACCGCTTCCTCGACCTGCGCCGCGACACGCTGCACAAGAACATCGTCAAGCGCACCCAGATCATCTCCTCGATGCGCCGCCACATGGGCGACGTCGGCTTTACCGAATACACCACCCCGATCCTGACGGCCTCGTCGCCGGAAGGCGCGCGCGACTTCCTCGTGCCGTCGCGTATCCATCCCGGCAGCTTCTACGCCCTGCCGCAGGCGCCGCAGCAGTACAAGCAGCTCCTGATGGTTGCCGGTTTCGACCGCTACTTCCAGATCGCGCCGTGCTTCCGCGACGAAGACCCGCGCGCCGACCGCCTGCCGGGCGAGTTCTACCAGCTCGACCTGGAAATGAGCTTCGTCGAGCAGGAAGACGTCTGGTCCACCATGGAACCGGTCATCCGCGACATCTTCGTCGAGTTTGCCGACGGCAAGCCGGTGACCGAG
The DNA here is from genome assembly GCF_002940685.1 of Ensifer adhaerens. GTDB lineage: Bacteria > Pseudomonadota > Alphaproteobacteria > Rhizobiales > Rhizobiaceae > Ensifer > Ensifer adhaerens_E. The sequence goes on along the minus strand of NZ_PNFP01000009.1, from coordinate 163,901 downwards.
AAGTTCCCGCGCATTCCCTATGACACGGCGATCCGCAAGTACGGTTCCGACAAGCCGGACCTGCGCAACCCGATCGAGATGCAGGCCGTCACCGAGCACTTCGCCGGCTCCGGCTTCAAGGTCTTCGCGAACATGATCGCGTCGAACCCGAAGGTCGAAGTCTGGGCGATCCCGGCCAAGACCGGCGGCTCGCGCGCCTTCTGCGACCGCATGAACGCCTGGGCGCAGAGCCAGGGCCAGCCGGGCCTCGGCTACATCTTCTGGCGCAAGGAAGGCGAAAAGCTCGAAGGCGCCGGTCCGCTCGCCAAGAACATCGGCGAGGAGCGCACCGATGCGATCCGCACCCAGCTCGGCCTCGACGACGGCGACGCCTGCTTCTTCGTGGCCGGCGATCCCGCCAAGTTCTACAAGTTTGCCGGCGAAGCCCGCACCCGCGCCGGCGAGGAACTGAACCTCGTCGACCGCGACCGCTACGAATTCTGCTGGATCGTCGACTTCCCGTTCTACGAATGGCTGGAAGACGAAAAGAAGATCGACTTCGCCCACAACCCCTTCTCGATGCCGCAGGGCGGCCTGGAAGCGCTGAACGGCGAGGACCCGCTGTCGATCAAGGCCTACCAGTACGACATGGTCTGCAACGGCTTCGAGATCGCCTCGGGCTCGATCCGCAACCAGCTGCCGGAAGTCATGGTCAAGGCGTTCGAGCTGACCGGCAAGTCGCAGCAGGAAGTCGAAGACCAGTTCGGCGGCCTCTACCGCGCCTTCCAGTACGGCGCACCGCCGCATGGCGGCATGGCGTTTGGCATCGACCGCATCGTCATGCTCTTGGTTGGCGCCAAGAACCTGCGCGAGATCTCGATCTTCCCGATGAACCAGCAGGCCGTCGACCTCCTGATGGGCGCGCCGTCCGAGGCGAGCCCGGCCCAGCTGCGCGAACTGGCGATCCGCCCGATCCCGCAGAAAAAGGACTAAGGTCGAACCGACCTGAAATAGAGAAAGGCCCGGCGCATGACCGGGCCTTTTCGTTTTTGCGGTCTGCCGTAACCCGGTACCGTCAGAAATCCATGCCGGGGCCGGGCGACTGCGTGGGGCCGTCTTTCTTCGGCTTCTCCGCGACCATGGCTTCGGTCGTCACAAGCAGACCGGCGACGGAGGCTGCATCCTGCAGCGCCGCTCGCACGACTTTCGCCGGATCGATGACACCCATGCGGTAGAGATCGCCATACTCGCCGGTCTGCGCATTCCAGCCGTGGGCAAAGTCGCTTATTTCCCGAAGTTTGCCGACGATGACCGAGCCCTCCGCACCGGCATTCTCGGCGATCTGGCGCGCGGGTGACTCCAGCGCTCGCCGCACGATTTCGACGCCGACGCGCTGGTCGTCATTTTCCGGCTTGAGTCCGTCGAGCGCGTGGACGACCCTCAGCAGCGCAACGCCGCCGCCGGGCAGGATGCCTTCCTCCACCGCGGCCCGCGTCGCATGCAGCGCATCGTCGACCCGGTCCTTCTTTTCCTTCACTTCCACTTCGGTCGAGCCGCCGACCCGGATCACCGCGACGCCGCCCGCAAGCTTGGCCAGCCGCTCCTGCAGCTTCTCACGATCATAGTCGGAGGTCGTTTCCTCGATCTGCGCCCGGATCTGGCTGACGCGTCCGGCGATATCTGCCTTCGCGCCGGCGCCATCGACAATCGTCGTGTCTTCCTTTTCGACCATCACCCGTTTGGCGCGGCCAAGCGAATCGAGCGTCACGTTCTCAAGCTTGATGCCGAGATCCTCGGAGATAACCGTTCCGCCCGTCAGGATGGCGATATCCTCGAGCATCGCCTTGCGCCGGTCGCCGAAGCCCGGCGCCTTGACGGCGGCGATCTTCAGCCCGCCGCGCAGCTTGTTGACGACCAGCGTCGCGAGCGCTTCGCCTTCCACATCCTCGGCGATGATCAACAGCGGTCGGCTCGCCTGGATCACCGCTTCGAGGACCGGGATCATCGCCTGCAGGTTGGAAAGCTTCTTTTCGTGAATGAGGATATAGGGATCCTCGAACTCGACCCGCATCTTTTCCTGGTCGGTGACGAAATAGGGCGAGAGGTAGCCGCGGTCGAACTGCATGCCTTCGACGATCTCCAGCTCGATTTCGGCGGTCTTCGCCTCCTCGACCGTGATCACGCCTTCATTGCCGACACGCTCCATCGCCTTTGCCAGATAGTTGCCGATTTCGGCGTCGCCGTTCGCGGAGATCGTTCCGACCTGAGCAATCTCCTCGTTGTTGGAAATCTTGCGCGCATGGCTCTTCAGTTTCGCGACGATCGCCTCGACCGCGAGATCGATGCCGCGCTTCAGATCCATCGGGTTCATGCCCGACGCGATCGCCTTGATGCCCTCCTTGACGATGGCCTGTGCAAGCACGGTGGCCGTCGTCGTGCCGTCGCCGGCCACGTCGCTCGTGCGTGACGCGACCTCCCTCAGCATCTGCGCGCCCATGTTCTCGAACTTGTCGTCGAGTTCGATCTCCTTGGCGACCGAAACGCCGTCCTTGGTGATGCGCGGCGCGCCGAAGGCGCGCTCGATGACGACATTGCGTCCCTTGGGACCGAGCGTGACCTTGACCGCATCGGCGAGAATATCGACGCCGCGCAGCATCCGATCGCGGGCATCGCTACTGAACCTGACTTCCTTGGCAGCCATCGTTGACCTCCCTCAACACGAAAACATGGCCTCACGCGCTCCGCCGCCCGGTAGGCGGGCGGCTGCAATCGGTCGTCCCCGGCAGGCAGCCGTCTTCGACTACAGTTCGAAATTCCGCTCTTCTTCGTTGTCCGGGGTCAAGATGTCGATCAGCGCCGCAACGCGGCCGGCCGGCAGATGGCGGCCTTCGCCGATCAGCGCCTCATCGTTGTTGACCCAGGCGATAGCCTCTGCGAGTTCGCCGGCCGTTGCGCCGGTCGCAAGCAGTTCGGCCATCAGCGTCTCGTCGACCGGGCCAAGGATGGCTGTTATGTCCGCCTGCTTCAGTCCCATGGGCTTCTCCTTCCGTTTTATCGGTCAGGAACAGGGATTTCGGTCCTTGCGGGGATAAATAGGCCAGACCCGGCCGGCATCAAGCGTCGATCGCAAAGCTGCCAGGCACGCGCAAAAAAGCGCGGTGCGTTCACTGCGGCCGAAGCGCATTGTCGAGGAAATACCATTGGTCGAGATGGGCGCGGACGACCGGCTCGATCGCGTCGTTCAGCAACAGCATGTCGTCCAGCAAGCGGGCGTTCGGGCGCTCGTCCACAGGCAGCCGTATCGGCGGCAAGGCCGTGCATTCGAAGCGGAAGCCGTCGGTGCGTAGGCCGTACCAGGGGCAGATCGTGGCGCCCGTCATGCGCGCCAGCCGAATGGCGATCGCAATGTTGCCCTCCTGGTGCGGCCTGCGGCCGAAGAACGGACCGCGGATCATGCCGCCAAAACCCTCGTCGCAGAAGAGGCTGACAACGCCGCCGCTCTTGAGAACCTTCAGCGCCGGTCGGATCCCCTCCATGCCCGGAGGCAGAAACCGCAAGCCGGCCTTGCTGCGCACCCGCTCGGCGATCCAGGCCTTCGCCCGACCCTTGGGTGGGACGTAAAACGCGTGAGGCTCAAGGCCCAGCCTGCGGAATGCGATCGTACCCACTTCCCAGTTGCCGAGATGCAGGCCGACGAGAATGACGGGGCCATTGTTCGCAGCCTCGCGAATTGCCGTGAGCCCGTCGATCTTCAGCCGCTCCGGCCGTCTCTGCAATCTGTTGACGACGGAGAACTCTGTCATCAGCCGCCCCTGGGCCCGACAGTTTTCAAGAAAGAGTGCCTCGCGTTGCGGGGCGTCGAGTTCCGGCCGCAACTGTTCGATGGTTTCGCGGGCGCGGCGGGTTGCCACCTTGTGGAAGCGCGGGACCATGAAGAGGCCGAGCGCCGCGCCCAGGCGCGAGCACGCGTCCATTGGCAGCAGTTTCATACCGAAATGGGCCGCGATGTTGGCGAAGTTGCGGATGTTGTCGGCGATCCAATAGCGCCGGAAGGCGTGCGCCCGCTCGCCGCCCGCCAGCGCATCGGTGAGCCGGGGCGCGCTTTCCTCAGCGAAGATCCAGGCCCTGCGCTTGCCGATCGGTTGGCCCGAGCGTGGTTCGTCCGGCGCCATGTCAGGCGGCCTCCCGCCTGTGCAGGGTGACCGGCAGGCCGCCTTTGGGTCTCAAGGTCAGGCGGCAGATCGGCTCGACCGCATGGCTCTTGCGCACACGAACACGGTAACGCTGGGCGATGATGGCCAGGCACAGGATGGCTTCCGTCAGGCCGAAATGCAGGCCGGGGCAGACGCGCGGCCCGCTGGCAAAGGGAATGAAGCTGTAGGGCGTCGGGCGCCGTCCCTCGGTAAACCGCTCCGGATGGAAGTGGTGCGGATCTTCGAACAGGCTTGCGGTCCGGTGCAGGAGCCACGGCACGATCAGGACGAGCGAGCCCGGATCGGCGGTAACGTCGCCGATCATGTCCGCCTCGCGGGTCTGCCGCGCGAGGATCGGAACCGGCGGATAAAGGCGAAGCGTTTCCTCGATGACGGCCCGGCACCATTCGAGTTGCGGTACGTCGTCGATCGTCGGGGTCCGGTCGCCGCAGACCCTGGTGATCTCGTCGTGCACGGCCTTCTCGACCCAGCCAGCCTTCGAAAGCAGATACCAGGTCCAGGTCAGCGTCGCCGCCGTGGTCTCATGACCGGCCATGAAGATGGTTGCCGCCTCGTTGCGCAAGGCGACGAGATCGAGCTTCAGTTCCGGGTTTCGTTGCTGTCGGCGAATGAGCAGCTCGACCATCGAGTTGTGGTCGCCACGCCCGGCAAGGTGATCCTCCACCACCTTGTCGATGGTTCGGTGGATGCGCTTGACCGAGCGGCGCAGGCTCGGGGTGCGAAACACCGGCAGGCCGTCGTCAAAGCCGAGGAAGTACCCGATGTTGATGGAATCGACCAGCGACTGGTAGCTGGTGAACCCCTCGGTCACGGCCGCTGCGCTGTCGTCGCCGAGCTGGTTGCCGAAGACGCTGCGCGCGATGATCTCGGCGGTCAGCCCCGCCATTTCGTGCAACGCGTTGACCTCCGCCCCATCGGGCATGCGGCTCCAGCGTTCGACCAGCTCGCTGGTCGTATTTTCCATGACGGGCCCGAAGGAGGGAACCCGCTTGGCGTGGACGATGTCCGCCACCAGCGGCCGGCGCTGCTTCCAGGTGTCTCCGTCCGAAATGAACAGCCCGTCGCCGAGCAGGAATTCGAGCGCCCGGCGCATCTGCGGGCTCTTGCGCTCGAAGTTCTCATGGCGCTTGACGACCACCTGCCGGATCAGGTCGGGCGAGTTGACGACGATGATCTGCCGACCGAGAATGCGCGTCTGCGAGACCTTTTCGGTATAGTCGCTGGCCCGCCAGATCGAAAGGAAGTCGGTCCGCGCCTGGAGCAGCAATCGCAGCGGCCTATCCGGGCCCGTATAATAATCGGCTCGGACGGGAGCGAACTTTCCCTCCAGCAATTCTTCCCTGAAATTTACAGACTGCTGGAGCCAGGCGAGCATTTACGTCCGATCTGTCGTGGCGTGAACATCATATTCAGGCGGATACTTAGGCAAAGTCCGAACTTCCTCGCCGAGGCTTGGATAGACTCAAGGTCACTGGACGTCGGATTTTGAGTTGGCTGAATGTCGAATGCACGATTTCGATGAAAAACGCCATCGCCTTACGGTGAAATTTCCGGGTGCAAGGAATAGCGGGCCCAAAAGTGAAAGTCTTTCAATCCATGCGTGCTCCGCCGAGAAATACCGCGAAGCCGATCGCGCGGGCGCAAGGAAAACCATCATTCTTCTGTCAAGATCCGATGGGCGGGAAGCGCAGATTTGCCCGAGCGTTCGATGAGGCGTGTCGCTGGGCGCGGCCATAAAAATTGCGCGCCCGTTTGGGCGCGCAAGCATGCAGCAATCGCTCCCGGGATCGGTCGAAACCGGGAGCAAGTCGCAAGGATCAGTCGTTCGCCGTAACCTTGACGCCGAGCACCGACGGGATGGTGTTCGGCGCACCCATGGCGGCGCCCATGATCATCGGGAACGGAACCGGCTTTTCCGGCGCCGCGCTGATCGTGAGGCTCTTCGGGCCGTCGAGATAGGCGTTGACGGCGGCCGACACCTGGTTCTGCAGTTCCGGCACGTTGAGCTGCGCCATCATGATCGGCACCAGGCCCTTCAGCGACTGTGCCATCTGCTCGCCGGAGACACCCTGCTGCGACCCAGCATAGTCGAGTGCCTTCTTGGTGATCGAGGCGTCGTCGAAGCGGATTTCGGCGCTGTTGAAGGTCAGCTGCTGCATCAGGCCCATCATGGCGAGGCCCATGGCCTGGTTTGCCTCTTCCTTGTTCGGGTTGGCTTCGGCCGCCTTCATTGCTTCCTGCATCGATTTGACGAAGGCGAGCGTGTAGCCGGAAATGTCGAGGGCAAAGTTCAGCCGGCCGACATTCTTGAAGTCGAGGGCATATTCTTCGAGTGCGACATTGCCGCTTTCGACTTCCCAGCTGCCCTTCATCGTCAAGGCGCCGTCGATCGTCGTGAGGCCGAGCTTTTCGATCGCCTCCTTGGTCTTGGCGTCCTCGACGCTCGACAGGTCCGCCTTGATGCCGGAAGCGGTCGCGTCGAAGTCGAAGCCGGCGTCATTTTCCTGGCGCGCGAGGTTGGCTTCGGTGCTTTCGAGCGAGAACACTTCCTTGCCCTTGGAGCCGACGGTGATCGCGCCGGTGCTGGCGCTCTCGTAGAGGAGAATGTCGTTGATGGTTCCGCCGGTCGCATTGGCCGGGATCGTCAGGCCGGAGAGCAGGATGTCCTTGACCGAAATGCTTCCCTCGTCCTGGCTGACATTGACGTCGGGGAACGAAACGGTCTCGGCGTAGTAGCCGCCGCCTTCGGTCTCCTCGACGCCTTCGAAGGTCAGGTCCCCGATCTTCAGGTCCACAGCTTCGCCCGGCTGGCTCGCGACCTTCAGCTTCACGCCGGTTACCGTCACCTTGTCGCCGTCAACTTCGGCTTTGTCATAGGTGATCGCGGTGCCGTTCGCGTTTGTCGCCGCGTCGAGCTTCTTCATCAGATCGGCGCCATCGAGCGCGAAGGCCGGGCCGGTAAGGGTGAGGAGCGCGGCGCTCGCCATCATCAGGCGGATCTTGCGCGTGTGCATCATTTCGAGTTCCTTCGTGAAAATCTTTGATTGTGTAGCTGTTTAAGAAGATAGGGCGTCGCTAATCTGGTTTTCCTTGGCAGTGGGCGTCAATTGGGCGCGTGGCAGAAACCGTCTTTGTCGGCGGCGAGCTGCCGCCAGTTTCCGTCTGCCAATGCGCGTCCTGGGGTCCCCCTTGCAAATCGACCAAATCAACTCCAGCCGAAGCTATTACGAAACAGGGCGAAATTATATTCGCTTGGGCGAACCGCACATGTTCGTGCTCGGGCATGCTTTCCCGGACGTTACCAGTCGGTCGCCTCCGACGCATAGCGGCGCGACCGTTGCACGAACATTGCGCCGGGGCAAGCGGATCGGTGTGCCGGCCGGTTTTCGAGGCGAGGGGGTTCTCCACAAGCGCAGGCCCTGAAAACCTTGATGTTCCGGGTTTGTTGCGCTAGCAAGAGCCTATGGGACAAAGCCTTACTCCCCCGTCCGGCGGGGACGACGACAACATTCAACCGGTTGACCTCAAGGCGGCGCTGGAGGAGCGTTACCTTGCCTATGCCTTGTCGACCATCATGCACCGCGCGCTTCCGGACGTTCGTGACGGACTGAAGCCCGTGCACCGTCGCATCGTTCATGCGATGAGCGAGATGGGGCTTCGCCCCACATCCTCGTTCAAGAAGTGCGCGCGTATCGTCGGCGACGTCATGGGTAAATTCCACCCGCATGGCGACGCCTCGATCTATGACGCGCTGGTGCGCCTGTCGCAGGAATTTGCGATCCGCTATCCGCTGGTCGACGGCCAGGGCAACTTCGGCAACATCGACGGCGATAATGCCGCGGCGATGCGTTACACCGAAGCGAAGATGACGGACGTCTGCTCGCTGCTTCTCGAAGGCATCGACCAGGACGCGGTGGACTTCCGCCCCACCTACAACGAGGAAGACCAGGAGCCGACCGTGCTTCCGGGTGCCTTCCCGAACCTGCTCGCGAACGGCGCGACCGGCATTGCCGTCGGCATGGCGACCTCCATTCCGCCGCACAACGCGCATGAACTGTGCGACGCGGCCCTGCATCTCATCCGTCATCCGCAAGCGACCGTCGAGGACCTGCTCTACGATCCGGCCAATCCGCAGAAGGGCGGGATCGAAGGACCCGATTTCCCGACGGGTGGCGTGATCGTCGAGAGCCGGGAAAGCATGGCCGAGTCGTACCGCACCGGTCGTGGCGGTTTTCGCGTCCGCGCCCGCTGGGCGCAGGAGGAACTCGGTCGCGGCGGTTACCAGATCGTCGTCACCGAAATCCCCTATCAGGTGCAGAAGTCCCGCCTGATCGAAAAGATCGCCGAGCTCCTGATCGCGCGCAAGCTGCCGCTGCTGGAAGACATCCGCGACGAATCGGCCGAAGACATCCGCATCGTCCTCGTGCCGAAGAGCCGCTCGGTCGATGCCGGCATCCTGATGGAATCACTGTTCAAGCTGACCGAGCTCGAAAGCCGTATTCCGCTCAACATGAACGTGCTGTCGCTCGGGCGTGTGCCGCGGGTCATGGCGCTGAATGAAGTGTTGACGGAATGGCTGGCGCATCGCCGCGAAGTGCTGCAGCGCCGCTCGCGCCATCGGCTTGCCGCGATCGACCGCCGGCTCGAAATTCTCGGCGGCTATCTCGTCGCCTATCTGAACATCGACGAAGTCATTCGCATCATCCGCGAAGAGGATGAGCCGAAATCGGTGATGATGGAGCGGTTCTCGCTCACCGACCTTCAGGCAGAATCGATCCTCAACATGCGCCTGCGCTCCTTGCGCAAGCTCGAGGAATTCGAGATCCGCACCGAGTTCGATGCACTCTCGAAGGAAAAGGCCGAGATCGAAGCGCTGCTCGCCTCCGACGAGAAGCAGTGGCAGACGGTTGCCTGGGAAATCGGCGAAGTCAAAAAGAAGTTTGCCAAGGCGACCGAGATCGGCAAGCGTCGCAGCACCTTTGCCGATGCGCCGGAAGCCGACGTCGAGGCGATCCAGCAGGCGATGATCGAGAAGGAACCGATCACCGTCGTCATCTCGGAAAAGGGCTGGATCCGCGCGCTGAAGGGCCACATCTCCGATACGTCGGCACTCCAGTTCAAGGAGGGCGACGCGCTGAAGGTGGCGTTCCCGGCGCAGACGACCGACAAGATCCTCGTCTTTACGACCGGGGGCAAGGTCTACACGCTCGGCGGCGACAAGCTGCCCGGCGGCCGCGGCCACGGCGAACCGCTGCGCATTATCGTCGACATGGAGAACGACCAGGACGTGCTCACGGCCTTCGTCCATGATCCGGCGCGCAAGCTGATCGTGTCGTCGGCGGCCGGCAACGGTTTCGCCGTGACCGAAAGCGATATCGTCGCCAACACCCGCAAGGGCAAGCAGGTGATGAACGTCTCCATGCCGGACGAGACCAAGCTCGTCGTGCCGGTCAAGGGCGATCACGTGGCCGTCGTTGGCGAAAACCGCAAGATGGTCGTCTTCCCGCTCGTGCAGATCCCGGAGATGGCGCGCGGCAAGGGCGTGCGGCTACAGCGCTACAAGGATGGCGGCATCTCCGACATTCGTTGCTTCACGCTCGCAGAAGGGCTCGTCTGGGAAGACAGCGCCGGCCGGGTCTTTACCAAGACCAAGGACGAACTGATCGAATGGCAGGGCGATCGCGCGTCTGCCGGCCGCGTCGTTCCGAAGGGCTTCCCGCGCAGCGGGAAATTCAGCGGCTGATTGAGGACAAAGGGAGCCATGCGACCGACCGGCCGCATGGCTCCTGTTCCGTTTTGGCGCAGTCCGCCGCGACCTCTTAAATCATTGGAAATACTAACGAAACGCAGGCGCAACTGGCGCTTGTATGCCGGGAGGCTATGGTAGATCACTGCGCATCCAACAGGGATGACAGCGATGACGAATGCCACTGCCCTTGACGACGTCCTGCTGGCGCTTGCCCACCCGGTCCGTCGCCGGATCTTCGAGATCCTTTTTGCCGGGGAAGCGCGCGTTGCCGACATTGCCGTGGCCGTCGCGGTGTCCGGCGAGGAACTGGAGACGCACATGGCACTTCTGGAGGCTGCCGGCCTCGTCACCCGCCTCAGGCGGCGTGACGGCGACGCGCTGAGCGGCAATCCGGCGCCATTGAGCATGGCTGCGACCTGGATCAACACCAACCGCGAGCTCTGGGTCATGCGTGTAGAGATGCCCGGCGTCCGCCCCGCTTCGCTGGGTCAGCATCGGGAGCCGCTGCCGGTGCGCGATCGCGGCATGGAGCAGAAACCCCGCCGTCCGCGGCCCGGCAGGCATGACGACAACACGTGAGCGGGCGGCTACTCGGCGCAGACCGCGGCCGCTCTCAGCGAGCGGCTGCGCATCTGCCAGAGCGAATGGCCGATCAGCGCGAAGACCAGGACCGAGCCCCCGATCAGCGTCTGGGTCGTCGGCGTTTCGGCAAACACCATCCACACCCAGATCGGCGCGAGGATCGTCTCGAGCAGATAGAACATGCCCACTTCCGGCGCCGAGAGATAGCGCGGCCCCGTTGCAAGGCAGAAAAAGGCGAGCGGGATCATCACCAGGCCGTTGAACAGGATGTAGCCGGGGGCGGCGATCGTGAAGCCGCCGGCCGGCAGCATCAGAAGGGCGACGGCCGCCGGGAAGATCGCCGTCACCAGCGGCACCAGCGCCATGTCGCGCTTGCTGGCACGGCTGATCGTGATCGCGCTTGCGAGCAGAAAGGCGGAGGATGCCGCCATGGCGTCGCCGAAGAGGTGGCCGCTTTCCAGCCCGTCCTGGACGATCAGCCCGACGCCGAGCACCATGACGAGCATGGTCACCAGCGTGGCGTTCGATGGTCGCTCCTTCAGAAAGATCCAGGAGAGAATTGCGGCAAACATCGAGGTGAAGGCGAGAATGAAGACCACGTTCGCCGTCGATGTGTTGAAGACGGCGAGCAGGAAGGTACAGGAGTTGATGCCGTAGAAGACGCCGACCAGAAGGCCGGTCTTGCCGGGCAGCAGCGAGACCTTCCGGCCGAACACGCGGTTGAGCACGAACCAGGCGCCGAGCGCGACGACGAAGGTCGACAGGCTGCGAACGGCGAGCAGCGACCACACGTCGCCGCCGGCGGACCGGATGAGCGGGATATCGAAGGAAAGGGCAAGGCCGCCGAGGCCGGTGATGGCAAGGCCGCGCCGGTGCATCGCGGCATCGGAAGGTGAACTCAAGATCTAACCCGTTTTCGTAGGAGCGGCTTCCACGGTGGCGTCTCCGCCTTCATAGCGTTCCCAGCCGCGGGCCATGAGGTGTTCCTGCGGCAGAAACTTCGTCTTGTACCCCATCTTGCGCGAACCCTTGACCCAATAGCCGAGATAGACGTGGGGAAGGCCGCGCTCGCGGGCGCGACGAATGTGATCGAGAATCATGAAGGTGCCGAGCGAGCGCTCTTCCCGCGCGGGATCGAAGAAGGAGTAGACCATCGACAGCCCGTCGCCCATGCGATCGGTCAGCGCCGCGGCGATCAACGGCCCGCGCGCCTTCTCGCTGATGCCGTCGCCTTCGACCCGCAGGCGATATTCGATGATCTTGGTGTGCACATGCGTGTCCTCGACCATCATCGCGTAGTCGAGCACCGACATGTCCGACATTCCGCCCTTCTGGTGCCGGCGGTCGAGGTATCGGCGGAAGAGGTTGTACTGCTCGCTTGACGGCTCGGCCGCATATTCGGCCGAGATCACATCGTGATTGGCGGCAAGCACCCGGCGCATGGAACGGGTGGGCTTGAACTCGTTGGCAAGGATGCGCACCGAAATGCAGGCGCGACAGGTTTCGCAAGCCGGGCGGTAGGCGATGTTCTGCGAGCGGCGGAAGCCGCCCTGGGTCAGCAGGTCGTTGAGTTCGGGCGCGCGCTCGCCCACCATATGGGTGAAGACCTTTCGCTCCATCTCGTTTGGCAGGTAAGGGCAGGCTGCCGGCGCAGTCAGGTAGAATTGCGGAGACGGTGCGGTCTGTGTGTTCATCGCGTGCGGAGGTCACTCTTCGCGCGGTTGGTCATGACAGTAGCATGGCGGAAGAATGGAAAACGTCAACTCACTCGTTTGCGGCTTCCGCTTCCGAGCGGTCAATTCAATTTGCCGGCAATAGGCGGCACTCGTAAGGCGAAAGACACGCACCGCGCGAAATGGCCCATGTCTTCCTTTGCCTGTACCTGCCGGCGTTCGGTCAGTACATGTCGCGGCGGACTGTGACGGTGCCGATCAGCAGATCGTGCAGCAGGCGGCTGCGGTCGGTGAAGAGACCGATCAGCAGGATCAGCGGCGTCAGCAGCGCGTTGGCGATCCAGAAAATCACGAGGTGAACCACCGCCGTCAGAAAATCCATCGGACGTCCGTCGGTGCGCGCAATCGCCAGGCCCATCAGACGCATGCCTGGGGAGGCCTGTTCGCGGCCGCCGACCGTGAGCCCGAAATAGAGCATGGCGACGATCGCAAAAAGCGCCGGGTAGAGCATGAAGCCGAGGCCGAGCGTCAGGATGCCGAGGAAGAAGACGACGACGGCCGCCGGGATCCAGAGCAGCGCGATGATCGCGTAGTCGAGCAGAAAGGCAAAGACACGTCGCGACAGCACGCCCTGATAGGCGCGCCAGTCATTGCTCGGCAGCCTCAGTTCTTCGTTGTGCATGCTCATCGGTCAAAAGCCTCGTTTGGTTGCAGGACGAATATGGGATGGCATTCCCTGCAAAACAAGGATCGCGGCCGGGATCAAGCGGTGTGTTTCAGCGGCCCTTGGCGAGAATGCGCGCCACTTCGACGGCGAAGTAGCTGAGGATGCCGTCGCAGCCGGCGCGCTTGAAGGCGAGCAGCGTTTCGAGCATCACCTTCTCTCCGTCGATCCAGCCATTGGCGGCGGCGGCCTTTACCTGCGAGTATTCGCCCGAAACCTGATAGGCGAAGACCGGAAGGCCGAAGGCCTCCTTCATCCGCCAGCAGATGTCGAGATAGGGAAGGCCCGGCTTCACCATCAGCATGTCGGCGCCTTCCTCGACGTCGAGTGCTGCGTCGCGGATCGCTTCGGTGCCGTTGGCCGGGTCGATGTAATAGGTCTTCTTGTCGCCCTTCAGCAGACCGCCGGTGCCGATCGCCTCGCGATAGGGGCCATAGAAGCCGGAGGCGAACTTCGTCGCATAGGACATGATGCCGACATTCTGGTGGCCGGCAGCGTCGAGCGCCTGGCGGATGGCGCCGATGCGTCCGTCCATCATGTCGGAGGGCGCGATGATGTCGGAGCCGGCGTCGGCCTGGGCGACCGCCGCCCGGGCGATCGTTTCCACCGTCTCGTCGTTGACGATCTCGCCGTTGCGCAGGATGCCGTCATGGCCGTGGCTGGTGAAGGGATCGAGCGCGACGTCGGTAATGATGCCGATCTCGGGCACGGCCTTCTTGAAGGCGCGGGTCGCCTGGTTGATCAGGTTGTCGGCCGCAAGGCTGTTCGAGCCGGTCTCGTCGCGCAGCGACAGGTCGATGTTGGGGAAGGTCGCAATCGCCGGGATGCCGAGGTCGGCCGCTTCCTTCACCGCTTCGACCGCCTTGTCGATGCTCATGCGGTTGACGCCCGGCATCGCGTCGATCGGCTGAACGATGTTTTCGCCCGGCACAATGAAGATCGGCCAGATCAGATCGTCGACGGTGAGGCGGTTTTCCTGCACCAGCCGCCGCGTCCAGTCGGCCTTGCGGTTGCGGCGCATGCGGCGGTGGCCGGTGATCCTGTCCACAAGATTTGTCCTGTCGTTCATCGCGCCGCGCCTTTCCCGTGAAAATCGTCGATGGCCAAGCGCTTTATCACGGGGCAGCTGCCATTGGGAACCGCGCGCCCGGCATGGGGGCTGCGGCATTTCTTCTCTTCAGGCGCGACCATGGGGCAGGGGAGGCCGCGATGCCGCTGGCGGATAGGAAAGTCCCGCCCTATCTTGCCGGCCATGCTTCATGATTCTGCCCATGTGCCGAAACCGTCGCTGACCGAGATCCTCTTCGGTCTCTTCCTGCGTCTGGTCTCCGCCTCATGCATCTGGTTCGCGCTGAACTACTGGGCCATGCTGATCGGCTTTTCCCATGGCGGCGCCGGGCGCTTCGATCTCCTGTCGCCCGAATGGCGCGCGGCCGCAACGGCGCTTGCCGTCATCTATCCGGTTGCCGCCCTTGGCCTGTGGCTGCTCGTCTCCTGGGGGCCGGTCGTCTGGGTGGTTGCCGCGGCGATCGAGATCGCCATGTACGAGTTCTATCCGGCCAGTTTCGGCACCCGTCCGCTGCTGGTCGTGCTGCATGCGGCGGTCGCCGTCACCTTCGTTCTGTTCCGCGCGGCGATCTTCTATCAGCGCTGGCGGCTGGCAAGGCAGGTAAGGGTTGATTCACCCTGAGACAGGGTCGCCAAATGGCAAGCTCTTGTTAAGGCTGCGGTTTAAGTAGAATTTTAGACGTATTCGATAGGGTCTCACTCAAGGCGGGAAGACAAACAGACACCGCCAAACAAAACAGTGAGGCAGTCAAATGAACACCAAGATGAAGCCGCAGGTCGCTGCGTCCCGAGACCCTCAGGAAGAAACCATCCGCGGTCTCTACATGGAATCCCTTCACCTCGTCGAGCGCCTGCACCGCCGTCTGCTCGACGTCATCAAGGACGAGTTCGACCGTGAAGGTCGCAGCGACGTCAACGCCGTCCAGGCCCTGTTGCTCTTCAACATCGGCAACTCGGAACTGACCGCCGGCGAACTTCGCTCCCGCGGCTACTACCTCGGCTCGAACGTTTCCTACAACGTCAAGAAGCTCGTCGACCTCGGCCTGATCAACCACCAGCGCTCCCGCGTCGACCGCCGTTCGGTCCGCATCAGCCTGACGGAAGACGGCCAGGAAATCGCCGAGACCGTCGCCAAGCTCTACGAGCGCCACATCGGCTCGATCCAGAAGGTCGGCGGCATCGGTTCGGACGAGTTCACCCAGATGAACAAGCTCCTGCAGCGCCTCGATCGCTTCTGGAACGACTCGATCATGTATCGCCTCTGATCAGGCAAAAAACCTCCAGTTCAAGGGTCGGGCGCAATCCCTGCGTGTCCGACCTTTGCCATTTGTGGCCACCTTTGTTCTGTTGCCGAAAAGCTGCACCGCTGATGCGCTCCATTCCGGCGCTCGCGCGATTTTCCAAACGAAAAGTATTAGCAAATCAAAATGTTGTCGTTTGCGGCTCATCCGCGGTCCCGCGTCTCCCGGTGAAAAGCAAAAGGCATGCCATCTTCCTGCGCGGCCTGTCCGAGACACGAATTGGCCATATTGCTGTGACAGCGACGACGACATGCGGTAGCTGCGGCCACGCGTTTTCTTGAGTGTGGATTCGTTTCGCGTTTCGCCTGCCGAATGAGGGTCCTCACTCGCGGCATCGTGAAGACATGTGAGGGCAGGGTGGCTCGTTGGTTGACCTTTGTTAACCACGATCGTGTTAGGGCTCCGGCAACGTGCGTGTCAGCGCATAGGGCGCGTGCCGACGCATTGGGATGGTAGGAATATGTCGAAAAAGAATGGAATTGATGCATTCTCGCGCCGCGCCTTTCTGCGCTCGGCGGCGACCTTCGGCGCCGTGGCAGTCGCTGGCGCAGCAAGTGCGCAGGACGCCCTGAACGAGATCATCAATTCGCCGCGTCGCGGCTCCTGGGACGACCAGTTTGACGCGAAAGGGGCCTCGCGCACCGCAACGACCGTCGTCTCCAACACCCCGGTCTTCGGGACCGAGACGATTGCCCACGTGCAGCAGGCGATCTTCGACTACCAGAACATCGTTTCGCAGGGCGGCTGGCCGATGGTTCAGACCAGCGCCAAGCTCGAGCTCGGCGTCACCGACCCGTCGGTGCAGCAACTGCGCCAGCGCCTGATGGTTTCCGGCGACCTGCCGCGCTCCGCCGGCGTTTCCTCGTCCTTCGACTCTTATGTCGAAGGCGCGGTCAAGCGCTTCCAGGCGCGCCACGGCCTGCCTGCAGACGGCGTCATCGGCGAGTACACGCTGAAGGCGATCAATGTCGACGCCAATACCCGTCTCGGCCAGCTCCAGACCAACCTGGTTCGCCTGCAGTCGATGTCGGGCGACCTTGGCCGCCGCTATGTGATGGTCAACATTCCGGCCGCCTATATCGAGGCCGTCGAAAATGGCCGCGTCGCGCTGCGCCACACGGCGATCGTCGGCAAGATCGACCGCCAGTCGCCGATCCTCAACTCGAAGATCTACGAGGTCATCCTCAACCCCTACTGGACCGCGCCGCGCTCGATCATCCAGAAGGACATCATGCCGCTGATGCGCAAGGATCCGACCTATCTGGCGCGCAACTCGATCCGTCTGTTCGACGGCAGCGGCGGCGAAGTGTCGCCGGAAACGGTCGACTGGAACGCCGAGAAGGCGCCGAATCTGATGTTCCGCCAGGACCCGGGCAAGATCAACGCGATGTCCTCGACGAAGATCAACTTCCACAACGAGCATCAGGTCTACATGCACGACACGCCGCAGCAGGGCCTGTTCAACAAGCTGATGCGCTTCGAATCGTCCGGCTGCGTGCGCGTACAGAACGTGCGCGACCTTTCGACCTGGCTGCTCAAGGATACGCCCGGCTGGTCGCGCCAGCAGATCGAGGCGACGATCAAGACCGGCGTCAACACGCCGATCACGCTTTCCGAGGAAGTACCCGTGTACTTCACCTATATCTCCGCATGGTCCGCCAAGGACGGCGTGGTGCAGTTCCGCGACGATATCTATCAGCGCGACGGTGCCACCGAACTGGCGCTTCAGACCCCCTATGGCGTCGAGCAGTCGCCCGGCTCGGTCGACCAGGACGCCTTGCCGCAATAAGCGAATTTGCGACACGGAATCCTTCGAGCCGCGTTTCCCTTGGGAGCGCGGCTTTTTCATGGGCTGAGCCCCGCGATATTTCGGCGCGGCAGATGGGGGAAATGACGCAAACCGCACAGCGGATATTGCTCTCGCCGTGCGAGGAAGCTAAAGAACTGCCACCCTTGAGAGGAGCCTCGCGCCGATGACTGAACAGACGAATGACGCCTTCTTCACCCGCTCTCTGGCCGACAGCGATCCGGACATCTTTGGTGCGATCGAGAAGGAGCTGGGTCGTCAGCGCCACGAGATCGAGCTGATCGCCTCGGAAAACATCGTTTCGCGCGCCGTGCTCGAAGCCCAGGGCTCGATCATGACCAACAAATATGCCGAGGGCTACCCGGGCAAGCGCTACTACGGCGGCTGCCAGTTCGTCGACATCGCCGAGGAACTGGCGATCGAGCGCGCCAAGAAGCTCTTCGGCGTCAACTTCGCCAACGTTCAGCCGAACTCCGGTTCGCAGATGAACCAGGCGGTGTTTCTGGCGCTCCTGCAGCCGGGTGACACCTTCATGGGCCTCGACCTCAACTCGGGCGGCCACCTGACGCACGGTTCGCCGGTCAACATGTCCGGCAAGTGGTTCAACGTCGTCTCCTACGGCGTGCGTGAAGACGATCACCTGCTCGACATGGACAACGTCGCCGAGCAGGCGCGCAAGCACAAGCCGAAGCTGATCATCGCTGGCGGCACCGCTTACTCGCGCATCTGGGACTGGAAGCGCTTCCGCGAGATCGCCGACGAAGTCGGCGCCTGGCTGATGGTCGACATGGCGCACATCGCTGGTCTCGTTGCCGGTGGCCAGCATCCGTCGCCGTTCCCGCATTGCCACGTTGCAACGACGACGACGCACAAGTCGCTCCGCGGCCCGCGCGGCGGCATGGTTCTGACCAACGACGAGGATATCGCCAAGAAGATCAACTCGGCTGTCTTCCCGGGCCTTCAGGGCGGTCCGCTGATGCACGTCATCGCCGCCAAGGCCGTGGCACTCGGCGAAGCGCTGCAGCCGTCGTTCAAGGACTACGCGGCTCAGGTCGTCAAGAACGCCCGCACGCTCGCCGAAACGCTGAAGGCCAATGGCCTCGACATCGTATCGGGCGGCACGGACAACCACCTGATGCTCGTCGACCTGCGCAAGAAGAACGCAACCGGCAAGCGCGCGGAAGCCGCCCTTGGCCGTGCCTTCATCACCTGCAACAAGAACGGCATCCCGTTCGATCCTGAAAAGCCCTTCGTCACCTCGGGCGTCCGTCTCGGCACGCCGGCCGGCACGACCCGTGGCTTCAAGGAAGCCGAGTTCAAGGAAATCGGCGAGCGGATCGTCGAGGTTCTTGACGGCCTGAAGGTCGCCAACTCGGACGAGGGCAATGCCGCCGTCGAAGCCGGCGTGCGCGACAAGGTCGTCAAGCTGACCGACCGCTTCCCCATGTACGGCTACATGTGATCGGTCGCTCATGCGCTGCCCCTATTGCGGTTCTGAAGACAGTCAGGTGAAGGACAGCCGTCCGGCAGAGGACGGGAACGCCATTCGCCGCCGCCGGATTTGTCCGGATTGCGGAGGTCGTTTCACGACCTTCGAACGGGTGCAGTTGCGTGAACTGATGATCATCAAGAAAACCGGTCGGAAGGTTCCTTTCGACCGGGACAAGCTTCTGCGGTCCTTCGAGATTGCGCTGCGCAAGCGCCCGGTCGATCGCGACCGCATCGAGCGGGCGGTTTCCGGCATCGTCCGTCGTCTCGAAAGCTCCGGCGAGACCGAGATCCCCTCGGAAGAAATCGGCCTGCAGGTGCTCGAAGCGCTGAAGAGCCTCGATGACGTGGCCTTCGTGCGCTACGCTTCGGTCTATCGAGATTTCTCCCACGCGGAGGATTTCGAGAAGGTCATCACCGAGATCAGCGCCAAGATCGCGCGCGATCCCGGCGAGTAGATTACGCTGGATAGAGCCATGACAGCGCCCAACCGTGAAGACGAGAGGTTCATGGCCGCGGCGCTGAGGCTGGCTCGCCACCATCTCGGACAGACATCCACCAATCCCTCCGTTGCCTGCCTGATCGTCAAGGACGGTGTTATCGTCGGCCGGGCCGTAACTGCGCGAAGCGGCCGCCCCCATGCCGAAACCCAGGCACTGACGGAGGCCGGCGAGAAGGCGAGGGGTGCTACGGCCTACGTGACGCTGGAGCCTTGCTCCCATCACGGCAAGACGCCGCCTTGCGCCGATGCGCTCGTCGCCTCCGGCATATCGCGCGTGGTGATTTCGATCCTCGATCCGGACGTGCGGGTCGCCGGGCGTGGCGTCGTGCGCCTGCGGGATGCCGGCATCACCGTCGATATCGGTGTGCTCCCCGAGGAAGGGCATCACGCGCTTGAAGCCTACCTCATGCGCCAGGTCAGCCGACGTCCCTATGTGACTCTCAAGCTTGCGGTTTCGGCCGACGGCATGATCGGCCGTAGGGGCGAGGGGCAAGTGCGCATCACCGGTCCGATTTCTCGCGGGCAGGTGCAGATGCTGCGGGCTGAGACCGACGCGATCCTGGTCGGGATCGGCACGGCTGCGGCTGACGACCCGGAATTGACCGTGCGCTTGCCGGGGCTCGAACATCGTTCGCCGCTGCGCATCGTTCTCGACCGCCGGCTCGATCTGCCGCTTTCCTCCAAGCTCGTGTTAACGGCGCGGGAGGTCCCCGTTATCGTGGTCTCCAGCGACGGTTCCGGCGATGCGGATGCGGACGTCGATGACGGCCGAGCAGCACGTAAGGCGGCCCTGGAGGCCTCCGGTGTCGAGGTGCTCGAAGCTGGTTCGATCGCCGACCTTCTTGCGGCACTCGCTTCCCGCGGCATCTCCTCGCTGATGGTCGAAGGCGGTGCTGTCGCTGCACGCGCCTTTCTCGATGCGGATCTTGTCGACCGCATCCACCTATACACCGGTCCGCTGACGATTGGCGAAAACGGCATTGCATCCCCATTTGATCGTAAGTCCGTGCCCAAAGGCTTCAGGCGTGTCACCGAAGCGCGCTACGGCGACGATCTGTTCGAGGAATACGAAAGAGAGAACTGATGTTCACAGGCATTGTTACTGACATCGGCACCGTCGATGCCGTCACCCCGCTGAAAGAAGGCATCAAGCTGCGTATCGCCACGCGCTACGATCCGAAGACGATCGACATGGGCGCCTCGATCGCCCATTCCGGCGTGTGCCTGACGGTGACCGCCCTGCCTGAAGCCGGCAGCAACGAACGCTGGTTCGAGGTCGAGGCCTGGGAAGAGGCGCTGCGATTGACGACGATCGCCGGCTGGGCGAAAGGCACGCGCATCAATCTCGAACGGTCCTTGAAGATCGGCGACGAGCTCGGCGGCCATCTGGTCTCCGGCCATGTCGACGACAAGGCAGAAATCCTTTCCGTGGAACCCGAAGGCGATGCCGTGCGCTTTCGCCTGCGGGCGCCCGAGCATCTGGCGAAGTTCGTGGCGCCGAAGGGATCCGTCGCACTGGACGGCACGTCGCTCACGGTCAACAAGGTGGACGGCGCCGAATTCGACGTGCTTTTGATCCGCCATTCGCTGGAGGTTACGACCTGGGGCGAGCGCAAGGCCGGCGATTCCGTCAACTTCGAGGTCGATACCATGGCCCGCTATGCGGCGCGCCTCGCAGAATTCCCGACGCCGAAGCCGGCATAAGCGTTCTTTTCCGATGCCCGAATGCAAACCGCCCCCGTTCGGGGGCGGCTCGTGTTTTAAGGGGTGCTGAACATTCAGCGCAGGTAGAAGGTCAGGCTGCCATCGGCCGCCTGTTCGGCGCCGGCGATGTTGTTCATTTCGACGTTTTGGGCCTTCAGCTTGGCTGCCAGCGGCTTGTTGGCGTTCACTGCAGCGTGCAGCGACGAAAGCTGTTGCGGCGTCGCTTCGTCGATCCACATGCGCGTCTGGCTCGATTCCTTGAGCGTATCCACATCAACGACCGTGAAGTGATCGCCCTTGAAGTCGCGAACGGTGTGGTCGATTTCGGCCGGCCAGTTCATGGCCGCGCTCGCAGCGTGGGAGACACCGCCGAAGGAGAGGGCGGAGAGAGCAGCGATGACGGAAAGCTTGGCTATGCGGTTCATGGTCATGCTCCTTTGTTTACCTGCAAACGAGGCGCAAGCCGGCCCGTTACGCGACGCGGAACCTTGCGGATTTCCGGACCGTTGAGATCGCCCCTTTGCGGCGGCCAGCAGGGTTCGTTTGCGGGCGTGCTCACCCGCAAGCAAAAGCGCTGGACTGTTTCGACTGATTGGTCGGCGTTTGCTCCCTTCTTGGGGAGGGCGCGTCGTGCCAACGACTAGGAAGCTGGGCCGGAATGTGGCCCTTTCCAAGGCGTCGGCATCGGGAAAACAATTAAAAATTGTTCATGTTTCGGCGTGCGCGCGCGGCCTTCGATCGCTCGTCGGGGCTGCCGCTTTCTGGTGGCGCTCGAACATGATCACGTGGTTGCCGTGATAGGTCGTTCGCCAGAATTCCTTGAAGCCGTGCTTCTCCGCGACCCGGATCGAAGCGCGGTTTCCGACGTCGATGATGCAGGTCTTGCGCAGCTTCGGAAACTGGTGGTCGGCCCATTTGAGCGCCGCACTGACGGCTTCCGTCGCCAGCCCCTTGCCGTGCGCTTTCGGTGACAATGCCCATCCGGTTTCCATCGTCCCTTCGAGCGAAGGCGTGATGGCGCGGTGCACGTCGTGGAAGCCGGCCTCGCCGAGAAAGCCCCCGGTCTCCCGGTCCTGAATGGCAAAGAAGCCGAAGCCGAAAAAGTGCCACATGCCGACCTGGCGCAGGAACCGCGTCCAGGACTGTTCGCGGGTAAACGGCACCCCGCCGACATAGCGGATCACCTCGGCATCGCCGAACAGCGCGGAATAGGCGGGGAAATCGTCACGGCGGTAGGGGCGCAGGATGAGGCGGTCGGTCTCGATAATGGGAACGCTATGCATGTTCGATCCTAAGCTGTGATGAAATCAGGCGCCGGGCTCGCCGTCCCAGTAGTCGACATCGCTTTCCGGACGGCCGGTGAAAAGGAAGCGTCTTTGGCCATCGGAACCGCGCGTCCTGGCAAGGAATTTGCCGGAGTCCGGATACTCGCAGATCTCCGTGGCCGCCTTGGTCGAGATGGAAAGGTACTTGAGCGGCACCGAGCCGGTGTTGATCAGGTGGTGGGCCGTTTCCGGTCCACCCGCAGGGGCGCCCATGATGTCGCCGGGGCCGACCGGATATCGCTCGCTGCCGAAGCGATAGGTGCCTTCACCTTCGATGATGATGAAAAGCTCTTCTTCGACGTGGTGATTGTGGAACGGGCAGCCGGACTTGCCCGGCGGTACTTCGCCGTAGCCTATGCCGAGATCCTTGAGGCCGAGTAGCGCGCCGAAGGCGGCGTCACGGGATTCGAAAAAGGTGCCTTGCGTCCAGTGGTCGAGTTCTAGGTTTTTGGGATTAACGATCGGCTTTTTCGTATCGGTCACATGTTCCTCCCTCGCGTACCGTTGTCGCGGCAACGCTAATACGTTCTATCCGTGTCGCGCGTTCGTCCCGTCGTCAACCTGCGATCGCTAAAATTAGCGACGATGGTTACAGGAATACATCCTAGTGTTGCAATCCATTGGCGAAGGCATCTGGACGCTATCGCGCGTTGGTTTAACGCCGAACTGCGCGCTCACGTCCGTCTGTCGCTCAGCGCCGCGGCGACCTCGTGAAGACACCTGGCGATCCCAACGCAAAGGGTTTTCATTTCTTCGGTCGGTGGCAGGAGGTCGGGCACCATGACCGTCATCATGCCGGCAGACGAAGCCGAACGCACGCCGTTATGGCTGTCTTCCAGCGCGAGGCAATACTGCGGCGCGACACCGAGCCGACTTGCCGCTGTCAGGAACGGGGCCGGGTGCGGCTTGCCGTTGTCGTAGTCGCCATAGGCAACGACCGTCGGAAAGCGGGCGCGCAATCCGTGCCCGTCGAGATTGCGCTGGACGTCGTGGTGCTGTGACGAGGTGGCAATCGCAAACGGCAGGCCCATGCCGTCGAGCAGGTCGAGCAGATCGACGACACCTGGCTTCAGCCGCAGTTCGGTCGCAGCCATCATCGCAAATTGCCCGGAGGCACGCTCCCAGAACCGGGCGAGGTCGAAGGCATCACCAAAACGGCTCCTCAGCAACAGGCGTGTCGCCTCGGCCGAAAGTCCGATCGTATCGAGATAAAGGGAGACAGGCATGTCATGGCCGAGCTCCGCCGCCGTCCGGATCATCGCGTCGCGGTAGAGCGCTTCGGTGTCGAAGAGCAATCCGTCCATGTCGAAGACGACCGCGAGCGGTTTCACGGGAAGGACGATGTCAGTCGAACCGATGTCGGGCATGCGAAAAGTCCAGCTTGGATCTCGATGACTTCGAAACCTGAGGCCAACGGGGCTGCAGCGCAAGATGGGCGGCGTTGACTTTTTGTCGTGGCGACGGTGGCGTGTGCGGTCCTGCGGACGCGGCAAAAGGCCGTCCGCGGCGGAATTTGCTTGCCATTCGGCGCCGGGCGTGGTTTGACCGCCGCCTCAGCCGGTCGCATCCGGCGCGGAACTCTCAAAGACAGGTGATCCATGGCAGAGACCACGGCAGCCCACATCCTGATTGTGGAAGCGCGTTTCTATGACGATATGGCCGATGCATTGCTCGACGGCGCCAAACATGCGCTGGACGCAGCCGGGGCCACCTATGATATCGTGACCGTTCCGGGTGCGCTCGAAATCCCGCCGGCGATCGCCATGGCGCTCGACGGCGCCGATGAGGGCGGCACGGAGTATGACGGTTTCGTTGCCCTTGGCATGGTCATCCGCGGCGAAACCTATCATTTCGATATCGTCGCGAACGAATCCTCGCGCGCGATCATGGACCTCGCCGTCAGCGAGAGCCTGGCGATCGGCAATGGTATCCTGACGGTCGAGAACGACGACCAGGCCTGGGCGCGCGCCCGCCGGTCGGAAGGCGACAAGGGTGGCTTTGCTGCGCGTGCGGCACTGACCATGATTGAACTTAAGAAGAAATTGGGCACGGAAAAGTGACGAAAACCCCCTCGGATCAACCGCTGAAGCAGGTCAACCAGCGCGGTGCAGCACGC
Source organism: Ensifer adhaerens (assembly GCF_002940685.1). Lineage (GTDB taxonomy): Bacteria > Pseudomonadota > Alphaproteobacteria > Rhizobiales > Rhizobiaceae > Ensifer > Ensifer adhaerens_E. The sequence continues at coordinate 139,669 of NZ_PNFP01000009.1, read as the reverse complement.
CTTGCCGCGGTGCAGGCGCTCTATCAGATGGATATCGGCGGCACCGGCGTCCTGGAAGTGGTTGCTGAATACGAAGCGCATCGCCTCGGACAGGACGTCGATGGCGACACCTACCTGAAGGCTGACGCCTCCTGGTTCCGGTCGATTGTCGCCGGTGTCGTGCGCGACCAGCGCAAGCTTGATCCGCTGATCGGCTCGGCCCTCCAGGACGACTGGGCGCTGTCGCGCCTCGATTCCACCGTGCGCGCCATCCTGCGCGCCGGCACCTTCGAGATGCTCGAGCGCAAGGATGTGCCGGTTCCGGTGATCGTCACGGAATATGTCGAGATCGCCAAGGCTTTCTTCTCGGATGACGAGCCCAAGCTGGTCAATGCCGTCCTCGACCGCATTGCCAGGCAGGTCCGCGGCGAACCGAGGAAGTAAGCTTGATGGTTGCGGTTGCTGCTGATGACATGGGGGCGACCCTTCGCGAAACACGCCGCAACGTTTACCTCCTGACCGCCGCACAGGCCGTGCTCGGCGTCGTCGGGCCCATCTGCTTTTCGGTCGGCGGTGTCGCCGGCTACCAGATGCTGGCAGAGGACAAGTCGCTGGCCACCGCGCCGCTCACCGCATTCAACGTCGGCATGGCGCTCGGCGTCGTGCTGGTTGCGGTGTTGTCGCGTGTGATCGGCCGGCGCTTCGCCTTCATGAGCGGGACTGCAATCGCGGCCGCCGGGGCAGCACTCGCCGCCGTCGCGCTTTTTCGCGAAAACTTCTGGCTCTTCGCCTTCGCTCTTGCGATGCTCGGCTCGTCGAACGGCTTTACGCAGAAGCTGCGTTTCGCCGCCGCCGATGCTTCGCCGTCGTTCTACAAGCCCAAGGCGATCTCGCTGATCCTTGGCGGCGGTATCATTTCGGCCGTTCTCGGTCCCCAGATCGTCATCTTCGCCGGCGACCTGTTCGCCCCGGTCGCCTTTGCTGGCGCCTTTGCCGTGCTCTTGCCCGTCTGCCTGCTCGCCGCGTTCTTCTTCGCGCCGCTGCGGCTGCCCGAGCCGGGGGCGATCACGAGCGGTCACCACGACCAGACCGTCCGTCCCCTTGGCGCGATCGTCCGTAGTCAGCGTTTCGCCACCGGCATGATCTGCGGCATTTCCAGCTACGCCCTCATGACCTTCATGATGACCGGTGCGCCGGTTGCCATGGTGATAGGCTGCGGTTTTTCGACCGAACTTGCGACACTTGGCATCCAGTGGCACGTGCTGGCGATGTTCGCGCCAAGCTTCGTCACGGGCATGCTTATCAGCCGCTTCGGCGCCGAGCGCATCGTCGGCTGCGGCCTGCTTCTCCTGATGGCCTGCGCGGCGGTTGCGCACATGGGCATCGAACTCTGGAACTTCTGGGGCGCACTCGTGCTGCTCGGCCTTGGCTGGAACTTCGGTTTCATCGGCTCGACGGCGATCGTCGCCAGCAGCTACCGCCCGCAGGAAGCCGACAAGGTTCAGGCCTTCCACGACATCATCCTGTTCACCACGGTGGCCCTGTCGTCGTTTGCGTCGGGCAAGGTCCTCACCGCCTATGGCTGGGACATGCTGAACGCGGTCGTGTGGCCGGTGACGATCGTCTGCCTCATCCTCTTGCTGCTCTTGAAGCGGGCACCGCGCAAGGCCGCTGCCTAACGCCTCCTTCTCCTGAAAATCAAAGCGATCGGAACGCCTTCTACCCGGCGTTTTCCGGGGCTTGACGATCTCCCGTTGCAACCGCACTCTGGCCGCGCCGTGAGGGGTGCTGCTTGAGGAGGTGGTGCGTGATTCGCGGTTTTGAGGGGCCTGCGGCCGGGAGTGAGTCCGCGGGTTGTAACGGAGGGTAATGCGAAATGACCATTTTATTGGGCGTTATCGCATGCGGGTTGCTCGCGGTGGCTTACGCCATCTGGGCAACACAGTCGGTGCTGGCCGCCGACCAGGGGAACGCCCGCATGCAAGAAATCGCAGGCTACATTCGTGAAGGGGCACAGGCCTATCTCACGCGTCAATACAAGACCATTGCCATCGTCGGTGTCGTCGTATTCATCACCGCTTGGGTTCTTCTTTCCCCCGCTGCCGCTTTCGGCTTTCTGATCGGTGCGATCCTTTCGGGTGCCGCGGGCTTCATCGGCATGCATGTTTCGGTTCGGGCAAACGTCCGCACTGCCCAGGCGGCGTCCGTGAGCCTCGCCTCCGGCCTCGATATTGCTTTCAAATCCGGCGCGATCACCGGCCTTCTGGTGGCCGGCCTGGCGCTCCTTGGCGTCTCCGTCTACTACGTCGTCCTCACGGCCGGCCTCGGGCATGAGCCCGCCTCGCGCGAAGTCATCGATGCGCTGGTATCACTCGGCTTCGGCGCTTCGCTGATTTCGATCTTTGCCCGTCTCGGCGGTGGCATCTTCACCAAGGGTGCCGACGTTGGCGGCGACCTCGTCGGCAAGGTCGAAGCCGGCATTCCCGAGGACGACCCGCGCAACCCGGCGACCATTGCCGACAACGTCGGCGACAATGTCGGCGACTGCGCCGGCATGGCGGCCGACCTGTTCGAGACCTACGCGGTGTCGGTCGTTGCAACCATGGTTCTGGCGGCGATCTTCTTTGCCGGCACGCCGTTGCTGGCGAGCGTCATGGTCTATCCGCTGGCGATCTGCGCAGCCTGCATCATCACCTCGATCGTGGGCACCTTCTTCGTCAAGCTCGGGTCCAACAACTCGATCATGGGCGCTCTCTACAAGGGCCTGATCGTGACCGGTGTCCTGTCGATCCTCGGTCTCGGCGCCGCCACATCCTTTACGATCGGTTGGGGTTCGATCGGCACCGTTGCCGGCAAGGACATCACCGGCTGGAACCTGTTCATCTGCGGCATTCTCGGCCTTGTCGTCACGGCCCTGATCGTGGTGATCACGGAGTACTATACCGGCACCAACAAGCGGCCGGTAAATTCGATCGCGCAGGCGTCGGTCACCGGCCACGGCACCAACGTCATCCAGGGACTTGCCGTCTCGCTGGAATCGACGGCTCTGCCGGCGATCGTCATCGTCGGCGGCATCATCGCCACCTACCAGCTCGCCGGCCTCTTCGGAACCGGCATCGCCGTCACCGCCATGCTCGGCCTTGCCGGCATGATCGTGGCGCTCGACGCCTTCGGGCCGGTCACCGACAATGCCGGGGGCATCGCGGAGATGTCGCATCTGCCGCCGGAAGTGCGCAAGTCCACCGACGCGCTCGACGCCGTCGGCAACACCACCAAGGCCGTCACCAAGGGTTACGCGATCGGCTCGGCCGGTCTCGGCGCGCTGGTGCTCTTCGCCGCCTATGCGAACGACCTCAGCTACTTCGCCGCCAATGGCGACAAGTATCCGTACTTCGCCGATGTAGGCCAGATCTCCTTCGATCTCTCCAACCCTTACGTGGTTGCGGGTCTGATCTTCGGCGGCCTCATTCCCTACCTCTTCGGCGGCATCGCGATGACTGCAGTCGGTCGTGCGGCCGGCTCGATCGTCGAGGAGGTTCGCCGTCAGTTCCGCGAAAAGCCCGGCATCATGGAAGGCAGGGAACGGCCGGACTATGGCCGCGCCGTCGACCTTCTGACGAAGGCGGCGATCCGTGAGATGGTCATTCCTTCGCTGCTGCCTGTGCTGGCGCCCCTTGTCGTCTATTTCGGTGTGCTGCTGCTCTCGGGCTCGAAGGCTTCGGCCTTCGCGGCTCTGGGTGCATCTCTGCTCGGCGTCATCGTCAACGGCCTCTTCGTGGCGATCTCGATGACCTCGGGCGGCGGCGCCTGGGACAACGCCAAGAAGAGTTTCGAGGATGGCTTCGTCGACAAGAACGGCGAGCGCCATCTCAAGGGCTCCGACGCCCACAAGGCGTCTGTGACTGGCGACACCGTCGGCGACCCCTACAAGGACACGGCCGGGCCGGCCGTCAACCCGGCGATCAAGATCACCAACATCGTGGCGCTGCTGCTTCTGGCCGTCCTCGCCTGATCGCATCGCCGAACAAACAAAAGGCCCGCGGAACATCGTTCCGCGGGCCTTTTGTTTGGAAGGGAGGAGGCTTAGTTGCCGAAGTCCTTGAACAGGCTTCTTGCGGCGGCCTGACCGGCGCCGGGACCCGTCAGCAGCTGGCCGAGGAAGCTCGTTTCCTTGCCGCCCGTCGGCGTCGTGCGCGTCAGCATGTCGAAGACCTTGCCGTCCTTCAGCGTGTAGTGGGCGAGCTGGCTGACCGTGCCTTCCTTGTCGAAATAGACGGCGAGAATCGACTGGTCGATCAGCTGTGGCTTCATGAAGGCGACGGGGCGCTTGCGCGTCTGCGAAATGTAGTAGAACACTTCGTTGTCGAAGGTTGCCGTCGTCGAGGGCGTGCCGAGCGAAAGCAGCACCTGCTCGCGGCTGGAGCCGGCCGGAACGAGATTTAGCGTTTCCTGGTCAACCACATAACCCTGATGGAGAACTTCACCGACATTGGCGGACTGGCAGGCGGAAAGGGTAAAGCCGGCAATGGTGGCTACGACCGCCACGCGGCCGAGGGTCTTAAAATTTCTTCTCAAATACCGCTTCGTCAACGACAGCTCCCCTTGGAGAAACGATGGCAGATCCGCCATTGCAATTCGTGCCTGCTTCGGTAAACCAGCTTCGGCTGTCATGCAACAACGGGATGGGCGCTTGCGCGCATTTCGAGAAAGCCAAGCCCGAGCTTTGTGATGATTTTTGGACTGTTTAAAAGAAAAAGCGGCAATACCGCGATTGTCGAGCGGCAATATGCATTGCTGACGGCGGCGGCGCGCCAGCCCTACCTTTATACCGACCTCGACGTGCCGGACACGGTCATGGGTCGGTTCGAGATGCTGTCGGCGACGCTGATCCTCTATTTCCGGCGCACGCGCGCCTCGGCAAGACCCGGCCAGGAAATCGCCCAGGAGATCATCGATGCCTTCTTCGAGGACGTCGATCACTCGATCCGTGAACTCGGCGTCGGTGATGCCGGCGTGCCGAAGAAGATGAAGAAGCTGGCCAGCATGTATTATGGCCGCCTCGAATCCTATGCGACGGCGCTGGAGGCGAAGGACGCCGAGGCCCTGGCGGCGGCACTCCGGCGCAACTTCCATCCGGACGGCGGCGACGCCGCGCCTTCGATGGTGCCGCTTGCGAGTTATCTGCTGGCGGTCGAGGCACAGCTCGTCGATGTCTCGGAAGAGGCCATCGAGACCGGGCAGTTGCACATTCCGCCGGCTGGGGCGTAATAGAGAACAAGAGCGTCGCCACCGGCAGCCGGTCGGCGGCCGCGTTCGCGAGGGTGCCAGGATGCCCGCGCGAGGAAGGATCCAATCATGAAAGACGAAAGCCAGCCGGCCTTCTCTTACCCGGTGAAGGTGGGACACATTTCGGCGAACGCGGTCAGCGTGCATCTCTCCGCCAACGAGCGCGAAAGAAAGGCGCTTGCCGCGCTCTGGAACATCAACGAGGTTCTGTCGCTCGAAGCCGACCTGCAGATCGCGCGCTGGAAGAAGGATGGGGTAAAGATCAAGGGCGACGTCAAGGCGCGCATCGTGCAGAGCTGTGTTGTGACGCTCGAGCCTGTCGAGGCCGATATCGACGAATCCGTCGAGGCGATCTTGGTGCCCGAGGGATCGCGGCTTGCCCGCCAGGCGAGCAATGACGGCGGCGAGATGATTCTCGACCCGGATGGTCCAGATATTCCCGACACCTTCACCGGCGATACCATCGACGCCGGCGTCGTCGTCAGCGAGCAGGTGGCGCTCGCGATCGACCCTTATCCGCGTAAGCCTGGCGTGACCTTCGGCGAGCGCATCGAGAGTACAGCTGCCGATGACAAGAAGCCGAACCCCTTTGCCGTCCTGAAGGACTGGAAAAAGGACTGAGGTCGCGAAAGCGTCATCTACAATTCGGTTGTCACGCAAAGGAAAAGCAGTATTTTGGCCCCAAACCGGCCAGAAGAGCCGCCAAAGCGATCTGCCGCGTGCTTGGCTCAAGCGTCAGAAGCAATATGTTTCGTCAATGCGTTTCCGTTGAGTGCGCCGCGGCGGCACGTGTTGTGTGGCAGAAATAAAGGATAAGACACGCGTGGTCAGAATTTCACTTGACGTGATGGGGGGCGACTATGGTCCTGAAGTCGTCATCCCCGGCGCCGCAAGAGCGCTTGAACGTCATCCGGACATCAAGTTCGTTTTGTTCGGCATCGAAGCGCAGTGCGCAGGCCTCCTTGAAAAATATCCGAAGCTGAAGGCCAACAGCACCTTTTACGATTGCGAGATCGCAGTCGCCATGGACGAGAAGCCAAGCCAGGCGCTTCGCCGCGGTCGTGGCAAGTCGAGCATGTGGAAAGCGATCGACGCCATCAATGCCGGCGAGGCAGACGTCGTCGTTTCCGCCGGCAATACCGGTGCGCTGATGGCCATGTCGGTCTTCTGTCTGCGCACCATGCAGGGCATTCAGCGTCCGGCGATCGCCGCCATCTGGCCGACGCTCAAAGGCGAAAGCATCGTGCTCGATGTCGGCGCGACGATCGGTGCGGACGCGCAGCAGCTCATGGACTTCGCGCTGATGGGCGGCGCCATGGCCCGCGCGCTCTTCGAGATCGAGCGGCCGACGGTCGGTCTTCTCAACGTTGGCGTCGAGGAAATCAAGGGACAGGAAGAGGTCAAGGAAGCCGGCCGCCTGATCCGCGAGGCCAATATCGACGGTTTCGACTACTACGGCTTCGTCGAAGGCGACGACATCGGTCGCGGAACCGTCGACGTCGTCGTGACCGAAGGTTTCTCCGGCAATATCGCGCTGAAGGCGGCCGAAGGCACGGCGCGCCAGATTGCCGAATATCTGCGCGCGGCGATGTCGCGCACCCTGCTTGCCAAGATCGGCTATATCCTGGCCAAGGGCGCATTCGACCGCCTGCGTGAGAAGATGGATCCGCGCAAGGTCAATGGCGGCGTGTTCCTCGGCCTCAATGGCGTCGTGATCAAGAGCCATGGTGGTGCGGATGCCGAGGGCTTCGCTGCCGCGATCGATGTCGGCTACGACATGGTGAAGAATGGCCTGAAGTCGAAGATCGAGATCGATCTGGCGAAGTACCATGGCGGCGAACCGCCACAGGCTCTTTCCGCCGGCATGAATGATGAGGTTTGAATAGATGATCCGTTCCGTCGTTCGCGGCTTCGGCGCAGCATTGCCGAAGCGCGTGGTCACCAATCAGGAGCTGGAATCCAAGGTCGATACGTCCGATGAGTGGATCGTGCAGCGCACCGGCATCCGGCAACGCTACATCGCCGGTGAGGGCGAAACGACCGCGTCGCTGGGTGAAGGTGCCGCGCGCGCGGCCCTCGCCAACGCCGGGCTCACCCCTGATGATATCGACCTGATCATCCTGGCGACTTCGACCCCGGACAACACGTTCCCGGCAACGGCCGTCAATATTCAGGACCGGCTCGGCATGCGCCATGGCGCCGCCTTCGACATGCAGGCCGTCTGTTCCGGCTTCGTCTATGCGGTAACCACGGCGGACGCCTATATCCGCGGCGGGCTTGCCAAGCGCGTGCTGGTGATCGGCGCGGAGACTTTCTCCCGGATCCTCGACTGGAATGACCGCACGACCTGCGTGCTCTTCGGCGACGGCGCCGGCGCCATCATCCTGGAAGCCCAGGAAGGCGAGGGCACCAATGCCGACCGGGGCGTCCTGACGGCGAAGCTGCGCTCCGACGGTGCGCACCGCGACAAGCTCTATGTCGATGGCGGCCCCTCGACCACCGGTACGGTCGGTCATCTGAAGATGGAAGGCCGCGAAGTCTTCAAGCATGCCGTCGGCATGATCACCGACGTGATCGAGGCGGCGTTCGAGGCGACCGGGACGACGGCCGAGGATCTCGACTGGCTGGTGCCGCACCAGGCCAACCGCCGCATCATCGACGGTTCCGCCAAGAAGCTTGGCATCCCTCTCGACAAGGTTGTGGTCACGGTCGATCTCCATGGCAACACCTCCGCTGCCTCCATTCCGCTGGCGTTGAACGCGGCGGCGGGCGACGGCCGGATCAAGAAGGGCGACCTCGTCCTGCTCGAGGCCATGGGCGGTGGCTTCACCTGGGGCTCCGTGCTCCTCCGCTGGTAAAGAAATTGCTTAAGCAACAGACGCTTGACCGCAAAAGGCAAGGGCAATAGTCTTCGGACGCTGATCGGCGTACCAGACGTTGGTGGGGGAAGATGAGCGGAAAAACAGTAACACGGGCGGACTTGGCTGAGTCGGTTTTTCGCAAGGTGGGTCTGTCGCGGACAGAGTCTGCCGAGTTGGTGGAAACCGTCATTGACGAAATATGCAACGCAATCGTGCGTGGCGAGAGCGTGAAGCTGTCCTCTTTCGCGACCTTCCAGGTTCGCGACAAGAACGAGCGCATCGGGCGAAACCCGAAGACCGGCGAGGAAGTGCCGATCTCGCCCCGGCGCGTCATGACCTTCAAGGCGTCGAACGTCCTGAAGCAGCGCGTCCTGAAGGCGCATCTGGGCCGCAAGGCCAAGCAGAAACCGGTGTCTCCCGTTTCGTGAACGCCGGACGACAACCACAAATGTGGTTGAAAACCCATCCATAAGCCGTTGAAATGGAGCCGATTCGTGCCATCATTGGCGCGGTATCGGCTCGTTTCGGCTTTCGAGCCTGAGTCGCACGGCATGGATTGGGAACGATATGGAAAAGAGCCCGGACGCTTTTCGCACCATCAGCGAGGTCGCTGACGATCTCGATCTGCCGCAGCATGTCCTGCGTTTCTGGGAAACCCGCTTCCAGCAGATCAAGCCGATGAAGCGCGGCGGCGGCCGGCGGTATTATCGGCCGGAGGATGTCGATCTCCTGAAGGGTATCCGACATCTGCTCTACGATCACGGCTACACGATCAAGGGCGTACAGAAGTTGCTGAAGACCAACGGCAACAAGTTTGTTGCTGCCATCGCCAGCGGCGATCTCGCGACCGTCGAAGCGCTCGCTGCCTCCAGCAACGAGGAGCCCGCGCCACCGAAGGCCGGTCTCTCCGAGGAAGATCAGATCGTCGGCCGTGCAAAAGCGCCGGCAAGCCGCCGTTTCTTCTCCTTCGGCGGCAGCAGCGACGACGTACCGGAAATCTCGCTCGGCAAATCCTCGTCCGTCGGCAAGGAAGATCGTGCCCTGCTGCAGGAGGCGCTCTATGACCTCCTGGAATGCAAGCGATTGCTCGATCAGGTGCGCTGAGGAAGCCGCTCAGGCGGCTGGCTTGGGCCGTTTCCTGCACGGATGTGCGCGCCGCGGGTGTTCCGTCGGTTCCCGCCTGAAAAGATGCACGCGCTTTTTGCTGGATGGGGCGGGCCTCGTTACTGTAACGCCGGTCCGACGGGTGTTGTGAAGCACATTCGTCACCAACTTCAGTGCCGGCGCTTTATCCACAGTAGTGCTTGAGAGCGTCAGTAGGAGATTCTGAAGCCGCCAGGGCTTGCTGCGGAGACGTCAGGCTCCGGATAGGGGCCGGTCCACTGCGCATAGGTCGTGTTGGTCGTACCGGAGGTCGCGCAGCCGGAAAGCGTGAGAAGCGCAATCGCGGTCAGGGCCATGAGAGACTTAAGAGGCATGGTTTTCTCCTAGAGGGGGAGACGCTCCAGGCCTCAAGGGCCAGAATCAAACTGTCCCTCAAATCATTCATGATGGCAAGCTCACGTTGCGTTAGGCAGCAAGTTTCGGGCGACATGATCTTGTTCTGGTAAAGGTTCCATTGTTGCAAGGGGAAGCGCAGCTGCAACGCTTCGCAAGTCGCGCTGGAGGAGGGGCGTGGGATCTTCGCGAGGGCGCCAGTCGCTTGTCTTGGCGGAAGAAGGGCGGCCATGGGCTGCCACGGTGGGCATTCCGTGGGACTTTCTGTTCCCACTCATGCTTTTCCACGTCGTTTGTTCCTTTTTCGATCCATGTCGCATTTTCCCGCTTGCGCTCTAAGCGCTGGTTATATAGGGGTTTCCTCGGTTCGGAGCGTAGCGCAGCCCGGTAGCGCACTTGACTGGGGGTCAAGGGGTCGTGGGTTCGAATCCCGCCGCTCCGACCATTTTCTTTCACCGGCTTTGAGGCTGCCAGCCTCGAAGAATCGCGGATATCCGTCCCTCCTCCATGCCTTTCATTTCTTCGAGTAGCGCCCAAACACGTCGGCTGCTTTGTCGTTGGGGATGGGCGGATCGCGGGCTGTCGTCTTGAAAACCTTGTGGTCGGGGAACGTTATGCTTGCAAAAAACGACATGCTTGCGGAAATCGACGAGCCGGCGCTGTCTTTGAGCGAGTGTTTTGTCGTCACGTCCGTCGACCGCAGGTTCGTCGAGTTTGCCGGAGTGATGTTGCATACGCTGGCGCTGAACGGCGACGTCGATGATGTGAGCGTCGTCGTCTTCTGTGATGGCTTGACCCCTAAAGATAAATCGCATCTGAGAATGTGTGGCGGACGGCTCCGCTTGACCCTGTTCGAGCTGTCGGAAAAAACGCTTCGACAATTTGACGGCTTGAAGACCAACAGCAATTGGAGCCGGTCGATTTACACCCGGCTGGTCCTGCCAGACCTCCTTGGCTGCAAGGACGGACGGTTGATCTACCTCGACGCCGATACGATCGTCGTCGACAGTTTGCGTCCGTTGTTGAATCTGGAGATGGCCGGTATGCCGGTGGCCGCCGTCGGCGGCGTTTCCAAGCGGGCTATAGCGCGTCTGAAGCTTCCGGACGAAACGAAAACCATGAACTCCGGCGTTCTGCTGATCGATATCCGGGAATGGTTATACAGGGATCTGTCGAAGAGCTGCCTTGAGATCGTGCGCACACAGGCCGAAAGCCTCAGATTTTTTGATCAGGATGCATTGAACATTGCTCTCGCCGGGCAATTCGTTTCTCTCGATCGTCGTTGGAATGTGGTCCTGCATTCGCACGCCGACGATCCCGCGATAATCCATTTCACGCACGACAAGCCCAACTCCGTTCGTTGCCAGCACCCCGCGCAGCCCCTGTATTTGCAGTACAGGCAAGCGACGCCTTGGGCGAAGAAGCCGCTCAAGTCGCACTGGCACAAGAGGATCAATCGCTGGGTTCACTCCGCCCGAAAGCTCTTCGGCCGCTGAAGCTCGGGTTTAGGGGCCCGGAAAAGTCCCGAACGGCCAGCTGATCTGTTTGCCCTCGGCGTGCGCGTGTCCGCTTTGACATCGGTCCGCGCCTGTTGCTTGCACCGTGGAAAACATCGCTCATCGAATATCGCTAAAATGCCTCGTTCCGGTGCGATGGTCCGAGCGGCTGGGGCCGATCGCCGTCCTCGCGAAAGCGATGGAATGGCCTCATGGCGGGCGTCTGCCTGCCAAAGGAGGAATGTGATGAAGACGCTTTCGAAGATTTTTGCCGCGTCGTTGCTCGGCCTGACGGCCTTGACGGCGATGCCGATCATTTCGACGTCAGGCAGTGCCCGTGCAGACAATGCCGTTGTTCTCGTGCCGGGTCAGCCCACCGGCTCATCGGGCGATACCGGCTCAGCAAGTTCCAACCCCGATACCGGCACGCCCAATTCTAACGGTGATACCGGCGCGCCGAGCTCCAACCCCGACACCGGCGGGTCGGGCGCGGAGGGATCGACGCCGTAAGCGATCCTTCGACGGCAACAAAAGAGGTCCTTCAGCAGGGCCTCTTTTTTTGTCTCCGGCACTTGCTGTGCGGCAATCGTGCTGTCCCTTTCGCGCTACCTGACTGGCCGGACCAACTCTGCGGTCTGTCGCTTCGATGCTGCCTTCCAGTAGAGCGCCTCCGTGCGATCGAGCATCACGGCGAGCGTAAACCGATCCTTCAGGCTTTCGGCCGTGGCCGAGAGCGCCTTGAAGGTCTCTGCTTCGGCTGCCCGGATCATGGTCTTGGCAAGTGCGGAGGTGTCGTCGCTGTTGGGCAGGATGAAACCGTTCCGCCCGTCGGCGATCACCGTGCGCGCGCCACCGATATCGGTGGCGATGATCGCCTTGCCGGCAGCCGCGCCTTCGAGCATCACATAGGACATGGCTTCGTAGCGGCTTGGCATCACCAGGAGGTCGAAGGCCGGAACGGCCTGCGGGCCGGTAAAGGCGGAGGTCAGGTGCATGCGGTTCTGCAGCCCGCTTTCGGCGATCGCCTTGCGCAGGCTGCCTTCGAGTTCACCGCTGCCGACCATGACGAGGTGGCTGTTCCTGACGGAACCGGCGACACTCTTGAACGCAGCGATCAGTCGCTCCGGCGCCTTCTGGGCGGAAAGTCGTCCGACGAAGCCGAAGACGAAAGCCTCCGGCGCAATCCCGAAGCTGGCGCGCAGCGTCTGTGCCATCTCGGCTGACGGTGGCGCGACGCCGTTGACGATCACCGACATGCGCTTCTCGGGCATGTGCAGGGAGAGTGCGTGGCGAAATTCGTCGTCGGACACGCAGATCAGGTGATCTGTAAGGAAACCGGCAAGGGCCCATTCGATCGTGCCGTAGATCAAACGCCCGCCGCGGCCGAGTGTGGGATCCAGCGTACGAAAGGCGTGTGGCGTGTAGATCCGCGGGACATGCGGGCCGGGCAGCCGCAGGCGCGTCAGGGCGCCGGCCTTTGAACTGTGGCCGTGAATGATGTCGAAGCCGTTGCGGCCGATGATGCGGCGGAGTTCGAGAAAACAGGTGAGATCCGACGGCCCAGGCGCGCGCTTCATGTTGACGGCGTGCACGGCCGGCAGGCCGATCGCCTTCAGCTCGCGAACGAAGGCTTCCTCGGCGCGCACCGGCGAATAGACGGCCTCGACGTGATGCCCGCGGCTGTGCATGCCACGGCACAGATCGAGGAAGTGACGGCCCGAGCCGCCGCCGCTCGGCTCCAGCACCTGCAGGAGCCTGAGGGGAGGGGCCGGCGACCGGCGTGGAACGACATGTTCCATGATCAGGAGCTCCAGCCGGCGCGCGCCTGCCGGCGATGGCGATACTCAAGCGCGGCGCATCCCCAGATGACGCCGATGAGCAGATAGAAGTGGCGCCAGTGATCGGTGTCGATGACGTTGCCGACGCCGACATGGCCGAGAATGGCGACCCAGGCGATCATCAGATAGGTCTGCCAGGGACGGTTGAGCAGCAGAAAGCGGAAGCCGAGCGACAGGGTCCAGACGATCAGCGTCACGTAACTGACGAAGCCGAGCCAGCCATAGGAGGTGAGCGACTTCAGCCAGACATTGTGCTCGTCTTCGGGGAAGATCGTGCTGAACACCATTGGCCCGATGCCGAGCGGCTTTTCCATCGACATCAGGAAGCCCAGACGATGCCGGTCGAAGCGGCCGAGGTGACCGCCGTCGTAATCCTGTACGAGCTGCGAGCGGCTGGAAAAGAGTGTCGCGACCTGCTCGGATTGAAGCGCGACGAGAAGCGCGCCGACGATCATGATCCCGCCGACGAGCGCCAGCACCAGGATCCTCAGGCGGAAGAGCCCATTTCGCTCCTTGAGCAGCATGACGAAGACGAAGGTGACCACGCAGAAGAGATTGAGCGCCCAGGCGGCGCGTGAAAACGACAGGAAGACACCGAGCGCCAGCACAAGCAGCGCTGCGATCTTCACCGGCGCCTTTTGGATCGGCTGCGTCAGGATCCCGTGGATCAGATACATGGCCGGGACGGACAGAAACGGGCCGAAGACGTTCGGATCCTGAAAGGCACCCTTGGCGCGGCCATAGAGCGTGAAGTTTTCCGCCCCCGGCACGGCGCCGAAGTAACCGAGGATACCGAGCGTGGCGGTGATGACGGCCGCGACCGTCCACGCATTGAAGATCAACCGCAACCGCTCGTGGCGATCCTCGATGATCGCGGCAAAAAAGACCGACGACAATGCAAGGAAGCCGGAGACCGCCATGTACATCGGGCCCTTGGTCAGGTCGACCATGACGGTCAGCGACAGGATGCCGCCGATCATGAACAGCGTCAGAAGCGTAAGCAGAGGAGCGACGCTGCGCGATATCTTAAGCCCGAACAACGCCCAAAGACAGATGAGCGCCACCAGGAACAGCTCATAGGGCGCCGGCTCGAAGATGACGAAGCCGGAGAGAAACACTGTAAACGCCACCAGCCCGGAGCCAAGCAGCGAAAGCGCCGCAAGCTGGGGACGGGCGATCAGGAGCCGGCCTGAGTCGACGGTGCTCAATACGCGTTCTCGGTGTTGAGAAGCCGGAACGGCGTCAGGAACAGGATCTTGAGGTCGAAGAGCAGCGACCAGTTCTCGATGTAATGGAGGTCGAACGCGGTGCGCAGGCGAATCTTGTCGTCATTGTCGATCTCGCCGCGCCAGCCGTTGATCTGCGCCCAGCCGGTGACGCCGGGCTTGACGCGGTGGCGGGCGAAGTACCCTTCGACGACGTCGGAATAGGTGCGGTTCTGGGTCTGCGCCAGAACGGCGTGCGGACGCGGACCGACGAGCGAGAGTTCGCCTTTCAGCACGTTGAAGATCTGCGGCAGCTCGTCGATCGAGGATTTGCGGATGAAGCGTCCGACGGGGGTGACGCGCGGGTCGCCCTTCGTCACGGCGTTGCGGGCTGTCGGGTCGCCCAGATGCGTATACATCGAGCGAAACTTGTAGACCTCGATCGTCTCGTTGTTGAAGCCGTGCCGCTTCTGCTTGAAGATGATCGGGCCAGGCGACGTCGTTTTGACGGCGATCGCCGCACCGAGCATGATCGGCCACAGCAGCACCAGGGCGACGAGGCTGAAGACGATGTCGAAGCCGCGCTTGGCAACCGAGTCCCAGTCGGCGATCGGTTTGTCGAAGATGTCGAGCATCGGCACGTCGCCGACATGGGAATAGCTGCGCGGGCGGAAGCGCAGGTTGTTGGCGTGCGCGGCGAGCCGGATATCGACAGGAAGGATCCAGAGCTTCTTCAGAAGCTGGAGAATGCGTTTCTCCGCCGTCAGTGGCAGCGAGATGATCAGCATGTCGATGCGCGCCAGGCGGGCGAATTCCACCAGTTCGTCGACGGTGCCGAGCTTCGGATAGCCGGCGATCACATTGGGCGAGCGGCGCTCGTCGCGATCATCGAAAATGCCGCAGATGCGGATGTCGTTGTCGGGCTGGTCCTCGAGCGTGCGGATCAGGTCCTTGGCTGGCTGACCGCCGCCGACGACGACGGCGCGCCGCTCCATGGTGCCGTTGCGGGCCCAGTGGCGGATGGAATAGGCGATGAAGGCGCGCTCGGCGATGAGAAAGACCGCGCCGCCGATGAACCAGCCGCCGAACCAGACGCGCGAATACTGGTGACCGGATTTCAGAAAGAACAGCGCGACGGCGATGCCGCCGAAGGCGACTGCCCAGGAAGCGAGGATGCGCGGCATGAACCGCAGCCAGGCGCGCAGTGCCGGGATCTGATAGGTGTCGGCGATCTGCATGGCGGCGACCGCCAGCGCCGAGCCGCCGACGAGGATGGCCAGGTAGAGCGGCAGTTGATCGAGACCCGGCTGGACGTAGAGCGCGTTGATGGCATAGCCGATCGCAAAGAGCGCGCTGAACTCGAACAGGCGCATCAGCCCCATGATCATCGCCGGCGAATAGGTATCGGCGCTGAACTGCTCGGCGATCTGCCGCGCCAGCGGATTGAGATCCTTGCTCGTCTTTTCGTCCGGCTCTTCGCCAGGCGCGCGGGCGCGGATCTCCGAAATCTTCTTGCGAAGCGCTTCGGGGTCGAACGAACCCGGGCGGTCAAACTTGTTCATGGCTGTCTTCCGGCGCTGAAGTCCCTCAGCCGGGATAGCAGAAAGCCACTAAGAAACGCTTACGTTGTGGGCAACACGCTATCGGCGGGCGGCTGGTAACGGCACAATTCCCGATAGAGCCTTAGCATATCCGCCGACATTACCGAAGCTGCAAATTGCGACTTGAACGTGCTCGGATCAGGCATCACACGCGCCGCCCAGTCTTTCTCGGTGATCGCGCGCGCCATGATGGCGGCGAGTGACCGGGCATTGGCGGGCTCGGCAAGCGCGGTGCTGTCGCGCCCGAGAATTTCCGGAATCCCGCCGACGCGGCTGGCGATGACTGGCTTTCGCGCCGCCAGTGCCTCAAGCACGATGTAGGGCATGGATTCGGCGCGCGAGGGAACGACGATGTTGTGCGTCAGTGCGAAAGCCTCCCGCGTCTTCATCGCCGGTTGCATGCGGATGCGGCGGCCGAGACCCTGCTGCAGTACCAGGTCGATATATTCCTGCTGCTGCGGACCGTCGCCGATCATCAGCGCCGACAACGGCCTGCCGACAAGCCTTTCGGTCTGCGCGAATGCTTCCACAAAGAGATCGGGACCCTTCAGGTCCCGCATCATGCCGATATAGAGAAAGTCGACCGCATCCGGACTGGGCGGGACGATTTCGAACTCCCGGTCGTCGATGCCGTTGTAGATCAGCTCGTTGCGTTCGCGCGGCTTGCCGACCTTTGCGAAATAGGTTTGCCGCTCGAAATCGCAGACGAAGACGAGGGCGTCCGTAATCCGCTGCTGGATCCGTTCCGCCGGGAAGATCAACCGTCCGGTCATGGAGCCGGGGCGGTAGTGCAGGCTGCCGCCATGCGGCGAATAGAGGCGGGCTACGCGATACCTGTTGACCCGCAAGGCTGAACCGATGAGCCGGGCAATGACGCCGCCTTTGGCGCCGTGCCCATGCAACACATCCGGTCGCAAACTTCTGATTTCCTTGTAGCCGCGCCAGAGCGCGGCAAAATCCTGTGGCCCGACCGAGCGATGGATCGGCATCCGTGTGAGGCCGAGCGCCAGATGGGGGCGGATTTCGTCGAACAGCCGATCCTCGTGGCTGCCGCCTGTCGTGCTGTCGCAGAGGATGCCGACTTCATGGCCAGCCTTGGCATGCGCCTCGGCCAGGTCGCGAACGTGGCGGAATATCCCGCCCACAGGCGACCTGAAGCAGTGGATGATGCGCAAGGGCCGCTCTTGTTGCATCGAGGTCAGAACAGGCGTTCGCGAACATAGATCGTGTCGCCGGCAAGAACCGCGTCGGTGATCGGCACCCGGCCGGTGATGATGCGGCCATTGATCTTGCGCGTGATGTCGGCGTTTGACTGGTTGGCGCGCGGGGAGAAGCCGCCGGCGACCGCGATCGCGTTCTGCACCGTCATGCCGGGCACGTAGGCGTATTGGCCGGCCTGGCCGACTTCGCCCATGATGAAGACGGAACGGTAGCGATCGACCTCGATCGTGACGTCAGGATCGCGCAGATAGCCTTGTTTCAGCTTGGCGGCGATCGTGCCCTCGAGTTCGGGCAGGGTCCTGCCGCGCGAGGCGACGGTGCCGATCAAGGGGAAGGCGACGTAGCCGGCCTGATCGACCGTGTAGGTGCCGCTGAGACCGGCCTGTTCAAAGACATTGATGCGCAGCCGGTCGCCGCTGTCGAGCCGGTAGGGCTGGATCGTGGCTTCGCTGAAGGCCTTGGGTGCGGGCTGGTAGCTCGTGCAGCCGCCGAGCAACATCGACAGCGCTGCCGCTGTGATCGCGAGACCCGTCTTGATAGCTGCGGTGGACATGCGGTTCATAGGCTCCGGAAACGACCAGCTTTTGTGACGTTATCGATCCGTTAGGGTTAATAGGCGGTAAACTCGCAGTAGAATTTTCGCGGGAGGCTGGCACCGCCACCGGTCCTATATCGTCCGTAGGTTGATCGCATTAACCCTTGCGTTACCATGTTCCTTTACGGTCCGGCGAGATTTGAAGGTTCGGAGCCAGGAGCATGTCGGGAAGCGGCGGCGCACAGCAGGATGTGGATATCGACCTCGGCGGCCTGTTTCGCGCCGTCTGGGATCGGCGCGTCAAGGTTTTGCTCGCCACCGCCGGTGTCGCGGCGCTTGCCTTCGGCGCCGCGAAGATGATCGCGCCGGATTATCAGAGCGAAACCCGCGTGCTCATCGAATCGCGCGAGCCGGAGTTCAGCGGCCCCAACCAGGCCTCGCAGGCCGGCGCCGACCGCGTCTTCGACGAATCCGGCATCCTCAGCCAGGTGCAGGTGCTCAAGTCGGCCGACCTCATCAAGCAGGTCGCCCGCAACATGAAGCTCTACGAGCTCAAGGAATTCGATCCGTCGTCGGCGCCCTCGGCGCTTTCGGATCTTCTCGTCATGCTCGGGCTCAAGAAGAACCCGCTGGAGATGCCGCCCGAGGAGAGGGTGCTCAAGGAATTCTCCGACAAACTGCAGGTCTATCAGGTGGAGAAGTCGCGGGTGATCGCGATCGGCTTCACCTCCAAGGATCGCCAGCTCGCGGCCGCCGTGCCCAACGAGATGGCGAAGGTCTTCCTGGCACTTCAGAGCGGCGCAAAGCTCGACACCAATTCCGAGGCGACGCGCTGGCTCGAGCCGGAGATCGCCAATCTGCGTGAGAAGGTGCGGGATGCCGAGGCGAAGGTGGCAGCCTATCGCGCCTCGTCCGACCTGTTGCCGACCGGCGAGACCACGAACTTTGCGACGCGGCAGCTGACGGACATTTCGACGGAGCTGACCCGGGTACGCGGCGAGCGCGCCAATGCCGAGGCGCGTGCCGCCGGCGTGCGTTCGGCGCTTGCGAGCGGCCGCGCGCCCGACACCATTGCCGACGTCGTCGGTTCCCAGATGATCCAGCGGTTGAAGGAGACCGAGGCCAATCTCCAGGCGCAGGTCGCCGATCTTTCGACGACCCTGCTCGATGGCCATCCACGCCTGAAGGCGCTGAAGTCGCAGCTCGAGGGCATTCGCGGCCAGATCAGCACGGAGACCCGCAAGATCCTGACGAGCCTCGAAAACGAGGCGAAGGTCGGCGAACTGCGCGAACAGCAGTTGACCCAGCAGCTGAATGCGCTGAAGGCGCAGTCGGCGCAGGCCGGCGAGGAAGAGGTGGGGCTGCGCGCGCTCGAGCGTGAAGCGACCGCGCAGCGGCAATTGCTGGAGACCTATCTCGCACGCTATCGCGAGGCGACATCGCGCACGGTCGAGAACGCGACACCGGCCGATGCGCGCGTCATTTCGAGTGCCGTGGTTCCAACCGGCGCGAGCTTTCCGAAGGTGCTGCCGATCACGATCGTTGCGGCGCTTGCCACATTCCTCTTGACCTGCGTCGCCATCATGCTTGGCGAGCTTTTCAGCGGACGGGCACTGCGGCCCGTCTCGGCAACGGGTGAGCGAACACCGGTCCGCCCGCGGCCGGCGCTTGCCGCGAGCGTCGCCGATCTGCCGCCGGTCGCGATGGCCGAGGCCTCGCCTGCGGTTTCGCCCGCCGTCGATGACGCGGTCGACCAGCCGCCGGCGGCGGACACATCACCGCTCGCGCAAGAGACAGGAGAGGCCGCCGAGGCGGATTTCTCGATCGAGGCCGTCGCCGAGCATCTGCGCGCCACCAATGTGCGCGTTGCGATTTCGGTATCGCCGGGCGGCGACGAGGGCTCCACCGCCACGGTGATGCTGGCGCGGTTGCTGGCCGAAGAGGAGTTGAAGGTCGTGCTGATCGACCTGACGGGTTCGGCCTGCCCGACACGCCTGATGGCACGCGCGCAGCAGCTTCCGGGGATCACCAACCTGCTCGCAGGGGAGGTGCCGTTCACGGACACGATCCACGCGGATCGTTTTTCCGACGCCCATATCATTCCTCAGGGCGATGCCGATCCGCGTCAGGCGATGCGCGGCATCGAGCGGCTGAAGATGATCATCGACGCCCTGACCAACGCCTATGATCTTGTCCTGCTCGAATGCGGCCCGGCTGACGAAATGGCTGTCGAGAAGATCGCCGGCCGCGATGGCGCGGAAATCATCCTGTCGGCGCCGTCGGTGAGCGACGAACGCATCGTCGAGGTGCTGACCAGTTTCGGTGCTGCCGGCTATCGCGACATCGTGCTGATGACGGGTCAGGTGCAATCGGATCCCGACTACCCGGACCGCGACGCTGCGTAAGCGGCGCCGGTCATCGGCCACCGCGCGCCCAGGGGGCGTGCCTTGAGACCGCGTGCTCAGTCTGCGCCGTTGACGAAGGTCTTGCCCTGCCTGCGCCGCCGCGTGCGCTGGATGCGGGCGTAAATCGCGCTGTTCGCCTTGATCATCCTTTTTGCCCGCACGACGAGATGATGCCGCAGGCTTGCGAGCCGGCCGGCGAGCGTCACCGGCAAGACGATATCGCGCAGCGGCGTTTCGATCGAGCACCAGGAACGCTTGTAGGGCTGGTCGCCGACGCCGAAGTCGAACAGGCGTACGCCTTCGGCCGACAGGCGCTCGATCATGCGGTAGAACAGCAATTCACCCGGACTGGCATCACCGGCCAGCGCCTCGTCGATCGATCCGAACTGGCAGATCACGTGATCCGCCTTGCGAGAAAGCCCGGCGACAGCGACGATCCGGCCGTCATGCTCGCCCCGGAGGCGAATGGCATTGAGTTCCATGAGATGCACGTCGTCGTCCACACGGGCGGCGAGCGCGTGGAAAAATGCCTGCGTTTCCGGGTCCCGGAAGACATCGGGAAGGCCGAGCGTCGCAAAGCGCTCCGCCTTCTGCCGAAAGAAGGTATCGAGCAGCGCGTGAGCCTCATCGCGGGTGCGGGCAATCACGTAGTCGTAGCCACCCATTTCCGCCAGACGGCGCTCGGACGTGCGCATCTTCTTGCGTCGGCGCTTGGCGTTGATCTGCGCCAGTGTGGGCTGAATGCTGCCAAGCAGCGGAAGCTGAAACGACGGGTTGGGATTTGCAACGCCTGGAAGCAGGGCGAACGGGTTGGGGGCGCCGCGCCAGTTGCCCGGCAGACGGTCGAGCATGACGATGTCGGCAAGACCACGCAGCGCGCCGCTAATCGCCCCGGCGAGCGCGTCGGCACGCGCGGGCGAGGTGATGACGCCCGAGGCGTTGTGCGCGAAGAGGCCGGTGTTGAGGTTGCTGTGCTCCGTGCCGATAAGGCGGGCCGTTCGAAACAGGCGCCCCTGCTTCACCTCGAGCGGCAGGATGAGGAGGAGTTCGCCGTCGAACGTAACCCGCAGCAGCGCCAGGTGGCTTGCGTGGTTCGCGGCCCAGGCGCGGCACCATTGATAGGCATGGTGCAGCGAGTTGCCGGAAAGGCCGTCGAGCATGCGCCACTCGGCTTCGAGCGGCTCCATGCTGGGGTGTAGGGAGACCTCGAAACGGCCTGCGGCCTCGGTCGGGCCTGCACGCAGGGACGCATGCGCGCGGCTATCGCCGGAGCCGTCCATGGTGATTTCCGAGTTCGTCATTGCGGCTGCCGTCCGGTCCTTGTTGCGGAGTGATTGAACCTCAAGCCCGCTACGATCGCTTTAATTCGGGAATACTTATGAAGCCGATTGGGAAGAACCGGCGAACGCGGTTAGCAAAGCGTGAAGCGAGGCATGTGAAGTGCTCGCAGATTTTAATCGAGAAAGCCCGTGGCCAATGCCTTTTCCCATTCCATGCGGTTGCGGCTGGCCGCAAGCCGAGACATCGCCATCCAGTCATAGGGGACGCTGCGGAAGGTGACGTGCCACCCGGAAACCGCCCGCTCGACGATGGCGTAGCGTGCGTCCGGCGAACCTGCCTCGACCCTGTGCGGCACCGGTTGGTCGTCGTCATAGCCGGGGCAGCCGACGCTGCCGGGATTGACGACGAGCCGGCCGTCGGAAAGCCGCACGGCGCGCTGGATATGGGTGTGTCCGCACAGGATAACCGGATAATCGATGCCGGCTGCTTTCGCCTCGATGGCCGAACGCTGCGCCATATGGACGGTGCCGTCGGCCGTCAATGCCTCCAGCCAGTAGGTTTCGTCGTTGGTCGGCGTCGCGTGGCACAGGAAGAACGTGTTTTCGTGGACGTGCGCGACGGGCAGGGTGGCGAGCCACTCACGATGCCGTGGCTGCAATTGATCGTAGGCTGTGCGATCCGACAGCGGCAGGTCGCGGGGATCGATCGTCACGAGATAACGATCGTGATTGCCCCGGATCGAGAGGATCTCCCGCTCGATGAGGATGTCGGCGGTACGCGCCGCATTGAGCGGACCGCTCAAGTGGTCGCCGAGATTGACGATGTCGGTGATGCCGAGCGCGCCAATGTCGGCGAGCACGGCCTCGAGTGCGAGATCGTTGCCATGGATATCAGCGATGACCGCAAGTTTCACGGGCGTCTCCTCGAATGGCTGCCGCGCTCAGGCTCAGCGGTCGCGCGCCGGCTTTTCCATCCATTTGATAATCAGCATCGCCGGCAAGATCCAGAGCAGCCCGGTGAAGAAGAAGTAGGCCAGATGCACGTACCAGGGGGCGGCACCGAGCAGCAGCGAGGCAAAGGTGACGGCGGCCAGTGCATAGACGACGACGAGGATGATGATCAGGATCGTGCCGATCAGCTTTCTGAGGCGTACGGGCATTTCATATCTTTCACAGGGACAAATGGACGCGGACGGCCGCGACCGCATGCCGCAAAGGTTTCGGCCTTGTTTTGCATGCCGCTCTGGTGCAAATCAACGGCTTTCCTGAAGGTGCGACCGTTGATCCGTCCGGTTGCGCCGCCGACAACCCTGCGACACCAGAGGGAACATGATGGCCGGCGTCGAATTGGCGACTGAACAAATGCTTCGAAACGAGATCGGCAAGACCGACCGCAATCGCCGGCAGATCCGCGGCTGGCTGGCCGTCGTGCTCTTTACGCTCTTTGCCCTGGTGCTCGTCGGCGGCGCGACGCGGCTGACGGAATCGGGCCTGTCGATCACCGAATGGAAGCCGATCCACGGCGTCATCCCGCCGCTTTCGGCCGCAGAGTGGGAAGAGGAGTTCCAGCTCTACCAGCGCATTCCGCAATACCAGCAGATGAACAACAGCATGACGGTGGAACAATTCAAGACCATCTTCTGGTGGGAATGGGCGCACCGGCTGCTGGCCCGCACCATCGGCTTGATCTTCGCCTTGCCGCTTGCCTATTTCTGGTTCACCGGGAAGGTCGAGCGCCGGCTGCGGATGCCGCTTCTCGGTATCCTCGCGCTTGGCGGTTTCCAGGGGTTCATCGGCTGGTGGATGGTTTCCTCGGGTCTCGTCGAGCGCACCGAGGTCAGCCAGTATCGGCTGGCGACGCATCTCGTCATCGCCTGTCTGATCTTTGCCGCCTGCATGTGGATTTTCCGCGGGCTGAGTTCTCATTCCAACGACACGGCGCCGACCGACCGCTCGCGCAAGATGGCTGCTATCATCGCCATCTTCAGCCTGTTCCAGATCTACCTCGGCGCGCTGGTCGCAGGTCTCGACGCCGGCTTCAGCTACAACACCTGGCCGCTGATGGATGGCGCGATCATCCCGCAGGACCTGTTCCTGCAGCAGCCCTGGTGGATCAACCTGTTCGAGAACCCGAAGACGGTGCAGTTCGTCCACCGCGTCGGCGCCTATGTGCTCTTCGCCTTCGCGCTGATGCACATGATCGCCTCGCTGCGGGCAGCGCCCGAGACCACCCATGCGCGGCGATCGGTGCTGCTGTTCCTGCTGATCAGCGTCCAGGCGGTGATCGGCATCACCACGCTGGTCTTGCAGGTGCCGATCGGCTGGGGCGTGGCGCACCAGGGCGGCGCGCTGGTCGTGCTCGGCTTCGCCATCGCCCACTGGCGCGGCTTCTACGGCGAGTATCCGCGGCCGACGGCGATCGCGTATCGGGACTGACATCAATCTGGATGCCGTCAACAGAAAGACCCCGGCGAGCGGCTCGCCGGGGTCTTTTGTTTTGCAACGCATTTGCCGATCAGGCAGACAGCATCAGGTCCATGTTCTGGACGGCTGCACCCGAGGCGCCCTTGCCGAGATTGTCGAGCAGGGCGACGAGGTTGACATGATTGCCGCCGCTGGTGCCGAAGACGAAGAGCTTCATCGTATCCTTGCCGGCAAGCTCGGTGGCGTCGATGCGCGCGAGCTTTTCACTTTCCGCAAGCGGCACGACCTCGACGATCGACTGGCCGGCATAGTGTGCGACGAGGGCGGCGTGGATCGTCTCGAGCGTTGCGCCGGCGGCGAGGTCTTCGAGATAGAGCGGCACCTGGACGATCATGCCCTGCGCGAACTTGCCGACCGAGGGGGCAAAGACCGGCGCGCGATCGAGCAGGCCGTGCATCTTCATTTCGGGCACGTGCTTGTGCTTGAGCGTCAGGCCGTAGAGGAAGTGCGGCGCGCTGATGTGCTCCGCATTGGTCTCGTCTTCCATCTGCGCGATCATCTGCTTGCCGCCGCCGGTATAGCCGGAAACCGCATTGACCGTGACCGGGTAACCGTCGGGCAGGATGCCGGCCTGGCGCAGCGGCCGGATCACGCCGATCGCGCCCGTCGGATAGCAGCCGGGGTTGGCGACATGGCGCGCGTCGCGGATCTTTGCCGGCTGCGCATTGTCCATTTCGGCAAAGCCATAGGCCCAGTCGGGCGCGATGCGGTGCGCGGTCGACGTGTCGATGATGCGGACCTTGTTGTTACCGGAAACCATCGAAACCGCCTCGCGCGAGGCGTCGTCCGGCAGGCACAGGATCGCGATGTCGGCCTCGTTCAGGAGATCTTCGCGCATCGCGGCGTTGCGTCGTTCCGCTTCCGGAATGGAAAGCAGTTCGAGATCGCTACGGCCGGCCATGCGGGTGCGGATCTGCAGGCCCGTGGTGCCGTGTTCGCCATCGATGAAGATCTTCGGTTTCATGATTTTCCCGTTCTGCCAGTGTCTTACGGATCGTTCCAGAATCAGTCTGGCATAGAATTGAATCAATTTCTCAACAGGCGGGCGGACCGCCGCCAGCCCCGTCAGTTCCTATACAAGCAGCTGCCCTTGGTCGCAACGGCAGCGCTCAATCTCAGCGCAGCGGCGCGCGCTCGGCAAGCTTTTCGGCGTGCAGCCCCAGCATGTACATGGCAACCGTCGCGCCGGCGATCGCGGTGACGTCCGCGTGGTCGTAGGCCGGCGCCACTTCGACGACATCGCTGCCGACGATTGTGAGCGCGCCGAGCTTGCGCAGCACCGAGAGGATCTTGGCGCTCGACGGACCACCGGCGACAGGTGTGCCGGTGCCAGGGGCGTAACCCGGGTCGAGGCAGTCGATATCGAAGGTAAGGTACGCCTTGCGCTCGCCGACTTGCCTTATGATCGTCTCGGCAATCTCGGCGGCGCTCATATCCTCGACGTCATAGCCATAGAGGATGCGGATGCCGCAATCGTCAGGCGCATGGGTGCGGATGCCGATCTGGATCGACGCGTCCGTGTCGATCAGGCCCTCGCGCGCCGCACGGCCGACGAAGGAGCCGTGGTCGATCCGCCCGCGCTCGTCCGGCCAGGTGTCCTGATGGGCGTCGAACTGAACGAGGGCGAGGGGGCCGTGGATGGCTGCCTGTGCCTTCAGGATCGGATAGGTGACGAAGTGGTCGCCACCGAGCGTCTGCAGATAGGCGCCGCTCTTCAGGATCTTCGCCGCCTCGCGCTCGATCGTTGCCGGCGTCTTCTGGTGATTGCCGTAGTCGAGCAGGCAGTCGCCATAGTCGATCGTCGCCATCTCCGCGAAGAGGTCGCGCTCGAACGGGTATTGCGGATCGTTGTCGAAGATCGCCGAAGCGCGGCGGATCGCCTGCGGCCCGAAACGGGCACCGGGGCGGTTCGAGGTGGCGGCGTCGAAGGGAATGCCCCAGACGACGGCGTCGACGCCTTTCAGTTGCTTGGAGTACTTTCGGCGCATGAAGGAGAGAATGCCGGCATGCGTCGGATCGGATGCCGCCGATGTGAGCGAGCGCGCCGTCAGCGCGTGATCGATTGTCCTGTTGGCCATGTCCCGCCTCTTGCCTGGGCGGATGTCGGCGCGATGGCCGGCCATTCCGCTCTCCCTCTCGTGGCGAGACGTTGGACAATCGTTGCCGGCAAGGCAAGGCCCTGCCGGCCAATTCTTCGGCAGTTACGAGGCCTTGGCCTCGTAGGTCGGGGCGAAGTCGCCGAGCGCCTTCGCTTCGGTGATGCGCGCGGCGATATCCTCTTCGATAATCGTTTCGAGCTGGGCGAAGCTGTCGATCACGTAATAGATCGGCTGGACGATATCGATGCGATAGGGTGTTCTGAGCACGGTCATCAGGTCGAACGGGCGAAACTCGATGCCTGATGTTTCCATGGCATTGCGTGTCTCGTTCGGCGAAGACACGATGCCGGCGCCATAGCAGCGGCGGCCCTTCGGCGTGTTGATGAGGCCGAACTCGACGGTGAACCAGAAGATCCGGAACATGTGCCAGGAATAGCCCTTGCCGAGCGAGACCGCCTTCTCGCCGAAGCGGCGCACGAAATTGGCGTAGCTCTGGTTGGTCAGGAGCGGGCAGTGGCCGAAGACTTCGTGAAAGATGTCGGGCTCTTCAATGTAGTCGATGTGCTCGCGACGGCGGATGAAGGTGGCCAGCGGAAACTTGCCCTGGGACAGAAGCTCGTAGAAACGGGACGGCGGAATGAGCGCCGGAACGCCTTCGACGCCAAAGCCGGTGGTTTCGGCAAGGCGCCGGTTGACGTCCTTCAACTGCGGCACGTGATCAGGGCCGAGATCGAGCGTCCTGGCACCTTCCAGATATTCGTCGCACGCCTTGTCGGCCAGAAGCCTCATCTGCCTCTGGTAAAGCTCTCCCCAGATCGCATCCTCTTCCGGGGTGTAGAGATAGGTACCGTCAGGCTCCGGCAGCCTGGCGGTGTATGTGCTTTCCTTGGTCATGACGTCTCCTCATTCGCCAGAACACTTCTCCTGTTGCAATTGTATCGCGGATGGAGCGAGTATTTGTTCCACAGTTGCCAGGTGGAGGCCTGCTGGCGGGAGGAAAATCCGAAATGCCGTCCGATATGAAAGAAAATCTTCAGCCGGTTCGAAGGCTGCTGCGGCTGATTCAGGCCGATAGCGGCCAGTCGCTCTCCGACCTCGCCGAGAAAGCCGGCATGTCGCAAAGCTCGGCCTGGCGACGGTTGCAGGAGCTGGAGGCCGAGGGCGTCATTCGCAAGCGGGTGGCGCTGCTCGATCCGACAAAGCTTGATCTGAAACTCTGCATCATCGCCCATGTGACGCTCGAGGATCACCACGACGAGGCGATTGCTGCCTTCTCGGCGGTCGTGCGTGACCGGCCGGAAATCATGGAATGCTATGCCCTATCCGGCACGTTCGATTACATGCTGAAGATCCGTGCCAACGACGTCGAGAGCTACGACGTCTTCATGACGCGCTACCTGATGCGCAACCCGCATGTGCGCACCGTGGTGTCGAGCTTCGTCCTGCGGGAGCTCAAGTCGACGACGGAGCTGCCGATCTAGAACCGGCCGAGGGATGGCAGGGAATTAGGAGCGCTCGAACCCGTATTGCCGTTCGATCTTTCCGACGCGCACCTGATAATCCTCGTACCAGCGCTCGCGGCCAAGCCGCTGGGCGGTCAGATGGCGGACGTCGCTTTTCCACGCGGCGATGCTTTCCTCGTCCGACCAGTAGGAATTGGTGATGCCGAAGCCGTCGGCGCCGCGCACGCTTTCAAGCCCGAGAAAGCCCGGTTGTTCGCGCGCGAGCCGTTCCATTTCCTCTCCCATGTTGCCGTAGCCATGGTCGCCGGCCGTTCGATGCGACGAGAAGGTGACGATGTAATAGGGCGGCTCAGGGGTCTTGGCGACGGATGGATTTGCCATGGGGGCCTCGGAAGATCGGCGTTGCGACGCTGTCGATTCGTGTGGGCACAATAACAAAAAAAGGCGGAGCATAGCCCCGCCTTTCCAAGTCGCAGTTTGGAAGCGATTAACGCTTCGAGAACTGGAACGAACGACGTGCCTTCGCACGGCCGTACTTCTTACGCTCGACCACGCGGCTGTCGCGGGTGAGGAAGCCACCACGCTTCAGGACCGAGCGCAGGCCCGGTTCGAAGTAGGTGAGTGCCTTGGAGATGCCGTGACGAACGGCACCGGCCTGGCCGGAAAGACCACCGCCAGCGACGGTCGCGTCGATGTCGAACTGGCCGTCACGGGCAGCTGCGACGATCGGCTGCTGCAGGATCATCTGCAGAACCGGACGGGCGAAGTAGTCCGAGTAGGGCTTGCCGTTGATGGTGATCTTGCCGGAACCCGGCTTGACCCATACGCGGGCGACAGCGTCCTTACGCTTGCCGGTCGCGTAGGAGCGACCCTGGGCGTCGACCTTCTTGACGTGAACCGGAGCAGCCGGTTCCGCGGTCGTGGCGATGTCCTTGAGAGCGGAAAGGTCAGCCATTATCAGGCGCTCCTTGTGTTCTTGCTGTTCAGCTTGGCGACGTCGAGGACGGTCGGCTGCTGTGCTTCATGCGGGTGGTTGGCGCCTGCGTATACGCGCAGGTTCTTCATCTGGCGACGGCCGAGCGGACCGCGCGGAACCATGCGCTCGACGGCCTTCTCGATGACGCGCTCCGGGAAGCGGCCTTCGATGATCTGGCGAGCGGTGCGCTCCTTGATGCCGCCGGGGTAGCCGGTGTGCCAGTAGTACTTCTTGTCGGTGTACTTCTTGCCCGTCAGAACTGCCTTCTCGGCGTTGATGACGATGACGTTGTCGCCGTCGTCAACATGCGGGGTGAAGGTAGCTTTGTGCTTGCCGCGCAGGCGGTTTGCGATGAGGGAAGCGAGGCGACCAACAACGAGGCCTTCGGCGTCGATGATGATCCACTTCTTCTCCACCTCTGCAGGCTTCTGAACGAAGGTTGCCATATCAAAACTCTTTCTTTGGACCCGAACGGCGAACCGTTGGGCGTTTCTTGTTGCTTGGTTTTGCCCGGTTTCCCGGACAAAAGAGAAAGCGGCCCTTTGGGGACCGCGATCTGCGGCAGCTTATACGCAAGCGCGAAACAAGCGTCAAGAACGCGAAATCTGCACGGTGGAAATAAAGATTAGTAAAAACAATATGTTAGTAGTGAGGTATTTTGTTACCACAAATTAGCGCGGCGGAATCGAGTAGGTCGCGGTTGCGTGCGCGACGAGATCGTCGTCGCCGACCTTGACGATCGACGCGTCGAGAACGGCGAGCCGCTTGCCGAGCTTGAGGATCCGGCAGGTGCATTCGAGCGGTTCCGGCTCAGGCTTGCGCAGGAAGTTGATGTTGAGGTTGGTGGTGACCGCGAGCGCGACCGGACCGATGTGCGCGATCAGCGCGATATAGGCGGAAACGTCGGCAAGGGCGAAGAGGGTGGGGCCCGAGACGGTACCGCCCGGGCGGACGTGCCGTTCGTTCGGATCGAGCCGCATGGTGGCAAAGCCCGGGCCGACCGCCGTGACGTGAAAGACCTTGCCGTCGGTGTGGACCTGCGGGAAATCCGTGTCGAGAAAGCGGTTGAGGTCGTCGACGGTCATGATCGGCGCGATGGTCATGCGATGCATCCTTCAATATGGCTGGCCGCCACCTGAAACCGGCAGGCGGTCGGACGCAAGGCGGAAAAAGGTCTAAGACGCAATGCGCCGACCAGTTCTCCGGTCACCTTGCGCCGCACGCCCGCCCGGCGTACCACCAAGCCAGTTCAAGTTTCAGGAGAAGACCATGGCCGATGTCGTATCGTTCAAGAAGGAAGAGCCGAATGGCCTGCTGCTGCGTGAACAGTCTGGACCCGTCTTGCGGCTGACGCTCAACAACCCGCCGGCCAATGTATTGTCGATCGCCATGATGGAGGCGCTGCACGCCGAGTTCGATGCGATTGCCGCCTCCAAAGACATCAAGGTCGTCGTACTCGCCGCGACGGGCAAGCTGTTTTCCGCCGGCCACGATCTCAAGGAAATGACGGCGCATCGTGGGGGCGACGATCGGGGCAGGGCCTTCTTCGAACGAACGATCCGCCTTGCCGCCGACCTGATGCTGAAGATCAATCGGCTGCCGCAGGCCGTCATCGCCGAAATCGACGGGCTCGCGACCGCGGCCGGCTGCCAACTGGTGGCGAGCTGCGACCTGGCGATCTGCACCGACAGCTCCACCTTCTGCACGCCGGGCGTCAATATCGGCCTCTTCTGCTCGACGCCGATGGTCGCTCTGACACGTGCCGCACACCGCAAGCAGGCGATGGAGATGCTCTTGACCGGCGAGACCATCGACGCCTCGACCGCCAAGGATTTCGGCCTCGTCAACCGCATCGTGCCGCAGCAATACCTGCGACAGGTGGTCGACAAGTACGCTGCCGTGATCGCCTCGAAGTCGCCGCAGGCGCTGAAGATCGGCAAGGAAGCCTTCTATCGCCAGGCGGAAATGAACATGCCGGAGGCCTATGAATACGCCGTCGGCGTCATGGTCGAGAACATGCTCGCGCGTGATGCCGAGGACGGTATCGGCGCATTCCTCGGCAAGCGCATGCCGGAATGGAAGGACGACTGAGGCTCAGGCGAGCTTCAATAGCAGCGCGCCGAGTGCGATCACGCAGGCAGCCGCGATGCGCCAGATGCTGACCGGCTCCTTGAGGAACACGACCGAGATCACCACGGCAAAGAGGATCGAGGTTTCGCGGAGCGCCGCGACGGTTGCGACCGGCGCCTTGGTCATGGCCCAGAGCGCCAGGCCATAGGCTCCGATCGAGCCAGCGCCGCCGATGAGGCCACGCCACCAGTTCTTGTAGACGTGGCGGGCGACCGGCTTGATGCCGCGGCGGGCAAAGGCCCAGGTGAACAATAGCACCGGCGGCAGCAACGCCATCCAAAGCGTATAGGAGATCGCGTTGCCCGAGACGCGCGCCCCGATACCGTCGACATAGGTGTAGCTGGCGATGACGCAGGCGTTGAGAAGGGCGAGCACGATCGCGTTCTTGCCGCCCTTCCTGGACTCGAAGGCGAGCGTCAGCACGCCGGCGGAGATCGTCAGGATGCCGAGCAACGTGCCGAAGGTGAGTTCTTCGCCGATCAGCGCGCCGCTGGTGGCCGCAACGATCAGCGGCGCGGTGCCGCGCATCAGCGGATAGACGAGGCCGATGTCGCCGGCGCGGTAGGAAGCGGCGACGAGCTGGAAATAGGCGAACTGGAACAGCGCCGAGACGAGGATATAGGGCCAGGCTTCCGGCTGAGGCAGCGGCAGGAAGGGGAGGAAGGGGATTGCCACGACCGCGGCCCCGAGCGCGATCATCGCCGCGTCGAGCGATTTTTCCGAGCCCGCCTTGACCAGTGCATTCCAGGTCGCGTGCAACAACGCCCCGAACAGGACGAGCGCAATGACTTCAACAGGCAAGATGAGACCTCGGAAAACGATGTGGCAGGCTTTGTGATGCTTGTCGCGCCGCACGGGCGCAAAAGCAACCGGAAAGTCTTGCGCAAGCGGCAATCTTTGACGGGGGACGAACGGGGCGCACGGTTGACTTGGCCGACCCCGCCATCATTATACGACCGTTTAACACGAACGGATCCGAAGCCGCAGATGAACCACGACGCTTACCCGGACTATTATCTCGCCGACATTTTGCGCGAGACCAAGACGATCGCCCTCGTCGGCGCTTCGCCCAATCCTGAGCGTCCGAGCCATCGGGTCATGGCGTTTCTGCTGCGTAAGGGCTACCGGGTGATCCCGATCAATCCCGGGCATGTCGGCAAGTCGATCCAGGGCCAGGCCGTGGTCGGCAGGCTGGCCGACATCAAGGAACCGATCGACATGGTCGATGTCTTCCGCGCCGCAGACGCCTTGCCGGCGCTCGTCGACGAGATTCTCGCGCTCGAGGCGCTGCCGAAGGCGATCTGGGGCCAGCTTTCCGTGCACCATGATGGGGCGGCGGCAAAAGCGGAGGCAGCCGGTATCAAGGTGGTCATGGACCGCTGTCCGGCGATCGAGTATCCGCGCCTGATCGGCTGACCCCGGCTGAGATCTGCTGACGTCTCCGCAACCGTCAGTTTCGAGAAAAACCTCTTTGACCGCGCGCCAAGGCTCTGGAATAGTGCCGCGGCTTCCGCCCAGATCCGCGGAAGTTCGCTCGCGGATACCGCGCAGATTCAAGGTGATAGAACGTTTCTGGCGCGCCAGCAGGCGGCCGCGTTTCGATCACGGGAGGGGTAGATGACGAAAGACAATCCAGGTTTCAACACGCTCGCAATCCATGCGGGGGCGCAGCCCGACCCGACCACGGGCGCGCGGGCGACGCCGATCTACCAGACGACGAGCTTCGTCTTCAACGACACCGACCATGCCGCGGCACTGTTCGGCCTCCAGCAGTTCGGCAACATCTATACCCGCATCATGAACCCGACCCAGGCGGTGCTGGAAGAGCGACTTGCGGCGCTCGAAGGCGGCACGGCGGCCGTCGCGGTCGCTTCGGGGCATGCCGCCCAGCTTCTCGTCTTCCACACGATGATGAGCCCGGGTGACAATTTCGTCGCCGCCAACCGGCTCTATGGCGGCTCGGTCAACCAGTTCGGCCACGCCTTCAAGTCCTTCGACTGGCAGGTCCGCTGGGCCGATCCTGCCGATCCGGCTTCCTTCGAGGCGAAGATCGACCGGCGCACCAAGGCGATCTTCATCGAGAGCCTCGCCAACCCCGGTGGCACCTTCGTCGACATTGCCGCCATTGCCGAGGTTGCCCGCAAGCACGATCTGCCGCTGATCGTCGACAACACCATGGCGACGCCCTACCTCTTGCGGCCGCTGGAGCATGGCGCCGACATCGTCGTGCACTCGCTGACGAAGTTCATCGGCGGCCACGGCAACTCCATGGGCGGCGTCATCGTCGATGGCGGCACCTTCGACTGGTCGAAGTCGGGCAAGTATCCGATGCTGTCGGAGCCGCGTCCGGAGTATGCGGGCGTCGTGCTGCACCAGACCTTCGGCAACATCGCCTTTGCCATCGCCGCGCGCGTTCTCGGCCTGCGTGACTTCGGCCCGGCGATCTCGCCCTTCAATGCCTTCATGCTGGCGACCGGCTCAGAGACCCTGCCGCTGCGCATGCAACGCCATTGCGACAACGCGCTTGCGGTCGCCAAGTGGTTGAAGACGAACGACAAGGTGTCGTGGGTCAACTATGCGGGCTTGGAGGACGATCCCAACCACGCCCTGCAGCAGCGCTATTCCCCGAAGGGAGCCGGTGCCGTCTTCACCTTCGGCCTCAAGGGCGGTTACGAGGCCGGCAAGCGCTTCGTCGAGGGGCTGGAAATGTTCTCGCACCTTGCCAACATCGGCGACACGCGCTCGCTCGTCATTCACCCGGCCTCGACCACCCATCGCCAGCTGACGCCCGAACAGCAGGTGGCGGCCGGTGCCGGTCCTGACGTCGTGCGTCTCTCGGTCGGCATCGAGGATGTCTCCGACATCATCGCCGATCTCGAACAGTCGCTGGCAAAGCTCTGAAACACTAGCCGCGAGGGGCGCTTCAGCGCGCCCTTCGCAAGGGTGCCACCATGACGAACATGCAGAAGTTCGATCTGTCGTCTCTCGAACCGGAAACCGGCACGCCCGCTGCGGATCGGCTGATCTCTGGGGCGCCACAGTTCCGGACCTGGAACCTCGAGGAAGCCGAAGGCGGCCTCTATGCCGGGGTCTGGGAATCGACGCCGGGCAAATGGCGGATCGTCTACGAGGAGTGGGAGTATTTCCACATCATCTCCGGCTATTCGATCGTCACGCAGGATGGCGGCGAGGCGGCGCATCTCAAAGCCGGCGACAGCATGATCCTGCGCCCCGGCTTCGAAGGCACCTGGGAAGTGGTGGAGACGACCCGCAAGGACTACGTGATCCGCCTGTGACCATACAGGCACCGGAGATTGCACGGTCTTCGGTGCTGGTCACCAGACGAGGTCGAGGCGCTCCAGCCCGTGGAAATGGAACGCGTCCTTCACCTCGGGCTCGTTCTTCAGCCGCACGTTCGGCAGTCGCTGAAACAGGATCGGCAGAGAGATGTTGAGCTCCAACCGGGCGAGCGGCGCGCCGATGCAGAAATGCAGGCCGGCGCCGAAGGAGACGTTGGTCCCTTCGTCGCGGGTCGGCCGGAAAGCTTGCGGATCGGTGAACTTCTTCGGATCCACGTTCGCCGCTCCGAGCAACAGGCCGATCTTGTCGCCCTTTCGCAGCGTGATGCCATCGTCAAGGTCGGTGTCCGACAAGGCGTAGCGCTGGAAAATATGCAGAGGCGCTGCGACGCGCAGGCATTCTTCCACCGCAAGCTCCGTCGCCCCAGGATTGGCGAACATCGCCGCGGCCGATAGCCCGGATTGCAGAATGGTCCTGACCGCATTGCCGATCTGATGCACCGTTGCCTCGTGCCCGGCGTTGAGGAGCAGGGCCGTTGTCGAGACCAATTCTGGCTCCGACAGCCGCTCGCCATCCTTTTCCGAGGTGATCATGTGTGTCAGCAAATCGTCGGCGGGCCTGCGGCGCTTCTCGGCGATGATCCCGCTAAGATAGCTGGCAAAATCGGCGCAGGCCTGGTTGGCGTCGAGTTCGGTCTCGAAGCTCGGATTAAAGACATACATCCGCACGATGCGGTGCGACCAGT
Source organism: Ensifer adhaerens (assembly GCF_002940685.1). Lineage (GTDB taxonomy): Bacteria > Pseudomonadota > Alphaproteobacteria > Rhizobiales > Rhizobiaceae > Ensifer > Ensifer adhaerens_E. The sequence goes on along the minus strand of NZ_PNFP01000009.1, from coordinate 105,268 downwards.
CGAGAAGGTCGGGCGCCGCCTCGACGGGGATGCCGAGCATACGGGCGATGATCGTCACGGGAAGCGTTTCGGCAAAGGTCTTCAACAGTTCGACCTCGCCGTCGGCCTCAAAACCGTCGATCAGCGTATGCGACAGGCGCTCGATGTCCGGCCGCAGCTGCTCGATCTGCCTGGAGACGAAGGCCCGGTTGACCAGCGTGCGCAGCCGCGTGTGCGCCGGCGGCTCGAGTTCGAGCAGGGAATACGCCTCGAGCGCGTCGAAATCCTTCAGGTGCGGCTTCGGCGCCGGCAGGCCGAGCTCTTCGCGCGTGGCCACGTGCAGGATCTGCCGGCCAAAGCGCCTGTCGCGCAGCAGCGCGCTTACCTGATCGTAGCCCGCGAAATACCATTGCTGCCGCTCCTCCCAGAAGAAGGCCGGACACTGGGCGTGGATCTCGGCATAGGCCGCGATCGGTGCGCGAAAGAAGGCAGGATCGCGCGTATCGATTGAAACGCGCCTCTGGGCACCGTCGATTGAGATGGCAGGCATGGCAGGGCTCTTCGCAGCATTGGAACGGCCTCTATGTCTAAGGGTATCGCGGTTCGACCGGCAAGCGCAGATATCCGCCGCCACCGCGATCGGGACGTTGACAGCGCGAGCCTTGGCGGTCACTCTCCCGTTGCTGCGTAGGGCGCATCGGCTTGAGGCTGAAAGGGCGACGCCCGCCTACGGAAGACAAACCGTAGCTGCGCCCATGCCCAACCTCGAAAACCTGAAGAAGCAGGCGAAACAGTACCTCAAATGGCATCGCGACCGGTACCATCCGGTCGCCGCCGAAATCAGGGCTGCCTTGCCACGCTTCCGCGATCTTGATGACGACGCCATTCTCAAGGCGGAGTTCAAGCTCGCCGACGCGCAGGAACTCATCGCGCGCCAATCCGGTTTCGACAGTTGGCAGGCGCTCAGATCAGGAGCCCTGACAATGACCATGAAAGCCAATCCGACCGCGTCGCGGCCGGTCCTGCAATCGACGGCCGCGCAGCTGTTCGTTGCCGACATCAAGGCCTCTTGCGACTTCTACACCGAGAAGCTCGGCTTTGCCGTCGACTTCGTCTACGGCGATCCGCCCTTCTATGGCCAGGTGATCCGGGACAGCGCCAGGCTTGCCTTGCGTCTCGTGTGCGAACCGGTCTTCGTCGGCGACATCCGGCAGCGCGAAGACTTGCTGTCGGCCGCCATCGCCCTCGATACAGCCAGCGATATCAAGCAATTGTTCCTTGCCTACCAGACGGCCGGCGTGCGCTTTCATCAGCCATTGCGCACGGAACCCTGGGGCGCGCGTACGTTCATCGTGCTCGATCCCGACGGGAATCTGATCCTGTTCGCCGGGCCGGCAGACTGAGGGGGAAAGCAACGATGCGGCATGGCACCGCCGATGCGGCGCCATGCCGCGCTTGCGAACAACTTGTCCATACCGCTCTTTTTCAGTGGCGCCCGGTGACCTATTTGCGCAATGATGCAGACAGAAGACAGGGAGCGGCATGGCAAAAAACCAGTCCAGTCTATCGGCGGGGATCGTCGCTGCAATCCGCAAGAGACGCCCCACCGTCGTTCATCGCGAGGCCGCGGTCAGCCGCGGCGATATCGTCATCGCCTCCTACAACATCCACAAATGCGTCGGCACCGACGGCCGTTTCGATCCCGGTCGAACAGCCAATGTCATCGGTGAATTGGGTGCCGATATCGTTGCGCTTCAGGAGGCGGACCAGCGTTTCGGTGAGCGTGCCGGGCTTCTCGATCTCGAGCATCTCCGCCGCGAGGCCCATCTCGTGTCGGTGCCGATTTCGGGCTTTTCGAGCAAGGGACATGGCTGGCACGGCAATGTCCTGCTCTTGCGTGAAGGTGCCGTTTCCGACGTGCGGCAACTGAAGCTGCCGGGAGTAGAGCCGCGTGGCGCGCTTGTCGTCGATCTCGACCTGAACGTGGGCCCGTTGCGCATCATCGCCGCGCATCTCGGTCTTCTCCGGCATTCCCGCGCCCAGCAGGCGGAAGCGATACTGGAAGCAGCGTCCGACGCGAAGGGGCGGCCCACTCTGCTCATCGGCGATCTCAACGAATGGCGGATGGGCCGGCGCTCGTCCTTGTCATTCCTGAGCCCGGTCTTCGATCCGTCGCACGCGACCGTCGCGAGTTTCCCATCGCGGTTCCCACTGCTGCCGCTCGACCGCGTGCTCGGCAATCCACACAGCCTGGTGACGTCGGTTGCCGTGCACGACTCGCCGCTTGCGCGGATCGCCTCGGATCACCTGCCGGTGAAGGCTTCGATCGACCTGAAGGCGGCTCATCAGGGACAGAGAGACGGCAGGCGGGTCGAAGCCGGTCGCGCGGGGTCGGTCTGACGGCGCTGGCGGGCTTTCGATGTTGTCCTCTGTCCTGTTCACCGTTGCCCTCATCCTCGGCCTGGTCGTGGCGACGCTCCTCTATGTCTACGGCCGGTTCGGCCGCCGCCCGCATGGGCCGCCGTCAACGGCACTTCCGCTCGCCGATGGCGGCACCGATCTCGACCGGCATCTGGCGCCGCTTTTAGCCAGCCACGCGGGTGCCAATGGGGTGGCGTTCGTTTCCGACAACATCGAGGCTCTGGTGGTGCGCGCCCATGCGGCGCGGCGGGCCGGCCGCAGTCTCGATCTGCAGTATTACTACTGGAAGGACGACCTGACCGGTCTTCTGCTCGCCCGCGAGATCCTGGCCGCCGCCGACCGTGGCGTGCGCGTCCGGCTACTGCTCGACGACATCAATGCGGGCATTCACGACCGCATGTGCATTGCGCTGGACGCCCATCCCCAAATCGACGTGCGGCTCTTCAATCCGAGCCGGGCGCGCACCGACCGCTTTCGCCGTGGCTTCGAAATGGCGATCCGTGCCTTCAGCGCCACCCGCCGCATGCACAACAAGCTGTGGGTGGCGGATGGTCGGGTCGCGATCGCCGGCGGCCGCAACATCGGCGACGCCTATTTCGACGCCGCGGAACTCTCCAATTTCCGCGACCTTGACGTCTGGATGGTGGGGCCGGTGCTGGAGCAGGCGTCGGCCATGTTCGATCGCTACTGGAACAGCGCTTCCGTGCTTCCGATCGCGGCGCTGCGCACGCCGCGCAAGCAGTATCTGCCGGCGCTGCGCGAGGCCGTCGACGGGTTGGCCCGCACACCGGCGGGCCGGTTCTATCTGGAGCGTGTCGACAGGGCGGTGGAGGAGGCCGACATCTATCACGGTACGCGACGGCTTCACTGGAGTTCGCAGATCCGGCTCGCGTCCGATCCGCCGGAAAAAGCCCTGATGCAGCGTCGCCAGAACTGGCTGCTGCGCGAACTCTTCCCGCTGATCGAGGCGACGACGCGGGACCTGAGGATCATCTCGCCCTATTTCATCCCCGGCGTTGCCGGCACACGGGAACTCGCCGCCATCGTTTCGCGCGGCGCTCGAGTGGCGGTCCTCACCAATTCGCTTGCAGCGACCGATGTTGCCGCCGTTCACGGCGGTTATGTCAAATATCGCCGGAAGCTTATCCAGGCCGGCGTCGCGCTCTTCGAGTTGAAGGAGCAGGGCGACGTCGCCGAGGGGCACCGCATGACGCTGTTCGGACGCCGCAATGCGAGCCTCCACAGCAAGGCTTTCGTGGTCGATGGTCTGAACGGCTTCGTCGGCTCGATGAACTTCGACCCGCGTTCCGCCTCGCTCAACACTGAAATGGGCGTCGTCTTCGAGGACGCCGCGCTTGCCGGCGAGCTGGCTTTGATGTTCGAGGAGGAAACCTCGCCGGCGATCAGCTACAGGGTCGGGATCGAAGAGGCACGTCTTGTCTGGCGGGATCGTGCCAACGGATCCGAGCGGCTGGTGCGCCACGAGCCGGACGCGAGCCTTGCAAGGCGTATGATTGCCGGCGTGATCCGCATCCTGCCGATCGAGTCCCAGCTTTGAGCAGGCGCCTGGTTACCGGATTTGCGCTTCGTTTACCGATATCGCCGAAGCCTGTGCGCAGAGTTTGCACCCATTGCTTCAACCGGGGATATCGATGGAAAAATGTTCTATCGCCAACCATGTGTGGAGGACGGCCGAACTTCGATGCGAAGCGCGCCTTCGATTAAGCTTATCGAAGCTTCGCGACTTGAAGTGAAGGGTGTTGACACTCTATGTAGGAGCAGAAGGCAATCCCGTGATTCCCGGTTCGCAAAGGTTTTGTGAACCCGATTGATGAAGGTTCGATATGAGAAATCCCGTTGATACCGCCCTGGCACTGGTGCCGATGGTTGTGGAGCAGACCAACCGCGGTGAACGTTCCTACGATATCTTTTCGCGCCTTCTGAAGGAGCGCATCATCTTCGTGACCGGCCCGGTCGAAGATCAGATGGCAACGCTCGTCTGCGCCCAGCTTCTTTTCCTCGAGGCGGAAAACCCGAAGAAGGAAATCGCGCTCTACATCAATTCGCCGGGTGGCGTCGTGACCTCCGGCATGGCGATCTACGACACGATGCAGTTCATCAAGCCGGCCGTTTCGACGCTCTGCGTCGGCCAGGCGGCCTCGATGGGCTCGCTGCTTCTGGCCGCCGGTCACAAGGACATGCGCTTTGCCACGCCGAACGCGCGCATCATGGTTCACCAGCCGTCCGGCGGCTTCCAGGGCCAGGCCTCCGATATCGAGCGCCATGCCAAGGACATCCTGAAGATGAAGCGCCGCCTCAACGAGGTCTATGTCAAGCATTGCGGACGGACCTATGAGGAAGTCGAGCAGACGCTGGACCGCGATCATTTCATGAGCGCGGACGAGGCTCTCTCCTGGGGTATCGTCGACAAGGTGCTGACGTCGCGCGAAGAGATCGAAGGCGGCGAGCAGGCCTGATAACGCGCATTTGTGTCGGGATAGATGTAATTGTGACACAATTGTAATGGCTCAAGGGCTTTATCGACAGGGTAAAGCCGGTAATATGAACCATTAATGCTATGTTGGAATCTGTCCGCGTAGTGTTCGGTTGGAGTTGGGAGAGTCGTTGCGGCTGCGTCGGGCGTGTTTGCCTGAAGCGGTGAGTACTCCCGGAAGCCCTGTTTGAGGTTGAGGCTCAGGGCAAATTGAGTGGTCCGCGATACTTTGTCTGAAGTGTCCGGCGTGCTGGAAGGAAGTGGAAATGAGCAAGGTCAGCGGAAGCAACGGCGGTGACTCGAAGAATACACTTTATTGTTCGTTCTGCGGCAAGAGCCAGCACGAAGTCCGCAAGCTGATTGCCGGACCGACCGTGTTCATCTGCGATGAATGCGTCGAACTGTGCATGGACATCATTCGCGAAGAGAACAAGACCTCGATGGTCAAGTCGCGCGACGGTGTTCCGACCCCTCAGGAAATCATCAAGGTCCTCGACGAATACGTCATCGGCCAGCAGCAGGCCAAGCGCATCCTGTCGGTGGCCGTGCACAACCACTACAAGCGCCTGGCGCACGCCGCCAAGGGCAGCGACGTCGAGCTCGCCAAGTCGAACATCATGCTCGTCGGCCCGACCGGCTGCGGCAAGACCTATCTCGCCCAGACGCTCGCCCGCATCATCGACGTGCCGTTCACCATGGCCGACGCCACGACGCTGACCGAAGCCGGCTACGTCGGTGAAGATGTCGAAAACATCATCCTGAAGCTTCTCCAGGCGGCCGACTACAACGTCGAACGCGCCCAGCGCGGCATCGTCTACATCGACGAAGTCGACAAGATTTCGCGCAAGTCCGACAACCCGTCGATAACCCGCGACGTGTCGGGCGAGGGCGTGCAGCAGGCGCTTCTGAAGATCATGGAAGGCACGGTTGCCTCGGTGCCGCCGCAGGGTGGCCGCAAGCATCCGCAGCAGGAATTCCTGCAGGTCGACACCACCAACATCCTCTTCATCTGCGGCGGCGCTTTCGCCGGTCTCGACAAGATCATCTCCGCCCGTGGCGAGAAGACCTCGATCGGCTTCGGCGCGACGGTTCGTGCGCCGGAAGATCGCCGCGTCGGCGAAGTCCTGCGCGAACTTGAGCCGGAAGATCTCGTCAAGTTCGGCCTGATCCCGGAATTCATCGGCCGTCTGCCGGTTCTGGCGACGCTGGAAGACCTCGACGAGGACGCGCTGATCCAGATCCTGTCCGAGCCGAAGAACGCGCTGGTCAAGCAGTACCAGCGCCTGTTCGAGATGGAAGACGTGGAGCTGACCTTCCACGAGGACGCGCTGCGCGAGATTGCCCGCCGGGCGATCGTGCGCAAGACCGGCGCCCGCGGCCTGCGCTCGATCATGGAAAAGATCCTGCTCGACACCATGTTCGAGCTGCCGACGCTCGAAGGCGTTCGCGAAGTGGTCATCTCGGACGAGGTGGTCAAGGGCGCTGCCCGGCCGCTCTACATCTACTCCGAACGGTCGGACGAAAAGACCAACGTTTCGGCCTGAGCGCCCTGAATTGTCGTTTGAGAAGCCCGCCTCGTGCGGGCTTTTTCGTGTCCGCACACTTAGCTGTTGAGACACGAACGCCGGTGCGCAGATTTCACAATTCGATTGTTGCTAAAGTGCCGCAAACAACGCAATGATGTGACGATTCAATGAAGGACCTTCATGGTTGCGGTCCATGAGCTTGTTGTCCGTCGCAAGGTCCGCAACAGCATTGATGCGTAGTCAGAAGGACCCGGCCACGGTTTGTGGATGTCCGCGTCGAGCCTTGAAATGGACGCGGTCGCACTCCACTTTCATGTGGAAAATATGACAGCCGGGAGTGCCTGAAGGGCTCCCGGAAACGGGCCCGAAATCGGGACGGAAAGGAAATGACATGACGAACAAAACGTCACCGGCGACTGAAAGCGCGACCTACCCGGTCCTGCCGCTCCGCGACATCGTAGTCTTCCCGCATATGATCGTGCCGCTTTTCGTTGGCCGCGAAAAATCGATCCGTGCGCTTGAGGAAGTCATGGGCACCGACAAGCAGATCATGCTTGCCACCCAGATCAACGCCACCGACGACGATCCGGAGCCTTCCGCGATCTATGAAGTCGGCACCATCGCCAACGTTCTGCAATTGCTGAAGCTGCCCGACGGCACCGTCAAGGTTCTGGTCGAGGGCCGCGCGCGCGCCAAGATCGACGGCTACACGCCGCGCGAGGAATTCTATGAGGCTGCCGCGCATACGCTGAGCGAGCCGGAGGAAGACCCGGTCGAGATCGAGGCGCTCAGCCGCTCGGTCGTCTCCGAGTTCGAAAGCTACGTAAAGCTCAACAAGAAGATCTCGCCCGAGGTCGTCGGCGTTGCCAGCCAGATCGAGGACTATTCGAAGCTCGCCGACACGGTCGCATCGCACCTGTCGATCAAGATCGTCGAAAAGCAGGAAATGCTGGAGACCACCAGCGTGAAGATGCGCCTGGAAAAGGCGCTCGGCTTCATGGAAGGCGAGATCTCCGTCCTGCAGGTGGAAAAGCGCATCCGCTCGCGCGTCAAGCGCCAGATGGAGAAGACCCAGCGCGAGTACTACCTCAACGAACAGATGAAGGCGATCCAGAAGGAACTCGGCGACGGCGAGGACGGTCGCGACGAGATGGCCGAGATCGAGGAGCGCATCGCCAAGACGAAGCTCTCCAAGGAAGCACGCGAAAAGGCTGACGCGGAGCTGAAGAAGCTGCGCCAGATGAGCCCGATGTCGGCGGAAGCGACCGTCGTTCGCAACTATCTGGATTGGCTGCTCGGCCTGCCGTGGGGCAAGAAGTCGAAGATCAAGACCGACCTCAACCATGCCGAGGACGTGCTCAACACGGATCACTTCGGCCTCGACAAGGTCAAGGAGCGCATCGTCGAGTATCTCGCCGTGCAGGCGCGTTCGTCGAAGATCAAGGGCCCGATCCTGTGCCTCGTCGGCCCTCCGGGCGTCGGCAAGACCTCGCTCGCCAAGTCGATCGCCAAGGCGACCGGCCGCGAATACGTGCGCATGGCGCTCGGCGGCGTTCGTGACGAAGCCGAAATCCGTGGCCACCGCCGCACCTATATCGGTTCGATGCCCGGCAAGGTCGTCCAGTCGATGAAGAAGGCGAAGCGGTCGAACCCGCTCTTCCTGCTCGATGAAATCGACAAGATGGGCCAGGATTTCCGCGGCGACCCGTCGTCGGCACTGCTCGAGGTGCTGGATCCGGAACAGAACTCGACCTTCATGGACCACTACCTGGAAGTCGAGTACGACCTGTCCAACGTGATGTTCATCACCACGGCCAACACGCTGAACATCCCGGCGCCGTTGATGGACCGCATGGAAGTGATCCGCATCGCCGGCTACACCGAAGAGGAAAAGCTGGAAATCGCCAAGCGGCACCTGCTGCCGAAGGCGATCCGCGACCACGCGCTGCAGCCGAAGGAATTCTCGGTCACCGACGGCGCGCTGATGGCGGTCATCCAGACCTACACCCGCGAGGCCGGTGTACGTAACTTCGAGCGCGAACTGATGAAGCTCGCCCGCAAGGCCGTGACCGAGATCATCAAGGGCAAGACCAAGAAGGTCGAGGTCACCGCTGCCAACATCAACGACTATCTGGGCGTCCCGCGCTTCCGCCACGGCGAAGCAGAGCGCGACGATCAGGTCGGTGTTGTCACGGGCCTGGCATGGACCGAGGTAGGCGGTGAGCTGCTGACGATCGAAGGCGTCATGATGCCCGGCAAGGGCCGCATGACCGTCACCGGCAACCTGCGCGACGTGATGAAGGAATCGATTTCGGCAGCGGCCTCCTATGTCCGCTCGCGCGCGATCGACTTCGGCATCGAACCGCCGCTGTTCGACAAGCGCGACATCCACGTGCACGTGCCGGAAGGTGCGACGCCGAAGGATGGCCCGTCGGCCGGTGTCGCCATGGCAACCGCGATCGTGTCGATCATGACCGGTATCCCGATCTCCAAGGATGTCGCCATGACCGGTGAGATCACGCTGCGCGGCCGCGTGCTGCCTATCGGTGGTCTCAAGGAGAAGCTCCTGGCGGCGCTCCGCGGCGGCATCAAGAAGGTGCTGATCCCGGAAGAGAATGCCAAGGATCTCGCCGAGATCCCGGACAACGTGAAGAACGCGCTCGAAATCATCCCGGTTTCGCGGGTGGGCGAGGTGCTCGAACACGCTCTGGTGCGCATGCCGGAACCGATCGAATGGGACCCGGCAAACGAGCCGGCAACCGTTGCACCGGTTGATTCGCAGGACGAAGCGGGCTCCTCCGTCGCCCATTGACGGGTGCTTGAAAATGGGCGCAGCGCGGCTCGCGCGGCGCTCATTTTGCAGAAAAATTGGGAAGACCGGCCATTGGCCGGTCTTTTTTGTTGTAAAAGCACCCTGCAAGCCTTGCATTCCAAGGGATTAGGCGCAATTGGGAAAGGCAAGACGCGGGCGAAGCGCAAGCCGCCGCGCCTTAAAACACAGTCGTTTCGAACCAATCTGAAAGGGGTGGAAACATGAACAAAAATGAGCTCGTGTCTGCCGTTGCTGAGAAGGCCGGACTTTCCAAGACCGACGCATCTTCTGCAGTTGATGCAGTTTTCGAGACCATCCAGGCTGAGCTGAAGAACGGCGGCGACATTCGCCTGGTCGGCTTCGGCAACTTCTCGGTTTCGCGCCGCGAAGCCTCGAAGGGCCGTAACCCGTCCACGGGTGCGGAAGTTGACATCCCGGCACGCAACGTGCCGAAGTTCACGGCCGGCAAGGGCCTGAAGGATGCCGTCAACGGCTGATGAGATTTGCTTGGCGGCCGGACACGAGGCCGGCAGTCCAGGTATTCGAGGGTTCGGCGCAAGCCGGACCCTTTCGCATTTCGGGGGTAGCCCTTGCGGGCTTCCGCCATTTGCTCTACGGCTTGCCCATTCTCAGGGCGGGGTGAAAGTCCCCACCGGCGGTAAGGGCACGACAGTGTTGCGTCGTTGAAGACGCGCGAAGGTGGCCCAAGCCCGCGAGCGCCTTTCCTCCGTTTGGGGAAAGGGTCAGCAGATCCGGTGCAACTCCGGAGCCGACGGTCACAGTCCGGATGAAAGAGAATGGTCGCTGGCACGAAGGGCAGGGCTGCCCGGCGTCGTGCCGTGCGCTCATGCGTCCTGATTTGTGTTTGGTCCGCTTTCAGGGTGCATGACATGAATCAGACTTCCCTCGGCTTTTCCTCCTCCCGCGCCATGGCCGGAGCCGCCTTCATGGTGCTCGCCGGAATTGCCTTTGCCGGCCTCAATGTCGTCACCCAATGGCTGACGATGACGCTCGCTTTTCCCGCCACCTCCATGGCGTTCTGGCAATATGCCTTTGCCTTTCTGTTTTCGCTGCCGTTCCTCAGGCGCGCCGGGCTCTCGGCCATGCGCACCGAGTATCCGTGGCGTCACGTCGTGCGGGTGGTGCTCGCCGCCTTCGGCGTCGGAGCCTGGGTCTCCGGTCTTGCGCATGTGCCGATCTGGCAGGCGATCGCGCTGGTCATGACCTCGCCGTTCTTCATCATTCTCGGTGCCCGCCTGTTTCTCGGCGAGCGCGTCGGCGCGGCGCGCTGGGCCGCAACCGCCGTCGGCTTCGCCGGGGCAATGATCATTCTCGAACCCTGGTCGGACAGCTTCAGCTGGGCTGCCCTCCTGCCGGTCCTCTCGGCGTTGCTCTGGGGAGCCTCGTCGCTGATCACCAAGAGCCTCACCAGTCTGGAGCGTCCCGAAACGATCACCGTCTGGCTGCTTGTGCTCCTGACGCCGATCAACGGCGCCATCGCGTTTTCGGCCGGCTTCGCGATGCCCGACGGAGCAGCACTCGGCTTTCTGCTGCTCGCCGGGATCCTGACCGTCGTCGCGCAGTATCTGCTGACGCTTGCCTATACGGTTGCCGACGCCGCCTATGTGCAGCCCTTCGACGACCTGAAGCTGCCGCTCAACGTCTTTGCGGGCTGGCTGGTCTTCGGCTACGCGCCGACAGGGTATCTCTGGGTTGGCGCGGTGCTGATCCTCGCAGCGTCGCTGTTCATCATGCGCAACGAGATGCGGCGTGAGCGCGCCGCGCCTGCAACCGGAACGGTGTAAAACCCAGGCGTTGTCATTCGGCTGTCATCGGCATCGCGCAGAACCCCCATGTTTTCAGTGTTCGCACATGGGGGATTTCATGACCATCACTTCGCGCGTGACCGCGCTTGCGGCCGTTCTTCTTGCATCCGCAGCATTTCCTGCGGCGGCCGAACCCGTCTTCAACCGCATTGCATCCTTTGCTGTTGCCGATAACCTGCCGGAAGGCGATGCGCGCAAGGCGCCGACATCTGCCGAAATCATCACGGCCAGCGAAGACGGCAACCTGCTTGTCTATTCCGACAGCCCCGGCAAGCGCGTCGGCCTGATCGACATCACCGACGCCAAGGCGCCGAAGGCAGCCGGCACGGTCTCCTTTGACGGCGAGCCGACCTCGGTCACCATCGCCGGTGCAAAGGCACTCGTCGCGGTCAACACGCGCGAAAGCTTCGTCAAGCCATCAGGTCTTCTGGCGATCATCGATCTGGCGTCGAAGAAGGTGGATGCGAGCTGCGATCTCGGCGGCCAGCCGGATTCGGTCGCCGTCAACAAGGACCGCACGCTTGCAGCCATCGCGATCGAAAACGAGCGCGACGAGGACGTGAACGACGGCAAGATCCCGCAGATGCCGGCCGGCGACCTGGTGATCCTGTCCCTGAAGGACGGCGTTGCGGATTGCGGTTCGCTGAAGCGCGTGACGCTGACCGGTCTTTCCGAGATTGCCGGCGAAGATCCGGAGCCGGAATTCGTCTCGTTCAACGGCAAGGACGAGATTGCGCTGACGCTGCAGGAGAACAACCACATCGTCATCATCGACGGCAAGACGGGGACGGTGAAGACGCACTTCTCCGCCGGCGCCGTCGATCTGAAGAACATCGACACCAAGCGCAACGGCGCGATCGCCTTCAAGGACGAGCAGCCGGGCCGCAAGCGCGAGCCGGACGCCGTGAAGTGGCTCGACGACAACCGCATCGTCGTCGCCAACGAAGGTGACTACGAAGGCGGTTCGCGCGGCTTCACAATCTTCGACACCACCGGCAAGGTCCTCTTCGAATCGGGCGCCAGCTTCGAGCATGCGATTGCCGCGATTGGCCACTATCCGGAGAAGCGTTCTTCGGCCAAGGGCGTCGAGCCCGAGGGGCTGGAAGCGGCGAAGTTCGGCGACGACAACCTGTTCTTCGTCCTGTCCGAGCGCGCTTCGGTTGTCGGCGTCTACAAGGACACCGGCACCGAGCCCGAACTGCTGCAGCTGCTGCCGTCGGGCATTTCGCCGGAAGGCGCCGTCGCGATCCCTGCGCGCAACTTGCTTGCAACCGCAAACGAAGTCGACCTCGGCGAGGACGGTGGTGCCCGTTCGCATGTGATGATCTACGAGCGTGCCGAGGGCGAAGCCGCCTATCCGCAGATCCGCTCCACCGAGAAGGATGGCCTGCCGATTGGCTTCGGCGCGCTCTCCGGTCTCGCTGCGGTCGCCGACAAGCCCGGCTTCCTGCGCGCCGTCAACGATTCGGTCTACTCGTCGCAACCGACGATCTTCACGATCGACGCCACGAAGAAGCCGGCGCTGATCACCGAGGCGCTCGCCATCACTCGGGACGGAGCACCGGCGCAGAAGCTCGACATCGAAGGCATCGCCAATGACGGGGAAGGGGGCTTCTGGCTCGCCTCCGAGGGCAATTCCGACAAGCTCTACAGCCACGCGATCTTCCACGTGAACAAGAAGGGCGAGATCAAGAAGGAAATCGCCCTGCCGGAAGCACTGCGCGCCGGCGAGACCCGGTTCGGCTTCGAAGGCATCACCGTCGTTGGCGAAGGCGACGAGCAGACGCTGTGGATGGCGGTCCAGCGCGAGTGGAAGGGTGACGAGAAGGGCTTCGTCAAGCTCGTTTCCTACAACCCGAAGAGCGAAGAGTGGGGCGCCGTGCGCTACCCGCTGGAAAAGGCCGGTGACGGCTGGGTCGGCCTGTCGGAAATCTCCGTTCATGGCGACTACGCCTACATCATCGAGCGCGACAATCTGATCGGTCAGGCTGCCAAGCTGAAGAAGATCTACCGTGTTGCGCTTTCGGAACTGAAGCCGGCCGCACTCGGTGGCGAGCTTCCTGTCGTCAAGAAGGAAGAGGTTCGTGATCTCATTCCCGACCTGAAGGCGCTGAACGGTTATGTCGTCGACAAGGTCGAAGGCTTCACCATCGACGCCGCCGGCAACGGCTATGTCGTCACCGACAATGACGGTGTCGACGACTCCTCGGGTGAAACCCTGTTCTTCTCCATTGGCGCCATCAACGCGATGTAAGCGTTAGCGCCCGGAGAAAACGGGAGAGGCCGGGACATGACGTCCCGGCCTCTTTCTGTTTCGGCACTTGTGATTTGCGACGGGCGATAGGACGTTAGCGTGCGATCGCGACCTGCGCCGCCTCTTCGGCCTCGTCCTTGCGCTTGCGGATCTCGTCCGTCCGGTCGACCAGCTTGCCGACGATGTCAAAGAGCGCGTCGAGTTCGTCATCGTCGAGTGCCGAGAAGATTTCCTCAAGCAACTGCTTGCGGGGATGTTCGGCGGCCTCGAGCACGACGCGGCCCGTCTCGGTGATTGAGACGATCTTGGCGCGCCGGTCCTCGGGGTCGGGCTTGCGCATGACCAGCCGGTCGCGCTCCAGTCCGTCGATCGCTTCCGTCACCGTGCGCGGCGCGAAGTTCAGCGCACAGGCGATGTCGGTCGAGCGACAGGGGCCGAGCTTGTTGAGGAAGAAGAGGAACTTGCTGCGTGCCAGCGACACGCCCTCTTCGGTCATGGACTCGTTCACCAGCCGGTGAACCCGGTGGTAAAGCTCGAACAGTCTATCGGAAACTTCGAATGTCTTCTTCATGATCGTCGCTGGAATTTCATGAGGTGCCATGTGAAATGGCAGTAACATTAGTGATAGTTACAATTGCCGCATTTGTCGACACAAACCTCCGGCGCTTCACGGTAACTCCGTCACCGATAAAGAAACGGCCGCCATTTCTGGCGGCCGTTTGACTTGAAGCGGCAAGAAATTCTCGTGACAGGCGACCGTTTGCGCGCCGCACGACTTGGGTGTCGCTTCGGGCCTGCGATCAGGCGGCCCAGCGCGACCCGCTGATCGATTGCGCGTAGCCGTGGCCGCCGGCGTCAGCGAGCGTGAAGCGCGCGATCAGTTCGCGCAGGCGGCCGGCTTCCTGGGCAAGCGTCGCGCTTGCCGCATTAGCCTCCTCGACCATCGCCGCGTTCTGCTGGGTGACCTGGTCCATCTGGTTGACGGCCATGTTGACCTCGGAGAGCCCGGCGGACTGCTCCTGCGCCGAGACCGCGATCGCGTCCATGTGCTGGTTGATGGTGACGATGAAGCCTTCGATCGTGCGCAGGGCCTCGCCGGTTTCGCGTACGAGCCTGACGCCGCTTTCGACTTCAACGGCGGAGTTGCGGATCAGATCCTTGATCTCCTTGGCCGCATTGGCCGAGCGCTGTGCCAGTTCGCGCACTTCCTGGGCGACGACGGCAAAGCCCTTGCCGGCGTCACCGGCGCGTGCCGCTTCCACACCGGCATTGAGTGCCAGCAGGTTGGTCTGGAAGGCAATCTCGTCGATGACACCGATGATGTTGGAGATCTGGCTCGACGAATGTTCGATGCGGCCCATGGCATCGACCGCGCCCGAGACGATCGCGCCGGACTTGCGGGCGCTTTCGTTGGCCTGACCGGCAACGGTGCGGGCTTCGTTGGTGCGCTTCGACGAGTTGCCGACATTGACCGTGATCTGGTCGAGCGCCGCCGCCGTTTCTTCCAGCGATGCTGCCTGCTGCTCGGTCCGGCGCGACAGGTCGTCGGCGCTCTGGCTCACTTCACGGGCACCGCTGTCGATGCTGCCGGAGGCTGCCGATACGGCGGTGAGCGTGTCGGCAAGCTGGGCGACGGCCTGGTTCAGGTCGTGGCGAAGCTGTTCGAAGTCGGGCGCGAAGGGTTCGTTGAGCTGGAAGGCGAGATCGCCCGAGGCGAGGCGGCGCAGGCCGGTGGCAAGACCGGCGGTCGCTTCCTGAAGGCGGCGCTGGGCAGCAGCTTCCGCTTCTTCGGTCACGCGAACGCGCTCGGCTTCCGCCTTGGCACGCTGTGCATGAGCATCCGCCTCGAGGTGCTGGTTGCTGATCGCCGCCTGGCGGAAGACCTCGACCGCGCGGGCCATCTCTCCGATTTCGTCCTTGCGGGCGCCATAGGGGATGCTGCTGTCGGTGTCGCCTTCGGCAAGGCGTGCCATCGAGCGGGTGATGATCTGGATCGGGCGGGCAATACCGCGCACGGCATAGAGGATGGCGCCGAGCACGATCACGGCGGCAAGCGCGATGACGGCGATCTCGATCATGCGGATCTGGTCATGCGTGGCCGAGCTTGCGGCGACCGCGGCATCCGCACCGGCGACGTTCAGCGCGCGCATTTCCTTGATCGCCTCGTCGACCTTGCCTTCGGTTTCGCGCATCTCGACCTTGAAGACGCTCTGCGCCTTCATGTTTTCGAGGTTGTTGGAGAGCTTGACCATGCCTTCGGCGACCGAGAGGTATGCCTGGTAGGCCGCCCGCACACTGTCGAGCGCTGCCTTGTCGGCATCGGTGACCATCAGGCTCGAATATTCGTCCGCGAGCTTGTTGAAGCCTTCGACGGTCTGGCCGATGACTTTTTCCGCGGCCTTCTTTTCGAACGGGGTCAAGGAAATCAGGTGGCGGGCAAAGGCCATGCGGGTATCGGAAAGCTGGGTTTCGAGCGCGCGCGAAAGCGAGACGCGCGGCAGCCAGGTGGTGGCGATCTCGTTGTTGCGCTCGTTCATCATCTTGATGCCGCCGAGCGAGGAAACGGCAAGCGCCGAGACGATAACGGCGACCACGAGGAAAAGGGCAATAAGCGTGTGGGAAATCTTGAGCCGTGACATGTGTACCCCCGGAAGGACGGCCGTCCGTAAAACTGTACTTGAATTAAGTCATTCCGGC
Organism: Ensifer adhaerens; assembly: GCF_002940685.1. GTDB lineage: Bacteria > Pseudomonadota > Alphaproteobacteria > Rhizobiales > Rhizobiaceae > Ensifer > Ensifer adhaerens_E. Next base: position 89,259 of record NZ_PNFP01000009.1, on the reverse strand, counting down.
TCTTGATCGTCATGACGGAGCGGATAGCCGAAGCAGGAATCATTCCGGTGCTTGGACGCGCTTGAAACGCAACCGGCGCAAACCTATCGAACAAGATGTTACAAAAGCCCTAATCGATTAAAGTGAGTATAATCTGATATTTGCAGGTAGCCTCTGGCTGTCAGGGACGGGCGATGTTAACAATCGCAGCCGGCCGCATTTGTATTAGCTCTGCCTTTACTTTCGTGATCTGAAATATGCTTGCGCGAGGGCGGCGCATCTCCCAAGTGGATGACGCGTTGGCACTGATTGACGGGCGGTGGCGGGGCGGCCATGGTCGGTCATGCCCTTCCGTTTCGTCCACACCGCAGACCTGCATCTCGACTCGCCTCTCCGCAGCCTCGCCCTCAGAAATGCCGATCTCGCAGAGATCGTGCGCGGGGCGTCGCGGCAGGCCCTCGTCAATATCGTCGACCTCTGCATCGCCGAAGAGGCCGATGCCCTGCTGATTGCCGGCGATCTCTACGATGGCAGCCAGACGTCGATGAACACGGCGTTGTTTCTCGGTCGGGAACTGCGCCGGCTGGACGAACACGGTATCCGCGTCTTCATCATTCGTGGCAATCACGATGCCCAGTCCCAGGTCACCAATGAACTGACCCTGCCGCCGTCCGCCCATGTCTTCAAAGGCAGGGCAAAGGCGGTCGCCGCCAAGACTCTGGCAAGCGGCCGCGACGTCTACGTGCACGGCGTGAGCTTCGCCAGCCCGCATGCGCCCGAAAGCCTGCTTCCGGCTTTCCAGCCACCGGTGCCCGGCGCGGTGAACGTCGGCATGCTGCATACGAGTCTCGCAGGCGCCGCCGGCCATGATCTCTACGCCCCCTGCAGCGTCGCCGACCTCATTGCCCACGGCTTCGACTACTGGGCCCTCGGCCACATTCATCAGCGGCAGGTCCATGCGACGGCGCCCTTCGTCGTCATGCCGGGCATGCCGCAGGGGCGCGACATCAATGAAGTCGGCGTAAAGAGCGTGTCTCTGGTCACGATCGACGACGACGGCCATGTCAGTCTTGCCGAGCGGGCAATCGGCATTGCCAGTTTCGAACGCCTGCGCGTCGACCTGACGGGGCTCGCGGAATGGCGTGACATGCTCGATGCCGTCAGGCAGGCGCTTTCGCGTGTGTGTGGCGAGATATCGGCACAGAACGTCATCCTGCGTCTGATGCTTGGCGGCACCACGCCCTTGGCCTGGCGCCTTCGCCGTGACGCGGACCTGCTGCGGGCAGAGATCGACAACATCGCTGCCGGCATCGCCGGCTGCTGGATCGAGAAGGTCGAGCTGACCTGCAGCAACGTCCGGACTGAAACGCCGGGCGCCATCCTCGATCCCGTCGAGGAGCTGGCAGCGCTGGTCGAGACGGATGTCCTGCCGGCGCACGGCTTTCGCCAGGATGTGCTCTCAGCCGTGGAAGACGTCTTGCAGCAGCTTCCGCCCGAACTTCGCCAATCGCTCGCGCCGGATGAGGAGGCGGTCGAGCGGCTGGCCTTCGAGGCCGGGGTGTCGGGAACGGCCGAGGTGCTTGCCCATCTTCATGGTGGCGGCGCCGGCGAGGGGGCCAACTGATGCGGCTGAGTGCACTTGATCTCGTCCGCTACGGCAAGTTCACCGATCGCCGCCTCGACTTCGGCGACGGGGTGCCCGGTACACCGGATCTCCACATCGTCTACGGCCCGAACGAAGCCGGCAAGTCGACCCTGTTTTCCGGTTTCCTCGATCTGCTCTTCGGTATCGAGCATTCGAGCCCCTATGGTTTCCTGCATCCATACCCGACGATGCGCGTCGGCGGCACGATCGAAGCCGCCGGCCGCACCGACCGCGCCTTCCGGATCAAGCGAAAGACGAATTCGCTGATCGGTCCCGACGACCAACCTTTGCCCGACAACCTGTTTTCCGGCGCGCTCGGCGCCATCGATCGCGACACCTATCAGATGATGTTCTCGCTTGATGACGAGAGCATCGAGAAGGGTGGCGAAGCGATCCTGAAAAGCGAGGGCGAACTTGGATCGCTGCTGTTTTCCGCGAGCTCTGGCCTACCGGACAGCACGGCGATCCTTGCCGCCCTGCGCGGGCAGGCCGATGGCTTCTACCGTCCGCAGGCGCGCAAGCATCAACTGGCGGAACTCAAGGGTGAGCTCGAGTCCTTAAGGACCGAGCGCAACGCGCTCGATATCAATGCGCGCGAATATGCGGCGCTGCGCAAGACCTTGACGCAGGCGCGCGAACGGCACGACGAAGCGATCACCCGCCGCAGTGAGTTGTGATTGGCACGGGCTCGCCTCAAAGCCGAGATCGAGGCGCTGCCGCATTTCGGCCGACTTCGCGCCCTCCGCGCGGAGCTGGCGAGCGCTCCACCGCTGCCGGCCCCGCCGGCAGAGTGGGCAAGCGAACTGCCGGCGCTTCGCCGTCGGGAGGCGGAGATCGAGATCAGGCTGCGGCAAAGCGACAGCGAGATCCAGCATCGCCGCGACGCTCTCGAAGAAATGCCGATCGACAAGGAAGGTCTCTGCCTGATCGAGCGGCTGGCCGCGCTTCAGGACACAGCGCTTGACGCGCGCTACGTCACGGCGGCGCGTGACATGCCGTCTCGACTGGAGGACCTGGCAAGGACCGCGGCGGAAGTGCTCGGCTGCCTGCTGCGGCTTGGCGAACCGGCCGACCGCGACCCCGTGGGACTTTTGCTGCCGGCAGGCACCGCTGCCCAGCTTCAGGATCTCGCCCGCCGGCACTCGGCGCTCGTCGAGCGCCTGGCCTCGGCGCGCCAGGAGTTGCAAAGCGCCGTCGAATCCGATCGGGATGCCGAACGCGAACTGGTCCGGCTCGAAGAGCAGGGTGCAGCGGATGTCACGAGCCTTGCCGAGCGGCTGTCGCTGTTACGGCGCAGCGACTGCGCCCTGCGCAAACAGGCGGCGCAACAGGCCATCGACCGCCTGGAGGCGGAACTCGCCGACAAGCGCGTGCTGCTGAGGCCCTTTGCCGGGATGGCCGATGACCTTCTGGCGCTCGACGTCCCGTCGCCGGCAGCGCTCGAGGCGTGGCGCCAGGCGACCGCCAGCCACGAGGAGCGGCGCGTGCGCGTTGTCGACCGCATCGCCGCGGAGCAGGAATTGCTGGCGGGCGAGGAGGCACGGCTGACCGGGCTTTCCGCCGTCGGCGGCACGATGGACGATGCCTCGGCCACAGCGCTCCGCCAGCGTCGGGACGAAGCGTGGCGGCAGCACAGGTCCCAGCTTGTCTGCGAGACGGCCATCGCCTTCGAACGGGTCATGGGCGAAGACGACGAGCTTACCGCACGGCGCCTCACCGAAACGACGCGACTTGCCGACATGCGCGGCCTCTCGCTGTCGATCGCCGAGCGGCGTGCCCGCATCGAGGCGCTGCGTGAACAGGAGAGGCAATCTCTGGCTGACGCGGCAAGGCAGGCGCAGGTGTTGGCAACAGCCGCCTTGGCCTGCGGATTACCCGGCGTCAATGACTTGACTCAACTGGAGGCGTGGTTGGCGGTCCGGCTTGTGGCACTTGAGCTGCGTGCCCAGTTGCGTTCCGCGCGCCAGGATTTCGATCGCGCTCATGCCGAGGAGACCGACGCAATCATCGGACTGCGCGAGGAGCTTGTGGCCATAGACATGGGCAGACACCTGCCGGAGCGGCTCGACAGCCTTCTTCTTGTCGCCGAGCAGGCCGTCTCGCAGGCGCGCGCCCTGGACGGCGCCCGCAATGCGACCCGTGAGGCGGCAAGGCGGGCGAAAACGGTCCTTGATAGCCGGCAATCCACGCTCGACGTTTCGGAAGCCGCGATAGCCGCCTGGCAAGAGCAATGGACGGATACTCTTGCGAAAAGCTGGCTGGCCACGCGCAGCGAGCCTTTGACGCCGGAGCAGATCGGTCCAATGCTCTCGATCCTGCAGGAGCTCGACAAGCTCACGCAGCGAAAGGCAGATCTCGAATATCGAATCGCCGGCATGCGCAAGGACCAGATCGAGTTTGACCGTGCCATTGCCGAGCTTGCCTGCGGGGCGACCGCTGACGACACCCTGACGACCTACATGACGCTGAAAGCGCGCGCAGCCGAGGCGCAACGGCTTTCGGATCGCCGTACAACCTTCCTCGCGGAACTCGCGCGCCTGGAGGAGGAGCGGCGTGTCGCTTGCTCCGAACGGGAGCTGCATCTCGCGCGCAGGCGCCTGGTGCTTGATTTCTTCGGTTGCGAAACGCTCGACGAAGCGGCGCAGCTGTTTGAGGCCGGCCGGGAGCAGCAGCGCCTGCGCGAGCGCATCGCCGAATCGGAGGCGGATCTTGCTTCCCGCCTGGGTGTCGCCGGGAGCGAGCAAGCCGAGGCCCTGCTCGCGGAACTCGATGACGCGAAGGTCAGGCTGGAACTCGCGCGGCTGGACGCGGCGCTCGAAGAAAGCGACCGAGACGTCAGCGAACTGCATACGGAGATGCGAGAAAGGGAAAAGGCGCTCGCCGCTGTCGAGGGGGGCGATACGGTCGCAGAACTCGAACAGAAGCGCAGAACGCTGCTTCTCGACATCGAGGGCAAGGCGCTCGCCTACCTGCGGCTGCGCGCCGGCGTCATCGCCGCAGAGACGGCGCTGCGGCTCTTCCGCGAGCGGCACCGTAGCGCGATGATGCGCCGCGCTTCGGAAACCTTCAGCCGGATCAGCGGCGGAGAGTACTCCGGTCTCTCGGCGCAATCCGACAGGGGGCAGGAGTTCCTGATCGCCAATGCGGCGGCCGGCGGATCGAAGCTTGCCAGGGATCTCTCCAAGGGCACCCGATTCCAACTCTACCTCGCGCTGAGAATCGCCGGCTATCACGAGATCGCCGCGGCGCGCGAATCGCTGCCCTTCATCGCCGATGACATCATGGAGACCTTCGACGACGGGCGGGCCGGCCGCGCCTTCGAGCAGATGGCAGACATGGCGCGTGTCGGCCAGGTGATCTATCTGACGCACCACGAGCATCTTTGCGAGATTGCCCGTGAGGCCTGCCCGACTGTGACGATCCACAGGTTATGATAGGCTCGCGACCAAGCCAGTGCCCGCTGGCCGTGACGCATTTTCGGGGAATACATGCCCTGAAAAAAACCGGAGGAACGAGAGATGGACATCATACAAGGTGGGTCGAGACCTTCGATGCGCGCTCCGGCGGAGTACTTCACCGGCACGGTGCGTCAGGACCCGGTGATCGAGGCCGCGGCCCCGGCGCGCGTCCGTGCCGTCAGCGTCACCTTTGAACCTGGCGCCCGCACTGCCTGGCACACCCATCCGCTCGGCCAGACATTGGTCGTGACCGCCGGCCGTGGCCTTGCCCAAAGCTGGGGCGGCCCCGTGCGCGAGATTCGCGTCGGTGACGTCGTCTGGTTCCCGCCAGGCGAAAAACATTGGCACGGTGCCGCGCCGGACACTGCCATGGTGCATCTGGCGATCCAGGAGGCGCTTGACGGCAAGGCCGTGGATTGGCTGGAGCATGTGAGCGACGAGCAGTACCGCGGCGCGTAACTGCGCCGCGCATGCGGGCTCGCCGGCGCTGAAGGTCTTGGCGCTTGTGGCGAGCCGAGCGTCGCAAATCGCGGGAAGCCGTCGCGACTGGGCCGTCTGGTCCCTTATCCGGCCATTCAGGGTTGGTGCTCATCCGGAAGCGCAGGCACATACGAGTGCGGCAGGAAATTGCGAACAGCAAATTCAACTGCGGTGAATGACGTCTATTTTCTGGGAGAAAATGGTGGGCGATGAGAGACTCGAACTCCCGACATCCTCGGTGTAAACGAGGCGCTCTACCAACTGAGCTAATCGCCCTTCCGCGTTTGGACCGGTTCAGTCCGCCGCGTCGGTGGCCGTGATCTAGGCGTAACCGAAAAAAACCGCAAGAGCATTTGTATCGTTTTTATGATTTTTTTTGCGAGCGCCTGCGCGATGCCCTGAATTGCAGGGGTTCGTGGCTGTGGACAAGAAAGCGTCTCTTCTCTTGGAGGAGTGGCAGGGGAGGGCGCGGAAAAGAATCGCCGGGCGAGTTCGCCGTGCGGGACGGAGGGCGATCGGAATGGCGACGCGGCTGCGTCCCGTGAAATGAACCGGACCTGCCAAGCTTTGTCGCCTTGCTGCCCTGTGGATCATTTTCGCCCTGTGGATCAATTTTCATTCCGTCACGGATTTGTCTTCAAACACGCTTGACACCCAAATGCGAACCGCTTAGTTAGCCGCTCATCGAACGGGCAAGCCCGCTCGGTGCCGGGGCGGAAACGCCTCAACCAAGTCAAGAGGATGCGGGTGTAGCTCAGTCGGTTAGAGTGCCGGCCTGTCACGCCGGAGGTCGCGGGTTCGAGCCCCGTCACTCGCGCCATTTCTCCTCTCCGGTTTTCCTTTGAAATGTGCCAGCCCTCGGGCTGGATTGTGCACTGCGGCAATCTGTCTCGTCCTGCTTTGTTTTACCGTAAAGTTCCCGTCGGCCCACGAATCCGCGCTTTGTCGGTACCACCCGTCTGATCCTGTGTCGCGAACCGGTTTAAATGGCCCCTCAAGGCTTGCGCGACGGCGCGGGCTGCGCTAACCACTCCGGCGTTGCAACATATTTTTCGGCCTGCGAGATTTGTTGATCTGGCGCTCTCCCATGCGCCCTCCCGCAGGCAGGGACGGATAACAATGACTGAACTTCTCGGTTCCTATGTTCCGATCGCGATTTTCATTGGAATCGCATTGGTGATCGGTGTGGCGCTCCTGATTGCTCCCTTCGCCGTCGCCTTCAAGGCTCCTGATTCGGAAAAGCTGTCGGCCTACGAGTGCGGCTTCAATGCGTTCGACGACGCCCGCATGAAGTTCGACATCCGCTTCTATCTCGTGTCGATCCTCTTCATCATCTTCGACCTCGAAGTTGCCTTCCTCTTCCCCTGGGCGGTCTCGTTCCATGAGTTGGGCTGGTTCGGCTTCTGGTCGATGATGGTCTTCCTCGGTGTGCTGACGATCGGCTTTATCTATGAATGGAAGAAGGGAGCGCTGGAATGGAACTAGCATCCGGCACCACGCTCGTTGCGCCGAAGGCCAAGGGGATCATCGATCCCTCGACCGGCAAGCCGATCGGCAGCAATGACGCATTCTTCGGCGAGATCAACAATGAACTCGCCGACAAGGGCTTTCTGGTCACTTCGACCGACGAGCTCATCAACTGGGCCCGTACCGGCTCGCTGATGTGGATGACCTTCGGTCTCGCCTGCTGCGCGGTCGAGATGATGCAGATGTCGATGCCGCGCTACGACGCCGAGCGCTTCGGCTTTGCGCCGCGCGCCTCGCCGCGCCAGTCCGACGTCATGATCGTCGCCGGCACGCTGACCAACAAGATGGCGCCCGCGCTCCGCAAGGTCTATGACCAGATGCCGGAGCCGCGTTACGTCATCTCGATGGGCTCCTGCGCCAACGGCGGCGGCTATTACCACTATTCCTATTCGGTTGTTCGCGGCTGTGACCGCGTCGTTCCCGTCGACATCTACGTGCCAGGCTGTCCTCCCACGGCAGAAGCGCTGCTTTACGGCGTGCTCCTGCTGCAGAAGAAGATCCGCCGGACCGGCACGATCGAGCGCTAAGGGCAGGGGGTCTTTGATATGAGTGAAGCCCTGAACGAGCTTGCATCCTACCTGCGCGAAACGCGTGGTGCGCTGATCTCCGACGCGTCGCTGGCCTATGGCGAGCTGACGCTGACGACGACGTCGGCGAACCTCATCGCGCTGCTGACGTTCCTGCGCGACGACGTGCAATGCGCCTTCGTCAACTTCGTCGACGTCTGCGGCGTCGACTGGCCGCAGCGCCCGGACCGTTTCGACGTCGTCTACCACCTGCTGTCGCCGCGCCAGAACCTGCGCGTGCGCGTCAAGGTTTCGACCGGCGAGAATGAACCGGTTCCGTCGGCAACGCCGGTCTATCCCGGCGCCGACTGGTTCGAGCGCGAAGCCTACGACATGTACGGCATCCTGTTCACCGGCCATCCGGACCTGCGTCGTATCCTGACGGACTACGGTTTCGAAGGACACCCGCTGCGCAAGGACTTCCCGGTCACCGGTTTTGTTGAGGTGCGTTATGACGACGAAGCCAAGCGCGTCGTCTACGAGCCCGTCGAACTGAAGCAGGAATTCCGCAACTTCGACTTCCTGTCTCCCTGGGAAGGCACGGACTACGTGCTCCCCGGCGACGAGAAGGCGAAAGCACGGTGAGACTAAATGGTCCGCGGTAGCCGCCAAGCGGCTGCCGTCCGGCCTGGAGCAATCGGTATGACCGAACACAACGTCCGCAACTTCAATATCAACTTTGGCCCGCAGCATCCGGCGGCGCACGGCGTTCTTCGTCTGGTGCTCGAGCTTGATGGCGAAATCGTCGAGCGCGTCGATCCGCATATCGGCCTGCTGCATCGCGGCACCGAAAAGCTGATCGAAACCAAGACCTATCTGCAGGCCGTGCCCTATTTCGACCGCCTCGACTACGTGGCGCCGATGAACCAGGAGCATGCCTACGCGCTGGCGATCGAGAAGCTGACGGCGACGGAAGTTCCGATCCGCGGCCAGCTCATCCGCGTTCTCTATTCGGAAATCGGCCGCATCCTGTCGCACCTCTTGAACGTCACCACGCAGGCCATGGACGTTGGCGCACTGACGCCGCCGCTCTGGGGCTTTGAAGAGCGCGAAAAGCTGATGGTGTTCTACGAGCGTGCCTGCGGCGCGCGCATGCACTCGGCCTATTTCCGTCCGGGCGGCGTCCACCAGGACCTGCCGCACGAGTTGGTCGAAGATATCGGCAAGTGGATCGATCCGTTCCTGAAGACCGTCGACGACATCGACGAACTCTTGACCGGCAACCGCATCTTCAAGCAGCGCAACGTCGACATCGGCGTCGTCAAGCTCGACGATGCCTGGGCTTGGGGCTTCTCGGGCGTGATGGTGCGTGGCTCGGGCGCTGCCTGGGACCTGCGTCGTTCGCAGCCCTACGAGTGCTACTCGGATATGGAATTCGATATCCCGATCGGCAAGAACGGCGACTGCTTCGACCGCTACCTGATCCGCATGATCGAAATGCGCCAGTCGGCCCGCATCATGCGCCAGTGCGTCGATCGCCTGCTCGGCGATGCCAAGGTCGGCCCGGTTTCGTCGCTCGACGGCAAGATCGTTCCGCCGAAGCGCGGTGAGATGAAGCGTTCGATGGAAGCGTTGATCCACCACTTCAAGCTCTACACCGAAGGCTATCACGTGCCGGCCGGCGAAGTTTACGCCGCCGTCGAAGCGCCGAAGGGCGAGTTCGGCGTCTATCTCGTCTCCGACGGCACCAACAAGCCCTATCGCTGCAAGATCCGTGCCCCGGGTTACGCGCATCTCCAGGCGATGGATTTCCTCTGTCGGGGACACCAGCTTGCCGACGTTTCGGCCGTGCTGGGCTCCCTCGATATCGTGTTCGGTGAGGTGGACCGCTGATGCGTCTCGCGCCCCTGGCCACGCTCGCTCTTCTCGCGTTCGCATCGGCCGCTCCCGCCCAGGAGCAGCTCGATACGGGCACGACGTCGGGCGGCATGCGCGGGGGCTCGATGGCCGATCTCGTTGCCAAGGGCTACGAGATCAAGGCCGCGGTCGCCAATGGCACGCGCTACATCGTATTTTTGCAGAAAGACCAGTCAGCCTATGCCTGCGAATTCGTCTCGGTGACGAAATCGCGGTGCGGTTCGATTAACTGATAAGGTGTCCACTAGAATGTCCGTTCGTCGACTAGCCGAAGACACCGTCCAGCCAGCGAGCTTTGCCTTCAGCAAGGAGAACGCCGCCTGGGCGAAGGAAACGATCAACAAATACCCCAAGGGTCGTGAGCAGTCCGCCGTCATCCCGCTGTTGATGCGCGCTCAGGATCAGGACGGCTGGGTCACGAAGGCCGCCATCGAGTCGATCGCCGACATGCTCGGCATGCCCTACATCCGCGCGCTCGAAGTTGCGACCTTCTACACCCAGTTCCAGCTGAAGCCGGTCGGCACCCGTGCGCACATTCAGGTGTGCGGCACGACGCCCTGCATGCTGCGCGGCGCCGAAGATCTGATCAAGGTCTGCAAGAAGAAGATCGCCCACGATCCCTTCACCCTCAACGAGGGCGGCACGCTCTCCTGGGAAGAAGTCGAATGTCAGGGCGCCTGCGTCAACGCGCCGATGGTCATGATCTTCAAGGACACCTTCGAAGACCTGACGCCCGAGCAACTCGAGCAGATCATCGACCGTTTCGAAGCAGGCAAGGGTGCTGAAATCACCCCCGGTCCGCAGATCGATCGCATCTATTCGGCTCCGGAAGGCGGCCCGACAACCCTCATGCTTGTGGATGCCGCTCCGGCCAAGGCTGCGACTAGCGCCGCCAAGAAGGTGAGCGATGCTCCGGCCGTCTCCGTGCCGCCGTCGAATGCCGGTCGCGCCAAGACCGCGTCGGCCGTGACCGACCCATCGCTGAAGACCCCGGCGACGGCAAAGGCGGAAGCCGCTGCCAACGCCAAGGTCGAAGGCGACACCGTCGACAAGTCGAAGCCGGCCAAGGCTGCTGCCGTTTCCGGGAAACCGTCGCTGGAGGACAAGAACCGTCCGGCCGGCATCGAAAAGCCGGCGGCGACCGACGACCTCAAGCTGATCTCGGGCGTCGGTCCGAAAATCGAAGGTACGCTCAACGAACTGGGCATCTACACCTACGCGCAAGTTGCTTCGTGGAAGAAGGCGGAGCGCGAGTGGGTCGACGGATACCTGAATTTCAAGGGCCGCATCGAACGCGACGACTGGGTCAAGCAGGCCAAGGCGCTCGCCAAGGGCGGCGAAGCCGAATACATCAAGGTCTTCGGCAAGAAGCCGCGGTAAAGAGGTGAATTATGCTCAGAGATGAAGACCGCATCTTTACCAATATCTACGGCCTCAAGGACAAGTCCCTGAAGGGCGCCATGGCGCGCGGCCACTGGGACGGCACCAAGCAGCTGCTCGAAAAGGGCCGTGACTGGATCGTCAACGAAGTGAAGGCTTCCGGCCTTCGCGGTCGTGGCGGCGCCGGCTTCCCGACGGGCCTCAAGTGGTCCTTCATGCCGAAGGAAAGCGACGGCCGTCCGCATTATCTCGTGGTCAACGCCGACGAGTCCGAGCCCGGTACCTGCAAGGACCGTGACATCATGCGTCACGATCCGCATACGCTGATCGAAGGCTGCGTTATCGCCAGCTTCGCCATGGGTGCCCATGTCGCCTACATCTACGTCCGCGGCGAATTCGTCCGCGAGCGCGAGGCGCTGCAGGCGGCGATTGACGAGTGCTACGCCTATGGCCTGCTCGGCAAGAACAACAAGCTCGGCTACGACATCGACATCTACGTGCACCATGGTGCCGGCGCCTATATCTGTGGCGAAGAGACGGCGCTGCTCGAAAGCCTTGAAGGCAAGAAGGGCCAGCCGCGCCTGAAGCCGCCGTTCCCGGCGAACATGGGCCTCTACGGCTGCCCGACGACCGTCAACAACGTCGAGTCGATCGCGGTCACCCCGACGATCCTGCGTCGCGGCGCTGGCTGGTACACGAGCTTCGGTCGCCCGAACAACCACGGCACCAAGCTCTATTCGGTCTCCGGTCACGTCAACCGCCCGTGCACGGTCGAAGACGCGATGTCGATCCCGTTCCATGAGCTGATCGAAAAGCACTGCGGCGGCATTCGCGGCGGCTGGGACAACCTGCTCGCCGTCATCCCCGGCGGTTCGTCCGTTCCTTGCGTGCCTGGCGCGCAGATGAAGGACGCGATCATGGATTTCGACGGTCTGCGCGAAGTCGGTTCCAGCCTTGGAACCGCTGCCGTCATCGTCATGGACCGCTCGACCGACATCATCAAGGCGATCTGGCGTCTCTCGGCCTTCTACAAGCACGAGAGCTGCGGCCAGTGCACGCCGTGCCGTGAAGGCACCGGCTGGATGATGCGCGTGATGGAACGCATGGTTCAGGGCCGCGCCCAGAAGCGCGAGATCGACATGCTGTTCGACGTCACCAAGCAGGTGGAAGGTCACACGATCTGCGCGCTTGGCGACGCGGCCGCCTGGCCGATCCAGGGCCTGATCAAGCATTTCCGTCCGGAGATGGAAGCGCGCATCGACGAATACACGCGCAACGCGTCGTCGCATGGCGCGGTTCTGGAAGCGGCGGAGTAACCCGACGATGGCCGGCGCACGCGAAGAGGGACAGATGAAGGGACAGGCCGAAACAGGCATTCCGTTCGCACGTCCGCTTGACGGCGATCCGGCCGATCCGTTCGGCATGGGCGAATGGATGAAGGGCCTTTCACAGGTGCCGCTGCATCCGCTGATGGTTCATCCGGCAGCCGCAGTTGCGGCGGCGACCGCGATCGGCCTCGGTCTCACGACCCAGATTGCAGGCGCCATGATCGGCGCGATGCAGGGGGCCGTCGAGGCGGCGCAGAAGCGGGCAGAGCCCGCAGCGTCTGACAAGACGACCGCCGTTGTCGCAAAGACGGTGCAGGCCGACGCAAAGCCGGAACCGGTTGCCAAGCCGTCCGCGCCTGCCAAGCGCGCAGCCGCAAAGCCGGTAGTCGAGAAGGGTGCCGCTCAAAAGGCGGTCAAGGTTCGCGCGACGCGCGCCAAGGCGAAAGCCACCGACGACCTCAAGCTGATCTCCGGCATCGGCCCGAAGCTCGAGCAGGTGCTGAACGCTAAAGGGATCAGCGGCTTTGCCGACATCGCCGGCTGGAGCGAGGCGGATGTCGCCCGCTTCGACGACGAACTCGGTTTCGGCGGGCGGATCAAGCGGGACGATTGGGTTGGACAGGCCAAGGCGCTGAAAGGCGCTTGAGACAATAGGGGCGGGGGACCGGAGACGGCCATCGCCCGCAAGCAGCAAGGCTGTGTTGGAATTGTCCGTCGCCGATGGGCCGACGGACGGAAGACAGGATTGAGTACGAAGATGGCAAAGCTGAAAGTCGACGGAAAAGAGATCGAGGTACCGGATCATTTCACGCTGCTTCAGGCGTGCGAAGAGGCCGGGGCTGAAGTTCCGCGCTTCTGTTTCCACGAGCGGCTTTCGGTCGCCGGCAACTGCCGCATGTGTCTGATCGAGGTGAAGGGAGGGCCGCCCAAGCCCGCCGCTTCCTGCGCCATGGGCGTGCGCGACCTCCGTCCGGGCCCGAACGGCGAGGCCCCGGAAGTCTTCACGACCACGCCGATGGTCAAGAAGGCCCGTGAAGGCGTGATGGAATTCCTGCTGATCAACCATCCGCTCGATTGCCCGATCTGCGACCAGGGCGGGGAATGCGACCTGCAGGACCAGGCCATGGCCTTCGGCATCGACTCGTCGCGCTACCAGGAAAACAAGCGCGCCGTCGAAGACAAGTATATCGGCCCGCTGGTCAAGACCGTGATGAACCGCTGCATCCACTGCACGCGCTGCGTCCGCTTCACGACCGAAGTCGCCGGCATTGCCGAGCTGGGCCTCATCGGCCGCGGCGAAGACGCCGAGATCACCACCTATCTCGAGCAGGCGATGACCTCGGAACTGCAGGGCAACGTCGTTGACCTCTGCCCGGTCGGCGCGCTGACCTCGAAGCCGTTTGCCTTCACCGCCCGTCCGTGGGAACTGAACAAGACCGAATCCATCGACGTGATGGACGCGCTCGGTTCGGCGATCCGCGTCGATACCCGCGGCCGCGAAGTCATGCGCATCATGCCGCGGGTCAACGAGGACATCAACGAAGAGTGGATCTCCGACAAGAGCCGCTTCATCTGGGATGGCCTGAAGACGCAGCGCCTCGATCGTCCTTACGTCAAGAAGGACGGCCGTCTGCAGCCGGCCACCTGGGCCGAAGCCTTCCAGGCGGTCAAGGCCGCGGTTGCCCAGACCTCTGGCGACAAGATCGGCGCGATTGCCGGCGACCTCGCTTCGGTCGAAGAAATGTTCGCGTTGAAGAGCCTGATCGCAGCGCTCGGCTCCGAGAGTGTCGACTGCCGCCAGGACGGTGCAGCACTCGATCCTTCGCTCGGCCGCGCCAGCTACCTCTTCAACCCGACGATCGCTGGCATCGAAAGCGCTGATGCGCTGCTGATCATCGGCTCCAACCCGCGCTTCGAGGCTTCGGTTCTCAACGCCCGGATCCGCAAGCGCTACCGCATGGGCAACTTCCCGATCGCCGTGATCGGCGAGCCCGGCGAACTGCGCTACGAATACGAATATCTCGGCGCCGGCACCGAAACGCTTGCCGAACTCGTTTCCGGCAAGGGCAAGTTTGCCGCCACCTTGAAGAAGGCGCAGCGCCCGATGATCCTCATCGGCCAGGGTGCTGTTGCAGGGGAGGGCGGCGCTGCCGTTCTGTCTGCCGCCGCCAAGCTCGCAGGCGCCGCCGGTGCGGTTACCGCCGAGTGGAACGGTTTTGCCGTTCTTCACACGGCTGCTTCCCGCGTCGGTGGCCTCGACCTCGGCTTCGTTCCAGGTGCAAACGGCAAGACGGCGGCCGAAATGGTCACCGCTTCCGATGTTCTCTTCCTGCTCGGCGCTGACGAGATCGATCTTGCGGAACGCAAGTCCGGCTTCACGGTCTACATCGGCTCGCACGGCGACAACGGCGCGCATGCCGCCGACGTCATCCTGCCGGGCGCGACCTACACCGAAAAGTCCGGCACCTGGGTCAACACCGAGGGCCGCGTTCAGGTCGGCAACCGCGCTGGCTTCGCACCGGGCGACGCACGCGAGGATTGGGCGATCATCCGCGCGCTGTCCGACGTCCTCGGCAAGAAGCTGCCCTTTGATTCGCTTGGCGAATTGCGCTCGAAGCTCTATGCGGCCCACCCGCATTTCGCCGATATCGACGCGATCGCGGCCGGCAACGGCGACGAAATTGCCGCACTTGGCCAAAAAGCCGGTGAGATGGGCAAATCCGTGTTTGCGTCTCCGGTCAAAGACTTCTATTTGACGAACCCGATAGCGCGCGCATCCGCCGTCATGGCCGAATGCTCGGCTTTGGCACGCAACAATTTCAAAGCTGCGGCGGAATGAGCGCGAAGGAATAGAGTATCATGGACGCTTTCGTTTCGACCTATGTCTGGCCCGCGATCATCATGGTCGCCCAGTCGCTGCTGCTCCTGGTCGCGCTGCTGCTTTTCATCGCCTACATTCTGCTCGCCGACCGTAAGATCTGGGCTGCAGTTCAGCTCCGCCGTGGTCCGAATGTGGTAGGCCCCTGGGGACTTTTCCAGTCCTTCGCCGACCTTTTGAAGTTCGTCTTCAAGGAACCGGTGATCCCGGCCGGCGCCAACAAGGCGATCTTCCTGCTCGCACCGCTCGTTTCCGTGACGCTGGCGCTCGCCGCCTGGGCGGTGATCCCGCTCAACGCCGGATGGGTGATCGCAAACATCAACGTCGGCATCCTCTTCGTGTTCGCCATATCTTCTCTTGAAGTTTATGGCATCATCATGGGCGGCTGGGCGTCGAACTCCAAGTATCCCTTCCTCGGCGCGCTTCGTTCTGCAGCACAGATGGTTTCCTACGAAGTCTCGATCGGCTTCGTCATCGTCACCGTTCTGCTCTGCGTCGGCTCGCTGAACCTGACGGACATCGTCAACGCCCAGTCCACGGGCATCGGTACGAACCTCGGCCTGCCGGCGTCGTTCCTCGACTGGCATTGGCTGGCGCTGTTCCCGATGTTCATCGTGTTCTTCATTTCGGCGCTGGCCGAAACGAACCGCCCGCCCTTCGACCTGCCGGAAGCCGAATCCGAACTCGTCGCCGGCTTCATGGTTGAGTACGGCTCCACGCCCTACATGATGTTCATGCTCGGCGAATATGCCGCCATCTGCCTGATGTGCGCGCTGACGACGATCCTCTTCCTCGGCGGCTGGCTGCCTCCGGTCGACGTCTGGTTCCTCAACTGGGTCCCCGGCATCATCTGGTTCGTGCTCAAGGCATCCTTCGTGTTCTTCATGTTCGCGATGGTGAAGGCTTTCGTTCCGCGTTACCGCTACGACCAGCTGATGCGTCTCGGCTGGAAGGTCTTCCTGCCGATCTCTCTCGCAATGGTCGTGATCACTGCGTTCGTTCTCAAGCTGACGGGAGCCGCATGACGATGGCTTACGTTTGGCAGCATACCGCCGGTCGCTCCCAGGCCGGCAACTCTGGAGGTAAATGATGGCCGGTCTTTCGCAAGCCGTCAGCTCGCTGTTCCTGAAGGAATTCGTCGGCGCTTTCTTTCTGTCGATGCGCTATTTCTTCAAGCCGAAGGCAACGTTGAACTACCCCTTCGAAAAGGGCCCGGTCAGCCCTCGCTTCCGTGGCGAGCATGCGCTGCGCCGCTATCCGAACGGTGAAGAGCGTTGCATCGCCTGCAAGCTGTGCGAGGCGATCTGTCCTGCACAGGCCATCACCATCGAAGCCGGCCCGCGCCGCAACGACGGCACCCGCCGCACGGTGCGCTACGACATCGACATGGTGAAGTGCATCTATTGCGGTTTCTGCCAGGAAGCCTGTCCGGTCGATGCCATCGTCGAGGGCCCGAACTTCGAGTTCGCCACCGAGACGCGCGAAGAGCTTTACTACGACAAGGACAAGCTCCTCGCCAACGGTGACCGTTGGGAACGGGAAATCGCACGTAACATCGCAATGGACTCGCCCTATCGCTGAGGCCATTGCGTAGCGCCGCCCCGGGGAGGGCGGTGCATGTGACATAGGTTTGGGCAACGGCCGGACGCGTGTCCGGCTTTGCCTGTGGAGTGGGGCCAAAAGCGCCTCACGCCGTGCAAGACGAAGAAGGCACCGATCATGGGTCTGCAGGTTCTTTTTTTCTATCTCTTTGCCTTCATCGCGGTGGCGTCGGCATTCATGGTCATTGCGGCCAGGAACCCGGTTTATTCGGTTCTGTTCCTGATCCTGACCTTCTTTAACTCGGCAGGCCTGTTCCTGCTGACCGGCGCCGAATTCCTCGCGATGATCCTGCTGGTCGTTTATGTCGGCGCGGTCGCGGTGCTCTTCCTGTTCGTGGTCATGATGCTCGACATCGACTTTGCGGAACTTCGCGCCGGCGTACTCGAATATGCACCGGTTGGCGCTCTGATCGGTCTGATCCTGGCCGCCGAACTCATCATCGTGGTGGGCGGCGCGACGTTTTCGCCGGAAATCGCCAAGGCGGTCTCGATGCCAATCCCGGCCGTCACCGAGCGGACGAACACGGCAGCCCTCGGCGACGTGCTCTATACCCACTACGTCTACTTCTTCCAGATCGCCGGCCTGGTCCTGCTCGTCGCCATGATCGGCGCCATCGTGCTGACGCTGCGCCACCGCGAAAACATCAAGCGCCAGAACATCCCGCAGCAGGTTGCCCGCACGCCTGAGACCGCCGTCGAAGTGGTCACGGTCAAGCCGGGCCAGGGCATCTAAGTCGGACGCGAGATCGAGGAACAAAAAAATGGAAATCGGAATTTCCCACTATCTCACCGTCAGCGCCATCCTGTTCACGCTGGGCGTCTTCGGCATCTTCCTGAACCGGAAGAACGTCATCGTCATCCTGATGTCGGTCGAACTCATTCTTCTCGCGGTCAACATCAACATGGTCGCCTTCTCGGCGTTCCTGAACGATATCACTGGCCAGGTCTTTGCCCTGTTCATCCTGACCGTCGCGGCTGCGGAAGCGGCCATCGGACTTGCAATTCTCGTCGTCTTCTACCGCAACCGCGGCTCGATCGCTGTTGAAGACGTCAACATGATGAAGGGCTGATTGGGCTATGGATACCATCATCAAGGCTATCGTTTTCCTGCCTTTGATCGGCTTTCTGATCGCCGGCCTCTTCGGTAATTCGATCGGCGCCAAGGCATCGGAATATGTCACCAGCGGTCTGATGATCATCGCCGCTGCGCTCTCCTGGTACGTCTTCTTCGACGTCGCCATGGGCCACCAGGAAATGATCAAGGTTTCGGTGCTGCGCTGGATCCAGTCCGGCACCTTCGATGTCGAATGGGCGTTCCGCGTCGATACGCTGACCTCGGTCATGTTCGTGGTCGTCAATACGGTGTCGACGCTCGTGCATGTCTATTCGATCGGCTACATGCACCACGATCCGCATCGTCCGCGCTTCTTCGCCTACCTGTCGCTCTTCACCTTCGCGATGTTGATGCTCATCACCTCGGACAACCTGGTGCAGATGTTCTTCGGCTGGGAAGGCGTGGGTCTCGCGTCCTACCTGCTCATCGGCTTCTGGTACAAGAAGCCGTCGGCCAACGCCGCCGCGATGAAGGCCTTCATCGTCAACCGCGTCGGCGACTTCGGCTTCGCGCTCGGCATCTTCCTCGTCTTCGTGCTGTTCGGCTCGGTCAACCTGGAAACGATCTTCGCTGCTGCCAAGACTTATCTGCCGGCCGAAGGTGCCGGAGCAGGGGAGGCGGTCGTCACCCTGTTCGGCATGCACCTCGACAAGGCTGATGCCATCACCGCCGCATCGCTGCTGCTCTTCATGGGCGCGATGGGCAAGTCGGCGCAGTTCCTGCTGCACACCTGGCTTCCGGACGCCATGGAAGGCCCGACCCCGGTTTCGGCCCTTATCCATGCCGCAACCATGGTCACCGCCGGCGTCTTCCTCGTCGCCCGCATGTCGCCGCTGTTCGAGCTGTCGCCGGATGCGCTGACCGTCGTCACCATCATCGGTGCGATCACCGCCTTCTTCGCCGCGACCGTCGGTCTCGTGCAGAACGACATCAAGCGCGTCATCGCCTATTCGACCTGCTCGCAGCTCGGCTACATGTTCGTGGCACTGGGCGTCGGCGCCTATGGCGCGGCGATCTTCCACCTGTTCACGCACGCCTTCTTCAAGGCTCTACTGTTCTTGGGCGCCGGTTCGGTCATCCACGCCGTCGATGGCGAGCAGGACATGCGCTACATGGGCGGTCTTCGGAAGCACATTCCGGTCACCTACTGGATGATGTTCATCGGCACGATCGCACTGACCGGCGTCGGTATTCCGGGCGTTATCGGCACGGCGGGCTTCTACTCGAAGGACGCGATCATCGAGTCGACCTTCGCGTCGCATAGCGTCGTTTCCGGCTTTGCCTTCACGCTGCTGGTGATCGCCGCTCTCTTCACCAGCTTCTACTCCTGGCGTCTGACTTTCATGACCTTCCACGGCAAGCCGCGTGCTTCCTCCGATGTCATGCATCACGTCCATGAATCGCCGCAGGTGATGCTGGTCCCGCTCTAC
Organism: Ensifer adhaerens; assembly: GCF_002940685.1. Taxonomy (GTDB): domain Bacteria; phylum Pseudomonadota; class Alphaproteobacteria; order Rhizobiales; family Rhizobiaceae; genus Ensifer; species Ensifer adhaerens_E. The sequence continues at coordinate 70,016 of NZ_PNFP01000009.1, read as the reverse complement.
ATCCTTGGCGTCGGCGCCATTGCTGCCGGCTATTTCTTCCACGACCACTTCTTCGGCGAAGGTTATGCCGAGTTCTGGAAGGGCGCGCTGTTCACCTCGGCGGAAAACGAAATCCTGCATGAGTACCACCACGTACCGCTGTGGGTTAAGTGGAGCCCGTTCTGCGCCATGGCGCTCGGCCTCTTCACCGCCTGGTACATGTATATCCGCCGGCCGGAACTGCCGAAGTATCTGGCAGAACAGCACCGCGGCCTCTACCAGTTCCTCTTGAACAAGTGGTACTTCGACGAGCTCTACGACTTCCTGTTCGTACGCCCGGCCAAGTGGCTCGGCACCTTCCTGTGGAAGGAAGGCGACGGTCGCGTGATCGACGGCTACGGCCCGAACGGCATTGCCGCACGCGTGATGAACGTCACTGACCGCGTCGTCCGCCTGCAGACTGGTTACCTCTATCACTACGCGTTCGCGATGCTGATTGGCATTGCCGCGCTCGTTACTTGGATGATGTTCAGGAGTTCCTTCTGATGACCGATTGGCCCGTACTTTCCGCGGTCACCTTCATGCCGCTCGTCGGCGTCCTGCTTCTCTTGCTCACAAGGGAAGACAGCGCCTACGGCCGCCGGAACATCCTGAACGTTTCGCTGCTGACGACGATCTTCACCTTCGCGGTGTCGGTCTACATCTGGTACCAGTTCGATTCCTCGAACCCGGGCTTCCAGATGATCGAGAAGCACGAGTGGCTCGGCACCGGCATTTCCTACCATCTCGGTATCGATGGCATCTCGATGCTGTTCGTCGTGCTGTCGGCCTTCCTCATGCCGTTCTGCGTGCTCGCAAGCTGGCTGTCGATCGAGAAGCGCCTGAAGGCCTACATGATCGCGTTCCTCGTTCTGGAAACGTTCATGATCGGCGTCTTCGTGTCGCTCGACATCGTGCTCTTCTACGTGTTCTTCGAAGCCGGCCTCATCCCGATGTTCCTCATCATCGGTGTCTGGGGCGGCAAGGATCGCGTCTACGCCAGCTACAAGTTCTTCCTCTATACGCTGCTCGGCTCGGTGCTGATGCTGCTCGCGATCATGGCGATGTACTGGCAGGCCGGTACGACCGATATCACGCAGCTGCTGGCCTATAACTTCCCGCGTCAGATGCAGACCTGGCTGTGGCTCGCCTTCTTCGCCTCCTTTGCGGTGAAGATGCCGATGTGGCCGGTCCATACCTGGCTTCCGGACGCACACGTTCAGGCGCCGACGGCAGGCTCGGTCATCCTGGCCGGCGTTCTCCTGAAGCTCGGGGGCTACGGCTTCCTGCGCTTCTCGCTGCCGATGTTCCCGCTGGCATCAGATTACTTCGCGCCGTTCGTCTTCACGCTTTCGGTCGTCGCCATCATCTACACCTCGCTGGTGGCGCTGATGCAGACCGACATCAAGAAGCTGATCGCCTATTCGTCCGTTGCGCACATGGGCTATGTGACGATGGGTATCTTTGCCGCCAACGTTCAGGGCGTGCAGGGTGCGATCTTCCAGATGCTGTCGCACGGCATCGTCTCCGGCGCGCTCTTCCTTTGCGTCGGCGTTGTCTATGACCGTCTGCACACCCGCGAAATCGCGGCCTATGGCGGCCTCGTCAACAACATGCCTAAATATGCCGTCGCCTTCATGGTGTTCACCATGGCGAACGTCGGCCTGCCGGGCACGTCCAGCTTCGTTGGTGAAGTGCTGACGCTCGTCGGTGCGTTCCGCGCCAACACCTGGGTTGCGCTCTTTGCGACCTCCGGCGTGATCCTGTCGGCCGCCTACGCGCTCTGGCTCTATCGCCGGGTCGTGTTCGGCGCGCTGGAGAAGGAAAGCCTGAAGTCGCTGCTCGATCTGTCGGCGCGCGAAAAGGCCATTCTTTATCCGCTGGTGATCCTGACGATCTTCTTCGGCGTCTACCCGGCACCGATCTTCGATGCGACCGCGGCCTCCGTGGATCTGCTCGTCAACAACTACTCCGCAGCCCTGCAGGCAGCGCAAAACGTTGCGCTTTCGGTGCAATGACCACAGGACGTGATTGGACATGACTGCTGAAACCCTCCTTGCAAGCCTGCAACTCTCGATCCCCGAGCTGATCCTCGCGGTCGGCGCGATGGCCTTGCTGATGATTGGCGTGTTTTCCGGCGAAAAGTCGGCGTCGACGGTCACCGGTCTTGCGGTTGCCCTTCTGATCATCGCCGGTCTCTGGCTCGTGCTGAAGACCGGCGAAGGGGCGGCCTATAACGGCGCCTTCCTTTCCGACCCCTTCGCCAAGTTCATGAAGGTGCTGGCGCTGATCGGCTCCATCACCGCCCTGGTGATGACCGTCGGCCATGCGCGCTCCGCCCAGATCGACCGTTTCGAGTTCCCGGTGCTCCTGGTGCTGGCGACGCTCGGCATGCTCCTGATGATCTCGGCCAACGACCTGATTTCGCTCTACCTGTCGCTGGAACTGCAGTCGCTCGCGCTCTATGTCGTCGCCGCCATCAACCGTGACAGCATCCGCTCGACGGAAGCCGGCCTGAAGTATTTCGTGCTCGGCGCGCTGTCCTCGGGCATGCTGCTCTACGGCATGTCGCTGATCTACGGCTTCACCGGCCACACCGGCTTTACCGAGATCGCTGCCGCACTGACGGCGGAAGGCCGTTCGCTCGGCCTGATCTTCGGCCTCGTCTTCGTGCTCGCCGGTCTCGCCTTCAAGATCTCGGCCGTGCCGTTCCACATGTGGACGCCGGACGTCTATGAAGGTGCGCCGACGCCGGTCACCGCCTTCTTCGCGGCAGCACCGAAGGTTGCCGCCATGGCGATCCTCGTGCGCATTGTCATCAATGCCTTCGAGCCCGTCGTTGCCGACTGGCAGCAGATCATTGTCTTCATCTCGATCGCGTCGATGCTGCTCGGTTCCTTCGCGGCGATCGGCCAGAAGAACATCAAGCGCCTGATGGCCTATTCCTCGATCGGTCACATGGGCTACGCCCTGGTCGGTCTTGCTGCCGGCTCCATGGCGGGTGTGCGCGGTGTGCTGCTCTACATGCTCATCTACATGGTCATGACGCTTGGCACCTTCGCCTGCATCCTGGCGATGCGCCGCAAGGAAGGCGAAAACGTCGAGAACGTCGACGACCTCGCCGGTCTCTCGCAGACCAACCCCTTCATGGCGACCGTGCTGACCGTTCTAATGTTCTCGCTCGCCGGCATCCCGCCGATGGCAGGCTTCTTCGGGAAGTACTTCGTCTTCATGGCGGCGATCGAAGCCCAGCTCTATGCGCTCGCCATCATCGGCGTTCTCGCATCCGTCGTCGGCGCCTACTACTACCTGCGCGTCATCAAGGTGATGTGGTTCGACGATGCCAAGGGCGAGTTCGCCCGCACCGCCGGTGAACTGCGGCTGGTGTTCGGTCTCTCGGGCCTGTTCGTTCTCGGATACGTCCTGATCGGCGGACCGCTCGGAAACGCCGCTGAAGTCGCGGCGCGGACCTTCTTTTGATCGCCCTTGAAAGCGGCGGCCGGATTTCGCTCGACGATTTCCGGCACGTCGCTCTCGATGCGGTCGGGTCGACCAACAGCGAATGCCTGGCGCGGGCGCGCCAGGGCGACCCGGGCAATCTCTGGGTGACGGCCGTCAGGCAGACCGGCGGGCGCGGCCGTCGCGGCCGGGCATGGTTCTCCGAACCTGGCAATCTCTACGCTTCGCTTCTCCTCATCGAACCGGCGCCGGTCGAGCACCTGCATTCTCTGCCGCTTGCCGTAGCCGTCGCCGTCCACCGGGCAATCCGCCAGGTGATGCCGCCTGGTTCGGCACCCGTGGAGATCAAGTGGCCGAACGATATCCTGATCGACGGCAAGAAGACCTGCGGCATCCTGCTCGAAGGCGAAAACCTTGCCGACGGACGCCGGGCGCTGGTCATCGGCTGCGGCATCAACATTGCCGTCGAGCCGGATGAAGCCCTTTATCCGGTGACGTCGCTGGCGAAGGAGGGGGCTGCGGTCTCGCCGGACGAACTGTTCGCGCGGCTGTTCCTGACGATGGCGGAGACTTTGGCGCTCTGGGACCGGGGCGCAGGCATCGCCGCAACGATCGCACAGTGGCGGGCAGCCGCCCGCGGCATCGGCGAAGCGATAACAGTGAACCTGCCGGACCGATCGCTTTCGGGGCGCTTTGCCGGTATTGATGAGGCCGGGCGATTGTTGCTCGATACCGGCTCGGGCACGATGCAGGCGATTGCCGCCGGCGACGTATTTTTCGGATAATCTTTAGAACAAGGGCGCATCACGATATGGCGCAAGAAGAAGAACTGGTGTTCTTGCCGCTCGGCGGCGTCGGCGAAATCGGCATGAATCTGGGCCTTTACGGCTACGGACGGCCGGGAAGCCGCCAATGGATCATGGTCGATTGCGGCGTCACCTTTCCGGGACCGGAGCTTCCGGGCGTGGATCTGGTTCTCGCAGACATCAGCTTCCTGGCGGAAGAGCGCCGCAATCTCAAGGGCATCATCATCACCCACGCCCATGAGGACCACTACGGCGGCCTGAACGATCTTTGGCCGGGCCTCAACGTGCCGGTCTACGCCTCGCCGTTTACGGCGGGCATGCTCGAAGCCAAGCGTGACTTCGAGAAAAGCCGTGGCGAAATCCCCGTGACGATCTTCAAGCAGGGTGACCGCATCAATGTCGGTCCGTTCGAGATCGAGGCGGTTGGCGTCAATCACTCCATCCCCGAGCCGATGTCGCTCATCATTCGCACCCCCGTTGGCACCGTCGTTCATACCGGCGACTGGAAGATCGATCTTCAGCCGTCGCTCGGACCCTTGACCGACGAGGCGCGCTTCCGCCAGATCGGCGACGAGGGCGTGCTGGCGCTGGTCTGCGATTCCACCAACGCGATGCGTGACGGCGTTTCGCCGTCGGAGCAGGAAGTCTCCGAAAGCCTGACGAAGATCATCGCCAACGCCGAGGGGCGGGTCGCCATCACGACGTTCTCTTCGAATGTCGGCCGCATCCGCTCGATCGCCGAGGCGGCTGAAGAAGCGGGCAGGGATGTGCTTTTGCTCGGTAGCTCGATGAAGCGGGTCGTCGCCGTCGCTGCTGACCTCGGACTGATGGAAGGCATCAAGCCGTTCCTGGCCGAAGACGAGTTCGGCTATGTGCCGCGCGACAAGGTCGTGGTCATCCTGACGGGTAGCCAGGGCGAGCCGCGGGCAGCACTTGCCAAGATCGCCCGAGACGAGATGCGCAACGTCGCTTTCTCTGCCGGCGATACGGTCGTGTTTTCATCGCGTACGATCCCCGGCAACGAGAAGGCGATAAACGACATCAAGAACGGCCTTGTCGAACAGGGCATCCACATCATTACCGACAGCGAGGCGCTTGTGCACGTGTCCGGTCACCCGCGCCGCACGGAGCTGCAGCAGATGTATCAGTGGCTGCGGCCGCAGATTCTCGTGCCTGTTCATGGCGAGGCGGCGCATCTGACGGCGCATGGGGAACTCGGCCGCCAATCCGGCATCGCCAGCGTGCCGCGGCTTCGAAACGGCGAGATGCTGCGCCTGGCCCCGGGGCCAGCCGAGGTGATCGACGAAGTGCCGCACGGCCGCATCTACAAGGACGGCAGCCTCATCGGCGATTTCGAGGAAATGGGCATTGGCGAGCGCCGCAAGCTCTCCTTTGCCGGCCATGTCGCGGTCAACGTCGTTCTCGACAGCCGCTACGACTTCCTCGGAGATCCGGATATCGTCGCGATCGGTCTGCCGGAATTCGACGACGAGGGCGAGGACATGGAGGATACGCTCTATGACGCCGTGCTCGGCGCCGTCGAGAGCATTCCGCGTGCCAAGCGCAAGGATTTGGCGATGCTGCAGGAGGCGGTCCGCCGCGCCGTTCGCAGCACCGCCAACCAAATCTGGGGCAAGAAGCCGATCGTCACGGTGTTTGTCACCAAAGTCTGATTGGCGCGCCGCCAGCGGCCATGTAAGCGGAACCGGACGTTATCGCGGGAGGATCGCCATGCTCGGACGAGTGAACCATATCGCCATCGCCGTGCCGGACCTTGCCGTCGCCGCGGAAAGCTATCGTGCGACGCTCGGGGCTTCGGTCACGGCGCCGCAGGCTTTGCCCGAACACGGCGTGACCGTGGTGTTCGTGACGCTTGCCAACACCAAGGTCGAGCTGCTGGAGCCGCTTGGTGAAGGCTCGCCGATCGCGGCTTTCCTGGCGAAGAACCCCTCGGGCGGAATGCATCACATCTGCTACGAGGTGGAGAACATCCTGTCGGCGCGCGACGCACTGCGTGCCGCGGGAGCCCGGGTGCTGGGCGATGGCGAGCCTAAGATCGGCGCGCACGGCAAGCCCGTGCTCTTCCTGCACCCCAAGGATTTCCAGGGAACACTGATCGAACTTGAAGAGGTGTGACAGTTGATCGCGCGGGCGCCGTTTGTGTGAAAGGGCCGGCGGCGCTATAAGGCGGGCAGAATGTCGCGGACGTCGTGGCGAAATGCGCTGTTGGCCGCCTTGCCGATCGCCCTCATCCGGAGCTGAGAATGTCGCTTTTTTCGAGCTTTGCCATCTACTTCATCATCTGGTGGATTACGCTTTTTGCCGTATTGCCCCTGGGCGTCCGCACCCAGGCCGAAGAAAACAGCGTCGTTCCGGGCAGTGTCGAGAGCGCGCCGGCACGGTTCAACGCCAAACGCGTCGTGCTTTTGACGACGGTGATTGCGGCCGTCATTCAACTTGCCTGGTACATCGTCTCCGTGAGGCTCGGCTACGGCATCGATTCCATTCCGCGTTTCTACCCCAAATTCTATTGATACGTTCATTGGGGCTGCCGCGCGGTGGCTGTTTTCCTTGCGACATATTCTGCGGGATTTGACGGGGGATGCCCTTGCCTTGACAGGGCCCTGCACGCGCTGCGGACAAAACCCGAGCAATTGCAGGATTGACCGCCGTGAAATTGACATAGTTCAATTTTTGAAAGTGCTTCGCACAAGCGCCGCTTGCTGAAAAGCAAAAAAAAACAAGGCTGAAAGCCTTGTTTTTCAAGTTTCGCGTGATCTTTAATCCGTTTCCGGCGGCAGCGACTAGGCGCGCCTAAGATCTTATCCTCCCAAGACTTGACCGCGAAAGTCGGCAAGAATTTAGTCTTCATGCCTGTTTTGTGAGCCGAAACTAGCCCAAACATTGGGCGCTGTCATCCTGTTTTTTTGCATTTTTGCTACAGTCGAGTAAAATATTCCCGTTGACAATTCCTGTCGTAATCTTGTTACTAGCGTGCTCTTTTGACGCAGGAGCGGCGTCGCATTCCCCCTCAAAATCCGTGGCTGCCTTCTCTGTCCGTGACAACGGAGAGCAGGGTTTTCTTCCGCCTGCGAAGCAGCTATGAACGCAAGGCTCATAAAGGTTCCTGCCGGCTCCGCTGGCGATGGAAAACGAAAGAGCCCGACCCGAGAAGCAGCGGTCGCCTTTACCATCAAAAGGTGAGCCGGCATCTAAGCTCAACGTCATTTCGCCCGAATCCGCCGATAGTGCGACGTTCATCAAGTTCTGGAACCCGTTATGCGCCTGTCCCGCTTTTTCATGCCCATCCTCAAGGAAAACCCTAAGGAAGCGGAAATCGTTTCCCACCGCCTCATGCTCCGCACGGGCATGATCCGGCAGCAATCCTCGGGCATCTATACCTGGCTGCCACTGGGCAAGCGGGTTCTCGACAAGGTCAATGCGATCATCCGCGAGGAGCAGAACCGCTCCGGCGCGGTCGAACTCCTGATGCCGACGCTCCAGTCCGCCGAGTTGTGGCAGGAGAGCGGGCGCTACGACGCCTATGGCAGGGAGATGCTGCGCATCAAGGACCGCCAGGACCGGCCGATGCTTTACGGTCCGACGAACGAGGAAATGATCACGGACGTCTTCCGCTCCTACGTGAAGTCCTACCGCGATCTGCCGCTCAACCTCTATCATATCCAGCTGAAGTTCCGCGACGAGATCCGTCCGCGCTTCGGCACCATGCGCTCGCGCGAATTCCTGATGAAGGATGCCTATTCCTTCGATCTCGACCGGGAAGGGGCCGAGCACGCCTATAACCGGATGTTCGCCGCTTACCTGCGCACCTTTGCGCGCATGGGGCTGCGCGCCATTCCGATGCGCGCCGATACCGGCCCGATCGGCGGCAACCTCAGCCACGAGTTCATCATTCTCGCCGACACCGGCGAATCCGAGGTCTTCTGCCACAAGGACTTCCTCGGCTTCGACATTCCGGGCGAAGAAACCAACTTCGATGACGTTGCCGGCCTGAAGGCGATCTTCGACAAGTGGACGTCGCGTTATGCCGCGACGTCGGAAATGCACGACGAGGCAGCCTTCAATGCGGTCGCCGAAGGCGACCGACTGTCCGCCCGCGGCATCGAAGTCGGCCATATCTTCTATTTCGGCACCAAGTACTCCGAAGCCATGGGCGCCAAGGTTCTCGGCCCCGACGGCAAGGAGCACGCCGTGCACATGGGCTCCTACGGCATCGGTCCGACCCGCCTCGTGCCGGCAATCATCGAAGCCTCGCATGACGACAATGGCATCATCTGGCCGAAGTCGATCGCGCCGTTCGATGGCGTCATCATCAACATGAAGGCGGGTGACGCCGCTTGCGACGGCGCATGCGAGACGCTCTACTCCGAGCTCGGCAAGGCCGGATTCGATGCCCTGCTCGACGACCGCGACGACCGTGCCGGTGCGAAATTCGCAACGGCCGATCTGATCGGGGTTCCGGTCCAGATCATCGTCGGGCCGCGTTCGATCGCCAATGGCGAAGTCGAGGTCAAGGATCGCAAGACCGGCGAGCGCGAGACCATGACCGTCGAAGCTGCGATCAACAAGCTGATCGCAACGAAGTAATGAGGCGAGGGAAGGCAGGATGACCGCCGTGGTGCAAGATCAGGTGCAGGCTGCAGTGCAGCCTGAAAAGTCCTCCAGCCGACCCTTTTCCGCCTTCGAGCGCATGGTGGCGTGGCGCTACCTGCGCTCGCGGCGCAAGGAAGCCTTCATTTCGGTGATCGCCGGCTTCTCCTTCATCGGCATCATGCTCGGTGTGGCGACGCTGATCATCGTCATGGCCGTGATGAACGGCTTCCGCACCGAGCTCATCTCCCGCATTCTCGGCATCAACGGCCACATGATCGTGCAGCCGATCGACGGGCCGCTGAACAACTATGCCGAGCTGGCGACCAAGTTTTCGGGTGTCAAGGGCGTGACCATGGCGATCCCGATGGTCGAGGGCCAGGTCCTGGCTCAAGGCATCGGTGACAGCTCCACGGGCGCGCTGGTGCGCGGCATCCGCGCCGACGACCTGAGCAAGATGAAGTCGGTCTCCGACCATATCCAGTCCGGCGATCTCGTCGGCTTTGCCGCCGGTTCCGGCGTGGCGATCGGCTCGCGCATGGCCGAGCAGCTCGGCATTCAGGTCGGTGGCACGATCACGCTGACCTCGCCTAACGGCGATGTCACGCCGCTCGGCATGAACCCGCGCGTCAAGGCCTACACCGTCTCGGCGATCTACGAGATCGGCATGTCGGAATATGACGCGACGATCCTCTTCATGCCGCTCGAGGAAGCGCAGCTTTTCTTCAACGCCGAAGGGCTTGTGCAATCGATCGAGATCTTCGTCGAGCACCCCGATGTCGTCGAAGAACTGCGCCAGCCGATCGAGGATGCGGCCGGACGGCAGATCTTCATCACCGACTGGCGTGACCGCAACAAGACGTTCTTCTCGGCGCTCCAGGTCGAGCGCAACGTGATGTTCATGATCCTGACGCTGATCGTGCTGGTCGCGGCGCTGAATATCATCTCCGGCCTGATCATGCTGGTGAAGGACAAGGGCAGCGACATCGCGATCCTGAGAACAATGGGCGCGACCTCAGGCTCGGTGATGCGCATCTTCTTCATGACGGGTGCAGCGATCGGTGTGGCCGGAACGGTCGCCGGCGTGGCGCTCGGTGTCGTCGTCTGCCTCAACATCGAATCCATCCGCCAGTTCTTCTCCTGGATTTCGGGAACGACGCTGTTCAGCCCCGAACTTTATTTCCTCAGCCAGCTTCCGGCCGACATGAACGCCGACGAGACAGCACTCGTCATCGTCATGGCGCTCACCCTTTCCTTCCTCGCCACGATCTTCCCGGCCTGGCGCGCCTCGCGCCTCGATCCGGTGCAGGCCCTGCGTTACGAATGACAAGGACACATCTTAAATGAATGCGCGCGTGGCACTGCAGCTTTCCGGCGTCGAGCGACACTATGGCGAAGGCGAGACGTTTCTTTCCATCCTCAAGGGGGCGGATTTCACGCTGAAAAGCGGGGAGACCGTGGCGCTGGTGGCGCCGTCGGGAACCGGCAAGTCGACGCTGCTGCATGTCGCGGGGCTTCTGGAACGTCCCGACGGCGGCGAGGTGCTGGTCAACGGCGTCTCCTGTGGCGACCTCAACGACGACCGGCGCACTGCGATCCGCCGCAACGAGATCGGTTTCGTCTACCAGTTCCATCACCTGTTGCCTGAGTTCTCGGCGCTCGAGAACATCATGATGCCTCAACTGATCGCCGGCCTGCCCAAGGCGGAGGCCGCGGAACGGGCACGGGCGCTGCTCGACTACATGCGCATCGGCCACCGCGCCGATCACCGGCCCGCGGAACTTTCCGGCGGCGAGCAGCAGCGCGTGGCGATCGCACGCGCCGTTGCCAATGCGCCGCTGGTGCTGCTTGCCGACGAACCGACGGGCAACCTCGACCCGGAAACTGCCGGCTATGTCTTCGAGGCGCTGGAAGCGCTCGCCCGCCAGTCCGGGCTGGCGGCCCTGATCGCCACCCACAATCATGAGCTTGCGTCACTGATGGACCGCCGTGTGACGATCGAAGACGGCAAGGTCGTCGAGATGGCGTGATGGTCTGAGGCGAGGGAAGGCAGGATGACCGCCGAGGTGCAAGATCAGGTGCAGGCCGCAGCGCAGCCTGAAAAGTCCTCCAGCCGACCCTTTTCCGCCTTCGAGCGCATGGTTGCGTGGCGCTACCTGCGCTCGCGGCGCAAGGAAGCCTTCATCTCGGTGATCGCCGGTTTCTCCTTCATCGGCATCATGCTCGGTGTGGCGACGCTGATCATCGTCATGGCCGTGATGAACGGCTTCCGCACCGAGCTCATCTCCCGCATTCTCGGCATCAACGGCCACATGATCGTGCAGCCGATCGACGGGCCGCTGAACAACTATGCCGAGCTGGCGACCAGGTTTTCGGGCGTCAAGGGCGTGACCATGGCGATCCCGATGGTCGAGGGCCAGGTTCTGGCTCAAGGCATCGGTGACAGCTCCACGGGCGCGCTGGTGCGCGGCATCCGCGCCGACGACCTGAGCAAGATGAAGTCGGTCTCCGACCATATCCAGTCCGGCGATCTCGTCGGCTTTGCCGCCGGTTCCGGTGTGGCGATCGGCTCGCGCATGGCCGAGCAGCTCGGCATTCAGGTCGGCGGCACGATCACGCTGACCTCGCCCAACGGCGATGTCACGCCGCTCGGCATGAACCCGCGCGTCAAGGCCTACACCGTCTCGGCGATCTACGAGATCGGCATGTCGGAATATGACGCGACGATCCTCTTCATGCCGCTCGAGGAAGCGCAGCTTTTCTTCAACGCCGAAGGGCTGGTCCAGTCGATCGAGATCTTCGTCGAGCACCCCGATGTCGTCGAAGAACTGCGCCAGCCGATCGAGGATGCGGCCGGACGGCAGATCTTCATCACCGACTGGCGCGATCGCAACCAGACCTTCTTCTCGGTGCTCGATGTTCAGCGCAACGTGATGTTCATGATCCTGTCGCTGATCGTGCTGGTCGCGGCGCTGAACATCATTTCCGGCCTGATCATGCTGGTGAAGGACAAGGGCAGCGACATCGCGATCTTGAGAACGATGGGCGCGACCTCAGGCTCCGTGATGCGCATCTTCTTCATGGCCGGGGCTGCGATCGGTGTTGCCGGAACGGTCGCCGGCGTGGCGCTCGGCGTCGTCGTCTGCCTCAACATCGAATCCATCCGGCAGTTCTTTTCCTGGATCTCCGGAACGACGCTGTTCAGTCCGGAGCTCTATTTCCTCAACCAGCTTCCGGCCGACATGAACGCCGACGAGACAGCACTGGTCATCGTCATGGCGCTCACCCTTTCCTTCCTCGCCACGATCTTTCCGGGCTGGCGCGCCTCGCGCCTCGATCCGGTTCAGGCCCTTCGCTACGAATGACAAGAGCACAGATGATGTCGAGGTGGTGGAGGCAAGGCCGCCGCCTGATGATCGAGGACGGCAAGGACGTCGGGAAGACGTAGCCGCGGCCGCGGCCTCACCGATTGCCCGTCTTCACCGGCCGTCCGTAGCGCCTGGCGCCGGGTCTTGCCGTCATGGCTTGATCAGACCGCCGCGATAGTCGAGTTCGTAGGCTTCCTCGCCATCGACGAAGATGACCTCGTGCCCGGAAAAATGTGCGGTGTCGCCGCGGCTGTTGTCGATGTAGTAGCCATGGGCGTGCCGAAACTCAGTGCCACCGAGAAAGTGCCGCTTCTCCTGGTACATGGCCTGCAGCGCAGCCTTGATGACGAGGCCCGCCTTTTCCCCGTCGATGAGATCAGGACGAATGATCCGACCGAAATAGTTCATCGCCCAGTGCGGCGCGCCATCGTGCCAAACGGTCTCCTGTCCTGCGAAGTCCGTCCCGCCGAAATAGCTGTCGAGGTAGCGCCAGCGATCCCGCTCATAGCCGATGTCGTGGGAGCCTGGGCGTGACGACGAGCGTCGCCCGCCACCGCCGACATAGGTGTTTGATTTGGCTTCGACGATGAAGTCCCTGAGTGGCCCGAGCGCGGTCATGATTGTTCCCTATATGTTCACGCAGAAGGATGTCGCGATCCGACGCGGTTGTAAAGAACAAATGAGAAACATTACTCGGTTATTGCAGGCCGCAGGCTTTCTGGCCGCGATCGTCGGACCAGTCCTTGAGAAGCACGAGCTCGCCTTTGGTGGCCACTGGCCTGTCGTTGGTCTTGCCCTTGCCCGTCAGAACGTTGAGGTCGCATTGCGACGTGTTGTCCGGATCGAGCGTATCGTAGGACGCGTAGGTGTAGCCGGCGACCACGAATTCGAAATTCCGATAGGCGACCGTCAGTTTCTGTTCCCAGCGATCCCGTCCGACGGCGTCGTTGTGGCTGGTGATGAGCAGCGAGCCGCTCGGCAATGCCGCAATCGACGGCGCCTGTCCGGCGAGCGCGAACTGACCCCAAACCTTGTTCGCAATGGCCGATTTCAAGGTGAGCGCGCCATCGTCGCCAGCGAGGTAAAGGTAGACGCCGTTGTCCTCATCACTGCCTTCGGCGGGCCGCACGATGAGCGCGAGATCCGGGCTGCCGTCCTTGTTCCAGTCGCCGGTTGCGGCGGAGACGATGCGGGCAGGGTCGATCGCCTCCGCCGCAGAGGCGACGGCCGGAAGCAGGAGCAGCAATGGGAGAATGAGGCGTGCAGTCATGTCGGAACGCTCCGCGTGGTTGTTCCTCTTGATAGGCGGGCGTAGCACTTTCCTCAAGCGGCTTCCTCGTCAGTTAACCTGCATTCGGGCGTCGTGTTAACCATCGTGAACAGAACACCTGTGGTTGACTTGACGCGTGAACAAAAATGGAACAAAGTAAAAACATAACGGAAAAGGAGCCATGTTATGACGGATTTTGTTCGTGACCTCGCCGCCTTCGCTTCGATGAGCCTGTTCATCGCAAGCATCTCATTCATCGCGCTCGGCCTCTGAGGCCGCGCCAATATCTCCTCTCAGTCACCCTCCGTAAAAGCGCCTCGTCCCCGTTGAATAAGGGGGACGACATGTCAGGGCAAACTGGACATGGCGGGCGATAAACGGGATATCCTTCCGGCTGGACAGGAATCAGGGTGCGACAATGGCAGACGACAGCAAGGCAGCATCGAGTGAGGCGCTCGGCACGGATCCGCAGTTCGTGCATCTGCGCGTCCACTCCGCCTTCTCCTTGCTTGAAGGCGCCCTGCCGCTGAAGAAGGTTATCGGCAAGGCGGTCGCCGACAACCAGCCGGCGATCGGGATCGCCGACACCAACAATCTCTTTGCCGCCCTCGAGTTTTCGCAGAAGGCGGCCGGTGACGGGCTACAGCCGATCACCGGCTGCCAGTTGTCGATCGACATGGAAGACGAGACCGAGGGTGATCGGCGCGGCCATGGGCATCAGCTCGTAAAGCTGCCGTCGATCGTGCTGATTGCTGCGACGGATGACGGCTACACGCGCCTCGTAGACCTCGTCAGCCGCGCCTATCTCAGCGGCGAGAGCAGTCAGGCGACGCGCATCACCCGCTCCTGGCTTGCCGAGTGCGGCACCGAAGGCTTGATCGCGCTGACCGGCGCATCCGGCGGCCCGGTGGATATCGCCTTGAAGGCCGGCTCGACGGCGCTCGCCGAAACCCGCCTCGAAGCCTTGCACGATCTCTTCGGCGATCGGCTCTACATCGAGCTGCAGCGCCATGGCGGCTACGACCGGCGGCACGAGAGCCGGATCATTGACCTAGCCTACAAGTTCGACATTCCGCTTGTTGCCACCAATGAAGCCTTCTTCCCGTCGCCCTCCGACTATGACGCGCATGACGCGCTGATGGCGGTCGCGCACAACGCTATGGTTTCGGACGACAGCCGGTTCCGGCTGACGCCGGACCACTATCTGAAGAGCCGCAAGGAAATGGCGGCGCTGTTTGCCGATCTGCCCGAGGCGCTGGAAAATACGCTCGAGATTGCCCGGCGCTGCTCCTTCATGCTGAAGACCCGCGGGCCGATCCTGCCGCGTTTTACCGGTGCGACGGCGGATCCGGAGGAGGCCGAGCGCGCCGAGTCGGACGAACTGCGTCGCCAGGCGGAGGAAGGCCTCGAAGACCGTCTCGCGAGACTCGGCATGGCGCCCGGCTACACCGAAGAGGAATACCGCGAGCGCCTGGCCTTCGAACTCAGCGTCATCGAGCGCATGAAGTTCCCCGGCTACTTCCTGATCGTTGCCGACTTCATCAAATGGGCCAAGCAGCACGATATCCCCGTCGGGCCGGGCCGTGGTTCGGGCGCAGGTTCGCTCGTCGCCTATGCGCTGACGATCACCGACGTCGATCCTATGCGCTTTTCGCTGCTGTTCGAGCGCTTCCTCAATCCCGAGCGCGTCTCGATGCCCGACTTCGACATCGACTTCTGCCAGGACCGGCGCGAAGAGGTGATCCGCTACGTGCAGCGCAAGTATGGTCGCGAGCAGGTGGCGCAGATCATCACTTTCGGTTCGCTGCAGGCGCGCGCCGCATTGCGCGACGTCGGTCGCGTCCTGGAAATGCCCTATGGCCAGGTCGACAAGATCTGCAAGCTGGTGCCCAACAATCCGGCCAATCCGACACCGCTCTCCAAGGCCATCGAGGAAGAACCACGCCTGCAGGAGGAGGCCGAGAAGGAGCCGGTCGTCGCCCGCCTTCTCGATATCGCCCAGAAGATCGAAGGTCTCTACCGCCACGCCTCGACCCACGCCGCCGGCATCGTGATCGGCGACCGGCCGCTGTCGCAGCTGGTACCGATGTATCGCGATCCGCGCTCCGACATGCCGGTTACCCAGTTCAACATGAAGTGGGTGGAGCAGGCGGGCCTCGTCAAGTTCGACTTCCTCGGCCTGAAGACGCTGACGGTGCTGAAAGTCGCCGTCGACTTCGTCAAGCGGCGCGGCATCGAGGTCGATCTCGCAAGCATTCCGCTCGACGATCCGAAGACCTACGAGATGCTGTCGCGCGGCGAAACGGTCGGCGTGTTCCAGGTGGAAAGTGCCGGCATGCGCAAGGCGCTGATCGGCATGCGGCCCGACTGTATCGAGGACATCATCGCGCTGGTGGCGCTCTACCGCCCGGGCCCGATGGAGAACATTCCGGTCTACAACGCCCGCAAGCACGGCGAGGAGGAGGTCGAGTCGATCCATCCGAAGATCGACCATCTGCTGAAGGAAACGCAGGGCGTTATCGTCTACCAGGAGCAGGTGATGCAGATCGCCCAGGTGCTCTCGGGCTATTCGCTCGGCGAAGCCGATCTTCTGCGCCGCGCCATGGGTAAGAAGATCAAGGAGGAAATGGACAAGCAGCGCGCCCGTTTCGTCGACGGCGCCGTCAAGAACGAGGTATCGAAACCACAGGCCGACCTCATCTTCGACCTGCTCGCCAAGTTCGCCAACTACGGCTTCAACAAGTCGCACGCGGCGGCCTATGCCATCGTGTCCTACCAGACCGCCTACATGAAGGCGCACTATCCGGTCGAGTTTCTGGCGGCGTCCATGACGCTCGACATGTCCAACACCGAAAAGGTCAACGACTTCCGCCAGGACGCCAAGCGCCTGGGCATCGAGGTGATCGCCCCGTCAGTGCAAACCTCGTTCCGGCACTTCCAGACCGGCGAAAACCGCATCTACTATTCGCTCGCGGCGATCAAGGGCGTGGGCGAATCGGCGGTCGAGCACATCGTCGAGGTCCGAGGCGACAAGGTCTTTGCAAGCCTTGAGGACTTCTGCCTCCGGATCGATCCGAAGCTGCTCAACCGCCGCGTCTTTGAAAGCCTGATCGCCGCCGGCGCCTTCGACTGCTTCGGCTACGACCGGGCGGAACTGGTTGGCGGCCTCGATCGCATCCTCGGATTTGCCCAGCGCGCCCAGGAAAACAAGACGAGCGGGCAGAGCGACATGTTCGGCGCCGGAGCCGCGACCGGGCCCGAGCGTATCGCGCTTCCGACCTATACGCCTTGGCTTGCTTCGGAGAAATTGCACCGCGAGTTCCAGGTGCTCGGCTTCTATCTCTCCGCCCATCCGCTCGACACCTACAACGCGCTGCTTGCCAAGATGCGTGTGCAGACCTTCGGCGATTTCGCTGGCGCGGTGAAGAAGGGGGCGACCGCCGGAAGGCTCGCAGGCACGGTAACCTCGAAGCAGGAGCGCAAGACGCGCACCGGCAACAAGATGGGCATCATTGCCTTTTCCGATTCGTCCGGCCAGTTCGAGGCGGTGCTGTTTTCCGAGATGCTGCACCAGTATCGAGATCTGCTGGAGCCCGGCAAATCGCTGGTCATGACGGTGGCTGCCGAGGAACGGCCGGAAGGCATCGGCCTGCGCATCCAGACGCTGCGCTCGCTGGAAGAAGAATCGCTGCAACTGCAGAAGGCGCTGCGCGTCTATGTGCGCGATTCCGGGCCGCTGAAGTCGATCGCCTCGCACTTGAACACGAGGGGCGACGGCCTCGTCTCCTTCATCGTCATCAAGGACAATGGCCAGCGCGAGATCGAGGTGGAACTGAGCGAGAAGTTCCGGATTTCGCCGGAGATCGCTGCAGCACTGCGCTCGGCGCCGGGCGTCATCGACGTCGAGCTGGTCTGATCCGGACGGGTCTCCGCTGAATTGCAGCGGAGCGGCGACTGGCCAGGCTTGGAACCAGGCGATCGCCGACGGAAAGCGCCGTGCGCTGTTTGCCGGCCTTGCGAAGTTCAGTCGCCGGGCCGCGCCCGGGTGATGGTGATGAAATCGGTGCCCTGGCCGGTCTCAAGCCCGCTTTCCATATCGGCGATCGAGAGCGACGAGCCCTCGGCGAGCAATCCTTCCACGCGCTTGCGGACATCGTCAGATATCGTCATGCGCGCAAGCGTGCGCTGGATGCCGTTATAGGCGAAAGGATCGGCCTCCATGGAGATGCCGAGCCGCTTTTTCGTCGAGGCGGCCAGGTGGTTTTCAAGCGAGACGCCGAACCATTTGCCTTCGGCGCCTTCCTCTTCGTTGTGCCGGAACTGGAGAAAATGCGTCCCGAGCGCTTCTTCCGGCTTGTCGATCGTGATCCCGGCCTCAAAGAGCGGCTTGAACCCTTGCCGCACGAGGATCTTGCCGTTTTGCGGCGGCGTGCGTCCGGCCTTGCGCAGCAGCCTGTCGGTCAATTCCGGCGTCAGCTTGCCGTCCCCGTCGAGACCTTCGCTTGCCTGGAAGGCGCGCAGCGCCGCAATCGTCGCCGGTCCCGCATGGCCGTCGATCGCACCGGGCGCGTAGCCGAGGAAATCAAGGGAAGTCTGAACCTCGCGCATGGTGTCGCGGGCGTCGCTGCGCGTGATCAGGATGCGGATCGGCTCTTCCGTGGACCTGGCCGAATTGGCACCGCCCGTCGGCTCCCTCATCGCCACTTCCACCGGTGTATCGCCGGCCTGGCTGATCGCGGGCCTCAGCGGCACGTCTGAAAGCGGTGGCTGGAGATCGATCGGGGCCGGGCGAAAGAGCAGGGCGCTCTTGACCTCTGATGGCGCTATGTGCCGGTCCGAAATCAGCACATGGACGCCGCGCTCGGTCATCTTGTAGAGCGAGGCGGCAAAGGCGCTCGGCAGGCGCACGCAGCCATGCGAGGCGGGGTATTCGGGCACGTGATTGGAGCCGTGCAGCGCGATACCGGACCACGTCAGCCGCTGCATGAACGGCATCGGCGCATTCGAGTAGATGTTCGATTTGTGATGGCGCCGCTTTTCCAGGATCGAGAAGATGCCCGATGGCGTCGTGTGGCCGGCCTTTCCGGTCGAGACGGGCGAGGTCGCGATCACCGCGTCGCCGTCATAGACGACGAGCGATTGCTGGTCCTTCGAGACGATGATCTGCAGCGGTCCGCGATTGCCCGCAAGGCCGGTGGCCGGCGACAGGAGCAGAGCGACGACGCTGGCGGTGAGAGCGAAACGCGATACCATACACTCAACCCAACACGTGACTTGGCGAACAAGCCTAGACTTCAATCTTTAAGGAATTCATCCAGATGCCGTGCAGGGGCGATCAAGCTTGCGTGATCGCCCCTGCACGTGATTGCTGGCGCGTCTCCCGTGGCGTCACGGCTCGCGTTTTCGCGTCCCGAAGGTGTAGCCGGTCTCGACGCTCGCCTTGCCGAACTTGTCGCGCAGCCTGTTGATCGCGTCTTCGGCGGCGGCGCGTCGGGTGGCCGCGGGATCGACGAGGTCGGGCGGGTCGGCGAGATCCGGGGCGGAGAGATCGCTGACGCCGATGCCGATCAGCCTGTACTTCGTTCCGTCCGCCTCCTTTTCTAGAAGCTGCAGACCGATGCGGAAAATCCGGTCGGCAAGGCGGGTGGGGCTGTCCAGGCGCCGGTTGCGGGTGCGGATCTTGAAGTCGGCCGTCTTGAGCTTGAGAACGACCGTCTGGCCGGCAAGTTCGGACTTTCGCAGCCGGTGGGCCACCTGCTCGCTGAGGCGCCTCAGATGCGTGACCAGGTCATCGTAACGCGCGATATCGTCGTTGAATGTGGTCTCGGCGGAAACGCTCTTGGCCTCGCCGTCGATTTCGACCGCTCTCTCGTCGAGCCCGCGCGACAGGCGAAAGAGCCGCTGTCCCATGGTGCCGTAGCGGCGCATCAGGTCGCCTTCCTCCATCGTCTGCAATTGCCCGATCATGCGCACTCCGTCGCGCTCCAGCGTCGCGGCAAAGGCCTTGCCGACGCCCCAGATCAGGGTAACCGGCTTCTCCCGCAGGAACTCCAGCGCCTCGGCCTGGCCGATGACGGAAAAGCCGCGCGGCTTTTGCAGGTCGGACGCCACCTTGGCGAGGAACTTGCAATAGGAGAGGCCGACCGACACGGTGATGCCGATCTCCTGCTCGATGCGTCTGGCAAGACGCGCAAGCGTGCGGGCCGGCGGATCGTGGTGCAATCGCTCCGTGCCTTTCAGCTCCAGAAAGGCTTCGTCGATCGACAGCGGCTGCACCAGTGGCGTCAGTTCCTGCATCAGCGTGCGAACCTCGCGGCCGACACGCGCGTATTTTTCCATGTTCGGCTTGATCACCACTGCCTGGGGGCAGGCCTCCAGCGCCTTGAACATCGGCATGGCCGAGCGCACCCCGTGAATGCGGGCGACATAACAGGCGGTGGAGACGACACCGCGCTTGCCGCCGCCGATGATGACGGGCTTGTCGGCAAGCTCCGGGTTGTCGCGCTTTTCGATCGAGGCATAAAAGGCGTCGCAGTCGATATGCGCCAGCGTCAGGTCATAGAGTTCCGCATGCCGCAGAATGCGCGGACTGCCGCAGGCAAGACAGCGCCGCACCGACGCTGCCTGTTCCTTGAGGCAGTCGCGGCAGAAGCCTGGAGAGTGAGCAGCGCTGTCGGGCATATCGGGAACAAATATTGAACATTGCGACCTTAAGCTCTACGCTAGCGAGTCTCAAGGGAGGCGCGGTTGGAAACCACAATGCAATTGCCGCCGTTGACGGGGATCGCCGAGCGAGGCGCGCGTGGTGCCGGATGGGGCGAATTTGCGCCGATGGGCAGCCGAACCGGGCTAGCTGCGGAAGTGCGCGCGAATGGCCGCGGCGGCCTCCGGCCAGTCGGCAACGGCGCGAATGTCAGCGTCGAGCTTCGGCGCGAGCGCCTTGAACTCCGAGTCGGCCATGAGGTTGATCGGCAGGCAGGACGGCGCGTGGTCCTTCACCGATCGCAGGTTGCGAAGCATGTCGTCGATGAAGACGAGCGGGACGGTGCGGCTGCCGTGCAGTTTTTGGACGATCGGGCCCTTCGCCTCTTCGGTTGCCAGCAGCGGGTAGGGCAAGCCAAGCTGATCGAGAAGCGCGCGGCGAACCGGGGCGTGCTGCGGCGGCATCGCGGTCAGAAAGACGATATCGGCTTCCTCCGACAGTCCGGCCAGGGTCTCGACGACCTTGAAGGCGGGCGTCTGCCAACGGTCCGGCGTGCCATAGAAGGCGTCGAGCAGCATCTTGACTTCCGCCTCCGCGACCGGCTGCTCGTCCGCGTGCGTGATGATGTTGCCGGTCAGGCGGAACGACCGGGGCAAGAGGACATGGCCGCAGTTCTCAAGGAACGCTTTGAACGGATTGATGAATTCGAGCACGACATCATCGATGTCGCTGACGATCAGCGGCCGGTTTCTCAGCGCAATGGTATGAACCGCCGACGCGTTTGCCACCCTCAATCCTCGAAACCTGCATGGCCGGAGAGCACCGTATGGGCGCGGACCACATCCTCTGGTGCCGTGCCGGTCGCCTCGCAGAATGCCATCAGGGTCGGCTCGTGGTCCATCAGAAAGGCGACAAGCCCGCCCATGAAGCCGGGCTCGGCAATCGCGTTGCGCAACGCCGTCGGGTCCGTACCGGTCAGCGCCAGAAAGCGGGACAGAAGCTCAGGCTCGCCGGCAAGCCAGGAGAGAATGTCGATGGCGATTTCGTCGGCGCTCTTCAATGGTTTGTCCCCGTATGGTTTTTACGTGCGGAGTTACCTATTTTTCAACCAAATAGGCATATCTCTGACGTTGAGGAAATGGGTCGAGTCGTCGGCTCCGCACGTTAATTGTCCTGAGGAGACTTGCAAGGTGACGATGGACAGCAAGGGATCGACATGCCCAAACAGGTGATGATTGTTGAGGACAACGAGCTGAACATGAAGCTCTTCCGCGACCTGATTGAGGCCTCCGGCTATGCGACGATCCAGACTCGCAACGGCATGGAGGCGCTCGAGCTCGCGCGCAAGCACCGGCCCGATCTCATTCTCATGGACATTCAGTTGCCGGAGGTTTCCGGTCTGGAAGTGACGAAGTGGCTGAAGGAAGATGACGAACTGCACGTCATTCCGGTCATCGCCGTTACAGCTTTTGCAATGAAGGGAGACGAGGAGCGGATCCGTCAGGGCGGATGCGAAGCCTATGTCTCCAAGCCGATCTCCGTACCAAAGTTCATCGAGACGATCAAAACCTACCTGGGCGATGCCTGAGCGGCGGGAAAGTTGATATGACTGCGCGTATTCTTGTTGTCGATGATGTGCCGGCCAATGTGAAGTTGCTCGAAGCCCGTCTGCTTGCCGAGTACTTCGACGTACTGACAGCCAACGATGGCTACGCCGCACTGGCGCTGTGCGAAAAGACGCCCATCGATCTCGTGCTGCTCGATATCATGATGCCCGGTCTCGACGGTTTCGAGGTCTGCGAGCGGTTGAAGGCGAACCCGAAGACGGCGCATATCCCGGTTGTCATGGTCACCGCGCTCGACCAGCCGTCGGACCGCGTGCGCGGCCTGAAGGCCGGCGCCGATGATTTCCTGACGAAGCCCGTCAACGATCTGCAGCTGATGTCGCGGGTAAAGAGCCTTGTCCGGCTGAAGAACGTCAGCGACGAGCTGCGCCTGCGCGCCCAGACGGCGCAGACGATCGGGCTGGAGGATGTCGGCCGGGCGGATCGGCCCGACGAGCCCGGCAATGTCCTGCTCGTCGATGGCCGCGGCTCGTCACAGGAGCGGCTGCAGCGTGCGCTGAAGCCGATTGCCGATGTTTCGGTCATCTCCGATCCCCAGGCCGCCCTGTTCGAGGCGGCGGAGAACAATTTCGACCTCGTCATCGTCAACGCGAATTTTGACGACTACGATCCGCTGCGGCTGTGCTCGCAGTTGCGCTCGCTGGAGCGCACCCGCTTCATTCCGATCCTGCTGATCGCCGAGCAGGGCAGCGACGAACTGGTCGTGCGCGCGCTCGATCTCGGCGTGACGGACTACCTGATGCGACCGGTCGACCCCAACGAGCTGATCGCCCGCTCGATGACCCAGATCCGGCGCAAGCACTGCAATGACAGGCTGCGGTCGAGCGTGCAGCAGACCATCGAGCTCGCCGTTACCGACGGCCTCACCGGATTGCACAACCGGCGCTATTTCGACACGCACCTGAAGCTGCTCATGGATCGGGCCGCAGCGCGCGGCCGGCCTTTGTCCATCTGCATGACCGACATCGACCGCTTCAAGCAGGTCAACGACACCTACGGTCATGACGTTGGCGACGAGGTGCTGCGTGAGTTTGCCAACCGCATCCGCGCGACCGTGCGCGGAGCCGACCTTGCCTGCCGTTTCGGCGGGGAGGAGTTCATCGTGGTGATGCCGGATACGTCGGCTGAAATGGCCGCCGGCGTTGCCGAGCGTCTGCGCACCATTATCGAAAGCCTGCCTTTCCCGATCCCGCAGGCCGATGGCCCCCTGAAGATCACCGCTTCCATGGGAATTGCCAGCCTCAGGCTCGGCAGCGATACGGCCGAAGCGCTGCTGAAGCGCGCCGACACGGCGCTCTATCAGGCAAAGCACGAGGGCCGTAACCGGGTGGTGGCCGCAGCCGCCTGAGCTGCAGCCACCCGGCTTTCAAGCACCAACCGCCTTCAGGAATTTCTGTGGCCGCCTCTTGCGGGCTGCATTCAAAGTTGTATTCTCCCGTCACCTGTTGCTACCGGGGAGTTTGGGTGGCGGCAGGGATCATGCGGTGTGCCTGTCCTGGTCTGAGACAGAATTAACCATGCGCCGAGCAGCACCGCTTCGCGCATTAAGAATTCGTTGATTTTTTTTCATTTTCAGGTGATGCTCATGAAAGAGGGGGCATCAGCCTTCTGCGATATTCGTTACCCCATGATGCTCAGGTCCGCCGCATCTCCTGGGTCGTGGGGTC
This sequence comes from Ensifer adhaerens, assembly GCF_002940685.1. Taxonomy (GTDB): domain Bacteria; phylum Pseudomonadota; class Alphaproteobacteria; order Rhizobiales; family Rhizobiaceae; genus Ensifer; species Ensifer adhaerens_E. The sequence continues at coordinate 46,489 of NZ_PNFP01000009.1, read as the reverse complement.
GGTCGGTTGGCTTTTGGCGTCCGCGGAATCCTCGTGCCGCAGTCAGAGGCCAGCCGACCCCCTTTCCGACGCGCCGTCCCGCCTTTGGGACGGCGTTTTGATTCGGGGGAGGGGCCGCGCATCCCGGCCTCCCGTCTCCCGCGGCTTGGCCGATCTGGGCACCGGTCGACCCTGCGTCTGCACCAAAATGAAAGGGCGCCAGACCATGCGGTCGGCGCCCTCTATCTCCCGAAAACCTGCGATCTTACTTGATCTTGGTTTCCTTGAATTCAACGTGCTTCTTGACGACCGGGTCGTACTTGGTCTTGGTCATCTTTTCCGTCATCGTACGGCTGTTCTTGGTCGTGACGTAGAAGAAACCCGTGTCGGCTGTCGAAAGCAGCTTGATCTTGATGGTGGTGGCTTTTGCCATGGTCGTCCTGCCTTTATAACAATGAAAGCCGTGGACAACCGGTTGCGGGCCACGGGCAAGGTTGGCGCGAAACTACAAATCGCGGCCGAAAAGTCAAGGCCGTTTTGGTTTCAAAACGATCCTGACCACCGAAAGCGCGACATAGAGACCGAAAAAGCCGGCGATCGCCCAGGCAAAACCGTTGTTGCCGGTGGCATCCATCGCCGCGCCGATGGCTTGCGGCCCCGCAACGGTGCCGACCGCATAGGAAAACACGAAGGCCGCGTTTGCGGCAGCGAGATCCGCGCCCTGAAGCCGTGAACCCAGGTGGCTGAGGCCGACCGTGTAGAGGCCGGAGACGCAGCCGCCCCAAAACAGCAGAACGATCGCCATCAGGAACCAGCTCTCGACCAGGAGCGGCAGGAACAGCGCGCCTATCAGGCCGATCAGCGTCATGGCCGAGAGCAGCGTCCGCCTGTCTTTTACCCGATCCGACAGCATGCCGACCGGGATCTGGAAGATGAAATTGCCGACCCCCATGACCGTCAGCAGCAGGGCGGCCTGCGATTCGCTGAAGCCCGCCCGCGTCCCGAAGACGAGGAACAGCGAAAGCCCGCCTGATTCGACCGCGCCGAAAATGAACACGGCTGCGGTTGCTGTCGGCACCAGGAAGACGTAGCGCAGGAAATGCCGCTCTGGCTTCTCGTCGATCACAGGGCTTTCATCGCGCGCAAGGAAGATCGGTACGGACGCCAGGAGGATCACGCCGGCGCCGACGAGGAAGGGCAGGATGCCTTCGCTGCCGAGGATCGAAAACAGCAGCGGTCCGGTGAGGAAGCCGAGAGACAGGAATGTGCCGTAGATGCCGAGCACGAAGCCGCGCTTGCTCGGTGGCGCCGTGGCGTTGATCCAGAACTCGGAGAGAATGAAGAGGACGGTGATGGCTCCGTGGAAGACGATTCGGAGCGGAAACCAGAGCCAGAAATTGGTGATGTAGTAGAAGCCGAGAGCACTGGTGGCTGCAATGAGAACCGCCCAGAGCATCGTCGGCGCGACGCCGTGGCGGTGGGCGAACTTGGTCGTGAAGGGGGCGGCCACCATCGACGCCAGTCCCGCCATGGCGGAGTTCAAGCCGATCAGCGTCGAGGAGATCCCGCGCTTCTCCATGATGATGGAAAGCAGTGGCAGGCCGAGGCCGATCGCGATGCCGACTGCGCTGATGGCGGCAACGGCCGCGATCAGCGACCGCCAGTGAATTTCTTCAACCGGTGCAGCCGTACCGGGCGATGGCTGTGACATCTGACGCAGGTCCTTAGAGCAATGTGCGCACGAAGCGCCCATGGCGCGAGGTATAGAGTGGAACCGGTCGTTCGCAGGGCAGCGAAGGATCGGCATCCAGTCCGTTCCTGAGGTCCGCGAGGATGACCGCGGTGATGTCAGGTATCCGTAGCGACGGAGAAACGTTCACATCGATCCACTGCAAATCCTGAAGCTCCCGACTGTCCAGAAACTGCGTCGGATCGATTTCGGCCTCGTCGGCAAACAGGGCGAAGAAGCGCGTATCGAACCGCCTCGTGTTGCCTGGAGGGGTGATGGCCCGAGCCATATAGCGCAACTTTGCAAGATCGGGAAGGAAGGGAACAGGCGCTGCGGCCGAAGGATGGCGCGCGCCAATGGCAATGCCGGCTTCCTCGTAGAGCTCACGCAGGGCGGCGAGCGCGAGTGCGCGCGCTCGGGCATCCGACAGCCCCCGCGTGCCGGCGACCTTGAGCGCCCGAAGGACGGAGGGATGGAGATCGGAACCAAAGCCAATTCGGTGATCGCCGGTGTCGCGGCGTCCGCCGGGGAAGACGTAGAGATCGGGCATGAAGGCGTGCGCGCTGTGGCGCCGCCCCATCAGCACGCGCACGCGGCCGCCAACCCGATCGAGCAGCATGATCGATGCGGCATCCCGTGGGCGCAGGGTCGCGGGACGCGGTTGCTTGGCCTCGCTGCCCGTCTCCCGCTCTTGCGTCATGCCCGTTCGTCTCGCGGCGGCAGGACATCCTCGGGCGCGTCCTCGTGTCCGCCGAAGCCGTGCATCTTCAGCGCCCATTGCAGGCCGATGACGGCGCCCTTGACCGGCTGCAGCAGCGCCAGCGAGCTGATGACGGTAATCGGTGCCCAGATGGCGAGATGCTGCCAGCTGTTGAGCGGCAGGATGAGGTCGGTCGCCATGTAGCCACCAAGCACCAGGTGGCCGACGATCGTGACGACGATGTAGGGCGGAAAATCGTCGGCGCGATGATGATCCATGCGCTCGCCGCAGGCCGCGCATGCATCGACCGACTTGAGGTAGCTGCGAAACAGCTTGCCGCTGCCGCAGGCCGGACAACGGCCGAGAAAGCCGCGCCTCATCGAAAGCCCAACGGAGCGCTCGCCGCTTTCGGAACCGCCCAGATGAAGTGTTTCGCCTGCTGCTGCTTTCATGCCAATTCCTCTGCCTTAAGGGAGCCTAGCGCCTGCCTCTGGGCGGCCGAGTTCCCGGCTTCTTGCGCGCGCCGGTACGGTCACGCCGGCCGGATTTGTGGAAGGAGCGCGTCGCCGTCGGCATCTTGCGTCCTTCGCTCTGCATCTCGAACCGGAGCGCGCCCGCAAGCGGTACGGCCTCGACGAGCTTGACGCGTACGGGATCGCCGAGGCGATAGCCGAGCCCGGTCTTCTCGCCGGAAAGCGCCTGGTGCGCCTCATCATAGATGAAGTAGTCGCGTCCGAGCGTAGATATAGGAACGAAGCCATCGGCACCATAGGCGGGCAGGGTGACAAAGAGTCCCGCCTTGGTGACGCCGGAGACGCGGCCGTCGAATTCCTCACCGACGCGACCGTTCAGATGATGCGCGATCAGCCGGTCGACGGTGTCGCGTTCGGCCGCCATGGCGCGGCGCTCGAAGGTTGAGATCTCAGCGGCGATATCGTCGAGAACGCCCTCTTCCTGTGGCGTCAGTCCACCTTCGCCGAGACCGAGCGAGGCGACCAGGGCCCGGTGCACGATGAGGTCGGCATAACGGCGGATCGGCGAGGTGAAGTGCGCGTACTTCATCAGGTTCAGGCCGAAGTGCCCGATGTTCTCAGGGCTGTAGATCGCCTGGCTTTGCGAGCGCAGCACCATCTCGTTGACCATGGTCTCGAAGGGCTTGCCTTCGGCCTTGGCGAGGATGCCGTTGAAATGGTTTGAGCGCATGCTGCCGCCCTTGACGAGCGATATGTCGAGGGTGGCCAGGAATTCGCGCAGGCTTTCCTGCTTGGCAAGCGACGGCTGGTCGTGCACGCGGTAGATCAGGACCTGGCGCTTCTGTTCCAGCGTCTCGGCAGCCGCAACGTTCGCCTGGATCATCATCTCCTCGATCAGCTTGTGGGCGTCGAGGCGTTCGGGAACGAACACACGGTCGACCGTGCCGTCCGGCTTCAGGATGATCTTGCGCTCGGGCATGTTGAGCTCAAGCGGCTGGCGCCGGTCGCGCCCGCGCGTGAGGATGCGGTAGGCGTCCCAGAGCGGCTTCAGGATCGTTTCGAGGATCGGCCCGGTCTTGTCATCGGGATTGCCGTCGATCGCTGCCTGTGCCTGCTGATAGGAGAGCTTGGCCGCACTCTTCATCATGATGCGGTGGAAGGTGTGGCCGGCCTTGCGGCCTTCCTTGGAAAAGCGCATGCGCACGGCGAGCGCCGGGCGGTCGACGCCCTCCTTCAGCGAGCAGAGATCGTTGGAGATCCGTTCTGGCAGCATCGGGACCACCCGGTCGGGGAAATAGACCGAGTTGCCGCGCTTCAGCGCCTCGAGGTCGAGCGCGGCTTTCGGCCGCACGTAATAGGAAACGTCGGCGATCGCCACCGTGACGATGACGCCGCCGGGATTGTCCTCGGACGGATCCGGTTCCGCATGAACGGCATCGTCATGGTCCTTGGCGTCGGCCGGATCGATGGTGATCAGCGGCAGCGTGCGCCAGTCCTCGCGGTGCGCCATGGTGGCGGGGCCGGCGGCGTTCGCCTCCTCGATTACCCGTTCCGGGAAAACGTGGGGAATGCCATGCGCATGGATGGCGATCATCGAGATCGCCTTTTCCGAGGCGACCGAACCGATGACGTTCTGCACCTGGGCGCGCGGCAGGCCGTAGCGGCCGAGCCGCGACAGCTGCACCTCGACCAGATCGCCGTCCACAGCGTTGCCGGTGAACTCCGGATCGACCAGCACTTCCTCGCCGCGCTTGTCGATCGGCATCAGGCGGCCACCGCCACCGGGCGTCGAGCGGAAGACGCCGAGCACGGCATCCTTGCGCTTGTCCAGCACCTTGATGATGCGCGCCGTATAGGCCGGACCGCCCCGTTCCTTGGCCGGGAAGATCTTGGCAAGCACGCGATCGCCGAGACCGCCGACCGGAACCTTGCCCTTACCCTTGGCGACGGCCGACTGCTTGATCAGCACCGCCGGTGCGACGCCGTCATCGTCGAGCCATTCGGCCGGGCGGCCGATCAGTTCGCCGTCGACATCACGGATGGTGATGTCGAGCACGGTCACAGGCGGCAGGGCCCCGGGGCGCACCAGCGACTTGCGCTTCTTCTCGACCAGGCCGTCGACTTCGAGCAACTTCAGCAGCGCCTTGAGCTCGACGCGGGTCTCGCCCTTCAGCCCGAACGCCTTGGCGATCTCACGCTTGGAGGCGCGATCGGGATTTTCGGCGATGAAGCGCATCAGCACGTCGCGCGGCGGAACCGCGCCGTGAATGATGGGTTCGCTTGGCTGGGCCGATCCACCCTTGGCCGCGCGAGCAGGCTTCTTGCCCAGGCTTCTCTTGCCGGACTGTTCGGTCGGGTCGCGCGGTATTCTGGTCAAGATCAGTCCTTCTTGGCCTTGGCGGCCGTCTTGGTTTTGCTTTTGGCGGGCGCCTTGGCCTTAGCCTTGGTCGCCTTGGCGCCATCCTCGGACTTCGCCGCTGCCTTGGTCGTCTTGGCCTTGGTTGCCTTGCCCTTCGTCGTTCCGCCCTTGGCGGCACGCTCCGAGATCAGCACCAGCGCTTCCTCGACCGTGACCGACTGCGGATCCTTGCCCTTCGGCAGGGTGGCGTTGACCTTGCCCCAGTTGACATAGGGGCCATAGCGGCCGTCACGAACGGTGATGGCACCACCATCCGGATGATCGCCGAGCTCCTTGAGCGACGCAGCCGCGGTGCGGCCGCGGCCGGCACCGGCCTTGGATTGCTTGTCAGCGAGAACCGACACGGCGCGATTGAGGCCGATCGAGAAGACATCTTCGATCGATTCGAGGTTGGCGTAGGTGCCGTCATGCAGCACGAACGGTCCGTAGCGGCCAAGGCCGGTCGAGATCATCTTGCCGCTTTCGGGATGAGCGCCGATGTCGCGCGGCAGCGACAAGAGTGCCACCGCCTTCTCGTGGTCGATCGTCGATGGCGTCCAGCCCTTCGGCAGGCTCGAGCGCTTGGCTTCCTTGCCGTCACCGCGCTGGACGTAGGGGCCGAAACGACCGCTCCGGAGCGTGATTTCCTCGCCGGTATGCGGGTCCTTGCCGAGCGCCTGCGGCTCGTTGGAGACCGCCGCTTCCTGGTCGCCGTTGCTGTCGGAGGAAAGCTGGCGGGTGAAGTTGCACTCCGGATAGTTCGAGCAGCCGACGAAGGCGCCGTACTTGCCGAGCTTCAGCGACAGTTTGCCGGTGCCGCAGACCTGGCAGGTCCGGGGGTCGCCGCCGTCTTCGCGCTTCGGGAAGACCAGCGGTGCCAGTTCCTCGTTCAGCGCATCGAGCACGTTGGTGACACGCAGTTCCTTGGTCTCTTCGATCTGCGCGAAGAAGTCCTTCCAGAAGTCGCGAAGCACGTCCTTCCAGTTGACCTCGCCGGCCGAGACCTGGTCGAGCTTTTCTTCGAGCGATGCGGTGAAGTCGTAGCCGACATAGCGGGTGAAGAAGCTTTCCAGGAACGCCGTCACCAGGCGGCCCTTGGCCTGAGGGATGAGCTTGCGCTTGTCGTTGGTGATGTAGTCGCGGTCGAGCAGGGTCGTGACCGTCGCGGCATAGGTGGAGGGGCGGCCGATGCCGAGCTCTTCCATCTTCTTGATCAGGCTTGCTTCCGAGTAGCGCGGCGGCGGCTCGGTGAAGTGCTGCGAGGCGTTGATCTTCTGCTTGGCGAGATTTTCGCGCGCGTTGATCTCCGGCAGGCGACCATCCTCGTCACCATCGTCCGCCTGCTCGCCGTCCTCCTTCGCGTCGGTATAGGCGGCAATGAAGCCGTCGAAGCGGATGACGGAGCCGACAGCACGCAGGCCGGCGGTCTTGCCGGCGTTGTCAGCGGTGATTTCCGCCGTCGTGCGCTCGATCTCGGCCGATGCCATTTGGCTGGCGATGCCGCGCTTCCAGACGAGGTCGTAGAGCCGCAGCATGTCGCCGTCGAGGAATTTGCGAACCTGGTCCGGCGTCCGGTTGAAATCGGTCGGGCGGATCGCTTCGTGCGCTTCCTGGGCGTTCTTTGCCTTGGTGGAGTAGAAACGTGGCTTTTCCGGCAGGTAACGGTCGCCGAACTGGCTGGCGATCGCCTTGCGCGACGCTTCGATCGCTTCGGGCGCCATCTGAACGCCATCGGTACGCATATAGGTGATCAGACCGACGGTTTCGCCGCCGATGTCGACGCCTTCATAGAGCTTCTGCGCGACCTGCATGGTGCGCGAGGCCGAGAAGCCGAGCTTGGAGGAGGCGGCCTGCTGCAGCGTCGAGGTGGTGAAGGGCGGTGACGGGTTGCGCTTGACCGGTTTGGCTTCGATGCTGTCGACCACATAGGCCGCACCTTCGAGCAGGGTCTTCAGCCGGTTGGCTTCCTCGCCGTTGCCGACTGCCTTCGGCGCAAGGCGCTTGCCGTCGGCCGCGACGAGGCGGGCTTCGAACTCGTCGCCGCGCGGCGTCTTCAGGAGCGCCGAGATGTTCCAGTATTCCTCGGAGACGAAGCGTTCGATCTCGGATTCGCGGTCGCAGACGAGGCGAAGGGTCACCGACTGGACGCGGCCGGCCGAGCGGGCGCCCGGCAGCTTGCGCCAGAGCACCGGCGACAGATTGAAGCCGACGAGATAGTCGAGTGCGCGGCGCGCGAGGTAGGCGTCGACCAGCGAGATGTCGATGTCACGCGGATGGGCTATCGCTTCGAGAACCGCCTTCTTGGTGATGGCGTTGAAGGCCACGCGCTTCACCGGCTTGTCGCCGAGCACCTTCTTTTTCTTCAGAAGGTCGAGCACGTGCCAGGAAATCGCTTCACCTTCGCGATCCGGGTCGGTTGCCAGAATGAGGCCGTCGGAGGATTTGACCGCGTCGGCGATGTCCTTCATGCGTTTCGCCGAGGCGCCATCGACCTCCCAGGACATTTCGAAATCTTCGTCCGGGCGGACCGAACCGTCCTTGGCCGGCAGATCGCGCACATGGCCGAACGAAGCCAGCACCTTGTAGCCGGGCCCGAGGTACTTGTTGATCGTCTTTGCCTTGGAAGGCGACTCCACCACTACAACATTCATCGTCATTTTCTGAGACAACCGGTCCTGGTTCGGGCGTCAGCGCCGTTTGCGCCGTGCTTCGCCTTGTATTGACGCCCCGAAATGGACAGGGATTCGTGCGGGGTCAAGAGGGCCCACCCAAAATAACGACGAGAGCGGACTATGCAACTCATGCAGCATCGGGCTGTTTCTGCCATGAGAAACGGGTGCTGCCGCCGTCGCACTCAGGTCGGTTCGTTGGCCGACGATCACTCCGGCGCCGCCGCGGACACCAATCCGCCGGCATGGCGATGCAGCCGGCCGGCAAGGTCGAGTTCCAGCAGGAGCAGATAGACCTGTGCGGGCGACAGACCGGTGTGGCGGACGATATCGTCGATTTCGACCGGTGTCGGGCCGAGGGCGGTGTTGACCGCGGCGCGGTCGCTGTCGTTCGCGCTGGCAGGAGCGCCAACCTGCGCCTCACCATCCGGTTCCCGCGCGCCCGGCAGCGGAAGCTCCAGCTGGCTGAGCGGCGCCAGCGCCTCGATCACGTCGTCCGGTGCGGTCGTGACGATCGCGCCCTGTTTCAGGAGATCGTTGGTGCCATGGCAGCGCGGATCGAGCGGCGAGCCGGGAACCGCGAAAACGAGCCGGCCGAAATCGGCGGCATAGCGCGCGGTGATGAGCGAGCCAGAGCGGTGCGCCGCCTCGACGATCGCAACGCCGAGGCTGACGCCGGCGATCAGCCGATTGCGGCGCGGAAAGTCGCGCGCCCGCGGCTCCCAGCCGAACGGCATTTCGCTGATCGCAAGGCCCCGACCGGACGTGATCTCTTCGAGCAGGCCGATGTTTTCGGGTGGGTAGGGCTTGTCGAGGCCACCGGCAAGGGCCGCGATCGTGCCGGTTTCAAGGCTCGCGCGATGGGCGGCCGTATCGATGCCGCGCGCCAGGCCCGAGGTCACGACATAACCGGCGCGACCGGCATCGCGCGCAATCATCGCCGCAAACTTCGCGCCGCTGACCGAAGCGTTGCGCGAACCGACGATGCCGAGCGACGGGCGGGCAGCCGCGCCGAGATCGCCTTTCACGGCAAGGAGAGGGGGAGCACCGTCTATCTGCCTGAGTGCCGGGGGGTAGGCTGCTTCGCCGATGCCGACGAAGACGGCGCCGTGGCGTCGGGCGGCTTCCAGTTCGCGCTCGGCCTCGCCGACCGATGCGACGCGATAGCTCTGCTTCGTGCCGCCGCGCCGCGACAGCTCAGGCAGTGCATCGAGCGCGTTTTCAGCGGTGCCGAAATGGTTGATCAGGTCGCGGAAGGCGATGGGGCCGACATTGTCGCTGCGGATCAGCCGGAGCCAGGATATCTTCTGTCGTTCGGTCAGCGCCACTCCGGTTCGTCCTGCGCTGGCCTCAGACATTATCCCTTGTCTCCTATCCTGCTTTCCGTGCCGGCAAGCAGCCGCTGAATATTGGCGCGATGCTTCACCCAGGTGATGACAGTCATCGCCGCAAAGAGAAGAGCGACCCTACTGTCGTCTACCGCGTAAAGTAGAACCGGAATGATAGCCGTTGCAACCAGAGCGGACAATGAGGAGTAGCGGCTGATTTTCGCCATGCCGAGCCAGATGGCCGCAAAGGCGAGTACCATGGCGGGGGCAAGGCCGAGCAGGACGCCGATGTAGGTGGCGACGCCCTTGCCGCCCTTGAAGCCGAGCCAGACCGGATAGAGATGGCCGATGAAGGCGGCAAAGCCGGCAGCGATGCCTGCTTCCACGCCCCAATAGGAGGCGATCGCGGCTGCCGCCGTGCCCTTCAGCGCGTCAAGCAACAGGGTGGCGGCCGCAAGCTTCTTGTTACCGGTGCGAAGCACATTGGTCGCGCCGATGTTGCCCGAGCCGATGTTGCGCACGTCGCCGAGCCCGGCCATGCGGGTCAGGATCAGCCCGAACGGGATCGAGCCGAGCAGATAGCCGAAACCAAGGCTCAGGAGCGTAAAGGGCAGCCCGAGCTGCCAGGACATTAGATCCACCGGTTCCCCTCCCGCGCGACCTTGGCGGCTTATGCAGAATGCACGAGCTTGCCGGCAACATAGGTTTGTACGACCCGTCCGGTAAAGCGTGCATTTTCAAACGGCGTGTTCTTGGAGCGCGAAACGATCGCTTCCTCGTAAAGCACCCAGGGTTCGTCGAGATCGAGAACGGCGATATCGGCCTTGGCGCCGGGCTTCAGCGTGCCTGCATCAAGGCCGAAGATCGTTGCGGGCCGCGTCGACATCGCGTCGATCAGGCGCATCAGCGGCACCTGGCCGCTATGGTGCAGGCGAAGGGCAGCGGCTGCCAGCGTCTCGAGGCCGATCGCCCCGTCGGCCGCGTCGGCAAACGGCAGGCGCTTGGTATCGACGTCCTGCGGATCGTGCGAGGAGACGATGATGTCGATCGTGCCGTCGGCCAGTGCCTCCGCCATGCCGACCCGGTCGTCCTCGCTGCGCAGCGGCGGCGAAAGCTTGAAGAAGGTCCGGTATTCGCCGATGTCGTTCTCGTTGAGCGCGAGATTGTTGATCGACACGCCGCAGGTGACGTTGGCGCCGCGCTCGCGCGCGGTACGGATCGCCGCGGCCGACTCGGGAACCGAGATCTGGGCGGCATGATAGGCGGCTCGCGTCAGTCCGGCGATCCGCAGGTCGCGCTCGAGTGGAATGATCTCGGCCTCGCGCGGGATACCGGAGAGGCCGAGCCAGCTCGCGAGCAGGCCCTCGTGCATGACGCCGTTGGCACCGAGATACTTGTCGCGCGTCTCAAGGGAGATGACGGCGCCGAATTCGCGCGCATAGGTCATGGCCCGGCGCAAGACCAGGGTGTCATGGATCGAGCGGCGACCATTGGTGAAGCAGACGGCACCCGCCTCACGCAGCAGGCCGAATTCCGTCATTTCCTCGCCGTCGAGGCCTTTGGTGAGCGCTGCGGCCGGATGCACGTTGACGAGCGCTTTGTCGCGCGCCGTCTTCTTTACGTATTCGACGAGCGCGATGTCGTCGATAACAGGGTCGGTTTCCGGCATGGCGATGAAGGTGGTGACGCCACCGGCGGCGGCAGCGCGCGATGCGGACTCGAAGGTTTCGCGGTGTTCGCTGCCCGGTTCGCCGACGAAGACGCGGGCATCGACGAGGCCCGGAACGGCTGTCAGACCGGCGCAGTCCTTGACGAAGGCACCGTCCGGCACACCCTGGTTCTGCGCATCGGCGCCGGCTGCAAGAATGCGGCCGTCGTTGCCAACGATAACAGTGCCGACCTCATCGAGGTTTCGCGAGGGATCGACGATGCGAAGGTTCTTCAGAACGAGTGGTCTGGTCATAGGCGCGGCCCCTGGTTCTGCGAGAGAAGCAGCGTTTCCATCACCGCCATGCGCACGGCAACGCCCATCTCGACCTGCTGTTCGATCACGCTCTGCGGGCCGTCGGCGATCTCCGAGGCGATTTCGACGCCGCGGTTCATCGGCCCGGGATGCATGACGAGCGCATCGTCCTTCGCCGCCTTCAGCTTTTTCGCGTCGAGCCCGAAATAGTGGAAGTATTCGCGCACCGACGGCACGAAGGAGCCGGCCATGCGCTCACGCTGGAGGCGCAGCATCATGACGACATCAGCACCCTTCAGGCCCTCGGCCATCGAATGATAGACCTCAACGCCCATGTCGGCGATGCCCGAAGGAAGCAGCGTTGCCGGTGCAACGACGCGCACCCGCGCACCCATCTGGTTCAGGAGCAGGATGTTGGAACGCGCCACGCGCGAATGCAGCACGTCGCCGCAGATTGCGACGATGATGCGCGAGAGCTTGCCCTTGGCACGGCGGATGGTGAGCGCATCGAGCAGCGCCTGGGTCGGGTGCTCGTGCTGGCCGTCGCCGGCGTTGACGACGGAGCAGGAGACCTTCTGCGCGAGAAGGGCTGCGGCACCGGCCGAGGAATGGCGCACCACCAGCACGTCCGGATGCATGGCATTCAGCGTCATCGCCGTGTCGATCAGCGTTTCGCCCTTCTTTACCGACGAGTTGCCGACCGACATGTTCATGACGTCGGCGCCGAGCCGCTTGCCGGCAAGCTCGAACGAAGACTGCGTGCGGGTCGAGGCCTCGAAGAAGAGGTTGATCTGCGTCAGCCCCCGCAATGTCGAGGTCTTCTTCTCTCTTTGACGGGAGATTTGGACGGCTTCATCGGCGCGGTCGAGCAGATAGGTGATATCCTGCTCCGTGAGCCCCTTGATGCCGAGCAGGTGGCGATGCGGGAAAGTGATCATGGGCCGCCCTTGCGCTCTTTAAATTGCGTCGCTCTATAAGACCTGGTCCCCGGCACGGCAAGGCTTGCGCGGTTCCGTCCGCAGAAAACTTGCAACGGCGATCCTATCTTTCTCGCGCCCCGTTCCGTGGCCGGGAAACTTGCGCTAGAACCGGCCCATGAATCAGATGAACCGGACTGAACAGAAACTCGCCGAGCTGAACCAGCCCAAGCCCTGGTCCGGTGTCAACGCCTATCGCTCCGACCCGCTCGTGGTGGATATCACCTCGGGCATGAGCAAGGCGCTGCGCGACGAGTTCGACGTGCTCGGCCGCTATGTCACGTCGCCCGAGGCGCAGGAACTGGCGCGCATGGCGAACGAAGGCCCGCCGAAGCTGAAGACCCACGGCCCCCGCGGCGAGCGTCTCGATGTCGTCGAGTTCCATCCGGCCTGGCATGCGCTGATGCGCCGCTCGATGTCGTCCGGCCTGCATGCATCCGCCTGGGAGAACCTCATTGAGGAGCGCAATCAGTCGCACAAGACGCGCGCGATCCGCTTCTATCTGACGGCCCAGCTCGAATGCGGCCATCTTTGCCCGCTGACGATGACGAGCGCCTCGCTTGCCGCGATCACCGCATCGCCGGCCGTGCAGAAGGAGTGGGCGCCGAAGATCCTGTCGCGCAAGTACGATTCCACCAACCGTCCGTGGATGCAGAAGTCGGCGGTTACCGTCGGCATGGGCATGACCGAGAAGCAGGGCGGCACCGACGTGCGCGCCAACACCTCGACGGCCGAGCGGGTGGGCGAGGGCATCTATCGGCTCAACGGCCACAAGTGGTTCATGTCGGCGCCGATGAGCGACGCCTTCGTCATGCTGGCACAGACCCGCGAGGGGCTCGCCTGCTTCCTCGTGCCCAGACTTCTGGAAGACGGCAGCGCCAACGGACTGCGTTTCCAGCGGCTGAAGGACAAGCTCGGCAATCGGTCCAACGCGTCCTCCGAGGTCGAGTTCTCCGATACGTTCGGCTTCATCCTTGGTGCGCCGGATGCCGGCATCCGCACGATCCTCGACATGGTGACGCTGACGCGGCTCGACTGTGCGCTGGCGTCTGCCGGCATGATGCGCGCCTCGCTCGCCGAGGCGGTGCACCACACGCGTGGCCGCAAAGCCTTTGGCAAGCCGCTCGTCAGCCAGCCGATGATGACCCGCGTGCTTGCCGACATGGCGCTCGACGTTGCCGCGGCAAGCGCACTTTCCTTCCGCCTGGCGGAGGCCTTCGACAGGGCGCGCAACAGCGCGGAAGATGCGGCCTACGCCCGGATCATGACGCCGGTTGCGAAATACTGGGTCTGCAAGATCGCGCCGGCACTGATCTATGAGGCGATGGAGTGCCTGGGCGGCAACGGCTACGTGGAAGAGCGGGCTCTGGCGCGCCACTACCGCGAAGCGCCAGTCAACGCCATCTGGGAAGGCTCCGGCAACGTCATGGCGCTGGACGTGCTGCGGGTGCTTGCCAAGGGCAAGGATCTGTTCGAGCAGCTCTTCGTGGTTCTCGCCCGCGATCTCGGTCCCTCGGGCCGCAAGACGATCGACGTGCTGCGCGCGGCCATGTCGCTGTGCGAACGCGACGAGGGGGCTGCACGCATGCTGGTCGAGCAGCTGGCGCTTGCTGCCGCTGCTGCCGAGCTCTACCGGCTTGGTGCCGGGCGCATCGCCGATGCGTTTCTGGAATCACGCCTGGCCGCAGGATGGCGCTCGACCTACGGCATGCTCGATTCCCGCTTCGATTCGGCCTACATCCTCGACCTTCTCTATCCCCCTGCGACCTAAGTCGTCAGCCCCCTGCGGCGTAGTCGTCGGCCCCTGATCTGTCAGAGCGTTGAGACGTAAGCCGTCAGGTAGAGCACCAGCGGGATCGTGAAGAACGACACCACCGTCTGGACGGTGGCGACTGCCGCATAGAGGTCGGCGTCGCCGTTCATCTGCTTGGCGAGCAAGTAGCCGTTCATCGCCGTCGGTACCGCCGCGCCAAGCGCGATGATGAGCAACGCGTCGCCGCGGATGCCGAGCAGGTAACTCGCGCTCACCATGAAGACCGGCATGACGATCAGCTTGAGGAAGACCGCGAGCAACGCCGTCCCGCTGGGCTTCAACGCATCGGATGCCCGCAGGCCCGCACCGACCATCACCAGCCCGAGGCTGAGCGACGCGCTCGCCAGCATCTCGATGGTGGCCATTAGCGGGCTGTATACCTTCAGTCCGATCAGGTTGACGAAAATTCCAAGCACCGAAGACACGATGATCGGGTTTGTGGCGATGCGCATGAAGAAGCGGCGAAAGTCGCGGCTGCCGCCTGCGAACCAGACGAGCGCGGCGATATTGTAGAGATTGGTCGGGATGATCAGGAGCGTCATCAAGAGCGCGGTCAGCGTCAGGCCGAGCGAGCCGTAGAGCTTGTGGGCGATCGCAAGCGCCATGAACCCATTCCACCGCGTTGCCGTCTGGAAAACCGACGTGAAGGACGCTGCGGACACCTGCCGGTCCCGGAGGATCGGCCAAAGCAAGAGCACAAAGATCGACATCAGGCTGACGCTGCCGATCGTGGCGACGGCGGTCGCGTCGGCCTGCAATCCGGCAAAATCCGCCTCAGCCAGGGTCGAGAACAAGAGGGCAGGGAACAGGATGAAATAGCCGAATTGCTCAAGTCCGAGCCAGAGGTTCTGGTCGACGAACGTCGAACGCTTGAGCCAGGCGCCGAGCAGGACCAGGAGGAAGACGGGAAGGATACTTTCAAAGACAACGGTCATGGGGGAGGCCTGCGTGCGGGACGTCTATCGCTACCTCAAATCATGGCCGACCGGAATGCGCTAGTGGCACGAGGCGGCGATCAAACGGAAGTCTCACGCCTCCCAGGGGCTGCGACCGGACTTGCCCTGTGAAAATTAACCTTAACAAATGGTTTACATTGCGCAGCCCCCCGTGAGGGCGGACATTGGTCCTGCATTCAATCGAATCCGGAATGGAGCGGTTCGGTGAGAACTGGTCTTATGATCATCATGATGATGTTTTTTGCCGGACTGGCGCTAGATATCGCAGTTCCCGCGATGGTTCTTGTGGCCGTCGTGCTGGCTGACCGCGCGATTTACCCAGTTGTCTTTCGGCAGATCTCGGAAAGGGGAGCCGCATGAAGTGGTTTCTGATCCTGTGGGCCGGCCCGGTCCTTCTGCTGATCGGCTGGTACGGTCTTTCGTACTACGACATGAGCTTCGGCTTCTTCATGCTGACACGCCAAACGCATGATCTGGTCTTCCAGATCTACGGCAACGTTCTCGGCATTCCGCCGGAATCGATCCCGCCGCTGGTCGCGCGCGCGATCGTCGTCGACAGCCTGATCGTTTTCGCCATCATCGGCTTTCGCAAGCGCCGCCAGATCGCGGCCTGGTATCGTCGCCGCTTCGGCGCCGTGGCCCCTCAGTCCGAGAGGCCGTCTCGTGCCAGCGACGCCAGCCTGTCGAGCGCGCCCTGAAGAATGAAGGACGCGGCGGCCGAATCGATGCGTTCGGCCCGCTTCTTTCGCGAAACATCCATTTCGATCAGCACCCGCTCGGCCGCGACGGTCGAAAGTCTTTCGTCCCAGAAGACGAAGGGCAGGGGCGTTTTCTGCTCCATGTTGCGCACGAAGGCGCGCGTCGCCTGACAGCGCGGCCCTTCGCTGCCGTCCATGTTGACCGGCAGGCCGATGACGAAGGCGGCAACTTTCTCTTTTTCCGCTGCAGATAGCAGGGCATCCGCGTCCACGCCGAACTTGACCCGGCGGATCACCTCGCGCGGGGTGGCGAAACGGCGGCCGAGATCGGAGACCGAGAGCCCGATCGTTTTCGTGCCGAGGTCGAGGCCGGCGATCGCCTGGTTCTGCTGCAGCTGGGTGGCCAGCTCTTCGATGGTGAGAATTGCCATGTCTGTGTCGATTCGATCTTTGCGCCGAGAGTTGTCTGATCCATATGCTGTTCGGACAAGCAAATCATCAGGGAGATCGTCATGAAGATCAAATGGCTCGGTCACGCCGCCTTTCACATCGAAACGGCAAAGTCCAAAATCCTCATCGACCCCTTCTTTACCGGCAATCCCGCTTTCCGTGACGAGGACCGCAGGGATGCAACGGCCGGGCTCACCCACATTCTTCTGACCCATGGCCATGGCGACCATGTCGGCGATACGATCGCGATCGCCAAGGAGACCGGTGCGACCGTGGTTGCCAATGCCGACCTTGCTGCCTGGCTTGGGCGGCATGGTGTCAGGGCGTTGGAGATGGGAAACACCGGCGGCACCATCCATCTGGGCTCCTTCTCGACAACCTTTGTCAATGCGCTTCATTCCTCGGCGCAACTGACCGAAGACGGCGTCTCCCACTCGCTCGGCAATGCCAACGGCCTGGTGCTGCATTTCGCGGACGAGCCGACGCTCTATCACATGGGCGACACGGACATCTTTTCCGACATGGCGCTGATCAACGAGCTGCACCAGCCGGAGATTGGCATCGTCCCGATCGGCGACCGGTTCACCATGGGTGGGGCCGTCGCAGCACTCGCCTGCCAGCGCTTCTTCAAGTTCGCAACCGCGATCCCCTGCCACTATGGCTCGTTCCCGATCATCGACCAGACGCCGGAAACCTTCGTTGCCGGCATGGACAGCGCATCGACCAAGGTCGAGACGCCGCACGTCGGTGGTGTCGTTACAGTCTGATGTCGCGCCGGGCCTTTTGACGAAAGGGCCCGGCTCTCCGGCAATTCCCCCGTTGCGTGCCTCGCCGCGCGCCATTATAGCGGGGGAAGTTCCAGATACCGGAGACGATCATGTCCGTAGACCTTGCCACCGTGAAGCGCGTCGCGCGCCTTGCCCGTATCGCCGTCAGCGAAGAGGAAGCCGAGCGGATGATGGGTGAGCTCAATGGCATCCTCGGCTTCGTCGAGCAGCTCTCCGAAGTCAATGTCGATGGCGTCGAGCCGATGACCTCGGTCACGCCGATGGAGATGAAGAAGCGCATCGACGCTGTATCCGACGGCAACAAGGCCGACGACATCGTCGCCAACGCGCCGAATTCGGATCGCAACTTCTTCCTCGTTCCGAAGGTGGTCGAGTAACCTCCCGCCTGCCGCCCCGACCTTCCCGATCGCGAAAGCCCGAATTCACCATGACCGACCTTACCAGCCTGACGATTGCCGAAGCCCGCGCGAAGCTCGCCGCCAAGGAAATCACCGCCGTCGAACTGACCGACGCCTATATCGGCGCGATCGATGCCGCCAATGAGGCGATCAACGCCTACATCGCCGTCACGCCCGAAAAGGCACGAGAGATGGCCAAGGCCTCGGATGCGCGTATCGCAGCCGGCAAGGCCGGTGCGCTCGAAGGTATCCCGCTCGGCATCAAGGACCTCTTCGCCACCGAAGGTGTGCACACCCAGGCCTGCAGCCACATCCTCGACGGCTTTGAGCCGCGCTACGAATCGACTGTTACCCAGAACCTCTGGAACGATGGCGCGGTCATGCTCGGCAAGCTGAACATGGATGAGTTCGCCATGGGCTCCTCGAACGAGACCTCCTATTACGGCGCGGTCAAGAACCCGTGGCGCGCCAAGGGCTCCAATCTGGATCTCGTGCCGGGTGGCTCGTCCGGTGGTTCCGCCGCAGCCGTTGCCGCGCATCTGTGCGCCGGAGCGACCGCCACCGATACCGGCGGCTCGATCCGTCAGCCTGCAGCCTTCACCGGAACCGTCGGCATCAAGCCGACCTATGGCCGCTGCTCGCGCTGGGGCACCGTCGCTTTCGCCTCGTCGCTCGATCAGGCGGGCCCGATCGCCCGTGACGTGCGCGATGCCGCGATCCTCCTGAAGTCGATGGCGAGCGTCGATGCAAAGGACACGACCTCGGTCGATCTGCCGGTGCCGGACTACGAAGCCTCAATCGGCAAGTCGATCAAGGGCATGAAGATCGGCATCCCGCGCGAATACCGCGTCGATGGCATGCCGGAGGAGATCGAGGCGCTCTGGCAGCAGGGCATCGCCTGGCTGAAGGAAGCCGGTGCCGAGATCGTCGACATCACCCTGCCGCACACGAAGTATGCGCTGCCGGCCTACTACATCGTCGCTCCGGCCGAGGCGTCTTCGAACCTTGCCCGCTATGACGGCGTTCGCTACGGCCTGCGCGTCGACGGCAAGGACATCGTCGACATGTACGAAAAGACCCGCGCCGCCGGTTTCGGCGACGAGGTCAAGCGCCGCATCATGATCGGCACCTACGTGCTTTCGGCCGGTTACTACGATGCCTACTACCTGCAGGCGCAGAAGGTCCGCACGCTGATCAAGCGCGATTTCGAACTGGCGTTCCATGCCGGCGTCGACGCTATCCTGACGCCGGCGACGCCGTCGTCCGCCTTCGGCATCGCCGACGAGGATCTCGCATCCGATCCGGTAAAGATGTACCTCAACGACATCTTCACGGTGACGGTCAATATGGCCGGCCTGCCGGGCATCGCCGTTCCGGGCGGCCTCGACCACAAGGGCCTGCCGCTTGGCCTGCAATTGATCGGCAAGCCGTTCGAGGAAGAGACGCTGTTCAAGACGGCGCATATCATCGAGCAGGCCGCCGGCCGGTTCACCCCCGCCAAGTGGTGGTAAGATTTCGATGGCGGTGCCGGTGAGGCGCCGCCATTCTTCATTTTGAAGGCCAGTCATCGTTGTCGCGGAAGGAGCCCGCGTCATGCCCGTCATCCGCCATGCCCGAGCCGACGACGTCGACCGTTTGACCGCAATCGGTCTTGGTGCCTGGCAATCCGCCATTGCCGGCCTCGCCGATAGCGACAAGATGCGGCAGGTGGCTGAGACCGCATTTCACCGTTTTCTTTCCGATCAATGGCTTTCCGTACTGCTCCTCGAAGCCGAAGGTGACATTCGCGGCTGGACCGCGCGGGAAAACTTCGACAATGCGATATCCGATCTGTGGATCGAGCCGTCCGCACAGGGGCGAGGGTTTGGCGGCCTCTTGCTCGGTGAAATCGAGGCCCGCATCGTCAAGGACGGCTTCGATAGCGTGACGACCAAGACCCACGCGCGCAACGAGCGGGCCGTGCGCTTCTTCCGCAACGGCGGATACGGGGTGAGTTGGCTTTCGACCGCCTATGCGCCGCAACTCGACAGCGACGTGGAGTTTGTCGGTCTGAGAAAAGTTCTCGGAGGAGAGGGCGAAGCCTGATCTGCAGCTGCCGAATGGCTGTCATCCAGAAATGGTGCTGGCGCATTCATACCTCATTCATTAGGCCCATGAAATATTATGGGCTATGAAAGTGCGGTGGCACCGCGGGGGAACGCTTGTTGCAAATGCTGGAGAGGACGGCCGCACGGCCGTTGGTTCTGAAGCCCTTCCATCACTCGTTTTGGATTGCCGGCCTGGGGCTGATCGTTTTCGTCGCCTGCGTGCTCGGCATCCTGAGCCGTCCGGTCGGCATGCTCGCTTCAATCTGGCCGGCCAACGCCATCCTTCTTGGCCTTCTCGTCAGAAATCCTGCGCTGGCGTCCCCGGCCGGTTGGTCTTCAGCCGCCTTGGCCTATGTGCTCGCCGATGTCGCTACAGGATCGGACCTGACGCAGGCGATCTCGCTGAATGCCGCCAACATGGTCGGCGTCATCATCGGCTACGCGCTTTTCGCGAGGCTTTCCAGCGAACATCGGCATCTGCGCCGGGCGCTGTCGGTGCTTCACATGTTTGTCAACGCCTCGCTCGCTGCGATCGGTGCTGCCATCGTGGGGGCCGCTGCCGTGCACGTTGCGTTCGGCGCGCCGCTGTCGGAGGCTTTTGTCGCCTGGCTGACGACTGAACTTGTCAATTACGTGGTTATCCTGCCCGTCTTCCTGGCAGCGCCGATCTTCAGCGATGGTTCGCGCGCTGGCGCCGCGTCGATCGCGGCTTCCGCAAGGGCAGGCAGCCCCTGGCCGCTGGTTGCCTTGCTCGTCTCGTGCGCCGCGGCGCTTGTGATCGGCGGGCCCGGCGCCTTCGCCTTTCCGGTGCCGGCACTTCTGTGGTGCGCCCTGACCTATGGGTTGTTTTCCGTGACGGTGTTGACAGCGATCGTCGGCGTGCTGACGCAGATCGCCGTGGCATCAGGAGCGCTGCATCTCGGTGTCAGCGCCTTTGCCGAGGCGACGCTCACATCGACGCGGCTGGGGACGACGCTTCTGGCGCTCTGTCCCCTGACAGTTGCCAGCGTCGACGCTGCTCGGCGGGCCCTGATCGGGCGTTTGTCCCATGCGGTCGACTACGATTTTCTCACGCAATGCCTGGCGCGCTCCGCGTTCATGTCCCGGGCCGCTGCGCTGGTGGCGGCACCCGCTGCGCGCCGAAGCGGTACGGTCGTGATGATGCTCGATATCGATCGCTTCAAGGCGATCAACGATACCTACGGCCATGCCGTGGGAGACCGGGTGCTGACCGCGGTCGCCCGCACGGTGCGCGCAACGCTCCGCAGCGATGATCTCTTTGGCCGGCTCGGCGGCGAGGAATTCGCCGTCGTGCTTGCCCGGCAGTCCCCTGCCGACGCGCTCAAGGTCGCCGAGCGGTTGCTCGAGGCGGTGCGTGCGCTGGAGCTCGACCTGGAGCAGGATGGCAAACTCTCGGTGACGATCAGCATCGGAGCCGCCGAGGTTTCAACCGGCGAAGCCGGGCTAGACCGGCTGCTCCTGGCTGCGGATCGAGCCCTTTACCAGGCAAAGGATGCTGGCCGCGATCGCGTTCGCTGTGCCCTGCCGGTCCACGCATGACGTGCGGTCAACCAAGGCCTTGGCATTCACCTAACGTGAAGAGCCGATACCGGGCATGAAAATGCCCGGTATCGGCGTCGCTGCCCCTCAACGATTGTTGAGTTCCGATCGAACCAGCCGCAAGCCATGTTCCGTGATCCGGTAGGGCTTGCCGCCGGAAGACGCGATCGCCTTCTTGCGCTTCAGCTTGCGGAAAAGCCCAAGGTCAAAGCCGGGATAGACCCAGCCATCGCGGGTGAAGCACCGGATCTCGGTGATCGCCTTGTCTTCGCGGGTGATTTCGATGCGGCCGCCCTGGGCCAAATGGTGAAGAATGCGCTGTTCTGCGCGCGAGATGTCCATTGTCTGAATGTTCCGGAATAGCGTTCGGAAGAACGCAGGAAAACGTTCCGCAAATCTTTGGATAGCGGGGTGACGTTTCCGGCCCGTGCGCGCAATCAAAGGGGATTACGCGGACGGGCTTTACCGGGACTCAGGCGAAGAACGGAACATAAAAACTCCAATAGAACGGTGACTTCCTAAAAGACCGTCGCCCGCGCGTCAAGGTGTCACTGCAACGCCAAGGTGCCGATGGCGGCCAGTGCCACCTGAAAGACGATGATCAGCGCGAGGTGCGTACGAAAGGGTTCCTTGCGCGTCTTGTGCCGGAAGATATGGCGCGCCGTCATCGCTCCCGGGCTGCCGCCGAAAAAGGCGACCGTCAGCAGGGTCCGTTCGCTGATGCGCCGCCGGCCGAAGCGCGCCGCTCGCTTGTCGTACCAGAACAGCCCGAAGGCAGTCAGGTTGACGAGAATTGCGAACGCGAGGAGGGCAGGGCCGATGGACATGAGCGAAGTCTTGCCGATAGGCGCTAAACGGTGGTTAAGAGACGCATGCGGTTCGCATGAGATTGCAGATGGCGCCTCTGAGCCGCCGAACAACTTGCACCGGCGGACCAATTGTTCTACCGAGAAACCAAGAATTCAGGCTTCAAAGAAGAGCATGATATGAGCATCGTCGACGTCCGCACCCCTGATCCGAAACGCTTCATCCCCGGCGCCACCGGCGACTGGGAAGTCATCATCGGCATGGAAGTCCATGCCCAGGTGCTCTCCAATTCGAAGCTGTTCTCGGGCGCATCGACGGAGTTCGGCAACGCACCGAACGCCAACGTTTCGCTGGTCGATGCCGCCATGCCCGGCATGCTGCCTGTCATCAACGAGGAATGCGTGAAGCAGGCGGTGCGCACCGGTCTCGGCCTTAAGGCCCAGATCAACAACCGCTCGATCTTCGACCGCAAGAACTATTTCTACCCGGACCTGCCGCAGGGCTACCAGATTTCCCAGTTCAAGGATCCGATTGTCGGCGAAGGCAAGATCATCATCTCGATCGGCCCCGACCGCCAGGGCCAGTTCGAGGATGTCGAGATCGGCATCGAGCGTCTGCATCTGGAACAGGACGCCGGCAAGTCGATGCACGACCAGCATCCGTCGATGTCCTATGTCGACCTCAACCGCTCGGGCGTCGCGCTGATGGAGATTGTCTCCAAGCCGGACATGCGCTCCTCGGACGAGGCCAAGGCCTATATGACGAAGCTGCGCTCGATCGTGCGCTACCTCGGCACCTGCGACGGCAACATGGACGAAGGCTCCATGCGCGCCGACGTCAACGTTTCCGTGCGTCGTCCGGGCGAGGGCTTCGGCACGCGTTGCGAAATCAAGAACGTCAATTCGATCCGCTTCATTGGCCAAGCGATCGAGTATGAGGCACGCCGCCAGATCGGCATCCTCGAGGACGGTGGCAGCATCGACCAGGAGACCCGCCTGTTCGATCCGAACAAGGGCGAGACCCGTTCGATGCGCTCCAAGGAAGATGCGCACGACTATCGCTATTTCCCGGATCCGGATCTGCTGCCGCTCGAATTCGACGACGCTTTCGTCGAGGCGCTGAAGGCGACCCTTCCGGAACTGCCCGACGACAAGAAGGACCGCTTCGTGCGCGACCTCGGTCTCTCGGTCTATGACGCCTCGGTGCTCGTCTCCGAAAAGTCGATCGCCGACTATTTCGAAGCGGTTGCCGAAGGCCGCGACGGCAAGATTGCCGCCAACTGGGTCATCAACGACCTGCTGGGCGCCTTGAACAAGGCCGGCAAAGCCATTGAAGAGACTCCGGTTTCCCCGGCCCAGCTCGGCGGCATCATCGACCTCATCAGGGCCGAAACCATCTCCGGCAAGATCGCCAAGGATCTCTTCGAGATCATCTGGAACGAGGGCGGCGACCCGGCCGAGATCGTCGAATCCCGCGGCATGAAGCAGGTGACCGACACCGGCGCCATCGAGAAGGCCGTCGACGAGATCATCGCCGCCAACCCGGATCAGGTTGCCAAGGTTCAGGCCAAGCCTTCGCTTGCCGGCTGGTTCGTCGGCCAGGTGATGAAGGCGACCGGCGGCAAGGCCAACCCGCAGGCCGTACAGGCGCTGGTGAAGGCCAAGCTTGGCATCGAGGAGTAACGATGTTCTTCGTGCGCACGGCAAGCGAGCGCGATCTGGACAAGGTTCGCGCCCTGCTGATCGAGACGTGGCACGCGACCTATGACACCTTCTACGGTGTCGAGAAGGTCAACGAACTGACGGAGCGCTGGCATTCCCTGCCGGCGCTCAAAGCCCGGCTCGCGCGCAAGAATGCCGAGTTCCTGGTGGCCGACGATGGGCGGCAGCTCGGCGGCATGGGCTATGCGGCGATGTCTGATACGCAGGCCAAGACGGTCGTGCTGCATCAGCTCTATGTCCTTCCGAAGTTTCAGCGGCAGGGCGTCGGACGCGATATTTTCGCCGAACTCGAAACCTGCTTCCCGGACGCCGAACGGATGCGTGTCGAAGTCGAGCCGCAGAACCTGCACGCGCTCACCTTCTATCGGGCGCATGGTTTTGCCGAGGTCGGCCAGGTGAGCAACTGCGGCGACGATCAGTCCGGCCTGCCGGCCATCGTTCTGGAAAAACCGCTCCTCGGCTGACGCATGTCGTGCAAAAGTGTGTCGCGGTTCCGTGGCAGCGGCATGCGTAGGTACGAGAGCTTAAAGCCCGGCGTGTGTACCTTTTTCACGCGGCGGGCTTTGGGCGAGTGGCTCGGTTGCCTGAAGTCTTGCATGTCTGTGGATAACCTCGGAAGGTGCGACGCCGTCATCGCGCCGTCACCTCTCGGTGTTTGATGCGCAGCCGACGAACGATGTCAGCGGGGAAACCATGGACGCGACAATAGATCTCCTGATCCGCAAAGCCGAACGCGAAGACCTTGCCGCGATCGTAGCGATCTTTGCCGGGGATCCGCTCGGCGGCCATGGCGACACGACCGATCCGGAGGCCTTTGGCGACTATGTCGCCGCTTTCGAGAAGATCGCTCTCTCGCCGCTGCAGACGCTCTATGTGGCGGTGCTCTCAGGCGAGATCGTCGGTACGTTTCAGACGGCGCTGCACACATCGCTGTCGGGGCGCGGCAGCTCCAGCCTGATTGTCGAAGCGGTCCAGACCCGCGAGGATATGCGCGGCCGCCGGATTGGCGAACGCATGATGCGCCATGCGATCGCCGAGGCGCGGGAGAGGGGCGCCAAGAAGGTGCAGCTCAGCTCCAACGCCGTGCGCACCGACGCGCACCGCTTCTACGAGCGGCTGGGCTTCACACGCAGCCATTTCGGCTTTCGCATGCCGTTGAAATGACGGCCTTTGCCTCGGAATCACTGGACAAGCCATGAGCGGCGGGGCATAAGCGGGGACATTGTATTGGTATCTGGCCGCCTTCCCAACGGCCGGTCAAGGACGGCATCGATGAAGCTCCTGCTGCAGATTTTCACCTGGTGGAACGAACAGACGATCGGAACGCGCTTTCACACGTGGCGCCACGGCCAGCGCGTCGGTCAGGACGAGCTCGGCAATGTCTATTATCAGGGCGGCAAGGACTCCGAAGGCCGCACCCGCCGCTGGGTGATCTACAACGGCTATGCCGAAGCCTCCGCCATTCCGGCCGGCTGGCACGGCTGGATGCATCACCGGACCGACGTTTCGCCGGCCGATGAAAAGTACACGCCGCGCGAATGGCAGAAGCCGCATCGCGCCAATCCGACCGGAACGGCCAACGCTTATCGTCCCCAGGGTTCGATCGCTGCCACCGGAAAGCGTCCGCGCGTGACCGGCGACTACGACGCCTGGACGCCGGGCTCCTGAATAATCTGTTCTCAGTGACGACGACGGACCGCGGATAGGTTCCTCGATCATGGCGCGGCCACATTTGATGGTTAGCGCCTGATATCCATCGATGAAGAACAGGGTACGCGGGAGACAGGCGACAATGGCAGGTTCTGATCTGCGCAAGGCAATCGGCCAAGGAACACGGCGCTTGGGCTTGTCCCTGCTTGCCGCCTTGCCGCTGGTCGCATCTGCGGAAGCCGTTGACGCAGCCCGCCTCTCGAACGCCGTTGCCGTCTTCTCCGGCATCGACAAGATCACCGGCCGGATCACCACTTTCGACGTCTACATTGGCGAAACCGTGCAATTCGGCGCCCTTCAGGTCACGCCGCGCGTCTGCTACAGCCGTGACGATACGGAAGCGCAGAAGATCACGACCTTCGTCGAGGTCGAGGAAATCACGCTCGACCGCAAGATTCGCCGCATCTTCACCGGCTGGATGTTTGCCGACAGCCCGGGCCTGAATGCCGTCGAGCACCCGGTCTATGACGTCTGGCTGCAATCCTGCAAGGCGACCTCGGACCTGCCGCCGCCAGACACCGCGCAGAAGCGCTGAGCGGCGGGACGTATTCCCATTATCTCAAGGAAATAAGAAACCGGCCTGGTTAGAAGGCGAGGTCCGGCGACGACATCGCGTCCGCCAGCATGACCTCGTACTCCGCCTTCGGTACGTCGACGGCGCCGAACGACTTCAGGTGCTCGGTCGTGAACTGGGTATCGAGCAGTTCGAAGCCGCGCGCCTTCAGCCGCTCGACCAAGTGCACGAGGCAGATCTTCGAGGCGTCGGTGCGCCTGGAGAACATGCTTTCGCCGAAGAAGGCGGAGCCGAGCGAAACGCCATAGAGCCCCCCGACCAGTTGATCGCCTTCCCAGGCCTCCACGCTGTGCGCATAACCCATCGCGTGCAGCGTCGCGTAGAGTGTGCGGATCTTGTTGTTGATCCAGGTCGTCGGACGATCGGGAGCAGGGGCCGCACAACCGTCCATGACCGCTTCGAAGGCGGTGTTGAAGCGTATGTCGAAGCGGTTTCGGCGGATGGTCTTGGCAAGGCTCCGCGAGACATGGAAGCCTGCAAGCGGGATGACCCCGCGGATTTCCGGCTCGACCCAGAAGAGCTCCGGGTCATCGGCCGAATCGGCCATCGGGAAGAGGCCGATCGAATAGGCGCGCAGCAGCATGTCCGGTGTAATATCGGGCTGCTTGCTGCGCGTCCCTTTCAACGTCTGGTCCTTACTCGGACGTGGCGGCCAGATGCTTCTCCAGCCAGTGGATGTCGTAGTCGCCGTTGGCAATGTCCTGATTATTGATCAGGTCCTGGAACAGCGGAAGCGTCGTCTTGATGCCGTCGATGACAAATTCGTCAAGCACGCGCCGCAGGCGCATCATGCACTCGACGCGGGTGCGGCCGTGCACGATCAGCTTGCCGATCAGGCTGTCGTAGTAAGGCGGGATCCGGTAGCCCTGATAGGCACCCGAATCGACGCGTACGCCGAGGCCGCCCGGCGCATGGAAGTGCGTAATCGTGCCCGGGGAGGGGACGAAGGTGCGCGGATCTTCGGCATTGATGCGGCACTCGATGGCGTGGCCGGAAAACACGATGTCTTCCTGCTTGACCGACAGACCGCCGCCGGAGGCGACGCGGATCTGCTCGTGCACGAGGTCGATGCCGGTGATCGCTTCGGTGATCGGATGCTCGACCTGCAGACGGGTGTTCATTTCGATGAAATAGAACTCGCCGTTCTCGTAGAGGAACTCGATCGTGCCGGCGCCGCGATACTTCAGCTTCTTCATGGCGTCGGCGCAGATCTGGCCGATCTTCATGCGCTGGTCGACGTTGAGCGCCGGGGAGTTTGCTTCTTCCCAGACCTTCTGGTGACGGCGCTGCAGCGAGCAATCGCGCTCACCGAGATGCACCGCATTGCCGGCACCGTCGCCGACGATCTGGATCTCGATGTGGCGCGGCTTGCCGAGGTACTTTTCCATGTAGACCGCGTCGTTGCCGAAGGCGGCAAGCGCTTCGGCGCGGGCAGTCGATACGGCTTCCTCGAGGTCGGCCTCGGAGCGGGCGACCTTCATGCCGCGGCCGCCGCCGCCGGCGGTCGCCTTGATGAGCACCGGGAAGCCGATCTTGCGGGCGACTTCGAGCGCGTTTTCGGGCTTCACTTCGCCGTCGGAGCCCGGAACGACCGGGATGCCGAGTTCCTGCGCCGTCTTCTTGGCGGTGATCTTGTCGCCCATGATGCGGATGTGTTCCGCCGTCGGGCCGATGAAGGTGATGTCGTGTGCATCGAGGATGTCGGCGAACTTGGCGTTTTCCGACAGGAAGCCGTAGCCCGGATGCACGGCGTCGGCACCGGTGATTTCGCAGGCGGCGACGATCTGGTGAATGTTCAGATAGCTATCGCGCGAGGGCGGCGGGCCGATGCAGACGCTCTCGTCGGCGAGCCGCACATGCATGGCGTCGGCGTCGGCCGTGGAGTGCACAGCGACCGTGGCGATGCCGAGTTCCTTGCAGGCACGAAGCACGCGAAGGGCGATTTCGCCGCGATTGGCAATGAGAATTTTCGAGATCATCGCCGCGCCGCCTTATTCGATTACGATCAGCGGTTCGCCATATTCGACGGGGGCTGCGTCCTGGACGAAGATTTCGGTGACCTTGCCCGAGCGCGGCGCCGGGATCTGGTTCATGGTCTTCATGGCTTCGATGATCAGGATCGTCTGGCCTTCCTTGACCGTGGCGCCGACTTCAACGAAGGGGCGGGCGCCCGGCGCCGGCGAAAGATAGGCGGTACCGACCATCGGTGCGGTTACGGCGTTCTTCGACGCGCGGCCGTTCTCGGCAGCAGGCGCGGCGACGGCGTTGGCCGGAGCGGCAGCTGCGGCCGGCATCTGGTAGGCCGGCATCTGCGGCATGGCCATCGGCATCGCAACCGGCGTGCCGTTGCGCGAGACGCGAATGCGCAGGTCGTCCTGCTCGACCTCGATCTCGGTCAGATCGGTGTCCTTGAGAATGTTGGCGAGATCGCGGATCAGCGCCTGGTCGATGCCTGGTTTCTTGTCAGCCATGGAATATGAGCCTCTTAATGTTCTTCTTATTTCGACGGATTTGTCAGGTTCTTTAGCGCATGCAGCGCAAGAATGTAACTCTGTGCGCCGAAACCGCAGATAACGCCTTTGACAGCCGGCGCGATCATCGACTTGTGGCGGAATTCCTCGCGCGCATGGATGTTTGAAAGGTGCAGTTCGACGACCGGAATGCCGATGGCACGGATGGCGTCGTGAAGTGCGATCGACGTGTGGCCATAGGCGGCCGGGTTGATCGCCACGCCGGCGGCAACGCTGCCAGCTTCGTGCAGCCAATCGACCAGCGTTCCTTCATGGTTCGACTGGCGGAAATCGACGTCGAAGCCGAGCGTCTTGCCTTCCGTCTTGCACATGGCCTCGATGTCGGCCAGCGTCTGGCCGCCATAAATACCCGGTTCGCGCTTGCCCAGCGCATTCAGGTTGGGGCCGTTCAGCACGAAAATAGTCGATGGCATAAGGGGTTCCGGTCCGGTCATGGAGGGTTACCTATAGACTGATGGTCCCGCGAGGAAAAGCCCTTTGGGCCCCCGCGGGATTTGTCCACAGTCATGGGAAGCGTTGTCAGCAGGCGGTCTTGCCGCATTCGCGCATATTGGCGACCTTGCCCTCGATCTCTTCGGAGCCGACAGCCCCGAAGACGGCCTCGTTGCCGATGACGTAAGAGGGGGTGCCGGTGATGCCGAGCTCGTTGGCAAGGCTGTAGGCCTCGCGCACGGCTGCGTCATGCGGTTCCTTTTCCATCTTGGCGCGCAGATCCTTCTCGGAAACGCCGAGCTTGGCGGCGACCGCAAGCGCTGTCTCCTCCGTGGCGCGGTCTTCTCCGCCGAGCAGCGCGCGGTGGAAGTCGCCGTACTTCTCCGGCGCGACCAGGCGGAAGGCGGCGCTCACCTTGTGGGCGGCCAGCGAATCCGGACCGAGAATCGGCAGTTCCTTCAGCACGAAGCGGACGTTCTTGTCCTTGGCGAGGATATCGTCCATGTCGGAAAGGGCGCGTTTGCAGTAGCCGCAATTGTAGTCGTAGAACTCGACGACGGTGACGTCGCCCTTGGGGTTGCCGAGCACCATGTCGTAGTCGGAGTTGAAGATCGCCGTCTTGTTTTCGGTGATCGCGCTTTCCGCCGCTTCCTGCTGCTTGGCGCGCTGTTTCGTCGTCAGCGCCTCCTGCACTTCGAGCATGATCTCGGGATTGGCGATCAGGTATTCCTTGATGAAGGCGCCGATTTCTTCCTTCTGCTTCGCGTCGAGCGCGAGTGCGCTCTGCGGCAGGCTGACCCCGGCCACGAGCGCTGCGAGCGTTCCGGCGGCAATCATCTTGGTGCTGAAATTCATTTCTACCTCGTTGTCCTTGCGTGTCCCGTGTGTCGTCCATCTCGTGTCGCCGGGTCAACCGACTGTTCTTGATGACAACAGGATTCCTCGTATCCGCAATATGCCGGCAGCATAGGGTGGGTGCCGCGGAAACGAAACGGCAAAATCGGCGGAAATACGGCACTCGCGGACTTGTGAAGGTCATTTTCATCGGGCAAAGGGCTGGGTAACCGCCGCACATCGAGGATTTTCCGTTGGTAGATTTGTCTAAACGCAGTGCCGTCGAGCCCTTCCACGCGATGGACGTGCTGGCCGAGGCGACCCGCCGCCGGGATGCCGGCCATCCCGTCATTTCGATGGCCGTCGGCCAGCCGGCGCATCCCGCGCCGAAGGCGGCGCTGGAAGCGGCGCGCAAGGCGCTTGAGCATGGCCGGCTCGGCTACACGGACGCGCTCGGCACGCTCTCGTTGCGCACCGCCATCGCCCGCCACTACGGGAAACGGCACGGCATCGCCCTTGATCCGCAGCGGGTCGCGGTCACCACCGGATCGTCTGCCGGCTTCAACCTTGCTTTCCTGGCCCTCTTCGATCCCGGCGACTGCGTCGCGATCGCGCGGCCGGGCTATCCGGCCTATCGCAACATTCTGGCGGCGCTCGGCCTGACGGTCGTCGAGGTTGAGGCCAACGCCGAGACCGGTTTCACGCTGACGCCGGAAAGTCTTTCGCGCGCCGCTGCGAAATTAGGCCGGCCGCTGAAGGGTGTATTGCTGGCGAGCCCGGCCAACCCGACCGGCACGGTGACGTGCAGGGCGGGACTGAAGGCCCTGGCCGACTATTGCCGGGCAGAGAAGATCGCCTTCATCTCCGACGAGATTTATCACGGGCTGACCTTTGCCGGCGAGGAGGCAAGCGCGCTGGAGGTCACCGACGAGGTGATCGTCATCAACTCCTTCTCGAAATACTATTGCATGACCGGCTGGCGGATCGGCTGGATGGTGCTGCCGGCCGACAAGGTCCGTGGCTTCGAGCGCATCGCCCAGAGCCTTTACATCTCGCCACCGGAACTGTCGCAGATCGCCGCCGAAGCAGCACTCGACGCGCATGAGGAACTCGACCGCTACAAGGCGGCCTATGCGGCCAATCGGGACATGCTTCTGAAGCGCTTGCCGGAAATCGGCTTCTCCATCGCCTCGCCGATGGATGGCGCCTTCTACGCCTATGCCGACGTCAGCCGCTTCACCAATGACAGCATGGCCTTTGCCAAACGGATGCTCGCCGAGATCAACGTTGCGGCAACCCCGGGCTTCGATTTCGATCCGCTGGAGGGACATCGCACCATGCGCTTTTCCTATGCCGGCGCCGAGGCCGACATGGTCGAGGCCATGGACAGGGTCGCGCGCTGGCTCGCGTGACCGTCTGAACAAACGGGCAGGGGGAAAAGTCCCTTTTGTCATCCGCTCAAAGGAAAAGGCCCGGATCGCCCCGGGCCTTTCGTGTTTTCAGACTTTGGCGCTTGCCGCGCGGCTTCTTAGAAGAAGCCGCG
The DNA here is from genome assembly GCF_002940685.1 of Ensifer adhaerens. Lineage (GTDB taxonomy): Bacteria > Pseudomonadota > Alphaproteobacteria > Rhizobiales > Rhizobiaceae > Ensifer > Ensifer adhaerens_E. The sequence continues at coordinate 15,371 of NZ_PNFP01000009.1, read as the reverse complement.
GCGCTGCCACCAGCCGCCCTTTTTCGGCTTGCCAGGCTCTTCCTCTTCGGGCTTCGTCGCGCTCGACGTCACCACCGGTTCGGAAGCGATCTTCGAGAGGTCGCGGTTCGCGCGCACCGGCTTGGCTTCGGCAAGATCGGTCGCTGCCTCTTCCACTGCTTCGATGGCCGTGTCGGCAACCGCGGGCTGGTCTTCGATCGCTGCCTGGGCAACTTCGTCGACACTCACCGCCGGTTCTTCAGCCTTGACGGCCTTCTTGCGGGTGCGCTTCGGCTTGGCGGGCTTTACGTCCGCCACTTCGGCTTCCTCGGCAACCACAGCCGTTTCCGCGACGGCGACAGCCACTTCGACCTCGGCTGCAGCGGCCGGGGCCTCTACGGCTTCGGCTTCTTCTGCGCCATCGTCGCCGGCTTCCGCATCGCCATCGGCATCGAGTTGGCCTTCACCTTCGCCTTCCGGACGATTGCGGCGGCCACCGCGCTTGCCGCGGCGGCGGCGCTTGCGCTTCTGATCGCCATCGGCGGTCGTGGCTTCGGCGTCTACGCCCTCGTCGTCTCCTTCGTCCTCATCGGAACCGTCTTCGGCATCACCTGCCGATTCGGAGACCTGGAGAGCGCCACCCTCGGCCTGCTGGCCACCCTTGCCGCGACGGCGGCGACGGCGCTTGCGCTTGCGGCCGCTCTGGTCGTCCGACTGCGCGGCGGCCTTCGGCTGTTCCTGGCGCTGCTCGCCGGCGATTTCTTCTGCTTCTTCCTCGTCGAGATCCTCTTCGATCACGACGTCGTCTTCTTCCTCTTCCGGCTCGAAATGCAGCAACTGTTCGATCTTGACCGGGTTTTCGACCGGCTCGCCGCGATCGATCGCGAAGTGCTGCGCGCCGACATGGGCGTCAGCCTCGATGATGATCGAGACGCCGAAACGGGCTTCGTAGTCCATGATCGTGCCGCGCTTCTGGTTGAGCAGGTAGAGCGCGATATCCGGGATCGTGCGCACGGTGATGTCGTGCGTCGTGTTCTTGAGCAGGTATTCCTCGATGCCGCGCAGCACATGCAGGGCGACGGAGGACTGCGAGCGAACGTGACCCGTGCCGTTGCAATGCGGGCAGGTCTGCATCGTCGATTCGAGCACCGAGGCCCGAATGCGCTGGCGCGACATTTCGAGCAGGCCGAAATGCGAGATGCGGCCGACCTGGATGCGGGCGCGGTCGTTCTTCAGGCAGTCCTTCAGCTTCTTCTCGACGGAGCGGTTGTTGCGCTTCTCTTCCATGTCGATGAAGTCGATGACGACGAGGCCGGCAAGGTCGCGCAGGCGCAGCTGGCGTGCCACTTCTTCCGCCGCTTCCAGGTTCGTCTGGAGTGCGGTGTCTTCGATCGAGTGCTCGCGCGTCGAACGGCCGGAGTTGACGTCGATCGAAACCAGGGCTTCGGTCTGGTTGATGATGATATAGCCACCGGACTTCAGCGTTACTTGCGGCTGCAGCATGCGGTCGAGCTGCGCTTCGATGCCGGAGCGCGAGAAGATCGGATGCACGTCGCGGTAAGGCTGAACCACCTTGGCGTGGCTCGGCATCAGCATCTTCATGAAGCCCTTGGCTTCCTTGTAGCCTTCCTCACCGGAAACGATGATCTCGCTGATGTCCTTGTTGTAGAGATCGCGGATCGAGCGCTTGATCAGGCTGCCTTCCTCATAGACAAGGCAGGGGGCCGTGGAGTTCAGCGTCAGCGTGCGGACGTTTTCCCACAGGCGCATCAGATATTCGAAGTCGCGCTTGATCTCGACCTTGGTGCGGTTGGCACCGGCGGTGCGCAGGATCACGCCCATGCCCTGCGGTACTTCGAGGCCGCGGGCGATTTCCTTCAGGCGCTTGCGGTCCTGCAGGTTGGTGATCTTGCGGGAGATGCCGCCGCCGCGCGCGGTGTTCGGCATCAGCACCGAGTAGCGACCGGCGAGCGACAGGTATGTAGTGAGTGCCGCGCCCTTGTTGCCGCGCTCTTCCTTGGCGACCTGAACGAGCAGGATCTGGCGGCGCTTGATCACTTCCTGGATGCGGTACTGCTTGCGCGGCTTGCGGACCTGGCGATCCGGAACCTCTTCCATCGCGTCTTCGGCGCCGACGGATTCGATGATTTCCTTTTCGCCGTCGTGGCTGTCGTCGTCGTCATCGTCGTCGTCATGGCGGCGGCGGCTGTCGACATCCTCGGAAATCGCGTCGGTGTCGACCATGGCAGCCATTTCGCCGCCATTGCTCTCGTCGCCCTCGGGGGAGGCGGCTGCCGCTTCTTCCGCGGCCTTCGCCTTGGTCTTGCGGACGCGCTTCGGCTTCGCCTTCGGCTTTTCGGCCGGCGCTTCCTCTTCGACGGCGACGGCCTCTACGAGGGGCGTCTCGACTTCTGTCTCCGTGGTCTCCGCTACGACCTCAAGGTCGACGGGAACGGAAAGTTCGCTTGCCGGAGCGGGGGCGGTCTCGACATGCTCGATGTCGTCATCGCGGCGCGCTTCTTCGGCCTCGGCCTTCAAGAGCGCCTGACGGTCGGCGAGCGGGATCTGGTAGTAGTCGGGGTGGATTTCGGCGAAAGCCAGGAACCCGTGGCGGTTGCCGCCGTAATCGACGAAGGCGGCCTGGAGCGAGGGCTCCACCCGGGTGACCTTCGCCAGATAGATATTGCCGCGGATCTGCTTTTTGTGTTCCGACTCGAAGTCGAACTCTTCTATGCGGTTCCCGCGAACGACAACGACGCGCGTCTCTTCGGAATGAGACGCATCGATAAGCATTTTCTCTGCCATCTAAGCTGTGCTCCTCGGCGCGCCAGCGGAACGGGAGACAGACCTGCTTCCTTGGGAAGACTGCCAAACACGTCGGAAGGTGCGCCGGATATGAAAGTTCCTGTTTGGCGCAGGCGATGGTGCAGCAGCCAGACGACAGCCGGAACATGTCTGTCCCGGGGCCGCGCTACTTCTGACCGATACTGCTGAGTCAACATCAATGACCAAACAAGAATGCCAATGTCCAAGGTCTCATGAAGACCCGATGAATGCGCCCGCTTGCGGGCGTCGGTGAAAAATCACCATCAAGAACTCCGGCCACCGCCGGAAATTTGCGATCCAGTGTACGGGGAGGAAATGCAGCGACGGCGGATGAACACCTTGCGACCGCGGAAATGCGAACTGTTAACCGGTCAATCCGGTTCGATCGCACCCTAGCGCCAAGCTTTGGAGAAGCTCCGGCTGCCCGGTCGACTGTTCTATCCCGTCAACACTTTCTCCTTGTGACGCTTTTATGTTTTCTATGTCACATTGGCAAGGGAAAAGCCCGTGCCGCCACAATAATGATCGATTCGCTTGTCCACGTGCAGTAGGTCGATAAACGGTAAATCGATTGTGCCGGCGGGCAGGCGAAGATGATCATTGTCAAGCATTGGTTAACCATGAGGGTTCATTGATCAACCTGTGCGTCCAGTGGCTGTGCGTCGGCTGCTGGTTGGTTTTCTGAGAAAGTGGCGGAGAGCCCAAGGTGAGGCCTTTGGCGGTTTGTATGCGTGGTTCGCTGTTGTCGTTGTTGCGCCTGAACAGGCGCCTGCTCGGGGCGTCGCTTCTGGCTGGCGGCCTGCTTATGGCCGTTCCCGCTGCTCAGGCAGCCGATCAGGGTCCATTGCTGGCCTTCGGCGCGCGCGTTGCGGGAGACGATGCGCGGACGCGCGTCGTTGTCGAGTTCGACCGCAAGCCCGATTTTTCCCTTCACTACGTCTCCGACCCAGTACGGGTCGTGGTCGACCTGCCGGAGACGGCCTTCGGCCTGAAGACGGACAGCCTTGAGCCGCGCGGCCTGTTTGATGCCATCCGCTACGGCGGCATGGGAGCGGGCAGTTCCCGCATCGTCCTTTCTGCCAAAGGACCCGTCGCGGTAACCCATGCGGAAGTGATCGCGGAAGAGGGGGGCAAGGGCTACCGGCTGGTGCTCGATGCCGAGCGCGTCGACCAGGCGCGCTTCGATGCGCTTCTCGGCGAACAGCAGTGGACCGGATCGGTTGCCGCCGCCAAGACCGACAGGCCTGTTGCCGTCGCTCCCACCAGGGATGGCGGCCCGTTCATCATAGCAATCGATGCGGGCCATGGCGGCATCGATACCGGTGCGCTCGCCAGCGAAACGAAGACGGAGGAAAAGCACGTCACGCTTGCCTTCGCGAAGGACCTCGTCGAGGCCCTGAACAAGGGTGCCGGGATCGAGGCTTTTCTCACCCGCGACAAGGACGTCTTCCTCTCGCTGCCCCAGCGCGTGCAGATCGCCCGCAACAAGGGCGCCCATCTCTTCATCTCGCTGCATGCGGACGCGCTCCGCCAGAAGGACATCCGCGGCGCGACCGTCTACACGATATCCGACAAGGCATCCGACCATCTGGCCGCAAGCCTCGCCGCCCGCGAAAACCTGTCCGACGAAATCGCCGGCGTGCCGCTGCAGAGCGAGCCGGCGGAAGTGGCCGACATTTTGATCGATCTGACGCGCCGCGAAACCCAGGCCTTCTCCGTCAACATGGCGCGTGCCGTCGTCTCGTCCTTCGAGGGCCAGATCAATCTCATCAACAATCCGCACCGTTTCGCCGGCTTCCGGGTGCTGCAGGCACCGGACGTGCCGTCGATCCTGCTCGAACTGGGCTTCCTGTCGAACAAGGAGGACGAGAAGCTGCTGCTCGATCCGGAATGGCGCAAGAAGGTTTCCGAGCGCCTTGCGGTTGCGGTTCAGCGCTACCGAGAGCAGGCGGTCGCCAGCGGCGGATGACGCTTGAAGGCAGGCGCGGCGACGAAGTGATTTGTGTCGCCCCGGTAACAGCGCTATGGTTTTCAACGGGATGCGCACGTGATTATCGAAAAACAGCCCTATTTTACGCACAATCCGGGACGTAACCGGAATTGCGCCCGGATTTGTTGAGAAACGAGTTGAAGCCCGGAGTTCCCCGCCATATGAGGAGCCGGGCTGGCGGGGCGCTGCGATGCCAGGCGATTTCTTGCGAAAGAGTTTGGCCGGGCCGTCGCCATGCAGGCCGGCAGGACTGAGTATGGACTGTCAGTCGGGCGGTTCGGCAATTGGACGATAATTAAGGTACCGGTATCTGACTGATGATCAGGCTGATTGGATATTTCTTCGGGATTGGCGCGTTTCTGCTGCTTGGTGTGGCCGGAGCCGTGGCGCTCTATCTTGGTGTCGTCACCAAGGACCTGCCGGACTATGAGGTGCTGGCGAAGTACTCGCCGCCGGTGACCACGCGCTTCCACGCCGGCAACGGCGCGCTGATGGCGGAATACGCTCGCGAGCGGCGCCTTTATCTGCCGATCCAGGCCATTCCCGACCGCGTCAAGGCGGCCTTCATCTCGGCGGAAGACAAGAACTTCTACCAGCATCCGGGCGTCGACATCACCGGCCTGGCGCGCGCCATCGCGGTGAACCTGCAGAATTTCGGTTCCGGCCGTCGCCCGGTCGGCGCATCGACGATCACGCAGCAGGTGGCGAAGAACTTCCTGCTCTCGTCCGACCAGACGATCGACCGCAAGGTCAAGGAAGCGATCCTCTCCTTCCGCATCGAGCAGGCCTACAGCAAGGATCGCATTCTCGAACTCTACCTCAACGAGATCTTCTTTGGCCTGAACTCCTACGGCATCGCCGGCGCGGCGCTCACCTATTTCGACAAGTCGGTCACCGAGCTTACCATTGCCGAGACCGCCTATCTCGCGGCCCTTCCGAAGGGCCCGGCCAACTACCATCCGTTCCGCAAGACCGAAGCGGCGCTCGAGCGCCGCAACTGGGTGATCGACCGCATGGTCGAGAACGGCTACGTCACCAAGGCTGACGGCGAAGAGGCCAAGAAGCAGCCGCTCGGCGTCAACCCGCGCCGTGGCGGGGCGCATCTCTTCGCATCCGACTTCTTCGCCGAGGAAGTCCGCCGGCAGATCATCCAGAAATACGGCGACAACGCGCTCTATGAGGGCGGCCTGTCGGTCCGCACATCGCTCGATCCGCGCCTGCAGATCGCCGCGCGCAAGGCGCTGCAGGCGGGTCTCCTGAGCTACGACGAGCGCCGCGGCTTCCACGGTCCGGTCAAGTCGATCGAGATCGGTGGCGACTGGGGCGAGCCGCTGGGTGCCGTCGTTTCCTTCAGCGACGTGCCCGAATGGAAGCTCGCCGTCGTTCTCTCCGTCGACGCGCAAGGCGCCGAGATCGGCATCCAGCCGGAGAAGGAAGCCTCGGGCAAGATCGTCGCCGAGCGCGTCACCGGGCACATCTCCGCCAAGAACATGCAGTGGGCCTATCGTTCCGCCACCGGCGACCGCAAGTCGGCGAAGTCCCCGGAAGGCGTCTTCGGCGCCGGCGACGTCGTCTATGTCGAGCCGCTCGCCGAAAAGGGCGAGTACCGCCTGCGCCAGCCGCCTAAGGTTCAAGGCGGCCTCGTCGCCATGGACCCGCAGACCGGCCGCGTGCTGGCGATGGTCGGCGGCTTCTCCTATGGCCAGTCGGAATTCAACCGCGCGACGCAGGCGATGCGCCAGCCGGGCTCGTCCTTCAAGCCCTTCGTCTACGCCGCCGCACTCGACAACGGTTATACGCCGGCATCGGTCATTCTCGACGCGCCGATCGAAATCGTCGCGGGCGGCCAGGTCTGGCGCCCGGAAAACTACGGCGGCGGCTCAGCCGGTCCGTCGACGCTGCGCCTCGGCATCGAAAAGTCGCGCAACCTGATGACCGTCCGCCTTGCCAACGACATGGGCATGAACCTTGTTGCGGAATATGCCGAGCGCTTCGGCATCTACGACAAGATGCCGCCGCTCCTGGCGATGTCGCTGGGCTCGGGCGAGACGACGGTGCTGCGCATGGTCTCGGCCTATTCGGTGCTCGCCAACGGCGGCAAGCAGATCAAGCCGTCGCTGATCGACCGCATTCAGGACCGTTACGGCAAGACGATCTTCCGTCACGAGGACCGCACCTGCGACAACTGCAACGCCGGCGATTGGCAAAGCCAGGAAGAGCCGGTTCTGACCGACAATCGCGAGCAGGTTCTCGATCCGATGACCTCCTTCCAGATCACGTCGATGATGGAGGGCGTGGTGCTGCGCGGCACCGCTGCCGGCAAGATCAAGCTTGATCGCCCGGTCGCCGGCAAGACCGGCACCACCAACGACGAAAAGGATGCCTGGTTCGTCGGCTACACGCCGGACATGGTCGCTGGCCTCTACCTCGGCTTCGACAACCCGGCCCCGCTCGGCCGCGGCGCGACCGGCGGCAGCCTTGCGGTGCCGATTTTCAACGACTTCATGACTGAAGCAGTGAAGGGCACGCGCCCGAGCAAGTTCGTCGTCCCCGAAGGCATGAGCATGGTCGCCGTCAACCGCAAGACCGGCATGGCCGCCCAGGAAGGCGAGCCGGACACGATCATCGAGGCCTTCAAGCCTGGCACCGGGCCGGCCGACACCTTCTCGGTCATCGGCGGTCTCGATCAGTACGTGCCGCCGGAAGAGATCCTGAAGAACTCGCCGCAGGCAAACCAGGCGGTGACCTCCGGTTCCAACGGCCTGTTCTAAGCCTTTCCCTTCTCGCGATGCCCGCCGCCTTTACATCAGCGGCGGGCATCGCTATTTGACGCTCACCTTCATATCGGGTTCACAAGAAGCAGGATCATGCGCAGCGAAATCGAGAATATTGTCGACGAAATCAAGCAGGCCATAAGCCTGCTGAGGAGGCATCTTTGACTGGGATCAGGCGGTAAGACGACTGGACTGGTTGAACAACAAGGCGGAAGATCCGACCTTGTGGAACGATGCTTCGGAAGCACAGAAGCTGATGCGCGAGCGCCAGCAGCTTGACGACGGCATCAACGGCCTTCGCCGTTTCGAGCAACAGCTCAACGACAACATCGAACTCATCGAACTCGGTGAGGAAGAGGGCGACGCGGCGATCATCGCCGATGCCGAACAGGCGCTGCGCGATCTGCAGGCGGAAGCGGCCAAGAAGCAGGTCGAGGCCATGCTCTCGGGCGAGGCCGATCAGAACGACACCTATCTCGAAGTGCATTCGGGCGCCGGCGGCACGGAAAGCCAAGACTGGGCCAACATGCTTCTGCGCATGTACACCCGCTGGTCCGAGCGCCAGGGATACAAGGTCGAGCTTCTGGAAATCCAGGACGGCGAAGAGGCCGGCATCAAGTCCGCGACGTTGCTCGTCAAGGGCCACAATGCCTATGGCTGGTTGAAGACCGAATCGGGCGTGCATCGCCTTGTTCGCATTTCGCCCTATGACAGCAATGCGCGCCGTCACACCTCGTTCTCCTCTATCTGGGTCTATCCGGTCGTCGACGATTCGATCCAGATCGACATCAACGAGAGCGACTGCCGCATCGACACCTACCGGTCGTCGGGCGCCGGCGGCCAGCACGTCAACACGACGGACTCGGCGGTGCGCATCACGCACATCCCCTCGGGCATCGTCGTGCAGTGCCAGCAGGAACGCTCGCAGCACAAGAACCGGGCAAAGGCCTGGGACATGCTGCGCGCCCGCCTTTACGAAGCGGAGCTGAAAAAGCGGGAAGATGCCGCGAGTGCCGAAGCCGCGTCGAAGACCGACATCGGCTGGGGCCATCAGATCCGTTCCTACGTCCTGCAGCCCTACCAGCTGGTCAAGGATCTCAGAACGGGCGTCGAAAGCACGGCACCGGGCGACGTTCTCGACGGCGAACTCAACGAGTTCATGGAAGCAGCGCTTGCGCACCGCGTCAGCGGTGGCGCGGATGCCGTCGTCGATGATCTGAACTGAGGCCGCGGCGGTCTGAGGAACTGGAAATTCGAAGGGCCGGGTGTTCGCATCCGGCCCTTTCTTCGTTCAGTTGGAGGCGCGCTCGATCTTGATGTCGCCGAGATCATCGATGAGCACGGTCCAGCTTTCAGGCTCGCGCGCGGCCGGGTCGGTCTTCAGATAGACGGTCGCAAACATGCCCGGCTGTGCGGTAACGCCGGTCGAGGTCTCGGGACGGATGTCGGTGACATAGGCCTTGAGCGCGGAGAACTCTTCGAGTTCTGCCGACGAAATCACCACGGGTCCGGCCGATGTGGCTTCGACCTGCTGCAGATGGATCTGGGCGGTTCCGTCAGCCTGGCGGAGCGCGATCAGCTTGTAGTAGCCGCGCCGGGCATCGCCCGGCTTTTCTGTGGCTGCGTTAGGATCGAGTGATGAAAGCGGCTCCCCGCTTTCCTCCCAGTAGCCGGTGCTCGTCACGAAGGTCGCCTCAGGCGGCACGATGTTGGCGTCCTGAGCCTTGGCGCCGGCACTGCTGAAAAACAGGAGCAGCGCGAGGAGGGCGGGTCTGTGCATTGGGCGTCGTCCTTGAGGCGGCGGCTCGGCTGCCGTTTGCTGCGGGTGGCGGAAACCTGGCCGGGTGGATGATAACATAGGTCGCGCCGAGACCTGCGCTCAGTTCGAAAACTGCTCGGCCAGGATGCGGTCCGACCAGGAATGATCGGGATCGGACAGAATGCGCGCCGTCATGTTTTCCGATTCGGCGATCCGAACCTTCACCACCGACTTGACCTCCTGATGGTCCGCCACCGCATTGACCGGCCGCTTGTCGGCCTCGAGGATCTCGATCTCGACGGTCACATGGTTCGGCAAGAGCGCTCCGCGCCAACGGCGTGGACGGAAGGCGCTGACCGGCGTCAAGGCGAGAAGCGGTGCCTCAAGCGGCAGGATCGGCCCGTGGGCGGAGAGATTGTAGGCGGTGGATCCGGCGGGGGTGGCGACCAGCAACCCGTCGCAGGTCAGTTCCTCGAGTCTTGTCTTTCCGTCGATCAGGACGCGCAGCTTTGCGGCCTGGTAGGATTGGCGGAAGAGATAGACTTCGTTGATGGCAAGTGCCGTGAAGCTTTCGCCATAGACGTCGGTCGTCTGCATCTCCAGCGGATGGAATGCGTTCTCGACCGCCTGGCAGATCCGGTCTGCCAGGTTCTCGGTGCTGTAGCGGTTCATCAGGAACCCGACTGAGCCACGGTTCATGCCATAGACCAGCTTGCCGCTGTTCATGGTCTGATGCAGCGTCTGCAGCATGAAGCCGTCGCCGCCGAGGGCGACGATCACATCGGCCTTTGCCGGGTCATGGTCGCCATAGATCGCCTTGAGATCAGCCGCAGCCTTTTGCGCCTCCTCTGCAGACGAGGCGAGGAAGGCGAAGGAATTGAACGTTCGGGCCATGAACTCTAGTCCGTTCGATGCGTTGCTTGCCGCTTACGGCGATCTCTCATCATCGTTTCTGGCATGGCGTGCAACCGAACGCATCTGAAAAATTGGGAGAATTCGCAATTTTGCTTTACACCGCACGAGATTATGGTAACTCCGACCGAAGCAAGTGCCCTTATAGCTCAGTTGGTAGAGCGGCTGATTTGTAATCAGTAGGTCGGGAGTTCGAGTCTCTCTGGGGGCACCATTTCACTTCCTTTACATTGATTTTGCCGTGTTTTTGGCGAGTGTTTCTCGCGCCGGGATTTGAGCTGCCGGGGCAACTCGCGGGTTTGCCTCGCCGCCGATGCGCCCATCGGTGCAAATCATCCAGTCAATCACGCATCGCTAAGATCACCATAAATACAGGCGTGCCGACCAGGGTCCCGATGATGGAAAACAGCGGCCCGTAGATCAGCGCGCTGAGGGGTATCATCGAAGTACATTCCTGAATGCCGTCCTTCAGGCAGTTGTACGATCCGCCCTGGAAAATGCCGTAGACGGGCAGAAACAGCCCCGCGACGAGCAGGCTGACAACGAATGCCAGGATGGCAGAGACGATCAGGGTTCCAAGAGTCCTCATATTGCTGGCATATAGACAACTCCTGGTTCCGGCCAGCCCCGATTGCCACGCGAGGTCGGCGGGCCCGAACAAGCATTCTGTTTCCGAAGAAAGGTCATGGCGATCAAACGCTTCTCCTCCGCAACGTCTACAAGCACCTTGTGCGAGTGCCCGCAGTTGCTGCCGATCAGATCGGTTGCCGCTCTGCTTTGCGGTCTCGTCGCGCTTGTCGCCGGTTCCGCCGGTTCTCAGGACGGATCCGATTGGGCCGAAGTGAGTTCAGGCGCCACCGACGTCCCCGGTGTGGGAGCGGTCCACTATTCCGTCGGGTACAGCAGCATCGGGTATGATCACTTTCGTTCGGAGATCGTGGTGCAATGGCGCGACGGCACCGATCGGACGCAAACGATCTACGACGGCATTTACGATCGGCCTCCCGCAAAGGTCTGGGGCATTTACGGCTATCTCTGCGTTTCGATGGAGGCTTGCGCGCGATACGAGGATGCCTGCACTGCGCAGACGATCGCCTATCGCTATGATGCCGCGGCCAAGTCCTTTGCGGAGCTTGCAATCGGCGAGGGGCTCTGCCGTCGATAAACGTGCGGAGCCGCCCGCCCGAGGACGGATTCAAGGGGCGGCGTAGCCGGCCTTTCTCTCCGCGGGTCGGCAAAGCGCAGCCGGACCTTCGTCGGATCTCGATTGAACGGTGATTCGGTTCAGTTCTGGCTTATCGTGCTGATGGCCTGCCGCTGCTGACCGGAAAAGTCGCAGTGCTGCGGCATCAGATCTCGAATGACGGCCCCAGGCGAACCGGAACCTCCCGGCATTTCTGCAGGGCGTTGAGCAGGTTTTCGGCGAGATAGTCGATCAGCGCCCGGGTCGCCGGCAGCATGCCTTGACGCGACGGGAAGACGAGATGGACGACGACGTCGTTCGAGGTCCATTCCGGCAGCACCGGTGCCAGGACACCGGCGCGGAAGGCGCGCTCGCAGATATGATCGGGCAAAAGCGCAACCCCCATGCCTTCAATCGCCGCGCGTTCGAGAATCAGGAAGTCGCTGCAGCCGACGATCGGACGGTGGGAGATTTCCGTCGTGTTGCCATCGGCCGAAACCAACCTCCAGACGTCGGTCGGGTGCTGTTCGTTCATCGACAGCGTCGCCTGCTGGCTGAGGTTGTCGATGGTGATCTCGCCCGAGCGGGCAAGGAAGGTCGGGCTGGCGGCAAGCCGCTCGCGCACCTCGCCGAACTTGCGGATGATCAATTGGTTGTCGGTATCGAGCTGGCCGCGGGCACGCAGCGCCACGTCGACACGCTCCTCGATCAGATCGATGCGGCGGTTGGTGGCGGTGATCAGCAGGCGTACGCCGGGGTAGCGGCGGTGAAATGCCGGCAGGATATCGGCGAGCATGGGGGTGAAGCCGAGCGGGCAGGCGAGCCTGACCGTGCCAGATGGTTCGGCGCGAACGGCGGCAATTTCGGCTTCGGCGGCGGCTACGCCGTCAAGCAGCGCCTGGCAATGTTCATAGAATACCCGACCGATGTCGGTGACGCGCAGCTTGCGGGTCGAGCGCTCCAGCAGTCTTACGCCGAGTTGCTCCTCGAGGCGGGCCACATGTTTGCTCAGCTTGGATTTTGGTATATTGAGGTCGCGCGCGGCGGCGCTGAAGCCGTTGTTTCGCACGACGGCGGCAAAAAGGCCGAGATCGTTCAGATCCTGCATTGTCCTGTCTCCGAGGTCCGGATGTTTGCCCGATTGTTTCCCTCTGGAAACAGTATGTCAAATATCCGCTGGCTTATCGGGTCATTGTTTTCCCCTCATATGTGGATCACCGCAACGCAAACACAAAGGTGTTCCCATGAACGTTCTTCATATCGATTCCGGTATCCTTGGCGATCACTCGGTTTCCCGCCGCCTGACGGCCGCTCTCGCTGCTCAGGTCAAGGCTGACCGCCCGGATGCCACCGTGACCTATCGCGATCTCGCCGCCAGCTCGCTCCCGCACCTGACCGGCGCCCAGATCATGGCTCCTGCCGATCTCGAAGGTGTAGACGCTGCCCTTGCCGCCGACGTCAAGCTCGGCCGCGACATGCTCGAAGAATTCCTGGCAGCTGACACGGTCATCATCGGCGCCCCGATGTACAACTTCGGCATCCCGAGCCAGCTGAAGGCCTGGATCGACCGCATCGCCGTCTCCGGCAAGACGTTCCGCTACACCGAGAACGGTCCGGAAGGCCTTGCCAAGGACAAGAAGATCATCGTCGCCTCGACCCGTGGCGGCCATTACTCCGCCGGTCCGGCTGCCGTCATGGATCACCAGGAATCCTACCTGAAGACGGTCTTCGGTTTCCTCGGCGTCACCGATGTCGAATTCGTTCGTGCCGAAGGCCTCAACCTCAGCGCCGACTCCAAGCAGTTCGCGATCGCCGAGGCCGAAAAGACCATCGCGGATGGCAGCGTCCTTCGCCTGGCGAGCTAGTACATAAGTTCAGCGGGTCACCGAGGTGATCCGGTGGAGGGGCTTAACGCCCTGCGTGCGGACGGTGCCGGTTGCGAATGCAGCCGGCATTGTCCGTTTTGGGATTTCACAATCTGCTTTATAATGCAGTCATGATGAACCGGCGGACACTTCTGTTGGGCATGATCGCCACGGTGGCTGCGTTGCTCGCCGCCGACCTTGCGCGCGCGCACAATTGCACGTGCCGAAACCGCGACGGTTCGAAATATCAGCTCGGACAGATCGCCTGCCTAAGGGTCGACGGCAACGTCTATATGGCGCGCTGCGAAATGAACCTCAATGTCTCCACCTGGAAGAAGCTGAGTGACGGCTGCCCGACGGCGGCGCGCAGCGGCGCGGCGCTCACCGTACGCTGAGCAAAATCCCGATCGTGAGCACGCCGGGCTCATTGCCGAGAGAGGGCTTCGTGGCGCGATCAGCGCTTCAGATGCTGGCGTGCCGCATACATGGCGATCGCCGCCGCGTTCGACACGTTCAGCGACTTGATCGCGCCGGGCATGTCGAGCCGGGCAAGGTCGTTCACGATCGTCCGGGTCTTTTGCCGCAGCCCCTTGCCCTCGGAGCCGAGAACGAGCGCGATCTTCTCGCCGCTGAACGTTCCTTCCAGCGGCTGCGGTCCTTCCGAATCGAGCCCGATCGACTGGAAGCCCAGCCGATGCAGTTCCTCGATCGTATCGGCAAGGTTGGTGATCTGGATGTAGGGGATCATTTCCAGCGCGCCGGAAGCCGACTTGGCAAGCACGCCCGATTCGGTCGGGCTGTGGCGCATGGTGGTGATCAACGCTCCGGCGTCGAAGGCGACCGCCGAGCGCATGATCGCGCCGACATTGTGCGGGTCGGTTACTTGATCGAGCACCAGAATCAGCGGGCAGTCGCGTAGCGCTTCGAGCCTGCGATGCGGCAGCGGCCGCGTTTCGAGCATGACGCCCTGGTGGATCGCATCGGGTCCGAGAACCTTGTCCAGATCCTGCGGCGAAACGGTTTCGACCGGGAAGGGAAGGGCAGAAAGCTCGCCGAGTTCCAACCTTGCCGCCGCATTCTGCGTGACGCTGAGCCGAATGATCTGGCGCGCCGGATTGTCGAGTGCCGCCCGCACGGTGTGCAGGCCATAGAGCAGCACCTGCTCGGGCGCCAACTGTGGAGCCTTCCAGTCGGCGGGCGCCTTGCGGCGTTTGTCCTGCTTCGGTGTCGGGATTTCGCCGCGTTCGCGCTTGGCGTCGCGGTGCGCGCGCCGCAGGTTGGCGTAATGGGTGTCCTTGGCGCTCTTGTCGCCGGTGCGATCTTTGCTCATGCGCGTCTTATAGAGAGGTTGCATGTCCGGCGAAACGCTTTTCCGCACGAGGCGTAAAATTGCGGCTGTGGAGAAAATCGGAATTTTTGCACCAAGCCGTGTTGACAGGACGAAACGGGGCAGTCATATACCCGGCCACAGATCGAGAGCGGCAACGACAAGTCGCTGGTTGTCTCACGATCTCAATTGCTTGGTCGAAAGATCCCGACAGAATAATGGAGGGATGCCCGAGTGGTTAAAGGGGACGGACTGTAAATCCGTTGGCTCAGCCTACGTTGGTTCAAATCCAACTCCCTCCACCATTCTGCTTCTGGATCGAAGGCCCGCGGGTATAGCTCAATGGTAGAGCAGCAGCCTTCCAAGCTGAATACGCGGGTTCGATTCCCGCTACCCGCTCCAGCAGCGGCTTTCTTCTCCCTATCAGATTAAAGCAATCGGTCAACGCTCCGCGCTAAGCATTTGATTGTCTTGGCGCGCAGGCGAATCGCAAGTCGATTCTGCCCGTTCTTGCAGCGGCGCGTGGCGCGACTTATATATCGGCAGGAAAAGGCCAGCGGCGGCCGGTCCGGGCGCGCGCAATTAAGTCTTGCGCAAATCCCCTGAAACCCTTAAACGGCTCCACAAACCGGCCCTGCCGGCTGATCATTATTCATACTTGACCACAGGAAACGTACCCATGGCAAAGAGCAAATTTGAGCGCAACAAGCCGCACGTTAACATTGGCACGATTGGCCACGTTGACCATGGCAAGAC
>NZ_PNFP01000082.1 GCF_002940685.1 Ensifer adhaerens | reverse complement strand
ACTTGCACAACCCCTTTTCCCGGGTAAGGGAAGTCGGCGCAAGAAGCAAGGGGAGTTGGGCGGCTAGGGTTTTGGATCTAATGTTGTGTTGATTGCTAGATCAAACATTAGATATATATATGTCTTCCTTTGGGCCCAAGTTTAACCTAATTCCTAATTAAGTCATAATTATATCAATTATAATTATTTAATTCCAAATCATATTTGAAATAATAATAATAATATAATTACAATAATTATATTATTATAATATTATGGGCTTTTAATATTTAAATCCAATTTAAATATTATTCATATATTTATTAAATATAAATATATATCTCATATATAATTATATATTAATAAATATTTATTCTTGTATAATCACATTATACAAAACATATATATTTAATTTGCTCTCATCTTATTCGATGGGTGTGACCCTTGTAGGCTCGTTGTGACGTTAGCAATAATAATCTAATTATTAGAAACAATGAATGACATCTAGCAATATATCATTGTTACCTA
>NZ_PNFP01000081.1 GCF_002940685.1 Ensifer adhaerens | reverse complement strand
ATTCAGTTAAAATGAAAAAGAACATGAATTGAAATAACACGACACACAAATGAAAATACTCATTTAGCCGTGTGTTTTTCTGAAACGATTAAATTCACCCGTCTTGAAACACGGACCAAGGAGTCTCATTTATATGCGAGGATAAGAGCGAATAAACACTCTGATCCGGAACGAAAGTGAAATAAGTGATTATCAACACGGGAATCTTTTTCCGTGTGCAATAAAGACTTGATTGGAAAATAACCGAAAGGTGTTTGAATATTTCAAAGTTGGAGTATATAGATGAGGACCCGAAAGATGGTGAACTATGCCTGAGTAGGGTGAAGTCAGGGGAAACCCTGATGGAGGCTCGAAGCGCTGTTGACGTGCAAATCACTCGTCAAACTTGGGTATAGGGGCGAAAGACTAATCGAACCATCTAGTAGCTGGTTCCCTCCGAAGTTTCCCTCAGGATAGCTGGAACAAGTATGCAGTTTTATCAGGTAAAGCGAAT
>NZ_PNFP01000080.1 GCF_002940685.1 Ensifer adhaerens | reverse complement strand
ACACCAAGGCATGCCATGGGCAGCCCATGGCTTGCCATGGCACACAGCAAGGCAGGCCATGGGCAGGCCATGGCACCCCATGGGCAAGCCATGGCACACACCAAGGCATTTTTTTGAAGCAATACTTGGAGTTTGGACGAGATATTTTGCACACATGCTTAGAAAAATCATACCTTCGAGCCTGCCAAGTTTTACGTTTTTTGAAAAAAAATATTTTTTTTTTTTAATTTTTTTAATTGGAAAAATAGGAAAATTCATAAAAAATAGAAAATGGGTAGTGGGTGGGAGATGAAGCATGGGACACATTCCAAGTGTCATGTAATGAATTTAGAAGCACAATTTGCAAGGTTTGCACGGGCAAAAATCAATTTGGCACGCGCATGACTTGTCGTGGCACACACCATGGCAAGCCTTGGCACCCCATGGGCTGGCCATGCCACACACCAAGGCATGCCGTGGGCTGCCGATGGGCATGCTACTAACCTCGGTTTGCATTGCTCATGGGCATGCCAAGGCAAGCCGTGGCACATGCCG
>NZ_PNFP01000008.1 GCF_002940685.1 Ensifer adhaerens | reverse complement strand
ACCAGGAAACTCTAGAGCGAAGGTCGTCGTCGCCAGCAGCGCCGCCGCCCTCGTCAGTGATCGGGCTTATAGACCCCACACCTCGCAGACGTCAACAGACATCTTCAAAAAAACTTCAAAAACAGACAACCCATTGAAATAAAACATAAATACAGGCTGTTGATAAATTCGGTCGGTTTTGAAGACCGCTTTCCCGCGCTATCGGGCCGCAAATCACCGGCCGGACACCGGGAATTCGCAATCCCGCCATGATCCGACACCCATTACGGTCGCGACACGCGCCGCGCGCTCACCGGCAACGGCGCCGCCTCGCGGATGAAATCGCCGCGATTCTCCCGGACCGTCTGCAGCAGAAACTCCCGAACCGCCCTCACCCGTGGAACCGCCAGGAGATCCCGATGGCATACCATCCAATAGGTGCGCTTGAGCTCGATCTCGTCGGGCAGAACGATATCCAGATCCTCTGCCTCCCGCGCCATGAAGTGCGGCAGCACGCAGAGACCAAGTCCCTGACGCACCGCCTTCAGCTGGGTGAGAATGCTCGAACTCTGGAAATGCGCCCGCAGTCCCGGCTGCAATTCGCCGAGATAATCGAGGCCGGGCGCAAAGATCATGTCTTCGATGTACCCGACGAAACGATGCGCCGCGAGGTCGTTGCGACCGGTGATCGGCGCATGCCTGGCCAGATAGCTGCGTGCGCCATAGACATGCAGCGTATAGGGGGTGAGCACCTCGGAATGATAGGGGCCGGCCTTCGGCGCCGTCAGCGCCACCTGGATGTCCGCCTCCTTGCGCGACAGCGACATGATCTGCTGGATCGCCACCAGCTCCAGCGAGACGTTCGGGTAGCGCGCGGCAAAATCCGCCAGCCGGTCGGCGAGGAAGAAATTGCCGAAGCCTTCGAGCGTGCTCAGCCGCACCACGCCGCGCTGTGCGGTCAGCCCATCATTGATGTCGAGCTGCAGCTGTTCGGTCTCGCGCTCGATGCGCTCGGCCGTCTCGATGAAGCGCTGACCCATACCGGTCAGGACGTAGCCGCGCGGATTGCGCTCGAACAGCTTCACCTTGAGCGCGAATTCCAGCCGGTCGATCCGCCGCGAAACCGTGGCGTGGCTGGTTCTGAGCCTGCGCGCCGCCGTCGACAATTGCCCGGTGCGGGCGACCGCCAGAAAGAACTGCAGATCGTCCCATGTGAAATTCGGATTCATTGTCACTCCCCATCTGTTCGAAAATGAACAGACCCTGTTTGCAATTTACGGTCGGCGGCGCTTGCATCCAAGCGGTTTTTTCCGGATTGTAACGGATAGAGCCGACATCTGAGGAGCATGTCTGGCCAAATATGAACAGAACGAAATGGACGATCCGGCGTTGCTGACAGCGTGCCGGAAACGGCGCGCGCGTTTGCGCTGTGTTTCGTTACGGTTCCAAGCCCTGGAGGAGGACATGATGACGAAGAAACTGATCGTAACATTGGCAGCGATGCTTGCCAGCAGCACGGCCGCTTTCGCCGATGCATCCGACGGAAAGGTCAAGATCGGCATCCTGAACGACCAGTCCGGCGTCTATGCCGACTTCGGCGGCAAGTCCTCCTACGAGGCGGCGCTGATGGCGGTCGAGGATTTCGGCGGCAAGGTGCTCGGCGTGCCGGTGGAAGTGATTACCGCCGACCACCAGAACAAGGCCGACATCGCCTCCAACATCGCCCGTCAATGGTACGATACCGAACAGGTCGACAGCATCATGGAGCTGACCAGCTCCTCGGTCGGCCTTGCGGTACAGGCGCTGTCGAAGGAAAAGAAGAGGATCACCATCAACACCGGTGCAGCGACCACCGAGCTCACCGGCAAGCAGTGCTCGCCCTATGGTTTCCACTGGGCCTATGACACCCATGCGCTGGCCGTCGGCACCGGCGGCGCGCTCGTCAAGCAGGGCGGCGACAGCTGGTTCTTCCTGACCGCCGACTATGCCTTCGGTTATTCGCTCGAGGAAAACACCAGCAACTACGTCAAGGAAAACGGCGGCACGGTCGTCGGTTCCGTCCGCCATCCGCTGGCAACCACCGACTTCTCCTCCTTCCTGTTGCAGGCGCAATCCTCCGGCGCCAAGGTGATCGGCCTTGCCAATGCCGGCCTCGACACCTCGAACGCCATCAAGCAGGCGGCCGAATTCGGCATCGTCCAGGGCGGCCAGCGCTTGGCAGCGCTGCTCTTCACGCTCGCCGAAGTCCATGGTCTCGGGCTTGAAGCGGCGCAAGGCCTGACGCTCACCGAAGGCTTCTACTGGAACCGCAACGAAGAAAGCGCCAAGTTCGGCAAGCGCTTCATGGAGCGCACCGGCAAGATGCCGAACATGGTGCATGCCGGCACCTACTCGGCCGTGCTTTCCTATCTGAAGGCGATCGAGAAGGCCGGCACGGACGACGCCGATGCCGTTGCCAAGGAACTGCGTGCGCTGCCGGTCAACGATGTCTTCGCCGAAAACGGCAAGGTCGCCGAGAATGGCCGCATGATCCACGACATGTATCTTCTGGAAGTGAAGAAGCCGGACGAAAGCAAGGAACCCTGGGATTACTTCAAGGTGCTCGCCACCATTCCGGGTGCCGAAGCCTTCATCGATCCGGCCAAGAGCGGCTGCGACCTCGTGAAGTCCTGACGCGATGGGCGCACCGGTCAACGAACCGAACGGCGCGCCGCGGGTGGTTCTCTCCGCCCGCGGCCTGCGCCGCGACTTTGGTGGCTTCACCGCCGTCAACAACGTCAATCTCGACGTCCATCATGCGCGCGTGCATGCGCTGATCGGTCCGAACGGCGCCGGCAAGACGACGGTCTTCAACCTGTTGACCAAGTTCCTGCAGCCGACCGACGGCACGATCACGCTGCTTGGCGAGGACATCACCCGCACGGCACCGGACAAGGTGGCGCGCATGGGGCTGGTGCGCTCGTTCCAGATCTCCGCCGTCTTTCCGCATCTGAGCGTGCTCGACAATGTGCGCGTTGCGCTGCAGCGACCGAACGGGCTGGCGACCCAGTTCTGGAAACCGATCTCGGCGCTCGACAGCCTCAACGCCAAGGCCGACCAGCTGATCCGCTCGGTCGGTCTCGACCGGGAGCGCAATGCCATTGCCGCCGATCTTTCCTATGGCCGCAAGCGCGTGCTCGAAATCGCAACGACGCTGGCGCTCGATCCCAAGGTGCTGCTCTTGGACGAGCCGATGGCCGGCATGGGCCACGAGGATGTCGGCATGGTTGCCGAGATCATCCGCGAGGTGGCGCGCGAACGTGCCGTGCTGATGGTCGAGCACAACCTCTCCGTCGTCTCGACGCTCTGCCACCACGTCACCGTGCTGCAGCGCGGCGAGATCCTGGCGGAGGGCGACTACGCCGAGGTGTCCGCCGACCCGCGCGTGCGCACCGCCTATATGGGCACCGAGGAGGCCTGAGATGAAACCGCTCTTGAAAGTTTCCGGCCTCAACGCCTGGTACGGCGAAAGCCATATCCTGCACGGCGTCGACCTTTCCGTCGGCGAAGGCGAGATGGTGACGCTGCTCGGCCGCAACGGCGTCGGCAAGACGACGACGCTGCGCGCAATCATGGGCATCGTGCGCAAGCGCAGGGGCGAGATCAGTTTTGCCGATGCGGACCTGATGAAGGTGCCGCTACACCGGGTCGCCCATCACGGCCTCGGCTTCATTCCCGAAGAGCGCGGCATCTTTTCGACGCTGTCGGTGCATGAAAACCTGCTTTTGCCGCCGGCGGTCGCCAAGGGCGGCATGACGATCGACGAGATTTTCGAGCTCTTTCCGAACCTCTACGAGCGCCGCAGCAGCCCCGGCACCAAGCTTTCCGGCGGCGAGCAGCAGATGCTGGCGATCGCCCGTATCCTGCGAACCGGCGTGCGCATGATGCTGCTCGACGAACCGACCGAGGGACTTGCCCCCGTTATCGTCCAGCGCATCGGCGACGTGCTGAAAACCCTGAAGCAGCGCGGCATGACCGTGCTTCTGGTCGAGCAGAACTTCCGCTTCGCGAGCAAGGTCGCAGACCGCTTCTATCTGATGGACCATGGCCAGATGGTCGGCGAGTTCCCGGTTTCGGAGCTTTCCGCCCGCATGGACACGCTGCATGATGTGCTGGGGGTCTGAGCGATGAGTACGATTTTCGGAATTCCCATGCAGGCCTTGCTCGGGCAGCTCCTGATCGGGCTGATCAACGGCTCGTTCTATGCGCTGCTCAGCCTCGGCCTTGCCATCATCTTCGGCCTGCTGCGGGTCATCAACTTCGCCCATGGCGCGCAATACATGCTCGGCGCCTTCTTCGCCTGGCTGCTGCTGTCCCACTTCGGTCTCGGCTACTGGCCGGCGCTGGTCGTCGCCCCCATTGCCGTCGGCCTCGTCGGCGCGGTGATCGAGCGCACGATGCTGAGACGCCTCTATACGCTCGACCCCCTCTATGGCCTGCTCTTCACTTTCGGCCTGGCACTGACGATCGAGGGCACCTTCCGCTATCTCTATGGCGCCTCCGGCCAGCCCTATGCGACGCCGGCGGCCCTTGCCGGCGGCACCAATCTCGGCTTCATGTTCCTGCCCATCTATCGCGGCTGGGTGATTGTCTTCTCGCTTGTCGTGTGCATCGGCACCTGGCTTGTGATCGAAAAGACCAAGCTCGGCTCCTATCTGCGGGCGGCAACCGAAAACCCGGTGCTGGTGCAATCCTTCGGCATCAACGTGCCCTTCCTGCTGACGCTCACCTATGCGCTCGGAGCAGCACTTGCCGCCCTTGCGGGTGTGCTTGCAGCACCGATCTACCAGGTCTCGCCGCTGATGGGCTCCAACATCATCATCGTCGTCTTCGCCGTGGTGGTCGTCGGCGGCATGGGCTCGATCATGGGTGCGATCGTCACCGGCTACCTTCTCGGCGTCGCCGAGGGGCTGACCAAGGTCTTCTATCCGGAGGCCTCCAACATCGTGATCTTCGTGATCATGGCCATCGTTCTCCTGATACGGCCGGCAGGCCTCTTCGGCCGGGATGCTTGATATGACGCTGACACTCGACATCGAAAAACCGAAGGAAAAGAGCCCGGTCGTCGCCCAGACGGTGTTCCTGGGCTTGGGGTTGGCGCTCCTCATCCTGGCGCCGTTGTTCTTCTACCCCGTCTTCCTGATGAAGCTCCTCTGCTTCGCGCTCTTTGCCTGCGCCTTCAACCTGCTGCTCGGCTATACCGGCCTTCTGTCCTTCGGCCACGCGGCCTTCTTCGGCGGGGCGGCCTACTTCACCGCCCATGCCGTCAAGGAATGGGGCCTGCCGCCGGAACTCGGCATTCTCGTCGGCGTCGCAGGCGCGGCGTTTCTCGGGCTGATCGTCGGCTATCTGGCGATCCGCCGGCAGGGCATCTATTTCGCGATGATCACGCTGGCGCTGGCGCAGATGTTTTATTTCTTCTGCCTGCAGGCGGAGTTCACCAAGGGCGAGGACGGCATCCAGTCCGTGCCGCGCGGCCACCTCTTCGGCTTCATCGATCTCAGCCAGTCGACGAACATGTACTACTTCGTGCTCGGCGTCTTCGTCATCGGCGTCGCCATCATCTGGCGCATCATCCACTCGCCCTTCGGCATGATCCTGAAATCGATCCGCGAGAACGAAACGCGCGCCGTGTCGCTCGGTTACTCCGTGCGCAACTACAAGCTCGCGGCCTTCGTCATGTCGGCAGCGCTGACCGGCCTTGCCGGTGGCGTCAAGGCGCTGGTCTTCCAGTTTGCCACGCTGACCGATGTCGGCTGGCAGATGTCGGGCGAGGTGATCCTGATGACGCTGCTCGGCGGCATCGGCACGCTGATCGGCCCGCTCTTCGGCGCCGGTCTCGTCGTGACGCTGCAGAATTATCTCGCAACCTCCGAATTCCCGGTGACGATCATCACCGGCCTCGTCTTCATGGTCTGCGTGCTGGTCTTCCGGCGCGGCATCGTCGGCGAGTTCTATCATTCGCGGCTCGGCCGCAAGCTTGGATTTGAACACAGACAGTAGCTGGCCCTTCCCGCCCCGTCGGCGGGAGGGAGCCATAGCCCGATCCGGATGAGCCAAGGATCGAGCCCCGAACATTGAGAGAGAACCATGGACACGTTCGACTACATCGTCGTCGGGGCGGGTAGCGCCGGCTGCGTGCTTGCCAACCGCCTTTCTGAAAATTCGCGCCATCGCGTGCTGCTGCTGGAAGCTGGCGGCCGCGACAATTACCACTGGATCCACATCCCGGTCGGCTACCTCTACTGCATCAACAATCCGCGCACCGACTGGTGCTTCACGACGGCGGCGGAAGAAGGTCTGAACGGTCGTTCGCTCGGTTACCCCCGCGGCAAGGTGCTCGGCGGCTGCTCGTCGATCAATGGCATGATCTACATGCGCGGCCAGGCCGAGGATTACGACCACTGGCGCCAGCTCGGCTGCGCCGGCTGGGGCTGGGACGACGTGCTGCCGCTGTTCAAGAAATCCGAGGACCATTATCGCGGCGGAAACGACATGCACGGGGCCGGCGGCGAATGGCGGGTGGAAAAGGCGCGCGTGCGCTGGGACGTGCTTGACGCGTTCCAGAAGGCGGCGACCGAGGCCGGCATCCCCGAAACACCGGATTTCAACCGCGGCAGCAACGAGGGCTCCGGCTACTTCGACGTCAACCAGCGCTCGGGCATCCGCTGGAACACGGCCAAGGCATTTCTGCGCCCGGCGCAGAAGCGCGGCAACCTCACGGTCCTGACCAAGGCGCATGTGCGCAAGCTGATCATCGAGGGCGACCGCATCGCCGGCGTCGAGTTCCAGCACGACGGTGTGGTCAAACGTGCCCGCGCTGCCCGCGAGACCGTGCTTTCCGCCGGTGCGATCGGCTCGCCGCATATTCTCGAACTCTCGGGCATCGGCCGCGGCGACGTGCTGAAGGAAAACGGCATCGAAGTCCGTCACGAACGGGCGGGCGTCGGCGAGAACCTGCAGGATCACCTGCAATTGCGCATGGCCTACAAGGTGACGGGCGTGCCGACGCTCAACGAAAAGGCCAACTCGCTCTTCGGCAAGGCGTCGATCGGGCTCGAATATCTGCTGAAACGCTCGGGCCCGATGGCGATGGCGCCGAGCCAGCTGGGTATCTTCACCCGCTCGGGTCCGGAGAAGGAAACGCCGGACCTGCAATATCACGTGCAGCCGGTCTCGCTCGACAAGTTCGGCGAGCCCGTCCATTCCTTCCCGGCGATCACCGCCAGCGTCTGCAACCTTCGTCCAGAGAGCCGTGGCTCCGTGCATCTGAAAGGTCCGGATTTTGCTGCGGCCCCGGACATCCGCCCGCGCTACCTGACGGCCGAAGCCGACCGCAACGTCGCCGTCAGCGCCATTCGCCTGACCCGGCAGATCGTCAGGCAACCGTCCTTCGCCCGCTTCAATCCGGTCGAGTTCAAGCCGGGCCCGTCCTATGAGAGCGAGGACGACCTGAAGCGCGCCGCCGGCGATATCGGCACGACGATCTTCCACCCGGTCGGCACCTGCCGCATGGGCGCCGATCCCGACAGCGTCGTCGATCCGGAACTGCGCCTGCGGGGCCTTAAGGGATTGCGGATCGCCGATGCCTCGATCATGCCGACGATCACCTCGGGCAACACCAATTCGCCGACGATCATGATCGCCGAAAAGGCGGCGACGATGATCCTGGCGGCCAATCACTAGGGCTTGTCCGGCAACAGCGGGCATGGTTGGAGCACCAGGACTTGCGCGACGCGGCTCCCGCCGAAGGTGCTGATTCCATGTCGGATTCAGCCGGGATTGCGGTGTCGGATAACGGTAAACTGGCCAAAAAGCGACGCGGAAAGCTTAAATCTCAGGGCCTGAGCCCCTATATCAGGCCCTGATGGCTCGGACTTCGAGCCCAAGCAAGATTAGGGGTTGTGATGGCAATGCAGCTATTTGGGCGTTTTGGACGAACTCTGGCAATGATGGCGATCGGCATGGTCGTCGCGCTGACCGTTGTGGACGTCGCCGAAGCGCGGCGCTCGGGCGGCGGCTTTGGCAGCCGCGGCACCCGCACCTTCTCGCAGCCGCCGGTCACCCGTACCGCGCCGACCAACGCGGCACCGATCGACCGCTCGATGACGCCGCGTCAGGACGCTGGCCCGGCCGCCACCAATCCGGCAGCCGGCCAGACGCGCCCGACCAACGCCACCCAGCCGAACGCCCGTCCGGGCTTCTTCAGCGGCTTTGGCGGTTCGCTGCTCGGCGGCCTGATGGTCGGCGGCCTCATCGGCATGCTGATGGGCGGTGGTTTCGGCGGCGCTGCCGGCTTCCTCGGCCTGATCGTGCAGATGCTGCTGATCGGTGGCCTGATCATGCTGGCCATGCGCTTCTTCGGCCGCAACCGCCAGCAGACGGCCTATGCCGGCCCGTCCGAGCGCTCGTCGGGCCAGTCGCCGTCGAACGGCATGCCGTCGTTCAAGATCCCGAGCATCGGCGGCGGCCAGGCCGGCGGCCAGGCAAATGCACGCCCCCAGGCCGCGCCTCAGCCGGCGCCCGTCACCGACGGGCCGGCCGATGAAATCGGCATCCAGGGGACCGACCTCGAACAGTTCGAAAAGATGCTGAAGGACGTGCAGGCCGCCTACGCTGCGGAAGACTATGGCACGCTGCGTCGCCTGACGACGCCGGAAGCCATGTCCTATCTGGCCGAAGAGCTCAGCGACAACGCGACGAGCGGCGTCAAGAACGATGTGCGCGACGTGCACCTCGTCCAGGGTGATGTCGCCGAAGCCTGGTCGGAAAACGGAACCGAGTTTGCGACCGTCGCCATGCGCTATGAAAGCATCGACGTCATGCGCGACCGCACCACCGGCAAGGTGATCAGCGGCGATCCGGACAACCTGACGGAAGCGGTCGAACTGTGGACCTTCGTCCGCAAGCCGGGCGCCGACTGGCAGGTTTCGGCGATCCAGGGCGTCAGCCACGACTGACGCCAAGGCGAAATGAAATGCACGAAAGGCCCGGTCGGCTCCGCCGCACCGGGCCTTTCGCTTTTCAGCGCTGCGCGATCGCCGCAACCGTGCCCTACTGCAAAGGTTTACAGCGACCTTTGCGCGTCTGATAAGACGCGCGGCGCCGTAGGGACGAGAAGCTGGCCGATCAGGTCCCGCAGCCAGCGATGGGCGGGATCGCCGTCGCGCCGGCGGTGCCAGATCTGCCGGAACGCAAAGGGCGGGATGGCGAAGGGCGGATCAAAAACCGCCAAGGACCCGGCCCCGGCATCCTGCGGCAGGATCCGGCGTGCGACCGTCAGCACCAGATCGGTACCGAGCACGAGCCCGGGCGCAGCGCTCCAATGCGGCAGCGCCAGCGCGATGCGGCGTTTGTGCCCCGCTTCAGCCAGCGCCAGGTCGATCTCGTTGCCGGTATCGCCGCGCAGCGAAACCAGAATATGCGGCCGCTGCAGATAGGCCGGGAGATCCAACGTCCTCTTGTCGCCAAGGCTCGCGGCATCCGCCAGGCAGGCGAAGTGCTCCTCGAACAAGAGCGACGTCCTCAGATCATCGGCCAGCGTCGGGAAAACACCGAGCGCCAGATCGATCTCACCGTCGACCACCTGCGCCATCATCACTTCGCGGCTCGCCTGGCTGACGATGAGGTCGACGTTCGGCGCCTGCCGGCGCAGCACCGTCATCAATTGCGGCAAAAGCACAAGGGCGGCGTAGTCGGACATCGCCAGCCGGAAGACATGGCCCTCGCGCGCCGCATCGAACGGCTGAGACCCCATGAGCTGGCGCATATGCGCAAGCGCTTCGGCAAGCTGCGGCGCGATCTCCAGCGCCCGAACCGTTGGCTCGAGCCGGCCGCCATGGCGCACGAGCAGGGGATCGTCGAAGAGGGCGCGCAAGCGCGCCAGCGCATGGCTGACCGCAGGCTGGCTCTTGTTCAGCCGGATGGCCGCACGCGAGACGTGGCGCTCCGCCAGGAGGGCGTCGAGCACCACCAGCAAGTTCAGATCGACCGCGCCAAGATTATTCATGAAACGAATATAACACGTGAAAATTCGGAATTTCCATTCTTGAAATCGATGATGGATAAGGGATCAATCAAGAAGGAAAAAACAATGCCCACATACTCCTCCCTCCTCATGCTTGCCGCGGCGATCTTCGCCGGCGCCGTCGTCCCCCTCCAGGCCGGCGCCAATGCCAATCTTGGCCGCCTCCTCGGCCATCCGCTCTGGGCAACGGTCGTCTCGCTCGGCGTCAGCCTCGTCCTCATCCTGCCGATGCTGATCGCCTTACGCGTGCCGTTGCCTACCCTGGCTATGGCATTCAAGGGTCCGTGGTGGATCTGGATCGGCGGCGCAGCCGGCGTGATCTATATCACCGCGGCTCTCCTCCTTGCGCCGAAGCTCGGCGCGGCAAGCTTCATTGTCGCCGTCATCGCTGGCCAGATGGTGATTTCCATGGTGATCGACCATTTCGGCCTCATGGGTTTCCCGCAAAAGCCGGTCAATGCGGCGCGGCTGACCGGCTTGCTCTTTATCGTCGGCGGCATGGTGATCACACAGATCGCCAATGTCACGCCGGCCCTGGCCAACGCAACGCGATAGCCATGGCCCGCACCCCGACACAGCGGCAGCTACCGGCTGCCGCTTGCCACCTTTGAAGCGCCCATGGTAGATGGCCGGTCATGTCGAGCGAACCCCATTTGATGGCCTGATTTGCCCCGCAAGGCGGGGCTTGCAGCTGTGAGCCCAGAACCGTCCGCCTGTTGAGCGGGCCATTCCTGTTCGCGTCGATCCCATCTCACCTGCCCAGTGCAGCTGACCCGAGGTCGATTGCGTTTCATCGGGCTCTCCTTATGAAAAGTTCCAATCTCTGGGGCCATGCCGCCTTCCGGCGCATCAGCCTCGCTCTCGCCGTCGATTCCTTCTGCTCCTGGATGCTCGTCGCAGCACTTCCCCTGGTCGTTGCAAGCCGCTTCGGCGCCGGTGCGGAACTGGTCGGTAGTCTTGCGTTGCGCCTGCTGCCGAGCCTCCTGCTTGCGCCATTCGTCGCGACGCTGTTGCGGCGCAGCGGCCCCCGCCTTCCCGTTCTGTGCGCCCTGTCGGCGACCGCCGTCGCCATCCCCGGCCTTGCCTTCGCACCGGACGCAATGACATTGCAGATGGTCGTCCTGGTCATCGGCGCTGCGGATGCGGTGATCACGCCGGGTCTGTTGACGTTGCGCGCCGGCGTCGTTCCCGCCGGCCGCAACATGGAGGCCAACACCGCCTTCCAGGCCATCGACCGCTTCGCCAAGATTTTCGCACCGCCGGCGGCGGGTCTCGCCGTCGCCTCCACCTCGATCACGGTGACACTTCTTGCGCTGGCACTCGCCCAGATCGCCGCAGCCTGGCTGCTGATGCTTCAACCGTGCAACGAGCCTGCAAAACAGCAACCGGCGCCCTTGCCCGCATCGAGTTTCGGAAGGGAGGCCGTTGCGATCCTCCGCGAAAAGCCGTTGCTTTGGGCTTTGCTGTTGCCTGCCTTCGGCTACATGGTCTCGCTCGGTGCGCTGCAGCCGTTCCTGTTCTGGCTCAATCGTGACCAGTTCCATCTGGGCCCGGAAATGTGGACCTTGCTTCTGGCCGCACAGGGTGCCGGCGCCCTGATCGGCGCGTTCGTCTCGCACCGGCTGGCCGGGGCCTTGACCAATACAGGGACGCTGCTTCGCGCCTATCTCGTCGCCAGCCTGCTCGAAGGCCTCTCGACCTTCGCGCTGATCTTTGCCCCCAACCACCTCGTGGCCGGTGGACTGCTGATCGTCGGTGGCATACCGGAGATGGTCGCTTTCGCCACGTATTTCACCCTTGTGCAGCGCTGCCTGTCTCTGGAACGCCAGACGGTCCTTTACGCCATCAGCCTGCCACTGATGGATGTCTGCCTGATCGTCGGCATAGTCTCCGGCGCCTTGTATACGAGCAGTCTCATGACCCTCGGGCAGTTCTGGCTGTTTGCCAGCGCCTGCGCCGTGCTGCCGGTCCTGCCGTTCCTTAAGCGCCGAGCGGGCGACCGCTGAAGACCGGCCCGCCAATCCGAAAAAGATCAACGCCAGCCGTAACTTGCGGCTGGCGTGTTTCGTTTCGACTGGCCATACTTGCCCCGGGCTAAAAAGGGGTATGGCATGCAGGATCGGCTGTTCATCGACGGCAAATGGGAAAAACCGCGGCGCGGCGGCACGCTCGACGTGATCGATCCGGCGACGGAGGAGATCATCCATCGTGCGCCGGCGGCGACCTACGAGGATGTGGACCGGGCCGCAAAGGCCGCCCGCATCGCCTTCGACAGCGGTCCCTGGCCGAAACTGTCAGGCGCCGAGCGCGCCGTTTATTTGAGGGCGATCGCCGAAAAGATCGAAGAGAAGCGCCATTCCCTGGCGCGGCTTGAAGTGGCCGACAATGGCAAGCCGTTGCCGGAGGCGCTCTGGGACATAGACGATGCCGCCGGCTGCTTTCGCTACTATGCCGGCCTCGCCGACGAATTGGACGCCAATCCCGAGGAGACGATCGCGGTTGGCGACAATCGTTTCACCGCGCGTGCGGTACGCGAGCCGCTCGGCGTCGTCGGGGCGATCACGCCGTGGAACTATCCGCTGCTGATGGTCTCCTGGAAGGTGGCCCCGGCGCTTGCCGCCGGCTGCACCATCGTGCTGAAACCTTCCGAACTGACGCCGCTGACGGCGCTTGAGCTCGGCGTCATTGCCGAGGAGGTCGGGCTCCCGCCTGGCGTGCTCAATATCCTGACCGGCACCGGCCAGGACGCCGGCCAGCCGCTCACCGAACATCCGTTGATCGACAAGCTCGCCTTCACCGGCTCGGTCGTCACCGGCCGCAAGGTGATGATGGCCGGCGCCCAGGACATCAAGAATGTCAGCCTGGAACTCGGCGGCAAGTCGCCCTTCGTCGTCTTTGCCGACAGCGACATCGACAAGGCCGTCGAATGGATCATGTTCGGCATCTTCTGGAACCAGGGTCAGGTCTGCTCGGCGACATCGCGCGTGCTCGTCGAAGAGGAGATCTACGAGACCGTCGTCAGGCGCCTTTGCGCGGAGGCCGCGAAGATCAGGATCGGCAATGGCCTGGAGGACGGCACCCTGCTCGGACCGATCGTGTCCCGAGGCCAGTATGACAAGATCATGGGCGCCATTGACCGTGCCCGCCAGGACGGTGCGACGGTGGCTGCGGGCGGCGGCCGGCCGGCCGGCCTCAACAGCGGTTACTTCCTCGAGCCGACGGTGCTGACCGACATGCGCGAAGACAGTTATGTCTGGCGCGAGGAGATCTTCGGCCCGGTCGTCTGCGTCAAGTCCTTCCGCGAGGAGGCCGACGCAATCCGCATGGCCAATGACAGCCGTTTCGGGCTGGCGGCGGCCGTCATGTCGGCCGACAGGGACCGTTGCGAGCGCGTTGCCCGCGCGTTTCGCGCCGGCATCGTCTGGATCAACTGCTCGCAGCCGACCTTCACCGAGGCGCCCTGGGGTGGCTACAAGCAGTCGGGCATCGGCCGCGAGCTCGGGCGCTGGGGCTTGTCCAACTATCTCGAGACCAAGCAGATCACCAGTTTCGATGCGGACGAACCCTGGGGCTGGTATCTGAAGGGATAGGCTGAAACCGCGAACGTCAAATTCCCTTCATGCGGCTGTGAAATAAGCCGACTAACGATAGCAGCAAGCAAAGCTGCTGCGGGCAACTCAATCCGGAGGGTCAGATGATCAGGTCCAACGAGGATATCGAAACGCAGGACTGGCTCGAAGCGGAACTGGCCGACACGATCGATGAGGATTACGAGCTCGAGCTTTCCGAGCCGGCGCTGTCGGAAGAGATCCGCAAGATCTACCGCAAGAGCCACCCGCCTTCGATCCCGCGCATCGAGTACTTCCGCACGCTCTTGCGGCTGCAATCCGAGCTGATCAAGCTGCAAGACTGGGTGGTCCACCACAAGGAAAAGGTGGTGGTGATCTTCGAGGGCCGCGATTCCGCCGGCAAGGGCGGTGTCATCAAGCGCATCACCCAAAGGCTCAACCCGCGCGTCGTGCGCGTCGCCGCGCTGCCGGCGCCGTCCGACCGCGAAAAGACGCAATGGTATTTCCAGCGCTACGTGCCGCACCTGCCGGCCGGTGGCGAGATCGTGCTCTTCGATCGTTCCTGGTACAACCGCTCCGGCGTCGAGCGCGTCATGGGCTTTGCCACCGAGGACCAGGTCGACCAGTTCTTCAACGACGTGCCGGAATTCGAGCGCATGCTGGTTCGCTCGGGCATCCGGTTGGTGAAGTACTGGTTCTCGATCACCGACGAGGAGCAGCAAATGCGCTTCCTCGTGCGCATCCATGACCCCCTGAAGCAGTGGAAGCTCTCGCCGATGGACCTGCAGTCGCGGGTGCGCTGGGAGGCCTATACCAAGGCCAAGGAAGAGACCTTCGCCCGCACGAACATTCCCGAAGCGCCCTGGCACATCGTCGAAGGCAACGACAAGAAGCGCGCCCGGCTGAACTGCATCGACCATCTGTTGGCGCAGATCCCCTACGAGGATGTGCCGCACGAGGAAATCTCCCTGCCCGAGCGCGTCTTCAACCCGGACTATGAGCGCAAGGTGCTGCCGCCGGAGCTCTACGTGCCCTCAAAATACTGACGCGCAGGCAACTGCGCCCGTCGGCCGCAGTTTAAAGCGAGGCGGCACCCGCCCGCCTCGCTTGCAATATCCCCGCGAAAATCAGAGATTGCCGTGAAACGACAGTTTCATGGAATCGACATGAGCCCGAAAGAACGCTCCTTCCTCACGCGGGTCCGCCAGGTGCTGCCGGAGCTGCATCCGGCCGAACGGCGGTTGGGGGATTTCCTCTGCGATTTTCCCGGAGAGGTCGCGAGCTACTCCGCCCAGGAACTGGCGGCGCTGGCGCATGTGTCGAAGGCGACCGTCTCCCGTTTCATCCAGCGGCTCGGCTACGACAATTACGAGGAGGCGCGCCGCCATGCCCGCGCCGACAAGCAGACGGGCTCGCGCCTGTTCCTCGCAACGGCCACCGACAGCGGCGGCGAACAGTCGCTGTCCTCCCATGTGGCGCAAGGCGTCGCCAATATCGAGGCGACCTTTCTCGCCATTTCCGAAACCCAGGTGACAGCTGCGGCGACCGTCATCCTTGGTGCCCGCAAGGTCTGGGTCATCGGCTTTCGTGCCAGCCATTCCTTCGCAACCTACCTGCAATGGCAGATGACCCAGGTGATCGAGAATATCGCCGCCATTCCGGGCGGCGGCCAGACGCTCGGCGAACATCTGGTCAGCATCGGCAGCGACGATGTCGTCATCCTCTTCGGTCTGCGCCGGCGCGTTTCCCTGATGGAACCCATTCTCGCACAGCTCGAAAAATCAGGTGCGCGGCTGCTCTACATCACCGACGAGGGCGTTCCCTTCCTCAACCAGGCGGAATGGCACTTCCGCTGCCAGACGCTGGCGCCGGGGCCGCTCTTCAACCATGTCTCCGTCATGGCGCTTTGCCATCTGCTCACCACCCGGTGCATCGAAATCGCCGGCACTTCCGGCCGCAACCGTCTGCGCGGCATCGAAGCCATCAACGACGCGCTTGAGGAATTGTGAGCGCCGATTGGGCATTTGCCTGAAACTCCAGAACATTTTTCAGGCATAAGAAATCTGAGTTTCAACTCCTCGTTCGATCGTGATTTGCCGCCAAGCTTTTGACGGTAAACAAGAAACCTTGGTTTCTCTTGGGATGGCACGAAATCTGCTTTCCCTAATCTGGGTTGCGGGCGGCCATTTCCTTTCGCAGCGCGTCATAGAATCTTCTATGAAACCAGGATTTCATGATGTAGATTTCATGAAACTGAGTTTTCACATTTTCACGTTGTTAAGCCATAAAGGGGAACGAACCATGGCAGCGGAAAATATGGTGCCTTCCGGCAGGTCATCGCCGGTCATCAGACAGTTGGAATCAGCCTTCACCAAGATCGGCGTCACCGGCGCCCACAAGCAGATCCTCGCCCTGGTGCTCATCGGTTGCCTGTTCGACAGCTTCGAGCAGAACACCATCGGCGTCGCCGGCCCGATCCTCAAGGAACACTGGGGCCTCACCGGCACCGACATCGGCTTCCTCAACACCATTACCTTCGGCAGCGCGGCGATCGGCCGGCTGCTTTCCGGCATCCTCGGCGACCGCTACGGCCGGCGCGTGATGTTGACCATCAACCTGCTGCTCTTCACCATCGGCTCGGCCGCCTGCGCCATGGCGCCGAACTTTGCGACACTCTGCTTTGCCCGCGCCATCGTCGGCTTCGGCGTCGGCGGCGAAATCTCGACCGCCGTCACGATGCTGTCGGAATTCTGCTCGCCGAAATTCCGCGGCACGGCGGCCGGTCTCGTCAATGTCGGCGCCGGCGGCTTCGGCAACTTCCTGGCGCCTGCCTTCGGCCTGATGATCTTCACCCTCTTCCCGGGTGAAAACAGCTGGCGCTGGCTCTTCGCAGCCCTCGCCCTCCCGGCCCTGCTCGTCGTCTTCTACCGCCGCTTCGTGCCGGAAACGCCGCGCTTCCTTGCCTCGCAGGGCAAGATCGACGAAGCCAACAAGGTGCTGTCGATCCTTGCTTCCGGCTCGCTTCGCCCGCGCAATCTCAAGGTCCAGGAGTATCTGACCAAGGATCACCTGAAGGACGAGGAGCCGGCCAAGAGCGACTGGAAGGAACTCTTCCGTGCGCCCTTCATCGGCCGCACCATCCCCGTCGCCATCGCCATCCTGATGAGCTACGGCGCCCAGCTTTCGGTACTGACGCTGATGCCGATCATCTTCGTGTCCATGGGCTACACGCTGCAGGGCAGCCTGCTCTACAGCATGATCATCCAGAGCGGCAGCGTGCTCGGCGCCATCGCCGCCTCGATGTTCGGCTATTACTTCCCGCGCAAGAAGGTGCTCACACTCGGCGCCGTGTTCGCCTGCCTCGCTGCCGTCTCGATCGCCTATCTCGGCACCAACATCTATCTGGTGCTGATGTTCGGCGCGATCTTCCAGTTCTTCGTGCTGCTGCTCAACACCTCGATCTGGATCTATGCGCCGGAACTCTTCCCGACCCGCATCCGCGCCTTCGGCGTGGCGCTGATCCTTGCAACCGGTTCGGCCGCGGGCTCCTTCATCCCCACCATCGCCGGCGCGCTCTTCGACGTCTACGGCATGGTCGGTGTCTTCGGTCTTGCCGCCGGCATGTATGCGGTCTTTGCCTTCTGCATCCAGCTCGGGCCCGAGACCTACGGCATGTCGATGGAAGACCTCACCCAGCCTGCCGATGCCGACCTCGCAAAGGCTGACACTTCCGAAATCAAAGTCGGCGTGGAACTGAGAACGTGAGCGCACATATCCTTCTGATCAACCCGAACAGTTCGCGTGCCACCAGCGACATGATGGTCGCCATCGCACGCCGGGCCGCATCAGGACGCATGGCCGTGGCAGTCGCCACGGCCATGCGGAACCCGCCGATGATCGTCACGCCGGAGCAGCTGGATGCATCCGCTGCCGAGGTCGTGGAGATCGGCCAAAAGCACGACGCCGGATGCCTCGGCATCGTCGTCAGCGCCTTCGGCGATCCCGGCCTTGCCGCCCTCAAGCAGCGGCTCGATATCCCCGTGATCGGCATCTGCGAGGCCTCGATGATCGAGGCCTCGCAGAGCGGCCGCAGGTTCGGCGTCGCCACCACGACGCCGGAGCTGATCCAGGCGATCGACGATCGCGCCCGCGACCTCGGCGTCTGGCCGCAATATACCGGCATCCGCTGCACGCCCGGCGATCCGCTCGCGCTCTCCGCCCACCCGGAGCGACTGCTTTCGGCGCTCGGCGAAGCCGTCCGCCAATGCATCGAAGAGGACGGCGCAGAGGCGGTCATCATCGGCGGCGGCCCGCTCGGTCAGGCGGCCGACGAGCTTCAGCCGATGTTCTCGACACCGATCATCGCGCCGATCCCGAGCGCGATCGGCCGCATGCTCGACCTGATGCAGGTCGCCGCCTGACAGGCATTCCTCATCGCAGACACCCAAAAGGAGTATGGATCGGGCGGCGCTAATGCCTGTTTCCGCCGGCCGCCCTGTGGTATTTTCGCCCTTCCTAATTGGCGAGACCGAAGCTGGGGCGGAGGTTACGCGATGAAATCTCTCTTTGCTTCGCTGGCCGCGGTGGCGTTCTTCGCCGCGGCGGCAAGCGCGGGTCCTTTGCATGACGCGGCACGGGACGGCGACACGGAACGCGTCAAACAGTTGCTCGATCAGGGAACCGACATAACCGAGCCCGATGCGGCCGGCGAGCCGGCGCTGCTGATTGCGGCCCTGAAGGGACGCCCCGAGGTCGTTGCACTCCTTCTCGATCGCGGCAGCGACATCGAGATCCGCAACAAGGGTGGCCTGACGGCACTGCATGCCGCTGCCTATGGCGGCAATCTCGAAACCGTCAAGCTGCTTGTCGCCAAGGGCGCCGCCGTCAACGACACCGCCAACTTCTACAAGATGTCACCGCTGCATGCGGCCGCCGAAGAGGGCCACGCCGACGTGGTCGCCTTCCTGCTCGCCAACAAGGCCGACATCGAGGCCAAGGAACGCAACGGCTACACGCCGCTGACCCAGGCAGGCTGGCGATCCTATTGGCCGGCCGCCGAGCTTCTCTTGAAGGCCGGCGCGACCTGCCAGAAGGCCGAGCTTGTCGGCGAATGGCTCTATGGCGAATGCACGAAACGGCAATGATCGGATCCGGAAACGGAGGAAATGGCATGTCTCGACACTCCATACGATATGCAATCGCGGCGACAGCGGCGCTCCTTGCTTCCGCTGTCCCGTCGCTGGCGGAAGAGCCAGTTAATACCGGCTACTTCGGAGATGTGGCGATCAAGGGTTATGACCCGGTCGCCTATTTCACCGAGAACAAGGCGGTCGAAGGTTCACCCGAATTCAGCTATCGCTGGCTTGGCGCCACCTGGCAGTTCGCCAGCGCCGAGCATCGTGACCAGTTCATCAGGGAACCGACCCGCTATGCGCCACAATATGGCGGCTATTGCGCCGATGGTGTTTCCTTCGGCACGGTAACGACCAACATCGACCCCAAGGCGTGGCGCATCATCGAGGACAAGCTGTATCTCAGCTACGATCCGGGTGCCGCCGACGGGCTCGTCAAGAATCCGAACAAGGTGGTCGATTCGCGCAAGCACTGGTCCGAGGTCGAGCAGACGCTGCTGACCGAAAAGGCGAACATCAACTGGACGAAGCCTTCGCGCTGAGATCGCCGGCGGCCGTCACTTCTCGATCGAGAAGAACTTCAGAGCCTGCGGCGTGACGTTGATGTAGTCCGCCGTGCGCTCGCCTTTCGCGGTATTGCGGTAGACGTAGCCGCAGACCATGCGGTCGAGGAAATACCCGTCATATTTCTCGCAGAGCTGATTGCCCTTCACCTCGATGCGGCCGGTGATGTTGGTGTTGCTCGTACGGTAGGCGGTGTTGCCGTCCTTGTCGAAAAACTGGGCGAAGCCCGTGCCGTTCTTGTGCACGCCGACCCAGGTCTTGTCGGTGGTCAGTCGCTTGAGCTCGGCCGGGCCAAGCCGGTCACTGGCCGCACCGACGAAGCCGAAGGGCCATTCGGGAATGCCGGCGACACGAAGCCCGAAGAGGTGGCGATAGAGATCCTCCTCGCGCCAGTAGTCGTAGAGATAGCCGTAGTAGCTGAGGTTGGTGTCCGGGAAGAGCTTCAGCAGTTCCGACGCCTGCGCCGCGGCACTCTGCTGATCGCCGCGCTGGGCATAGGCGGACGCCAGATACTCGCGCACCGCCTCCGCCTTCGGCAAGGACGCGCCGGCCGCTTCGATCAACGGGATCGCCTTTTCGAGACGGCGCGTGGTGTAGTAGACGATGCCCGCCAGCAGTTGCAGGCTCGAGGACGGCGAGGGATCGAGCCTCAGCGCCCGCTCGACATCGTCGATCGCCTGCTCATGGTCGCCGGTCTGCGCCAGCACCAGCGCCAGATTGGCCAGCGCCTCGGCATCGTTCGGCTGCGCCGAGACGGCCCGAAGCGCCGATTCCTTGGCCTCCAGCGGACGGCCGTCGACGAGTTGCAGCAGCGCCAGCACCGTATGGGCACGGGCGTTGTTGGCGTCGAGCTTCAGCGCCTGGCCCGCAGCGTCATAGGCGATCTTGCGGGCAACGGCCGCCGACCAGAGATAGTTGTAGTCGTTGCGCCAGACGTCAACCGCCACGCGGGCGATACCGGCATGGGCGTCGGCAAAATCCGGATCGAGATCGATCGCGCGCTGATAATAGGCGAGCGTCTGGCGATAGGTGTCGACATCGCGCCAGATGAGGCCCTGCTGCTCGGCGCGCATGTAGTTGTCGTAGGCTTCCAGATTGTCGGTGGGGATGCGCGCCAGCTGGTCGCGCTCGCCCTCGCTGAGCTTGACCTCCAGCGCGGCGATGATCTTGCCGATGACATCATCCTGAACCGCGAAGAGATCGGCATATTGCCGGTCGTAGCGCTCGGCCCACAGCGATAGCCCGCTCATCGCGTCGATGAGCTTGACGTTGATGCGCAGCCGCTGGTCGGCCCGCTGCAGCGTGCCCTCCAGCACGTAGTGCACGCCCAGTTCGGCGGCCACGTCCTGGATCTTGGCGGCATTGCCCTTCAGCGCAAACACCGAATGGCGGGCGATGACGAAGAGGCCGGAAACCTTGGACAACTCAGTGATGAGATCGTCCGTCAGCCCTTCGGCCAAATGGTCGTGGTCGCTGTCGCCGCTGACATTGATGAAGGGCAGCACGGCGACGGACGGCTGGTCCGGCAACGGGTAGGCGAAACGTTGCGCCGGACCTGGGGAAGAGATCAACGTCCATGGCTGCCACCAGGCGGCCGCGGCGGCCAGCGCCAGCACCATCAGCCCAATCAGCAGGCTCCCCAACCAGGGACCGCTGCGCCCGTTCTTCGCGACGATGGTCTTGCCGGCCGCATCGGGATCGAGAAGCACCCGGTAGACCCGGATCGGCTCGGCAAGCCCCTTGACCGCCTGTTGGCCCAGCGAGGCAAAACCGACTCTCAGTTTGGAGACCACCTGGTCATAGGCCGTGCCGGAGATCGCGATGCCGCCCGGCTCGGCAAGCCCCTGGACCCGATCGGCGATGTTGACGCCGTCGCCATGGATGTCGTCACCCTCGACGATGATGTCGCCGAGATTGATGCCGATGCGGAAGGCCAGCCTCTCGCCGTTTGGTGCCTTGTC
The DNA here is from genome assembly GCF_002940685.1 of Ensifer adhaerens. Taxonomy (GTDB): domain Bacteria; phylum Pseudomonadota; class Alphaproteobacteria; order Rhizobiales; family Rhizobiaceae; genus Ensifer; species Ensifer adhaerens_E. The sequence goes on along the minus strand of NZ_PNFP01000008.1, from coordinate 307,932 downwards.
GGCTTCCGCCTCCGCCTTGCGCCGCTGGATTTCGACCGCGCATTGGGTCGCGTCGACGACGCTCCGGAACTCGACCAGCAGACCATCGCCCATCGTCTTCACCAGACGCCCGTGATGCTCCAGGAAGAGCGGTTCGAGGATATTGCCGAGGTCCGACTGGAATCGAAGACGCGTCCCTTCCTCGTCCAGCCGGCTCAAGCGGCTGTAACCGGCGACATCCGCGATCAGGACGGCAGCGAGGCGGCGCTCCATCGACGGGCTCTCAACGTGCGATGTACTCCAGCGACAATGTTACCGCAGCTTGGCAGGCGGCGCCATCGGTGCGCTCGGGCGATGGCGGTCGCTGGCATCGTAACCGTTACGTACTTGCGGGACCTCGCCGAAGTGGCACGATCGTCGGCACCATCTGAAGGGAGCTGACATGCTTAAACGACGTTCGCTGCTGATGCTTGGCGCCCTTGCGACGGCGCTGCCTGCGCTCAGAGTGACAAATGCGGACGCTGCCGATAGCGGCCTTAATGCCGAAGAGGCGCGCGCCATCGCCAAGGACGCCTATATCTACGGTTTCCCGCTGGTCGACAATTACCGCATCCAGCATTCCTACTTCGTCGATCGCAGCAATCCCGAATACAAGAGCGGCTGGAACACGCTCAACAACACCGCCCGCGTCTACACGCCCGAGGACAAGGCGATCCAGACGCCGAATTCCGACACGCCCTATTCGTTTCTCGGCGCGGATCTGCGTGCCGAACCGCTGGTCCTGACGGTGCCGGCGATCGAGAAAGAGCGCTACTACTCGCTCCAGTTCATCGACATGTACACTTTCAACTTCGCCTATGTCGGCAGCCGCGCGACGGGCAGCGAGGCCGGCAGCTTCCTGCTGGCGGGCCCAGGCTGGAAGGGCGAAACGCCGCCCGGGGTCAAGGCGGTGATCCGCTCGGAAACCGAGTTCGCCTTCGTGCTTTACCGCACCCAGATGTTCAATCCCGCCGACATCGAAAACGTCAAGAAGATCCAGGCGGACTACAAGGTCGAGCCGCTGTCGCGTTTCCTCGGCCAGCCGGCACCGGCACCCGCCGCGGCCGTCGATTTCGTCAAGCCGCTCAGTGCCGAAGAGGAAAAGACCTCGCCGGAGTTCTTCAGGATCCTCAATTTCATCCTCGGCTTCTGCCCGACGAACCCTTCCGAAACCGCCCTGATGGAGCGCTTCGCGAAGATCAATGTCGGTGGCGGCAAGAGCTTCGACTTCGAGACGTTTTCTCCTGATATGCAGCAGGCGATCGAAGGCGGCATCGCCGACGCCTGGGCCGCCTTCAAGGCGTTCAAGGAAACCGAGCTCGATACCGGAAAGCGAACGAGCGGCGACAGCTTCGGCACCCGTGAGTATCTGAACGGCCGCTATCTCGACCGCATGTCCGGTGCCGTACTCGGCATCTACGGTAACTCCAAGGACGAGGCGATCTATCCCGCCTATTTCACCAGCGACGACAAGAAGCCGCTCTCCGGCGAAAACAAATACACGCTGCGCTTCGAGCCGGGGCAACTGCCGCCGGTCAACGCCTTCTGGTCCCTCACCCTTTACCAGCTGCCGGCAAGCCTGCTCTACGCCAATCCGCTCAACCGCTACCTGATCAATTCGCCGATGGTTGCGGATCTGAAGAAGGACGCCGACGGCGGCGTGACGCTCTACATCCAGTACGAGAGCCCTGGGCCCGACAACGAGGCCAACTGGCTGCCTGCGCCAAGCGGCCCGTTCTTTACGGCCATGCGGCTCTATTGGCCGAAGCCGGACGCATTGGACGGCAAATGGAAAGCCCCGCCGATGCGGCGCGCCAACTGATCAACGAGGATTTGAAGCATGATGCACTATCGTTCGCTCCTCATAGCCAGCACACTGGCGATGGCTGCCGCAACCCAGGCCAGTGCCGCCGACCCCGTCATGGTCGGCGTCGACAATTTCATTCGCGCCGAGAGCGACATGTATGCGGCAAGCATGGTCAAGGACGGCGCCTTCGGCAAGTTCCTGCACCGGCGTGAGCCCGCTTCGATCGAAAATCAGACCGTCATCCGCCTCAACCGCGATACGCTCTACTCGTCAGCCGTGTTCGATCTCGATGCCGGTCCGGTCACGATTACCCTGCCGGACGCCGGAAAACGCTTCATGTCGATGCAGGTGATCAACGAGGACCATTATGTGCCCGAAGTCGTCTACGGGGCCGGCGAGACGACACTGACCAGGGAAAAGGTCGGCACGCGCTATGTCGTCGTCGGCGTCCGCACGCTTGTCGATCCGGCCGACCCGAAAGATATCGCCGAAGTGCACGCGCTGCAGGATGCGATCAAGGCCAGCCAAGAGACGGAAGGCAAGTTCGAGGTCCCGGCCTGGGATCCGGCAAGCCAGAAGAAAGTGCGCGAGGCTCTGCTCGCACTTGGCGCAACCATGCCGGACTTCAAGAAGGCCTTCGGCACCAAGAAAGAGGTCGATCCGATCCGCCACCTGATCGGCACAGCAACCGGCTGGGGGGGCAACCCGGACAGGGATGCGACCTATCTCAACGTCACGCCGGCCAAGAACGACGGCAAGACGGTCTACAAGCTCGACGTCAAGGACGTTCCGGTCGACGCCTTCTGGTCGGTCAGCGTCTACGACGCGCAAGGCTTTTACGAGAAAAACCCCTACGACGCTTACACGATCAACGACATCACCGCCAAGAAGGGCGACGACGGCGGCGTTTCGATCCAGTTCGGCGGCTGCGATGGCAAGATCGCCAACTGCCTGCCTGTCGTCGATGGCTGGAACTACACAGTGCGGCTCTACCGGCCACGCAAGGAGATCCTCGACGGCTCCTGGCACTTTCCCGAGCCGCAACCGGTGAATTAAGCTTCCCGCGTCGCGAAGCAGCCAGCGGAGATCGCATGCATGGAATTCAGGGATGACGACCTTGCGGCCTTCGCCGACCGCGGTGCAATGCCCCTGCCCGCAGCAACGGTTGAAGGCCATGTCGAGCATGACGGCGCACGGATCTGGTATGCGACCTATGGCCAGGGCAAGCCGGTGATCCTCCTGCATGGCGGTCTCGGCCACAGCGGCAACTGGGGCTTTCAGGTCCCGGCACTGCTTCAAGCTGGGCACTGTGTCATCCTGATCGACAGCCGGGGCCACGGCCGCAGCACCCGCGACAGCAAGCCCTATACCTATGAGCTGATGGCCTCGGATGTGCTTGCCGTGATGGACAGGCTGAATGTTCGGAAGGCGGCCTTTGCCGGCTGGAGCGACGGCGCCTGCATCGCACTTGTTCTTGCCTCCAAGGCGCAGGAACGCGCGACCGGCGTCTTCTTCTTCGCCTGCAACATGGACCCGACCGGCACCAGGGAGATCGAGCCGAGCCCGGTGCTCGACCGCTGCTTCGGCAGGCACTCGAGCGACTACAAGGTGCTATCGGCAACGCCAGACGATTTCGGCGCCTTCGTCGATGCGGTCAGCGCGATGCAGCGAACCGAGCCGAACTACACCGCCGAAGATCTCGGCAAGATCCGCGTACCGGTGTTGATTGTTCAGAGCGAAAACGACGAATTCATCAAACACGAGCACGCGGACTATCTCGCCCACAGCATTCCGGGCGCCGCCTTTATCCTGCTTGGCGGCGTCAGCCACTTCGCACCACTACAGCGGCCGGACAGCTTCAATGCGGCGCTCACGGCCTTCCTGGCCGCGCTGGATGATGAACCCGAGGCCGACGAGCATCAGCGGCAATGACGAGCCCGGATAGACCCGTCACCATGCTGCCCCGCGACGCTACTCCGCCGCTTCGGTCTCCGGCATCGGCACGTAGTTGAGGATCGGCGACAGCCAGCGCTCGACCTCGCGCACCGGCATGCGCTTGCGCGTCGCATAATCCTCGACCTGATCGCGCTCGACCTTGGCGACGCCGAAGTAATAGGCTTCGGGGTGACCGATATAGAGGCCGGAAACCGACGAGCCCGGCCACATCGCGTAGCTCTCGGTCAGGCTGACGCCGATCGTTGCTTCCGCGTCGAGCAGACGGAAGAGCGTTGCCTTTTCCGTATGGTCGGGCTGGGCCGGATAGCCCGGCGCCGGGCGGATGCCGGCATAGGGCTCGCCAATCAGTTCCTGCGGCGTGAAGGTCTCGTCCGCCGCATAGCCCCAGAGTTCGGTGCGCACATATTCATGCATGCGCTCGGCAAAGGCTTCGGCGAATCGGTCGGCCAGCGCCTTGACCAGGATCGAGGAATAGTCGTCGTTGGCACGCTCGAAGCGCTCGGCGATCGCCACTTCCTCGATACCCGCGGTCACAACGAAACCGCCGACATAGTCTTGGGAGCCGCTATCAACTGGCGCGACGAAATCGGAAAGCGCCACGTTCGGGCGCCCGTCGCGCTTGCTGAGTTGCTGGCGCAGGGTGAAGAAGGTCGCAAGCTCGGAGGCCCGGTCTTCGCCGGTGAAAAGCCGGATATCGTCGCCGACCGTGCCTGCCGGCCAGAAACCGACGACCGCCTTCGGCGCGAACCACGTCTCCTCGATGATCTTTTTCAGCATCGCCTGAGCATCTTCGAAGAGCTGGCGCGCCGCAGCGCCCTGCGCCTCATCGTCAAGAATCTTCGGATAGACGCCCTTCAGTTCCCAGGTCTGGAAGAACGGCGTCCAGTCGATGTAGCGGGCAAGCTCGGCGAGATCCCAGCTTTCGAACACCCGCGTGCCGAGGAAGGACGGGGCCTTCGCCTGATAGGCGGACCAGTCGATCCTGTGCTGGTTGGCGCGCGCCTGCGACAGCGGCAGCCGGCGCTTTTCCGCCTCGTTGCGCGCATGCGCGTCGGCAACCTTGCGATATTCCGCCCGGACGGTCTCCATGTAGCTGTCGCGGGCTTCCGGCGACAGCAGGCTCGATACGACGCCGACGGCGCGGCTCGCGTCGGTGACGTAGACCGTCTGGCCGCGATCGTAGCGCGGATTGATCTTGACCGCGGTGTGCACGCGGCTGGTCGTCGCCCCGCCGATCAGCAGCGGCACGGCGAAGCCTTCGCGCTCGAGTTCGGACGCCACATGCACCATCTCGTCGAGCGACGGGGTGATGAGGCCCGAAAGCCCGATGATGTCGACCTTCTGCTCGCGCGCCACTTCGAGGATCTTCGCCGACGGCACCATGACGCCGAGATCGATGATCTCGTAGTTGTTGCAGGCAAGCACGACGCCGACGATGTTCTTGCCGATGTCGTGCACATCGCCCTTGACCGTCGCCATCAGGATCTTGCCGGCGCTTTCGCGCGCTTCGCCGCCGTTGGCGAGCTTTTCGGCCTCCATGTGCGGCAGGAGCACAGCGACCGCCTGCTTCATCACACGCGCCGATTTCACCACCTGCGGCAGGAACATCTTGCCGGAGCCGAAGAGGTCGCCGACGACGTTCATGCCGGCCATCAGCGGGCCTTCGATGACGTGCAGCGGCCGCGCTGCCTCAAGCCGCGCCTCCTCCGTATCGGCCTCGATGTATTCGGTGATGCCGTTGACGAGCGCGTGCTCAAGACGCTTTGCCACCGACCATTCGCGCCAGGAGAGATCCTTCTCGCGGCCCTGCGCCCCGCCCTGTCCGCGGTAGCGCTCGGCGATTTCGAGCATGCGCTCGGTCGAATCGGCGCGGCGGTTCAGCACCACGTCCTCGCAGGCCTCGCGCAGATCCGGATCGATCGCGTCATAGACGGCGAGCTGGCCGGCATTGACGATGCCCATGTCCATGCCCGCCTGGATGGCGTGGTAGAGGAAGACCGCGTGCATCGCCTCGCGCACCGGCTCGTTGCCGCGGAAGGAGAACGAGAGGTTGGAGACGCCGCCCGACACGTGCACATGCGGCAGGGTCTTGATGATCTCGCGCGTCGCCTCGATGAAATCGACGCCGTAGTTGTTGTGCTCCTCGATCCCCGTCGCCACGGCAAAGATGTTCGGGTCGAAGATGATGTCCTCGGGCGGGAAGCCCGCCTGTTCGGTCAAAAGCTTGTAGGCGCGGGTGCAGATCTCCACCTTGCGCGCCTGGGTATCCGCCTGGCCGACCTCGTCGAAGGCCATGATGACGACGGCTGCGCCATAGGCGCGGCAGAGCCTTGCGTGGTGCAGGAACGCCTCTTCGCCTTCCTTCATGGAAATGGAATTGACCAGCGGCTTGCCCTGCACGCATTTCAGGCCGGCCTCGATCACCTCCCATTTTGACGAATCGATCATCACGGGTACGCGGGCGATATCCGGCTCGGAGGCAACGAGGTTCAGGAACTCGACCATCGCCTGCTTCGAATCGATCAGGCCCTCGTCCATATTGATGTCGATGATCTGCGCGCCGTTGGCCACCTGGTCGCGCGCGACATCGAGGGCTGCCGAATAGTCGCCGGCGGTGATCAGCTTGCGGAACTTCGCCGACCCCGTGACGTTGGTGCGCTCGCCGACGTTGACGAAAGGAATGTCGGAAGTGAGCGTGAAGGGCTCGAGCCCGGAAAGCCGCATCAGCGGTTCGACCTTGGGGATCTCGCGCGGCGGGTGCTTGGCGACAGCCTTGGCGATCGCGCTGATATGGGCCGGCGTCGAACCGCAGCAGCCGCCGACGATGTTGAGGAGGCCGTCGCGAGCAAAGGCTTCCACCTGTGCGGCCATCTGCTCCGGCGTTTCGTCATACTGGCCGAACTCGTTCGGCAGGCCGGCATTGGGATAGGCGCAGACGAAGGTATCGGCAACGCCCGAGAGCTCGTCGATATGGGCGCGCATCGCGTTGGCGCCGAGCGCGCAGTTGAGCCCGATGGTGAAGGGCTCGGCATGGCGAACCGAGTGCCAGAAGGCCGTCGGCGTCTGGCCGGAGAGCGTGCGCCCCGAAAGATCGGTGATCGTGCCGGAGATCATGACCGGCAGATCGACGCCCTTTTCGGCAAAGACTTCCTTGGTCGCGAAGATCGCCGCCTTGGCGTTCAGCGTGTCGAAGATCGTCTCGATCAGGATGATGTCGGCGCCGCCGTCGATCAGGCCGCGGATCTGCTCGGCGTAGGCGATCCGGAGATCGTCGAAGGTGACGGCGCGGTAGCCGGGATTGTTGACGTCGGGCGAGATCGACGCGGTGCGGTTCGTCGGCCCGAGCGCGCCGGCAACGAAGCGGCGGCGGCCATCCGCGGCCTCGGCCCGCTTGGCGGCGCGCCGCGCCAGCCGGGCGCCATCGCGGTTGAGCTCATAGACCATGTCCTCCATGCCGTAGTCGGCCTGGGCGATACGGGTCGAGGAGAAGGTGTTGGTTTCGAGGATGTCGGCGCCGGCGATCGCATAGGCGTAGTGAATGTCCTCGATCGCTTTCGGCTGGGTCAGGGTCAAGAGATCGTTGTTGCCCTGCTGGTGACAGGCGCAGCCGCCGAAGCGGTCGCCACGGAAATGCTGCTCGATGAAGCCGAGCTGCTGGATCTCCGTGCCCATCGCGCCATCCATGATCAGGATGCGTTCGCGCGCCGCTTGGGCCAGCGCCCGCTTGATCTCGGAGCCATCCGGCTTGGAGGAAACGTCGCCGAAAAGGGCGTCGATGGCGGACATGGGAAATCTCCCGTTCTGAAAACGACAAACAATAAGTTGAGTCAATCACATAAAGATATCTTTATGTCAACATATGCAACAATCACATTTGTCTTTCGAAGCAAAGAAAATGGCCCGCCGCGATTGCGACGGGCCACTAGGTGCATTCGGGTTCACAACGGCAAGCTTAGAGCCGCGCGAGGCAATCCTCGGTTTCGTAGATGGCGCAAAGGATGTGGTAGAAGCTGCTGGCGGGCGCCGGCTCGTCGACGAAGCTGCCGTCGGCCTTCTGCTTGTCGCGCCAGAGGCCCGCAACCGGCGTCTCCAGGAAGATCCGGAGTGCCGCCGCCGCCCGTGCAGCCGAAGCGAGATAACGCTCGCGCTCGGCACCATTGGTGAGGGCCGCAAAGCGCACGGCCGCCTTCAGCCACTCGGTCTGCGGCCAGAGCCTGGCGATCGGGTCGGCCACCGAGAGATCGTCGAGAAGCGTCATGATCGCGACATTGCGGTTCGCGCAGATGCCGTGCGCCTCGCCGATATCGAACAGCCGCCGCGCCTTCACGATCGCGTCGGCACAGCCGCGGCGCTCCGCCCAGCGCAGAAGCAGCCAGGCCCATTCGAACAGATGGCCGGGCTCGACGATCCGGCCCTTGTCGCCGGCCATCGGCGCCCAGTCGTGATCGAAGAATTCGCGCAGCACCCCGCTCTCGGCATCGATGAAGTGATCCATCGCCAGATCCGCAATCTCGTCGGCGAGATTGGCCCAGGCGACCCGGTCGAAGCCCTCGACCGTTTCGCTGGCCAGGCACGCCTCGAAGAGATGCATGTGCGGATTGGAGCAGAGCGGCAGGCGCGGGGGATTGTCTTCCTCGAAACCGGCGACCGGATGCTTGACATGCGCCTCGATCCGAGACCGAAGGTCGTTGCTGCGCTCGATCATCTCGGCCTTCCGTGCCGGCACGACCTCGGCAAGGTAGGCGAAGGCGAGCAGCGCGAAGGCCTGATTGTAGAGATCGAAGGACGGATCGAGCAGATTGCCTTCGGCATCGGCGAGCGCACCATAAAAGCCGCTCGGCTGCTTGAAGACGCGATCGAAATAGGCAAGCCCGCCTTCGGCGGCACCGCGCCAGTCACCCGACCAGCCGCGCCGCCCGGCTTCCGCGAAGCAATAGACCTGCCGCGGCTGCACCCGCGCGCGGCGGTTGGCATTGGTCGGCTCGCCGGCCATGTCGATCGTTTCGACGAAGCCGCCGGCAGCGTCGATGCCTTTGGCACGCCAAAGCGGCAGGGCCTTGTCCGCCAGCCACTGCGACAGCGCCCGCGATTGCGAAAAAATATCCACCGCCAACACTCAGTCCTCGAGCTTCAACGCGCCATGATCCTTGCCGAGCAAGGTTGCGAGCGCCTCGACCACCATATTGTGGTCCTCGCGCTGCGGCAGGCCGGAGACGGTAACGGCGCCGATGCAGCCGGTGCCCTTGACGACGATCGGGAAGCTGCCGCCATGCGCCGCATAGTCGGCATCGGCAAGCCCGAGCTTGGCCTGCAGGTTGGTTTGCGCCTTGGCGAGTTCGCGGCCGGTGGCGTAGCTGCTCTTGAACAGCCGGAACACGGTGTTGCGCTTGCGGCGCACCCAGTTCGGATTGTCGGGCGTCGCCCCTTCCAGCGCGGCGTAGAACACCTGCATCGAATACAGCGTAATGTCGATGACGACACCGAGCTTGCGCTCCGCTGCCGTCTTGCGCAGCAGCGAGCCGAGCGCCCAGGCCGTATCGAGATCGAAGCGATCGAACTGCAACTCCTGTTCCTGCCGCACGATGCGGGCGAGGTCCCTGTCGATATTCATGGGGTCAGTCCTTCCAGAGCCAGGCGGCACCGCGCACGCCGGAACTGTCGCCGTGCAGCGCCTTGCGAATGGGCGTTTCGAACGTGTCGCCGAAGAGGTAGTTGACCACTCGCGGCGGCACGTCGTCATAGATCTCGTCGACATTCGACATGCCGCCGCCAAGCACGTAGACATCAGGGTCGACGATGTTGGTGAGCAGCGCCAGGCTGCGCGCCAGTCGGTCGACAAAGCGCTCGTAAACGCCCGTTGCCACCGGATCGCCCGCCCGCTTCGCCTCGATGATGTCGCGCCCGCGCTTTTCGACGCCGGTCGCAATCCGGTAATCGAGCTCGACGCCGGTGCCGCAGGCATACATGTCGAGGCAGCCATGCTTGCCGCACCAGCACTTGTGGCCCGGATACTCGTCCTTCGTCATCCAGGGCAGCGGATAGTGGCCGATCTCGGCGGCCACGCCCTGGTAGCCGGCATGCACTTTCTTGTCGATCGCAAGCCCGCCGCCATGGCCGGTACCGACGATGACGCCGAACACCACATGCGCAGTCTTTCCGGCACCGTCGACCGCTTCGGAGACCGCCAGGCAATTGGCGTCGTTGGCCAGCCGGACCGGACGGCCGAGCGCCGCTTCGAGGTCGCGCCCGAGCGGCTTGCCGTTGATCAGCACGGCGTTGGAATTGCGCACGATACCGGTGCGCGGATTGGGGCTGCCGGGAATGCCGATGCCGATCGAGCCCTGTTCGCCGGCCGTCTGCTCTGCGGCGGCAACGAGGTCGAGAACGGCGCGGATGCAATCGTCATAGCCGCTGGTCGGGGTCGAGACGCGATGCCGGGCGCGCGTTTCGCCATCGCGGCCGAGCGCGATGACTTCCATTTTCGTGCCGCCCCAATCTATTCCGATGAACATATGTGGATCAGGTCTCTGATGAAGGTCTTAAAGGAGAGTGCCGGCTTCCTCGGGCCAACGCTCGCATGCTTAGCATTCGAAAGACCTGAAAGACCAGCCCCGTTTCACAATCGGTTTAAACCCGCTGAGGACGCTGCTGGCGTGCCGCCGTCGCGAGATTGCCAAGCGCGACGTCGCCCGCATTTCCGCCGTCACACACGCAAAAACACTTGGCGAAGACGCCTTGCTTTTGTATGGGTGCTATCCAAGTGGTCCCGTAGCTCAGCAGGATAGAGCACCAGATTCCTAATCTGGGGGTCGCGCGTTCGAATCGCGCCGGGATCACCAGTAAATCAACGAGTTAGCATCAATGCCGTTCTGATCGTTCTGAAAGCGTTCTGAAACGTTGTTCTTTGATTGTTATTCCAGTCAGTTTCGGAACCACGTGAATATCTCGATCACAGCCTTGCGATGCAGCATGGAAGAACATTTATGGCAATGTTTAGAAAATTAAGAACAAAACTAGGTTTAAGAAAAGAACGCCCTCCGCCAGAACATGTTAAAATTGGGCGTCATACTTATGGCATAAAACCAGACACCATTTATCATTTCGATAAAAATAACCCCCTCACAATAGGAAACTTCTGCTCTTTTGCCGATGAGGTTGTACTGCTTAATCGCGCTAACCACCCTACAAATTTTGCATCTACCTATCCGCTAAAAGAGCTTTTTATTCCGAGCATGAATGGCGGTCTCAATTTACTTGACCAAGGAGGTATTGAAATAGGCCATGATGTTTGGGTCGGGCGTCGTGCCATAATCCTACCAAAAGTAAAAATTGGCAATGGTGCGATTATTGGTGCGGGATCTATTGTGACAAAGGACGTTCCTCCTTATGCAATAGTTGCTGGAAACCCAGCAAAACTTATCCGCTATCGTTTTGATATATGTACGATACTAGCGCTTCAAAAAATTGAATGGTGGAATTGGGATGATAACAAAATCAAAAATCATTTAGATGATTTGTTCCTTCCGATTGAAGAGTTTGTAAAAATCCATTTGACTGAGGATTATTCAAGCTTGAACCAGCAGTTGTGATGCCCGCTCATCACCAAACAATTGAACTGCGATCTGTTGCAATAGTGGCCAAAGTTCGTGATCTGACCGCTATGCTCGAGCAGTTGCGAAAATCTGCCGCGTGCGGGATGACTGCTGAGACATTGCCGCCTCGATTTGAACGCCTTCCGCTTCCGTGTTGGCATAGATTCCTAATCTGGGGGTCCCGCGTTCGAATCGCGGGCGGGATCACCATAAAAATCAACCACTTAAAATAACATGCATTCCCCGGGCGTTCCCCACTTATGTTTGCGGAACGTTCTTTTGGCCGCGATGGGCGACCCGCAACTCCGCGACCTGCTTCGTTTCTTCGGGCGTACTTCTGTTGTAGCGTTGCGTCGTCTGAGCGTTTTTGTGGTTGGCGTGATGTCGGCAGATGAAGGAAACACCTTGGAAAGGCTACTGGGTACAGGATGGGAGCTTAGCGTCTTTCGGGAGAATGGCCGCCTTTTGATCGGCATACCCGTGGATTGTGGCCACTGGAGCAAGGGCTTCGACTTCGAGGCTTCCGAAAGCGACTATGAAGTGCTTCGCCAGGACATTTACCGCTGGAAGACATTGGAGTTTATCTTGCATGAGCGCCTTCAGCAGCGAATGGGAAACAACGACTACGAGAACATCGAAGACGAAGCGCATGCCGTCATTCGGCGTATCCTTCATGGCTCCGGTGACGACGTCGAGCATGAGATTTCAGTTTCTCCCAATGCCACCTTCATAAGAATTCAATTGCAAAAAGCTGGCTTGGGAAAGGAATGACCCGCAGCAAAGTGGGCCTGCGTATCGATTGCCATTGGAGTTCGATCTTACCGCGAGAGATTAATCGATCTCATATCATGCGCTGATTTCACTGACCTATCTGTACCCACATCATGTTTTGGCGGCGGGAGGGCCCGCCGCTAGCTGTCAATTTACGGCCGCCTGACGCCATACCTCACCGAAGCGGCTCCCACGCCGGACCGCGCCAGGCCTTCAACGCCTGGAGAAAGACCTGCAGTCGCGATGGCAGAAACCGCCGCGTCGGATAGACCGCATGCACGAAGACATCGGGCGCCGACCATCCGGGAAGGACGCGCACGAGCTTGCCGCTTGAAAGCAGGCTGTCGCAGAAGATCGGCGGAAGCCGGCCGATGCCGTGGCCACGCTCGGTGATGGCGCTCGCCGATTGGATGTCGTGGACCGTTACCGAACCGGTCACAGGAAGCGTAACCGCCTTGTCGCCGTTGACGAGATGCCAATCGGCCTCATTCTTCCGGGCATTGACGAGGACGCAGCGGTGGCCGCTTAGATCTTCGGGCCGCAAGGGAACGCCGTGCCTGTCGAGATACTCAGGGGCGGCCACGAGGAGGTGGGTGCTTCGGCCAATGCGCTGCGCGACAAGCGACGAATCACGCAATTCGCCGAACCGGACGGCGACGTCGATGTTCTCGGCGACAAGATCCATGAACATGTTGGTGACGAGAAGATCGACCTCGATCTCGGGATACTTTTTCAGGAACGCGGACAGGAAATCGAAGAAGGGCGGCTGCCCGAGTGTCACCGGAACCGTGATGCGCAGCAACCCCTCGGGTTTTCGCTGCGCCTCGCTCAGCACCCTCTCCGCGTCGTGAAGCTGCTTCAGCGGTTCGCTGCACTCGGCACAATAGGCACGCCCCTGAACCGTCAGGCTCAACTTCCGCGTCGTCCGCTGGATCAACGTGACACCCAGTTTCTGCTCCAGCGCGGTCACCTTGCGGCTGACGGTGGAGACCGGCATGCCGAGGGAGCGGGCCGCCCGGCTGAAGCTTTCGAATTGGGCAACGGCGGCAAAGACCGCGATATCGTTCAGGTCGACCATGCCGATATTTTTGCACTGATGGAAATGTAATTCCAGATATTTCCAGCTTATCGCGCAATCTCGCCGCAGCCATATTCATCTCACCAAAATCGTCCAACCACGGAGAGATCGAATGGCAAACAAGGTCGCAATCATCACCGGCGCCTCCCAGGGCATCGGCGCGGGCCTCACAAATGCCTTTCTGGCACAGGGCTATGACGTCGTCGCAACCTCGCGCAACGTCAGCAAGTCGGGCGAAATCAGCGATTCCGACCGCCTGGCCCGGGTCGACGGCGATATCGCCGATCCGGACACGGCGAAACGCGCGGTCGACACCGCGATCGACCGGTTCGGCTCGATCGACGCGCTCGTCAACAATGCCGGGATCTTCTTCACCAAGCCCTTCGTCGACTATACGGCCGAGGACTACCGCCAGCTCAGCGCGACGAACATCGAAGGATTCATCCACACGACCCAGCTCGTCGCCAAACAGATGCTGGCGCAGAAGCGGGGCGGCAGCATCGTCAGCATCACGACGCCGCTCGCCGATCGACCGATAGCAGGCATGAACGCTTCGGTCGCCATGCTGACCAAGGGCGGCATCAACGCGATTTCGAAGAACATCGCCATGGAATACGCAAGGGACGGAATCCGCGTCAACGTCGTCGCCCCCGGCGTCGTCGACACGCCGCTCCACAAGGACAATCCGAGGGATTTCCTCAACACCCTTTCGCCGATGCACAGCATTTCCAGCGTCGATGAGATCGTGGACGCCGTCCTGTTCCTGACCAGGGCACCGCGCATAACCGGGGAGGTGCTGAACGTCGACGGCGGCGCGCACTTGGGCAAATGGTAGACCTGGAGGACACGTCCACCGCTGACACAGAACAGCGGCTGACGGAACTCGGCATGGCACTGCCTCCTCCGCCAACGCCCTTCGGCAATTATGTCGAAGCGGTCCGGATCGGCCGGCTCGGCGCCGAGTTGACGGTCGATGAAGGACGCCGCGCGGCGGAGACCGCCACGCTCAGCGCTCTTGCGGCGATCAGGGCGGAGCTCGGTTCACTCGACCGGGTGACCGCCGTCGCCAAGCTCGGCGTCTACATCGCCACATCGGACGATTTCCGGGAGCACCCTCAAGTCGCCGACGGCGCGTCCGACCTGCTCGCCAAGGTCTTCGGTCCTGAAATGCTGTCGGGCCGCATCGTCCTCGGCGTCGCCAGCCTGCCGCTCGGACTGCCGGTCAAAATCGAACCCTTGGTCGAGGTGGCGGACTGAAATGCTGGACCGGCCTTCCGGAACGCCGACCCATCAGGAAAACGCCTTTTCGTCATTTGCCTGTCACGAACAACGGCTAAACACTGGGCATACCTTCTTGATGACCACGGATGAACTGGCATCGGCGAAGGTGATGAGGAAGGTCGGGTTTGCCCCGGCCTTTTTTGTTTTGTCAGCCTTGGCCGCCATTCTACATGCTTGACAGTAGCCGCTGCCTGCCCGAGTTTGCTCGCATGACGGGAGGAAACCATGGGTAAACTTCTGCAGATCATCGGCATCGTCATCATCGTGGCCACAATCGTTGTCGGCTTAGCCATGCTGGCAGGCGATCCGGCGACGGCGTATTTGCGCGTACTGTCTATTCTCCCCTGGACTTGGAGCGCGATACTAACCGGTATTCTTCTGGCTGCTTTCGGAACGATGCTGCGACAACTGAGCGCGATCCGGGCCGCCACCGAGAGACAGGCCACCCTGTTTCAAGCAATTCTCGACCGCAAGGCACCGACGACCGCGCAATAGATCGCGCCTGAAATCCAACGGGATAACCGGAAAGCCCTCAGCCGTCCGGCCGGCATACACGCAGCCGATGTCCATCGGGATCCAGCGCGACAAAGGTGCGGCCGAAGACGGCGGTCTTCAGTTCCTGCTCGATCGTCAGCCCCCGTTCCTGCCAGTCAGCGTAGAGCCGCTCGACCTCGGCGTCGTCCTTGACCATGAAGGCGATTTCCGACCGGTGGCCCGTGCCGGAGGACACGAAATCCCTCGCTGCGGTGGACCAGAGGCTGAAGGTCAGCCCGTTTTCCAGATCAAAGGCGACATAGGCCGGGAACGCCGCGGCGGGCTCGCGACCGAGCAGATCAGTATAGAAGCGGGCGCTCGCCATCGGGTCTTCGACGTAAAAGAGCACGAGGTTCGGTGACAGCATGGGTCGGATCTCCTTTTCGATCCCCGGACCCTAGGCAAAGCCACTGTCAGTTCCCGTCAGCATTCGACCGGGCACAAGAAACCGCCGGCCCATCGGAACCGGCGGCTTTCGTTTTGGCTGGAAGGCGGCGTCAGAAGACGGCCAGGTATTTCAACAGAGAGATGATGCCGATGATGATGACGATGATCTGCACGATCTGCTTGGCGCGTGCGTCGAGCGGCAGACGCTGGACGAGATAGAGCACCAGCACGATGACGAGGAATGTAATCAGGATTCCGATAAGCAGCCCCATGGATCAACTCCCTTTTCACAACGACAGCGCGACAGCGCCGGGATTGTAACTATGAAGCGAGGGCAAAAGTTCCGATTTTCAGCGGAAATTCTTCCGCTGGTCGCGCTGACCGCCCGGCAAGCATCGGAGGCGAGCGGAAGGTTCCATCAGGAGGCGGGCTTGCAGGCAATCCCCTTGTCCTCGTCGCCCTTGGTCGCGTCGAAAAGCGTCGCCTCCTCGCCCTTCGTCCACCAGACATATTGCCCGCCGGCATATTTGGCTCCGGATGCGGCAATCACGTTGGAGGCGACGACGAAGGTCCCGTCGATGGTGAAAGTCACCAGCGAAACCGGGCCGGCATTGATGTATTCGGCTTCGACGGATTTCCCGCCGCAGTCGTAGCGCACCGATTGCCGGTCCACCGCCTCGGCGCCGGGAATGCGGATGGTCACGTCGGCGCCCTCAGACGCTGCCGACATCGAGGCCAGCTTCAAGGCAGTGCCGCCGCCGGCCTTGCCAAGCATAAGCTTCGATCCTTCCACCGACCAGGAAAGCTCGCTGTTGAGCGCCTTGAGGAACTTCTGCTCCTGATTCATCACCGCCGGCACGCACATCTTGCGCGTGGACGCAGCAGGACCGAAGGTGATCCTCGAGCCTGAAAGGCTGAAGGTACCGGTGAAATGGTTGCAGCCGGCCATGCCGCCATAGGTGCCGTCCTCGCGGATCTCCAGCGTCGACTGGAGATTGTCGATGACCCCACCCCCGCCGATGTCTTCGGCAAGCCAGGTGCCGACCAGTTGCTCCGGTACGTTCTCAGCGGCGACAGGCTGCATCGAGGCCATCTCGATCGCGACGCAGGCGCAGGAAACGGCGGTTATGACTTTCAGCATCGCGAACTCCTTCGGACCCCGACTCACGGCATCCGATTCTTAGCCCGCCGACGAGACGGATTGAAGACCGTGCCCTTGTTGCCGGCGGATTTCGCCTGTAGAGCCTAGCAAACAACATAAAACTCGGATCGATCTCGTAGAGACCACCTGCCCGGCGAAGGCTCAGCCGGGCGTTCGTCCGGGAAGAAGAACATGGGTATTGGCATGGCATCCCGCGACACTGCGAAGCGCCGACTGACGATCCTCGGCTCGACCGGTTCGATCGGCACCAACACGCTCGACGTCATCGAGCGGTTGGGCGGTCGCGAGCGTTTCGACGTCGTCGCCGTCACCGGAAACGGCAACATTCCGCTGCTCGCAGAGCAGGCCAAAAAGGTGGGCGCAGAGCTCGCCGTCACCGCCAACGACAGCCAGTACGAAAACCTGAAGGCGGCCCTCGCCGGCACCGGCATCGCGGTGGCCGCCGGCCGAAGCGGCCTGATCGAGGCGGCCGAGCGCGACGCGGACTGGGTGATGGCCGCGATCGTCGGCAACGCCGGTCTCGCCCCGACGCTGGCAGCCGCCCGCCGCGGCGCCGACATCGCCCTTGCCAACAAGGAGTGCCTGGTTTCCGCCGGCAACCTGTTCATCGACGCGGTAAAGAAGGGCGGCGGCCGGCTGCTACCGGTCGACAGCGAACACAACGCCATCTTCCAGGTGCTGGAAGAGCACCAGCGCCATGCGGTCGAGCGCATCATCCTGACGGCGTCCGGTGGCCCCTTCCGCACCAAGTCGCTCGAAGACATGCGCCATGTGACCGCGGATGTCGCCCGCGCCCACCCGAACTGGTCGATGGGCCTGAAGATCTCGATCGACAGCGCCTCGATGTTCAACAAGGCACTGGAGATGATCGAGGCGAAGCACCTCTTCGCGCTCGAACCCGATCAGGTCGAGGTGATCGTGCATCCGCAGTCGGTCATCCACTCGATGGTCGGCTACACCGATGGCTCGGTGCTGGCGCAGCTCGGCTGCCCGGACATGCGCACCGCCATCGGCTATGCGCTCTCCTATCCGAGCCGCTGCAGCCTGCCGATCGAGCGGCTCGACTTCGCTAAGCTCTCGCGCCTCGATTTCGAAGCCCCGGACGAAGTTCGTTTCCCGGCGATCCGGCTGGCGCGGCGCGCCATGATCGAAGGTGGCGTGCAGGGGGCCGTGCTCAACGGCGCCAAGGAAACGGCGCTCGACGCCTTCATCGCCGGCCGAACCGGTTTTCTCGCCATGGCGGAGATCGTCGAAAAGGTGATGGACAAGCTCGCCGGCCTGCCGGCGGCAGCCACCATGGACGAGGTCTTTGCCGCCGACGAAAAAGCCCGGCAACTGGCGGCCGGGCTGCTTCAGTAGTCAGGTTCTCTGGGCGCGCCGCGCTCAGTAAGGGAAGCGCCCCTCATCCGCCTGCCGGCACCTTCTCCCCGCAAGCGGGGCGAAGGACGTTGCAGCTCCGACTCTGATCCACCAGCGACGTTCTCGGTCTGCTTCCGCCAAGGAGCAGGACAGCATCTTGGCAGTGGACGGACACGGAGTTGCATCCAACGTCCTCGTCCCCTCTCCCCGCATGCGGGGAGAGGGTTAGGGTGAGGGGCAGGTTTCTCGTAAGGTTAGCCGAAGCCTACGCGACGGCGCGGGCCAGCGCACAGCGCGACCACAGCGAATGCAGCGCACCGACGAGATGGTCGATGTCGGCGTCCGAATGCAGCGGCGTCGGGGTGATGCGCAAGCGCTCGGTCTTCTTCGGCACCGTCGGATAGTTGATCGGCTGGACGTAGACGCCGAAATTGTCGAGCAGGAGATCGGAGATCCACTTGCACTTGGCGGCGTCGCCAACCATGACCGGCACGATATGGCTCGGGTTCGGCATGTGCGGGATGCCGCGCTGGTCGAGCAGCGAACGCAGGCGACGCACGCGCTCCTGGTGGGCGAAGCGTTCGACCTGGCTTTCCTTCAGGTGACGGATCGAGGCGAGCGCGCCGGCAGCAAGCGTCGGCGGCAGCGCCGTCGTGAAGATGAAGCCGGAAGCAAACGAGCGGATGAAGTCGCAAAGGGCTGCCGAACCGGTGATATAGCCGCCCATGACGCCGAAGGCCTTGCCGAGCGTGCCCTCGATGACCGTCAGCCGGTGCATCAGGCCTTCGCGCTCGGCGATGCCGCCGCCGCGCGGACCGTACATGCCGACCGCATGCACTTCGTCGAGATAGGTCATGGCGCCGTACTTGTCGGCGAGGTCGCAGAATTCCTTGATCGGCGCGATATCTCCGTCCATCGAATAGACGGACTCGAAAGCGATGAGCTTCGGCGCGCGCGGGTCGGCAGCGGCGAGCTTGGCCTCGAGGTCAGCGACCGAATTGTGCTTGAAGATGACGCGTTCGCACTTGGAGTGACGGATCCCCTCGATCATCGAAGCGTGATTCCCGGCGTCCGAGAAGACGATGACGCCAGGAATCTTCGAACAGAGCGTGCCGAGCGCGGCCCAGTTGGACACGTAGCCCGAGGTGAACAGCAGCGCCGATTCCTTGCCGTGCAGGTCCGCGAGCTCGCGCTCAAGCAGGACGTGGTAGTGGTTGGTGCCGGAGATGTTGCGGGTGCCGCCGGCGCCGGCGCCGCATTCGTCGATCGCGCGCTTCATCGCCTCGGTGACAACAGAATGCTGGCCCATGCCGAGATAGTCGTTCGAACACCAGACGGTGACTTCCTGAACGCCGCCAGCCGTGTGGCGTGCGGCCTTCGGGAATTGGCCGCGATGGCGGGCGAGGTCTGCGAAAACCCGGTAGCGGCCTTCCTGATGCAGTCCGTCCAGCTCGTTCTTAAAGAAATTTTCGAAATCCATCATCTTCTCCAGTGCCCGGCCGCTTTTCTTCAATCAATGCGACCTGGGGTCAACCTCGGAATGCCCGGCATCTGCCAACTGCGGCAAAAGGCCCATCAAGTGCTGCCCGCCCAATGAATGCATCCGGGATGATCTAGCATTTTTGATCCAGAGCATCTTCGCTGCTTTCAGTGAAACCGTTTCAATCGAGACAACGCTAGTTTTGAAACATTCCAAAGAAAGCCTTAGCGCATGTTCATCTCTTCAAGCTTGATCGAAGTCAAGCAAGGATGAAAAAAGGACGGCCGAAGCCGCCCTTTTTCGCTGTTTGCACGGCGGCGGACGGCGCTCATGCCGCAGCCACGGCGCGTTTGGCCATGACCTTCACCAGATTGGCGCGATAGGCCGCGTCGGCGTGAATGTCGGAGAGCAGATCCGAGGCATCGACGCTGATCGTGGCGAGTGCATCCGGCGACCAGTTGGCGGCAAGTGCGGCCTCCATCTCCGCCTGCCGGAAGACGCCGTTTGCTCCCGCACCCGTGACGGCGACCCGGACCGCCCCATCGTCTCCCTTTGCCACGAAAACGCCGGTCATCGCATAGCGCGACGCAGGATTGGCGAATTTCTGGTAGGCGGCCTTGGCCGGCGCGTCGAAGCGGACGGCGGTAATGATCTCGCTGTCTTCCAGCGCCGTTTCGAACAGGCCGGCGAAGAAATCGTCCGCGGCAACCTCGCGCCGGTTGGTCACGATCGTCGCGGCGAGCCCCAGCATCGCTGCCGGATAGTCAGCGGCCGGATCATTGTTGGCGATCGAGCCGCCGATCGTGCCCATGTGCCGCACGTGCGGATCGCCGATATGGCTGGCGAGATGACAGATCGCCGGACAGACGGCCTTCAGCGCCGCCGACGAGGCCACGTCATAGTGGGTCGTGGCCGCACCGATCCGCACCGATCGGCCGTTGACCGTGATGCCCTGCATCTCGGCGATGTGCCTGAGGTCGATCAGGTCGCTCGGCGACGCCAGTCGCTGCTTCATCGTCGGGATCAGCGTCATGCCGCCGGAGACGTATTTGCCCTCGCCGGCAGCTTCCATTCGGCTGACGGCGTCCTGAACCGAAGACGCCCGGTGATAATGGGTCTCGTACATGTGGGTGTCCTCCCGTTCACTTGGCCGCGTGCGCCGCCGCCCACACCTTCTGCGGTGTCGCCGGCATGGTGAGCGCGTTGTTGCCGATGGCGTCGGTGATGGCGTTGATCAGCGCCGGCGGCGAGCCGATCGCACCCGCCTCGCCGCAGCCCTTGATACCCAGCGGATTGTTCGGGCACGGCGTGTTCGAGGTCGAGACCTGGAACGACGGCAGATCATCGGCGCGTGGCATGGCATAGTCCATGTAGCTCGCCGTCAGCAGCTGGCCCGAGGCATCGTAGTGCACACCTTCGAGCAGCGCCTGGCCAATGCCCTGGGCCAGCCCGCCATGTACCTGCCCCTCGACGATCATCGGGTTGATGATGTTGCCGAAGTCGTCGGCAGCCACGAACTGGACGATCTTGGTGCGCCCGGTATCGGGATCGACCTCCACCTCGCAGATGTAGCAGCCGGCCGGGAAGGTGAAGTTGGCGGGGTCGTAGAAAGCCCCTTCCTTCAGCCCCGGCTCCATGCCCGCTGGCAGGTTGTGGGCGGTATAGGCGGCGAGCGCCATCTGGAACCAGGGCACCGCCTTGTCGGTGCCGGCGACCTTCAGCTCGCCGTTCTCGATGACGATATCGCTTTCATCCGCTTCCATCAGATGCGCGGCAATCTTCTTCGCCTTGGCCTCGACCTTGTCGAGCGCCTTGACGACGGCCGACATGCCGACGGCACCGGAGCGCGAGCCATAGGTGCCCATGCCCATCTGCACCTTGTCGGTATCGCCATGCACGATGTTGACGCTGTCGAGCGGCACGCCGAAACGATCGGCGACGAGCTGGGCAAAGGTCGTCTCGTGGCCCTGCCCGTGGCTGTGCGAGCCGGTCAGAACCTCGATGGTGCCGACCGCATTGACGCGCACTTCGGCCGATTCCCAAAGACCGACGCCGGCACCGAGCGAGCCGACCGCCGCCGACGGTGCGATGCCGCAGGCCTCGATGTAACAGCTCATGCCGATGCCGCGTTTCATGCCGCGACGCTCGGCTTCGGCCTTGCGCGCCGCAAAGCCGTTCCAGTCGGCCGCCTTCATCGCCGCTTCGAGCGACGCTTCGTAGTCGCCGGCGTCATAGTTCATGATCACAGGCGTCTGGTGCGGGAAGGAGCGGATGAAATTGACCCGCCGCAACTCCGCCGGCGAGACGCCGAGTTCGCGCGCCGCCGTCTCCATGGTGCGTTCGAGCAGATAGGTCGCCTCCGGTCGCCCGGCACCGCGATAGGCATCCACCGGCGCCGTGTTGGTGTAGACGGTCCGCACATTGGCGTGGATCGCCGGGATGGCGTACTGGCCCGAAAGCAGCGTCGCGTAGAGATAGGTCGGCACCGCCGAGGAAAAGAGCGACATATAGGCGCCGAGATTGGCGACCGTGTCGACCTTGAGCCCGATGATGCGGTTGTTGGCGTCGAAAGCCATCTTCACCTTGGACACATGGTCGCGACCATGGGCGTCGGTGAGGAACGCTTCGGTGCGATCGGACGTCCATTTGACCGGAACGCCGGTGCGCTTCGACGCCCAGAGACAGACGATCTCCTCTGGATAGATATAGATCTTCGAGCCGAAACCGCCGCCGACATCGGGCGCAATCACCCGGAGCTTGTTTTCCGGGGCGACATTATAGAAGGCGCTCATCACCAGCCGGGCCACATGCGGGTTCTGGCTGGTGGTGTAGCAGGTGTAGTGGTCGTCGCCGGCGTCGTAGATGCCGAGGGCCGCGCGCGGCTCCATCGGGTTGGGCGAGAGCCGGTTGTTGTGGATGGTGACCTCGGTGACATGGGCCGCCGCTGCGATCGCCGTGTCGGTCGCCGCTTCGTCGCCGATCTGCCAGTCGAAGATCAGGTTGTTCGGCGCCTCGGGATGCAGTTGCGGCTGTCCGGCTTCGAGTGCCCTCGTGGCGTCGATGACGACGGGCAGTTCCCGGTACTCGACGACGACGGCCTCGGCCGCATCGCGCGCTTCGGCCACGCTGTCGGCAACGACGATCGCCACGGCATCGCCGACATAGCGCACCGTCTCGTGCGCAAGCGGCCGCCAGGCGCCCATCTTCATCGGCGATCCGTCCTTGGAGTGGATCATCCAGCCGCAGATCAGGTTGCCGATACCGTCGGCGAGCAGCTGCTTGCCGTCGAGCACGCCGATCACGCCGGGCATGCCCCTGGCCGCAGACGCGTCCACCTTCACGATCTTCGCATGCGCGTGCGGGCTGCGCACGAACACCGCATATTTCATGCCCGGCACGGACATGTCGTCCGTATAGCGGCCCTTGCCGGTCAGGAACCGCTTGTCCTCCTTGCGCGCCACGCGCGCGCCGATGCCTTCAACGCCCATTGCCTATCTCCTCCCGAGATATCCAGCGACAGTCTCTCGATGACATGCGTCAGGGGCGAGAGTCGCCCTTAAATCTACCGCTATTCTGCAGCCACGCGGGCGCCGCTCATCTCGGCGGCGGCGGCAAGGATCGCCTTGACGATGTTGTGGTAGCCGGTGCAGCGACAGATATTGCCTTCAAGTTCGGCGCGCACCGTTGCCTCGTCCAGCTGGCCCTGATGCCTTCGGATCATGTCGACGGCCGTCATCACCATGCCGGGCGTGCAGAAGCCGCATTGCAGGCCGTGATTGGCCTTGAACGCCGCCTGTACCGGGTGCAGCTCGCCGTCGGCGGCGAGCCCTTCGATGGTGGTGATCGTGGAGCCTGCCGCCTGCGCGGCAAGGATGGAACAGCTCTTGACCGATTTTCCGTCCATATGGATGACGCAGGCGCCGCACTGCGTGGTATCGCAGCCGACATGGGTTCCGGTCAGTCCGAGATTTTCACGTATGAATTGCACCAGCAATGTGCGGTCGTCGCAATGACCGCTCACCTGACGGCCGTTGACCGTCATCGTTACTTTCGCCATTTCGCTCCTCCGGGGTCGGTCAATGCCAACACGAGCGCGGCCGGAAAGTCGGGTGAGATGGTTCACGCGACTAGGGTACGCGCCAACTGATATCGATGCCCGTCGCCCACGGATCCGCTCCTCCGGATTTTGCAGGCTTGTTTGTATCATTTGTCTTTTTTTGGAATGCCGCAACCGCCCCTGCCCACCGGACGATAAAATTTTTCCACGCCGGTTGTATCTCGGGGAACTGAGCCTTCATGTCCCGTTCAGGAACGATATCATTATCTTGCCGCCAGGAAGAAACCGCAGCGCTCCCGTAGACTTTCGATGGGGACCGCGTATTTTCCGAATTGCAAGTTCAGGTGGAGCGGGATGTGCCCGGCTTCGCCATCATCCACGGGACGGACTGAGCGATAGGCTTGAGATCCGTAGAGATCGGAGAGAACAACATGAAGAAAGCCATCGCACTGGTGCTGGTCGCCCTGTCGGTCGCAAGCTGCACCCAGACGGAAAAGGGCGCCGGAATCGGTGCCGTTTCCGGCGCGATCATCGGTGGCGCGGTTACCGGCGACGTCCGTGGCGCAGCGGTCGGCGCAGCCATCGGCGGTGTCTCGGGCGCAGTCATCGGCAACGTCACCGAACAGCCCGGCCAGTGCTACTACCGCGACCGTTACGGCCGCCGCTACATCGACTCCTGCCCGCGCTAAGGCGCAGCAGGAACGATCGTCCTGAGGCGCAGCGCAAGCGCACCGACGGCACAGTTCCCCCTCCTGGCAGTCGCCGTGAGGGGGTTTTTCGTTGCGGCAGGCAGCGATCACGACAAAAACGACGCGCGCCTCACCCAAATGGCCGGGCGCGCAGAAACCGGGTGGCTCTTCTTCACGCAAATCCGTTTCGTGGCCCCGACCTAAATGATCGAGGCTCCTCATGTCGAAACCGGAAAACATCGCCCTGCCCCCGGCCTTCAAGCGAATCGGCTGGTCCAACCTGTTTGCACAGTTCTCCGAGCAGATGGCGCTCGCGGCCGCTCCGCTCGCGGCCGTGCTTCTGCTCGCCGCGGGCCCTGCGGAAACCGGCTGGCTGCAGATGGCCCAGACGCTTCCCTTCCTCCTGCTCTCCATTCCCGCCGGCCTCATTGCCGACCGCGCATCGAGACGCAGGCTGATGGTCTCCTCGGAAATCCTGCGCGCCCTGTCCCTGGTCGCCACCTTGCTCTTGATGGTCAGCGGCCTGCTGTCACTGCCGCTGCTTGCGGTCATGGGTTTCGTCGGTGCGATCGGCACGGTTTGTTACAATGTCGCCGCGCCAGCGCTGATCCCGGCGATCGTTCCCCGCGCCCAGCTGGGCGACGCCAACCGCTGGATGGAACTCGCCCGCAGCCTCGCCTATTCCGGCGGACCTGCGATCGGCGGCGCGATCGTCGCATGGACCGGCGCGTCGCTTGCCTATGTCGCCGCCACGTGCCTCTCCCTTCTCTCCGTCGTCCTGCTTGCCGGCCTTAGCGACCACCAGCAGCCAGCCAGTCCCAGGCGCAAGCTCCTTCAGGATCTGACGGAAGGCGCCCGGTTCCTGGCCGGTCACGCGCTGCTCAGGCCCATCCTGGTGACGGCCATCGTCTTCAATACGGCGTGGTTCGTGCTGCAGGCGATTTATGTCGCCTATGCCATTCAAACCCTTGGGCTGACGGCGACCGGCGTCGGCGTCACGCTCGGCATCTATGGCACCGGCATGATGCTCGGCGCCTTCGCAGCACCCGCCATTGCGCGCCGCGTCCCCTTCGGCCTGATGATCGTCCTTGGGCCGCTCGGTGGGCTGACGGCCGCCGCCGTGATGCTCTCGACCATTTGGGTTCCCTCCGGCGCGCTCGCCGGCTTGAGCTTCTTCCTGTTCGGCGCCGGTCCGGTGCTCTGGTCGATCGCCACGCTGACCTTGCGACAGGCCGTCACGCCCAATGCGATGCTGGGGCGCGTATCGGCCTTCATCACCACCGCCACCTTTGGCGCGCGGCCGATCGGCGCAGCACTCGGAGCCGTCGTCGCCACGCGCTTCGGCGTCGAGGCCTGCCTTGCCGTCGCAGCGGCCGGCTTCCTCATCCAGTTCCTCGTCATCATCGCGTCCGGCGTACCGCAATTGCGGGCGCTGCCCGAGGCGGCATAGCGGCTCGGCACGACGGACCAGGCGGGGCCAAGCCTGCAAAAGAGGCCCGGCGCCAGCGTGGTTGTCGGCGCCGCGGAGCCGATGGTTGTGCTGCGCTGACAACATTTCCGTGCTTTTTCGACGAAATCGGCACCGAAATTCGGCATCGGGGGTGGATGCAGCGGGTGGTCATCGTTAACAAATGGAAAACCTTAGGCATGCGATAGTGACCCGGCCGCATAAGCAGGCAGTTTGTATTGGGTCGCCTGAAGACGGGATGCGGAAGCGAATGTCCCCACCACGGTCGAGTATTGCGTACTGGAAGGCAGCGACTGCGTTTGCTGTTGCCTTTTCGTGCGCGCTTGGCCCGCTTTCCGCTGAAAAGGCCTACGCCTTCAAGCTCTTCGGCATGAAGTTCTTCGAGAGCGACGAGGAAGAGGCGCCAGTCATCGACCCCGTCAACTATTCGCTCACCTTCGATGCCGGCACCGACGACAAGGAACTGAAGGAAGCGCTGGAAAACAGCTCGCAGCTCGTCCAGGGCCAGGAAAAGCCGGTCTCCGGCGATCTCGGCCTTGCGATCCGGGCGCGTGACGACCGCGACCGGCTGCTTGCCGCACTCTACGAAAAGGCCCGCTACGGCGGCACCATAGCCATCCGCGTCAACGGCCAGGACATCGACAGCCTGCCGCCCGATCCGTCCTTCCCGGACGGCAAGCCGATCCCGGTCAGCGTCACGGTAACGCCGGGCCCCGTCTTCAAGGTCGGCTCGGTTCGCTTCGTGGGTGATGCGGCCGGCTTCAATCCGGCCGATTACGGCCTGCCCGCCGGCGCGCGCGCCGACTCGACCCTCATCATCAAGGCGGGCGAGAAGGTCGTCAACGACCTGCGCGAGCAGGGCCGGCCGCTCGCCAAGCTCACCGAGCGCAGTGCCGTCGCCAATCACGCCAATTCGACCGTCGACATCGTTATCGGCGCCGCCGGCGGACCGGTAGCACCTGTCGGCGAGGTGAGCGTCGATGGCACCAAGACCGTCGATCCCGGCTTCGTGCGCGACTATTCGCGGCTCAACGAAGGCCGCCCCTATTCGCCCGAGGACATCCGCAAGGCCTCCGAGCGCCTGCGCCAGCTCGGGGTCTTTTCGAGCGTCACCATCAAGGAAGCCAACACGCTTTCGCCTGATGGATCGATCCCGATGAAGATCGAGGTGTCCGAAGGCAAGCACAAGTATTTCGGCTTCGGCGCCCAGGTCTCGACCACCGACGGCCTCGGGCTTTCGGGCTACTGGGGACACCGCAACCTCTTCGGCCGCGCTGAATCGCTGCGCATCGAGGGCTCGGTCGATCGCATCGGCGAGACCAAGGAACTGGACAAGCTCGACTATTCGGTCGGCATCCTCTTTGCCAAACCCGGCGCCTTCGGCCCCGCCTCGACCTTTACCGCGAGCCTCAAGGCCAACATCCAGGACCCGGACGCCTACCGCGCCAAGATCCTGACGGGGGCGGCCGGCGCGACTTTCGAACTCTCGCCGACCGACACATTCTCCGGCGGCGGTGAGCTGAGTTGGGCCAACATCGACGACGCCTTCGGCTCGAATTCCTACCTGACGGCTGCCATCCCGCTCGAATATGTGCGCGACACCCGCAACGACAAGCTGAACGCGACCGAAGGCTATCGGGCGATGATCAACGCCAAGCCGAGCTACGAGATCAAGGGCCAGACCTTCTTCTCGTCCTTCGAAGCCTCGGCATCGGGCTACCATGCGCTCGGCGACGAGAAGCGCTTCGTGCTTGCCGGCAAGATCGGCGCCGGCGTGCTGGTCGGCGGCAGTGGGCTTGAGGACATTCCGGCAAACCGTCGCTTCTATCTCGGCGGTGGCGGCTCGGTGCGCGGCTATTCCTACCAGGAGATCGGCCCGCGCAATTCCGACAACGAGGAGACCGGCGGGCGCTCCTATGTCAACGCCTCGCTCGAAGCCCGCATCGCGATCACCGATACGATCGGCGTCGTTCCCTTCATCGACGCCGGCACGGTCTCGGCAAAGACGACGCCCGACTTTTCCGACATCCGCGCCGGTGCTGGCATCGGCCTGCGCTATGCGACGCCTTTCGGACCGATCCGTCTCGACTTCGCGGTGCCGCTCAACAAGTATCCGGGCGGCACCAAGTACGGCATCTATGCCGGTATCGGGCAATCCTTCTGACGCGCGCCGTTTCTCCCGCAGGAACAAGCAAATTGCCGTCTTCGGTTGATAGTTTCCACCCGCGGAGATTCCGCTGCAGCGCAACTTGCGTTATGGGTAAATGATGAATCAGGTCGTCCGCTTCCTTCGCGCGACGCTGCGCTTGCTTAGCGTGATCGCGGTCGTTGCCCTCCTTCTCCTCGCGTTCGTGGGCTTCACGACACCTGGCGCTCGCCTCGTTGCCTGGGCGATCGAGAAATATGCGGCAACGCCTGACCAGATCGTGCGGATCGCCGATCCGAGCGCGCTGCTGACGGGCGAGTTTACGGCCGGAAGCATCACGCTGCTCGACGGTGAAGGTATTTATGCGGAGGTGCGCGACCTCAAGCTCAACTGGTCGCCGGCGGCCCTTCTCGCCTTCCGCTTCGAGGCCGCAGCGCTCTCGGCCGGCACGGTGCGCGTCGAACGCCTGCCGATCCCCTCCACCGAGACCAAGGAAGTCCGCTCGACCTTTGCGCTTCCCGTCGACGTCAAGATCGACGCGATCGACATGAAGGAAATCATCATCGGCAAGGCGATAGCAGGCGAAGACCAGTTCCTGACCGCCAGCGGCAAGATCGACGCCACCAACGAAAGCATCGCCCTTGGGCTCGCTGCCGCCCAGCGCGACCGGCCGGAGGCCCGCGCGGTCGCCGATATCGTCTTCAATCCGGCGGGCAACGAACTGAAGCTCGAAGCAACCGTGGACGAGCCCGCAAACGGCGTATTGGCAAAGCTTCTTCGCCTGCCCAACGAACCCTCGGTCAACATCAAGCTGACCGGCGAAGGCCCTCTTTCCGACTGGGCGGGCAGCGCCACGGCAGCACTCGACGGCAGCGAAATCCTCAAGCTCGGCGGTCGCCACGTCCAGACGCCTGACGGAATGCATCGGCTGACCGTCGACGGCGGCGGTGGCTTCGGCGCGCTGATGCCCCCGGCGCTGCGCCCGATGTTTAAGGGCGAGACCAGGATCGACATCGCCACCGCGTTCAACGACCAGGGGCTGGTTCAGGTCGACAAGGCGCATGTGACGACGGGCGCGCTCTCCTTTGCCGCCTTCGGCACCTATGACAGCAAGGGCGAGAACAACCTCAAGGCCAGGCTCGCCGGCACCAACGGCGCGATCGACTTCCGCTGGCCGCTGCAGAAGGGCGAAGCGCAGGCCAAGGTCAATGCCGTTGACCTGTCGCTGATCGGCGACGCGCAGGCCGCCAATCTTGACATCGCCGCGGACGTCGCCTCGGTGGCGCTGCCGGACGTGGCGCTCGGCGCAGTCAAGCTTTCGGCGCGTAGCGACCGCTTCAATCTCCAGGCACAGTCCGGCCCGGTGAAGGCCGTGATCGAGGTGGGCGAGGCCGGCTTCAACGACGCCAACCTTGCGCGCCTGGTCCAGGTGCCGCTGAAGATTGACGCCAACCTGTCGGTGACGAAGGAAAACATCGCCTTCAATCCGGTGACGATCGAAAGCCCCGGCATCGGCGGCTCGCTCACCGGCGCCTTCTATCGCGACGAGAACACGGTTTCCGCCGCCTTCAAGCTCTTTGCCGTTCCAGGCGCCCTGCCGCCGGCGGCCGCGGCGAAGTTCGACGGCACGATCGCACTCTCGGGCGAGGTGAAGACGGCAAGCGACGGCAGCGTCACCGTCGAGGGTCTCGACCTCAAGTCGAGCACGATCGAGGCGGCCGGCACCGTTGCTCTGGCGGAGAGCAACCTGACGGCCGATCTCAAGGGCACCCTGCCCGATCTCGGCAAGCTGCTTGCCGACGCCAAGGGCAAGGCCGAGTTCACCGCCGCCGTGACCGGCCCGCTTTCGGAACTCGGCATCAAGGCCGAGCTGACCTCGAGCGGCGCGACATTGGCCGGGCGCACGCTCAGCGACCTCAACGTCAAGGCCGACGCCAAGGCCAACCCTTCGAGCCCGCAGGCAAGCCTGACGGCAACCGGCGCGCTCGACGGCCAGGCGATCGACGTCAAGGCTGACGTCGTCTCCAAGGATGGCCGCACCGCCATTCCGGTACTTGAAGCCCGAATCGGCGAGAACAAGCTGACCGGGGCGATCAATTTTACTCCCGATTTCAAGCCGGACGGCACGATCGATTTCAACCTGCCCGATCTCGGTCTCTTGGCGGCCATGGCCGGGCAGAAAGCCTCCGGCGACCTCAACGGCTCGGCCGCCATCAAGACCGAAAACGGCATCACCTCCGTCGTGGTCAAGGCCGGCGGCAGCGGCATCAAGCGCGATGCGCTGACGATCTCCAGGCCCACCGCCGACATCACCATCGCCGATGTTGCGGCCCTTGCGATCAAGGGCACCGTCCGCGCCGAAACCATCGCGCAGGGCGAAAACCGGGTTTCCGGACTTGCCGTCGATTTTACCCAGCAGGCCGGCCGCACCGGCTTTGCCGTCGACGGCAAGTATGACGGCGGCCCGCTGACCGCCAAGGGCGATCTCACCAGTGCCAAGGGCCGCACCGAAATCCGCCTCGCATCCTTTGGCGCGACGCCGAAGGGCATCCCGCTGAAGCTGGCGCAGCCGACGACGATCGTCATCGAGAACGGCATCGTCCGCCTCAACGGACTGACGATCCAGGCCTCGAAGGGCACCGTCGCCGTCAACGGCACCGCCGGCGAAAAACTCGACCTCACGGCCAAGCTCAATGCGCTTCCCGCAGCACTCGTCAACGCCTTTGCACCTGGTCTCGGCGCCGAGGGCACGATCGCCGGCACCGTCGATGTCGACGGTGCAGCGTCCGCGCCCGTGGTCGCCTACGATCTGAAATGGTCGGGCGCCTCGCTCGCCGCAGCGCGTACGGCCGGCGTCGCCGCCTTCGACGTCACCGCCAACGGCAGGTTCGCCAACAACAAGGTCACGCTCGACACGACGCTTTCGGGCGCCGGTGGCCTTTCCTTCAAGGGCGGCGGCACTGTCGATATCGGCGGCAACATGCCGATCGCGATGAAATTCAACGGCAACGTTCCCTTCGCCCTCATCGCCAACCTGATGGCGGAAAAGGGCTTTACGCTCACGGGCCAGGCAAACGTCGACGTCGCGATTTCCGGCTCGGCCAAGACGCCGCAGATCGCCGGCACGATCACGACGTCGGGCGGCCGCCTCGTCGACGTGCGCCGCAACCTGGCGCTCAACAACCTGACCGCCAATATCGCGCTCGACGGCAAGCAGGCGACGATCTCCAAGCTCTCGGCCAATCTCGCGACCGGCGGCTCGGTCGAGGCGTCAGGCACGGTCGGCACCGTACCCGGCTCCGGCTTCCCGGCCAACCTGACGATCAAGCTGAACAATGCAACCTACGTCGACGGCACGCTGTTCAACGCCAACCTTGCCGGTGAATTGACGCTCACCGGCCCCCTGGTCTCGACCCCAACTCTCGGCGGCAAGGTCACGATCCGCAAGGCATCGATCACCATTCCGGAGAAGCTGCCGACCTCACTGTCTGCGATCGACATCAAGCACAAGAATGCGCCGCCCAAGGTGCAGAGGATGGTCAAGGACCTGCGCAAGGACGAGGTCCCGGCCGCCGGCGCCAATGCCAGCGGTGTCATCGCCTTCGATCTCGGCGTCAACGCCCAACAGGTCTTCGTGCGCGGTCGCGGCATCGACGCGGAACTCGGTGGCAATCTGACGATCCGCGGCACCGCCGTGCAGCCGATCGTGTCCGGCGGCTTCGAAATGCGTCGCGGGCGCCTCGAAATTCTCGGCAAGCGCCTGACCTTCACCGACGGCAATATCGGCTTTGGCGGCGACCTCATCCCGACGCTCGATCTCAAGGCAACGTCCAGCGTCGGCGCGACCACCATCACCGTCTCGGTCGCGGGTCTCGCCAACAATCCGCAGATCGCCTTCTCCTCGTCGCCGGCCCTGCCCCAGGACGAGATCCTGGCGCAGCTGATCTTCAACCGGTCGCTGTCGAACCTGTCGGCCTTCCAGATCGCCCAGCTTGCCTCCGCGGTCAGCCAGCTCGCCGGCGGCGGCTCGACGTCGCTGCTCGACGGCCTGCGCAACAAGCTCGGCGTCGACGATCTCGACGTCACCACCGACGAGAACGGCGGCGCTTCCGTGCGCGCCGGCAAATATCTCAACGACCGCACCTATATCGAACTGCAGCAGGGCTCCGATTCCGCCTCCAGCAAGGCGGTCATCAACCTCGATGTCGGCAAGGGCGTGAAGCTCAAGGGATCGGCGGCCGGCGACGGCTCGGCCTCCGGCGGCGTCTTCTTCGAAAAGGAATATTGAGCGGCAGCCGGCGAATACCGCCGGCTCCGCTCCGCGGGAGCGAGAAAACCCGCGGACCGATCGCGATCCGCGGGTTCATTTCGACGATGACCCGTCTCGGCGGCCAGGTCCGCCACGGCCTTCAGCCACGCCCGGCGCTTTAAGTTCTTGAATCAGGCCTGTCGTCAGCGCAACCCGCTGCGCGTTCCTGCACGACCTGCGTCACGCCCAGCCATTCTCTGAAACCAACGAAGCCTCCCGGCGCGGACGCGTCTGCTCGTAACGGCGCCATGCGCCGGCGTCGGGTGACAGGCCGGTCATCCCGGTGTCCCTCGCAAGCACGACGAGTTCGTCGATCGAGACGGCGTCGCCGCGCTCGATCTTCCGAAGAGCGGCATCGATCAAGGACAGGCTGTGGTCGACGCGGTCGCGCAAGTCCGAGAACGCCGACTGCTGGACGGCCAGCGTTTGCCCGAGAGCAGGCGGGGTGCCGGCAAGCATTTCGGTAATCCGGGTGAGGCTGAGGCCAAGCCGCCTCAAGGCCAGGATTTCCGTCAGCCGCGCAATTTCGACGGCACCGTAGAGGCGCCATTTCTGCTCCGTCCGCCGCGGCGTTATCAGGCCACGATCCTCATAGACCTTGAGGGCGCGGATGGTGAGGCCGAGACGGTCGGCGCATTCGGCCGCCAACAGCAGTTCATTGTGGTTCACGCCCATGCGCACCTCCTCGAAACACGTTCAAAGGATGACCTTGCGGTCGGCCCGAGCGGTCTTTGCGAAGTTTTGACGGAGATTTGGCGAAGACGTGCGATGAAAGGCGCTCTGGCGGCACGCGCAGTCGAAACTTGCGGAAACAATCCGTGGAATTGCCACTTTGCCAAACCTACATCGGCATCGGCGCGCGACCGCGCCCCCTTTGTTTCATTCATTTTTCAGGTGGTTGTCTTGCCTTCTTCTTTTCCGCATCCCGAACTGCCCGACCCGTTCCGTCCCCTTGTCGCCGGCTATCAATGGAACCGTGATTTGCTCGGGCAATCCGACTCGAGCATCTTTCTGTTGAAGGCGCCGGACCGCCCCATGCTGGTGCTGAAGGTCGAGGAAGCCGGTCCGTTCAGCGAATTCGTCGACGAGGCGGCGCGGCTTGATTGGCTGGCGTCCAAGGGCATGCCCTGTCCGCGCGTGATCGCCCGCGCCTTCGACGCGGAAACGAACTGGCTGCTGCTGCAAGCGGTCGAAGGCACGGACCTTGCCTCCGCGACGCTGTCGCCCAAGGACCAGATCGTCATCCTCGCGGACGCACTGAAGCGACTGCATGCACTCGATGTCGCCACCTGCCCCTTTGATCACCGGGTCGAAAAGCGCATCGCCATCGCGAAGGCGCGCACCTGCGCCGGCGTGATCGATGAAAGCGACTTCGACGAAACGCGGCTCGGCCGCACGGCAGCAGATCTCTTTGCCGAACTGCAGGCCCGCAAGCCCCAGGCCGACACGCTCGTCGTCACCCACGGCGACGCCTGCCTGCCGAATATCATCGAGAAGAACGGCCGGTTTTCCGGCTTCATCGATTGCAGCCGCCTGGGTGTCGCCGACCCCTGTCAGGACATCGCGCTCGCCTGCCGCAGCATCGCCTACAATCTCGGTGAGGAATGGGTACAGCCGTTTCTCACGCGCTACGGCGTCGACAAGGATGACCCCAAGAAACGCGATTTCTACTGCCTGCTCGACGAGTTCTTCTGATCGCCTGTTGGCAAGCGGCACCCCTCCCCGCTCGGCTACGCGTGCAACGAAAGGCCCGCAACGCCTCAGGCGGCGTTGCGGGCCTCGATGCTCAGATCGACGATATCGGCGTCTTCGATCGCGTTGAATAGGGCCCATATATGGCCGAAGGGATCGATGAAGGCGCCGACGCGGTCGCCCGTCGACAGGGTTTCGGCCGCATTGCGAAGGCTCGCCCCGGCGCCGATCGCGCGGCCGATGACACGATCGACGTCGCGCACATGCAGCTCCAGGATCACCGCCGTCGTGCCGAGCGCATGCGGCGAGCGCGGCCCGCCGAGCTTGGGCTCCGCGTCGCGGCGCGGATTGGCCCCGGCAATCCGGAACACCGATTCCCCAATCCTCAGATCCGCACTCGTCAAAATGCCGCTCGGCCATTCATGCCGCTGCAGAAGCTCGGCGCCCAGCGCCTCGCGGTAAAAGGCGATGGCGCGATCCTCGTCGCCATGCCTGACAAACAGCTTCACACAGATCTGCCGATCGGCAAGCCTGCCGCCATTGGCAACCATGACATCCTCCATCTTGGGTGAGGCGGCCATCATAGCGAAACATTAGAACAAAGCAAGAACAATTCGACTCCGAGCCGTGATTTCGCCACCGGTTGAGGACCCGGCAAAAGACTAGAACGCGCCGGTCATCTTGCTGGTTTTCAACAGGATATTCGTCTCGGTAACAGTGATGCCGTCGATCAGGCGGATGCGCCGCAGCGTCTCGTCGAAGGAGACGAGATCGCGGTCTTCCAGTTCGGCGATGAAGTCCCAGCGGCCATTCGTGCTGTGCAGCGCCTTGACCTGCGGCAGGCCGCGCAAATGTTCCGCGACGCGATCGGCCATCTTGCCGTGCACCTCGATCATGACGACCGCGCGCACACCGGATGTCGGAATTTCCGCGCCGGTGCGGATCGTGAAGGCGGCGATCGTGCCATTGGCCACCAACCTGTCGATGCGGGCCGCGACGGTCGCCCGCGACACACCGGTCATTTCCGATAGCGTCGAAACGGGAATGCGCGCATTCTGGCGCAGTGCGCTGATGAGCGCCTGGTCGAGATCATCCATAGTCTGTCACTTTGTAAAATCGGACTTATCAATCTGTCGATTTTAGCTCGCTAATCGGCAGTTTTCCATCTTTTTGCCGACGCCCATTTTCGCCATAATCTGCGCGATCCCAACCGGGAACATGTCGGAATTATCTTTAGGAAGGAATCGGGCGGACATGACGACCATCACGCTGATCGGCGCACCCATCGAGGAAGGTTCTGGACGGCGCGGCGCGGCCATGGGCCCAACGGCCCTGCGCATCGCCGGCATCGACACGGTGCTGCGCGACCTCGGCCACACGGTTCACGACGACGGCGACGTCAAACCGCTTCCGGCGCGCGATCTCGCCAACCACCCGGGCGCCAACAACCTGCAGATCGTCGCAGCCTTCGCGCGCGCACTGCATGATTCCGTGCACGACACCGTGCGCAAGGGCCACTTCCCGATCATCCTCGGCGGTGACCACGCGCTCTCGATGGGCAGCGTATCCGGCATGGCGCGCTACGCCGCCGATGTCAGCCGGCCGCTCTTCGTGCTCTGGCTCGACGCGCATGCCGATTTCAACTCGCCGTCGACGTCGCCCTCCGGCAACATGCACGGCATGCCGGTTGC
The DNA here is from genome assembly GCF_002940685.1 of Ensifer adhaerens. Taxonomy (GTDB): domain Bacteria; phylum Pseudomonadota; class Alphaproteobacteria; order Rhizobiales; family Rhizobiaceae; genus Ensifer; species Ensifer adhaerens_E. The sequence goes on along the minus strand of NZ_PNFP01000008.1, from coordinate 272,455 downwards.
CTATTTCTGCGGCCAGGCCGAGTTCGCCCCGATCCTGCCCGCCGACCGTCCGCTCGTCGATCCGAAGAAGGTCTTCCAGGTCGGCATCCGCTCGGTCGACGACCGCGAACGCGAAGAGATCTCAGAACATGGCGTGCGCGTCTATGACATGCGCGCTGTCGATGAACTCGGCATGGCCCATATCATGCGCCAGATCCTCGAAGAGGTTCGCGCCGCAAACGGCCTGCTGCACGTGAGCCTCGACGTCGACTTCATGGATCCGGAACTGGCCCCCGGTGTCGGCACCACCGTTCCGGGCGGCGCCACCTTCCGCGAAGCGCACCTGATCATGGAAATGCTCTGGGAAAGCGACCTCGTGTCCTCGCTCGACGTCGTCGAGCTCAACCCCTTCCTCGACGACCGTGGCAAGAGCGCGCGCGTCCTGGTCGAACTGACGGCAAGCCTCTTTGGCCGCCGCGTGCTCGACCGGCCGACCCGCAGCGCCTGAGACCCTGCAATTCCTTGAAACGAACTGGTTTCAAGGAAAAATTATGCAGAAAATCAAAGTGCTACAGCGACCCTTGCGCGTCTGATCAGACGCGCGGCGCTGTAGAAGACAAACGGAGGATCATGCATGAACACGACGGCAGCCCTGATCGAAACCGAATACCGGCTCGGCGCCCATAACTACAAGCCGCTCGACGTGGTGCTCTCGCGCGGCGAAGGCGTCTATGTCTGGGACATGGAGGGCAATCGCTACCTCGATTGCCTTTCGGCCTATTCCGCCGTCAACCAGGGCCACTGCCATCCGAAGATCCTGAAGGCGATGATGGAACAGGCGCAGAAGCTGACGCTGACCTCGCGCGCCTTCCGCAACGACCAGCTGGCGCATTTCTACGAAGAGATCGCGGCGCTGACCGGCTCGCACAAGGTGCTGCCGATGAACTCCGGCGCCGAAGCGGTCGAGACCGCCGTCAAGGCGGTGCGCAAGTGGGGCTACGAGGTCAAGGGCGTCGCCGAGAACAAGGCCGAGATCATCGTCTGCTCGAACAACTTCCATGGCCGCACCATGGGCATCGTCGGCTTCTCGACCGATCCGGACGCCCGCACCGGCTTCGGCCCGTTTGCTCCGGGCTTCCGGGTCGTGCCCTTCGGTGACATCGATGCCTTCCGCGCTGCAATCAACGAAAACACCGTCGCCTTCCTCGTCGAGCCGATCCAGGGCGAGGCCGGCGTCATCGTCCCGCCGGCAGGCTACTTCACGACGGTGCGCGAACTCTGCACCAAACACGGCATCACGCTGATCCTCGACGAGATCCAGACCGGCCTTGGCCGCACCGGCAAGCTGCTTGCCGAAGAGCATGAGGCGATCGAGGCCGACGTGACGCTGATCGGGAAGGCGCTGTCCGGCGGCTTCTATCCGGTCTCGGCCGTGCTCTCCAACTCGGAAGTGCTCGGCGTGCTGAAGCCCGGCCAGCATGGCTCGACCTTCGGCGGCAACCCGCTCGCCTGCGCCATCGCCCGCGCGGCGCTGAAGGCGCTGACCGAAGAAGGCATGATCGAAAACTCGGCTAAGATGGGCGAGCGCTTCCAGAAGGGCCTCACCGACATCCGCTCCAACATCATCAAGGAAGTCCGCGGCCGCGGCCTGATGCTGGCCGTCGAGCTGGTGCCGGAAGCCGGTGGCGCGCGCAAGTACTGCGAAGCCCTGAAGGAGCGCGGCATCCTTGCCAAGGACACCCATGGCGACACGATCCGCATCGCGCCGCCGCTGGTCATCACCGCCGATCAGGTCGACTGGGCGGTCGAGCACTTTGCGGCGGTTCTCGCCTCCGCCTGATCTGAGATCGTTTCCGCCCCGGGTCTCTCTCGGGGCGGATCCTTCGTAAGCATTTGCAAAAGCAAGTCTTAACGAATCCCGGCCTATAGTCCTTTCCCAAAGCGCAAAGCGGTTCCTCCGCGCATGATGCAGCTGCGCCCCGCCGGATGTGATCGGCGGATTGTAAAGATCTCTCCTCGACGGATCATTGGCCGCGCCTCACGCGCCGGCAGCCATATGGAGAGATCTGGAGTTTGGCGGTGTCGCGCCCAGAGGCGTCGACCGGAAAGCTGGAAGGACCTTCGATGACAAGCACACTCAGGACGGCCGGTTTCGACGGCGAGACGCTGGAAATCATTGCGTTCCGCCTCCACGACCAGGAATTCTGCGTCAAGACGACGACGATCCGCGAAATCCGCGGCTGGGCGCCCTCGACGCCGATCCCGCATTCGCCGCCGGAAGTGATCGGCGTCATGAACCTGCGCGGCACGGTGATCCCGATCATCGATCTCGCCCACAAGCTCGGCATGAAATCGACGACCGCCAACGAGCGCAGCGCCATCGTCGTCGCCGAGGTGCACAACATGGTGATCGGTCTCGTCGTCGACCGCGTGTCGGATATCCTCACGGTCCAGGGCAGCCAGGTTCAGCCGGTGCCGGAAGTGACGGCGTCTTTCGACAAGAGCTTCGCCGAAGGCATCATCGCCAATGAGACCGGCATGATCTGCTTCCTCAATCTTGCCCGCATGTTCAAGGAACGCGAGGTCGAGGAACTCGCCGCCTAAAGCAACCGGCAAGCGACAATCAAGGCCGTTCCACGTATCGTGGGGCGGCTTTTTTGTTGGTTATTTGCCCAGTCAACGGGCAATACTTTAGAAAAACAGGAGGAACTAATTCAACTAAAATTGGATATATGAGTTTTTACAACTGAGATTTGATAGTTGCTATTTTAACACCTGCTTAATAGTCATGTCACTAACCTAGATTGTATCAACACGGCGCCTTGGGCATGAAGCCCGGTAGTTCGAACTCCTTCACGAAGCACGAAAGCGCTGACCGGATTGGGCCGGCGCAGGACGACCAGACATTATTCGGGTTGCCGGTATTTGTCCTAGTCCGGGAGTTGCGCCGCTCTGGCCCCGCAAGCCCTGTCAAATGAGGCACGAAGCCCCGGCTTAAGCCAAACAAACGAGATCAGAGGGTTACCATGTTCGCTCTCGGAAAAATTGCAGACGCGAGCCAGATCATCGCCGCGCTTTCGAAGTCGCAGGCCATCATCCAGTTCGACCTGACCGGCAATATCCTCACCGCCAATGAGAACTTCTGCGCCGCTATCGGCTACAGCCTCCAGGAAATCGTCGGCCAGCATCACCGCATGTTCTGCTCCGCCGACTACGCCCAGACGCAGGAGTACCGCGACTTCTGGGCCCGGCTCGGCCGCGGCGAATTCGATGCCAATGCCTACAAGCGCATCGCCAAGGGCGGCCGCGAAATCTGGATCCAGGCGAGCTACAACCCCGTCACCCGCAACGGCAAGCCCTACAAGGTGGTCAAGTTCGCAACCGACATCACCGCCGCCAAGGCAAGGGCCACGGAAGATGCCGGCAAGCTCGACGCGATCTCCCGCTCCCAGGCGGTGATCGAGTTCACGCCATCGGGCGAGATCCTGACGGCGAACGAAAATTTCTGCGCCGCACTCGGCTACAGCCTCCAGGAAATCCAGGGCAAGCATCACAGCATGTTCTGCGAGCCGAACTACGCCCGCACAGCCGAATATGCCGACTTCTGGAAACGCTTGGCCGCCGGCGAGTTCTTCTCCAACGAGTTCGTACGCTACGGCAAGGGCGGCAAGGAGATCTGGATCCAGGCGGCCTACAACCCGATCCGCGACTTCAGCGGCAAGGTCTACAAGGTCGTCAAGTTCGCGACCGATGTCAGCGAGCGCATGAGCGCCATCAACAACCTCGGCGCCGGCCTGAGGGCGCTCGCCGAAGGCGATCTGACGCGAAACCTCGACACGCCTTTCGTGCCGAGCATGGAAGCGGTGCGCACCGACTTCAACGATGCCACCGCCAAGCTGCGTGGGGCGATGCGAACCGTCGGCGACAATGCCAGTGCGATCGCCTCCGGCGCCCGCGAGATCCGGGCCGCTGCCGACGACCTGTCGAAGCGCACGGAACAGCAGGCGGCGTCGGTGGAAGAGACCGCAGCAGCGCTCGACGAGATCACCACGACCGTATCGGACTCCAGCCGCCGCGCCGAGGAGGCCGGCGGCCTGGTCGCCAAGACCAAGACCGGCGCCGAACGCTCCGGCAAGGTGGTCAAGAGCGCCATCGACGCGATGGGCCAGATCGAGCAATCGTCCCGCGAAATCTCCAACATCATCGGCGTCATCGACGACATCGCCTTCCAGACGAACCTCCTGGCGCTCAATGCCGGCGTCGAGGCGGCGCGAGCCGGTGAAGCCGGCAAGGGCTTCGCCGTCGTCGCCCAGGAAGTGCGCGAGCTTGCGCAACGCTCCGCCAGTGCCGCCAAAGATATCAAGGCGCTGATCGGCACCTCCACCGAACACGTCAAGAACGGCGTGTCGCTGGTCGGCCAGACGGGGGCGGCGCTCGAAGAAATCCTCGTCCAGGTCCAGGAAATCAACGGCAACGTCGCCGCGATCGTCGAGGCCGCACGAGAACAATCGACCGGTCTCAAGGAGATCAACCAGGCGGTCAACTCGATGGACCAGGCGACGCAGCAGAACGCCGCCATGGTCGAAGAGAGCACGGCGGCAAGCCACGCCATGGCCCGCGAGGCGGAAGCCCTGCACGAGCTGCTCCGCCAGTTCCGCTACGGCGAGCAGGCCCAGATCATCGACGCGAGCCGTCACCTCGACGATCGCACGCAACCATCACGCCTGCACGCAACCGCCCGCGCCATGCGCGGCGGTGGGCGAACAAGCCTCGCTGCGGCGCCGGCCGCGGATGGCTGGCAGAATTTCTGAGCGCACATCCCTGCACCCCGCGCTCGGGAATGGGGAAGGCGGCGACCGGTAGCCGCCTTCCCTTAAATCTTTTCAGAGGACCTGCTTGTCGAGAAATACGCCGTCTCGGCGACTTTTAGAGAAGCTGCGTCGGTTTGATGAAGCCGGTCAAGCCGCTTCCGGACGCTTGATCTTCGCGGCCGCCTCCAGCACCAGCGGCGTCAGCCCTTCCCCGCCATTGTCGATGTGCTCGAACAATTTGCGCCGCATGCGCGGTTCCCAATACTTGTTGATATGGGTGGCGACGCCCTGCGCCGCCTCGCTCTCAGGCTGGCTCTTGAAGAAGGTGGCGATCTGGTTCGCCATGTAGATCAGCTTGGCGTTGGTGTTGTCATGCGACATCGACGGCGGCTCCGGACTTGATGCGTTCGGCATGGGTGAAAATCTCGAACTCGTCACCGCGCACGAGCGCGATCAGCGTCATGCCCGCAGCGTCGGCTGTGCGGATGGCAAGCGCCGTCGGCGCCGAAATGGCGATGATCACGGGGCTGCCGACAACCGCCGTCTTCTGCACCATCTCGACGGACACCCGGCTGGTGACGACGACGGCGCCGGCGCTTCCCCTGAAACCGGCGCGCGCGGCGGCGCCCACCAGCTTGTCGAGTGCATTGTGGCGCCCGACATCCTCGCGCACGGCGATCAGGCCGCGGCCCGGCACGTAGAAGGCAGCGCCATGTACGGCGCGCGTTTCGAAATGCAGCGGCTGCTGGCCGTTGAGCAGCGCCACGGCCGCGACCACGTCCTCTTGCGAGAGCGTCAGCTTCGAGCCGGAAACATCCGGCGTCGGCCTGACCGCCTGCTCGATCGATTCGATGCCGCAAAGACCGCAGCCGACCGGCCCCGCCATGTGCCGCCGGCGCTGGCGCAGCATGTCGTTCTCTTCGTCGCGAAGCACGATCTGCAGGTCGATGCCGAGATTGCCTGCGATTGTTTCCGAGACGATCTCGACCGATTCGATCTGGTCGGGATCGGTGATGATGCCCTCGGTCAGGCTGAAGCCGACGGCAAAATCCTCGAGATCACCGGGCGTGGCCATCATCACCGCATGGGTCGAGCCGCCATAGCTGAAGGCAACCGGCGTTTCCTCCGGCACGGCGCGCGAGCCGTCCCGAAGTGCACCGTTGCGGCGAGCCGCCTCGGGAACGGTCTTGGATGTCCTAAACGTCGCCATGACCGGTCGCAGCCCGAACCATCACTCCGCCGCCTCCAGCTTGCCGGAAATCCGGCGCGACTGGCGGGCCTGTTCGTCGTAGTCCACCTGCCAGTCCGAAGGACCGTTCGACGGCATCACCTGTACCGCGGTCACCTTGTATTCCGGGCAGTTGGTCGCCCAGTCGGAAAAGTCTGTCGTGATGACGTTCGCCTGTGTCGTCGGGTGGTGGAAGGTGGTGTAGACGACACCGGGCGCCACGCGATCGGTGATCAGCGAACGAAGGGTCGTCTCGCCGGCGCGGCTCGCAAGCCGGATCCAGTCGCCGTCGCGGATGCCGCGCTGTTCGGCGTCGTGTGGATGGATCTCCAGCCGGTCCTCCGCATGCCAGACGACGTTGTCCGTGCGCCGTGTCTGGGCGCCGACATTGTACTGGCTGAGGATGCGGCCGGTGGTGAGAAGCAGCGGGAAGCGCGGGCCGGTGCGTTCGTCGGTCGCCACATATTCGGTGCGGATGAACTTGCCCTTGCCGCGCACGAAGCCGTCGACATGCATGATCGGCGAACCCTCGGGATGCTTCTCGTTGCAGGGCCACTGCACCGAGCCCATCTTGTCGAGATAGTCGTAGGAAACGAGCGCGAAGCTCGGTGTCGTCGCGGCGATCTCGTCCATGATCTCGGAGGGGTGGCGGTAGTTCCAGTTGAGGCCCATGGCCTGGGCGAGCTTCTGCGTGACCTCCCAGTCGGCATAGCCGTTCTTCGGCGTCATCACCTTGCGCACCCGGTTGATGCGGCGCTCGGCGTTGGTGAAGGTGCCGTCCTTTTCAAGGAAGGTCGAACCCGGCAGGAAGACATGCGCGTAGTTCGCGGTCTCGTTGAGGAAGAGGTCGTGCACGACGACGCATTCCATCGCGGCAAGGCCGGCGGCCACATGCTTGGTGTCCGGGTCGGACTGAAGGATGTCTTCACCCTGGATGTAGATGCCCTTGAAAGTGCCGTCGACGGCGGCATCGAGCATGTTGGGGATGCGCAGGCCCGGCTCGTTGGAGATCGCCACGCCCCAGAGCTTCTCGAAGGTCTCGCGGGTCGCGTCGTCGGAGATGTGGCGATAGCCCGGCAGCTCGTGCGGGAACGAGCCCATGTCGCAGGAACCCTGCACATTGTTCTGGCCGCGCAGCGGGTTCACGCCGACGCCCGGCCGGCCTATATTGCCGGTGACCATGGCGAGGTTGGCGATCGCCATGACCGTCGTCGAGCCCTGGCTGTGCTCGGTGACGCCGAGGCCGTAATAGATCGCGCCGTTGCCGCCGGTGGCATAGAGCCGGGCCGCACCGCGCACGAGATCGGCGGGCACGCCGGTATAGGCTTCGGTCGCCTCCGGGCTGTGATAGGGCTCTGCGACGAAGGCCGCCCAATCCTCGTATTCCGACCAGTCGCAGCGCTCGCGGATAAACTTCTCGTTGGCGAGCCCTTCGGTGACGATCACATGCGCAATCGACGTCAGGATCGCAACGTTGGTGCCGGGCTTGAGCGGCAGATGATAGGCGGCTTCCACATGCGCAGAGCGCACGATGTCGGTGCGGCGCGGATCGATGACGATCAGCTTGGCGCCTTCGCGCAAGCGCTTCTTCAGTCGCGACCCGAAGACCGGATGGCCGTCGGTCGGGTTGGCGCCGATGATGACGGCAACGTCGGTGAACTCGACACTGTCGAAGTTCTGCGTACCGGCCGACGTGCCGAAGGCCTGGCCGAGACCGTAGCCGGTCGGCGAGTGACAGACGCGGGCGCAGGTGTCGACATTGTTGTTGCCGAAGCCGGCGCGCACCAGCTTCTGCACCAGATAGGTCTCTTCATTGGTGCAGCGCGACGAGGTGATGCCGCCGACGGAATCGCGGCCATACTGGTACTGGATCCGCCGGAATTCCGAGGCCACGTGCGCATAGGCCTCCTCCCAGGTGACTTCGCGCCAGGGATCGGAGATCTTCTCGCGGATCATCGGGTTGAGGATGCGGTCCTTGTGGTTGGAATAGCCATAGGCAAACCGGCCCTTGACGCAGGAATGACCGCGGTTGGCCTGGCCGTCCTTCCACGGCACCATGCGCACCAGTTCCTCGCCGCGCATCTCGGCCTTGAACGAGCAGCCGACGCCGCAATAGGCGCAGGTCGTCACTTCGGAATGTTCCGGCTGGCCGATCTCGATCACCGACTTTTCGATGAGCGTCGCGGTCGGGCAGGCCTGGACGCAGGCGCCGCAGGAGACGCATTCCGACGACATGAAGTCTTCGGCCATGCCGGCCGACACGCGGCTGTCGAAGCCACGGCCGCCGATCGTCAGCGCGAAGGTGCCCTGCACTTCTTCGCAGGCGCGCACACAACGCGAGCAGACGATGCATTTGGCCGGATCATAGGTGAAGTAAGGATTGGACTCGTCCTTCGGCATCCATTTGGCGTTGATCCCGCCATTGTTGCGCGCCGTGACGTGGTTGTCGCCATCATAGCCGTAGCGCACGTCGCGCAGGCCGACGGCACCGGCCATGTCCTGCAGCTCGCAATCGCCATTGGCAGCGCAGGTCAGGCAGTCGAGCGGATGGTCGGAAATATAGAGCTCCATCACCCCACGGCGCACGTCCTTCAGCCGCGGCGTCTGGGTCGAGACCTCGATGCCGGCCGCAACCGGCGTCGTGCAGGAGGCCGGCATGCCGGCGCGTCCCTTGATCTCGACCAGACAGAGCCGGCAGGAGCCGAAAGCATCCATCATGTCCGAGGCGCAGAGCTTCGGCACCTCGATGCCGGCATCCATCGCCGCGCGCATGATCGAGGTACCCTCTGGCACCGTGACCTCGCGCCCGTCGATGGTCAGTGTCACCAGCTTTTCGGACTTCGAAGCAGGAGTGCCGTAGTCGATTTCATGAATGAGAGACATGGTCTTCTTCCTCACTCCGCCGCTTCAACGCGCGGTGCCGGCTGAAAGTCATCCGGGAAATGGGTCATGGCGCTCATGACCGGATAGGGCGTAAAGCCGCCAAGGGCGCAGAGCGAACCGAACTTCATCGTATTGCAGAGATCGGCGAGCAGTTCGCGGTTCTTCTCGGGCTCGATGCCCGCCGCGATCTTGTCGGCGACCTCGACACCGCGGGTCGAACCGATGCGGCAGGGCGTGCACTTGCCGCAGCTTTCGACGGCGCAGAACTCCATGGCAAAGCGTGCCTGGTGCAGCATGTCGACGGTGTCGTCGAAAACGACGATGCCGGCATGGCCGATGAGACCGTCACGCGCGGCAAAGGCTTCGTAGTCGAACGGCGTGTCGAACAGCGCCCGCGGAAAATAAGCGCCGAGCGGGCCGCCGACCTGAACGGCCTTGACCGGCCGGCCACTCGCCGTACCGCCGCCGATATGATCGATGATCTCGCCGAGCGCGAGACCGAAGGCGGTTTCGAACAGGCCCGCATGCTTGATATTGCCGGCGATCTGGATCGGGATGGTGCCGCGCGACCGGCCCATGCCGAAGTCGCGATAATAGGCAGCGCCCTTGTCCATGATGATGGGGACGGAGGCGAGCGAGATCACGTTGTTGATCACGGTCGGACAGTCGAAGAGGCCCTTGTGGGCCGGAAGCGGCGGCTTGGCACGCACGATGCCGCGCTTGCCTTCGAGGCTGTTCAGAAGCGCCGTTTCCTCGCCGCAGACATAGGCGCCGGCGCCCTCGCGCACCTCCATGTCGAAGGCGCGGCCGGAGCCGAGCACCGAAGGCCCGAGCACGCCGGCCTTGCGCGCGATCTCGATTGCCTCGGCCATCGCCGCGATCGCATGCGGATATTCGGAGCGGGTATAGATGAAGCCCTTGGTGGCGCCGGTCGCGATGCCCGCGATCGCCATGCCCTCGATCAGCACGAAGGGGTCACCCTCCATGATCATCCGGTCGGCGAAAGTGCCGCTGTCGCCCTCGTCGGCGTTGCAGACGATGTACTTGCGCGCGCCCGCCGCCTCGAGCACCGTCTTCCATTTGATACCGGTCGGGAAGCCCGCGCCGCCGCGACCGCGAAGCCCGCTCTCGGTCACCTGGGCGACGATCGCCTCCGGCGCCATGGCGATGGCGTTGCGCAGCCCGGTTAGCCCGCCATGGGCCTGGTAGTCGTCGAGCGACAGCGGATCGATGATGCCGCAACGCGCGAAGGTCAGCCGCGTCTGCTGCTTGAGGAAGGGGATCTCCTCGGTCTTGCCGAGACAGAGGGCGTGATCGCCGCCCTCGAGCAGGCCGGCGTCGAGCAGCGAGGTGACGTCCCTGGCCCTGACCGGGCCATAGGCGATACGGCCATCAGCCGTTTCCACCTCGACCAGCGGCTCCAGCCAGTGCATGCCGCGCGAGCCGTTGCGCACGATCGTGGCGTCGAGGCCGCGCGCGCCGATCGCCTCGGCCATCGCCTTGGCAACCTTCTCGGCACCGAGCGCAATCGCCGCCGCATCACGTGGGATATAGATCTTCACCGTCATCGCCGCGCCTCCTGAACGAGTGCTTCGAGGTCAGTGGCATCGAGCCTAGCATGCACCTCTCCGTCGAGCATCGCGGAGGGTGCGCAGGAACAGAGCCCGAGACAGTAGACCGGCTCCAGCGTCACAGCCCCATCCGGCGTCGTCTGATGGAAATCGATGCCGAGCAGCCGCTTGGCGCGCTCGGCGAGCTGATCGCCGCCCATCGACTGGCAGGCTTCGGCCCGACAGAGCTTCAGCACATGACGCCCGGCCGGGTGCTCGCGGAAGTCATGGTAGAACGTCATCACCCCGTAGACTTCGGCGCGCGACAGATTGAGTTCACGCGCAATGACGGGAAGACAGTCCTGCGGCACATAGCCGAACTCTTGCTGAAGTTCGTGCAGGATCGGCAGCAGGGGCCCTTCGAGCGCTTTGAGCTCCTCGACAATGGCCAGCGTGGTTTCCGCGATATCGGTGCGCGGCTGATGGATGTTCAACAGGAGCCCTCCCGGCTCGTAGACTGGATGGGCAAGGCCCGAAACGGGCGACCGATCCAGCCGACTATATTTCCTGACGGAGGCCGTTCCTCGGCGGTCTCCGGCCATGATCAAAAAAGCTTCGCGCTTATGGCCCTGAGGGTCAATAAGGCTGTTCCGTCGGTCGATAGAAAAAATCTATTGAGCCTGATTTCGCTCGCCGAGAATGCGTGCCTCGTGCAAGAGAGCCGAGACCAGCGGCGTAAACGGCTCACGATGCGTCGCGACCAGACCAACCGTGTGGCGGGCATCCGGATCGACGATCGGGATCATCCGGATATCTTCATGAAAGCCGAATGATTTCGCGACGTTGAATGGCATGATGCTGGCCCAGCGGCCGGTGCGCACATGCGAAAAAAGCACGATCATCGAATTCGATTCGAGCGTCGGCTTGGCGACGACTCCGGCTTCCGAAAAATGCTGGTTGACGATGCGGCGGTTCTGCATATCGGCCGTCAATAGACAAAGCCGAACGTCGCTAACCTCTTTCCAGGTCACGCTTTCCCGCTCCGAAAGCGGCGTTCCGGCGGCGGTGACGAGGTGATAGCGCTCGACCTGGAGCGGTACGCTGGTCACCCGGCCGAGCGGCTCGTTCTCCAGATAGGTGAGGCCCGCATCGATCTCGAGATTTTCGAGCAGCGCCAGGATTTGCACCGATGTGGTTGAGAGCACGGAAAAGGTAACGTCAGGATGCTTTTCCTGGAACGGCGCCGTCAGCATCGGCACCATCGCGAGCGTCGTCGGCACCGCCGCCAGCCGGATATGGCCGGAAAGCCCCTTGCGCGCCGCCCGCATCTCCTCGCGCATGGTGCGGGCATCGCCGACGATGCGGCGCGCCCATTCGAGCACGCGCTGGCCCTCGGGCGTCAACCCCTGGAAGCGCGACCCCCGGCTGACGAGCATGACGCCGAGCTGGTCCTCGAGCTGGCGGATGGCCGCCGACAGCGTCGGCTGCGTCACCCCGCACTCCTCCGCGGCCCGGCCGAAGTGCCGTTCACGTGCAAGAACGAGGAACATTTCCAGCTTGTCGATCATGTCCGGCCTTCAGCTATTGTGGCTCTGCCCCTCTCCTCGGGTTTAACCCGAGGACTAACCCTCTCCCCGCTTGCGGGGCGAGGGGACGTGGCGCTTCGCGAGGTCGCCCCTTCATGACGCAGGCCCCGAATGGAGTGGGGACGCGAGCGGGCGCTGCAGCCTTCCTTCTCCCCGCAGGCGGGGAGAAGGTGCCGGCAGGCGGATGAGGGGCAGCCGACTTCATCTACCGCTCAAGCGATCAGCTGCCCGCCGTTCACCTCCAGCACCTGGCCAGTGATGTAGCCCGACAGCGCATGCGAAGCGAGGAAGAGATAGGCGGGCGCGCAATCTTCCGCTGTTCCCAGCCGCCCGAGCGGAATGGTCTTGCGGGTCGCCTCCAGTTTTTCCGGGGACGAGTAGCGTTCATGGAACTCGGTGGTAATGGTGCCCGGCGAAACGCAGTTGACGCGGATACCATCCGGCGCAAGCTCGCGCGCCAAAGCCTTGGAATAGGTGGCGACGAAGGCCTTGGTCGCCGAGTAGATCGACGATCCGGCGCTGCCGCCGGTAACAGCCGAGATCGAGACCGTGTTGACGATCGCTGGATGCGTACCCTTGCGCAGCAGCGGCAGCATCGCGCGCGTCATTTCGACGACCGCGGTCTGATTGAGCTGCACGACGGTCTGATATTGTTCATCGGTCAATTCCGCCGCGGGGAAGCGACCGACCATCGTGCCGGCATTGTTGATGAGGATATCGATGGCATCGAACTGGCCCCTGATCACCTCGGCCAGCCCCTCGACGCCGCCGGGTGCGAGAAAGTCTGCCGTCACCACATGCGCCCGGCCTTCCGTCGCCGCAGATTCGAGAAAATCGGGCAAATCGCCGATCGATCGGCCGGCATGGACGAGCACATGCGCACCGCAATCCAGAAACTGCCGGGCGACCTCCAGCCCGATGCCGCGGCCGGCACCGGTGACCACAACGGTCATGCCCTTGAACAAGGCCGGATGAAACATGTCTTTTCCCTCTTCATTCTGAACGCAGGTTCGCCCATCGGCGAAACGAATGCAACGCGCGCCGATACCCTGGCCTCGTTGCGAAAGCGATTTCGTCACAAACGCCGATTCTGAAATTGCACGGCTTTCGTTTTTGCATATTATGAACCAAAACGAAAATGGGGAGGATGAAATGTATCTGACGGGTCGGCAGGCGGAGATCCTGGAGCTGGCAAAAATCGAAGGCCGCGTGCTCGTCGAGGAACTGGCGCAGCGCTTTTCCGTCACTCCGCAGACCATCCGAAAGGACCTGAACGATCTCTGCGACGCCAAGGTTTTGAACCGCATTCACGGCGGCGCGATCTTTCCGAGCGGCAAGGAAAACGTCAAATACGACGCCCGCCGGCAGATCGCAGCACCGGAGAAACAGGCAATCGGCAAGGCGGCTGCCGAGCTCATCCCCGACAACGCCTCGCTGTTCATCAATATCGGTACCACCACCGAAGCGGTGGGCGAGGCCCTGCTCGACCACAAGGAACTGATGGTCATCACCAACAACATCAACGTCGCCAACCGCTTACGCGTCTTCCCGTCGATCGAGGTGGTGATAACCGGCGGCGTCGTGCGCGGCTCGGATGGCGGCATCGTCGGTGAGGCCGCCGTCGACTTCATCAAGCAGTTCAAGGTCGATTTCGCCGTCATCGGCGCCTCGGCGATCGACCATGACGGCGCTCTTCTCGATTTCGACTTTCGCGAAGTGAAAGTCGCCCAGGCGATCATCGCCAATGCGCGCCATGTCATCCTGGTTTCCGACTCGACCAAGTTCGAAAGAACCGCGCCTGTTCGCATCGGCCATATCTCGCAGGTTCAGACCTTCATCACCGATCGCTGCACGCTCGAAAACGTCAGGAAAATCTGTGCCGAACAGGATGTTCGGCTGATCGAAACCGACGCCTGAAACGGGAGATTTAGCCACCCCTAAAGATTCGGGGAGCATTCGTTTGACATTCGATATGTTTTCGTTTTAACTGATTTCACTTTCGCTGATGCATCAATTTGTGCATCGCGAAATGTGGAGGGGAAACAGCAGTGTCAGAGCAGGCAATCTACGACGTCTTCGTCATCGGCGGCGGCATCAACGGATGCGGCATCGCGCGCGACGCGGTCGGCCGTGGGTACTCGGTCGCCCTGGCCGAAATGAACGATTTCGCCTCCGGCACGTCCTCCGGCTCCACCAAGCTCATCCATGGCGGCCTGCGTTATCTCGAGCATTACGAGTTCCGCCTCGTGCGCGAGGCGCTGATGGAGCGCGAAGTGCTCTGGGCGATGGCGCCGCACGTCATCTGGCCGATGCGCTTTGTGCTGCCCTATCACAAGGGTGGCCTGCGCCCGGCCTGGCTCATTCGCCTCGGTCTTTTCCTTTATGATCACATCGGCGGCCGCAAACTGCTGCCGGCCACGGCGACGCTGGACATGAACCGCGACCCCGCCGGCAAGCCGCTGAAGCGCCTGTTCAACAAGGCCTTCGAATATTCCGACGGCTGGGTTAACGATGCCCGCCTGGTCGTGCTCAATGCCCGCGATGCCGCCGATCGCGGCGCCGTCATCATGGCCCGCACCCGCGTCGTCTCGGCACGCCGCGACGGCGCCCTCTGGATCATCGAGACCGAAAACCAGGAAAACGGCGAGCGCAAGACGCTCAAGGCCCGCATGCTCATCAATGCCGCAGGCCCCTGGGTCGATGCCGTGCTCTCCGGTGCGCTCGGCAAGAACGACGTGCACAATGTCCGCCTCGTGCAGGGCAGCCATATCGTCGTGAAGAAGAAGTTCGATGACCCGCGCGCCTATTTCTTCCAGAATCCGGATGGCCGCATCATGTTCGCCATCCCTTACGAGGAAGACTTCACGCTGATCGGTACCACCGATCGCGACTACAAGGGCAATCCCGCCGATGTGCGCATCAGCGATGCCGAGGTCGACTATCTCTGCAAGGCGGCGAGCGAATATTTCCTCGAGCCGGTGACGAAGGGCGACATCGTCTGGACCTATTCGGCCGTGCGTCCGCTCTATGACGACGGCGCCAGCAAGGCGCAGGAAGCAACGCGCGACTACGTGCTGCGCATCGAAGGCGACACGGGTTCGGCCCCGCTGCTCAATGTCTTTGGCGGCAAGCTCACGACCTACCGCCGCCTCGGCGAATCCGCGCTTGAAAAGATCGGCGAAGCGATCGGCGTGAAAGGTTCGAAATGGACTGCCGGCTCCAGGCTACCGGGCGGCGATTTTCCGGCCCAGGGCTATGCCGACGAAGTGGCACGACTGCATAAGCAGTATCCCTTCCTTGCGCCCCAGCATGCCCGTCGCCTGGTGCGGCTTTACGGCACGCGCGCCGCAGCGCTTCTGGGTTCGGCGTCAAACGAGGCCGGTCTCGGCCACCATTTCGGCGCCGATCTCTACGAGGCCGAGGTCAAGTGGCTGATCACGCAGGAATGGGCACGGCACGCCGAGGACGTGCTGTGGCGCCGTACGAAACTGGGACTGAAGCTGACGCCCGGCGAGGCGGCGGCGCTGGAGGAATACATGCGAGGCGCGGCCAACGCAGCCGCCTAGGGTTGCTCGCATTCATGCGTATTTCCGACCGAACCGCGCAGCCGGTCTGCGCCCGGAAATGCGAAAGACGACAAGAGAGCGTTTCCGCGATGGGGTGAAAACGCTCGGGACTGCCTTAGGGTTGGGTGGAGAATTCAATGCTTGAAATGAAGAAGATATCCAAGGTCGTGGGCGGGGAGACGCATATCTACCCGACCGACCTGGTGCTGGAGAGGGGGTCGCTGAACGTTCTGCTCGGCCCGACCCTTTCCGGCAAGACGTCGCTGATGCGGCTGATGGCCGGTCTCGACAAGCCCGCCTCCGGCTCGCTTCTGTTCGACGGCGCCGACGTTACCGGCCAGCCGGTGCAGAAGCGCTCGGTCGCCATGGTCTACCAGCAGTTCATCAACTATCCGGCAATGACCGTCTATCAGAACATCGCTTCGCCGATGCGCATCAGCGGCGCCGACACCGCCACCATCGACCGCGAAGTGCGCAAGGCGGCCGATCTGCTGAAGCTGACGCCCTACCTCGACCGCACGCCGCTCAATCTCTCCGGCGGCCAGCAGCAGCGCACGGCGCTTGCCCGCGCCATCGTCAAGAATGCCGACCTCGTGCTGCTCGACGAACCGCTCGCCAACCTCGACTACAAGCTGCGCGAAGAACTGCGCGAGGAACTGCCGAAGATCTTCGCTGCCTCCGGCGCCATCTTCGTCTATGCGACGACGGAGCCTTCTGAGGCATTGCTGCTCGGCGGCAATACGGCAGCGCTCAGCCAGGGCCGCATCACCCAGTTCGACAAGACGATCGACGTCTATCGCCGTCCGGTCGACCTGATCACGGCGCGTACTTTCGCCGATCCGCCGCTGAACTGCATCGAGCTGGTCAAATCAAGCTCGGCCTTCACGCTCGACGGCAAGCCGGTGCTCACCGTCCCGGCACATCTGGCTGGCATCGCCGACGGTCCCTGCACTGTCGCCTTCCAGCCGCATCACCTGTCGTTTGACCGCCCGCAGGGCGGTGGCGATGCGCTGACGGTGAAGACGGCGATCTCCGAAATCGCCGGCTCGGAGAGCTTCATTCACGTCGGTTTTGCCAATGCGCGCTGGGTCATGCTGGCGCCGGGCATTCACGACATCGAACCCGACGCGACCCTCGAGGTCTTCGTCGATACCCGCCATCTCATGGCCTTCGGGCCGGACGGACGCGCCATCGGCAGCACGGCCTGAAGGAGGCGCTGGGAGGAAAACATGGCACGCATCAATCTCAACCATATCCGCCACGCCTATGGCGCCAAGCCGAAGTCGGAAAACGACTACGCGCTGAAGGAAGTACACCACGAGTGGAACGACGGCGGCGCCTACGCGCTGCTCGGGCCCTCCGGTTGCGGCAAGACCACGCTGCTCAACATCATCTCCGGCCTGATCAACCCGTCCGAAGGCGAGATCCTCTTCGACGGCAAGGACGTGACGCATCTGTCGACCCAGGAACGCAACATCGCCCAGGTGTTCCAGTTCCCGGTCATCTACGACACGATGACGGTCTACGACAATCTGGCCTTCCCCTTGCGCAACCGGCATGTGCCGGAAGCGGAGGTCGATCGCCGCGTCAAGGAAACGATCGAGATGATCGGCCTCGGCGGCTGGGCGAAGAAGACGGCTCGGGGCCTGACGGCCGACCAGAAGCAGAAGATCTCGCTCGGCCGCGGCCTCGTGCGCAACGACGTCAGCGCCATCCTGTTCGACGAGCCGCTGACCGTCATCGACCCGGAAATGAAATGGGTGCTGCGCTCGCAGATCAAGCGGCTGCACAAGCAGTTCGGCTTCACCATGGTCTACGTCACCCACGACCAGACCGAGGCACTGACCTTCGCCGACAAGGTCGTCGTCATGTATGACGGCCAGATCGTGCAGATCGGCACGCCGGCCGAACTCTTCGAGCGCCCGCGCCACACCTTCGTCGGTTATTTCATCGGCTCGCCGGGCATGAACGTGCTGCCGGTCAAGCTCGACGGCAACACTGCGACCGTCGGCGGCGAGCATGTGGGCCTGAATTTCCTGCCCAAGGTCAAAGCCGGTGCGAAGACCGAACTCGGGATCCGTCCGGAGTTCGTCTCGCTCGGCCGCGAGGGCATGCCGGTCGCCATCACCAAGGTCGAGGACATCGGCCGCCACAAGATTGTGCGCGCCCGCTTCGCCGACCAGCCGATCTCGATCATCGTCGACGAGGACGGCGAAATCCCCGCCGATCCGCGCGTCACCTTCGATCCGAAGGCCATCAACATCTACGCCGATTCCTGGCGCGTCGGCGAGGAGGCCTGACCATGGAGAAAACCTGGAACAACAAGGCCTGGTTCATGGTGCTGCCGGTGCTCGTGCTGGTCGCCTTCTCGGCCGTCATCCCGCTGATGACCGTCGTCAACTATTCGGTCCAGGACACCTTCGGCAACAACGAGTTCTTCTGGGCCGGCACCGACTGGTATGTGCAGGTTCTGACCTCCGACCGTTTCTGGGACGCGCTCACCCGCAACCTGATCTTCTCGGCGATCATTCTTGCGATCGAGATCCCGCTCGGCATCATCATCGCACTCAACATGCCGAAGAAGGGTCTCGGCGTGCCGGTCTGCCTCGTCCTGATGGCGCTGCCGCTCTTGATCCCGTGGAACGTCGTCGGCACCATCTGGCAGGTCTTCGGCCGCGTCGACATCGGGCTGCTCGGTCGCACGCTCGAAGCGATCGGCATCAACTACAACTACGTGCAGAACCCGGTCGCCGCCTGGGTGACGCTGATCGTCATGGACGTCTGGCACTGGACGAGCCTCGTGGTGCTTCTGTGCTATGCCGGTCTCGTCTCGATCCCGGACGCCTATTACCAGGCGGCCAAGATCGACGGCGCCTCGCGCTGGTCGGTGTTCCGCTACATCCAGCTGCCGAAGATGAAGCGCGTGCTGCTCATCGCCTTCCTGCTGCGCTTCATGGACAGTTTCATGATCTACACCGAGCCCTTCGTCGTCACCGGCGGCGGCCCCGGCAACTCGACCACCTTCCTGTCCATCGACCTCGTCAAGACGGCCATCGGCCAGTTCGACCTCGGTCCGGCGGCAGCGCTATCGATCATCTACTTCCTCATCATCCTGCTGCTCTCGTGGATCTTCTACACCGTGATGACCACGAGCGACGCGCAGGGCTGATACAGGCGGGAGGAGAAACAAAATGCAGACCAAACCGCTTACCGAACGCCTCTCCTGGCTGGTGCCGACGATCTACATCGTCTTCCTGCTCCTGCCGATCTACTGGCTCGTCAACATGAGCTTCAAGGAAACGAGCGAGATCCTGAGCACCTTCTCGCTCTGGCCTGTCAATCCGACGCTCAGGAACTACGAGGTGATCTTCACCGATCCCTCCTGGTATAACGGCTACATCAACTCGATCATCTACGTCGTCATGAACACGGTGATCTCGGTTGCGGCAGCCTTGCCGGCGGCCTATGCCTTCTCGCGCTACCGCTTCCTCGGCGACAAGCACCTGTTCTTCTGGCTCTTGACCAACCGCATGGCGCCGCCCGCCGTTTTCGCGCTGCCCTTCTTCCAGCTCTATTCGGCCTTCGGCCTGATCGACACGCACATCGCAGTCGCGCTGGCCCACTGCCTGTTCAACGTGCCGCTCGCCGTCTGGATCCTGGAAGGCTTCATGTCGGGCGTACCGAAGGAGATCGACGAGACCGCCTATATCGACGGCTACTCGTTCCCGCACTTCTTCGTGAAGATCTTCATGCCGCTGATCGCATCCGGCATCGGTGTCGCTGCCTTCTTCTGCTTCATGTTCTCCTGGGTCGAACTGCTGCTTGCCCGCACGCTGACGACCACGGATGCCAAGCCGATCGCCGCCACCATGACCCGCACGGTTTCCGCCTCCGGCCTCGACTGGGGCGTGCTCGCCGCTGCCGGCGTGCTCACCATCATCCCGGGCGCGCTGGTGATCTATTTCGTTCGCAACTACATCGCCAAGGGCTTTGCCCTGGGGAGGGTATGATGACCGCTCAACCCATTCGCAAGGCCCGCTGGCAGCTGCCCTTTGCCGCCGTTCTCGTCGTCTACGCCGCCATTGCTGGTCTTCTCATCAGCAGGCTGCCGATCAAGGACGGCGCGCGCGACTGGTTCGCGCCGCTCATCCCCGGCGGCTGGATGGCCTGGTCGTTTCCGTCGGCCATGTTCTTCCTCACCATCTTCGCGCTGCTGTCGATGATGGCAGTCTGGGAATATGCCTCGCCCGGTGGCAACCCGCGCGTCGGCATCCTGCGCTTCGAGACGACACGCGGCGATCGCCTCTTCGTGTCGCTGCTCGGTAGCGCCTTCATTCACCTCGCGTGGCTCGGCTTCGTCGGCGGGCAGAACCTGTGGTGGGCGCTCGCGCTCTCCCTGGTCTATGCCGTCGGCGTCTTCCGCTACGTCTGAGGCGAACCGAATTGAGGGGCCGCTAACCTAGCGGCCCCTCGAAAGCCAAAGAACCGCATTCGCAAACCTAAGGGAGGGAATTATGCGACGGCATCTTTTGACTACGACAGCGGCTATGCTGCTGGCTTTCACCGGCACCGCTTTTGCCGGCATGGACGAGGCTAAGAAGTTCCTCGACAGCGAGATCGGCGACATGTCCGCGCTCGACCGCGCGGCCCAGGAAGCCGAAATGCAGTGGTTCGTCGATGCGGCCAAGCCCTTTGCCGGCATGGAAATCAAGGTCGTTTCCGAAACGATCACCACCCACGAATACGAATCGAAGACCCTCGCCAAGGCCTTCTCCGACATCACCGGCATCAAGATCACCCACGACCTGATCGGCGAAGGCGACGTCGTCGAAAAGCTGCAGACGCAGATGCAGTCGGGCGAAAACGTCTACGACGCCTACATCAACGATAGCGACCTGATCGGTACCCATTGGCGCTACCAGCAGGCCCGCAGCCTGACCGACTTCATGGCCAATGAAGGCAAGGACGTCACCAACCCGAACCTCGACATCGACGACTTCATCGGCAAGTCCTTTACGACGGCTCCGGATGGCAAGCTCTACCAGCTGCCCGACCAGCAGTTCGCGAACCTCTACTGGTTCCGCTACGACTGGTTCAACGACGAGAAGAATAAGGCGGACTTCAAGGCGAAGTACGGCTACGACCTCGGCGTTCCGGTCAACTGGTCGGCCTACGAAGACATCGCCGAGTTCTTCACCGGCCGCGAAGTCGACGGCAAGAAAGTCTATGGCCACATGGACTACGGCAAGAAGGACCCGTCGCTCGGCTGGCGCTTCACCGACGCCTGGCTGTCGATGGCCGGCAACGGCGACAAGGGCATCCCGAACGGCAAGCCGGTCGACGAGTGGGGCATCAAGGTCGACGAGAATTCGCGTCCGGTCGGCTCCTGCGTTGCCCGTGGCGGCGACACCAACGGCCCGGCTGCCGTCTACTCCATCCAGAAGTACCTCGACTGGATGAAGGCCTATGCACCGGCTGCTGCCCAGGGCATGACCTTCTCGGAATCCGGCCCGGTTCCGTCGCAGGGTGAAATCGCCCAACAGATGTTCACCTACACGGCGTTCACCGCCGACTTCGTCAAGCCCGGCCTTCCTGTTGTCAACGAGGACGGCACGCCGAAGTGGCGTTTCGCTCCGAGCCCGCACGGCGTCTACTGGAAGGACGGCATGAAGCTCGGTTACCAGGACGCCGGTTCCTGGACGCTTTTGAAGTCGACCCCGGATGATCGCGCCAAGGCCGCCTGGCTCTATGCGCAGTTCGTCACCTCGAAGACCGTCGACGTGAAGAAGAGCCATGTCGGCCTCACCTTCATCCGCCAGTCGACGCTCGACCACAAGAGCTTCACGGACCGCGCTCCGAAGCTCGGCGGTCTGATCGAGTTCTACCGTTCGCCGGCCCGCCTGCAGTGGTCGCCGACCGGCACGAACGTTCCTGACTATCCGAAGCTGGCTCAGCTGTGGTGGCAGGCGATCGGCGACGCATCCTCGGGTGCGAAGACCGCGCAGGAAGCCATGGACTCGCTGTGCGCCGAACAGGAGAAGGTTCTCTCCCGTCTCGAACGTTCGGGCGTCCAGGGCGACATCGGTCCGAAGCTCGCCGAAGAGCACGATCTCGAGTTCTGGAACAAGGACGCCGTTTCCAAGGGCAACCTCGCTCCGCAGCTGAAGATCGAGAACGAGAAGGAAAAGCCGCAGACCGTCAACTACGACGATCTGGTCAAGAGCTGGCAGAAGTAACAAGGAGGCCGCCCAACGGGCGGCCTTTCTCTTTCAGGAGATGCGGCACCGGGGTCGGCAACGGCCCCGGTTTTTTTTCGTTGCCTGACGTCAGATCACCGAGGCGAACGCGGAAAGCCCTGCCGTCCGAGCCATGCCACGATCAGCGCCGGAACCAGGATCGCCAGGAGAACGACGGGAAGAACGGCCGCGCCGGCGCTGTCCAGCAAGAGCCCGCCGGCCAATCCGCCGCCCGCCATCGCGGCATTCCAGGCGGTGACGATCATCGACTGCGCCGCATCGGCCTCCGCGCCCGCAGCCTTTGCAGAAGCGGTCTGAAACAATGTCGGTGCTCCACCGAAAGCCAGCCCCCAGCCAGCGACGCCGAGATAGACCGCCGCCGGCTGCCCGCTGAAGACCGCAAGCAGCAGCGATGCGGTTGCAAACAGCGCCGTCGTCGAAAGCACCAGCAGCCGCAGGTGCCGGTCGACCAGCGCCCCGATGATCGGAATGACCACCAACGAGGCGACACCGAATAGGAGCAGCACCCGGTCGGCTTTGGCGTCCAGGCCGGACGGCTTCAGGTACGGCACGATGTAGGTGTAGAGGATGTTGTGGGAGAGAACGACGGAAAACATCACGACCAGCACCGGGCGGATTCCGGGCAGGCGGAACACCGACAAAAGGGGCAGCCGCCGTGCGCTGCGCTGCCCCGGGAAATCGGGCAGCGCCAGCAGGATCCAGCCGACGAGCAGCACGGTCATGACGCTGAGGAGACCGAAGGCCATGCGCCAGCCGGCCATTGCGCCAAGCATCGTGCCAGTGGGAATGCCGATCGACAGCGCCACCGGCGCGCCGAGCATGGCAATGGCGATCGCCCGTCCCTGCAGCTCAGGCGCCACCAGGCGGCCGGCATAGCCGGCCGCAAGCGCCCAGAGCAGGCCGGCAAAGACACCGGCAAGGAAGCGCGCCGCCATCGTCAAAGTGTAGTCGCTTGACAACGCGGTAACCGTGTTGACCACGGCAAAGCCGCAGATTGCCGCGATCAGCAGCGGCCGCCGGCGCCAGCTGCGCGTCAGCGCCACGAGCGGGATGGCGGCGACAAGCGAACCGATCGCATAGATCGTCACCATCTGTCCCGCCAGCGATGGCGAGATGCCGAGATCGGCGCTGATCTGCGGCAGCAGCCCTGCCGGCAGCGCCTCCGTCAGGATGGTGATGAAACCGGCGGTCGCGAGCGCAAGCAGGGCCGAAAGCGGCAGCCGGGCCGCGGGCGCGGCGGCGGACGTCGCTGCAGCCTCCGGTGAGGCCGGAGGCACATAGTCGATGGATTGCATGGAATCGGTCTTTCGGGACGGCACGCTGAGCGCGCCCGTCTGGCGTTGGCGGATTGAGGGCTGGTGAGGGCGTACGCCGCCGGCGCATGCGGGCGGCGTAGTCTCCTATGCCGATGCTGCAGGTGCAGTGCGCTTGGGCAGGATCAGATCGTCGACGCGATAGGTGTGGAACTCAAAGGTCGAAACGGAATCAAGCGCCCGGAACTTTTCAAGAAACACTGGATCGCCGAAGAACTCCTCGACGTTTCCTTCGCCCGCTATTGCTTCGATGTTGACGACCGTTTTGCCGTCGGTGCTCTTGGAGAGGTTGCTCCAGAGGAAGCCCTCCTTGCGCTCGGCCACATAGTTGACCACGTCCTGGATCAGGCGAAACGCCTCTTCCTGCTTGCCCTCGTGGGCGTGGATCACATTGACGATGAAGACGGTGGGTTCCGGATCCCGGCGGAAACCGGCCATAAGTGCCTGCTGCATGCTTTCTCCTATTTTCGCCGACAGTGTTGACGCGCTTCACAAGCGCGGTGTCGGTGCAGGCGGACTATGACGAGCTTCCAATCGCGGAAAAATGCGCTACAGCTCCAAAGATATCGGACAAAAATATCCGTAATCCCGGACGACGGGCGAGGAGGACGAATGGACAGCCTTGGCGCACTCAACGCTTTCGTGCAGGCCGCGGAGGCGCGCGGTTTTACCGAGGCCGCGACCCAGCTCGGCGTCTCCCCTTCCGCCGTCGGCAAGGCGATCGCCCGCCTGGAGGAGCGCTTGAGCGTTCGCCTCTTTCATCGCAGCACGCGCAGCGTCACGCTGACGCCGGAAGGCACACTGTTTCTCGAACGCTGCCGACGGATCTTCTGCGAGGTCGAAGCGGCCGAGGCAGAGTTGCTGCAGAGCCAGGAAGCGCCGCGCGGCAAGCTGCGCGTCAGCCTGCCGATGGCCGGCATGCTGTTGATGCCGACGCTGACGGCCTTCATGCGCGCCTATCCGGAGGTCGAGATCGATCTCGATTTCTCCGACCGCATGGTCGACGTCATCGAGGAAGGTTTCGATGCCGTGATCCGCAGCGGCGATCTCGGCGATTCCCGTCTGATGACGCGCCAGATCGGCACCTTTCACCCCTATCTCGTCGCCTCGCCCGCCTATTTCGAGAGACATGGCACGCCGACCGCGCCGCGCGATCTCAAACAGCATCATTGCCTGCACCATCGCTTTCCCTCGACGGGAAAGCTGGAGCCCTGGCCATTGATGGAGGGCGGCACCGCAGCAAACGTCGATCTGCCGGTGACCGCTGTCTCGAATGCCCTGGATCCGCTGATCCACATGGCCGAGGAAGGGCTCGGCATCGCCTGCCTCCCGGATTTCACGATCAGGCGGCAGATGCGCGAGGGGACGCTTGTGGCGGTTCTCGAAAACCAGCTGCGCCGCTGCGGCACCTACCGGATCCTGTGGCCCTCCAGCCGGCATCTCTCGCCGAAACTACGGGTCTTCGTCGATTTCATGGCCGCCAACCTCTTCCCGGCACATGGGCTGGCGGGCACGGATTCGGGCGCGGCCTGATAGGAAACGAGGTTCTACGATTTCACCATCACGCGGCGCGCGGATTTCTCCCATCGGCGCTTGTCGAAGACTGCCCTGACCGCCTGCGTCGAGCCGTCATCCATGCGCACGCTCATATCCATGTAGAGGTGCTCGTCGACAATCGTGATGCGGATGTCGAAGGGCTTGCCGCGATAGCGGCTGACGCCGTCCTCGTTCCAGCGACCGATGCCCTCGGCGGTCGAACCGCCACCGACGCGCCCGAGATGGGTCACGGCAAACCATCCGTCCCTGCCCGTCACCTTCAGGACCGGACCGTTCCGCCTGATCTCGACCCAGCAGCGCTCGCAATCATCGGTGCCGGAGGCCACCTGCTGCCATTGCCCGGCGAAACTCATGCCGTTCGCCCCGGCGACCGTCGGCCAGAGAACGACCAGCAGCACGAGAAGCACACGGCAACAAGAAGAAAGGGCCAAACTGCAAGATTTCATCGACATGATCCCAAACCGACCGCGCCGGGGCCTTCGCGCCGACGCGATGAACCATCGTCGTTGCGCATTGCAGCAACGTTGCATCGTTGCTAGGATCAATCGGTCTGCCGGCATCCCTTGGCCTGCGCGACGGCGATTGTCCCGGTGTAGGCCGTTCGGCAACCATCTCCGGACCTATCCCGCCCTCTTCTCCCCTCGACAATTTCCCCCGAAATCCGGAAAGTGTTTTCGCTCCGGCGACACTTGCGACATTCTGTCTCGACAACCGAAGATGGAGTTTCCCCTGTTGGAGGACGGGGGGAGCCGGACTGGTCGATGCAATGGGAGGAGGAACCATGAGCGACGTTTCCAGCATACACCCGGTGGACGAGAGGCTGCCCGTGGGCAGGCTTGCGACCCTCGGGTTACAGCATGTCCTTGTCATGTATGGTGGCGCCGTCGCCGTACCCCTGATCGTCGGCCGCGCCTTGCAGCTCAGCCCCCAGGACGTCGCTTTCCTGATTTCGGCCGACCTTTTCGTTTGCGGCCTCGTCACCATCATTCAGTCGCTCGGCCTCGGTCGCAGCATCGGCATCCGGCTTCCGGTCATGATGGGCGTCACCTTCGCCTCGGTCGGCCCGATGGTTTCCATGGCGGCCATGACACCCGGGCAGGAGGGCGCGCGCATGATCTTCGGCGCCATCATCGGCGCCGGTCTCGTGGCACTTCTGCTCGCGCCCATCATGGGCCGGCTGCTGAGATTCTTCCCCCCTGTCGTCACCGGGACGATCATCCTCGTCATCGGCGTTTCGCTGATGCGCGTCGGCGTGAACTGGATCTTTGGCAACCCCTTCGGCCCGACGGCGCCAAAGCTCGTCGACCCGACCCACGCGGAGTGGCTGGCTGGGCTCAAGAAAGCCGCTGCCACTGGCGGTCCCGCCGTGCCCGATGGGCTTGTCCTCGGGGCAACCGTGCCGAACCCCGTTTATGCCGAGCCAAGCCATATTGGCCTTGCCGCCTTCGTGCTCGTCTCCATTCTCCTGATCGCCCGCTTCGGTCGCGGACTGATCAGCAACATCGCAGTGCTGACCGGCGTCGTCGTCGGCTGCGTCGCCGCCGCAGCACTCGGCATGATGCATTTCGACCGGGTGGCCGACGCCGGCTGGTTCGCCGTGGTGACACCGCTGCGCTTCGGCATGCCGATCTTTGATCCGGTGCTGATCGCCACCATGTCGCTGGTCATGATCGTGGTCATGATCGAATCGACCGGCATGTTCCTGGCGCTCGGCGAGATCACCAACCGCGAGGTCTCGCGGCAGCAATTGACGGCAGGACTTAGGGTCGATGGTCTCGGCACCATGATCGGCGGCCTGTTCAACACCTTCCCCTATACGAGCTTCTCGCAGAATGTCGGTCTCGTCGGGGTCACCGGCGTCAAGAGCCGCTACGTCTGCGTCATGGGGGGCGTGATCATGATCGCACTCGGCCTGATCCCGAAGATGGGCGCGCTGGTCGAGGCGGTGCCGACCTTCGTTCTCGGCGGCGCGGGCCTGGTGATGTTCGGCATGGTCGCGGCAACAGGCGTGCGCATCCTGTCGACGGTCGATTTCAAGTCGTCGCGCAACAACCTGTTCGTGGTTGCTGTCTCCGTCGGCTTCGGCCTGATCCCGCTGATCGCGCCGAACTTCCTGATGTGGCTGCCGCATGCGATCCACCCGATCATCGAGTCCGGCATCGTGCTCGCCTCGATCTCGGCTGTCGTGCTCAACGCCTTCTTCAATGGCCTGCGCTTCGAAAGCACGGCCAGCGTCAACGCGGCCAAGCTCGCAGACAGCCATTGAGCCACCGACAATCACGAAACCCCGGCTTTCCCGCGAAAGCCGGGGTTTCGCTTTTCACGTCTCTGAAGATTTCGATACTTCGACCGCCAACGAAGCATCCGCTGCCAGCGTCGCGATAGAACGATGGCAACAATGACGACGCAAGGATGCGATCCCGATGGCCAAGACCAACCTTTCCCTCGAACTCCTGCTGCTTCTTGCGCTCGCAACGCTCTGGGGCGCCTCCTACACCTTCATCAAGATCGGCATCGGAACCATTCCGCCGATCACGCTGATCGCCGCGCGCACGCTGATCGCCGGCACGCTTCTTCTGGCGGTGCTGCGCTGGCGCGGCCTCAGCCTGCCGCGTGACGCCGCGACCTGGCGGCGCTTCCTGTTCCAGGCCTGCCTCAACAGCGTCGTGCCCTTCACCTTGATCGCCTGGGCCGAGCAGACGATCGATGCCGGCATCGCCTCCATCCTCAATGCGACGACGCCGATCTTCGCCTTCCTGATGACGGCCCTGATCACCCGCCATGAACCGGTCACCGCCCGCAAGCTCGTCGGCGTCGTCGCCGGCATGACCGGCATCAGCCTGATCATCGGCATGGAGGCCTTCGGCGGTCTGGGCGAACAATTGCTGCCGCAGCTTGCCGTGGTGCTTGCCACCGTCTGCTACGCCGGTGCCGCCATCTTCGGCCGCAGCTTCAAGGGACTGGACCCGATGATGCCGGCCGCCGGTTCGTTGATCGCAGGTGCTGCGCTGCTGATCCCGACGAGCCTTATCGTCGACAGGCCCTGGACGCTTGCGCCCTCAACGGAGTCGCTGCTGGCGCTGCTCGGCCTCGCCGTCTTCTCGACCGCACTCGCCTTCGCCATCTACTTCCGGCTGATCCAGACGCTGGGTTCGGTCGGCGCCACGGCCCAGGCCTATCTGCGCGTTCCGATCGGCGTTGCCATCGGCGCTCTCTTCCTCGGCGAAAGCCTGTCGGACACCGCCTGGATCGGCCTTGGCTGCGTCATCGTCGGGGTCGCGGCCATGACCATGCCGGCACGCCGACGCGCGACCGCCGTCGCCGGGCGCGGCTGACCTGTTCGTAGCTGGAGACGTCAGGCGCGCCCGATCGGGTGCGCCTCCCTACAAGCGGCTCAGTCCTTGCGCTTGCGGCAGTAGAGCTCGAGCCGGTGACGGACGAGATCATAGCCAAGCTCGGCGGCAATCTCCGCTTGCAGCTGCTCGATCTTGTCGGAACGGAACTCGATCACCGCACCGGTGTCGATGTCGATCAGGTGGTCGTGATGCGGCGCGTCGGCGGTCTCGAAACGGGCGGTGGCGCTTTCGAAGGCGTGGCGATGCACGACACCCTGCTGTTCGAGCGCCGACAGCGTCCTGTAGACGGTCGAAAGCGAGACGGTGGCGTCGATTTCCTTGGCGCGCCGGTGCAGTTCGCTCGCATCCGGATGATCTTCCGCGGTCGCGAGAATCTTCAGGATCGCGGAGCGCTGGCGCGTCACGCGCACGCCTCCGTCCCTCAAGACGCCTTCCAGTTCTTCGACACGATTCTTGTGCTGTTTCATGGTCGTACACTAGCCAAGGGCGCCCCGTTTGAAAATAGCCAGTTGCGAATGCTTCTCATTTGCATTGACTTATGCAAATCATTCCCCTACTCCTGTCAGCGTCAACATTTGGGAGTAGAGAATGATCGATCAGACGAGGCGCGCGATCCTGGCGGCCATGACAGCCGTCGCAGCCATTGCGCTCGTTCCAGGCGCCAGCTTTGCGCAGGAGAAATTCAAGGCCGTGACGACGTTCACGGTCATTGCCGACATGGCAAAGAACGTCGCGGGTGACGCTGCCATCGTCGAATCGATCACCAAGCCGGGCGCCGAGATCCACAACTATCAGCCGACCCCGCGCGACATCCTCAAGGCGCACGACGCCAAGCTGATCCTGTGGAACGGACTGAACCTCGAGCGCTGGTTCGAGAAATTCTTCCAGAACTTCGATGATGTTCCGGGCGTCGTCGTCTCGACCGGCGTCGAGCCCATGGGCATTGCCGAGGGCCCCTATACCGGCAAGCCCAACCCGCATGCCTGGATGTCGCCCTCGGCAGCTCTCGTTTACGTCGACAACATCCGCGACGCCTTCGTGAAGTACGACCCCGCCAATGCCGAGGCCTACAAGGCCAATGCCGAGGCCTACAAGCAGAAGATCGAGGCGACCATCGCGCCGATCCGCGCCGAGATTGAAAAAATCCCGGCGGACAAGCGCTGGCTGGTTTCGAGCGAAGGCGCCTTCAGCTACCTGATCCGCGATTTCGGGATGAAGGAGCTCTATCTCTGGCCGATCAACGCCGACCAGCAGGGCACCCCGCAGCAGGTACGCAAGGTGATCGACGCCGTCCGGGCCAACAACATCCCGGTTGTCTTCTCCGAAAGCACGATTTCACCGGATCCGGCCGAGCAGGTGGCGCGCGAGACCGGTGCAAAATATGGCGGCGTGCTCTACGTTGATTCCCTGAGCGAAGCGGACGGTCCGGTTCCGACCTATATCGACCTGCTGCGCGTCACATCGGAAACCATCGCCAAGGGTCTTGCCCAATGAACCTTCAGGTGAAGGCCCGCCCGGGCCCCGCGCCTTCTTCCGGCGAACAAGGAAGCGGCATCCGCGTTGCGGGTGCCACCGTCACCTACCGCAACGGCCTCAGGGCACTGCGCGACGCCAATTTCGAGATCCCGACCGGCACGATCACAGCGCTCGTCGGCGTCAACGGCAGCGGCAAGTCGACGCTGTTCAAGGCGATCATGGGCTTTGCCCGCCTGTCGCGCGGCGAGATCTCGATCCTCGGCCTATCCGTGGCCGAGGCGCTGAAGAAGAACCTGGTGGCCTATGTGCCGCAGGCCGAGGAGGTCGACTGGAACTTCCCGGTGCTCGTCGAGGACGTGGTCATGATGGGCCGCTACGGCCACATGAACATGCTGCGCATCCCGAAGAAGGCCGACCACGAGGCGGTCACGGCAGCACTTGCCCGCGTCGGCATGAGCGACTACCGCAAGCGCCAGATCGGCGAGCTCTCGGGCGGCCAGAAGAAGCGCGTGTTCCTGGCGCGCGCCCTTGCCCAGGACGGCAAGGTCATCCTGCTCGACGAACCCTTCACCGGCGTCGACGTCAAGACCGAGGACGCGATCATCCGCCTGCTGATCGGCCTTCGCGACGAGGGCCGGGTCATGCTGGTCTCCACCCACAATCTCGGCAGCGTGCCGGAGTTCTGCGACCGCACCGTGCTCCTGAAGAACACGGTGCTTGCCTACGGCCCGACCGAGACGACCTTCACCCGCGAAAACCTCGAGCTCGCCTTCGGCGGCGTGCTCAGGCATTTCGTGCTCGGCGGCGACAGCCTGCACGACGACGCCGATCCCCGCCAGCTTGCCGTCATCACCGACGACGAGCGCCCGCTCGTCATGTATGGCGACAAGGATCGCATGGTGGCGCAACCGGCAAAGCCCGAGACCAACGGGGAGCCGAACGGCCAATGACCGCCACGCTCCTTGAACCCTTCACCTATGGCTACATGCTGAACGCCATGTGGGTGAGCGCGCTGGTCGGCGCCGTCTGTGCGTTTCTTTCCTCCTATTTGATGCTCAAAGGCTGGTCGCTGATCGGCGACGCGCTCTCGCACTCGATCGTGCCCGGCGTTGCCGGCGCCTATATGCTCGGCCTGCCCTTCTCGCTCGGCGCCTTCTTTTCCGGTGCGCTTGCCGCCGGCGCCATGCTGTTTCTCAACCAGCGCACCCGGCTCAAGGAAGACACGATCATCGGCCTGATCTTCACCTCCTTCTTCGGCCTTGGCCTGTTCATGGTGTCGCTGTCGCCGACATCGGTGAACATCCAGACGATCGTGCTCGGCAACATCCTCGCGATCACGCCCGCCGACACGCTGCAGCTGGCAATCATCGGCATCGTCTCGCTGGTCATCCTGACGGCCAAGTGGAAGGACCTGATGGTGACCTTCTTCGACGAGAGCCATGCACGCTCGATCGGCATCCCGACGACCTTCCTCAAGGTGCTGTTCTTCACCCTGCTTTCGGCCTGCACGGTCGCAGCCCTGCAGACCGTCGGCGCCTTCCTCGTCATCGCCATGGTGGTGACGCCGGGGGCCACCGCCTACCTGCTGACGGATCGTTTCCCGCGGCTGATCCTGATCAGCGTCGCCATCGGCACGCTGACGAGCTTCTTCGGCGCCTATTTCAGCTACTTCCTCGATGGCGCCACCGGCGGCATCATCATCGTGCTGCAGACGCTGATCTTCCTGACGGCCTTCGTCTTCGCCCCGAAACACGGGCTGCTTGCCGCGCGCCGGCGTAGCGCGGAACCGGCGGAGGTTGGCCGGTGATCTCGCTCGACATGCTGCTTGCCGTCTTCGAATTCGAGTTCATGCGCAACGCGCTCTTGATCTCGGTGCTGGTGGCGATCCCGACCGCGATGCTCTCCTGCTTCCTGGTGCTGAAGGGCTGGTCGCTGATGGGCGACGCGATCTCGCATGCCGTCTTCCCCGGCGTGGTGATCTCCTACATCGTCGGCCTGCCGCTCGCCGTCGGCGCCTTTGCCGCCGGCATGTCCTGCGCGCTGCTGACCGGCTATCTCAAGGAAAACAGCCGCATCAAGCAGGATACGGTCATGGGCGTCGTCTTTTCCGGCATGTTCGGCTTCGGCCTGGTGCTCTACACCAAGATCCAGAGCGACGTGCACCTCGACCACATCCTCTTCGGCGACATGCTCGGCATCGGCTGGGCCGATATCGTCGAGACCAGCGTGATCGCCTTGGTCGCCGCCGGCATCCTTGCCGTCAAGTGGCGGGATTTCCTGCTGCATGCCTTCGATCCGGCCCAGGCCAAGGCCGTCGGCCTGCCGGTCAACTGGCTTCATTACGGGCTGCTGGCGATCCTGTCGCTGACGATCGTCGGCGCGCTGAAGGCCGTGGGGCTGATCCTCGCCATCGCCATGCTGATTGCACCCGGCGCCATCGCGTTCCTGATTACCCGCACCATGGGTGCGATGCTCATCGTCGCCGTGCTGATCGCGATGACGGCGTCCTTCACCGGCGTCTACCTGTCCTTCTTCATCGACAGCGCGCCGGCGCCGACCATCGTGCTCCTGATGACCGCGATGTTCCTGATGGCTTTCGCTTGGTCCTCCTGGCGGACCTACCGCAACGAAGCGCGGCGAACGGTAGCCGATTGAGCAAAGAGGCTCCCCTTGCGGGGAGCCTCTTTCAGTTCTCTCAGTGGCTCGGATGGAGCGCGTCGTTGAGATACATGCAGGTCAGCATGGTGAAGATATAGGCCTGGATCAACGCCATCAGCAGTTCGAGCCCGGTCAGCGCCACCGTCATCAGTAAGGGCATGACCGCCGCCAGGATCCCGAGCGCACCAAAACCGCTCAAGCCCACGACGAAGCCGGCAAAGACCTTGAGCGTGATGTGACCGGCGAGCATGACCGCAAACAGACGCACCGAGTGGCTGACGGGGCGCGAGAGGTAGGACACCACCTCGATCGGGATGATGATCGGCGCCAGCACCAACGGCACGCCCGACGGCATGAACAGCCGCAGGAAACCGAGGCCGTGCCGGTAGAGGCCGTAAAGCGTGACGGTCAGGAACACCAGCATCGCCAGCGCGAAGGTGACGGCGATGTGGCTCGTCACCGTGAAGGCATAGGGGAACATGCCGATCAGGTTGGCGGTGAGGATGAACATGAACAGTGAGAAGACCAGCGGAAAGAAGCGCATGCCCTTCTCGCCGGCATTGTCGCGCAGTGTCTTGGCCGCGAATTCATAGAGGATCTCGGCAGCCGATTGCGCCCGGCTCGGCACCAGCCCGCGGCTCCGCGTCGACAGGATCAGGAACAGGCTGGCGATCGCGATCGTCAGCACCATGTAGGCGGCCGAGTTGGTAAAGCTGATCTGGTGGCCGCCGACTTCGGCGATCGGGAAGAGCGACTTGATCTCGAATTGTTCGATGGGTCCGGCCATCATCAACCTCGTGCGTTGGTGACGAAACGTCGGCGGCGCGTGCAGGCGGCCACCAGCGCGTCAGTATGTTGGGAAAGCGAACGGCGGCCGAGATCATTCCACGAAGCGATGGCTTCCGGCGGGGTGGTCGGCTGCTCGACGGGGGAAAGGGGCGCGCGGACGCACCGCGGGCTTCGGGGCTGCATGATACGGTCGACTCCAATATCTCGTTCGAGATAATGGGGCCGTCCCCAGGCGAAACACCGACGCGGGTCGTCCCGCGTGCGCCTGACCTAGAGGCATTTTGCGCTGGGGTCAAGTCGACGCCGGCCGGTCCAACGGCCTCAGCCGTGGCGGCGATGATCCGCAAGCACCTCATCGATCACCGCGCGCTGCTTTGCCTTTTCGCTGGCCGGCGCGCCGGTCATGCCGGCAAGGACGATCAGCGCCTTCCACAGCGTCCAGCCGCGACCGCGCGCCCAGGCGCCGTGGTCAAGAGCCATGCCGTCGCGGAAGACCTCGCGGCTTTCACCGTGGAAAAACGTCCAGGCGATCGCCAGATCGCAGGCCGGATCGCCGATGCCAGAGGTGCCGAAGTCGATGACGGCGCTCAAGCGGCCGTCCTTGACCAGCAGGTTGCCCCAGGCGATATCGCCGTGAAACCAGACGGGCGCACCCTCGAACCGCGCGGCAAGAGCGGCGTCCCAGACCTCTTCTGCCGCCCTCGTATCGACGGCGCCCGCAAGCAATTTCAGCGCCTGACGCGTCTGTTCGTCATAGAAGGCAGGCGGACCGCCACGGTGGAAATTGTGCTCGCCCGGCAAGGGCCCACCCGTGGCATCCGCTTGCATTAGCGCACGCAGAAACCGCGTCAGGTCCCTTGCCACCTGCCTGACATCGTCGACCCGCTCGACCGCCAGGGTCTCCCCGGGGAGATAGCGATAGACCGACCAGGGCCAGGGAAAGCCTTCCCCCGGCGCGCCCTTTTTGAGTGGCATCGGGATAGGCAGCGGCAGATGCGGCGCCAGGAACGGCAGCCACCGATGTTCCTTTTCCACCTGCAGAACGTAGCGTTCGGCGCTCGGCAATCGGACGGTCATCCGGTCGCCGAGACGAAACGTCCTGTTGTCCCAACCGCCGGGCTCGATCGGCCGCACGTCGAGATCCGACCATTCGGGAAATTGCGCAGCGATCAGCCGGCGCACGAAGGCAACGTCGATCGAGGGAACTGTCGATGCCGGCTCGGTCATGGCGCCCATGCCCCGTTTCAAGCTTTGCCGCCCAAACCTATGCAATCGCCCCCGGACTTCAACTTTTCAGTTCACGTCGGATGCGTTTCACCGGCGCGTTGTGCCGGGATGCAACAGTCGCCGCGCCGTTATCGACGGTTGCATATTGCCGCCGCGACGGATTTCGAGGATGAAGGAGGCTTGGACATCTTGCTAGCCTGAGATCATGGAAACCCGGCAGACCGATCGCCCTTCGCTGGAGGCTCCGCAGCTCATCGCTCGTCACCGGGCGAGCGAGGGTGCATGAGCACGGCCAAGGGCAAGACGCCGGCCGCCAAGCCCCGCCGCACGGGTCTGCGCTTCTTCCTCGTGGCGCTGCTGCTGATCGCGACGGCCATTCTCGCGACCGCCCTGCTCGCCAATGAACAGCGCAATCTCAGGAAGGTCCTGCTGGCCTTCGGCCTTCCGACCACCTTTCTGGAACGGGCGAAACCCGCTGAGCAGGGGATGCCGAGGGCAGCACGGCGCCAACCGCCGCGCATCGCCCTGCCCGCCTGGACCTTTCAGGATCTGCGCACACCCGAGCAGCAGTTCCTGCGCGTCATCCGCAGCGACCCAAAGGCGCTTTGCGACGAGTTGCGCGAGGCCGGCTTCCGGGAACTCGAATGGAAAACGAGTGCCGGCGAGCGGGCCCAATGGGAATGCTCTTCGCTCGTCTCCTTCCCGCGGCCGGGCGAGGAGAAACCATCGTCGATCTTCATCTTCGTCAAGGGCAGCGGCGAGGAAGAGATCTCATCGTTCCGCGTCAAGCTCAACATCGAACGCCAGGAAGACGGCCAGGCAGTGACGACGGCGGCGGCACGGGCCGCATCCGTGTTCCTCGACCACGTGCGCTGGGCGGACGCGGCCAGCGTCACCTTGCAGATCCAGGCGCTGAGGGAATTCGACCTCAAGCGTTTCGGCAGCCGGATCCAGCTCAAGCGCGAATCCGACGAGGAGACGCAGCGCTACAACTTCCTCGCCAATCAGCCCGCCCGCGCCCGCCCGAAGAGCATTGCCGAACAATATTTCGACCGGAGCAAGTGGCTCGCCTATGGCGATGGCAGCCTGCGCAGTTTCGTCCGGGGGCCGAGCGCCTGGAACGCTCCAGCCAAGGTGCCCGATGGAACGGGTAGCGACAAAGAGGCATCCGCACCGTCCGCCAGCCCACCCTGACAACCGCGCCGAATAGCGCTTGAGCCGAAGGACGGCCTAGCGGTCGATCCGGGTCGAGAGAATGATCGACGACAGCGTCCGGTCGACGCCATCGATTTCGCCGATCCGGTCGATCAGAAGATCGAGCTCGCTGATCGATGTCGCCGCGACCACGGCGATCAGGTCGAAGCTGCCGCTGACGGAATGCAGGGTCTGGATCTCGCGGATTGCGCTCAGTTCCGGCGTGACGCGGGGCAGCGCCCGCGGCGCGATGGTGATCAGCACATGCGCTTTCACCAGCCCCTTCTCGTAGCTTTCCGACAGCCGCACGCCATAGCCGGCGATGACGCCTTCGCGCTCGAGCCGCTCGATACGAGCCTGCACCGTCGTGCGCGACAGGCCGAGCCTTCGGGCAATCGTCGCCGTCGGCATGCGGGCGTTTTCGCTCAAGATGGCGAGAAGCTCACGATCCTTGTCGGTGATCTGCATATCGTCGGTCCATTTAGGCAATCTGCCGAGTTTCAATAGGCGATTTAGTCATATCACAGCTTCAAATCAACAGCCCCCACGCCGACAATAGGCGCAGAAACAGTTCTCATGCCCTGGGGGAAAGAATGAAGAATATCGTCGTCATCGGAGCAGGCAAGATCGGCTCCACCATCGCTCGCATGCTCGCCCACACCGGCGACTACAGCGTCTGCGTCGCCGACCGCAGCGCCGAGCAGCTGGAGCAGATCGAAAAGCATGCCGCGATCACGACGGCAACCGTCGACATCGGTGACAAGAAGGCGCTCGTCGCGCTTCTTTCCGGAAAGTTCGCCGTGCTCAGCGCCGCTCCGTTCCACCTGACGGTCGCGATTGCCGAGGCCGCTGCCGAAGCCGGCATCCACTATCTCGATCTCACCGAAGACGTCGAATCCACCCGCCAGGTCAAGGCGATTGCCGCCAAGGCAAACACCGCCTTCATCCCGCAGTGCGGCCTCGCGCCGGGCTTCATCTCGATCGTCGCCAACGATCTCGCCAGCCGCTTCCAGACGCTCGAAAGCGTACGCATGCGCGTCGGCGCCCTGCCGCAGTATCCGTCCAACGCCCTCAACTACAACCTCACCTGGAGCACCGACGGCGTCATCAACGAATACATCGAGCCCTGCGAGGCGATCGTTGAGAGCAACCTGATCGAAGTTCCGGCCATGGAAGAGCGCGAAGAGTTCTCGCTCGACGGCGTCACCTACGAAGCCTTCAACACCTCTGGCGGTCTCGGCACGCTCTGCGAAACACTGAAGGGCAAGGTCCGCACGCTGAACTACAAGACGATCCGCTATCCGGGCCACGCCGCCATCATGAAGGCGCTGCTGAACGACCTCGGCCTGCGTCACCGCCGCGAAGTCCTCAAGGACATCTTCGAAAACTCGCTGCCGACCACCACCCAGGACGTCGTCGTGATCTTCGTCACTGTTTCGGGTTTCCGCGACGGTCGCCTGATCCAGGAAACCTACGCCAACAAGGTCTATAGCGGCGTCGTTGCCGGTCGCATGCAGAGCGGCATCCAGATCACCACGGCCGGCAGCATCTGCGCCGTGCTCGACCTGCTCGCCGAAGGCAAGATCGCCTCGAAGGGTTTTGTCCGCCAGGAAGACATCGGCCTCGACACCTTCCTCGCCAACCGCTTCGGTCACTACTACGCCCAGAAGGGCGAGACCGCGCGCGTCGCCGGCTGAGCCAATCAGCCCTGATGCGCCGACTTCAATGCCCGGGTTCAGCCCGGGCATTTTTCGTTTCATGGCAAAGCAAGACAGGGCGCGCTTCAGTTGCGGCCGAATTCGTCCTCGATGCGCACGGTGTCGTCGTCGCCGAGATAGGACCCGGTCTGCACCTCGATCAGCTCCAGCGGAATCCTGCCTGGGTTGTGCAGCCGGTGCACCATACCGAGCGGAATGAACACCGACTCGTTCTCGTGCAGGAGCCGCGTCTCCTCACCCATGGTGATTTCCGCCGTGCCGCGCACGACGATCCAGTGCTCGGCGCGATGATGATGCCTCTGCAAGGAGATCTTCTTGCCGGGCATCACCCGCAACCGCTTGACCGAGAAGCGCTCGCCGTCGGAAAGAGCTGCAACGGCGCCCCAGGGACGGTAGGAGGTCGGGTGCACTTCCGTCAGCGCCGCGGTTTGCGGAGAGCGGGCCAGAACCTTGACGATGTTGCCGACGCTCTGGCTGTCGTCCAGCCGCCCGACATAGACGGCATCCTCGCCGGCAATGACGGCCACATCCTCGAGCCCCTGCACTGCCAGGTGAATGTCGCGCGACAGAACCAGCGAATTGCGGGTGTTCGATACCGTTGCCCTGTCCGTTACGACATTGCCGTCTGCATCCTTGCGGCCTGTCTTCCAGACCGCGTCCCAGCTTCCGAGATCCGACCACAGGAAGGAAGACGGCACGACGGCAGCGCGCTCGGTCTTTTCGAATACGGCGTAGTCGACCGAGATATCGGGAGCGGATGCAAAGCTCTCCCCATGAAGCCGGGTGAAGTCCAGATCCTTGTAGGCGCTTTCCACGGCGCGCTGCGCCGCCTCCCACACCTGCGGCGCAAACCGCTTCAGCTCGTCGAGAAAGGGCGTCACCGGCAGCATGAACAGGCCGGAATTCCAGAGATAGCGCCCGGAAGCGAGCATCGCCTCGGCCTTCGCCCGATCCGGCTTTTCGACGAAGCGCGCCACCCGGTTCGTACCTTCGGCCAGTTCGTCGCCGCACTCGATGTAGCCATAGCCCGTGGCCGGCTCGGTCGGCGTGATACCGAACGTCACCAGCTCGCCCCGCTTGGCGGCAGCGTGCGCCCTTAGGATGCAATCGTTGTAGATGGCGCCGGCATCGATCTCGTGATCGGAGGCGAGCACCTGCATGATCGCGCCTTCGCCGTAGCGGGCAAGAACCGCAAATGCGGCAGCGGCAAGGGCGGGCGCGGTATTGCGCGCCACCGGCTCAAGCAGGATTTCGCCGAGCTGGGCATGGAGCGCGCGCGCCTGCTCGGCGACGATGAAGCGGAAATCGCTGTTCGTGACGACGATGGCCGGTTCATATTGCGCCGGGTCTCGCACCCTTTCGAGCGTCTGCTGGAACAGCGAGCGTTCGGAGAGGATCTGCAGGAACTGCTTCGGCGCAGCGGAGCGCGAGAGCGGCCACAGTCGGGTGCCCTTTCCACCGGCCATGATGACAGGAACAATCTTCGACGTCATGCCAGCGGTCTCTCTTGCTAGGCTGAACGATGCAGCACCAGTACAGCAGCGGAAATGTAGAATGGCCAAAATGGCCGGTCCCGCTGCTATTGCTTACAAGATCCGGCAGAGCGAGCAACAAAAAACCCCGCTCGAAGGCGGGGCTTTCTCATTCGCTTCACCCTTCCGGGTGTCCCTTTCAGGCCGGGATCACGATCTCGCCAAGCTTCGTCAGTTCGGCGACGAACTGCTCAAGACGGGTCTTCTTCTCGTCGCCAGCGCCTTCGAGCTCTGCACGAACCGCATCGATGCGGTTTTCGAGCACCGTGCGGTCGAGCTCATCGACATGGATGGCGGATTCGGCAAGCAGCGTGCAGCCGGTCGGCAGGATATCGGCGAAACCGCCAAACACCACAAAACGCTCCGTCTTGCCGTCGGCCGTCTTTACCGAGACCACGCCAGGCTTGATCGTCGTCATCGTCGGCGCATGATTGGCCATCACGGTCATCTCGCCCTCGGTCGCCGGAATGACGACTTCCGTCACCTTTTCGGAGAGGAGCAGGCGCTCGGGGGAAACAAGCTCAAAGTTGAAATCGGCCATGACCATTCACTTCTCGTGGGCGCGCCACCTAGGAGGGGGCTGTGCATGTCTTCCCTATCCTCAATGAAGGACAGGATGAAAGCCTCGGCGCTTGGGCGCGCCGAGGCTTAACAGTCAAATCAAGCGGCTTCGGCAGCCAGCTTCTTGGCCTTTTCGATCGCTTCTTCGATCGAGCCGACCATGTAGAAGGCAGCTTCCGGCAGGTGGTCGTACTCGCCGTTGACCAGGCCCTTGAAGCCCTTGATCGTGTCTTCGAGAGCGACGAGCTTGCCCGGCGAACCGGTGAAGACTTCGGCGACGAAGAACGGCTGCGACAGGAAGCGTTCGATCTTGCGAGCGCGGGCAACGGCCAGCTTGTCTTCTTCAGACAGTTCGTCCATGCCCAGGATGGCGATGATGTCCTGGAGAGCCTTGTAGCGCTGCAGGGTCGTCTGGACCTTACGCGACACTTCGTAGTGCTCTTCGCCAACGATCATCGGGTCGAGCATGCGCGACGTGGAGTCGAGCGGGTCAACGGCCGGGTAGATGCCCTTTTCGGCGATCGAGCGCGACAGAACCGTCGTTGCGTCCAGGTGGGCGAACGAGGTTGCCGGCGCCGGGTCGGTCAAGTCGTCGGCCGGAACGTAGATGGCCTGAACCGAGGTGATCGAGCCCTTGGTCGTGGTGGTGATGCGTTCCTGCATCTGGCCCATGTCGGTCGCCAGCGTCGGCTGGTAGCCCACGGCCGAAGGAATACGGCCGAGCAGAGCCGACACTTCGGAACCTGCCTGGGTGAAGCGGAAGATGTTGTCGACGAAGAACAGAACGTCCTGGCCCTTGTCGCGGAAGTCTTCAGCGATCGTCAGACCGGTCAGAGCGACGCGAGCGCGGGCGCCCGGCGGTTCGTTCATCTGGCCGTATACGAGGGCAGCCTTGGAGCCTGCACCGCCGCCGTGCTTGTTAACGCCGGATTCGATCATTTCGTGGTAAAGGTCGTTGCCTTCGCGGGTACGTTCACCCACGCCTGCGAACACCGAGTAACCACCGTGCGCCTTGGCGACGTTGTTGATCAGTTCCATGATGAGAACGGTCTTGCCGACGCCTGCGCCGCCGAAGAGGCCGATCTTGCCGCCCTTTGCGTAAGGAGCGAGGAGGTCGACGACCTTGATGCCGGTGACGAGGATCTGCGCTTCCGTCGACTGTTCGACGTAGGACGGCGCTTCCTGGTGGATGGCGCGCTTGCCGGAGGTGACGAGCGGACCGGCTTCGTCAACCGGCTCGCCGATGACGTTCATGATGCGGCCGAGCGTTTCGTCGCCAACCGGAACCGTGATCGGTGCGCCGGTGTCGGTGACCGACTGGCCGCGGACGAGACCTTCGGTCGAGTCCATGGCGATCGTGCGGACGGAGTTTTCGCCGAGGTGCTGCGCGACTTCGAGAACGAGGCGGTTACCGTTGTTGTCGGTTTCCAGCGCGTTCAGGATCTGCGGAAGCTGGCCTTCTTCGAACGCGACGTCGACGACGGCGCCGATGACCTGCGTTACGCGACCGACAGAGCCGGTTGCGGCCACTGCTGCGGTCTTGGCGGAAGCTGCCTTCCTCGGTGCAGCGGGCTTCTTCTCCGCTGCGGTTTCTTTCGGGGTAGCTGCCTTAGCCATAATCCTTACCCTCTTCTCGTGACCTTAGAGCGCTTCCGCGCCCGAGATGATTTCAATGAGTTCCTTGGTGATCTGAGCCTGGCGCTGACGGTTGTAGTTCAGCGTCAGCTTGTTGATCATCTCACCAGCATTGCGCGTCGCGTTATCCATCGCGCTCATCTTGGCACCCATTTCGCCAGCGACGTTCTCGAGCAAGGCCCGGAAGATCTGCACGGAAATGTTGCGCGGAATGAGATCGGTGAGGATCGCGCCCGCGTCCGGCTCATATTCGTAGACGGCCGAAGCATCGGATGCTTCCGCTGCGACCGGGCCGGCCGAAGCGGGGATCAGCTGCTGAGCCGTCGGAATCTGGGCGATAACGGACTTGAACTCGGAGTAGAACAGCGTGCAGACATCGAACTCGCCCTTTTCGAAGAGCGCGATGACCTTGTGGCCAATCTGGTCGGCGTTTTCAAAGCCGATCTTCTTGACCTCACGCAGGTCGACACGATCGATGATCAGCGACGCGTATTCGCGGCGCAGGATATCGAAGCCCTTCTTGCCGACGCAGATGATCTTGACCGTCTTGCCGGCTGCAAGCAGCTTGCGAACGTGGTCGCGGGCATGACGGGCGATCTGCGAGTTGAAGCCGCCGCAAAGGCCGCGTTCAGCCGTGCAGACGACCAGAAGGTGCGTATCGTCCTTGCCGGTTCCGGTCATCAGAGCAGGCGCGCTGTCGTCCGCGCCAACCGCCTGGGCGATGTTGGCGAGAACGGCAGCCATGCGCTGCGAGTAAGGCCGGGCGGCCTCGGCCGCCTCCTGCGCACGCCGAAGCTTCGCCGCGGCGACCATTTTCATCGCCTTGGTGATCTTCTGCGTCGCCTTGACGGAGGCGATCCGGTTCTTCAGATCCTTAAGTGAAGGCATCCGTTATCCGTCCTAAATGAAATCCGCTCAGGCGAAAGACTTGGCGAAGCTGTCGATTGCAGCCTTCAGCTTGCCCTTGACGTCGTCGGAGATCGCCTTGTCCTTGCGGATGGTTTCCAGGATGTCCTTGCCTTCCGAACGCATGTACGAAAGCAGGCCCTGCTCGAACTTGCCGACCTGGTTGACCGGCAGCTTGTCGAGGTAGCCGTTGACGCCTGCGAAGATGACAGCGACCTGCTCTTCCGTCTTCAGCGGCGAGAACTGCGGCTGCTTCAGGAGTTCGGTCAGACGCGCACCGCGGTTCAGGAGACGCTGCGTAGCGGCGTCGAGGTCCGAACCGAACTGAGCGAAGGCGGCCATTTCGCGATACTGGGCGAGCTCGCCCTTGATCGAACCGGCAACCTGCTTCATCGCCTTGATCTGCGCGGCGGAACCGACGCGCGAAACCGACAGACCGACGTTAACGGCCGGACGGATGCCCTGGTAGAACAGGTCGGTTTCAAGGAAGATCTGGCCGTCGGTGATCGAGATCACGTTGGTCGGGATGAACGCCGAAACGTCGTTGCCCTGCGTTTCGATGACCGGCAGAGCCGTCAGCGAGCCAGCGCCCATGTCGTCGTTCAGCTTTGCAGCGCGCTCGAGCAGGCGGGAGTGCAGGTAGAAAACGTCACCCGGGTAAGCTTCGCGGCCCGGCGGGCGGCGCAGCAGGAGCGACATCTGACGGTAGGCAACAGCCTGCTTGGACAGGTCGTCATAGCCGATAAGAGCGTGCTTGCCGTTGTCACGGAAGTATTCGCCCATCGCGCAGCCGGCGAACGGTGCGAGGTACTGCATCGGCGCCGGATCGGAAGCCGTAGCGGCAACGATGATCGAGTACTGCAGAGCGCCACGCTCTTCCAGAACCTTCACGAACTGGGCAACCGTCGAACGCTTCTGGCCGATTGCAACGTAGACGCAATACAGCTTGTCGCCGTCCGGACCATTGTCGTGAATGGCCTTCTGGTTGAGGATCGTGTCGAGAATGATCGCGGTCTTGCCGGTCTGGCGGTCACCGATGACGAGCTCGCGCTGGCCGCGGCCAACCGGGATGAGGGCGTCGATGGCCTTGAGGCCGGTCGACATCGGCTCATGCACCGACTTGCGCGGAATGATGCCCGGAGCCTTGACGTCAACGCGAGCGCGCTGCTTGGCGTTGATCGGGCCCTTGCCGTCGATCGGGTTGCCGAGCGCGTCGACGACGCGGCCGAGCAGTTCCGGACCAACCGGAACGTCCACGATGGCGCCAGTCCGCTTGACGGTGTCGCCTTCCTTGATGTCGCGGTCCGAACCGAAGATAACGACACCGACGTTGTCGGCTTCGAGGTTCAGCGCCATGCCGCGAATTCCACCCGGGAATTCGACCATTTCGCCTGCCTGAACATTGTCGAGGCCGTAGACGCGGGCAATACCGTCACCGACGGAAAGCACCTGACCGACTTCGGAGACTTCTGCTTCCTGGCCGAAATTTTTGATCTGATCTTTGAGAATTGCGGAAATTTCCGCGGCGCGGATATCCATCAGCCGACCTCTTTCAGTGCAAGCTTAAGGGTAGAGAGTTTGGTGCGAAGGGAAGTGTCAATCTGGCGGGACCCGACCTTGACGATCAGACCTCCAAGAATAGACGGGTCGACGGTGACGTTGACCGCCACGTCTTTGCCGGTGACGCCCTTGAGCGTCGCCTTCAATTCAGTTTGCTGCGCTGCGGAGAGCGCATGGGCCGACGTGACGTCGGCGGAGATTTCGCCACGATGGCGCGCAGCGATCAGGCGGAACGCCTTGATCATGCCCGGCAGCGCGAAGAGGCGACGATTGCGGGCAACGACCTTGAGGAAGTTGCCGACGAGCCCGGAGATGCCAGCCTTTGCGGCAACTGCCGAAATGGCCTTGAACTGGTCGTCTGCAGAAAAGACCGGGCTTGCGATCAGCCGCTTCAGATCGTCGCTGCCGTCGATCAGGGTCTGGACGCGGCCAAGATCCGCACCGACTGCCTCGACCGAACCGGCGCTGAGCGCGAGTTCAAAAAGCGAGGACGCATATCTTTCTGCAACACCGGAAATAAGCTGGGATGTGTCTGCCACGGGCACAAGCTTCTCTCAATTTCATCCAAGAACCGTGCTGGCGGTGGGCCGTCAACTTAAGCTCTTGAATTTGCTGCAATAATTTGCAGGATATCGAGGCCTGGCGACCCACTTCCCCCGCAATTCGCGGTTCGTCTAGCATAGGATGTTTGGACTCGCAACACGCGAACGGCAGGAATGCGGCATAAGTCGGCCACCTTGGGCCGAATTTTGCCGTAAATTCGGTCCTGCGCCGGTCAACAGCGGAGAAGCCCGCAATCGCGATCAGATCATGCCGAAGACATAGGCGAGCGGAAGGATGGCGAGTGCGGCCTGAACAATGAGCGCCGCCCAGTTGTAAAGCGTGCCGCCATTGTCGCTCATCATGGAGAGGATTCGACCGAAAGCGGCCAGCGCAAAGGCGGCACCAACAGCGAGATAGACCATCGGCTGCGCCAGCAGGATGGCGGCAAGCCCGAGCCCGACATGCATGCCGCCCATGGTCGAGCGCGCCTCGGCAAGGCCGCCACGCCGCCCC
The DNA here is from genome assembly GCF_002940685.1 of Ensifer adhaerens. Lineage (GTDB taxonomy): Bacteria > Pseudomonadota > Alphaproteobacteria > Rhizobiales > Rhizobiaceae > Ensifer > Ensifer adhaerens_E. Next base: position 228,057 of record NZ_PNFP01000008.1, on the reverse strand, counting down.
TCGGCAATGCCGATGCCTGCGGCGCGAAAGGTCAGCCGCGGGGCAAACAGCATGACGACACCGATCAGCGCTGCCGCTGCCGCCGCACAGAAGGCGAGGAATTCGCCGGTTTCCGTCGGAATGTAGAATTCCATGCCCGTTCCCGCTGTGCGCCCGTTGTCCCGTTGCTTCGTCCGCCGAAGCGACACGTCCTGACCTCTAGCGCAAGTCGCTCCGATTGTGAATCGCCCACAGGCTCTTATGCACCGGTCACAGGAAACTCGAACCTAGAGGAAGCTCTGCGGATCGATGTCGAGCTGGACGCTGATCGAGCCACGCTCCTTGGGGCCGGCGGCAATCATCGCCTTGACGAAGGCCTGCATGTCGCTGTTGCGCCGGCCATGCACCAGCAGACGGAAACGGTGGCGGCCGCGGATCAGCGCCAGCGGCGCCTCGGCCGGACCGAGAATGGCAATGCCATCCGTCCGGGGTGCTGCCATACGCAAGCCCCGCGCGTGCCCCTCGGCATCCTGGCGCGTGTCGGCCGAAACGATCAGCGAGGCAAGCCGGCCGAAGGGCGGCAAGAGCGCCTTCTCGCGCTCGGTGATCTCGCGATCGTAGAAGGCGTCGGCGTCGCCGGAGACGATCGCCTGCATCACCGGATGCTGCGGCTGGTAGGTCTGCAGCAGACCTAGACTTTTGAGGCCGGTTCGGCCCGCGCGGCCGGTCACCTGCGAGAGCAATTGAAAGGTCCGCTCAGCCGCACGCGGATCGCCGTTTGCCAGACCGAGGTCGGCATCGACGATGCCGACCAGCGTCATCAGCGGGAAGTTATGCCCCTTGGCGACGAGCTGGGTACCGATGACGATATCGGCTTCGCCACGCGTGATCGCTTCGAGCTCCAGCCGCAGACGCTTGACGCCCATCAGGTCCGAGGAAAGCACGATGGTGCGCGCGTCCGGGAAATGCCGCTCCACCTCTTCGGCGATGCGCTCGACCCCCGGGCCGCAGGCAACGAGATGATCGAGCGTGCCGCATTCCGGGCAGGCTTCCGGCGTGCGCTCGGAATAGCCGCACTGATGGCACTGGATCTGTCCGCGGAAGCGATGCTCGACGAGCCAGCTCGAACAGTCCGGGCACTGGAAGCGGTGGCCGCAGACGCGGCAGAGCGTCAGCGGCGCGTAGCCGCGGCGGTTGAGGAAAAGCAGCGCCTGCTCGCCGCGCTCGACCGCCTTGCCGACCTGGTTCAACAGCACCGGCGACAGGAAGCCGCCGCGCGCCGGGGGATGCTGGCGCATGTCGACGACGCCGAGTCTCGGCAGCGCCGCATCGCCGAAACGGGTCGGCAGATGGATCGGCTTGTAGCGGCCGACTTCGCCATTGACCCGGCTTTCGACCGACGGCGTCGCCGACACGAGCACGACGGGAAAGCCGGTGATGCGGCCCCGCACGACCGCCATGTCGCGCGCATTGTAAAAGACGCGGTCTTCCTGCTTGTAGGCCGGGTCGTGCTCTTCGTCGACGATGATGAGGCCCAGCTCCTCGAACGGCAGGAACAGGGCGGAGCGCGCGCCGGCGACGACACGGACCGTGCCCGTCGCCACCTGCCGCCAGACCTTTTCGCGGGTGCGGGGCGCCAGATCCGAATGCCATTCGGCAGGCTTTGAACCGAAGCGATCCTGGAAGCGCTCGAGGAAGCTCGACGTCAGCGCGATCTCCGGCAGAAGAATGAGCACCTGCTTGCCGGCTCGAAGCGTTGCCGCGATCGCCTCGAAATAGACCTCGGTCTTGCCCGAACCGGTGATGCCGTCGATCAGCGACACCGAAAAGCCGCCCTCTTCGACGGCGGCGAGCAGGTCGGCCGCCGCATCCTTCTGCGGACCTTCGAGTCGCGGGGCGACGAAATCGGGATCTGGCAGGGCGACCACCGGCGGCGGCGCCATGAAGACGGTCTCGAATACGCCCTGCTGCGTGAGACCATCGATGACACTGGAGGACGTGCCGGCCGCGTGCGCAAGTCCGGAGCGGGTCCAGGAGAAACCGTCGCCGGCGGCGGCGATCACCCGTTCGCGCGCTGCCGTCATGCGTTCTGGCCGCATCTCGGTGAGGCGCAGGGCTTCCACCATCGGCTCGGGATCGAACGCCGTCGGCGCGCGCAGCGCCATGCGCGCGACCAGTCCGGGCGGCGTGACGGTATAGGCTGCCACCCAGTCGAGAAAGGTGCGCATGTCGCGCGTCAGCGGCGGGCAGTCGAAGACCTTCTCGATCGTCTTGAGTTTCTTCGGATCGACGGAGCCGTCATCGTCACCATCCCAGACGACGCCGACGACGAGGCGGGGCCCGAGCGGCACCTGCACGATCGAGCCCGGCTCGACCGCCATATGGTCGGGAACCGCATAGGAATAGGCTTTTGGCGCCGGCATGGGCACCAGGACCGGCACGACGCGACGGGCCGAAGCGGGCCCGAGCAAATCGCCGAATAAATCGGTTGAATCGCGAGTCATTTTGCCGTGACCTTGCCACGTGTTTCGGTTAAAGAAAACTGCGCTGCGAACCGCAGCCTTGCAGGCCGCAGGGTTTGTCACGGTTCCACCAGAGTTTCAACGCGCGCGATCTCTGCCAACGGAATTCCTCCCCGGTAGATATGCGCCCGAACGGCAATCGTGCCCCAAGGGAGTGACCCCATGAAATTTTTCGTTGATACCGCCGACGTCAAGGAAATCCGTGAGCTGAACGATCTCGGCCTTCTCGATGGCGTCACCACCAACCCGTCGCTGATCCTGAAGTCGGGCCGCGACATCACGGAAGTCACCAAGGAAATCTGCGGCATCGTCGAGGGCCCGGTTTCGGCTGAAGTCACCGCCACCGAATATGCCGAGATGATGAAGGAAGCCGCCGTTCTATCGAAGATCGCCGACAACATCTGCATCAAGCTGCCGCTGACGCTCGACGGCCTCAAGGCCTGCAAGGCGCTGACCTCTGACGGTCACCAGACCAACGTGACGCTGTGCTTCTCGGCCAACCAGGCGCTGCTCGCTGCCAAGGCCGGCGCGACCTTCGTCTCGCCCTTCGTCGGCCGCCTCGACGACATCGCGTTTGACGGCATGGACCTGATCCGCGAAATCCGCCACATCTTCGACAACTACGGCTACGAGACCGAAATCCTCGCCGCCTCGATCCGCACGGTCAACCACGTCAAGGAAGCCGCCCTCATCGGCGCCGACGTCGTCACCGCACCGCCGGCAACGCTGAAGGCGCTCGTCAAGCACCCGCTGACCGACAAGGGCCTGGAAATGTTCCTGGCCGACTGGGCCAAGACCGGCCAGAAGATCGCCTGATCGGTTCAGCAATGAATGAAAAACCCCGCAGCGATGCGGGGTTTTTTGTGCCTATTCGTCGTCGTCCATCAGGCCCGTCAGCCGCATGCCGTCGATCCAGGTGGCGCTGTCTTTGCGGATCACCCGGCGCGGTCGGACGCCTGAGCGCTGCCGCACCTCCTCTGCCAGCCGCTCCGAATGGGTGACGATCCAGATCTGACTTTCGCGCGAGGCGCTGGCGATCATGTCCGCAAGCGCCGGCAGCATGTCCGGATGCAGGCTTGTCTCCGGCTCGTTGAGCGCGATGAAGCGGGGCCGGCGATAGGACAGCAACGCGGCCGCCAGCGCCAGGAAGCGCATCTGCCCATCGGAAAGCTCGCGCGGCGAAAACGGCCGGCTCGGAAAATCCGGAAAGATCAGTGAGAATTCGGCAAACTGGCCGGGCTCGGGAACGTCGAGACGGGCACCGCCGAAGGCGTCGGCGATCGCACGATCGAGATCGACCGTGTCCTCGCGCGTGTGCCGGAGCGTCGCAAAGACCGCCGCCATGTTGACGCCGGTCTCATCCAGCATCGGCGCGGTGACGGCGAGGCAGGGCAGCCGCAGGGGCGATTCGCGGTCGGTGCGGAAGCCATGGAAGAAGCGCCACTGGTCGACGGCACGGCGGAAGGTGCCGACCTCCGGATAATGGCCGGCGTCGCCGAGCAGCGAGATCGCCGTCTCCGAGGTCAAGGCCTGCTCGGGATAGTCCTCCATCCGTCCGCGCTCGCCGCGCACGAAGATACCCGGGCCGGAGCGCTTCATCATCGTCACCGGCCGGCGGCCGGTTTCGACGGTCAGTTCCTCCTCCTTGACCTGCGGCTCATAGGCAAACCCGGCCGCAGGCGGAGGCGGGCGCAGTCCAGCCTCGATGCGGTAACGGAAGGTGATCGCACGTTCTTCGTCCAGAAGCTCGGTTTCGAGCCTAATGCGCACCGGCTTGTCGGCGCGGCGGCGCCCGCTCCAGAGCGCCGAGGACATGCCACCCTCCTCGGCGATCTCGCGCGCCAGCGTTCCACGCGTGGCCGACTGCACGAGCTGAAGCGCGCGATAGAGATTGGACTTGCCGACACCGTTCTCGCCGATGAACAGGTTAACGCCGGTCAGATCCATGCGGATCGACTTCAACGAACGGTAGTTTTCGGCGAACATGGATTGAAGCTGCATGGTGCAAGACCTAGCCGATCCGCCCACCGCCGTGAAGCCCGCGTTCGCACCGGCGTCGACTGTCGCTAGAGCGCGGCCGCCAATTGCAGCCTCGGCCGGAATTCAGCGTCGGCATCGATCGCCAGATCGAAGACCGTGTGCCTTTCCAGCGCCTTCGTCACCTCGCCGGCCTCGCCGTCGAGCGCCTCGGGCGGAATGAGGTTGCCGATGCGGAAGTCGAAGAGATCGCCCTTCTTGTTCAGCAATTCGTGGAAGACGGTCATGTCGCGCAGCTCGGTCGACCACTTGGCGAACCAGTAGAACAGGCCGGAATTGCGGGCGCTCATATGCACCGGCAGGATCGGCAGGCCGTACTTGCGCGCAAAACCCACGGCCGAGGTCTTCCATGGCCGCTCGTTGAGGCAGCCGTCGGCCCAATAGGCGATGCGGCCGGAGGGAAAGAGCACCGTCGCCTTGCCCTCGCCGATCGCCCGGTTGGTCACCTGCAGCGTCTCGCGCGCCTTCAGCTTGCTCTTGTGTTCCTCGCGCCATTCGACCGGGATGACCATTTCGACGAAGCGCGGGTTGACGCGGACCGCATCGCGATTGGCGAAGAACATCATGTCCGGTCGCCGGCTCTTCAAGAGGTCGAAGACGGCGATCCCGTCGGCAATGCCGGTCGGATGGTTGCTGACGAGCAGGAAGCCGCCCTTGCCAGGTATGCGCTCCGGCCGGTCGACGCGCACTTCCAGCGAGAGCAGCGAACTCAGATGCTCGAAGGCCTGGAAACCCGGCATGTTGGCGACAGCATCGGCGAACTCGTGCGCCTTGCGATAGTTCAGCAACGTGTAGAGGAAAGGCCGCATCAGCGGCCAGAACGGGCTCTTGACGATGCGCTGGCCACGCTCCGCGATCAGGGTGTCGACGATGTGGCCAGGCTGCCCCTGGGAGACCAGGGCGATTACTTCAGCAAAATGCGCGAATCCGTTCACCGAATCCCGTCCCGCCATAGTCCGATCCGTTAGTTTGCGGCTGACCATCGCAATTCTATATGATCGAAGGATGACAAATTCCAAGGGTGCATTAGCAAAAACATAAGACGCGTCAGGGCATTGTCGCGGGCGGACATCAATGGAAAGCGACAATGAACGAGCTTCTCGTCATCGGCCATCCGGAGCTCCTCGCCGAGCGCCAGCGCTGGCTCGACGGCCTCATGCGCGAGCGCCGCCTCTCCGACAACACCGTCGAGGCCTATGAGCGCGACACGCGGCAGTTTCTGACGTTTCTCACCGGCCATCTCGCCGGACCGCCAAGGCTTTCCGACATCCGCACGCTGCGCCCCGCGGATCTGCGTGGCTTTCTCGCCCAGCGCCGCAAGGGGGGTGCTGGCGCACGCACGCTTGGCCGCGGGCTTGCCGGCCTTCGCTCCTTCCTGCGCTACCTCGAACGCAACGGCCTTGCCAATGCGGCCGGTGCGGCTGCGGTGCGTTCGCCCAAGCAGCCGAAATCGCTACCGAAGCCGTTGACCGACCGCGAAGCGCTGAATGTGGTGACCTCGCAGGCGCAGCTTGCCGAGGAACCCTGGATCGCCGCCCGCAATGCCGCCGTGCTGACCCTGCTTTACGGCTGCGGCCTTCGCATTTCCGAAGCGCTCGGCCTCACGCCGTCGGAGTTTGCCGGCGCGCCCTCGTCGCTACGCATTCTCGGCAAGGGCGACAAGACCCGTATCGTGCCGCTGATCGACGCCGCACGCGAGGCCGTCGCCACCTATCTCAAGCTCTGCCCCTACCCGATCGCCGCGGACGAACCGCTGTTTCGCGGCGCGCGCGGCGCCAAGCTGCAGCCGGCGATCATCCAGCGCGAAATGCAAAAGCTGCGCGGTGCGCTCGGCCTGCCAGAGACCGCGACGCCGCACGCTTTGCGCCATTCCTTCGCCACCCATCTGCTTGCCGGCGGCGGCGATCTCAGGACCATCCAGGAACTGCTCGGCCATGCCAGCCTGTCGACCACCCAGGTCTATACCGGCGTCGATTCCGCCCGGCTGCTGGAGATCTACGACCGCGCCCATCCGCGTGCCTGATTTTCGGCGGAGAGGCGGATTAACCATGCCCGTTAAGGAAGCCGTGACCGGCCCGGGCCTAGGGTCGACCATCGACCATGCGACTGTCAGGGAAAAACGATGACCGCCTTTGCGAGACCTCAGCGAAACCTGCCGCGTCACCTTTTTGCGCGGCTCGCCGACGGCGCGCTCTGGCTGGTCGCCCTGCTGCATGTCCTGCTCGCCGCCTGCCTCGTCGTCGCTCTCGTCTTCGTCGCTGACGCCGACGCCACGGAAATCGAATGTGGCGGCGCCAATGTTCTGACCGCGCTTGCAAAAACCGACCCGGCGAAACTGGCCGCGCTCGAAGCGGAAGCCGCCGCCATCCCGAACAGCAAGGGCATCTTCTGGAAGATCGAGAAGGACGGTGTCGCGCCGTCCTGGCTGCTCGGCACGATGCATGTCACCGACCCGCGCGTTCTGGCCCTGCCGGCCGCGGCGCCCGCCGCCTTCGAGGCCGCCTCCACGGTCATCGTCGAATCGGACGAGATCATCGACGAGAAGAAGTCGGCCGCCGCGATCCTGATGCGGCCCGATCTCACCATGCTTCCGGACAACAAGACGATCGCCGACTTCCTGAAGCCTGAAGACCGCGAACAGCTCGAAACAGGCCTCAAGGCACGCGGCATTCCGCTCACACTCGTTTCCCGCATGAAACCCTGGATGATCGCGAGCTTCGTCGCGCTGCCTGCCTGCGAAATGAGCCGCAAGGCGGCGGGCGCCTCCTTCCTCGACAAGAAGATCGCCGAGGATGCCGTCAGTCAGGGCAAGACGCTGAAGGGCCTGGAGACGCTGGTCGAACAACTCGCCGCCATGGACTCGCTGCCGACCGAGCTGCATCTGCGCGCGCTCATCGAGACGCTGGCGCTCGGCAAGACGATCGACGACGTCTTCGCGACGATGACCGATCTCTACCTTGCAGGCGACACCGGCATGATCATGCCGATGATGAAGGCCGTGTCGGACAAGAGTACCGAGGATTTCGGCTATGCCGACTTCGAGCAGCGCATCATCGTCGACCGCAACAAGACGATGGCGACGCGCGCCGAACCGATCCTCAAGGACGGCGGCGCCTTCATGGCCGTCGGCGCGCTGCACCTGCCGGGCAAGGAAGGCCTGGTCGAGCTGCTGCGCGACCAAGGCTTCACGGTCACGCGCGCCAACTGATGGCGCTGGTCGGAAGGTGCGGGGTTCGGCACCTTCAGTTCTGCACGGTCACAGCCGAAGCATCTTCGGCCCGAGGCGCAGCAGCGACATCGGGCTCGCCCCTCGATAGGCCGCGATAGCCCCAGACCGCGGCGCCGACGATCAAGGCGCCGGCGGCGAGCGCAATGGTGAAGCCGGCAGGCACGCCGAAGCGGGCGACCACGCCTCCCGACACCGCGGCACCCGCAGCAACCCCTATCCCGAGGCCAGTCGTCAGCCAGGTCAGTCCTTCCGTGAGTTTCGACGGCGGCACCGCGACTTCGCCGATGCTCAAGGCAACGATCATCGTCGGCGCGAAGAACACGCCCGATACGAACATCATGACCGCAAGGCTGCTGATGCCGCCCGCAAACAGCAGCGGCAATGTGCTGGCAGCCGTCATGCCCGCGCCGATCAGGAACAGCTTCGGCAGCGGCAGGCCGATCCTGACCGCGCCGAACGCCAGGCCGGCGATGCAGGAACCGAGCGCATAAAGCGAAAGCACCAGGCTTGCGGCCGCCGGTCGCCCCTCGGCCTCGGCAAAGGCGACGCTGACCACGTCGATCGTGCCGACGATGACGCCCATGCCGGCGAGCGCGACGATCAGCACGCGCAAGGCGGGGTAACGAAGAACCGAACCCGGCGCGATCGTCTCTGCCGGTTTGACCGGTGGCTCGGTCCGCGTCTGCAGCACGAAGGCGGTAACGCCGACGGCAAGGCAGATGGCCGCTGCCAGCGGTCCGGCCTCGGGAAACAAGCCGACGCTCAGGCCGACGGCGATCGGCGGTCCGATGATGAAGCAGATCTCGTCGAAGACGGATTCGAGCGAGAAGGCGGTCTTGAGTTCGGGACGGCCCCGATAGAGCTCCGTCCATCGCGCCCGGGTCATCGCCGACATGCTCGGCGTGCACCCGGCAAGGATTGCAAAGGCGAAGAGCGTCCAGTCCGGCGCCTGCCAATGGGTCGAGATGAGCAGCGCCGACGTGCCGAGAAGGCTGAGCGTGGCGGCAGCCGGCAGGACGCGGCTTTGGCCGAACCGGTCGACGAACCGGGATACCTGTGGCGCCAGGAGTGCAGAGGCGAGCGTAAAGGCGGCAGCAACGCCGCCGGCAAGTCCGTAACTGCCGCGCGACTGGGCCAGCATGGTGATGATGCCGATGCCCATCATCGACAGCGGCAGGCGCGACACCAATCCCGCCAGGGTGAAGCCCACCGTGCCTTTGGCGGCGAAGATCTGTGAGTAGGGATTGGCCATGAAACCTCCTGCGATACTTGTCTGAGCGTCGCGCCATTGGCATACGTCGCGTATGGGAGTGATATTGACATACGCCTCGCATGTCAATTAACATACGCACCGTATGAGAAAAGGAGCTGCAAATGACGAGGCGTGCACGCAGCGACATGATCGCGGAAACGAGAGGAAAGCTGATTGCCGCCGCCCGGGATGCCTTCAGCCGGAACGGCTACGCCGAGACCTCCATGGACGACTTCACCGCGTCGGCCGGCCTCACGCGCGGCGCGCTCTACCATCATTTCGGCGACAAGAAGGGTCTGCTGCGAGCGGTGGTGGAGACCCTGGACGGCGACATGGATGCGCGGCTCGATGCGGCCTCGCAGGCACCGGACCCTTGGGAGGGTTTCGTGCGACGCTGCAGGCTCTATCTGGAGATGGCGCTCGAACCGGAGATCCGGCAGATCGTGTTGAAGGATGCGCCGGCCGTTCTCGGGGCAAGCGTGCTGGAGCCGAGCCGACGCCAATGCCTCGCGTCGCTTGCCGCCAGGCTCTCGGCGATGATGGCCGCGGGCATCGTGCGGCAGGGGGATGCCGAGACCTTGGCGCGGCTGATCAATGGCGCGCTTGCCGATGCGGCGCTCTGGATTGCCGAGGCGGACGATCCGCAGCCGCGCCTTGCCAATGCGATCGACAATCTCGACCTGCTGCTTTCAGGGCTGAAAAACGCTGCGCGGACGGCGACGAGCCGTTAGAAACCCGGCCGGCCGACACCTTCAAGAAGCGTCGGCACGATCATCTTGTGAAACGGCATCACCGCCGCCAGGTAGATGCGCCCGAGCGCGTTGTGGCGGCGGATCAGCGTCGTGACACCGACGATCTGGTTGACCGCCGATCCCGCCCTGACATCGACGACGATGCGAAAATCGAGATGCCTGTCGTCGAACCCCAGCACCACCTCGTCGTCGGTCCTCGACAGCACGGGAAACGCACCCACCAGCCCAAGACGTCCCGGCTTCGGCGCTGCGGACTTCAGACCGATGAGCGAGACAACACGATTGCGCAGGCGCAGCAGATCGCGGACCCAGCGGGGCGAACGGCCGAGCGACAGCTCTGCGGCTTGCGCGGCGGTCATTCCCTTGCCATCCAGGGCCAGCTCGAAGCGATCCGCCCAGTCGGCATGTGGAAGATGCCGGTTCGGCAATGGCGCGGCCACGGCTCTCGGTTTCATGGTTCCTCCTGAGACATCGGCATCCCTGATCGTGCATGACGTGAAGCATGATCGCGCCCCTTTTCTCCGCTGCACAGGCCGCCGCTTGTCGCAGCCCCTCGGGCCAATCGTCACACCTCGCCACCTCCCGCCGGCAAGACCACCCTTCCCTTCGCGCAAGCAAGCCCGCATAACTCGGATCAGACGCCGCAACCGCATCCATTGAGGAGATGAAGATGGAAACCAGCCATGACCCGCGCGAACTCGAAATGGTCGTGCTGATGACGCCCGACATGGCGAACTTCAGCGGCAAGGTCCATGGTGGCGCCCTGCTCAATCTGCTGGACCGCGTGGCCTTCTCCTGCGCCTCGCGCTATTCGCAGCAATATGCGGTGACGCTCTCGGTCGACCAGGTGATCTTCCGCCAACCGATCCAGGTCGGCGAACTCGTCACCTTCCGCGCCTGCGTCAACCACGCCGGCCGCACCTCGATGGAAATCGGCATCCGCGTCGAAGCCGAGAACATCAGGAGCGGCGAGCGCCGGCACACCAATTCCTGTTACTTCACCATGGTCGCCGTCGACGCGGACGGCAGCCCGACGCCGGTTCCCACCCTTGTCACCGACACGGCCGACCGCAAGCGCCGGCAGCGCGCCGCCGAGGCACGGCGCAGCCTGAGGCGCGAGTTCGAGCAGCGTTTCCACGACGCCAGATCTGCAATTGAAGAGTGATACGGTCGCTCGGCGACCAGAAAAGCCGGTGGCGGCAATGTCAGCGGACGCTGACGCCGCCGAGGTGGCGATGGCCACAACGGGTAGTCGGCACGCCCGGAGCGTGGCCGGAAACAGGGGGCCGCTTGCCGCAGCCCCCTCGCATGATCCTTACATGTGGATCGGCTTGAAGAAGGTCGAAAGTGCAGCTTCCTTGACCGCTTCCGACATGGTCGGATGCGCGTGGCAGGTGCGGCCGAGGTCTTCCGACGAACCGCCGAATTCCATCAGCACGGCAATCTCGTGGATCATCTCGCCGGCGCCGAAGCCGACGATATGGCCGCCGAGTACCTTGTCGGTTTCCTTGTCGGCCAGGATCTTCACGAAGCCGTCGGTGGCGAGCATCGCGCGCGCACGGCCGTTGGCGGTGAACGGGAACTTGCCGACCTTGTAGGCGACGCCTGCAGCCTTCAGCTCTTCCTCGGTCTTGCCGACGGAGGCGACTTCCGGCTGGGTGTAGACCACGCTCGGGATGACGTCGTAGTTCACGTGACCGGCCTGGCCGGCGAGGATCTCGGCAACCGCGACACCTTCGTCCTCCGCCTTGTGGGCGAGCATCGGGCCGCGCACGACGTCGCCGATCGCGTAGATGCCGGCAACGCTCGTCTGGTAGTGATGGTCGATCTCGACGCGGCCGCGCTGGTCCATAACGACGCCGGCCTTGTCGAGGCCGAGACCGTCGGTATAGGGCCTGCGGCCGGTGGCGATCAGCACCACGTCGGCATCGAGCGTCTGGGCGTCACCGCCCTTGACCGGCTCGAAGGTCACCTTGGCGCCCTTGCCGTCCTTGACGACGCCCGTCACCTTGGCGCCGAGCTTGAAGTCCATGCCCTGCTTGGCCAGCATCCGCTGGAACTGCTTGGCGACTTCGCCGTCCATGCCGCCGAGGATCGTGTCGAGATACTCGACGACCGTGACCTTGGCGCCGAGGCGGGCCCAGACCGAGCCGAGCTCGAGGCCGATAACGCCGCCGCCGACGACGATCATGTTGGCCGGGACCTTTTCGAGCGCGATGCCGCCCGTCGACGAGATGATCACCTTCTCGTCGATATCGACCTTTACGCCCGGGATGCCGGCGACGTCGGAGCCGGTGGCGATCACGATGTTCTTGGTTTCGAGGATCTGCTCCTCGCCCTTGTCGTTGGTGACGGAAACCTTGCCCTGGCCGAGCACCTTGCCGGTGCCCTGGATGCCGTCGATCTTGTTCTTCTTGAACAGGAACGAAACGCCGTCGACGTTGGCCTTAACGGTCGCGTCCTTGTGCGCCATCATCTTTTCGAGGTTCAGCTTCGGTGCCGCGACTTCGACGCCGAGCGCGTCGACGCCGTGGGCGACCTGATGGAACATCTCGGAGGCATGCAGCAGCGCCTTCGACGGGATGCAGCCGATGTTGAGGCAGGTGCCGCCATAGGTAGCGCGCTTCTCGACGACGGCCACCTTCAGGCCGAGCTGAGCCGCCTTGATGGCGCAGACGTAGCCGCCGGGGCCGCTGCCGATAACGATGAGATCATAAGCCATTTTCTTATCCTTCCTTCAGGGGCGGTTACCGCCCGCCGCTGACATTGAGAATTGCCCCCGTCACATAAGTCGCCTTATCCGACAGGAGGTAGAGAACCGCGTCAGCGACTTCCTCGGCCGTGCCGGGTCGCTGAACGGGAATGGTGTGGGCGAGATCGCGTGCCCTGTCCGGCAGGCCGCCGGAGGCATGGATCTCGGTATCGATGATGCCGGGGCGGACCGCGTTGACGCGAATGCCTTCGGCCGCGACCTCGCGCGAAAGACCTGTCGTCAAGGTATCGATCGCACCCTTGGAGGCGGCGTAGTCGACATATTGCGCCGGCGAACCGAGCACGGCAGCCATCGAGGAGATGTTGACGATGACGCCGCCCTTGCCGCCGTAGCGCGTCGACATGCGCCTGATAGCTTCGGCCGCGCAGCGGATGGAGCCGGTGACGTTGATGCGGAACATGCGCTCCAGCCGATCGACGGACATTTCGTCGACGCGGGCCGTCTGCCCGACGATGCCGGCATTGTTGACGAGGCCGTCCAGCCGTCCGAAAGCCGCATCGACGGCGGCAAAGATCGCCTGGATATCCGCCTCGGAGCCGACATCGCCCTGAACCGCGATCGCTTCACCGCCAACCGACGTGATGGCATCGACAACCGCATCAGCTGCGGCCCGGTTCGAGGCATAGTTGACCGCAACCCGCCAGCCGGCCTTTGCGGCGCCAAGGCAGATTGCGGCGCCGATGCCCCGGCTGCCGCCGGTCACGAGAAGGACGGGGCTTTCGCTCATGCGGCGCATCCCTTGAGCGTGAAGGCGTCCCAGCTGTCGGCCTCCGCCCGGCCCTTGCCCCAGGCGGTCGAGGCCCTGAGCGACGGCCCGAAATCGGGCAGCAACAATCGCTCGGCCGCCGGTTCGGTTTCGGCGGGGATCTCACCGACCGCGCCGACCTTGTCGAGCGCATAGACGACGCCCTGCCACACCGTGCAGGCGCGCAGTTCCTCGCCGGTCGCATCGCCCTCGGGGCAATTGTGCATGATCAGCCCGGTCGCCCGTTCCGGTTCGCCCGCCGGCATGACGACGCCGTCGAGCAGCAGGCCGGACTTCAGGACCGCCACCTTGAAGTGGTTGCTGGTTGCAGCACTTACCGAGCCGACCGGTTCGAAGCGCAGCTCGTAGCCGCCGTCGCGGTCGCCATAGATCGCATGCGACTGCTTGCAGTCGGCGGCAATCGCCGGCGCAGCAAAGGCAAGGCCGAACAGGGTTGAAAGGAGGCGACGGGAGAGCATGATCAGGCGGCCTTCTCCGTCGCGAGCTTGAGGCCGAGCGCAATGAAGACGACGCCGCTGGCGCGGTCGATCCACTTGCTGGCGCGGGTGAAGGCGGCGCGCATGCGCGGCGTCGTCATGAACAGGCTGACGCCGACGAACCAGAGGATCAGGCACGAAGCCATGACGAGGCCATAGCCGAACTTCACGAGGATCGGCGTGTGGGCGCTGACGACGGTCGAGAAGATCGACAGGAAGAAGAACACCGGCTTCGGGTTCAGCGCATTGGCGGCAAAGCCGAGGCCGAAGGCCTTGGCCGCCGACTGCCCCCTGACCGACCCGTTGCCTTCCGTGTGGTCGACCTTGATCTCGGTCTGCCCGGCCCGAAGCGCCTTGATGCCGATATAGATCAGGTAAGCGACGCCGCACCATTTGACGATGTTGAACAGGTAGATCGACTGCGAAATGATCAGCCCGAGACCGAGGATCGTGTAGGTCACGTGGAACATCAGCGACGTGCCGATGCCGAAGGACGTGATGATCGCCGGGCGGCGGCCATGCACGATCGACTGGCGCATGACCATGGCGAGATCGGCGCCGGGAGAGACGATGGCGAAGGCGAAGATTGCCATCAGCGAGGCGAATTCGAGGAAATACTGGCTCATGGGTTTGCGACCGGTGCGTTGAAGGCCCAGACGTGGCCGAAGGGATCCTTGATGCGCGCGTAGCGTGCGTGCCAGAAGGTATCCTGCGGCTCCAGAACTGTCGATGCCCCGGCGGCCATCGCCCTGGCATAGGCTGTATCGACATCGGCGGGCTTTGCCAGGTTGATGCTGATCGCAACCCCGGTGCCGCCGATCGTGTTTGGCGACAGCACGCTGCCGCCGAATTCGGGGAACTCGTCATGCAGCATCACTTCGCCGCCATGGATCGCCAGATTGGCGTGCATGACGCGTATGCCGTCCTCGGCCATCGCGTGGAACGTGTTCACCGCGCCGAGCGCCTTTTCGTAGAAGGCGATGGCGGCAAGCCCGTCCTTGACGCAGATATGCGCCTGTATCGGTGGAACGTCGGGTCCGAATGCCATGCCAGTCTCCTCTTGCCTTGTCGGCGGGATGCTATGCCATGAGCCGGACGACCATCAGCACAAGGGCGATGATCGACACGAACCAGACGAGGGTGCGCAGCACGGGAACGCCGGCCACGTAGAGAGCGGTATAAACCACCCGTGCCAGAAGCCAGGTCACCGCGCCGATTGCGCCGAGGCCACCGGTCTTGCCGGTCACCGCCAGCGCCAGCGCAAGCGCGACGAAGGCAGGAAAGGTTTCCAGCATGTTGTGAAGCGAGCGCAGCAGACGACCGGACACCACGCTCTTGGGCGCCCTTTGCTCGTCGCGCGGGCCGAGCAGGTACTTGATCGTAAAATCGCCGGACAGGTCGAGCGACAGCGCCTGCACCAGGATATGCGCGATCAGGAACAGCACGCTCCAGCCAAGCACCCAGATTTCAGTCGACGCTGCAGCGGCTTCCATCATCCCTCGCAATCGCAGGAGCGGTTCAGATCGGCATCATCGGCCCTGAAGGCCAGTCTCTCCGGCCAGGCCGCAGAGACGGTTCTCGCCGAGCGTAATCGCGGACGGCGATCGGTGGGGGCACGAAAGGCGCCCCCACCGTTTCCGGATCTCAGAGATCGAGAACGAGGCGTTCCGGATCTTCCAGGCTTTCCTTGACGCGCACGAGGAAGGTCACGGCTTCCTTGCCGTCGACGATGCGGTGATCGTAGGAGAGCGCGAGGTACATCATCGGGCGGATGACGACCTGGCCGCCGATGGCGACCGGACGGTCCTGGATCTTGTGCATGCCGAGGATGCCCGACTGCGGCGCGTTGAGGATCGGCGAAGACATCAGCGAACCGTAGACACCACCGTTGGAGATGGTGAAGGTGCCGCCCTGCATGTCGGCCATCGACAGCGCGCCGTCACGGGCAGCCTTGCCGAGGCGACCGATGTCCTTTTCGATCTCGGCGATCGACATCTGGTCGGCATCGCGAACGATCGGAACCACAAGACCCTTGTCCGTGCCGACGGCGACGCCGATGTGGCAGTAGTTCTTGTAGATGATGTCGGTGCCGTCGATCTCGGCGTTGACGGCCGGGATTTCCTTCAGCGCGTGGGTGACGGCCTTGGTGAAGAAGCCCATGAAGCCGAGCTTCACACCGTGCTTCTTCTCGAAGATGTCCTTGTACTTGTTGCGCAGCGACATGACGGCGCTCATGTCCACCTCGTTGTAGGTGGTGAGCATGGCGGCCGTGTTCTGCGCATCCTTGAGGCGACGGGCAATCGTCTGGCGCAGGCGGGTCATCTTGACGCGCTCTTCGCGAACGACGTCTTCAGCCGTCGACGGCGCACGGGCCTGGACCTTGGCCGGCTCGGAAGCGGCCGGCGTCGAGATGCCCTTGGCAACGGCTGCAAGCACGTCACCCTTCAGCACCTGGCCACGCTTGCCGGAGCCGTCGACCTGATCGGCCGAGAGGTTGTTTTCGGCAAGCAGCTTGCCGGCAGACGGTGCCGGCGGCATCGACGAGGCGGCGGGAGCTGCAGCAGCCGCCGGGGCAGCCGGAGCGGCAGCGGCCGGCTCGACCTTCTTTTCGGCGGCAGCAGCCGGAGCGGCTGCAGCGGCGCCAGCGGCACCTGCAGCGATCTGGCCGAGCAGCGCGCCGAGACCGACGGTCTCGCCCGCCTGGGCGACGATTTCGGAGAGCGTGCCTGCGGCCGGGGCCGGCACTTCGATCGTCACCTTGTCGGTTTCGAGTTCGAGCAGGGGTTCGTCGGCCTTGATGGCGTCGCCGACCTTCTTGAACCAGGTGCCGACGGTCGCTTCGCTGACGGATTCGCCAAGGGTGGGAACGCGGATTTCTGTTGCCATGATTTTTGTTCCGTTGATCAGATATCTGTTTCTGGTGGCTCAGAGCGAGGGGAGCGTCAGCCCCCCAGCGCGTCCTCGAGGAAGGCGGCAAGCTGCGCCAGGTGCTTCGACATCAGGCCCGTCGCCGGCGATGCGGCAGCCGGACGACCGGTGTAGCGCACGCGCTGATACTTGGCGTCGATATGGGCGAGAACCCATTCGAGATACGGGTCGATGAACGACCAGGCGCCCATGTTCTTCGGCTCTTCCTGGCACCAGACCATCTCCGCGTTGCGGAAGCGGCTGAGCTCGTTGATGAGCGCCTTGGCCGGGAACGGATAGAGCTGTTCGACGCGCAGCAGGTAGATATCGTCGATGCCGCGCTTTTCGCGCTCTTCGAGCAGGTCGTAATAGACCTTGCCCGAGCAGAGCACGACGCGACGGATCTTCGAGTCCTTCTGCAGCTTGATCGGACCATCCTTGATCACCTCGGCATCGTCCCACAGCAGGCGGTGGAACGAGCTCTCGCCGGCCATTTCCGACAGGCTGGAGACCGCACGCTTGTGGCGCAGCAGCGACTTCGGCGTCATCAGCACCAGCGGCTTGCGGAAGTCGCGCTTCACCTGGCGGCGCAGGATGTGGAAGTAGTTCGCCGGCGTCGTGACGTTGGCGACCTGCATGTTGTCTTCGGCGCAGAGCTGCAGGAAGCGTTCGAGGCGGGCGGACGAGTGTTCCGGACCCTGGCCCTCATAGCCGTGCGGCAGCAGGCAGACGAGACCCGACATGCGCAGCCACTTGCGTTCGCCCGACGAGATGAACTGGTCGAAGACGACCTGCGCACCGTTGGCGAAGTCGCCGAACTGGGCTTCCCAGAGGGTCAGCGCGTTCGGACGGGCAAGCGAATAGCCGTATTCGAAGCCGAGAACCGCCTCTTCCGAGAGCATCGAGTTGATGACTTCGTAGCGCGCCTGGGTCGGCGACAGGTTGGCAAGCGGGATGTAGCGATCTTCGGTCTGCTGATCGTAGAGGACCGAGTGACGCTGCGAGAAGGTGCCGCGTTCGCAGTCCTGACCGGACAGGCGGATCTTGGTGCCTTCGGTCACCAGCGTGCCGAAAGCCAGCGCCTCGGCCATGGCCCAGTCGACACCTTCGCCGGTCTGGATCATGTTGGCGCGGTTTTCCATGAAGCGCTGGATCGTGCGGTGGGCGCTGAAACCAGCCGGGATCTCGGAGATCTTGCGACCGACTTCCTTCAGCTGCTTCATCGGCACCGAGGTCTTGCCGCGGCGCTGTTCGTCCTGGTTGTCGGCCGAGCGCAGGCCCGACCATGCACCGTCAAGCCAGTCGGCCTTGTTCGGATTGTAGGACTGGCCGGCCTCGAACTCCTGCTCGAGATGGGCGCGCCAGTCGGCCTTCATCTTCTCGACTTCGCCTTCGGAGATCAGGCCTTCGGCGATCAGTCGGTCCGAATAGAGCTGGACGACCGTCTTGTGGGCGCGGATGACCTTGTACATCTTCGGCTGCGTGAACGCCGGCTCGTCGCCTTCGTTGTGGCCGAAGCGGCGGTAGCAGAACATGTCGATGACGACCGGCTTGTGGAACTTCATCCGGAATTCGGTCGCGATCTTGGCCGCGTAGACGACGCCTTCCGGATCGTCGCCGTTGACGTGGAAGATCGGCGCTTCGATCATCTTGGCGACGTCGGACGGATAGGGCGACGAACGCGAGAAGGCCGGATTGGTGGTGAAGCCGATCTGGTTGTTGATGATGACGTGCACCGTGCCGGCAACGCGGTGGCCGCGCAGACCGGAAAGGCCGAGGATTTCGGCAATCACGCCCTGGCCGGCAAAGGCCGCATCGCCATGCAGCAGGAGCGGCATGACCTTGGAGCGCTCGCGCAGCGGAATGATGTCGCCTTCGAAGACGGTCGCCATCTGGTCCTGCTTGGCGCGGGCCTTGCCCATGACCACAGGGTTGACGATTTCGAGGTGCGAGGGGTTCGCCGTCAGCGACAGATGCACCTTGTTGCCGTCGAATTCGCGGTCGGAGGAGGCACCGAGGTGGTACTTCACGTCACCCGAACCTTCGACGTCGTCGGGTGCGTAGGAGCCGCCCTTGAACTCGTGGAAGATGGCGCGGTGGGGCTTCGCCATGACCTGCGAAAGCACGTTCAGGCGGCCGCGGTGGGCCATGCCGAGAACGATCTCCTTGAGGCCTTCCTGGCCGCCGCGCTTGATGATCTGCTCGAGCGCCGGGATCAGCGATTCACCACCGTCGAGACCGAAGCGCTTGGTGCCCTTGTACTTGACGTCGATGAACTGTTCGAAGCCTTCGGCCTCGATCAGCTTCTGCAGGATCGCCTTCTTGCCTTCCGGCGTGAAGTCGACACCCTTGTCCGGCCCTTCGATGCGCTCCTGGATCCACGCCTTCTCGTCCGGGTTGGACATGTGCATGAATTCGACGCCGATCGTCGAGCAATAGGTGCGCTCGAGGATTTCGACCATCTCGCGGATGGACGCGTATTCGAGGCCGAGCACGTTGTCGATGAAGATCTTGCGGTCGAGGTCCTTGTCCTCGAAACCGTAGTTCGACGGCGAAAGCTCGTTGTAGTCTTCGACCGGGGCGGCAAGGCCGAGCGGGTCGAGCTTGGCATGCAGGTGGCCGCGGGCGCGATAGGCGCGGATCATCATGATGGCGCGAACGGAATCGCGCGTCGCCTGATGGATGTCGGCAGCGCTGGCGACGGTACCGGTCGCTGCGGCGGCTTCTTCAGCCTTCGCCTTGACCTTCTTCTCGATCACCTTCTCGACCGTGCCCCAGTCGCCATCAAGCGCCGAGACCAGTTCGCCATTGGCCGGGATCGGCCAGTTGTTCTTTTTCCAGGAGGCGCCCTTGGCCGCCTTCACGACGTCTTCGGGCCGGTCGGCGAGCGCCTTGAAGAAGGCCTGCCATTCGGCCGACACGGACGCCGGGTCCGCCTCGTAGCGTGCATGGAGCTGCTCGATATAGGCGGCGTTGGCGCCGTCCAGAAACGAAGTGAGCTGGAATTGCTCGTTGGCCTCTTGCCTTGTCATGGTCTCACGCGGACTGATCTGTCCGCCTCCTGACTGAAGTTGGGTTGCCGGGTATCCCGGTCGTTCATGTTCGTTCGGCGCGTCCGGGCGCCGGGCCTTTTTCCTACGGCGCCGCGCGTCGTCAGGACGCGCCGGGTCACCGTGGCAGTCATTGCCGCATGTCCTGATCTTCAATCAGCCAAGGAAACAGGCGGCAGGCAGCTTGTCCGGGCCGGATCGGCCGGCCCGGACAAATGGTTTGAGATCAGCCCTTGAGGACTTCGACCAGCGTCTTGCCGAGGCGTGCCGGCGAGGGCGACACGCGGATGCCTGCCTGCTCCATCGCAGCGATCTTGGATTCCGCATCGCCCTTGCCGCCGGAAACGACAGCGCCGGCGTGTCCCATGGTGCGGCCCTTCGGAGCGGTACGGCCCGCGATGAAACCGGCCATCGGCTTCTTGCGGCCCTTCTTAGCTTCGTCGATGAGGAACTGTGCAGCATCCTCTTCGGCCGAACCGCCGATTTCGCCGATCATGATGATCGAGGTCGTGGCTTCGTCCGCCAGGAACATCTCCAGCACGTCGATGAACTCGGTGCCCTTGACCGGGTCGCCGCCGATGCCGACGGCCGTCGTCTGACCGAGGCCTTCGTTGGAGGTCTGGAACACGGCTTCATAGGTCAGCGTGCCGGAGCGCGAGACGATGCCGACCGAACCCTTGCGGAAGATCGAGCCCGGCATGATGCCGATCTTGCATTCTTCCGGCGTCAGGATACCGGGGCAGTTCGGGCCGAGCAGGCGCGACTTGGAGCGGTCAAGGCGTGCCTTGACGCGCACCATGTCGGCAACCGGGATGCCTTCGGTGATGCAGGTGATGAACGGGATTTCCGCATCGATCGCCTCGATGATCGCGTCCGCGGCACCTGCCGGCGGAACGTAGATCACCGATGCGTCCGCGCCGGTCTTTTCACGGCCTTCGGCAACCGAGGCGAAGATCGGCAGGCTTTCGCCCTTGGAGCCGGTCCAGGTTTCGCCGCCCTTCTTCGGGTGAATGCCGCCGACCATCTGCGTGCCGTAATAGGCAAGCGCCTGTTCGGTGTGGAAGGTGCCGGTCTTGCCGGTGAGGCCCTGAACGAGGACCTTGGTGTTCTTGTTAACGAGAATCGACATGAGGTCTGGTCCTTCAGTTAGCCGTTGATCGCGGCGACGATCTTCTTGGCAGCGTCATCCAGATCGTCGGCGGCGGTGATCGCCAGGCCGGATTCGTTGAGGATCTTCTTGCCAAGCTCGACATTCGTGCCTTCGAGACGAACGACCAGCGGAACCTTGAGGCCGACTTCCTGCACGGCCGCAACGACACCTTCAGCGATGACATCGCACTTCATGATGCCGCCGAAGATGTTGACGAGGATGCCCTCGACCTTCGGGTCGGCCGTGATGATCTTGAAGGCTGCCGCAACCTTCTCCTTGCCGGCGCCGCCGCCGACGTCGCAGAAGTTCGCCGGCTCCTTGCCGTAGAGCTTGATGATGTCCATCGTCGCCATGGCAAGGCCCGCGCCGTTGACCATGCAGCCGATGTTGCCGTCGAGCGCGACATAGGCGAGATCCCACTTGGAGGCCTCGATTTCCTTGGCGTCTTCTTCGGTTTCGTCGCGCAGCGCCTTGATGTCGTCGTGGCGGAAGAGCGCGTTGCCGTCGAACGAGACCTTGGCGTCGAGAACGCGCATGCGGCCGTTCTTCATGACGATCAGCGGGTTGATCTCGAGCAGGCTCATGTCCTTCTCGACAAAGGCCTTGTAGAGGATCGGGAAGAGCTTTTCGGCGTCAGCCTTGGCTTCGCCTTCGAGCTTCAGGGCCGAGGTGAGCTTGGAAAGGTCAGCGGCGGTGACGCCGGCTTCCGGGTTGATCGCGACGTTGACGATCTTTTCCGGCGTGTCGTGCGCGACAGCCTCGATGTCCATGCCGCCTTCCGTCGAAACGACGAAGGCAACCTGGCCGACCGAGCGGTCGACGAGCAGCGACAGATAGAGTTCGCGCTCGATGTCGGCGCCGTCCTCGATGTAGAGGCGGTTCACCTGCTTGCCGGCAGCGCCGGTCTGCGCGGTGACCAGCGTGTTGCCGAGCATTTCCTTGGCATGAGCCTTGGCTTCGTCGACCGAGAAGGCGAGACGCACGCCGCCCTTGGCGTCGGCGGAAAGTTCCTTGAACTTGCCCTTGCCGCGACCGCCGGCATGGATCTGGCTCTTGACCACGTAGAGCGGGCCCGGGAGCGACTTGGCAGCGGCTTCAGCCTCGTCGGCGGTGAAGATCGCGACACCTTCCGCGACCGGCGCGCCATAGCTCTTCAGGAGAGCCTTGGCCTGATACTCATGAATGTTCATGGTTGTCTTCCTGTCTGGAGCATTGTGCGGGCAGGTGGGGCACCTACCCGCACCAATGCGGCAAAAACAAAGAGGCCGAGCGGAACTCAAGCGTCCGCCCGACGGGAGGCGATTACTGCTTCAGGCTCGGCGCAATGCCGATGCAGGCTTCGCAAAGGCCGGCGACGGACGCGACCGACTTGTCGAACGCTTCCTTCTCGGCCTTGTTGAGATCGATCTCGATGATGCGCTCGACACCACCGGCACCGATGACGGTCGGAACGCCGACATACATGTCCTTGACGCCGTACTGGCCGGTCAGGTGCGCGGCGCAGGGCAGAACGCGCTTCTTGTCCTTGAGGTAGGCTTCGGCCATCTCGATCGCCGAAGCGGCCGGAGCGTAGTAGGCCGAACCGGTCTTGAGCAGGCCGACGATTTCGGCGCCGCCGTCACGGGTGCGCTGGATGATTTCTTCCAGGCGCTCCTTGGTGACCCAGCCCATCTGGACGAGGTCGGTCAGCGGAATGCCGGCAACGGTCGAGTAGCGGGCGAGCGGCACCATGGTGTCGCCGTGGCCGCCGAGAACGAAGGCGGTGACGTCCTGGACCGAAACGTTGAATTCCTGGGACAGGAACAGGCGGAAGCGCGAGCTGTCGAGAACGCCGGCCATGCCGACGACCTTGTTCTTCGGCAGGCCCGAGAACTTCTGCAGCGCCCACACCATGGCGTCGAGCGGGTTGGTGATGCAGATGACGAAGGCGTTCGGGGCATACTTCTTGATGCCGGCGCCGACCTGCTCCATGACCTTGAGGTTGATGCCGAGCAGGTCGTCGCGGCTCATGCCCGGCTTGCGGGCGACACCGGCAGTGACGATGCAGACGTCGGCGCCTTCGATGGCGGAGTAGTCGCTGGCACCCGTCAGGTTCACGTCGAAGCCTTCGACCGGGGAGGACTGGCCGATGTCGAGGCCCTTGCCCTGCGGAATGCCGTCGGCGATGTCGAAGAGGACGATGTCGCCCAGTTCCTTCAGGCCGGCGAGATGCGCCAGCGTGCCACCAATCATCCCTGAACCGATAAGTGCGATCTTGTTGCGAGCCATGAAAGTGCTTCCTTTGTGATCCCAATATGATCAAGGCCTGAAACGCGGCAAACGCCAAACCTTCGCCGGAAGCCATTAAACGGCAAACGTTAAAATATCAATCGATACTTTTTGGTAGAGTAATTTCAATCGGTTAGATCATAAAATTCTTACGTAAACGTAAGAGTTTTCGCCACATCTGCGTCACGAAACAGCAACATTTGCGGGATGCGCTGCGGCATATTCCTCGCTCTGCATCTCGATCAACCGCGATACCGTGCGGTCGAACTCGAAGCCTTCCGTGCCCTTCTTCTGGGTCAAGAGATCCTGCGGCTCGGCGGCGGCAGAGGCAAAGAGCCGGGCACCGTTGTCGTAGAGCGTGTCGACGAGCAGGATGAAGCGCTTGGTTTCGTTGCGCATGTGGGGACCGAGATGCGGCACGTGGTCGACGAAGATCGTCGAGTAACGCTCGAGGATCGCCAGATAGTCCGCAGCCCCGAGCGGCTGCTGGCAAAGATCGGCGAAACTGAAGCGGGCACTTTTTCCCGATGCCGCCGGCACCGGGATCTTCCGGCCCTTGCGCGGCACTTCGGCAGGCGCCGCCTGAGCGTTGCCGGTCTCGTGAGCCCAGGCCCGCGCCATCGCCGCATCGGCCTCGGGCCCAAGCGGCGACAGCCACACCGGGCTGCCATCGGTCTTCGTCAGCCGGTAGTCGGTGTCCGTATCCAGCGAGATGACCTCGGCATTCGCCTTCAGGAGATCGATGAAGGGCAGGAACAGGCCGCGGTTGAGGCCGTCGCGGTAGAGATCGTCCGGCGCCACGTTCGAGGTCGCGACCAGCACGCAACCCTTGGCGAACAGCTCGCCGAACAGGCGGCCGAGGATCATCGCGTCGGCGATGTCGGTCACGGAGAATTCATCGAAGCAGAGCAGCCGGGCTTCGCCGAACAGTTCGGAGGCAACCGGCGGGATCGGATCGGCCTGCTTCGTCTCGCCGTTCTTCAGCTTCTGGCGGTGCTTGTAGATGCGCTCATGCACATCGGCCATGAATTCGTGGAAATGCGCCCGGCGCTTGCGCTGGATCGGCACCGCGTCGAAGAACATGTCCATCAGCATGGTCTTGCCGCGCCCGACGCCACCATGGATGTAGAGGCCCTTGACCGGCGGATGGTCCTTCTTGCGCGAGGCAAACAGCCAGCCGAGCGCATTGGTCTTGCGCGACGGACGGCTGGCGAGCAGCTCGGCCGAGAGATGATCGAAGCGCCGGGCAATCGAAAACTGCGCCGGGTCGCGCTTGCGCTCGCCGCTCGTAACGAGCGCTTCGAGCTTGCGGTAGATGCTGTCGTCAGGATTGAGCACGTCTCACCCGAGATGGGACGGAAAACAAAAGCCCGGCGCGAGACCGGGCTGGAGAAGCGTCAGCGGCTGAGGCTGACCGGCTGGCCGCCATTGGTCGAGCCGTCGAAACGGGCATCGGCCGTCTTGTAGAGGCGGGCGATGGCATTGCCGCTGCGGTCCTTAAGAACCACCTGCTTGCCGGCCACTTCCCAGGAGCCCATGGTCGTCAGTTCGCCGGCGCATCCGCGGGTGCCGCCACGCGAGCCGGAGCCGAGATTGGTGAGCGTCAGGAACATGTCGCAGGAGGAGCCGGCGCTGGAAACGCGCCAGTTGCCGACCATCGATTCCTTGGTGACGTCGAGCCCGCCGCCTGCAGCCGCGGCGACCTGCGTGCCAGGCTGCTGAACCGTACCGGGCGTCACCGTGCCGCTCGTCGGTGCAGCCGGGAATTGCGACGTGTTTCCGCTCGGCGCCGGAAGCTGATTCGACGAAACCGAGGGAACCGGTGCGGCTTGGATGGGAGCGGGCGAGGCGTCCTGGGAGCTGAAACCGCCCATCGACGTCCGTTGGCATCCGGTCAGCGCAAGCACAACCGCCAGCCCCGCCGCCGCATGAATAACCCGCATATCCCTACTCCTGTTCGTGTCCGCGAACCATGATGCAACGCGATAATATAGGCCGAAATACAGCAAATCCACCTGACAAATCAAGGGACGACGATTCCTGGCGATCTGTTGCAGGATTGAAACGTCCGGGCGGCCGGGTCGCGCGCCATGCCCTCGACAAGGTTCATCGCCGCGCTGCCGACGGCCAGGCACTTTGGCATCGCCACAATCACGAATTGTCGGCCGCCCAACAAGGGCATCGAACGGAAAACGGCGGGCCATGGCCCGCCGTCTCTGAATTCTGCTTCCGACCTGACCGATCAGACGCGGCGTTCGACCAGCATCTTCTTGATTTCGCCGATCGCCTTGGCCGGGTTCAGGCCCTTCGGACAGGCCTGGGCGCAGTTCATGATCGTGTGGCAGCGATAGAGGCGGAAGGGGTCCTCGAGGTTGTCGAGGCGCTCGCCGGTCGCTTCATCTCTGGAGTCGATCAGCCAGCGATAGGCCTGCAGCAGAACCGCCGGTCCGAGATAGCGGTCGCCGTTCCACCAATAGCTCGGACAGGAGGTCGAGCAGCAGGCGCACAGGATGCACTCGTAGAGGCCGTCGAGCTTGAGGCGGTCCTCGTGGCTCTGCTTCCATTCCTTGGCCGGCGTCGGCGACACCGTCTTCAGCCAGGGCTCGATCGAGCGGTGCTGGGCGTAGAAGTTGGTGAGGTCGGGCACCAGGTCCTTGACGACAGGCATGTGCGGCAGCGGATAGACCTTCACCGCACCCTTCACCTCGTCCATGCCCTTGGTGCAGGCGAGCGTGTTGGTGCCGTCGATGTTCATGGCGCAGGAGCCGCAGATGCCTTCGCGGCACGAGCGGCGCAAGGTCAGCGTCGGGTCGATCTTGTTCTTGATGTAGAGCAGACCGTCGAGCACCATCGGGCCGCAATCGTCGACATCGATATAGAAGGTATCGATGCGCGGATTGGCGCCGTCATCCGGGTTCCAGCGATAGATGCGGTATTCGCGAACGTTGGTCGCGCCGGCAGGCTTCGGCCAGACCTTGCCTTCCGTCATCTGCGAGTTCTTGGGGAGAGCGAGTTCAACCATGTGGCTTGTTCCTCAAGATCAGTAGACGCGGGCCTTCGGCGCGATCTTCTGGGGATCGATGCCTTCGGCGATCAGGTCGGTATGGACGGGGCGGTAGTCGAGCTTGACGTCGCCGGCCTCGTTGACCCAGGCGAGCGTGTGCTTGCGCCAGTTGACGTCGTCGCGGCCGCCGAGCGGGCCTTCGGTGAAGTCCTCTCGGGCGTGCGAACCACGGCTCTCCTTGCGCGCTTCGGCGCCGTAGATCGTCGTGATGGCGTTGGCCATGAGGTTTTCGAGTTCCAGCGTCTCGACGAGGTCGGAGTTCCAGATCATCGAGCGGTCGGTGACCTTGATGTCGGGCAGTTCCTTCCAGATCGCCGAGATGCGCTTGCAGCCCGATTCCAGCGATTCCTGGGTGCGGAACACGGCCGCGTCTTCCTGCATGGCGCGCTGCATCTTTTCGCGCAGCACCGCCGTCGGCGTCGAGCCATTGGCGTGACGCAGGCGGTCGAAGCGGTCCATGATCCGGTCGCAGGAAGCCTTGTTGAGTTCCGGCACCGGCGCGTTGCGGTCGATCACCTGGCCGGCGCGGATGGCGGCGGCGCGGCCGAAGACTACGAGGTCGATCAGCGAGTTGGAGCCGAGACGGTTGGCGCCGTGCACCGAGGCGCAGCCGGCTTCACCGACCGCCATCAGGCCGGGCGCGATGCGCTCCGGGTTCTGGCTGTCGGCATTCAGGACTTCGCCCCAGTAGTTGGTCGGCACGCCGCCCATGTTGTAGTGCACCGTCGGCAGAACCGGGATCGGCTCGCGCGTCACGTCCACGCCGGCGAAGATCTTCGCCGATTCCGAGATGCCCGGCAGGCGCTCGTGCAGGACGGCCGGATCGAGGTGGTCGAGGTGCAGGAAGATGTGGTCCTTGTTCTTGCCGACGCCGCGGCCTTCGCGGATTTCCATCGTCATGCAGCGCGAGACGACGTCGCGCGACGCAAGGTCCTTGGCCGAGGGCGCGTAACGCTCCATGAAGCGCTCGCCCTCGGAGTTGACGAGGTAGCCGCCTTCGCCGCGTGCGCCTTCGGTGATCAGGCAGCCCGCGCCATAGATGCCGGTCGGGTGGAACTGGACGAACTCCATGTCCTGCAGCGGCAGGCCGGCGCGCGCGATCATGCCGCCGCCGTCGCCGGTGCAGGTGTGCGCCGAGGTCGCCGAGAAGTAGGCGCGGCCGTAACCGCCGGTCGCCAGCACCACCATCTTGGCGGAGAAGCGATGGATCGTGCCGTCGTCGAGGTTCCAGGCGACGACGCCGGTGCAGCGGCCGTCATCCGACATGATCAGGTCGAGCGCGAAGTACTCGATGAAGAATTCGGCGTTGTTCCTGAGCGACTGGCCATAGAGCGTGTGCAGGATGGCGTGGCCGGTGCGGTCGGCAGCAGCACAGGTGCGCTGGACCGGCGGGCCTTCGCCGTAGTTCTGCATGTGGCCGCCGAACGGCCGCTGGTAGATCTTGCCTTCGGCATTGCGCGAGAACGGCACGCCGTAATGCTCGAGCTCATAGACCGCCTTCGGCGCTTCCATGGCGAGATACTGCATGGCGTCGACGTCGCCGAGCCAGTCGGAGCCCTTGACGGTGTCGTAGAGGTGCCACTGCCAGCTGTCCGGCGTCATGTTCTGCAGCGAGGCGGCAATGCCGCCCTGGGCGGCAACCGTATGCGAGCGGGTCGGGAAGACCTTGGTGATGCAGGCGGTCTTCAGGCCCTGCTCGGCCATGCCGAGGGTCGCGCGCAATCCCGCGCCGCCGGCGCCGACGACGACGACGTCGAAGGCGTGATCGACATATTGATAGGCCTTGCCGTTTGCAGCGGGTGAACTGTTCGATGCCATGGCGAAATTACCCTGCAAAAGCGATCTTCAGGATGGCGAAGAGACAGAGCCCGCCAACCGCGATCGTGAAAAATGTATTGAGCATGAGAAGGAGGATCTTCATGCCTTCGCCATGCACGTAGTCTTCGATGATCACCTGCATGCCGAGGCGCATGTGGATGAGGCCCGAGAGCACGACGAGCGCCATGACGACCGCAACGAAGGGGTTCGCAAGTGCGGCAAGGACGTCCGCATAGGGGGCGCCGGCGTAGCGAACGAGGAAGATGACGAAGAAGATCAGGAGCGGAACGTTGGCGACGGCCGTCAGGCGCTGGCGCCAGAAATGATCGGTGCCTTCCTTGGCCGAGCCAAGGCCGCGAACCTTGCCGAGAGGTGTGCGCATATCCATGGGGTATTCTTCCTCTCAGTTAGCGGACGAGAAAGCCGACCACCCAGATCAGCAGCGTCAGCGCCACCGAACCGATGATCGTCGCCTTGGCCATCTTGGTGGCGAAGTGCTTCTCATAACCGTAGCCAAGGTCCCACATGAAGTGGCGCAGCCCGCCGAGCATGTGGTGGACGAGAGCCCAGGTATAGCCAAACAGCACCAGCTTGCCGATCAGCGTGCCGAATAGCCAGCTGACCCAGTCGTAGTAGGCTTCACCCGATGCGGCGGCAATCAGCCACCAGGCAACGAGAATGGTCCCGAAGTAGAGCGCGCCGCCGGTGATGCGGTGCACAATGGACATGACCATTGTCGGGATCGGCTTATAGATTTGAAGATGCGGCGACAGCGGCCGGCTTCTTGTGACATCCGTCATCGGAACCTCACGGAAATGCCCGGATTTACGCCCCAAAAGTGGACGATTTTAGTCCGGTATCGCACCTGATTGTGCGCAATTCAGTCCTTCGGACCTTTAATCACCATATTGCTTAACGACAAGTGTGTTTGCAGTGCAAAATCAATTTAATCGATTAGACGAATTGCGCCATTTTCCGCTCTGCCGGAGACATGCTGGTGCGTTAACGATAGCCGCAGAAAACCAAGCGATTCCGTGACTTTCCGTCGAAAATGGCCCAGAGTGAGCTTAACGATTTGTTAAGCGTCACCCGGAGGGCGGGCAGAATGATTCTGTTCAGGGCAATCCATGCGACCAAAGTGCTAGCGATTGCCGGCCTGGTCATCGCCACCAGCTTCATTCCGATGGAAGCCCGGGACCGGGGTGGGCCACCGGAGATGCAGACGCGAACGCGACATATCCGGCTGAACTCCGATCGCCCCTATCCGCGCCACGAGTTCGACCGCCAGGGCCATCGCAACGACTGGAACCGCAATCGCGGATCGCGCCGTGACTGGGCGTCCAACGGCGGGCCGCCGGAACTGAAGACGCGTGTCCGGCACAATCGCCTGCCACGCCCCTACCCCGAACCCTATGCCGGACAGTGGGAGCATCGTGGCGGATGGGTCCGCGACCGGGCGGGCCGCGACATCTGGACATCCGACGCCCGCAGGCATCATGGTCGCCCCGGCATCTATGACGTGCCGCCGCAGGCCAATACCCGAACCCGGCATGTTCGCCTGCCGCAGTACGGCGCCTATCCCGACCGTTGGGGCAATGGCGGCGGATGGGTGCGCGATCGGTCCGGACGCGAGATCTGGACATCGAGCGGCCGCGACTATCGCCCGAGCTACTATGGCGGCGACGAGTATCCCGACATCATTCCGGGCATCGGCACCTATGTCGGCGGCATCTCCGCCTATGTCGATGTCGGCAACGGCATCTACTTCAGCCAGGAAGGCGACTACCGCTATGGCGAAGACGCCGAGCTTGCGCCGCCGCCGGAAGCAAAACGCGCCAAGATCATCGACGTCACGCCGCAAACGATGAACAGCGCCTGCACCTACGAACACGGGGTTTGCGTGATCCGCCGCTAACCGCCGCGATGCGCAACGCATAAGCCCGCCGCGCCCTGGACACCGACGACCGCCGGCAGCGCCGTCAATTGCGTGGGCTGGTCCCGAAACGCCAGACGGTCGTGCGCTTGACTTCGCTGTCCTCCAGCGCACGGGTGACGGGGACCTCGTAGGCGGCAAGCGCCGTCATCATCTCGCGCGGGCAATAGGAGCGGCCGGGATCGCCGACGATCACCGTTGCGCCGCCTGTTGCGCGCTCGGAAAACCACGGCTTCAGCCGGTCGGCAAAAGCCTTGTCGTAAAAGACGTCGCCGGCGAGATAGACATCGACGTCAAGTTCACGGCCCGTCACGTCCTCGCCCGTATAGGAAAGCGTCACGCCGTTGAGTGCGGCATTGAGCCGGACCGCCGTTTCCGCCCAGGGATCGATGTCGGCGGCAAGCACCGACGCCGCTCCCGCCTTCATCGCCGCGATCGCCACAAGGCCCGAACCGGAGGCGAAGTCGAGGACACGCCGGCCGCGCACGGTTTCCGGGTGATCGAGGATGTAGCGTGCAAGCCCCTGTCCGCCCGCCCAGGCGAAGGCCCAGAACGGCGGCGGCAGGCCGATCTCCTGCAATTCCTCCTCGGTCTTCAGCCAGAGGTCATGCGCCTCGGTCGCCAGATAGAGCCGGATCTCCGGCACGTGCGGCGGCGACATGACGTCGGTATTTTCGAGGATGAAGTTTTCCGGATCGGTCTTCACAAAACTCTCCGCGCCTGCCCGAACGTCTCGGCCAGGCGGAAAACAAGACTAGCGCGGCGGATTGTCGAGCCCGCCCATGCGGCAGACTTCGAGCCATTCGTCCTCGGTCACCGGCTGCACCGACAGGCGCATGGAGGTGACCAGCGCCATCTTG
Source organism: Ensifer adhaerens (assembly GCF_002940685.1). Lineage (GTDB taxonomy): Bacteria > Pseudomonadota > Alphaproteobacteria > Rhizobiales > Rhizobiaceae > Ensifer > Ensifer adhaerens_E. The sequence goes on along the minus strand of NZ_PNFP01000008.1, from coordinate 197,221 downwards.
GCGAGCTTCGGGTTGTCCTTGATCTCCTTCAGCGTCACCGGACGCGGCATGTCGGCCACAGCGCGGATATCGACGCAGTCCCAGCGGGCATCGCCCTCGGCGGTCGAGTCCGGGTGCGACAGCGCGCAGACCTCGGTGATGCCGACGATCTCAAGCCCCTCGTTCGAGTGGTAGAAGAAACCCTTGTCGCCGATCTGCATCGCCCGCATGTTGTTGCGCGCCAGATAGTTGCGCACGCCGGTCCATTCGGTGCCCTTGGCGCCCGCATCCTTCTGCATCTGCCAGGACCACTTGAACGGTTCGGATTTGTAGAGCCAATGCGCCATAGTCTCAGGCCTCCGGATTGTTGAAGACCCAGTTGAAGGCCTTGATCTCGACATTGGAAAAGAGGCCCGCCCTGGCATAGGGATCGGCTTCGGCAAGCGCACGGGCTTCATCGATCGTCTCGGCCTTGACGATCACCAGGCTGCCCGTCGGCTTGCCGTCGTCGCCGAGGAACGGGCCGGCCATTTTCAGGATACCCTTGGCGTTGAGATCGTTGAGATAGGCGACATGATCGGGGCGGGTATCGAGCCGAAGCTGCAGCGCGCCTGATTTGTCGGTGCATTGAAGTGCGAAGAGCATGCTTCCTCCTTGAGCTTTCGTCTGGCGCAGGAACGGGCGGAATACCGCCGCCCCTTCATTCCTGCGTGATCGGGCGGGTCATCAACTGTTCGAGCGCGGTGCGGACATCGAGCTTGCCGTCGATGATCGCCGCCACCGCTTCGGTGATCGGCATTTCGACGCCGAGGTCATGGGCGACACGGGCTGCGACCGAGGCTGCGAACGCGCCTTCGACCAGTTCGCCCCTGCGTCCGCTGGCGCGTCCGTCCTTGCCGAGCGAAATGCCGAAACGCAGGTTGCGCGACTGGTGGCTGGTCGCCGTCAGGACGAGATCGCCGAGGCCGGAGAGACCGCGCACCGTATCCGCCTCGCCGCCTTCGGCAGCAATGAAGCGCGACATCTCGGCAAGACCGCGCGAGATCAGAGCCGCACGCGCGCTGTCGCCAAGACCTGCACCTTCGACGATGCCGCAGGCGATCGCCAGCACGTTCTTCAGCGCGCCGCCAAGCTGCACGCCAATGCGATCTTCGGACGGATAGAGGCGGAAGGTCGGGCCGGAGAGCACCTCGGCCAGCATCGTCGCCGTCTCAGCATCGGCGGCGGCGACCACCATCGCGGTCGGCAGCCCCTTGGCGATATCAGCGGCAAAGCCCGGACCGGAAAGCACGCCGATCGCATGGCCGGGCAGTTCCTCCGCCAGCACGTCGGTCAGGAGCCGGCCGGTCGCCTGCTCCATGCCCTTGGCACAGGTGACGATCGTGGCGGCGGCATTGATATGCGGACCATACTGCCGCGCCGCATCCCTATGCGCCTGCGACGGCATGACGAAGAGCACGACCTCGGCATCGGCAAGAACCGAGACGTCGGCCGTATGTTTCAGCGCCGGCGGCAGGTCGATGCCCGGCAGGGCATCCTCGTTGCGGCCGGTGTCGCGGCAGGCCTCGGCAATCCCCGCACGACGGGCAAGCAGCGTCACGTCGCTGCCTTCGGTCGAGGCGGCAACCGCGGCGAGCGCGGTGCCAAAGGCGCCTGCGCCGACCACGACGATCTTCGGCCCGTTCTTGGAAATGTCGCTCATGCTCTATCCGTATGCTTTCTTGTCACGCCTTGGCGCCGCGCTTGCCGGAACCGAGCAGCGCCTGCGCCTGGGCGTCGAGCGGCCAGCGCGAGCGCGGCGCGACATCAAGCCCGTCGGCCGCCATGCCTGCCGCCAGCCGTTCGGCGCCGGCCCAGGCGATCATCGCCGCGTTGTCGGTGCAGAGCGAAAGCGGCGGCGCGATGAATTCGAAGCCGGACTGCGCGCAGAGCGTCTGCAGCGTCGAGCGCAGCACCTGGTTGGCGGCGACACCACCGGCAACCACCAGCGCCGGGCGCGCCACACTGCCATGCTCAGCCTTGAAGCGCTTCAGGCCGCGACCGATGCGATCCTTGAGCGTGCGGGAAATCGCCCGCTGGAAGGAGGCGCAGATATCGGCGATGTCCTGCTCCGTTACCGGCTCCAGCGATTGCGCCGCCTGGCGCACCGCCGTCTTCAGTCCCGAAAAGGAGAAATCGAGCCTGGCGTCGCCGACAAGCGGGCGCGGAAAATCGAACCGCTGGGGATCGCCGGCAAGTGCTGCCCGCTCGACCGCCGGACCACCCGGATAGGGGAGGCCGAGCAGCTTTGCCGTCTTGTCGAAGGCTTCGCCGAGCGCATCGTCGATCGTCGTGCCCCAGCGTTCGTATTCGCCGACGCCCTTGACGAGGATCAGCTGCGTGTGGCCGCCGGAAACGAGCAGCATCAGGTAGGGGAAGGAGAGCCCGTCGGTCAGTCGCGCCGTCAGCGCATGGCCTTCGAGATGGTTGACCGCATAGAGCGGCTTGCCGGTTGCCCGCGCGATCGCCTTGCCGGTCATCAGCCCGACGATCAGGCCGCCGATCAGACCGGGACCACTTGTCGCAGCGATCGCATCGATGTCGGAAAGCGTGACGCCGGCGCGCAGCAGCGCCTCCTCGATCAAGGTGTCGAGCGCCTCCACATGAGCGCGCGCCGCGATCTCCGGAACCACGCCGCCATAGGCGCTGTGCTCTTCCAGCTGGCTTAAGACCACGTCGCCGAGGATGTGGCCCTTGCCATCGGAATCGCGCAGAATGACGGAAGCGGCGGTTTCGTCGCAGCTTGTTTCTATGCCGAGGATGCGCAGGGGCGGAGACATCAGGAACTACTCAAAGATTGCGGTCGCACCGAAAGGTGGGTACACGGAACTCCGGTAACAATGGATAGCCTTTGATGCAAACAAAACCTTTCCGGATCGGCACGCGCGGCAGCCCGCTGGCGCTCGCTCAAGCCCATGAAACGCGCGATCGCCTCGCAGCGGCGCATGGTCTGGCGCCGGAAATGTTCGAGGTCGTCATCCTCTCGACCAAGGGCGACCGCATCACCGACCGCTCGCTCGCCGAGATCGGCGGCAAGGGCCTTTTTACCGAAGAGATCGAGCAGCAATTGCTGTCGGGCGAACTCGATTTCGCCGTGCATTCGTCCAAGGACATGCCGACGAAGCTGCCTGACGGTCTCTGTCTTTCCGCCTTCCTGCCGCGCGAGGACATTCGCGACGCCTTCATCGGCAGGACGGCTAAAAAACTGATGGAACTGCCACAGGGCGTCACCGTCGGCTCCTCGTCGCTGCGGCGCCAGGCGCTGATCCGCCGGCTGCGTCCGGATATCAACGTCATCACCTATCGCGGCCAGGTGGAAACGCGGCTTCGAAAGCTTGCGGAGGGCCAGGTCGATGCGACCCTGCTCGCCTATGCCGGCCTGAAGCGTCTTGGCATGACCGATGTCCCGACCGAACTGCTCGACCCCACGGATTTCCCGCCAGCCCCGGCGCAAGGCGCGATCTGCATCGAGAGCCGGATCGGCGACAGCCGCATCAACGATCTGCTTGCCGCCATCGACGATGCGCGCACGCACGAGGCGGTCGCCTGCGAGCGCGGTTTTCTCGCGACGCTTGACGGCTCGTGCCGCACGCCGATCGCCGGCCTCGCCACCTCGGACGGCACCCGTCTCAGCTTCTCCGGCATGATCCTCACGCCCGACGGCCAGACCCATCATCGCGTCACCATCGAGGGCAAGGCCACCGATGCCGAAGCGCTCGGGCAGAAAGCCGGCGAAGAGATCCGCGCCAAGGCCGGCCCCGGCTTCTTCGCAAGCTGGACGTGAAGCCATGCGCGTGCTCGTCACCCGGCCGCTTCCCGCCGCCGAGGCGACCGCACGCCGGCTGGCGGCCGCCGGCCACCGGCCGATCCTGCTGCCGCTGATGCGGGCAGAACACCTTGCAACCGCCGCCATCGCCGCACTCGAGACGCCGCATGCGGCCATCGTTCTGACCAGTGCCGAGGCGGTAAGGGTGCTTACCTCGTCAGGTGCGGACCTGGCACGGCACCTGACGACCCCATGCTTCTGCGTCGGCGACGCGACGGCACAAGCCGCTGCCGCGTCCGGCTTCACCGATCTGCGCATCGCGGCCGGCACCGGCGAATCCCTGGCCGAACTGATCGGCGCGACCCTGGACACACCGCCGCCGCTTCCCCTGCTCTACCTGGCGGGGACGCCACGCTCCGAGGGACTGGAAAAGGGCCTGAGCCAACGCGGCATCGAGCACAGAACCGTCGAATGCTACCGCATGGAGTCGATCGTCCACCCGCGCGCCGCGGTCGAAGACCTGCGGGGGACCGGCCATCCCGATGCCGTGCTTTTATACTCGCGGGAGACAGCGCGTCAGCTTGTTCGCATCCTGGCTGAGGCCGGTATCGATCCCGCTTCCTTTGCCGCCCGGTACCTCTGCCTCAGCCCTGCGGTTGCCGAGGCGCTGCCGGATGGGGTGGCGGCGGAGACCGCCGCAAGGCCCGATGAAGACAGCCTTATCAGCCTTCTCTAACGTCGAATTCATCCAAAAACGGAACGGAGGGGCTTTCCCTCATCGTTCCGGCTGACTAGGTTTGAAGGAAGAGCCGACAGGCACCAACGGTAAGAGGTCACCATGGTATCGGAAAACCCGCCGCGCCGCTCGAAGTCCGAGAAGGAACCGCTGACGATCGACCTCGAAGCGGAAAAAACCGTTGCGGAACCGGCTGAGCCGGAGGCAACCGGCGAGACGGTGGCAGACGCTGCGACCGAAAGCACCACGAAAAACCCCGAGGCGGATGATCCGGTTACGGACCGCAGCGACGACAGCGTCGCCGGCTCCCGCCTGGAGGAGGAAATCGAGGAGCAGCGCGCCGATGCGGCAGCAGACGCGGCCGCAGCCGTCTTTGACGAAGAGCCGCCGCACACGACCCGCGAGCCGGAACCGGCACCGTCACAGAAGCCCGTATCGAACTCCGGCGCGCTTGCGGCCGGCATCGTCGGCGGCCTCGTGACGCTGCTCGGCTTCGGCGGCCTGCAATATGCCGGTTTCATCCCCGGTCTCGGGCCCGACCGTGGCGTCGAGCAGAACATTTCCGGCGAGCTGCAGGCGCTCCGCGACCAGATCGCCGCCCTGCCCACGCCTGCGGCCGTCGTCGACAACACCGCGCTCGAAGGCCGCATCGCAGCACTCGAACAGTCCGCCTCCCAGCCGGTCGCGAACGGCGTGCCGGGTGCCGAGGTCGAAACCCTGAAGGCGGAAATCGACAACCTCACCAAGGAGCTTGCAGGCCTGAAGACGGCGCTTGCCGACGCGCAACAGGCGGCAAGTGCTGAGAAAGCGGAACTCACCACCCGCATCGAAACCGCCGAGCAGAAGCTCAACGAACCGGTTAACGACATCCAGATGGCCAAGGCCGTCGCCGTTACGGCGCTGAAGTCGGCGATCGATCGCGGCGGGCCTTTCCTCGCCGAACTCGACGCGCTGCGCAGCATCGCACCGGACGAGCAGACGGTCGCCGCTCTCGCCCAGGACGCCCAGGTCGGCGTGCCGACCCGCACCGACCTGCGCCGCGAATTCCCTGGGACTGCCGACGCCATGCTCGACGCTCTCAACCAGCCCGATCCGAACGAAGGCATCTTCGATCGGCTGGTGTCGAGCGCCATGTCCGGCATCCGCGTGCGTCCCGTCGGCAGCGTCGAAGGTGAAACGCCGGAAGCCGTCATCGCCCGGATCGAGGACAAGCTGAACAACGGCGACCTCAAGGGCGCCGCTCTCGAATGGAATGGCCTGCCCGACGCCGCCAAGCCGGCGGGCGAGGCTTTCAAGGCCAGGCTCGACCAGCGTTTGCGCGTCGAAGCCGCGATCGATGCCGCCGTCGCCGCAACGATGGCGAAGTCAGAGGGCTAAGGGAACCAGATATGATCCGTATTCTGATTTTCATCCTGATCGTGCTTGGTCTCGGCCTCGGCTTCGCCTGGCTTGCCGACCGCCCCGGTGAACTCTCCGTCGTCTGGCAGGGTCAGCTGATCGAGATGAGCCTGATGCGTGCCGCGTCGCTGCTGATCTCGCTGATCGCCGCAGTGCTGATCGTCGTCTGGCTGGTGCGCACCATCTGGCTCTCGCCGCACACGGTCACTCGCTACTTCCGCGCCCGCAAGCGCGACCGCGGCTACCAGGCGCTTTCGACCGGCCTGATCGCCGCCGGCGCCGGCGACGCCAATCTCGCCCGCAAGATGACTGCCCGCACCCGTGGCCTGATCAGCGCCGACCAGGAGCCGCTGATCCACCTGCTCGAAGCCCAGACCGCGCTGATCGAAGGAAAGTACGACGACGCGCGCCGCAAGTTCGAGATGATGGCCGACGATCCGGAGACCCGCGAGCTCGGGCTCCGCGGCCTCTATCTCGAAGCCAAGCGCCTTGGCGCGCACGAGGCCGCCCGGCAATATGCCGAGCGCGCCGCGGAAAAGGCGCCGCATCTTCCGTGGGCAGCCCTTGCGACGCTCGACAGCCAGAGCCAGGCGGGACAATGGGACGATGCGCTGCGGCTCCTCGACCAGAGCCGTGTGGCCCATGTGGTCGACCGCAAGGAAGCCGACCGCAAGAAGGCCGTGTTGCTGACGGCGCGCGCCATGACGAAGCTCGAAGGCGACGTGAAGGGTGCCCGCGACGATGCGCTTTCGGCGCTGAAGCTCGACGAACATCTGGTGCCGGCGGCGCTGACGGCCGCCAAGGCGCTGTTTCGCGAAGACAACCTGCGCAAGGGCACCTCGATCCTCGAAAAGAACTGGAAGCAAGAGCCGCATCCGGACGTGGCACGGCTCTACGTGCGCGCCCGCGGCGGCGACACCGCCGTCGATCGGCTGAAACGCGCGCGCAAGCTCGAAGCCCTGAAACCCAACAATGCCGTGGCGATGGCGGCCGTCGCCGAAGCTGCCCTCGAAGCGCGCGAACTGCTTCTCGCCCGCACCAAGGCGGAGGCGGCTGCGAGACTCGATCCGACCGAGAGCATCTTCCTGCTGCTTGCCGACATCGAGGAGGCCGACACCGGCGACGAAGGCCGCATCCGCCACTGGATGGCGCAGGCGCTGAAGAGCCCGCGCGATCCGGCCTGGACCGCCGACGGCGTGACCTCGCCGACCTGGCTGCCGGTCTCGCCGGTGAGCGGCCGGCTCGACGCCTTCGAATGGCAAGCGCCGCCACATACGCTTTCGGCCACCGTCGACCACGACCAGTCCACGGCCGACGAGGCGATCCGCAGCCTGCCCGCCGTGGTGGAAGCACATGTGCACGAGCCCGCACCCACGGCCCGGCGCAGCGAGACGCCGGTGATCCTGGAGGCCGAGCGCGAGGAGCCGCGTCCGCAACCGCAGCCGATCAAGGTCGCCGAGCGCAAGGCGCCGGAGCCGATCGCCGACAAGCCCCCGGTCAACAAGACGGAGAAAGAAGAGGTTGCGAACGGCGAGCATATGCCCGATCCCTTCTTCGGGCGGCCGCCGGACGACCCCGGCGTGCGCGATCCGGCCGGCAGCGAGAAGGCGCCGGAAAAGACGAACTTTCGATTGTTCTGAGTTCTCAAGGGGCTGTGGCAAAATACATGTTTGAACGCTTACGGACGTTTCTCGATGGCCTGACCGGCCCGGCGAAGCGGATAGAGCACGGCGATCCGCGCGTGGCCGTCATCGCCCTCTGTTTTCAGGTGATGGAGGCCGATGGCCGGATCCTCGCGTCCGAGCGGCGCAAGATGCGAAAGGTCATCAAGGAGCATTACAGGCTCGACGATGCCTCCTTGGCGGCACTGATCGAGGCCGGCGAAACTGCCGAAAGCGAAGCGATCGACTTCTATCAGTTCACCGCCGAGCTCAAGCGCCACCTCGACGAGGAGCAACGCATCGAACTCGTGGGCATGCTGTGGGATGTCGTCTATGCCGACGGCGAGCGCAGCGAGATGGAAGATCACGTGATCTGGCGCATCGCCGATCTGCTCGGCGTCTCCGGCCGCGACCGGGTGCTGCAGCGCCAGGAGGCGGCGGCCAGAAGCGACAGGGTCGAGGAAGCCGAGCCGCAACAGGAAAGCTGAAATGCCGATACCCGACGACAGCGCCCGAAAGCCCGTCCTGATCATCTTGCATCAGGAGCGGTCGAGCGCCGGCCGCGTCGGCCAGATTCTCGAGCAGAAGGGTTTCGGGCTCGACATCCGTCGCCCGGCGCTTGGCGACGATCTGCCGGAGACGCTGGAACGGCATAGCGGCACGATCGTGTTCGGCGGCCCGATGAGCGCCAACGACGAGGAAGAGTTCGTCCGCCGCGAGATCGACTGGCTGTCCGTGCCGCTCAAGGAAAACAAACCCTATCTCGGCATCTGCCTCGGCGCGCAGATGCTGGCGCGCAACCTCGGCGGCTCCGTCGCGCCGCATCATGAGGGCATGACCGAAATCGGCTGGTACCCGCTGGTTCCGACCGAAGCCGGAAAGGCGCTGATGGATTGGCCGGCCATGGTCTACCATTTCCATCGCGAAGGCTTCGACCTGCCTTCCGGCGCCGAGCTCTTGGCAACCGGCGACACCTATCCCAACCAGGCGTTCCGCTATGGCGACAATGCCTGGGGCATCCAGTTCCATGGTGAACTGACCCGCGCGATGATGCACCGCTGGGTGGTGCATGGCGCCCATCGCTTCGAACTGCCGGGCGCGCAGATCGGCAAGGCGCATCTCGACGGCCGCATGCAGCATGACGGCCCGCTGCGAACCTGGATGGAGAATTTCCTGGAACTGATCTTCCTGCGCGATGAGCGGCCGGAAGCAACGGCGGGGCGCGTGTAGCGCACCGTACGCCGCCGCAGGACTACTTGTGATGCTCGGGCACGTCGAGCGTGTCGATCTTGCGCAGTTGCGGGAAGCCGAGCGCCCAAAGCCCTGATACGAGCAGCGTGCCCATGCCGCCGAAGACGACGGCAAAGACCGCGCCGAAACCGGACGCCATCATGCCGGCGCGGAATTCGCCAAGCTCGTTCGATGCACCGATGAAGACCATGTTGACGGCATTGACCCGGCCGCGCAGCTCGTCCGGCGTCCAGAGCGTGATCAGAGTCTCGCGCACATAGACCGAGATCATGTCGGCTGCCCCCATGACGACGAGCGCCCCGATCGAGATCCAGGGCGTCGCCGAAAGCCCGAAGACCACGGTTCCAAGGCCGAAGAACGCCACGCCCATGAACATGTAGAACCCGGCGCGATGGCGGATCGGGTGCGCCGCCAACCACACAGCCATGCCGACGGCACCGATACCAGGGGCAGCACGCAAAAGCCCGAGACCCCAAGGGCCGAGATCGAGGATATCGCGGGCAAACACCGGCATCAGCGCCACCGCGCCGCCGAGCAAAACGGCAAAGAGATCGAGCGATATGGCGCCGAGCACCACCTTCTCCGCCTTGATGTAGCGGAAGCCGGCGGTGATCGTTTCCCAGCTCTGGGCCGAAGGTGCTGTGCGCGTCGCCGGCTTCGGGATCGCAAAGACCATGAATGCGGAAGCGAGGAAGAAGCACAAGCCGACGGCATAGGGGAAGACCGCGCCGAGCGCATAGATCAGGCCGCCCGCCACCGGACCGACGATCATCGCCGTCTGCCACGAAGTCGAGTTCCAGGCGATCGCATTGGGCAGGTCTTCCGGCGGCACGAGGTTCGGCGCCAGCGATTGCGATGCAGGGGCAAGAAACGCGCGCTCGATGCCGAAGACGACGAGAACCGCATAGACCGGCCAGGGCGAAAACAATCCGGTGACGGTCAACATCAGAAGCGCTGCGGCACAAAGCGTGCTGACGACCATGCAGACGCCCATGATCATGCGCCGGTTGTAGCGATCGGCTACGGATCCGGTGACGAGGATCAGCACCAGCGATGGCAGGAACTGGAAGAGGCCGATCAGGCCGAGATCGAACGGATCGCGCGTCAGATCGTAGATCTGCCAGCCGACCGCGACAGATATGATCTGGATCGCGAAATAGGCGAGGAAGCGCGAGAAGAAGTAGCGACGATAGCCGACATGCCGAAAGGCGGCAAAGCGATGCGAGGCATGGACGGCGGACATGAGGAAGTCGCTCCTAGGGCGGGTCACAAAAAACGGCGCGGCGGTCTTGCAATAACGACAGGTGAAACATCAAGATTCAAAGCGCAGGCAACGCTTCTGAAGGATCGCGATGCGCATTCGTCGGCACCGACTGTCGAGCGGTCACACGTTAAACATGATCGCGCCCGATAAACCGGCGTACTTGCTCGTTTAGGTCTCAATGTCTACATGTCTGTCAATAACGATTTGGAGACCGGCATGCTTGCTGTTATCGGCACCTTGAACTTCATCATCAACATCGCGTGGTTTCTGGTCATCGCATCGGCCATCTTTTCCTGGCTCTACGCGTTCAATGTCATCAACGTGAACAACCAGGCGATCAACATGATCGGCCGCTCGCTCTACCAGCTGACCGAGCCGCTCTACCGCCCGATCCGCCGCATCCTGCCCGATATGGGCGGCGTCGACCTGTCGCCGCTGGTCGTGCTGGTGATCCTCTATTTCATCCAGCTCTTCCTCAACACCACGATCGCGCCGGCCCTGCTCGGCTGACCATGGCCAATCCGGCCGCAACCGCGCACGGCGACCACGTTCGCCTGACGGTGCGCCTGACGCCGAACGGCGGCCGCGATGCCATTGATGGCCTGGAAGCGGCTGCCGACGGAGACGAACATCTGAAGGTGCGCGTCAGCGCGGTTCCGGAGAAGGGCAAGGCCAACCAGGCCTTGCTTGCCTTCCTCGCCAAGAAGCTCGGTCTTGCCAAGACCAAGCTCTCCCTCATCTCAGGCGAAACACAGCGAAAAAAAATCCTCCGGATCGAGGGCGACCCGGAGGATTTGATGAGGCGTCTTGCCGAACTGGTCGGCAGATAAAGCTTACTTGGCGCCCTTGGCGCGCTCGACGGCTTCCTTGATCAGCTCCCTTGCAACGGAAGCGTCCTTCCAGCCAAAAATCTTCACCCACTTGCCGGGCTCCAGATCCTTGTAGTGCTCGAAGAAGTGCTCGATCTGCTTCAGCGTGATTTCCGGCAGGTCGGTGTATTCGAGCACCTTGTCGTAGCGCTTGGTCAGGTGCGACGAGGGAACGGCGATGATCTTTTCGTCCTGGCCGGAATTGTCTTCCATCATCATCACGCCGATCGGGCGGACGTTGATGACGCAACCCGGAACGAGCGGACGGGTGTTGCAGATCAGAACGTCGATCGGGTCGCCATCGTCCGACAGCGTGTGCGGCACGAAGCCGTAGTTGCCCGGATAGGTCATCGGCGTGTAGAGGAAGCGGTCGACGACCAGCGTGCCGGCTTCCTTGTCCATCTCGTACTTGATCGGATGGCCGCCGACGGGAACTTCAACGATCACGTTGACATCTTCTGGTGGATTCTTTCCGATGGAAATCGCGTCGATGCGCATGGATCTACTCCAGGGTCGGTTTGAGAAGTTTGCCCGTCGGATAAAGGGAAACATGCCGCGATGCAACATAACTTTCGTCCGTAGCGCAGATTCAACCGGTCGTTTCGTGCGTGCCGAACGACCTCCTCAGGTCCCCCAAACGTGTTCAAGGGAGTCCACGATGAACGGAAGGGTTGCATGCCTCGCGCTGGTTCTGTTGTCCGCCGGATCCGCGGTGGCCAATGAGAGCGTCTATGTCAACGTCAGCCGTGAAAAGTGTGTGACGATCAAAGAGGAACCGGGCATGTACTCCGTGATGAGCTGCCCGGGTCATGGCGACTATCCTTCTTTTTTCAAGGAAATGGATATTCGCCAGAGCTTTTCTTTCGGGCATCTCGACAAACGCTATCTCGACGAGGCGTTCGAGACTTTTATCCCCTTCAACCACGCCGGTGCGACGGTGGAGTGGCGCGTTGCCGTAGATGGCACCCCGGTTTCAACAATCCTGCGCTGGTTCATCGAAAACCCCGATCCGACGACAGGACAGTCGGTACCGGCGCTTGAAGGACAGGTTCTGGTCGTCTCCAAGGTGGCGCAGAAGGACGATGGCAAGGGCTGTGTCGCCGGCTATGTCGACGCGCTTGCCAATCCCGATCCCAACGCGCTCGCCCGCAAGGTCGCCGACGAGGTGGCCCCGACCTTTCGCTGCGGCGTCGACAAGGCGGCCTACCATGGCACGCAAGGCGACAGGGCAAGCGCTCCTCGCAACGAACTACCGCAATAGCGCCGTGATTTCAGGGATGCCGCTCGAAAGCGCGGAGGTCAGTTCCAGGCGAAGCCGACCTTCTTCAGGTGCTTGTCGCCGAAATCTTCCATGCCTTCGGCGATGTCGGTGCCGCCGGCGCCCTGGAAGAACTGGTAGGCATGTTCGCTGTCCTCGAGGCACCAGACGACCAGGCCACGGCAGCCGAGCGAACGCAGCAGGCTCCTCGCTTCGCCGAAAAGGACGCGCCCGAGACCGATGCCCTGATATTCGGGCCGGAGATAGATCTCGTAGATCTCGCCTTCCTGCGGCAGCGCCTTGGCGCGGCTGAGGCCGAGCGTTGCATAGCCGGCAATGGTACCGGCGACGTCGACGACGAGCAGCGTTGCCGGACCGCGTGTGGCCTTGCGCCACCAGGTCTCGTCGCGACGGTTGACCATCTGAACGAGGGGACGATGAGGAATGAGACCGCCATAGGCCTGCAGCCAGGAAACGCGGTGCACATCGGCAATTGCCGATGCCTCCTGCGGCTCTCCAGGCCGAATCTCTATCGAAACAGTCTTCATGACTCGCGACTCTAAACACACACAAGGCGAACAGGAATCCCGCCCGGTTGCCGGCTCGCGTTAACCCACAGGCAACTTTAACGGCACCCGATGGAAGGTTAACGCCTTTTTAACTTTATCCGCAAGTCGCCCATCCGTGGCACACACAGCAAAAAACCCCGGATCGCTCCGGGGTTTTTCAGAAAGTCTCGGGATCGCTTGAGATCGATCAGGCAGCGCCCGCGGTGCGGGCCTTTTCGAAGCGCTTGCGATCGTTCGGATCGAGGTGCAGCTTGCGCAGGCGGATCGACTTCGGCGTCACTTCGACGAGCTCGTCGTCCTGGATCCAGGACAGTGCACGCTCGAGCGTCATGCGGATCGGCGGCGTCAGGCGAACGGCTTCGTCCTTGCCGGCGGCGCGCATGTTGGTGAGCTTCTTGCCCTTGAGCACGTTCACTTCGAGGTCGTTGTCGCGGGTGTGGATGCCGATGATCATGCCGGCATAGACCTTCTCGCCGGCGTCGATGATCATCGGGCCGCGGTCTTCCAGGTTGAACATCGCGTAGGCAACCGATTCACCGGCGTCGTTCGAGAGGAGAACGCCGTTGACGCGACCACCGATCTCGCCCTTGTAGGGCTGGTAGGCGTGGAACAGGCGGTTCATGATCGCCGTGCCGCGCGTGTCGGTCAAAAGTTCCGACTGGTAGCCGATGAGGCCGCGGGTCGGCGCGAAGAACACCAGACGGACGCGGTTGCCGCCGGACGGACGCAGCTCGACCATTTCGGCCTTGCGCTCCGACATCTTCTGCACGACGACGCCCGAATGCTCTTCATCGACGTCGATGACGACTTCTTCGATCGGCTCGAGCATCTGGCCGTTGTCGTCCTTGTGCATGACGACGCGCGGACGCGAAACGGCAAGCTCGAAGCCTTCGCGGCGCATGGTTTCGATCAGAACCGCGAGCTGGAGTTCGCCACGGCCGGAGACGAAGAACGAATCCTTTTCGGAGGATTCCTCGATCTTCAGCGCAACGTTGCCTTCGGCTTCCTTGAACAGCCGGTCGCGGATGACGCGGCTCGTCACCTTGTCGCCTTCGGTGCCGGCGAGCGGGCTGTCGTTGACGATGAACGACATGGTAACGGTCGGCGGATCGATCGGCTGGGCGGTCAGCGCTTCGGCGACCGACGGGTCACAGAAGGTATCGGCGACGGTGCCCTTGGTGAGGCCGGCGATCGCGACGATATCGCCTGCCTGCGCTTCTTCGATCGGCTGACGCTCGATGCCGCGGAAGGCGAGGATCTTCGAGATGCGGCCGTTTTCGAGCAGCTTGCCGTCCTGGCCGAGAACCTTGACGGCCTGGTTCGGCTTGATGGAGCCGGAGTGAACGCGGCCGGTGATGATGCGGCCGAGGAAGGGGTTGGCTTCAAGGATCGTGCCGATCATGCGGAACGGGCCTTCGGCGACCGTCGGCTCCGGCACGTGCTTCAAGACGAGGTCGAGCAGCGGCGCCATGCCCTGGTCCTTCGGACCTTCCGGGTTGACGTTCATCCAGCCGTCACGGCCCGAACCGTAGAGGATCGGGAAGTCGAGCTGCTCGTCAGAGGCGTCGAGGTTGGCGAAGAGGTCGAAGACTTCGTTGATGACTTCTTCGTGGCGGCCGTCCGGGCGGTCGATCTTGTTGATCGCGACGATCGGCTTCAGGCCGACCTTCAGCGCCTTGCCGACGACGAACTTCGTCTGCGGCATCGGGCCTTCGGAAGCGTCGACGAGAACGATGGCGCCATCCACCATCGACAGGATGCGCTCGACTTCGCCGCCGAAGTCGGCGTGGCCGGGGGTGTCGACGATGTTGATGCGGGTTCCCTGCCACTCGACCGAGGTCGCCTTGGCGAGAATGGTGATGCCGCGCTCTTTTTCGATGTCGTTGGAGTCCATGACGCGTTCGGCAACGCGCTGGTTTTCGCGGAACGAGCCCGACTGCTTCAGGAGCTCGTCAACAAGGGTCGTTTTCCCATGGTCAACGTGCGCGATAATCGCGATGTTACGAATGCTCATTTTTCGTCTCGGAAGGTTCAGGGCAAGCCCCGATGGGCCACGCCGCTTTTTCAATGGTCGCGCTCATACAGGTTTTTTTGCGATTGCGAAAGGGGGGCGCGCGCATGAGCGTCGTGGTCAAATGCCGGTAGGCCATGGGTTTGCACTCGCCAGGGGGTGCGCGAACGGGGTTTCGAAAGCTCTCGGCCACGAGCGAATTCGTCATGCAATCGCGGCCGGATCGAGCGTCACGCGCCACAGTTCCTGGTCCTGCCGGTCCATCAGTCGGACCGTCATCTGCTGCGTCTGGCCGTTGATATCGACGATGCCGAAGAACTGCAGGCCGGCCGAGGGCGGCAGGTTCTGGTCGATGCCGCCGCCCGATGCCTTGATGAAGCGAACCTCCGGCCCGAAGGTCATGTCGAGCTCCTTCGGCCCATAGGTACCCGAATGAAGCGGCCCCGACACGAACTCCCAGAACGGCGTGAAGTCCTTGAAGGCGGCGCGCGCCGGATCGTAGTGGTGAGCGGCGGTGTAATGCACGTCCGCGGTCAGCCAGACGAGATTGTCGATCGCATTGTCGCGGATGAAGCGCAGGAGATCGGCGAATTCGCGCTCGCGCCCCTGAGGCGCGCCGTTGTCGCCATTGGCGATCGCGTCCGAACCGCGCCTGTTGGTGTAATCGTCCCAGACGACAAGCCCGATCGGCATGTCGCAGGCGATCACCTTCCAGGTGGCCCGCGAGGCGGCCAGCTCCCGCTTCAGCCAGTCGACCTGCCGCCAGCCGAACAGCGCGCCGCCGCCGCCTTCCCCCTGGTTGGCGCCGCGATAGGACCGGAGATCGACGAAGAATACGTCGAGCAACGGGCCATAGCCGACCTTGCGGAAGATGCGGCCGGGCTGCGTTGCCGGCATGCGGATCGGCGTCATCTCGTGGAAGGCCCGCGCCGCCCGCTCGGCGTAGACGGCAACATCCTTTTCCGGATAGCGGGCATCGTCGCGCAGATCGGTCGAGGCCGACCAGTTGTTCAGCACCTCGTGATCGTCCCATTGGTAGAAGGTGGGGCAGACGGCGTTCAGCTGCCGGACATGGTCATCGAGCAGATTGTATTTCCATTGGCCGCGATATTCTTCGAGCGTGCGCGCCACGTCGCGCTTCTCGTGCGTCACCACCCGGTTCTTCCACACGCCACCGTCGCGCAGCTTGATCTCGTCGGGGATCGGGTTGTCGGCATAGATCGTGTCACCGGAATGAATGAAGAAGTCCGGCTCGTGCTGCCGCATCGTCGAATAGGTCTTCATGCCGACGTCGTCGATGCCCCAGCCTTGCCCCGCGGTATCGCCGGACCAGACGAAGCGGATCGAACGCTTGCGCAACGGCGCCGTACGGAAGCGGCCGACAATCGGCTCGGAGACGCGGTTGACATCATAAAGGTCGGTGGCGGTGAAACGGTAGAAGATGTCCTGGTCGGGCAGCAGCCCTTCGAGCGAACACTTGACCGCACAATCCGTCTGCGGCGTCGCCGTCAGATCGGCAAGGCGAAGCGGGTTGGAGAAGCTCTCGGTGGTCGAGTATTCGACCGACACCTTCGACGGGCGATCCACCCGCGTCCAGATCATGCCGGAGGACGTATCGACATCGCCCGATTGCACGCCGTGAGCGAATTCCGGCCGACCGTAGCCTCTCGCATAGAACGGTGTGGCAAGACCTGAGGAGGCCACGAAACCCGCGGCACCGGCGGAAAGCAGGAAAGAACGCCGCGAAAGCGTCTTGAGGATATCGGCCAAACAGACCTCCGATTCGGCAGCGCGACCGCGCGTGCCGGACCTTTGGTCATCCTGGTGTCAGCGACGTAACAGGACCATGAAACTATTTGAACGGTTTGGCGACAGTTCGGTGAAGGCCGGAGCCAGCCGCTACGACAACGGAGCGATGGCAATCGCCGCCAATGCTGCTATCAAAGGCGACGCGCGTTTGCCTTAGTGAATCCGGGCAACGACCCCGCCTCCTGCCGCCGATGGCGGCTCCAATTCGACAGGTCATGATCCGTGTCCCACTCTGCCAACAGCCCCGCCCGCGATCGCCTGGAACAGACCCTGAGCCGGCTCAACGATCGCCGCGGCGAAGAAAAAGTCTTCGTGCGAGTCTATGCGGAAAGTGCCCGCGCCGAAGCGGACGCCGCCGACCGCCGCCGACGGGCCGGCGCCAGCCTTGGTCCGCTCGACGGCAAGATCGTTTCGATCAAGGATCTCTTCGACGTCACGGGCGAACCGACGCTTGCCGGCTCCATCATCCGCCGCGACGCGCCGCCGGCCCAAAGAGACGCGCTCGCCGTTGAGCGGCTGCGCGCCGCCGGCGCCGTGATCATCGGCAAGACGCACATGACCGAATTCGCGTTTACGGCCGTTGGCCTCAACCCGCACTATCCCGTACCCGGCAACGCCACCGACGAAGGCCTGATCCCCGGCGGCTCGTCCTCCGGCGCTGGCGTTTCGGCGGCAGAAGGCACCTGCGACATCGCCATCGGTTCGGATACCGGCGGCTCCATTCGCATCCCCGCGGCGCTGAACGGCATCGTCGGTTTCAAGCCGACCGCCAGCCGCGTTCCCCTCGACGGCGCCTTCCCGCTGTCGCCTAGCCTCGACACGCTCGGCCCCCTCGCCCGCACGGTCACCGATTGCATCCTTGCCGACGCCGTCATGGCCGGTGAGCAACCGATGCCGCTCGTCGCCCGCCCGATTGCGGGCCTTCGCATCGGCGTTCCTCGGGGACGGTTGCTTGAAGACCTTTCACCCGAAATCGCCGACGCCTTCGCGTCAAGCCTCGACCGGCTCGCCAGATCGGGCGCCGAGATCGTCGACTGCGCATTCGACGACCTGATCCAGGGGCTTCGCGAGGCAACGAAGATCGGCTCGATCGCTGGCTTGGAAGCAAGCCGGATCCATGCCGGCTGGCTCGGCGACGAGGCGGCCCCCGTCGACGACAGGGTCAAGGCCCCGTTGCGACGCCGTCTCGCCGTGCCGGACGCCGCCGTCGCTGACCTGCTGGAAACGCGACGCGCGCTTGCCGGCGCAATGAATGAACGAATTTCGGGCTACGATCTCATCGCTCTGCCGACAACGCCGATCGCGGCCGTGCCGATCGCGAGCGTGGAAGCGGACGAAGCCGAATACGACCGGGTCGAAGGCCTGCTTCTGCGCAACTGCCAGGTCGCCAACCAGTTCGACCTCAACGCCATCACCTTGCCGATACCGGGCTGCACGCGCCCGGCCGGCTTGATGCTGATGGGCAGGAATGGCACCGATGCGCACGTGCTGGCGACGGCACTTTCGGTGGAGGCGCTGCTGCGAACAAATTGAACGGCAGCCGGTCGCAACGAAACACCGGCCTGCGACCGGGCCGGTTTTGCTGTCGTTGCTGGTCAACGCCCTGGCGGACAGGGATCTCGCCAAACGATACGCTCGCGACGCTCACGCTCCACGGCCGGCGCAGCCCGCCGGAGCGCGTCGACGCCTAGCGTTGACGCTTCAGGGCTCGAACGATCAGCCAGATCGGCACGCCGATGACCACCAACATCACCACCCAGTGCCAGATAGAAAATGTCATCTTCAAGCGCTCCCTTGCGCTGGCGATCTGCGGCCCCGAGCTCCAGAATCCGAAGGTCGCGGTTGAAACGAGGCGAAGATAAAATACCAATCGGCCGATGCGCAACCGATAGTGGATTGTTCCGAAGGCGCACTCGCCCGTGGGGACGCGCGCCGCTTCAGTGCATCGTTTCGCCGGAGATCTCGTCGCGGAGGATGCGGAACGCATCTTCGAGCGCTGCCACCAGCGCATTGGTCAATTCGTCGCCGTCGTTGTTGGCGAGATAGAGGGCAACCATCTGATCGGATGGGTCGCGGTAATGTTCGATATCGTTCGACATATCATTGTCCTTCATTCGCCGTGTCACATCCCGGCCATTGAGGTGACGATAGGCGAAGGGACTTGCGTAAAGCTGGATGCATGATGCCCGAGGAAGGGTACCTTGCTCACAAGCGTCGCGTAATTCTCGATGCGCTCCCTAACGGGATCGGTCGACAAAGGATAGAGGATAGCGACCTATTTCGCTCGCGCCGGGCGCGCGAGCACGCTAGAGCATGTCGCGCAAAAACGCGGAACGCGGCAGAGATTTGGACGAGATCGCCTCGGCCAAGGAGCGCGCTTTCCTCGAAACGGCCATGACGGATGACGCGGGAAAGAGCATGTCGAAGAAAACCAAGCGCGACGAAACCGCCGACCTGCAGCGCCTGAAGCTCGATTTTCCCGATATCCACGCGGATCTGATGGCCGGCCGCATCCCGTCGCTGCGCAAGGCGCTTGTGGCCGCGGGGCTCATGGACGAGCGCACCCGCCTCGACAAGCTCAAGAATTCCTGGGCCAAGGCGAGCCCCGCCGAACGTGAGACTTTCCTGAAGTGGCTGAGCAGCAATGGCGCCGTGGAAACGGCCGCCCCACAAACTGAAACGGACCCGCCAATCGTAACGCACCAAGTCGTGGCGATTGCCAGCGGTCGCTACCTGCTTCCCGAAACGATCGCCGAAATCCGCACCATCATGAACCGCCGCCGCATGCGGGCAAACGACATCATGGCCGAGATGGGTTTTGCCGGCGACGACCTGTCCCTGACCCGCGCTCTGTCCAAGGGCGCAAGCCTGCGGCTGTCGGTGATTGCCGCGCTGGAAGCCTGGCTGCGCAACAACGCCGCGCATTGAGCCCGCCGGACGGCTGCACCGGCGCCACCGGACAAATCGCCGAAGGCGTAACGCGAGACCAACAGCGTCCCTGACCCCGGGATCGGACCCCGGGATCGCACTTCGGGCGCGGGCGCCGGGTCCGGCCCGCCCGCGCGTGCCGGTGAACATCTTGCAGCCCTGTCGTGGCTACCCGCGATCCGGCCCCACGGCCGGCGATTCGCCTGCTTCCCTCCTGCCTCGGCTGCCCGGTCACCGGCCAGTGAAGATCCCGGCGCACCAAGGCGCGTGTTGAGGCGCCACGTTCCGCCGTTTCCGCAAGTTGCCGAGAACTGGGCAAATACATCCACAAGTGCTAATATTTTAGTGCCGAGGGTTCCAGACGAACCGGTCTCGCAGACGATAATCAGATAAACGCGAATTGCTTGCAGCCAATTGCCGCGCCGTCGGACGACCACTCCATGAGTGCTGTCGATGTCCGACGACATCAACGTGGAGGAAAAGCCAATGGCCAGCAATCTTGTTTCGTATATCGCGCAATTGCTTACCCCTGACATGATCGCACGCATCGCTTCGGCGCTCGGGCTCGACACAAACAAGGTGCAGGGCGCCGTCAACGCCGCCATTCCCGCGGTGCTGGCGGGACTGACGGGCGTCGCGGCGCAGCCGGGCGGCGCGCAAAGGATCGCCGACACCGCAAGTCAACAGGGCGGATCGCTCGACAATCTCCTCGGCATGCTTGCGGGCGGCGATCAGGCATCGCTTGCCCAAAGCGGGTCGCAGATCATCTCGTCGCTGTTCGGCGCCAGGGATGGCAATGCGCTTGCAGGCGCCATCGGCAACGTTTCCGGCATGGACCCGCGCACGAGCGGCTCGCTGCTGGCGACACTCGCTCCGCTCGTGATGGGCGGCCTCGCCCGGCAGAGCGGAGACGTGAGCGCCAACGGTATTGCCGGCTTGCTCGCGAGCCAGAAGGACAACATTGCCGCCGCGCTACCGGCCGGCGCAAGGGAGCTGCTCGGCGGCAGCGGCCTGCTGAGCGCCCTCGGCGGCTCTGCGCAATCGGCCGCGGCCTCCGTCGGCCAGACCGCGCGCGATACGGCGGCCACCGTCGGCACCGCCGCCGAGCGCACAGCCGCGACGGCCACGCCGTCCGGGTCGCGCAATTGGCTCTACTGGGTGATCGCCGTACTCGCGCTTGCGGCCGTGCTTTTCTATCTGTTCGGCAAGCCGGGCGGGGAGGTCGCGCCCGAGGCCGGCGCGCCCGGGCCGGGATTGACGGTCGGCGGAGTCGACATCGGCCAGCAGGTCCAGGACAGCATGGCGAGCCTGCAGACGACGCTGACCGGCATTACCGACGCCGCCTCGGCCACGGCCGCCCTGCCGAAACTGGAGGAGATCTCCGGTGGGCTCGACAAGGTCGCAGGCGCCGCCGGGCAACTGTCTGCCGAACAGAAGGCAGCCCTTTCAGCGCTCGTCGGGCCGATGATGCCAACGCTCAACGGGCTTTTCGACAAGGTGCTGGCGATCCCCGGCGTCTCCGACATCCTCAAACCCGCAATCGATGCGTTGAAGGCCAAGCTCACCTCACTTGCGGCCTGAAGGACCAGTCATTCAAAGAGGCCGCCGGCCCCTGCATTCCGCATGGACCGGCGGCGATGTCATCGACGAAACCGGATAAGGGAGGATCGGCCATGGCCGACAAATCGACATTCACCCCGGAAGAATGGACGCTGCTGCTGGAGAGCGTGATGATGGCCGGCATTGCCGTGACGGCCGCGGAACCGAGCGGCCTCTGGGGCATGATGAAGGAAGGCATCGCCAGCAGCAGCGCACTGCTGCAGGCCAAGACCGATGCGTCAGCAAATCCGCTCCTCAAGGCGCTGGTCGCCGACTTCGAAACCTCGGAAGGCCGCACCGCCGCCCGCGACGGCCTGCAGGCGAAACTGAAAGGTGCCAAGCCAGAGGACATGAAGGCCAGATGCATCGAAACGCTGAAACAGGCCCGAACGCTCGTCGAGACCAAGGCGCCGGGTGATGTCGCGGCCTTCAGCGCATGGCTCTACCAGATCAGCCAGAAGGTGGCGGAAGCCGCCAAGGAAGGTGGCTTCCTGGGCTTCGGCGGCGTCTCTGTCAGCGACGCGGAGAAGGCCACCCTGTCAGAAATCTCCGCGGCGCTGAAAGTCGCCTAAAGCGCGTCGCGATCCTTTGGATTCGCTCGGCGCGCTTTAAGTTATTGATTTGTCCCATGTCGTAGTTGCAAAACCGCTGCGCACTTTTGCGCGACATGAGCTAGCGCAGCTGCGTTTCGCCGCGGAAACACGGACCGTGCCGTCAGCCCGGCCGCCGGCGCCCTTGCCCGGTTCGCAAGGGCGCCGATGGGTATCGTTCGGCAAACAGCAATCGGCGGCGGCAACGCCGCGACACCGTGGTCAGTGGGCCATCCTTTGACGCGGCGCACGACCCGCGATCGCGATATCGGGGCTATCGGACGCGCCGGATGACCGCCGTGATGTTCGGCCGCGACGAGAACGATCGCCCGCCCCCTCCGACACAGCAGGAACGTCCCGAGCCGCCGCGTCAAAGGGCACCGTTCCCGCAATCCTGCCGCGATCAGATGCCGCAAACCTCTGAACTGACGACGATTTCGCCGATAGGAGCGTTGTCCTCAGTCGAATAGACGCCGCGTACGTTGAGACCAAAGTCCATCAATTTCTTGAATTGATCTGTCTGGCACCACATGCCCTTCATATACGCCTTCCAGCCATCATCCGGAGGCGCGCTTGCGACCGTGTAGAAATAGGTAAAAGTACCGTCCTTGTATTCGGCGCCGGTCAGTGTGGTCGCTTCATCGACCTTCGCTGGCCCCTTTATGGCCCCGGCCGCTTCCTGCATCGCCTTGTCGAATTGCAGGCGCCAGTCATCGCACAGCGCTGGATTGACCTTCAACTCGCCAAGCTGCTGCTAAAAAGGAACCGCGGAATCGTCCACGAGCCGCCCCAAGCCGGGCTGCTTCGCACATCATAATGGTGATGGGATAGATTATGGCGGAGAGGGTGGGATTCGAACCCACGGTACGGTTGCCCGTACGCCGCATTTCGAGTGCGGTGCTTTCGACCACTCAGCCACCTCTCCGCTTTGCTGGTCGGCGCTTGTTCAGCGCGGTCGGGTTCATAGCGGCAGATTCGGGTGCTGGCAAGGGCCTGTTTGAAGAATAAATTGCAGCCCTGTTGCTTTCGCCTTGACACAGGCGCGCAAATCCTTGTAATCCGCGCAATGAAGTGGTGTGGCCTAGCTTCACCGCATCGGGTGTGATTTGCGCCCATTCACCGGTGGATATCCGAAAAGGAGATCCACTCAACTGTCGACTGACAAAAAGACGGCCTTGCCCTCGGGCGGAGAGCCGGATCGAACATGAAAGGATAAAAAATGTTCGCAGTCATCAAGACCGGCGGTAAGCAGTACCGCGTGGCCGCCAACGACGTCCTCACCATCGAAAAGCTGGAAGGCGTTGCAGGCGACAAGATTGAATTCACCGAGATCCTGATGGTCGGCGTCGGCGCCGATGCAACCATCGGTGCTCCGTTTGTCGAAGGCGCCGTAGTCAGCGCTGAAGTTGTTGAGCAGGGTCGCGCCAAGAAGGTCATCGCCTTCAAGAAGCGTCGCCGCCAGAACTCCAAGCGCTCGCGCGGTCACCGCCAGCACCAGACGACTGTCCGTATCCTGGACATCGCTGCTGCCGGTGGCAAGGCAAAGAAGGCTTCGAAGAAGTCTGAAGCTGCCGCCGAAGCCGCTGCAAACTGAGTTCAGGGATCTAAGGTTTAAAGGAGAACACCAATGGCACACAAAAAAGCTGGCGGTTCGTCGCGTAACGGTCGCGATTCTCAGTCCAAGCGCCTTGGCGTGAAGAAGTTCGGCGGCGAAAACGTCGTTGCGGGCAACATCATCGTGCGCCAGCGCGGCACGAAGTGGCATCCGGGCGCCAATGTCGGCCTCGGCAAGGACCACACGATTTTTGCACTCACGGCTGGCAACGTTGACTACCGTACGAAGGCCAATGGCCGCGTGTACGTGTCTGTAATGCCGAAAGCCGAAGCAGCGGAATAAGCCGGTAGCGCTCTAAAACAGCCGGCGTCTCATCGACCCGGCTGACGCACCAGATGGTTCCAGGCCAGACTTAAAAGGGGAGATGGGGCAAGACCCAATCTCCCCTTTTGTCGTTTCTGGAGGACGAACCATGCAAACCGAACTGTTGAGGGAAGACCAATCACGGTCTCCCGAACAAAGGCTGCGGCCCCAACGGTCAAGGACCGATTGCCCGATATTGTTGTCACCCCGGCTCGTTCTGCGCGCCCCTCATGAAGACGATATCGACGCCCTTGCCCATCTTGCCAACAATGCCAATGTCGCGACCATGGTCTCGCGCATGCCGCACCCGTATACGACGGCCGATGCCGCCGACTTCGTGCGACGCGCGAAAGCCGGCACGATTGGCAAGTGCGTCTACGCGATTACCAAAGCGGACAATGGCGCATTTCTCGGTTGCTGCGGTATCGAACCGCATCCCGATGGCAAGACGGCGGAACTCGGCTATTGGCTGGGCGAGCCCTATTGGAACCAGGGCTATGCCACCGAGGCCGCCCAGGTCCTGACCGACATGGCCTTCCGCACCCGCGACATCGACCAGATCGATGCGCGCTGCCGGGTCATGAACCTCGCTTCGCGCCGGGTCATCCAGAAGTGCGGCTTCCAGTTCCAGGGAAGCGGCATGGTCGGCAGCCTGGCGCTCGGCGGCTCGATCGCCGTCGAATGGTACCGGCTCGACCGCAAGACCTGGGTCTCCCTGAGAAGCTGGGGAGGCATGCGATGAACGCGCTCGTTTCCGAACGCCAGCGGGTCGTCGCCCGCCCCGGTCCCGGACCTTGCCCGGTCATCGAAACCCGGCGTCTGGTCCTGCGGCCGCATCGCCGGGCCGACGCCGAAGCGATCGCCCAGTCGCTCGGCGATTTCCAGGTTGCGCGCATGCTGGCGCGAGTGCCCGCACCTTACGATCAGCAGGACGCGCTCGACTGGCTGACGGCGCAGACATCGGGACTGACACCCGACTGGACCTTCGCCATCACCACCGGCGACGACGTGCATATCGGCTGCGTCGGCATCGAGCTCCGCCACGGCCAATGGCATGTCGGCTACTGGCTGAACCGCTTCTACTGGGGCAAGGGCTTTGCCTCGGAGGCTGCCTATGCGGCGGTCGAGCGCTTCTTCCGCCGCATGCCCGAAACGACCCTGCACTCCGGCGTCTTTGCCGACAATCCGGGATCGCTGAAGGTGCAGGAGAAGATCGGCTTCCAGATCACCGGCTGCACGCAGGTCTATGCGCTCGCGCGCAACGCCATGGTCGCCCATATCGAGACGCGGCTCGCCGCCGCCGATCTGCGCCGACCGCACTGAAGGACATCCCCGCGAAGCTGAGCTTCGCGGGGATTCTTGTCATGCGAGCGTGAAGCCCACGGGCAGGTGATCGGAGCCCCTGGCCTCATAGTCGGTCCAGGCGTCCGTCAGGCGCGAAATGAGGCCGGCACTCAGGAAACAATAGTCGAGATGCATGCGTCTTTCGGGGTTTTCGGGATGGATCCAGCTGTAGCTTTCAGGCGTCAGGCGGCCGAGATGGGCAAGCGCATCGACCGGATTCTCGAGCCGCAGCGAACGGCCGTAGAAGGCATCGCGCGAGCCCACCATGGCGTTATACTCCGGCGTCTCCGGCTCCATGTTGAAATCGCCCATGACGACGAAGTCCTCCGGATGCGGCGGCTCGGCCAAGCCGAAGTCGGCCGCCCCGGTGATCGCGCCGCCTTCGAGCGGGTAGCCGAGCAGCCGCTCCTTCAGGTAGCGGATCTGGGCGATGCGTTCGGCCGGCAGCACATGGTCGAGATGCACGGAATAGACCCGGAGCGGGCCGCCGGGCGTTGCGATCAGCGCCTCGGTCGCACCGCGCTGCAGGTTCATCGGGCTGATCGTGCGGGTGCGCGGCAAGGGGATCAGCCGTGTTGCAAGGATCGGCCAGCGCGACAGGATCATGTTGCCGAACTGGAAGCGGCGGCTGACCGCGCGTCCATCCTCGATCGCCGAGCCGATGTCGATGTCGCAGGGCGCATGGAAGGCGGAGAAGTGACCGGGAAACAGCTTTTCGAAGCGGGTGACGAGATCGACATGGCCGTTGCGGTGAAAGCCGCGCGTCACTTCCTGAAGCGCGATGATGTCGGCGTCCCCGATCGAGGCGGCGATGCGCTCGGGATCGAAGCGACCGTCGAGGCCGATGCCGTATTGGATGTTGTAGCTGACGAACCGCACGATATTCTTTGACCTCCGAATAAACCGCCTATATCGATGGCGGCAAAATGAAGCGCGATGAGGAAATGAGGATGCGGTTTACCGCCAGCATCCCGCTCTCACCGTGAACTAAGACCGCGCAATTACACAAAACAGATGGCAGCCCAATGAAATTTCTCGACGAAACGAAAGTCTATATCCGCTCCGGCGACGGTGGCGCAGGCGCCGTCTCGTTCAGGCGCGAGAAGTTCATCGAGTTCGGCGGACCTGATGGCGGCGACGGCGGCCGCGGCGGCGACGTCTGGGTGGAGGCGGTCAACGGCCTCAACACGCTGATCGACTTCCGCTACCAGCAGCATTTCAAGGCCAAGACCGGCCAGCACGGCATGGGCCGCAACCGCACTGGTGCTGGCGGCGACGACGTGACGCTGAAGGTGCCGGTCGGCACCCAGATCTTCGAGGAAGACAACGAGACGCTGATCGTCGACATGGTCGCCGAGGGTCAGCGCTACCGGCTGGCTGCCGGCGGCAATGGCGGCTTCGGCAACGCCCGCTTCAAGTCCGCGACCAACCAGGCGCCGAACTGGGCCAACCCCGGCCTCGAAGGCGACGAGAAGACGCTCTGGCTGCGCCTGAAGCTGA
The DNA here is from genome assembly GCF_002940685.1 of Ensifer adhaerens. GTDB lineage: Bacteria > Pseudomonadota > Alphaproteobacteria > Rhizobiales > Rhizobiaceae > Ensifer > Ensifer adhaerens_E. The sequence continues at coordinate 170,732 of NZ_PNFP01000008.1, read as the reverse complement.
TCGCGGATGCCGGCCTCGTCGGCCTGCCGAATGCCGGCAAGTCGACCTTCCTTGCCGCCTGCACCCGTGCGCGCCCGAAGATCGCCAACTATCCGTTCACGACCCTGCATCCCAATCTCGGCGTCGCCACCATCGACGGCAACGAATTCATCATCGCCGATATCCCTGGCCTGATCGAAGGCGCCCATGAAGGCGTGGGCATCGGCGACCGTTTCCTCGGTCACGTCGAGCGCACCCGCGTGCTGCTGCATCTCGTCTCCGCCCAGGAGGAAGATGTCGCCAAGGCCTATAAGACCGTGAAGCACGAGCTCGAAGCCTATGGCGGCGGGCTGGAAGACAAGCCGCAGATCGTGGCCCTGTCGCAGATCGACGTGCTCGACGAGGACGAATTGAAGGTGAAGGCCAAGGCGCTGGCAAAGGCCTGCGGCGAGCAGCCCCTCTTGCTCTCCGCCGCCGTCGGCAAGGGCATGACCGAAGCGCTGAGGGCGCTGCGCAGCGTCATCGTCACCGCCAAGGCGGGCGAGGGATTTGGCGAGGAGAACGCCTGATATGACCAAGACCCGCAAGCCGCTTTTGAAGTATCGCCGGGTCGTCATCAAGATCGGGTCGGCGCTTCTCGTCGACCGCGCCAGCGGGCTGAAGAAGGCCTGGCTCGACGCCATGTGCGCCGATATCGCCGGCCTGAAAGCGAGGGGTGTCGAGGTGCTGGTCGTCTCCTCAGGCGCGATCGCCCTTGGCCGCACCGTGCTCAACCTGCCCGCGGGTGCCTTGAAGCTGGAAGAGAGCCAGGCGGCCGCCGCCGTCGGCCAGATCGCTCTGGCGCGCGCCTGGTCCGAGAGCCTGTCGACCGACGCCATCGTGGCCGGCCAGGTGCTTTTGACCCTGGGCGATACGGAAGAGCGCCGCCGCTATCTCAACGCCCGCGCCACCATCAACCAGCTCTTGAAACTCGGCGCCGTGCCGATCATCAACGAGAACGACACGGTCGCGACGACCGAGATCCGCTATGGCGACAACGATCGCCTCGCTGCCCGCGTCGCCACCATGGTCGGCGCCGATCTCCTGGTGCTGCTCTCCGACATCGACGGACTCTATACGGCCCCGCCGCATCTCGATCCGAACGCGCGCTTCCTCGAAACCGTCGCCGAGATCACCCCGGAGATCGAAGCGATGGCAGGCGGTGCCGCGTCCGAGCTTTCGCGCGGCGGCATGCGCACCAAAATCGATGCCGGCAAGATCGCAACGACCGCCGGCTGCGCCATGATCATCGCCTCGGGCAAGCCCGACCACCCGCTGGCAGCGATCGAGGACGGTGCCCGTTCCTCCTGGTTCGCGCCGTCGGGGTCGCCGGTCACCGCGCGCAAGACCTGGATTGCCGGGCAATTGCTGCCGGCCGGAACGCTTGTCGTCGATGCCGGCGCCGAGGAGGCGCTGCGCTCGGGCAAGAGCCTGCTGCCCGCCGGCGTGCGTGACGTCACCGGCAGCTTCAGCCGCGGCGACACGATCGCCATTCTCGGCACCTCGGGCCGCGAGATCGCCCGTGGCCTTGCCGGCTATGATGCCGACGAGGCGCGCCAGATTGCCGGCAAGAAATCAGCCGAAATCGCCGCGATCCTCGGTTATGCGGGCCGCGCCGCCATGGTGCACCGCGATGATATGGTGATGACCGGAAAACGCGCCGAAAGTGACGGCAGCCGGAAGGATGAGGTCCATGCTTGACGAGGTGAAGAACAAGGACGACGTCGAGAGCGTCATGCTGGAAATCGGCCGCCGGGCCAAGGCCGCCAGCCGACCGCTTGCCGTCGCCAGCGCCGAACGCAAGCATGCCGCCCTGATTGCCATGGCCGACACGATCGTGGCGCGCACGAACGACATCCTCGCTGCCAATGCGATCGACCTTGAAAACGCCCGCGAAAGCGGCGTTGCCGCCGCCTTTATCGATCGCCTGACGCTCTCCGAAGGCCGCATCCGCGACATGGCGAACGGCATTCGCGCGATCGCCGAGTTCAAGGATCCCGTCGGCGACGTGATTGCCGAATGGGACCGGCCGAACGGCCTGCATATCGAGCGCGTGCGCACGCCGCTCGGCGTCATCGGCGTCATCTATGAAAGCCGGCCGAACGTGACGGCGGACGCTGGCGCGCTCTGCCTCAAGGCCGGCAATGCCGTGATCCTGCGCGGCGGCTCCGACAGCTTCCATTCCTCCGGCGCGATCCATGCCTGCCTCGTCGAGGGGCTGAAGGCCGCCGGCCTGCCGGAACACGCGATCCAGATGGTGCCGGTTGCCGACCGCGCCGCCGTTGGCGCAATGCTCTCGGGTCTTGGCGGCACGATCGACGTCATCGTTCCGCGCGGCGGCAAGAGCCTTGTCGCCCGCGTACAGAACGAGGCGCGCGTGCCGGTGTTTGCCCATCTCGAAGGCCTCTGCCACATCTATGTCGACGCTTCGGCCGATCTCGCGATGGCGGAGAAGATCGTCGTCAACGCCAAGATGCGCCGCACCGGTATCTGCGGTGCTGCCGAAACACTGTTGATCGACCGCAACGATGCCGCACGGCTGGCAAAGCCGCTGCTGAACGCCCTGCTTGCCGCCGGCTGCGAAGTGCGCGTCTCGGACGAGCTCGCAGGCGCAGTTGATGGCCTGAAGGCCGCCAAGGATGAGGACTGGGCGACGGAGTATCTCGACGCCATCATCTCGGTGAAGCTGGTCGACGGCATCTCCGGCGCCATCGAGCACATCGCCACCTGGTCGTCGGCCCACACGGAAGCCGTGATCGCCGAGGATGCGACCGTGGTCGAGCGCTTCTTCTCGGAGATCGATTCCGCCATCCTCCTGCACAACGCCTCGACGCAGTTTGCCGATGGCGGCGAGTTCGGCATGGGCGGCGAGATCGGCATCGCGACGGGCAAGATGCATGCCCGCGGGCCGGTCGGCGTCGAACAGTTGACGTCCTTCAAGTATCGGGTGCGCGGTGCTGGACAGGTCAGGCCCTGAGGTGATCGCGGGCACGGTGAACGCCCGCTACCTGCGCATGCCCCATGTCGAGGCCGGCATGGTGGTGGGCCTCTTCGGCGGATCCTTCAATCCGCCGCATGAGGGCCATGTGCTGGTTGCCGACACCGCGATCCAGCGGCTCGGGCTCGACCAGCTCTGGTGGATGGTAACACCCGGCAATCCGCTCAAGGATCACAACAACCTTGCGCCGCTCGCCGAACGCATAGCCATGAGCGAGGAGATTGCGCAGAACCCGCGCATCAAGGTGACGGCCTTCGAAAAGGCGCTCGGCCAAAGCTTTACCGCCCGCACGCTGGAAATCGTGCAGGCGCGCAATCGCGACATCCGCTTCGTCTGGATCATGGGTGCCGACAACCTGAAGAGCTTCCACCGCTGGCAGAACTGGCAGAAGATCGCCCGCACCTTCCCGATTGCGGTCATCGACCGGCCGGGCTCGACGCTCGCCTATCTCTCCTCGCGCATGGCGAAAACCTTCGACTACGCCCGCATCGACGAGGACGACGCGCGGCGCCTCGCCTATCACGCAGCCCCTGCCTGGACCTTCATCCATGGCCCGCGCTCATCGATGAGCTCGACGGCGCTGCGGGCCGCCGGCGGAGTATGATTTCCTGGGAATCAGTTCTGCTGTCTTGAAACCGCTACGGTTTGATGCCTACATTCATGGACGGTTCGATCCTTGTTCGAATCGAAAGTGCCTGTTCTGTTCATGTGGAAAGGAAAGACCCTGACAACAGCACACGCCAAGGGATATGCGGTCTCCGCATTCCCGCGCAGCACGGGATCGAGCGACGAAGCCGCTGTCCGTGCGCTTCAACTGGTCCTCGAGAGCCTAGAGGACTCGAAGGCAGAAGATATCGTCAGCATCAACATTGCCGGAAAATCGGCGCTGGGAGACTTCATGGTCGTTGTCTCCGGGCGATCGACGCGGCATGTGATGGCCATTGCCGATCACCTGACGACCGACCTCAAAGACGGGGGCTTTGGCAATGCCCGTGTCGAAGGTCTGGAAGGCGGTGACTGGGTGCTGATCGACACCGGCGATGTGATCGTTCACATCTTCCGGCCGGAAATCCGGGAGTTCTACAACATCGAGAAGATGTGGGCGGCTCCCGAGATCGAGGACGGCACCTTGCATTGAGACCGACCGGGTCGCCGCGCAGCTAAGCGCCGGACGAGCCGAGTTGCGGTCATGCATGAATGTGAAGGGCTGGCGCCGCCTTGGGCGGCGTTGCCAGCCGGACGTGTGTTGCGACTGATCGTTCCTTTGGTTCCGTTTGCCGGACAAGGCTCGCAGCGACGCTGCAAGGCCATATGGACGCGGCATAAGATTGTCCTTGAATCGATCCGATTTCAGGAACTATGCAGTGCGCGTTGCAGCACTACAGCGCCGCGCGTCTTATCGGACGCGCAAAGGACGCTGTGGCACTTTGAATCGCTGCATGTTTTTGTCCTTTGATCGGCTGCGATCAAAGGAAACATGCAGTAGCAAGGACGGACAAGGTCATGCGTATCGGACTTTTCGCAGTCGGCCGCCTCAAGGCAGGGCCGGAAAAGGATCTTGCGGCCCGTTATCTCGATCGCTTCTCCAAGGCCGGTCCGGCGATCGGTCTCGAACTTTCCCGTGTCGTCGAAGTCAATGAAAGCCGCGCCTCGAATGCCGAGACGCGCAAGCGCGAGGAAGCCGCACAGCTTGAAAAGGCACTCGCCGAGGGCAGCCTGCTCGTGCTGCTGGACGAACGTGGAAAGGCGCTCGATTCCGAGGGCTTCGCCTCGCTTCTCGGAACCTTCCGCGACGGCGGCAAGCGCGACCTGATGATCGCGATCGGTGGCGCCGACGGCCTCGATCCGAGCCTTCACGCCCGCGCCGATGCGGTGCTCAATCTCGGAAAGATGACCTGGCCGCACCAACTCGTGCGCATCCTGATCGCCGAACAGCTCTACCGGGCGGTCACCATTCTCTCCGGCCACCCCTATCACCGCGTCTGAAGCGACAGGACATCTTCGGAAGCGCCGCAGCCGGTACACGGGCCGATAACGAGAATATGCTTGGTCGCGCGCGCCAAATCAGATTAGGTTTTTTCCTCATATTTTCGGATGGACGCACGCAACGGATGACGCCCCGAGGCAGGACCAGCGTTTTCGGCATGGGAAGAGACGACGCAGGACGGCTTGCCCGTAGAGCGGCGACCTTCGCGCTTGCGCTTGCGATCGGTCTGCCGGCGGGGGCCCAGGAAGTCACGCCGCCCGACGTTGCCACGACCGGCCAGGAACAGGGCCCGCCCGACCCGGCCGCCGACCTGACGTTGCGCCGCAACAGCACGCGCAGCGAGCTGGATGCGCTCTCCAAGACGATCACGCTGTCGCAGGAGCGCGCCAATGCGCTGACCGAGACCATTGCCGAGATCGACAAGACCAACGAGACGCTGCGCGCCGCGATCATCGAGTCCGCGAAGAAGCGCCAGGATCTCGAGCAGCAGATCGTCGACGGCGAGAAGAAGCTGAGCGAGCTCAGGACCAAGGAAGATACGGTCCGCCGGTCGCTGCGGTCACGCCGGGGCGTGCTTGCCGAGGTGCTGGCCGCCTTGCAACGGATGGGGCGCAACCCGCCGCCGGCGATCCTGGTGACGCCCGAGGATGCGCTTGGCTCCGTGCGCAGCGCCATCCTGCTTGGCGCCGTCGTGCCCGGCCTGCGCGAGGAAACCGAAAACCTGGTCGCCGACCTCAAGGCGCTCGCCGATATCCGTGCCGGCATCGATCGCCAGCGTGAAGACCTGAGCGCGGCGATGACGGCCAATGTCGAGGAAGAGCGGCGCATGTCGATGCTGGTTGCCGAGAAGGAGAAGCTGCGCCAGACGAGCGCCAGCGAACTTGCGGCCGAGCAGCGCAAGGCGCAAGAGCTTGCCTCTCAGGCGACCAACCTCCAGGGTCTGATCGGCTCGCTGGAGGACCAGATCGCCTCCGTGCGCGACGCCGCCGAGGCGGCGCGCGCCCAGGAGGAGGAGCGCCGGCGCATGAGCGAAGCCGAGCGCGAGGCGGCGCGGGAACTCGCCCGCAATGCGGTGCCTGACAAAAACCGCATTGCCCCCGCATATGTGTTTTCGGAGCTGAGGAACAAACTTGCCTATCCGGCCGCCGGATCGCTGTTGCGTAAATTCGGCGATGCAGACGGCACGGGGCATTCCCTGCAAGGGATCATGTTGGAAACCAATCCCGGCGCGCTGGTGACTGCGCCGTCAGATGGCTGGATCGTCTATGCAGGCAATTTCCGCAGTTATGGACAGATGATCATTCTCAACCCGGGCGATGGCTACCACGTCGTGCTTTCGGGGATGGAGAAGGTGAGCGTGCAGACTGGCCAGTTCGTCGTGGCGGGTGAACCACTGGCGACGATGGGGGCAAAAAGAGTGGCGAGCGCTGCGGCCTTGGCGCTGGAAACGGACCGGCCGACGCTTTACATTGAATTCCGAAAAGACGGAAAACCGGTTGATTCCCGACCATGGTGGACCGCAGCAGAGGTTGGAAAGGCGCGAAATGATACGTAGGGCTTCACTTGTTCTGGTCGGGGCGCTGATGGGCGCGACCGCGATGGGCGTGGTTTATTCGGCTGTCGTTCCGGCCGTCGCTGCCAACACTTCGACCTATCGCGAACTGGCAATCTTTGGCGACGTGTTCGAGCGCGTGCGGGCGCAATATGTGACGCCCCCGCAGGACGACAAGCTGATCGAGAACGCCATCAACGGCATGCTCTCCTCGCTCGACCCGCATTCGAGCTACATGAACTCGGCCGATGCCGAGGACATGCGCACCCAGACCCGTGGTGAGTTCGGTGGCCTCGGCATCGAAGTCACCATGGAAGACGATCTCGTCAAGGTGACGAGCCCGATCGACGACACACCTGCTGCGCGCGCCGGTGTGCTTGCCGGCGACTTCATCTCGAAGATTGACGGTGCGGACGTTCGCGGCCTCAAACTTGAAGACGCGGTTGAAAAGATGCGCGGTGCCGTCGGCACCCCGATCAAGCTGACGATCCTGCGCAAGGGCGCGGACAAGCCGATCGAGCTGACGATCGTTCGCGACGTCATCGCCGTTCGCGCCGTCAAGTTCCGCACCGAAGGCGACGTCGGCTACCTGCGCGTCATTTCCTTCACTGAAAAGACCTATGACGACCTGAAGAAGGGCATCGAGAAGATCAAGTCGGAAGTGCCGGCCGACAAGCTCAAGGGCTACGTGCTCGACCTGCGCCTCAACCCGGGCGGTCTGCTCGATCAGGCGATCAACGTCTCCGACGCCTTCCTGGAGCGTGGCGAGGTCGTTTCGACCCGCGGCCGCAACCCGGACGAGACCCGCCGCTTCAACGCCACCCCGGGCGACCTGACCGATGGCAAGCCTGTCATCGTACTCGTCAACGGCGGCTCGGCCTCCGCTTCGGAAATCGTCGCCGGCGCCCTGCAGGACCTGAAGCGCGCGACCGTGCTCGGCACGCGCTCCTTCGGCAAGGGTTCGGTCCAGACGATCATCCCGCTCGGCGAGGCCGGGGCGCTGCGCCTGACGACGGCGCTCTACTACACGCCGTCGGGCAAATCGATCCAGGGCACGGGCATTTCGCCTGATATCAAGGTTGAACAGCCGCTGCCGCCGGAACTGCTCGGCAAGGTCGAAGCCCAGGGTGAATCCGATCTGCGTGGCCACATCCAGGGCCAGAGCGAGACCGACGAAGGTTCGGGCTCGGTCGCCTATGTGCCGCCGGAGACCAAGGACGACCTGCAGCTCAACTACGCGCTCGACCTGCTGCGCGGCAAGAAGACGGATCCGACCTTCCCGGCGAGCCCCGAACAGGCACAGCTCAAGAAGTAAGCCTGGCAGACACGAAACGAAGCGCCGCGGTTCAGCCGAACCTGCGGCGCTTTTCATTTGTGCGGCCGCCCTTGTGGCGCATGCACTGGTCAATCCCCCGCGGCTAAATTATAGGGTTAGGAGGCGCCGGCCATTGCCTGATTCTCCGGGCGCGGCCGGGCTCGCGAGGGAACAGGAAGCGGCGCGGAAAGCGTCCACTCACCACCCCGGCTGGAAATGATGCAAGCCTGGAATGATACCGGTTCGGTTCATCCTGGATTTGCTTGGCGGCAACATCCCACAGCTCGACCGAGGCTCCGTTTGGGAACTGATCTCAATGCTCCGCTCGGCCAGAACCGGCGGGCCAAGCCAGCGTCGAAACGCAATTCCCGGCGGTTGCTGGGGTTTTCCTTTGCCGGCCTTTGCATGGCTGTGGTGATTGGCCTTTCCGCCTGGAGCATTCTTTCGCCGGACGGATTGCGGCGCGGCCCCGCATCGCCGGTCGCAACGGCGGAAAACATAACGAGGGCGGACGACAAGGCAGCCAACGCGCCAAGCGGCCAGACGGGCATAGGCTCCGGGACGATGACGCCGGGAACGGCTTATTCCGGCGCCGATGTCGAGCGCACGCTCACCGACGACGGTTCCACCGTCACGACCTTCTCGCCGCGCAGCCGCGATGGCAAGGGGCCGGCGCTCATCAATGTCGGTCCGATCCGCGGCCAGGATCCGCGCATGGCCGCGATGCCCAATAACGATCTGCTGGAAGACAGTGCCGCTGGGCGGCTACCGATCATCGGCCCCGACGGGCTCAGGCCGATGGATCAGTATGCGCGCCCCTGGTCCGGCGCACGCGGCACGCGCATCGCGCTCGTCGTCGGCGGGCTTGGCCTCAGCCAGACCGGAACGCAGAAAGCGATCCGCGACCTGCCGGGCGAGGTGACGCTCGGCTTCGCCACCGCCGGCAACAGCCTACAGCGCTGGATGCAGGAAGCGCGCCGCAGCGGCCACGAGATCCTGTTGCAGCTGCCGATGGAGCCGTTCGACTATCCGGCCAACGACCCCGGGCCCCATGCGCTGCGCGTCGGCCTTAGCGAAAAGAAGAACCTGTCGGAGTTGCACCGCAACCTCGCCGAGATCACCAACTATACCGGCGTCATGAACTATCTTGGTGGCCGCTTCCTGTCCGATGCCGATGCGCTGGAGCCGGTCATGCGCGATCTCGGTAGGCGCGGCCTGCTGTTCCTCGACGACGGCACCTCGGCGCAGTCGCTGTCCGGCAAACTTGCCGGCGCCTTCGACGTGCCGCACGGCTTTGCCGACCTGACGCTCGACACGGAACTCAGCCGCAACGCGATCCTGAAGAAGCTCGATGAGCTCGAACGCATTGCACGCCGCAACGGCACCGCCATTGGCGTCGCTTCCGCCTTCGATGAAAGCGTCGGCGCGATCGCCTCGTGGATCGGCGAGGCGCAGGGGCGCGGCATCGAGATCGTCGGCGTCTCCGCGCTCGTCAAGGATCCGCAACAGAACTAGCTTAAAGCCGTCCCGATGGGACCAATGAACGTTTGCACAGAAGAGGCAGCCGATGAGCAAGGACAAGAAACTGAAGGCGGACGACCTTCCCTATCGCCCCTGTGTCGGGGTGATGGTGCTGAACCGTGCGGGCCTCGTCTGGGCCGGCCACCGCATTGCCGTCGGCAATTCCGAATATGACGGCTCGCCGCAGCAATGGCAGATGCCGCAGGGCGGCATCGACAAGAACGAGGACCCGTTGAAGGCCGCCTATCGCGAGCTCTACGAGGAAACGGGCATGAGCACCGTCTCGCTGCTGGCCGAAGCCCCCGGCTGGATCAACTACGATCTGCCCGAACATCTGATCGGCATCGGCCTCAAGGGCAAGTATCGCGGCCAGACGCAGCGCTGGTATGCCTTCCGTTTCGAGGGCGAGGAGAACGAGATCGCCATCAACCCGCCGCCGGGCGGACATGAGCCGGAGTTCGATGCCTGGGAATGGAAGCCGATGCGCGAGCTGCCGGAGCTGATCGTGCCGTTCAAGCGCAAGGTCTACGAGGAAGTGGTCGCAGCTTTCACGCATCTGGCGCCGTGAACCGGACTGCTTTGCTCCTGAAACGACAAAGGCCGGCGATATCGCCGGCCTTCGCCTTTGTAAGCTTTGACCAGGCTCAGTCGGCTTCGGCTTCGTTGGCCGGTGCGGCATTGAGCTGGCCGTATTTCTCTTCGCCGATCTTGTCGAGCAGCTCGAGCTGGGTTTCGAGGAAATCGATGTGGCCTTCCTCATCCGCGAGCAGTTCTTCGAAGAGTTTCATGGAGACATAGTCTCCGGCGGCGTGACAGATGTCTCGGGATTTCTTGTAGGCCGTGCGGGCGTCGTATTCGCCGGCGAGATCGGCCTTCAGCACTTCCTTGACGTTCTGGCCGATCCGCAGCGGCGCAACCGTCTGCAGGTTGGGGTGGCCCTCAAGGAAGATGATGCGCGCGACGAGCTTGTCGGCATGCTGCATCTCCTCGATGGATTCGGCCCGCTCCTTCTTGGCGAGAAGCGTGTAACCCCAGTCTTCGAGGAGGCGGTAGTGCAGCCAATACTGGTTGACGGCACCGAGTTCGAGATAGAGCGCTTCGTTAAGCTGCTCGATGACTTTTTTGTCGCCTTTCAAGATCCGCCCTCCGGTTGTCGTCGTGGAATTGTCTGAGGCGGGTCATGAAATCAAATATCTCTGCGTCCGTCGAGTCGCGACGGGCGTGATATTGCTCGGTGGTGCGGATGATGATGTCGACGACATTGGGGAAACAGCCGCAGCAACGGCCGCGTTTTTCCATCGCGTGGTAGACTTTCGCCGGCACGATCAGCTGCCAACAGTCCTCGTCAAGGAGGCCGACAATCGTGTCCTCGATCTCTTTTTCCGTGATGAAATTGCAGCTGCAAACCAGCATGTCGTCTCGCCTGTCGTACGCAACGCCCTGTATCTGCGCATAAAGCAAAACAGGACATTTAGTGTCAACTAAAAACTCCGCGAGCGGAAGTTGCAGGTCGATTAGAACGACTCTAAACTTGACAAAAAACTTCGTCTTTTCAGAATTTTAGAGATTCCTTGGCGACTTCTCCTGCAAACCCTGAATGGGTCACGACGCCCGCAGCCTGCGACATTTTTACACACCTATGCGCACGATGGGGGAGGGCCTGCCCGTGAGCCGACGTCGGGGTTCGCTGGAATTCTCCGGCGCACTTGGCGGCTCCTCTCACCAAACCGCGCCCCGCACCATGGGAATGGCCGTCACGCCGGATCCGGAGACCTTCAATGGAAATTGCGCCCCTTCGGCATCACGTCGGCCACCTCGGCTGTCGCCCGGTCCGGACTGCCGGGATTGCTGCCGGACCGGCGGGCCGTCGGCAGAGCCAGGTCGCCTTGTGCCCGCTTCTGGCGTGCGTCGCCGGTCGGCCGCAGCGCCTCGTCGGCACGGTCACTCGCACCGAAACGCCGCGCCTCCTTGCGCAATAGCCCGAGCATCGGCGTGATATCCTCGATGTGCTCGGCAACCACATGGATGACGCTGCTTTCGCGCTGCAGCCGGCCGCGGATCTTGACCAGCCGCGCGCCCATGACCACCGGGCGATAGGCCGCGAACACCTTTGGCCAGACGATCGCATTGGCAACGCCGGTCTCGTCCTCGATGGTCATGAAGATGACGCCCTTGGCCGAGCCCGGACGCTGGCGGACGAGCACCAGGCCGGCAACCGTGACCCGCCGCCCGACCGGGGCGGTCGCAAGCGCGCGGCTCTGCACGATGCCCTGCGCAGAAAGGGTGTCTCTGAGGAAAGAGACCGGATGCGCCTTCAGCGAGAAGGAGAGGTAACGATAGTCGTTGATCACCTGCTCGCCCGGCAGCATCTCCGGCAGGACCATCGCCGGTTCCGGCCGCAACTCCTCTCTCGCCGCACCTTCGAAGAGCGGCAACCGTTCCGCAGCACTCTTTTCATCCAGTGCCTTCACCGCCCAGAGCGCCTTTCGCCGGTCGAGCCCAATCGAACGGAAGGCATCCGCATCCGCAAGCCTTTCGAGCGCGGAACGGGAGAGGCCGGAGCGCAGCCAGAGATCACGAACCGTTCTGTAGCCGTCCCCCCGGTTGGCGATGAGTTTCTTCTCGATCTCTTCCTGGTTCAGCCCCTTGATCGAGTTGAAGCCGAGCCGCATCGCCTTCGTCGTCCTGATCACGTCCGCCATCTCGCGATGCCGCGGCTCGATGGCCCTCTTGTCGACCCCTCCCTCTTCAAGGTCCGCATCCCAGAGCGAATGGTTGATGTCGACGGGCATGACCCTGACCCCATGCTCCCTTGCATCGCGCACCAGTTGCCCTGGCGCGTAAAAGCCCATCGGCTGCGAATTCAGGAGCGCCGCGCAGAAGACATCGGGATAGTAGGTCTTGAGCCAGGAGGAGACATAGACGAGCAGCGCGAAGGACGCGGCATGGCTCTCGGGAAAACCATACTCGCCGAAGCCCTCGATCTGCTTGAAGCAACGCTCGGCAAAGTCCCGTTCATAGCCGTTCCTGACCATGCCCTCGATCATCTTCTCATGGAAGGTATGGATGGTGCCGGTGCGCTTGAAGGTCGCCATGGCGCGACGCAACTTGTCCGCCTCACTGGGTGTGAAGCCGGCGGCGGTAATGGCGATCTGCATTGCCTGTTCCTGGAACAGGGGCACGCCGAGCGTCCGCTTCAGTACGGCCTCCAGTTCCGGACTTGGATATTCGATGGGGATATTGCGCGCGCGCTGCTCCCGGCGTTTCAGATAGGGGTGCACCATGTTGCCCTGGATCGGTCCGGGCCGGACGATCGCCACCTCGATGACAAGGTCATAGAAGATGCGGGGCTTCAGCCGCGGCAACATGCTCATCTGCGCCCGGCTCTCGATCTGGAAGACACCGATCGTATCGGCGCGGCAGATCATGTCGTAGACGGCGTCCTGGTGATCCTTGAAAAGCTGGTGGAGGTTTTTCCGCTCATTGTAATGCCGGTCGAGCAGGTCGAAGGCCCGGGCGATGCAGGTGAGCATGCCGAGCGCAAGCACGTCGATCTTCAGGATCTTCAACGTGTCGAGGTCGTCCTTGTCCCACTCGATCATGAAACGGTCGGGCATCGCCGTGTTCATGATCGGCACTACCTCGTCGAGACGGTCGCGGGTCATGACGAAGCCGCCGACATGCTGGGAGAGATGGCGCGGGAAGCTCATCAGCTCGGTGGCATAGTCGAGCACCTTCACCGTCGTCGGGTCCTTCGTGTCGAGCCCGGCAGCCTGCGCCTCACGCTCTGAGAGATCGGCGACCGACCAGCCCCAGACCGAACCGGCAAGCGCCGATTGCACGTCTTCTGAGAACCCGAAAGCCTTGGCGGTTTCGCGACCGGCCGAGCGCGCCCGGTAGCTGATGACGGCGGCCGTCAGCCCCGCATGTTCCTTGCCATAGGTGCGGTAGATATGCTGGATCACCTCTTCCCGCTTCTCATGTTCGAAATCGACGTCGATATCCGGCGGCTCGTCCCGCTCGGTCGAGAGGAAACGATCGAAAAGCAGGGTGGTCGAAAGCGGGTCGACCTCGGTAATGCGCAGACAATAGCAGACGGTAGAATTCGCCGCCGACCCGCGGCCCTGACACAGGATCTGAGCACTGCGCGCAAACTGCATGATATTGCGCACCGTCAGGAAGTAGGGTTCGTAACGCTTGCTGGCGATCAGCTCGAGCTCATACTCGATCTGCGTCGAAATCTTCTGAGGGATCTCACCGGGATACCGTTCTCGCGCGCCCTCCATCGTCAGCCGCCGCAGCGTCTGCGTCGGTGTTTCGCCCGGAATGCTCTCATCCGGATACTGATATTCGAGATCCGACAGCGAGAACTTCAGACGTCCAAAGAAATGCCCGGTATTGGCGATCGCTTCCGGATAGTCGCGGAAGATGCGCACCATTTCGGCGGGCGCCTTCAGATGCCTTTCGGCATTGGCATGCAGCCGATAGCCGGCCGTGGCGATCGTCACATGCTCGCGGATGGCGGTGACGACATCGGCGAGCGGTCGCCTTGCAGCCGCGTGAAACAGCGGACTGTTAGTGGCGACGAGCTTGACTGCCGCATGGCGGGCAATGGTTGCAAGCCCGGCAAAGGCGAACTGGTCGAAGCCGTCATAACGCGGCACCAGCGCCAGATAGAGCCGATCGGCGAAATGCGGTTTCAGCCGCTTGAGGAAATCGCCAAGCCGGGTTGCCTCCGGCGCGCCGATGACGGGGCCCGGCAGCACGGCGAGAAGCAAATCCTCGCCCCATTCGATCAGATCGGTCTCGTAGAGCGTGCAGGTGCCCTTCTTGGCCCGTAGGTTACCGGCACTCAGCATCCGGCAGAGATTGCCCCAGCCGCGGCGGTTCAAGGGATAGGCGAGCACGTCGGGCAGGTCCTCGGCAAAGGAAAGCCGTGCACCCGGCTGGAAGGTCGACTTCTCCACCTTGGCCTGCGCATGCGCCCGCACGACGCCGGCCACCGTGTTGCGGTCGGCAATGCCGAGGCCTGATATCTTGAGACGGCTCGCCGCAACCACCATCTCGCCCGGATGGGAAGCGCCTTCGAGGAAGGAGAAATTCGACCAGGCGCCGATCTCGAAATAGGGGACAGCGTCGCTCATGCGAAGACCCCATGCATGAACCAGCGCGGCGGAGCGCTGGCGCCGTAATGACCCTCGCGAAACAGCCAGAACCGCCGGCCGCTATCGTCCTCCACCCGGAAATAGTCGCGCTCCAGCGCCGGCTCGCCGTCGAGCCACCATTCGCCGGCGATCCGCTCCGGCCCTTCGGCCCGCGCAATGCGGTGCAACGTGCGCCGCCAGCGAAAGCTTCGGGGCGGCCCCTCGGGCACCTCGGCCACCGCCTCCACCGGCTCGGGGCTTGGAAAGAGCCGCTGCGGCCGGGCGGCGGCGGCAAGCAGGGGCGCCGGGATGTTGTTACCCGGTTCCTCAGCCTTGCCGATCAGCGCCAGATCCGTGAGCGGCCGGAAGCTTGCCGCCCGCTCCGGAACATGGCTTTCCGAGAGCGCCGGCACCATCAGGCTTTCTGCGCCGAACCGCGCCATGACCCGGTCGGCGAAGGCGGCAAGCGGACGCTCGCGATCCGGCGTGCCGGAAAAATCCTCCTGCATCACCTCGTATTTTTCGCTCTTCGGCACCGAGAGCCTGAGGATTTCGAAACCGAAGCCGGCATCGAGATCTTCGTGCACCGCCTGCAGGCGCTCGCGGAAAAGACCGGCGACACGTCGCGGATCGTTGAGCGGCGAGGACGTGCCGGCGGTAATGCGGAAGACCGCGCCATCGACACGGAAGAGCAGCAGCTCGAACAGGCGTCCGCCCTCCCCGCGCTTTTCCAGCTCCGGCTTCAGCCGCAGCGCCAGCTCTTCCGCCAGGCCCAAGATATCGTCTTCGCCCTGGACCGGTTCGCCGAGCCGGCGCTCGACCGAAAGGGCGGCGACGGGCAGCCGCGGCGACAGTGGTTCGTCCTCGCGCCCGAGCGCCTGGTCGAGGCGCAGAAGCAGGGTTGCACCGAACCGGCGGGCAAGCGGCGCGCGCGGCGCCTTGAGGATGTCGCCGATCTGCTTGAGCCCGACCCGGCCAAGCGTTTCGATCGTTTCCCGCGGCAGCCTGAGCGCCGCCAGCGGCAGCGGTGCCAGCGCCCGCGCCGCCTCATCCTCGGCAAGGATGTCGTCGGAACCGAAACGCGCCACCGCCCAGGAGAGCCCGGCGGACGAGGAGATCGCCGCCCGGGCCTCGACCCCCAAATGGAAAAGGCGGGCGAGCAGATCGTCGAGCAGCGCCTTTTCCCCGCCGAGAAGGTGGGCGCAGCCGGTAATGTCGAGAAAGAGGCCGCTGTCACCATCGAGCGCGACGAGTGGCGTGTAGCGGCAGCACCAGTCCGCAAGGCCTGCAAGCAGGGCCCGGTCGGCGGCGGGATCGGCCGGCAGCACGTCGATCTCGGGACACATGGCCCGCGCCTCGGCAACGCCCTGACCGATGTGAAACCCGCGCTTCTCGGCAAAACCGTCGAGCGCGACAAGACGCATCGCGCTCTTCACCTTGTCGGCGAAGACGACGGGCGGATGCTCAGGACGCCCGCGGGAAAGCCACGAGTTCCCCCAGCGCTTGCGCGCGACCCGATCGGCCGGAAGATGCGGAAAGGCGAGCGACAGAATGCGCTGGTTCTGGATCTGCCGCAGCAGCGGCTGGTAGGGGCTCGACGGGGTAAAGGCGGCGGTCATGGGGGTTCCACTCCAGCAGGAAGCCGAGCGGCGCAGGAGCCCTGCTCTTCTCGGCAATGACATGAAAGACGGGATGGCCGATGCTGCCGCGAAGCATCGATCCATCCGGTAGCGGACGCTCGCGCGCCGGTGCCGGTTCGACGAGGAGCCGAAAGAAGGCGCTGCTCGCCTCCTCGTGTCCGGACTGGCGCAAAAGCAGAAGGGGGACGTGGCCAGCACGCGAGCGCACATGCAGGCGCCGGCTTTCGCTGAGCGCAAGGGCTGCAGGATTGCCGCGAATTTCGAGGATGACGGCGCAGAAGCTCGGCACGGAAAGCGCAGCCTCGGCGATCCAGAGCGCATCCTTCACCGTGCGCGGCAGGCTGAAGACGAGACCGCGGACATCGAGCCCAAAGGCCTTCAGACCCAGCCCATAGGGCAGGCCCGCCTCGGTGGACGCCATCGACTGGCTGATCCAGAGAACGGGAGCCACAGGCTCGCCTTTTTCAAGGCGCGCTCGTTGGCAGAGCACGCCGAGTGCGGCGGCAAAACCGGCGGCAGCACCCGCATCGCGCGTCTCGGCATTGCGGATTTCCGTCATGCCTTCGAGCGGCAGACCGCCCTCGAGAAGATCGTCCAGATCGGGAACGCCGAGCGAAAGCACCTTGCGGCCGGGTTCCTCTTCCTCCCGTTGACGGAAGCCACCGGGATCAGCCGCCTTGGCGGCGCGCACGACGCCCGGAAGCCGACGGTTTTCGATCCTTGCTATGGTTTCCCGGAGCGAAAGCACCGTCTCCCGCTGCACGGCTGTGTCGGCCATGACGGTCAACTCCCATCAGTATGTTCATGTTATGTTCTAATTGATTCCAGAGCTTCCTAATGGAGTCAACAGCCAATTCTAAGAATTTATTCCTGTCCCTGTGATCAAGGAATTCAACACTCGAAAAACAAAGGCAAAATCGCTATATGAGGGCAACAAGGAGTGCCTATGGCCCGCATTGACCAGACCGATGATTGGCGGGAACGCCACGCACCGACGCTTACCACTTTCGAGCAGCTCGCTCTGGAAGCCTACGGCCACCTGCCGCAGGAATTCCGCCAGTTGACGACCGACCTCATCATCGAGGTTGCCGACTTCCCGAGTGACGACGTTTTCGAGGACATGGCGCTGGAAACGCCCTTCGACCTGCTCGGCCTCTTCGAAGGCCGCGGCATCAGCGAGCGCTTCACCATGGAA
The DNA here is from genome assembly GCF_002940685.1 of Ensifer adhaerens. GTDB lineage: Bacteria > Pseudomonadota > Alphaproteobacteria > Rhizobiales > Rhizobiaceae > Ensifer > Ensifer adhaerens_E. The sequence goes on along the minus strand of NZ_PNFP01000008.1, from coordinate 153,362 downwards.
ACCGGCCAATTCCCGAACCGCATCACGCTTTATCGCCGCCCGATCATCGACTATTGGGCAGAGAACGAGGAAACGCTGGGCGACATCATCACCCACGTGCTGATCCACGAGATCGGCCACCATTTCGGCCTTTCCGACGACGACATGGAGCGGATCGAGGCGAGCGTCGAGCACGTCGGCGGTTAGCGCAATTCCAGGAAAAGTGTGAAGCGGATTTCCGTCCGGAGCTGCGTTACTTCAAAGAGCAAGGCTCACCCGTTGCCCCTCATCCGGCCTGCCGGCCACCTTCTCCCCGCAAGCGGGGCGAAGGAGACTAGCTGCACCCGCTCGTTTCAATAAACCATTCCCGTAAAGGGCGACGCCAAGTGCCGAGGGCGCTTTCGCTCTCGTCCCCTCTCCCCGCAGGCGGGGAGAGGGTTAGGGTGAGGGGCTGACGCTGATGGCTACCGCGACTACTGCTCCGACAGCTTGATGTCAGGGGTGTAATCCTTGCCCTCGACATCCTTGACCACCGCCTGGCCGCACTGCATGTGCTGCGTATCGGCATTGAAGGCATAGGTGGGCGAGCCGTGCAGGCTCCAGCCCTGGTTCAGCGCCGCCGTCACCTTGTGGCAGAAAGTGGCGTCGTCCGGACCGGTCAGGAAGCGGTAGAGTTTCACGTTCTTGTCTTTCGTTTTTCGATGAGCTCGGCCTTGGCGGCAAGCGTTACGGCCTGGTCGAGGTGCAACCGCTCGACCATTCGGCCGTTGAGATTGATGACGCCCTTGCCGGCGTTTTCAGGAAGAGCGAAGGCGGCGATGATCGCGCGCGCCTCGTCGACGGCGATCTGCTCGACGCCGAAGCGTTCGTTCGCCGGGCCGATCTGGGCCGGATGGATCAGCATCTTGCCGTCATAGCCCATGTCGCGGCCCTGCCGGCATTCCTCGTCGAAACCGGCAGCATCGCGGAAATCGTTGAACACGGCGTCGATGACATCGAGCCCGCCGCCCCGCGCAGCAAGCAGGATCTGCATCAGCCAGGGGACGAGATAGGGCCGGCCGGGACGATCCGGCACGCCCGTTTCCTTGCGCAGATCGTTGAGGCCGACGACGAAACAATCGAGCCTGCCGCTGAAGGTACGGCCGGCCTCGGCGATCGCGGGCGCATTGATGACCCCGCGCGGCGTTTCGATCATCGCCCAGAGACGCAGCGTTTCCGGCGCATCGTTGTCGTCGAGCCAATCGGCAGCCACCTGGATATCCGAGGGGCTTTCGACCTTGGGCAGAAGAATGGCGTCGGGATTGGCCGCAAGCGCTGCCGCGAGATCGCCCTGGCCGAAGTCCGAGCCGATCGCATTGATGCGAATGACGATCTCGCAATCCGGCCTGTTCGTCGTCAGATGCTGCACCAGCGCCGCCCGCGCCTCGGCCTTGCGCTCGGGCGCCACCGCATCCTCGAGATCGAAGATCGCCGCATCGGTCGCGAGTTCCGCGACCTTGGCAAGCGCGCGGGCATTGTCGGCCGGTACCGAAAGCACCGAGCGGCGCAGGCGCACGGGGTGATGTTCGCTCGATTTGTTCATGCCTCAGTTGTGCCCGCCTTTGCCGCGTTCCGCAAGACGAGGCGAACCGCCGCACCCCCTTTCGGGGGCAACCTCTTGCAAGTCAGGGCGCGAGCCCCCACATCGCCATCAGAAAGGTGACGATCATGCAAAGCATTCGCTCTGTTCTCTTTACGGCCGCAGCCCTGACCATCACGTTTGCGGCCTTTGTGCTGACCGCCTCGCTGGCGCTGGCACTGGCCGGCATCGCCGCCGTCGTCGTGATCGGCAGCGCCATTGCCACCAGGCTGAACCTCAAGCCAGCCCGCGCAACTGTGCGCCCGGCAGCGGCAACCGCCGCGAACGGCCAGCGCGAGATGCGCATCTGGAACGACGGTCGCGGCACGATCATCGACCTCTGATCTCTCCTGATCCGGGCAAGACCGGCCGGGCCGATCCATGATCGGCCCGCCTTTTGTGATGCCTGCAAAAACGACGCGCCGCAGCGGCTTCAAATTTTTTCCATCTCCATGTCGGATCGGGTGCACCCGGCCCGTCCTTGAGGCAGGCCAGCAACGGCCCTGGCTCCTCAAACAGGATGGAGAAACCCGATGGATACCCAGACGCAGCAAACCGAAACGCAGCAGCCGGCACCGGTCCTGAACGGCCTTCTGCCCTATCTGCAGGTCGACGGCGCCGCCAAGGCGTCCGAATTCTACCAACGCGCCTTCGGCGGCAAGGAAGTGGGCCGGCACCCGCTCGACGAGCAGGGCCGCACGATGCACATCCACCTCTACATCAACGGCAGCTCGCTGATGCTGGCCGACGCCTATCCGGAATACGGCCATCCGCTGGAAAAGCCGCAGGCCTTCACCCTGACGCTCACCGTCGACGATATCGATGCCTGGTGGGATCGTGCCGTTGCCGCCGGTGCGGAAGTGGTGATGCCGATCGAGCTGATGTTCTGGGGCGACCGTTACGGCCAGCTCCGCGATCCCTTCGGCGTTCTCTGGGCAATGAACAGCCCTGTGAAGGCGGGCTGAGGGCGGCCCGACAACAGGAATTCGGGCGAAGCTTTCGCCGGGCAGGCATTTTCACCCGCCCGGCGAAGCCTATTTGAACAGATTTTCCTTCATTTCGGCGCAAAACTCATCTAAACGCTAGCGCAACATTCTTCTGAAATCGAAGGCCTGAAGTTATGGAAAAATTCGTCAAGCTCACCGGTGTCGCCGCCCCCCTCCCCGTCGTCAACATCGACACGGACATGATCATTCCGAAGGATTACCTGAAGACGATCAAGCGCACCGGCCTTGGCAAGGGCCTCTTCGCCGAAGCCCGTTATAATGAGGACGGCTCGGTCAATCCGGACTTCGTGCTCAACAAGCCCGCCTACCAGAACGCCAGCATCCTGGTAGCCGGCGACAACTTCGGCTGCGGTTCCTCGCGCGAGCATGCGCCGTGGGCGCTGCTCGACTTCGGCATCCGCTGCGTGATCTCCACGTCGTTCGCCGACATCTTCTACAACAACTGTTTCAAGAACGGCATTCTGCCGATCGTCGTCAGCCAGGCCGACCTCGACAAGCTGATGGACGACGCCTCGCGCGGCTCCAACGCCATCCTCTCGGTCGACCTGGAATCCCAGGAAATCACCGGTCCGGACGGCGGCTCGGTCAAGTTCGAGGTCGACGCCTTCAAGCGTCATTGCCTCCTGAACGGCCTCGACGACATCGGCCTGACCCTGGAAAAGGCAACCGCGATCGACAGCTTCGAGAAGTCGGTCGGCGCCTCGCGCCCCTGGGCCTAAAGCCGAGACATGGCGCGCAAGCTCATCTCCTCGGGCTCGCCCTTCGAAAAGACGGCAGGCTATTCGCGTGCCGTCGCGATGGGTGACTGGTGCTTCGTCTCCGGCACGACCGGCTATGACTATGCCACCATGACCATGCCCGAGACGGTGGAGGAGCAGGCGCGCAATTGCCTGAAGACGATCGAGGGCGCGCTGAAGGAAGCGGGCTTCTCGCTGAAGGACGTGGTGCGCAACCACTACTACGTCACCGATGCCAGCTTCGCCGACCGGGTGTTTCCGATCTTCGGCGAAGTCTTCGGCGAGATCCGCCCGGCCGCAACCATGATCGTCTGCGACCTGATCCGCCCGGAAATGCTGATCGAGATCGAAGTCACCGCCCTTCGCGGCTGAAGACTTCTCGCACCTCTCCTCAAATCGATTCCGATTTCGGCCAAGATGCGGTAGTCCATGGACTTCGCAGACGAGACGCCGAACCCGGAAGACGCCCATGCAATTTCAAGGCACCGCCGACTATATCGCCGACAAGGATCTGATGATCGCCGTCAACGCCGCGATCCGGCTGGAGCGACCGCTGCTCGTCAAGGGTGAACCGGGCACCGGCAAGACCGAACTGGCCCGCCAGATCGCCGCTGCCCTTGATCTCGAACTCATCGAATGGAGCGTCAAGTCGACGACCAAGGCGCAGCAGGGCCTTTACGAATACGACGCCGTGTCGCGCCTGCGCGACAGCCAGCTCGGCGACGAACGGGTCAACGAGGTCCGCAACTACATCCGCAAGGGCAAGCTCTGGCAGGCCTTCGAAGCCGACCGCCGCGTCGTGCTCCTGATCGACGAGATCGACAAGGCCGACATCGAGTTTCCGAACGACCTTTTGCAGGAACTCGACCGCATGGAATTCCATGTCTACGAGACCGGGGAGATGATCGGCGCTCGCCACCGGCCAATCGTCATCATCACCTCCAACAACGAGAAGGAACTGCCGGACGCGTTTCTGCGCCGCTGCTTCTTCCACTATATCCGCTTCCCGGACGCAGACACGCTCGCCCGCATCGTCGAGGTGCACTATCCGGGCATCCGCAAGACGCTGCTGTCGGCGGCGCTGGCCGCCTTCTACGATATCCGCCAGGTGCCCGGCCTGAAAAAGAAACCGTCCACCTCCGAGGCGCTTGACTGGATCCGCCTGCTTGTCGCCGACGAGGTCGATCCGGCGGACTTGAGAGCCGATGCCAAGACCATGCTGCCGAAGCTGCACGGGGCGCTCCTGAAGAACGAGCAGGACGTGCACCTCTTCGAACGCCTCGCCTTCATGGCACGCCGCGACGGATGATGCCCGACGCCCACAAGGTCCTGATCTACGCCACTTGGCAGGGCCGCCTGCTGGTCTTCGACGAGCCGGATTTTCCCGCGATCGAGCTGCAGGTACCCGGCGGCACGATGGAGCCCGGCGAGAGCCCGGAGCAGGCGGCCGCGCGGGAATTCACCGAAGAGACCGGACTGACGTCGCCGCAGGCGCTCACCCATCTCGTCACGCATGACTACCACTACCCGAAGGACGGCAGGACGATCTGTCATCGGCGGCACTACTTCCACATCGCCCTTGCCGGCGAGCAGCGGCAGACCTGGATACATCGGGAAATGACGCCCTTTGGCGGCGGTGACCCGATCCGCTTTCGCTTCTTCTGGCTTGGGATAGACGGGGCGCGGCACCGGCTGGGTTATGGCATGCGGGATGCTCTAAGCCTGCTGCAGACTAGCCCCTCACCCTAACCCTCTCCCCGCAGGCGGGGAGAGGGCAAGACGACGGCTGGCTCCAAGCCGAGACGTGCGGATAGCGAACCCGGCTACCAAGATAGGCCGAACGGCCGCTGCCCTTGACTTGTGGAACGATCGGGTACGGCAAGGCCCCTTCTCCCTGCTTGCGGGGAGAAGGTCGCGGCAGCGGGATGAGGGGCCTCCCCACGCCCGAATCGTTTTTCTTGACCCCCGCGCCCCTGTCGCGCTATCAAATTCCCCGTGGTGATTTGGCCGGCCGGCTTGCAGCCACGTTAAACAAGTCGCTAAAGGGCCGAGGAAAGTTGGATTTCCGAGGACCGGTCGCGATCAATCGCCGCCGGTTTTTTTGTATTGATCGAGTGGAAGCCCATGCCCATCAAGATTCCCGATACGCTGCCCGCCTTCGAAACCCTCGTCAATGAGGGCGTGCGGGTGATGACCGAGACCGTGGCGATCCGTCAGGATATCCGTCCGCTCCAGATCGGGCTCCTCAACCTCATGCCGAACAAGATCAAGACCGAGATCCAGATGGCGCGCCTGATCGGCGCTTCGCCACTGCAGGTGGAACTGTCGCTGGTGCGCATCGGCGCCCACCGCGCAAAGAACACCTCCGAAGACCATCTGCTTTCCTTCTACGAGACCTGGGAAGAGGTCAGCGCCCGCAAGTTCGACGGCTTCATCATCACAGGCGCCCCGGTCGAGACGCTCGAATACGAGGACGTCACCTATTGGGACGAGCTGAAGCGCATCCTCGACTGGACCGAGACCAACGTCCATTCGACGCTCAACGTCTGCTGGGGCGCGATGGCGGCGATCTACCACTTCCACGACGTGCCGAAGTATCCGCTGAAGGAAAAGGCCTTCGGCGTCTATCGTCACCAGAACCTCAATCGCTCCTCCGTCTATCTCAACGGCTTCTCCGACGATTTCGCCGTCCCCGTTTCGCGCTGGACCGAAGTGCGACGCGCCGACATCGACAAGGTGCCGGGCCTCGAAATCCTGATGGAATCGAAGGAGATGGGCGTCTGCCTCGTGCACGAGAAAAAGGGCAACAGGCTCTACATGTTCAACCACGTGGAGTATGATTCCACTTCGCTGTCGGACGAATATTTCCGGGACGTGGACGCCGGCGTGCCGATCAAGATGCCGCACGACTATTTCCCGCACAACGATTCGACCCTGCCGCCGCAGAACCGCTGGCGCAGCCATGCACATCTGTTCTTCGGCAACTGGATCAACGAGATGTACCAGACGACGCCCTATGATCTCCAGGAGATCGGCACCGGGAAAAGCTGAGGTCAGATGTTCATCCCCTTCTTCCTCGAACTCAAGGCGGCGAAAGTCCCGGTCACCCTCCGGGAATTCCTCTCCTTGATCGAGGGGATGGAGGCCGGCATCGCCACCTTCGACGTCGAAGCCTTCTACTATCTGGCGCGCGCGGCGCTGGTGAAGGACGAGCGCCATATCGACCGCTTCGACCGGGTGTTCCAGCACTGCTTTTCCGGCCTCGAAGCGGTCAACCCGATGGAAGCGGGCGAAGAGGCGGTCATCCCTGAGGACTGGCTGCGCAAGCTTGCGGAAAAGCACCTGACCGAGGAAGAAAAGCGCCTGATCGAATCCCTCGGCGGCTTCGACAAGCTGATGGAGACCTTGCGCCAGCGGCTGAGTGAACAAAAGGGCCGCCATCAGGGCGGCTCGAAATGGATCGGCACCGCCGGCACCTCCCCCTTTGGTGCCTATGGCTACAATCCCGAGGGGGTCCGGATCGGCCAGGACCAGTCGCGCCATCGCCGCGCCGTCAAGGTCTGGGACCGGCGCGAGTTCAAGGATTATGACGACACGGTCGAGCTTGGCACCCGCAACATCAAGGTGGCGCTGAAAAGATTGCGGCGCTGGGTGCGCCAGGGTGCCGCCGACGAACTCGACCTCAACGGCACGATCCGCGCCACCGCCGAACACGGCTATCTCGACGTGGTGACGAGGCCGGAGCGGCGCAATGCCGTGAAGCTCCTGATGTTCTTTGACGTCGGCGGCTCGATGGACGACCACATCCGCATCGTCGAGGAACTGTTTTCCGCCGCCCGCGGCGAGTTCCGCCACATGGAGCACTTCTACTTCCACAATTGCGTCTACGAGGGCCTGTGGAAGGACAATCGCCGCCGGCGCGCCGACATCACCCGCACGACAGAGGTGCTGCGCACCTATGGCGGCGACTACCGCGCCATCTTCGTCGGCGACGCCTCGATGAGCCCCTACGAGATCAGCCATCCCGGCGGCTCGGTCGAGCATTGGAACGACGAGGCCGGCGCCCTCTGGCTCTCGCGCTTGACGGCGCATTTTCCGCGCTCGATCTGGATCAATCCCGTGCCGGAGCAGCATTGGGGCTACACCCAGTCGATCGCCATGGTGAAAAGCCTGTTCGAGGGGCGGATGTTCCCTCTGACCCTTGCCGGTCTCCAGGACGCCACCAAACAACTATCGCGCTGAAATGACCGCAGAAATCTTGTGAATACCGGTTGCCGCGCCCCGGGAAATGACGCAGGTTGCTGCGATCGCACGACTGCATGTTCCCTGGATACCAATCGATCCCAGGAACATGCAGCGATCATAGAATGTACAGCGACCTTTGCGCATCTGGGGAGACGCGCGGCGCTGTAGAGGGAGCAAGCGGTGAACATGCATCAGAACACGGAAATCTTCGGCCATCTGCCATCCGGCGAGCCGGTTCATCGTGTGGTGCTGTCCGGCGGCGGACTGACCGCCCATGTGCTCACCTGGGGCTCGGTGATCCAGGACCTGCGCCTGGAAGGCCACGAGCCGCCGCTGGTGCTCGGTTTCACCGATCTCGAAAGCTACCTCGCCCATTCGCCCTATCTCGGCGCGACGCCCGGCCGCTCAGCCAACCGCATCGGCAACGGACGCTTCACGCTCGATGGCGAGACCTATCAGCTCGAATTGAACGAGAAGGGCGTCACCCATCTGCACGGCGGCAGCGACAATATCGGCAAGCGCAACTGGACGATTTCCAACCAGACGCCCGATAGCGTGACGCTCGTGATCACCGATCCCGACGGCCGCGCCGGCTATCCCGGCAATTGCAGGATCACGTGCACCTACGCGCTGAAGCCTGGCGGCGTCCTGAGCGTCGTCTACGAGAGCGAGGCCGATCGGGCGACGCTCGCCAATGTCTGCCAGCACAGCTATTTCAATCTCGACGGCAGCGCCGACGCGCTCGGCCACGACATCATGATCGCCGCCGACCACTATCTGCCGACGAATGATTTTCAGGTGCCGACGGGCGAGATCCGCTCCGTCGAGGGCACCGCCTTCGATCTCAGGGAAATGACGCCGCTTCGCCGCCAGACCGAAGGCGAACGCATCAGCTACGACCACAACTTCTGTCTTTCCGACGAGCGCATGGCGAAGCATTCGGTGGCGCTTGCCCGCAGCATCGATTCCGGCGTCACCATGGAAGTGCTGACGACCGAGCCCGGCGTGCAGCTCTATACCGGCGTCAAGCTTGATATCCCCGTCCCCGGCCTCGAGGGCCGCCGCTACGGCCCGTTTGCGGGCTTCTGTCTGGAAACCCAGGTCTGGCCGGATGCCATCAACCATTCAGGCTTCCCGAACGCGGTGCTGCGCCCCGGCGAGACGCGCCGGCAGGAGACGGACTACGTGTTCATGAAGAGCTGACCGCGGAAGCGGCGGCGGCACCGCCAACAGCACCAAGCCACGACGAAGCAAGGCCGATGGTCCGGACCCAGCGGTGTGAATGCGCGGTCACGCACGCATGGAATGGTTATCGGCAAATGCCGCTTCATTCCGGAAATGATTGTGAAATGAAGTGGTTGGGAGAAATTGGAGCGGGTGAGGCGATTCGAACGCCCGACCCCAACCTTGGCAAGGTTGTGCTCTACCCCTGAGCTACACCCGCTCATCATCCAAGGTCCGGGGGTAGTCGGTGGACCGTGGCGTCGGCGCTGTCTTGCGGCGACGGGCGGTATATGGCCTAAGCGATTTTGGAATGCAACAGGGAAATGACGAGAAATCGAATATTTTTTTGGAGACTGCGCGCAAAGCCCGGAAATGCCGCGTTTTCGGTCGGCATCGCCGCCTGTGAGATTGCGCATAGACAGGCTTCTCCCCTAAAGCAGATGCGAAACGCGTGCCCTGGGGGATGAGAATCATGAGTGAATCACAGCCGAAGACCGCCGAAGACCTCTTTCATTTTCTCGACGGGCTTGGGATCAAGCACAAGACCAAGAACCACGAGCCGGTGTTCACCGTTGCCGAATCGGTGGCGCTGCGCGACGAGATCCCCGGCGGCCACACGAAAAACCTGTTCGTGAAGGACAAGAAGGACAACTATTTCCTTTTGACGGTCGAGGAGCACGCGACGGTGGACCTGAAGACCGTGCACCAGGTGATCGGCGCGGCAAGCCGGGTCTCCTTTGGCAAGCCGGAGAAGCTGATGGAATATCTGGGTGTCATTCCGGGTGCGGTCACCGCCTTCGGCGCGATCAACGACACCCAGGGCAACGTCAGGGTCATCCTCGACGAGGAGCTTATGAAGTTCGACATCGTCAACTGCCATCCGCTTTCCAATGACGCGACGACCTCGATCGCTTCGAAGGATCTGCTGCGCTTCATGGAAGCGACCGGACACGAACCGCTTGTCTTGAAAGTCACGGCCTGACATACGATCTTTGGCGCGAATGCAGTAAGCTGGCCGACGAGCCGGCGAGGAGAGAAGAATGACGGGCAGCGACAATCCCTATGCAGGGTCTTTCGGCACTCAGATGACAGGTTCGGCCTCCTTCGGCCAACCAGCGCCGGCCGCCGCGTCGGGCGGTGACCTGATCAAGGAAACCACCACTGCCAATTTCACCAAGGACGTGCTCGACGCGTCCCGGCAGCAGCCGGTGCTCGTCGATTTCTGGGCGCCGTGGTGCGGCCCCTGCAAGCAGCTGACCCCCGTCATTGAAAAGGTGGTCACGGAAGCAGCCGGCCGCGTCAAGCTCGTCAAGATGAACATCGACGACCACCCCTCGATCGCCGGCCAGCTCGGCATCCAGTCGATCCCCGCCGTCATCGCTTTCGTCGGCGGCCGTCCGGTCGACGGTTTCATGGGCGCTGTCCCGGAAAGCCAGATCAAGCAGTTCATCGAGAAGATCGCAGGCCCCGCCGTCGACGACAGCAAGGCCGAGATCGAAGCCGTGCTCGCCGACGCCAAGGCGCTTGCCGATGCCGGCGATGCCGAGAACGCCGCCGGCCTCTACGGCGCCGTGCTGCAGGCCGATCCGGAAAATGTCGTGGCGATCGCCGGCATGGTCGACTGCATGATCGCGCTCGGCCAGCTCGCTGAAGCCCGTGAGGCGCTTTCCAGCCTGCCGGAGGACCTTGCCAAGGACGCCGGCATCGCCGCGATCGGCAAGAAGCTCGACCAGATCGAGGAAGCCCGCAAGCTCGGCGACCCGAACGAGTTCGAGCGCCGTCTTGCCGCAAACCCCGACGATCACGAGGCGCGCGTGCTGCTTGCCAAGATCCGCAATGTCGAAGGCGACCGCACGGCTGCGGCCGATCACCTCCTGACGATCATGAAGCGCGATCGGGCGTTCGACGACGACGGCGCGCGCCGCGAACTGCTCTCCTTCTTCGAAGTCTGGGGTCCGAAGGATCCGGCAACGATCGCCGCTCGGCGCAAGCTATCGTCGATCCTGTTCTCCTGAGCCGTCAGTCATGGTTTTGAAAAGGGGCGCGGTCTGCGCCCCTTAAGCGGATCCGATCACGATCCATATTCACCCGTGAAGATCGGCATGCTCGTCCCTTGAGATTTTCAAGCGGCGCACCATCTCTTGATCTGGTTGACCACGCTTCCTTGGCGGGGCAAAAGCGAATACCGGCAGGGTCTATCGGAAATGCACGTCGGAAATGCACGTTATCTCGGTCCCAAGGACTTGCCGGAGATCATTCCGGTGTTTCCGCTGACCGGTGCGCTGCTGCTTCCCGGCGCTCAGCTTCCGCTCAACATCTTCGAACCGCGCTATCTCGCCATGCTCGACGACGCGCTCTCCGGCAACCGGCTGATCGGCATCGTGCAGCCATCCTTCTGCGAAGGCCGCAACGACACGGCCACCGGCCCGATGCAGGCGCTCTGCGAGGTCGGCTGCATCGGCCGCATCACGTCCTTTGCCGAAACCGGCGACGGCCGCTACATCACCTCGCTGACCGGCGTTTGCCGTTACCGGCTGTTTTCGGAAGTCGGCGGCACCCGCGGCTATCGCCGTTTCCGCATCGGCCCCTTTGCCGCCGATCTCGAAAACCGCGACGATGAAACCCTCGTCGACCGGGCCGCACTGCTTGCTGCCTTCAAGGCCTATCTCGAAGCCAACAAGCTGAAGGCCGACTGGGAAAGCGTCGAGCGGGCGAGCAACCGCACCTTGGTCAATTCCATGGCGATGATGTCGCCCTATGGCCCGGCGGAAAAACAGGCGTTGCTCGAAGCCCCGGACCTCAAGACCCGCGCCGAAACCCTGATCGCCATCACCGAGATCGTGCTTGCGCGCGACTTCGGCGATATGGACAGCATTCTGCAGTGAGCAACGGACAATGGACATCAACGCCAGCAAGGTCGATCCGAAACTGCTCGAGCTGCTCGTCTGCCCGCTGACCAAGGGCCGCCTCAGCTACGACGCCGAGGCGGGCGAGCTTGTCTCGGAAAAGGCCCGCCTCGCCTATCCGATCCGCGACGGTGTGCCGATCATGCTGGTTTCGGAAGCGCGCAAGATCGAGAATTGAGCTCTTCCTCGGCGTCGTTTTCGATCGACCCCATAGGCCCTCATCCGCCTGCCGGCACCTTCCCCGCTAAGCGGGGAGAAGGAAGTCTGCGGCGCCACCTGCACTTCAGCAACAAAGGTTGCGTTCCGCTTGTTCAGCAGCGACCTGAGACCAAGCGATGGTGCGGCAGTAGCTCTCGTCCGCTCTCCCCGCCTACGGGAGAGGGTCAGGGTGAGGGCAATCCTCAAGTACAGGCTCAGATCGGCTGTCCCGACAACAGCCGCGGATCGGTTTCACCGGCAATGCCGGCCGCCTGGCGGATGAAGAAGCTCTTCAGCGACGGCATCCTGTCGACGAGACCGAGACCGAAGTCGCGGGCGATCCTGACCGGAGTGATGTCGTTGGAAAACAGCCGGTTGAGCACGTCCGTCGTCACCCCCATGCGGAACGTGTCGAAACGCCGCCAGCTCTGGTAGCGCTCGAGCACGGCGAACGAGCCGATATCGAGCCCGAGGCGATCCGCCTCGACGATGGTTTCCGCCAAGGCTGCGACGTCCTTGAAGCCGAGATTGAGACCCTGGCCGGAGATCGGATGGATGCCGTGGGCGGCATCGCCGGCAAGCGCGAAGCGCGGCTTGACGAAATCACGCGCCAGCGTCAGCCCGAGCGGGAAGGCCCGCCGTCCGCCGACCACCTTCAGATGGCCGAGCCTGTGGCCGAAGCGCCGCTCCAGCTCTTCCTCGAACAGGAAATCGTCACCCTTGACCAGGCGTTCGGCGTCCTCGGTGCGCTCGGTCCAGACCAGCGACGAGCGATTGTCCTTGAGCGGCAGGGTGGCAAAGGGGCCCGCCGGCAGGAAATGCTCCTCGGCCGTGCCGTCGTGCGGCCGCTCGTGTTCGACAGTCGTGACGATACCGGACTGGCCATAGTCGAACTCGACCGTCTTGATCCCTGCGGCATCACGCAGCTTCGAGCGTACGCCGTCGCAGGCGACGAGCAGGCGTGCCTCCAGCTCTTCGCCGCCGGCAAGCGTGACGGCGACGGCATGGTCGCCGCTCTTGAAGCTCTCGACCATGGTCGACTGGCGATTGACGACGCCGAGCGCTTCACAGGCGCGGCGCAGCGCGCCGACCATCGCCGTGTTCGGCACCATATGGGCAAAGGGACGACCATCGCCGCCGTCGCCGTCGAAGGTCAGGAACACCGGGCGTACCGGATCGGCCGCCTTCGAATCGGTGATCACCATGCGGCGGATCGGCTCGGCCTCCGGCGCAATCTCGTCCCAGACACCGAGCACGTCGAGCATGCGCTCGGCGGCGGAGGCGACGGCCGAGGCACGCTGGTCCTTCTTCCAGGCGCCTTCCGGCGCGCCATCGATCACCATGACGTCGAGATGCGGCGCCGCCTTCTTCAGGGAAACGGCGAGCGAAAGGCCGACATAGCCGCCACCGGCAATCAAGACATCGAGCATCGGCTTTCTCCCGTCGCACTTGAGCATCGTTTTATGTCTATATAGATCAATGCCATCGACGTTCCTACCATCGGAGACTGCCGAAATGTCGCGCCCCACCGAGACCACCACGCCCATGGATGCGCTGCTCGCCATTCTCGATCTCGAGAAGCTGGAGGAGAATCTGTTCCGGGGCTTGAGCCCACAGGTCGGCTGGCAGCGGGTGTTTGGCGGCCAGGTGATCGGCCAGGCACTGGTCGCTGCCCAGCGCACCGTGGACGCGGACCGCTACGTCCATTCGCTGCACGCCTATTTCATGCGACCGGGCGACCCGTCGGTGCCGATCATCTACGAAGTCGACCGCATCCGCGACGGCACAAGCTTCGCCACCCGCCGGGTCGTCGCCATCCAGCACGGCAAGGCGATCTTCTCCATGTCGGCCTCGTTCCAGTACGACGAGGACGGCTTCGACCACCAGATCGAGATGCCTGATCTCGCCATGCCCGAGACGCTCCCGGGCGAGCAGGAGCTGAAGGAAAAGTTCCTCGTGCACGCACCGGAAGCGATCCGCCGCTACTGGGAGCGGCCGCGGCCGATCGAGATCCGCCCGGCTTCGTTTCACCACTACTTCACCCGCGACGACGGCAAGCCGATCCAGGACGTCTGGGTCAAGGCCGTCGGCACGGTTCCCGACGAACGCCACATCCAGGCGGCGATCCTTGCCTATCTCTCCGATATGACGCTGCTCGACACCTCGCTCTACGCGCATGGCACGTCGGTCTTCGACCGCAATCTGCAGGTCGCGAGCCTCGATCACGCCATGTGGTTCCACCGGCCCTGCAAGATGGACGACTGGCTGCTCTACACCCAGGACAGTCCGAGTGCACATGGTGCCCGCGGGATGACCAGAGGCAGCCTTTTTACGCGTTCCGGCGTGCTGATTGCCTCCGTTGCCCAGGAAGGGTTGATCCGGAAAAAGGCAACTGAATAGAAAACGAGCAGATTCTTCAATCTGCCTATTTTTTAATCTTCTAAATTGACATTTCTTTGGTGCGCCGCAGCATTATTGCTGCGGCGTTCTTTTTTCTATTTTCTTTTCATACACTTAGAGCAGGCGTCAGAATCTGGCACGCCCCTTGAATGTCATAGTCCGGTTGCACGGCGCTTGGGGCGCTCCGCAGCAAGGAGAGACGGCCTCCGCCGGAGGCGAACAAGGATGAAACCAGATGAAAATTGTGATGGCCATTATCAAGCCGTTCAAGCTCGATGAGGTTCGCGAAGCCCTCACTGCTGTCGGCATCCAGGGCCTGACCGTGACCGAAGTCAAAGGCTACGGCCGCCAGAAGGGACATACCGAAATCTACCGCGGCACCGAATACGCCGTGAGCTTCCTGCCGAAACTGAAGGTCGAGATCGCCGTTGCCTCGGAGCTCGTCGACAAGGCCGTGGAAGCGATCGCCGCAGCCGCCAAGACCGGCCAGATCGGCGACGGCAAGATCTTCGTCTACGCCATTGACCACGCCGTGCGCATCCGCACCGGCGAAACCGATTCAGAAGCGTTGTAAATCACGCCGTTCAGGGAGCACTACCTCGATGTCATCCAGCAAACTTACCACCTCTCTTGGACGCCTCGGCGCTCTGACCACCGCCCTGCTTGCGCCGGCCGTTGCCTTCGCACAGGAGGCGGCGCCGGCCGCAGCCGCCGCAGCGCCGGTCCCGGACAAGGCCGATACCGCCTTCATGTTCATCTCGACGCTACTCGTCTTCTTCATGCTGATCCCGGGCCTGGCGCTCTTCTACGGTGGTCTGGTGCGCGCCAAGAACATGCTGTCGGTGCTGATGCAGTGCACCGTCATCGGCGCGGCGATGATGATCGTCTGGGTCGTCTATGGCTATTCCTTCGCCTTCGGCGGCTCGACCAGCCCCTATTTCGGCGGCTTCGCCAAGATGTTCCTCGCCGGCGTCACCGGTGAGAGCACGTCGGCAACCTTCTCGGAAGGCGTCGTCATTCCGGAATACATCTTCATGCTCTTCCAGATGACCTTCGCCGCACTGACACCGGCCCTGATCGTCGGTGCCTTTGCCGAACGCATCAAGTTTTCGGCAGCCGTGCTCTTCTCCATCCTCTGGGCCACCTTCGTCTATTTCCCGATCGCCCACATGGTCTGGGACGGCAACGGCCTGCTCTTCGGCATGGGTGCACTCGACTTCGCCGGCGGCACCGTCGTTCACATCAATGCCGGCGTCGCGGGCCTGATCGGCGCGATCATGGTTGGCAAGCGCACCGGCTACGGCCGTGACATGATGGCGCCGCACTCCATGACGCTGACGCTGGTCGGCGCCGCCATGCTCTGGTTCGGCTGGTTCGGTTTCAATGCCGGCTCGAACCTCGAAGCTTCCGGCGGGGCAGTGCTTGCAACCGTCAACACCTTCCTTGCAACCGCCGCCGCAGTGCTCTCCTGGTCGGTGGTCGAAACCATCACCCGCGGCAAGGCTTCGATGCTGGGTGCTGCTTCGGGCATGATCGCCGGCCTCGTCGCCATCACCCCGGCTGCCGGCATTGCCGGCCCGATGGGTGCGATCGTCATGGGCGTGATTGTCTCGCCGCTTTGCTACTTCTTCGTCTCGGTCGTGAAGAACAAGTTCCACTATGACGACACGGCGGATGTCTTCGGCGTTCACGGCGTCGGCGGTTTCTTCGGTGCGCTTGCCACCGGCATCTTCGCCTCCTCGTCGCTCGGCGGCATCGGCTATGCCGACGGCGTCACCATGGGCGGCCAGTTCATGACGCAGCTCACCGCCGTTGCCATCACCATCGCATGGTGCGGTGTCGTCTCGACGATTCTCTACAAGGTCGTGGACGCCGTCGTCGGCCTGCGCGTCTCCGTCGAAGCCGAGCGCGAGGGTCTCGACCTCTCGTCCCATGGCGAAGCCGCCTACCACAGCTAAGCCGATCACAGCGCCGGACCTGGCGCTGCTCACAGTCCCGTCGCGATCCGCCCCACGCGGATCGCCCTTGGCCCGGATCGAAAGCTCCGGGCCTTTTTTCTTGGCCGATCTCTCCGGTTGCGACCGCTATTTTAGCGCCGACTACGCATGGTTAATGTCGCATTAACCGTACTCCGCTTAGGTTGATTCCATGGCGCGCAATGCGCCCTTGAGATCGAGACGGGCAGCAGGCAACATGAGCAGAAGCAATCCGGCAGCGCTTGACAGCCGTTCCAACCGGTTCGTGCTAACCACCTTCGTTTGGCGACAGATCGCGTCGCTGGCGGGCTTTGCGCTGTTCGGCGCATTGGCGCTGGCGATTGCGGCGCTCTCGACCTGGAACGTCGCCGATCCGAGCTTCTCCTACGCCACATCGCAAGCGCCGACCAACGTGCTCGGATACACCGGTGCAGCCTTTGCCGATATCTTCATGCAGTTTTTCGGCCTTGCCAGCGTCGTCGCCCTTTTGCCGGCGGTCGCCTGGGCCCTGGTGCTGATCGGCGGCAAGCGCTTCGACAAGGTCTTCAAGCGCCTCGGCCTCTGGTTCGTCGGCTCGGTGCTTGCCGGCGCGGCGCTCAGTTGCGTTCCCGCCCCCATCACCTGGCCGCTGCCCAACGGCCTCGGCGGCGTCTTCGGCGACATGATTCTCCGCTTTCCGGCACTCTTCACCGGCGCCTTCCCGACCGGCACGCTTGCGACCATTCTTGCCTGCATCTTCGCCGTGCCGGCCGCCTGGTGCCTGGTCTACAGCGCCGGCCTGATCGGCGTCAGCGACGAAGAGGAAGACGAAGAGGTCGTCGAGCCGACACCGAGCAAGGCGCGCACCGTTCGCGACGAGATCGACGAGGATGACAGCGAAGGGCCCTTCACCCTGCTGATGGGCTCCTTTGCCCACATGCGCTACACCATGCACGCACGCATGCGCCGCATCTTCGGCATGAGCGGCACCCGCGCCACGCCCAAGCGCCAGTACGACGAACCCTATGATTTCAACAATGACGAGTTCGGCACGCTGAACGAGCCGGCCCGGCCGAAGCCGATGGCCGCCGGCGACCGCATCGAGCCCTCGCTCGACCGCTCCGAGCGCCGCGTCCTCACCCCGCCGCCGATCATGGCCGACGACGAGGACGACGACCTGCCCTTCGATATCGACGGACGCCGTCCCGCCGGCATCCTGCCTGACGACGATTACGACGCCGCCGCCGACTGGGCGCCGAAAGCGGCGCCGCCGAAGCAGGGCTTGCCGAATGCCGGCTCGCGCGTCGCAACGCCTGCCCCTCGCCCGAAGTCGGGCCAGCGGGGCGAACGCGAAGCCCAGCGCTCCTTCGTCGACGACAACGACGGCGATTTCACGCTTCCGCCGATGCATTTCCTCGCCGAGCCGAAGAACGTCAGCCGCGACGCGTCGCTGTCGCCCGACGCGCTGGAGCAGAATGCCCGCATGCTCGAAGGCGTTCTTGAAGATTTCGGCGTCAAGGGTGAGATCATCCATGTACGCCCCGGCCCGGTCGTCACCCTCTACGAACTGGAGCCGGCGCCCGGCATCAAGTCCTCCCGCGTCATCGGCCTTGCCGACGACATCGCCCGCTCGATGAGCGCGATCGCTGCCCGCGTCGCCGTCGTTCCCGGCCGCAACGCCATCGGCATCGAACTGCCGAACCAGCGGCGCGAGACCGTCTACCTGCGCGAACTCATCGGCTCGCGCGACTTCGAGACCTCGAAGGCGCGCCTGGCCATGGCGCTCGGCAAGACGATCGGCGGCGAGCCCGTGGTTGCCGATCTCGCCAAGATGCCGCATCTGCTCGTTGCCGGGACGACCGGCTCGGGCAAATCGGTCGCGATCAACACCATGATCCTGTCGCTGCTCTATCGCCTGAGCCCCGACCAGTGCCGCCTGATCATGATCGACCCGAAGATGCTCGAACTTTCCGTCTATGACGGCATCCCGCACCTGCTTTCACCCGTCGTTACCGATCCGAAAAAGGCCGTCGTTGCGCTGAAATGGACCGTGCGCGAGATGGAAGAGCGCTACAAGAAGATGTCGAAGATCGGCGTGCGCAACATCGACGGCTTCAACAGCCGCGTCGAGCAGGCGCTTGCCAAGGGCGAGCAGATCACCCGCACCGTCCAGACCGGCTTCGATCGCCAGACCGGCGAAGCCATGTACGAAACCGAAGAATTCGATCTGGCGCCGATGCCCTATATCGTCGTCATCATCGACGAGATGGCCGACCTGATGATGGTCGCCGGCAAGGACATCGAAGGCGCCGTCCAGCGGCTTGCGCAGATGGCGCGCGCCGCCGGCATCCATGTCATCATGGCAACCCAGCGCCCGTCGGTCGACGTCATCACCGGCACGATCAAGGCCAACTTCCCGACCCGCATCTCGTTCCAGGTGACGTCCAAGATCGACAGCCGCACCATCCTTGGTGAACAGGGCGCCGAACAGCTGCTCGGCATGGGCGACATGCTCTACATGGCCGGTGGCGGCCGCATCCAGCGCGTCCACGGTCCCTTCGTTTCGGACAACGAGGTCGAGGAAGTCGTCGCCTACCTGAAGACTCAGGGCGTGCCGCAATATCTCGACGCCATCACTGAAGCCGACGACGATGATGGTGAGGGCGGCGGCCCGGCCGGCACCTCCAACCTCGCAGACTCCGACGATCCCTACGACCAGGCGGTCGCGGTTGTCCTTCGCGACGGCAAGGCCTCCACCTCCTACGTTCAACGTCGCCTCGGCATCGGTTACAATCGTGCCGCATCGCTGATCGAACGCATGGAGCAGGAGGGCATCATCGGCCCGGCGAACCATGCCGGGAAACGCGAAATCCTGGTGCCGACCGAGGAGTAAGTCGCCGGACGACAAGGAAATTCCGGCAGAGTCGCGTAAAGCGAATGCCTTGACAGAAGAGACGCCCGGCGAACGCGGGCAGAGGCCCCGCACAAGGGGCCGAACTGGTAACGGTCATGTGAGAGCGCGAGCGAAAAAGCTCGAAAATGGCGCCTTGAAGGCGCCGCACTTGCGCTCCAGATGATTCGTAAATGAAGGAGACCGAGATGACAGAGACTAAGACTGGCGAGCGCAACCACCCGGTGATGTCGCGCCGCCTCTTCGTGTGCGGGCTTGCGGCACTTGCCGGCATCGGCGGCACCGGTCTCGACATCGGCAAGGCGTTCGCGCAGGCGCCGAGCGCAGCCCAGAAGATCGCCGATCACTTCTCTTCGGTGAAGACCATGGCCGGCGAATTCGTGCAGTTCGGCCCGCGCGGCGAACAGACCGGCGGCAAGTTCTATATCCGCCGCCCCGGCCGCATCCGTTTCAACTACGAGGCCCCCTCGCCGATGCGCGTGATCGCCGACGGCAAGTCGGTCGTCATCGGCAACATGAAGCTCAAGACCTGGGACATCTACCCGCTGTCGAAGACGCCGCTCAACCTCCTGCTCAGCGAGAGGATCGACCTGACCGGCAAGATGGTGCGCAACGTCAAGGAAGAATCCGACCTCATCACCATCGTGCTTGGCGACCGCTCGATCTTCGGCGATTCGACGATCACCATGATGTTCGACCCGAAGACCTATGACCTGCGCCAGTGGACGATCACCGACGCGCAGAAGAAAGACACCTCGGTCATGATCTTCAACGTCAAGACCGGGATGGCGCTGGACGACAAGGTCTTCCAGATCCCCTATGACGAAGTCCGCAACAAACGGGGCGGCTGAGCAACAGCAAGCGTCCCAGGCACCCTTGCGCGTCCATAGGACGCGCGGTTTTGCTGCGACCTCTCTCATGCATTCCTTGTCCCGGCGCGCCGGACCTGCTTAAAGCTCGGGTCAAACATCCATCCCGAGCCGGCCTTCCCTTCGCGAGCGTCCGGCCCCAGCCGATCAGGGAATGACGCATGGCCCTTTCCGTCGCCACTTGGAACATCAACTCCGTTCGCCTGCGCATGCCGCTGGTCGAGCATCTCTTGAAGACCTGGCAGCCGGACATCCTCTGCCTGCAGGAAACCAAGTGCCCGAACGACCAGTTCCCCTCCAAGCCCCTGAAGGCGCTCGGCTACAACCACATCGAGATGCACGGCCAGAAGGGCTATCACGGCGTGGCGACGATCTCGCGCCTGCCGCTGCATGAGCTCAGCGACCGCCGCGACTACTGTGGCGTCGGCGACGCCCGCCACCTTTCAGTCGTCTTCGCGGCCGGCGGCAAGAAGATCCGGCTGCATAACTTCTACGTTCCGGCCGGCGGCGACGAGCCGGACCGCACCATCAACCCGAAGTTCGGCCACAAGCTCGATTTCGTCGAGGAAATGAAGCTGCTGCACGCGGAAGCCGAAGCCGGCATCTCCTCGATCCTCGTCGGCGACCTCAACATCGCGCCGCTCGAAGACGACGTCTGGTCGCACAAGCAGCTCTTGAAGATCGTCAGCCACACGCCGATCGAGACCGAAGGGCTGACCACGGTCATGAACGGCGGCGGCTGGGTCGACCTGATGCGCCAGCACACGCCGGCCCCGACCAAGCTCTACACCTGGTGGAGCTACCGCGCGAAGGACTGGGAAGCCGCCGACCGCGGCCGCCGGCTCGACCATATCTGGTCGTCCGCCGACCTGGCGCCGGCGCTCAAGAACGTCGACATCCTGCGGGAAGCGCGCGGCTGGGAACGCCCCTCCGACCACGTGCCGGTTATCGCGCACTTCGACATCTAGGACGTCATTTTCTGAGCGGCGGCATGCGCCTTCGATGCTCGCCGTTCGGTCAAGGAAAACATGACTAAAAGAATCATATTTTTCTTGATGCGCACTTCCAAACGGACTATCCCTCTTGTCGGGCGGCGGGGACACCGCCTCCGGCAGCCAGTTGGCTGCCATTTTCACTGATACCTGGGTGCTTTGCTCTGGCTTTCGCCGGAGGGTTTTCGTGCGCCCGCAAGAGGGCCAGAGATGTCAAAGACCTTGCCGATCACCTTCCAGCGCGCCTCGCGACGCGCGCTCTCCGCAGCCACCGTGCTGGCCGCGAGCGCTGCCGCCGTGATCCTTTCGCCGACAGCGACCCATGCGCAATCGGCCGAGAGCCAAAGGACCACCCGTCTTGAAAAGATCGAAGCGACGGCCGGCAAGGCGGCTGCGACGATCGCCGAGGATAACGACACGATCGCGCCGACGCGCAACGTCTCGGCGCTAAAGACCGACACGCCGCTCAACGAAACGCCCCGCTCCGTCTCGGTTATCACGCGCAAGGAACTCGAAGAGCGCGGCGTGCAGGACATGATCCAGGCAACGCGCTACGCCGCCGGCGTCACGACAGGCGCCTTCGGCTTCGACCCACGCTTCGACCAGATCTACATCCGCGGCTTCGAGACGACGACCACCGGCGACTTCCGCGACGGACTGCGCCAGCCCTACATGAACTACGGCACCTTCCCGACGGAAGTCTACGGCCTCGAGCGCATCGAGATCCTCAAGGGTCCGGTTTCGGTCATGTATGGTGCTGCCGGCGTCGGCGGCATCGTCAACCGCATCTCGAAGATGCCCGAGGACAAGACCCACCGCGAGATCGAACTGCAATACGGCACGATCGGCCGCGCCCAAGCCGCCTTCGACGTCGGCGGGCCGGCAACGGCCGATGGCGACTTCCTCTATCGCATCGTTGGGCTTTTGCGAAACGGCGAGACAAACTACGACGTGGCCGACGACCGCTACCTGCTGCAACCCTCCTTCACCTGGAAGCCGGACGAAGGCACGTCGCTGACCGTCTACGGCCTGGGACAGAAGGGCGAGAGCGACGCCAGCCCGCGCGTGCTTCAACATGACGGCCGGCTGCTGCGCTACAGCGATCCGGATTACGACTACCAGAAGGTCCGGCAGGTTCAGGTCGGCTACAAGTTCGAGCATGAATTCGACAATGGCCTGACGTTCCGCCAGCACGGCCGCGTCAGCGATCTCGACCTGAAGGCCCGTTACCTGCAGTTCGGGGCCAAGGTCGCACCCGACGTCTTCGATCGCTCGCCCGTCGCCATCAGGGACGACCAGCGCGCCTACCAGGTCGACAACCAGCTCCAGGCCGTCTTCGACACCGGCGCGGTCTCGCACACGCTGCTGACCGGCCTCGACTACACCTGGATCACCTCCGATTTCGGCCTGGGTTTCGGCGCCGTCGACCCGGCCTATCGCTTCGATCTCAACAACCCGACCTTCGGCGTCGGCGGCCCGACGCCAGCGCTGACCAGCTTCAGCGGGCGGGACCTGCGGCAGACCGGCATCTATGTCCAGGATCAGCTGGAGTTCGGCAACTGGCGCGCCGTCGGCGGCCTTCGCTACGACTGGGTCGACCAGACCAGCACCAACAAGAACACCGGCGTCGTCGATCGCAAGGACGATGGCGAGCTCACCGGACAGGTCGGCCTGCTCTACCTCTTCGACAACGGCATCGCGCCCTATGCCAGCTACAGCACCTCCTTCGTGCCGCGCACCGAGCTTTCGGCCGACGGAAAGGTACTCGATCCGACGACGGGCGAGCAGATCGAACTCGGCGTGAAGTATCAGCCCGAGGGCGAGGCCTATTCGCTGAGTGCGGCCTACTACCGGATCGTGGAGACCGGCGCACCGCAATATGTCTCGGACGCCTCGCTGCCCGTCGGCTACTACTACAAGTCCTCGGGCGAGGTGACGACCAACGGTTTCGAGGTGGAAGGACGCCGGGAATTCGACAACGGCCTGAGCTTCATCGCCGCCTACAACTACAACGACGCCGAAATCACCGGAAACGTCGACCCGTCGCTGATCGGCAACGCGCCGTCGACGAAGCCACGCCATGTCGCATCCCTCTGGGCCAACTATCTCCTGCCCGAGGACACGCAGCTTGCGGGCCTGAGCCTCGGCGGCGGCGTGCGGCTGGCGTCAAGCTCCTACACGTCCGACGCCAACACCGCCAGGAACGGCGGCGCCGTCTATTTCGACGCCTCGATCGCCTACGATTTCGGTGTCAAGAACCCCGAACTCGACGGGCTGTCGCTCGCCGTCAGCGCCACCAATCTCGGCGACCGCCGCGAAGAGGTCTGCACCGATGGCTACTGCTATTTCGGCCAGGGTCGAACGATGCTCGGTTCGCTGAAATACCGCTGGTAACGGCCAAAAGCCCTCAAGCAAAACGGCCGGCGAGCGCGCCGGCCCGGCGGATCATTGCCTGCAGGTTTTCGCGGATGCGCGCTTCGACGAGTTCCGCCACTTCCGGATACTCTTCCAGCATGCGGCGGAAGAGCGGCCGGTTGATGCGGATGACCTCGCTGTCCTCCTCGGCCGTTGCGGTGAACTTGCGCTCGACCATCGAGATCAGTGCCAGCTCCGACAGAAGCGCCCCACGGCCGACAGTCGAAACCGCCGTATCGGAACCATCCACCCCCGTCTTCGACAAGGTGAGACTGCCGCTGGCGATCGCATAGGCGCAGTCGGCCGGCGCCCCCTCGCGAAACAGTTCCTGCCCCTTGAAGATGCGCCGCCGTTCGGCACCGAAAGCGATCAGCCTCAGCTTGTCCTCGCTGATGTCGGCAAACAGCGGCACGTTGGACAGAAGCACGATATCGTCGTTGAGCGCCAAGCGGCTAACCTCCCAAGGTCACGCCGGTTCCGGTCCAAACGGACCGGATCGCGCGACCCATGCAAACAACAGTCTACGGAGAACGCGCGAGACGTGGTTTTCCACCTTGCGCACCCCGGCTACGGAACGATCTTGTAGCCGCCGTTCTCTGTCACCAAAATCTCGGCATTGGAAGGGTCCCGCTCGATTTTCTGGCGCAGCCGATAGACGTGGGTTTCGAGCGTGTGTGTGGTCACACCGGAATTGTAGCCCCAGACCTCTTCGAGCAGAACGTCGCGCGTCACCACCTTCTGATCGGCGCGGTAGAGATAGCGGATGATCGCCGCTTCCTTTTCAGTGAGCCGGATCTTCTGGCCGTTTTCGAGCGTCAGCAGCTTCTGGCTGGGCTTGAAGGTGTAGGGACCGACGCTGAAGGTCGCGTCCTCGCTCTGCTCGTGCTGGCGCAACTGCGCGCGGATGCGGGCAAGCAGCACGGCGAAGCGGAACGGCTTGGTCACATAGTCGTTGGCGCCGGCCTCAAGACCGAGGATCGTATCGGAATCGGTATCGTGGCCGGTGAGCATGATGATCGGCGCCTTGAAGCCGCCCTTGCGCAGGAGCTTGACCGCCTCGCGGCCGTCCATGTCAGGCAGGCCCACATCCATGATCAGGAGGTCCACCTGCTGCGCACGCGCCGTCTGGATACCCTTGCCGGCGGTTGCCTCCTGGATGAGATCGAATTCCTCGTAGAGCGAGAGCTGCTCGACCAGGGTCTCGCGCAGGTCATTGTCGTCATCGACAAGAAGAATGGTACGGGTCGCCATGGGACAATTCCTGTTTGCTTCCGTTTTCAAACTAGCTCAAATGCCCGTGTTGGCAAGCGAGCCAGCATCGCTAAGTCGTTATATCTGCAACCGTGCTTATGGTGCCCCCCAAATCACGGGCAAAGCAAAAATCCGTGAGAATGATGCGTAAGAAAACGTCGGGAAGAAGACCAGCCAAAACCGTCATCACCGTGCGCGCCGCACCGCGCGATCGCAAACGCGCCCTCGTCTCTTTCGACGGTCGGGTCGAGCAGGCGGCGATCGGACGCAGCGGCATCACCAGCCGGAAGCGCGAGGGCGACGGCGCGACCCCACGCGCCGCGATGAGGCTGATCGGCGGCTATGTCAGGCGCGACCGGCTCCTTCTGCCGAAAACGCCGCTTCCGACACGCGCGACGCGCAAGGGCATGCTCTGGTGCGACGCGTCAGGCCACGCCCTCTACAACCGACCGGCCGAAGCCCCTTTCAAGCCGAGCCATGAGGAGATGATCCGCGACGATGCCCTCTACGACATCTGCCTCGTCATGGACTGGAATCTCCTCGCCCGGCGACGAAACGCCGGCTCGGCCATCTTCTTCCACCTGATCCGCCCGGGCTATGAGCCGACGCAGGGCTGCGTCGCCGTCAGCCTTGCGTCCATGCGCCGGCTGATCCCGCACATGCGCCGCGGCACGGTCGTTAAGGTGCTTTGATCCCGGCGTCCGGATGGCTCAATCGCGCGAACGCGGCGTCACGAAACGCACGAGCCTGGCCCCGCCGGAAAGGAGCGCGCGCCAGCCCGCAGCTTCGAATTCAAGAACGGCAAGGGCGGCCGTCGGAAACTTGTCCGCCATGCGCATGCGCAGGTCCGGATCGCCGGAGCCGACGAGCTCGTGCGCCAGGTCCTCCATGCCGGGATTGTGGCCGACGATCAGCAACGTCCCGACAGCCGGATCGGTTGCGCGAAGGACGCTGAGGATCTGGGAGGCGCCCACCTCGTAGATCGAGCGGGTGTTTTCGACCACGATGCCCGACGGCAGGGCGGCCGCCACCAGTTTCCAGGTCTCTTGCGCCCGCTTGGCCGTCGAGACGAGGGCGAGATCCGGCACCAGCTTGTGCCGCGCCATATAGTCCCCCATCAGCGGCGCCGCCTTGCGGCCACGCTCGCCAAGCGGACGGTCGATGTCGGCGACGCCGTCCGGCCACGCCGACTTGGCATGGCGCAGCAGCATCAAGCGATAGCTTTGCACGGGTAGATCGTCGCTCATCAATCATCCTCCCCTCATGCATGTCGATGCTCCGGTGGGACAGCTTAGCGCATTTCACCGCGCCGCGCGGAACGACGGATGCGGGCAAACAAAAAAGGCCGCCCCGAAGGGCGGCCATTGGCGCCGGAAAAGCTCAGATCCGGCTTATTTCCATTCGCGGATGTCGACGAAGTGACCCGCAACCGCCGCGGCTGCCGCCATGGCCGGCGAGACCAGGTGCGTGCGGCCCTTGAAGCCCTGGCGGCCCTCGAAGTTGCGGTTCGAGGTCGACGCGCAACGCTCGCCCGGCTTCAGCCGGTCGTCGTTCATCGCCAGGCACATGGAGCAGCCCGGCTCGCGCCAGTCGAAGCCGGCTTCCTTGAAGATCCTGTCGAGCCCTTCGGCTTCCGCCTGTTCCTTCACGAGGCCCGAGCCCGGAACGATCATCGCCGAAACCGTCGACGCGACCTTGCGGCCTTCCACCACCTTGGCCACTTCACGCAGGTCCTCGATGCGACCGTTGGTGCAGGAGCCGATGAAGACGCGGTCGATACCGATGTCGGTGATCTTCGTGCCCGGCTTCAGGCCCATATAGTCGAGCGCGCGCCACTTGGAGGTGCGCTTGGTCTCTTCCTGGATGTCGTCCGGATTGGGAACGATGCCCTGGACCGAGATGACGTCTTCCGGCGACGAGCCCCAGGAGACGATCGGCGGCAGGTTGGCAGCGTCGAGCACGACAACGCGATCGTAATGCGCGCCCTCGTCCGTGTGCAGCGTCTTCCAGTAGTCGAGCGCCATGTCCCAGGCCTTGCCCTTCGGCGCGCGCGGCTTGTCCTTGATGTAGGCGAACGTCGTCTCGTCGGGCGCGATCAGGCCGGCGCGGGCGCCGCCTTCGATCGTCATGTTGCAGATCGTCATGCGGCCTTCCATCGACAGCGAGCGGATCGCTTCGCCGGCAAACTCGATGACGTGGCCGGTGCCACCGGCCGTGCCGATCTCGCCGATGATGGCAAGGATGATGTCCTTGGCGGTGACGCCCGGCGGCAGCTGGTTGTCGACGCGCACCAGCATGTTCTTCGCCTTCTTCTGGATCAGCGTCTGGGTCGCGAGCACGTGCTCGACTTCAGATGTGCCTATGCCATGCGCCAGCGAACCGAAGGCGCCGTGCGTCGAGGTGTGGCTGTCGCCGCACACGATGGTCATGCCCGGCAGGGTGAAGCCCTGCTCCGGGCCGACGATGTGCACGATGCCCTGGCGCTTGTCGTTCTCGGAGTAGTACTCGACGCCGAAGTCGGCAGCGTTCTTGGCGAGCGCCTCGACCTGGATGCGGCTTTCCTCGTTCTTGATGCCGAGGTGGCGGTCGGCCGAGGTCGGGACGTTATGGTCGACGACGGCGAGCGTCTTTTCCGGTGCGCGGACCTTGCGGCCAGCCATGCGCAGGCCCTCGAAGGCCTGCGGGCTCGTCACTTCGTGAACGAGGTGACGATCGATGTAGAGAAGACAGGTGCCGTCTTCCTGTTCGTTGACCAGGTGGTCGTCCCAGATCTTGTCATAGAGGGTACGCGGTGCGCTCATGGCGGTATATCCATCGAGTTTTCAAAAGAGGCAGGAAGCCGGCGGCAAGGCGGCCGGAGGCACTGATCGGGGGATCAGGAAAGGCGGCTTGTAAGCGCCCCGTGGACGCGCGCAAAAAAGCGTGCCGGCAGGCGCTTGTGGTCCTGCAGCACGACGATTTTCTGTTCGCGACATCCGAATTTGGATTCCATGAGCGCGTACATATCAATTTTTTGACAGGTCGGCAATTGGCGTGATCGCGCTCAGCGCTGCTCGGCACGCCTCAGCCGCCGCTCCAGCGCCCGCAGTCCCAACGACAGACCGATGGTCAGCACCAGATAGACATAGGCGACGATCGAATAGGTCTCGAAGAAGCGAAAGGACCCGGAGGCATAGACCTTACCCATCTGCGTGATGTCGGCGACGCCGAGCACCGAGACGAGTGAGCTGTCCTTGACCATGGCAATAAAGTCGTTGCCAAGCGGCGGCAGGATCACGCGGATCGCCTGCGGGAAGATGACGAGGCGGAAGCGCTGGTAGCGCGAAAGCCCGAGCGCCTTGGCGGCCTCGACCTGCCCCTTGTCGACCGAGAGAATGCCGGCGCGGAACACTTCGGCGATGAAGGCCGAATAGCCGATCATCAACGCAATGATCGCCCGCCACATCAACGAGATGTCGCGTACGACGACGGGCTCCATCCAGCCGGCGCTGATCAGTGGCGCCAAGATGAAGTTGGCGGCGACCACGATCGCCGGCGCACCGACAAAGGCGATGTAGAACAAGAGCACCAGGATCGGCACCCCGCGGATCACTTCGGTATAGAAGCGGGCGATCTGCCTGAGCGCCGAATGCTCGGAGAGCGCCATCAGCGCGACGCCGAGGCCGAGCGTCGTTGCCAGCACGAAGCCCATGAGGGTCACGAAGACAGTGACGCCAAGGCCCTTGAGGACGACGGTGAAGACTTCCGAAAAGATGTCATTGCTGACGATCACCGCGGCAAGCGCCACGGCGATCACAAGAAGGGCGACCAACCACCAGGGATAGTCGCCCTTGCCGGACATGTCTGAAGATTGTGGAGCGGCCATAGCCTACGATCAGCCGCCCATCTTGTATTCGAGGAACCACTTCTTATCGAGCGCGTCGAAGGTGCCGTCTTCCTTCAGCGCCTTGATCGCGGCGTTGATCGGAGCCACGAGATCGGACCCCTTCGGGAAGATGAAGCCGAAATCCTCGGTGCCGAGCGGTCCGCCGACGACCTTGAGCTTGCCTTCGGAGGAATCGACGTAACCCTTGGCGGCAACGCTATCGGTCAGCACCACGTCGACGTCGCCGGCCTTCAACGCCTGAACGGTCGCACCGAACGTCTCGAACAGCTTGATGCGCGGGTTCTGCTCGTTGCCGTCGAGCATTTCATAGACGGCGGTGTAGAACGGCGAGGTGCCCGGCTGCGCGCCGACGAGGCCGTCTGCGAAGGCGCCGAAGCTCTTGCCGTCGTTGAAGCGGGTCTCGTCGCTGCGCACGAGCATGAACTGCTGCGAACGCATGTAGGGATCCGAGAAGTCGACCTTTTCCTTGCGATCGTCCTTGATGGTGATGCCGGTCATGCCGATCTGGTACTGGCCGTCATGCACCGCCTGGATCATCGCGTCCCAGCTGGTGTTCTGGTATTCGACCTTGAAATTCAATCGCTTGGCGATCTCGTTCATGGCGTCGTATTCCCAGCCCTTGGCCTCGCCGGTCTTCGGGTCGACGAACTGCAGCGGCGGGTAGGCGTTCTCCGTGACGACGACGACCGTCTTGCCGCCGAGATCCGGCAGGTCGCTGGCAACGGCCGGTGCAGAAAATGCGAATGGAACGGCAAGTGCAGCTGCGATGCCCGCAAGCACGTGGCGACGGATTGTCATTGGAGGGCTCCCGAAAATTGTGGCAGCGGAAAATGTCACAAATTCAGACGGAAAGACAAGCGGATAGTACCAAAAAAGAAAGGCGGCCGAGGCCGCCTTTCCAACATTCCAGGAGGAATGAAAACTTATTCTGCTGCGGCTTCCGCTGCTGCCTTTGCTTCGGCAGCTTCGGCTGCTGCCTTCTCGGCGGCGAGCGCCTGAGCTGCTGCAACCTTTTCAGCCTCGATGCGTGCCTTTTCCTCGGCAATCGCCTGGCGCTCGGCTTCGTTCAGCTTGCGGGCGCGCGTGCCGGTGTTCTCGACGATACGAGCCGACTTGCCGCGACGATCGCGCAGGTAGTAGAGCTTGGCGCGACGGACCTTACCGCGGCGAACCACTTCGACGCTCTCGACGAGCGGAGAGTAAACCGGGAATACGCGCTCGACGCCTTCGCCGTAGGAGATCTTGCGAACGGTGAAGCTCTCGTTGATGCCGCCGCCCGAACGAGCGATGCAGACGCCTTCGTAGGCCTGGACGCGGGTACGGTTGCCTTCGACAACGCGGACGTTGACGCGCAGAGTGTCGCCTGCGGAGAATTCCGGAAGGGTGCGCTTGGCGGCGATCTTGGCGGCCTGTTCGGCTTCCAGCTGCTGGATGATGTTCATCGGTCTAACCTTTCAAGTTCTTCTGAAACAGCCAGAGCGCTCTCGATGAACCTGTCGGGCCAGCCTTCAGGTCTTGCCGGTACCGGCAGGAGCGGATTCGCCATTCTTTGTTTTGGTCGACGGGCATGGAACCCGAACCGGGGCGGCACATACACCAATCGCTTCGCCTTGTCATCCCCGAACGCCATAATTTCTAGGGCATCCGCGCCTGGAAAGCCGATTTTATCAGAAAATGCGCAAACACGGGCGTGATGATTGTCCGATGCAACGGGCTTGCGGCCGGCACAACCACCGGCTATCCCGAGCATGAGGGGTCGGGGGAGACCATGCATATCTTCGAAATACTCATGCTGTTTGCAGCCGGCTTCCTGTCCGGCGTCGTCAACGCCATCGCCGGCGGCGGAACCTTCCTGACCTTCGGGGCAATGACGCTTGGCGGTCTCTCGCCGATCGTCGCCAATGCGACCTCGTCGATCATCCAGTTCCCGGGCTACATCACCTCGGCGCTCGCCTATGGCAAGGAGATCCGCGCCGACAAGCGCTATGCGATCCTGCTCGGCGTGATCTCGGCCCTCGGCGGTCTGGCCGGCGCGCTGCTCCTGATCTCGCTCTCCAACGCCTCCTTCCGGGCGCTGGTCCCCTGGCTGCTTCTGGCGGCGACCGCGATCTTCGCCGCTGGGCCGCTCCTGAAACCCAGGGCGCGCGTCGACGAGCATGCGATCAACCCGGCCGGCATCGGCGCCCAGTTCGTCACCTCCATCTATGGCGGCTTCTTCGGCGCCGGCATGGGCATCATGATGCTGGCAGTGCTGGGGCTGGCGACGGGCGGCGGCTACCACCGGCTGAACGCGCTCAAGAACTTCATCTCGGTCGTCATTGCCGCAATCGCCATCGTCGTCTTTGCCGCCGGCGGCGTCGTCTCCTGGCTGCATGCGGCGATCATGGTGCCGGGTGCCGCCCTTGGCGGCTATTCCGGCGTCTGGGCGGCCAGGCGCGTGCCGCAGGCGGTCATCCGTGCGCTGGTCGTCGCCGTCGGCCTTTTGCTCGCCGCCTATTATTTCTTCACGGGGTGATCGAGCAGGTCCGGCCGGCGCTCGGCGGTCAGCCGCCGCGCCTCTCCTTCGCGCCACTTGGCGATGGCACCGTGGTTGCCGGAGGTCAGCACCGCCGGGATCTCGCGCCCCTCGAAGACCTGTGGCCGCGTATAGTGCGGATGCTCGAGCAGCCCGCCTTCAAAGCTTTCATGCACGCCCGAAAGCGCGTTGCCCATAACGCCCGGCAGGATGCGCACCACGGCATCGAGCAGCGTCAGGGCAGCCGGCTCGCCCCCCGAAAGAATATAGTCGCCGATCGAAACCTCTTCGAGGCCGCGGGCGTCGATCACCCGCTGGTCGACGCCTTCGAACCGTCCGCAGACGATGACGACGCCGGGGCCATCGGCGAGCTCGCGCACGCGCGCTTGCGTCAGGGGGCGGCCGCGCGGGCTCATCAGCAGACGCGGACGATCGTCATCCGCGGAAACTTGGTCGATCGCCCGGGCGAGCACATCCGGCTTCAGCACCATGCCGGCGCCGCCACCGGCCGGCGTGTCGTCGACGGTGCGGTGCTTGTCCTCGGCGAAATCGCGGATCTGCACCGCCTCGATCGCCCATTGGCCACGCTCCAGCGCCTTGCCGGACAGCGAAACGCCGAGATGGCCCGGAAACATTTCGGGATAAAGCGTCAGAACGGTCGCGCGAAAGGTCATCGCCACACGCTCATTTGCGCTTTGCGGAAAACGGATTGCCCGGATCCTGGTCCTTGTCTTCGGAAAGACCTGCGGCCACCGGATCGACGAGCAGCCTGCCCGCTTCCAGGTCGATCTCCAGCACCGACCATTCGGTAAAGGGGATCAGCACCGGGCGCCGGCCCGGGCCCTTCAGCTCCAGCAGATCGCCGGCGCCAAAGTCGAAGACGCCGCTGACCTTGCCATAGCTGGTGCCATTGCCGTCGATCGCTTCGAGGCCCTCGAGATCGGCGTAGAAGAACTCGTCTTCATCCAGATCCTCGTCGGGCAGGTTGTCCCGTTCGATGAACAGGTCGAGACCGTTGAGCGCCTCGGCCGCGTTGCGGTCGTTGACGCCACGAAAACGCACGATGACGACATTCTTCGCCTCTCGGATTTCCAGCACCTCGAACACTCGGCCGTCGGCGCTGTGCAGGTTGCCGTAGTCGCCGAGCGCGGTCGGATCGTCGGTAAAGGACTTGACCCTGACCTCGCCGCGCAGGCCTTGCGCCGCGCCGATCGTCGCCATCAGAACCGGGTTTTCGAGTTTGCTCATCGTGCGCGTCCGTTTCGGTATATCTCGGTGCACATAACGGAAAACGGGCGGCATGGAAATGCCACCCGTTTCCTTAAGTCACGGCCAGCCGGAGAGGTGCGTCGGCAGAAGACCGCCGATCGCTCTCCGGACCGTTCGCCGGCTATTATTCAGCAGCGGCAGCAGCGGCGTCTTCAGCCTTCTGCTTGGCTTCAGCAGCGCGCTCCTGAGCCTTCTTGCCCGGAACAGCCTTCGTCGGGTTGCTGCGAGCCGGACGCTTTGCGAGGCCAGCCTGGTCGAGGAAGCGCAGAACGCGGTCGGTCGGCTGGGCGCCCTGGGCGATCCAGTGGTTGACGCGCTCGGCGTCGAGCTCGACGCGCTTTTCGTCGTCCTTGCCGAGCATCGGGTTCCAGGAGCCGATCTTCTCGAGGAAGCGGCCGTCACGCGGGCTGCGGGCGTCGGCAACGACGATCTGGTAGTACGGACGCTTCTTGGAACCGCCACGGGCGAGACGAATTTTCAGTGCCATTTGAGTAACTCCTTGCAGGCTTTCTTGACCGCTTCGTTCAAGCGGAATGGTTTGTGCCGGCGGCGCTCGCGGAATGCGAGCGATCGGCGGCGATGGCTTCATGATGCCGGATGACTTCCTTGATGATGAAGTTCAGGAACTTCTCGGCGAAATCCGGATCCAGATTGGCATCCTTGGCCAGGCGGCGCAGGCGTTCGATCTGGTATTCTTCGCGCGCCGGGTCGGCCGGCGGCAGTTCGTGCTTGGCCTTGAGAACGCCGACTGCCTGGGTGCAGCGGAAGCGTTCGGCCAGCATGTGGACGAGTGCGGCATCGATGTTGTCGATCGACTGCCGGTAACCCGCCAATTCCTGTTTGATTTCGGGATCAATCATCTCTCAAACGATCCTCACTTCTTCTTCGGCAGGCCGGGAAGGCCGGGGAAACCGCCCCCGAGGCCCGGAAGCTTGGCGCCGCCGAGACCCGGAAGCCCACCACCGCCGAGGCCAGGCATGCCGCCCGGCTTCAGACCGGCAGCTTCGGCCTGCTTCTGCAGGGCTTCGAGCTGCTTCGGGTCGAGCTTCGACAGATCGGGCATGCCGCCGCCACCGAGGCCGCCAAGCCCCATCTTGTTGGCAAGGCCGCCCATCATCTGCTTCATCATGCCGCCTTTGCCCTTGCCGCCGATCATCTTCATCATGTCCGCCATCTGGCGGTGCATCTTCAGAAGCTTGTTGATGTCGGCGGCATCGGTGCCGGAACCGGCGGCGATACGCTTCTTGCGCGAATGCTTCAAGAGGTCCGGGTTGGCGCGCTCTGCCTTGGTCATCGACGAGATGATGGCGAGCTGGCGCTTGAACAGGCTGTCGTCGAGGCCGGCGGCAGCCATCTTGTCCTTCATGCCGGCCATGCCGGGCATCAGGCCCATAATGCCGCCCATGCCGCCCATCTTCTGCATCTGGCCAAGCTGGTCGGCAAGGTCGTTCAGATCGAACTTGCCCTTGGCCATCTTGGCGGCCATGGCGGCCGCCTTCTCGGCGTCGATGTTTTCGGCCGCCTTTTCGACGAGCGAGACGATGTCGCCCATGCCGAGGATGCGGTCGGCGACGCGACGGGGATGGAACTCTTCGAGCTCGCCCATCTTTTCGCCGACACCGATGAGCTTGATCGGCTTGCCGGTGACCGCGCGCATCGAAAGGGCAGCACCGCCACGGCCGTCACCGTCCATGCGGGTAAGCACCAGGCCGGTGATGCCGACGCGTTCGTCGAAGTTGCGGGCGAGATTGACGGCGTCCTGACCGGTCAGCGCATCGGCCACGAGCAGGATTTCATGCGGATTGGACTTCCGCTTGATCTCCGCCATCTCGATCATCAGCGGCTCGTCGATATGGGTGCGGCCGGCGGTGTCGAGGATGACGACGTCATGGCCGCCGAGCTTGGCAGCCTGGACGGCGCGCGAAGCGATATCGGTCGGCGACTGACCGGCGATAACAGGCAGCGTGTCGACACCGGTCTGCACGCCGAGCTGGCGAAGCTGTTCCTGGGCTGCCGGGCGACGCGTGTCGAGCGAAGCCATCAGGACCTTCTTCTTGTCCCTGGTCTTCATCCGGCTGGCGATCTTGCCGGTGGTCGTCGTCTTACCCGAGCCCTGCAGACCGACCATCATGATGACGACCGGCGCCGGCGCGTTGAGGTCGATGGTGACGCCCTCGGAGCCGAGCATCTCGACGAGCTGGTCATGGACGATCTTGACGACCATCTGGCCCGGCTTGATCGACTTCAGGATCTCGGCGCCGACGGCCTTTTCACGAACCTTTTCGGTAAAGGAGCGCACGACGTCGAGCGCGACGTCGGCTTCGAGCAGCGCACGGCGAACCTCGCGGAGCGCAGCGGAAACATCGGCTTCCGACAATGCGCCGCGGCCGGTCAGTCCATTCAATATGGAACCAAGGCGGTCCTGGAGGCTCTCGAACATTCTCACTTCCTTCTGGTTTCCGGTGGCGATCAACTCGCCGGAAACGTGGGTTCCTTCGCCAGGAAAACAAGGCGCAAAGCCAAAAACCACCCGAGGGCGCAACGCGCTGTCGGATGTTGACCTCCGGGTTCTCTTTATACCTCTAGGGGACCCGGTCGGTGGCTTCGAAGACTTGAGCTTGCGAAGGAATTGGGGCGGATAAACAGGAAAGCGCGGCAAAAGTCAAGGACGGCAGGACAATGAGACGCTTTCGGTTCAGGGCGCCTCGCCCGCGTCGGCCTCGTCCAGTTCGCCGGCCAGCTGCTCGAAGGCCGCCGACACCCGCGTCATTACCCTGAGCGCCGCCACCACTTCGGTCTGGTTGATATCGCCGAGCAGGGCATGCAGCAACGCCACCTCGCGGCGATGGATTTCCTCGAACAGATCGCACCCGGCCACCGTCGGCGCGCAAAGATAGGCGCGGCGGTGTTCCGGGTTCGGCTGCCTTTCAAGCAGGCTCTTGTCCGTCAGCCCGTTGACGACCCTGAGAACGAACTGCCGTTTCATCGACAGGCGCCGCGCCGCCTCCGGGACGGTCAGCGGCGTTTCGCAAAAAAGTTCGAGAACCGCCCGCTCCGCCACTGATATGCCGGCACCATCGAGCATATGTTCAGTGGAACGCTGCATGTTGAGATGGATGGAGCGCACCAGCCTGAGGGTCTTGTAGAGACGTTCCTGCGGATCGAATCGAACGAGCATGCAAACACGATAGCAATCCAGTTGCTGTCTTCAAGAATTTATTAAACCTTGACCTTTCAACCAGGGCGAACAGCGGAATGAAGACACGCAATCCCTATTACCAGGGGCCCGTCTCCGATCATTTCGACGGTGCCCGTTTCTTCAATCCCGGCGGCAAGCCGCCCAAGGGGACGGCAGATCTGCTGCGCTGGCAGTTCGGCGGCGGCAAGGTGCGCTGGCCCCAGCACAATCCGAGCCCGTTCGCGCCGGTGAAGCCCGAACTCAGCGTCGAAGGCGATCGCCTGCGCGTGACGATGGTCGGCCATGCGACGCTGCTCATCCAGGTGCACGGCGTCAACATCCTGACGGACCCCGTCTGGTCGCGCCGCGCCAGCCCCTTCGCCTTTGCTGGCCCGCAGCGCCGCAACGCCCCCGGCATCGAGCTCGACGACCTGCCGCCGATCGACATCGTGCTCGTCACCCACAATCACTACGACCACCTCGACGTGGAGACGCTGGCAGCCCTTCACGAGGAACATGCGCCAAGGATCGTCACGCCGCTTGGCAACGACACGATCATCCGCCGCGCCGTTCCCGATGCCGAAATCGACGTGGTCGACTGGAACGATCGTGTTGATTGCGGCGACGACATCGTTCTTCACGCGGAGCCCTGCCACCACTGGTCGGCCCGCGGCTCGCGCGACCGGCGCATGGCGCTCTGGGCGGCTTTTGTCATCGAGACGCCGGCTGGCAGGATCTACCATGTCGGCGATACGGGGTTTCATGACGGCATCAACTATCGCGCCGCCCGCGAAAAGCACGGCCCCTTCCGTCTCGCCAACCTGCCGTTCGGCGCCTACGAGCCGCGCTGGTTCATGCAGGACCAGCATCAGAACCCGGAGGAAGCCGTGCGCGGCATGATCGACTGTGCAGCAAGCCACGTCGCCGGCCACCACTGGGGCACGTTCCGCCTGACCGACGAGGGGGTCGAGGAGCCGCGACAGGCGCTGGAACGGGCGCTCGATGCGGCCGGCATCCCCCGCAGCCGCTTCCGGCCACTGCACCCCGGCGAAATCTTCGACGTTCCGGCGTAAGCCGCGGCCGGCAAATGAAGGCGGCACTGGTATTTTCCGGGCTTTTCCGCCATATACAGCCCGAATGAAGGATGGCGCGCCTGAGGCGGGCCGGTTTGGACAATCGCCACATGACCGACAACGTGCAATTTGCCAGGATGAACGGGCTTGGAAACAAGATCCTCGTCGTCGACATGCGCGGTCGGAAGGATCGGGTAACGCCGGCGGCTGCGATTGCGCTCAATGCCGACCCGGCGACCGCCTTCGACCAGATCATGGCGATCCACGACCCGAAGGCCGACGGCACCGACGCCTGGATCGACATCGTCAATTGCGACGGCACGATGGCCCAGGCCTGCGGCAACGGCACGCGCTGCGTCGTCCAGGCGCTCGCCGCCGAAACCGGCAAGAAGGCCTTCACCTTCCAGACCATCGCCGGCATCCTCAATGCGACGGAGCATGAGGACGGTACGATCTCGGTCGACATGGGCAAGCCGGTCTTCGCCTGGGACAGGATCCCGCTTGCCGAAGAATTTGCCGATACCAGCCGCATCGAGTTGCAGATCGGGCCGATCGACAATCCCGTGCTACATTCGCCCTCGGCCATGTCGATGGGCAATCCGCACGCGATCTTCTGGGTCGACAAGGACCCGATGTCCTTCGATCTCGACCGTTTCGGCCCGCTGCTCGAAAACCATCCGATGTTCCCCGAGCGCGCCAACATCACACTGGCGCAGGTGCTTTCGCCTTCGTCGCTGCGCACCCGCACCTGGGAACGCGGCGCCGGTCTGACGCTTGCCTGTGGCTCGGCGGCTTGCGCGGCTGCCGTCAGCGCCGCGCGCACCGGGCGCACCGGCCGCAAGGTGACGATCGACGTCTCGTCCGCCCCTGCCCCGGCGAAGCTGACCATCGAATGGCTGGACAGTAACGATCATGTCGTGATGACCGGACCTGCCGAATGGGAATGGTCCGGCACGCTGAACCCTGCGACCGGAACCTGGCAGCGCGACGAGGCCGAGACCGGCGGGGTCCGGGCGCTTTGAGCGGCGTCGAGGTCATAACCTTCGGCTGCCGTCTCAATACCTACGAATCCGAAGTGATGCGGGCGGAAGCCGAAAAGGCGGGGCTGAACAACGCCATCCTCGTCAACACCTGCGCCGTCACCGGCGAGGCCGTACGTCAGGCACGCCAGGCGATCCGCCGCGCCCGCCGCGACAATCCGAGTGCCCGCATCATCGTCACCGGCTGCGCCGCGCAGACGGAGAAGCAGACCTTTGCCGAGATGGTCGAGGTCGACGCCGTGCTCGGCAACGAGGAAAAGCTGAAGAGCGCCTCCTACCGTTCCCTGCCCGATTTCGGGGTCTCGGCGGAAGAAAAGCTGCGCGTCAACGACATCATGAGCGTGCGCGCCACCGCTCCGCAGCTGGTCAAGCATATCGATGGCCACGTGCGCGCCTTCATCCAGGTGCAGAACGGCTGCGACCATCGCTGCACCTTCTGCATCATCCCCTATGGCCGCGGCAATTCACGCTCCGTGCCGATGGGCGCCGTCGTCGACCAGGCCCGCAGGCTCGTCGAAACCGGCTACTGCGAGATCGTCTTGACCGGCGTCGACGCCACCAGCTACGGCGCCGATCTGCCGGGCGCGCCGACCCTCGGGCTGCTCGCCAAGACGCTTCTGAAGCAGGTGCCGGAAATTCGCCGCCTGCGCCTTTCCTCGATCGACGGCATCGAGGCCGACGAGCACCTCTTCGACCTGATCGCCGACGAGGCGCGCTTCATGCCGCATCTGCACCTGTCGCTGCAGCATGGCGACGACATGATCCTGAAGCGCATGAAGCGCCGCCATTCGAGCGCCGATGCCCGCGCCTTTGCGGACCAGGTCCGGCGCTTGCGCCCCGATATCAGCCTCGGTGCCGACATGATCGCCGGCTTTCCGACCGAGACCGAAGAGATGTTCGAGAATGCCGCAAGGCTCGCCGAGGATTGCGGCATCGCGCATCTCCACGTCTTTCCCTATAGCCCCCGTCCCGGCACGCCGGCGGCACGCATGCCGCAGCTCGACCGGGCGCTCGTCAAGGATCGTGCCGCGCGGCTTCGTGCCGTCGGCGCGACGCTCTACGCCCGCCACCTCGAAGGCATGGTCGGCAGCGCGCAGACGATCCTGGTCGAGAACAACGGGCTTGCCCACACACAGAACTTCACGCTCGTCGACGCGGCTGGCCTGACGCCCCGTGCGCTTGTCCCGGTCTCAATCACCGGCCACAATGGCAAGCATCTGACGATGCAGGTAAAACAGATGGCTGCGGCCTGATTTATGCGGATTTCCTGAATGGCAATGGGTTTCATCAAGAGGATCTTCACCTTCGGCAAGGGCGCGGTGGAGGAAACGAAGCCGCCCGAGGGTGTGCCCGAGGAGGCCGTGGTATCTTCGCCTGAAGTCGAGGCGCAACCGGAGCCGCGTGCCGAGACGGTCGAACCGCCTGCCGCCGTTGTCGAGGCAGAGATCGTCGAAGAGATCGTCGAAGAGAGCCCCGAAGCCAACTTCGAACCGCCTGTCGATATCGAGACCTTGCCCTTGTCCGACGACGATCCGGTGCTTGAGGCCGAGATCGAGACGGCAGGCGGCCCGGCGTCGGACGAGGTGGCCGGCGGTGAGGCCATTGCATCGATGGACTCCGCCACCGACCGGCATGAACTGTCGCCGGCAGAGCAGGAGGCGCTGGACGCTTACGGCGACCTTCAGGAAACAGCACCTGAAGAACCGCCCGTAGAGCCCGAGGATCTGGCCGAGCAGGAAGAAATCGCCGACGCTGAAACTCAAGCGATCGACGACGAAGCAAGCCACGTGGCTGCCACAGACGAGGAGCGTGCGGAAGAGATCGTCGCCAAGAGCGACGTGGTTGCCGAGACGCCGGTTTCTGAGGCGTCGGCTTCTGAGGCGCCGGTTTCTGAAGCCCCGACCGTAGAGACGCCAGTCACCGAACAGTCCGCCCTCGAAGCACCCGTCGAGCCCGTCGCCGAAGCTCCCGCTGCAACCGCGGCCCTCCCGAAGGGCTTTGCAGCCACCGACAGCAGACCCAAGGAAGAGCCCGTTGCGGCGCCGAAGGAAAAGCTCTCCTGGTACCAGCGCCTGCGCCGCGGCCTTGCCCGCACCTCGTCGCAGCTGACCGGCCAGATCGCCAGCCTCTTTACCAAGCGCAAGCTCGATGAGGCGACGTTGCAGGATCTCGAAGATCTCCTGATCCAGGCCGACCTCGGCGTCGAGACCGCGATGCGCATCACCGACACGCTCGCCTCCGAGCGCTACGGCAAGGATGTCACGGGCGAGGACGTTTCACGCATCATGGCCGGCGAGATCACCAAGGTGCTTTCGCCCGTCGCCAAGCCGCTGGAGCTCGATCTCAGCCACAAGCCGCATGTGATCCTCGTCGTCGGCGTCAACGGCACCGGCAAGACGACGACGATCGGCAAGCTTGCCGCCAAGCTTTCGGGCGCGGGCCTGAAAGTGATGCTTGCCGCCGGCGACACCTTCCGTGCCGCGGCGATCGAGCAGCTGAAGATCTGGGCCGAGCGCACCAAGTCCGACATCGTCTCCTCCAAGCTCGGCGCCGATGCGGCAGGCCTTGCCTATGAAGCCTTCCAGCAGGCGCGCGAGAAGAAGTCCGACGTGCTGATCATCGACACCGCCGGCCGCCTGCAGAACAAGGCAGAGCTGATGGCGGAACTTGAAAAGATCGTGCGCGTGCTCGGCAAGCTCGATCCCGACGCGCCGCACACCGTGCTGCAGACGCTCGACGCGACCACCGGCCAGAACGCGCTGCAGCAGGTGGAAATCTTCCGCAATGTCGCCGGCGTCAGTGGTCTGATCATGACCAAGCTCGACGGCACGGCGCGCGGCGGCATCCTTGTCGCCATTTCTGCCAAGCACAAGCTGCCGGTCTATTTCATTGGCGTCGGCGAAGGCATCGACGATCT
Organism: Ensifer adhaerens; assembly: GCF_002940685.1. Taxonomy (GTDB): domain Bacteria; phylum Pseudomonadota; class Alphaproteobacteria; order Rhizobiales; family Rhizobiaceae; genus Ensifer; species Ensifer adhaerens_E. Next base: position 112,777 of record NZ_PNFP01000008.1, on the reverse strand, counting down.
CGAACCGTTCGAGGCGAAGGATTTTGCCGAGGCGATCGCCGGCGTCGCCGCCTGACGTGGCAGTTTGGAGCCCGCGCGTTTGCGCGGGCCCGTTGCCTTGATATGGTTTTGCCGCAAAGCTGGTGTTATGAGCAGCAGGTACATGCAGAAACAGGACCCCCAGATGTCGTCGATCGAGGCTGCCAAGCCGCAGAAGGAAGTCAGCCCCTTGCTCAAGATGGTGCTGGAGCTTGGGCCACTGATGGTCTTCTTCTTTGCCAATTCGCGCGGCGAATGGCTGGCCGGGCATTTTCCCGCGCTCGCCGAACTCGGCGGCCCGATCTTCATCGCCACCGGCCTGTTCATGGCCGCGACCGCGATCGCGCTTGCCGTCTCCTGGATGCTCACCCGGACGCTGCCGATGATGCCGCTGATCTCGGGCATCGTCGTCTTCGTCTTCGGCGCGCTGACGCTCTGGCTGCAGAACGACACCTTCATCAAGATGAAGCCGACGATCGTCAACACGCTGTTCGGCGCGATCCTGCTCGGCGGCCTTCTCTTCGGTAAGTCGCTGCTCGGCTACGTCTTCCACTCCGCCTTCAAGCTCGACGAAGCAGGCTGGCGCAAGCTGACGCTGCGCTGGGGCCTGTTCTTCCTGGTGCTCGCGGTCCTCAACGAAGTGGTCTGGCGGTCGTTTTCGACCGACTTCTGGGTGGCGTTCAAGGTTTGGGGCACGATGCCGATCACTATCCTCTTCACGCTCGCCCAGATGCCCTTGATCATGAAGCACTCGCTTGACCAGGAGAACGCCGAGTGAGCACGACGCTTGAGGAGAATGACAGCCGCAACCGTCACGCGCTCCTCTGGCTGATCGCCTGTCTGGCGGTCCTCGCCCTTCAGATCGTCACCCAGCACCTGATGGGCCGCATCTGGATCTGCGACTGCGGCTACGTCAAACTGTTCGAGCCCGTCGTCAAATCCAGCGGCAACTCGCAGCACATCGCCGACTGGTACACGCCGTCGCACATCATCCACGGTTTCCTGTTCTACGGCCTCGGCCACCTGCTTTTGCGCAGGAAGCCGCTGACGGCAAAGCTCTTCCTGGCAATGATTATCGAATCCGCCTGGGAGATCGCCGAAAACACCCCGATGGTCATCAACCGCTACCGCTCGGCGACGATCTCGCTCGACTATTTCGGCGACAGCATCCTGAACTCGACCATGGACACGCTGGCCATGGTGGCCGGTTTCCTGTTCGCCGCCCGCATGCCCGTCTGGCTGACGGTGACGATCGCCATCGTCTTCGAGCTTTTCACCGGCTGGCTGATCCGCGACAATCTCACGCTCAACGTGCTGATGCTCGTCTGGCCGCTTGATGCCATCAGGGACTGGCAAGGCGCAATCTAGAGGCGCGGATCTAAACTTTAAAATCTTCTAATTTAGCGATTGCTATATATACTTGCACCGTTCAAACCTTTGAGCGTAACCAAGTGGAGGGAGTTATGCGCAACGCCTTGGCTATCCCCGCAGTATTTTTCGCTCTTGCCATGACGCAGGCTCCTGCAGGAGCGGCCGACAAGGTCCTGAGCGAAGCGGACCTGACCAAGCTTCTTGCCGGCGGCAAGACGCTCGCGTTGGGCGGCAAAGGCATGGGATACACCGGGTCGATCGATCTCACCGCCGATGGGAAAGGCGACGGCAGCGCCAAGACCGACGACGGAACCGTGATCCCGATCAACGGCACCTGGCACATCAAGGGGGACAGGTTCTGCCGGAAATGGAAGGATTTGGACGGCGGTAAGGAAGTCTGCGAAACTTGGCGGCTAACATCACCTGGCCACGTGGACGTCTACAACGGCAAGAAGAAGATCGGCGTCAATTCCTGGTAAGAACCGGCCGAGCCGCTCAGAGTGAGCGGGACGGCGCAGCCTTCTCGATCGCCGGCAGCAGCCCGTTCTTCACGCTGTCCGCATCAAACGGACCGACACGCTTGTAGAGGATCGTGCCGTCGGCGCCGACGAGATAGGATTCGGGGATACCGTAGACACCCCAGTCGATCGCCGCCTTGCCGCGCGGATCGACGCCAATCGCCGAGAAAGGATTGCCAAGCTCGCCGAGGAACCTGAGCGCGTTTTCGTTCTGGTCCTTGTAGTTGATGCCGACGACGGTAAGCCGCGGATCCTTCGACAGCTCCAGAATGAAGGGATGCTCCTGACGGCAGGGCACACACCAGGACGCCCAGACATTGACGAGCGTCAGCTTGCCCTTGATCGCCGCATCGGTCAAAGCCGGCATCGGCTGACCGTCGCGCACAGCCCCTTCGAGCGCCGGCATGTCGAGTTTAGGCGCCTTGGTGCCGATCAGCGCCGACGGGATCTCACTCACGTCCTTGCCGGAATTGAGCTGGCTCCAGAAGATCGCGGCAAGCGCCGCGAATATGATAAGCGGCAACGCAGCCAGCACGAAGCGCATCGGCCCAGGCTTGCGCTCCTCACCGCGCCGAGCGGGGATGTTTCTCATGGCGTTTCTCCCGGGGCTTTGGCCGCAGAGCGCCGGCGGATGCCGGAAGCCTCGAGTTCGGCAAGTTCTCGCCGACGGGCGCGGCCATCCAAGACGACCCAAGCGACCAGGCCAAGGACCGTCAGCGCCGCTATTCCATAGCTCGTGAAAACATAGGCGGCATGGCTCATCATTGCGTGCGGGCTCCCCGTCCGGCAGCGCGGGCGGCAAGCCGCCTGAGCGCGGTGACGCGCCGGCGCAGGATTTCATTGCGCATGGCGGCGACGTGCAGCGTGAAGAACAGCAGCGTGAACGCGATCGCCATGACGATCAGCGGCCACAGGAACTCCGGATCGATCGTCGGTCCGTCGAGCCGCATGACGCTCGCCGGCTGGTGCAGCGTGTTCCACCATTCGACCGAGAACTTGATGATCGGGATGTTGACGAAACCGACCAGCACCAGGATGGCGGAAACCTTGGACGAGCGCGCCGGATCGTCGATCGCCCGGTTCAGCGCCATCAGCCCCAGATACATCAGGAACAGCACGAAGACCGAGGTCAGTCGCGCATCCCAGACCCACCAGGTGCCCCACATCGGCTTGCCCCAGAGCGAGCCGGTAACAAGCGCCAGGAAGGTGAAACAGGCGCCGATCGGCGCTGCCGCCCGCGAAGACACGTCGGCGAGCGGGTGCCGCCAGACGAGCGTACCGAGGGCGGCCAGTGCCATCACCGAATAACACATCATCGACAGCCAGGCGGCCGGCACGTGCACATACATGATGCGCACCGTCTCGCCCTGCTGGTAGTCGCCTTCCGTCGTGATGGAGAGCCAGAGGCCGACGACGAAGAACAGCGCCGTCAGGCCGGCAAGCCACGGCAGCAGACGGTCGGCCAGCGCCAGGAACCGCGTCGGGTTGGCGAGATCGCTGAATTTGCGGATAGCCAGGCTGTTTTCGCTCATGCTGGCTCTTTAGCGCTTAAGGCGCCCGCCTGCAATTGATCCGCGTCAATCGGACGATCACGATCGAGTTGGGACCGAGATCACAAATGCGTTCGATCTGAACAGCTTAGCGCGACATCCTTGGCAACGTCGCAAACAGTTTCGCCAAATCTGCCCCGATTGCGTCAATCGGACGCGTGGCGAAGGGCAGCGGCTGCGGCAACCGGACCGATAACGGCGAAGAACAGGGTAATCGCCGCAAGGATCATCAGGGGCGGCAGGAACGGCGCCGGGTCCTCGATCACCGCATAGACGGCACTGACGCCGAAGATCAGCACCGGGATCGCCAGCGGCAGCACCAGGATGGAGACCAGGAGCCCGCCGCGCGGCAGCGACACGGCGACGGCCGCACCAACGGCACCGATGAAGGTGATCGCCGGCGTGCCGATCAGAAGCGTCAGCATCGTGGCGCCGATCGCGATCTCGCTCATGTTCATGAAGAGCCCGAGCAAAGGCGAAGCGATCACCAGCGGCAGGCCGGTTGCCGCCCAGTGGGCGGCGCATTTGACGAAGACGGTGAAGAGCAGCGGCGTTTCCTGCATCAGCATCAGGTCGAGCGAGCCGTCGTCGCGCTCGGCCTGGAACAGCCGGTCGAGACCGAGCAGCGAGGCGAGCAGCGCGCCGATCCACAGGATCGCCGGGCCGATCCGCGACAGCAGGTTGAGATCCGGGCCGACACCGAAGGGAATGACCGCGACCACCGTCATGAAGAAGAGCACGCCGATCATCGCCCCGCCGCCGGCGCGGATCGACAGTTTGAGATCGCGGAAGAACAGCGCCATCATGCCGGCATTCTCCGGCACGGCACAGGGCGGCTTCCAGGCGTTGCGTCCCTATGCATCATGCCAGTGATCTCCTGCCAGATGCTCGAACCCCGTCATGTGCAGTTCCTTCATGCGGTCGAGCCCGAGCGGCTGGTGTGTCGCCGCAACGACGATGCCGCCTTTGCCAAGATGCGCCTTCACCAGATCGGCAAACAGCCGGTCGGCGCCGGCGTCGAGCGCTGCGGTCGGCTCGTCGAGGATCCAGATCGGGCGATAGGCAACGATGAGCTTGGCCATCGCCATGCGCCGCTGCTGGCCGGCCGAAAGATACCCGAAGGGCAGATGGGCGATATCCGGGAGGCCGACCGCTTCGACAGCCTCGGCGAGCGTGGCGCCGCGCCCTCCGGGCGAATCGCCCATGAAGTCGCGCCAGAAGGAAAGATTTTCCGCGACGGTCAGTTCGCGCTTCATCGCGTTGCGGTGTCCGAGATAGTGGCTGAGCTCGGATGGATGGGCTATTTCCGGGGGGCCATTCTCAAGTTTCAGGTGGCCGCTTTCGGGCCTCAACAGCCCCGCCAGAACCCGCAGCAAAGTCGACTTGCCGGAGCCGTTCGGACCCGTCACGACAAGGGCCTCCGAGGCGTCGAGAACGAAGGAAATATCGTTAAAAATCAGGTCCTCACCGCGCTTTGCGCTCAACCCTTCAGCCATGAGGCGCATGAATTTTCAGCTTCCCTTCACTCTCTTTGTCGCAGGGCAAAAAAAAGTCCCGTTTCGACCTTCGTTGCTCTGGCACGTTTTGGAGAAATTATCTATAAGGCGGCCAACACGCCAGCGGTCGGCGTGAATTTCATCCTAGCGCCGAACATGGAATGAATTTCCACGTACGGACAGCGGAAATGGCCGCACCCGCATCCCAATTCGCGCTTCACAAGCGCTCGGGCGTTCGTACGTCAGTTTTTGGCGATCAGACGGAACGGGGTATTATCCAGTGTCCAAATCCCTAGACAGCTTCAATTGTCGCTCCACGCTCACCGTCAACGGTGTCGACTACGTCTATTACAGCCTGCCCAAGGCTGAGGCGAACGGTCTCGCCGGCGTATCCAAGCTGCCCTATTCGATGAAGGTTCTGCTCGAGAACCTGCTGCGCAACGAAGATGGCCGCTCCGTCACCAAGAAGGACATCGAGAACGTTGCCGCCTGGCTCAACGACAAGGGCACGGCTGAAAACGAAATCGCCTACCGTCCGGCCCGCGTGCTGATGCAGGACTTTACCGGCGTTCCCGCCGTCGTCGACCTCGCCGCGATGCGCGACGCCATGGTTTCGCTCGGCGGCGACCCGGAAAAGATCAACCCGCTGGTTCCCGTCGATCTCGTCATCGACCACTCCGTCATCGTCGACGAATTCGGCACGCCGAACGCCTTTGCCCGCAACGTCGAGCTCGAGTATGAGCGCAACGGCGAGCGCTACCGCTTCCTGAAGTGGGGCCAGCAGGCGTTCAAGAACTTCCGCGTCGTTCCGCCCGGCACCGGCATCTGTCACCAGGTCAATCTGGAGTATCTGGGCCAGACGGTCTGGACCCGCGAAGAAGACGGCGTCGTCACCGCCTACCCGGATACCTGCGTCGGCACCGACAGCCACACCACCATGATCAACGGTCTCGGCGTTCTCGGCTGGGGCGTCGGCGGCATCGAAGCGGAAGCTGCCATGCTCGGCCAGCCGGTCTCCATGCTCCTGCCCGAAGTCATCGGCTTCAAGCTGACCGGCAAGCTGAAGGAAGGCGTCACGGCGACCGACCTCGTGCTCATGGTCGTGCAGATGCTGCGCAAGAAGGGCGTGGTTTCGAAGTTCGTCGAATTCTTCGGCCCGGGCCTCGACAACATGACGCTCGCCGACCGCGCCACCATCGGCAACATGGGCCCGGAATACGGCGCGACCTGCGGCTTCTTCCCGGTCGACAGCGAAACCATCAACTACCTCACCATGTCCGGCCGCGAAGAGCAGCGCATCGCGCTGGTCGAAGCCTACTCCAAGGCGCAAGGCATGTGGCGCGACGGTGACGGTTCCGAGCTCGTCTTCACCGACACGCTCGAACTCGACCTCGGCGACGTCGTTCCGGCCATGGCCGGTCCGAAGCGTCCGGAAGGCCGCATCGCGCTCGAAAACATCGCCTCCGGTTTCGCAACCGCTCTCGAAAACGACTACAAGAAGCCGGGCCAGCTCTCGAACCGCTATGCGGTCGAAGGCACCGACTTCGACCTCGGCCATGGTGACGTCGCGATCGCCGCGATCACGTCCTGCACCAACACCTCCAACCCGTCGGTGCTGATCGCAGCCGGCCTTCTCGCCCGCAACGCCGTTGCCAAGGGCCTGAAGTCCAAGCCGTGGGTCAAGACCTCGCTCGCACCGGGAAGCCAAGTCGTCGGCGAATACCTCGCCAAGTCCGGCCTGCAGAAGGATCTCGACGCGCTCGGCTTCAACCTCGTCGGCTTCGGCTGCACGACCTGCATCGGCAACTCCGGCCCGCTGCCGGCACCGATCTCGAAGACGATCAACGACAAAGGCCTGATTGCGTCCGGCGTTCTCTCCGGCAACCGCAACTTCGAGGGCCGCATCTCGCCGGACGTCCAGGCGAACTACCTCGCCTCGCCGCCGCTCGTCGTCGCCTACGCGCTCGCAGGCACGGTCCAGAAGGACCTGACCAAGGAGCCGATCGGTGAGGACAAGGACGGCAAGCCGGTCTACCTCAAGGACATCTGGCCGACCTCGAAGGAAATCCAGGAGTTCATCTTCAAGTACGTCACCCGCGAACTCTACGCGACCAAGTACGCGGACGTGTTCAAGGGCGACGAAAACTGGCAGGCCGTGCAGGTTCCTCCGGGCCAGACCTACGCCTGGGACGATGCCTCGACCTACGTGCAGAACCCGCCCTACTTCGTCGGCATGGGCAAGTCCGGTTCGGGCATCTCCGACATCAAGGGCGCGCGCGTGCTCGGTCTCTTCGGCGACAAGATCACCACCGACCACATCTCGCCGGCCGGTTCGATCAAGGCCGCCTCGCCGGCCGGAGCCTACCTCATCGGTCATGGCGTCGGCGTTGCCGACTTCAACCAGTACGGTACGCGTCGCGGCAACCATGAGGTGATGATGCGCGGCACCTTTGCCAACATCCGCATCCGCAACCACATGCTCGGCCCGAACGGCAAGGAAGGTGGCTACACCATCCACTATCCGTCGAAGGAAGAGATGTCGATCTACGACGCCGCCATGCAGTACAAGGAAGAGGGCGTTCCGCTCGTCATCTTCGCCGGCGTCGAATACGGCAACGGTTCGTCGCGCGACTGGGCTGCAAAGGGCACCAACCTGCTCGGCGTCAAGGCCGTCATCGCGCAGTCCTTCGAGCGCATCCACCGTTCGAACCTCGTCGGCATGGGCGTCATTCCCTTCGTCTTCGAGGAAGGCACGACCTGGGAATCGCTGGGCCTCAAGGGCGACGAGATCGTCACGATCGAGAACCTCGCCAACGTCCAGCCGCGCGAAAAGCGCGTTGCCAAGGTCACCTATGGCGACGGCAGCGTGAAGGACGTGCCGCTCGTCTGCCGCATCGATACGCTGGACGAAGTCACCTACGTCAACAACGGCGGCATCCTGCAGACGGTTCTGCGCGACCTCGCCGCCTGATCGCACGACCACGTTCAAGGCTCTGGAGCCGGGACGCCGAAAGGCGCCCCGGCTCTTTCCTTGAGGGGCACCCGCAGGCGATCCGGTACTGGATCGCGCTCACCTGCCACCTCACTCCAACGTGACTTCCCGTTGATGGAGCGCCGTCGTATGTAGTGAACTCCCCCACAAGGAGTAGGCCGACGGCCGGTAACGAAGTGACGCCATGACATCCGCAGACCGTTCTTTCATTCGTCCTGTTGCACTGGCTTTCGGGCTGCTCGCAGCCGCCGGTGCCCCTGCCGGGGCGCAGGAGAAACAGGCGGTCAAGGGCGTTGTCGAACTGTTCACGAGCCAGGGCTGCTCTTCCTGTCCGCCGGCGGACGCGGCGCTGAAGACGCTGGTCGACGAGGGCGATGTGGTGGCGCTCGCCTATCACGTCGATTACTGGAACTATCTCGGCTGGGCCGACACGCTGGCATCGAAGGAAAACACCGAGCGGCAATATGCCTATGCGCGCATGCTCGGGCGCAACGGCGTTTACACACCGCAGGCGATCCTGAACGGCCGCGATCACCTGAACGGCGGCAACCTGCAGGCCATCAAGGCACGGCTGGAAACGATGAAGGCGGAAGGCAAGGGACTTGCCGTTCCCGTCGACGCCAGGATCCTCGGCGACGAAATCCAGATCACGATCGGCAACGGCATCGGCAAGGCCAATGTCGTCGTCGTCTATTTCGATCGCGCGAAAGTCGTCAAGATGGAGAAGGGCGAGAACACCGGCAAGGAAATCCCCTATTGGCATGCGGTGCGCGACATCCAGACGATCGGGATGTGGGACGGCCAGCCCGCAACGTTCACGCTGCCGGCAACGGTGCTGACAGAGCGCCCCGGCAACAGCGGTTGCGCGATCCTGCTGCAGTCGATGAAAGACAAGGAAACGCCGGGCGCGATCATCGGCGCCGCGGCCGTGCTCGCCGGCCCTCAGGGAAAATTGTAAGGGCGGCAAAGCGCAAGGGGTTGGTTCGGCCCGGCAGCATCGAGGGGCTGGGGCTGAGGGTTCGAAGTTACCGGACCGAACCGGCCATGGCTGCGTTCGGTGAACTCCCGCAGCATGACGACCTGACCGGACATACGGTGGCAACGACTCTGTCCGTCAGCGCTCGCGAGTTTTGCGATGAATTGGGGCGCCGGTTTGACTGAAATGGGGCAGAGGCAAGAAATGACGTCACCGTCCCATGGCTTCTGGCTTGCTTTTCGGCTCGTGTCAGGCACACTGTTATCGTTCTGTCACAACAGAAGGCCGGATTGCCGATGACCGATGAGCCGGACTTGCCGGAAGGCGAGGCGCGACTTCAGCGCCACACCACTTCGGATGTGGTTGTCGATTTTCACGAATACAGGAACGCCAAGGACCCCCTCCCCGTCACCTTTCATCGCCGTGAGCTGGACCAAATCCTCTGGGTCTATGGTCGCATGGTCGGCGAAGGTGAGTGGCGGGATTACGCCATCGACCACCTGAAGGATCGCGCGGTCTTTTCGGTGTTCAAGCGTTCGGGCGAGATGCCGCTCTATCGGATCGAAAAAAATCCGAAACTGGCGGCAAAGCAGGGCGCTTTCAGCGTGCTCAACGTCCACGGCACCATTCTCAAGCGCGGCCACGAGCTCGCGCAGGTGCTGAAGGTGTTCGACAAGGTGCTGCGACTGGTGGAAACCTAGAGCATCCTGCCCTCAAGTGGAATCACTTAAGGCACAAAGATGATCTAGAATCAAAGTGCTAGCGTCCTGGTGCGTTCATATGCACCCGCGGCGCTCCAGAACATCTCGCACAAAAGTGCGCAGCGGCTATGCGACGACATGCGTAAAAGCGCGTTGCATGAGGCCGTTTAAACGCAGCGCGTTTCAGAGCCTCCCTGGGAGAGGACGATGGCGAACGTATTGATCATTGGCGGCGCCGGATTTATCGGCTCGCACCTGGTGGCGCGCTTTCTGGAGGAGAAGCACACCGTCCACGTGCTGGCTCGGCCCGAAACCAACTTGCACCGTCTGGAGCAGGTACGTGCTGACATTCAGCTGCACATTTTGCACCTGGACGACCGCAAGGCACTTCAGCGCTGCTTTGAGACGGCCATGCCCCACTACGTCTTCTACCTTGCCGCCGCAACGAGACGTAAGCCGGAACCCGGGCTCGGCGATGCCTTTGGAAGCGTCCAGGAGGATCTGCTCGGCCTCCTGTCTACGATAGCGGTAGCCGCCGAGGCGCGTGTACCCCCGATCGCTTTCGTGCGCGCTGGAACTTTGGCCGCCTATGGTGGAACTCCCATGCCGCATGTGGAAACACAGCGGGAAGTGCCGAAAACAACCTATGCCGCCGCCCTCGTTGCAGGCGCCCACTATGTCGAGGCGTTGCAGCAGCGATTGCCGTTCCCGATCGTGACTGCCCGGCTTTCCCTTGTTTTCGGGCCGAACCAGTCAGACGAGTTCCTCATCCCGTCATTGATCCGGTGTTGCCTTGTTGGAGAGCACTCGATCGTCCGCCGACCGAACGAGCGACGGGACCTGTTGTTCGTGGATGATGCTGTGGAGGCGCTGTACCGTCTGTCCATGGTGCACGCACAGGGGGCATCAATCGTCAACATCGCCTCAGGCCATGCTCCGACCATGCGGGAGGTCGCGACGCTGATCATTGCAGCAAGCGGCGCGGACCCGGCACTGGTCGAGTTTCTTCGGACCGTCACATCCGGTGACATCGATCTATGCCCGTCTCCAGCTTTGGCAGAGGAAGTGGTTGGCTGGAAGGCACGCATCACGTTGGACCACGGCATCGCGCGAACCGTCGCCTGGTGGCGAGAGAACATGCGGCTTCCCGCCCCTTCGACGACGGCCGTGCAAACGCCTTGTCGCAACAACGGCTCACCGCCTGGACGGCCGTAAGCTTCTTGCCGGCCTGCAATTCAAAAGAGCCGACTGCAATCAGACTCCGTACAGTGTATCCGGATAAACATCCTCCGGTGGATCGCTCGATTGGCCCTCGCCGAGCGCAAGCTGCATGATCGCCGTGTCGAGCCAGCGGCCGTGCTTGAAACCGGTCGCCTTCATTGTTCCCTGGTGCTCGAAACCGACTGAGCGGTGCACGGCGATCGAGGCCGGATGGGCGCCACCGATGACCGCAACCATCTGGCGGAAGCCGAGCTCAGTGCAGCGACGGACGAGTTCGACCAGCAGCGCCTTGCCGGCCCCCTTGCCGCGCGCCTCCGGCGCCAGGTAGATGGAATCCTCGACCAGGAAGCGATAAGCCGCACGCGTGCGGAAGCCGGATGCGTAGGCATAACCGATGATCGTCCGGTCGCCGTCCACCGCGACCATATAGGGGTAGCCATTGCCGATGATCGTCTCGAACCGGCTCCGCATCTCCTTTTCGGATGGCGGGTTGATCTCGTAGGTCGCCACACCGTTCAATACGGATTCGCGATAGATCTCGGTGATGACGGGAAGATCGGCCAGCGTGGCGTCGCGCAGGGTCAAGGACATGGCGGAAGACTGGATCCCAAGGTTTCGTCGTCCTTTCACTCCCACGGAGCCCGGACGCTTTCAAGCCGCTTCAGGAAACAAAAAAGGCGGCCGAAGCCGCCTTTTCCGTCTGCTGTTCAGACTTAGTTGTTCCGGTTGCCCATGAACTGGAGCAGGAACATGAACAGGTTGATGAAGTCGAGGTAGAGCGTCAGCGCGCCCATGATCGCCTTGCGGCCGGCAACGGTGCTGTCATCGGCTTCGTAGTACATTTCCTTGATCTTCTGCGTGTCGTAGGCGGTAAGGCCTGCGAAGATCAGCACGCCGATCACGTTGATCGCAAAGGCGAGCGCCGAAGACGCCAGGAAGATGTTGACGATCGACGCGATGATGACGCCGAACAGACCCATGATCAGGAACGAGCCCATGCCTGACAGGCTCTTTTTCGTGGTGTAGCCGTAGAGCGACAGGGCGCCGAACGAAGCTGCGGTCACGAAGAACGTCTGAACGATGCTCTGGCCGGTGTAGATCACGAAGATCGACGACAGCGACAGGCCCATCAGGGCCGCATAGATCCAGAACGTCGTCTGCGCGGCAGAAACGCTCATGCTATTGATGCGGAAGCTCATGAAGAACACGAGCGCCAGCGGCGCCAGCATCACCACCCACTTCAGCGGGCTCGTATAGATCGCAGCACCGAAGGCGGTCAGCTGGCCATCCGAAAACGCCATCTGGAACGCCAGATAGGCGGCGACGCCAGTGATCGCCAGACCGAGCGCCATCAGGTTGTAGACCTTCAGCATGTATGCGCGAAGGCCTTCGTCGATCACGGCACCCGCCTGAGCGCCGGCGGGCGACATTCGGGTTTGGTAATTTCTCAGATCAGCCATTGTTTCCTCATTCAAGCTCCGGTGGATGTTACGGTGTCGGGCGGCGAGGTTCGCCCTGGAAGACTTGCTTCCACGCCCAGGCGCCGCTGCGGAGCTCCAGCATGCCTGTGGACAAATATGATGCCGAAACCCGCTGTACACAAGACCCGGCCGCTTTGGATTCGGTCGCACCGGACCGAATCGCGCCCGGTGCGACAGGGTTTACGGTTAACTCGGCCCGTCAAAGCTCGCGCAGGACCGGCGCCGCCTTCTGCCCGAGAATGCGCCATGTGCCGGCCAGGCCAATACCCACCGTCATGACCAGCGCCGCCAGAACCGTCACGATCGCCACGTCGGGCAGGAAGCTCGACGGCAGCGTCATGATGCGGTTGACGACGAACCAGGCGGCGATACCGCCGGCAAACAGCGCAAAAACTGCGGTTGCAAGACCAAGGATGGCATATTCGTAGCTGAACGCCTTGATCAGCGTCGCCCGCGTCGCGCCCAGCGTCTTCAGGACGACGGCGTCATGGACGCGCGCCCGGTTGCCGGCAGCAAGCGCGCCGGCAAGCACCAGCACGGAGGCGACGAGGGCCACTGCCGCAGCCGCCCGGATCGCCGTTGCCAGCTGTCCGAGCAGCCCGTTCACAATGTCGAGAGCGTCCTTCACCCGCACGCTGGTGATCGTCGGATAGGCATTGGTGACGGCCTTCAGAACCGCCGCTTCCTCTTCCGGCGTCGCCGAGGGATCGATCACGGTCGCCAGCCAGGCATGCGGCGCGCCGGCAAAGGTGTTCGGCGAGAACACCATGACGAAGTTGATCGACAGCGATTCCCACTCGACATTGCGGAAGTTGGCAATCTTGGCGGTGATGTTGCGACCGAGCACGTTGACGGTCACCGTGTCGCCGATCTTCAGGCCGAGTTCTCCGGCCTCCTCCGCCGAGAACGAGACGAGAGGCTCTCCGCTGTAGTCGGCCGGCCACCAGGCGCCCTCCGACAGCGTCGAGTTCTCCGGCTTGTTCTTGGCATAGGTGATGCCGCGGTCGCCGCGCAGCACCCATTGGCCGGCGGGCGGCACGTTGCGGCTGTTCACGTCCTCGCCGTTGAAGGCGATGATGCGACCGCGCAGCATCGGTACCTCGATGACCTTGCCCTTGGGTATCGTCTGGTTGAGGACCCCGCGGAAGCCTTCGATCTCGTTGCTCTGGATATCGACGAAGAAGAAGTTCGGCGCCCGCTCGGCCATGTTGCCGGTGAGTTCGCGGCGCAGGTTGCCGTCGATCAGCGCGAGCGTCACCAGGAGCGCGAGCCCGAGGCCGAGCGACAGAACGACCGAGGACGTCAGCGCACCGGGCCGATGGATGTTGCCGATCGCCAGTCTGAGTGCCGGCGAATTGACCCGCGGACTGCGGCGCGCAAGCCAGGCGATCGCGAGCGCCACCAGTCGGAGCACGATGAAGGCGAAGGCGATCGCACCGAGGAAGACAAGCGAAATATAGCGGTCGTAAGCCGTCCAGATCGCGAGGCCCGCGAGCGCGGCAAGACACGCGACGGCGCCAAGCAGATAGGGCCAGGCCGGAAAGCCCGAGGGATCGAAACCCTGCTGACGGAAGAGCGCGGTCGCCGGAATGGCGCGCGCCCGACCGAGCGGCAGGATGGCGAAGGTCAAGGCCGTCAGCACGCCGAAGAGGGCGGCAAGCCCAAGCGCGCCCGGATAGAGATGGAAGGCGGTCGAAATCGGCAGCAGCTCGGCCAGGAACTGCGCCGCGACGAAGGGGATCAGCGCGCCGATCGCGAGCCCGATGACGATGCCGATCAGGGCGATCATCAGGATCTGCGCGAGATAGATCATCGCCACCAGCGCGGCCGGCGCACCCAGGCATTTGAAGGTCGCGATCACGCTGCGCTTGGCATCGAGATAGGCCCGCACCGCATTGGCGACGCCGACGCCGCCGACGATCAGCGCCGTCAGGCCAACAAGCGTCAGGAACTGCGAGAAGCGCGTAATGTTGGCCGTCAGCGCCGGTGCTGCGTTACCGCTGGTGCGGATCGACCAGCCGGCGGCCGGATAACGCTTCTCCGCCTCCGCGCGAACGGTCGCGACCCGTGGCGGGTCGGCGAGCTTTAGCTTGTAGGTGTGTTCGACAAGGCTTCCGGTCTGCACCAGTCCCGTCGCCGCCAAGGCTTCTTCCGAGACCATCAGGCGCGGCGCGAAGCCGAATCCGTCGGAAAGCGCGTCCGGCTCGCGCGTGATCGTGCCGGTGATCCGGACACGGGCGTTGCCGAGAAGGATTTCGTCTCCCACTTTGACGTTCAGGCGGTCGAGCAGCAGAGGCGCGACGACGGCGCCGAAGACGTCGCCGTCGCGGGCGATGAGGTCGTGCAGCGGCCTGCCGGGTTCGCTTTCCAGCCTGCCATAGAGCGGATAGAGGGCATCGACCGCCTTCAGTTCCACCAGCGCCTGGTTGGAGCCGTCGGGCAGCCGCGCCATCGACCTGAGGCCGGCAGAAACCGCAACCGTTCCAAGACCGTCGAGATAGGCGCGCTCTTCGGTCGTCGCGACGCGATTGTTGAGTTCGAAGCGGATGTCGCCGGCGAGCAGCTCCTGCCCTTGCGAGGCGATCGTCGCCGTGATCGATTGCGACAGCGAGTTGACGCCGGCGATCGCCGCCGTCCCGAGCGCGATGCAGGCAAGGAAGATGTAGAAGCCCTTGAGCCCGCCGCGCATCTCGCGCAGCGCCAGCCGCAGGGCAAGCAGCGGCCGCAGCCGAACCGGTGACGCGCCGGTCATGCGGAGGCCGCCTGCTGAACCGGCGCCGCCGCCAGCGGACCAGCCTCGCCGCCGGCGACGATCTCGCCCGAACGCACCCGCACCTGCCGCGCGCAGCGATCGGCAAGGGCGGCATCATGGGTCACGAGAACGAGTGTCATGCCGCGGTCACGCTGTTCCGCGAAAAGCAGGTCGGCAATCTGGCGTCCGGTTTCGGCATCGAGGTTGCCGGTCGGCTCGTCGGCGATCAGAAGCTTCGGTGAGGGCGCCAGCGCCCGGGCGATCGCCACGCGCTGCTGCTCGCCGCCCGAGAGCTGGCCGGGATAGTGGCTGAGCCGCTCGCCAAGGCCGACGGCAACGAGTTCCTTGCGGGCGATCTCGAAGGCGCCGGCGACATTGGCAAGCTCGAGCGGCACGGCGACGTTTTCGAGCGCGGTCATGTTGGGAATGAGATGGAAGGACTGGAAGACGATGCCGATGTTGCGCCCGCGAAAATCCGCCACCCGGTCCTCGTCGAGCCGGTGCAGCGGCGTGCCGTCGATGACGATCTCGCCCCGATCCAGCCGCTCGAGCCCGGCAAGCACCATCAGAAGCGTCGACTTGCCCGAACCCGACGGGCCGACGATGCCGACGGATTCACCGGCATCGATGGTCAGGCTCATGCCTTTCAGCACATGCACCGAGGCGGCCGCCTCGCCCAGCGTCAGATCCGCGTTTTTGAGTTCGATGATGGTGCTGGCCAAGCGAAACAACCCTATATGAAACGAAGTGGGGAACAGAAACGGCATTCGGGATTTAGGAACAGGCCCATGGCATTAAAAGGATTTCAACGGGTTTTCTTGGCACTGATGATGACATTTGC
Organism: Ensifer adhaerens; assembly: GCF_002940685.1. Classification (GTDB taxonomy): domain Bacteria; phylum Pseudomonadota; class Alphaproteobacteria; order Rhizobiales; family Rhizobiaceae; genus Ensifer; species Ensifer adhaerens_E. Next base: position 96,860 of record NZ_PNFP01000008.1, on the reverse strand, counting down.
GTTATCATGGACGGCACGTGCCGAGACGATCAGCCTCATCGGGTTCGGCGACAGCCTGATGGCCGGTTATCAGCTCCCGCCGCAGGACGCCTTCCCGGCCCGACTGGAAAAGGCGCTGAAGGAAAAGGGCTTCGACGTGACGATCGCGAACGCCGGCGTTTCCGGCGACACGAGTTCCGGCGGTCTTGCCCGCATCGACTGGTCGGTGCCGGACGGTACCAAGGGCGTGATCCTCGAACTCGGCGCCAATGACGCGTTGCGCGGCATTCCGCCTGAAGAGACCCGCAAGAACATCGAGGCGATGATCGCACGTCTCAAGGATCGTGGCATTGCGGTGCTTCTCGCCGGCATGATGGCGCCGCCGAACATGGGCGCCGACTACGCCGCCCGCTTCAACCCGATCTATCCGGAGCTCGCCGAAAAACACGGGCTGGAGCTCTATCCGTTCTTTCTCGACGGCGTGGTGACGGAGGCGAAACTCAAGCTGGAAGACGGCATGCATCCCAATGGCGACGGCGTCGGCGTCATGGTCGAAAGAGCGCTGCCCGTCGTCGAGCGGTTCCTGGCAACGCTGAACAAGACGGAGTGATGGCATCGTCCACAGTTAAGAGAACGTTAATATTCTGAAGTGTCAAATACCAGTTGCGTGCAGGTGCGATGCGTGATTCGCTAAGACATCTGCAAGAGATTCGGGGAGCTCGCCATGCCGAGACTATTCACCGCCCTCGAAATTCCGCGCAATGCTGCAATGAGTCTTTCATTGCTGCGCGGAGGTCTTCCCGGAGCTCGCTGGATCGATGTGGAGAACTACCACATCACCCTGCGCTTCATCGGTGACGTCGACTGGCGCACCGCCGACGAGATCATCGACAAGCTCGATCGCATCGAACGTCCCGAGTTTCAGTTGCAATTGACCGGCACCGGGGCCTTCGGCTCGAAGAAGCCGCACTCGGTCTGGGCCGGCGTCAGCAACCATCCGGAAATGTATGCGCTGCAGGCCGAAATCGAGCGCATCTGCCAGAGGCTCGGACTGGGGCCGGACCCGCGCAAGTTCACCCCGCACGTGACGCTTGCGCGATTGCGCTCCAGCCGCGTCGAGGATGTGGTCGAGTACCTTTCGGGGCGCGGCAATTTCATGACCTCGCTCTTTGCGGTCTCCCGCTTCGTGCTGCTCTCCTCGCGCGATTCGGTCGGCGGCGGACCGTACCTGACCGAAGAGGTCTTCCCGCTTCACGAGGCGCGTTCGCCGAGCCTTTCGAGCAACGACGAGCATCCGGCCTCCAGCATCTGGTAAAGCGCCTCGAAGGCTTCCGGCCCTTCGTAATAGGGGTCCGGCACGTCCTGGCCGTCACCGGACGCATAATCCAGAAAGAGGTGCACCTTCGCTGCCGTGCCTTCCGGCGCCAGCCTTTTCAGGGTGCCGACATTGTTCTCGTCCATGCCGAGGATAAGGTCGAAGTCGCTGAAATCTGCCGCCGCCACGCGGCGCCCGCGCAGCTCCGAAATATCGATGCCGTGCCGCCGCGCCGCCTCTATCGACCGCCGGTCGGGCGGATCGCCGACATGCCAGGCGCCGGTGCCGGCCGAATCCACCGTAAGCACCGGGCTCAGACCCTTGCGGCCTGCCAGTTCCCGCAGCACCCCCTCGGCCAGCGGCGACCGGCATATGTTGCCGAGACAAACGAAAAGAACTCTGACCGGTTTCATGCTATTCAGTTTCGAAAGGCTGGAGATTGCAGACGCTTATACGCGACAGCTCGGTCTGAGAACAGGCGGATGCGAGGGAGAGAGACGATGGCAGCGGAGAAACTGGACGAAGCGACGATTGCCGACAATCTGCACAAGATGGAAGGCTGGGTCAGGGGCGAAGACGGAAACTCGATCTGGAAGGCGTTCCGCTTCAAGAACTTCGTCGAAGCCTTCGGCTTCATGACCGAATGTGCGATCGTCGCCGAAAAACTCAACCACCATCCGGAATGGTTCAACGTCTACAATCGCGTCGACGTGACGCTGACGACCCATGACGCCGGCGGATTGACGGAACTCGACTTCAAGCTGGCGGCGCGCATGGACAAGGCAGCCGCCGGCCGCATGCCCGACCATTTGAAATAGACCTGCCAATCCCCATATTGAAAGCGCTGCAACAGCGGAAGCGGGACGATGGACGACATCAAGATTGGTGAAATTCTCTTGCCTGGCGAAGAATCCGAGCAGGAGCGCCGGGAAAAGCGCGTCAAGCGCCGCTTCTGGCCGACCTTTCGCCGGGCAGCGCGCCAGATCCCCTTCAGCCGCGATCTGGTGGCGGCCTATTATTGCGCGATCGATCCGAAGACGCCGACGCGGACCCGCGGCATCCTGCTCGCAGCACTTGCCTATTTCGTGCTGCCGATCGACATCATCCCCGATGTGCTGGCGGTCGTCGGCTTCTCGGACGACGTCGCCGTCTTGACCGCGGCCTTTGCCGCCATCAGCGGGCAGATCAAGGAAACGCACTATAGCAAGGCCGACGAGACGCTGGCCGATACGCCAGAGAGCTGACGCTGGAGGCAGCCGTTCGGTTGTGGCGCCGCATTCCCGCCCGAAAGTCAAACTCTTGCCCAATTCTTTGTGGCATAGATCTGCAAGTGACGCTGGTCGCGCGATTTGGCGCGACTGACGCCATGCAATGGCTTGGGGCAGGAAACCTTCTGGAACGGGCATTCCGAGGCAACGCGCATCCGGCATCGACCGCGGTTCGGCGAAGGCGCGAATCGGCGGTCGAAAGGCACTGTGCACTGGGGCAAACTGCTCCGTTTCGGGGCTAAAACCGCGGTTTTCGGCCATCGTTGACGGTTTGGTAACCTGAATTAAGTCAAAACAAATTCAAATCATGACTACGCGTCGCCCGTCTGACCTGTTTCGGGTGATCGAAAAGCAAGAAAAGCGGCAGGACCTCATGTTTGTAAGAAAGATCGCAACGGCAATCGCACTCGTTCTGGCGACCGCCAGCATGGCTGCCGCCCAGTCTCCGACACGCATCCAGCAGTTCAACGCCTGGGGCGCCTATTCCTACAATGCCGGCGGCGGCAAGGTCTGCTACGTCCTCTCCGTTCCGAAGGAAAAGAGCCCGGCCGGCGTCGACCACGGCGACATCTTCTTCCTCGTCTCCCAGCGCCCCGGCCAGAACATCAGCTATGAGCCGCAGGCGATGATGGGCTATGCTCTGCAGGAAAACTCCAAGGTCAACGTCGTCATCGACGGCCGCACCTTCGTGATGTTCACCAAGGGCAACTCCGCCTGGGTGGAAAACGCTGCTGAAGAGCCGGCACTCGTCGCCGCGATGAAGAACGGCAAGGCCATGTCGGTCAACGCCAAGTCGCGCAAGGGCACGGCAACCTCCTACTCCTACTCGCTCTCGGGCATCTCGGCCGCGCTGAAGCAGATCGAGGCCTGCAAGTAATCACGGGACGACACGTCACGCGCAAAAGGCCGGCTGCAAAGCCGGCCTTTTGCGTTCGAGGGGGCTGCCTCGTGACTCCGGGCCAAAACAATGCTAAAGCCCGGCCAACTTGAGAGCCTCCGCGCCCCGATTGGCCGCTTTCGATGGCTCGACCGATTTCAATTCGCGCATCAGGACGATTTCCGGACCCGCTCTCCGGACGGCCTCACGCCGTATGACAGGACATCATGAGCATGGCAGCCACTGAAATTCTGAACCGGGTGGAAATCGCCAAGGCGCCGCAGGTACGCGCAGCCGTAGAGGCGGAAAAGCCGTCGCTGATCGGCCTTCTGCGCGAGGACATGGCCAAGGCACTGGTCGAAAAGGGCGTGCCGGAACGCCAGGTCAAGATGCGCGTCAGCCAGCTCTGGCACTGGCTCTACGTGCGCGGCGTCTCCGACTTCGATCACATGACAAACGTGTCGAAAGACATGCGCGAGATGCTGAAGCAGCATTTCACCATTGCCCGGCCCGAAATCGTCGAGGAGCAGATTTCCGGCGACGGCACCCGCAAGTGGCTGCTGCGTTTCCCGGCGCGCGGCGCCGGCCGACCGGTCGAGATCGAAACCGTCTACATTCCCGAGGAAGGCCGCGGCACGCTCTGTATCTCGAGCCAGGTCGGCTGCACGCTCACCTGCTCCTTCTGTCACACCGGAACGCAGAAGCTGGTGCGCAACCTGACGGCCGAGGAAATCCTGGCGCAGCTCTTGCTTGCCCGCGACCGGCTCGGCGACTTCCCGGAGCGCGACACGCCGCAGGGCGCGATCGTGCCCGCCGAAGGCCGCAAGATCACCAACATCGTCATGATGGGCATGGGCGAGCCGCTCTACAACTTCGAGCACGTGAAGACCGCGCTTTTGATCGCGTCTGACGGCGAGGGCCTGTCGCTCTCCAAGCGCCGCATCACGCTGTCGACCTCCGGCATCGTGCCGGAAATCTACCGCACCGGCGAGGAGATCGGCGTCATGCTGGCGATCTCGCTGCATGCGGTGCGCGACGACCTGCGCGACATGCTCGTGCCGATCAACAAGAAGTACCCGCTGAAGGAGCTGATGGACGCCTGCCGCGCCTATCCTGGCCTGTCGAACGCCCGCCGCATCACCTTCGAATACGTGATGCTGAAGGACGTCAACGACAGCCTCGAGGACGCCAAGCAATTGGTAAAGCTCCTGAAGGGCGTGCCCGCGAAGATCAACCTCATCCCCTTCAACCCCTGGCCCGGCACCAACTACCAGTGTTCCGACTGGGAGCACATCGAGAAGTTCGCCGACTTCATCAACCAGGCCGGCTACGCCTCGCCGATCCGCACCCCGCGCGGTCGCGACATCCTCGCCGCCTGCGGCCAGCTGAAATCGGAATCCGAGCGCATGCGCAAGGTCGATCGCCTCGCCTTCGAGGCGATGATGATCGCCAATCACGGCGAGGATTGAGACGAAGCGTCCGCTCGGGTCCTTCGTTCCTCGCCATCACCCATCGATGAAGAACTTTGATGGGTGATGCAGTTCCTATCGATTGATTTCATGTCACCGGTTTCCTAAGAAAGCGGGACATCAATTGGAGGACAACCCATGCGCTCACTTCTCATCGCCCTTGCCGCCACGGTGGCATTCACCCTGCCCGCCCGTGCCGATGAGGTGACCGTCGCCGTAACCGCGATCGTCGAGCATCCGGCACTCGACGCGGCACGCGACGGCGTCAAGGACGCGCTGGCAGCCGCCGGCTACAAGGAAGGCGAGAACCTCAAGTTCATCTACGAGTCGGCCCAGGGCAACCCGGCAACCGCCGCCCAGATCGCCCGCCAGTTCGCAGGCGAAGGCCCGAACGTGATCGTTCCGATCTCGACGCCGTCGGCCCAGGCCGTCGTTTCCTCGACCCGCGACATTCCGGTTGTCTTCACCGCCGTTTCCGACCCGCTCGGTGCCCAGCTCGTCAAGGACATGGACAAGCCCGGCGGCAACGTCACCGGCCTCTCCGACATGTCGCCGGTTGCCGAACACGTAGCGCTGATCAAGGAAATCCTGCCGAACGCCAAGTCGATCGGCTACCTCTACAACTCCGGCGAAGCCAACTCCGTCTCGCTGCTCGCCGTGCTCAAGACCGAAGCCGAAAAGGCCGGCCTGACCGTCGTCGAATCCGCCGCCACCAAGTCGGCTGAAGTTCAGGGTGCCGCCCGCGCGCTCGTCGGTCGCGCCGATGCGATCTACGTGCCGACCGACAACACGATCATCTCCGCGCTCGAAGGCGCCGTCGCCGTTGCCGAAGAAGCCAAGCTGCCGCTCTTCACCGCCGACACGGATTCCGTTGCCCGCGGCTCGCTCGCAGCCCTCGGCTTCAACTACTATGACGTCGGCAAGCAGACCGGCGACGTGGTCGTTCGCATCCTCAAGGGCGAAAACCCCGGCGACATCGCCGTGAAGGTCGCCGCCGGTTCCGACCTGGTGATCAACAAGAAGGCCGCCGAGAAGATGGGCGTCACCCTTCCGGAAAGTGTCGTAAAGCGCGCAACCCGCGTCGTTGAGTAAGGCTTTCGGCCTTTTCAGGTTCAAGTTTGTTGCGTTTTGCCCGCCTCCGTTCCATACGGGGGCGGTTCGCTATGAGGGCCCGGGATCCTTGCGATACCGGCCTTCCAGAGTTTTGAGCCGCATGTGCGCCGTCACGGATCGCGCAATGCGCCAAGCGGGAGCGTCGCGCCCATAACGACAACCACGCGCGACAGGTAGAAAAGAGGGTCTGGGCTTGAGTCTTATCGCTTTCTGGGGAGCCGTGGAGCTGGGGCTGGTCTACGCCTTCGTCGCCGTCGGCGTCTTTCTTGCATTCCGGGTTCTCGACTTCCCTGACCTCACGGTCGACGGGTCGTTTCCGCTGGGCGCCGCCGTCACTGCCGTGCTGATCATCGCCGGCGTCAATCCGTGGCTTGCCGCTTGCGTGGCGATGGTCGCGGGTGCCGCGGCCGGCATCGTCACGGCGATGCTCAACGTACGCTTCAAGATCCTCAATCTGCTTGCATCGATCCTGACGATGATCGCGCTGTTCTCGGTCAACCTGCGCGTCATGGGCAAGCCCAACGTCGCGCTGATCAATGCCGACACAATGCTGTCGCCCTTCTATGGTCTTGGCCTGCGCGATTTCTACGTCCGGCCGCTGTTCATCGGCGTGCTCGTCGTCATCGCCGTCATCGTCGTCTGGCGCTTCCTTGAAAGCGATGCCGGCCTTGCGATGCGCGCCACCGGCGCCAATGCCCGCATGGCCCGCGCTCAAGGGGTCGACACCAACCGCCAGATCTATCTGGGCATGGCGATCTCCAACGCGCTGGTCGCCTTCGGCGGCGCGCTCTTTGCCCAGACAAACGGTTTCGCCGACGTGACTTCGGGCGTCGGCACCATCGTCGTCGGTCTCGCCGCCGTCATCATCGGCGAGACGCTGCTTGGCGCCCGCGGCATCCTGATCGCGCTGATCGGCTGCGTGCTCGGCTCGATCCTCTACCGCATCGCCATTCAGCTGGCGCTGTCGACCGATATGCTCGGCCTGCAGGCTTCCGATCTCAACTTCGTGACCGCGGCGCTCGTCACCTTCGCCCTCGTCCTTCCCCGCCTGCGTCGTGGAGGTGCGGCATGATCAGCGTCAACAACATCGAAGTCATCTTCGGCAAGGGCACGCCGCTGCAGAAGCAGGCGCTGAACGGCGTCAGCCTGACGATCGAGCAGGGCTCCTTCGTCACCGTCATCGGCTCCAACGGCGCCGGCAAGTCGACGCTGCTCGGCGTTCTTGCCGGCGACGTGCTGCCGAGTGCCGGACAGGTGACGATCGGCAAGACCGACGTGACCCGCAAGGGCACGGCTGCCCGCGCCGGCCTCGTCGCCCGCGTCTTCCAGGATCCGCTGACGGGAAGCTGCGGCGCGCTGTCGATCGAGGAAAACCTGGCGCTCGCCGCCAGGCGCGGCGAGGCACGCGGCCTGGCCTCTGCCCTCGGGCCGAAACGGCGCGAGCATTTCCGCGAGCGTATCGGCGAGCTCAATCTCGGGCTTGAAAACCGCATGGGCGACCGCATGGATCTGCTTTCGGGCGGCCAGCGTCAGGCGGTCTCACTGGTGATGGCAACGCTCGCCGGCTCCGAAGTCCTGCTGCTCGATGAACATACGGCAGCCCTCGATCCGGGCATGGCCGAGTTCGTGATGAACCTCACCCAGAAGATCGTCTCGGAGCGCAAGCTGACGACTATGATGGTGACCCACTCGATGCGCCAGGCACTCGATTACGGCCACCGCACCATCATGCTGCACGGCGGCGAGATCGTGCTCGACGTCGCCGGCGACAGCCGCAAGGAATTGCAGGTCGAGGACCTGATCGCCATGTTCCGCCGCATCCGCGGCCAGACGCTCGACGACGACGCGTTGCTGATCGGCTGAGTACAGAAGACTACTTCATGACAGGGCCCGGACATCCACGATGTCCGGGCTTTTTGTTTACCGCGCCGTCGTCATAAAAATCTTCACCGCGAACACCGAAAAGACGCCGGCAAAGCTGAAGTCGAGTGCCCGCATCACGCCCCTGTTGCGCTGCAGCCAGGAGGCAAGCCAGTCGGCCGTGCAGACGACCAGCATGTTCACCGGCATGCCGATGGTGATGAAGAACAGGCCGAGGAACAGAAGCTTGCCGGTGACCGAGGGATCATCGGCGCTGACGAACTGCGGCAGGAAGGTCATGAAGAAGATGATGACCTTGGGGTTCAACAGGTTCACCCAGAAGCCAGCCGAGATATTGGCAAGCGCCTTGCCTTCCGTCGCCTCGACCTTCTGGACGGAAATGCTGGAGCCGAAGCGGATCGCCTGCACTGCGAGCCAGAGCAGATAGGCGGCACCACCGGTCTTCAGGATGGTGAATGCGGTTGGCGAGGCGGTGATCAGCGCAGAGATGCCGAACGCGGCGAGCAGCGTATGGACAACGATGCCGAAGCTGGTGCCGAGCACGACGAAGAGCGCGGCCTTCTTGCCCTGGGCGAGCGCGCGGCTGATCGACAGCGTCATGTCCGGGCCGGGTGTGGCCGCCAGAAGCAGCGTCGCAGCCGCAAAGGTCAGGAGGGTTGGAAGGCTGGGGATGAAGTCCATCGTCGTTTCCTCGGCATAGGTTCATCTCCCCTAATCCCGCGCCCGCGCTTTTGCCAACGGATTCGCGACATCCGGCGTTCTAATGCTTGTATCCCAGCAGGTTCTGGCTAAAGTGCCGCAGATTTACACGCGGCATCGCCGCCCTCCCCAAGACCAGACGGACGGAAACCATGGCATCGCATAAAGACGTGAAAAAGGTCGTTCTCGCCTATTCGGGCGGTCTCGACACCTCGATCATCCTGAAGTGGCTGCAGACCGAACTCGGCGCGGAAGTCGTCACCTTCACCGCCGACCTCGGCCAGGGCGAAGAGCTCGAGCCGGCCCGCAAGAAGGCCGAAATGCTCGGCATCAAGGAGATCTACATCGAGGACGTCCGCGAGGAATTCGTGAAGGATTTCGTCTTCCCGATGTTCCGCGCCAACGCCGTCTATGAAGGCGTCTACCTGCTCGGCACCTCGATCGCCCGCCCGCTGATCTCCAAGCACCTGATCGACATCGCCAAGAAGACCGGCGCCGACGCGATCGCCCATGGCGCCACCGGCAAGGGCAACGACCAGGTCCGCTTCGAGCTTTCGGCCTATGCACTGAACCCCGACATCAAGATCATCGCTCCGTGGCGCGACTGGTCGTTCAAGAGCCGCACCGACCTGCTCGAATTCGCCGAGAAGCACCAGATCCCGGTCGCCAAGGACAAGAAGGGCGAAGCGCCGTTCTCCGTCGACGCCAACCTCCTGCACTCCTCGTCCGAAGGCAAGGTTCTCGAAGATCCGGCCCAGGAAGCCCCTGAATACGTGCACATGCGCACGATCTCGCCGGAAGCAGCTCCGGATCAGGCCACCGTCATCAAGATCGGCTTCGAGCGTGGTGACGCCGTCTCGATCAACGGTGTGCGCTTGTCCCCGGCCACCCTGCTTGCAAAGCTCAACGATTACGGTCGCGACAACGGCATCGGCCGCCTCGATCTCGTCGAGAACCGCTTCGTCGGCATGAAGTCGCGCGGCGTCTACGAGACCCCCGGCGGCACCATCCTGCTTGCCGCTCATCGCGCGATCGAATCGATCACGCTCGACCGGGGTGCAGCCCACCTCAAGGACGAGCTGATGCCGCGTTACGCCGAGCTGATCTACTACGGCTTCTGGTTCTCGCCGGAACGCGAGATGCTGCAGGCGGCGATCGACAAGAGCCAGGAACATGTCGAGGGCGAAGTGACGCTGAAGCTCTACAAGGGCAATGTCATGACCATCGGCCGCGAAAGCGACAAGTCGCTCTATTCCGACAAGCTCGTCACCTTCGAGGACGACCAGGGCGCCTACGACCAGAAGGACGCCGCCGGCTTCATCAAGCTCAACGCGCTGCGCCTGCGCACGCTGGCCGCGCGCAACCGCTAAGGCGACGACAGCTCAAAAAGAAAGCCTCCGCGACCCGCTCGCGGAGGCTTTTTTGTATGCAGGCCGAATCCATCCCTTTTCCGCGCGGCGTTCTACTCCGCCGCTCCCGAAAGCGGATCCTTGACCGGCACGGCGAGCAGCTGCGAGCGAACGGTGCGGCGATACCAGACATAGCTCGCGATACAGACAAGGCCGAAGCACGGGATGATCGTGCCGAGCGCCAGCACCGGAGCGCCGACCGCAGCGGCGATCGCGCCACCAAGCAGCCCCGAGCCCATCTGGACGAAACCCATCACTGCCGACGCCGTGCCAGCGATGTCCGGAAACGGCGCCATCGCCGCCGTCATCATATAGGGCATGACGAAGGCGATGCCGAAGGCATAAATCCCGATCGGCAGCATGACCGAGAGGAAGCTCGGCGGCAGCATGTGCATGGTGTAGGCAAGCGCGAGGCTGGCCGCACCGATGAAGACGAGGCCGGCCGGCACCAGCGCCTGCGGCGTGAAACGCCGCATCAGCAGCCGCACCACCACGGTTCCCGAAAAGAAAAGGCCCGACTGCATCAGCATGCCGACACCGAACTCGGTCGGTGTCAGCCCCACCGCATTGATCAGCACGAAGGGCAGCATGGTCGCCCATGCATAAAGTGCGCCGACCGCCCCGCCGATCACGAGTGTCGAGGAAACGAAGCGGCTGTCGCTCACCAACCGCCGATAGGCCGCAAGGATCGGCTTCAGGTGGCCCTTGGCCGGATCCGGGGTCGCGGTCTCGGCCATGAAGAACTGCACGGTGAAACAGGCCATGGCGGCAAAACCGACCATCAGGAAGAAGATCGACTGCCAGCCGAAAAGCCCGAGCGCCAGGCCACCAAGCGTCGGTGACACGGCGGGTCCGAGGGCCAGCATCATGCCGATCATGTTCATGATGCGTGCGGCTTCAGTCCCGGTGAACTGGTCGCGCACGATCGCCCGCGCAACCGTCATCCCGACGGAGGCGCCGATGCCCTGGACCAGGCGGCCGGCGAGCAGCACCGCAACCGAAGGCGCAAAGGCCGCCATCAGGCTGCCGACGAGGTAGATCGCCATGAAGATCAGCGTCGCCCGGCGGCGGCCGATGACGTCGGAAAGCGTGCCTGAGACAAGCTGGGCAAAGGCGAAGCCGGCGAAATAGAGCGACAGCGTCATCTTGATCGCCGCTTCGCTGGAAGAGAAGGCCCGCACCAGTTCGGGCATCGCCGGCGTATAGAGCGCCATGGAAACGGGGCCGAGCGCCACCAGGAAGGCACCGATGATGCTCGTGCGCCGCTCGCTCATGCGACGCGTCATTGCGCGGCTCCGACCCGGACTTCGGCCTTCTCCCCTGTTGTTTCCTTGCCGGCAAGGCACGGATCGAGCTGACGCAGGTTGTCGCGCAGGATGCGCAGGTTGGAGCAGAGAAGCGCGCGCGCTTCCGCATCGAGCCCTTCGGTATAGGCGTTCATCATGTCGCGAAGCCCGGTCATCAGCGCGTGAAGCAGTGGACCGGCCTTTTCGGTAATGACGACGTTCTTGGCGCGGCGATCGGCCGGATCCTGAACACGGGCGACGAGCCCGGTCGCCTCCAGCCGGTCGAGATAGGCCGACAGCGTCATCGGCTCGATGCCCATGCGCGTGGCGATTTCGGCCTGCTTGATGCCTTCGGTGAGCGCCACCTGGATCAGCGTGCGCGCCTCGCCGGGCGTGATGCCCAGATCCATGGCATTGACCTTGCGGTCGAAGGCCCCGCGCAGGAGGCGCGAGACATCGGTCAGAAGCATTCCAATGGTTTCGGATTCAAGCTTGAAGGGCATCGGGATCGTTCACAATGACATAATAAGCTTTACTTATCATACCCTGTGAGAACGTTCAACGCGCGACACCGTCGTTCCTTTACCAGTTTAACGGTAAAACCTGCAAGGATTCAACGTATTACCTGCCCACCACGCGCGGAACCGTCGTGGTTGCGCTTCAGCCCTCAAGCTCCTCGCGCAACATCTCGAGCTCCAGCCATTCCTCTTCCATGCGAGCGAGGTCGGCGCGCAGCTTCTCCAGTTCCTTGGCGAGTTTCGCAAAAGCATTTGGATCTTTTGTGAAGAGGTTGGGATCCGCCATCTTTTCTTCGCGCTTGGCGGCTTCCGCCTCCGCCTTGGCGATCTCCTTCGGCAGGTTTTCAAGTGCGAATTTCTGTTTGTAGGAGAGCTTGCCCTTGGCCGCCTTCGGCGCTTCGGCGGCAGGCGCGGCCGCATCGGCCTTGGCCTTTTCCGCCTTCTCCGCCTTGCGCTTCTCCTCGATCGCGCCCTTGCGCTGCGCCATCATGTCGGTATAGCCGCCGGCATACTCGATCCAGCGTCCATCCGGCGCATCCGGGTTCGCCGGCGCGATCGTCGAGGTGACGGTGCGATCGAGGAAGTCACGGTCGTGGCTGACGAGGATGACCGTTCCGGCAAAGCCGGCGACAATCTCCTGAAGCAAGTCGAGCGTCTCGATGTCGAGGTCGTTGGTCGGCTCGTCGAGGATCAGAAGGTTGGTTGCCCGCGAAAGGATGCGCGCCAGCATCAGCCGCGCGCGCTCACCGCCCGAAAGCTCGCGGATCGGGGTGCGCGCCTGCTCCGGTTGGAACAGGAAATCCTTCATGTAGCCGGTGACGTGGCGCTGCTCGCCATTGACCAGCAGGTTGTCGCCGCGCCCGTCCGTCAGGTAGTGCGCCAGCGTGTCGTCGAGATTGAGGTCCTCGCGCTTCTGGTCGAGCGTCGCGATTTCCAGATTGGTGCCGAGCTTCACCGTGCCCGTATCCGGTTCGATCTGCCCGGTCAGGATCTTCAGGAGCGTCGTCTTGCCGGCGCCGTTCGGGCCGACGAGACCGATGCGGTCGCCACGATGCACGCGGATCGAGAAGGGCGCGACGATGGTCCGGTCGCCATAGGCCTTGGTGATCTTCTCGGCCTCGATCACCAGCTTGCCGGATTCCCTGGCATCGGCGGCCGTCGCCTGTACGGTCCCCTGCGGCCCCTTGTGGCCACGATAGGTCGCCCGCATGGTCTGCAGCTCGCCGAGACGACGCATGTTGCGCTTGCGCCGCGCCGTCACGCCGTAGCGCAGCCAGTGCTCTTCGCGCTCGATCGCCTTGCCGAGCTTGTGCTGCTCCAGTTCTTCCGCCTCCAGAACCTCGTCGCGCCATGCCTCGAAATGGGCAAAGCCGCGGTCGAGCCGGCGCGACTGGCCGCGATCGAGCCAGACGGTCGCGGTCGACACCTTCTCCAGGAAGCGTCGGTCGTGCGAGATCAGCACCAGGGCCGAGCGGCTGCGAATGAGTTCGTCTTCGAGCCACTCGATCGTCGGCAGGTCGAGATGGTTGGTCGGTTCGTCGAGCAACAGGATGTCCGGCTCCGGCGCCATGACGCGGGCGAGTGCCGCGCGTCGGGCTTCGCCACCCGAAAGCCGCTTCGGATCTTCCTCGCCGGTCAGACCCAGATGCTGCAGCAGATAGGCGACGCGATAGGGATCGTCGCTCGGGCCAAGGCCCGCCTCGGCATAGGCCTGCACCGTGTCGTAGCCGTCGAAATCCGGCGCCTGGTGCAGATAGCGGATGGTCGCCGAGGGATGGCGGAACACCTCGCCCGACTGTGCCTCGGCAAGCCCCGCGGCGATCTTCATCAGCGTCGACTTGCCCGAGCCGTTGCGGCCGACCAGGCAGATGCGGTCGCCCGGCTCCACCTGCAGGTTGGCGCCAGCCAGAAGCGGCGTGCCGCCGAAGGTGAGGAAGATGTCGTCGAGTTTCAGAATGGGAGGCGCCAAGGCTCAGGCTCCGGAAAGATCATAGGGGCGGGCGAGCACGATGGCGCGGCCGCTTTTGAGAGAAAAGCGAAGGGGACCCTCCGCAACGTTGGAGACGGTTCGGGACGAACCGAACGGCAAGGTGAAATCGTCGAGCGGATAGCGTGCATTGACGATCGAAAGGCCGGTAAGCTCAGTCAAGCCCAGCACCGAGAAGAGGCAACCCTTGGGCAGGTCGAGTTCAAGCGAACCGGCCAGCAGCGGATAGGCCTCTTCCTCGCCCGAGGTCATCAACACGGAAAGGCCGCGTTCGGCAAGGGCGACGGCGTGCAGCAGGTGCATGAAGGCATGATCGCTGCGGGTGCCGCCAAGGGCTCCTGCGAAAATCAGGCGATCGGCGCCGCGCGACAGGGCGGCCTCGACCGCGATCTCGCCGTCCGTCGCGGCCTTTGCCGCCGGATAGGGCTCGCGCGGGACGGAAGCGTAGTCCGCAAGAAGGGCCTCTTCGGTCGAGTCGAAATCGCCGACCCAGACATCGGGCACGATGCCGAGCAATCGGGCATGGCGCATGCCGCCGTCAGCTGCAATGAAGCGACTTGCGGCCAGCTGGTGAGCCAGCCGGTCGGTCGGCGAAAGGGCGCCGCCAAGCAGTATGGTGAAGGTCGATCGAGCCATGGCAAAGCCCATAGCGCAAAGGACCGCCGAAGGAAAACGAAGAAAACCGTCGGACGACCGGTTCTGCAGATTTTGCGGAAACCGTCAGTGACCTTCCGGCACCGGATCGGGGAAAAGCATGCCGGCATAAATGCCGGGGGTCGAATCCGGAATCTCGATGGCGCCGGCGACCCGCTCGTAGAACTTCGCCGGCCCGACGCCGCCGATGACGGCGTAACCGTAGCCGGCCTCGCGCATGGCCTTGAGACTCGCAAGCAGCAACGCCTCGCCGATCCCCTGCCCGCGCATGCTTTCGTCGACGCCAGTCGGGCCGAAGAAACCGAGCGCCGTCACATCGTGGCAGGCAAAGCCGACGATCCTGTCGTCCTCAACCGCGATATGCATGCGCGTCGGGGTGGAGGAAAAGGCGGCTTCCGCCTCGCCCGCCCAGCCGGCACCAAAGGTCTCTTCGATCCAGGAGACGACCAGGCGGCGTTCCGGCGCCATGGCGCGGCGAATGCTGATGCCGGCACCGAGCCGCGACTGCGGCTCGGCCGGCAGGGCATACAGTCGAACGAGCATATCGGGCATGGCGGCCTCCTCACGGTTGCTTGCATGACGTCATAACGCAATTGCCGATGAGCGGGAACGCCCGACGCGCGCTGTGTCGCCTCCGCAAACATTGCTTGCCATGGAACCAACGCGGCGGTAAATCTCTTGCCGCTCTAACGGGGTGCCTCCCGACCGCATGACGGCCGGAGGCTGAGAGGCGTGAAACGCCAACCCGCGGAACCTGATCCGGCTCATACCGGCGGAGGGATTAGACGCGATCGGATCGATACGCCCTTTTCCCATGCAACAACGAACTTTGGGAGAGAGGTGCTCGCCATGTCCAATTCATCGCAACTCAAATTGTTTAGCCGGCTAGCTCTGGCTGCCGCCGCAGGCCTTGTTTTCGCCCACCACGCCGTGGCGGCCGACAAGACGCTGACCGTCTACACCTATGAGAGCTTCATCACCGAATGGGGACCCGGCGCCAAGGTCGCGGAAGCCTTCGAGAAGACCTGCGAATGCAAGGTCAACTATGTCGGCGTCGCCGATGGCGTCGAGCTCTTGACCCGCCTGAAGCTCGAAGGCGAGGCCTCGAAGGCCGATATCGTGCTCGGTCTCGACACCAACCTTGTCGCCGAAGCCAAGGCCACGGGTTTCTTCGCGCGGCACGGCATCGAAGCAACCGGCCTGACGGTGCCCGGCAACTTTTCCGACGACACCTTCCTGCCCTATGACTACGGCCATTTCGCCGTCGTCTATGACACCGAGACGCTGAAGACGCCGCCGAAGAGCCTGAAGGAACTGGTCGAAGGCGACGCATCGCAGAAGATCGTCATCGAGGATCCGCGCACTTCGACGCCGGGCCTCGGCCTCCTGCTCTGGGTCAAGGCGGTCTATGGCGACGAGGCGGGCGCTGCCTGGGCGAAACTGAAGGACCGCGTGCTGACGGTCACCCCCGGCTGGTCGGAAGCCTACGGCCTCTTCACCAAGGGCGAGGCGCCGATGGTGCTTTCCTACACCACGTCGCCCGCCTACCACATGGTCGCCGAGAACAGCGAGCGCTATCAGGCGGCCGCCTTTTCCGAAGGGCATTACATCCAGATCGAAGTCGCCGGCATGACCAGGAATGCCGGGGAACCGGAACTGGCAAAGCAGTTCCTCGCCTTCATGACCGGTCCGGACTTCCAGTCGATCATCCCGACGACCAACTGGATGATGCCGGTCGCAGCGACCAAGGAGCCGCTGCCGGACGCCTTCAACAGGCTGGTCAAGCCGGAAAACACCTTCCTGCTGCCGTCGGAAGAGGTCGCGAAGAACCGCAAGGCCTGGATCGACGAATGGCTCGCCGCCATGAGCAAGAACTGAGGCCGGATTGTTCGCACTGCGCGAAAACCGCATGACAGTGGTCGCCGGGGCAGTCTGCCTCGGCACCTTCGTGCTTTTCGTCGGCCTTGCGATCGTTGCTCTCTTGAGCCAGACGGGCGGCGCGAGCGACGATGCGCTGTTCGACGCCTATATCTGGCGCGTCACCCGCTTCACGCTGCTGCAGGCGACCCTCTCGACGCTACTGTCGGTGCTCTTTGCCATCCCCGTCGCCCGGTCGCTGGCGCGACGGCCGCAATTCCAGGGCCGCATCTGGCTGTTGCGGTTGATGGCGCTGCCGCTCGGCCTGCCCGTGCTGGTCGGCGCGCTCGGGCTGATCGAGATCTGGGGGCGCCAGGGCTTCCTCAATTCCGGCCTGCGCTGGCTCGGTCTTGAGCAACCCGTCAGCATCTACGGCCTGTTCGGCATCCTCATCGCCCATGTCTTCTTCAACATGCCGCTAGCCACACGCCTGTTTCTGGCCGGGCTCGAGCGTATTCCCGCCGAATACTGGCGAAGCGCCGCCAATCTCGGCATGCCGTCCCACGCGCTCTTCCGCTTCATCGAATGGCCGGTCCTGCGCGGCCTCCTGCCCGGCGCGGCAGGCCTCGTCTTCATGCTCTGCGCCACCAGCTTCACCCTGGTGCTGACGCTTGGCGGCGGACCTGCGGCCAGCACCATCGAGGTGGCGATCTACCAGGCGCTGCGCTTCGATTTCGATCCGCCGCGCGCCATCGCGCTGTCGGCCCTGCAGATCGCCATGACCGGCCTGCTGCTGCTCCTGCTGCGTCACCTGGCGACCGAGCCGGAAGAGGGCATGACCGGTGGTCGCACCGTGCGCCGCTTCGACGGCGCGTCAAGCATCGCGCGCCTCGGTGATGGCGCCTGGATCACCCTTGCTTTTCTGTTCCTCGTCGCGCCGCTCCTCGCCGTCGCCTTCTCCGGCCTCGAGGCCGATCTGCTGAAGCTCGCCCGCGATCCGGCAGTGCACCGGGCGCTGCTGACGAGTGCGGCGATCGCGCTTGCCTCGGCGCTCGCCTCCGTCACCATGGCAGCCGTGATGATCCGGGCGGCAGCGACGGTCGCCGCGCCACGCCGAGCCACGTCGCTCGCCCGCGGCTTTGCCGGCGCCATCGCCGCCAGCACCTCGCTGATCCTGCTGGTGCCGCCGGTGGTGCTTGGCGCGGGTTGGTTCCTGCTTCTGCGTCCGCTCGGCGATGTCGCGCGCTTTGCGCCTGCCATCGTCGTTGCGATCAACGCCCTGATGGCGCTGCCCTTCGTCCATCGCATCCTCGCGCCGGCGATGGCGACCCACGCGGCACGGACCGAACGACTGACGGCGAGCCTTGGCATCCGCGGCGTTCATCGCCTGCGATGGATCGACGTTCCGGCGCTGCGCAAGCCCCTGCTGATGGCGCTTTCCTTTGCCATGGCGCTGTCGCTCGGCGACCTCGGCGCCGTCGCACTCTTCGGCAGCCAAGACATGGTGACACTACCCTGGCTGCTCTATAGCCGCATGGGCAGCTACCGCACCGCCGATGCCGCCGGCCTCGCCCTTTTCCTCGGGCTTCTCTGCCTGATCTTTACCATCCTCGGCACGGCGGAAAACGACCGCCGGCGGGAAGGACGCAAAGCATGAGCCATCCTGTCCCTGCAATCGAGTTGCGCGGTGTCGAGGTCCGTTTCGAAACGGCCACGCTCAACTTCGACTGCACCATCGCCGCCGGCGGCATCGTCGCCGTCGCCGGCGCCTCCGGGTCCGGCAAATCGACGCTGCTCCACCTCATTGCCGGATTTGAGGATCCCGATCGCGGCGAGATCCGCATTCTCGGCGAGAACGTCGCCGACCGGGCACCGTCGGAGCGACCGGTCTCGATGATCTTCCAGGACAACAATCTCTTTGCGCATCTCGACGTCGCGACCAATATCGGCCTCGGCATCGACCCGGCGCTTCGGCTGAGCGCAATCGACCGCCAGAGGATCGAAGACGCACTCCGTCGCGTCGGGCTTGAAGGCTTCGGAAAACGGCTGCCGCCGACCCTTTCCGGCGGCGAGCGCCAGCGCGTTGCGCTCGCCCGCGCGCTCGTGCGAAACCGACCGCTGCTCTTGCTCGACGAGCCCTTCGCAGCGCTTGATCCCGGCATGCGCGCCGGCATGCGCACGCTCCTGCGCGAGCTGCACGAAGAGGAGGGCAACACGATCCTGATGATCACGCACCATCCCGAAGACGTGAAGGCACTGGCCGATAGCGTGCTTTTTCTCGACCGGGGGCGTATCATTGCCAACGACGCCCTCGACCGCTTTCTGGAGCGGCGGGACAATGCGGCGATCGACCGCTTTCTCGGTAATGCTTGAGGCTACGGGCCGGATTCTCGGCGCCTTCGGCCGATTGCCACAATTTGACCGCGGCGCCATGCGACGCGCGAAATATCCGGCAGGGCGCGAATATTCGCGCATCCGTTGCCGTGATACCACGGGGCAACTATTTCTACCTCGACAAACTAGGCAGGTGGCGCTGAAATCAGATACAGCAAGACCAGGACCGAGAGGTCGCGGTAGGGCAACGCTGCCGCGCTAAAAAAGTAGGACTTTCAACGCTGTCGCTCCATTTTCCCGCAACATGCGGGCGGGGCGGCGGACGGGAAACGGGCTGAGGCATGGAGACGCATACAGTCACACACGACCGGTTCCCGCCGAAGGGCGGACGGCTGCGTGGACGCGCCGTGGTTGCGCTGCTTGCGACCACGCTTCTCTCCGCATGCCAATCCGTGATCGAACAGACCTACGAGCCGACCGTCTCGCCCTCGTCCAATCCGCAGATCGTCGAGGAAGTCCAGAAGAACGACCCCCGGGCGCAGCTCGGCGCCCGCGAGCATCCGCGTATCGTCGCAAGCTACGGGGGAGAGTACAAGGACGCCAAGACCGAACGCCTGGTCGCGCGCATCACCGGCGCGCTGACGGCGGTCTCCGAGAACCCGCAGCAGTCCTACCGCATCACCATCCTGAACTCGCCAGCGATCAACGCCTTCGCGCTGCCCGGTGGCTATCTCTATGTCACCCGCGGCCTGCTGGCCCTTGCCAACGATGCCTCCGAGGTGGCTGCGGTGCTCTCGCACGAGATGGCCCACGTCACCGCCAACCACGGCATTGAGCGCCAGCAGCGCGAGGAAGCGGAAGTGATCGCCAGCCGGGTTGTCTCCGAGGTCCTGTCCTCCGACATCGCCGGCAAGCAGGCGCTCGCCCGCGGCAAGCTGAGGCTCGCGGCCTTCTCCCGCAACCAGGAGCTCCAGGCCGACGTGATCGGCGTGCGCATGCTAGGCGAAGCCGGCTACGACCCCTATGCCGCGGCGCGCTTCCTCGATTCGATGGCCGCCTATAGCCGCTTTACGGCCGTCGACCCCGAATCCGACCAGAGCCTCGACTTCCTGTCGAGCCATCCGAACGCGCCGCAGCGCGTCGACCTCGCGCGCCGGCACGCCCGCGCCTTCGGTCCGGAAGGCACCAGCGGCGATCGCGGCCGCGACTACTATCTCGCCGGCATCGATGGCCTGCTCTACGGCGACAGCCCGCAGGAAGGCTATGTGCGCGGCCAGACCTTCCTGCACGGCCAACTCGGCATCCGCTTCGACGTACCCGCCGGCTTCCAGATCGACAACAAAGCGGAAGCGGTTCTGGCGACCGGCGCCGGCGACATTGCCGTGCGCTTCGACGGCGTCGCCGACACGGGCGGCCGAAGCCTGACGGACTATATCGCCAGTGGCTGGGTCACCGGCCTGAAGCCGGACACGATCAGGCCGATCAGCGTCAACGGCCTGGAGGCCGCAACCGCGCGCGCCTCGGCCGACCGCTGGGATTTCGACGTGACCGTCATCCGCATCGACACGCGGATCTACCGCTTCCTCACCGCCGTACCCAAGGGCTCGAACGCGCTTGAGCCGACCGCAAATCAGCTCCGCAGCTCGTTCCGCCGCATGACGCCTGCGGAAACGCAATCGCTGAAGCCGCTGCGGATCCGGGTGGTGACGGTCAGGTCCGGCGACACGATCGCCACATTGTCGGCCCGCATGATGGGAACGGACCGCAAGCTCGACCTCTTCCGGGTCATCAACGCGATGCAGGTCAGCTCGACGGTGAAGCCGGGCGACAAGGTGAAAATCGTTTCCGAATAGGCTGGCGGCAAAGGCCGTTTGCGAGCAGTCGATCGCGCAGGCGAAAAGGCCCGCGCCTACGCCGGGCAGGCGCGTCTCCGAATGCCTGTGCCCTCACCGATGGAGGCACCCGGCATCCGATCGCCACAGCGACGACGGTACAGGCTTTGCGCGGCGCAGACCGCAATCCTGCGCACGAACCACGCGAGGCGCAAAGGATCAATGAATGCCCGCGGTCAGCGCCGGCGCTCTCGTCGCGAGCGCCGCCCGGAGCTTTTCCAGCGCCCGGGTCTCGATCTGCCGGACGCGCTCCTTGGAAATACCGAGATCGAGGCCGAGCTCTTCGAGCGTGGCCCCCTCTTCGGTAAGCCGCCGGGCGCGGATGATGCGCATCTCGCGCTCCGTCAGTGCACCCAGCGCATCGCGGAGCCACACGCGGGCCCGTTCGCCATCGATCATGTCGCTTACCTGCTCGTCTGGCAATGGCGCATCGCTGGCGAGGAAATCCAGCCTTTCGCCGCCGTCGGAATCGCTGCCGCCGACCGGCGCCTGCAGCGAGGTATCGCTTCCGGAAAGCCGTGCATCCATCGTTTGCACATCGGCGATGCTGACGCCGAGGGCGGCGGCGATCTCCTCATGCATAGCCTGCGATGTAAGCTGCCTGTCCCCCTGGGCGAGCCGGGCGCGAAGGCGCCGGAGGTTGAAGAACAGGGCCTTTTGCGCCGAACTCGTGCCGCCGCGAACGATCGACCAGTTGCGCAGGACATAGTCCTGCATCGACGCCCGGATCCACCAGGTGGCGTAGGTCGAGAAGCGAACCTCGCGGCTCGGCTCGAAACGGGCAGCCGCCTCCAGAAGGCCGATATGGCCTTCCTGCACGAGATCGCCCATCGGCAGTCCGAAGTTGCGAAACTTTGCCGCCATCGAAATCACCAGGCGCATGTGCGACATGGCGATCTTGTTGCGGGCTTCCTGATCGTTGTCGTTTCGCCAGGCCTGGGCCAGCTTATGCTCCTCGTCGCGCTCGAGATAGGGCGCCTCCATGGCGATCTTGATCATCCGCCGGTCTGCAGTGAGAGTCTTCATCGATCACTCCGTGACTGGCGCCCGGGCGCCATTGCGCGTGAAGTCCAAATGGCCGGACGGATGAGGGGTCCGGCAGCAGGGGCGTCTCGCGCCGCGACATCGAAACTTGAAGAAACGACGCGGCGCCCTAACTTCGAAGTCACGAACCTGAACGGTGACGGATCACAGAACCAAGATCGCCCGGCGCGAAAGCGGCGCATTTCTGCCGGCTAATAGAAATGCGCCCGAACGGCAAAAGTTCCATGCGATCAAAGAAAAAGCCCGGCGCGATGGCCGGGCTTTTTGGTAGTCTCAGTACAATCGGACAGCTTATGCGGCTTCGTCCTGAGCGTCGTCTTCGTCGATTGCCTTGCCGCGCTTCGGACCCTTGCTGAGATTGGTCTCGACGAGGCGAACAGCTTCGGTTTCCGACATTTTGTTGACGGCAGCGATCTCGCGCGCCATGCGGTCGAGGGCAGCTTCATAGAGCTGGCGTTCGGAATAGGACTGTTCCGGCTGGTTTTCGGCGCGGTAGAGATCGCGCACGACTTCCGCGATGGAAATCAGGTCGCCGGAATTGATCTTGGCATCGTATTCCTGGGCGCGGCGCGACCACATGGTGCGCTTCACGCGAGCCTTGCCCTGCACAACCTTCAACGCGCGGTCGACGAAATCGGTTTCGGAGAGCTTGCGCATGCCGATGCTGACGGCCTTGGCCACCGGCACTTTCAGGCGCATCTTGTCCTTCTCGAAATCGATGACAAAAAGCTCAAGCTTCATGCCGGCGACTTCCTGCTCTTCGATCGCCACGATCTGGCCAACGCCGTGGGCCGGATAGACGATCGATTCACCGGTCTTGAAGCCCTGGCGTGTCGAAGATTTTTTCTGCTGGGTCGTCATTCGTTTCAAAAACTCCCTGTTTCGCGCCGGCCATTCTGGCCGGGGCCGGGTCAGTGAGGCCCGGGATAGACGGGGATACCGCCGGGTGGGTACATCCTGGTCCGTCCAAGGAATGCAAACAGCCTCATGAAATGCGGTCACAACAGAGCAACGCCATGTTGCGTACTAGGAAGAAACCGCGTTTTGGAGATCGTTTGCTTTCGTGATGGTTTTCGGGCGCGCAAAAACACCCTCTGTGGATCAGTAGAAGGAACCTATCACAAAAAACTGCCGAAATCAATAATTTGCTGCATGGCAGCCATCAAGCCACCATTCTCGCAACTGCGAGCGCAGTGCGTGTTTTCCCCAAGTTTGGCGCTCGGGGTCGCTTTCGCTGCGTCAGCGCCGGCGAACGGTCGGAGCCGTTCCGCCTCAGTCGCCCTGACCGGGTTCCGTCGAGAAGAACTTCTCGTACTTGCCTTCGACGCCATCCATCTCCTTGGCTTCCGGCATCGGGTCGCGCTTGACCGTGATGTTCGGCCACTTGGAGGCGAAATCAGCGTTCAGTTTCAGCCACATATCAAGGCCCGGCTCGGTATCCGGCTTGATCGCCTCGGCAGGACATTCCGGCTCGCAAACGCCACAGTCGATGCACTCGTCGGGATGGATGACGAGGAAATTTTCGCCTTCGTAGAAGCAGTCCACGGGGCAGACTTCGACACAGTCGGTATACTTGCAGCGAATGCAATTGTCGGTCACGACATACGTCATGAGGTACTCCAGCCAATGCTCACGTTTGATGGCAAACGGCAATCAATGGTGATGCTCGTCGTCTGCCGCATGCTAGGAATGTCCGGCGCGCATAGCTGCCGAAGCAACCCCGATGCACCCAACGTGGGTCTGTCAGGTAAAGGCTTTATGGACCCTTTGCAAGAATATTCAATGCGCGAAAAGGCGCAGCAAAGGCAGAGTTTTCTAAAGCATGGCGCACAAAAGTGGAGAGCGGTTTTGCGGGTAAGCCCAGCGAAAAAACAAACGCCTCAGGCACAAAGAGCGGATCTGAAAGATCGCGGCGCGCTTCAGTCCTCGCGCCGATCGAAATCGGGTTTTAGCCGATCGGTCTCCCGGCGCTCCTTCTTCGTCGGCCGTCCAGCCCCGCGGTCGCGCGTGGCGAGATCGTAGGCCGACAATCTCTCTTTCGGCTGCTCCGGCGTGAGATCGTCGTAAAGCAGCCGCGCTTCCTCGTAGGGACCACGCCGGTCGCCCGGTCCAAGGACCCGCACGATCAGGTCGCGCCGGTCCAATGAAAGCGCCAGAACGTCGCCCGCCTTCACCTGAAACGAAGACTGCGTCACGCGCTGGTCGTTGACCGCGACGCGACCATCCTCGATCGCCTTTTGCGCAAGCGATCGGGATTTGATCAGCCGCGTGAAAAACAGCCACTTGTCGAGACGCTGGCGCGATGCCGGGTTGGACGCTGGCTGTTTTTCCATGACCTGCCTTACTTCTTCATCTGCTCCTTGAGCGCAGCGAGCTTGGCGAAGGGCGAATCCGGATCCACCGGCTTTTCGCGGCGCGGCGGACGCGCCTCGAACTTGCCCTGGCCGGGCTTGCCGCCGCGGTCGTGACGATCGTGACGATCACCGCGATCCTGGCGCGGCCCGCCTTCCGGCTTGCCGCCGTCATGGCGTTTGCCGCGGGCCTGCTGACCGCCCTTGCGACCGGTATCGCGACCTTCGTCACGACCCTGTCCCTGACCTTGCCCATGGCGCTGGCCGCCGCGACGCTGGTCGCCCTGATGGCGACCGCCACCCTGGCGCTGATTGTCCTGGCGGGTGCCCGGACGCCACAGCAGAACCGGCTTGGCTTCGACCGGCTCGCCAGTCTCGGTCACCTGCGCTTCGGCGGGCTGCGCATCGCCTGCGACGGCGGCTTCGCCTTCGGCCTGCTCGACCTCGGCAGCAGGCGCCTCGACGGTTGCAGTCTCGGCTTCCGCCGCGCTGTCACCGGCATCGGCATCATCAATGGAGGCCACCGGCTCGGAAGCGGCGGCGGCAACGGCTGCGGCACCATCCTGGCCGGCGAGGAAGGCCTGGGCCTCCTCGGCCTTGACGCTGTCAGCCCGGTAGCCGAGGCCCTTCAGGATCTCTTCCATATCGTCGGGGGTCGCACCGAGGATCGACAGCATCGATGTCGTCGCGGTGAAGCGGCGACCGTCATAGGCGCCTTCCGGGCGCGGCTGCGCGCCGGGCTTCCACTGCAACAGCGGCCGGATAAGGTCGGCGAGGCGCTCGAGGATATCGATGCGCACCGCACGCTTTCCGAGGAAACGGAAGCCGGCGAGCTTGTAGAAGGTCCGCTCGAAGGATGGATCGGTGACAACAGAGGTGCGGCCGGCGGCGAGCATCGGAATGAGGTCGCCATAACCGGGCTTGTCGAGACCGTCATTCTTCAGCGCCCAGAGAAGCGTGATGAGTTCGGCCGGAGCCGGCTTCAGGAGCGCCGGCAGGAAGATGTGATAGGCGCCGAAGCGAACGCCGTATTTGCGGATCGAGGCGCGACCGTCCTGGTCGAGCGACTTGACGTCGTCGGCGACATCGCGACGGAAGAGCACGCCGAGGTTCTCGACGAGCTGGAAGGCGAGGCCCTTGGCCAAGCCTTCGAGGTCCTCGGCGCGCGAGATATCGTCGAGCGGCTTCAGAACCGTACCGATGTGATGGTTCACGAAACGCTCGATGCGCGCGACCACGTGCTCGCGGGCGTTCGCCTGCAATTGGTCGTCGGCAAGCAGGATGACACGCGGGCGCATGACGTGATCGCTGGCCGAAAGCCGCGCCACGGGATCGCCGAGCCAACGCACGAGACCGTCCGACGAAAGCGCCAGGTCGTTGTTGCCGGAAGCATGCAGCCGTGCGGCCCGCGCCTCGAACTCGAGCGCCAGCGCCTTCTGGGCAGCACCCTGCACGGCCTTGGCATCCGGGCCGTCGCCGCCGGTCGCCAGCGTAAACCGGAAACCGGTTAGTTGTCCCACGTGGTGTCCTTCGACGAAGACATCACCATTCACACTGATTTCAGCTTCCAGCATAGCATTCTCTCTCAGGCGCTTCATGAGCACAGATGTCCTGCGATCAACAAAGCGTTTCGTCAACCGTTCATGTAGTGCGTCGGATAATCGATCTTCAATTTCCCGCGTCTTTTCTTGCCAGTGTGTCGGATCGGCCAGCCATCCCGGCCGGTTCGACACATAAGTCCATGTCCTGATCTGCGCGATTCGCGCCGAAAGTGTGTCGATCTCGCCATCCGTATGATCGGCGCGCCGAACCTGTTCGGCCATGAAGTCCTCGTTTACGGTGCCACGGCGGACGAGATCCGCGTAGATCGTCGAGATCAGGTCGGCATGTTGAGCCGGTGTAATGCGCCGATAGTCCGGCAGCGCGCAGGCTTCCCACAGTTTTTCCACCCGCTCGGAATTGGTGGTGATGTCGACGACCTCCGGGTAGCGGGTCAAATGTTCGAACGCCTGCTGGTCTACCGCAGGTAGCGCCCGGGCAAGGCCCGGAACCGTCGGCCCCGCATCGAGACTCTTCTTCAGCGCCGCAATCGAGGAATAATCGAACGCCTTCGAGCGCCACTGCAGAACCCTTACCGGATCGAACTCGTGCGCCTCGATGCGGTGGACGAGCTCGTTGTCGAAGGGGTCGACACGCCCCGTCACGCCAAAGGTGCCGTCGCGCAGATGGCGGCCGGCACGGCCGGCAATCTGCGCCAGTTCGGCCGGGTTGAGGTTGCGGAACTGGTAGCCGTCGAACTTGCGGTCCTGCGCGAAGGCGACATGGTCGACATCGAGGTTGAGGCCCATGCCGATCGCATCGGTCGCGACCAGGTATTCGACGTCGCCTTCCTGGTAGAGCGCCACCTGCGCATTGCGCGTGCGCGGCGAAAGGGCGCCGAGGACGACGGCCGCACCGCCGCGCTGGCGGCGGATCAGTTCGGCGATCGCATAGACCTCGTCGGCCGAGAAGGCGACGATTGCCGAGCGATGCGGCAGGCGGGTGATCTTCTTCGAGCCGGCATAGAGCAGTTGCGACATGCGCGGCCGCTCGACAACGGTGATGCCGGGCAACAGCTGCTCAAGGATCGGCCGCATCGTCCCGGCACCGAGCAGCAGCGTCTCGCCGCGACCGCGCAGATGCAGGATCCGGTCGGTGAAGATGTGCCCGCGCTCGAGGTCGCCGGCAAGCTGCACCTCGTCGATCGCGACGAAGGACGCCGTCGTCTCGCGCGGCATCGCCTCGACGGTGCAGACCGAGTAGCGGGCGCGATGCGGGGTGATCTTCTCCTCGCCGGTGATCAGCGCGACGTTGTGATGGCCGACCTTTTCGACAAGGCGCGTGTAGACCTCGCGCGCGAGCAGCCGCAGCGGCAGGCCGATGACGCCACTGTCGTGCGCGATCATGCGCTCGATCGCGTAGTGCGTCTTGCCGGTATTGGTGGGCCCGAGCACCGCAGTTACGCCGCGGCCGCTCAGGATCATGGGGTGAACGGACACGTCATCGATCCCGGGCATTCAGAAATTACGGCAGCGTCATTTGAACGCTGGCGGCAAACACATGCCCACGCACCGAGCCAAACGCAAGGGGCGCAGACAACTAAAACTTCTCGGCGGCGCTCTCAATCCCTTGCACCACCTGTTGTGGTTGGCACGATCGGGATTCGGAACAGCCGTGGAACGAATCGGCGACGAATCGAAGACTCGCTGCGATTCACTGTATGTTCACGACTACATATAGATTTCAACACCGAAGGTGGCACCACATGCTGAATCCGGTGGTGAATCCGCACAGAGCGCCCCGGAAGCCGCATCAACAGCGACGGTTTTGTCGGCGGATAACCCCAAGGATTCGGAATCCAAGACTCTGGAAAGCCTGGAAAATTTTTAACGATTTTCGTCAGGGATTCACCTGATGAAGAGAATGAGAATCGCACTCCGGCGCCGCGACCAATGCGGGAACATGCGGCGGCGACTCGCAGGCCGAGCGTGATTCCAGCTTTGTTCTCCACAAGATATAGTGTCTACGCCGCAATCCGGAAACGGAGGCGCCAGCGCAACTTCAGGATTTCGTGCAGGAGCCGCGCGCCGCTCCACACATGAAAACGGCGCCTCGAAAGGCGCCGTCCGCAAGCGTTTTGCGCACCTGATGCTCAGACGAAAAACTGTCCGCCATTGGCCGAAATCGTGGAACCGGTGATGAAGCCGGCGTCGTCGGACGCGAGGAACACCACGCAACGCGCGATTTCCTCCGGCTCGCCGAGCCGGCCGACCGGGATCTGCGGGATGATGCGCTCGTTGAGCACCTTCTCCGGCACCGCCCGCACCATCTCCGTGCCGATGTAACCCGGGCAGATGGCGTTGACCGTGATGCCCTTGGCGGCCCCTTCCTGGGCAAGCGCCTTGGTGAAGCCGAGATCGCCGGCCTTGGCCGCCGAATAGTTGGCCTGGCCCATCTGGCCCTTCTGGCCGTTGATCGACGAGATGTTGATGACGCGGCCGAAGCCGCGGTCGCGCATGGCCGACCACAGCGGATGCGTCATGTTGAAGAGACCGGTCAGGTTGGTGCCGATCACCTCGCCCCACTGCTCCGGCGTCATCTTGTGAAACATCGCGTCGCGGGTGATGCCGGCATTGTTGACGAGCACCTCGACCGGTCCGAGATCCGCCTCGACCTTGGCGATGCCTTCGGCACAGGCCTGGTAGCTGGAGACGTCCCACTTGTAGACCGGGATGCCGGTTTCCTGCTTGAAGGCCTGCGCCTTCTCGTCATTGCCGGCATAGTTGGCAGCCACCCTGTAGCCGGCATTCTTGAGTGCGATGGAAATTGCAGCACCAATGCCGCGCGACCCACCCGTGACCAATGCTACCCTGCTCATATGCGCCTCCCACTTGATCAGTTCAGTTTTTCGAATGCCTTCTTCATCAGCTTTTCGCCGACCTGTTGTCCGTAGAGCCCGGCGGCCGTTTGAAACTGCGGCGTCGCAAGCGCGGACAGAGCCACCTCGCACTTCGTCAGAGCGAGATCCATCATCACTGTGGAGAGTTGGTCCAGCGACACCTTCAGCGCGTCGTTGTCATCTCTCAAGGCCGCGACCATCACGTCCTTGAAAACGCTCTCCTCGTCGGAAGTCGTATTTTCCAGCATGCACTGAGCCAGCCGCACCTCGTCGAGAGGTGCGGGATTGGCATGCGCGGAAACGATCGGCGAACCGGCCAGAAGCAGGGAAAACGGAACCCATCTGGCGCTGTTCATGCCGCCAGACCGATCAGAGCCGTTCGACGCACATGGCGACGCCCATGCCGCCGCCGATGCAAAGCGTTGCGAGCCCCTTGGAAACGCCCCGGCGCTTCATCTCGAAGAGCAGCGTGTTGAGCACGCGGGCGCCGGAGGCGCCGATCGGGTGGCCGATGGCGATCGCGCCGCCGTTGACGTTGACGATCGACGGATCCCAGCCGAGATCCTTGTTGACGGCGCAGGCCTGGGCGGCGAAGGCCTCGTTGGCTTCCACCAGTTCGACGTCGCCGATCGCCCAGCCGGCTCTTGCCAGCGCCTTTCGCGATGCCGGGATCGGGCCAGTGCCCATGACCTGCGGATCGACGCCGGCGGTTGCCCAGGACACGATGCGGGCGAGCGGCTGGATGCCGCGCTTGGAGGCCTGTGCCTCGGTCATCAGCAGCGTTGCGGCGGCGCCGTCATTGAGGCCGGAGGCGTTGCCGGCGGTGACCGTGCCTTCCTTGTCGAAGGCGGGACGCAGCTTGGTCATCTGGTCGAGCGTTGCACCGTGGCGGATATATTCGTCCTGGTCGACGGTGACGTCGCCCTTGCGGCCCTTGACGATGAAGGGAATGATCTCGTCGACGAAGCGCCCGGCCTTCTGTGCTGCCTCGGCCTTGTTCTGCGAGGCAAGCGCAAACGCATCCTGCTCCTCGCGGCTGAGCTGCCACTGGCGGGCGACATTTTCGGCGGTGATGCCCATGTGATAGCCGTAGAAGGCGTCGGTCAGGCCGTCCTTGATCATCGTGTCGATCATCTTGAAGTCGCCCATCTTCACGCCGCCGCGAAGATGCGAGCAATGCGGCGCCATCGACATGGATTCCATGCCGCCGGCGACGATGATTTCAGCATCACCGGTTGCAATCTGCTGCATGCCGAGCGCGACGGCACGAAGACCCGAGCCGCAGAGCTGGTTCATGCCCCAGGCGGTCTTTTCCTGAGGAACGCCGGCTTTCATGGCCGCCTGGCGCGCCGGGTTCTGGCCTTCGCCGGCCTGCAGCACCTGGCCGAGGATAACCTCGTCGACCTCGCCTGCTTCGACGCCTGCGCGCTCGAGCACGCCCTTGATGACGGCGGCGCCCAGTTCGTGCGCCGGCGTGTTGCCAAAGGCACCGTTGAAGGATCCGACCGCGGTGCGGCCGGCGCTGGCGATCACGATGGAGGGATTGCTCATGGGACGTTTCCTCAGTTTTTCGTGCCTAATGCAGGCAGACTGGCAAAGCGCGCGACGCAAGTCAAACGCCTTGATGCAGTGCCACAAAAGCGTCACCTGAGACGCAACCGCAAGATTTCGCACTTGCGTCGCCGCAACGCACAAAGACATTGTCAGCGGCGCTCTTTTGCGGATACTCTGAAAAACGCAATAAAGACGGGATGATGGGGGAGAGGAGACCCTGATGGCGAAGCACGAAGGCCAGATCGTTATCAAGAAATATGCGAACCGGCGGCTCTACAACACCGGGACCAGCACCTATGTCACGCTCGACGACCTGGCCGTGATGGTGAAGAAGGGCGAAGACTTCGTCGTTCAGGATGCGAAATCCGGCGAGGACATCACCCATTCCGTGCTGACGCAGATCATCTTCGAGCAGGAATCCAAGACCGGCAACACGCTGCTGCCGATCTCCTTCCTGCGCCAGCTGATCTCCTTCTATGGCGACCAGATGCAGATGGTCGTGCCGAGCTATCTCGAGCACTCGATGCAGGCTTTCACCGAGCAGCAATCGCAGATGCGCGAACAGATCAACAAGGCCTTCGGCGACACGCCGCTCGGCAAGAATCTGCAGGTTCCGCTGCAACTTGTCGAAGAGCAGGTACGCCGCAACACCGAGATGTTCCATCAGGCGATGCAGATGTTTTCGCCCTTCATCACCGCCCCGCCGGTGAAGGAAACCAAGAAGGCCGAGGCGAAGGATATCGACGAACTGAAGGAGCAGCTGCGCGCGCTCCAGACCAAGCTCGACAATCTCGGCTGAGCAGGGCCACCAGGCAGGGAGAATGGCTTCCTGCCTTCACCTCACCTGAAACAGCGATCGCGGAAATCGGGGCGACGCGCCCCGAACCGTCTGCCCCTAGAGGCCGATAGACACGTCCCGGCCGGCCGAGCGCATCGACACGGCAAAGCCGGCGATGACGTCGATGAAGCTGATGGTCATCAGGATGAAGAAGAGCTGGGTTGCCGCCGGCGCCAAAAGCAGGAACTCGATCAGGAAGACGATGAACAGGATCATCGACAGCAGATGGTCCATCAGCGCGCGGCTGCTCGTGCGCGTCGCCTTCAACAGTTCGACGAAGAGCAGCAGCAGGGCGCCGACGATCAGAAGGTCGCCGAAGCGCATCGTCCATGTGGCGCCTGACAGCATGGAGAGCGACACCATATCGGCGTTCAGGCCGGCGAGGCCGCCAAACATTCCGATCATCGCGAGATTGTAGATGGCAAAAGGCAGGATCAGCAGCGGTATGGCAGCAAGCATCGGAACTCCTTGACCACGTCATGCCGTGTCTTCGCATGAGGTTCCAGCGATAGCATGGCGCCCCAGCAAGATCATGTCAGATGCAAAACAAAAGGGCCGGCAGAGCCAGCCCTTTGTAAATCGTCCACGAATGGAAACGCTTATGCGTTTTCCTTCGGGGTCAGAACCTGACGGCCGCGATACATGCCGGTCTTCAGGTCGATGTGGTGCGGGCGACGCAGTTCGCCGGAGTTCTTGTCTTCGACGTAGGTCGGGGTCTTCAGAGCGTCAGCCGAACGGCGCATGCCACGCTTGGACGGGCTCGTTTTTCTTTTAGGTACAGCCATTTCATTCTCCACTTATCGGGCAAACACTGTTCAGCAGCCGAAATGGCCGTGTCAAACAGATGTCAATCACGGAAATTTGGCGCGCTTATACATGGCCAACTGCTGTTTGACCAGTCCCCACGGCCAATTTTTCGACTCGACCTTTTCAGACCTCGTCTTCAGCAACGACCCAGGGCTCGGCGCGGGCGGCCTCTTCCCATTTGAGGAAAGCCGGATGTGCCTTCATGCGCTTCATGTAACCGAGCGTTTCTGGATCCGCAACGAGATCATAGGCGTCGAAGCGGTTGACCACAGGAGCGTACATCGCATCGGCCGCGCTGAAGGCGCCGAAGAGGAGCGGGCCGCCGGATCGGGCGAGCGCCTCCTTCCAGATCTCTTCGATACGGGCGACGTCGGCGCGAACGTCCGCAGTCACGTCGAGTGCCTTTTTCGGACGGCGAATGTTCATCGGGCAGGCGCCACGCAGCGCCCGAAAGCCCGAGAGCATTTCCATCGAATAGCTGCGCGCCCGGGCGCGGGCCTGACGGTCCGCCGGCCACAGACCGGCATCGGGAAAGAGCTCGGAGACGTATTCGATGATCGCAAGCGACTCCCACACGAGCAGGTCGCCATGGCGCAGCAGCGGCACCTTCCCGGTCGGCGAGATCGCCCGAATCTCCGGGTTGCCGGCGGCGAAATCGAACGGAATGACCACGTCCGTAAAATCGATGCCGGCGGCCGTCATCGCCATCCACGGCCGCATCGACCAGGACGAATAGTTCTTGTTGCCGACGTAAAGGGTAAGTCCGGTCATTTCTGTTCCTTGATGGCTGATTTCTCCGAGAAAACGATCAGTTCCTCGAAATGGTTCATGTCCTCGAAGGAACAGAAGGCCGGCGGATCGAGTTCGATCACCGGCGCCCGCTCCGTGAGGTAGGCAAGCTGTTCGTCCAGCATCCTCTGCCAGCGCGGCAGCGCCGCGTCGGCGAGCCAGTCGACGGGGTAAGCATAGGTGATGTGGAATGCGTAGTTTTCATGGTCCGGGTGGCGATAGCCGAAGGCGTCGGCGAAAGCATCGCGCCACGCCCTGAGGCACGCGCGATCGGCCGCACCGTCGCCTTCGAGCGCGAGGCCGGTCGGGGTGATCTCGGTCACCCGCGCCAGGAACGGCTGCAGCGGTGCAAAATGCTTCAGCCGTTCGCGGTAATGCTCGGTCATCGCGTCGATCGATGTGTCGAGCGGCATGTCAGCTGGCCAGTACGGGAGTTTGCGGCGATATTCGATGATACCCTGGAAGATCGTCATGTGCAGGCTGGAGGGCGCGGTAAAGGCGAATTGCCCCGCCTCGGGCATCGCCATCAATCGTTCGCGCACCGCAAGGACAGCCACCTCGGACGGCGTTCCGGCGGTAACGTGAGACACGACCGTGTTGCCCGGTTCCGGCAGGAAGCGGCCATCGGTGTTGTAGCGCGTTCGGAGATGTCGCGGCGGAGCATCGTTGGCGCTGCGGCCAAAGGCGAGAAGCGAAGGGGATACCAGGGTCATGGGAGCAATCGGGCCTTCCAGGTTGAGAGAGGCCCAGATGGCAGAACTCTACTACGCGAGCATGACATCGCCCGGCGAGCGCATCCAATGAAAAGGTCTGATCCTAGTTATAAAGGCAGGTGATGTAACCGCCGGAGCGGCTGGCGCGGCGTTCGATCAGGTTTGCAAGACGCTTGAGCCCACGGCCGGGTTTGCCGGCGTTGCGTTCCTTCGGATTGGGCAGGGACACCGCAAGCAAGGCTGCCTGACGCCGCGACAGCTTGGCCGCGGAAACGCCGAAATGATGGCGGGCGGCGGCCTCGATACCGTAGATCCCGTCGCCCCATTCGGCGACGTTCAGGTAGATCTCCATCATCCGACGCTTGCTCCAGACGAAATCGGCGGCCACCGCCAGAGGCAGTTCCATGCCCTTGCGCAGGAACGAACGGCCGTTCCAGAGGTAGAGGTTCTTGACCGTCTGCATCGGAATGGTGCTGGCGCCGCGGGTCGATTCCCCTTCGAGCGCATCCTCGACGACACCGCGCATCTGCCCCCAGTCGACGCCGTCATGGGCGCAGAACTGGCCATCCTCCGACATCATCACCGACTGCACCAGGACCGGGGCGATGTTCTCGAATTCCACCCATTGCCGGTCATAGCCGCGCAGAAGCACGAGGTCGCGCAGCATCAGCGTCGAGACGGGGTGGATGAACTCGACGAGATAGAGAACGATGAGGACATAGGGCAGGGCGATGAGACCCAGGAGGGCCAGGACGATCTGGCGACGTCGCGTGCGCAATGTCCGGCGAAGCGAAGACCAGCGACTGGAAGGCACTTCGCCCTCCTCGCACGCTTCCGGAACGACGTTCGCGGCCTGACTGTTCACCTCGCTGTCCATCCGCTTCTCTTAGTGCATGCGCAGGCAGAGTTGAACGGGCTTTATGGCAAAAGGCAAGGCGCGCAGCAGGCTGTCCCAGGGAAAGCGCGCGGCTGCGACACGAATCCCCGTTGAAAGCCCTCTTCGCCCATGCCAAAGAGCGCGCATGAGCCAGGAACCATCGCCCTTTACCCGCCGCCTCGCCAGCAATACCCGCGCCGTCGGAGCTCTGCTCGAGCGTCTGCTCGGCTCGACGATGGAAGAGGGCGAGATCGCCCGGCCGGCAAACCTGCTCGCCGCCATGCGGCACGGCGTGCTGAACGGCGGCAAGCGCTTGCGGCCCTTCCTGGTGATCGAATGCGCCGATCTGCTCGGCGGCGACGGCGATGCCGCCTTGCGCGTCGGCGCAGCACTCGAATGCGTGCATTGCTATTCGCTCGTCCATGACGACCTTCCGGCCATGGACGACGACGATATGCGCCGCGGCCAGCCGACCGTGCACAAGGCCTTCGACGAGGCGACGGCGATCCTCGCCGGCGACAGCCTGCTGACCTTCGCTTTCGACATTATCGCTGCTCCCGAGACATCGCTTTCGGATGCGCAGAAGGTGGAGCTGGTTCTGGCCCTTGGACGCGCTGCCGGTCACGGCGGCATGGCCGGCGGACAGGCGCTCGATCTGGCCGCGGAAAAGTCGGCCCCCGACGAGGCCGGGATCGTCACGCTGCAGGCGATGAAAACGGGCGCGCTCATCCGTTTCGCCTGCGAGGCCGGCGCCATCGTCGCCGGCGCCTCAAAGGACGATCGCGCGCAGCTTCGCGCCTTCGGCGAAAAGATCGGCCTCGCCTTCCAGCTCGCCGACGACCTGCTCGACCTGACCGCCGACGCTGAGACCATGGGCAAGGCCACCGGCAAGGACGCCGCCCGCGGCAAGGGCACGCTCGTCGCACTGCGTGGCCAGGCTTGGGCAGAAGAACGACTGGAGCAGCTGGTCGCGGAAGCCGAAGCGCTGCTTGCGCCCTATGGCGAGCGCTCGGCCATTCTCGTCGAAACCGCCCGCTTCATCGCCAACCGCAGGAGCTAGATCCATGAGCAAATACTGGTCCCCGATCGTCTCCGCACTGAAGCCCTATGTGCCGGGCGAACAGCCGCGCATCGAAAACCTGGTGAAGCTCAACACCAACGAATGCCCCTACGGCCCTTCTGAAAAGGTGCTCGACGCGGTCCGCGCGGCCGCGAGCGATGACCTGAGGCTCTATCCCGACCCGCTGGCGCTGAAGCTTCGCGAGGCGATTGCCGCACGCGTTGGGGTCACGGCAGCCGAAGTCTTCGTCGGCAATGGCTCCGACGAGGTGCTGGCGCACATCTTCGCTGGCTTGCTCAAGCACGATGCGCCGCTGCTCTACCCGGATATCTCCTACAGCTTCTATTCGACCTATGCGCGGCTCTTCGAGATCGACACGGTCGAGGTGCCGCTCAACAATCGCTTCGAGATCGATCTCGCCGATTACGACCGGCCCTGCGGCGCGATCATCCTGCCGAACCCCAACGCTCCGACCGGCATCGCTTTGCCGCTCGCCGCCATCGAACGCCTGGTCGCAAGCCATCCGGACCAGCCCGTCGTCATCGACGAGGCCTATGTCGATTTCGGCGGCCAGTCGGCGGCAGAACTGGTTTCGAAATACGAGAACCTGCTGGTCGTCCAGACCTTCTCCAAGTCGCGTGCGCTTGCGGGCTTGCGCGTCGGCTTCGCCATCGGCCAGCGGCCGCTGATCGAGGCGCTGGAACGGGTGAAGGACAGCTTCAACTCCTATCCGCTCGGCCGCCCGGCCCAGGCCGGCGCCATTGCCGCGATCGAGGACGAGGCCTGGTTCGAGGAGACGCGGACAAAAATCATCGCGTCGCGCGAGCGCCTCACCATGGACCTCACCAGGCGTGGCTTCGAGGTTCTGCCATCAGGGGCCAATTTCGTCTTTGCCCGCCATCCCGGCCATAGCGGCGAAACGCTGATGAAGGCGCTCCGCGAGCGCGCCGTGCTGGTGCGCCATTTCGCCAAGCCGCGCATTTCCGATTTCCTGCGCATCACCATCGGCACCGATCAGGAATGCGCGCGGCTGACCGAAGCGCTCGACGAGATCCTCTGAGATCTTGTCTCGGTGACATTTCGCCGTTTCAAACGGGCGACGAACTGATCTAGCCTCCGGCGACCGAGCCGGAGCTTTTCTCGCATGTTCGACCCGACGCCCTATCTGCCGCAGCTTCTCGTCGCCTGGACCGCCTATCTGATCGCCACCGCCTCCCCGGGGCCGGCGATCCTTGCCATTATTACCACCTCGGTCAGCCAGGGACGCAAGGCGGGCCTGTCGCTTGCCCTCGGCGTACTGACGGGAAGTTATACCTGGGCGATGCTGACGGCCTCCGGCCTCTCGGCGCTGATCCGCGCCTATGGCCATGCGATCATCGTCCTGAAGATCGCCGGCGCCTGTTACCTCTTCTGGCTCGCCTACAATGCGCTGCGCGCCGCCATGCGCAGCGACAGAAGCGCGATCGTGGCGACGGCGAAGGTGCAGACCTCTCTGAAGCGGCTCTATCTCAAGGGCCTCGGTATCCACCTGACCAACCCCAAGGCGATCTTTTCCTGGATCATGCTGGTTTCGCTCGGCATGCCCGCGGGCGCGCCGGTCGGCGTTACCGCCGTCTTCATCGGCGGCTGCATGATGCTCGGCCTGATGACCTTCTGTGGCTTTGCGATCGTCTTCTCGCTGACGCCGGTGCACCGCGCCTATCTGAAGTCCCGGCGCTGGATCGAAAGCCTGATGGCCGGCTTCTTCGCCTTTGCCGGCTTCAAGCTGCTGACGTCGCGGCTTTAGATTCGAGACCGTCCGGCGTCGGACGGCCCCTTCAGCGAAACCGATTACTCGGCGGCCGCCTGGCCGCGGCCGTAGCGCTTCTCGATATAGTCGGAAACCAGCGTCTCGAAGTCACCGGCAATGTTCGGCCCACGAAGGGTCATCGCCTTCTCGCCGTCGATGAAGACGGGAGCGGCCGGCATTTCGCCGGTGCCCGGCAAGGAGATGCCGATATCGGCATGTTTGCTTTCGCCGGGGCCGTTGACGATGCAGCCCATGACCGCGACCTTCAGGCCCTCGACGCCGGGATACTTCTCGCGCCAGACCGGCATGTTGCGGCGGATGTCGTCCTGGATCTTCTGGGCGAGCTCCTGGAACACGGTCGATGTGGTGCGGCCACAGCCGGGACAGGCGGCAACAACAGGAATGAACTGGCGGAAGCCCATGACCTGTAGCAGTTCCTGGGCCACCTGCACCTCGCGGGTGCGGTCGCCGCCGGGCTCGGGCGTCAGCGAGATGCGGATCGTGTCGCCGATGCCCTGCTGCATCAGGATGCCGAGCGAAGCGGAGGAGGCGACGATGCCCTTGGTGCCCATGCCGGCTTCGGTAAGGCCGAGATGCAGCGCATGGTCGGAGCGGGCCGACAACATGGCGTAGACGGCGATCAGGTCCTGGACGCCGGAAACCTTGGCCGAGAGGATGATGCGATTGCGTGCCAGACCAATCTCTTCGGCAAGATCCGCCGAGAGCAGCGCCGACTGCACGATCGTTTCGCGCGTCACCTGCTGGGCGGTCAGCGGAAAGCCGTTCGCCTGGTTTTCGTCCATCAGCCGCGTCAGCAGTTCCTGGTCGAGCGACCCCCAGTTGACGCCGATGCGCACCGGCTTGTCGTAGCGGATCGCCATCTCGATGATCTCGGCGAACTGCTTGTCCTTCTTGTCCTTGAAGCCGACATTGCCCGGATTGATGCGGTATTTCGCCAGCGCCTCGGCGCAGGCCGGGTGGTCGGCCAGGAGCTTGTGGCCGATGTAGTGGAAGTCGCCGACGAGCGGCACGTCGAGACCAAGGCGCTCGAGCCGCTCGCGGATCTTCGGCACGGCGGCGGCACTTTCGTCGCGGTCGACGGTGATGCGCACCAGTTCCGAGCCGGCCTTGTGCAGGGCCGCCACCTGGGCCACGGTCCCATCGATATCGGCCGTGTCGGTGTTGGTCATCGACTGGACCACGACCGGCGCGCCGCCCCCGACGATGACGCCGCCGACATCGACGGCAACAGAGGCGCGGCGGGGCTGCGGATCGAAATCGAAGGCGGAAGACATGAAGGCCTCTTCGTGGGTCACTGAGCCGGGCGAGGATGCGGGGCGCAACCCGCATGGACTTTCCTCAACTCGCCCTGACCATTTGCCCATCAGGTGGATGAGGAAAGCCTGATTGTCAACGGCGACATCATGCCCTGACGGCGATTTGATGGCGGCCTCGGGCGTGAAGGCCCCTCATCCCGCTGCCGCGACCTTCTCCCCGCAGGCGGGGAGAAGGGACACGCCGAGCGCTCGTGGCTCTGTCCGCAACGTACGCTGAGTATGCGAGGAGGCTGGAGACCGCCCCGTATTTCCTTCTCCCTGCGAGCGGGGAGAGGGTGGCCGGCAGGCCGGATGAGGGGCATATGTACGGCACGCGCCCTCCGCGGCTCAGTGTCCCTTGGCGTGGTCCGCATGCGCCGCATGGTGCGACAGCAGGAGCACGACGATGAAGAGCACCGGCACCGAGGCAAAGATGATCGCAAAGCCCGTATGCTCGGCAACGAAGCCGATCAACGACGGTGCGAACAGCATGCCCGAGTAACCCATGAAGGTCGCGACCGAGAGGCCGATACCCGGCTGCAGGCCCGGCATGTTGCCGGCGGCCGAAAACGCGATCGGCACCATGTTGGAGATGCCGATGCCGGCGATCGCAAAGCCGAGGATGGCGATATAGGCATTGGGCGCCGTGCCCGCGATGACCATGCCGACGAGGGCGGTGACCGTGCAGATGCGCAGCGTCCTCCTGGCGCCGAAACGATCGCGCACGAAATCGCCGGCAAAACGCATGGTCGCCATGGTGGCGGAGAAGGCGGCAAAGCCGAAGCCGGAAAGCTCAATGGAGGCGCCAAGCTCGTTGCGCAGATAGAGCGCGCCCCAGTCGAGCACTGTGCCCTCGGGCACCATCGAGAACAGCGCCATGATGCCGATCAGCCAGGGAAGCGGGGTCATCGGCAGGCGCAGCTTCTCCTTGGCGGCGCCCGGATGCGGCTTGTCGGCCAGGATCATCGGCCAGGCGATCGCGATCAATACCAGGCAGATTGCCGTGACGACCAGCACATGCGGCAGCACGCCGAAGCGGGCCATGAGGAAGCCGCCGATACCGGCACCGATCAGACCGCCGAGGCTCCAATAGGCATGGCAGGACGACATGATCGCCCGGCGCATCGATTTTTCGACCTCGACCGCATTGGCGTTCATCGCGACGTCCATCGCGCCGGCAAAACCGCCGAGCAGGAACATGGCGATGGCCGCCGTCCAGACATCTGGCACAAGCGTCAAGAGCAGGAGCAACGGCGACAGGACGATGGCGGTGACCTTGACGACCTTCTGCGAACCCACACGGGCGATATACCCCCCGGCAATCGGCATCAGCACCAGTGAGCCGATACCGAACATCAGGATCAACAGGCCGAGCACGCTTTCGCTGATGCCGAGCCGGTCCTTGAATTCGGGGATCTTCGGCGCCCAGCTGCCGATGACGAAGCCGTTCAACAGGAAGAGCAGCGAAACCGCCAGCCGGTTGCGGGTCATGTAGCCCTGGCGGCCGGTCGCGGTGGGAGAACGTTGGTCCATGGTCTTGCCTCTGTGCCGGCTCGTCCGGCTCAAACTGTGATTTCGATCAGATTTCCGTCAGGGTCGCGAACGACCGCCTCATAGAAGCCGTCGCCGGTAAGACGCGGCTTTGCCACCAGAATGCCCTCGGCTTCGGCGCGCGCGGCCATGGCATCGACCGCCTGCTCGCTGCCGAGCGACAGCGCCACATGGGCAAGGCCGGTTCGCTCTTCGGCGGGATCGGCAGGCCCGACCCAGGGGCCTTCCATGATCTCGAATGCCGGCCCGTCGCCAAGCGTCAGGAAACGCGAGCGAAAACCCGGGCGGCGCCGGCTTTCATAGATTTCGCCGACCTCGGCGCCGAAGAATGCCGACCAGAAGCCGGCGATCGCCTCGAGATCACGGGTCCAGAGCGCCACATGCGTGATCGTCGTCATTCCGTCTCTCCCGCCATCAGGATCTCTGCCCCTGTTGCCTCGAATGCCGTGCGATGCTCGGCCGACGCATCCGCCTCGAGCAGCAGCGTCACCTTGTCATTGATATTGACGACCCCGTGCGCTGCGGCCGTACCGAGCTTGTCGCTGGTGACGGCGACAACAAGGCGCTGGCTGCGCAAGGCAATGAGCCGCTTGAATTCCGCGTCTTCGAAATAGATCGCCGTCAGGCCCGCGATCGCGTCGGCGCCGCAGGTGCCGAGAAAACAGAGATCCGGCCGAAGCAGTTCGGCATCGCGCTGCGCCCGCGCGCTGATGGCGGCGCCAACCGCGCGGTTGAGCGGGCCACCGAGCAGAATGAGGTCGACACCCGGCTTCTCCATGAGTGCCACGGCTATCAGCGGCGTATTGGTGACGATGGTGACCGGCAGCTCCGGCTCGATCAGCTGGGCAATAGCCAAGTTGGTGGAGCCGGCATCGAGAAACACGGTCATGCCCGACTTGATCAGGCCGACCGCCGTGCGCGCCAGCGCCGCCTTGCGTTCCGGCGCCATGGCCACCCGCTCGCTCAAGGTGCTGTGCGCCGCCGGGGCAAGAGGCAGGGCACCGCCATAGACGCGCTCGCACAGTCCCGCCGCGGCCATTTCCCGGAGATCGCGGCGGATCGTGTCTTCGGAAACGCTGAGCTCGGCCGCAAGGTCAGCAGCCAGCACCCGGCCGTTGGCCTTCAGCCGCTCCTGGATCAGCGTCTTTCGCTCACGAAGAAGGAGTTCGCCTGACATTTTCATCAACCGTGCATAAACGTGCATGAATCGCTATAAATGTGCATAACAACTCTTGAAACCGTTTTCAAGTCGATGCAGCGACCAAATCGGATCGGGAAGCGATTTTCCGCAAACCGCGGCTCTTGCGCGCCACCAGCACGATTTCGAGGAAAATTCTTCATCAAAACGCTCGGGAATTGGTGTTTTATACGCTCAGATCGCCGATTTTTTATGCGATTGTCCGCTCAATCCGGACGACGGGCCGGGCCAGAAAGAAGATGGAAAATCAAGATGAAACTCCTCCCCACGCTGTTTGCCGCCGCTCTGATTCAGGTTGCCGCGCTGTCCGCCGCTGAAGCCGGCGAAAACCTCAATGCGATCAAGTCCGCCGGTGTGCTGAAGATCGGCACCGAGGGCACCTATGCCCCCTTCACCTATCACGACGCCTCGGGCGCGCTCGTCGGCTTCGACGTAGAGATCGGCCAGGCGGTTGCGGAAAAGCTCGGCGTGAAGGCCGAATTCCTCGAAGGCAAGTGGGATGGCCTGATCGCCGGCCTCGACGCCAACCGCTACGACACGGTCATCAACCAGGTCGGCATCACCGACGAGCGCAAGAAAAAGTACGATTTCTCCGAGCCCTATATCGCCTCCAAGGCCGTGCTGATCGTCAAGAGCGACAACGAGGAGATCAAGGGCTTTGCCGATCTCAAGGGCAAGAACGCCGCCCAGTCGCTGACCAGCAACTTCGGCAAGCTCGCGACCGCATCGGGCGCCGAACTCGTCGGCACCGACGGTTTCGACCAGTCGATCCAGCTCGTCCTGACCGGCCGCGCCGATGCGACGATCAACGACAGCCTCTCCTTCCTCGACTTCAAGAAGAAGAAGCCCGATGCGCCGGTGAAGATCGCCGCCGAACAGGCCGATGCCGACTTCTCTGGCATCATCATCCGCAAGGGCGAGCCGGAATTGCTGGAAGCGATCAACAAGGCGCTCGTCGACATCAAGGCCGACGGCACCTACGACAAGATCTCGCAGAAGTACTTCGGCGCCGACGTCTCGAAGTAACCTCCGACCGACGTTGCGGCCGGTTTCTCAGCCGGCCGTTCTCGGCTATGAAAAGCGATCCGTTCCGGTCCCCGGGGCGGATCGCGCTTTTTGAAAGGCCCGCCCCTTGCCTACCTGGCTCCAATTGATGCTGGATTCGCTGCCGTCCCTGCTGTGGGCCGGCCTTACCTTCACCATCCCGCTGACGCTGCTGTCCTTCATCTTCGGCCTGATCCTCGGTCTCGTCACCGCCGTTGCCCGCCTGTTCGGGCCGGCGCCGGTCGTCGCCATCGCCAGGTTCT
Source organism: Ensifer adhaerens (assembly GCF_002940685.1). GTDB lineage: Bacteria > Pseudomonadota > Alphaproteobacteria > Rhizobiales > Rhizobiaceae > Ensifer > Ensifer adhaerens_E. The sequence goes on along the minus strand of NZ_PNFP01000008.1, from coordinate 54,690 downwards.
ACGTCTGGGTGATCCGCGGCACGCCGCTGCTCGTCCAGCTGTTCGTGATCTTCTACGGCCTTCCCAGCGCCGGCATCTTGCTCGACGCCTTCACCGCCGCCCTCATCGGCTTCTCGCTGAACGTCGGCGCCTATACGTCCGAAATCATCCGCGCAGTCATCTCGTCGGTGCCCCGTGGCCAATGGGAGGCGGCTTACTCCATCGGCATGAGCTGGAGCCAGGCCATGCGCCGCACCATCCTGCCGCAGGCGACCCGCGTCGCCGTGCCGCCGCTTTCGAATACCTTCATCTCGCTGGTGAAAGACACCTCGCTTGCCGCCGCCATCACCGTGCCGGAGATGTTCCAGACGGCGCAGCGCATCGTCGCCACCACCTACGAGCCGCTGATCCTCTACATTCTGGCGGCACTGATCTATCTCGCCATGAGCTCGGTGCTCTCGGCCTTGCAGGTCAGGCTGGAGCGACGCTTCGCCCGCTATGGCGGCTTCCTGGAGGCACGTGCATGATCGAGCTCTCCCACATCGAAAAGCGTTTCGGCGACAATCTCGTGCTGAAGGATATTTCCGTCGCACTCGCCGAGGGCACGGTGACCGCACTGGTCGGCCCATCCGGCGGCGGCAAGAGCACGCTGCTGCGTTGCATCAATCTCTTGGAGATCCCGACCTCCGGAGCGATCAAGCTCGGCGACGAGAAGCTCGAATTCTCTCCCGGCCGCAAGATCGGCTGGACGGCGATCCAGCGTCTGCGCCGGCAGACCGGCATGGTGTTCCAGAACTTCCAGCTCTTCCCGCACCAGACGGCACTCGGCAATGTCATGGAAGGCCTCGTCACCGTGCTGAAATGGCCGGCGGACAGGGCGAAGACGCGGGCCATGGAACTGCTCGAAAAGGTCGGCATGGCGCACAAGGCCGACGCTTGGCCGGCGACGCTTTCCGGCGGCCAGCAGCAGCGCGTGGCGATCGCCCGCGCCCTTGCCCCGTCGCCGCGCGTGCTTCTCTGCGACGAGCCGACCTCGGCGCTCGACCCTGAACTGGCGGAAGAAGTCGTCGAAGTCCTGAGCCGCCTTGCCCGCGAAGGCACCACCATGGTCATGGCCACCCACGATCTCCGGCTCGCCTCGCGCGTTGCCGACAAGGTGATCTTCCTCGACGGCGGCCTCATCGTCGAAAGCGGCGCGCCGAAGACGATCTTCTCGGCACCGGAGCGCGAGCGCACCAAGAAGTTCATTGCTTCGCTGAGCGCCCCGCACGACTACGAAATTTGAAGGGAAGCATTGGGACCGGTTCCGTTGGATAGGAAGCGGGAGGCAACATGCGTCTCCAGTCCTCGCTTCTTCACGGTCATCCTCGGGCTCGACCCGAGGATCCAAACGCAAGCCTGCTTCAGACCAGGGGGTGCGCGATGTCCCCTGCCTGGGAGTGGATCCTCGGGTCAAGCCCGAGGATGACGGAGGGAGAAGCTGGCCCAGGCGCTAAGCAGCCGCCGTCTCATCCATCGCAAAACAGAAACGGCCGGATTCGCATCCGGCCGTTTCTGTCTGTCGGTGTGGCAAACGCTTACGCGTCGAAGACGATCAGCAGGTCCTTGGCGTCGATCTGGTCGCCGGCGCGCACCAGCACTTCGGCAACCGTGCCGTCCTTCTCGGCGTGCAGCGCCGTTTCCATCTTCATCGCCTCGATCGACAGAAGCACGTCGCCGGCCTTGACCGCCTGACCGGCGCTAACGGCGACGGTCGAGATGACGCCCGGCATCGGTGCGCCGAGCTGGGCGGCATTGCCGCCTTCGGCCTTGCGGCGCACGGCGCTCGTCGCACTGCGGTTGCGGTCCGGAACCTTGATCAGGCGCGGCTGGCCGTTGAGTTCGAAGAACACTTTGACCATGCCCTTCTCGTCCGGCTCGCTCTTGGCCTGGTGCAGGATCACCAGCGATTTGCCCTTCTCGATTTCCGGCTGCAGCTCCTCGCCCGGCGCAAGGCCGTAGAAATAGGCGGGCGTCGGCAGCACGCTGACCGGACCATAGGTATCGGCAGCGACCGCATAGTCGGTGAAGACCTTCGGATACATCAGGTAGGAAGCGAATTCGAAGTCGTCGACCTTGCGCTCGAGCTTGTCCTCGATCGCCTTGCGCTCCGCATCGAGGTCGGCCGGCGGCAGCAGCGAGCCGGGAACGGCGGTATAGGCCTTCTCTCCCTTCAGCGCCTTCTTCTGCAGCGCTTCCGGCCAGCCGCCCGGGGGCTGACCGAGATCGCCCTTCAGCATCGAGACGACCGAATCCGGGAAAGCGATGTCCTTGGCCGGGTTCTCGACGTCGGCAACCGTCAGGTCCTGGGAGACCATCATCAGCGCCATGTCGCCGACGACCTTGGAGGACGGCGTCACCTTGACGATATCGCCGAACATCTGGTTGGCGTCGGCATAGGCCTGGGCGACCCGGTGCCACTTGGTCTCAAGCCCCAGCGAGCGCGCCTGTTCCTTGAGATTGGTGAACTGGCCGCCCGGCATTTCATGCAGGTAGACTTCGGACGCCGGCCCCTTGAGGTCGCTTTCAAAGGCCGCGTACTGGTAGCGCACCGCTTCCCAATAGAAGGAGATGCGGCGGATCCATTCGGGATCGAGACCGGGATCGCGATCCGAGCCGCGCAGCGCCTCGACGATCGAGCCGAGGCACGGCTGCGAGGTGTTGCCGGAGAGTGCGTCCATCGCCGCGTCGACCACATCAACGCCGCTATCGACCGCAGCAAGCACGGTTGCAGCGGCGATGCCCGAGGTGTCGTGCGTGTGGAAATGGATCGGCAGATCCGTCGCTTCGCGCAGCGCCTTGAAGAGCACGCGTGCGGCCGCCGGCTTCAACAGGCCCGCCATGTCCTTGACGGCGATCATGTGCGCGCCGGCCTTTTCGAGCTCGGCGGCCAGCGCCGTGTAGTACTTGAGATCGTACTTCGGGCGCGCCGAGTTCAGGATGTCACCGGTGTAGCAGATCGCCGCCTCGCAGATGCGGTTTTCCTCGGCAACCGCCTCCATCGACACCCGCATGTTGTCGACCCAGTTGAGGCAGTCGAAGACGCGGAAGACGTCGATGCCGCCCTTCGCCGCCTGGCGGACGAAGTACTTCACGACGTTGTCGGGATAGTTCTTGTAGCCGACGCCGTTGGCGCCGCGCAGAAGCATCTGCAGCAGCAGGTTCGGCGCATCCTCGCGAATGCGCGCCAGGCGGTCCCACGGATCTTCGGTGAGGAAGCGCATGGAAACGTCGAAGGTCGCACCACCCCAGCATTCGAGCGAGAACAGCTGCGGCAGGGCGCGGGCATAGGTGCCGGCGACGCGGGCGATATCATGCGTGCGCATGCGGGTCGCCAAGAGCGACTGATGGCCATCGCGCATGGTCGTGTCGGTGAGGAAAACGCGGCTTTCACCGCGCACCCACTCGGCGAACTTCTTCGGGCCGAGTGCGTCGAGCTTCTGCTTGGTGCCATCAGGGATTTCGCCCTGAATGAACGGCACGACCGGCTTTGCCGCATCCGCCGGCGGCCTCGGGCGGCCCTTGGCCTCCGGGTGGCCGTTGACGGTGACGTCCGCCAGATAGGTCAGGAGCTTGGTCGCGCGGTCCTGGCGCCTCACCTGCTGGAACAGCTCCGGCGTCGTGTCGATGAAGCGGGTCGTGTAGGTGTTGTTGCGGAACTGCTCGTGGCCGATGATCGCCTCGAGGAAGGTGAGGTTGGTGGCGACGCCGCGGATGCGGAACTCGCGCAGCGCCCGGTCCATGCGGCTGATGGCTTCGGCCGGCGTGCTGCCCGAAGCCGTGACCTTCACCAGCAGCGGATCGTAGTAGCGGGTGATGTAGGCGCCGGTATAGGCGGTGCCGCCGTCGAGCCGGATGCCGAAACCGGCTGCCGAACGATAGCCGGTGATGCGGCCATAGTCGGGAATGAAGTTCTGCTCCGGATCCTCGGTGGTGATGCGGCACTGCAGCGCGTGGCCGTTGAGGCGGATGTCAGCCTGCTCAGGCACACCGGATGCCGGCGTGCCGATCGCCTCGCCGTCGAGGATGTGGATCTGCGCCTTGACGATATCGATGCCGGTCACCACTTCGGTGACGGTGTGCTCGACCTGGATGCGCGGGTTGACCTCGATGAAGTAGAACTTGCCGCTATCGACGTCCATCAGGTACTCGACCGTGCCGGCGCCGACATAGCTCGTCGCCGCGGCGATCTTCAGCGAATAATTGGCCAGTTCCTGGCGCTGCGCATCCGAGAGGTAGGGCGCCGGCGCGCGCTCGACGACCTTCTGGTTGCGGCGCTGGATGGAGCAGTCGCGCTCGAACAGATGCACGACATTGCCGTGGGTATCGCCGAGGATCTGGCTTTCGACGTGACGGGCGCGCTCGACCAGCTTTTCGAGATAGACCTCGTCCTTGCCGAAGGCGGCCTTGGCTTCGCGCTTGGCCTCCGTCACCTCGCGGATCAGGTCCTTCGGGTCGCGGATGGCGCGCATGCCGCGACCGCCGCCGCCCCAGGAAGCCTTGAGCATGACCGGATAGCCGATTTCGGCCGCCAGGCGATGGATTTCCTTTTCGTCATCGGGCAGCGGATCGGTGGCCGGCACGACCGGAACGCCAACGGAAATGGCAAGGTTGCGCGCCGCCACCTTGTTGCCGAGCTGGCGCATCGTCGCCGGCCGCGGACCGATGAAGATGATGCCGGCGGCGTCACAGGCATCGACAAATTCCGGGCTTTCCGACAGCAGGCCGTAGCCCGGATGAATGGCGTCGGCGCCCGAGAGCTTGGCGACCCGGATGACTTCCTCGATCGAGAGATAGCTTTCGATCGGCCCGAGGTCGCGGGCAAGATGCGGACCGCGGCCGATCTGGTAGCTTTCGTCCGCCTTGAAGCGGTGCAGCGCCAGTTTATCCTCTTCCGCCCATATCGCGACCGTTTTCAGACCGAGTTCGTTTGCAGCGCGAAAAACGCGGATGGCAATTTCAGAACGGTTGGCAACAAGGATCTTCGAGATAGGCAAGTCGGTCTCCTCAATGACTTGATATTGCGGGAAATGCTGCACCCGCGAAATAAAGTATTAGCGAGTCACCGGGCAGAGCGCAATTTCAGAAGCGACAGGAAACCGAATGCCTTTCGACTTTAGGAAATCAGGCCGAGACGGAAGGCGATCGCCACGACGTGGTGGCGGTTCTTGGCCTTCAGCTTCTCCTGGATTCCGTTCATGTACCAATCGACGGTGTGGCTCGAAATATCGAGCACCTTGCCGATGTCGTTGGAGGTCATGCCGTCGGCCAGATAGTTGAGCGCTTCCATTTCGCGCCGCGTCATCTGCACCTCGACGCGCGAACCGAGCTCGGCCGAAACCTCCGGGTCGGTCAGGTCGAGCAGCTTCCAGAACAGCCGCTTGGCAATCGAATCGAACAGGCTGATCTCGACCGGGCTCAGATCGACGACGCGACCGCCGACCGTCAGGTTGCCAAGCAGGCCACGCCGGCCGTGCACCGGGAAGATATAGCCGTCGTAGAGGCCGTGGTTGCGCGCCTCGATCATCATGCTTTCCATACGCTTGCGATGCGGATCGGAGCGGAAGGCAAACAGCGTGTCGCGCCAGCGAAAACCACGCTGGGCGTGGCCGAGATAGCGGATGGTCGGGTCGATCACCACGAACTTCTTGCGGATGTAGATCTGTGGCCAGCCTTCCGGCCAGCGACCGGCAAGAAGCAGCCTGAGCGGGTTGTCATGCGGCTTGGGCTGGCGCACGACGCCGTAGAAGTCGAATCCGCAGCGATCGAGCAGGCGCTCGAACTCCGGGATGATTTCCTCGCGAGTCTTCATCTCCTCCAGAAGCGCGAGAAACTGTACGAGCAGCGTAATGTTCATGGATCACCTTCCAGGTCGATGCATATGGTCGCATTTCCGAATCCGGACATAAAGGCACCGTTCAGCGACCATTCATGTTGCACCCGCGATAATCCGTCATACCACGCCCGGTCTTATGCGAAATATGCAAGAAATCGGAGTTGGCACGACAGATAGCAGACTATGAATATTCTCGCCAAGCTCGCAGACGAGCGAAACGGGAAAACGAGTGGCTGTCCATGCGTCCGGCTACGGCTTCCCATTGCCGCCAAAGACCGTCTCAGCGCGGCCCCGAGTGCTCCTGAAGGCGCGAAGCTTTACCGCCCGCCGAAGCGAACCTCGAGGACGCGGGTGCATCCGCCGCAGAAGGTCTGCGGCGCGTCAAATCCGGTACCCGGAAGGGGTGAGACAGTGTCATTGTTCCAGGTGTATGCAAGAGCGCTCCAGTATCTTGCGGTTCACAAGTTTCGTGTCTCGGCGATCGTTCTAGCCAACGTCGTTCTGGCAGCCATCACGATTGCCGAACCGATCCTGTTCGGCCGCATCATCGACGCCATTTCGTCGAAGGGCGAGGTCACGCCGATGCTCTTGATGTGGGCCGGCCTTGGCGTCTTCAACACCGTTGCCTTCGTGCTCGTCGCCCGCGAGGCGGACCGGCTCGCCCACGGCCGCCGCGCCACGCTTTTGACGGAAGCCTTCGGTCGTATCGTTTCCATGCCGCTCGCCTGGCATAGCCAGCGCGGCACGTCGAACGCGCTGCATACGCTGCTGCGCGCCTGCGAAACCCTCTTCGGCCTCTGGCTCGAATTCATGCGCCAGCACCTGGCGACCGCCGTTGCGCTGGTTCTGCTCGTTCCGACCGCCTTTGCCATGGACGTGCGCCTGTCGCTCGTGCTCGTCGTTCTCGGCGCGCTCTATGTGGTGATCAGCAAGGTGGTCATGAGCCGCACCAAGGAAGGCCAGGCTTCGGTCGAGAACCACTACCACACGGTTTTCTCCCACGTTTCCGACGCCATCAGCAACGTTTCGGTCGTGCACAGCTACAACCGCATCGAGGCTGAAACCCGCGAGCTGAAGAAGTTCACCGAGCGGCTGATCTCCGCCCAGTTCCCGGTGCTCGACTGGTGGGCGCTGGCAAGTGGCCTGAACCGCGTCGCCTCGACCATTTCGATGATGGCGATCCTCGTGATCGGCACCGTGCTGGTGCAGCGCGGCGAGCTCGGCGTCGGCGAAGTCATCGCCTTCATCGGCTTTGCCAACCTTCTGATCGGTCGCCTCGACCAGATGAAGGCCTTCGTCACGCAGATCTTCGAGGCCCGCGCCAAGCTCGAGGACTTCTTCACGCTCGAAGACGCCGTGCGCGAACGCGACGAACCGGCCGGTGCGACAGAGCTTCCGGCTGTTTCCGGCGAAGTCGAGTTCCGCAACGTTTCCTTCGACTTTGCGAACACGAACCAGGGCGTGCACAACGTCTCGTTCACCGCCAAGGCCGGCCAGACGATCGCCATCGTCGGCCCGACCGGCGCCGGCAAGACGACGCTCGTCAACCTGTTGCAGCGTGTCCATGACCCGCGCGACGGCCAGATCCTGATCGACGGCAACGACATCTCGAAGGTGACGCGCAAGTCGCTGCGCCGCTCGATCGCCACCGTCTTCCAGGATGCGGGCCTGATGAACCGTTCGATCTCGGACAACATCCGGCTTGGCCGCGACGACGCGACGATCGAGGAAGTCATGGCCGCAGCGGAAGCTGCCGCCGCCTGCGACTTCATCGAGGGCCGCACGACCGGTTACGACACGGTGGTCGGCGAGCGCGGCAACCGGCTTTCTGGCGGCGAGCGCCAGCGTGTGGCGATCGCCCGCGCCATCCTCAAGAACGCGCCGATCCTGGTGCTCGACGAGGCGACCAGCGCGCTCGACGTCGAGACCGAGAACCGCGTCAAGGATGCGATCGATGCGCTGCGCAAGAACCGCACGACCTTCATCATCGCCCACCGCCTGTCGACGGTGCGCGAGGCCGACCTGGTGATCTTCATGGATCAGGGCCGGATCGTCGAGATGGGCGGCTTCAACGAGCTCAGCCAGAGCAACGGCCGCTTCGCAGCCCTGCTTCGCGCCAGCGGCATCCTGACGGACGAAGACGTCCGCATGAGCCACACGGCGGCGTAACGCTCGCCCGACGTCAGGCAAATCGTACATCAAGCCACCCGCGGTCAGCCGCGGGTGGCTTTTCTTTTTTTGGGCGAGCGCCGCATCGGGAGGTCTTGTCATTCGCCAAATTGTTGGTAGACGGGAATTCCGGCTTCAATTCCAAGGGAATCACCAATGCCGGATATCTCAACCATCGCTCTGTTTGCCGCCGCAAGCCTCGTGCTCACCGCCACGCCAGGCCCCGACATGCTGCTCATTGCCTCGCGCAGTGTCAGCCAGGGACGCGCAGCCGGCTTCCTCACCTATGCCGGCATTGCGCTTGGCACCTACTGCCATGCGCTCGCGGCGGCGCTCGGCCTCTCGCAGCTCTTCGTCTCCGTACCGGTTGCCTACGAGATCGTCCGCTGGGCGGGCTGCGTCTATCTGCTTTATCTCGCCTGGAAGACCGTCCGCTCGGATCCCTTGGGCGCATCCCCGGCTTCGACGCTCAAGCGGCTCTCAGGCCAGCGGATCTTCGGCGAGGGACTGATGACGAACCTGCTCAATCCGAAGATGGCGCTCTTCGTGCTGGCCCTGTTTCCGCAATTCGTCGACCCGAATGGCGGGTCGATGGTCCTGCAGATGCTTCTGCTTGCGACCATCCTGAACGGCATCGGCCTGCTCGTGAACGGCTCGGTCATCCTCGCCGGCAGCCATCTGCGCGCGAGGCTCTCCGGATTCCGGCGTTTCCCGAAGCTGCCGCAATACCTCCTCGCCGGCGTGTTCACGGGGCTGGCCTGCCGTCTGGCGCTGGGTTCCCGAACCTGACGCTGATGCACGGTCAAGGGCGGCGATTGCTACGCCGCCCTTAGCGGTTTGGCAGACGCGATGCCGCGCAGCCATTCGAGATAGTAGGCATAGGCGAAGTGCAGGCCGATGCCGACGATCACGAAGAGGCTGCCGAAGACCGGGTTTCGCCCGGTGACGAACAGGAGCACCTGGCCGGACATCGCCAGGATCGTGCCGAAGATGAAGATCGGCAGCGAATGCCGCCCGACGACCGCCAGCGGATGATCGCCGTCGAGCTTGGCAAGGTTGCTGATCCGAGGCGTCACGGCGATGAGGTAGCCAAGCGCCAGTACATGCAAAAGCCGCGGCAGAGACAGGAAGGTCTTGTCGAAGCCGGTGAGCACTGCCGGAAGGCCGAAGGAAAGGTCGATGCTCCAGAAGGAAAAAAGCACCCAGACGGCGGATACGGCAAGGTAGGCACAGGACAGCACGATCAGCCAGGGCCATCGCGGCAACGTTCCACCGTTGCGCACATAGGTCATCATGACGACGCCGATGACGAACAGGAACTGCCAGGACCAGGGATTGAGAAACCAGTAGCCCTCGTCGAGGAAGTTCGACGGCACGAACTTGAAGATGCCCGCGGCGAGCCAAAGCGTGGCCGAGAGCAACAGCAGCAATTTCTTGCTGATGCCATTCAGCCAGAGAATGCCCGGCAGCATCAGGAACAGCGCCGCATACATCGACAGGATGTTGTTGTAGCCGAGCTGATGTCCGAGCAGCACCATGGCGACGATGCCCTGCTCCGTCTGCTCCACCATCGGGCGGATGTTGATCTCACCGATCAGGTCCTGCCTTCCGAAATAGATCGCGCCCCCGGCAAAGATCGCCAGCGTGACGATGCTGGTCATGATATGGGCGACGTAGAGCGCCAGCGCCCGGCGCCAGATCTTCAGCGTCATCGCCAGCCGGCCGCCGGCGACGAATTTGCCGCCATAGGCGATCCCGACCGACAGGCCGGAGATCAGCACGAAGGCTTCAGCGGAATCGGAGAAGCCCAAGTTCTTGTGCGTCAAGTATTCGAGATACTGTCCGGGAACGTGATTGACGAAGATCGTCAGCAGACACAGCGCCCTGAACACGTCGAGACGGGTGTCGCGCTCCTTCGGAACCATCCGGGCGGTCGCAGAATTTGCGCCGCCCTGAAAAGTCTTTTGCAGCATGCAGTCCGTTTTCCAGGATTTGGCGCCCCGCCCCATCCCTGTTGAAACGGGCGCCGGTGGCCCATACCGTCAATCGAGCGGAATGGCCGGCACCATGAGGAGCGGCACCGCACATCTTGAAACGCGCGGGGTCGCATCAGCTTGAATTGACACGACACCCGGCCTTCGAGGTCGTGCCGCCGGTCGATCCGCAAAGAAAAACCGGCCTTGCCCTTGCGGGAACAAAGCCGGTTTGATCCTGTCTTCAGTGCCGGCAATTACAGCAAAATGCCTTCATGCGCGTTTTTTGTGACACTATTGTTGACGCTGACGATCGGCTCGCCACTTTTCTTGTCGCGCTTGACCGAAATCTTGTGGCGCGCGCCGTTGAGCGTCACTTCCGCCGCGTAGCCGTCCCAGGCCGCCGGCAGCACCGGCCGGATGACCAGCTTCTCGCCTTGCCTGCGGATGCCGAGGATGCCTTCGACGCCGACGCGGTAGAGCCAGCCGGCAGATCCCGTATACCAGGTCCAGCCGCCGCGACCCGCCAGATCGCCTTCGCCATAGATGTCGGCGGCAACCACATAGGGTTCGACGCGGTAGTGCTCCGCCGCTTCGCGGTTTTCGGCATGCGAGATCGGGTTCAGCATCTGGAAGACGCGCCAGGCCTCTTCCGCCCTGCCCTGTTCAGCAAAGGCCAAGGCGACCCAGGTGGCGGCGTGGGTGTATTGCCCGCCGTTTTCGCGCACACCGGGCGGATAGGCCTTGATGTAGCCCGGATCCTGCGACGTGCGCTCGAGCGGCGGCGTGAACAGCCGGACGATGCGCTGGTCGGGATCGACCAATTCCGCCATGACCGCATCCATCGCCTTCAGCGAGCGCTGCTCGTCGCCTTCGCCTGAAAGCACGCTCCAGGACTGACCGATCGAATCGATCCGGCACTCCAGCGCCTCGCTGGTGCCAAGCGGCGTGCCGTCGTCATAGTAGCCGCGACGGTAGTAGTCGCCATCCCATCCGGCGGTCGCAAGCGCCTTCTTGAGCGCATCGAGGTGCGCCTCCCAGCGGGTAACGCGGGCCTCGTCCTTGCGCTCGCGGGCGTAAGGCAGGAAGCCGCGCAGAGTGCCCGCCAGGAACCAGCCGAGCCAGGTGCTCGTGCCTTGGCCCTTCTCGCCAACCCTGTTCATGCCGTCGTTCCAGTCGCCGGCGAGGAACAGCGGCAAGCCGTTCTCGCCGGTCCGCTTGATCGCAAGATCGAGCGCACGGGCGCAATGCTCGTAGACGTCGCCGACCTCTTCGGAAATCTCCGGCTTGTAGAAGGCGTCATGCTGCCCCGCTTCGAGCGCCGGGCCGGTGATGAAGGCAAGCTTCTCGGCAAGGAGATCGGACGTGCCGGTCACCGTGTTGTAGCGGGTCACGGCATGGGCGAGCCAGACGACGTCGTCGGAAATCATCGTGCGCACGCCGGCGCCGGTTCCCGGCAGCCACCAATGCTGCACGTCGCCTTCGGTAAACTGGCGGGAGGCAGCGTTGAGGATCTGTGCCCGGGCGAGTTCCGGACGATGGATCAGGAACGCCAGCGTATCCTGCAACTGGTCGCGGAAGCCGAAGGCACCACTTGCCTGATAGAAGGCCGAGCGCGCCATGATGCGGCAGCCGAGGCTCTGATAGGGCAGCCAGTTGTTGATCATGGCGTCGAAGGCCGGATCCGGCGTTTCCACCTTCACGATGTCGGTGAATTCGCGCCAGAACGTCTTGTTCGCCTCAAGCACCGTGTCGAACGCGGTCTCACGCAGTTCGCCGACAATGGCTCGAACCTGATCTTCCGTATCGGTATCGCCGAGGATGAACGTGACCTGCCGTTCGGCACCGGGCTCGATCGTCAGGTCGGTCGCGACGACCGCGCAAGGATCGCCGTCGACATCGACGGAGCCCGAAAGATCCGCCCCCGAAAGCACGGCCTGCGGCATGAGGATGCCACCGAGCGAGCCCAGGAACTCGCGCCGGCTCGCGGTGTGGCCGGCTGCTTCCCCGCCGTCCACCGCGAAGAAGGCGGAACGGCCTGAGAAGTCGATGCTGTAGGGATTGGTCGCCACCAGCGCCTCGGCCGCCTCGTCCCACTTCGACAACACGAAGGGTGCGCTGCGGGCGCGATTGTTGCCGAGCACCCACTCGTTGTAGCCATAGAGCCTCAGCTGCCGGGCCGATGCCGCACGGTTGCGGATCGACACGCGGATGAGCTTGACCGGCAGGCTGCGATGCACCGTCTGGATGGCCTCGATCTCGAGGTCGTCCTGGGCGCTGCGGAAGGTCGAGTAGCCAAGCCCGTGCGCCGTCTCGAAGACGACGGAACGGCGGCGCGAGAGCGCCGCATAAGGCGTCGAAACCGTGCCGCTTGCCATATCGCGGATGAAGATCGCTTCGCCCGGGCGGTTGACGACCGTGTCGTTGGTCCAGGGCGTCAGCTGGTAGTCGCGCGAGTTGCGGCTCCAGGAATAGGCCGCACCTTCGGCCGAAATGTGGAAGCCGAAAGCATCATTGGAGATCACGTTGATCCACGGCTGCGGCGTCGCTTCGCCGCCGCGCAGGCGCACGACATACTCCCGTCCGCCTGCGGCAAAGCCGCCGAAGCCGTTCCAGAAGGAAAGGCCGTCGCCCTTGATCTCGGCCGGAGTGGCGTCCGCGTTCTCCTGCGGCGCCGCCAGCAGCGGCCCGACGAACTCGCTGCTCTTCTCGGATCCCTTCACCGGCGCCGGCGAATAGAGCGAGTTGGCGCGGGCGATCTGGTCGGAGATCGTACCGTTGCGGGCATGGAAGACGGCGCGCGAGGCCGACAGCAGCGTCGACCAGGTCTCCGCCTCCATCAGGTCGCGGCGCACCGAGAAGATGTGCTGGCGCGGACCGTCCGAAAGACCGCGCAGCCTCAGGTTCTCGCACATGGAATCGAGCGCGTGCTGCATGTCCTGCGCATAGGACGAGGCCCGCTCGTTGATGATGACGAGATCGGCGGTGATGCCGCGGGCGCGCAGGTATTCCTGGGCGCGCAGAGCCTCACGGGCAATGCCGAGGTCACCGTCGTCGTTGATCCTGAGGCAGAAGATCGGGTAGTCGCCGGAAATCGCCAGCGGCCAGAGCTTCGACTGCGAATCGAGCCCCGCCTGCACGGTCGCCGTATCGGCACGCAGGTGCATGTCCGGATAGACGAGGTATCGGCCGAGCATCTGGAAGCTTGCCGCCTCCTGCGAGGTCACCCCGACATGGCGCATCTGCACCTGGCTGCGGGTCCAGGCGTGGATGAGCTCCTGGTTGAAGGTTTCCGGGTGGCGGTAGCGATCGATCGCGCGATCGACCTCCTCGCGGCTCGGTGCGGCGATCGTCCAGAAGACGACGCTGACCTTCTTGCCGGCCGGCACGCGCACGACGCGGCGCAGCGACATGATCGGATCGAGCGTGAAGCCGTCCGTGCCCGAAAGCACCGCATCCGTATCGAAGGCCGCGGCCTCCGCCAGCGTGCGGCCCGGGCCGATGAAGCGGCGGCGGTCGGTCTCGGCCTCGGTGTGGCGGTCGCTGCCGGCATTGTCTGTGACGAGATGCGCCACTTCCATGTCCGGATCGCCGGAGCTGCGCTTGTTGCGGCTGACGCGGATGACGTCGCCGCGGCGGCTGATTTCCGTGCGCAGGAACATCTTCGAAAACGCCGGGTGGGCGCTGTCGGCCTCGTCGGTCGACAGCACCGGCTCGGCATAGGAGGTCACTTCGATGAAGCGGTCCTGGGTGCCGGTGTTGAGCAGGATGACCCGGCGGCCTTCGGCGTCGTGCTCGGTGGCGACGATGCATTCCACCTCGCTGGTGAGATCGCCGACGGTCTTGACGAATTCGGCCTTGTCGTCGCCGAAGCGGGTCAGCACCTTCTCGCCCACCGCACGGCGCGGCTCAGACGTCGCCGACCACCAGTCACCGGTCGTCGTGTCGCGCAGGAAGATGAAGGTGCCGGTGCGGTCCTCGACCGGATCCGGCTTCCAGCGGGTGACGGCCTGGCCGTTCCAGCGGGCATAGCCGGCGCCGTTGGCCGTCAGCATCACCGAATAATGGCCGTTCGACAGGAACACGGTCTCACGGTCCTGCGAAAGCGGATTCTCGATGATGCGGACTTCCGGCCGCAGCAGATCGTCCTGGCCCTTGCCGACCGATTCCGGCTCGCGCTTGGCATTCATGATCGGAATGTCGCGCGGCGCCTTTTCCTGCAGCAGCAGCTCGGCAGCCTCGATCACCGGATCGGCATGGAACCACTCGCGCAGGCGACCGTTGAAGACGACGTTGGCGACGGCCGCGATCGACATGCCATGGTGGTGCGCATAGTAGTTGCGAACGACCGCGCATTTCTGCCCTTCCGGCACGCGCGTCGGCGTGAAGTCGACCGCATCATGGTAGCCGTAGGCACCAAGCGCGCCGACTTCGCGAAGGCGCCCGAGGTTGGCGAGCGCCGATTTCGGATCGTACATGCAGGCAAGGATCGAGGCGTAGGGCGCGATGACCGCGTTTTGGCCGAGACCGCGCTTCAGGCCGAGCGTCGGCACGCCGAAGTTGGTGTACTGATAGGTGAGCTCATGATCACGCGCGTTGAACGCGGCCTCGGAGATGCCCCATGGCGTGCCGAGGCGGCGGCCATGGTTGATCTGCTCTTTTACGACCAGATTGTTGGTCTGGTTGAGGATGCCGCCCTGCCGTTCCTGCATGACCAGCGGCGGCATCAGATACTCGAACATCGAGCCGGACCAGGAGATCAGCGCACCGCGCGCGCCGATCGGCACGATCGGACGGCCGAGCTTGTACCAGTGCTCCGTCGGGAGATCCCCCTTGGCGATCGCAAACAGGCTGGTGAGGCGCGCTTCCGATGCCAGAAGGTCGTAGCAGGCCTCGTCGAGCTCGTTGGCGTTGACGCGGAAGCCGATCGACAGCAGCCGCCGCTCCGGCCGGAACAGGAAGCCGAAGTCCATCGAGAAGGCGATGTCACGCGCCCGGTCCTTCAGCACCAGCAGGCGCTGGCGCAGCGATTCGATCGCGCCGAGGTCAAAGACGCCATCGGCGATATGGGCTTCGCAGGTGGTGACGAGCGAATTGGCCCACTTCGTCACTTCGCTGCTTTGCGACGTGCGCACCTCGTGGTCGAGATTGACCGTGAGCTTGTGCATGTCGCGCGCCAGAACCGCCAGATTGATCACCCGGATCGAGGCGAACTCGTGCTCGCGCTTGATCGCCTCGAGCGCATTCTGGAAGCCGACGATGCGCTCCTCGATCAGGCGACGCAGCGGACGCACCGTCTTGCGGTCGTCGGGCAGGTCGCGCAGGACCTCCTGCAGGATCGCGACGACGTCGCCGATACCGGTGAGGCTGCCCTGCACATGCGCCGACGGCGCTTCCGCCCAATCGCGACACATTGACGAGACGGCGATCAGATGACCGGCCAGATTGCCGCTGTCGACCGACGAAATGTAGCGCGGCTCCATGGTTTCGAGCGTGTTCGTCCGGTACCAGTTGAAGAGGTGCCCGCGGTACTTCGGCATCCGGTCGATGGTCGCGATCGTCTGCTCCAGCCGGTTGATCGTCTCTTCGAAGCCGATCCAGCCGAAATCGCGCGCCGACATCACCGACAGCAGGTAGACGCCGATATTGGTGGGCGACGTCCGCTCGGCGAGCACCGGCTGCGGCGTCTCCTGGAAGTTGTCCGGCGGCAGGAAGTGCTGCTCGGCGGTGACGAAGGTCTCGAAGTAGCGCCAGGTGCGGCGCGCTATCAGGCGCATCTCGTCGATCGCCTCGTCGGAAACGACGAGCTGGTCTTCCGTTTCCGCCGACTGGCTGACGAACCAGGCAACGGCCGGCGAAAGCGCCCAGAGCAGCGCGAAGGGAATGCCGATGAAGGGCAGGCCGGTATCGGAAATCGCCGCGAGTGCCAGCGAGATCGCCGAAAGCGCCGGCGCAATCCACATGGCGCGGTAATAGTCGCCGATGGTGCCGTGGCCGGCGCTCTGCACCTGCGCGGCCGTACGCCATTCCAACATCAGCTTGCCGCTGACGAAGGTGCGGTAGAGCGAGCGCACGATCGCGTCGCCCATCATCGCCGCATTGTGGGCGATGAAGACGATGCGTAGCGCGACCTGCGCGTTGGCGGCACGGACTTCGGTCAGGACCGCATGCAGGTGCGCTCGGGCGACGATGTCGTTGCGGCGCGGCAGGAGCCCGTTGATGAGCGAAAGCGTCGGCGCCACGAACAGGCTGAAGATCAGGACGATCTGCCAGATCAGCGCTTCGGTCGGCTCCATGTAGTACCAGCCCATGACCGAGGCGACGAGCCAGGCGAGCGGGATCAACGAGCGGCGCAGGTTGTCGTACATCTTCCAGCGTCCGAGCATCGACAGCCCGTTCGACAGGTTGAAAATGTAAGGCAGAAGCTGCCAGTCGCCGCGCGCCCAGCGATGCTGGCGCGACATCTCGACCTCGTAGCGGGTCGGGAAGTCCTCGACGAGCTCGACGTCGGTCACCAGCGCGCAGCGCACATAGGAGCCTTCGAGCAGGTCATGGCTGAGGACGGCATTTTCCTGGATGCGTCCCTTCAGCGCCGCCTCGAAGGCGTCGACATGATAGAGGCCCTTGCCGGTGAAGCTGCCTTCGCCGGCGATGTCCTGGTAGACGTCGGACACCGTGAAGACATAGGGGTCGATACCGCGGTTGGAAGAGAAGATGCGCTGGAAGGCGGAGGCCTCGCTGCCCGTCGTCAGCGACGGCGTCACGCGCGGCTGCAGCAGGCTGTAGCCGGCGATCACATTCTGCGTCTTCGGATCGACAACCGGGCGGTTGATCGGATGGTACATCTTGCCGACGAGCTTCGTCACCGCGTCGCGCATCAGGCGCGTGTCGGAATCGAGCGTCATCACGTACTGGACGTTGTCAGGCACCGTGTTGGCGCCCTGCAGGAACGAGGTGTCGCGGTCGCCGCGCAAGAGCATGTTCAGTTCGTGCAGCTTGCCGCGCTTGCGCTCCCAGCCCATCCACACGCCTTCCTGCTCGTTATACAGGCGGCGGCGATGCAAGAGGTAGAATCGGGTCTTGCCGTCATAGGCATAACGCGCCGAAAGCTGGGCGATTTCGCGCTTGGCGTAGTCGAGCACATCGGCGTCGGCGCTCGATTCCTCAACCTTGCTGTCGGCCCAGTCGCTGACCAGGGCGAAGTAGATCTCGCCACGCGGGTTGGCGAGGTAGTGGACCTCGAGATTGCGCACGAGTTCGTCGACGTGATCGCGCTTGGAAATCAGGCACGGCACCGCAACGAGCGTGCGGGCGTCCTCGGGGATGCCGTCGAGGAACTCGTAGCCGACCAGCCGCGACGGTTTGACGAACAGCGTCACCAGCGTGTTGAAAAGGCCCATCGCGCCTTCCGAGGCCGGCAGCGCGAAAAGAAGCAGCATGATCAGCTTCGCGCCGCTCGGGATCGCCATCGGGCTGACGAACGAATAGACGGCGATCATCGCCAGGATGGTCAGGAGGATGTTCGGCCCGGCGATCGCGAACCAATCGAGCGTGCGGCTGAGGCGAATGATGGTCTGCAGCACCGACGGCCGGTAGCTGATCTTCTTTTCCAGAAGCTTGCGCTGCTTGCCGACCAGGAACGAGCCGACGTTGGGCTGCTGTAGCGGCGCTTCCGTCTCCGCCGCGACTTCCGCCTCGCGCACCATCTGGATGGCGATCTGGGTCACTTCGAATTCGCTGTGTCCCGAACGGCGCGCCAGCTTTTCGATCGTGTCGCGGTACTTGTTGCGCGAACCGAAATCGAGCGCCGCGTAATCGGAGCCTTCGCGAAGTGCAGCGTCGATCTTGCTGACGCTTTCGAACCAGACGGCCCAGTCGGTGTCGTCGATTTCACGCAGGCTGCGGATGATGTTGCTCATCGTCGCGTTGCCGGACGACAGGCGGTTTTGCTCGGCGACCAGCGCGCTTTCGACGTCGCTGCCGCGCTTTTCAAGCTGTTCCTCGATCCAGCCGATGACGGCGCCCGAGGTCTGCGATCCATCACGCATGCGGTAGAGCAGTTGCGCGACGAAGGTGTTGTCGGCCGCCAGCGCTTCCGATTCCGCAAGCAGCGTGCGCGACTTTTCCGGATCGCTGAGGCGGATGATCTGGTCGGCGACGTCGTTTGCCTTGCGCCGCATGCCGCGCGAGCGTTCGACGCGGATGGCGATCCGTCTGAGGTTCTCGATCAGCACGAAGCGCAGGATCGACGGCAGTGCCCAGAGTTCGCCGATCTTGAAGGTGTCGTGCTTCTGGAAGCCCTCGACCATGGCCGTGATGCTTTCGCGCGTCACTGTGCTGTGGGTATGGGCAGCGTAGAGCCAGGCGAGAGCCATGGTGCGCGGGATCACCGTGCCCGAAACCGAAATGGTCGGAAGCTGGCGATAGAACCGGCGCGGGAAATCGCGCCGCACTTCCTGGATCGCTTCTTCGACGACGTGATGGTTGTCGAGCAGCCATTCGGCAGCCGGCGTGATCGTCGCCCCTGCCTCGACATCAGCGGCCGTCGCCCGGTAGACGCGCAGGATCTCGTTTTCGTTTTCGCGATGTCGCGGCCGGAACTCGAACGGGAAGAAGCCCGGCAACGAGGACACACCCTTCGACGCGAGATCCTCGCCGCATTGCCGGAGGTCCTCCATCGAGAAGAAGGTGGCGCGGATCGAATCGTTGTAATCGATCTGCTTGGCTTCCGGTTCGCGCGGAGAGGTGGGCGGCGTAGTTTGAAGCTGCATGGGTACGGGTTCTGAGTCCAACCGGGGTTGATCGGCCCGGCCCTCGGTAGGGGTCCGGGTTGGCTGTGGCCCTGCGAAATCAGGCTGAGCCGGCGCGTTGCTAGACACGGTCATGTGTCCTCCCATCCACCGTCATGTCCCGGGAAACCGGAACCTGGCGGTAACAGGCACCGCCCGCGACTGGGCATCGGAGATCGCAAAGCCGGCGGCGCATTGATTTTCAAGGCCGCGGTGATGCATGAAAATGGCATTTTTTAGCCGTGGTGCCAACAGCTTGCAAGGATTGCTCATACAAGATTGGACGATTTGCGCACAGTCGTTCCAGGCCGAAATCGGCCGATGTGCGGACCCCCTTGGCACTTCGATACAGCTCTCTCAAATGCCCCTTCTCAAGCTTCATCGCGGATGGCAGACAAGGCGAAACGTGAAGGGGCGGCGAAGGTTCCCTCGAAATGCACAAAAGCGCAGCGAGCGTTAGCCCACCTGCTCGGTGATCCACTCGCGGAAAGCAAGGCTGATCGGGTTTTCGAGCTTGCCCTCAGGCACGGCGAGATAATAGCTGTTTTCCGTCTGCATCGGCCGGTCGAGCACGATTTTCAGCGTTCCGGCGGCAATTTCCTGCTCGATCAGATAACGTGGCAGCAGGGCGAAACCGAGCCCTGCGGTCGCCGCCTCGATAACCATCGAAAACTGGTCGAAACGGTTGCCGCGATAGGCACCGCGCCCATCCATGTCGTTGGCCTCGAACCATTGCGCCCAGAGTTTCGGGCGGGTGGCGAGATGGAGCATGGGTCCCGTGACGATATCTTCCGGGGACGCAACCGGATGCGTTGCCAGCATGGCCGGGCTTGCGGCCGGCACGATGATCTCGCTGCAGAGATAGCTGCAGGTCGCCCGCGCCCAGACCGGCTGGCCGTAGTGGATAGCGAGATCGAAGTTCTGCTCCTCGAAATCGAAAGGCGCCGACCGCGAGGCGATATTGATCACCGTGTCGGGATGGCGCTTGAGGAAATCGGGAAGACGCGGCACCAGCCAGCGGCTGCCGAAGGTCGGGAGCGACGCGATCGACAGCGTCGAGTCCGCCCGGGCGGATGCCATCGCCCGCACCATCAGCTCTTCGGTCTGGTTGAGCAGGCGGCGCACCTCCGGCAGAAACTTCTGGCCGGCATCCGACAGGATCACCCGCTGCCGCACGCGCTCGAACAAAAGCACGCCGAGCTGGTTTTCGAGATCCTTGATCTGGCGGCTGACCGCACTCTGGGTGAGGTTCAGCTCGGCGGCGGCCTGCGTGAAGCTGCCGTGTCGCGCCGCGCATTCGAACGCCTGCAGCGTCGTCACGTCGGGAACCAGTCTGCGGCTCAACTTCATTCCGCCCTCGCATCAACATAGTCAGAAGCAACGCGATCAATGGCCAGTTCGATCGGATATGATCCGAAATGAGAATGACCTTGTCCTTCACCCATAGCGCGAGGCGAGCCCCAGTGAAAGAGAATAGTTTCGTATCCGCCGACGACATCCGCTCGGCCTTTTCCGCAGCCATGTCGGTCATGTACCGCGAAGAGGTGCCGGCTTACGGCACGCTGATGGAGCTGGTCGCCAAGGTCAACGACGATACGCTCGCCGCCGACCCCGAGCTGAAGGAGCGCCTCGACGCGACGGACACGCTCGACCGCATCTCCGAGGAACGCCACGGCGCGATCCGGCTCGGCACCCCGGCCGAACTCGCTATGATGCGCCGCGTCTTCGCCGTCATGGGCATGTATCCGGTCGGCTACTACGACCTGTCGACCGCCGGCGTTCCCGTCCATTCGACCGCGTTCCGCCCAGTCGGCGACGCCGCGCTCAAGCGCAACCCGTTCCGCGTCTTCACCTCGCTCTTGCGTCTCGACCTCATCGCCGACGAAGCGCTGCGCGCCGAAGCCGAGGTCATCCTGGCTGCACGCCAGATCTTCACCGCCGGCGCAGTCGAGCTGGCCGAAAAGGCCGAGCGCGACGGCGGCCTCGACAAGGCCGATGCCGAACGTTTCGTCTTGGAAGTGCTCGAAACCTTCCGCTGGCACGACAAGGCCAATGTCAGCGCCGACATGTACAAGCGCCTGCACGACGCCCATCGCCTGATCGCCGATGTCGTGTCCTTCAAGGGCCCGCACATCAACCACCTGACGCCGCGCACGCTCGATATCGACAAGGTGCAGGCGTTGATGCCGGAATACGAAATCGCGCCGAAGGCCGTCGTCGAGGGCCCGCCGACCCGCAAGTGCCCGATTCTGCTTCGCCAGACCTCGTTCAAGGCGCTGGAAGAGCCGGTATCCTTCAAGGATGCCGACGGCACCTGGAAGGAAGGTTCGCACACCGCCCGTTTCGGCGAGATCGAACAACGCGGCATCGCGCTGACGCCGAAGGGCCGCGCGCTCTACGACGACCTGCTCGACGCCTCGCGCAAGATCGTCCGCCCGGCGGCCGACGGTTCGAATGCCCGCGAATACGAAGCGGCGCTCGCCAAGGCTTTCGCGCCCTTCCCGGACACCTGGGCAGGCATCCGCGAAGCCGGCCTCGGCTATTTCAGCTACTCGCTGACGGAGAAGGGCCGCAAGGCCGGTGTCTCCCCGGCGCGTGACATCGAAGCCCTCATCGCCAACGGCCTCGTCCAGTTCGACGCCATCGTCTATGAAGACTTCCTGCCGGTCAGCGCCGCGGGTATCTTCCAATCGAACCTCGGCGACGGCGCCCAGCAGGATTTCGTCGCCAGCCCGAACCAGAAGCGTTTCGAGAGCGATCTCGGCGCCACCGTTCTCAACGAGTTCGACCACTACGCCGGCATCGAGCAGGCTTCGATCGAAAGCTGCATTCAGGCCTTGACCGGCGCGATCGCTGCGGAATGATACTGATCCGATGATCGACAAACGGCATATCGACGCGCTCACCGGCATCCTTGGAGACAAGGGTGTCGTGACGCGTCCCGAAGACCTGGAAGCCTATGAGACCGGCGCGCGCTACGATCGCGGCCGGACCCCGCTGGTGCTGCGGCCTGCGACGACCGAGGAAGCCTCGGCCGTTGTCGCCTATTGCGTGACGAACGGCATCGCGCTGATCCCGCAATCCGGCAATACCGGCCTCGTTTCCGGCTCGACCCCGGATCAATCCGGCGACGAAGCCGTGCTCAGCCTCGACCGGCTGACGAAGCGCTTCGAGCTCGATCTCGACAACCGCTCGGTCCGGCTCGACGCCGGTTTCCGGCTGTCGGATCTCAACCGGCGGCTGGAGGAACACGGGCTGTTCTTCCCGATCGACCTCGGCGCCGACCCGCGCATCGGCGGCATGATCGCCACCAACACCGGCGGCTCACGTTTCCTGAAATACGGCGACGTGCGCCGCAATACGCTGGGCCTCAAGGTCGTGCTGGCGGACGCGGACGGCACCGTGCTCGACCTACAATGCGACCTTCGCAAGAACAACACCGGCGTCGACTGGAAGCAGCTCTTCGTCGGCACCTCAGGTGCCTTCGGCATCGTCACCGAATGCGTGTTGAACCTCGAACGCCTGCCACAGCAGACGGCGACCGCGTTGCTGGTTCCGGCGAGCGGCGCGCAGGTGCTGCCGCTGCTGCGCGCCATGGAAGAACGCCTCGGAGCCTATCTCTCGGCCTTCGAGGGCATGTCGAGCAATGCCGTCAAGGCGGCCTTTGCCCACGTGCCGTCACTTAAGAACCCGTTCCAGGCTGGCCAAGTCCCCGACTACGTCATCCTCGCCGAGATCAGCCGCACCTGGGGCCAACGCGAAGGCGAGCAGTCGCTCGACGCCGTCTTGGAAACCGCACTCGCGGAGATCTGGGAAATGGAGCAGGCGCCGCTCGCCGACGCCTTCGTCGGCCCGCCGCACGAAATCTGGGCGTTGCGCCATGCCCTGTCCGAGGGCGTCAAGCACTTGGGTAAGCTGATCGCCTTCGATGTCTCCTTCCGCCGGGGTGACATCATGGCCTTCTGCGACCATATGAAGGCCGAAATGCCCTCGAAGTTCCCCGATGTGACCGTCTGCGATTTCGGCCATATCGGCGATGGCGGCGTGCACTTCAACCTCGTCGTGCCGAAGGACAGCGACCTTCTCAAGGACGAGACTTTCGAACCGCGGCTGCGCGAATGGGTTTTCGCCGTCGCCGTCGAGGAGTATCACGGCAGCTTCAGCGCGGAACATGCGATCGGCCGCCGCAATCAGGCCTATTACGACTTTTATACGCCAGACAAACTCAAGGACATGGCCGCGGGCCTGAAGACGCTGACCTCGCCGGGAAAGCTCGGCAGCGTGCGTTTCGGATAGGCCAGAGCGGAATGAGGAAAAGCCAGTGCGGTCTTCTGCCGACATTCCGCTCCAACCAATGATCTAAACCAATAAGACGGGAGTCAGACCATGAACATCGCAACCAAGAAAGTCGACGTGACCAAGGAAGCCGCAGCGCTTCTCGAAAAGATGGGCGTCGCCAAGGAACTCTACACCGGCGGCAACATGCCGTCCTTTAGCCCGGTCACCGGCGAAAAGATCGGCAATCTCAAGACGGTTTCGGCCGCTGAAGCCGCCGCCAAGATCGAGCAGGCCCACGAAGCCTTCAAGGTCTGGCGCCTGGTGCCGGCGCCGAAGCGCGGCGAACTGATCCGCCTGCTCGGCGAAGAGCTGCGCACGTTCAAGGCCGATCTCGGCCGCCTGGTTTCGATCGAAGCCGGCAAGATCACCTCCGAAGGTCTCGGCGAAGTCCAGGAAATGATCGACATCTGCGATTTCGCCGTCGGTCTTTCCCGCCAGCTCTACGGCCTGACGATCGCCACCGAGCGCCCCGGCCACCGCATGATGGAAACCTGGCATCCGCTCGGCGTCGTCGGCGTCATCTCGGCCTTCAACTTCCCGGTCGCCGTCTGGTCGTGGAACGCAGCACTTGCCATCGTCTGCGGCAACTCGGTCGTCTGGAAGCCCTCGGAAAAGACCCCGCTCACGGCCCTTGCATCGCAGGCGATCTTCGAGCGTGCGCTTGCCCGCTTCGGCGATGCGCCGGCAGGCCTGTCGCAGGTGCTGATCGGCGACCGCGCCATCGGCGAAGTCCTCGTCGACAACCCGAAGGTTCCGCTCGTTTCGGCTACCGGCTCGACCCGCATGGGCCGCGACGTCGGCCCGCGCCTTGCCAAGCGCTTTGCCCGCGCCATCCTCGAACTCGGCGGCAACAACGCCGGCATCGTCTGCCCCTCGGCCGATCTCGACATGGCGCTGCGCGCCATCGCTTTTGGCGCCATGGGCACCGCCGGCCAGCGTTGCACCACCATGCGCCGCCTCTTCGTGCATGAGAGCGTCTACGACCAGCTCGTTCCGCGCCTGAAGAAGGCCTATGGTTCGGTCTCGGTCGGCAACCCGCTGGAATCGACCGCGCTCGTCGGTCCGCTCGTCGACAAGGCTGCCTTCGACGGCATGCAGAAGGCGATCGCGGAAGCCAAGTCGCACGGCGGCAGCGTCACCGGCGGCGAGCGCGTCGAGCTCGGCTACGACAACGGCTACTACGCCAAGCCGGCTCTCGTCGAAATGCCTGTCCAGGCCGGCCCGGTCTTCGAAGAAACCTTCGCGCCGATCCTCTACGTCATGAAGTACAGCGACTTCGACGCCGTACTTTCCGACCACAATGCGGTCGCAGCCGGTCTCTCGTCCTCGATCTTCACCCGCGACATGCAGGAATCCGAACGATTCCTCGCCGTCGACGGCTCGGATTGCGGGATCGCCAACGTCAACATCGGCACATCCGGTGCTGAAATCGGCGGCGCCTTTGGCGGTGAAAAGGAAACCGGCGGCGGTCGCGAATCCGGTTCGGACTCGTGGAAGGCCTACATGCGCCGCGCCACCAACACGGTGAACTATTCGAAGGCTCTGCCGCTGGCGCAGGGCGTGTCGTTCGACATCGAATAAGCGGCACCTGAGTAGGCAACGACCATGACCATCAACCAAACGGTCAAGGAGGCGGGCTTTCAGCCCGCCTCGCGGATCTCCTCGATCGGAGTGTCCGAAATCCTGAAGATCGGCGCCCGCGCGCAAGCGATGAAGCGCGAAGGCAAGCCGGTGATCATCCTTGGCGCCGGCGAGCCGGACTTCGACACGCCTGATTATGTCAAGGATGCCGCCTGCGAAGCGATCAAGCGCGGCGACACCAAGTACACGGCCCTCGACGGCACGCCGGAGCTGAAGAAGGCGATCCGCGAAAAATTCCAGCGTGAAAACGGCCTTGCCTACGAGCAGGACGAGATCACGGTGGCAACCGGCGCCAAGCAGATCCTGTTCAACGCCATGATGGCGTCGATCAATCCCGGCGACGAAGTGGTCATCCCGACGCCCTACTGGACCTCCTATTCGGACATCGTCCAGATCTGCGAAGGCAAGCCGGTTCTGATCCCCTGCGACGCCTCCTCCGGCTTCCGGCTGACCGCCGACAAGCTCGAGGCTGCAATCACGCCGAAGACGCGCTGGGTGCTCTTGAATTCGCCGTCGAACCCGTCGGGTGCCGCCTACGGTGCGAGCGACTACCGGCCGCTGCTCGACGTGCTCCTCAAGCATCCGCATGTGTGGCTGCTGGTCGACGACATGTACGAGCACATCGTCTATGACGGCTTCCGCTTCGTCACCCCGGCGCAGCTCGAGCCTCGCCTCAAGGACCGGACGCTCACGGTCAACGGCGTTTCCAAGGCCTATGCCATGACCGGCTGGCGCATCGGCTATGCCGGTGGCCCGCGGGATCTGATCAAGGCAATGGCCGTCGTCCAGAGCCAGGCGACCTCCTGCCCCTCGTCCGTCAGCCAGGCCGCCTCGGTTGCCGCGCTGACCGGTCCGCAGGAGTTCCTGAAGGAACGCACCGCCAGCTTCCAGCGCCGCCGCGATCTCGTCGTTACCGGCCTCAACGCCGTCGACGGCCTCGATTGCCGCGTTCCGGAAGGTGCCTTCTACACCTTCTCCGGCTGCGCCGGCATGCTCGGCAAGGTCACCCCTGCGGGCAAGAAGATCGAGACGGACACGGACTTCTGCGCCTACCTGCTCGACGACGCCCACGTCGCCGTCGTTCCGGGCTCGGCTTTCGGTCTCTCGCCGTTCTTCCGCATCTCCTACGCCACGTCGGAAGCGGAACTGAAGGAAGCGCTGACGCGCATCGCCGACGCCTGCGCAAGGCTTTCCTGATCGATTACTCTGAGCTCGGGATTGCCCCTCACCCTAACCCTCTCCCCGCCCGCGGGGAGAGGGGACGTGCCCTACGCAACAGACCAGTATGCGGTCACGTGGAGCGAATGGGTGCGGCATATCCCTTCTCCCCGTCAAAACGGGGAGAAGGTCGCGGCAGCGGGATGAGGGGCATTCGTCCACTTCGCACTGCGATTGGAACGCCTCTCCCTCAAAACGTCGGCGGCGTACAGGCGCTGATGACTTCGCAAGGCACAGGCCCGACGCAGCGAAAGCGATGCGGTCGCCGGCTCTCGAAGTAGTAGGCATCCCCCGGCCCGAGGATCCGCCGCTCGTCATCGACCGTAACCTCGATGCGGCCCGAGAGCACGATGCCCCCTTCCTCGCCATCGTGCACAAGCGGCACCTTTCCGGTGTCGGCACCCGGTTGATAAACCTCCTTCAGGATCTGCAGGCTGCGGCCGAAGAGGTTTTCGCCGATCTGGCGATAGGAAATCGGCCACTTGCCGATCTCGACCAGTTCCTCGGCAGCATAAAACGCTTTGCGCGGCTTCTCCGGCTCGAAGGAGAAGAACTCCGCAAGCCCGATCGGAATACCGTCGAGAATCCTCTTCAGCGCCCCGACGGACGGATTGGACGCGTTCGATTCGATCAGCGAGATGGTCGAATTGGTGACGCCTGCCCGCTTGGCGAGTTCACGCTGCGAGAGATTGTGCATCAGCCTGATATGGCGAAGCCGGTTTCCGATATCGACGCTCACGGGTGCTCGATTCCCTGTTCAGGTTGTTCGAAATAGCGCAAACATGCCGACTAGCAGCATTATAAATCAATGCGTTAACTGACAGCAGAAAAGGACTTGTTTGGCAAATCAAATCATGGCGTCAATCGCCGACCTCAGGAGGATGCCATGAACCAGCACACCAAACCCAACGCCCCCGTTCTCGACAGCTATTGGATGCCGTTTACCGCCAACCGGCAGTTCAAGCAGGCCCCGCGCCTGCTCGCCTCGGCCGAAGGCATGCACTACACCAGCACCGATGGCCGCACGATCCTCGACGGCACCGCCGGGCTCTGGTGTGTGAACGCCGGCCACGGCCGCCGCCAGATCGCGGCTGCCGTCGAGCGCCAGCTTTCGACGATGGATTTTGCGCCCTCCTTCCAGATGGGCCATCCGATTGCTTTCGACTTCGCCGAGCGCCTCGCCGAAATCGCTCCGGGCCCGGCTGGACAGAAGCTCGACCGCGTCTTCTTCACCGGCTCCGGTTCTGAATCGGTCGACACCGCCCTGAAGATGGCGATCGCCTATCAGCGTGCGATCGGCCAGGGCACGCGTACGCGCCTGATCGGCCGCGAGCGCGGTTATCACGGCGTCGGCTTCGGCGGCATTTCGGTCGGCGGCATCCTCAACAACCGCCGCGTCTTCCCGCAGCTTCCGGGTTCGGATCATCTGCGCCATACGCATGACCCCGCCAAGAACGCCTTCGTCAAGGGCCAGCCGGAACACGGCGCCGAGCTCGCCGACGATCTCGAGCGGCTGGTCGCGCTGCATGGTGCGGAAACCATCGCCGCCTGCATCGTCGAGCCCGTCGCCGGCTCGACCGGCGTGCTCATTCCGCCGAAGGGTTATCTGGAGCGGCTGCGCGCGATCTGCGACAAGCACGGCATCCTGCTGATCTTCGACGAAGTCATCACCGGCTTCGGCCGCCTCGGCGCGCCATTTGCAACCGACTTCTTCGGCGTCACGCCGGATCTGGTGACGACCGCCAAGGGGCTGACCAACGGCGCGATCCCGATGGGCGCGGTCTTTGCCAGCCGCAAGGTGCACGACGCGCTGATGCACGGTCCGGAAAACGCGATCGAGCTCTTCCACGGCTACACCTATTCCGGCCACCCGGCCGCCTGCGCCGCCGGCATCGCCACGCTCGACATCTACCGCGACGAGGGGCTGATGACCCGCGCCGTCGAGCTGCAGGACGCCTGGCACGACGCCATGCATTCGCTGAAAGGCCTGCCCAACGTCATCGATATCCGCACGATCGGCCTGATCGCCGGCATCGAGCTGCAATCGCGCGACGGCGCCATCGGCGCCCGCGCCTACGACGTCTTCGTCGATTGCTTCGAAAAGGGTCTGCTCATCCGCGTCACCGGCGACATCATCGCCTTCTCGCCGCCGCTGATCGCCGAAGAGAAGCACTTTGGCGAGATCGTCTCGATCCTCGGCGATGCGCTGAAGCGCGCCAAGTAAGCGAAAGCAAGTCAAGACAACGCCGCCGCCGAAGACTTCGGCGGCGGCGTTGGTATTTCGATACGGAACCGAATCCGGCTAACGTCTATGTAGGTGGTTCCGCCCTAACGGATCAGCAGCGCCCGGAAATCATTGACATTGGTGCCGGTCGGGCCGGGCACAAAGAGATCGCCGCTCGCGTCAAACGCCGACCAGGCATCATGGCGGGCGAGATTGAGCCGCGGGTCGATGCCGGCGGCGCGCATGCGGGCGATGCTCTCACCATCGGCAAAGGCCCCGGCATTGTCTTCCGAGCCGTCGATGCCATCCGTATCGGCGGCCAGCGCATCGATCCCCACCACACCATCGATATCGAGCGCCAGCGACAGCAGGAACTCGCTGTTGCGCCCGCCCTTGCCATAGTCCTTGCCGGATATCGTCACGGTCGTTTCACCGCCGGATAAAAGCACCACCGGCTTGGCGAAGGGGCGGTTCCTCAGTGCCACCTCGCGGGCAAGCGCGGCATGCATGCGGCCGATATCGCGGGCTTCGCCCTCGATCGCATCGGAGAGGATCCGTGCCTCGACCCCGAGTTCACGCGCCTTCGCCGCGACCGCTTCGAGCGAAACGGCAGCCGAAGCGATGACGTGACATTCATGCCCGGCAAATCGCTGATCATTCGGATCGGGTGCTCCGGCCGCCTCCGAGCGCAGGTGCGCCATCACGCCGTCCGGTAGTCCCATGCGGTAGCGGGCAACGATCTCAAGCGCCTCCGCTGCCGTACTGCGATCGGGCACGGTCGGCCCCGAGGCGACGAAGGCCGGATTGTCGCCGGGAACGTCGGAGACCACCAGACTGACGACACGCGCCGGGAAGGCGGCCGCAGCAAGCCGCCCGCCCTTGATTCGCGACACGTGCTTGCGCACGACGTTCATCGCCGAAATCGGCGCCCCTGAGGCAAGCAGTGCCTTGTTGACGGCGATTTCGTCTGCAAGCGTCAAACCCGCGGGCGGCGCCGGCAGCAACGCCGAGCCGCCGCCCGAAATCAATGCGATGACGAGATCGTCCGAGGTCAGCCCGGCAACGGCCTTGAGCAACGCATCCGATGCGGCGATCCCGGCTTCGTCCGGCACCGGATGGGCTGATTGCAGCACCGTGATCGTCTCGCACGGCTCCACCGGCCCGTGGCGGGCGACAACCGTTCCGCTGAAGGGATGCTGCCAAAGCTTTTCAAAAGCGGCCGCCATCTGGCTTGCCGCCTTGCCGGCGCCGACGACCACGGTCCGACCCTTCGGCGGATCGGGCAGGTGCGCCTTGATCGCCTCGTAAGGATCGGCGGCTCGGACGGCCGCCTCGAACAATCGGGTGAGGAATGGGCGCGCATCGATCATCGCCGTCGCTCAACCGGCAATTTCGAGATCGTAGACGAAGATGCCGGCAACGCCGCCTTCGGCCGCCGCCACGATCTTCGCGCCGGTCTTGCGGTGCTCCTCGTCCTCCAGATAGGCATCGCGCGCGGCCGCATCGGTGAAGTCGACGATGAAGCCCAGGCCATGGCCCTTGTCCATGCCCACTTCCGGGCTGACATTGCCGCCGACATGGGCGGCCATGAAACCCGGCAGCCGCGATTTCAGCGCGACGATCTCGTCGAAGATCGCCACCTTTTCCTCCTTGGTGATTTCAGGACGGAAGCGGATGAAGACACAATGGCGGATCATCTGGGACCTCAACGGATATCGGCGCGGGCGCGCGGGCGGCTGTCGTTGCGTTCGTGGGCGAAGATCGCCGGCGGCAGGGGCTGGCGCTCGCGGATGATGTCGGCGCCCTTCTCCCCCATCATGATCGTCGGCCCGTTGGTGTTGCAAGAGGGAACGCGCGGCATCACCGAGCTGTCGCAGACCCGCAGACCTTCAAGACCACGCACCTTGAGGTCGAGCCCGACCACGGCCGAGGCATCCGTGCCCATCTTGCAGGTGCCGACAGGATGGTGATCGGTCTTGGCATTGGCGCAGCCATAGTCGAAGAACTGCGCGTCGCTCATGACCGAATTGCCCGGCAGGCGCTCGGCCAGCACGAAGGGCTTCAGTGCTGCCTGCTGCATGATCTCGCGGGCGATCTTCAGGCCCTCGATCGACATCTTGCGGTCGTGCGGATCCTCCCAGTAGTTGGGATCGATCAGAGGTGCTGCCGCCGGATCGGAGGATTTGAGCCGTACCGTGCCGCGCGAGCGCGGATGCAGATAGGCGGAATTGAGCGTCACGCCGGCATTCTTCAGCTTTTCGACACCGGCCTCGATGCCGGAGCCGAGCCCGAGATGGAACTGGATATCCGGCGACCGGGCGTTCGGATCGGCATACCAGAAGCCGCCGGTCTCAAACAGCGACGAGGCGACCGGGCCCGAGCGGAAGAGCACATATTGCAACCCGGCCCATAGCGTACGATGGAGTTTCGCCACGCCGTCGTAGGTGTGGTCGCCCGTGCACTCGGAAATCACGAAGAGATCGAGGTGGTCCTGCAGGTTGCCGCCGACACCGGGCAGGTCGTGCTTTACCGAAACGCCCACCGACTTCAGATGATCTGCGGGGCCGATGCCCGACTGCAGGAGAAGCTTCGGCGAACCGATGGCGCCGGAGGACACGAGTACTTCCCGTTCCGCCCGGATGATCTCGCTGCCCTTGCCGGTGACGACCTCGACGCCGACGGCGCGCGTGCCTTCAAGCACGATCCGGGCGACACGGGCGCCGGTGCGAACGTCCAAGTTGCGGCGATCCTTGATCGGCGAGAGATAGGCAAGCGACGCGCTCGACCGGCGGCGATTGCGCTGGGTGAGCTGGTAGAAGCCGACGCCCGCCTGCTGGCGGCCGTTGAAATCGTGATTGTAGGGAATGCCGAGTTCCTGGCCGGCGCGGATATAGGCGTCGCAGATCGGCAGCGCCGAGACCGGCATCGAGACGCCGAGCGGTCCACCATAGGCGTGGTAGTCGTCAGCAAAACGCTGGTTGTCTTCGCAGCGCTTGAAATAGGGAAGCACGCTGCGATAGTCCCAGCCGGTGCAGCCGTCCTCCGACGCCCAGAGATCGTAGTCGGCGGCATTGCCACGCGTATAGAGCTGCGCGTTGATCGACGAGCCACCGCCGATCACCTTGGCCTGGGTGTAGCGCAACACCCTGCCCTTCATGTGCTTCTGCGGCACGGTTTCCCAGCCCCAGCTCGCGACCCCCTTGGTCATCTTGGCAAAGCCCGCCGGCATGTGGAACAACGGGTTCCAGTCGCCGCCACCGGCTTCCAGCAGAAGCACACGCACCGACGGATCCTCGGAGAGGCGATTGGCGAGAACGCAGCCGGCCGGGCCGGCACCGGTGATGATGTAGTCGTAGCTCATTCCCTGTCTTCCTCCGCCGCCGTCATTTGGAACGTTCCAAATTTTCGACGTGTTCAATTCAAACCCTGCCCGCTTGCGAGCTTCAAAACGTCTGCCTGTTTCCTAGAGCCGGCCGATCGAAAGGCCGCCATCCGCCTGGATGACCGAGCCCGTTGCAAAGCCGAATTTTCCGCCGGCAAGCGAGGCCGCGATGTTGCCTATGTCCTCGGGCTCGCCCCAGCGCCGCATCGGCACCAATCCGCCATCGATCAGCGCGTCGTATTTGCCCGAAACGCCTGAAGTCATGTCGGAACGGATGATGCCCGGCCGGATTTCAAAGACCGAAATGCCGGTATTGGCGAGCCGGAGCGCCAGCCCCTGGCTGAAGGCCGCAAGGCCGGCCTTGGTCATGCAATAGTCGAGCCGCTCCGGCGACGTCATCGTTGCCGATACCGAGGTGATGTTGATGATCGAGCGTGGCGTCACGTCGGCCGGGTCGGTCAGCATCGACACCAGCACCGCCTGGGTGAAAAACACCGTGCCGCGCAGGTTGGTGGCGACGATCGTGTCGAAATTCTCCGGCAGCAGATCGAGGAAATCACCCCGCACCACCGAGGCGATGCCGGCATTGTTGACGAGGCAGCGGATCGGACCGAGCTCGGCGCGGACACGCTCGACGGTCGCAGCATGGCCGCTGACATCGGCAAGATTGGCCTCGATGTAGATCGCCCGGCCGTGGTCGCCGGAAAGTTCGGACAAGGTCTGGGCGGTTGTCGCGTCTGCCGCGCCGAGACCGGTGATCGCGATGTCGAAGCCGTCGCGGGCGAGCGCGCGGGCGACACCGAGGCCGATGCCACGGCGGCCGCCAGTGACGATGGCGACGGGGCGCGTCGAGGACGTCATGATCGGAACTCCCCAGTGACGATATGGTCGGCGACCCTGAGCGCCTGCGCGGCAACGGTCAGTGCCGGATTGACCGCGGCCGATGTGGGCAGGAAGCTCGCGTCGACGACGAAGAGGTTCGGGTGGTCGAAAGCGCGACAATAGACGTCGAGCGGCGCGTTCTTCGGGTCCTTGCCCATCCGCACCGTGCCGCATTGATGTGACGGCGTGCGCTTGTCGAAGGCCTGGGACAGCACGATCGGATAGCCGGCCGCCTTGAAATGCGTGCGCATCTTCGCTTCGAGCCCGGAAAGCGCCTCCATGTTCGAGCGCCGCCACTGCATGATGATGCCCTTGCCGTCGACCATGATGCGGCTTTCCGGGTTCGGCAGGTCCTCGGTCATCATGTACCAGTCGACCGCATGGCCGGCCATGAGATCGAAGGCGAAGCGCGGGCCCCAGACAGGTGCATTGGCCTTGAGGATGTCGGCGTTGATCTTGCCGAGAAGCTGAACGTTGCCGAGCGGCCGGCCGTCCCTGCCGCCGGTCAGGTAATAGTCGTTCAGCATCAGCGTCTTCTGGTAGATGCTGTCGTTGCGCTTGAACGGATTGATCGCCAGCATGGCGCTGCAATTGTGGTTCATGAAGTTGCGGCCGACCTGGTCGGACGCGTTCGCCAGCCCCCTGCCCTCGCCGGAGCGCAACAGGATCGCAGCCGAATTGATCGCGCCCGCCGACAGAATCACCAGCTTCGGCGACAGGCGCTTCTTCTCGCCTCTGTGGGTGTAATGGATCGTCTCGATCCGCCCGCCCGGTCCTGCCTCAAGCGTGTCGACATGGGCCGAGGTGATCAGCTCGATGTTCGGATCGTTCAGCGCAACGGCGAGCGGTGCGGTCTCGGCATCCTTCTTGCCCTTGCCGGTGTTCGGAAACCCATCCCAGGGCGTGCGCCCGCCGGAAAGCCACGTGTCGATATCGACGCCGAGCGGCAAGGTCGCCGGATGCAGCCCCTGCGCCTTCAGCTCAGTGCGGGCACGGGCAATGGCCGGCTCGTCCGGCACCGGGCCGAATGCGTAGGGCGCGCTATGGAACGGCTCGGTCGGGTCGTCGCCCAGTTCGCCGCGCACCTCGAACAGTTGCTCGGCCTTTCCGTACCACGGCTCCAGTTCGTCATAGGGAAACGGCCAGGCCGGCGAAATGCCGCCGAGATGCTGCATCTCGGTGAAGTCCTCGGCGCGGTAGCGCAGGAGCACCGCGCCGAAGAGCTTGGAATTGCCGCCGACGAAATAGAAGTTCCCCGGATTGAACTCGGTGCCATCGGGCTCGCGCCACATCTCCCTCGGGCGGAAATGGCCCTTGACGAAGATCGAGCTGTAGCTGCGTGCCTCCGGCGTGTCCGGCAGGCGCTCTCCGCGCTCGAGGATCGCGATGCGGGCACCGGAGCCGGCAAGCCCCGCCGCGAGCGTGGAGCCGCCGATCCCCGAGCCGATGATGACGATGTCCGGCTGCTCCTGCATGATCGGTTACGCGATCCGCTGCTGGCTCTGCGGGTCGAAGAACACCGCCTTGTCGAGATTGAAGGCAAGCCGCGAGGTCTGGCCGGCGGCAATGCGGGCATCGGCTCGGAGCCGAGCAACGATCTCCTTGCCGCCGAGACGGGTGACGGCAAAGGTATCGGAACCGGCGGGCTCCACCACCTCGATCAGGCAGTCGCCCTCGGCCACTACCTTGGCGTTGCGGTCGGCGCCGTCAGGGTCGGTCAGCGCTTCCGGGCGAATGCCGAAGACGACGTCCTTGCCGGCATAAGCCGACAGCGCACCATTGGCCTGCGGCACCGCAAGCTTCAGCGGCTCGGCATTCGGGCGCGCCAGCGCCACGGCAATGTCAGAACCACTTTTTTCGATGCGCGCGGTCAAAAGGTTCATCGCCGGCGAACCCATGAAGTCGGCGACGAACATGTTTGCCGGGTTGTTGTAGATTTCGGCGGGCGTCCCGAACTGCTGCAGCACGCCGTCCTTCAAAACGGCGATCTTGGTCGCGAGCGTCATCGCCTCGATCTGGTCGTGGGTGACGTAGACGATTGTCGTCTTCATGCGATTGTGCAGCCGCTTGATTTCCGTGCGCATGTCGACGCGCAGCTTGGCGTCAAGGTTGGACAACGGCTCGTCGAACAGGAAGACCTGCGGGTTGCGCACCAGCGCCCGGCCCATGGCGACACGCTGGCGCTGGCCGCCGGAGAGCTGGCTCGGCTTGCGGTCGAGCAGGTGGCCGATCTGCAGCATGTCGGCGACCTGCTTGATCGCCTTCTCGCGCTCTTCCTTCGGCACGCCGCGGATTTCCATGCCGAAGGCGATGTTTCCGGCAACGGTCATGTTGGGATAGAGCGCGTAGGACTGGAACACCATGGCGATGTCGCGCTTGGAGGGATGCAGGTCGGAGACCGAGCGGCCCTTGATGGCGATGTCGCCGGAGGTGATCGGCTCAAGGCCCGCAATCGTGTTGAGAAGCGTGGACTTGCCGCAGCCGGACGGGCCGACCAGCACCAGGAAGCCGCCTTCCTCGATCTCCAGATTGATGTCCTTCAGGATCTCGAGCGAGCCGTAGGATTTGCGCAGGTTGCTGATTTTCAAGAAAGACATGAGCTTATCCTTTCACGGCGCCCGACATCAGCCCGCGAACGAAGTAGCGGCCGGACACGATGTAGACGATGAGCGTTGGCAGGGCGGCGAGGATCGCGCCCGCGAAGTGAACGTTGTATTCCTTGACGCCTGTCGAGGACGAAACGAGGTTGTTGAGCGCGACCGTCATCGGCGTCGAATAGGGTCCGGAGAAGGACGCGCCGAACAGGAAGTCGTTCCAGATGTTGGTGAACTGCCAGATGACCGAAACGACGATGATCGGGCCGGACGACGGCAAGAGGATGCGCCAGAAGATCTGGAAGAAGCTCGCACCATCGATCTGCGCTGCGCGCACCAGTTCGGTCGGAAACGCCTCGTAGTAGTTGCGGAAATAGAGCGTCGTGAAGCCGATGCCGTAGATCACATGCACGAAGATCAGGCCCCAGATCGAACCGGCGAGCCCGAGGATGCCAAGGATGCGCGCCATCGGGATCAGCACGATCTGGAACGGGATGAAGCAGGACAGAAGCAGCATGCCGAAGAAGATGTTGGCACCCGGGAAGCGCCACTTCGTCAGGACGTAGCCGTTGAGCGCGCCGACGATCGTCGAGATCGCCACCGCCGGCACGACCATCAGGATCGAGTTGATGAAGAAGGGCTTGAGGCCGGTCGGCTGAACGCCGATCTGCGCCGTCGACCAGGCCTGCAGCCAAGGCTCGACCGTGAAAGTCTGCGGCAGGTTGAGCATGCCGCCCTGGCGGATCTCGTCGAGCGGCTTCACCGAATTCACCAGCATGACGTAGAGCGGCAGCAGCGAATAGAGCGCGAAGAGGATCAGCGCGGTGTAGATCAGCGCGCGGGTGAGGCGGTTGTGCGAAATGATGTTGTCTGGGCTCGGAGCGCTCATCAGCGTTTTGCTCCCCGGATTTCGGAATAGAGATAGGGAACGATGATCGAGAAGATCATCACCAGCATGATGATCGCCGAAGACGCGCCGATGCCCATCTGGTTGCGGGTGAAGGTATAGGAATACATGAAGGTCGCCGGCAGTTCCGTCGCCTGCCCCGGGCCACCGCCGGTGAGCGCGATGATCAGGTCGTAGGCCTTGATCGCCAGATGCGCGAGCACCACGAAGGCGGACAGAAACACCGGGCGCATCAAGGGAATGATGATGCGGCGATAGATCGTCGAGGTCTTGGCGCCGTCGATCTGGGCTGCCTTGATAATCTCGTTGTCGACGCCGCGAAGGCCCGCCAGGAACATCGCCATGATGAAGCCGGTCGACTGCCAGACGGCGGCGATGACGACGCAGTAGATGGCGTAGTTGCGGTCCTTGATCCAGTTGAAGGAGAAGCTCTCCCAACCCCAGAGATGCATGGTGTTCTCAAGCCCGATGCCCGGGTCGAGGAACCACTTCCAGGCGGTACCGGTCACGATGAAGGAAAGCGCCATCGGATAGAGATAGATCGGGCGCAGGAACCCTTCGGCGCGGATTTTCTGATCGAGCAGGATCGCCAGTCCAAGGCCAAGGATGGAGCAGATGGCGATGTAAAGTGCTGCGAAGATCGCCAGGTTGCTCACCGCCCGCCACCAGTGCGGCAGCGCCCACAGCTTCGCATAGTTGCTCAAACCGACGAAATTGTAGGACGGCAGCATCTTGCTGTCCGTCATCGACAGAAAGCCGGTATAGGCAATGAAACCATAGACAAAGATCAGGACGATAAGGAAGCTCGGGGCAAGCACCAGCTTCGGTATCAGGTCCTGCAGTCGGCTGCGGCTATCCATGAACGTTCACCACTTCTGGCGCGGCCGTCGGGAAGTCCCTGATATCGGCATCCGCGCGAGGTTCTGGGTATCAATGCGCCCTTCCCCGCGTCCCATTGGCCACGGCGGTTCGACGGCGCTTGCATGTCGGAGTGGGTGTCCGGGGCGCTTTGGTTGCGCCCCGGAACGAGCCCGTTACTTCGCTGCCTCGACGGCAGAGACCAGTTCCTTGACGGCCTGTTCGGACGTCAGTTCGCCGTTGAACTCACGCGTCACGACGTCGTAGATCGCGTTCTTGACGGCAGCCGGGTTGGCATGGCCATGGGCCATGGAACCGAAGAGCTTGCCGCTGGCATTGGCTTCGGCGAGGTCCTTGATGCCCTTCTTGCCGCAAGCGTCGAAGTCCGTGTCCGGAACGTCGGTGCGGGCCGGGACCGAGCCCTTGACCACGTTGAAGGCCGACTGGAAGGTCGGGCTTTCAATGGCCGAAGCCATGGCGAGCTGTGCCGGAACCTTGTCGTCGGCAACCTTGAACATCGCGAACTGGTCGGAGTTGAAGGTGACGGCGCCCTGCGTGCCCGGGAAGCGCATGCAGACGAAGTCGGTGCCCGGGACCTTCTTGGCCTTCAGGAACTCGCCCTTGGCCCAGTCGCCCATGAACTGCAGGCCGGCCTTGTTCTCGATGACCATGGCGGAAGCGAGGTTCCAGTCGCGACCCGAGAAATTGTCGTCGACATAGGAGCGCAGCTTCGTCATGCGATCGAAGGCTTCCTTCATCTTGTCGCCGCCGAGCGCTGCCGGGTCGAGGTCGATGAAGGCCTGCTTGTAGAAGTCGGTGCCGAGCGAAAGCACGACGGCGTCGAAGATCGTCGCATCCTGCCAGGGCTGGCCGCCATGGGCGATCGGGGTGATGCCTTGGGCCTTGAAGTTGTCGAGCAGCGCGATCAGCTCGTCCCAGTTGGTCGGCTCCTTGCCGCCAGCCTTGTCGAGTGCTGCCTTGTTGATCCAGACCCAGTTGGTCGAGTGCACGTTGACCGGCGCTGCGATCCAGTGGCCGTCATACTTCGAGAATTGCTGCAGTGCGGTCGGGACCACCTTGTCCCAGCCTTCCTTGGCAGCGGTCTCGTCGAGGTTGCCAAGCGCGCCTTCCTTGGCCCAGTCGAGAATGTCGAAGCCGAGCATCTGAACGGCGGTCGGGGCGTTGCCCGCGGTGACGCGAGCGCGCAGAACGGTCATGGCTTCCGTACCGCCACCACCGGCAACCGGCATGTCGGTCCAGGAAATGCCCTTGCTTTCCAGATCCTTCTTCAGAACGTCGAGCGCGGCGGCTTCGCCGCCGGATGTCCACCAGTGCAGAACTTCCACGTTTTCGGCTGCGCGCGCGGCGGTGGCCGCCATCATCAGCGCCACAACGGCCGTCGTCGTCATCAACTTGCGCATCGTTATCCTCCCGTTTGCAAGTTTTCGAAGTGGAACCTCCTTCCACCCCGGAATTCGCGCCGCTTGAGCCAGCGGCTGGCCATTTAAAACGTTATAAATTCAGCAAGTCAAGCATTCCACAGTCTTGTATTTTAGCAGCTTCGGAACCGGTTGAATTTACTGAATTATATAGCACGGATTAGCTGTTGCAGCGCAACAAATCATACCGCGATGCGAGATTTAAAACGTTTGCATGATTCGATTGCCTAAGCGTTCGCACCACGTTACAAAACCCGCTCTTGCCCGCTTTCAGGATGACTAGCATTGGCCGATCCCTCCAAGCCCGCCCACGCCGAAGACAGTGGTTTGGCCGTCAAACGCGGCAAGCCGACCCTTCGCACGATCGCGGAAATAACCGGCCTTGCGGTCACCACCGTTTCGCGCGCGCTTTCCGATGCCCCGCAGATCTCCATCGAGACGCGAAGGCGCGTGCGCGAGGTCGCCGACGAGATCGGCTACTCGCCCGACCGCGCCGCCCAGCGCCTGAAGACCGGGCGCACCAACGTCATCGGCGTGCTGCTCGACCCGCACGAGGAAATTCTCGGCTACGGCACCTCGATCATGAGCGGCATCGCCAAGGCGCTGCAGGGCACCGCCTACCACCTGATCGTCATGCCCAATTTTCTCAACTCGACCAATGTCGAGGCGGTCAACTACATCACCCGCAACGGCATGGCCGACGGCCTGATCTTCTCGCGCACCGAGCCGCTCGATCCGCGTGTGCGGCTGCTTTCCGATCTCGGCTTTCCCTTCGTCACCCATGGACGCACGGAGCTTTCCACCCCGCATCCCTATGTCGACTACGACAATTTCACCTTCTCCTACCAGGCGACGAAGCGCCTGATCGCCAAGGGCAGGCGCAAGCCCGCACTGATCAGCGGTCCCGCCGATTTCACCTTTGCCGGCCATCTGCAGCACGGCTTCATGACCGCGGTGCGCGAAGCGGGCTGCGCTTACGAAATCCTCTCCGGCATCGATCTCGACAGCCCTGCCGGCGCGATCCGCGATCGCGTCCGCCAGCGCTACGCCGAGCCCGATCCGCCCGACAGTTTCATGTGCGGCGGCGAAGTCTGCGCGCTGGCGACCATCACCGGCATGAGCGATTGCGGGCTGACGCTCGGTCGCGAGTACGACATCGTCGCCAAGCAGACCTCGCATCTCTTGAGCGCCATCCAGCCGCAGGTCGAGACGATCTACGAGGACCTGACGGCAACCGGCGAGGACATGGGCCGGGTTCTGCTGCAGAAGATCGGCGGCGAAAGCGACGTCAGCAAGCTGCAACT
Source organism: Ensifer adhaerens (assembly GCF_002940685.1). GTDB lineage: Bacteria > Pseudomonadota > Alphaproteobacteria > Rhizobiales > Rhizobiaceae > Ensifer > Ensifer adhaerens_E. Next base: position 15,118 of record NZ_PNFP01000008.1, on the reverse strand, counting down.
GCTGCTCTGTCCGCAGATCCCGTCGAGCTTCGGCACTGCCGGCTGAGCGCACGGAAGGGGCGCGTAGAACGGCGGCGCCCGGCGCTGCCCTCCGCTCCTGTTTTCCGCCCGCGATCCGCATGTCCTCTCCTCCCAGAGCTCGAAACCTAGCGCGGCATCCACCAGCCGGTGCGCGCGCCCATATGCATGTTGAGTGTCTTGGTCTCGGTGTAGTCCTCCACCGCATGCCTTCCGAGTTCGCGACCAAGACCGGACTGGCGATAGCCGCCGAACGGAAGCTCGGACGCACCGTCCATGAAGGTGTTCATCCAGATGGTGCCGGCGCGCACGCGGCGGCCGATCGTCAGGCAGGTGTCGAAATCGCGGCTCCACACACCAGCCGAAAGCCCGTAGTCGATCGCATTGGCGATCCGGATCGCCTCTTCCGTCGTCTCGAAGGTCAGCACCGAGAGAACCGGGCCGAACACTTCCTCGCGCGCCACCGCCATGTCCGGACGCACGGAAGAAAGGATCGTCGGCGCCATGAACTGGCCCATGCCGAGATCGAGCGCCGTGCCGCCATGGGCGACCGCTGCTCCATCCCTGGAAGCGGCAGAAACATAGCCGGCAATCTTTTCCAGGTGCTGCGGCGTGATGATCGCGCCGACCTGGGTTTCCGGGTCGAGCGGATCGCCCACCTTCACCTTGGCCGAGAGCGCGGCGATGCGGCGCGTCACCTCGTCGGCGATGTCACGGTGCAGGATCAGTCGCGAGCCGGCATTGCAGCATTCGCCGGCGTTGAAATAGGCGCCGAAGACGGCGGCATCGATGAACTCGTCGAGATTGGCGTCCGGAAAGACGATCTGCGGGTTCTTGCCGCCGAGCTCCAGCGACACCTTCTTCAGCGTCTGCGCCGCATTGGCCATGGTCAGCCGGCCGACACCGGTCGAACCGGTGAAGGACACCATGTCGACGTCGGGATGAGTCGTCATCGGCGCGCCGACCTCGGGCCCCGTGCCGGTGATGATGTTGACGACACCTGAGGGAACGCCCGCCGCCTCAAGAATTTCGCCAAGCAGCAGCGTCGAGGCCGAGGTCAGTTCCGACGGCTTGACGACCGTGGTGCAGCCCGCAGCAAGCGCAAAAGGCAGCTTCTGGCTGACGATCAGGAACGGGAAGTTCCAGGGCGTGATGATCGAGACGACGCCGATCGCCTCGCGCAGCACAACGCCGAGCGTGCCGTCGCCGAGCGTATTGTAGCTTTCGCCATGCAGATCGCGGGCAAGGGCCGCGGCATAGCGCCAGATATCGGCGGCACCGCCGAGTTCGCCCTTGGCCTGGCTGATCGGCTTGCCGGATTCGATCGCGTCGAGATAGGCGAGTTCGTCGGCGCGCTCGGCAATCATGTCGGCTGCGCGCAGCAGCACCAGCGAGCGCTCAGACGCGGTCATGCGCGGCCAGGCGCCTTCATCGAAGGCGCGACGGGCGGCGGCGATCGCCTTTTCGGCGTCGGCCTTGGTGCCCGCCTGATAGCGGCTGACGGTGACGCCATGGCCCGGCGCCACGCGCTCGATCGTGCGCCCTTCGGCGCTGTCCACCCATTTGCCATCGATCAGCATCTGGAACGCACGGACCTTGTGGCCCTCGATCGGCTTGGGTTTCACCAGCACGGTCATTACCATTCTCCCTTGAATTGGGCTTCACGCTTCTGCGAGAACGCGGCGACGCCTTCCTTGAGGTCGCCGGTCTTGGCAACAAGGATCGAGCCGAGGGCCTCGACGGCGGACCCGTTGTCCTCGCCATTCGCCGAAGCGATCATCAGTTTCGAAATTTCGAGTGCCGCCGGCCCGCGCTTGGCGATACGCGCCGCATAGTCGCGGGCAGCTGTAAGCACCGTGCCGGTCTCGACGACGGCATCGACGAGACCTTGCTTGAGAGCTGCCTCGGCCGTGAACATCTCGCCGCCGAGCACCATGCGCCTGACAATCTGGGCGCCGAAGCGTGAGACAAGGCGCTGCGTTCCGGACCAGCCGGGCACCATGCCGAGGCTTGTTTCCGGCAGGCCGATCTTGATCTGGGCCTCGGCCAGGCGGAAATCCGCCGCCGCCGCAAGCTCCAGCCCGCCGCCGAGCGCATGGCCGTTCAGCGCCGCGATCACGGGCATGCGCAGCGTCGCCAGCCGCTCGAACACCCGATGACCGAACCGCACCCAGTCATGACCGAACGCGGGCGCATCCATGCCGCCCCAGGCCTTGATGTCACCGCCGGCCGAAAACGCCTTGCCTTCGCCGGTCAGGATGACGACGCGGATCTTGCGGTCGGCCTCGACCGTGTCGCAGGCGGACGCCAGCGCCTTCAGCATGTCGATGTCGAAGGCGTTGAGCTTTTCCGGACGCGCGACCGTCATCGTCGCGATCGCGCCTTCGACCTCGATGCGGATACGTCCCTCAGCCACGGTCGCCTCCCTGAAGCCGGCGCGCCGGCTTCTTCGGCAGCTCCAATCCGATCGACGCCTCTTGGAACAGTGCCGCGTCCATGGTCTTCAGCTTGTCCGACACGATCAGCGGGAACTCGGACTGGTCGAGGATATGTGCCTGCAGATCGACACCCGGCGCGATCTCCGTCAGCATCACGCCTTGAGGCGTCAGCTTCATCACGCAGCGCTCGGTCACATAGGTGATGTCCTGACCCTGCTCGATGCCGCGACGGCCGGAGAAGGTGACGTGTTCGACCTCGTTGACCAGCTTCTTCAGCTTGCCTTCCTTCTCGATCACCAGCTTGCCACCCTCGATCGAAAGCTTGGCGCCGGCATTGAACATGCCGGAGAAGACGATCTTCTTCGCCCGCGCGGTGATGTCGACGAAACCGCCGGCGCCAGCCGTCACATGCGGACGGAAGGAGAGCTTCGACACGTTGACCGAGCCATGGCGGTCGATCTCGAGGAACGAGAGCAGCGAAGCATCGAAGCCGGCGCCCTGGAAGTAGGTGAACTGGTAGGGCGAGGGCATGAAGGCGTCCGCGTTCGACGCGCAGCCGAAGGCGAAGTCCAAGAGCGGCACGCCACCGACGGCGCCCTGCTCGATCACCCAGGTGACGGCACCGTGCAGGCCTTCTTCAAGCAGGATGCGCGGCACGTTGGCCGAGATGCCGAAGCCGAGGTTGACGGCGCTGCCGGCCTCAAGCTCCTGCGCGACGCGGCGGGCAATCACCTTCTGAATGTTGAATTCCGGCACGCGGAAACTGTCGAGCGGCCGGAAGATCTCGCCCGATATCGCCGGATCATAGAGCGTCTGGGTCGTCTGCTTCTGGTCGGGATCGACGATGACGTAGTCGACCAGCACGCCGGGCACGCGCACGTCGTGGGGTTTGAGCGATCCTTCCTTGGTGATGCGCTTGACCTGGGCAATGACGATGCCGCCATTATTGCGAGCGGCGAGCGCCTGGTCGAGGCCGCCGAGATAGGCGCCCTCGTGCTCATAGGTGAGGTTGCCGCGCTCGTCGGCCGTCGTCGCACGGATGATCGCCACTTCTGGCGCGATCGCCTTGAAATAGAGCCAGTCCTCGCCTTCGAACGAAACCTTCTTCACCACGGGTTCGGACGCGGCCGAGGCGTTCATCGCGCAGCCTTCGCGCGACGGGTCGACGAAGGTGTCGAGACCGACCTTGGTCATCACGCCCGGCCGCTTGGCTGCCGCTTCGCGGTGCATGTCGAAGAGGATGCCGGAGGGAATGTTGTAGGCAGCCACGTCGTTGGCGCCGATCATCTGCCAGATCAGCGGCGGTTCGGCACTCGACGGGCCGGACGGGTAGGAGCCGCCGATGATCTTTTTCAGCAGGCCCTTCTTCGCGATGTAATCGACACCCTTGATGCCGCTCATGTCGCCGGCGGCGATCGGATGCAACGTCGTCAGGTTGCGCGGGTGACCGGTTGCATCAAAGCGCTCGCCGATCGCCTTCAACATCAGGTCCGGGCAGCCGAGGCCGCTGGACGACGAGACGGAAACCACCGCACCATCCGGGATCATAGCGGCCGCTTCGGCCGGCGAGATATGCTTGCTCATCGACATCTGTTCAAAGTCCCGTTTCGATCGCCACGGCCTGGCCGGTGGCTGCCGCCTTGACGACGGCAAGGCCTGTCGCCAGCGACCAGACGCCGTCCTCGCCCGAGGCCGACGGTTGGCCGTTGCCCTCGACTGCGGCATGGAAGGCGGAAAGCGCGGTTTCGTAGAGATTGCCATGGTCGAGTGTCAGCGCGGTTTCGCCATCGGCATTGCGCAGCGTCACGGTACCCGTCGGCTTCTGGGTCATGACGTTGCGGCCGATCAGCGATCCTTCGGTGCCATGCACTTCAAGGCCGGTCTCGGCGAACTTGGTGGTGAAGGCATCGTGGAACTGGGCGATCACACCGGACCGGAAGTGAATGACGCCCATGACGCCGTCCTCCAGCCCTTCCTTGCCCATGCCGGCGCTGTGGCTGATGGCGACCGCTTCCATCGGATCGTCGTTGAGGACGAAGCGCAGCGTATCGGCATCATGTACGGTGATGTCGAGGATGACGCCGCCGCCGGCATCCGGCCGCTCCAGCCGCCAGCCCTGCAGATGCGGCGGCAGATAGACGGCGTGAAACACGCGCGCGGCAATCGGTCGGCCGATCCTGCCCTCGGCGATCGCCTCGCGCATGGCGCGGTGGGTGGCGGCGTTGCGCAGGTGGTGGTTCGTGGCGAGCACGACGCCGGCATCACGCGCCGCGCTCACCATGTCGCGCGCGTCCTCGAGCGTCATCGCCAGCGGCTTTTCGCAAAGCACGTGTTTGCCGGCGGCAATGGCCGCCAGCGTCTGCTCGCGATGCAATTCGTTGGTGGTCGATACATAGACGGCATCGACATCGGGGTCGCCGACCAGTTCCGCGACCGAGGTCACCGATTTCGGGATGCCGTTCTCTTCGGCATAGGTGGCACCGCGCTCGGCATTGGTGCTCATGACGGAGACGACTTCGCCGCCGGCGGCGCGGATCGCGCCGATCACCCATTCGCGCGCAATCGTGCTTGCGCCGATCAGACCCCATCGCGTCATGCCAAAACCTCCCTTTTTCTCTCGACCGCGGCGCCGCAGCTCTGGCGGACAACGAGGCGGACCGAACCGACGATCGCTTCGGGCTCCGCCTTGCCGGCCTTGATCTGCTTCAAGAGCAGTTCGGCGGCCCGCTGGCCCATGCCTTGCGGATCGACGGAAACCGTCGTCAGCGCCGGCACGGCTGTCTTCGCCTCGATCACGTCGTCGAAGCCGATGACGGCGAAGTCGGCGCCCGGCTCAAGCCGCCGGGCCCTGAGACCATCGCAGACACCGAAGGCGACCGCATCGTTGAAGCACAGGGCTGCCGTCGGCCGGTCGGCGAGCATCATCGCCTGCTCGACCGCCGTCACCCCGCCGGCGCGCGACGGCGCCGAGCCGATGATCAGCGCCTCGGACACCGGCAAGCCCGCCTCGATCAGGGCGTCGCGGTAGCCGCGCATGCGCGCCTCGAAGACGGCGGTGTCGGGAAAGCCGCCAAGAAAGGCGATGCGCTGGTGCCCGCGCTCGATCAGATGCCTGACGGCGGCCATGGCGCCGGCATGGTTGTCGGATGTCAGCGACGAAACCTCGGCACCCGCGATGTCGCGAACGACCAGCACGACGGGAATGCCGCTTTCGACCAGCGGCGCAAGATCGGTCGCCTCGGTGCCGCGCGCCGGCGAGACGATCAGGCCGGAAACGCCATGCTCGCGCATCGATGCCACGACTTCGCGCTGGCGCTCGATCTTTTCGCCGGTATTGGCAAGGAACTGCACGAAGCCCGCCGATTGCACGACCGCATCGACGCCGACGGCAAGCTCGGCAAAGAAGCTGTTGGTCAGATCGTTGACGACGATGCCGATGATCTTGGATTTGGCCTGGCGAAGATTGGCGGCGCCGCGGTTATAGACATAGCCGAGATCGCGGATGGCGGCGTTCACCTTGGCACGCGTCGCCTCGTTGACGAGCGAACTGCCCTGGAGGACGAGCGACACGGTCGACTTCGACACGCCGGCGGCGCGCGCTATATCGATGACCGTTACCCTTTCCTTGACCACAGCATCCTCCCGAATTTTCTCACCTGCTTTTCTCTTTCATAATTGGAACGTTCCAATTTCGTCAAGAGTTGGGTGATCACTTTTTTCGATCTCGCTCGCCCACAATATGGCCAGACAGTCGAGATCACCGACATCGGAGGGAGGCTTGCTGCACACATAAATCTATGAAAAATAACGATATATCTTGGCGTACCTCCTAAGGATCCGGCATGGGGCGGACGCCCAAAAACATTGCCGCTTGCCATTTGGAACGATCCAAAGTATTCCAAGACAAACGTCCGCGGAGGAGACCGACCCCAATGACAAGCCTGACGCTGCCGCGCCAAGACGGTTCGCTTGAACAGTTCCACCTGACCGGAACGCCAATCGAACGGCCCAAGACGCCGCCGACCTTCAACCGCATCGCCTATGCGGCCGCCCATGTGGTCTCGGATCCGCTCCGCGACCTCGATCCCTGGGGCAATCCGGCGATCGACTGGGACGCGACGATGGCGTTTCGCCATCACCTCTGGAGCCTCGGCTTCAAGATCGCCGAGGCGATGGACACGGCCCAGCGCGGCATGGGCCTTGCCTGGCCGGGCGCGCAGGAGCTGATCCGTCGCTCGCTGGCAGATGCACGCCAGGTCCCGGACGCCGACCTTGCCTGCGGCGCCGGTACCGATCATCTGGCGCCGGCCGACACGCGATCGCTGGACGACGTGATTGCCGCCTATGAGGAACAGGTCGGCTTCGTCGAAGGCGAGGGGGGCAGGGCGATCATGATGGCGAGCCGGGCGCTTGCCCGCGTCGCCCGCTCCGCCGACGACTATCGCCTTGTCTATGGCCGCATCCTTGGTCAGGTCAGGCACAAGGTCGTGCTGCACTGGCTCGGCGACATGTTCGATCCGCAGCTTCGAGGCTATTGGGGCTCGGAGGATTTCGATGAGGCGCTCGACACCGTGCTGTCGATCATCGGGGCCAACCGCGACAAGGTCGAAGGCATCAAGATCTCGCTGCTCGACAATGCCAAGGAAGTGGCGCTGCGCAATCGCTTACCCGATGGCGTGCTCTGCTTTACCGGCGACGACTTCAACTACGCCGAACTGATCGAAGGCGACGGCCGCAAATACAGCCATGCGCTGCTGGGCATCTTCGATGCGGTGGCCCCCTCCGCCTCCAAGGCGCTCGCCGCACTCGCCAGGGATGATCTTTCCACCTTCCGCGGCGTGATCGAACCGACGGTCCCCTTGTCGCGCAAGATCTTCGAGGCGCCGACGCAGTACTACAAGGCCGGCGTCGTCTTCCTTGCCTGGCTGAACGGGCACCAGCGCCATTTCACAATGCCTTCGGGCATGCAGTCGGCCCGCGGGGTGCTGCACTACGCGGACATCTTCCGCCTTGCCGACCGCGCCAATGTGCTCGATCGGCCGGAACTGGCAGCCCAAAGAATGCAAAGCCTGCTATCGACTTTGGGGGTAGAGCAGGGCGCCTGAACAGACAGACGGCGCCCGGGAAGGCGCCGTCTGTTCTCGACCGGAGGCCGGGCGGGCCGCCGCGTGATCAGAATGTCGCCGTCAGGCTCAGCCAAAAGCGGCGGCCTTCCCCGACCGCATTGAAATCGGTCGGCTCGACCTCCTTGTCGAAGAGGTTGTAGACGGCCGCATTGAGCGTCAGCCCTTCGCCGACATCGTATTTCGTGCCGACATCGACAGTGGTGTAGGCGTCATACTTGTAGCCTGTCTTGCCGTTGATCCTCACCGGCTTGCCGCTGGTGGTGGAGACACGCGGGCCGGCGGAGATTTCCTCGCCGTGATAGTTGACCGAGGCCCAGGCCTCGAGGCCTTCGATCGGCGTGTACCAGTCGGCCCTGATATTGGCCATGTGCTCCGGCGTGCGCGCCAGCGGGAAGCCGGCGAAATCTCCGGTCTTCTGTTCCGACTGGGTATAGGTATAGCTGGCGCGCAGCGTCAGATCCGAGGTCGCATTCCACGTCGCCGTCAGTTCCACACCCTGGATGACCGCGTCGTCGATATTGTAGTTGTACCAGAGGCGGTAGTTCGGATCCTCGCTCCAGCGCACCGGATTGCCGGAAGCGTCGACCACCGGCAGGTTGGAAATCTTGTCCTTGAAATCGGTGTAGAAATAGGTGCCGCCGAGGATGACGTCGCCATTGTCCCAGACCGCGCCGATTTCATAGCTGGTGCTCGATTCGGCCTTGAGGTTCGGGTCGGCGATGATGACGCCGCAGGTGCCGGTCGGCCCGTAGGTGCAACCGCCGCCGCCGGTCGTATAGGCATAGCCCGGTGCAATGCTGCGGATATCGGGCGCGCGAAAGCCGGTGGAAACGCCACCCTTGACCGTCAGCATGTCGGTCGCGTCCCAGACGCCGTAAATGCGCGGGCTGAGGTGGTAACCGTACACCTCGTGATGATCCAGGCGCAGACCGGTGGTCAGCGCGAAGCTGTCCACCATGCGCCACTCGTCCTCGGCAAACAGCGCCCATTGCGTCGCCGAGAAGGTCTCGTTCTTGCCCGTGCGGCGTCCCGGGTTCTGATCGGACAGCCGCGCCTCGAAATACTGCCCGCCGGTCACCAGCGTATGGCTGCCGCCGAGTTCGAACGGTGTGGTGAACTTGCCGTCGATCACCGTGTTGCGCACCTGAGGCGCGCGCGGCTGCTTGATGAAACGGCCATCCGCCTGGCTGTAATTGTAGTTCCGCCGCTCCGCCCATTCCTGCAGGATGGAGAAGTCCGAGGTCGTCGGCCCCCAACGTCCCGTATGCGAGAACGACCAATGATCGCGGTCGTTTTCGTTGTAGGTGCTGACGGCCCGCGGTCCGGGCGCGATGGTGTTGCCGACATTGGCGTCGCGCTTCAGCCGCGCCTTCCCGCCTTCCAGGAAGAAGTCGTGATCCTCGTTCGGCGTATAGGAGAGGCGGGCGGTCAGATCATGCTCCTTCGCGCCGGTGATGCCGGAGAGGAAGTTGTCCTCGCCGCGCTTCAGGCCACGACCCCAGATCTGCACGCCGAGCGTATCCTTCAGGATCGGCCCGCTCGTATAGAACGACATTTGCCCGGAATTGCCGAAGCGCTTGTGCTGCTGCATCGTGCCGTCGGTCGTGACCGAGCCGGTCCATGTATCGGCAACCTTGCGGGTGATGATGTTGATGACCCCGCCCATGGCATCGGAACCATAGAGCGACGACATCGGGCCGCGCACGATCTCGATGCGTTCGATGGCGGCCGCCGGCGGAACGAAGCTCTGCTCGAAGCCGGAATTGCCGTTGGTGCGCGCGTCGCGCGTGCTCTGGCGTTTGCCGTCGACGAGGATCAGCGTGTAGGAGCCGGGCAGGCCGCGGATGAAGATGTCGCGCTCGTTGGCGACGCCGGTCACCGCCACGCCTTGTGCGTCGCGCAGCGCGTCGGTCAGATCGCGGAACGACCGCTTCTGCAGGTCTTCGCCCGAGATGACCGTAATGCTCGCCGGCGCCTCCTTGACGTTCTGCTCGAAGCCGGTCGCCGTCACCACGATCTGCTCGAGTTCGGTCGCCTTCTCCTTGTCCTTTTCCTTGGCCTTCTGCGCCAACGCTTCCGCCGGTGCCGTCAACGCCGTGCCGGCAAGGCAGGCGCAGACGAAACGACGCGACCATCCGGCCGGGCCGCGCCGGCCCGGTTGACCGGTCCGTTGCCGCCGGCCATCGGTTTCCGTCGCAAGCCCCATCCGCTTCATCATCTTCGCCCCACATATATCTTGAGTAATGAACTCCACTTAGTTATTGGCGAAGGAGGCGGTCAACGGCGCTGTTTTAGAACCGTTCCAATTACGAAACGACGCAAAACAGCGCCGGCGAATATGCCGGACGAGCAGAAAGGCGGGACGGGACCATGGCGCAAGAACGAACGGGCGAAGCGGTGGGCAAGCCGGTCTCGAACGACCGTCAGACGGACCTGAGCAAGCTGCGCCTCCTCGTGGCGCTCGATGCGCTGTTGCGCGAAAACAGCGTCAGCCGCGCGGCCGCGAGCGTCGGACTTCAGCCCTCGGCGATGAGCCGCTTGCTCGGTCAATTACGCAAAGACTATGCCGATCCCCTGTTCCTGCGCACCGGCCACGGCCTTCGCCCGACGCCGCTTGCCGAGTCGCTGCGACTGCGCGTGCGCGCTCTTGCCGCAGAGACCGAGGCGCTGTTTGGCGCTCATGCAGTGGGTGGCCCGTCAGCGCCACCGCAAGCGGGGCACGCAGGCTGGGGAGGGCAGGCCCTGAGCGAAGCACCACCCTTGTCAGTCCGTCCGAGCCGCCTGCTCGAAGGCGAACCGGCACCGGAGCAATTCGCGGCAAAACTGGCCGAGATCGGCGGCGATGCCGCGCCCGAACGCCGGCTGGCCCGTTGCATCGCCACTGTTGGTACCGGTGCAGGCCGCAGCCGCCCCTTGAGCGAAGAGGAGGCCGAGGATGCGCTGGCGATCATCCTTGCCGGCGAGGCCGATCCGGTGCAGATCGGCGCTCTGATGACCGTGCTGCATTATCGCGGACCGACCGCGGTGGAAGTGGCCGGTTTCGTGCGCGCCATGCGCCGCCATGTCGGCGCGATCGCACCGGCAGGCCGTATCGCCGATCTCGACTGGCCCTGCTATCTCTCGCCGAAACTGAAGACCGCGCCCTGGTTCCTGCATTCAGCACGGCTTGTCGCCGACGCCGGTCATCGCGTCGTGCTGCATGGGAACTACGGCGAGGCAAGCGAGGAACGGCACAAGCTCGAGATCGCCGCCTCCGCAGCCGGCATCCCGATCTGCACGTCGATCGCCGCAGCCAAGACGGCGCTTGGATCGGCAGGAATCGCCTACCTGCCGCTGTCTGCCTTTGCCCCGCAGATCTATCGTTTGCTGGGGCTCTATCGGCTGATGGAAATGCGCATGCCGCTGAACGCGGCCATCCATCTCATCAACCCGATGGGCGGGCGGGCAAGCCTGCTCGGCGTCGCCAATCCCTCGAGCCGCACGCTCAGCCGCGACATCGCCCTGCTGCTCGGCACGAGGGAACTGACGATCCTCGGCAATACCCGCGACCACGCCGAGTTCACGCCCTACCGCCAGACGCCGCTTTTCCGCCTTGTCGGCGGCGAAGTTTCCGACCTCATCGTCCCCGCAAGGACGGCGCCGCCGGCCGAGCCGCGCACGGGCCTCAGCAGCCGCGAATACTGGCAGGCCGTCTGGACCGGTGCCGCCCGCGACGAGCGCGCCGAAACAATCATCATCACGACCACGGCTGCCGCTCTCATCAGCCTGCGCAATCACGATGATTTCGAGGCGGCCTGCGAGACGGCGCGGGGACTTTGGAACAACCGATCACGCCGGATGGCGTGACCGGAGATGGGTGCCGCTCAGGCGGCAAGGCCCTTTTTCGCCAGCATCGCGTCCGGGCTCGGCAACTTGCCGCGAAAGGCCCTGTAAGCCTCTTCCGGATCGATCGAGCCGCCGACCGAATAGATGTTGTCCTTGAGCCGGGCGGCCATGGCCGGGTCGAACGCGTTGCCGGTTTCCTCGAAGGCAGCGAAGGCGTCAGCGTCGAGCACTTCCGACCACATGTAGGAATAGTAGCCGGCCGAGTAGCCGTCGCCCGAGAAGACGTGCAGGAAATGCGGGCTGCGATGTCGCATGACGATGGATTTCGGCATGCCGATCTCATCGAGCTTCTTGGCTTCGAGCGCCATCGGCTCCGCCGTCACCCCGGCCGTGTGATAGGCCATGTCGACGAGCGCCGAGGAGGTGAACTCGACCGTTGTGAAGCCCGAGTTGAAGGTGCGAGCCGCCAGCACCTTGTCGAGCAGCGCCTCAGGCATCGGCTCGCCGGTCTGGTAGTGCACCGCATAGCGCTTGAGGATTTCGGGCACCGTCAGCCAATGCTCGTAGAGCTGCGACGGCAATTCGACGAAGTCGCGCGACACACCCGTGCCCGAAACCGAAGGATAGGTGACGTTGGATAGCATGCCATGCAATGCGTGCCCGAACTCGTGGAAGAGCGTACGGGCGTCGTCGAGTGACAGCAGCGCCGGCTTGCCTTCGGCGGGCTTGGCAAAATTGCAGACGTTGTAGATGATCGGCAGCTCGCCCTCGGCACCGTTCTTCAGCTTGAGCTTGTGCTGCGACTGGAAGGCGCTCATCCACGCGCCGGAGCGCTTCGAGGAACGGGCAAAGTAGTCGCCGAGGAAGAGCGCCACCAGCTTGCCGGATGCGTCCTTGATCTCGAAGACGCGCACATCGGGATGGTAGGCAGCAACGCCTTTTTTCTCCGTCGCGGTGATGCCGAACAGGCGCTTGGCAACGTCGAAGCAGGCTTCGATGATCTTTTCGAGCTGCAGGTAGGGCTTGAGTTCGCCCTCGGAGAAGTTGAACTTCTCGGCCCGGAGCTTCTCGGCGTAATGGCGCCAGTCCCAGGGCATGACGTCGTGATTGCGGCCTTCGCCGGCAACGAGCCTGGCAAGCTCGGCCTCTTCCTCGCGAGCACGCGCAACCGCCTTTTCCCAGACCTGCATCAGGAGACCGTTCACCGCGGCGGGCGTCTTCGCCATGGTGTCGTCGAGCTTCAGCGCTGCGAAGTTGTCATAGCCGAGCAGCTTCGCTTTTTCGGCGCGCAGCGCCAGCATCTCGGCGATCAGCCCGCGATTGTCGGTCTCACCACCGTTTTCGCCACGGGCAATCCAGGCGCGGAAGGCCTGCTCGCGAAGCTCGCGATTGTCGGAGAAGGTGAGGAACGGCTCGATGATCGAGCGCGAAAGGGTGACCGCATATTTGCCCTTCTGGCCGCGATCCTCGGCGACCGCCGCCATGGCGTCGCGCAGGAAGTCCGGCAGGCCGGCGAGCTGTTCCTCGCTTTCGAGGAACAGAACCCAATTCTTCTCGTCGGCGAGCACGTTCTGGCCGAACCTGGCGCCAAGGCCCGCAAGCTTCTCGTTGATCGCTGCCAGCCGTTCCTGCTCGGGCTTTTCGAGCTTGGCGCCGGATTTGACGAAACCCTTCCAGTGCCGCTCCAGCACGCGCGTCGCTTCGAGATCGAGGCCCAGCGCCTGGCGTCCTTCCCACAGCGTATCGATGCGCTTGAACAGCGCCGCATTCATGCCGATCTTCGAATAGTGCCGGGACATTTTTGGCGCGATGTCCCGTTCAAGCGCCTGGATCGTCTCGTTGGTGTCGGAACCGGCCTTGTTCCAGAAGATCGAAGACACCCGCGAAAGGGCGTCGCCCGCAATCTCGAGCGCAACGATGGTGTTGTCGAAAGTCGGCGCCGCGGGACTGCCGGCGATTGCATCGATCTCCGCCTCATGCTCGCGAAAGGCGGCATCGAACGCCGGTGCGAAATCCTCGTCCTTCACCAGATCGAACCGCGGCAGGCCCTCATGGCCGGTCCACGAGGTGAGCGCAGGGTTGAGCGGGGTGCTGGTGGTCATCAGAAATCCTTTCGCATGCGGTCCGACGCGGGGCCGGGGAGGGACGCCGCTGACTGATGACATCAGGAAGCGGCGAAAATGAAGGTGGTTGCCGGCAGGGAAGGCGTCAAGGCTTGCGCAGGCCGAGGAGGCCGGGGGCAGCGTGCCAGACCGCCTGAACGGCGAAGCCGATGAACAGGAGACCGGAGAGCCGAACGATCGCGAGTTCGTGGCGTCGGTAGAAGCGACGCACCACGGACGTGCCGATGATGACGATCAGGATCAGGTCGGCAACAAGAAAGCCGATCAGCGAAACTGCGAGCAGCGCCGGCAGCGCATCGAAATCAAGCGCGTTGGCCGAGCTGGCGAGCAGTGCGGTGAAGGTTGCCAGCGCCACCGGATAGCCTTTGGGATTGGTCAGCCCGAAGATCAGTCCACGCCTCAAGGGACGCTCGACCGTGAGCAGCGCCCGGCTCTCGCCGGCGGGACGAGCGCGCAGCGCCGTCCAGCCGATCCAGCCGAGATAGGCACCGCAGAAGAGGCCGAGAATATCGAAGATGGTGGTTCCGACCGAGCGCGCACCGACAATGGCGACCAGCGCCAGGGTCGACCAGAGAATGTCACCGGCCAGATGCCCACCCATGAAAAGGGCGCCTGCCTTGCGCCCCTGGCCGGCGCCGATGCCGAGCAGGGCCAGAAAGGCAGGTCCGGGAATGAGGACATAGGAAAGGGCGGCGAGAAAGGCTCCAATCAGCAGCGTCTCGGACATGGCGGGTTCCCGGTTGAGTTGCCCGCATTCGATCCGGAGGCACCGATTCAGTCAAGAGGAAAGCTAAGCCAGCTATAGGACGACGCAGGGGAGCGCTTGCCACGCTGCCTGCCGGAAAATGTTAGGTTCCTGGTCGTGGCGCGGATATGTGCGGCGACGGCGTGGACGAAATTGTACATGTTCTTCTCCTCGAAGGGTCGATGGCCGGGCAGGTGCGCGGCTTTCGAACAACATGGCACTCCCTCGCCGGAGCAGCTGTTCCGTCGGGAACGTGCCCCTCGTGAGCGCGCACAAATCTTTCGTTTCGCCGATTTCCCTCGATACGAAGTTGCGCTAGAACGCGGCCGAGTTTTCCCCGCGAGAAGGACTATCCATGACTGTGCGCAACCTCTTCCTTCTGCCCGGCGACGGCATCGGCCCGGAAGCCATGGCGGAAGTCCGCAAGATCATCGCCTACATGAACGCCGAGCTTGGCTCCGGCTTCGTGACCGACGAGGGCCTGGTCGGCGGTTCGGCCTATGACGCCCACGGCCAGGCGATCTCGGAAGAGGACATGGCAAAGGCGCTTGCCGCCGACGCGGTGCTGTTCGGCGCCGTCGGCGGTCCGAAATGGGATGCGGTGCCTTACGAGGTGCGTCCGGAAGCCGGCCTGTTGCGCCTGCGCAAGGATCTCGAACTCTTCGCCAACCTGCGTCCGGCGATCTGCTACCCGGCGCTGGCGGACGCCTCGTCGCTGAAGCCCGAGCTGGTCGAAGGCCTCGACATCCTGATCGTGCGCGAGCTCACCGGCGGCGTCTATTTCGGCGAGCCGAAGGAGATCATCGATCTCGGCAACGGCCAGAAGCGCGGCATCGACACCCA
>NZ_PNFP01000079.1 GCF_002940685.1 Ensifer adhaerens | reverse complement strand
CCCTCCTAAGGTAAGATAGTTCAATAGGACGTGACTCCATAAGATCTCTAGCAGATGGTGACTCCTTCTAATACACTCCAGTAGGTGCAGGTTGTGGTGGCGACGGTGGCAGGGGAGCTGGAAGAGGTGGGAGTGAGAGAGAAAAGCATGCGGCCTGTCCAGGTTGTGCCTAAGGCGCCACCAAGGCAGTGCCTATACATGGTACAGGCCACTTCACTAGTCCCAAATCCCCGCCGAGATGATGTACTAGGGTTGATTGTGCTATTGACCCCTAGCAGCTCCTTCTACTGATGGGTTCCCAGGGGAAGACCCTAAGCATTCTTAAACAAATGAAGAGCGGTTTGCAGGTAAGGGAGATTCCCCTTCAGAACCTGAAGGCCATTGGGATCAAGATGCTGGGTCCTCGAAGCATCGTCGAGTCCGCTGCTTAGGCAATCAGCACACGCTTGGAGGAGGCCGAAAGGAAGCTTGAGTAGTCCAAGGTGGTCACAAAGTGCAGGAAGCTCAAGGGGATTTGCTCAGGAAACACGCACTCGAGCAGTGCATCGCTGCAGACAGAAGAC
>NZ_PNFP01000078.1 GCF_002940685.1 Ensifer adhaerens | reverse complement strand
GTTTTTACAATAAAAAAATGAGAGGGAGAATATTGTTTGTTTCTTGTAAACAAGAAGTAAAAGTGTTCTTTCTCATATCAGTTTTTTTGTATTGTGAAAAAGAATTCAGTTAATATTCTGAAACTGTCTTTGGGAACGTTTTGTATTGTTAGTAGTAATACTAATGATAGAAGATACGACTGGTGACAGAAGATACGCTCGTGAGTATTGTTGTTCATTTGAGAAGAGTTGTCTTTTCTTTTTAAAGGTTGGTAAGGTTGTCCTCTGAAAGTAAGTCATTTGGCGCAAGAGGACGCTTTCCTGAAGAATAGTCCCCCCTTGTGTGGTGTCTATTTTGTTGGTGTGTGATTGTTCGTTGTGAGCAATTGCATCAAAATGAATGAGAGTATCATAAACAACGAGTTGGTGTTGTGTTTTTCCGAGACATTCGTACTGATCACCGCAGCAGGTCTCCAAGGTGCATAGCCTCTGGTCGAGAAGCGAAGGGAAATAAGGGAAGTCGGAAAAATAGCGTTGTACGTTTGCAAGAAAGCGTGGCTCTGAAGGATTTTTCTGTGCTGTGTTTTTATTTCTTGTCTTTAATAAAAATGATAATATAAAAAAG
>NZ_PNFP01000077.1 GCF_002940685.1 Ensifer adhaerens | reverse complement strand
CCCGCACTTTCGAGCTTCAGCGTCAGTTACGCTACTGTAAGCTGCCTTCGCAATCGGAGTTCTTCGTGATATCTAAGCATTTCACCGCTACACCACGAATTCCGCCTACCTCCCGCGAACTCAAGTCATCCAGTTCGCGCTGCAGTGCCACGGTTGAGCCACTACATTTCACAACACGCTTAAACGACGGCCTACGCTCCCTTTAAACCCAATAAATCCGGATAACGCTCGGATCCTCCGTATTACCGCGGCTGCTGGCACGGAGTTAGCCGATCCTTATTCATAAGGTACATACAAAACACCACACGTGATGCACTTTATTCCCTTATAAAAGAAGTTTACAACCCATAGGGCAGTCATCCTTCACGCTACTTGGCTGGTTCAGGCTCTCGCCCATTGACCAATATTCCTCACTGCTGCCTCCCGTAGGAGTTTGGACCGTGTCTCAGTTCCAATGTGGGGGACCTTCCTCTCAGAACCCCTATCCATCGTCGCCTTGGTGGGCCGTTACCCCGCCAACAAGCTAATGGAACGCATCCCCATCCTTTACCGTAAACCTTTATTCGCGTCATCATGCAATCACGCGCAACCATCCGGTGTTCAT
>NZ_PNFP01000076.1 GCF_002940685.1 Ensifer adhaerens | reverse complement strand
TTTGAATGCAATAAGGATATTGATTATATAATCAATATATTTCTTTCATTAAAAATAAATAAATGAAAATAAGACAAAATCAATCAAAAAGTTAAAACTTTTAATTGAACTTTTATGAAAGAAGTAAGAAGACTCTCTTAACTTAAGCATATCAATAAGAGAAGGAAAAGTAATTAACAAAGATTTCTAGAGTAATGGCGAATGAAAAAGAAATAAGGTGAGATTGGTAGAATCTAATTTAAGTTAGTAATAATTTAAATAAGAAATGTAACCAAAGAAAATATTGATTTTTTTTGAAAAATAAACTTAAATAATTAAGGTTGGAAAATCATAAAAAGAAGAGTGATATTCTCTGAATAGTTTATTTTTTAAAATAAAAATCTATAATAGAAAAAAGTAAATTTATTTGGAAGTATAAATTGAAGGGGTAATAGTATTTATCCAAATCACAATATGAAAGGAAAAACTGATAGCAAAGTAAGTACAGTGATGGAAAACTAAAAAGAACTTTGGAAAGAGAGTGAAAAGTATCTGAGACTGTAATAGTTTAATAACTGATATTTTTTAAGAATAAGAGTAGGAAGTATATAAACATAAAGGATATATGAAGAATA
>NZ_PNFP01000075.1 GCF_002940685.1 Ensifer adhaerens | reverse complement strand
GTGATTAATCACCCTAATCGTAAACGAGAAATCTTGTAACAAAGTACATTGGAGGGATGCCTTATGTTGATGGTTAATGTAGGACGTTATAAGAATGGAGATCAATAACGGCATAAAACGACGTTATTTCTAAAGGGAGTGGTGCCATATTTTAGAAGAAATGGTGTTGGAAGCAGACGATTAGATACGGCTAGATGGAAAAAGCGACCGGTTGACTTTTTCGCTAGTAACAATAGTAATCGATAGGGCTTCTAATCATATTGCTTCCATGTTTGATAAGACAAAAGATAGATATGAAAGCAATTCATGTTAGGTGTTTTAAAGTAGAGCAAGTTAAGCCAAAGTGGCGACGAGTCAATCGCTCTTTTCGGATTAACAAACATTAGTAGGAGTGAGTCCAATGTAAAATGAGGCTTCTGATTTGAAAGAACCCACGGAGGTGCAATATGATGAAGATGAATGTAGGCCGTTATAAAAACGGTGACAATTAACTCTAGTGTACTCCCATGACAACTCTATGAGATATAAATAACCCTAAAAAAGCAATAGTGAAAATCACTTATTAATGACAATAACTTAAAAACGTTGACTAAAGAGCATTCTAGCTACTTTCGGCTCTTTGTCAACTGTAGTGGGG
>NZ_PNFP01000074.1 GCF_002940685.1 Ensifer adhaerens | reverse complement strand
GAGATATTCCTTCCTATTTCGGTCAATCAAACTCTATTTTCAAACGTTTTAATCGTTTGTCAAGCAGCGGTAAGTTGCTTAGATTATTCAAATTATTAGCATCATGCCCCGATATGGAGTGGATTTTTATTGATGGCTCTCACGTACGTGCTCATCAACATTCTGCCGGTATAGCGAATCAATCCATTTCTAAAAGTGTAGGAGGAAACTCCTCAAAAATACATTTGATTGTTGATTCACATGGCAATCCTATTGATTTCATGATTACCGATGGCACTACACATGACATCAAAGTTGCACCTGATTTAATAGCAACATTAGATTTAAAAGAGACAGAAGTGGTATGCGCAGATAAAGGCTATGATTCAGAACCACTGCGTGAGCAGATCAGAAAAACAGGAACAAAAGCGAATATACCAAAGAAAATAAATAGCCAATCGAACAATGATCATATGGACTGGTATTTATATAAAATCAGGCATTTAGTTGAAAATATGTTTTGTAGATTAAAACAATTTAGAGGGATAGCTACTCGATATGACAAGCTCAAAAGAAATTATCAAAGTGCTGTTGCCTTAGCCTGTATATTTTTATGGCTACCTTTATAGGTTTAATTATGAACAGTAAATGTCAACAGACCCTA
>NZ_PNFP01000073.1 GCF_002940685.1 Ensifer adhaerens | reverse complement strand
CCGGCGGCCACCGCTATAGGAATTCGATTAAGACATGCGAGTCGAGAGTCTTCGGGACTCGGCGGACTGCTCAGTAACACGTGGAGAACGTGCCCTTAAGTGGAGGATAATCTCGGGAAATTGAGGATAATACTCCATAGATCATGGGATCTGGAATGACCCATGGTTGAAAGTTCCGGCGCTTAAGGATCGCTCTGCGGCTTATCAGGTTGTAGTGGGTGTAACGTACCCCCTAGCCAGTGACGAGTATGGGCCTTGAGAGAGGGAGCCCAGAGTTGGATTCTGAGACACGAATCCAGGCCCTACGGGGCGCAGCAGTCGCGAAAACTTCACAATGGGCGAAAGCCCGATGAGGGAATTCCTAGTGCTAGGACTTTTGTGTTAGCTTTTCTTTAGCGTAGATAACTAGAGGAATAAGGGCTGGGTAAGACGGGTGCCAGCCGCCGCGGTAATACCCGCAGCCCGAGTGGTGGTCGATTTTATTGAGTCTAAAACGTTCGTAGCCGGTCTGATAGATCCTTGGGTAAATCGGGGGGCTTAACCTTCCGAATTCCGAGGAGACCGTCAGGCTTGGGATCGGGAGAGGTAAGAGGTACTTCAGGGGTAGGGGTAAAATCCTGTAATCCTTGGAGGACCACCGGTGGCGAAGGCGTCTTACTAGAACGAATCCGACGGTGAGG
>NZ_PNFP01000072.1 GCF_002940685.1 Ensifer adhaerens | reverse complement strand
CAGTGGGCGATGATCGCTCCCTTGCTTCCAACAAACCAGCCCGGCGCTCATCGAACCGACGACCGCCGGGTTATCAGCGGGATCATTCATGTCTTGCGATCTGGCTGCCGTTGGCAGGATTGTCCCGCCTGTTACGGCCCTCCGACAACCGTCTACAATCGCTTCCATCGCTGGTCCGCCAAAGGAATATGGCGGCGGCTGTTTGAAGCCTTGGTGCAAAGGACTGACCGCGATATCCATCTGATCGACAGCACGACCGCCAAGGCTCATCGTTCGGCCGCTGGCGGAAAAGGGGGGCAGATGCCCAGGCGGTCGGCCGCTCAAGAGGCGGCAGATCGACAAAAATCCATGCTGTTGTCGATAGTTGCGGCCGTCCAATCGCGCTGCGAATAACACCTGGACAACGCGGTGATGCTCCGATCGCCATCCCGCTGCTTGAGCCTCTGCCGGCGAGCCGCCTTTGCGCTGCGGATACGGCTTACGATAGCGACGCATTACGCGACTTTCTCAAAGCACGCGGCACCGAGCCTGTCATTCCCAACAACCCGACCCGTAAGCGGATCAAGCCTTTTGACCCGATCGCCTACCGCCGCAGGAACATCATCGAACGCGCCTTCTGCCGCCTCAAGGATTGGCGCCGCGTTGCCACAAGGTATGACAAGCTCATGCTGAACTTTGCCGCGACATGCTACATCGC
>NZ_PNFP01000071.1 GCF_002940685.1 Ensifer adhaerens | reverse complement strand
GGCTTACGCCGAGAGCGCCTTGAACTCGGCGAGGATGGCGTCGCCCATCTCCGTCGTGCCGACCTTTTTCGCGCCTTCGGCCATGATGTCGCCGGTGCGGATGCCCTGGTCGAGCACGTTGGCGATCGCCTTTTCCAGGTTGTCGGCTTCCTTCACGAGGTTGAAGGAGTAGCGCAGGCACATGGCGAACGATGCGATCATCGCGATCGGGTTGGCAATGCCCTTGCCGGCAATATCCGGCGCCGAGCCGTGCACCGGCTCGTAGAGCGCCTTGCGCTTGCCGGTGACGCCGTCCGGTGCGCCGAGCGAGGCCGACGGCAGCATGCCGAGCGAACCGGTGAGCATGGCGGCCACATCCGACAGCATGTCGCCGAACAGGTTGTCGGTGACGATGACGTCGAACTGCTTGGGCTGGCGCACCAGCTGCATGCCGCCGGCATCGGCCAGCATGTGCTCGAGCTTTACGTCGGCATACTTCGCCTTGTGCGTCTCGGTCACCACCTGGTTCCACAAGACGCCCGACTTCATGACGTTGCGCTTTTCCATCGAGCAGACGCGGTTCTGTCTTGTGCGGGCGAGCTCGAAGGCGACGCCGGAGATGCGCTCGATCTCGTAGGTGTCGTAGACCTGGGTGTCGATGCCGCGCTTCTGGCCGTTGCCGAGATCGATGATCTCCTTCGGCTCGCCGAAATAGACGCCGCCGGT
>NZ_PNFP01000070.1 GCF_002940685.1 Ensifer adhaerens | reverse complement strand
ATTTCAACTGAATATCAAAAAAAAGAGCACAAAAAAATGTGCGCATTTTTGTGATCACTCCAATCACGTTTTAAAAGTACATAAATTGTTTTTCCGTAAAAAAATTATTTAACCCGAAAAAAACAGAGTTTCATCCGAATAAGAATAATTTATTTTTTTAGCAATCAAATTCCTTCCATTTCAACAACTTCAAGCTCTTTGAACTCTCTTTTCAGAGTTCTTTTCATCTTTCCCTCACGGTACTTGTGCGCTATCGGTCTCTCACAAATCGCTATTTAGCCTCAGATGGAGTATACCACCTAATAAAAATCTTCTTTAAGCTGCACTCTCAAGCAACTTGACTCGTTCACAAAGGAAGCACGGGGCTTCGACCACGATGCCTCGCTATACCAAGTTTTATTCGCTTCGCGTACGGGAGTATCACCCTATATTCTTCATTTTTCCAAACAAAACGGCGCAAGCCGTGTTGAATTCCGCAAAGTAATCAATTGGTATTACGCACATGGCCTTTCGTTTACACTACATCTTTGCGCAGCATTCCCGCCAGGCGCAAATTCTCGGCTTGGGCTCGGTCCTTCCTTTTCATTCGCCATTACTCAGGAAATCATCGTTATTTTCTTTTCCCTCCACTTATTAAGATGCTTCAATTCAGT
>NZ_PNFP01000007.1 GCF_002940685.1 Ensifer adhaerens | reverse complement strand
TACTCCTCCTGAGCGAGTGCTTTGATGCAGCCTCACTCTGCCAGAGCGCCGACCGCTGTTCACTCCTCATGGGATCTATAGGCGATGTTTCCGGTCAACCCATGGGTCTCGAACATCTCGGAAAAATAGCGTTCGCTATAGCACAGGTTCTGACGGGAGAAAGCGATGATCTTCTCTGAGTGAAGGTCCTCGATGTCGATCTCGAGAAAGATCACGCAGGAGAATTTGGCTGTCGATGCGAATGTAGATCGAACAGCGATCAGCGGAATAGAACGCAGCGAATACAACTCTTACGTCGACCTTCCGATCGCTTGGTCGTTGCACTCGTTATCGACATATCTGAGCTGTTTGTGGTTCCCGTGGATTCAGCCCGGCCGCCTGATCCGTTGAAGGCCGGCAGGAAGCCGAAGTAGCCTCCCAGTCAAGCGGAAGCGAGTTCCGTTCGATTCATTATGCGATCCATGGAACCATAGCTGACGACTGCCTGAGACCTTCAGAGCACCAAGCCGTTTTCCCACACAAAGACGATATTTCGCGAGCGCCAGATCGGACCGGCATCCGTGTATTCCCCGGCCCGCTGGCCGCCGAGCGCGTCGTAGAAAGCGATCGCAGGTTCGTTGCCGTCAACGACACCGACGCCAACTCCGGGAAACCCTTTCTCCGCCAGATGCGCGGCGAGCCTTGAAAGCAGTGCCCGTCCGATGCCCTGGCGCTTGGCATCCGGATCGACATAGAGGTTTTTGATCTCGCCGCGATCACCGAAGATTGCCGCTGAGGGGGCACCGGCAGCGCCGATCGCGACCGGCCTTCCCTCCAATTCGGCCAAAAGCACGATCTGTTCAGGGTCCTCTACTGCAAGCTTTTCGCGCCAGGTGTTGCGGCGGCGGTTTTCATCGAGCGCGGCGTAAACCTCGGGTGGGGCAAGGTCGCGATAGGTTTGTCGCCAGACCCGCACGTGGAAATGCGCGATTGCATCTGCATCGGCCAGGCTCGCATGCCGTATCGTCACTTTCTCCATCCCCCTCTCCTCTATTCCACCTGCTGCATCAGCCAGCGCTCGAACGCCTTGAGCGCGGGCGAGGGCTTGCGGTCCGTCGGGATGGTGAACCAGTAAGCGACCTTGGATCTATAGTGAATCCCGCCGGGATTGATGAGGCTTCCGACCCTCAGCTCCTCCTCGACGAGCTGAGGAGGAACGAGAGCCATGCCCTGCCCGGAAATCGCGGCGCGCAGGACCAGCGTATAATAGTCGAAGCGCATAACGCCCTGCGGCTCAAGCCCCGGTTTCCCGTGTTCCGTTGCAAGGTCGATCCAGCGCAACGGAGTGCCCGGATGCTCGATGATGATACCGCGCGCGGCATGCTCGATGGTTTCGCAGGAGCCGAGCCGCGCGAGATAAGCGGGTGCGCAAACGAGCCGGACATCCTCGCCGAAGAGGTAGATCGACTGCTCTTTCGCGAACGGTCCCCGACCGAAGCGGAACACGGCATCGGGCTGGGCGGCCGGGTTGTCGGTCGCAAAGGTCGTGTACTGGACGTCGATATCCGGGTGTTTCAGATTGAAGTCGGAAAAGCGCGGCAAAAGCCAGCGATCACCAAGGATGGGCAGCACCTTGAGCCGGAGTGTGTGGGAATCCGGCTGCAGGCTCGCCGCGCGGAACGCAGCCTCCTCCATCGCCTTGATCGCTACCTGTGCCTGCTCCAGGTAGATGCGACCGAGGTCTGTCGGCACCATGCCCGACGGCTTTCGCATGAACATCTGCGCGCCGAGAAGGTTTTCCAGGGTCAGCAATTGCTTGCTGACGGCACTTTGCGAAAGGTTGATGCTTTCCGCAGCCGCCGTCGTCGAGCCGCGCTCCGCAATCGCCAGCATCACGCGAAGCGCGGTCATCGAAGGCAACGGAACGGAGGTATGAACCAAGGGCATTCTCCGGCAATGGGCTAGTCGGTTTCGTCATAACGGTATCGCTTTTTCGCGTTTGTGCAAGCGGTCCCTAAAAGGCAACCTCAGCTCGGGAACATAATTACCGAGATGGGAGACTGACATGACAGAACAAGCGACGTCGCTTTGGGGAGGCCGATTTTCCAGCGGTCCGTCTCCGGAACTCGCGGCGCTCTCGCGAAGCAATCCGAGCTTTTTCCGCCTTTCGCCCGAAGACATCGCCGGGTCTCGCGCCCATGCTCGCGAACTTGCGCGCGCTGGGGTGCTGAGTGAGGACGAACTGCCGCGGATGCTGCAAACGCTCGATACGATCGCGGCCGATGTCGCGGCCGGCCGCGAGAAGCCGAATGCCTCGGATGAGGACCTTCACACCTTCCACGAGCGCCTGTTGATCGAGCGGCTGGGCGCCCTCGGCGGCAAGCTGCGCGCCGGCCGCTCGCGCAACGACCAGACCGCCAACAACACCCGCCTTTACCTTCGCCGCACGTCACGGCGACTGGTGAAGCTGGTGCTTTCGGTACAGGATGCACTCGCCACACAGGCGAGCGCCCATATCGAAACGGTCATGCCGGGCTTCACCCATCTTCAGCCTGCCCAGCCGATATCGCTCGGTCATCACCTTATGGCACATGCGCAGTCGCTCAGCCGCGATATCCAGCGCTTCATGGACTGGGACCGCCGCTTCGACCGTTCGCCGCTCGGCGCCGCAGCTCTTGCGGGCTCGGCTTTCGCCCGCGATACCGAAAGCTCCTCGCGCGATCTCGGCTACGCCCGCCCCTGCGAGAATTCCATTGATGCCGTCGCGAGCCGCGACGTGGTCTCGGAATTTCTGTTCGTCACCGCGATGCTCGGGGTAAACCTCTCGCGGCTGTCAGAGGAGATCTGCATCTGGGCCTCGCGCCAGTTTGCCTGGGTGAAGCTGCACGATTCCTACTCGACTGGCTCATCGATCATGCCGCAGAAGAAGAACCCCGATATCGCCGAGCTGACGCGTGGCATGTCGGGCACGATGATCGGCAACCTTGCCGGCATGCTCGCCACACTCAAGGCGATGCCGCTCGCCTACAACCGCGACCTCGCCGAGGACAAGCGCGCCCTTTTCGAGACGATCGATCTTCTCGACCTGATCCTGCCTGCCTTTGCCGGCATGGTCGCGACGTTGACCTTCGACAGCGAACGCATGGCAGCCGACGCGCCGCGTGGCTTCACGCTGGCAACCGAGGTCGCAGACTGGCTGGTGCGGCAGGGTATTCCGTTTTCGCATGCCCATGAGATCTCCGGCGCGACCGTGCGCTATTGCGAAGAGCGGGGCATGGAACTTGATGGGTTGGCTCAGACCGACCTGCCGAACATCGACGCGGCATTGACCCCGGACGTGCTTGAGGTGATCGACCCGGCCCGGGCGCTTGCCGAACGTTTCGGCCAGGGAGGAACGGCTCCGGCCCGGGTGCGCGAACAGATCACGGCCTTCGCCGAAACCTGCAAGGAACAGCGTGTCTGGGCCGAACTGAACCTCTCGGGTATTGCCCTTACGCCATTGCCGGGAGCGCAAGCATGACGGACACGGCCCTTCCCCACTCCAGCCGCGATGCTCATGACATCGCCCATCTCGAACTCGTCCCGCGCAAGCATGTGGGGCGCAAGGTCTTCGCCGCCATCGTGCTCATCCTAGTGGCGCTCCTGATCCGCGCCTTCGTCGTCGGCCAGATCGAATGGCCGGTCGTCGGCCAATTCCTGTTTGCTCCGGTGATCATTCAGGGCATCTGGAACACGCTACTGATGACGGTCGCGGCGATGTCGCTCGGCATCGCGCTCGGCGTCCTCATTGCGATCATGCGGATTTCCGGAAATCCGGTGCTCGAATACATCGCCCTCGTCTATGTCTGGATATTCCGGGGCGCGCCCGCACTCCTGCAACTGCTGCTCTGGTTCAACCTTGCTCTGATCTTCCCGACGATGGGCATTCCCGGTCTCTTCGAGATCAACACCGTCGAAGTGATGACGCCCTTTGTTGCCGCCATGCTCGGCCTCGGTATCCAGCAGGGCGCCTACACTTCGGAAGTCGTGCGAAGCGGCCTTCTCTCCGTGGATACCGGCCAGTATGAGGCCGCCCGAACGATCGGCATGACCGGCATGCAGACGCTGCGCCGCATCGTGCTGCCGCAGGCCATGCGCGTGATGGTTCCGCCTGTTGGCAATGAGGTGATCAGCATGGTCAAGCTCACCTCGCTCGCCTCGGTGATCCAGTATTCGGAGATCCTGCACAATGCGCAGGTGATCTACTACGCCAATACGCGCGTGCTGGAGCTGCTGATGGTCGCAAGCTTCTGGTATCTCGCGATCGTCACCGTCCTCTCCCTGATCCAATCCCGGATCGAACGCCACTACGCCCGCGGCACCCGCGGCCGCACGACGATCTGAAGGGGGCGCACATGACAAGCGAAATACTGGTGAAAGCCGTCGACGTCTGCAAGAGCTTCGGCACGTTCAAGGCTCTCGATGACGTCGGGCTGGAAGTCCGTAAAGGCGAGGTGAGCTGCATCATTGGCCCCTCCGGCTCCGGCAAAAGCACGTTCCTGCGCTGCATCAACCTTCTGGAGCGCATCGACTCCGGTGCGATCTGGGCCAATGGCGAGCTGATCGGCTACCGCCGCGACGGCGACAAGCTTTATGAACTGAGCGACGCCGAGATTGCCCGCCAGCGCCGCGGAATCGGCATGGTGTTCCAGCGCTTCAACCTCTTCCCGCACAAGACTGCGCTCGAAAACGTGATCGAAGGGCCGGTGCAGGTCCTGGGCGAAAGCCCAAAGGCAGCACGGGAACACGCGATGGATCTGCTCAACCGCGTCGGCCTTGCCGGCAAGGGAGGCAACTATCCGGCGGAGCTTTCCGGCGGCCAGCAACAGCGCGTCGCGATCGCCCGCGCGATGGGCATGCGTCCCTCGCTCATCCTTTTCGATGAGCCTACCTCCGCACTCGATCCCGAACTGGTGGCCGAAGTGCTCGATGTGATGAACGATCTTGCCGCATCTGGCATGACGATGATCGTCGTCACCCACGAAATGGGCTTTGCCCGCAACGTCAGCAATACTGTCGCCTTCATGGATGGCGGGCGGCTGATCGAGCACGGCCCTTCGGCGCGGGTCCTGACCCAACCCGACAACCCCCGCACCGCCGATTTCCTCAAGGCCGTGCAACGATAACCGCAAGAACCGACAGAATGGGAACGACAATGAAAAAGATTATTCTGGCCACCTCGGCGTGCCTTCTCGCCTTTACCGCCCATGCGCAGGATCTACCGGAGAAATACAAATCCGCCGGCAAGCTCGTTGTCGCGAACACGCCAAACTATCCGCCGATGGAATACCGCGACCCGGCGACAAACGAACTGATGGGTGTCGACATCGAGCTCGGCAAAGCACTTGCCAAGCAGCTCGGCACGGAAATCGAGTGGTCGGAAATCGGCTTCGAGCAGATGGTCTCGTCGCTGAACACCGGACGTGTTGACCTGGTACTGAGTGGCATGAGCGACCTGCCGGCCCGGCGCGAGACCATGGACTTCGTCGACTACATGCGGTCCGGCGCCCAGTTCTACACGTCGGCAAAACGCAAGGACGAATTCAAGGAACTGACCGACTTCTGCGGCAAGACCGTTGGTATGAGCCGCCGCACATCCTTCCCGGACGAGGCCAAGAAGTGGAGCGCCGCCAATTGCGAAGCGAACGGCAAGCCGGCACTCACGATTGTCGGTACCGAAGGCTCGGCCGACGCTCGCGCACAGTTGAAGCAGGGCCGCCTTGACGGTGCGGTGCAGGGCTCGGAAACGCTGCCCTACCTTATGCAGCTTGAAAAGGACACCTATGCCGTGGTCGGTAAGCCGTTCACGGAAGTCTACCAGGGCATCGGCTTCTCAAAGCAGACGCCCGAACTTCGCGATGCGATTGCCGGCGCCCTGAAGGCGGCCATGGCCTCGGGCGAATACAAGGCAATCTTCGAAAAGTACGGCCTTGCCGGCAGCACGCTCGACGGCGTGATGATCAACGGCGAAACCGTGAAATGACCGAGTGGCGGCCCGGCGCGTTGGCCGGGCCGCCTCCTCGCCTGCCCGAACGAGGATATCATGATGCCCGATGTAGCCCGAAGCGGCCTGCAAGCGTTGACGCATGTCGAGGCGCTTGCCGATTTCTGCGCCCGACTTGCACCTGCCGACCTACCGGACCGGATCACCGCCCGTACCAAATCCCACCTTTTGGATACGCTCGGCGCAGCCCTCGCCGGTACGCGCTCCAATGAGTTCCGTAAGGTACGTACGCTCGCCGCACCAGGGGGAACAACACCGCTTCTGGCCTCGCAGCGGCGGACCGGACCGCGCGACGCAGCGCTTACCAATGGCGTGGCCGCCCATGTCTTCGAACTCGACGATTCCGGCGGCTGCGATCATACGGGCGCCGTCGTTCTGCCCGCGCTACTGGCAGCTCTTCCAACTTGCGAGGGCCCGATTTCCGGCGGCGATTTCATTTGCGCGCTGACGGCGGGCTACGAGGTCGGCCGCCGGATGCTGGACGCGTCGGGAGGCTACGGCGTGCATAATGGTGCCGGTTGGCACTCCACCGGGACCTGCGGTACACTCGCGGCCGCAGCCGCCGTCGCCCGGCTGCGCGGTTATGACTGCGCCCTCTTTCGCCACGCCCTGACGCTGGCCACCAGCTTTTCCTCTGGCCTGTGGGCTTTCAACCATGACGGCAGCCAAGCAAAGAAGGTCCACGCCGGACGGGCGGCTGAAGGCGGACTTCTCGCTGCCGATCTCGCCGCCGCCGGCTTTTCCGGCCCCTCGCAGGTGTTCGAGGATGTCTGGGGTGGCTTCTTCCGCACCTATGTGCGGGATGTAGGGCAGCCGGCAGAACTCTCCGCCGGGCTTGGAACGAACTGGAAGATTGAGCGCGCCTCGCTCAAGCCTTATGCCGCTTGCCGCGGCGCGCATTCCGCGATCGACGCGGTGGGCGACATTCTCAGTCTGACTGGCCGCGACGCCGTCGACATCGCGAAGATTGATCTCCGCCTCAGCCCCTTCCTGATGGACATGTGCGGCCGGGCGCGACTGGAGACGCTGGCCGGCGCACAAATGAGCCTCGGCTACGCGCTGGCAGCACTCCTGGTGTTCGGTCGAGTTGACCTCGAACAGTACTCAGCGGCGGCCCGTCGAGACCGGCACATCGCATTCACTCTCGACCGGATCGACTTCCATCCTGACCCGCAGATGCCGCAAATGGCCGAGCCGGAAGTGACCGTCACCTTCACCGACGGCGAAAGCAGGACGACGATGGTTCCGCGCGCCACCGGCTCCAGCGAGCGGCCGATGAGCGATACCGCCATCCGCGCCAAGTTCGACAGCCTCGCGTCGATGGCGTTGCCGGCGGCTCGCGTCGCGGACCTCGCCGATTTCGTGGGCGTGCTGGAGGGACGCGCGGACTGCCGGGAACTTTCCGAACTGTTGGTCACCGACGAACCGGAAGCGCCGGTCTTCATTTGAGAAGGAAGATACATGACCTACGACCTCAGCCCTCGCCCGCTCAACCCGGCGCCACCAGCTCCTATTTTTGACTGGCCGCACGGCAAGAAGAGCGCCCTCTTCATCGGCTTCGACGTCGACGCCGAGACTGCCTGGATCGGCAACAATCACGCCAATGTTGACCGGATGGTAACAACCTCGCTCGGCGGCTACGACGCCCGGGTCGGGATCGCAAAGATCCTCGAACTGCTCGATGCGCTGAACCTCAAGGCGACCTTCTTCATTCCAGGTTGGACTGCCGAGGCCCACACCGCCGCGTGCGAACCGATTGTCACTGCCGGTCACGAGATCGCCCATCACGGCTACCTGCACAAATGCCCGGATCGCAACAAGCTTGACGAAGCAAAAGAGGAGATCGACCGTGGCCTCGAAGCGCTGAAGTCTCGGCTCGGTGTGACGCCCATCGGCTACCGCGCGCCGTCCGGCGAGAACTTCCCGGAACTGCTCGCCTATCTTTCCGTACGCGGCCTGCGTTATTCGAGCTCATTTCGCGACGATATCCGCCCCTATCGCCATCGCCTTGCCGATGGCAGGCCCGGTCCGGTCGAGATCCCCGTCAACTACGCGTTCGACGACTGGAATTTCGGCATGACCGGTCGATTGGATTCGCGCCCACTTTTCGGCCGTGACGCCATCCTGCCTCTATGGCGCGAAGAATTCGCCGGCACGCATGACTGGGGCGGTGTGACCACTCTCGTCCTGCACCCCCAGGTCTCGGGCCGACCGATGCGCTGGCGCATCCTGAAAGACTTCCTTGCCGAAATCGCCGTTCGCGACGACGTTTGGATAGCAACTGGCGCTGAAATCCTCTCGCATTACGAAGCTAGAGCTGAAGGCGTTTAGGACCCTCGAGCAAGGCGGTGAGCGACTGAACAGGTAGTCCCCGTAAGGTCTGCCATTCCATTCGATACATTATGCGATCATCTGTAACGGGCCGTTCGTCAATCCCTTGTGCGTTTGATCCCTCGCCGAATGCTTGCTTCTGTCCGCAGTCGGTGCTTTGCCGCTGTTCTACGGGGTCTACTGTAAAGTTTT
The DNA here is from genome assembly GCF_002940685.1 of Ensifer adhaerens. Lineage (GTDB taxonomy): Bacteria > Pseudomonadota > Alphaproteobacteria > Rhizobiales > Rhizobiaceae > Ensifer > Ensifer adhaerens_E. The sequence continues at coordinate 340,826 of NZ_PNFP01000007.1, read as the reverse complement.
GAACTGCCATCGCAGCCTGTGCCAGGCGGCCGACAGCCACAAGCGCGACGCGACACCCGCCGAACAAATGGCTGTCAAGTGACGCCCCACGGGGACGCCCCAAGGCGGTCCTCAAGACTTGTCATCATCTCACCGAAAATCCCGTGTCTTCACCTTGATCTGATCGAGATGCAGGTAGGGATCGACAATATCGCGCGCCCGCGGTGCCTTCGGCAGCCCCCGCGGATCGGGTGCCGGCGCGCCACGATGAAACTCGTCCCCTATTCCGTGCGGAAGCGGAAAGTCGGCATCTCGACCGCCGACACTCGCGAGTTCGGCAGATAGGTCAGTCAGCCGATGAGCGACGAGTTGCACAACCTCGCCTTCCCGCTGAATACGGCCACAGACGCCGATCATGCCAGCATCGAGCACGCAGTCAAACGGCTCGGGCGACTGCGCGCGTTACTTTGGCCGAGTTCTAACGAACTTGTTTCAAGCTCTGCTCGCGTCGAGCAGTCTTTTCGCCCACGACTGCGCCAGCAACCAGTCAATGTCGGTGATATCGTCGCGTGAGCCGATCCGTTCCTCTTCGTTCCATGAGTTCTTCCGCCAAGCGCAAAGCCGGGTTTCCGGCTTTGCAGCGAGTTCTGCGGTTGCCAAGCCTGGCATCGTCATACCACCTAACCTGAAGATGCTACGAACTTCGAACGCAGCTGTCTCCCCGCATTGGCAAAGATCGCTCCCGCCGCCGGCGTGATGCCGAGCATATGGATGCAGGCATGAATCATCCCTTCGAGAACGATGAGCGTGGTTGGAACACCGCATTCCTGAAGTTTGCGCGCGTAGGCTTCGCCTTCGCTGCGCAAGGGATCGTACTCGCTCACCATGATTGTCGCGGGCGGCAAACCGGAGAGATCGCCGCGCAGCGGGGCGGCATAGACTGGGGGCGCCGCCACTCGGTCACCGAGATAGGCCCCCCAGCAAAACTTCATCGCGTCGCGCGACAGATAATAGCCGCCAGCAAACTCCTGATAGGAGGCGGTTTCCAAATCGGTATCGACCGGCGGATACAAGAGCAGTTGTTGCGCGATAGGCGGTCCGCCGCGGTCCCGTGCGAGCATCGCGCTTGCAGCCGCCAGGTTTCCGCCGGCGCTGTCGCCGGCAATGACAATCCTATCTCCGTCTACTCCCAATCGTTCCGCGTGATCGGCGACCCAGCGCAAGACGCAATAGACATCGTCGAGAGGTGCCGGATAGGGATGTTCGGGCGCAAGGCGATAGCCGACGGAAAAGATAACGCAGCCGGTCGCATTGGCGAGCGCGCGACACGGATTGTCATATGCGTCGAGCGAGACCAGGCACCATCCCCCGGCATGGGCGAAAACCATAGCCGGAGGATTGCTTTCCCTGTTCGCTCCCGCGGGCCAGTAGGCCCGCACAGGGATTGAAACGTCCAGATCGTCGCCGGCCACAACGAGATCGTCGATGTGGTCGACAGGCTCCGACGGGCCCTGCATCGCGATCAGAGCCCGATCCGTTTCTGCGCGCATTTCACCAAGAGTGCCGGGTTGCGTGGCCGGCAGCCGCGCCAGAAACGCGGCAATGTTCGCATCGACAGGCATCAGGCTGCCCTCTCCAGGAAGAAGGGAACGACCTGCGCGATGAACTCGTCCGGGCATTCTTCCATGATGAAATGGCCACAATCGCGGACAATCTCGCCGCGCAGGTTGCTCGCATGCGGGCGCATCGTTTGCATCGGCGCGTCCACCGTCGCGTGCTCCGCGCCTATCGCCAGGACCGGCATCGCCAGCGGTCGGCTCGCCCGTTCCTGATTTTGCCGGATGGTTTCAGGGATCGCCCGGTAGTAGGAAAAACCGGCGCGGATCCCCCCTGGCGTCCCGTAGGCAGCGGCATAGACATCCGCGGCTACCTGGTCCCTGCGGTGAGACCATTTGTCGAACATGAAGCCGAGATACTCTTTCTCCCGTCCCGATGTCAGGAATTCCGGCAGATCCAGGACCTGATTGAACATGAAATGCCAGAGGAAGATGTTGTCCGAAGGGGGTACGAAGATCTGCGGCGCAGGCGCGAGACCGGGAATGACAGCCTCGGTCAGCGCAATGCGTTCCACCGCGTCCGGATAGTCGCTCGCAAGCGCGTATCCGACCCACATTCCGACGTCATGTCCGGCAACACCGTAGCGTGCGTGACCGAGCTCAATCATAAGCTGGTGCAGGAGGCGCGCGACTGAGCCCGTGTCGTAGCCGCTCTCCGGTCTGGTGGAAAACCCAGTGCCAATGGGATCGACGGCAATGGCCTGAAAGCCGTTTTGCGCCAGCGCGGCCATGACATAGCGCCAGGCGTACCAGGTCTGCGGCCAGCCGGGGATGAGCAGGACCGGCTTGCCCTCGCCCATTATGACGCAGTGGATTTTCTGCCCGTCGACGCGGACATAGCGATGCACGAAGCCTTCGGACCCAATGTCCGTTGCCAATATATTAGCCACAATAATTTCCTTAAAAGATTACGCGATGCCGAGGATCTTGTTCATCTGGCCGGCGCTCAGCGGCGTTCCGGCGAAATCGTCGAAAATCTTGTTCGTGACGCGGATGACGTGGTCGCGAATGAAGGCGGCACCTTCGCGCGCTCCGTCTTCCTGGTTCTTCAGGCAGCATTCCCATTCCAGCGTCGCCCAGCCCGAGAAATCATACTGGGCGAATTTCGAAAAGATCGAGCGGAAGTCGACCTGACCATCGCCAAGCGAACGGAATCGGGCCGCACGGTTCACCCAGGACTGGTAGCCGCCATAGATGCCTTGGCGCCCGGTCGGATTGAATTCGGCGTCCTTGACGTGGAACATGCCGATCCGCTCGTGATAGATGTCGATGAAGTCGAGGTATTTGAGCTGCTGCAGGACGAAGTGGCTGGGATCGAAGAGGATTTTGGCCCGTTCATGGCCACCGATGCGATCAAGAAACATCTCGAAACTGGCGCCGTCATGCAGGTCTTCGCTCGGGTGGAGTTCATAACATAGGTTGATCCCCTCCCCTTCGCAGGTGTCGAGAATGGGCTTCCAGCGGTTGGCCAGCTCGTCGAAGGCGGCATCGACCAGTCCCTCGGGACGCTGTGGAAACGGGAAGAAGTAGGGCCACAGGAACGAGCCCGAAAAGGTTCCCATCTCGGTCAGTCCAAGCCGCCTTGAGGCCTTGGCGGCCAGTTTGATTTGCTGCAGGGCCCATTCGCTCCTGGCGGCAGCGTTTCCGCGAAGCTCTTCAGGGGCGAATGCGTCACACATCGCATCGTAGGCCGGGTGGACGGCGACGAGCTGTCCAAGGATATGCGTCGTCAACTCGCTAACCTGCAAGCCGTGTTCGGCAAGCGTGCCTTTGATCTCGTCGGAATAAGTCTGACTTTCTGCCGCCTTGCGGATGTCGATCAGGCGTTGGTCCCAAGCGGGTATTTGAAGGGCCTTGAACCCCATATCGCTCGCCCATTCGGCAATCGATTTGAGCGTGTTGAAGGGCGGATTGGCATCGCTGAATTGAGCGAGATGGAGGCTTGGGCCTTTTATGGTTTTCACTGGATCGCCTTTCTTTGCTGATCGACAAAGAATTGGCAGCCTTGCATCTCCGCGTCAAGCGAATTATTTGTTGATCGACAAACATAGGAGCGGGACGTGGCAGGCAGACCCAGAGAGTTTGACAGGGACGTAGCGCTGAAGAGAGCCCGAGATCTGTTTTGGGCGCGTGGGTTCGAAGGTGTTTCCATGAGCGATCTGGTGGATAGCCTTGGCATCGCCTCCGCGCGGATTTATGCCGCTTTTGGCTCCAAGGAAGCCTTGTTCCGGGAAGCTATCGAGCACTACGAGACGAATGAGGGCGGCTTTGCCGAGCGAGCCATGCTCGAGAACAGCGACGTCCGCTCAGTCCTGGAAGTCATGTTCCGGGAGGCTGTGGCGCTCTATACCGACGGACTGAAGGGATGCATGGTCGTATCGGCGGCGACGAATTGTTCGCAGCAGAACGGGGCGATCAGAGACTGGCTGGCCGAGCATCGGAAGGCGCGAACGCAATCGATCATCGATCGCCTGATCGCGGGGAAACAGTCGGGGGAAATCCCGGCACATGTCGATGAAGTTGCCATAGGCGATTGCTGCGCAACCTTGCTCCACGGCCTTTCCGTCCAAGCACGCGATGGAGTTCAACCGCACCGCCTTCATGCCATGGTGGACGCTTTTCTCGTCGGTTTCGATTCAATGGTCAGCGCGCGTTGAACGCACCGCGGTCGCGGCCCGGCGGCACGCCGTCCGGGTGCCTGTAGTAGATGACCTTGCCGGTTGGCATGGATGCAGGGGGATGGTTTCCCAGAGCGCTTGCTCGGAGAAGACCTTGTTGATGTGGGTGGCAACGCCGTGCGTGCCAGCCGCATACCCTCCCCCGCCGGCGATGGCGAGGGAACCTCAAACGAGATAAACCTTGGGGTCAAGAATGCCTCAGTTCATCGGGGGGCGGACAAGACTCATGGCGGGGCGAGTATCCGAGAGTGCGGAGCGAAAATCATCCATCATGTTGCCTTGCGCGGCGAGGGCGACTTCGGTGCGATTTGTCGCATTTAGCTTGCGCATGATGTTCGAGATGTGGACCTTTATCGTGTTCTCCGACAGACTCAGCTGTTTGGCGATGACTTTGTTTGGCAGGCCGCGCTGCAAGCTTGCCAGCACCTGTCGCTCGCGTTCCGTAAATGCAACACGTGATTTGTCGGTACTGGAGACCAACTCACCAGTCTCGTCACCCGCCGGCAATTGCAGTGCACCGCTATTGTCGGGCAACACGGACGCAGTCATATAGCCCTCTCCGCCTCCAGTCGTCGATTGCGGAAAGTGGACACCGCCGCCCATGACGAGCCTAAGGCAAGACAGGACAAGTTCAATAGGCGCATTGGCCGCAACGTAGCCCCGCACGCCAGATCGGGCGACCTCGGAAACCATTGAATCCGATATCGTCGACGTATCCCATTGGGTAATCAGGACGACGGGGACGTCGGCCAGCGATCGCCGAAGAGAAGCCAACTTTTCCCGCACAAGCTCTACCGTCGAGGCGTCACTCTCTATATTGAGAACAACGAGCCCGATCGGCCCAAGTATGTACTCGAGCTCGTGCGTTGTTGCTATGTCCAGGACGCCGAAACCTTGAAACTCGTGTCGAAGGACGCGAGCAAGGCAACTTCGCAATAGTAAAAAGCGATCGACGATAACAATGGAAGAACGCTCACAATTGAACCCATACTGCTGATCTGCTGTCGAAAGAGGCATATCTACCCCCTCTCCAGTCGTTACTCAAACACGCCCGCAGCCAAACCCTGTCCCAAATACACTATACCAAATAAAACCGCCAAAGCTATCCTAGCATTCAATGATATTAGGAAATTCTTATAACTAACAAAATCAATCGCCGAAAGGGCTGCCCGCAGCGGCTGACCTACTCTGCGTTCTACTGTTATGCTATGGCGAAATCCACTAGCGCGATAGTTTGCTGATCGACGGCCGCAGTCTGCACAGCGTCAACAGCCACGTCGATCTCGTCATCTGAAATTACGATGTCTACGTTGGCTTGTTGAACGACGTCGACTTCCTGGGCAACCCCGATTTCGACGTTGAGGACGTAGCGCTCTTCCAGTTCGTCCTCGATGTCGATATCGATGTCGACATCTTGTTCAAGCTCGATGTCCTGATCCACCTCGACAGTGCCGCCAGGCCGCCCTTCGCCGAGTTGAAAGCCTATTGAGGTATCCTGCTCGATCTCGATCGTGTCGCGCAAAAAGAGATCGATGTAGAGCACCCCATCCGCATCGAAGATTTCGAGATCAATGTCGACCTCCTGGTCGATGTACATGTCCTGATCGACCAGAATGGCAAAATGCCCGCCGCCGTCGATGGAGGTCAGGGCTATGTCCACGTCTTGATCCAGCATGACGTCCTGCTCGATATGCAGACGTGCAACCACCTCACCCGGATAGCCGTTGACGATGATCCGCGCGTCCTGTTCCGCAATGGCGGTCTGCAGCGCTCTGACCTCATGACCGTGATCGACATCGTTTTCGGCATCCGGTGGATTGGCATTGTCGGCATCCGGTGGGTCGGCGTGGCTTTCCGTTTGGCTCGCTTCGCCGCCCCTCCCGGGTTGCGCCATCGACACGCCTTCGCGGTGCCCGTCGCTTTCTGCTCCACGAGCAACCCCGTTGGATTTCGGCTCCAAGGACGTTGCGGCAAGCGGAAGGCTAAGCGAATGAAGCGTGTTCGCCTCACCCACGGGCACTTCCGGAACACGGACCGTGTCGCTCGGTGTCACCGGTCCCTTGACCGCAATCATCTCCGTTTCCGCAAAGGGATCCTGAACAAGCTGCAGGTCGGCATCGACAGGTGCCCCCGAAGGGGTGCCTGGAAAAGCAGCCGCGCTCGCCGGGCCCGCGCCGCCGGTGGGCGCGAACGCTTCTCCGAACATTTCTTCCACATTGTCTTCGATGGGTAGCAGCAGGTGACGCGTACCCCCATCTGCAAGAATATCCGGCCCCTCGGTTTTCAGATGCAGATCCGCCCCCATGAAACGTCTCCCGCAGGCCCCCTATGAGTTGCTCAGTCCTCTCGGAATGCGCGGTTGAAGCTCTCCAGAAGAGGGCGCAAGACGTAGTGGGCAACGGTGAACTGCCCGGTCTTGATCAGCACCTCAGCCGGCATACCAGCCATGATCTCCACGTCCGGTAGCGCGCGCAGGGACGCGTCATCTATCCGGACACGGGCTATGTAGTAGGCTCGTTCCGTCTGCCTATCGACCAGACGGTCGGCGGAGACATAGGTGAGGACACCTTCGACCGGCGGAACCCTGCGATGCTTGTACGCCAGAAGACGCACGCGGGCCTCAAGGCCGGGACGAACCAGGTCGATGTCTTCTGGCTTGACTTGAGCCCGCACGATCAGCCGATCCTGGCGTGGAACGAGATCCATCAAGGGTTCGCCGGCCGTCACCACGCCTCCGAGCGTGTGGATTCTCAAATCTGTGATCGTACCGGCCTGGGGCGCACGCACCACCGTGCGCGCGAGGACGTCGCTCGCCGCCTCCATGCGCTCCAGGAGCTCAAAAGCCCGTGACTGGGTGTCGCGCAGACTTTGGGCGATCTCGGTTTGCTGGTCGCTTTCGAGCTTGAGGATCATCGCCTGCGATTCGCCGATTGCTTGCTCGGCACGCGAAACTTGAGCAAGCGCGTCACCAAGCCGTCCGTCGATCTCCGCCTGCTCGCGCTCGAGCTGCAGGAGGCGAACGCGCGTCTGCAGCCCCTTGGCAACCATCGGAACAACGGTCGCCAGCTCCTTGCGGATGATAGCCGCCCGTTTGGTTGCTGCATCCACCTGAAAACGCAGCGCAGCGATTTCCTGTTGTGTCTGCGCCTTGCGCTGTTGAATGACCTCGATTCGCAATGATTGAAGCTCACGGCGTGTATCGAAGATCTTCACCTGCCCCGCGAGAATCTCCGCCAAGGCAGCGTCGCCCCGCGCGGCCGACTTCAGGAGTGCCCCCGGAAACTCGATCCTCTCGCCCTTGATACGCTCGGACAGCAGGCGCGCCTCCATGGCTTGGGCCTCTCGAAGCTGCGCCTGAAGCACCTGGACGGTCGCGCGGGCCCTGGTATCGTCCATCCGGAGAAGGGGTTGTCCCGCGGCAACTTCGTCACCGTCGTGCACAAGAATATGCCTGATAATTCCGCCCTCCAGATGCTGAACGGTCTTACGGCTCGATTCTGCCTCGATGGCGCCGGCGGCAATAGCGGCGCTTTCGAGCGGAGCGATGCTTGCCCAAGTACCGAAACCGATCACGAACACACCAACGAGCCCGAACGCTCCGACCGCGAGCAGCCGCAGGGATTGGAACGGCGTGCCCGACGGCGTTGGAATAGTCGCAAGATCCGGCATGGCAATGCGTCTGGCCCCTCTCACGACGCAGTCCTCCCGTGTCCTTCCCCGGCTATGAAGCCTCCCCGCGTCCAGAGCGGGGACGGTTTCGAGGCGCCACGGCCGTCCGGCCGGCTTTGACCCCGGTCAGCAACGACGATTTGCTGGGGTTTGACCGGAAGGCTGGTGCGCCCGGCCTTGATCTTGCCGGCGACGTCCTTGCGACTCCCGAACGCATCCATTGCGCCGTTGTCGAGCACAAGTATCTTGTCGGCCATGTTCAGGATGCCGAGGCGCTGTGCGATGATGACGATCGTCGCACCCCGCTGGCGCATCTCCTGGATCGCTTGCCGCAAGGCCGTTTCACCTTCGGTGTCGAGACTGGCATTCGGCTCGTCCAGGACGATGAGACGCGGATGGCCGAACAAGGCCCGCGCCAACCCCAGCCGTTGCCGCTGTCCGCCGGAGAGCCGCATGCCCCCCTCACCGATGTCGGTCTCGTATCCCATGGGTAGCCGCATGATCATTTCATGCAGCCCGACCATCGCGGCCGCGCCGATCACATCATCCGGCTCAGCCTCCTGCAGGCGGGCGATGTTGTCCCGAACCGTGCCGCCGAAGAGTTCGATGTCCTGTGGAAGGTAACCGAAGTGCCGGTGGCCACCGGACCCAAGCCATATTCCGATGTCGGCGGCGTCGAGGCGCACATGGCCGGCTGTCGGGGCGATGGTGCCGGCGATGAGACGACCGAGCGTCGACTTGCCGGCCCCCGACGGCCCTATCACGCCGAGGACTTCCCCTGGGTTGATGGCGAAGGACAGCCGGCGGAGGGTCGGCGTGTCGGCGCCGGGTGGCATGAACGTCACCTGTTCGACGGAGAGCTGGCCATTTGGGCGCGGCAGTTTCATGGCTCTTCGAGCTTGAGGCGCCGACGCCATGATCTTGCGGAGGCGACCATAGCCCAGGCGCGCACCGCTGACTGCCCGCCAAGTGCCGATTGCGCTCTCCACCGGGCCGAGGGAGCGCCCGAGCAGGATGGTGGCGGCGAAGATCGCCGCCGGGCTGATGTCGTGCAGGATCACGAGCCAGGCCGCGCAGGCCATGACGATCACCTGAGCGAGAAGGCGGATAAAGCGCGCGAGCGCCTGGATTGCGGATGCTCGCGCGGCGGCGGAGAGTTGAGCCTCCTTCGCGACCACCTGGTCATCGTTCACCAGGCGAGCCACACCCGGCAGCATGCCCATCGCGCTGATGGCCTCGACGTTGCGCAGGAGCGATTCATACCGGTGCTGACTTGCGGCCCAAGCGGCGCTGGCGCGAGCAAACGGCTTGCGCGTCACGATCTCGTTGAGCATGGCCAACCCGAACAGGACTACCGACGCCAAAAGGCTTATCGCGCCGAGCAGCGGATGCACGAGGATCATCGCGAGAATGAATATCGGCGTCCAGGGGAGGTCGAACAGTGCCGTGCAGGCGCTACTGCCGAAGAAGGACCGAAGGCCGCTGAGATCACGCCAGGCCTGCGCGGCCGCGGCAGCATCGCTGCGCAGGGCCGACTGGACCGCTGAAATCAGAACAGAATGTTGAAGGCGATCGTCGAGCCAGACACCGATGCGGGCAAGCATGGCCCGCCGCAAGGCTTCGAGCGTGGCATGGACGGCCAGCGCCACAACCACGATCAGGGTCAACATCACAAGCGTGTCGATGCTGCGGCTCGCAAGGACATGGTCATAAACATGCAGAAGATAGAGCGGAACCGTCAGGGCCAAGAGATTTACGAAGAAACTGAGCACGAAGACCACGACGAGCGACGCCCGGCAAAGCATGAATGCCTGCTCGATTTCCGTTCCTGCGCGGGAGCCAGTTCGGGAGGAGGCCATGGGGCTGCCACCGCGCGAACGAGCTGCGGCGGACGAACGTCCCACTGCGATCAGGACGTAAAGGCGGCGCCATGCCTGCTCCATTTCCGTTCCCGCACGGGACCTCATTCGGGTGAGCACGAGAAGACAGCTTCGCGAGAAAGCCACAGTGGACCGACGGCCCGCCGCGGCCAAGAGGCCAAGGTGGCGCCATGCTCGCTTTATCTCCTTTCCCGTGCGAGACCTCATTCGGGTGAGCATGAGGAGACAGCTTTGCGAGAAAGCCACGGTGGACCGCCCGCCCGCCGCGACCAAGTGGCCAAGGTGGCGCCATGCTCGCGCTATCTCCGTTCCCGCGCGCGACCCCATTCGGGAGAGCATGAGGACACAGCTTCGCGAGAAAGCCACGGTGGCCCGACGGCCCGCCGCGGCCAAGAGGCAAAGGCGGCGCCATGCACGCTCTATCTCCGTTCCCGTGCGAGACCTCATTCGGGAGAGCATAAGGAGACAGGTTCGCGAGAAAGCCACGGTGGACCGGCCTCCCTCAGCGATTAAGAGGTAAAGGCCGTACAATGCCTGCACGATTTCCGCTCCCGCGCGAGACCTCATTCGGGAGAGCATGAGGCGACAGCTTCGCGCGCAAGCCACGGTGGCCCGACATCCCGTCGCGACCAAGAGGCAAAGGCGGCGCAGTGCTCGCTCTATTTCCGTTCCTACGCGGGACATAATTCGGGAAAAAGCCATGGGGCGAAAGCCTCGCGAGCGAGCCACGGCGCACCAACGTCCCGCCGCGATTGGCAAAGGCGGCGCTCGGACTTATCCGGGCGCCTACTTTCGGGGAGATCGTTCAGGCCACATCGAAATCGAAGTCGATATCGATGTCCGCGTGCTGTTCGGCGTATTGATCCTGGTCGACATCTACGTCGACATCCTGATCCTGATCGACGGTCACGTCGTTATCGTTGTCCTGATCGGTGTCGTTGTCATTCCAGGCGTCGCCGTCGGCATCTGCGTCGGCATCCGCGTCACTACGATCGTCGGCGTCGGCATCGGCGTCGGCGTCATTGTCGGTGTCTGCATCCTGATCGGTGTCGTTGTTATTGTCGTTGTCGATATCAACGTCGGAGTCCTGGTCGGTATCGGTATCTACGTCCTGGTCCTGATCCTGATCGAGGTCCTGATCGATGTCGGCGTCGATATCTATGTCGAAGTCATTGTCTTTAACGTCGGGCATTTCGTGCACTCCTCCGGTTGCTTCCTCAGCGCATCGATGGCTAGTTGGATGATCGACCATGACGATCAACGATCCTCACGGATCCTTCGTCCAGCGATCGATTGCGACAAAGCATCACTGTTTCCGGCGTCGGAAAACAGTTGCCAATTCGGGTTGACTAAAGGGATAGTTGCGGAAGGATTTTCTTCTTAATTCGGACCGCGATGTATCTTATTAGGTTAATTCGTTGGTTTAAGTTTTCTGGTTCAGAAAATAGAACCGGTCTAAACATACACCAACATAATTGTTGAAATATGTAACGTCCCCATACCAAGAAAATATTTCAGAATTTCTTTGACGAACATTGTTTTCTCAAATCGGCGTTCTTGTTTCCAGCGGCCGAACACGATGGCCGTCGCTGGCGTCCTTGATGGCCAAATCTGGCCTTCCACGAGTAGATACGCGATCGATGACGCGATGCTTTGGCACAGATCGGCGACAGGAACGCCCGTTTGGCGTTCGCTGAAAACACAGCCTCCCGGTTCTGCGGTGAAGCCGTTACGCCTCATCTCCGGGTCCGCAACTGGACCGGATCGTGTATCTGCGGGACTAGCCGGGCAGGCGAACTCACGCGTCGTCTATTTCGACGGCCACGTCGATATCACCGTCGGCGACAGCTTCTTCATACAGGGCGACTTCGATATCGCCGTCATCATCCAGCTCGAACGCCCCGTTTGCCAGGGCTTCCAGGAGGGAAGCGACGTCCACGTCGACTTCGGCGTCGAGGTCATCACGGACTTCCACGTCGACATCGATGTTTCCGTCGTTTTCGGTGTCCTGATCGATTTCGACGTCGAGACTATCTTCGTCGTCAGCGTCGATATCCGCATCGACATCGCTTTCGATCTCGACATCGTCTTCCACTTCCGCATCGATTTCGACGACGACAATACCGTCGTCCTCGCTTACTTCGACATCCACTTCGATCCGCTGATCGACCTCGGGCCGCTGATCAGCAGTCACGTCGACGTCGCGGCTGCCAGTGTCGTCCCGGTCGCTATCGATGTCGGTCTCCTGGTCAATTTCGCCATTCTGATCGACCTCGGCATCGAGCTCGACGGCAACCGACGGCGAGCCAACGTCTACCTTGATGTCGACATCGTCTCTGAGTTCCGAGTCCTGATCCAGGTCGATTTCATCCCTGCCCATCATGCATCTCCTTGTGAACAGCGAGAGCTTGCACCTGCGATTGAGAATCCCACCTTTCGAACGACTGGGATAGACGCCAACTCGGGCGAAGGACGTCAAGGAAGAGCCAAGAAGACAGACGTCAGTGCTAGCCAGGGCGAGTCCGAGATCAGGCTCCTCACGCCGCCGCCGCCAGAAATGATTAACACCAATGTATGTGGGAGCGTTTGCTCGTCGGGGGCGAAGGAATGCACAAGAAGCCCTCAAGCACCTCGGCAGCGTGGCTGTAGGCGCCGTCTCTGGGCCCCTGCCCGAGGAGGGGCAACAGACTCCTTTCACTCTTACCCCGCCGTCTCTTCGGGCGCTGGAGATCAGGGTGGCAGCGATGTCACCATCATTTCTCGCGGCAGGCACCGTTTCACTTCAGCTTGTCCAGCTGAGTAGATCGAGCTTGTCGAGTTTGGTGGTGGCAGATTTGGACTGGGACACTTCGGCGGGCGCCTGTGCCTCGGCTGCACGCCGAGTTCGCGCGCTTGGCGAGGGAATTCGGCGCTCGACTAGATTATGCCGATTTTCGGTTGATTGACCGCCGAACGTCGTCAATTCTCCCACACATCGGATGGGTCTAAATCTGATTGCACCAACGCCGAGGGCGGAGGACGGGCCGCGAAACGCCCGTTGCAATCGAAAAAGGATCACATCCATGAGCAACGAACAGAAGGTCGCGATCATCACCGGTGCATCGCAGGGTATCGGCGCCGCCCTGGTAGGCGCTTACCGCGATCGCAACTATCGCGTCATCGCCACATCTCGCTCCATTCAGGAGAGCGCGGACGCCGGCATTCTCGCTGTCGCCGGCGACATCGGCAATCCCGAGACTGCCGAGCGAGTCGTGCGCCTGGGCCTCGAACGGTTCGGCCGTATCGACACGCTGGTCAACAATGCCGGGATCTTCACCGCCAAGCCGTTCACCGAATTCACCCAGGAAGATTATGACCAGAACATGAGCGTCAATGTCGCCGGCTTCTTCCACATCACCCAGCGCGCCGCACGCGAGATGCTGAAGCAGGGCTCCGGCCACATCGTCAGCATCACCACCAGCCTCGTCAATCAGCCGATTGCCGGCGTGCCCGCGGCGCTCGCCTCGATCACGAAGGGCGGCCTGAACTCGGTTACCCAGGCGCTCGCCATCGAGTTCGCGACATCGGGCGTTCGCGTCAACGCGGTCTCGCCCGGCATCATCAAGACGCCGATGCACGCACCGGAAACCCATGCGGCGCTCTCGACGCTTCACCCCGTCGGCCGCATGGGTGAGATCCGCGATATCGTCGACGCGGTCCTCTACCTCGAAAGTGCCGGCTTCGTGACAGGCGAGATCCTGCATGTCGACGGCGGCCAGAACGCCGGACGCTGGTAGGCACAAGGGCGGAGGCGCCGACGACAGGTGAACCCCGTGTCGGCTCTCTGCCAGGAGATTGGCGATCAAGCACGGCACCTGACGGTGCCATTGAAACCCGGAAAGGAGACGGCAATGCCGATCGTGACAGTTCAGGTGACCCGCGAGGGCACCACGCCGGAGCGCCATGCGGTGACGGCAGAGGAAAAGGCCGAGATCATCAGGGGCGTCAGCCAGGTGCTGCTCGACGTGCTCAACAAGCCGCTGGAATCGACCTATGTGGTCATTGAGGAGGTCGACCTCGACAATTGGGGCTGGGGCGGCCTGCCCACCGCCCAGTATCGCGCACAGCTTGCTGCAAAAGCTAAAGCCTGACGCCATCAGCCACAGTTCCCGCGACCCGTCGCTTGCCACCAAGCGGCGGGTTTCCTTTGTGAAATTGTGTCGAAATGTATCCGCAGGCGCTTGCATTACAGTTACATGCAAGTCTGGATGTGGCGAACACACCGACGACATATCCCGAGCGTCAACCAGACAGGGCAAGTGTCGCGAAGCCCTGACCGAACGTTGCCGGCAAGATGCGAAGACCGAACCGGCTTGAGGAGTTTGCCCGATGGATCATATCGACCATGTGCTGATCGTCGACGACGACCGTGAGATCCGGGAACTCGTGTCGAGCTACCTCAAGAAAAACGGCTTGCGCACAACCGCGGTCGCCGACGGGCGGCAGATGCGCAGCTTCCTCGAGGGCGATACAGTCGACCTGATCGTGCTCGACGTGATGATGCCGGGCGACGACGGGCTGGTGCTCAGCCGCGAACTGCGCGCCGGCAGGCACAAGGCAATCCCGATCATCATGCTGACGGCGCGCTCGGACGAGATGGACCGCATTCTCGGGCTTGAAATGGGCGCGGACGACTATCTCTCCAAGCCATTTTCCGCGCGCGAACTGCTTGCCCGTATCAAGGCCGTGCTTCGGCGCGCCCGCATGCTGCCACCCAACCTGCAGATTTCGGAGGCCGGGCAGTTGCTGCGCTTCGGCCGATGGAAACTCGACACGACGGCGCGGCACCTGATCGACGCCGATGGCACCGTGATTGCGTTAAGCGGCGCAGAATATCGGCTGCTGAAGGTGTTCATCGACCACCCCCAGCGCGTGCTCAACCGCGACCAGTTGCTCAATCTCACCCAGGGCCGCGAGGCCGAACTGTTCGACCGGTCGATCGACCTGCTCGTCAGCCGTGTTCGACAGCGGCTCGGCGACGATGCCCGCGAACCGACCTACATCAAGACGGTGCGCAGCGAAGGCTATGTCTTCTCGGTACCGATCGAGATCATGGAGGCGCGCGAATGACGACGAACACCGCCGAAGAAGGCTTTCGACTATGGCCGCGCACGCTCAGGGCGCGGCTCTTTGTTATCCTGCTTGCCGGCCTCACCATCGCACATGTGATGTCGTTCACCGTTCTGTTCTTCGAACGCTACATGTCAGCCAAGTCCGTCATGTTCAACACGCTGGAAAACGACATTGCAACCTCGATCGCGATACTCGACCGCCTGCCCGTAGCCGAGCGCCCCTCCTGGCTCAATCGCCTCGGCCGAGACAACTACGGCTTCATTCTCGGCCCGGGCGTTTCCGGCAACCCGTCGGTCGATCCGGCCACTGCGGAGCTTTCGGCCAACATCCAGCGTGCGACCGGCCCGAACTACCCGGTGACCGTCGAAACGATCCCTGGCGATCGACGCCATGTGCAGGCGCATCTGACGTTGAGCGACGGCTCGCCGCTGACGATCGACGTCTATCCCAAGGGGGTGATGCCGCTCGCCGACTGGCTGCCTTACGTGCTCCTGGCCCAACTCGCGCTCCTGCTTTTCTGCAGTTGGTTCGCGATGCGCCAGGCCGTCCGGCCGCTCGTCAATCTTGCCGCGGCGGCCGACACGCTCGACCCGAACCGCAACACGCCGAGGCTCAGCGAAACCGGCCCGACGGAGGTCGCCTATGCGGCAACCGCGTTCAACGCCATGCGCGACCGCATCGCCCAGTATCTCGAAGAGCGCGTCCAGATTCTGGCGGCCATTTCCCACGACCTGCAGACGCCGATCACCCGCATGAAGCTGCGCGCGGAAATGGCCGAGGATTTCGCCGACCGGGAAAAGCTGATCCAGGATCTGGGCCAGATCGAGAGCCTGGTCAAGGAAGGCGTCGCCTATGCCCGCAGCGCCCATGGCAATGTCGAGAAGCCGACGCGCGTCGATCTCGCCTCGTTCATCGAAAGCCTCGTCTACGATTATCAGGACACCGGCAAATCCGTCAGCGCCCGTGACGTCGATGGCGGCACGATCACGACCCGTCCGCAGGCGCTCCGGCGCATTCTCACCAATCTTGTCGACAACGCGCTCAAGTTTGCCGGCAGCGCCGAGATCGAGGCGCGGCGGCTTGCCGACGATAGTGTGATCATCAGCGTGCTCGACCGCGGGCCGGGCATTCCGGACGATCAACTGGGCGCCGTGTTGAAGCCCTTCGTGCGATTGGAAGACTCCCGCAATCGGGAAACCGGCGGGACCGGGCTTGGTCTCGCCATCGCCCAGCAGTTGGCAGTCTCCATCAACGCGTCTCTGACCTTGCGTAATCGTGACGGCGGCGGCCTCTTGGGCGAGTTGGTGATCCGCCCTCAGTAGAGGGGAGCTCAGAAAGCGCCAGATAAGTCGCGATAAAACAATCGCATATATTATTTTCCTAATGTTTATGTTGAGAAAATTCCCCGAGAAGGCAAGGCTTACCGGGCCCGGGCCGCGCTCGGCCACGCCCATGGCCGATGCAAAAGAGCGGCGACCCTGATGGTCGCCGCTCCGGAGGTGACAAGAGCTGGTGCTGATCAGACGAGATTGATCGTCACGTCGATGTTCCCACGGGTGGCCTTGGAATAGGGGCAGGTCTGGTGCGCGGCATCGACCAGGCGGCGCGCGACGTCGGCGTCGATCCCCGGCAGACTGACGTTCAGCCTGGCCCTGAGGAAGTAGCCGCCGTCGCGGTTCAAAAGGTCCACTTCGGCATCGACGGCAACGTCGGCGGGAAGTGCGATCTTCGACTGGCCGGCCGCAAGGCCGATCGCACCGATGAAACACGCCGACCAGCCGGCTGCAAAGAGCTGCTCCGGGTTCGTCCCCGGCCGGGAACTGCCGGGCGTGGAAAGCTTGGTGTCGAGGCGTCCGTCGTCGCTCCGGGCAGCGCCGTCGCGGCCGCCGGTCGTGTGGGTCTTGCCGGTGTAGATTACCTTTTCAGCTTCGCTCATGGTGTTCTTCCTTTCGGCAGGTTTTGCCGTCCGGGCCCGATTGCCCTGCGACCGTCGAGACGCATCTGGCGTCCCGCAGGTGTCTGGGATGTTTCACCGAAAGCCTGGAATTGTATGGAAACCCGCCGGGTGCCGGCGCAGATACATGCTGATACGAAGCCCATCCGGAAGCGGCTTGTCGTTCATGGCGCCTCACCGGCATGCGCTGCGCCGCGTCCGACAACTCCCGTCACTGGTCAACGCGCAAAAAAATGCGCGGGGCCGGCGAACCGGAACCCCGCGCCTCCACGCAATCGGCGGGAGAAGAACTAGAAACGGTCGACGGCGACGATCGCCTCGGCGAAGGCAAGCGGCGCCTCCTGCGGCAGGTTGTGACCGATGCCGCCGCTGATCAGCCGATGCTCATATCTGCCGGAGAAGCGCTTGGCATAGGCCGATGGGTCCGGATGCGGAGCGCCATTGGCGTCGCCCTCCAGCGTGATCGTCGGGACGGTGATCGCAGGGAACTGTGCCAGCCGCTTTTCGAGATCGTCATACTTCGCTTCACCCTCGGCAAGGCTGAGGCGCCAGCGGTAATTATGGATCGAGATATCGACATGATCGGGGTTTTCCAGCGCTTCGGCACTCCTGTCGAAGGTGGCGTCGTCGAAGTTCCACCTGGGCGAAGCTAGCTTCCAGATCAGACGGGCGAATTCCTTGTGGTTCTGCTTGTAACCCTCATAGCCCCGCTCGGTGGCGAAGTAGAACTGGTACCACCAGGCAAGCTCGGCCTGCGGCGACAGCGGCTTCCTGTTCACGTCCTGGCTGCCGATCAGGTAGCCGCTGACAGAGACCAGCGCCTTGCAACGTTCGGGCCAGAGCGCGGCGATGATATTTGCTGTTCGCGCACCCCAATCGCAACCGCCGATGACCGCCTTTTCGATCTCGAGCGCATCCATGAGGGCGACGATGTCCGTGGCGATCGCCGCCTGCTGGCCGTTCCTGGGTGTGTCCGCAGAGAGGAACCGGGTCGTGCCGTAGCCGCGCAGATAGGGAACGATGACGCGGTAGCCGGCATTTGCCAGAAGCGGCGCCACATCCACATAGGTGTGAATGTCATAGGGCCAGCCGTGCAGGAGAATGACGACCGGAGCGTCACTGGCGCCAAGCTCGGCATAGCCGACGTTCAACACGCCGGCATCGATCTGCTTGAGGGTCGCGAAGGATTTGTTCGTCCCGGGGGTTACGGCCGGCAGGCGCGGAGCCGCGCCGGTTGCCGCTTGCGCTCCGGCGGCGCCGGCGGAAGCGAACTGCGTCACAGCGAGCGAGAGCGCGATGGCGCCGATGAAACGACGGCGTGGGTGGTTGACTTCGTCCGACATTGGGAACCTCCGGTGACCTGAACTGCCATCAGGAATGGAGTGCCGGTGTATCCCGCGCGTGTGCTTGGCCGCCCCAATTGAAAGCGCATGTAGAATCGGCAGGCGTCGGACACACGGTGATACAATTGATCCAGAGGCGGTCTCGCCGTCAGGCAACGCCTTCGCGCGCATTGCGTCGGATCGTCTGGGGCGGTTGCCCGAGCGTGCGCAAGAAGGCCCGGCGCATGCGATCGCTGTCGGCGAAACCGGTCTGCTCGGCAATCACGTCCATGGAGTGACGTCCCTGCTCCATCAAGAGCCGCGCGGCTTCCACGCGCAGATGCTCGACAGCCTTGGCCGGCGACTGGCCGGTCTCGGAGCGGAAGGCGCGGCTGAATTGGCGCGCGCTCAGGCCCGCGGCGTCCGCAAGCTCCTCGACCGACAGGACATTGCGCAGGTTGGCCTTGGCGTAATTGACCGATTTCTGGATGCGGTCCGACTTTGGATCGAGCTCGAGCAACGCGGAGAACTGCGACTGGCCGCCGGCCCGCCGGTGATAGACGACGAGCTTGCGCGCCACTTGCCGCGCGACATCCTCGCCATGGTCCTTCTCGATCATTGCCAGCGCCAGGTCGATGCTGGCCGTCATGCCGGCGGAAGTCCACACGCTGCCATCGACGATGAAGATGCGATCCTCCTCGACCCGCACCTCCGGAAAACGATCCCGCAGCTGACGCGCAAACACCCAGTGGGTCGTGGCGCGACGGCCGTCGAGCAGCCCGGATTCCGCCAGGATGAAGGCACCGGTGCAAGGCGCGGCCACCCGCCGCGATGCCTTGAGCGCGTGGCGCGCGAAGGCGACCAGCCCGGGAGAAACCGGTTCGATCTCGGTCCCCGCGCCAAACATGACGGTTTCATAGACCGCATCGTCGAAGGCCTTCGTCAGCACGCCGAAACCGGCGGACGACTTGATCTCGCCGCCGGCCTCCGACAGCAATTCGATTTCGTAAGCCTGCTCCCCGAGCGTCAGATTGGCGATCTCGAAGGCAGTGACCGCCGCGAACCCCATGAGCTGAAACCGCGGAAAGACGACGTAGCCGATCCTGTGCATGTCACCCCCTGTCTGGAATGGTCGTTTGTACCATATTTACGCCATGGGAGAAACACGGGCGGTCGGGGCAATGGCTTACTCGGGAAGCGGCTTGCCCGCGTGTTCTGCCACCATGTAGGCCGCATACCAATCCGGCCAATTGTGGTCGTGTTCACCACCGCTGCGCTTCTCGTGTTCGCCATGCGCGGCGGCAGCGCGACGCAGAGCCGCGGCAAGATCGGCGACCGAAGTAAAGCCCGTGACGTCACCGTCAACCCTTCCAGGCAGGCGCTCGGTCACTTCCTGCAGCAGCCAGCCGTTTCCATCGGGGTCGCTGAAGGTGGCGTAGGAGCGGTAGCTGCGGCGCGCCGGATCGCGGCCGCTTACCGGCGGCTTTCCGGGGCCTTCACGGTGGAAGATTTCGCTGACCTTAGCGCCGCGTTCAACCAGCTCCGCACGCGCGGCTTCTATATCCGAGACCACGAGGTAAAGCCCGCTTGCCGAACCGGGAGTGGCCGAGGTCAATCCCGTGCCAAAGTGGATCGACGCCGGCGAGCCGGGAGGGGTGAACTGCACCACGCGAAATGTATCGCCGACGGGAAAGTCGGCATCGAGCCGCCAACCGAGGCGGCCATAAAAGTCCTTGGCGCGATCGACATCCGAAACCGGAATGAGGGCGACCTCGAATTTCAGATCGACCGATGGCGCCCTGTTCTCGCTAGCTGCACCTGTCATGACACTTCTCCTTTGTTGCAACGGTGGGGCGCACTTCCGCACGCCCCTTGCTCTCAGCTCGGTTGACGCAGTGACTTGAAGGAAGCTCTCAGTTCATCGACCAGGGCTTCCGGCTGCTCCCAGGCTGCAAAATGCCCGCCCTTGGTGAGACGATTATAATGGATGAGCTTGGGGAACGCCTTCTCCGCCCAGGACTTCGGCGCTTGATAAAGCTCGTCCGGAAATGCGCTGACGGCCACCGGGATCTGCACGCCCTTCGGCTGGAAGAAGGCGAGCTTGTTCTCCCAATAGAGCCGCGCCGACGACACGGCTGTGTTGGTCAGCCAGTAAAGCGTGATGTTGTCGAGCACGTCATCGCGGCTTAGACCTTCCTTCTGGCCGTCGAAGACGCGGGCAATCAGCTCGTAGCTGCGGGCGTCGTGGTCGAGCATCCAACTCGCAAGCCCGATCGGCGAATCCTCAATACTGTAAAGCGTTTGCGGACGTTTGCTCATCTCCTGCGCATAGGAGAGACCATTCCGGTAGAAGAAATCGAGCTGCTCATAGGCGCGGCGCTCGTCGGCCGAGAGGTTCGCTGGCGCCGGCTGGCCGGCATCCAGGCTCTTCTGGATCTCGGCCGGAACGGTCGCCGGCATATTGGTGTGGATGCCGAGCAAGCCGGCCGGCTGCTGCAGCGCCATCTGCTCGGTGACCGCATCACCCCAGTCGCCACCCTGCGCGACGTAATGTGCGTAGCCGAGACGCTGCATCAGCACCGCCCACGCCCGTGCGATCCTCACCGGATCCCAGCCGCGCTCCGTCGGCTTGCCGGAGAAGCCGTAGCCGGGCAGCGACGGAATGACCACGTCGAAAGCATCGGCTTCGGTGCCGCCATACGCCGTCGGATTGCTCAGAGGATCGATGATCTTCAACTGCTCGATGATCGAGCCCGGCCAGCCGTGGGTGACGATCAGCGGCATCGCGTTCTTGTGCTTGGAGCGCACGTGGATAAAGTGGATGTCGACGCCGTCGATGTTGGTCACGAACTGCGGCAGGTCGTTGAGCTTCTTTTCCAGCCGGTGCCAGTCATATGTGGTCGCCCAATAGTCGGCAAGCTTCTGCATGGTGGCGAGCTGGACGCCCTGGGTGCCGTCGCCCACCAGTTCCCGGTCCGGCCATTTGGTCGCCGCTATGCGCTGCTTGAGATCGGCAAGGGCCGCATCGCTTGCATGGTACTGGAACGGACGGATGGATTCGTCGGCAGCAGGCCTTGCCGCAGCCGTGATCTGGGCGCTGCCCGCCGAGGAGGCCCCTGCGGCATGGGCGGCGAGCGAAGGAAGCAGGATCGCGATCGCTCCGGACAGCGCGAGGGCGGCCAAGCGACTGCTCCTGGCAGTTGGCAAGTAGCGTCTGGACATCATCATTCTCCTGGTTCGAGGGACGGCGATGCCTCAAGGCATCGCCGCGTAAATCCGGGATGGGAGGAGCCCGGAAACAGGTCGGGAGCTACCCCCCGATGTTGTAGCGAGCGGCGGGTGCGCTTCTGGAAAGGTTCGGCATGAGTTTCTGGCGGGCGGCCTCATAGCCTGCCCAGTCGGCGGCATCCGTCAGCGCGGGGATCGTGATCACTTCGCCCTGGTCGAGACCGGCAAGTGCCGCATCCACCATATCCTCGGCCCGCATGACGATCTCGCTTGGGACATGCTCGATCGGCGTGCCCGCGATCTCCCAGAAATCGGTCGCCGTCGCACCGGGCAGCACGGCCTGGATGCGGATGTTCTTGTCAGCAAGCTCCTTCTGCAGCGACAGGGTGAAGGCCAGCACGAAAGCTTTGGTCCCGCCGTAGACGCCGTTCAGGAGTTCGGGCGCGACGCCGACGATGGAGGCGATGTTGATGATCGTACCGGCGCTGCGCGCGGCAAATCCGGGTGCGACCGCATAGGTCAGCCGCGTCAGGGCGTTAACGTTCAGCGTGATCATCTCTTCCATCTTGTCGACGTCGGAGGCGAGTAGCGGCGCGGTGGCACCGACTCCCGCATTGTTGATCAGCACCGTTATGCTCGCATCAGCCTGCAGGATCTTCTCGACCCGCCTGACATCGTCCCTGTTGCCGAGGTCCGCTGCGACGACTTCGACGGCGCGCCCCGTCTCGTCCGTCAGGCGGCTTGCAAGACCGTTCAATCGCTCGCGGTTGCGGGCAACGAGGATCAGATCGTAGCCGCGGCGCGCCAGGCGGTCGGCATAGATCGCACCGATACCGGAGGACGCGCCGGTGATGAGTGCCGTGCCTTTGGAATTCCTGCTCATTTCAAGCTCCTTTGCCTTGGGTTTGGAGCCCAGATGGTACGGTGGAAAGGCAATGGCTCAAATGTCGTAATTCCGGCGTTTTGAGCCATTCTCGTCTCTTATCGGGCCTTGGAGCCGTACCAACCTGTTGCAAGACCAAATCTCGCCGCGACCATGCGTGCGCCGTGTATCGGCCATATGTTCGGCAGCCGCCGGTTCTGTATCTCAATGTTCGAATGGCCGAGCCTGATTGCGGGCCGATACGAAATCTCCCCCTCGGCCATGTGGCTGCCCCGCAAAAGAAAAGGGGCCGAAAAATCGGCCCCGTCTTCCTGTCTTGCACGCTGTCGTATTGGCTCGTTCAGAATTCAGGCTTTGCAACACTTAGGGCAACAAACGAATGCCGGCCGGGGAAATTGAAAACCCATCTTGCGCAGCTTCCCGCCAATCGCATTGAACAATACTGTCCAACCTTGGCCACGGAGCTTCCCCCGTGTGTGGCCGCCGCCAGCGGTTTGAATGCCAAAACATGAAATGAAGATATAGTATCCCAGACGAGTAGCGCTCATTTGTTAGCTGTCCATTTTTCCAAGTCCATTCATCAGGACTAGCTGAGCCATCTGGCCAAAGCCGTTCACCACCGCCTGGCGTTGTATAACGCTCGACCATCAATGATTTTGGCGCCATCAACTTTTTGATAAAATGCTTTCGCCTTGGCCTCATAATACTTGTCAGAGCGCGTTCATCCAAAGAAAGATGCTCAACCGACGCTATGCGTAAGCGCCATTCCGGAATACGCCTACCCAATGTGCGCATTTTTTTAGTATTTTTAAAGATCGAAAGATGCCCGGCCATTATATCTGAATGCGATGAAACGGCATCGTAATTATCAAGAATTTCATCGGTGTAGATCGATCTGATATCCCCCCAAATGACATCAAGGTCGCAATATCCAAAAGATTTGTAACCCTCCAGATATTCTGCAAAACTCAATCCCAGAAATGGCTTTAGATCGCACAACTTATATGGGGGAATATGATGAAGATCGACGCCTATATCGTTTGATATTCTCTCCTTATATGCATCGAATGCACAATGTACGAACTTGACATTTGGAGCCGTGTTTTCAGGTTCCGGTTGATCCGTGGGTATCAGCCAGTCAATTTCACTGTTGTGCTTACATGACTCAATGAAGAAGTTAATCCACGCTGGCCATTTCCCAAACCAAGGTGAGATAAGTAATAATCTCTTCATGAAAAGTGCCTCGCCTAAAGATATCCCGTCACTTATTACAACTTTGGCTATGAACCAAGATGATCTCCGGCATGATCAACATCAAATAGGCACTGGTTAAATTATGCAACGCTTATCAATCTCGTTTGGCGGCAGACCGGCCGGGGCTCGAGGACATCAACCCACGGGATAGGATGCTCGAAATATTAGGCGTCTCGCGCCACTTCCTGCAGGTCAATGTCCGCCGTCTGGCCAATCATGGCATTGAGATCGTCGGCATAAAGGGATCAGCCAGTTCCGCTTGCGGCGCCTCCTGCAGCGATCCTCCGCCTTGGTTGGCGGTCACTTGCGGCCCGGGCACCACCCTTGCGGTCGCCGAACCGGCGACGAGCACAGCAAGGAGCGAGGGCTCGCCCGGGCTGCTGTCCCAGGCGCACGGCGCCGCGGCAAGGACGGCTATGGCGAAAACTGTTGCGACGATACGCATGATGGCTCCTTCCGTTTATCATGACCGCAGCGGCTCGCCCGTCTCGCGGGCACAAGCCTTACCCATCGCCAGAGTGTCCTCTGGGCGTATCGCGGATATGTCCGATCGGCCGCGATACTGTGTCCTTGTGTATTGGCGGAACCGGCACGCGCTGCTGCGAAGTAGCTCCAAACCGGTCGGCTCGTTGCTGCAATTCCTGACCTAATCGACCAGCTACGACGCGCTGTCGGCCACAAGCACGGGTTTCTCGCGATAGAGGCTCGGGAACAGGTGACGCAGGGCACCAATCTTCGGTTGCTCGTAAATGACAACATAGGGCTGGCCCGGATTGTTGTAGACGTAGTCCTGGTGATAGGCCTCCGCCTGATAGAACCCCTTGGCCTGTTCGATCGTCGTCGCAATCGGCCGGGAAAAGACGCCTGCCGCGTTCAGTTGCGCGATGTAGCCGGAAGCAACCTTTGCCTGCTTTTCATCGCGCGGAAAGATCGCCGATCGGTACTGCGGGCCCCTGTCCGGCCCCTGCCCGCCGACCTGTGTCGGGTCATGCGCAACCGAGAAATAGATCTCGAGCAGTCGCCCATAGCTGACCTGCCGGGGATCGTAGGTAATCTCAACCGCTTCGGCGTGCCCGGTGGTGCCGGTTTCCGTCTGCTCGTAGGTCGCCCTCTCCGCGCTGCCGCCGGCATAGCCTGCCCTGACGCCGGCGACGCCGACCACATGCTGAAACACCGCCTGCACGCCCCAGAAGCAACCGCCCGCCAGCACCGCCGTCTGGCTTGTTTCCGTTGAAGCGATATCGTGAAGCACCCTGGGAACGGGCTTGGCCTCCTGTGCCGCCGGTTCGTCAAGGGCGAGCGTCAGCCCGCCACCAACCAGTGCCAGCGTAACGAACACGCCTCGGGCAAAAACAGGGACGCGGCGCCCATGTTGTTGTTTGTCGGCCATCTCTGAACTCTCATCCAAAAGTGAAAACGAAGGCTTCTGCACCGGGTTCGAGAAAGCGGATCTCGAAGGTCCGTTCCCTTGCCGCACCCGACTGGCGCACGAGTTGATAAAGGCGGGTCTCCGTGACGGCGCCTTTGCCCGTCGCGTCGATATCTGCGCCGTGGTCCGCTCCGGGCGCGGCCCCGTCTATCGTCACCTGAAATGGGATCGGCTTGCCGCCGGCGCCGGGCCCGAGCACCAGGTGCAGGTCGCGGGCGCGGAACCGGTAGGTGATGCCGCCGCCGGTCTCGTTGACACGCGCCTGCTCGGCTCCAATGGTCCAGTTGCCCTTGAGACCCCATTCGTTGAGACCCGGCTCGTCGACCGTGTACCGCGCGGTGGTATCGGCCGAAACGCCCTCCGGCGACACGAAGTGCGCCGCCCGCTCGTAGCCGACATAGGTCTCGCTGGAGCCGAGGCGTGCCAGATCCGGCGAGACCTCGGCGCCCTTCGCATTCGGCTTGACCAAGTCGCCTTCGGCCTTCTTCCTGCCGGCGGCTTCCGCCAGCAGATCCTGGATCACCCGCTCGGAACCTTCATAGTCGCCTTCGCCGAAGTGGGTGTAGCGGATCTGCCCTTCGGCATCGATGAAGTAGTGAGCCGGCCAGTAACTGTTGGAGAAGGCGCGCCAGATGGCGAAGTTGTTGTCGATCGCCACCGGATAGGTGATCTTGAAATCGCGCACCGCCTTTTCGACATTGCCGATCTGCTTTTCGAAGGCAAATTCCGGCGCATGCACGCCGATGACGACCAGGCCCTGGTCCCGGTACTTCTCCGCCCAGGCCCGGACATAAGGAATAGTGCGGATGCAGTTGATGCAGGAATAAGTCCAGAAATCGACGAGCACGACCTTGCCGCGAAGCTCGGCCGGCGTCAGCGGCTTCGAATTCAGCCACTGCACGGCACCGTCAAGCGACGGAAACGGACCTTCGACCGGAAGGTCGCTGCGATAGGCCGCCTGTCGCGCATCCTTTGCTGCCAGGGTCATGCGGGTGCTGGCGACATCCACGGGCGAGGCATCGCTGCGCAGGCGATTGAGGATCGACTGCTCGAAGCCCGACGTGCTCGCATAGGAAAGCTGCGCCAGCAGACCGGTGTCGAGGCCGAGCGCGATGGCTCCCACCCCGGCGAGCACCGCGACGCCGAGACCCTGGCGGATGCGGTCGCCAATACCGAGCGAGCGCTTCATGGCAGCAAACACCCGGGCGCCGGCAAGGACGGCAAGCGCCAGCGAGGTCGCGGCACCCGCCGCATAGGCGGCAAGCAAAAGCGTCGTCTGCACATTCGCGCCATTCAGCGCCGCGCCGGTCAAGACGAGGCCGAGCACCGGTCCGGCGCAGGGCGCCCAGAGCAACCCGGTCGCAACGCCAAGAAGGATGGCGCCGCCGACGCTGCCCTTCTCCCCGGTCGCGGCCTTTCGCGACAGTCGGTTGCCGAGTTCGACGAGCGGCCCGGTCACGAAGGCGGCCGCTCGTGTCGACAGCAGCGTCATGCCGAAGACTGCGAGCAGCGCGATCGCGGCGTAGCGACCGTATTCGTTCGCCTGCACCGCCCAGTTGCCGCCGAGTGCTGCAAGCGAGGCGATGCCCGCGAAGGTGACTATCTTGGCGAGCAGCATTGGGAGAATGCTGGTGGAAAACGGTTGGTCGGCGCGGGCAAACACGAATGGCAGCACCGGCAGGATACAGGGGCTGACGATCGTCAGCACGCCTGCAAGATAGGCTACAACAAAGAGGATCATCATCGTCTCTCCGCACTGGATCGATTGCGTGGTGCACAGCGATCGCTTGATATGTGCGGCAGAGGACCATCGCGACGTATCGCCGATGTTTCCGACAAGGGCGGATTTGTATCTCAGTGCATCAGGGTGCCCCCTGACCATCGCAAATCGCGTAATCAATATATTCCATGAGATATAACGCTGTGCCATAGTGCGGCCCGACCGATCCCTCTCGCTATCGTGGCCTCCATGTTGAAATCTCTTGCGATAATCCTCTCCGCCATGCTCGGCCTTGCCTCAGGCACAGCCGAGGCGCGTACGATCACCGATGCCGCCGGGCGAAAAGTCGAGGTGCCCGATACCATCTCCCGCGTGCTTGCTGCCGGGCCGCCGGCCTCGGTGCTGACCTATGTTCTCGCGCCGGACAAGCTCGCCGGCTGGGTGCGCGAGACGACGGATGAGCAAAAGGCATATCTGCTGCCGTCCGTTCACGACCTGCCGACCTACGGCCAACTCACAGGCAAGGGCGGCAGCGCCAATGTCGAGGCGGTGCTTGCCGCCAAACCGGACATCATTCTCGACGTCGGCACCGTCAACGATACCTACCGCTCGCTTGCCGACAAGGTGCAGGCGCAAACAGGCATTCCCTACGTGCTGATCGACGGCCGTTTTGCCGACAGCGGCAAGACGCTGCGCGACGTCGGCGCGCTGCTTGGCGTCACCGAACGTGCGGAAGAACTCGCGACCTACGCCGACCGGCGGATCAAGGATCTGAACGACAGCCTCGCCAAGATCCCCGCCGACCAGCGGCCGCGCGTCTATTATGGTCGTGGCCCGGAAGGGCTGGAAACGGGCCTTGCCGGCTCCATCAATGTCGAGATTCTCGAAGCCGTCGGCGCCGAGAACGTCGCGGCTGCCGCCGGCAAGGGCAGTCTGACCCAGGTGTCGCACGAACAGGTCCTCTCCTGGAACCCGGACGTCATCATCGCCGCAAGCGGCAAGTTCGCTGCCTCGGCCAAGAAGGACCCGCTCTGGGCCGACGTGAAGGCCGTCACGGACGGCCGGGTGTTCACCGCTCCGTCGCTTCCCTACGGCTGGTTCGACTCGCCGCCCGCCATCAACCGCCTGATCGGCGTCGCATGGCTGCAGAAGCTGTTTTATCCCGAAAGCTTCAACGGCGATCTCGCGAAGGAGACCCGCGATTTCTACAAGCTGTTCTACCAGGTCGACCCGACGGACGAACAAGTGGCCACGCTCCTGAAGGGGGCGGTGCCGGCTTCGAAATGAACCGCAGGCAGGAAGCGTCGGAAGTGATGGTCGCCGAGCGCAAAGGCGGCCTCTGGCTGCTCGCAGGCGCGCTCTTCCTGCTGGCGCTGGTGTCGATGGCGGTCGGCAAATATGCCGGCCCATCGGAGATTGTCGCAGCGCTGCGCTCGGCAGCTTCCGGGCAGGCAACTGATCCGGTGCTGTCGACCGTGCTCTGGAACGTACGGCTGCCGCGCGTGGCAGGCGCGATCCTGATCGGCGCAGCCCTTGCAGCAGCCGGCGCCACCTATCAGGGGCTCTTCCGCAATCCCCTCGTTTCACCGGATATACTCGGCGTTTCCGGCGGCGCCAGCCTCGGCGCCGTCATCGGCATCTTTCTCTCGTTGCCGGTCATCGCAATCCAGGCCGTGAGCTTTGCCGGCGGGTTGCTCGCGGTCGCGGCGGCCTATGCGGTGGGCATGGCAATCCGCGGACGCGATCCGGCGCTGACGCTGGTTCTGGCCGGGATCGCCGTCGGTGCACTCGTCGGTGCCGGCATATCGCTGATCAAGATCCTCGCCGATCCCTACGACCAGCTACCGGCGATCACCTATTGGTTGCTCGGCAGCCTGACCGCGATCACCCGTCTCGACGTCGTCTCGATCCTGCCGGCGCTTCTGGTCGGGCTGGTGCCTTTGGTGCTCTTTCGCTGGCGCATGAACCTGATGACGCTCGGCGACGAGGAAGCCCAGACCTTGGGCGTCGACACGCGTTTGACGCGCGCCGTGCTGGTCGCCGCGGCAACGCTGATCACCGCGGCCGCCGTCTCCGTCAGCGGCGTCATCGGCTGGATCGGGCTCGTCATCCCGCATATCGCGCGCATGCTGGTCGGTCCCGACTTCCGCCGTCTGCTGCCGGCGTCGATGATATCGGGTTCCGCCTATCTGCTCGTTGTCGACATGCTGGCGCGCAGCATAGCGCTGATCGAAGTGCCGCTCGGCATCCTGACGGCAGCCGTCGGCGCGCCGTTCTTCCTGTGGCTGCTCGCCTCCGGGCGGAGGGCGTGGCAATGACGCTGGAGATCAGGGGGCTCGCCTTTGGCTATGGCGAACGCACGGTGGGCGCCGACATTTCCCTGTCGCTTGCAACCGGAGAGGTTCTGGCTCTGCTCGGCCCCAACGGCGCCGGCAAGACGACGCTTTTCAAGACCGTTCTCGGTCTCCTGCCGGTCAAGGCCGGCGACATTCTCCTCGATTGCAAACCGCTTTCAGCCTGGTCGCGGCGTCAGCGCGCCAAACGGATCGCCTATGTCCCGCAGGCGCATGCCGCACTTTTCCCGTTCACGGTGCTGGAGGTCGTGCTGATGGGACGCGCGCCTCACCTCGCGCCGTTCTCCTCGCCTGGCGCCCGCGATCGTCGGATCGCCATGGAGGCGCTTGCCGGCCTTGGCATGGCCCATCTCGCCACGCGCCCCTATACCGAGATCAGTGGCGGCGAGCGCCAGATGGCGCTGATCGCCCGTGCACTCACACAGGAACCCTCCATTCTCGTCATGGACGAGCCGACCGCCAATCTCGACTATGGCAACCAGATGCGCGTGCTCTCGCATATCCGGTCGCTGGCAGAGCGCCGGCTTTCGGTCGTGCTCTCGACGCACAATCCGGATCACGCCTTTCTCGTTGCAGACCGCGTTGCGCTCCTCCACGCCTCGAAGCTCATCGCACTTGGCTCACCGCGCGAGGTGTTGACGGCCGCCGCCCTCAAGCAACTCTACGACATCGACGTGGTGATCGGCTCGATCGACGGCAGCAAGGCCCGTCTCTGCGCGCCACGCTTCGCCGCCCCTCTGCCATGAAAGGAACTGACCATGGTTCGCCAGAACGAAATCCGTGAGAACGAGGTGGCCGTGGATCCGCCAGCGCCCACCGACGCCGGCCTCGTCTTCATCGGCCGCATCGCAACGCCCTGGACTTCGCGCATGGAAACGCCGCGCCAGGGCCGGCACGATGGCCCGCTCTGCCGCATCGAGATCTTCGAGCCCTGGGTTCTGGCGCTGAAAGGCGTGGAGGCGTTCGAGCGGCTAGAAATCCTCTATTGGCTCGATCAGTCCAGGCGCGACCTCGTGCTGCAAAGCCCCGCCAGCAACGGCGAGGTGCATGGGACGTTCTCGCTGCGCTCGCCGGTGCGGCCCAATCCGATCGGCACTTCGATCGTCAAGCGCGAAGCCGTGGAAGGTTCGACCCTGCTCGTGCGCGGTCTCGATTGCCTCGACGGCACGCCGCTGATCGATCTGAAGCCCGACCGCACCCTGTTCAAGCCGATCGCGCCACCGCAGCGCGGCGATTTCGAAACCGGTGACGGCCCCGTGCACCATTGCCAGAAGGCGTGACCCGATTTCAAAGTTGGCAGGGCGCAACAGACGATCCGTGCGCCCCAGCCTCAACGTATCAGTCGATCCCGACCATGACGTCCGAGGCCTTGATGACCGCATAGGCCTCGCCGCCGACCTTCAAGCCAAGTTCGTCGACCGACTCGTTGGTGATGGCTGCGGTCACGATCGAGCCGCCGACGTCGATACGCACATGGGCGGTGGTCGCGCCCTTGATCACTTCGACAATCTTGCCCTGGAGGCGGTTGCGTGCGCTGATTTTCATGCGGTTTTCCTTCGTGTTCACTGGCTGGGACGTCGGCGTTTGGCCGCCGATCCACAGCCGGACCGGGTTTACCCCGGACAAAGGCTGCGAGTAGCGGCGTACGATGCGAAACAGTATCACCGCTGCGCGTTGGGTCACGCCGCAATATAGCGAGGTCAATCGCGAAGCGTGACCCACACCGGCGCATGGTCGCTCGCCCCCTCCATGCCACGAACGCCACGGTCTATACCGGCACCCGTGAGCTTGCGGGAAAGCTTGCGGCTGAGCAGCAGATGATCGAGCCGCAGCCCCGCGTCGCGCTCCCAGCGGTTCCGGCGATAGTCCCAGAACGTGAAAAGCTGGTCCTTCGGATGGACCTTGCGCAGCGCATCGAGCCAACCCTGGTCGAGAAGTTCGCGGAATGCCGCGCGGCTTTCCGGCTGCACCAGCGCGTTGTCGTCGTATGAGCTCGTCGGGTAGATGTCGCGCGGTTCCGGCACGATGTTGAAGTCGCCGGCAAGCACGACAGGCAGATCGAGCGCGTAAAGATCGGCAGCATGTCTGGCCATGCGCGCGTGCCAGGCAAGCTTGTACTCGAACTTCGGCCCCGGCTGCGGATTGCCGTTGGGGGCGTAAAGGCAAGCGACCAGGATTCCGCTGATGGCCGCCTCGATGTAACGCGCCTGACTGTCCAAGGGATCGCCGTCGAGCCCGACGCGGGTCAGCACCGGCTCGCTGTCTCGGGCAAGGATCGCAACACCGTTCCAGGCCGATTGCCCCTGCCAGACCGCGCCATACCCGGCCGCCTCGATCGCCGAACGCGGAAACTGGCGATCGGCCGCCTTCAGTTCCTGCAGACAGACGATGTCGGGCTTGGTTTCCTTAAGCCAGGCGATCAGGTTTTCGAGCCGCTTGCTGATGCCGTTGATGTTGAAGGTGGCGATCTTCATCCCGGCAAACAGATCAGCGCGTCAGCCGGGCGGCCCAGGATGCAACCGCATCGGCGACGGTGCGAAGGTGATCCGCGGTCGAGAACCCGGAAAGGCTCTTGCGCGGTTTCAGGTCATGGTCGCCGTCCTCGAGCCAAAGGACCTCGATCGCATCGGAAAGCGTATAGTTCGGAACCTCTTCGCGCGTGCCGAACTCGTCTCTCGTTCCCTGGCAGATCAGGGTCGGCGTCTTGAGGTCGGCGAGATGCTTCGTGCGCAGCTGCTCGGGCTTTGCCGGCGGATGGAAGGGATATCCGAGGCAGAGCAACCCGACAATCTTGCCGGCTGCGTGCAGCTGGTCGGCGACCATGCTCGCAACCCGCCCGCCCATCGACTTGCCGCCGATGATAAGCGGCCCCTTGGCCCCGAGCGCTTCGATGGCGGCGATGTATTCCGGATTGAGCGTTTCGGCGCGCGGCGGCGGCTTGCGCCCGTCAGATGTTCGCCGCGCCGCCATGTAGCCGAACTCGAAGCGGGCGACACGAAAGCCCGCACTCGCCAGCGCCTTGGCGGTCGCGTTCATCGAGGTGGAATCCATCGGCGCGCCGGCCCCATGGGCAAGGAGGATGGTGACATCCGCATCGTCAGGTCCGTCAAGAAGGAATGTGTCGCCCATATCAGCCCGCTGTTCTCGGACGGCTGTGCAAATCGACATATTGCACGCCGCGTTCCGCCGTCCGCGCCCATTCGCTATCGCTGTCGAGTTCGAGATAACGGCTCCACCAGCGCCGCGCTTCACCGAGGTCACCCGCATCGAATTCGAGTTTCGCCAGATTGAAGATCGCGTCGGCATAGTCGCCGTCGATCTCGATCGCCTTCTTGAGATGCCTGCGCGCGGCGTCGGTTCGCCCCCGCTCGCTCATCAGCCCGGCGAGGTTGAACCAGGCCTCGACGAAGGAGGGATCGAGCTTGATCGCGCGGGCGTAGTCATGCGCCGCATCCAGCGCGTGTCCCGCCGCCTTCAGGCAATTGGCGCGGTTGAAGGCCGCAACCGAATCCGTCCGGTCCATGGCAAGATAGCGTTGATAGAAGGCGGCCGCCTGCTCGTAGTCGCCGTTCGCTTCCGCCCCCTCCGCCAGATCGAAGAGATCTTCCAAGGCGGCATCGTCAGGCGTGCCGAGGTCGAAGAGCAGCTGTCCGTTCAGTTCGCTCAAGCCCTCGGCGCTGCGGGCATAGATCGTATCGGTCCCGCCGTGGTGCAGCGAAAGCGCCGTCAACGAGGCGACCTGGCCTGACCGGTGCACAGACCGGGCGATCGCGCCCCAGGTCGCGCCGCTTCCGATCAGCTCCGCATATTTCCGCGCAAGGATGAGGTCGCGGAAGGAATAGGGCTCGCTGTCGTGTTCGAACGCGTCGAACAGGGAGAGCAGATCGAAGACCCGCGGGGAAAGCCGGGCCTGGTCGATCAATGACTGGCGCGTGAGCGCCGATGCCGCCGGTACGGACAGAAGCCCGAGAAGCCGGAGGAATCCGTTTTCGCTGACAAGCCATCGTCCGGCCGCATGCTCGGCATCGAAACGAGCCTCGATCTCCGCTTCGCTCGACTTGGCGAGCAGGCTCCGGCCGAACACCAGATACGTCGTCTGGCGCGTGACGCCGCGGCGCAAATGCCCGTGCTGGCGCTCGACCTCCCGCGCCACAAGCCGGCGCGGAAAGGCCGAGATCGCCCCGACAATACCGAATGTCTGGCCGGCAACAGCCATCAGGCTTTCTTCTTCGCGACCGGTTTTGCCGCTGCCCGCTTGGCAGGCGCCGCCGCCTTGCCTGCTTCCTTGGCGGCCGGTTCGGCCTTGGTCTTGCTCTTTGCCGGCGGCTTCGACTGCGACAGGCTCGCCTTCAACGCATCCATGAGATTGATGACATTACCGCGCTCGGGGGCGGCCGCGATGATCGGCTTGTGGCCCTTGAGCTTCTCACGGATCATCTTCATCAACGCGATCTCGTAGCGATCCTCGTAGTTCTTCGGATCGAACACCGTCATCTTCTGCTGGATCAGCGCTTCGGCAAGCTGCAGCATTTCCGGGTCGGGATGACCGACGGGGATGTTCCCGAAATATTCAGCTGTTCCACGCACTTCGCTCGGATTTCTCAGAGTGCACACGAACATACCTGTTTCGCGCGCGCCGATGGTCACCACCCGCTCGCGGCTTGAAAGCACGAGGCGCGCAATCGCCAGCTTGCCGCTCTTCTTCAATGCTTCGCGCAGGACGACGAAGGTTTCCTCGGCCATCGCGCCATCGGGCGCGAGATAATAAGGCGCGTCCTGGTAGATCACGTCGACCGAGCCTTCGTCGACGAAGGCCTCGATGTTCATCGTGTGGTTGGACTCGATCCGGACGCTTTCGAGGTCGGCGTCTTCGATGATGATATATTTCTTGTCTTCGTATTCGTAACCCTTGACCAGGTCGGAGCGCTCGACGAGGCCGAGCTCCGGGTCGACCGGCTTCATGTTGATCCGGTTATGGGTATCCTTGTGCAGTTGATTGAAGCTGATGCGCTCGCTCGAACTGGTCGCCGGATAGAGCCTGACGGGGCAACTGACGAGACTGAGTTTGAGATAACCTTTCCAACTTGCCCTGGGCGCCATTGATGTCTCCTACGCGGCCAAACGCATTACGTCCTCGTTTCGGACAGAAGCGGCAGATCCTTGGCAAAGTCGTCGATATCCGCCCAGGGATCGCCGAAAGTATCCAGAAGTCCAGGCAGCGAAGAATAGTTCAAATCCTCCGGAGCGTCGATAGTCTCCAGATCCGCCCAATGGAGCGGCGCCGAAGCCGGCAGGTTGGTGCGTGCCCGCAGCGAATAGGGCGCGGCCGCCGTATGGCTGCGGGCATTGCGGTGGAAGTCGATGAAGATCCGCTTCACGCGGTTCTCCTTGCCCATCGTCGTGGTGAAGGTCTCGGGCGCGGTCGCCGTCAGTCGCGACGCAATGGCGCTCGTCGCCTGGTGCGTCTTCTTCCAGTCGAGCTTCGGCGTCACGGGCACGACGACATGGATGCCACTGCCGCCCGATGTCTTGACGAAGGGAACTAGGCCGAGCCCCTCCAGCTCGCCGCGGATATGGACGGCGGCCTCGACCACGTCGCGCCATGCGATGCCCTCGCCGGGATCGAGATCGAAGACGATGCGATCGGGCTTCTCCAGCCGCGCGCGCCGCGAGCCCCAGCTGTGAAGCTCGATCACGCCGAACTGGGCAAGCGCCAGATAGCCCTTCGTGCCCTCGATCGAGAGGAAAGACTTGCTCTCGCCCTCGGAATTGGTCGCGTTGAAGCTGACGATGGAGGGCGGCATGCCGGTGAAGGGGTGGCGCTGGAAGAAGCAATCCGTGCGCTTTCCCGTGGGACAGCGGAAGAGCGACACCGGTCGACCAAGGATGTGCGGCAGCATGAAATCGCCGACGAGCGCGTAATAGACGGCAATGTCGAGTTTGGTCGGCCCGGATTTGCCGAACACCCGGCGGTCGGCATTGGTGACCTGGATCGTCGCAAGGTCGGCGTCCGTGATCAGCCGCTTGCGCGGCGAAGCCGCCGGGGCAGAAAGTTCGACGTCGCGAAGCCCCTTGAAGACCGCATGACGCAGGACATTGTCGGTCGTGCGGTTGGAGTAGTGGATGCGGGCGCTCAGGACCGGCCGCACCCAGAGGATTTCCTTGGGTGCGCCATCGAGTGCCGTCGCGCCACCGCGCAACGCTTCCAGCCGGACGAGCAACTGTTTGGCCGTCTCCGCATCGAACCCGGTTCCGACCTTGCCGCGGTAGTGCAGCTCGCCGTCCACCCATTCCCCGAGCGCCAGCGCCGCAAGGCCTTCGGCGGCCTCGGAGACGGTATAGCCGGCGATCACGAAATCATCGCTGTTGAGCGCTTTCGTCTTGGTCCAGGTCTGAGTGCGGCCGCTGCGATAGGGCGCCGAGGTGCGTTTGGAGACGATCCCTTCCAGCCCCAGTTCCGAGGCATGCTCGTAAAGCCCGCGCCCGTCCCCTACGACATGGTCGCTATACTGGATGGCCGAGCGGCTGGACACCTGCCCTTCAAGCAGCTGCACCAGCAGCGCCTTGCGCTTTTCCAGCGGGACCTCGGTCAGGTTCCAGCCATCGAGGTAGAGCATATCGAAGGCATAGAAGACGAGCTTGCTGTCCACACCCGTCGAAAGCGCATCCTGCAAGAGCGCGAAACGGCTGATGCCCTTGTCGTCGAGAACGACGATTTCCCCATCGATGATCGCCTCGCGGCAGGGCAGCTCGCGGAAGGCATCGGGCAGATCGCCATAGCGTTTCGTCCAGTCCAGCCCGCTGCGGGTGATGAGCCTGATACTGCCGTCCGAAATGTCCGCCATCGTGCGGTAGCCGTCGAATTTGATCTCGTGCAGCCAGTCCGTCTTGTCCGGCCTGTCCGGCCTGTCCGGCGGGCCGCCCGGTGGCTTCGGCGTCGGGCTGGCAAGCTGCGGT
Source organism: Ensifer adhaerens (assembly GCF_002940685.1). Lineage (GTDB taxonomy): Bacteria > Pseudomonadota > Alphaproteobacteria > Rhizobiales > Rhizobiaceae > Ensifer > Ensifer adhaerens_E. Next base: position 304,791 of record NZ_PNFP01000007.1, on the reverse strand, counting down.
TCGATCCGTTGCGGCTTCGGGCCCTTCACCGCGCCCGGCAATGCGCCGGGCTTGAGAACGGCGCGCTTCGTCGACTTCTTCGGCAGCTCGACCAGTTCCTCGATCCGCCGGCCGCTTTTCACGCTTTCCGGGCGTAACGTCAGTATGTCGGCATCAGGGTCGGCCGCGAGATCATGCTCCTTGAACAGCAGCCAGTTGCGCTTGTCGTCGTCGCCCGGTTTCGGTTTCAGCCGAGTCAGCATCCAGCCGCCATTGAGCTTCTCGCCGGCAAGACGAAACTTGAAGGCGCCGGTCCTGAGGCTCTTCTCGATATCGTCCATCGGCGCCCAGACGCCGGCGTCCCAGACGATCATCGGCCCGCCGCCGTACTCGCCCTCGGGAATGACGCCTTCGAAGTCGATATAGTCGAGCGGATGGTCCTCGGTCTCGACCGCCAGCCGCTTGTCGGCGGGATTGAGTGATGGCCCCCTGGGGATCGCCCAGCTCTTCAGCACGTCGCCGACCTGCAGCCTGAGATCATAGTGATCGGCGGTGGCGTGATGCTTGTGCACGACAAAACGATTGCCCTCCCCACCGGTTCTCCCGGCAGGCTCCGGCGTCCTGGAAAAATCCCGTTTCGCGCGATAGTCCTTGAGTTTCGATGCCGCCATACAGCAAAGCTAAAACGTGTTCGCAAAGGTCGCAATATGCGCCACGGCCAGGACACGCGGCGCAGAAATTTCGGAAAACAATTGCTTTCTCAACTCGGCTCACCTAAAAATTCGATGAATTTGGAAAGCCGTCATGATCGAAAAGCAGAAGACGCCACGCTCCCGCGGCCGTCCCCAGGTCCGGCCGGACGACGAGACGCGCCAGGTGATCGTCCTGGCCGCGGAACGGCAATTCTGCGATTTCGGCTACGAGGCGGCGAACATCAATATCATCGCTCAGAATGCCGGCGTTTCCACCAAGACGCTCTATCGGCTGTTTCCGACCAAGGCCAATCTGTTCGAGCGCGTCATCTCCCTCAGGATTGCCGAGTTCGTGCTGGAAGCCGATGAAGAAAACCTGGAAGATCTGGGCGTAAGGGGTGGCCTGGTGCACCTGCTTGCCGCCTACGGACATCTCGTGCTCTCGCGCGACACGATCGCGATCATCCGCCTGGTGCTCGCCGAGGCAGAACGCTTCCCCGAAGTTGCTGCCACCTTCTGGGAGCAGGCGATCCAGCGGACAAGTGCCACCTTGGAGCGATGGCTGAGGACCCAGGTGGCCCACGGCCGGCTCGCGGTGGCCGACCCGCGTCTGACCGCAGGCATGCTGCGCGGCATGATGGCGATGGAGCCGCAACGCGCCGTCATGATGGGTTGCCTTGGCACCATCGACGAGGCGACGATCACGGCACGAGCAGAAAGCTGCGCCGACATTTTCCTGACGGGCGCCTTGCCGAGATAGGGCCACCGCCCTCCGCGACAAACTTTGACGATGCCATCCAACTGTCATCAAGCTGTAACGTGAGACGGTATAACTCTCCGCGCGGAAGCCCTTCCGCCGGGCGCATGAGGCGTCGCGACCAGCCTTCGGCATGGCCTCCCTCCCCTTAAGCCCGGTGCTTGTTATGCGTTTGTCCGCGAAGCTTCCCCTCGCAGCGGCGGCTCTTGCTGCCTTTTCCATTGCCGCCACCAGCCTTGCCAGCCTGACGGTCAGTGGCGACCTGTCATCGCGCGCGGCGATCGAGAAGCTCGAGGCGCTCGCCGATGCCCGCCGCAACGAGCTTCGCCATTACCTCGCCACCGTGGAGAACGACCTGCGCAATCTGCAGGCGCAGAAGTCCGTCGCCAAGGCACTCAGCGACCTGAATGGCGCCACAGCCAGGCTCGGCGACAAGGCCGAGACCGAACTGCAGCGCCGCTATCTCGCGGAGAACCCCAACGCCGAAGACAAGCACGCGCTCTACAGCAGCGCCGGCGTCGACGACTACGACACGTTGCATGCGCGTTATCACCCGTTTTTCCGCCGCTTCGCGGAAGCCCATGGCTATCGCGACGTGCTGCTTGCCAACCTCAGCGGCAACGTCGTCTACTCCCTCAACAAGAAGGGCAACTTTGGCGTCAACCTCAAGGAAGCGACCTGGAAGGGCACGGGTCTCGGTCGCGTCTTCCGGGAAACGGCCGAGGGAACGGACAAGAGCAGATTGGCCTTTGCGTCCTACGAGACCTATGGACCGCTCGCCGGCAGCGCCGCGGCTTTCATCGCCATTCCGCTGGAATCGATCGACGGCAAGATCGGCACGCTGATCCTGGAGATGCCGGACGCCCGGATCGGCGAAATCGTCGGCAACCGCACCGGCCTTGGCGAAACCGGCGAAACGATCCTGCTCGACGGGAACGGGTTCTTCCTCGCCGACAGCGCCGCCACGGCTGGCAACGATATGCTCAAGGCCCGGATCGTGGCCGATCAGCCGGCGGAGGGCGGCATCGTCAGCAGCAGGCTTGCCGATTTCCGCGGCGAGGAAGCGCAGCTCGCGGCGACCAGCCTCGATGCTTTCGGCACCCGCTGGACCATGGCCGCCGTCATGACCTCGCGAGAGGCATTCGCTGCCGTCACCGCCTTGCGCAACTGGACGCTTGCGGCTGCGCTCGCCGTCCTGGCGGCCGCGCTGGCAATTTCCATCTGGTATTCGCGCCGGCTGACCCGCCCGATCACCGGTCTCGTCCGCGACATGAGCCGGCTTGCCGATGGCGACACGACGATCAGCGGCGTCGGCGGCACCCGCAAGGACGAGATCGGCGACATGGCCCGCTCCGTCCTCGTCTTCCGCGACGCTCTTCACGACCGTGCCCGCCTTGAGGCAGAGGCGGCGCAGACACGGACCATGATCGAAGAGGAGCGGCAGGGCCGCGAGGCGACCCAGGCGGAAGTATCACACCAGATCAACGAGGCCGTGGAAATGCTGGCCGCAGGACTGGAACGTCTATCCCAGGGCGACCTGACCGCCCGCATCGACCGGCCCTTCGGCGCCGGGTTCGATCGCCTGCGCTCGGACTTCAACCAATCCCTGGAGAGCCTTGCATTGACGCTTGGCGACGTGAAGGCGAGAAGCGCCGATATCGACGGAGAGACCGGCGAGATGCGCGACGCCATCGGTCAACTTGCCAAACGCACCGAACATCAGGCAGCAACCTTGGAAGAAGCGACCGCAGCCCTCAGCGCAATCACCGCCACGATCGGCCGCACGGCCGAACACGCCACATCGGCAACCACGATCGCGGCTGCCGCCAAGGCGAGCTCCGACCGCTCGGGCGAGGTGGTGATGAACGCCGTCGGCGCCATGGCCCAGATCGAGAAGGGATCGGTCGCCATCTCCCAGATCATCGGCACGATCAACGACATCGCGTTCCAGACCAACCTCCTGGCCCTGAACGCAGGGGTCGAGGCGGCGCGCGCCGGCGAAGCGGGCAAGGGCTTTGCGGTCGTTGCCCACGAGGTGCGGGAGCTGGCGCAGAAATCGGCGCACGCCGCCCGGGAAATCAAGGCGATCATCACGACTTCGGCCGACGAAGTGGCAAAGGGCGTTTCGCTGGTACGCGCCGCCGGCGACGCACTCGACGAAATCTCCGGTCAGATCCATGCGATCAACGAGCAGACCCTGCAGATCGCCGGTGACGCCCGCGACCAGGCAACCGACTTGCAGCACATCAACCAGACCATGCTGTCGCTGGACGCGGTGACCCAGCAGAACAATGCAATGGTCGAGGACAGCACCGCCATGACCCACAGGCTCTCCGGCCAGGCATCCGGCCTGTTCGATCTGGTCGCGCGCTTCCGCACCACATCCGGCGGACGTCGATCGGAAACACGCGCGGAAGAGCTGGCTGACCTTCGCCGCACGGCCTGACCTCGCCCCCTGGCGGCCGCCGTCCAGACGCATAGGTGCCACCGCCTTGACGCGAGGACCATGGCCTTGACGCTTCGCCGAACGCATTTTACGCCATGGCGGGAGTGCTCATGGAGCGCGGGGAACCATGCGGATAGCCAGCCTTGCGATGTATGTCAGCCCGCCGCCGCTCGCGGCCGCAACGGCGGCGCTCTGGGAATTCCTGCGCGACGACCTGCGGCACGAGGGTCTGGCGGATGTGCCCGACCGGTTGGATGGCCGCCTTCGTCATGATGAGGCCTGGCTTCATCCGACGCTGCTCCTCGCACAAACCTGCGGTTACCCCTATGTCCGGCATCTGCGCGGCAAGGTTCGCCTTGTCGCTACGCCGGTCTACGGGCACCCGAGCTGCGACGGGCCCTACATGTGCAGCTTCATCATCGTGCGAGCAAACGCCCCGATCCGTTCCCTCGAAGATCTCAGGGGGACGCGGGTTACCATCAACGATCCGATCAGCAATTCCGGAACCAATCTGTTGCGCGCGGCAATCGCACCCCACAGCCGCAATGGCCTGTTCTTCTCCTCTGTTGCCGAAACCGGAAGTCATCTGGCAAGCATTGACGCGGTTGCATCGGGCACTGCCGACGTGGCCGCGATCGACTGCGTGACCTACGGCAACACGCAACGTTTTGATCCGGAGCGCGTGGCCGGTCTGCGGGTCCTGGCCGCCACGGCGAGCACGCCGGGCCTGCCGCTCATCACCCGCGGCGACGCCTCGGACGACGAGCTTTTGCTGCTGCGCGGCTCACTCGGACGGGCGATCACGGAGCCCAATTTGGCTGAGGCCCGCGATGTGCTTTGCCTAAAAGACTTCGCGGTTCTGTCGGATGCGGATTACGAGCCTGTGGCCGAGTTGGCGCGCTTCGCACATCGTCTCGGCTACCCCGAGATCGCATGAGCGCGCACCTGCGATAGGCCTCAGGATCTTCAGCGTGCCTGGGCCAGCGCCACCGCATCGGCGCCGGCCGGGAAATGGAGCTGGCCTGACAAATCGTTCGTTGCCTGCCAAACAGCCTCCGCGACGTCGGCCTCCTTCGTCACCAGAGGGGGAGCTGCAAATTGGGCGAAGATCGGCGCTGCGAATTCGGCGTAGGCCTCGGGGATCAGGTCCTCGACCCGCACCGTGGTGTTGTGGGCAAAGCGGGTGGTTGGCGCGTAACCCGGCTCGACCAGTTTGACGCGGATATCGAAGGCGGCAAGCTCGTGGGCAAGCGAACCGGTGAAGCCGGTGATCGCCGTCTTGCTGGCGGTGTAGGCCGCGGCCAGCGGCATGGCGGCAAGCGTCACGCTGGAGGTGACGTTGACGATGACGCCCGCCTTGCGGGTACGGAACTGCGGTATCACTGCCTGGGTCATCGCCATCACGCCGAAAGTGTTGGTGTCGAAAACCTTGCGGATATGGGACATCGGCGTCGCCTCGAAGGCACCGACCACGCCGATGCCGGCATTGTTGACGAGCGCGTCGATCGGACCGCTTTCCTCGATCACGGCTGAGATGCTGTCGGGATCGGTGACATCGAGCGCCAGCAGACGAAACCGCCCCGATTTCGGCAGGATATCGTGTCGGGGCGAGCGCATCGTGGCGATCACGTTCCAGCCTTCGGCATGAAAGCGCCGCGCCGTCTCCAGCCCGTAGCCGGAAGAGCAGCCAGTGATCAGTACAGTTTTCATAGCGGTATCCTTCGTGGTTGCGATGAAAACGAAATACGGTGACGACGCCGGACGTTCTACGGCTTGAAGTCCTGATTTGATTTGCTATCGTCCTGAAATGACCGATCCGCTCTCGCAACTTATCCAGCTTCTGCGCCCGCGCACGGTGTTCACCAAGGGCATCAGCGGCGCCGGTCGCTGGGCGGTGCGGTATTCCGAGTTCGGCCATCCGAGCTTTTGCACCGTCACCGAGGGGGCGTGCCGGCTGGCGGTCGATGGCGAGGCGCCGGTGACGCTGCAGGCGGGCGACTTCGTGTTGTTGCCGAGCACGCCCGGCTTCACCATCTCGGGCTTCGACCCGGTGCAGCCAACCTTCGTCGATCCCAAGGCAGTTCCGTCGCCGGTTGGCGACGTCCGTCATGGCAGGCAGGACGGCGAACCGGACGTGCGTCTGCTCGGCGGCTATTTCGTTCTCGACTCGCCCGATGCCTGGCTCTTGGTTTCGCTGCTGCCGGCCTTGATGCACTTGCGCGGGATCGACCGGCTTTCGACGCTCGTGCGCATGGTGGGAGACGAGGCGCGCGACGAGCGCCCCGGCCGCGACCTGGTTCTGGCGCGGCTTGTGGAAGTGATGCTCGTCGAGGCGCTTCGCACCATCCAAGGCGAAAGTGCGACACCCGGCCTGTTGCGCGGGCTCGCCGATGCGCGGTTGGCGGCGGCCATTCGCCAGATCCACAGCACTCCGGCCCATGCCTGGACCGTGGCGGAACTGGCGCGCGAGGCGGCGCTTTCCAGGTCTGTCTTCTTCGAGCGCTTCACCCGCGCCGTCGGCGTGCCGCCGATGGAATATCTGCTCGTCTGGCGCATGGCGATCGCCAAGGACCTGCTTAGGCAACGCGAGCTGGACCTTGCCGCCGTCGCCGAGCGTGTCGGCTACGGATCAGCCAGCACCTTCAGCACGGCCTTCAGCCGCCATGTCGGGCAGTCGCCCGGGCGCTATGCGCGGGCGGCAACCGCCTGGTAGGAGCGTTGGCCACGCGGGCGACAGGTTCCTGTCTCCATCCCGGGATCGGCTGGAGCCCGTCACATTTACACCCCGTTCGGTCGCCAATAGGGAAAATCAACGGCCAACAGCGAATCCTAATTCATGCTTCGACGTCTTTATGATTGGACAATGTCGCTCGCGACGCGGGAGACCGCCATTGTCTGGCTTGGCATCATCGCCTTTGTCGAAAGCTCGATCTTTCCGGTGCCGGCGGATCTTCTCTTGATCCCGATGGCGCTGGCGCGCCCGGAGCGAGCCCGGCGCTATGCGCTGGTGGCGACGGTCTGTTCGGTACTTGGCGGCATCGCCGGCTGGTATCTCGGCCATTACGCCTTCGACACCATCGCCAGGCCGCTGCTCGAATTCTACGGCAAGCTCGATACCTTCGAACACCTGAAAGCCTCGGTCGACAGCGAGATGCTGGCATTGCTGCTCGTCACCTCGGGCCTGGCGCATCTGCCGCCGATCAAGGTCGTGACCATCCTTTCGGGCGCCGCCAACATCCATCTCGGCCTATTCATCGTCTCGGCAATCATTGCCCGCGGCGCGCGCTTCTTCCTGCTCGCCTGGCTGCTGCGCCATTTCGGCGAAGAGATCCGGGATTTCCTCGAAAGGCGTCTTGGCGCGCTGGCGGGCGCGGCGGCGACAGTCCTGATCTGCCTCTTCGCCGCACACCGCTTTCTGTCCTGACGGGCCGCGCCCGGACTTACCTGCGCGGCAGTGAGAGCGGCGCAAGTGTCCCCATTGCGCGACCCTTCGTGTCATTCTCGGCCGCCTTGCGGCAAGCGTAGTCCTGCGCTTCCTGGAGCTTTGCGAGCGCGCCGTCATAATCGATCAAGGTCGGGCGGCCATCACTGACGACGCAAGTGCCGTCCACGTGGACACGCTCGATCGCCCGCTCGGCCGCGCAATGCAGCAGGTTGCGCAAGGGGTCGTAGACCGGCTGCATGGCGTTGTGCCTGAGATCGACCACCAGGAAGTCCGCCTTCGCGCCGACGGCGATCTGGCCGATGTCATCACGGCCGAGTGCCCGGGCGCCGGCGGTCGTAGCCGCCTCAAGGATGTCGCCGGTGGATACGTCGAAGACGGACTTGCCCGACAGCCGCGCGCAGATCATCGCCTGACGCATTTCCTCGAGCATGTTGAACGGATAGCTGTCGGTGCCGAGCGCGACGTTGACGCCCGCGCGGCGGTAGCGGCCGACCGATTCCAGCGCCATGCCGCTACGCGAGAAGGTGACCGGGCAATGGGCGACCGTCGTCTGGCGATCGGCGAGCAGACGCAAGTCGATCTCCGTGCGCTGCCGCGTCCAGGAATGGCTGTCGACGAAGATGCAATGGCCAAGGATCAGGTCCTTGCCGAGCAGACCCAGCTTTTCGAGATATTGGACGGCCGTCAGCCCGTGCCGGCGCAAGAGTTCTTCGTGCTCGGTCATGGTCTGGGCGGCGTGAATGGTGATCGGCATGCCGCGCTGACGGGCTGCCGCCACCGCATCCTGCAACAGTTCCGGCGAGCAGGTCTCGATCTGCGACGGTGCGACGACGCCGCCAAGGCGGCCCGATGGGTGTGCATTGGCAGTATCGACGACCTCAAGCGCTCGCGCAAAGGCTTCGCGTCCCCGCGCCCTGTCCCAACGGAAGTCGAGACGATGGCTGTCTTCGACGTGCCATTGCGCTTCGCGGAAACCCGGCGCGACGAAGGCGCGCGCACCACTCTTGGCAAGCGTCGGCAGCCAACTCGCATGCGGACCGGCAATATCGAGCAGCGTGGTGACGCCGCTGCGCATCAGGTCGCCGACCATGACCGTCAGCGACGCTTCGATCGCGTCGTCATCGATTTCCAGAAGATTGGAGTATTCGTAGAGCGCATTGCCCCAGAGCGCTGCCGTCCCCATGTCCTCGAAGATGCCCTTGGAGATCGGCTCCTCGCCGGAATGGCAATGCACGTTGACGAAGCCCGGCAGGATCATCCGGTCGCGGCCGGAACTCTCGCTGGCGAACGGACCGTCATAGTGGCCTCCGACATGCACGAAGCCCTTCTCGTCATAGGCGACGTCCGCGTCGTTGAGATAGACATGGCCATTAAGCTCGCGGTCGAAGGCGACGAGCGTATGCGCTTTGCGGATGACGTGGATCTCTTTAGTCATGCGTGGTCCTGAAATATTGCTCGAGGAAACGGCTGTAAGCTCCCATAAGGGCGCTGAAAACGAAGTATACGACAGCGGCGAAGACATAGCCCTCCAGCACCGCGATGCCCTGCCATTGCGGGTCGCGCATGGCGGTGCGGACGGTGTCGAGGAAGTCGAGCAGACCGACGATCGTCACTAGCGTCGTATCCTGGAAGAAGCCGATGAACAGGCTGACCAAGGGCGGAATGACCTTCTTCAACGCCTGCGGCAGCACGATCTTGCGCATGATCTGCCAATAGTGCAGCCCCAGTGATTGGCCGGCCTCCACCTGCCCCTTGGGTATCGCCTGCAGGCCGCCGCGCACGATCTCGGCGATATAGGCGGCGGCAAAGAGAATGATCGCCACCTGTGCCCGCACCAGCTTGTCGATGGTGATGCCATTGGGCATGAACAGGGGCAGCATGACCGTCGCCATGAACAGGATGCTGATCAGCGGCACCCCGCGCACGATCTCGATGAAGCCGACGCCGAGGACGCGGATTGCCGGAAGGTTCGATGCGCGGGCGAGCGCCAGCGCAATGCCGAGCGGCAGCGCGCAGGCAAGCCCGATGAAGGAGAGCATGAACGAAAGCGGCAGCCCGCCCCATTGCGTCGTCGGCACGACCGTGAGGCCGAAGTAGCCGCCCGCCATCAGCACATAGAGCACCGGCAGGACGACGGCGACCCACGCGAGCAGCAGTCCCCGCCCCCAGACCTTCGGCACCATCGAGACGAGGCAGGCGCCGAGAAACAGGAGCATCGCCGTCAGCGGTCGCCATTGCTCTTCAAAGGGATAAAAGCCGAAGAAGATGTAGCGCATCTTCGCCGACAGGAACGGCCAGCAAGCGCCGCTCGTCGCCTTGCATTCCGCCGGCGTGCCGACAAAGGTGGCGTCGACGAAGAGCCAGCCGATCGCGAGCTTGGCGAGCGCGAAGACCGTGCCGAGGCACAGGATGGTGATCAGTGCATTGCCAGGCGTGCCGAAATAGGCGCTGAACCAGCGGCTGCGCGCCGCCGGCGGCACTTCGCGGCTCGGCGCAAGCGCCGCGCTGCTCACGAGGGTGTCGACCTGTGTCATGGCTCAGCGCTCCCTCAGCGCGACCCGCGCATTGTACCAGTTCATCACCAGCGAGATCAGGATCGACAGGCCGAGATAGACCCCCATGAAAATGGCAATGGCTTCAATCGCCTGGCCCGTCTGGTTCATAATCGTGTTTGAAACCATCACCAGATCCGGATAGCCGATGGCGATCGCGAGAGAGCTGTTCTTGAACACGGTCAGATAGGTGTTGGTGAGCGGCGGAATGATGATGCGCAGCGCCTGCGGCAGGATCACGAGCTTCAGCGTGCGTGCCCGCGACAGGCCAAGCGCCGTCGCCGCTTCCCACTGCCCCTTGCTGACCGCCTGGATGCCGGCGCGAACGATTTCCGCGACATTGGCCGACACGCTGAGCGTCAGGCCGAGCAGAAGCGCCACGAATTCAGGGCGCAGATGATAGCCGCCACTTAGGCGGAAGCGGCCGAGTTCCGGCACATCCCAGGTGACAGAGATGTTGGCGAAGAGGATGGTTGCCACGAGCGGCAGCAGAAACGCGATTGCCGCGAACAGGGCAATCGGCCGCTCCTTGCCGGTAACGATGCGGCGGCGACCGAGAACGCGCGCGGTGGCGAAGGCAGCAGCGACGCCGACAACAAAGGCCGTGACCAGCGCGGCAAAACCGCTCTGCCAGTGGAGCGCCGGCGTGACCAGACCGCTGTTCGACAGAAAGACGCCGGGAAGCATCTCGATCGCCTGCTTGACCGGCGGAAAGACGGAGATGATCAGCGAATACCAGAGCAAGAGGTAAAGCAGCAGCGGCACGTTGCGCAGCGCTTCCACATAGGCAAGCATCAGCCGCGACAGCACCGGATTGTGCGACAGCCGCCCGATGCCGACCAAGAGACCGAGAACGGTGCCGAACAGGGCGGCGAGCAGCGAAACCTTGACCGTGTTGGTGATGCCGACGAGGATCGCGCGGCCGATCGTATCGGTGGGCTCATAGGTGATGGCAGATTCGGTAATGACAAACCCGGCCTGGCGCGCCAGGAAGCCGAAACCGGTCGCAATATCCTGCTTGGCAAGATTGGCGCTTGCGGTGCTGAACATCACCCAGGCGATGAGCAGCACGACGCCGACGGCGATCACTTGATAGAGATAGGCGCGAATGCGCGCGTCATAAAACAGGGGCATCGGCACCCGTCCCTTGGAGCACAATGTTCTCGGGCCGGCGCGACCCAAGATCATAACCTGATCGACTTCCATCGTTTATAGTACGGGCGGCACGCCGCGCGCACTCCCCACAGGCCGATTGGGGCACCATGTGGAGACGTGGACCCGCGTCAAACGCGGGTCCGTCAATTCTCAACGGAACGGCGGTGCGTAGAGCAGGCCACCTTCGCTCCAGCGCGTGTTCGGGCCACGCGTCAGGCCAAGCGCCGTCTTGGTGCCGAGGTTGCGCTCGAACACTTCGCCGTAGTTGCCGACGCCCTTGATGACGTTGTAGCCCCACTTGTTGTCGAGGTTCAGCATCTTGCCGAGTTCTTCGCTGACGCCGAGCATGCGCTGGATCTCCGGATCCTCGCTCTTGGCCATCTCGTCGACATTGGCTTGCGTGATCCCACGCTCTTCGGCGGCCATCAGCATCCAGGCCGACCAGGAGACGATGTCACGCCAGTTGGAGTCGTTCTGGCGAACGGCCGGCGCCAGCGGCTCCTTGGAGATGGTTTCCGGCAGGACGACGTAATCATCCGGGTTGTTGGCAACGGCGCGGATCGAGGCGAGGTCCGAACGGTCGGACGAGATCGCCTCGCAGCGGCCGGAGAAGAAGGCGTTGCGGTTCTCGTCCGGGTTTTCAAAGACAACCAGCTCGAACTTGCCGCCGATCGAGCGGAAGAAATCGCTGAGGTTCTGCGCGGTCGTGGTGCCCGGCAGCGTGCAGATCGCCGCGTCGGTCAGTTCCTTGGCGCTGTTGACGCCGAGCGACTTCGGCACCATCAGACCCTGGCCGTCGTAGAACACGGTCGGACCGAAATCGAGCCCGAGCGACGTTTCGCGCGAAAAGGTCATGGTCGTCTGGCGCGACAGCATGTCGATCTCGCCGGACTGAAGCGCCTGGAAGCGCGTGTTGATATTGGTCAGGACGAAATCGACCTTTTCCGGATCGCCGAATACGGCAGCCGCCACGGCGCGGCAGACGTCGACGTCGAAGCCCTCCATGTGACCCTTGGCATCGGCCGTCGCAAAGCCCGGCGTGCTCATCGAGACGCCGCAGATCAGCTTGCCGCGGGCCTTGACGGTTTCGAGCGTCGTCGCGGCGTTGGCAGTGGTCGCGGCCACCAGGCCGACGGCGATGCCGGCAACTGTCGCACAGAGCTGCAGAATCCTGCTGTTCATGAATTCCCTCCCATTGGCTGTTCCCTTTCTGGCCTTCTCAGGTCGCGCGGTCCTCTCCGCGCGCCTCCTCCCGAACCGGCCGGCGCCGGCCTTGTTTGTCGGCGCCTGCAATTGCATACGACACCAGAATACAAACATCAACATTATTGTATACAATGTTGACGACCATTTGGACGGGCGCTATCGAAGACAAGGGACATGTTCGGCCGGTCCCCGATCGGCCCGTTGGGGGAGGCAACCTTGTCTGAGAAATCTAGCCGCAGCGAAGTGGTCTACAAGCTCCTGCGCCAGGCGATCCTGGAGCAGGCCCTGAGGCCCGGAACGAAACTTTCCGAAGACACGATCGCCGATCATTTCAAGGTCAGCCGCACCAGCGTTCGGGCGGCCCTGGTCCGGCTCAACGCGGAAGGCATCGTCGATCTGCGCGCCAACAAGGGTGCCTGCGTGGCCGAGCCGACCTTGGAGGAGGCGCGCGACATCTTTGCGCTAAGACGCATGCTCGAAGCCGAGGTGATCCGGCGGCTCGTCGCCGATCTCGACGCCGCCGGCGTCAAGCGTCTGCAGCAACATGTGCGGCAGGAGGAGACGGCGCTGTCCGACCATGGGCCGCTTTCGATCCGGCTCGCCGGCGAGTTTCACATCCTGCTCGCGGAGCTTACGGGCTCCCAGGCGCTGACGCGTTTCGTCCGGGAGATCGTCTCCCGCTGTTCGCTGATCCTCGCCCGGTTCGCGCGGCTGCATTCGCCGGAATGTGCGGTCGACGAGCATGTCCAGATCATCCGCGCCCTGCAATCGCGCGACACCGCAACGGCGGAGCGCATCATGCTCGAGCACCTCGACGCGGTAGAGCTTCGCGCCGAACTCGATACCGGCAAGGAAGAGCCGGATATCTCCGCGATCCTGCAGCGCTACGCCCGCAAGGGCTGACGGCGCACTCCACCTTCGCTGCAGCGAGCGGTCGAAGATACGACTTTCTTTCGCCGATCTGCGGCACCAACTGTCGCGCCACAAGAATCCATGCGCGGCATCTGCCTCCAATATCTGCAACGATACCGGTCATGCCGGGTGGGTCTTGCAAGGGAGGGAGTAAGACATGCCAATTGAACTGGAATTCATGAGCAAGCAGGTTGCCGCGGGCCGGCTGTCGCGACGGGAGTTTCTCGGACGCGCCGCCGCACTCGGCATTACCGCCGCCTCGGCAAACCTGCTGCTCGGCCAGGCGGCCCGCGCGGCAGGACCGATCAAGGGCGGGACACTCAAAGCCGGCCTCGTCGGCGGAGAATCGACGAACAGCCTGGACCCGGCGACCTGGGCGAGCCAGGTTCCCTATACGCTCGGGCGCTGCTGGGGCGAGCAGCTTGTCGAGGTATCGCCGACCGGCGAGATCGAGTACCGGCTCGCCGAAGCCTATGAGGCAGCGCCGGACGCCAAGACCTGGCGCTTCAAGATCCGCAAGGACGTCACCTTTCACAATGGCAAGGAATTGACCCCGGCCGACGTGGTGGCGACGTTCGAGCGTCATGGCGACGCGGACTCCAAGTCTGCGGCTCTGCCCTTCGTTCAGGACTTCGAGACGATCAAGGTCGATGGCGACAGCGTGGTCATCACGCTGCGCGCGCCCAATGCCGACCTGCCCTATATCGTCAGCGATTACCACCTGATGATCCAGCCGAACGGCGGGAAGGACGACCCGACAGCGGGCATCGGCACCGGCCCCTACAAGGTCGTTTCCAACGAACCGGGCGTCAAACATATCGCCGAGCGGCACGAGGGCTATTGGGGCTCGGCCGAGCGCGGCCATGCCGATCAGATCGAAATCGCTGTCATCAACGATTCGACCGCTCGGACAGCGGCCCTCCAGAGCGGCCAGATCCACATGATCAACCGCATCGAGCCCAAGATCGTCGCCCTGATCAGTCGCCTTCCCGGCGTCGTCATCCGCAATGTGCCGGGCAAGGGTCACTATGTCTTCATCGCCCATTGCAACACGGCGCCCTTCGACAACAACGACCTGCGTCTGGCGCTGAAATATGCCGTCGACCGCGAGGAGATGGTGGCAAAGGTGCTTGCCGGCTACGGCACCGTCGGCAACGACACGCCAATGATCAAGGGCTATCCGCTGTTCGACAACGATATCGAACAGCGCGTCTTCGATCCGGACAAGGCAAAGTTCCACTACAAGAAATCCGGGCACAGCAGCTCAGTTCTGCTTCGGACCTCCGATGTCGCCTTCCCCGGCGCTGTCGATGCGGCGCAGCTCTTCCAGATGAGCGCCGCCAAATGCGGGATCACCATCGACCTGAAGCGCGAGCCGGGTGACGGCTACTGGTCGGACGTCTGGAACAAGCAGCCCTTCAGCATGTCCTACTGGACCGGGCGGCCGACGCAGGACCAGGTCTATTCAATCGCCTATCTTTCTAAGGCCGAATGGAACGACACCCGCTTCTTCCGCGAGGACTTCGACAAGCTGATCTTTGCCGCGCGGGGGGAGCTCGACAACGCCAAGCGCAAGGCACTCTACCGCCAGGCAGCGATGATTCTCCGCGACGAGGGCGGCGTCATCGTGCCGATGTTCAACAACTATATCGACGCCACGAACGACAAGGTCGGCGGCTGGATCGACGATCCGAACGGCGAACTGATGAACGGTCACGCCCTGACGAAATGCTGGCTCAACGCGTAAGGCAGCGACGCGGATGACGGGAGGCCGACAAGCGGCCTCCTCTTCTCATCGCGCGCGTTTCAAGCGGTCCGGCGCAGCGACACCGTGCCGTCACTGGCACGCTCCGCCGCGATGTCGTGGTAGCGGGCAAGGGTCATGTGCGGCGTGCCCTCCGCAGCCGCATGCGCGCCGGTGACGACGACGACATCGGCGCCAGCCGCAATCCCGGCAAGAATACCGGCCGGTGCGTCTTCGAAGACCAGGCAATCCTCCGCACGCACGCCAAGCCGCTCGGCCGCGAGCCGGTAGCCCTGCGGATCGGGTTTGCCGACGGAAACATCCTCGCCGGTGATCATCAGCCGCGGCGTCGGAATGCCGGCGGCGGCGAGACGGCGCACCGCCAGATCAAGCGGCGCGGACGTGACGATCGCCCATCGTTCCGGCGGCAGGGAATTCAGGAAGGCGACCGCGCCGGGGATTTCGACGATGCCCTCGACATCGGCGATCTCTGCGAGCGCCAGGTCGTAGGCTTCCTTCTCCGGATCGACGTCCGGCAGCTCGAGATTGCGGATGGTATCGACGGCGCGCACGCCATGTACGGTCTTGATAAACTCGACCGGATCGAGACCATTGCGCTCCGCCCAGGCGCCCCACACACGTTCGACCACGGCCATGGAGTTCAACAACGTGCCGTCCATGTCGAACAGGAGGGCAGCAAAATTCTTCGTGAAAACGGATGAAGGCGCGGCGTCCAAGGCAATCCCCTGAGGTGATGAAACGGGCGGCAAAGGCTTCGCCCAGCGGAGAAGTCACACCTACTACCGGACAGCCGGCCGCACAATGCCATTTACTCCACCGCTGCCGCGTATCACTCGATGCGCCAGGCAGCCTTGCTCGTTGTCAGGAAGTCGATCGGCCCGCCCGGCTGGTCGTCGTCGAAGATGGCGCAGGACAGGATGCCGCTGAACACAGCTCCGGAATCGACATTGGTGCGGTTCCCGACCGTGCGCGGATTGGCGGTGCTCGGGGTGTGCCCGTGACAAAGATGCCGGCCCCAGTAATCGCCCGAATAGTCTTCAGGCGGCCGGATCCAGAGAAAGATCCCCTCGTCCTGCTGCTCCAGTGGCAGGGTATCGTCAACACCGGCATGCACGAAAATGCGAAACCGCTCGACCAGGATCGTGGGCAGTTCCCTGATCCATTTCAGATGCCGCCCGGGAACCGTGCCGCCATAGGAGATCAATGTCTCCTGGCCGCCATTGACGAGCCACCACTCGACGTCACTTTCGCCACTGCTCGCCCCCCAGAGCATCTGCTCGTGGTTGCCCTTGAGCGTCAGCCACGTCCAGCCGGGTCGGGTCGGGCCGGCCATGATCAGTTCCATGACGGCGCGGCTCTCGAGCCCCCGGTCGATCAGGTCGCCCAGGAAGATCACCCGCCCCGTCGGCGCATAGTCCTCGATTTCAGCCAACAGCGCGCGCAGCTGATCGAGGCAGCCGTGAATATCGCCGACGGCGAAAGTCAGATGCCGAGCGGCCATGCATTCATTCTCCAAAGTCCGACAGCCCGGCGCCGACCGCTTCAGGTCGAAAACATCGCCGGATCAAGGTGCTATAACATGCCTTTTGCCGAAAGGATGCAAGATGCGCCGATGGCGGCGCGGACGCGCGCGACGATGGAGAATGCCGACAGCCACGAGAATGCGTCGCGGGAAATGTTCAATCGCTGACGTGGTCCTGATTTCAGCGCCGCGAATTGCCCTTGGCGATGGTCGAGCTGGCGATCGACACCGGGTCGCTTGCCGGAAAGGTATCTTCGAGCCCCTCGTCGAGCTGTTCCTCCATGGCGTCGCGGTCATGAGCCTGGCGCGCGTTCGGCAACGTGCCGCGACGCGCTCCTGCGTCGCCGGCAGCCGCCGCTACCGTTTCGTCGGTCGCGATGGCCGCCTGCAGAATTTCCTTGGCTTTTTCGATCGCGTTGAGCCGGTTGAGGGATCCGGCCCCGTCCTGGGGACACATCACCGTCACCACCTGGCCACAGTCGCCGACGAACTCGACAGTGAACCCGGAGCGACCGGCCTTCTCGGCGGTAACCTGCAAGCCGACGATGCGCATCGAAGCTCTCCTTCCTTCGGGGGCTACCCGGCAGATCGAGGTCGCCTCGGCGGCCTCGCCCGTGGCCGGGACGAACGCGGGCGTCTCTTCAAGGAAGCATCGAGGCCGGGTTTTGTTCCGGCCGTTTGCAAATTTACGGGCGGTCGCGCTTTCGCGGCGCAATCGTGTCTATAGGGCCCCCTGTGAGCCGATGGAACGCTGGGGGTTTGCGGGCAAGTCCTTTGCCGTATCCGCCGCCTGGAACGCCCCGCCTGCCGGTTGTTTCTTCGTGCAGCTTGCAAAAGCGTCAAGGTCCGGCTTGTAGACCTTGGTCTCGACATTCATCATGCCGAGCACGGTGTGAAACAGGTTGTCGTGGGACTTGGGCTGCGCGGTATCCTTGGCCAGGCACGCCGTGTCGACGCCCATTGCCACCCGGTAAGGCTTCGAGAACCAGGCGATGAACGGCACCTGCGTCTGCTCGCGCGGGGCGATGGAATAGGGCGCGCCGTGCAGGTAGATGCCGTTTTCGCCGAGCGACTCGCCGTGATCTGACATGTAGATCATCGCACCCGCGATCTGGTCCTGATGTTTCTCCAGCAACCGGGCGACGCTCGCCAACACGTAATCGGTGTAGAGGATCGTGTTGTCATAGGCGTTGGTGATTTCTTCGACCGAACACTTCATCAGTTCGGGCGTCCGGCAATCGGGCGTGAAACGCCGGAACTTCTCGGGATAGCGAAGGTAGTAGGACGGCCCGTGGCTGCCGAGCTGGTGCAGGACGATCACGCTGTTCCTCTTCGTCGTCGAGAGCTTCCTGTCGAGCTCGCCGAGGAAGATTTCATCCAGGCACTCCCCGTTCTTGCAAAGCGGGCTGTTCTTCTGGTCAGTCATGCTGGCAAAGTTGATGAGATCGGCAATGCCCTTGCTGCCGGTGTTGTTGTCCCACCAGGTGGTCGCAACGCCGGCGCGCGTCAGCACGTTCATCAGGTTCTCCGTGGAGCGCGCCTTCCAGTCGCTGTATTCTTTACGCGGGTAGACGGAGAACATGCATGGAAGCGACGTCGCCGTTGCCGTGCCGCAGCTGGTGGTGTCGGTGTAATTGACGACATCGAGCGACTTCAGCTCCGGATTGGTTTCACGCCCGTAGCCGTTCAGGGAGAAATTCATCGCCCGCGCGGTCTCGCCCGCGACCACGACGACGACCACGGGCTTGCTGGCAGACGCGATGCGCGAGCCCTGACGGGCATCGGTACCGAGCGGCTGCACGACGATGTTGCGCCCCTTGAAGGTCGAGGACGCGTAGCGAACCGCCGCGGAGACCGGCCCCGTCGGATTGAAGCGCTTCATCAGGTCCCTGTGTTCGCGGATAACGTAGGCGATGTTTGCAAAGTTCGCGTAGACCAGCCCCCCGCTGACGAGAAAGCAGGGAATGATCACCGCCAGGTTGACCGCGGCATTGGCGAAAAAGCGCCGATAACGGACCTTGAACCAGATCACCAGCAGCGACGGGAGCACCCCGTAAAGCAAGAGATGCATCGCCAGACTGCCGGTCAGCAGATGGCTGGCTTCGGCCTGCGTCGTAACCGCGGCATTGCCGATCATGTCCTTGTCGATGATGACACCGAAGGTATCGATGAAATAGGAGGCGGAGGCCGACACCATGATCAGGAAGATCATCACCGGCTTCATCACATATTTGACGGAGGCGGTCGTCAGCCCGGCGAAGGTCAGCAGGCACAGTGCCGCGCTGAAGGACAGGAGCGCCACGACGGAATCGTCGAAATAGGCGACCGTGTGCGTCCAGAAGGACTTGTTGGTGACGACAAGCAGATAGGCACTGACGAGAGCGCTCAGCGCAAGACTGCCGATTTCCGCGCGGCGAAGACCTGAAAATGTCAAAACTGTCGTCTCCTACGGCGACTGCACGAGCGCCTGGGAGGGGCGCTGCAGGCGCGGGCATTCAGTCGAGTTGGAGGCCGTGTTGCGGGCCGCCTGTTCAGACACACCCTCTCCCTCGGCAATCGAGATACGACGGACAAGCTGTCCAAACCCCGTCAAGATTGCTCATTGTCCCGCCGATACGCGCGCTGGTAGGTATCGCTGCTGGCAGTTGGCAGCCTCCGCGAAAGCCCATATGGTCGGCGGCGGCCCTGCACTCTCGAGACGAATCAATGCGCCTGCTCCTGGTCGAAGACAGTCCGAGACTGGTTGAACTGGTCGGCGAAACCATGCGGGATGCAGGCTGGCGCCTCGATGCGGTTTCGAGCGTGGCCGATGCCGAGACGGCAATCGCGGCCCGCGAGCACGACCTGGTGCTGCTCGATCTCGGACTGCCCGATGGCGACGGCCTGTCACTGCTTCGCCGCGTGCGCCAGGAGTATCCGGGGCTGCCGGTGCTCATCATCACGGCCAAGGGTTCCGTCGACGAACGCATCGCCGGGCTCGATGCCGGAGCCGACGACTATCTCGTGAAGCCCTTCCATCATCGCGAACTGCTCTCGCGCTGCCGCGCGATGCTCAGGCGCAACCCCCAGGCGGTGCAGCCGGTGCTGGAGGCAGGCAGCTTGCGCTACGACCCGGCGACCGCCGACCTCACCTGCGACGGCACCGTGGTGCCGTTGCCGCCGCGTGAGCGGTCCCTGATCGAGATCCTCATGCGCGAGGTCGGCCGCGTCGTGCCGAAGCGCAAGCTTGAAACCGCCCTTTCCGAATATGGCCAGGAAGTCACGCCCAACGCGCTCGAGCTGGCTGTCTCAAGGGTGCGCAAGCGCCTGCAACCTCTCGACACCGGCGTGCAGATCGAGACGGTGCGCGGCATCGGCTATCTCCTCCGGCGGGCGCCATGAGGATCCGGAACCCTTCCTTGATCGGTATCGTCGCGCGCCGCATCGTCGCCTTTTCACTGCTGGCGATGGCGATCCAGATCGGTGTCGTCTTCGCCGACTACTGGTTCGACGACGACAAGCTGAGCGTGCTCATGCTGCAGCAGGAAACCGAAAACCTAATCGGCTATGTCCAGGTGCGCGACGGCGTGGCGCGTTACGAGCCGGATCGCGACCTGCGTGAACGATACGTCGACCGGCCGGACGACAACGGTGCGATCTTCCTGCGCATCCGCACCGCTTCCGGAGAGATGATCCATTCGAACTGCACGGCCGAGTGTTCCCAACATTTCCTGCCGCTCAATGTCGACGCCCCCCAATTCTGGAAACGCCTGATTGCCCCGGGAAAACCGTTCAGCGTGGCCGGCGGCCAGACCTTCGAACGGGGCGGTACGACCGTGCTGGTCGAGCTCGCGATCCTCAACGATCCGAACGGCTTCATGTACGGCGCACTCCTTCACGAGATGTTCGACTCGATGATCGTGCCGATGACGCTGATGTTCTGCCTGGTGATCGGGGCGACGATCTGGTCGATCCGCAGCGCCTTGAGGCCGGTCGCCAGGGCGGCCCACGCAGCCGATGCACTCGATCCCCGCGACAGCAATGCGCGCCTGCCGCTGACGAGAATGCCGCAGGAAATCGCCCGCCTCGTCATTGCCGTCAACCGGATGCTGACGCGCGTCGCCGATCTCATCCAGTCGCAGAAGCTGTTTTCGTCTTCGATCGCCCACGAAATCCGCACGCCGGTGTCGATTGCCAAGATGGAGCTGAGCCGCATCGACGACCCGAGAGCACGCAATGCGGAGCGCGATCTCGACGCACTGACCCATATTCTGGAGCAATTGACCTCGCTTGCGCGCGCCGATGCCGTCGATCCCTCCGCCTACCAGCGCACCAGCCTGTCGCACATCGGCGCGGCCGTCGCGGAGGCGATCGCACCCTTCGTCTTCGACCACGACAAGTCCCTCGAATTCGTCGACGAAGGCACGCCGCCGGTAACCGCCATCCCGGCACTCGTCGAAAACATGCTGCGCAACCTCATCGAGAACGCCGTCAAGCACAACCCGCCGGGCACCCGGATCGTCCTTGCCTGCGGCCCCGGCCCGTTCGTTTCGGTCGAGGACAATGGCAAGGGCCTCATCGACCTTCCGGAACACAACGAAGACCTCGGCTACGTGAAGAGTTCCGGCCAGCTCGGCCTTGGCCTGAAAATCGTGCGGCGCATCAGCGAGTTGCACCGGGCCACCCTTGCCGTCGATACGGCGCCCGACCGCGGCACGCGGATCTCGATCGATTTTTCCGCAGCCGTATCGAGCTAGCAATCGGCACGAAGAGGTCGCCGGTCCCGAGACCTTGCGGCAACGCGCTCTTTTTAGGCGCGATGCATATATTTTAATCCGACGGCGGTTTTTGGATGTGGATTTCATGCCCATTTCCGCGCCATGTGCTAATGGCCTGTGCAAATCCTACCTTCCCTCCGCAGAGGCCCTATGTCGAAGGCACGCGCATACATCAGGCGTTTCATTCCCTCGCTTGTTCCGGTCGGCCATCTGGAACGCCTGCGTTCGTCGCTCGGCGCGCTTCTCGGCATCCTGCTCACCGGCTTCATCAGCAGCTACGCGCTTGGCGCCGACGCCAGCCTGCCGCTGTTGATCGCGCCGATGGGCGCCTCCGCCGTCCTTCTCTTTGCCGCCCCGGCAAGCCCACTCGCCCAGCCATGGTCGATCGTCGGAGGCAACACCGTCTCTTCCCTGATCGGCGTTACCGCGGCGCTGCTGATCCCCGACCCGGTCATTGCTGCCGCAGTCGCCGTCGGGCTCGCCATCGCGGTCATGCTGCTGCTTGGCTGCCTTCATCCGCCGAGCGGGGCAGTTGCTCTGACCGCAGTCCTCGGCGGCCCGGCGATCCATGAGGCTGGTTACTGGTTCGCCCTGTCTCCGGTCGCCATCAACTCGGTCGTCATCCTCGTGATTGCACTGGTGTTCAACAACGCGACCGGCCGGCGCTACCCGCATCTTGCGCAGGCACCGACGCTGCACGGTACCAGCGACCCCGCGCCGACGCACCGGCTCGGCATCGTTCCCGAAGACCTGCAGGCGGTGCTCGCGCAATATGGAGAAGTGGTCGACGTCAGTCCCGCAGAGCTCGACGCGCTGATCCATCAGGCACAGATCCGCGCCTTCAACCGCCGCTCCGGCGAAATCACCTGCGCCGAGATCATGTCGCGCGACGTCGCCACGGCCACGCCGGAAACGTCCCTGCGCCAAGCCTGGCAGACCCTGATCAGGCACCACATCAAGGCGCTGCCCGTGGTGACCGAAAAGGATGGCCTCGTCGGCATCGTCACGCAGACCGATTTCATGAAACACGCGATGCTCACGCCGCAGGGCGGCATCCGCCAGCGGCTCGGAAACGTCATCGGCCTCGGGCCGAAGATGCCGCGGCTCGTCTCGGACATCATGACGCGCAAGGTGCAGTCGGCCCTGCCGGAAACCTTGATCGCCAAACTCGTGCCGCCGATGTCGGACATGGGGCTACACCATATGCCGGTGGTCGATCCGGACAACCGTCTGCTCGGTGTCGTTACCCAATCCGACCTCATCGCCGCACTCTTCCAGCGCCGTCTCGAACGGGGCGAAGAACGCGACGTCGCATAGGCCGAAAGGCTCACCTGAATTCTCCACCACGAAAGCGGGCGGCTGCGCCAAACCCGCGCGCCCGGCGCCAAACACAGCACGGGCGATTGCCCGGCGCGCATCGCATACAATAAAAATTCATTCGATTGACTTAATCAATGGAATGATGTAATTTCAGCATATGATGAAAAAACAAACCTCGCCTCGCCCGACAAAGCAGGATCGCGGAGATGTCACCCGCGAGAAGCTGCTGACCAGCTCCATCGACGTCTTCGGCCGCTACGGCTTTGACGGCGCCACCACCCGCATGCTCGCCGAAACGGCAGGCGTGAACCTCCAGGCAATCCCCTACTATTTCGGCGGCAAGGAGGGTCTTTACATAGCCGCCGCAGAGCACCTTTCGTCGATTATCATTGGGCATGTCGGCGAACTGAGAACGACGATCCTCGAACGCCTTGCACGTCTCGATAGCGCGGGCGAGCCGATGACGTCGGAGGAAGCGCGAGATCTCCTGACCCGGGTCGTCCAGCGCATGATCGCTCTCTTCGTCAGCCGGCAGTCCGAGAGCTGGGCGCGTTTCATCATCCGCGAACAGATGGAGCCGACGGAGGCCTTCGAACGGGTCTACGCCAACGTCATGGGCCCGATGATCGGCATGGCGGGCCGGCTGGTCGCCACTATTCTCGGCGAGCCTCCGGCATCGGAACATGTACGGCTGCGGACGCTCTCCTTCGTCGGAAGCATTCTCGTCTTCCGCATGGCGCATGCGGCCATGCTTCGGCAAATGAACTGGCGGGCCGTCGGTGCCGACGAACTCGACATCTTGCGACGTCACGCGGCCGAACTGGTCGCGACGCTCGGCAGCCGGAAGGAAGGCCGGTCATGAACAAGCCAGCAATCGCGCTGATCCTGATCGCCGGCGCCGCGGCCGGTGCCTGGTGGTTCGACGTCCCTCGCCGGCTCGGGTGGGTCGGTACGGAGCAGACCTCGGTCCTCTACGGCAATGTCGACATCCGTCAGGTTTCGCTCGGCTTTCGCGTCAATGGCCGCATCGCAAGCCTTGCTGTCGATGAAGGCGACATGGTCAAGCCCGGCGACGTTCTGGCGACGCTGGACGCGGTCCCATTCGAGCAGGCGGCAGCCGCCGCGCAGGCCGATCTCGGCGCGCTCAAGGCCAACCTTGCAAAGCTGAAGGCCGGCGCACGCCCGACCGAAATCGCCCAGGCACGCGCGACCCATGAAGAACGCCTCGCCGATCTCGAAAACGCCAACCTCGCCTTTGAGCGGGCACGGCAATTGCGCCCGAACGGCACCATTTCCCAGGCCAACCTCGACGAAGCGAACGCCAACAGGGCAGCCGCCGCTGCCCGCGCCACGTCTGCCCGCGAAGCGCTGGCACTGCTTGAGGAAGGAAGTCGGATCGAGGACATCGAGGCGGCTCAGGCGCAGGTGCTTGCAGCCGAAGCCAAGCTCGAGAGCGCCCGGACGGCGCTCGCCGATACCCGGCTGGTTGCCCCAAGCGCCGGTACGGTCCTGTCGCGCGTGCGCGAGAGCGGTGCCATCGTCGCGCCCTCCGACACGGTCTACGTGATCTCGCTGAACGAGCCTGTGTGGGTCCGGGCCTATGTGGCAGAACCCGACCTTGGCCGCGTGCATCCCGGCATGGCCGTCGAGGTCACGTCCGATGGCGCTCCGGACCGTCCCTACAAGGCAACGATCGGCTTCATATCGCCGGTCGCCGAATTCACGCCTAAATCGGTGGAAACGCCGGAGCTGCGCACCGATCTCGTCTATCGCCTGCGCATCGTGGTCGACAAGCCTGGCCCCGATCTCCGCCAGGGCATGCCGGTGACGGTGCGCTTGCCGGAAAAGTCCGGGGCCGGGCAATGAGCGACAACGCACCGTTCGTTCGCATCGCGGATGTGGTCAAGCGTTTCGGCGACGCGCCGCCGGCGCTCGACCACATCAGCGGCGAGATCCTCGGCGGGCGCATCACCGGACTCGTCGGCCCTGACGGCGCGGGCAAGACCACGCTGATCCGGCTGATGACGGGACTGATGGTGCCGGGCGAAGGCAAGGTCGAGGTTCTCGGTTTCGATACGGTGACGAGCGCCGCCGACATCCAGGCCGCGATCGGCTACATGCCGCAGCGTTTCGGCCTCTACGAGGATCTTTCCGTTCAGGAGAACCTCAATCTCTACGCCGATCTGCGCGGTCTGCCACTTGGCGAACGCACCGCAACCTTTGACGAACTGCTCGAATTCACCGATCTCAAGCGCTTCACCACGAGGCTGGCCGGCAAGCTTTCGGGCGGCATGAAGCAGAAGCTCGGCCTAGCCTGTGCACTTCTGCGCAAGCCGAGGCTGCTGCTTCTGGACGAACCGGGCGTCGGCGTCGACCCGATCTCGCGCCGCGATCTCTGGAAGATGGTCGAGAACCTGACGAAGGAAGGCATCGGCGTCGTCTGGTCCACGGCCTATCTCGACGAGGCCGAGGCCTGTGACAGCGTTCTGCTTCTGAACGAAGGCAAGCTGTTGTTTACCGGCAGTCCCATTGAATTGACCGAAAGGGTCGCGGACCGCGTCTTCAAGGTTTCCGGTATTACGCAAGGGCGCCGTCAGGCGCTTGCCCGCTATCTCGACGACGAAAACGTCGTCGACGGCGTCATCCAGGGCGAAGCGATCCGCCTTGTGATGAAGCCGCAAACCATGCCAGGAGGCCCTGACGACGGCTCGGTTACACCCAAGATGGCAACCACCACGCCGCGTTTCGAGGATGCCTTCATCGACATGCTCGGCGGCGGACCCGGCGGCCGCTCGAAGCTCGCAGAAACCCAGACGCCCTTTGCCGTCGAGAATGCCAAGCCCGTCATCGAGGCGCATGGCCTGACGAAACGCTTCGGCGATTTCACCGCCGCCGACACAATCACCTTCGACATACCGCGCGGCCAGATCTTCGGCCTCTTGGGCCCGAACGGCGCCGGCAAGTCCACGACCTTCAAGATGCTGTGCGGCTTGTTGAAGCCCACGGCCGGCGAAGGTCGCGTCGCCGGTTTCGACCTGCGCCGCGATGCCGCCGAGGCGCGCAACCGGCTCGGTTACATGGCACAGAAGTTCTCGCTCTACGGCGACTTGAGCGTCGCCCAGAACCTCAGCTTCTTTGCCGGCGTCTACGGCCTTTCCGGCACGCGCAAGCGCGACCGCATCCAATTGATGACGGAAATCTTCGGCTTCGCCCGCCTGCTCGACATGTCGGCGAAGGATCTGCCGCTCGGCCTCAAGCAGCGGCTGGCGCTCGCCTGCGCGGTGCTGCACGAACCGGAAGCGCTGTTTCTGGACGAGCCGACCTCCGGCGTCGACCCGATCACCCGGCGCGAGTTCTGGACCCACATCAACGGCCTTGTCGAGAAGGGCGTGACGGTGCTCGTCACCACCCATTTCATGGACGAGGCCGAATACTGCGACCGCATCTCGCTCATCTACCGCGGCCGTTCGATTGCACTGGGCTCGCCAGACGAATTGAAGGCGCAGGTCGCCAGCGACAAGCTTCCGGACCCGACGATGGAAGACGCCTTCATCGCCCTCGTCGAGGGATCGGAAGCGAAGGAGGCGGCATGAGCGCGCAATCGTCCAGTCTCGAAAACCGGGCGTCCCGAGCCAGACGCTTTGCAGCGCTGGTGCGCAAGGAAAGCTACCAGATCGTTCGCGATCCGAGCAGCATCCTGATCGCCTTCGTGCTGCCGCTGATCCTTCTGTTTCTCTTCGGCTACGGCGTTTCGCTCGATACCACGCAAACCCGTATCGGCCTCGTCATCGAAGAAGAGGCGCCGCTGACGCGCGATCTTGCCGCGGGATTTCAGGCCTCGCGTTACTTCACGGTGGCCGTCGGTCGCGACCGCCGCGAGTTCGAGGAAGACCTGGTGCTTGGCCGGGTGCGCGGCATCGTCGTCATCCCCAAGAGCTTCATGGCAGACTATGCGGCCGGGCGGCACCCCGCCTTGCAGGTGCTCGTCGATGGCTCCGATCCCAACACGGCAAACTTCGTTCAAAACTACGCACAGGCGACCGTTGCCAATTGGGAACGCCAGCGCCTCAACGACGGCGGCGGCCGGCCGCCGGCGATTTCGGCCGAGCAGCGCTTCTGGTTCAACCCGGAGCTGACCAGTCGAAACTTCCTGGTGCCCGGATCGATCGCCATCGTCATGACGCTGGTCGGCACGCTGCTCACCTCGCTCGTCGTTGCCCGCGAATGGGAGCGCGGCACCATGGAGGCGATGATGGCGACCCCCGTCTCGGCCGCGGAACTCTTGGCCGGCAAGCTGCTGCCCTATTTCATCCTCGGGCTGACCTCGATGACGCTCTGCGTGCTGCTCGCCGTCTTCCTTTTCGGCGTTCCCTTCCGCGGTTCGGTCGCGGCACTCTACGCACTGTCGGCGACCTTCCTCATGCCGGCGCTCGGCCAGGGCCTGTTGATCTCGGCGGCGACGAAGAACCAGTTCCTCGCCTCGCAACTCGCGTTGATTTCGGCGTTTCTTCCGGCCTTTCTGCTCTCGGGTTTTCTCTTCGAGATCAACTCGATGCCAACTGTCATCCAGTGGATCACCTTCATCGTGCCGGCGCGCTATCTGATCCCGAGCCTGCAGACCGTGTTTCTGGCCGGCGATATCTGGCCGATGTTCGGCAAGGCCATAGCTGCCATGCTCCTGATCGGCAGCGTGTTCTTTGCGCTCGCCGCCCGCAGCACCCGCAAGAGGATCGGCTGAGATGTGGTGGACAAGGCTTAGAGCGCTGATCGTCAAGGAATTGCTGGCGGTGCTGCGCGACCCCAAGGGCCGCACCGTGCTGATCGTCCCGCCGATCCTGCAGCTCCTGGTGTTTTCCTACGCCGCCACGCTCGAGGTCACGAATGTCGATGTGCTGGTGCTGAACCGTGACAACGGCCACTGGAGCCAGGATCTCGTCCAGGAGATCCAGGGCTCGCCGACCTTCCGCAGCGTTCGCTTCACCAACAGTCCTGACGAGGTGCGTCTGTCGATCGATACTCAGAAGGTCATTGCAGCGATCGAAATCGGCCCTACCTTCTCGCGCGACATCGAGGCCGGCCTCCCGGCGGAGGTGCAGGTCATCCTCGACGGCCGCCGCTCCAACGCGTCGCAAATCGTCTCAGGTTATCTCGGCCGTATCGTCGGCGCGCTCGCCGCCGAGACGCCGGCGGGCAAGCGGATGGCGGCCGACGCCGTCACCGTTGTCGCCCGCAACTGGTTCAATCCGAACCTCACCTATCAGTGGTTCATGGTGCCGAACCTCGTCGCCAGCATCGCGCTGTTGATCGGCCTGATCGTGACCGCCCTGTCGATCGCGCGCGAGCGCGAGCTCGGCACCTTCGACCAGCTCATGGTCTCGCCGCTCCGGACCCATGAGATCCTGATCGGCAAGCTGATCCCACCGATGATGATCGGCCTCTTCCACATCACCATCTATATCCTGGCGGCCGTCTTCATCTTCGGCGTGCCGCTGCGCGGCTCGCTGCTCCTGCTCTACGGCAGTGCGGTCTTCTATCTTGCGTCGGTTGTCGGCCTCGGCCTGTTCATTTCCGCCCTGTCGATGACGCAGCAGCAGGCGATCCTCGGCGCTTTCCTGTTCATGGTGCCGGCAATGCTGCTTTCTGGCTTTGCCACGCCGATCGAGAACATGCCGTCCTGGCTGCAGCCGATCACCTACGTCAATCCACTGCGCTACTTCCTCGTGATCGTGAAGGGCGTGTTCCTCAAGGACATTCCGGCGGTCGAGGTGGCGCGACAGACGATCCCTTTACTTGTGATCGCCATCGTCACCCTCTCGGCCGCCTCCTGGCTGTTTCGCCGCCGGCTGGAATAATCAGCCGTTCAGGAACCGCGCGATCGCCGCGATCTCGTTCTGGCGAATGTCATGGCCGCCCGAATGCCACTCGGTCTCGATCGCTGCGCCCTGCCCCTGAAAATAGTCGGCAAGGGCCTGGGTCAGCGGTGCCGGGCAGATGGGGTCGCGCTCGCCGGCGGTGATCAGGACGCGACGCCCCTTCAGCCCCGCATTGTCCTTCGGGCGGAACGGGATCAGGGGGTGCATCAGGGCGGCCTTGTCGAACACGCCGTCTTCGATCAGCACGTTGGCAAGAATGTTCGCGCCGTTGGAGTAACCAAGGCCGATCACCTGCGACGCCTGATGCTCTGCGGCCACCGCCTTGACGAAGGCCGCCATCTTCTCGGTGGCGCGGGCAAGGTCGGCCATGTCGTAGACGCCCTCGCCGGTGCGCTTGAAGAAGCGCGCTGCCCCATACTCGGAGACGTCGCCACGCGGCGAGACGATCGTCGCATCGGGCAGAAGCTCGGATGCGAAGGTGAAAAACTGGTTCTCGTCGCCGCCGGTCCCGTGGAACACGAAGAAAATCGGCTGGCCGGGCTTTCCGGCCTTCAGCTTGTGAACATAGCCATGATCTACCATTTCAATCTCCTGGTGCAATTCGAAGAAGCCTGGAATTGCCTGATTTCAAAGCGTTGAAGCCGTCCTCTCAACCGAGGGGACCGCCGGGTTGCAGAAGCCCGCAACCATACGGGCCGCTGACTTTCGCGGCATTAATCGTCGATCTTCTGCAGGTGGCTCTCCAGAATCGGGCGCAGGTGCTTGTGCTGCTGCGGCAGCTTCAGCGCCTCGCCGAGATGGGCGAGATCCTCGTCCCGGTCGAAACCCGGCTCGTTGGTGGCAATCTCGAACAGCACGCCGCCCGGCGTGCGGAAATAGATCGCCCAGAAGTAGTCGCGGTCGATGACCGGCGTCACCTGATAGCCCGTGTCCATCAGCGCCTTGCGCACTTCGAGCTGCTTTTCGCGATTCTCGACGGCGAAGGCGATGTGGTGCACCGAGCCGGCGCCCTGGGACGCCCGGCCGATGTTCGGCATCGTCTCGAGGTCGATGACGCTGGCATCGTTGCCGCCGGGTACGATCAGACGGGTGACGCCGTCCTTGCGGTCGATCTCTTCGTAGCCCATGAACTTCAGAAGCTCGGCGGTAGCACCTTCGTCACGCAGACGGAGCGCCGCGGAATGGAAGCCGCGGATCGCGTGGTCCTCCGAAATGCCGCCTTCCGTCCAGGGCGTGCGCCGATCATCCTTGACTTCGACAAGCGCAAAGCCGTCGCCATCAGGACCGGCAAAGTTCAGGCGCTTTTCGCCGAATGTCTCTTCGTCCTTGAGACCGGTGACCCCGAGCGTGGCCAGCCTTTCCTTCCAAAAACCGAGCGAGCCCTGAGGTACGGAGAAGACCGTGGTCCCGACTTCGCCGGTGCCGGCGCGGCCACGCGGCATCTGCGGGAATGGGAAATAGGTCATGACCGTGCCCGGCGTCCCGGCTTCGTCGCCATAATAGAGGTGATAAACGTCCGGCGAATCGAAGTTGACCGTCTTCTTGACCCGGCGCAGGCCGAGCGACTTGGTGAAGAACCGGTTGTTCTCGCGCGCATCGTCCGCCATCGAGGTGACGTGATGCAGACCCTTGATCTGGTTGAGCATTGCCATGATCCTTTCTCTCCGGCGCCACCGGGCGCTCCGTTGGGTCTTAGATGCGCCTATCCGTTCGCCAGCGGAAGACGGCCGCGACCAAACGCATTGTCAACATTTCATTGACAACACCAGATATTCGTCAACAGACATGGACTTCGGCGACGGCTTGTGACCCCTCGCACCGATGCTTAAGATTGGCCGGCTGCATTTTGTGCAACGACGCGAGGAGGGGCGCGGATATCTGTGAAACATCGCCTGGTCCTTGCATTCCTGCTGTTGCCACTACTTGCAGCTATGCTGGCATGGAAAGGCTATGCGGTCACGACCGACAGCTACTTGCGTGAGGCAGGATCTCAGGCGACCACGGCATTGCGCCTCGCCGTCAACGCGCTCGACGGCCATCTCAACCGCTACCAGGCGCTGCCGGCGCTGATCGCCGATCACGAGGATGTCCGCGAACTCGTCACCCGCCCGCGGGACCGGCGGCTGCGCGAGGCCGTCAACACCTACCTCAAGGACATCAACGGTCTTCTGCAGTCCTCGGACATCTACGTGATCATGCCGGATGGCAATACTATCGCGGCCAGCAACTATGACGGGCCGACCAGTTTCATCGGGCAGAACTTCAGTTACAGGCCCTATTTCCAGGAAGCGCTTCGCGGGCAGCAGTCGCGGTTCTATGCGCTTGGAACCACCTCGCTGAAACGCGGCTATTTTTTTGGTTCGCCGATCCGGGTTGGAAACGAGATCCGCGGCGTCATGGTGTTCAAGGTCGATGTCGAGCGCATCGAAGCCTCCTGGCAGGGCGGCGAGTACAAGATCTTCGTCTCCGACCCGGAGGGAATCATCTTCATGTCCGGCGATCCGGCGTGGCTCTACGCTTCGATCCTGCCGCTGACATCGGAACGGCTGGCGCGAACCGAAGCCTCCAGGCGCTACGCCGACGCGACCGTGCGCGCCCTTCCCGTGTCGGAGCGCTTCTCGTCCGACCACCATTTCCTCGCCGTGACGACCGGGAACTCGAGCCGCGAGTATCTGATGCTTTCGCGGCAGATGCCGGATGCCGACTGGACGGTGAACGTCCTTGTCGATACGGCGTCGGTGCGAACACAGGCCCTGACGACTGTTATCGCCGCCCTGCTCCTGCTGTGCCTTGCCGGCCTGGGCGTCGCCATCATTCTCCAGCGGCGGGCACGGCTCAACGAGCGCCTGTCGATGCAGGCGGAGGCGCAGGCCGAGTTGGAACGCCGGGTCGACGAACGCACCGCCGACCTCGCGCGCGTCAACGCCCAGATCGAGGAAGAGATCGCCGAGCGGCGGCTGACGGAAAAGCAGCTTCGCCGGACACAGGCCGACCTGATCCAGGCCGGGAAGCTGGCAGGGCTTGGGCAGATGTCCGCAGCCCTCTCGCACGAATTCAACCAGCCGCTTGCCGCCGCCAAGACCTATGCGGACAGCGCGGCACTGCTGATCGAGCGCGGTCGGTCGGACGAGGCGACCGACAATATCCGCCGCATCTCCGGCCTTGTCGACCGCATGGCGGCGATCAGCAAGCACCTGCGCAACTTCGCGCGCAAACCGAACGAGAAACTCGGCCCGGTTCCAGTCGAAGAGGTGGTGCGCGATACGATGGAGATCGTATCGGTTCGGCTGAAGGCGGCTCAGGCGATCATCGACATCGATCTCGGCGACACGCCACTCGTCGTGCGCGCCGGCTCGGTCCGCCTGCAGCAAGTGCTCGTCAACATCATCTCCAATGCCGCCGATGCCGTCGAAGGCCTCGACGATCGCACCATTCGCCTTCGCGCGCGACAGGAAGACCACAAGGTGGTTCTGACCGTCAGCGACCGCGGCCCGGGCATTGCGCCGGCGATTGCCGAACGTATCTTCGACCCGTTCTTTTCCACAAAGGGCGTCGGCAAGGGGCTGGGCCTTGGGCTCTCGATTTCCTATAACATTATCAAGGATTTCGGTGGAAGCCTTGTCGCCACTAACCTTGCGGAAGGAGGTGCCGAGTTCCGCATCGAACTCGCCGCCGACAACAGCGATGCCCGGGAGGCTGCCGAATGATCGAGAGCCGGATCCTGCTCGTCGACGACGAAGAGGATGTGCGCCATTCGAGCGCACAGGCGCTGGAGCTCGCCGGTTTCCGTGTCGATGCCTTTTCGGCCGCCGAACACGCGCTCGAATTCATCAGCTACAGTTTTGCCGGCGTCGTGATCAGCGATATCCGCATGCCCGGCATGGACGGCATGACCCTCTTGCAGCGGATCCGCGAGATCGACGCGGAGGTTCCGGTCATCCTCATCACCGGCCATGGCGACGTGCAGCTCGCCGTTCGTGCCATGCGCGAAGGCGCCTATGACTTCGTCGAGAAGCCGTTTGCGGCGCAGATGCTCGCCGGCACGATCCGCCGGGCGCTGGACTGGCGCGCGCTCGTGCTCGAGAACCGTCGGCTGAAAGCCGTCGCGGGCAAGCGCGACGACATCGAGCAGCGGCTCCCTGGCCGAAGCCAGGTCATGGTCGACCTGCGCTACCGCATCCGCGCCCTCGGCGCGGCCGACGCCGATACGCTGATCATCGGCGACACGGGTGTCGGCAAGGAGGTTCTGGCCCGCACGCTGCATGATCTCAGCGCCCGCGCCAACAGCCCCTTCATCGCCATCAACTGCGCCGCACTGCCGGAGAACCTGATCGAAAGCGAGCTCTTCGGCCATGAGCCAGGCGCCTTTCCCGGCGCCATCCGCCCGCGCTACGGCAAGTTCGAGCATGGCCGCGGCGGCACGATCCTGCTCGACGAGATCGGTTCGATGCCCTTCGACCTGCAGGCAAAGTTTCTGCGCGTGCTGCAGGAGCGTGTGATCACCCGGCTCGGATCGAACGAGCAGGTGCCGCTCGACGTTCGCTTCATCGCCACCAGCAAGGTCGATCTCGAAAAGGAAGTGGCGGCCGGGCGTTTCCGCGCCGACCTCCTCTACCGCCTCAACGTCGCGACGCTGAGGGTTCCCTCGCTTGCGCAACGCCGAACCGACATTCCGCTACTCTTCCTGCAACTGATCAGGGAATCGGCTGCCCGCTACGGCCGGGATGAGGTGGAGGTTTCCCAATCCATGCTGGCGGATATCGCCGAGCGCGACTGGCCGGGCAATGTACGCGAACTGCGCAATGCCGCCGAGCGCCTGGTGCTGGGGCTCGACGCCGCTCCCGACGATACCGCGAGATTGGAGAACGGCAACCGCCTCGCCGACAGGGTGGCTGCCTATGAAAAAGGTCTCATCGCCAGCGCCATCGCCGCGCATGGCGGGGCGCTGAAACCGGTCTATGAGTCGCTCGGCATCTCGCGCAAGACACTCTACGAAAAGATGCAGAAGTTCGGGCTCGACAAGAAGCTTGTCGCCGCGGATTTTTCCGCCGACGGCGAGCCCTGACCCACCCGGTTGGTGGCCACCTAGGGCCGCGGACCGGCTTTTCCGGTGCAAACTGCCGCGCCGCCTTCAATGCGCTGAAGCGCGGCCGAGCGGGTTCCGGCCCCGCCCTACCCGGCGGTCGGAGGGGCAACGAATTCGACCTTGATGCGATCCGGATCTTCGACGAACAGCGCGTAGTAGTCGCTTCCGCCGTTTGCGAATGGGTATCGATCCTCGTAGAGGCAAGAGATGCGGTTCTCCCGGCAGTAGGCCCGCAGCCGGTCGACCGTCTCGCGGTCCTTCACACGAAACGCCAGGTGATTGAGACCGACCCCGCAGCGGTGGTAGTCGCGGGAGGCATGCTTCTCGCTGACCTCGACGAATGTCAGGTAGGCATCGTCGCCATGGGCGAGCGAGAAACCGTCACTCCAACGACCGCTTTCTTCGTATCCGACCTGCGCGAGCAGGGACGTCCAGAATGCATGGGAGCTATCAAGGTTCGAAACATAGATCTCGATATGATGGAGCATTGGCCCGTCTCTCGTTAAACCGCTGATCCGCTCCTTCACGGCCACCGCTCAGCCACGTGGCTGCCTTGGAAGCGACCGCCGACAATGAACCATACGGACGGTCGCAAAAGCCAGGCTCAAAGAAAGCCACACACATGTGACGGATCCATAAATGCCCGCCAACGCGGCAACGAAAACGGGGACGCGATCGCTCGCGTCCCCGTCAAACTTTCAAGGCAGGTTTGTTCAGACGTTGAAGGCAGCACCAATCAGCGTCTTGGTATAGGGCTGCTTCGGCGCCTCGAAGATCGCATCGGTCTCGCCTTCCTCGACGATCTTGCCGTTCTTCATGACGATCACGTAGTCCGACATCGCCTTTACCACCGAAAGGTCGTGGCTGATGAAGATGTAGGAGAGCCCGTGCGAGCGCTGCAGGTCGCGCAGGAGCTCGATCACCTGCCCCTGCACCGAGCGGTCGAGCGCCGAGGTCGGCTCGTCGAGAATGACGACCTTCGGCTTCAGGATCATCGCGCGGGCAATGGCGATGCGCTGGCGCTGGCCGCCCGAGAACTCGTGCGGGTAGCGGTTGCGGGAGGCGGGATCTAGCCCCACTTCCTTCAACGCTTCCGACGCCCGGCGGTCGCGGTCGGCACGGCTGAGTTCTGGCTCGTGCACGTGCAGGCCTTCGGTGATGATTTCGCCGACGGTACGTCTTGGCGAAAGCGAGCCGTAGGGATCCTGGAAGACGAGCTGCAGCGTGCGGCGCAACGGCCGCATCTGTCCGCGGTCGAAGCCGGAAATATCCGTCGTTCCGAAGCGATAGTGGCCACTGCTCGGCAGGAGCCTCAAAAGCGCGCGACCGAGCGTCGACTTGCCGGAGCCGGACTCGCCGACGACGCCGATCGTCTGCCCTTCCTTCAGGCGCAGGTTGACGCTGTCCACGGCGCGGAAGACCGACTTGCCGCCCCTGAAGAGACCGCCGCCGATCTGGTAGTCGACACAGACATCACGACCTTCAAGGATGATCGGCGCGCTGTCAGGCGGAGACGCCTTGCGGCCACTCGGCTCGGCAGCAAGCAACATCTTCGTGTAGTCGGCCTGCGGCCGCTCGAAGATATCAGCCGTCGTGCCCTTTTCCACCACTTCTCCGCGACGCATCACGGCCACGCGGTCGGCGAAATGCTTGACGATGCCGAGATCGTGGGTGATCAGCACGATCGCCATGCCGAAGCGCTTCTGCAGCGACTTCAGGAGATCGAGGATCTGCGCCTGGATCGTGACGTCGAGTGCGGTCGTCGGTTCGTCCGCAATCAGCAGATCCGGGTCGTTGGCAAGCGCCATGGCGATCATCACGCGCTGACGCTGGCCGCCCGAAAGCTCGTGCGGATAGCTGTCTATGCGGCGTGCCGGTTCCGGAATGCCGACGAGTTCGAGCAGTTCAAGCACGCGCGCCCGCGCCTGTTTGAACGTACCACCGCGGTGATGAACGATCGGTTCGGCGATCTGGCGGCCGACCGGATAGAGCGGGTCGAGCGAGGTCATCGGCTCCTGGAAGATCATCGTGACCTTCGCGCCGCGCACCTGGTTGAGGGCCTTGGGCGGCAGGCCGACCAGTTCCTGCCCGCGATAGCTCGCCGAGCCGGTCACGGTGCCGTTCTTGGCGAGCAGCCCCATGATGCCCATCATCGTCTGGCTCTTGCCGGAGCCGGACTCGCCGACGACCGCGAGCGTTTCGCCGGTGCGGACATCGAGATCGATGCCCTTGACGGCTTCGACGGTGCCATCGGGCGTCGAGAAGTTCACCTTGAGGCCGCGCACGGCCAGGATGGTTTCCTTGGTATCTGCCATGTCAGCGATCCTTCGGGTCGAGCGCGTCGCGCAGGCCGTCGCCAATGAAATTCAGCGAGAACAGCGTCAGGACGAAGAAGATGGCTGGGAAGATAAGCAGCCACGGCGCCGACTGGATGTTGTTTGCGCCTTCCGAGATCAGCGCCCCCCAGCTCGTCAGCGGCGCCTGGACGCCAAGACCGAGGAAGGAGAGGAAGCTCTCGAGCAGGATCACCTTCGGCACGACGACGGTCACGAAGACGATGACCGGACCAATCGTGTTGGGGATGATGTGCCGGCGGATGATCTGCCAGTCGGTCAGGCCGAGCGCCTGCGCGGCGCCGACAAATTCTCGACGTTTCAGCGCCAGTGTCTGTCCGCGCACGATACGGGCCATGTCGAGCCATTCCACCGCGCCGATCACCAGGAAGATCAGGATGAACGAGCGGCCGAAGAACACCACGAGCACGACGACGAGGAACACGAAGGGCAGAGAATAGAGGATCTCGACGAGGCGCATCATGACGTTGTCGACGCGGCCGCCGATATAGCCCGAGGTGGCGCCATAGACGACGCCGATGCCGAGCGAGACGAGACTTGCAAGCAGACCGACGGCGATCGAGATCTGGCCGCCAAGCATGACGCGAACGAGCAGGTCGCGGCCGTTGGAATCGGTACCGAAGGGGAAGTATTCCCGGTTGACCTGGCCGGTCACTTTCAGCGTCTTGCCGTTGTCTTCCGTTGCCACGACCTGCGTGTCACGGAACTCGTTGGCACGGTCGAAGTAGCGCGTCGCGCGGGCATCGATCGGTTGTTCCGAGGTGATCGTCGCGGTGAAGGTCTCGCCCTCGAGATTGAACTCCTTGAGGGTGACGCGGGCGCGGGACGCGACCCCTTCCACGACGCCTTGCAGCGTGGACGTATCGGGGCGCGGTTCGAGGCTTGGGCTGGTGTTCACGTAGGACGGGAACACCTGGTCGTAAGTGTGCGGAACGAAAAACGGACCGAGGAACGAGAACAGTGCGATCAGGGCCAGCATGAAGCAGCTGGCCATGGCGGCGCGGTTGCGCTTGAAGCGCATGGCCGCGAGCTGGAAGAGGCTTCGCCCCTTCGTTTCCGGCGTGACCGCCGGGGTCTGGGCGATATCAGTCATGGCGAACCCTCGGATCGAGCAGGCCGTAGAGAATGTCGACCAGGAGATTGAAGATGATGACGAAGATGGCGACGAGAATGACCGTGCCCATCACCAGCGTGTAATCGCGGTTGATCGCTCCGAGAACGAAGTAGCGGCCGACGCCCGGAATGGTGAAGATCGTCTCGACAACGGCCGAGCCGGTCAGAAGTGCCGCAGCACAGGGCGCCAGATAGGAGACGACCGGCAGCATGGCGCCACGCATCGCATGGGTGACCACCACCGTTCGCGATGGCAGGCCATAGGCCTTCGCCGTTCGGATATGGTCGGTATGAAGCGCCTCGATCATCGAGCCGCGCGTGAGCCGGGCAAAGACCGCAAGCTGCGGCAATGCCAGTGCGATCATCGGCAGGATCAGGAAGCGCAGGGACCCGTCGCCCCAGCCGCCGGCCGGCAGCCAGGCAAGCACGATCGCAAAGACGAGCGTGAGCACCGGTCCCACCACGAAGTTGGGGACCGTGACGCCGATCGTCGAGAACGACATGATGGCGAAATCAAGCGCGCTGTTCTGCCGGAGCGCGGCGATCGTCCCGGCGGTAACACCGCCGATCAGCGCGACGAGCAGAGCGTAGAAGCCGAGCTCCATCGAATAGGGCAGACCCTTGCCGATCAGTTCAGCGACGTTGTTGTCCTTATAGACATAGCTCGGGCCGAAGTCGCCGGTCACCGCATTGCTGAGATAGTGCGTGTATTGGCGCCAAAGGGGCTGGTCGAGCTGATACGTCTTCATCAGGTTCGCCATCGTTTGTGGCGGAAGAGGACGCTCGAGGTTGAAGGGGCCACCGGGGGCGAACCGCATCAGGAAAAACGAAATGGTGACGACGATAAACAACGTCGGCACCGCACTCGCCAATCGGCGAAGGATGAAGGAAATCATGGTCGTACTCCGGAGGCGACGCGCGACCTTTTGGCCGCGCGTCGTCTCTTCTCGTTATTCGGCGATGCTCAGGAACTTGCTGAGGTGCTCGTTCGGAGCATTGTCCGCCCAGCCCTTGACGCGGCTGGCGACGAGCCACAGGTCGGCCTGGGTCAGAAGCGGAGCGATCGGCTGTTCCTTCATCAGCAGCGCTTCGGCGTCATGCATCAGCTTCGAGCGAGCGGCCGGATCCTGCTCGTCGTAGGACTTCTTCATCAGGCCGTCGAATTCAGCGTTTTCGAAGTGGCCGTAGTTGAAGGTCTTGTTGGAGCCGACGCTGAGCGCCAGGAAGTTCTCGGCGTCCGCGTAGTCAGCCTGCCAGCCGGCGCGGGCAACGTTGAACTTGCCGCCTTCCTGCAGGTACGCGTAGTGCGAGGACACGTCGAGGTTCACCAGCGACACCTTGGCGCCGAAGGTGTTCTTCCACATGTCGGCAACAGCCGTTGCGACGCGCTCGTGGTTCGGGTTGGTGTTGTAGCGCAGCTCGATATCGAGCGGCTTGCCACCTTCGCCGTAGCCCGCTTCCTTCATCAGGGCAATGGCCTTGTCTTCGCGGTCGAGCTGCGACAGCGTGCCGAACTCGGCCTTGGACGGCTCACCGTAGCTTTCGATGCCCGGGGGGACCATCGAATAGGCCGGCAGCTGCGAGCCCGCGTAGATTTCCTTGGCAAGGAAGTCGCGGTCGACAGCCATGGAAAGCGCCTGGCGGACGCGGACGTCGCTATAGGGCTCCTGGCGGGTGTCGAAGGCGTAGTAGTAGGTCGCAAGCGACGGCGATACATGGACCTGCTCGCCGTAGGACGTGCGCAGGCGGTCGATCTGGTCGGCCGAGAAGTTATAGACGAGGTCCATTTCCTTGGCTTCGAAGCGACGAACAGACGCGGCCTGGTCGTCGATCGGGTAGAAGATGACCTTGTCGAGCTTGACGTTGGCCGCATCCCAGTAGTTGGCGTTCTTGACGACGGTCAGGCTGTCGTTAGGAACGTGGGCCTGGAGAGAAAACGCGCCGTTCGAGACCATGACGCCCGGCTTGACGAAGTCTGCGCCGTTCTTTTCGACGCTTGCCTTGCTGACCGGAAGTGCGGTCTGGTGCGCCAGGAGTTCGAGGAAGAATGGGGTCGGACGCTCAAGCGTGATCTCGACGGTCTTTTCGTCGATCGCCTTTATGCCCAGCTGGTCGGTCGGCAGTTCGCCCTTGTTGACCTTTTCGGCGTTCTTGATGGGGAAGAGAATGTTGGCGTAACCGGCAGCCGTCTTCGGGTCTTCGACGCGACGGAAGGAGAAGACAAAGTCTTCTGCCGTTACCGGCGAACCGTCCGACCACTTTGCATCGGCGCGCAGCTTGAAGGTGTAGACCGTACCGTCGTCGGAGAGTTCCCACGTTTCGGCAACACCCGGGACGATCTTTGCAGAGGCGTCATAGATCGTCAGGCCTTCGTAGAGGTCCTTGAGGATGAACGCTTCGATGTTGATCGAGGTGTGGTGCTGGTCGAGCGTCTGCGGCTCACCTGCGTTGCCGCGATGCAGGACAGCTTCGGCGAGTGCCGGGCTTGCTCCGATGAGCAGCGAGCCGATCAGCGCGGCAGCGCGGAGGTTGAGTTTAAGTGAAGCCATTTTGTTTCTCTCCTTCCCCTTTTTTGGGTTTGTGATCGCAGGAGAGAAGTGCAAATCGTTCGCGAACGCAAGGCGGATTCTGCGACTGTCTGCATCTTTATCTATAGGAGGGGAATCGACCTATCCCATAGGTTGTATTTTGTTTGCGATTCTTTTCGTCGCCTTTGCGACGCGCATATGACGTGAACAGGGCATTTTTGCGAAATCTACTGCAACGTTTTAGGTCCGTGCCTTTTCTCAATCGAAATCAGCCTCGAATCATCCGCGATGCAAAGTTTGTGAATTTTAGCGGCAGTTTACGTAATGTGCGTAAAGAAAGAGCGGCATTGTCGCAATCTTCTTGCGAGCCGTTCACCCCCTGTCGACAGACTGTTTCCCACAGGGCATCCATCGCCATGGTGTAGAGGACGAAACCGGCGCCCAATGGTTGCATTCGAGACCCTCGGCTCCCCCTCCTCCCAGGCACCACCAGAAAGTGAAAACGGTTCACACTGAAGGTGTTGCATCCAGTCCACAGTAAAATCGATTGAAGCGGGTTTCGACCTCTGGCAACCTGCCTTTTGCCCGGTTGTCAAACCACTTCGATGAACTATTGTGCGCCTGACTTCGGTGGGCGCGACCAATTCGCGCGCGCCGTCACGCCGCACGAAAAAGCCGGCCATCGACTTTGCCATCGATGCATTTCGTGCGGTTCATCGGCCGGATTGTTTTTGTGGTGCGCCGCGCAGGTTGCACCGAGTACCCAAAGGGAGATAGCGAATGGCATTGATCACATTGCGGCAACTGCTCGACCATGCGGCGGAGAACGACTACGCGCTGCCGGCGTTCAATGTGAACAATCTGGAATATATTCAGGCCGTTATGCGTGCCGCCGATGCCACCGACAGTCCGGTCATCCTTCAGGCCAGCCGTGGCGCC
The DNA here is from genome assembly GCF_002940685.1 of Ensifer adhaerens. Taxonomy (GTDB): domain Bacteria; phylum Pseudomonadota; class Alphaproteobacteria; order Rhizobiales; family Rhizobiaceae; genus Ensifer; species Ensifer adhaerens_E. Next base: position 264,390 of record NZ_PNFP01000007.1, on the reverse strand, counting down.
CGCTCCTATGCGGGCGATGCGTTCCTGCGTCATCTGATCCTGGGTGCGGCGGAAGAATACCCGCATATCCCGGTCTGTTTGCATCTCGACCACGGCGACCAGCCGTCGACCTGCATCTCGGCCATCACCAACGGCTTCACCTCCGTCATGATGGACGGCTCGCTGGAAAAGGACGGCAAGACCGTTGCCAGCTATGAATACAATGTCGCCGTCACCGCCGAAGTCGTGAAGATCGCGCATGCGGCCGGCGTTTCGGTCGAAGGCGAACTCGGCTGCCTCGGCAACCTTGAAACTGGCGCCGGCGACAAGGAAGACGGCCACGGCTTCGAAGGCAAGCTGTCGCGCGAAGAACTGCTGACCGATCCGGACCAGGCGCTCGACTTCGTCACCAAGACGGGTGTCGATGCTCTCGCCGTCGCGATCGGCACCAGCCATGGCGCCTACAAGTTCACCCGCGAGCCCGATGGCGACATCCTGTCGATCGAAACGATCGCCAAGATCAACAAGAAGCTGCCGAACACCCACCTCGTCATGCACGGCTCGTCGTCGGTGCCGAAGGATCTGCAGGACCTCTTCAACACCTATGGCGGCAAGATGAAGCCGACCTGGGGTGTACCGGTCTCGGAAATCCAGAAGGCGATCCCGCTCGGCGTGCGCAAGGTCAACATCGACACCGACCTGCGTCTCGCCATGACCGGCACGATCCGCAAGAACTTCGCCGAGAACCCGGAAAACTTCGATCCGCGCACCTACCTGAAGCCGGCAACCGCGCTGATGACCGAAGTCTGCAGGGAGCGCTTCGAAGCCTTCCGCACCGCCGGCAAGGCATCGAAGATCCGCACGCTGCGCCTGCCGGAAATGGCAAAGCGCTACGCCGCCGGCTGAGCCGACAACCCTCCCTGCTCCGGATCACCGGATCGGGGAGCAGACGGCTTGCCTAAGCTCGCAACACCAATCGGCGCGCGGTTCAATTCGGACCGCGCGCCGATCTCGTTTCAAGTGGGTAATGCCGTGTGAGCGGCCGACGATCAGAACGTCGGCGGCGTGTTGACCCACAGCAGCACGGTCTCGCCGTCATGCCGGTTCGTCCAGGCATGACGCCGCTTGCTTTCAAAATAGAGCGAGTCGCCGACGCCGAGGTCATAAAACTGGTCGCTGTCGAGAATGAACTCGACGCGGCCCGAGAGCACATAGACGAATTCCTCGCCCTCATGCCGGTAGGCGCCTTCGCTCGACGCGCCCGGCTCCAGCACGAAGCGGTGACAATCCATCTGGTTGCGGCCGTCGGCAAGCAGTTGCACGGTGACGCCGGGCGTCGTGCGCGGCCATGTCCGCCATTCGCCGGCCCTGACGACCGCGCGCGCATCCGCCTCCTCCTCGCCGGAAAGGCTCGACACCGTCGTGCCGAAGAATTCCGCGATATTGTGCAGCACGGCGACCGAGACGCCCTGCGACGTGCGCTCCAGCGTCGACAGCACGGAAGCGGCGATGCCGATATCTCCGGCCACCTGCTCCAGCGTCTTGCCGGCCGCGTGCCTCAGGCTCCTGAGCTTGCGCCCGACCTGATTGTCGGCGCTGTCGCTCGTAGCCGAAGGGCTCTGGTCGTCCGCAGCAGCTTCCGCCTCCAGCGCCTCTCGGATCGCAGCCGGATTGAGGCCGCGCTCGGCCCGGAACCAGGAGATGCGCTTCAGCCGTGCGAGATCGGTCTCGGTATATTGCCGGTGTCCCGTCGGCGAGCGTTCGGGCACGACCAGCCCTTGCGTCTCCCATAGCCTCAGCGTCGAGGCGGAAACCCCCGCCAATCGCGCCGCCTCGGCGACCTTGTAGCGCACTGCGCCCATTCCAATTTCCCTTTACCGCCCAACGGCGCTGCCCGAATCCGTACAATTCCGGCGTGTCCGCAACCTTAGCCGTGGGGATCGAGATCTGACAAGAACGGCGCATCAGCAGCCGTGGTGTCTCGATCACCAAATTTGATTTGCAATCGACTGTGAAAGGTGTACCACTTCCAGAATAAACTTGCAGAAAAAATGCAATATATTAACTCCAGACGACAGGAACGCGCCATGACCACCCTCACCGATCGCAAGAACGCCGCCATCTCGCGCGGCGTCGGCATGACCACTCAGATCTACGCCGATCGCGCTGAAAACTCGGAGATCTGGGACAAGGAAGGCAATCGCTACATCGATTTCGCCTCGGGCATTGCGGTCGTCAACACGGGCCATCGTCACCCGAAGGTCATCGAAGCGGTCAAGGCGCAGATCGATCGCTTCACCCACACCTGCCACCAGGTCGTTCCCTACGAATCCTATGTGCATCTCGCCGAAAGGCTGAACGCGCTGACGCCCGGCGACTTCGCCAAGAAGACGATTTTCGTGACGACCGGCGCCGAAGCTGTCGAAAACGCTGTCAAGATTGCCCGCGCCGCGACTGGCCGCCAGGCGGTCATCGCCTTCTCGGGCGGCTTCCACGGCCGCACCTTCATGGGCATGGCGCTGACCGGCAAGGTCGTTCCCTACAAGGTCGGCTTCGGTGCGATGCCGGGCGACGTCTTCCACGCCCCCTTCCCGATCGAACTGCACGGGATTACCACCGAACAGTCGCTCGCAGCCCTCAAGAAGCTCTTTGCCGCCGACGTCGATCCGGGCCGGGTCGCGGCGATCATTCTCGAGCCGGTGCAGGGCGAAGGTGGCTTCTATCCGGCGCCTGCCGCCTTCATGAAGGCGCTGCGCGAAATCTGCGACCAGCACGGCATTCTCCTGATCGCCGACGAAGTCCAGACCGGCTTTGCCCGCACCGGCAAGATGTTTGCCATGGACCATCATGATGTCGCACCCGACATCACCACCATGGCCAAGAGCCTTGCCGGCGGCTTCCCGCTCGCCGCCGTCACCGGCCGCGCCGAAGTCATGGACGCGCCGGCCCCGGGCGGCCTTGGCGGTACCTATGGCGGCAACCCGCTCGGTATCGCCGCCGCCCACGCGGTGCTTGACGTGATCGCCGAAGAGAAGCTCTGCGAACGCGCCGAACAGCTCGGCGGCCGGCTGAAGCAGCGCCTTGCCGCAATCCGCGAGCAGGTGCCCGAAATCGCCGACATCCGCGGCCCGGGCTTCATGAACGCCGTCGAGTTCAACGACGTGAAGACCAACCTGCCGAGTGCCGACTTCGCCAACAAGGTGCGGCTGATCGCACTCGAAAAAGGCTTGATCCTCCTCACCTGCGGCGTGCACGGCAACGTCATCCGCTTCCTCGCACCGATCACCATCCAGGACGAGGTCTTCGCCGAAGCGCTCGATATTCTGGAGGCGTCGATCCTCGCGGCGCGTGGCTGATGCCCGGGCGGGCGGGCGCACACGCGGTCGCCCGCTTTGCATAATTCCTGAAATCGGGATCGACTTGAGGGAAAATTTATGCAGCAATTCAAAGTGCTACGGCGGCCTTAGCGCGATCTGAAGAGCGCGCGGCGCTGTTGAGGCTGCGCGCCAATTCAGACGCGCAAAGCTCGGGTGCCGGCCTCGACCGGCAGCCGCAAGAACAAGCAAAAGCGGGCCTGCCGTCTCGTGGCAGGCCATCGCCGGAGGATGCCCGCAATGACCTTGACCCCAGCCTTGACCAAGCACCTGCGCGCCGCCGACCTGTTCGCGCCGCTGTACACCATCGCGCATGTCGCTGCGAACTGGACGGGCGCAACCTTCGACGTCTTCAACCCGTCGACGGGCGAAAAGCTGGCGACCCTTCCGGACATGGGCATCGGCGAGGCCCACGCGGCGATCGAGGCTGCGGCAAGAGCGCAGGTTCTGTGGGCTGCAAAGCCCGCCAAGGACAGGAGCGCCGTGCTTCGCCGCTGGCACGATCTGATCGTCGCGCATGCCGACGATCTCGCCGCGATCCTGACGGCCGAGATGGGCAAGCCGATTTCTGAATCGAAGGGCGAGGTGCTGCATGCGGCGGCCTATGTCGAGTGGTATGCCGAGGAAGCAAAACGCATCTATGGCGAGACCTTCCCCGCACCTGCCAACGACCGGCGCATGCTCGTCATCAAGCAGCCGGTTGGCGTCGTCGGCACCATCACGCCCTGGAACTTTCCGGCTTCGATGGTCGCCCGCAAGATATCGCCGGCCTTGGCTGCCGGCTGCGCCATCGTCTTGAAGCCCGCCGAGCAGACGCCGCTCGTTGCCGGCGCGATGTTCGTGCTCGCCGAAAAGGCAGGCTTTCCCGAGGGTGTCCTCAACCTGCTCTACGCGTCTGAAGGTGCCGCCATCGGCCGTGAACTCTGCAGCAATCCGAAGGTGCGCAAGATCAGCTTCACCGGCTCGACCGAAGTCGGGCGGCTGTTGATGCGGCAGTGCTCCGACCAGATCAAGAAGGTCAGCCTCGAACTTGGAGGCAACGCCCCCTTCATCGTCTTCGACGACGCAGACATCGACGAGGCGGTGGATGGCGCCATTCAGGCCAAGTTCCGCAATGCCGGCCAGACCTGCGTCTCGGCCAACCGGATCTATGTGCAAGCGGGCGTGCACGATGCCTTTGCCGAGAAATTCGTGAAGCGCGTCGCCGAGCTGACAGTCGGTGACGGCTTTACCTCCGGCATCACCATCGGCCCGATGATCGACAGGCACGCGATCGAAAAGATCGAGGCCCATGTCGCCGACGCCGTTTCCAAGGGCGCCAGGGTGCGCGCCGGCGGTAAAAGGATCGGCGCGTCCGGCACCTTCTTCGAGCCGACGGTGTTAACAGGCATTTCAACTGACATGCGGGTCGCCCAGGAAGAAACTTTCGGCCCGATCGCGCCGATCATCCGCTTCGAAACCGCCGAGCAGGTCATCGCCGAGGCCAACGACACGATCTACGGCCTTGCCGCCTATTTCTACGCCGAGAACCTGAAGCGCGTCTGGCATGTGGCGGAAGCGCTGGAATACGGCATGGTCGGCATCAACACCGGCCGCATGTCTTCGGAAGCTGCCCCCTTCGGCGGCATCAAGCAATCGGGCATCGGCCGCGAAGGCTCGCGCCACGGGCTCGAGGACTATCTAGAGATGAAATATCTCTGCATGGGCAACATCTGACCGACGCAAGCACGGCGGCTAGTCGATGATGTGGTAGCCGCCGTCGACATAGAGCACCTGGCCGGTGATCAGCCGCGCGGCATCGTGCGCGAGGAAGGCAGTCGCCGCACCGACATCGTCGATATCGATCAGCTCGCGGCTCGGCGACTTGACCTTGGTCTTTTCAAGCAGGGCGTCGAACTCCGGAATGCCGGAGGCGGCACGGGTGGCAAGGGCGCCGGGTGAAATGGCGTGGACGCGGATGCCCTTGGGACCGAGCTCGGCGGCCAGGTAGCGCACGGCACTTTCCAGCGCCGCCTTGGCGACGCCCATGATGTTGTAGTTTTCGACCACCACCTGCGAGCCGTGATAGGTCATGGTGAAAAGCGTGCCGCCGTTCTTCATCAACGGCTCGGCAAGATGCGCCATACGGATGAAGGACCAGCAAGAGATGTCCATGGTCTTGAGGAACCCCTCGCGCGGGACGTCGACCACGCGTCCGCCGAGCGTGTCCTTCGGCGAAAAGGCGATCGAATGGACGACGAAATCGAGCTCGCCCCAGGTCTTCTCGATCTCCTCGAACACAGCCTCCATCTGGCCGGGAACGGCGACGTCGAGCGGCAGGAAGATCGGCGCCTCGATCTCACGCGCCAAGGGCTCCACATAGGGTTTTGCCTTGTCGTTCAGATAGGTGACAGCCACCTCCGCCCCGAAGGCGTGGAAGGCACGGGCGCAGCCCCAGGCGATCGAGCGATCATTGGCAATGCCGACGATCAGGCCCTTGCGGCCATCGAGAAGTTTGGCCTTTGCGACAGGAATGGACATCAAACGTCTCCGATGGGTCAGGCTGCGCGGGTTTTAAGCAGTGCGAGCGTGTGGCGCGCGATCATCAGCTCCTCGTCGGTTGGAATGACATAGAGCGCAACGCGGCTTGATGGCGTAGAAATGAGCGTCGCTCCCGCCTCGTTGGCGGCCGGGTCGAGTTCGGCGCCGAGCCAGGCGATGTTCTCTGCAATGCGGGCGCGGATCGGCGCCGAGTTCTCGCCGACGCCCGCCGTGAAGACGAAAGCGTCGATGCCGCGAAGCGCGGCCGCAAGCATCCCGACATTGAGCCCACTGCGATAGACGAAGTGATCGATGGCGAGCCTGGCATGGGGATCCGTGCTGGCAAGAAGGTCGCGCATGTCGTTCGACACACCGGAGAGCCCCTTGAGGCCGGCGTCATGATAAAGCAGGTCCGAAACGGCCTGGGCGCTCATGCCGCGCTGCAGGATCAGATAGAGGACGACGCCCGGATCGAGCTGGCCAGGCCGCGTTCCCATCGGCAGACCGTCGAGCGCCGTGAAACCCATGGTGCTCTCGACACTGTGGCCATTGCTGAGCGCGCACATCGAGGCGCCGCTGCCGAGATGCGCAACGATGACGCGGCCACCCGCGACCTCGGGCGCCACATCCCTCAGGCGCTCCGAGATATATTCATAGGAAAGGCCGTGGAAGCCGTAACGCCGCACGCCATCGTCATAGAAGCTGCGCGGCATGGCGTAGCAGTTCACCTCTTCCGGGTGACCATGATGGAAGGCGGTATCGAAACAGGCGACCTGCGGCACATCAGGATTGATCGCCATCGCCTGACGGATCGGCGCAAGATTGTTGGGCTGGTGAAGCGGGGCGAGATCCTGGTAGCTCGCGAGGCGATCGAGCACGCCGGCATCGATCAGCACCGGCGCAGCAAAATCGGGGCCGCCATGCACCACCCGGTGGCCGACGGCCCGCAAGGTGAAGCCCTCCAGCGTCAGCAGCCAGTCGCGCGCCGCCGCGATCGCGGCCGGCAGATCGCCGACGGCGTCGGCATCATAGCTCTTGTCGATCAGCACGGCGCCGTCGGCGCCCTTCGCCTGTAGCCGCGGACGTGTGCCGATACCGCCGATCTGCCCCTTGACCTGGCGTTCGAGCCCCTGATCGGTGATCCCGAACACCTGGAACTTCAGGCTCGACGAGCCGGCATTGACGACGAGAAGCGCCTCCATGGTCACACCGCCGGGATCTGCATGGCGCGCCGCCGCGCCGCATAGAGCGAGGCGACGGCGCAGGAGGCAAGGCGCGTGCGCACCGAGTCCGCCCGCGACGTCAGCACGATTGGAACCCGCGCGCCCAGCACGATGCCGGCGGCGTCAGCGTGGGAGAGGAAGGTGAGGTTCTTGGCCAGCATGTTGCCCGCCTCCAGATCGGGTACCACCAGGATCTGTCCGCGGCCGGCCACAGGCGACGTGATGCCCTTGATGCGCGCTGCCTCCGGGTCGATCGCATTGTCGAAGGCGAGCGGGCCGTCGATGAGGCCGCCGGTAATCTGGCCGCGTTCGGCCATCTTGCAGAGTGCTGCCGCCTCGATCGTCGAGGGGATCTTCGTCGTCACCGTTTCAACCGCAGAAAGAATGGCGACGCGCGGCTCGCCGAGACCGATCGTCACCCAGAGGTCGATGGCGTTCTGCACGATGTCGCGCTTGGCTTCGAGGTCGGGAAAGATGTTGATCGCGGCATCGGTGATGAACAGCGTCTCGGCATGCCCGGGCACGTCCATGATGAAGACGTGGCTGATCCTCCGGTCGGTCCGAAGCCCGGTCGCCGACGCTGCGACCTCCTTCATCAACTCGTCCGTATGCAGGCTACCCTTCATCAGCAGTTCGCCGCGGCCCTCGCGGATCATCGCCACCGCTTTGGCCGCCGCCGCATGGCTGTGCGGCGCATCGACAATCTCGTAGCTGCCGAGGTCGAGGCCATGGTCGGCGGCAACGCTGCGAATCTTCGTTTCCGGCCCGACGAGAATGGGCGTGATCAGACTGGATTGGGCCGCCTCGAGCGCGCCACGCAACGAGGTCTCGTCACACGGGTGCGCGACGATGGTGACCGCCGGCGTTTCGTCTCGCGCGGTTGCAATCAGGAGATCGTATTTGGACTGCTCGATCGGCAGGGCGGCTGTCTCGGTCACGTCGATACTCCTCAGGATGCTGTGCGATTGCGAACGATCTTGGCCGCCGGGATCGGAACCGCCGGCTCGCTGTCAAGGCGGAAGAGGGCCGCAACCTGCTGCAACCGCTCGGCAGCCACGCCCGTCACGGCTCCGGATGCCTCCAGCACCGCGCGCAGGGCCGCAAAGGCGGCGCGACGCTCCTCGACCGCTTGCGGAAGCAGCTTCGGAAGCGCGGCAAGGGCCGCCGCCTCGTCGATCAGCAGCATGAAATACTGTTCCCGCATCACGGTCTTGAACTCCGCCAGGCTCAGCCGCTGTGCTTCCGGATGCGAAAGCCTGAGGCGGCGAACCGCTTCGAAGCCGCGTTCATCGGCGCCACCGCGCGCCATGCCGACGAAGGTCAGGGCCCTGGCAAGCCCTTCACAGGTCCCGCCCTCTGCCATTCTGGCCTTGAGTTCTGCGATCCGTGCCTTGACGAGCTCCTGGTGAAGCAGGCTCTTCTCGGCCTTGCGCGGCGGCTGGTTGGAGTTCGTATCGATACCGAGTGCGGCCTGCAGGTTCGGCGCGCCATAGATGGCGTGGAAGCTCTGCTCCGAAAGATACTCGGCCGTCCGTCGCCAGGCGTCCAGGCCGTCCACGATCTGCTGCGACAGGGCCTCCTGCCAGGCAATGAACGGGTTGCCTGCCGCAGCAGGCTCGCGGTTTTCACGGACATGTTCGGCGAGCGCCGACGTCCAGGCCATGAAGGGATTATCCGGCCCAAACAGCGCATATTGCAGGCGCAGCGGGTGCATGTTCCTCATCGCCTCCGCCACAGGCGGCGTCGCGGCCGCCTTGACCAGCGGCTGCAGGTAGGTGCGATAGAGCGCCAGATTGATCTCCGAGAGCTTCGCCGCCGTGGCGAAGCGCCTGTCATCCTCGATGTCGTTGCCGCCGAGTGCGCGGATATCCTCAAGCGTGCGTGGCTCGCACCGCATCAGCCACTCGCCGGAGACGAGTTCCCTGCCCTCGACAGCCTCGCTCGCCGGTGTCAGCACCGCCTCGTAGAGGCCTGGCGGCAGCACGTCGATCAGCTCGATGTTGGACGCGAACTCGTCATGTTCCTTCCGGGCGATGCCGGCGGAGACGAAGATGCCGAGATGTCCGACGGTCTCGTGCACCGTGTAGACGATCGTCTGGCCGTAGGCGCGGATTTCGTCGACGCTGTCATAGAGGTCGAGGATCCAGTCGAGCGCCTGTTGCGGCGGGGTGATGTTGTCGCCCTTGGAGCAGAAGACGACGATCGGCGCGCGGATGTTGCGAAGGTCGATCGCCGTGCCGTCCGACGTGCGGATTTCGCCGGCGGCGAGCTTGTTGCCGACGAAGAGTTCGTCGACGATGAACTGCATCTCCTCGGCATTGAGCGTGACGTGGCCGCCCCACCAGCGCTCGAAACCGAGATAGCGCGCGGCTTCCGTGTCGATCTTCGAATAGAGATTGTATTGCTTGGTCCAGAGCGTATTGGCCGGATTCTGGTTCTCGAAGTTCTGAACCAGCCACGCACCGTCGAATATGCCACCGCCAAGGTCGCCGGTGAGCGCCGTCAGCCAGCTGCCGCCGAGAAGTCCGCCGGAGTAGCGCATCGGGTTCTGCCCGTGCACACCGGCCCAGTAGGACAGCGGCGCACCGGCGATGATGATCGGGCCGAAGAGTTCCGGCCTGAGCGCCGCGACGATCATCACGGCCCAGCCGGCCTGGCAATTGCCGATCACACAGGGCTTGCCGTCCGCCTGCGGATGGCGGGCGATGACGGTTTCGAGAAAGCCGGCCTCGGCAAACGCGATGTCCTCGATCGTCTGGCCGGGAACCGGATCAGGAAGGAAGCCGATGAAATAGCAGGGATGGCCCGCCTTCAGCGCCACTCCGATTTCGCTGTCGGCCTTGAAGCCACCAATGCCGGGGCCGTGGCCGGCCCGGGGATCGACGACGACGAAGGGGCGCTTGCACGGATCGACGATCACGCCCTCAGGCGGAACGATGCTGACCAGCGCATAGTTCACCGGTCGCGCGAGCGCGCGCCCATCGACGACGAGCCGGGCCTCGAACTCCAGCACGTTCGGCGCGGTCTGCGTCCTGTGTTCCTCGTATTGCGCGCCGCGCTGGCGCATGACGTCGAGAAAGAGGACCGAACGCTGCCAGGCGTCGAGCGAATAGGCGTAGGCGTCAGCGAAAGTCGGCATCGTCGAAATCGTGGATTGCTTGGGCATAACGTCCACTCCTCGGTGCGATTGAGGTCGGGCCTGTCCCCGAAGGCTATAGGGCAGTGCGCGTGATCAGGCGTTGACTTACGTCAAAAGAGGCATGCGGGCGCCCCGCGACCCTAATTCGGCATGACGACTAGAAACGCCAGGGCGCGGGAGCATAGCAGTGGCGTGTTGCCGCGATTTGTCAGCGTTTCGACTTGTCTTCCCGCCCGCTGGCCAATGCGCCCACGTCCCACCGATGTTCACGTCTTTTCGCACTGCAGCATCATACATAAACACGCCCGCCGCAAGACGAGACTTGAAATTCCGGACACCGCTTGCCAATTGGGGCGAAACCCAAAGGAGTTGCCAGGCAATGAGCGAAACCGAAATGTCCGTAGAGAAACATGTCTTCGAAGCCGATGTGGCGCGACTGCTCCATTTGATGGTGCATTCGGTCTATTCCGACAAGAACGTCTTCCTCCGCGAACTGATTTCGAACGCCGCGGATGCCTGCGAGAAACTGCGCTATGAGGCGATCGTCTCGCCGGAACTTCTGGCCGGCGACCCGACCCCGCGTATCACGCTGACGCTCGACGAGGAAAACAGCCGGCTCGTCGTCGAGGACAACGGCATCGGCATGAGCCGCGACGAGTTGGTCGAGGCGCTCGGAACGATCGCTCGCTCCGGTACGCGCGCCTTCATGGAGCGCATCGAGGCGGCGCAGGGCAAGGAGGGCGCGCAGCTCATCGGCCAGTTCGGCGTCGGCTTCTATTCCGCCTTCATGGTCGCCGACAAGGTCGACGTCGTCTCGCGCCGCGCCGGCTCGGAACACGCCTTCCTGTGGTCCTCCGACGGCAAGGGCAGCTACACGGTTTCGGCCGCCGAACTCGCCGACGCCCCGGCGCGCGGCACCCGCATTACCCTCCATCTGATGGAGGATGCCAAGACCTATACGTCGCGCTGGACGGTCGAGCGCATCGTCAAGGATCAGTCCGGCCACGTGCCGGTACCGATCTCGATCCTGGAAAAGCCCGGCGCCGAGCCGGTTCAGGTCGGCGATGGCACAGCACTCTGGACCAAGCAGAAGAGCGAGATCAGCAAGGAAGACTACGCCGATTTCTACCGCGGCGTCGCCGGCCAGTATGACGACCCGGCGCTGACGGTGCATTTCCGCGCCGAAGGCCGCCACGAGTATACGGCTCTTGCCTTCGTGCCCGGCTCCAAGCCGTTCGATCTGTTCGACCCGGACCGCAAGGGCCGGATGAAGCTCTACGTCAAGCGCGTCTTCATCACCGACGAAGCCGAATTGCTGCCGCGCTACCTGCGTTTCGTGCGCGGCCTCGTCGACACGTCGGACCTGCCGCTCAACGTTTCGCGCGAGATGATCCAGGAAAGCCCGCTGCTTGCCAGTATCCGCAAGGGCGTCACCAATCGCGTGCTGACGGCGATCGAGAAGCTTGCGGAAAACGAGACCGAGACCTTCGACAAGCTCTGGGAGAACTTCGGCAGCGTGCTGAAGGAAGGCATCTACGAAGACTACGAGCGCCGTGAGCAGCTGGTGGCGCTGTCGCGCTTCCGCACCACCACCTCGGATGAGGGCCAGCGCAGCCTTGCGGATTACGTCAAGGACATGAAGGACGGCCAGTCGGCGATCTATTACTTGACCGGCGACAATGTCGGCCAGCTCAAGGCCTCGCCGCAGCTCGAAGGTTTCCGCGCCCGCGGCATCGAGGTGCTGCTTCTGACCGATCCGGTCGACAGCTTCTGGGTGACGTCTGCCCCCGACTTCGACGGCAAGCCCTGGAAATCGATCACGCAGGGTGCTGCCGATCTCAGCGCCATCGCCAAGCCCGAGGGCGGCAAGGAAGAGGCGCCGCAGGCGAGCCAGCTGGTCATCGACTTCGTCGCCTTTGCCAAGGAAACCCTCGGCGCGGCCGTCTCGGACGTGCGCACCTCCGACCGTCTGACGGAAAGCGCTGTCTGCCTGGTGGCACCCGAACACGGCCCCGACCGCCAGCTTGAAAAGATGCTGCAGGGCGCCGGGCGTCTCGACGACGCCCCCAAGCCAATCCTCGAAATCAACCCTAGCCACGCACTGATCACAGCCATGGCCGCGAGCCCCGCCGGCGACACGGCATTCCGCACGGACGCCGTTCAACTCCTGCTCGACCAGGCGCGCGTGCTTGATGGCGACAAGCCACAGGACCCGCGCGGCTTCGCCGAGCGGCTGTCGCGCGTGTTTGATCGCGCCCTCAAGGCCTAACAAAGAAGCCCTGGAAATCTCTCCGATTTCCAGGGCTTTCGCTGTTTTCTTCAGGTTGCGCCTTAACGAAAGGCTTGCACCTCACGTGGCGCTAGTCGCGCTTCGAGGCGTCCATCCCGATTTCCGCCAACACCTCGGCCGTATGCTCTCCAAGCCGCGGCACGCCACGCTCAAGCGCAAGCTCGGCGGCCGAAAACCGGATCGGCGTCCTCACCCCCGGAGAGGTGCCGGCAGCGGCCCCCGAATGCGGCGTATCCACCCGCATCTGCCGATGCTCGATCTGCGGATCGGCAAAAACGTCGGCAACGGTGTTGATTGGCCCGCCGGGCACACCGGCATCTTCGAGCAGCTTCAACAACGTGTCGCGCTCGATCTTCGCGGTTTCAGCGGCGAGTTCCGGCGTCAGCGTGTCCCGGTTCTGCACCCGAAGCGCATTGGTGAGATAACGCTCGTCGGTCGCAAGATCCGAACGCCCGAGCAAGGTGCAGAACTTCACGAACTGCCGGTCGTTGCCAACAGCGACGATCAGATGACCGTCAGAGGTCGGGAAGACCTGATAGGGCGCGATGTTCGGATGGGCATTGCCGAGCCGGCGCGGCGCCTTGCCGGAAACCAGGAAGTTCAGCGCCTGGTTGGCGAGCACCCCGGTCATGCAGTCGAGCAGCGCCATGTCGATCTGCTGCCCCGCGCCGGTACGCTCGCGCTGGGCAAGGGCTGCCTGCACAGCGATCACGCCATAAAGGCCGGTGAAGATGTCGGCGAAGGCGACACCGATCTTCTGTGGCTCGCGATCGGGCTCGCCGGTCAGATCCATGATGCCGCTCATGCCCTGGACGATGTAGTCGTAGCCGGCACGATGGGCATAGGGCCCATCCTGGCCGAAGCCGGTGACCGAGCAATAGATCAGCCGTGGATTGATCTTCCTCAGGCTCTCGTAGTCGAGCCCGTATTTCACAAGCCCGCCGACCTTGAAGTTCTCGAGCAGGACATCCGACTGGGCGGCAAGGCGGCGCACCGCCTCCTGGCCCTCCTCCGTCGTGAAGTCGAGTACGACCGAGCGCTTGCCGCGGTTGCAGGCGTGGAAATAGGCGGCGTCGAGTTTCTCGCCGTCCTCACCCGCAACGAAAGGCGGGCCCCAGGTGCGGGTGTCGTCGCCGGCCGGGCTTTCCACCTTGATGACGTCGGCACCGAGATCGGCCAGCGTCTGGCCGATCCAAGGGCCCGCGAGGATGCGGGCCAGTTCCAGGACACGTATGCCCTTCAGCGGCGCTTCCATGGCGGCACCGATCAGAAGAAGGCCTGCAGGCCGGTCTGGGCGCGGCCGAGGATCAGCGCGTGAACGTCATGCGTGCCTTCATAGGTGTTGACCGTCTCGAGGTTCACCATGTGGCGCATCACCTGGTATTCCTCGGAAATGCCGTTGCCGCCATGCATGTCGCGGGCCATGCGGGCGATGTCGAGGGCCTTGCCGCAATTGTTGCGCTTGACGATCGAGATCATTTCCGGCGCCACGCGGCCTTCGTCCATCAGGCGGCCAACGCGCAGTGAGCCCTGCAGGCCGAGCGTGATCTCCGTCTGCATGTCGGCAAGCTTCTTCTGGAAGAGCTGCGTCTGGGCGAGCGGGCGGTTGAACTGCTTGCGGTCGAGACCGTACTGGCGCGCCGCATGCCAGCAGAATTCGGCAGCACCGAGCGCGCCCCAGGAAATGCCGTAGCGCGCGCGGTTGAGGCAGCCGAACGGACCCTTGAGGCCTTCAACATTCGGCAGCAGCGCCTCCTCGCCGACCTCCACATTGTCCATGACGATCTCACCGGTGATCGAGGCGCGCAGCGACAGCTTGCCGGCAATCTTCGGAGCGGAAAGGCCCTTCATGCCCTTTTCGAGTACGAAGCCGCGGATGGCGCCGCCATGGGCTTCCGACTTCGCCCAGACAACGAAGACGTCGGCGAGCGGCGCGTTGGAGATCCACATCTTCGAGCCGACGAGGCGGTAGCCGCTCTCTGTCTTGATGGCACGGGTCTTCATGCCGGCGGGGTCAGAACCGGCGTCGGGCTCGGTCAGGCCAAAGCAGCCGATCCACTCGCCGCTGATCAGCTTCGGCAGGTACTTCTGCTTCTGCTCTTCGGAACCGTAGGCATAGATCGGATAGATCACCAGCGAGGACTGCACGCTCATCATCGAGCGGTAACCCGAATCGACGCGCTCGACTTCACGGGCGACGAGGCCGTAGGCGACGTAGGAAGCGCCGACGCCGCCATAGGCGTCAGAAACGGTCACGCCGAGCAGGCCGAGCTCGCCCATTTCCCGGAAGATCTCAGGATCGGTCGATTCTTCGCGGTAGGCGTCGATGACGCGCGGCTGCAGCCGGTCCTGCGCATAGGCTCGCGCGGTGTCGCGGATCATGCGCTCATCCTCGGTCAGCTGATCTTCGAGGAGGAACGGATCATCCCATTGAAATTGCGTCTTGCCGGCCATGTTTCTCTCCCATCGGATTATTCGGCTCACGTTATCGCAAGGGGTGCATACCGTTTCAAACGAAATTGAGGCACCGCCTCATGCGCTGAGGGAATGGACCACGGATCGCGCTGCCGCGCCCCATGTTGCAAATCGCTGAAATATCGCCACAAACTTCGCAGGTTTCGATCATCCCGCGCGAATGCGGCCCGGATAGCCGAAGAGATATGTAAGCAGCACCCATGGCCAACGACCGCCTCGAACGCTTCGCCCACAATCTCGACTGGAATCTGCTGCGCACCTTCGTCGTGCTCGTCGAGGAAGGCAGCATCACGGCCGCCGCCAACCGGCTGCTCCTGCAGCAGCCGGCCGTCAGCATGGCGCTAAAACGGCTGGAGCAGACCTTCGGCCAGAAGCTCATCGACCGGCGCCCCGGCCGCTTCAACCTCACAGACGCCGGCGCCCGGCTGCATGCCCAGTGCCGCGACATCTTCGCAGCCGTGATCCGGTTGCCCAATGTTCTGGAGACCGCCGGCGAAGAGGTCACCGGCCACCTCAACATCCACTCCGTCAGCCACGCGCACAATCCCGCCTGGGATCGCAAGCTCGAAAGTTTCTTCCGCCTGCACCCGAAGGTGACGATATCGATCACCGTGGCAACGACGGTGGACATCCTGAGCGCCGTCGAGCGCAATGTCGCGACCATGGGGCTTTGCGACGGCAACATCCCCGATTGGCTCAACAAGCGCTTCCACGTGCGCGAGCGCTATGCGCTTTACTGCGGCCGAAGCCACCCGCTGTTCGGGGTCGAAGGCGTCGACTTCAACGATCTCAGGGGCAATCCCTATATCGCCTTCATCGCCGACGTGCTGGGCGGACAGCACATGAACTCGGTAACGGCGGTGCGGGCCATCGGCTCCTTCGGCCAGCAGGTGCGTGCCGTCTCCTGCAATGTCGAGGAGGTCATGAGGCTGATCGCTTCCAATGTCGGCATCGGCATGCTGCCCGATCATCTCGCGGCACCCGCCGTCGCCGATGGCCAGATCTGGCAGCTGCCGCCCTACTCCGATCTCCCGACCACGGACGTCTTCCGGATCTCCAATCCGAACGCGATCCTCAATCCGGCGGAGGCCGCCTTCCTGGCCCATGTCGCCGATACCGAGCCGCTGGATCACTGCCTCGATGAGAGCGCCTGACCATCATCAAGATTGATAGCCACCTTTCCGGTTATAAATTTGAACGCGGATGACAGCTTGCCTATGGTCCGGCCGACAAGCAACGGAGGCAGGCATGCAGGACTACGATGTGGCAATCATTGGCGGCGGGATTGCCGGACTGTCGCTCGCCTATTTCCTGGCGCCGCACCGTTCCGTGGCGGTGATCGAACGGGAGGAAGGGCTCGGCTATCACAGCACCGGCCGTTCGGCCGCGGAATTCGTGCTGCGCTACAATGCGCCGGAGGTCTGTGCGCTGGCGGCGATCTCCAAGAGCTTCTTCGACAGTCCACCCGAAGGCTTCTCCGAGGTGGCGCTGCTCAAGCAGCGCGGCGGCGTGATGATCGCCAAGGCCGAGAAGATTGCCCGGTTCGAGGAGGTGTTCGCCGAGGAGAGCCGCGCCAATCCCGACCTTAGGCGGCTGACCATCGACGAGGCGATTGCCTGCGTACCGATCCTGCGCCGCGACTACGTGGCCGCGGCCTATTACGATCCGCAGTTCTGGGACATCGAAGTCGAGAACCTGCTGCAAGGTTACGTCCGCGGTGCGCGCCGCCACGGCGCGGCGATCATCGAGCGCTCGGACGTGCTGGCCCCGCGCCGGGACGGCGACCGCTGGGTTCTGTCGACGAGCGCCGGCGAAGTCCGCGCCAAGACGATCGTCAATGCTGCCGGCGGCTGGGCCGATCCGGTTGCCGAGATCTTCGGTGTCGCCCCCGTCGGCATCGTGCCGCACCGTCGCACGGCAATCACCGTCGATCTTCCCGAAGGCATCGATGCGCTGACCCTGCCTGAGATCAACGAAATCGACGAAGACTTCTACATGAAGCCCGAGGGCGGACGGCTGCTTTCCTCGCCCGCCGACGCCACGCCGTGCGAACCCGCCGACGTCCAGCCCGAGGAAATCGACGTCGCCTGGGCGGCGCACTATATCGAGGAGGCAACGACCGTGCCGGTTCGCCGCATCTTCAAGAGCTGGGCCGGCATGCGCAGTTTCTCGCCGGACAAGCTGCCGGTGATCGGCTTTGCGCGCGAACGTCCGGATTTCTTCTGGCTCGCCGGCCAGGGCGGCTACGGCATTCTCACCTCGCCCGCGCTCGGCGCGTTCGCCGCAAACCTCCTCGTCGGCGCGCCCGTGCCGAAGGGTTTTGGATCGGCTGGCCTCGATCCCTCCACGTTCAGCCCGGAGCGACTGGAGGCCTGAGAGATCCGAAACCGCAGCGGGTCGACGGCAAGCGAAGGCGACGCAATCGCTGCCGTAAGCGTCAGCGCGCAAACGCCGGCCCGGTATACACGCCGCTGACACATGGTCCGCGAGATTGAACCCACCGGCAAAACCTGACACGAATACATCAGGGAGGACGGTTCATGTATTATGCGATCTTGGCTTATCACACGGCAGGGGTGGTCGAATCCTGGAGCGAGGAGGAGGACGCGGCGCTGATGTCCGACCTGCTCGAGGTGCATCACCGTTTCGTTGCGCAGAAGGCATTTGGTCCGGCCGCGCGGCTTGGTCCCGCCGAAGGCGCCGTCACGCTCCGCGGCCCGGGCGCTGGCATCGTCATCGACGGCCCCTTTGCCGAAACCAAGGAGGAATTGCTGGGGCTCTATGTCGTGGACTTCCCGACGATCGAGGCGGCAATCGAGGCGGCGCGCGAACTGCGCCGCAGCAATCCGACGGCAATCTACGAAATAAGGCCGATCGCACTTTATATACCGGGGGCAGGCTTGCCGGGTTCCCAGGGCTAGCGAACACGCAATACCGGCGGCCCTTGGCCCGGCACCATGCTAGGATCCACGGCCATCCGCCTGAGCCTCGGGCGCGTCAGCGTCTGTCGCCGGCGCGGCTGGCCGCGCGGCGCGTTCAAGATCATCAAGCAGCGCCTCGGGCTGCCACGCCTTCAGCCCGGACGCCGCAGCCTCCTTGACCAGCGCGCAAAGCCGCGCGTTCACGGGCGCCCGTCGTCCAAGTTTCGTCGCCAGCGCGACGACCTCGCCGTTGATCCAGTCCACTTCGGGGAACCGGCCGGCGGCAAGATCGTCCGCCATCGAGGAACGCGCCGTCGCATCGATCTTCAGCATGCGGCTTGCGAGCAACCGGAACAGGCCGTCCGGCAGATCGAGCACGGCCGGCAGCCAGCCTGGCGGAAGCGGCGTCAGGCGCGCGGGCCGAATGCGGCCCTCCACTTCCAGCAACGAGAGCGCTTCCCGCTGGCCGAGCGCCAGACATCGACGAAAGCCGCGCATGCCGAGCTGTTGGCGCAGCGGCAGCCCCGAGAGCGCATTGATCGCATTGTTGAGGTTCATCAGCAGCTTGGCCCACTGCACCGCCTCCATGTCACGGCGAAGCTGCAGCGGCAGGCCGGCGGCACTGAAGAACGGCGCGACCAAAGCCATCGACGGATCGTCGTCGACGGCGATGTCTCCTTCCGTCGCGCGATGCAGATGCGCAGGCCCGGGCGCCGTGACGTTGAACGGCACCATGCCACGCAGGACTTTGGCCGGCGGCAGCAGAAGTTGCAGCGTTGCAGCGTTTCTGATGCCGTTCTGCAGGCTGAGAACCGGCGTACCGGGACGAAGCTCCGAGGAAAGCTGGCTGGCAGCCTCAGCCGTCTGGCCGGACTTGACGGTCAAGAGGATGACATCGCATGACCTGAGCGACGAGATGGCATCGGAATAGACAATTCGCCCGGGCTCGACGAAGTCGTCGCGGCCGTCAAGATCGGTCAGCCGCAATCCATCCTTGAGCCAGACCGCCCCGCGTGCTGCGCGGCCAACGAAGGTGACCTCCGCCTCGGCCGCCAACAGGCAACCGCCGACAAAGCCGCCGATCGCGCCCGCCCCCAGAACTCCAATCCTCATGCTGTGGGATCCTCTGCGACCAGCCCCGGGGAACAACATGCCAGCTACTTGCCGCTATTTCCGTCAGCGGTCCGTCGAGCTGTGAACTGTAACAGAACTTACAACAAACTGACATTCCGCTTTCATGAAGCGCCGATATGGCAGGTGTCATACCGATGACCGGTCTCCCCGAAAGAGGACCTGCTAGACATGTTTCAGTTGAAGAACGTAACCCGCCAGTTCGGCAAGAAGACAGCCGTGAGTTCGGTTACCTTCGACATCCCGCAAGGGCAGATGGTCGGCGTGATCGGCCGTTCGGGCGCGGGCAAGTCGACGCTGCTGCGCATGATCAACCGCCTCGTCGACCTGTCCTCCGGCTCGATCGACTTCGACGGCGCGGAAGTTTCCTCGCTTCGGGGTGCGGCACTTCGCACCTGGCAGCGCGACTGCGCCATGATCTTCCAGCAGTTCAACCTGGTGCCGCGTCTCGACGTGCTCACCAACGTGCTTCTCGGCCGCCTCAACCACCGCTCGACCGTCTTGAGCATCCTCAACATGTTCACCCGCGAAGAGCGCATCATGGCGATCGGCGCGCTCGAGCGCCTCGGTATCGAACAGACCGCCCTTCAAGCGGCCGGCACGCTTTCCGGCGGCCAGCAGCAGCGCGTCGCCATCGCCCGCGCACTGATGCAGCAGCCGAAAGTTCTGCTTGCCGACGAGCCGATCGCCTCGCTCGATCCGCTGAACGCCAAGATCGTCATGGATGCGCTTCGCGACATCAACGAGCGCGACGGCATCACCGTTATTACCAATCTCCACACGCTCGATACCGCGCGCAATTATTGCGAACGCATCATCGGCATGGCGCATGGCCGCGTCGTCTTCGACGGCCAGCCGAGGGATCTGACGGCGGCAGCGGTTGCCGAGATCTACGGCGCCGATACGGGCATCGAGGAATCGATGACCTCCACCAGCATCAACATTCCGGCGGCAGCACCGCAGGAAGAAACGGCATCGGCCGGCCTCAAGCCGCTGGCACTGGCCGGCATCTGACGCTCGCCACGATCGAAAGCCCGCGTCAAGGGCACCTCTTTGAAACCGAATAGATCCGGCCGAGCCGGACACGGGAGAACCTTATGCTGAAGAAAGCTCTTCTGGGCGCCGTCGCGCTCCTCGCCCTCGTCGGCCACGCCCAGGCGGAAGACCTGAAGGAATTCCGCATCGGCATCCTCGGCGGCGAAAACGAAGCCGACCGCCTGCGCAACTTCCAGTGCCTCGTCGACAAGCTGCCGGCCGCCATCGGCGTCGAAAAGGTTTCGCTGTTCCCGGCCGCCGACTATGACGGCGTTATCCAGGGCCTGCTCGGCGGCACGCTCGACTATGCCGAGCTCGGCGCTTCCGGCTACGCCAAGATCTACCTCGCCAAGGCTGACGCCGTCGAGCCGATCCTGACGACCGTCCAGACCGACGGCTCGACCGGCTACCACTCGATCATGGTTGCCCGCAAGGATAGCGGCATCACCAAGATCGAAGACCTGAAGGGCAAGAAGCTCGGCTTCGCCGATCCGGACTCGACCTCAGGCTACCTCGTCCCGCTCGTCACCCTGCCGGAAGCGATCGGCGCCCCGGTCAAGGAATTCTTCGGTGAAACCGGCTTCGGCGGCGGTCACGAAAACCTCGTTCTCGAAGTCGTCAAGGGCACGTTTGATGCCGGCACGACCTTCGGCTCGGGCGTCGGCGAATTCAAGGACGGCTACACCTCGGGCAATCTCAAGAAGATGGTCGACAAGGGCATCCTCGACATGAACGACCTGGTCGAACTCTGGAAGTCGCCGCTGATCCCGAACGGCCCGATCGTCGTACGCACCTCGATGAACGACGACATGAAGGCGAAGTTCAAGCAGTTCATGCTCGACCTGCCGAAGACCGATGCTGCCTGCTTCTCGGCCATCCAGGGCGGTGACTTCACCGGCTTCACCGAAGTCAACTCGGATTTCTACAAGCCGATCATCGACGCCCGCAAGGCAACGATCGGCGGCTGATAGCGCGCATACCCCGGGAACGCTGGCCGCCCAAACGGCCAGCGTTTCCCTGTTTGAAGAGCCTGCTCTGACCCGGCTTCAGGGCATGTCCATCGCTTATTTCCCGCATTTCCTGACGGAAAAACCGCTTCGCACTTTTCCTGGAATGCTGATTTGTTTTCACGCATTTCCTGACGGAAAAACCGCTTCGCACTTTTCCTGGAATGCTAAAGAGGCCGGCGAAAGCCGGAACGGTCATGGCAACTTCCCTGCTCCCGCGGCATCTGAGCGACAACGGCGCCGTCATCGAGCGTCACTGGCAGGAACTCAGTTCCCGCCGCCGGCTTTACTCCTGGCTCGGCTTCGGCGTTCTGTTCCTGGCGCTCTCGGGCTCGCTGTGGTTCGCCAACGATTCCAACGCCGGCAAGTTCTTCGACCGTTTGCCGCATTTCTTCGATTTCGTCGGCGATCTCGCCCCGCGCGACGGCCTGGAAATTTTCCGCGCCATGTTCGACCTGCCCTCGCCCTATGACGACGGCAGCTTCAAGTACAACTACCCCGAGGGCCGGTTGTATCTGACCGAAAGCTTCTACATCCCCGAATACGTGCACAAGATGCTGGAGACCGTGAACATCGCGATCTTCTCCACCGTCATAGGCACCACCTTCGGCTTCGTGCTCTGCTTCCTCGCGTCACGCAACCTGATGCCCAATCCCTGGATCCGCGGTACTGTTCGCCGCGTCATGGAGATCCTGCGCGCCTTTCCCGAAGTGGTGATCGCCGGCTTTTTCCTCGCCATCCTCTCGCTCGGCCCCATTCCGGCGATCGCCGCCGTCTCGATCCACACGATCGGCGCGCTCGGCAAGCTCTTCTACGAAGTGGTCGAAAACGCCGACATGAAGCCGGACGAGGGTCTGCGCGCCGCCGGTGGCAACTGGATCGAGCGCGTCTGGTTCGGCATGGTGCCGCAGGTGCTGCCCAACTTCACCAGTTATTTCCTGTTGCGCCTCGAGATCAACGTGCGTGCCTCGACCATCATCGGCGCCGTCGGTGGCGGTGGCATCGGCGAACTGCTGCGCCTGTCGATCGGCCAGGGCCATCAGGCAAAGACGCTTGCAATCGTCATCCTGCTGTTTGCGACCATTTTCGCCGTCGACCAGTTTTCCGCCTGGCTTCGCCGCCGCCTCGTCGGCGAGCAGGCCTTCCAGCTTGCCCAGTAGGTGCGCGCCATGACCACGACCACACGTTTGAACCCGATGGAAATGGACGCGATCGCGAGCCGCCATCCCGAACTCCTGAAATCCTCGGCGTCCAAGCGCATGCGCACCGCAGCGATCGCCGGCGGCGTCGTCTTCTATCTCATCTTCAGCTGGTGGTTCTTCTCGATCGGCCAGGTGCTCGGCAATGCCAACTGGGGCATTGCCGGCACCTATCTCGCCGACTGGGTCTCCTATGAGGTGCGCCCGGAAATCCACGTCGCGCCCGACCGGACGATGAGCCTCAACTACCAACGCAATTCGCCGCTCGGACCCAACCCCAATCCGGCTTGGGTGGAACTCGACAGGCAAACGGTAACGCGCCGCGTGGAGGTTCCCGCCACGGCAATCCAGGCAGCAAAGCCGAAGGCGAGCTCGTCCTTCAGCTTCATGGCGCCCGGCTCCGCCCTCGGTGGCGCTACCGCAACGGCCGACGCGCAGAACCGTGTCGAAACCCGAACGGAAGAAGTCCTGACGCGCGTCCTCGTCACCTATGACCGCTCGACCCGGATCGAGGTCGCCGATGGCCTGGTGAAGGCGACCCATGGCGGCGAGACCCTTGTCATGGCCGTCGATGGCGCCGACACGGTGACGCCACAGGGCGCACTGCCCAATTGGGCGACGCAGAAGCGCCCCGGCGAAAAGATCGTGCTCGCCTTCGGTGCCACCGGCTGGGCCGAAGTCGAAGGCGACGAGGTTTCCGTTCGCAACCGCTTCTTCGGCTGGGCGAATTTCCTCTTCGACACCAACTCGCCCTTCTTCCGCATGAGCTATGGCGAAGTCGCCTCGCTCATCACATCCGGTGAGCGCATCGATCCGGCGCGGTCCAACCTGTCACTCGCCTGGAACAACATTCTCTACAATGCCGAGTGGCAGCATCTGGACGTCTGGACGAAGCTGCTGCAGACCGTGGTCATGGCCTTCGTCGGTACGCTCTTTGCCTCGCTGATCGCCTTCCCGCTCTGCTTCCTCGCGGCGCGCAACATCACCCCGAGCTTCCTGACCAATCAGCTGGTCAAGCGATTCTTCGACTTCCTCAGATCGGTGGACATGTTCATCTGGGCGCTGTTCTTCACCCGCGCCTTCGGTCCCGGACCGCTTGCCGGCATCTCGGCTATCTTCTTCACCGACACCGGTACGCTGGGCAAACTCTATTCCGAGGCGTTGGAAAATATCGATGACAAGCAGCGCGAGGGCGTGAAGTCGGTGGGGGCTGCGCCGCTTGCCGTGCAACGCTTCGGCGTACTGCCTCAGGTGCTGCCGGTCTTTGCCAGCCAGGCGCTCTATTTCTGGGAATCGAACACCCGCTCGGCAACGATCATCGGCGCCGTCGGCGCAGGCGGCATCGGCCTGAAGCTCTGGGAGGCGATGCGCACCAATTCCGATTGGGAAAATGTCGCCTACATGGTGCTTCTGATCTTGCTGGTTGTCTTTATTTTCGACAGCATCTCGAACGCGTGCCGTTCGCGCCTGATGGGTCGCAAGGCACATTGACGACAACCTTGCAAAAGCGCGCCCGCCATCATGATGTTGTCATGGAAATCGGCTAGCTGCGCATCGCATCCCGCAAACAATCGACCCGCCGCCCCGGCGGGCCGGTCGCTACAAGAAAGTGAAGACCGTGCGTTATGCAATCTACTTCGCGCCGCCGGCGGACGACCGGCTGTCGCAGACCGCGTCCCGTTGGCTCGGCCGTGACGCCTTTACCGGCGCGCACTTCGGTCCCCCTGAGATCGCAGGTCTCGACACGGGGCTGCAGCACGCACTGACGGCCGATCCACGACGCTACGGCTTCCACGGCACGCTGAAGGCGCCGTTCGAGCTGGCGGAGGGCCGGAGCGAGGAAGAACTTCTCAACATCTTCGAGTGTTTTGCTGCCGACCTCGATCCGTTCGAAATCCCTGAGATCATTCTGCACCAGCTCGGTCCGTTCTTCGCGCTCGTGCCCTCCGCCCCCTCCGACGAGTTGCAGGATCTCGCCGAAGACGCGGTTTATCGCTTCGACCCCTTCCGCGCCCCGCTGTCGGATGCGGATTTTGCCCGCCGCAAGCCGGAGGCTCTGCCGGAGCGCCAGAGGCGTTATCTCAGGGAATGGGGCTATCCCTATGTTTTCGAAGAGTTTCAGTTCCATCTGACCTTGACCGGCCCGGTGCCCGCTGAAACCAGTGGCATCATGCGTACCGCGCTCGAAACCACCTTTGCCGAGCATATCGGCAAGCCGCTTCCCGTCACGTCAGTCGCGCTCTTCGTCGAGCCTGAGCGCGGCGCCCCCTTTACTGTCCGCTCCCTGCTGCCGCTCGGCAGCGACACCCAACGAAAGATTGCATGAGATGAGCAAAGAACAGGTTCTGACCAACGCCCGCATCGTCCTCGAGGATAGTATCCTCGATGGCTCGGTGCTGATCCGCGACGGCAAGATTGCCGATATTTCCGAGGGCATAGTTGCGAGCGGCGAGGACTTCGAAGGCGACTATCTGATCCCCGGCCTCATCGAGCTGCACACCGATCACCTCGAAGCCCACTACTCGCCGCGCCCGGGCGTGCGCTGGCTGAAGATCGCGGCGATCCAGGCCCACGACGCACAGGTCGTGACATCAGGCATCACCACGGTCTTCGACTGCCTGCGGCTCGGCTCCGATGAAGATGGTGGCTTTCAGAAGGGCGAGATGCGCAGCATGGCCGATGCGCTGGCACAGGCCAAGGAAGAGGGTCGCCTGCGCGCCGATCACCTGATCCACCTGCGCTGCGAAGTTTCGACCTCCGACGTGCTCGACCACTACGAGGACTTCCGCAACGACCCGCAGGTCAAGCTGGTGTCGCTGATGGACCATGCGCCGGGCCAGCGTCAGTTCCAGACGATGGACCAGTATACGCTCTACTACAAATCCAAGCGCGGCCTCTCGGACGCCGAGTTCGCCCGCTTCGTCGAGCGCCAGCAGGCGCTTTCGGCGAAATATGCCGGCCCGCATCGCACAGCACTCGCCGAGGCCTGTGCGGCCCGCGGCATCACGATTGCCAGCCATGACGATGCGACCGTCGATCACGTCGAGGAGTCGATCGGCTTCGGCATCAAGCTTGCCGAGTTCCCGACGAGCTTCGAGGCCGCCGAAGCCTCGCACAAGGCAGGCCTGAGCGTGCTCATGGGCGCGCCGAACATCGTGCGCGGCAAGTCGCACTCGGGCAACATCGCCGCCCGCGACCTGGCAGAGCGCGGCGTGCTCGACGTGCTGTCCTCGGACTATGTGCCCTTCAGCCTGATCCACGCGCCCTTCGTGCTCTCCGACGAACTCGACGCCATCGACCTGCCAAGGGCGATCGCCATGGTGACCTCGACGCCGGCACGCACCGTCGGCCTTGATGACCGCGGCCGCATTGCCGTTGGCCTGCGCGCCGACATCGCCCGCGTCCACCGCAGGCAAGGCATCCCGGTCGTTCGCTCCGTCTGGCGCGAAGGACGGCGTGTCGCATGAGCGCGAACGAACAGGGCGGCGCGCTCGTCGTCGTCGTCGGACCGAGCGGCGCCGGCAAGGACAGCGTCATGGGCTTCGCCGCCCGGCACTTTGCCGACTATCACGACGTGCATTTCGTTCGCCGCGTCATCACCCGCCCGTCAGATGCCGGCAGTGAAGTGCATGAAAGCGTGTCGGAGGACGAGTTCGTCGAGATGCGAAAGGACGGCGCCTTCGCCGTCTCCTGGGATGCGCATGGCCTGAAATACGGCATCCCCTCCGCGGTGCTCCAGAATGTCAGGAGCGGCATGACGGCGATCGTCAATGGCAGTCGGGGTGCCCTGCCGGCGTTCCGGGACGCCTTCGGCGACATCGCCGTCGTCGTCATCACCGCCGAGACGCCGGTTCTTGCAAGGCGACTTGCCGAGCGTGGACGCGAGAGCGAGGAAGAGGTGCTGCGGCGCCTCAGCCGCCAGGCGCCGGATGTCACCGCCGGCCCCGACGTCAACCTGATCGACAACAGCGGCCGGCTGGAAATTGCCGGAAATCGCTTCGTCGAAGTGGTTGAGCGACTGCGCGTCAAGGCGGATCACGTGGCCTAGCGAGATCCGATTTCGCGACGCGACGGGACCTCCGAGGAGCGATCTCCTTTCCAACAATACATGCAAGGCTTCGAACCCTCAGGGTTCGGAGCCTTTCTTTTGCGCGCGAGCAATACGGGAACCGGTGGCAAAATTCCGGCGAAATCAGGGCTCTACGGCCATCTCCTCAGACGCGCGCTCCGGTCCCGGCAGCCCCGCCGCCCTTTCCTTTTCCGCAGGCGCCTTAAATTTCCTCTTGTGGAACAGGTTAATATGTATATACATTATATCCAGTGGAGGCGACCTAATGAACGAACTCTCGACCCGCAATCAGGCATCCGGCATCTGGCGCAACGTCCGGCTCGTGACGCTCGGCGAAACCGTTGACGGCCTTGGCCTCCTTGAGGATGCGGCTGTTGGGGTCGTCGATGGACGCATCGCCTATGCGGGACCGGAGCGCGACCTGCCCGCCGAACTCGCACGCGGCCTTGAAACGACCGATTGCCAGGGACGCGTCATGACGCCGGCTCTGATCGACTGCCACACCCATCTCGTGCACGGCGGCAACCGCGCCCGCGAATTCCAGATGCGGCTCGAAGGCGCAACTTATGAAGAGATCGCGCGGGCCGGCGGCGGCATCGTCTCCTCGGTGAAGGCGACCAATGCGCTGACGGTTGACCAGCTTGTCGAAGGCGCCCTGCCGCGTCTCGAGACGCTTTTGTCCGAAGGCGTCTCGACCGTCGAAATCAAGTCGGGCTACGGCCTCAACGTCACGGCCGAACTCAACATGCTGCGCGCCGCGCGCAAGCTCGAAACGCTGCGCCCGGTGCGCGTCGTCACCAGCTATCTCGCCGCCCACGCGACGCCTGCGGACTACAAGGGCCGCAACGGCGACTACATCACCGATGTCGTTCTGCCCGGGCTCGATGCCGCCCATGCCGAGGGACTGGTCGATGCGGTCGACGGCTTCTGCGAAGGCATCGCGTTCTCGACTGCCGAAATTGCCCGTGTCTTCGACCGTGCCAAGGCCCTCGGCCTGCCGCTGAAGCTCCATGCCGAGCAGCTTTCCAATCTCGGCGGAGCCAAGCTCGCTGCCTCCTATGGTGCGCTCTCGGCTGACCACCTCGAATATCTCGACGCCGAAGGCGCCGCAGCGCTGGCCAAGGCCGGAACCGTTGCAGTGCTCTTGCCCGGCGCCTTCTATGCGCTGCGCGAAGAACGCCTGCCGCCGGTTCAGGCGTTGCGCGACGCAGGCGCCCATATAGCGATCGCCACCGACTGCAATCCCGGCACCTCGCCGCTGACCTCGCTGCTTCTGACCATGAACATGTCGGCGACGTTCTTCCGGCTGACGGTTGCCGAATGCCTCGCCGGCGCCACCCGCGAAGCCGCCCGCGCGCTGGGCCTTCTCGCCGAAACCGGCACGATCGAGACCGGCAAATCGGCTGATCTCGCGCTTTGGAACATCGAAGACCCGGCCGAGCTCGTCTACCGCATCGGCTTCAACCCGCTTCATGAACGCATCTTCAGAGGGCAAAGGATCGGTCAATGACCATCATTCTCCACCCGGGCTCCGTGCCCCTTCGCGACCTCGAAACCATCTACTGGACCGGCGAACCCGCCCGTCTCGACCCGTCCTTTGATGCTGGCATCAACAAGGCGGCGGCACGCATCGCCGAGATCGTTGCCGGCAATGCGCCGGTCTACGGCATCAATACCGGCTTCGGCAAACTCGCTTCGATCAAGATCGACAGCGCCGATGTCGCAACGCTGCAGCGAAACCTGATCCTGTCGCATTGCTGCGGCGTCGGCGAACCGCTCGCGGAAAACGTCGTCCGCCTCATCCTGTCGCTGAAGCTCGTCTCCCTCGGCCGTGGCGCTTCCGGCGTGCGCCTCGAACTCGTTCGCCTCATCGAAGCCATGCTCGAAAAGGGCGTCATCCCCGTCATCCCCGAAAAGGGCTCGGTCGGCGCCTCCGGCGACCTCGCGCCGCTTGCCCATATGGCAGCTGTCATGATGGGCCATGGCGAAGCCTTCTACAAAGGCGAACGTTTGTCGGGCGCCAAGGCACTTGCCGCCGCCGGCCTGACGCCGGTGGTGCTCGCAGCCAAGGAAGGCCTGGCGCTGATCAACGGAACCCAGACCTCGACGGC
This sequence comes from Ensifer adhaerens, assembly GCF_002940685.1. Taxonomy (GTDB): domain Bacteria; phylum Pseudomonadota; class Alphaproteobacteria; order Rhizobiales; family Rhizobiaceae; genus Ensifer; species Ensifer adhaerens_E. The sequence continues at coordinate 235,917 of NZ_PNFP01000007.1, read as the reverse complement.
GCTAGCGCTCGCCGGCCTCTTCCGTGCCCATCGCGCCGCACAGGCGGCACTCATCACCGGCGCCATGTCGACCGACGCGGCCATGGGTTCGTCCGCGCCCTTCCACCCCGACATCCACACGCTGCGCGGCCATCGCGGCCAGATCGATACGGCCGCAGCCCTTCGCGCGCTGCTCGCCGGCTCGGCGATCCGCGAAAGCCACATCGAAGGCGACGAGCGCGTGCAGGATCCCTATTGCATCCGCTGCCAGCCGCAGGTGGATGGCGCCTGCCTCGATCTCCTGCGCTCGGTCGCGCGCGTGCTCGAGACCGAAGCCAACGCCGTTACCGACAACCCGCTCGTGCTTTCGGACAATTCCGTCGTTTCCGGCGGCAACTTCCACGCCGAGCCGGTTGCCTTTGCCGCCGATCAGATTGCCCTTGCCGTCTGCGAAATCGGCGCGATCTCGCAGCGCCGCATCGCACTGCTCGTCGACCCGGCGCTTTCCTACGGCCTGCCGGCCTTCCTTGCCAAGAAGCCCGGCCTCAACTCCGGCCTGATGATCGCCGAAGTCACGTCGGCTGCGCTGATGTCGGAAAACAAGCAGCTCTCGCACCCGGCCTCGGTCGACTCGACGCCGACCTCGGCCAACCAGGAAGACCACGTTTCCATGGCCTGCCATGGCGCGCGCCGGCTGCTCTTGATGACGGAAAACCTGTTCTCGATCGTCGGCATCGAAGCGCTGACCGCCGTCCAGGGCGTCGAATTCCGCGCGCCGCTCGCAACGAGCCCCGAACTGCAGAAGGCCGCTGCCGCCCTTCGCGCCGTCTCGCCGACGATCGAAGAGGACCGCTACATGGCCAACGACCTCAAGGCCGCCGGCGACCTCATCGCCTCCGGCCGGCTGAACGCCGCGGTCTCCGCCGGCATCCTGCCAAGCCTGGAGGCCTGAGATGGCAGCCTTCGAAGTCAGACAAGGCAACTCGCCGGTCATCCTCGGCTTTCCGCATACCGGTACCGACGTGCCGGCCACGGTCTGGGATCGGCTGAACGACAACGGCCGGATTCTCGCCGACACCGACTGGCACATCCATCAGCTCTATGATGGCCTGCTGCCGGAGGTCACCGTCGTTCGCGCCACCTTCCATCGCTACGTGATCGACGCCAACCGCGATCCCGCGGGCGTCAGCCTCTATCCCGGCCAGAACACCACCGGGCTGATCCCGGAAACGGATTTCGACGGCAAGCCGATCTGGAAGGATGGCGAGGTGCCAACCGAGGCCGATATCGCCGAACGCCTCGAGGCATTCCACGCGCCGTATCATGCGGCGCTCGCCGCCGAGATCGAGCGGGTCAAGGCGATCCACGGCGTCGTCGTGCTCTACGACTGCCATTCGATCCGCTCGCACATCCCGTTCCTGTTCGAAGGCAAGCTGCCGGATCTCAACATCGGCACCGACATGGGCAAGACCTGCGCACCGGAAATCGAAAGGGCGACCGCCGATATCGCCGCTGCTGCAAAGGGTTACACCAGCATTCTCAATGGTCGCTTCAAGGGCGGATGGACCACGCGACACTATGGTCGTCCGGAAACCGGCGTTCACGCGATCCAGATGGAACTGGCGCAATCGACCCATCTTGCCGCCGAGGAACCGCCTTTCGCGCTCGACGCCGCACGGTCCGCGCTTTTGCGGGAGCCGCTGAAAGCCATCCTGAACCGCATCGAAACAACAGCATTTGACCTCAAGACACTCACAGGGAGCGAGGCATGACTATCAACAATCCGCGCCACAACATTCGCGACGTGCGCGCCCCCCAGGGCACGACACTCAATGCCAAGAGCTGGCTGACCGAAGCGCCGCTGCGCATGCTGATGAACAATCTGGATCCGAACGTTGCGGAAAACCCGCACGAGCTGGTCGTCTATGGCGGCATCGGCCGCGCGGCACGCACCTGGGCCGATTTCGACAAGATCGTCGAGACCCTCAAGGACCTCAACGACGACGAGACGCTGATGGTCCAGTCCGGCAAGCCGGTCGGCGTCTTCCGCACCCACAAGGACGCGCCGCGCGTTCTCATCGCCAACTCCAACCTCGTGCCGCACTGGGCGACCTGGGACCACTTCAACGAGCTGGATAAGAAGGGTCTCGCCATGTACGGCCAGATGACCGCCGGCTCGTGGATCTATATCGGCACGCAGGGCATCGTTCAGGGCACCTACGAAACCTTCGTGGAAGCCGGCCGCCAGCACTATGGCGACAACCTCACGGGCAAGTGGGTCCTGACCGGCGGCCTCGGCGGCATGGGTGGCGCCCAGCCGCTCGCAGCCGTCATGGCCGGCGCCTCGTGCCTTGCCGTTGAGTGCAACCCGGACTCGATCGATTTCCGCCTGCGCACCCGCTACCTCGACGAGAAGGCCGAGACGCTGGACGAGGCGATGGAGATGATCGCCCGCTGGACGAAGAACGGCGAAGCCAAGTCCGTCGGCCTGCTCGGCAACACCGCCGAAATCCTGCCGGAGATGGTCCGCCGCGGCATCCGCCCGGACATGGTCACCGACCAGACATCGGCGCATGACCCGGTCAACGGCTACCTGCCGAAGGGCTGGACCATGGGCCAGTGGAAGGAAAAGCGCGTCAGCGATCCGAAGGCGGTAGAAAAGGCCGCTCGCGCCTCGATGCGCGACCACGTCGAGGCGATGATCGCGTTTCAGGACATGGGCATCCCGACCTTCGACTACGGCAACAACATCCGCCAGATGGCCAAGGAAGAGGGCCTTGAAAACGCCTTCGCCTTCCCGGGTTTCGTTCCGGCCTATATCCGTCCGCTCTTCTGCCGCGGCGTCGGTCCGTTCCGCTGGGCGGCGCTGTCCGGCGATCCGGAGGACATCTACAAGACCGACGCCAAGGTCAAGGAACTGCTGCCCGACAACAAGCACCTGCACAACTGGCTGGACATGGCCCGCGAGCGCATCGCCTTCCAGGGCCTGCCGGCGCGCATCTGCTGGGTTGGTCTCGGCGACCGCCACCGCCTCGGCCTCGCCTTCAACGAGATGGTCAGGAACGGCGAGCTGAAGGCGCCTGTCGTCATCGGCCGCGACCACCTCGACTCCGGCTCTGTCGCCTCGCCGAACCGCGAAACCGAAGCGATGAAGGATGGCTCGGACGCCGTTTCCGACTGGCCGCTGCTCAACGCGTTGCTCAACACGGCGTCGGGCGCCACCTGGGTGTCGCTGCACCATGGCGGCGGCGTCGGCATGGGCTTCTCGCAGCATTCGGGCGTCGTCATCTGCGCCGACGGGACCGATGATGCGGCCAAGCGCCTGGAACGCGTGCTCTGGAACGACCCGGCAACCGGCGTCATGCGCCATGCCGATGCGGGCTACGACATCGCGCTTGAGTGCGCCAAGGAAAAAGGCCTGCGCCTGCCGGGCATTCTCGGCAACTGATCCGCTCTTGACCGACATACTCAAGGACACACTGATTGGGGCGCCGAAAGGCGCCCCAATCACTTTTTGATGAGACTGGCGTCAGGACTGCGTCTTCCTCGCTCCGCCGCCTTGCAGCTGTTGATAGCAATGCTAGAAAAATCGAGATGCCATCGCATTGCTGGCGACGCGTTGCAGAACATCTCTGTTCGCTCACGCGAGCGCTGGTTTTTCATGAGAAGGCTTCATGCGCTGGGGCAAGTACGGGAGAAGAACCATTAGACATCTTATGTTTGCCACCGGGCTTCTTGCGAGCGTCTTTGTTGCCTCGTCTGCGGTCGCTCAAAACGTGAGTTTCTTCGGCCCTGTTCGCAACGGAGAACGGCATTTTACCGCCTTCCCGGAATTTATCGGCGTCGGAATGAGCCAAGGGGAAGCCAAGAAGAGGGACGTGGTCTTCTCGACAATTCAAATGATCGCCATGGCCGCCGGAATTGAGACCAAGGCCCAACCGGGCCTCGGAAGAAACACCATCGGCGTGATCTTCAGAGAGGACGTCGTCAAGAATGGCCGGGTCGACGTCAGCAAAATCGAAGATTTCGGCTTCGACCCCTACTACGAGCGGCTGCTGAACGATACTGCGGCAACTGGCGTGCCAAATTGCGCTTCCGCCGTGAACTATTCCGCCGAAGGGCGATTTGACCGAGCTGTCATCGTTGCAAACAGCGATGTCCCCGATCAGGAATTGGCGACCTGCGTGGCGCAGGCCCAGGCGCACGCTCTGGGGATAGCCACGTTTACCGCCAGCAAGGCCGACTTTTCGCGCTTCTTCGCGAGGATCATGATCCTCGCCGATCAAAAGAAGAGATGCCTCCAGGACAACCAGACAAAGTTCACCTGCAGTTTTGTCGATGAGCCCTGGGATTAGTTCACGAGCGGCGTAATGTTTTCTTCCCTGTTTTATCGCCGTCGAGCGCGAGCAGCAGCACCAGCCCAGCGAAGCCACCCAGACCGCCGAGCAATGCCGTGCCCGAGTAATCACTGATCCGGGTGCCAAGCGCGAAGAGGCCTGCGCAAAGGCCGCCGCTCAGGAAGAGGTTCACGGCGATCAGCGAGCTTCCGAGCCCCGGCCGGTCGGCAATCAGGTCCTGAAGATAGCTGATCGGGATCGTGATCAGGGCCGCGGCCCCGAAAGCGCTGATCAAGGTGAGTGCATAGATCTGCCAGGTCGCCGTCGAAAAGCCGAGCAGCACCATGTAGCCGATATAGACGGCTGATCCGAGCGCCAGCGCCTTGAACGGAACGAGGCTCAACTGGATGCGCGCCCAGACGAAGATGAAGACGACTTCGAGGAAGGCGACGATGCCGACGATGATGCCGATATCGGTGACGCTACCACCGATCTCATCGGTCATGATCAAGGGCAGCACCGCCGCATTGACATGCAGCGACGACGTGATGGTCGCAACGGCGATCACGCGCAGGAAGATCCCCGGCGCCAGGATCTCCCGGAACGACGTCCAATAGGACAGCCGCTTGCCGAGCGATGCATCGGCCCCGCCTTCGTTGGGCAATCGAAAATAGACGATCAGCAGGTTGGCGAGGCAGCCGAGGCAGGCGAGCAGATAGGCGGGCAGCATGCTTTCGCCGCCGGCCAGTGCAAAGCCGACCAGTCCGGGCACCAGAACCCAGGACACCGATATGGCCGCGCGGGCGCCGGTCGTCAGCGACGCCGCGTCATGGCCGCTCATCCGGCGGGCAATGCTGCGCACGTTGGCAAAAAGCAGCGTGTAGAGCGCGCCGTAGATCGGCAACAGCAACAGGACGCTGATGACGAAGCTCGCCTGGTACGGCAGGACATAGACGATGCCGTAGCCGACGACACCGAACAGGATCGCCGTCGACATCAGCACCCGGTAGTTGCCGACGCGATCGGCCAGGATGCCGATCGAGACGCTGACGACGACATTGACCGTGGAGGCGAGAAGGATGAGCAGCGAGTAGACGGCGTCGCTGAGACCCAGCTCGTTAATGCCGACGACGGATTGATAGGGCGAGGTCGCAGCACCCGCAAAACCGAACAGGAAGATCGCCAGCATGCTGATCCGCATGGCCGGGTTGCGCATGGCGCTGAGAATGGTGGAAGTCATGCCAGAACGTGTCCGCGAAGCGGGTGGAGGATATCGCACAATCGCGTAAATCGAGATCGATTTCAGGACGGAATCATGCGGAAGGCTAAGGCGTTACCGGAACCACGACGCCTCGAAAAGGCGCGTGATGCTTTCAAGGAAGTCCCTACCCGGGTCCGGGTAGGAAAAGCGGGAAGAGGAAGAGGTCAGCCCTCGCTCGACCAGCGGGCCGAGAAGCGGGCTGAGGGCTCGAAGGCAAAGTCCTGATCGAACGGGTAGGCCGGTCGCTGACGGCGCAGGCTCGCGAGCCCCTGAATGTCCTGATTGACGACGCCTTCGGTCAGCGCCATCAGGTTGGGATTGGCGATCGGCGCCAGCTCAGGTGACAAGTAGCCCGACTTGACGACGAGCAGCCGAACGGCCTTGGGGTCGAGGCCGAGACGCCGGAAGTCCTCGATGTTGTGATAGGGCCTGCGGCGCGCGGCAATGACGATATCGATAGCGCCGACGCGCACCACCGCCTGCCGTTCTCTTTCGGAACCCGGATCGTCCAGCGTGACGACATCGACCAGCATCTCGGCACACGGGCTTGCCGGATCGAGACTGCCGCCGATCTTCAGCATCAGCGTTTGCCCGACGCCGGCGGCAAAACAGGCTTCAACCGCCGGACCGTCGGTGATGCCGGCGATCAAGGCACCCCGCCAGCCGCGGGAGAGCAAGGCCTTCAGCACATCGGCACGGTCGCCGACGCCGCCGCCTGTCGGGTTATCACCGGAGTCTGCAAGGATGATCGGCGTCGTCGTCGCCCGCTCGGCGATATCAAGCATCGCGTCGAGTGGTCCGGTGACGGGACCGAAGCGGAAGCTGCGACGCGCGGCCCAATAGCCGGCGGCAATCTCCTCCGCCGCCTGTTTGGCCGCGGCCCGGTCCGTGGCGGTGACGACGGCGCAGGCGGTCGCGCGCGGCTCATCGGCCCAGACGTAGCCGACCATCAGGTTGGCATCGAGAATGCCGTGCCGTTGGTCAATCTCAGGCAGTTGCAGGTAAAGCGACTTTGCCGGTTCGTCCTCGGTCGAGGTGCACTCGCCCGGAAGAAGCACGGGAACCGGCGCCCAGGCGATGCCGGGGCGCGTCCCGTCTTTCAGCGCCGAGACGAGCATCGACCAGGCGCGGGTCATCGTTTCAGGCGTATCGATATGCGGCGCGGTGCGATAGGCGGCAAAGATATCGAGCTGGTCGATGATCGTCTGGCTGACATTGCCGTGCAGGTCGTAGCTGGCGGCGATCGGGCAGTCGGGACCGACGACAGCGCGGGCCGCCGAAATCCAGTCGCCTTCTGCATCGTCCATGCCGTCGACCTTGATGGCGCCATGCATGGCAAGATAGAGCCCGTCGATCGGCAGGCTCGCAACAAGCCTTTCGAGGAACTCCGCCTTGAAGGCCTCATAGGTCGGGCGCGATACGGGGCCGCCGGGCACGGCGCGGGCATGCAGAAGCGGCAGATGCTCGACGCCCTCGGCTTTCATGAAGCCGAAGTACTCGGCTTCGAGCAAGGCTTGTCCGCGCAGCACGCGAAAATCCTCCTCCGTCATCAGGACGGGCGAGTAGGTGCTGCACTCGGTGTGGATGCCACCAACGGCGATGCGCATGGGCTTTCCTCTTAGAGATTGGGGCTGAGCGGCGCGATGGCCGCAAACCGCAGCCAGTCCTTCGCCGACTTCGGTGTCCATGCAGCTTCGGCGATCGCCGGAAGCCGCGGGAAGACGAGATGGTTGAAGTAGTCGCGCGACAGGTAGTGCTCACTCCAGATGCAGGCCTGCACGCCTCTGAGACGGGCCTTCAATTCGTCCGGAAACTCGCCCTCGGCCTCATAAGCATAGGTGTGGGCGGGCGTCGCCGTTCCGGCCCAGCTTGCACCCGGCTCCTGCCAGGCGTCGGCTTGCGCCATGTCGAGGTAGTAGGCCTGACCGGGGGTCATCACCACGTCGTAGCCTTCGCGGGCCAGCTCGATCCCGACCTCGGGCCGCTCCCAGGCCATCAGCAGCGTATCTTCGGTCGAGACACCGCCGCCATGCGCCACCTCGTTCCAGCCGGCAAGCTTGCGGCCACGCGCCGTCAGCATCTGCTTCACCCGCTTCAGGAAATAGGACTGCAGCGCGAAGGTGCCGGAGATGCCCTCCTGTTCCATCAGCTTCTTGGCCAGCGGCGATGCGAGCCACGAACCGTTCGCCACCTCGTCGCCGCCGATATGGATGTATGCGCTCGGGAAAAGCTCGACCATCTCGTCGAGGACCTTCTCCAGGAACTCGTAGGTAAAGGCAACGGCCGGGTTGAGCGCGTTATTGGGATAGCCCTGAACCGAATGGTAGCTCTCCGGCGCCTCCTGGCCATCGGTCAGATCCGGCAACGCCGCCAGGGTCGCCGTGCTATGGCCGGGGATGTCGATCTCCGGCACGACATCGACATGCAGTGCTGTCGCCTGCGCGACGATCGCCTTCACGTCCGCTTGGCTGTAGAAGCCGCCGACGGGCTCAGCGCCGTTACCGAGTTGCGGCAGAAGCGGCTCATCCGGCCCGCGCAGGACGCCAAGCGTGGTCAGCTGCGGATAGGCCTTGATCTCCAGGCGCCAGGCCTCGTCGTCGGTCAGGTGCCAGTGGAAAACGTTGAGCTTGAACCAGGCGAGAATGTCGATCAGCCGCGCCACATCCCCCGTCGGGTAGAACTGGCGGGAGACGTCGAGATGGCAACCGCGCCAGCTGTAACGCGGCGCATCCGAAATTGTGCCGCTCGCCGGAAAGCGGAACTTTTCCGGATGGTTGCGTGCGCCATCCAGAAGCTGGGCCAGACTGGTCAGCCCATATTGCCGGCCGGCACTGCCGCCATAGCCGAGACGGATTTCGGTTTCGGAGAAGTCGAGCCGATAGGCTTCTGCCTTAAGACCAGAGTCGGCGGCAAAGACGATCGCCCGCCCCTGCTTCGAAGTTGCCAGGCTGAAGGGGGCATGGCCCGCGGCGAACAGGCGATGGTACATCGCCAGAACCGTATCGATGGCCGCGACATCCTCGCCCGACGAGCCGACCGCCGGGTAGAGCGCCACTGGAAAGCCGTCTCCAGCACGAAGCTCGAGCTTCGCCGGCCAGGGCTGCAACGCATAGGGCTGATCGAGCCTGCCTTCCGGCAGCCGCACGGGCGGCGGTTCACTGACAGCATTTTCAAGCAACAGATCGGAGACGGCGACCGGCACGTGCCGGCCATCGGCGAGCGTAAGATAGGCGGACTTGGCACCGTCGGTGCAATGGCGCGCGTTGCGGTGCAGGCCGCTGACGGTGAAGGTCCAGCTCTCGCCGTTTTCGATCGTCAGGCCCTCGGGCGGCGCGAATTCGTGAAAGTTCGCGTTGCGACGCAGGAACACGGCGTTGTCGCAGGCCTTGGGATCGATCACCCGGGTGAGCGACGTATAAACGATCCTGAAGCCGGACAGCGGCGCGCCGGAGAAATTGAACAGCGTGAAGGTAAACCGCCCGAACGGCCCGCCATCCGGCTGCCAGGACGCCTCGAGACGGTAGGAAACCGGGTGCATGCTCATCCTCCAGAATGCTCTATGTCAGTAGTGGCTTGATTGCGAGAACGTGCGGGCCAGCTCAGCCTGTCCGGCGGTCAGGCCGCAATCGACAGGCAGGCAGACGCCCGAAATGGCGGCCGCGAGCGGGCCTGCCAGAAAATGCACCGCATTGGCGACGTCATCGGGATTGACGATGCGCTGCAGCGGATACCAGCGGCGCGCCTCCTCAAACACGTCGGGATTTGCCTCCGCCCGCGCCTCCCAGGCCTGGGTGCGCACCGTGCCGGGTGACACCGCGTTCGAGCGGATGCCGAACTTGCCGTATTCGACAGCGATCAGCCTTGTCAGATGCAGGAGCCCGGCCTTGGCGGCGCTATAGGCCGGGTGGCCGAAGACGTTCATGCCATTGACCGATGCAATGTTGACGACCGAGCCGCGGCTTGTCTTCAGCATGTCCTCGACGGCGCGAAAGGTGAGGAAGGCTGCCTCGAGATTGAGCGCATTGTCCATGCGCCAGATCTCAGGCGTCGTATCGTGCAGGCTGACGGCGCGGGCAGCGCCGGCATTGTTGACGAGCGTGCGGACCACACCTCGTTCCCTTGCCGCCGCGGCCATCGCCGCAACGCTTGTCGCATCGGTCACGTCGCAGGCGACGGCGACGAAGCGTTTGGCATCACCAAGCGCCCGCGCCGCGCGCTCGGCGGCGTCCGCGTCGATGTCGACGAGCAGGACCACATCGTGGTCATCGGAAAGCTTGCGGGCGATAGCCCGGCCGATATCGCCGGCCGCGCCGGTGACGATCGCGAGGGATTGCGTCATGCGTTGACCTTTCGCGGCACGTCAGTCTCCAAGCAACTGGCGGTCGTCACCGTCGCGGTGCGTCACCAGCTGCTGTTTGATGCGCCGAAGTGTGGCCGTCGCCTGCGGCTGTACGCGGTAGGCGACGAGGCTGGAGAGGATGTCGAGCAGCGCCAGATAGGCGATGCGGGTGGAGGTGGGACGGTAGATGTTGTTACCCTCGGGCAGATCGACCGGAACGGTGATGCTGGCGGCAGCCGCAACCGGGCTGCCGCTCTGGGTCAGCGCGATGGTCGGCACTTTCAGTTCGCGTGCCAGCGTGAAGGCGCGCACCAGCTCGGCGTTGCGGCCGGAAAAGGAGGAGCCGATCAGCACGTCGGTTGGCCGGGCCGCCGCCGTCATCATCAGCTGCATGCTGTGATCCGAGCTCGAGGTGATGCGCAGGCCGAAGCGAAAGAGCCGGTTTTGAAGTTCGCCTGCGATCATCGACGAATTGCCGCCGGAACCGAAGGCGTAGATCATTTCCGCTGTCGCAATCCGCTCGACCGCCTGTTCGATCGCCGCAAGGTCGAGTGAACGATGCAGAAGGAAGAGCGCGTTCTGCGACTTGGTGATGATGTCCTGCGCGACGTCACCGGTCTCGCGGCTCTTCGGTTCGGGCTTCAGATAGCGCATGCCGATATAGGCGGTGCGGGCAAGCTGCACCTTGAAATCGGAGAAGCTGTCGCAGCCAAGCCGGCGACAGAAGCGGGTCACGGTCGGCGGCGAAACGTCCGCCTTGCTCGCGAGCTCGATGATGGAGGCGTTTACCGCGAATTCGAAGTCGTTCAGGAGAATGTCGGCAATGCGATTTTCCGACTGGGAGAGCCGCCCTTTTTCTTCCTGCAGTGTCGCGAAGATATCCATCGCCCGCTAAGCCTTGCTTCGGATCACGAAGGGGATCCGCTCTGAGATCAGCCTTCCTTCGGCTTGTAGGCGACGCAGTCGATCTCGACCTTGCAATCGACCATCATCGACGACTGGACACAGGCCCGCGCCGGCGGATGCGCACCGAAATACTCCTGGTAGATCTTGTTGAAAGTCCAGAAATCCCGGGGATCGTCGAGCCAGACGCCGCAACGAACCACATGCTCCGGACCGTAGCCGGCTTCCGTAAGAATGGCCAGCACGTTGGCGATCGTCTTGTGCGTCTGAGGGATGATCCCGCCCTCGATAATCTCGCCGTTTTCCATGGCGACCTGACCGGAAACATAGAGCCAGCCGTCCGCCTCGACAGCGCGCGCGAAGGGCAAAGGTTTGCCGCCAGCGCCGACCTGTTCCGCACCATAGCGCTTGATCGTCATCTCGAGCCTTCTTGCAAATTATTTTCTTTGATCGTTGACAAGTGACCATAGAAAGCTGAATTTGGCTAGCGAAAAACACCATTCATGAAAAGAATTTCAATCCAGGGCGCGAATATGCGGGATCCTTTCCTCAATCCATTCCCCTCTTCCGATGCTGCACGCCACTCGATCTGGGAGATGCTGGTCTCCCGCGACATCACTGCCTTCCTGGCAGCCGACTGGTCGATGGTCGCAGACGATTTCGTCGAGGACAGCTTCATCGGCATCGACGGTCGCCGTGAAGCCAACCCGGATAACTGGCGTCTGACTTTCCCGTCACTCGCCGCCTATCGCGACGAATGGTTGCGCCAGGCGAAGGACTTCGCGACGCAGAGTTTCGCCGAAGACCCGCGCGCCGCGATCTTCACGACGACGACGCTCGAGGACATCGAGATCAACGGCGATCAGGCGCTGGCGCGCAAGAAGTTCGACGGCAGCCTGAAGAAGTCGGACGGCAGCGTCGACACCCTGAAATGGCAGACGGTCTACTACTGCCGTCTGCATGAAGGTCGCTGGAAGATCGCCGGCTTCACCGGTTACCTGCCAAACCCGATGGGCGCGGCTTAAGCGCGACGCGACACAGAACAAAGGCAACAGCATTGCGGATCTTCACGGCGGCGCTCGCGACCGAAACCAATACGTTCTCCCCGATCTGCATCGATCGCCGCGCCTTCGAGGCATCGCTCTATGCTCCGCCAGGCGAGCATCCTGAGACGCCGACGCTGTGCACCGCCCCGATTACGGTCGGCCGGCGCGTCTGTGCTGAGAAAGGCTGGGAGCTGATCGAGGGAACCGCGACCTGGGCGGACCCGGCAGGCCTCGTCAACCGCGAGACCTATGAGGGACTGCGAAACGAGATCCTCGAGCAGTTGCGCGCCGCAATGCCCGTCGATGCCGTGGTGCTCGGCCTGCACGGCGCCATGGTCGCCGATGGCTACGAAGACCCCGAAGGCGACCTGCTGACGCGCGTACGCGAGATCGTCGGCCCCGACATCCTCGTCTGCGCCGAGCTCGACCCCCATAGCCACCTGACGGCCAAGCGTGCCGCCGCATCGAACTTCTTCGTCTATTTCAAGGAGTTCCCGCACACCGATTTCGTCGATCGCGCCGAGGATCTCTGGCGCATCGCCGTCGACACGCTCGAAGGGCGCGTCACGCCCGTCATGTCGATCTTCGACTGCCGGATGATCGACGTCTATCCGACCTCGCGCGATCCGATGCGCTCCTTCGTCGACAAGCTCATGCGCATCGAGAAGGAAGATGCGGACGTGCTTTCGCTCTCGGTGATCCACGGCTTCATGGCCGGTGACGTTCCCGAAATGGGAACGAAGCTGCTCGCCGTGACCAATGGCAAGCCGGACAAGGGCGCGAACCTCGCCCGGGAACTGGGTCTCGAACTCTTCTCCCACCGCGGCACCTTCATCATGCCGCAGATCGACGAGAAGCAGGCGGTCGACGAGGCGCTCGCCGCGCGAAGGGGGCCGGTCGTCATCGCCGATGTCTGGGACAATCCGGGCGGCGGCACGGCCGGCGATGCGACGGTCCTGCTCGAAGAACTGCTCGCACGCGGCGCGACCGACGTTGCCGTCGGTACGATCTGGGATCCGATGGCCGTGCAAATCTGCATGGCGGCGGGCGAAGGTGCGGAAATCCCCTTGCGCTTCGGCGCCAAGTCCGCCCCCGGAACAGGCAATCCGGTCGATGGCACCGTCAAGGTGGTCAAGCTGGTGCGCGACGCCGAGATGCGCTTCGGCGAGAGCTTTGCCCCGTTCGGTGATGCAGCCCACATTCATTTCAGCGGCATCGACATCATCCTCAACTCGACGCGCGCGCAAAGCTTCGACCCCACTCTGTTTTCGGTAATGGGCATCGAGCCGACGGAAAAGAAGATCCTGGTCATCAAGTCGACCAATCATTTCTATGCGTCGTTCTCGAAGATCGCGTCCGAGATCCTCTACTGCTCGGCGGGCACCCCCTACCCCAACAACCCGGCAAAGACGGACTACAAACGCGCGCCGAAGAACATCTGGCCGAAGGTCGACAACCCGCACGGACCCAAGTAGGGCGCTGCCTGAGCTTCTGCGACACCCGCTTTGCGAGCAGAACTCCGACACGCAGCTATTGCGGGACCGCAGTGGACGTGCTTGGTCACGGGACGTTCAATCCCTCGGAGAGTCTTGCCGATGTCGCAGGCAACCCTGACGAAGCGTTATCCGGAAATGGTCGGCAAGGTCGCACTCGTCACCGGAGGGACGAGCGGGATCGGGCTTGCGACGGCACAGGCCTTCGCACATGAAGGCGCGATCGTCATTATCGCCAGCCGCAGCGAGAAGCGAGCAAAGTCTGCGCTGAAGCTCATTTGCGGGCAGGCAGATTGGATCGCCTGCGATGTGACCAACGGCAGACAGGTCGAAAAACTCGTCGCCTCGATTGTCGAACGGCATGGCGGGCTCGACTACGCCTTCAACAACGGCGGCAGCGGCGGCGCCGGCCGGCCGGTTGGCAACATGTCCGAGGACGCGTGGCGAAAGACGATCGACGGCTACCTCACGTCGGCATTTCTCTGCATGCGCCATGAAGTCCCCGCCATGCTCGCCAAGGGCGGCGGCGTGATCGTCAACAACTCGTCGGTCGACGGGTTGCGCGGCTATCCCTTTCCCGGCGGCGCCGCCTACGCTGCGGCAAAACATGGGGTTCTCGGCCTGACGCGGAGCGCGGCGCTGGAATATGCCAAGAGCGGCCTGCGCATTTCCGCCATTTGTCCAGGCTGGATCAGCACGCCTCCGGTTGAGGGCGGGATGAAAAGGGACAGTCAATTCGCCGAAAGCATCGTCGCGCAGGAACCGATCGGAAGGCTGGGCACGGCGTCCGAAGTCGCCAACGGCGTCCTTTGGCTATGCTCGGACGCAGCGTCGTTTGCCCTGGGAAGTCCACTCATCCTCGACGGCGGTTGCATGACTTGAGGCGCGCAGCGCCCGTACCTCATTCGTCGGCGGCCAGGCGAGCCCTTTCGACATAGTGCGCGACACGCTTCGCATCGATATCCGCCACCTGCAGGAGCTTGATGTGGCGGCGAAGCTTGCCTGTCCCCTCCAGCACGGAATGCGGATCGGCCAGGCTGGCGCCCCGGCTAAACTCCAGCGTCACATGCTGGGCATAGGAGAAGACGCCGCAAAAGCTGTCCTTCGACAAAAACAGAATGCCACCGTATTTTACCTCTTCGGCGATCGCCGGGCCGGAAGCGAGCGCGATGTCCCGCAATCGGGTGACGATCGCAAGCTGGTAGCCGCGATGAAGTCCTATTTCCCGCAGAAGGGCCTGGATCCGGTCATCCTTCATGCTGCACCGGTAACAACAAACGGCTTGAACTCCGGCGCAGGCTCGCGGTTCGAGTAGATGTAGAGCAAGATGCCGTTCGGATCCTTTACCGCAAAACCGCGGTCACCCCACGGGTGATCCTCGATCGGCAGAACCGCGACAAGTCCTGCCGCCGTGATCCGCGCATACTCGCCATCCACGTCGGCAACGCAAAAATTGTAGGTCAGGCCTTCGGTGTTGCACAAGGCTTGCCCGTCTCGCGGCTCCATGAACTGAAGGGACGGACCCTCACCGAATTCCAGGTTGATGTACCAGCCGCAGTCGAAGCTCAGCCGCGCAGCGAAATATGTCCGGTAGAAGTCTCGCGACGCGGCGATATGGTTTGTCGTGATGCAGGGCGAGGCAGCGGTCGGGCGCACGGATGGATCCTCCTGAGTTGTGGCGTTCCTGCTGCATGTTTCCTTTGCTCGTCGCCGAGCAAGGGCAAAAACATGCAGGAATTCAAGTTTTACAGCGACCGTTGGGCACCTGATAAAACGCGCGGCGGCGTCGATCGCGCTGCACCAAGGCAGGGCTATGCGGGCAGCTCGGAGCAGAGTTCCACAAGGCAGCCGTTGAGATCGCGAACATAGCCCACCACCTGCCCCCACGGTTTTTCTTCCGGGGGTTTCACGGGCGCCGCGCCGGCCGCAACGGCCTTGTGATAAGCCTCGTGCGGCGCGGAGCAGACGAGCGCGATTTCAAACCCGGCAGCAAGATCACCCTTGCGGTTCGCCCGAATGGCAAAGCCGTTCAGCTCGGCCATGGTTTCACTTGCGAAGGCCAGAGCCGTCTGGCCGGTCTCCATCTCGGCATAGAGGTCGCTCTCATGGACAAATCTGCGCCTGAGCCCGAACGCCGCCTCATAGAAGGAGACCGTTGCTACCACGTCGGGAACGTAGAGGATCGTGTATCCGAAACGCACTCCCATCCTTGCTTCTCCAAATCGCTCGCCGCCACGGCATGTGGCTGCACGCTTGCGGGCGATCATCGGTCATGCCCGGGCTCCGGTCTTGAACAATTCGGACATCACCTGGAGATCGTCACCAGTGTCACGTCGGGCAAGCGCGCAGGCGAGAAGCCGCCCATCCGCCGGAAGACCCGGGTCATATGCGATTGATCGGCAAAGCCTGCCTCGAACGCCGCATCGGCAGGACTAAGATGATGATCGCGCAACAGACGCAAGGCACGATGAAACTGGATGATGGCGGCGAAAGCCTTAGGCGACAGGCCCGTTGCGTGAAGGAGGAGACGCCTGGCGGTGCGTTCGGAAACACCGTGCATGTTGGCAAGCTCCGCAATGCGCAATCGGCCGCCGGAGGCGTGCAGCGCACTTATGATGTTCCGGCTCAAAGCTGCGATCTCGACGTCGCTATCGGCACCACGCCTGCGGACGAACCGCACGAGGCGATCGGCAAGTTCTTGCGGATCCGACGCCGGCGCGCAGAGGGCCGCGAGGTCGGGCCATTTGTCGAGCGCCGCCTCGCCGACCAGCGCGCCGCCCTTCAGGTGGATCGGCTGCAGCCCCAGAATTCTCTGAAAATGGCCGGGCCTCAGGCGCACGCCGACGAAGCCCGAGCCGGGTTCCAGGGGGACATCGTAAAACCCGATCGTTGGGCCGGTGACGATGGGCGTCAACTCGGCGACTGGCGCGGCGTTGAGGATAAATCTGAGAATGATGTCACATCGCCCGTCCGGCAGGACGCGATAGGTGCCCTCGCCGGGGCTGACGGATGCCCAAACGGCTTCGATTCCGGCCTTTGCGTCGGCCTGGTGGGGAAGCTCCGTGTAGCGACCGAGCGTCATGATGCCTCATCCGAACAGGCCTGGCCGTCTCGACATGACCGGGAACCGACGAAGGCGCGGGATGGATCTTTAGCGAAGGATCCGCCGGGCATCCAGCCACGACGCGGCGGCGGTGGCCTGCCGCCAATGGACCGCGACCACCTGGCTTGCCTTCGCGTCAGGCGGCCGCCGGATCGAGTACCCCCATGTCGATGGCGGTCAGTTCGACCCGGCGTTCGAGCGCGATGCCCGCCTCGTCGAAGAGGTGGCAATCGGCAACCTTGATCCCGGCAGTAACCGTCTCTTCTGGCCGGATGGCTGCCGTTCCCGGCAACATGGCGCAGAAGTTCTCGCCCTCACCGCCAACCGCCGCATAGGCGACCGTGTGGGCGCCGAGACGTTCGATGACCGACGGCGTCACCTTGAGTGTCAGATCACCCGTGCCAAGCACGATATGTTCCGGACGAACCCCGAGTGTCAGCGTCCGGCCGGCGAGGCCCGCTTGCGGCGCGACCGGAACAATCACCGTCTGCCCTTTGTAATCGACCTCGACGCCGGCATCGCTGACGCCTTTGCAGATGACTGGCAGGAAGTTCATCTTCGGATTGCCGATGAAGCCGGCAACGAAGGTGTTGGCAGGTTTATGGTAGAGCTCCAGCGGCGCGCCCGTCTGGGCAATCTCACCGGCATTGAGAACGACGATCCGGTCCGCCATCGTCATCGCCTCGACCTGGTCGTGCGTGACGTAGATCATCGTTGCCTTCAATTGCCGGTGGAGTTTTGCTAGTTCGATGCGCATGTCGGCCCGAAGGGCCGCATCGAGGTTTGAGAGCGGCTCGTCGAAGAGGAAAATCTTCGGCTCGCGCACGATGGCCCGCCCGATCGCGACACGCTGACGCTGGCCACCGGACAGCATGCCCGGCTTCTGCTGCAGCCGCTGGTCCAGGTGCAGGATGCGCGCCGCATGCTCCACCTTGGCTTTCAATTTCTCCTCGGCCATCTTTTCCACGCGAAGCGGAAAGGCGATGTTCTCGAAGACCGACATGTGCGGATAGAGCGCGTAGGACTGGAAGACCATGGCGATCCCGCGCTTGACCGGCGGCAGATCGTTGACGCGCTTGTTCTCGATCAGGATGTCCCCCGAGCTGGTCTCGTCGAGACCAGCGATCATCCTGAGCAAGGTCGACTTGCCGCAACCGGAGGGCCCGACGAAAACGACGAACTCACCGTTCCTGACTTCGAGATCGATGCCTTTCAGCACCTCGAACGTCCCGTAGAATTTCTGAACCCGATTGAGATTGAGCTGTCCCAAGAAACTGTCTCCGGCCACCGGCGAGAAGCGGCTCATTTATAGCAGAGTGAGGCAAAGGCCGCGAAACCCTTGGGGGATCGCGGCCCGATGGCTTACTTGAACTCTTCGAGGTCTGCGGCCGCCTTCTTCAGCGCATCGGCAGGCTCGGCCTTGCCGGTCACAACCGACTGGACCATCTCGATGATGACGTTCTGGAAGCCCTTGTAATCGGTAAAGAGAGGCTCCGGACCACCAAAGGCGATGCCGTCGATGAACGGCTTCCAGTAGGGATCCTTCTTGACGAATTCATCGACCATCGGCGACGGACGCAGCGGCGTCAGGCCGGCAGCACCTTGCAGCTCATACTCCCCTTGCGGGCCGGGAGAGGTGATGAACTTGGCGAATTCGATGGCCTTCTCCTCGACGCCCGACCCCTTGAAGACCGCCAGGCTGTCGGTGATGAGCAGCGTTCCCTCACCCTTGGCCGACGGGCCGAGGGGCAGAGGTGCCACGCCCCAGTTGACCTTGGTATCCTTCAGGCGCACGGCAGCACCGGAGCCCGACTGGAGCATGCCGACCTTGCCGTCGAGGAAGATGGCCCGCATCTCGTTCTGTTCGTAGGCGGTCGCGCCTTCGACCGAGTAGGGTGTGATATCCTTGTAGGCCTGGAGCGCTGCCAGAACTTCAGGGCTGTCGATGACGATCTTGTCGCCGTCGATCACCTTGCCGTTGTTGGTGTAAACCCAATGCATGAACTGGTGCATCGTGTTGTCGAAGGTCTTGGCCGGCAGGCCATAGCCTGCAACGCCGGTCTTTTCCTTGATCGTCTTGGCAAACTCGATTTCTTCAGCCCAGGTCTTCGGCGGCTTCTCCGGATCGAGGCCAGCCTGCTTGAACAGGTCCTTGTTCCAATAGAGCGCTTTGGTCGAGAACGCCACCGGAACGCCCCACTGGTTGTCGTCGAAGGTGACGGTGTCGACGATGTTGGGGTAGTAGGTCTTCTTTTCCTCTTCCGTCATCGGCACGGGAACGATGAGATCGTTCTGGGCGAATTCCTTCAGCGTGCGCGAGCCGACATAGGCCATGGCGACCGGCGTGCCGGCGGCAGCAAGCGTCGTTGCCTTGTCCTGGCACTGGGCCCAGCCGACGACCTCAGGAGTGACCTTCCAGCCCGGGTTCTTCTCTTCCCACTGCTTGATGTACTTCTCGTGCACCGCATCCATGGTGTCGCCGCAGTAGATCCAGCTGATCTCCTGGTCGGCCGCCTTGGCGGTCACGGCGCCGAGCGCGGTCGAGCCGAGCAGGGCAAGGGCGAGCACCCCTGTCTTGAATTGAATAGACACGTTTTAAGCTCCCGTTCTCTGGTGGTTGACTTAAGTCTTATTGTTTCACCGCGCCCGCGGTCAGCCCGCTGACGAGATAGCGTTGCAAGAGGAAGATCACGACGACGGCCGGCGCGATGCCGACGAAGCTCGCGGCCATCAGCTCGTTCCAGACCACCTCCTGGCGCCCGAAATAGGCAAAGAGACCGACCGGTAGCGGCATGTATTCACTCTTGGAATTGAAGGTCAGCGCGTAGATGAACTGCTGGGCATAGGCGCCGATGAAGGTGGTGATCGCAACCACGGTGATGCCCGGCATGGCGATCGGCAGGATCACCCGGCGCAGCGTGTAGAAATGGCTGGCGCCGTCGACGAACGCGGCTTCATCCAGTTCGCGCGGGATGCGCATCATGTAGGTGCGCAACAGCCAGATCGCCGACGGGATCAGGAAGGCGACACCCGGCACGATCATTGCGAGGTAAGTGTTGAGCACGCCAAAGGTGCGCATCAGCCGGAACAGCGGAATGAGCAGCACCGCGCCCGAGAACATGTTGACGGCAAGGAAAGCACCAAGCAGCACGCCGGCGCCGCGGAAATTGAAGCGGGCAAAGGCGTAGGCAGCTGGGATGACGAGCACGAGCACGATGGCCGTCACGATGGTGGAGATGAAGAAGGAATTGAAGATATAGCGGGCAAAGCCCGGTACGCTCTCCCACATGGTGTAGTAGGCGGCGAACGAGCCGTTTTCCGGCCAGAAGCGATAGGGTGACGAGAACAGCAGGCCGAGCGGCTTCAGCGATACTAGAAACCCTTCGACGAACGGCGCCAGGATGAAGCACAGGAAGACGAAGATACCGGCATAGATACCGACGAGCTCGTACCAGCGGTAGCGATTGATCAAGGCCGGCTGGCTCATTTGTGTTCCCCCTGAGAAAGGCGGCTCGTGACCCGGAAATAGGCAAAGCAGAAGATCGACAGGAAGATGCAGATCAGCACCGCGCGGGCTGCCCCTTCGCCATACTTCTTCGACCCGATCGCGGTGCGATAGGTGTCGATGATCATCGTGGTGGTCTCGCCGTTCGGACCACCCTGGGTGAGGATCCAGATGATGTCGAAGGAATTGAAGGTCGCAATCAGCGACAGCATCGACATGGTGATCAGCGACGGCACGAGCAGCGGCAGGGTGATGCGGCGGAAGCGGTAGAAACGCCCTGCCCCATCGGTCCAGGCGGCCTCATAGAGGTCCTGCGGGATAGCCTGCATGGCGGCGAGCATATAGAGCGTCACCAGCGGCACGCCGATCCATACGTCCGTGACGATCGTCGCCCAGAATGCCGTCGAGCCGTGCGCCAGGAAGGCTATCGGTCCGTTCGACAGCCCTATGTTCTGCAGTACGCCGGAGATCATGCCGAACTGGCCGTTGTACATCCAGCCCCACATGAAGATGCCGATGGCCATCGGAACGATCCATGGCGGCATGGTGAGCAGGCGGAAAAGCGCCCGGCCGGGCACAGCCGCGTTCAGCATCGTCGCGCCGAAAACGCCGATGATCATCTTGATCGACACCGAGAAGAACGTCCAGATGAAGGTCCGGAAGATGACCTCGGCGAAGGTCTCGTTGAATATCTTGTCGTAGTTGGTCCAGCCGACCCAATTGGTCGTCTTCTTCAGCGAAGCGTCCGTAAACGACAGGATGAAGGTGTCGACCAGCGGATAGGCGACGATCACCGTGACGTAAAGAACAGCAGGAAGAAGCAGGATCCAGGCGAAGATGACTGTGCTGCGTTGAACACTCATCCGTCGCCTCCCCTTACGCCGCGCGGGAATGCAGGGCTTCGTCGAAACGGTCCCATATGGGCCGGAGGTCTATGACGCTCTTCTTGCGTCGAGCCTCGTCCATGGAGAGCGCCAGAATGCCGGCTTCCAGTGCATCGCGCGTCGAAACCGGCAGAGGTCGGCCGTCGCGGACGTGGCCGATGATGTCGGTCGCCATCTGCTCGTCGGCACCGTAGTGCTGCGACAGTTCCGTGGCTTTGTATTTGTTTTCGATGACCTTCTTGCCGGTCAGCATCTCGTGCACGTCGAAATAGCCGCGGATGAAATCGCCCTCGGCCATGCCGCGCGAGCCCATGATGCAGAAGCGGCGGAACTGGTCCGGCACGTTGAGATTGGTGTGGAAGTTCATGCCGACGCCATTGGCGTATTCGACGATCGCCACCTGGTAGTCGATGATGTCGCCGTCGCTGTCGAACACCTTGTCGGAGCCCATCCAGCCACTCGGCTTGCGGTGGAAGAGTTCGAGGTCGTTGATGCCCTCACGCGCCGGATCGTTGGCGGGAATGAAGCTCTTGCGGCCACCGAAGCTTGCGACCCGCTCCGGCCGGGCGCCGACAACGCCGTTGTAGAGATCGAGGTCGTGGCAGCACTTTTCCAGCATGAAGCTGCCGGAGTAACGCTCGTAACGGCGCCAATCGCGCATGAAGAAGGCGCCGTGATAGGGCTCGATATGCTCGGCCGCCTCGATCGAGACCACCTGGCCGAGCTTGCCTTCGGCAAGCGCCTGGCGAAGATCGCGGTACATCGGCGCGTAGCGCAGCACGAGACCGACCATCAGCCGCTCATGGCCGAATTTCGCCATCAGGCCAGCAAGCTCCAGGCTTTCCTGGACGGTCGTGACGATAGGCTTTTCGCTGAAGACCTTGAGGCCTGCTTCAAGACCGATCCGGATATGATCCAGATGCATGTGGTTGGGCGAGCCGATCATCAGCAGATCGAGCTTTTCGTTGGCGATCAGCTCTTGCGGCGTCGCATAGGCCTTGCCGGCAGAGATGCCTTTTTCGGTGAGCGTGGCCAGACCGGCCGGGTTCGGATCGACGTATCCGGCGATCTCGAAGCTCTCGTCCATGGCCTTGAAGACATAGCCCAGATAACCCAAACGGAATCCGAGTCCGATGATGCCAACTTTCATGCTCGTCCTGTTCCCCTGCCTTTTGGCGTAATTTATTTTCGCAGACTGGGACAGTTTTTTCGGGCCGTCAACTCAAATCCGCATATTTTGTAAAATTGTGAAATTCATTTTCATATCGCAGGCAGATGCCGGAAAATCGTGCATTTCACGGACAACCAAAAGAGGTGCGCGGTCCGCAACTCTACGGCAGGAAGAAAGCGGTCCAGACCACTGCACGTTGCGCGAATGTCTTTATGCGCCGCTCAGGCTTTTCCAAGCAGGCGATTGCGCCAGCGCAGAACGTGCAACAGCGGTCGGGCCAGATAGGCCGGCGGTATCTTCGGGTGGTCGCCGATCGTCCCCTGCCGCACGACCGGCGCGTTCGGGTCGATCAGAAATGCAATCAGAAGCGCGTTACGCACTGCAACAAGCTCGAGCTGGTCGTCAGACGCAAGGAGCCCTTGATCTCCGTCAGCAAAGCCGGCGCCTCCAACCTTAGCCGCCCCGGAGAAAAGATAGAAATAGAGGTGCCGTCCCCTTGCCTTCGGAAAGGCCACAGCCGCTCCCGCTTCGACCCTTAGGTCGTAGACATCGATGGCATTGCGCAGGAAAAACGGCGCGTCGCCGTCCTCCGGACCGACCAGATGGCGCCATTGATTGGCGGGGACAGGTGTGATCGGGCCATGCTGGATGTTGGCAGGGAGGTCGAGGCTGCGCGGGCGCACAAGAATCTGAAGCATCCTGAGTGGCGGATCGCTCGGCAGGGTCTCTTCCGAATGCCAGAAACTCTGCCCGGCATTCATCACCATCAGGTGCGCGCGATCGGTGATCAGTTTACCGCTTGCTCGGTCATCGTGACGCATGACCCCATCGGGCACCCATGAGAGGATTTCGTCATTGCGGTGCTCGTGCATGGCAACCAGCCGACCCGGATCCAAGATCGTCTCGGCCACCATTGCAAGCGGTCCGTAGCCATGGTCGCGGTGCCTGGGCAACAGCCAACCGGGCATGTTGAGCCTGACCTTGAACCCACCCATATCCCTGACAACAGGGCTTTTGGCGCCGCGGTAGAGCATGCCCCATTCTAGCATGCCTTTTCGCTGTTTGGCGCCATGCCGCGCCGATTGTCGAGCTGTCGCGTTTCCCTGCCTAGCGGCCCATTCGAGCGGCGAGGCGTCTTTCGGCCGCCTGCAATGCATCGTGCAGCAGCACCGCTAGGATAGCCACGATAAGGCCACCCTGGACGACAAAGGCAAGATTGTTCGATTGCAGGCCGGCAATGATGACCTCGCCGAGCGTTTTCGCCGCGACCGTCGAGCCGATCGTGGCGGTTGCGAGACTGATGACCACCGAAAGCCGGATGCCAGCGAGGATCACCGGCATCGCCAGCGGCAGCTCCACCTTGAGGAGCCGCTGGCCGCTCGTCATGCCGGCGCCGCGTGCCGCCTCCATCACGGACGGAGGCAAGGTCGTCAGCCCCGTCAGCGCATTCTCGAAAATCGGCAGCAGGCCATAGAGAAAGAGCGCAATCAGCGTCGGCTTTTCGCCGAAGCCGAAGATCGGAACCGCGAGCGCCAGGACAGCAACGGGCGGAAAGGTCTGGCCGATATTGACCAGGCTGCGCGAGAGCGGCAGGAACTCCGCTCCGGAAGCACGCGTGACGAGAATGGCAAGCGCAAGGGCAACGAGTGCCGCTGCAGCCACGGCCAGCGCCACGGTGCGCAGATGCAGGAGCGTCAGCTGCAGCAGGCTTCCCTGGTTGTAGATGACAGGCGCATTGTCCTGCACCAGCGGCCGCAGCAGCGGCTCGAACCAATGGGGCTGCAGCAGGAACGCGACCAGAGCCAGGAAAACCGCGATGCGAATGAGGGTGGCGAGCTTCGGCATCAGGCTGGGCCGGCCGCGCGTTTCGCCAGCCCCTCGAGGCTGACCTTGCCGATAACCGCACCATCGGGACCGGCCACCGGCAGGGCGTCCCGCCCGGACCAGAGGAGTTCGGCCAAGGCTTCCCTTTGGCTGGCGGCGCTCGATATCGGAGCGCCTTCGGCGGCCCCGGGCTCGACGGCGCTCGAAACCGGTGCGATCGCAAGCAGGCGGTAGGGCCGTTCACCCGCCCCGATCAGGCTTTCGACGAATGGGGTGGCGGGCTTCAGCAGCATTTCGGCGGGAGTGGCGTATTGCACCACCTTGCCCTTGTCCATGACGGCGATGCGATCGGCGAGATGAAAGGCCTCTTCCATATCGTGGGTGACGAGAATGATCGTCGTCTGGAAGTGCTTCTGGATGGCAAGCAGGTCGTCCTGCGCCTTGGCGCGGATGATCGGATCCAGTGCGCCGAAGGGCTCGTCCATCAGCAGTACCTTCGGCTCGGCCGCAAGCGCCCGTGCGACACCGACGCGCTGCTGCTGGCCGCCGGAAAGCTCGTGCGGAAAGCGCGGGCCGAAGGAAGCCGGATCGAGCTGGAAAAGGCTGAGAAGCTCCTCAACTTTCGCCTCGATGCGCGCGCGCGCCCATCCGAGCAATGTCGGGACCGTCGCGATGTTCTCAGCAACCGTTCGATGTGGAAACAGCCCGTGACCCTGGATCGCGTAGCCGATGCGCCGGCGCAGCTCATAGCCGGGCAGCGCGCGATTGTCCTCGCCATCGAGACGGATCGCGCCCGACGTCGGCTCGACGAGCCGGTTGACCATGCGCAGCAGCGTGGTCTTGCCGGAGCCGGAGGTGCCGACGACGACGGTGACCGTGCGTGGCGCGATCGTCAGGCTGACGTCGTCGACTACGGTGCTTTCGCCATAGCGCTTGGTGATGTTCTCGATCTCGATCATGCGGCCTCTGCCTGCCTGGTGTTGGGGCTGGCCATCTCGATCACCGCATCGAGCACGATCGCCGCGGCAAACGCCAGCACGACGGTCGGGACCGCACCGAGCAGCACGAGGTCCATCGCGGTCTGGCCGACGCCCTGAAAAACGAAGACGCCGAAACCGCCGCCGCCGATCAGCGCAGCGATGGTCGCAAGGCCGATGTTCTGGACGAGCACGATGCGGATGCCGGTGAGGATCACCGGAAAGGCCAGCGGAAATTCAATCCCGACCAGCCGTTGCCAATCGGTCATGCCGATGCCGCGCGCGGCATCGTTGGCGTCCCGCGGAACCCCGGCCAGCCCGACCACGGTGTTGGCGACGACAGGTAGCAGCGAGTAGAGGAAGAGTGCGACGAAGGCCGGCGCGACGCCGATGCCGCGGATACCGACCGCGGCGGCGCCCGGCACATGCACGGCGATCCAGCCGAGCGGCGCGATGAGAATGCCGAAGAGCGCAATCGACGGGATCGTCTGGATCGCGTTCAAGACGCCGAGCAAACCGTCGCGCAGACGCGTGACACGGTGACACAGAACACCCAGCGGAATGCCGACTGTGGTCGCAGCCACGAGCGAGCCGAGCGCGAGCGTCACATGCTTGCGGGCTTCCGCCCAGAACGTGTCGACGCGGCTCGCGTATTCCTTGAGGATGGAGAGACCGTCCCAGCTGCCGGAAAGCAACAGGATCCCGATAAAGCCGAGCACGGCGACAAGCACCACGACACGCACGAAGGGCGCCGGGCGCAATCTCGTCAAGGCGTCGGCAGCGAGCAGCCCGAAGGCAAAGAGCATGATCCAGAAGCCCGAGGCCGGCGAGACGCGGGCATAGGTATTGCCTTCAGGGGTCAGATGCGTGGCGGCAACGCCGATGCCGAGCGCAAGCGTGGCGAGCGCGACGAAGGCCGCAACGAGACGCAGAACAGCGGGCGACCGGACGGCTGCGACAGCAACCGCGCAGACCACGATCCCCAGCAGGACAGCACTCCACCCCGCTGGCAGGGCGTCGAGCACCGACTTCACCTCACCGGCGACGATACGGTTGGCACGAAACGTGGCAAAAGGTGCAATGAAGGCGCCGCCGAGCGCGAGGGCCGCGATGATCGCTCCGAGCTTGTCAAGGCGGAGTTCTCTCAAGTCACATTTCCTCCCCGCCCGTGCCGGCGCGACTTCGGCACCTGCAGGCACCTCCCCGGAACGCGGCCATCCGACCAGCGTCCCGGTTGTCCGTCAACCTATTTCAGAAAACCGTTCTTCTTCAGGAAATCCTCGGCAACCGCCTTTGCCGGTTCCCCGCCGACCTGCACGCGGCCGTTCAGCTCCTGCAGCGTCACCAGGTCCAGCTTCTCGAACACGGGCTTCAAGAGTTCCTCGATCTGCGGGTTTTCCTTGAGCGCCGCCTCGCGAATGATCGGGGCCGGCTGATAGACGGGCTGGACTGCCTTGTCGTCTTCCAAGACCACGAGGCCGGACGGAGCGATGCCGCCGTCGGTGCCGTAGACCATGGCCGCGTTCGCGCCGTTCGTCTGGTTCGCCGCGGCCGCGATCGTCGCCGCGGTATCACCGCCGGAAAGCGTGATGAGCTGGTCCTGCTTCAAGGTGAAGCCGTAGGTGGTCTGGAAAGCCGGGAGCGCCGCGGCCGAATTGACGAACTCCGACGAGGCCGCCAGGACGACCTTGCCGCCGCCGGCGATGTATTTGCCGAAGTCGCTCAGCGTCTTCAGCTTGTTTTCGTCGGCCACTTCCTTGCGCAGGCCGATCGCCCAGGTGTTGTTGGCCGGCGACGGCGTCAGCCAGACAATCTTGTTGGCGTCGTAGTCTAGCTTCTTGGCGGTCTCGAAGCCCTTGGCGGCATCCTTCCAGACCGGATCGTCAGCCTTTTCGAAGAAGAAGGCGGCGTTGCCCGTATATTCCGGATAGATGTCGATTTCGCCGGCGGTGATCGCCTTGCGCACGACCGGCGTCGCCCCAAGCTGCACGCGGTCGACCGTCTTGATGTTGTTGGCGTTGAGCACGGCAAGGATGATGTTGCCGAGCACGCCGCCCTCCGTGTCGATCTTCGAGGAAACGACCACATCGGCGCTCGCCGCCGCGGCAGTCAAAGTCAAGGCAAGGGCAGTTCCGATAAGCAGTCTGGTCAGGCGCATGGGTTTCTCCTCGGATTTCGATGCGCAAGTTTGATCACGGAACGTCCGCTCCGTCGGGGCAAGCCATTCCATATATGTCAGCCCCCGGCAAAAAATAGGGTTGCATGCAGAGACCACCGCGGACGAATATTTTCCTATGCCAATAAACACCACAGAAAGCATAGACTACCGTTCGGGACCTTGGCGGATTGAGCGTTGCAATCCCAGGCATTGTCGGCCACTCTGAGCGCGGCCCGCCAGAAACACCTGTCTTCATCTTGGTTGCGATGCCGCTCGACCCGATCCGTCTGGGGGCTGACGGCGCGGGTTCGCCCGGCAAATGTTCGGGGACACCATGTCGATCTACGTTCTTGCGCTTCTGATTGGAGTGGTTGCCGGCCTGCGGGCCATGACCGCTCCTGCCGCCGTCAGCATTGGCGCCGCTGCGGGCTGGCTGCCACTGGCTGGCACCTGGGCAGCCTTCATGGGCTTTCGCTTCACGCCCTACATCTTCGGCCTGCTGGCGCTGGTCGAATTCGTAACCGACCAGCTTCCGAGCACGCCGAGCCGCAAGGTGCCGCAGCAGTTCGGCGCCCGCATCGTTTCGGGCGGATTCTGCGGCGCCGTGCTTGGGACCGCCGGAGGTGCTATGCTCGGCGGTTTGATCGCCGGCGTGATCGGCGCCGTCATCGGCACGCTTGGCGGCTATGAAGCGCGCAAACGCCTCGTCGCGGCCATCGGCGGAAAGGATCTGCCGATTGCGCTTCTCGAGGACGTGGTTGCCGTTCTCCTCGCACTCTGGGTGGTGTCCTCGGTGTCATGAAAGAACATTTCGACGCAATCATCATCGGGGCCGGTCAGGCCGGCCCGTCGCTTGCCGGCCGGCTGACGGCGGCGGGAAAGACCGTCGCCCTCATCGAGCGCAAGCATTTCGGCGGCACATGCGTCAACACTGGCTGCATGCCGACCAAGGCGATGGTCGCAAGCGCCTATGCCGCGCATCTGGCGCGCCGAGGTGCTGACTACGGTGTGACGACCGGCCCCGTCACCATCGACTTCGCCCGCGTCATGGCCCGCAAGGACACGGTGCGGCTCACATCGCGCGGAAATGTCGAGAGTTGGCTGAAGAGCATGAAGAATTGCAGGGTTTTCGAGGGCCATGCGCGCTTCGAAAGCCCGCATGAGATCCGCGTCGGCGACCATCTGCTATCGACCGACCAGATTTTCCTGAATGTCGGCGGACGTGCCGCGACACCGGAATTTCCTGGGGTCGAAGACGTGCCCTATCTCACCAATGTCTCGATCATGGATCTCGACACCCTGCCCCGACATCTGATCGTCGTCGGCGGCAGCTATATCGGGCTCGAATTCGCGCAGATGTTCCGCCGCTTCGGCTCGGAGGTGACGGTCATCGAGAAAGGCCCGCGGCTGATCGGCCGGGAGGATGCGGACGTTTCAGACGCCATTCTCGCGATCCTGGAGAAGGAAGGCATAAAGTTCCGGCTGAATGCCGAATGCATCCGTTTCGCCAGGCGCGGCGACGATGTCGTCGCCGGGGTCGACTGCACGGCAGGCGCACCCGAGATCGTCGGCTCCCACCTGCTGCTGGCAACCGGCCGCCGGCCGAACACCGATGACCTTGATCTCGGCCGCGCCGGCGTGACGACTGATGCGCGCGGCTATGTCGAAGTCGATGAAACGCTCAGGACCAACGTGTCGCACATCTACGCCATGGGCGATTGCAATGGCCGGGGCGCCTTCACCCACACGGCCTACAACGACTTCGAGATCATAGCGGCGAACCTACTCGATGGTGGAAACAGAAAGGTGAGCGATCGTATTTCGACGTACGGTCTCTTCATCGATCCCCCGCT
Organism: Ensifer adhaerens; assembly: GCF_002940685.1. Lineage (GTDB taxonomy): Bacteria > Pseudomonadota > Alphaproteobacteria > Rhizobiales > Rhizobiaceae > Ensifer > Ensifer adhaerens_E. The sequence continues at coordinate 207,084 of NZ_PNFP01000007.1, read as the reverse complement.
CGGCCGCGCCGGCATGACGGAAACCGAGGCGCGCAAGTCGGGGCGCAAGCTGCTGATTGGTACGAGACCGATGAGCCGCGTCGGGCGCGCCGTCGAAAAAGGCGAAACCGAGGGCTTCATGAAAGTGATCGTCGACGCCGACAGCAAGGAGATCCTCGGCGCCTCGATCCTCGGCACCGGCGGCGACGAGGCGGTGCAGAGCATTCTCGACGTGATGTATGCCGGCAGGCCTTACACGACGATCACCCACGCGGTTCATATCCACCCGACCGTGGCCGAGCTGATCCCGACGGTCTTCGGCGACCTTCACCCGGCCACCTGAGCGGCCGGGCGTTTGATCCCGCGTGCTTAAACGAGCGCCGCGCGTGCGAGTTGGTAGAAATAGGTCGCGCCGCGCTCAAGGATGTCGTCGTTGAAGTCGTAGCGGGTGGTGTGCAGGCCGCTGCTGTCGCCATTGCCGATCAGCACATAGGCGCCCGGCACTTTTTCCAGCAGGAAGGAAAAGTCTTCGCTGCCCATCAGCGGTTCGGGCAATTCGACATAGGCGTCGGCACCGAAGGTCTCGGCGATCACCGCGCGCGCATCCTCGACCGCCTCGGCATCGTTGATCGTCGCGGGATAGCCGACCTGCCAGTCGAAGCTGGCTTCGGCGTTGTAGCTTTCCGCCTGCAGGCGCGCGATCTGCTCGACGCGGTCCCGCAACTGCCTGCGAACGGTCGGATCCATCGCGCGCATGCTGATTTCCAGAACCGCCGTATCGGGAATGATGTTGGAGGCGGAGCCCGACTGGAACGCGCCGACGGTGAGAACAGACGGCTGGTGCGGCGAAATGTTGCGCGACACCAACGTCTGCAGCGCCATCACCACGCTTGAGCCGACAACCACCGGATCGACCGTCAGTTCCGGCTGGGCGCCATGCCCGCCCTTGCCCCGGATCGTCAGTGTCAAAACGTCGATCGAGGCGGCCATGGCACCGGCCCGGCTGGAGAACTGGCCGACCGGAAGGCCCGGCCAGTTGTGGAGTGCATAGACGCGTTCGCAGGGGAAGCGCTCGAACAGGCCGTCCTCGATCATCAACTGGCCGCCGCCAAAATTCTCCTCGGCCGGCTGGAAGATCAGATGCACCGTGCCGTTGAAACTCTCGTCCTTCGACAGCGCCCAGGCGGCACCGAGCAGCATGCTGGTGTGGCCGTCATGACCGCAGGCATGCATCGCGCCCGGGTGCTTGCTCTGATAGGCAAGACCGGTTTCCTCCTGCATCGGCAGCGCGTCCATGTCGGCGCGAAAGCCGATGGCGCGGTTGCTGTTGCCGCGCTTCAGCGTCGCGACGATGCCGGTTTTCGCCAGGCCGCGCGTGACCTCGAAACCCCAGGACTGCAGCAGCCCCGCGACATAGTCCGAGGTCTTTACTTCGGAAAGGCCGATCTCGGGCATCGCGTGCAGCGTGTGACGGATCTCGACGAGTTCAGGCAAGAAATCGGAAAAACTGGCGTCGCGCATTTCGGCCTCCTCAAGCCATCTGCAGGAACTGGCGCAGGCGCGCCGATTGCGGGTCACGCATCATCTGTTTCGGTGCGCCGCGCTCTTCGACGAGACCCTTGTGCAGGAAGATCACCTCGCTGGAGATATCACGGGCGAGTGACATTTCGTGGGTGACCATCACCATGGTGCGGCCCTCCTCGGCGAGCTTCTTGATGACGAGCAGAACCTCGTTGACGAGCTCCGGATCAAGCGCCGATGTCGGCTCGTCGAAGAGCATGACTTCGGGCTTCATCGCCAGCGCCCGGGCGATCGCCGCGCGCTGCTGCTGGCCGCCCGAGAGTTGGTTGGGGTAATGATCGCGCTTGGGTGTGATGCCGACCTTTTCCATCAGCAGTTCGGCCTCGCCGATCGCGTCCTTGCGGGTCATGCCGAGCACGTGGATCGGCCCCTCGATGATGTTTTCGAGGATGGTCTTGTGGGACCAGAGATTGAAGCTCTGGAACACCATGCCGAGGCGGGTGCGGATATGTTCGAGCTGTCGCTTGTCGGCGGCATGAAACTTGCCGTCCTTGCCCTTGACGGTGCGGATCACCTCGCCAGAGACAGAGATCTGGCCCTCGTCGGGCGTCTCCAGGTAGTTGATGCAGCGGAGCAACGTGCTCTTGCCGGAGCCGCTGCTGCCGATCAGCGAGATGACGTCGCCGGACTTCGCCTCGAACGAGACGCCTTTCAGCACCTCGACGGATCCGAAGCTCTTGTGAATGTTGTTCACGGAAAGCGCTGTTGCAGCCATGTCCGTTTCTCCTCCCTATGCCTTCGCCGTGCGGTAGCGGGTGAGCCGCTTCTCCACCACGCCCATGACGCGCGTCAGGATGAAGACGACGGTGAAATAGATGATGCCGGCGGCAATCAGCGGTTCGAAGATCAGAAGCGATTGGCGCTGCAGCATGCGGGCGGTGCCCATGACCTCGAGGATCGTGATCGTCGAAGCGAGCGATGTCGTCTTCAACAGGATGATCAGGTCGCCGGTCAAAACCGGCAGGCAGGAGCGGAACGCCTGCGGCAGGGTGATGCGACGAAGGATCATCGACGAGCGCATGCCTATCGACTTTGCCGCCTCGATCTGGCCGCGCGGGATCGCCTTGATCGCACCGCGGATGACCTCGGCATTGTAGGACGCCTGGTTGAGGCTGAGCGCAAAGATCGCATACCAGAGGCCATCGCGCAGATAGGGCCAGAGGAAGCTGTGGCGCACCCAGGTGCCGGGCAGGATCTGCCCGAGGCCGTAGTAGATCAGGTAGATCTGCACCAGAAGCGGCGTGCCGCGGAAGGCGAAGGTGAAGACGTAGGCCGGAACCGAGAGGATACGCCGGCCGGAAAGCCGGGCGAGCGCCACGAGCGTGCCGATGACGAGACCGAAGACGCCGGCGACGGCGGTCAGAAGCAGCGTGAGCGGTGTCGCCTTGATCAGCGCCGGCAGGAAGCCGACGACGTTGGAGATCGTTTCCATCAGTTGTGCCCCCGATTGAGGCGGCGCTCGATCTGGGCGATCACCAGGACGGAAACGAGCGTGATCGCCAGGAACAGGATGGCCGTCAGCCCGTAGAAGAAGATGTATTGCTTGGTGCCGGCTGCGGCCCGATAGCCCGTGTAAAGCAGCTCGCTGAACGAGCCGAGTACGCTGATGATGGCGCTTTCCTTGGTGATCGACAGCCAGAGATTGCCCATGCCGGGCACGGCGTGGCGCATCATCTGCGGGAAGATGATGCGGGTGAAAATCTTCTGCCGGTTCATGCCGATCGAGACTGCCGCCTCGATCTGGCCCGGTGGCACAGAGAGGAAAGCCGAGCGCAGAACCTCGGTCATGAAGGCGCCTGAGACGAAGGCGAGCGCGATGATCGCCGCCCAGAACGAGCTGAACTGGAAGGTCTCGGCGACGAGGCCGAAGTGCTTCAACAGTCGCTCGGCACCGCTCGCAACCGAGAAATAGAGAAGCAGGATGACCAGCAGCTCAGGCAACGAGCGCACGACCGTCGTGTAGATATCGGCAAGGAAACGCGGGACCCGATGCTTCGACAGTTTGCCGGCAGCCCCGAGAAAACCGAAGAGAACCGCAACCGCATAGGCGACCACGGAAACCTGCAGGGTCATCAGCAGGCCCCAGGCGAAATCGTCGCCCCAGCCCTCGCCGCCCCAGGCAAGCAATTGCCAGTAATAGTCCATCCGTCGTTACCTGTTCCCGATTGTCTCGTCAGCCCCGGCGCCGCTAGCCCTCAGGCCGGCATATCACTTTCACGGATGCTGCAAAGGTGCCCCGGCGCTGCGGCCGGTTTGGCGAACGAGGGCGGCGGCGACCCAATGAGCCGGACGCCGCCCTTCAAGAGCGGTTTACTTCTTGCCGAAGATCCACTTGTCGACGAGCTTCTGCGTCGTGCCGTCCTTTTCGAGGGCGGCAAGACCGGCATTGACCTTTTCAAGGGTCGCCGCGTCGCCCTTGCGCACGGCATAGGCAACGCCTTCGCCGAGCGTGACGTTCTTCGGCACTTCAACCTTGACCTCATAGTCGGCACCCTCAGGTGTCTTCAGGAAGGTCTGGATGTAGAGGTCCGGGATCAGCACATAGTCGACGCGGCCGGCGATGAGGTCGGCGACCGAGTTGTCGGCGGTGTCGTAGCTCTTGGCTTCGGCGCCCGTCAGATACTTGGCGACATAAGCCGACTGCACGCTGGACGTCTGGACGCCGATGATCTTGCCCTCGACGCTTGCCGGATCGATGATCGTGCCGGAACCGTCCGCGGCATCGACCGTCTTGATCTCGCTCGTGTCACCCTTGGAGCCGACGAAGGACGTGCCTTCGGTGTAGTAGGGCGTCGAGAAGTCGACGACCTGACGACGCTCGTCGGTGATCGAGAAGGCGCCGATAATGAAATCGACCTTGTTCTCCTTCAGCGACGGGATCAGACCGTCCCAGGCCATCTGGTTGATGTCGCACTTGACGGCCATCTTTTCGCAGAGCGCGCGGGAGAGATCGGCTTCAAGGCCTTCCCATTCGCCGCCGGCGTTCACCTGGGTGAAGGGCATGTAGGGCTCCGGCGTCATGCCGAGGCGCAGCATGTCCTCGGCAAATACGCTGCCAGCAGCCATGGAAAGGGCGATCCCTGCGAACAGGGCGGTCTTCAACGTCTTCATAATGTTTCCTCCTCGGGGATTGCGTCGGATCAGAGCGTGTTGCTGAACCAGCGCAGCGACATGCAGGACAGGCCTGCGTCGATCTTGCCGATCTCCGTCGTCTTCATCGGCACGACCTTGTAGCCGAGCTTGTCGAGCATCTCGATCGTGCGCGGGAAGTCGGAACCGACCATGACGACGTCGTTGACGCGCAGCGCATTGGCCGCCGGCTCTTCACCTTCGGGAATGATCACCTGCTTGAAGCGCTCGAAAGCACCGGACTTGGCAAGGCGTGCGGTCGAAAGCACGGTCTCGTCGTCGAGCAGCGAGCAATCGGTCTTGAAGTGCAGAACACCTTCCGGCGTCGCGACGATCTCGCTCTTGCGGCCGAGCTTGGTGAGGCAGGCCTGAAGGGCTTCTGCGCCGACCTTGTTGGTGCGTGCCGAAAGGCCGATCATCACGCTTTCGCGGGTGGTCAGCACGTCGCCGCCATCGGCAAAGCCGGTGCCCGGAAGATCGAGAACGGTTTCGAACATAGCGCGCAGCGTCGGCTCGATCTCAGGCGTTTCCTTGACGCGGGTCTCTGCACCCGGACGCAGAAGGATTGCGCCTTCGGTAAAGACCAGCGCCGGATCTTCGACGAAGATCGAATCCGGGAAGGCTTCGAGCGCCGGCAGCACCGTCACCTTCACGCCCGCGTCCTTCATCGCCGCGATATAGGCATCGTGTTCGGCCTTCACACCTTCGAAGGTGGGGTTGCCGCGGTCATCAGCGCGAAGGCCGTTGACGACCGACTGCGACGGCGTGCGGACGATGATGTTGTTGAACTGGTAGACGGGGCGTGACTGCGACATTTGTAGTACCTTTGGCTTGGATGAGGTGCTTCTATCGATCGGACATGGCGGCGTAAAGCGGTTGCTTGTTCACGTTTTCCCGACGGGACAAGTGAACCCCGGCGAGCATGCAGCGCACGGAACCGCCGGCAAGCTCAATGGTCGGAACGTCGAAGGCGAGGACGCGGGCGGAGGTTTCGAGCGCCTTGATCTGGTCCAGGCGGAGCGAGGCGAGCGCACGGGCCGACATGACCACGACACGGCCGTCGGCACCATCGAGCTCGATGGCATTGCCGGCGAAATTTTCGATCTGGTCGAGGGTCAGATCAACCACCTGGCGACCGGTCTCCTCCAGCCGCGCGCAGATTTCGCGGCGACGGGCTTCATCCGGGATCATGCTCGTGCCGATCAGCGCAAACTCAGTGCCGATGCACATCAGGACGTTGGTGTGATAAATCGAATTGCCCTGGCGATCGACGGCGCCGAAGATCATCGGCTCGAAGTTGAAGTGGGTGCAGAACCGTTCGAGCGCCACTTCGTTGGTGCGGTTGGAACGCGCGGCATAGGCGACGCGGCCGATATGGTCGAGCACCATGGCGCCGGTGCCTTCGAGATAGACGCCGTCCTTTTCGAGGCCGGAATAGTCGATCACGTCCTGGACGCGGTACTCGGCCTTCAGCATCTCGATGATGTCGGAGCGACGCTCGCTCTGGCGGCTTTCCGAATACATCGGATAGATCGCGACATGGCCGCCCGAATGGGTCGAGAACCAGTTGTTCGGGAAGACCGAGTCCGGACGGGTCGTCGTCTCGTCCTCGAAGAGATGGACGGCAACCCCGGCATCAGCCAAGCCATCCGCCATGCGGCTGACCTCGTCGTAGGCGGCTCTTGCGATCGCCGACGGCTGGCGTGCGGCGTCTGTTGCCTGGAAGGCGTTGTCCTCGGCCGTCATCGGGTTCGGGCCGAAATGGTGCGGGCGGATCATCACGACGCCCTTCGGCGCCTGTACGGACAGTCTCTTCATGTTATGCAGCGCTCCGCTCGACGGGGCTCGTCGGCTGCTGCCGGAACAGGCCGTAGAGATCGCGCGGATGCTCCGGCTGCGTCGTAAGATCCAGCTCGGTGTAGAAGGCGGTGCCCTGGATCTTGTCGCGCAGGAAGCGCAGCGCCGAGAAGTCCTCGGTCGCAAACCCGACGGAATCGAAGATGGTGATCTGGCCATTGCTGCGACGGCCTTCGGCCTCGCCGGCGATGACCTGCCAGAGTTCGGTCACCGGGAAGTCCGGCGCCATCTGCTGGATCTCGCCCTCGATACGGGTCTGCTCCGGATATTCGACGAAGACGTCGGCGCGACGCAGGATATCGCCCTGCAGCTCGGTCTTGCCGGGGCAATCGCCGCCGACGGCGTTGATGTGAACGCCGGCGCCGACCATGTTGTCGGAGAGGATCGTGGCATTGCGCTTGTCGGCCGTGACGGTCGTGATGATGTCAGCGCCGGCTACGGCCTCTTCGGCCGTCGCGGCGACGACGATCTCGAAATCCATGTCGGCGAGGTTGTTGCAGAACTTGTCGGCAGCTTCCGCGTCGATATCGAAGACCTGCAGGCGCTTGACGCCGAGAAGGGCGCGGAAGGCGAGCGCCTGGAATTCCGACTGGGCGCCGAGACCGATGATCGCCATCGAGCGGGCGTCAGGGCGGGCCAGGTACTTTGCCGCAAGCGCCGAGGTGGCGGCCGTGCGCAGACCCGTCATGATCGTCATTTCCGAAACCAGGCACGGATAGCCCGTGCTGACATCGGAGAGCACGCCGAAGGCGGTCACCGTCTGCAGGCCGACATTCGGGTTCTTCGGATGACCGTTGACGTATTTGAAGCCGTAATGCTCGCCGTCGGAGGTCGGCATCAGCTCGATGACACCGGTCTTTGAGTGGCTCGCAAGCCGCGGGGTTTTCTCGAATGCGTTCCACCGGCGGAAATCGTCTTCGATATATTCCGCAAGACCCACAAGGAACGTCTCAATGCCGATCGATTTGACCAGCTCAATTACGTTGCCGACACCGACATACTGAACCACGTTTAATACTCCATCGGAGAAATTCGATGAAGTCAGCCTAGGCAAGCAAGAAGTGAGTTGAAATTTTAAACTTGCGCAAAATTGCGAGACATATTGAGCAATTTGCACAATCGTAATATACACCTTTCATGCATATCTTCGATGACCTCGATCACCAACTCATCTCGCTCCTGCGAGAAGACGGCCGCGCGCCCTACTCCAAGATCGCGGCGGTGCTCGGCATATCGAGGGCTACAGTTCAGACACGCATCGACCGGCTGCTCGAAAGCGGTGCTGTGCTCGGCTTCACGCTGCGCGTGCGGCAGGATTATGACGATCGCGCCATCCGTGCGATTATGATGATCGAGGTCAGCGGCCGCAACACCACCAAGGTGATCAAATACCTGCGTGGCCTGCCCGAGCTTTACGCGCTGCACACGACAAACGGCGGCTGGGACCTGGTTGCCGAAATCCGCGCCAACAGCCTGAGCGATTTCGACCGCATCCTGCGCGAAGTGCGCGACGTCGACGGCGTGTCGAACAGCGAAACGAGCATCCTGCTCAGCACCGTCTGATTTCCCACCATCACAAGCGCGCCAGTCGCGCACCATGCAAAGACAGGCAAGACCGTGAGCCACATTCCCCAGATCGACTACGCCACCGCATCAGAAGAAGTCCGTGCCGCCCACGACGAGGAGGTGCGCGTGCGCGGACGCATGACCAACATGAAGCGCACGCTTCTGCATTCGCCGGTTGCCCACAGGATCTACGCGGAATGGTTCACGCTGCGTGAGGAGCTGCGCCCGGCACTCAACGACCGGGAGATCTGGTTCCTGTCGCACGCGATCTCCGAGGCCATGCGGTCGCCGATCGCCATGGGCTTCTTCCGCCGCGCCTTTGCCAACGCCGGCATCGATTTCCATACCGTCGCGCCCACGGAAGACGAACAGCGTCTGATCGCCTTCGGCCGCGCGATCGTCGCCGACAGCAATGCCGTTCCGGGCGAGATCTGGACCGGCCTGAAGGCGCGCTACGACGCCAAGGCGCTGGTCGACCTCGTCGCCTTCGCCGGCATCATGGTGGCGACCGCCCTCTTCAACAACGTCGTCGAGGTCGAGTTCGACAAGGAACTCGAAGCCTATGTCGACTGAGTGACTGACGTGGGTCGCCGCCTCTTCGGGCGTTCGCAGAAACACGAGACCTGAAAGATAAGATCTTGATCAGACCCGCAACGCCAGACGACGTATCCAGCCTCGCCGCGATCAGCCTGGAAGTCTGGCTCAACACTTACATCCGCGACGGCGTCAATGCGTTCTTTGCCGACTATGCGCTGGCCGAGTTCACCGCCGCACGCTTCAGGGACATTCTGGCTCGGGACACCGAAAGCATCTGGGTTTCCGAAAACAAGGTCGGCATCGATGGCTTTCTGCGGATGTCCTCGAATTCGCCGGCCCCGACCGATCCTTCTTCGGATCTGGAGATTGCCACTCTCTATGTCCAACCGCACCACCATGGCCGCGGCGTCGGCAAGAGGCTGCTTGAAACCGGTCTTCAATTCTGCCGGGATACCGGCCGGACGAGCACATGGCTGGCAGTGAACGCCGAGAACGAAAGGGCCACGGCCTTCTACCTTGCAAACGGCTTTGAAACGGTCGGGCAAACCCATTTCAGGATCGGCGACCAGGCATACCTGAACCACGTCCTTCGGCTTCGCCTGGATCGCTCGGCGATCGACCAGGCGCGGTAGCCGCCTGAAGCGACCGTTCACGGCCACGGTCTTGACGTCCGGCAATTGCGTGTATATACACACAAAATGTCTCGTTGTTACTGTGCCCTCTTACGCAAAGCCACCCGGAGAGTGACGTCGGTCTACGACGACGCGCTGCAGCCGATTGGCCTCAACCTTGCCCAGTTCAGTTTGCTTCGCCACATCGCGCGCGATGAACCGATCTCGATGACCGAGCTTGCCCGCAAGATCGAACTCGAGCGCTCGACGGTCAGCCGCAACGTCAAGGTGCTGGAGGGAATGGGGCTGGCGGCAGTCGGCGGCGGTAAGGATCAGAGGGAGGCAATCGTCGGGCTTACGGAAAACGGCCATCGGATTCTCATCGACGGCGCCCCGCTTTGGCAGGGCGCACAAGACAAGATCGAGGCGCGCTTGGGGACCGACGCCACCGCCCAACTGGAGGATCTGCTGCTGGCGCTTTAGCGCACTGAATCTGGAGCATCACTCCGCCTCCAGTAAGGTCACCTGAAAGCCGAATGCTCCAAGCAAAGCTGCTTGCCAGGAAACACCTGTCAAAAACGATCTGAACTCGCGAGACGCGCTCTGCAAGCCCGCGCGGCGCTTTCGCACACCCAAAACATGGACGAAAGGAAATCGACGATGCTCGGTCCGGCGCTTGCGCGTTACCTTGCCAGACGCAACATCCATTACGGCTGGGCTGTCGCCGCCGTCACTTTCCTGGTCATGCTGTCGACCGCCGGGGCCATGGGCTCGGCCGGCGTGCTGATCAAGCCGCTTGAAACCGAATTCGGCTGGTCGAACGCCGAGATCTCCGTTGCACTGGCGATCCGGCTCTGCCTCTTCGGGTTGCTTGGCCCGTTTGCGGCTTCGTTCATGAACCACTTCGGCGTGCGCCAGGTCGTTTCGACAGCGCTCGTGCTGATCGTCGCCGGTATCGCCGCCTCCTTCTATATGACCGAGCTCTGGCATCTCGTCGCAATCTGGGGCGTGGTGCTCGGCGTCGGCACCGGCATGACGGCGCTGGTGCTCGGCGCCACGGTCGCGACACGCTGGTTCGACAAGCGGCGCGGGCTCGTCGTCGGGCTGATGACCGCCAGCAACGCCACCGGCCAGCTGGTCTTCCTGCCGCTGCTCGCCTCCCTCACCGAAACGATCGGCTGGCGCTCGGCGCTGACGCTGATCATCGTCATCCTCCTGGCAGCCTTCACGCTGGTCCTGCTCTTCATGCAGGATCGCCCTGGCGACCTCGGGCTTGCGCCCTTCGGCTCGAAGCAGATGGTCCCGGCACCGCCGAAGGCAAAGAGCTTCGGCGCCCTGTTGATGGCACCGATCCGGGCACTTTCGGATGCGGCCAGGACCAACACCTTCTGGGTGCTGTTCGCCACCTTCTTCGTCTGCGGCTTCAGTACCAACGGCCTGATCCAGACCCACTGGGTTTCGATCTGCGGGGACGTGGGCATTGCCCCCGTCGCTGCCGCCAGCCTGTTGGCGCTGATCGGCGTGTTCGATCTCATCGGAACGGTGGGGTCCGGCTGGCTGTCGGACCGCTACGACAATCGCTGGCTGCTCTTCTGGTTCTATGGCCTGCGTGGCCTCTCGTTGATGTTCCTGCCGTTCAGCGGCTTCAACATCTACACACTGTCGATCTTCGCGATCTTCTATGGCCTGGATTGGGTCGCAACGGTACCGCCGACCGTGAAGCTCTCGGCCGAACGCTTCGGTCCGGAACGGGCAGCGCTGGTCTTCGGCTGGGTTTTCACCGGGCATCAACTGGGCGCCGCCAGTGCGACCTTCCTCGCCGGCGCAAGCCGGACGTCGCTCGAAACCTATACGCCCGCGTTGATCGCCGCCGGCATGCTCTGCATCGTCGCGGCCCTCTTGGTGCTGACCGTCGGTCGGCGCCAGCCGGAATCCCTGGCGCCGCAGCCGGCCTGAGCCGATCTCGACCGTTGTATCGAAAAGGGCGGGCTGCCAATGGCAGCCCGCCCTTTTGTCTTGGACCCAGAGACCACCGAGAATCAGTGAGCGAACTCGGTCACGAATTCGGGATTGCCGCGGATCGTATTGCTGACGGTGCAGATCTCGTTTTCGGCCGCTTCCGCAATCGCATGGCGGACGGCGTCGTCGAAATCGCCCTTGATGTCGAAGACGATGTTGAACTTGGCCACGCGCGACGGCTCGTCATGGGCCTTCTCGCCGGTCACCTTGGCGCTCACTTCCGTCAGCTTATCGAGCACACCGTAACGACTGGCGGCGATGCGGGCGCTGAGCACCAGGCAGCTTGCGAGCGACGCATAGAGCAGATCGAGCGGGCCGTAGCCGGCCTGAGACGGACCGGTGACGATATCGAGCTCCCCGCCGGTCACCGAGGTCACGTGCGGAAAGCCCGTCCTGCCGACGACGGCCGTCGCACCGGTTTCCCGCGTTCTCACCTTCACATCCGCCATATCGTAAACCTTCCCGGAACTTCCAAAACAAACAGGTAGAAACACGTCGCCCCGGGCCGCAAAGGCCCAGGGCGTTTGATATGTGCGCCTTTTTTCATCGGCGCAAGGGTGATCGCCGGTCGATCAGTTCTTCTTCACCTGGCGGTAGAAGACGAAGTCGGAGGTCGCGCCGTTGACGTAGCCTTCGACCTTGTCCTTCATCGCGACCTGGGTCGCGGCCTGGAACATGATCACGATCGGCGACTTTTCCTGCACCTTGCGCTGCAGGTCGACGTAGAGCGCGTCGCGCTTGGCCGGGTCGGCTTCCTTGAGGGCCGCCTTGGTCGCTTCGTTGAGTTCCGCAGGAACAGCCCAGCCGTTACGCCAGGTGGTCGTCGACTGATACTTGTCGTCGGCGTTGTCCTCGTTATAGGCAAAGGCCTTGGCGTTCGAATGCGGGTCCATGAAATCAGGGCCCCAGTAGAGCAGCATGGCTTCGTGGGTGCGAGCACGATACTTGGTGATGACCTGGCTGCCGGTCCCCGGGATGATCTCGAAGTTGATGCCGGCTTCGGCGAAGGACGCCTGCAGCGACTGCGCCATGTCGGTGAAGGGCGTCGAGTTGATAACGTCGAGGGTCACCTTGATCGGCGTCTTGATACCGGCGTCGGCGAGGATCTTCTTCGCCTTTTCGACGTCGTAGCTGTAGGGCGTCTCGTCGAGCGAGCCCGGGAAGCCCTTCGGCCAGAAGGCCTGGTGCACGTCCATCTGGCCCTTGAGGAAGCTGTCCGTCATGCCCTTGTAGTCGACGAGGTAGCGGGCGGCTTCCCACACGGCCGGCGGCTGCAGGGCGGCGTCCTTCTGGTTGAACGACAGGAAGTGAACGGCTGCCTGCGGGTAGGATTCGACCTTCACGCCGTCCTTGCCTTCAAGACCCGAAACCTGGTCAGGCGTCAGGTTCTTGGCCATGTCGACGTCGCCGGTCTGCAGCATCAGCTGCTGGGTGGCGGCTTCGGCCACGTGGCGGATGATGACGCCCTTGATGGCCGGAGCGCCGCCGAAGTAGTTCGGGTTGCTCGCAAGGTTGAGCAGTTCGCCGGCGCGGAAGGCCTTGAGCACGAACGGACCGGTACCGGCCGAGTTGGCTTTCAGCCAGGCGTTGCCGAAGTCGCCGTCGGCTTCGTTGCCCTTGACGGTTTCTGCATCGACAACGGACGCCGGGCGGGCGGCGAGAACGTTGAGAACGAAGGCCGACGAGAAATCGCCTTCATACTTGATCGTGACCTTGTTGCCGTCGGCGGTCACCATCTTGTCGATGTTTTCAGGGGTCCAACCGAGCTGAGTCAGGATGAAGGCGGGCGCCTTGTTGAGAACGACGACGCGCTTGAAGGAATAGACGACGTCTTCGCCGCGCAGCGGATTGCCGGAGGAGAAGGTGACGCCATCGCGCAGCGTGAAGGTGATCGTCTTTGCTGCATCGTCGGCGGTCCATTCGGAGGCAAGCCCGGGCGCCAGCTTCTTCACGTCGGGCGCATCGTACTGCACCAGACGGTCGTAGGTCTGGGTGACGTATTCCCCCGAGGAGAACTCGTAGGCCTCGGCCGGATCGATGCTGACGATGTCGTCGATATTCTGGGCGACGACCAGCACGTCGGCCGGCGTTTCGGCGAGTGCGGCCGGCGCCACGCTCAACATCAGGGACGCCGCGAAGACCGCGGCCTTGAACATTCTCATCATCATTCTCCTATTTTCGATGAGGCTTGGTTTTTGTCGGTGCCGGCTTCGGGAGCGCCTGTGGCGCGCCGGTCTCGTTGGATTGGGAAGCGCGCAGGCGGAAGAGCGGCAGCGTGCCGGTCCAGATCAGCCGGACGGCTTTGTCTGTCTTGTTCCACCAGTAGTGCGGCTGGATACCGCGAAAATGCAGGCCGTCGCCGGGCGAAAGCATGGTGTCGTCGCCATCGAGCCCGAACAGGATCTCGCCCTCGAGCATATAGACAAGCTCTTCGCCCTCGTGGCTGAAGACCTCGGAGCGATGCCCCGGTGGAATGGTAATGACGAAGCTCGACAGCTGGTTGCCGGCAAAATCCGCGCCGATCCGCTCATAGGAAACCGGCGAACCGCCGACGGAAAACACCATGCGCCCCTCGGCGCGCGACAGCCCTGTGTCGATCGCCGGCGCCAGGATGAAATGATTGAGCTCGGCGCCCAAGCCTTGAGCGATCTGCGCCAGCGTGCCGAGCGACGGCATGGCGAGATCGCGCTCGATCTGGCTCAGGTAGCCGACCGAAACGCCTGCCGCGTCGCTCAAGGCCTGAAGCGTCATATGCATCTGCCGTCGACGCGCACGCACCAGCGCGCCCACCTTCGGCTGCCCTGCCCCGGACTTAGCCGAAGCGGCTTCCGTATCCTGCGACGGATCGCTCACTGCGGTTGCTCCTCCCGTTTCCGCCCCAGTAAAATTTTTTTGATTTAAGCAAACTTATTTATATACTCCAAGCGAATTTTTGCGCTATCGACAATTCAGACCGCAAGCGAGAAGGGATGGAATCGCCACGTGGCAAACGACAGCACGACAGCAGCAGCGCCCACGCGCCGCGCCGCCCGACCAAGCCGAAACAGGCAGCGTCTCACGTCCTTGGCAGGCTTCCTGATCACGCTTGCAGTGACCTTCCTAGGCCTGCTCGCCATCACCTTCTTCATCGGTCGCATCGTACCGATCGACCCGGTCCTGGCCGTCGTCGGCGACCGCGCTCCGGTCGCCGTCTATGAGCGCGTGCGTCAGGAGATGGGGCTCGACCAGCCGCTGATCACCCAGTTCGTCAGCTATGTCGGCGACGTTGTCACCGGCAACTTCGGCACCTCGGTTTCGACGGGAAAGCCTGTTATCGAGGACCTCGCCCGCGTCTTTCCGGCGACGCTCGAAATGGCGACGCTCGGCATTATCCTGGGCGTGCTGATCGGCGTTCCGCTCGGTGTTTTTGCCGCCGCCCGCCGCGGCTCCTGGCTCGACCAGGGCATCCGCGTCATCGGCCTGCTCGGCTATTCGGTGCCCGCCTTCTGGCTCGGCCTTGTCGGCCTCGCTATCTTCTACGCACGGCTGAAATGGGTCGGCGGTCCCGGCCGCGTCGATATCTTCTATGACGGCATGGTGTCGCCGGTCACGGGCCTGATCCTCGTCGACAGCATCATCGCCGGCGAATGGGAGATCTTCGGCAACGCCGTCTGGCACCTGATCCTGCCGGCCTCCTGCCTCGGCTTCTTCTCGCTCGCCTATATCGCCCGCATGACGCGGTCCTTCATGCTCGACCAGTTGAGCCAGGAATATGTGACGACCGCCCGGGTCAAAGGCGTGCCGGAGCGCCTGGTCATCTGGCGCCACGCCTTCCGGCCGATCCGCGTGCCGCTGATCACCGTCATCGGGCTTTCCTATGCCGGCCTGCTCGAAGGCTCCGTGATGATCGAGACGATCTTCTCCTGGCCCGGCATCGGCAACTACCTGACCGTCGCTCTGCTCAATGCCGACATGTCGGCCGTGCTCGGCTCGACCCTCGTGATCGGCGCGGTCTTCATCGGCATCAACAAGATTTCGGACGTGCTCTACCGCGTGCTCGATCCGCGTGCACGCTAAGGGAGGAGCGACCATGACCACATTTCGCGACTGGCTGATCGACGACAGCCCCGCCTCGCCGATGCAGGCCCGCCTCGGCCGCTTCTATCGCATCTTCGGTGCGCTGATGCGCAATCCGCTCGCCGTTGTCGGCGCCGTCATCATCCTCGTTCTGGTGCTGACCGCACTCTTTGCACCGTGGCTCGCCACCCATGATCCGCTGCGCCAGTCGCTCAGCGAACGGTTGCTGCCGCCAAGTGCCGCCCACTGGATGGGAACAGACGAGCTTGGTCGCGACATCTGGTCCCGCGTCGTCTACGGCTCACGCATCACGCTTGCCATCGTCACGCTGGTTGCCGTGCTCGCAGCCCCTGCCGGCCTGGTGATCGGCGTTGCCGCCGGCTACTTCGGCGGCTGGGTCGATCGCATCCTGATGGGCATCACCGACATCTTCCTGTCGCTGCCGAAGCTCATCCTGGCGCTTGCGTTCGTCGCAGCCCTTGGTCCCGGCATCGAGAACGCGATCATCGCCATCGCAATCACCTCCTGGCCCGGCTATGCCCGTGTCGCTCGTGCGGAGACGCTGACCTTCAAGAACTCCGAGTTCATTTCGGCAGTCCGCCTGCTTGGCGCATCGAGCCTCCGGGTCAATCTCGGCCATGTGCTGCCGCTCTGCACATCCTCGATGATCGTCCGCGTCACGCTCGACATGGCCGGCATCATCCTGACGGCTGCCGGCCTCGGCTTCATCGGTCTCGGCGCCCAGCCGCCGCTTCCCGAATGGGGCGCGATGATCTCGCGCGGCCGCTCGTTCATTCTCGACCAGTGGTGGGTCGCGACCATGCCCGGCTTTGCCATCATCCTCGTCAGCCTCGGCTTCTGCTTCCTCGGCGACGGCCTGCGTGACGTGCTCGATCCGAAGAGCGGGGAGCAACGCTGATGAGCAATCTTCTCGAAGTCGAAAACCTGCGCGTCACCTTCCCGACGCCCCGCGGTGATCTCGAAGTCGTGCGCGGCATCTCCTTCACGCTTGGCCGCGAACGCCTCGGCATCGTCGGCGAAAGCGGCTCGGGCAAGTCGATGACCGGCCGCTCGATCCTGCAACTCATCCGGGCTCCAGGCCGGGTCACCGCCGACAAGCTCGTCTTTGACGGCGTCGACCTCCTGAAGCAGTCCGAGCGGCAGATGCGCGCCATCCGCGGCGCCCGCATCTCCATGGTGATGCAGGACCCGAAGTTCTCGCTGAACCCGGTCATGACCATCGGCGAGCAGATCGCCGAAGCGCTGCTGACGCACCAGAAGCTGCCGCGCCGCGAGGTCAACGCTCGCGTGCTTACGATGCTGGAATCGGTGCGCATTGCAGATCCGGAACGCGTCGCCAAGCTCTACCCGCACGAAGTCTCCGGTGGCATGGGCCAGCGCGTGATGATCGCGATGATGTTGATCCCCGAGCCGGACCTTCTGATCGCCGACGAGCCGACCTCGGCGCTCGACGTTTCCGTCCAGGCCCAGGTGCTCGACATCATCGATGAGCTGGTCAAGCGCAAGGGCATGGGGCTGATCTTCATCAGCCACGACCTCAACCTCGTCTCCAGCTATTGCGACCGCATTCTCGTGATGAACACCGGCGAGGTGGTCGAGGAATGCAAGGCGGGCGAGCTGATGGCGGCCAAGCACCCCTATACGCGCGGGCTGATCGCCTCCATTCCGCGCCTCGATGAAACACGGGACGAGCTGCCGGTGCTCGACCGCAGCGCATGGGCCAAGGCATGACCGCGCTTTCTCTGAAAAACCTCGACATCTCCTATGGCGACGTGCAGATCACCCACGACGTCAATCTCGATATCGCCGACGGCGAGAGCTTTGCGCTTGTCGGCGAAAGCGGCTCGGGCAAATCGACCGTCTTGAAGGCGATCGCAGGTCTCGCGCCGGAATGGTCCGGCGAGATCACCGTGCTCGGCTCGTCCCGTGGCCACGGCATCGACCGCGCCTTCTCACGCCAGTGCCAGATGGTGTTCCAGGACCCCTATGGCTCGCTGCACCCGCGCAAGACCGTCGACGCCACGCTCGGCGAAGCCTTAACGATCCACGGCATCGGCGACCGCAACGCCCGGATCGAAGAGGTCATGACCTCGGTCGGCCTCGACCGCAAGTTCCGCTTCCGCTTTCCGCACCAGCTCTCGGGCGGCCAGCGCCAGCGCGTGGCGATTGCCCGTGCACTGATGCTGAAGCCGAAGGTGCTGCTGCTCGACGAGCCGACATCCGCGCTCGACGTTTCGGTCCAGGCCGAAATCCTCAACTTGTTGAAGCGCCTCCGACGCGAACAGAACCTCACCTTCCTGATGGTCACCCACAACCTGGCGGTCGTCTCCTTCCTCTGCGATCGCCTTGCCGTCATGCGCCAGGGCCGGATCGTCGAGATTGCCGATGTCGCCGACCTCAAGCGCGGTGACCTCAAGGATCCCTATTCGCGTGAGCTGATGCAGATCAGCGCCGCGCATGCCAACTAGAACGGGACTAGGAAAACGCGGGCGACATTTCGTCCGCGTCCCGCTCTAAATATCGAGCAACTCCAAGGACATAGCATGAACAGTGAACAGATCGCTGCCGCGCTGGCGGAATTCGACGCGGCAATTGCCAAGACCACCGATGCCGATGCGGTATGGACCGCATTGCAGACCCTTTGCCGCCAGGTGATCGGCGCCAAGCTCTTCACCATCATGACGGTCGACATGGTCAACGAAGTCGCCCGCCGGGCCTATACCTCGCATCCCGAGGAATACCCGACTTCCGGCACCAAGCCGATCCGCTACGACAGCTGGTTCGACATCGTGCACAAGGCGCACCAGACCTTCGTCGCCAACACCATCGTCGACATTTCCAAGGTCTTCGGCGATCACGAAACCATCTGGTCGCTCGGCTGTGGCTCGGTCGCCAACATTCCGGTTGTCGTCGGCGGCGAACTGCTCGGCACGGTCAACTGCCTTGACGTCGAGCATCACTACACGCCGGAGCGCGTCGCGCTTTCCAAGCACCTGGAAATGCCGGCAAAGCTCGCCTTCCTCGCCGCCGCGCGCGCCGAGAAGAAGTAAGCCAAACTCTCCAGGGCCGTCCGCGATCAGCGGGCGGCCTCGCCCCTTGCCAGGAACGCCTCGATCTCCGCAAGCGTCGGCATGGCAGGCGCCGTGCCGCGGCGCGTGACCGCAATGCCCGCCGTCGCGCAGCCAAACCGCACCGCCTCGACCGGCACAAGACCCCGCGCCAGTGCTGCGGAGAAGCCACCGACGAAGGCGTCCCCCGCTCCGGTCGTATCGATCACCGGTCCCGGCGCCATTGCTGGCACCAGCACCGACTGATCATGATTGTGATAGAGCACGCCGCGCGCGCCGAGCGTGATCAGCGCGGCGCCTGCACCCTTGGCAAGAAGCGCATCCCCGGCACGTCGTGCATCGTCGATCGAATTGAGCGCAAAGCCGACGATGGCCGCAGCCTCGGTCTCGTTCGGCACGATATAGTCTGTGAGCGGATAGATCGCATCCGGAAACGGCTCCGCAGGCGCCGGATTGAAGACCGTCACGACACCGGCAGCACGGGCGATTTCAAGCGCGCGCTGGGCGGCTGCCGCCGGCTGCTCCAACTGAGTGACGAACACGCGCGACGTCTCGATGGTTTCGCGCGCCGCCTCGACATCGCCGACGTCGATCGCACCGGCGGCACCCGGATAAACGATGATGGCGTTCTCGCCGTTCTGGTCGTTGACATAGATGAAGGCGGCACCGGTCGGAAGGTCGTCCATCATCACGATTTTCGTCGTGACACCGGCGTCCTCGGAGGTGCGCAGCGCCATGTCGCCGAATGTGTCTCGCCCGAGCCGTGAGATGAAGGTCACCGGACTGCCGGCGCGCGCGACAGCCACCGCCTGGTTCGACCCCTTGCCACCGGGGCCGACGGAGAACCCGCTGCCGATGATTGTTTCACCGACCGCAGGCATCCGGCGTGCCAGATAGGCCGTATCCGCAACGAAGATCCCAAGTATCGAAACGCCAGCCTTCATCGTCTGCACTTCCTCAAGAAATATCTGCGGCCGCGCAACGGACGCAACCGAATGTCGTTGGTTGAAAAGAGGCTCGGCGCGGCCGCGCCGAAGGCGTCACGCTGCGGGTGGAATGACACCCTTGGTGAGAAGGAAGCAGCCATAAAACCGGGTTTCGCCGGTAACGATGACGCAGTAGGTCTTTTTCGCTTCCTCGTAAAAGGCAAAACGCTCGATGCCGTAAAGCGGCGCCGACTTGCCCTCGGCCCTGTCCACCACTGCCTGAACCTCGCGCTGGACGACCGGAAGTTCATCCGGCGCGCCCATCACTTCCATCCGGCCGACCGAAGGCTGCAGCGGGGTATCGAGCGGCAGAACGGAGAGAACCGCCTCCATCGCCCGAGCCGCGGACACATTGTCGATCCGCAGCAGCTTGCCGATCACGGATTTACGCGCGACGGCATCGGCTGGAAAGTTCGTATCGACGATCGCCAGCGTGTCGCCATGCCCCATCGCGCGAAGTGCATGCAGCACGTCGGCATTGAGGGCGGGATCGATATTCTTGAGCATGCATTCCTCCTCCGGCGCCGGCGGCCATGCCCGGCGCAAATCTTCCTCTCGTGCGCAAGGGGAAGCCGCCTTCCCACGCCGCACAGGTGCCCGCGAGCCGGCTCCCTCCGGCCCGCGAGGAGGATCCTCTACTCGCCGTAGGGGATCCAGATATTCTTGACATCCGTCGCGCGACGCAGATAGGCGGGGCCCTCTGCCGCCTCGCGGTCCAGCCAGTTCGTCGCCTTGCCATAATCGACAAAAGTGCGCTTCAGGTTGCCGACCGAGAGTTTTTCGACCAGGGTCGAAAGCTCCGGCGAGCCGAATGCCCAGAGCGCGTCAACATCATTGTGGCTTGCCAGCGTCTTTGCCAGTTCGATCGCCGAACCGGTGACGATGTTGACGACGCCGGCCGGAACGTCGGACGTTTCCAGCACCGTGTAGAAATCCGTCGCCGCCAGCGGATGCGGCTCGCTCGGCACGACGACGACGCGGTTGCCGGTGGCAATCAGCGGCGCGACCAGGCTGATCATGCCGAGCAGCGGCGCTTCCGGCGGGCAGACCACGCCGACGACACCGATCGCCTCGGGTATCGCGAGTGCGACGCCGCGAAGCGGCGGCTGGTGGATCGCGCCTTCGTACTTGTCCACCCAGGCGCCATAGGTGAAGAGGCGCCCGATCGAAGCCTCCACTTCGGCCTTGGCGGTGGCCGCAGACGCACCCGTCATGTCGACGATGCGATCGGCGAACTCGTCGGCGCGGCCGCTCAAGTTCTCGGCGATGTAGTAGAGAATCTGCGCGCGGTTATGGGTCGTTGCCGCAGACCAGGCGGAGGCCGCTTGCGCCGCGACGACGGCGTTGCGGATGTCCTTGCGGTTACCCTCGCCGACCTCGCCGAGCACCTTGCCCTTGGGCGAAAGCACGTTGCGGTTATAGTTGCCGTCCGGCCGCGCCTGCTTGCCGCCGATGAACAGCTTGGCGGTGCGGTCGACATCAGGCATGGCGAAATCGCCGGCAACGGGTTTCAGTGCCGGCTCGGCAACGGCGGGACGCGGCTTGCGGCCGAGCCAAGCCTTCGGCTTCAGATATTCGTAGCAGCCTTCGCGGCCGCCCTCGCGGCCGAAGCCGGACTCGCGCTTGCCGCCGAAGCCGGCCGACGCATCGAAGAGGTTGGTGGCATTGACCCAGACGACGCCGGCGGCGAGCTTCGCCGCGACATGCAACGCCAGGCCGATCGTCTCGCTCCAGACGCTGGCGGCAAGGCCATAGCGCGTGTGATTGGCAAGCTGGATCGCCTCGTCCGGGGTGCGGAAGGTCATCGAGACGGCGACCGGGCCGAAGATCTCCTCGGTGGCGGCGATCGAGGTCGGCTGCACGCCGGTCAAAAGTGTCGGCGGATAGAAGCTGCCGCCCTTCGGCAGTTCGATCTGCGGTTGATGCAGGGCCGCGCCTTCGGCAACGCCCTTGGCGACCAGGTTTTCGATCCGCTGCAACTGCACCGGCGCGACGATTGCCGCCATGTCGATCGCCTTGTCGAGCGGGTGGCCGACGCGCAGCGTCTGCATGCGGCGCTTCAGCCGCTCGTAGAACAGCGGCGCAACACCTTCCTGCACGAGGATGCGCGAGCCGGCGCAGCAGACCTGGCCCTGATTGAACCAGATCGCGTCGACCACGCCTTCGACGGCACCGTCGATGTCGGCATCGTCAAAGACGATGAAGGGCGACTTGCCGCCGAGTTCCAGCGTTAGCGACTTGCCGGTCCCGGCGGTGCGCTCGCGGATCAGGCGCCCGACTTCGGTCGAGCCGGTAAAGGCGATCTTGTCGATATCCGCGTGCTCGACGATCAGCGCGCCGGTCTCGCCTTCGCCGGTCACGACGTTGAGCACGCCGGCAGGCAGCCCCGCGGCGGACGCGAGCTCGGCAAAGAGCAGCGCCGTCAGCGGCGTGAACTCGGCCGGCTTCAGGATGACCGTGTTGCCGAGCGCCAGAGCGGGCGCCACCTTCCAGGCAAGCATCAGGAACGGGAAGTTCCAGGGAATGACCTGGCCGACGACACCGACCGGAACCTGATCCGCAAACTCGGCTTCCTGCAGCTGCGCCCAGCCGGCATGGTGATAGAAATGGCGGGCGGCAAGCGGAACGTCGATGTCGCGAGTTTCGCGGATCGGCTTGCCGTTGTCGATCGCCTCGACCACGGCGATCAGGCGCGCATGGCGCTGGATCATACGGGCGAGCGCATAGAGATGGCGCGCACGCGCATGACCCGGCAGCTTCGCCCAGGCGCCTTGCGCCTTGCGGGCGGCTGCCACCGCATCGTCGACATCCTTGGTGCCGCCGAGCGCGACCTTTGCGAGCAGCTTGCCGGTGGCCGGCTCGTTCGTCTCGAAGGTCTTGCCCGAAGCGGAAGCAACGAAGGCGCCGTTGATGAAGTGGCCGAATTCACCCTTGTGACGGGCCAGCCACTGGCGGGCTTCCGTGTCGGCTTCGGGTGCTGGACCATAGGACATTTCGTCAAAATACCTTGCGACAGTCATCGGGATCATCCAATCGGGTGTCGGTTGAGGGCCGAGTAGGCGCCGGTCACGTGATGCTCGAGCTGGCGCTCAATGTCGGCGAGCAGGCTCGATGCGCCGATGCGGAAGAGATCCGGTTCGAGCCATTCGCGACCAAGCTCGTCCTTCATCAGGAACTGGTAGTTCAGGATGTCCTTGGCCGCCGAGATACCGCCGGCTGGCTTGTAGCCGACCTTGAGGCCGGTTTGCTCCTGATAGGCGCGGATCATGCGCAGCATGACGAGCGTCACCAGCAGGGTGGCATTGACGCCTTCCTTGCCGGTCGAGGTCTTGATGAAATCCGCACCCGCCATCATGCAGACGAGCGAGGCGCGCGCGACATTGCGCAGCGTCTTCAGGTCGCCCGTCGCCAGGATCGCCTTCACATGGGCGTCACCGCAGGCCGCGCGGAAGTCGCGCATCTCGTCGTAGAGCGCCTGCCAGTTGCCGGTGAGCACATGCTCGCGGGTGATGACGATGTCGATTTCCTTGGCGCCATCGGCGACCGAAGCTTCGATCTCGCGCAGCTTGACGTCATGCGGAATGAGGCCGGCCGGAAATCCGGTGGATACGGCCGCAACCGGGATGCCGGAGCCATCAAGGGCTTCGACGGCGGTCGAAACGAAGCGATGATAGACGCAGACCGCACCCGTCGTGATGCCGCGACCGCCCATGCCGAGCGCATCGAGAATATCCTGGCGCACCGGTTGGCGTGCCTTGGCGCAGAGGCGCTTGACGCGCTCGGTCGTGTCGTCGCCATTGAGCGTCGTGAGGTCGATGCAGGTGACGGCCTTCAAGAGCCAGGCCGCCTGTGCGTCCTTCTTCACCGTGCGGCGGCCCGGCAGCGTCGCGACGCGGCGCTCGGCGGCCGACAGGTTGACGCGCTGATCCAGCACCCAGCCGAGATCGAGATCGATGCCGTTGTTGCGCGGCCAGTTGTGGCCCGCCGGCGGCGAATGCGCGGCCTTCGGCGCGCCAGTTTTCACAGCAAGGTCTTCCAAGCGATGACTCCTTGAACTCCCGTCACGACCCAACCTCACTCGGGCTGGCCGCCGAGATTTCATTTTGTTATTTTTCTATCGAATTTTTGTGACTATTCCATCAACAATCAGCAGAGTCAAGCAAGACCTACAGCTTTTGATGATTTCTTAACACGTCCGCAACGACCGACATCACGGGCCGGGAAGCTGTGTTTCGCCCTCTTCGGTAATGATAGAGCGAAAAACGCCGATTGGCGCGAAAAAAGCCGGCTTCAGCTTGCCGATCTTGCTGAGATCGACAACCAGATGGCTCTCACGCGCCAGCGAAATGACCTTCTGCTTCACCGACACTTCGTGGAAATGGACACAGGTTGCGCCACGGGCCGGATCGACGCCTGCGGCCGACAGGAAAGCAACATTGATGCCGAGCAAATCGAGCGTCTCCAGGCCGGAATTGCCGGAAAAGGATGCCGATGAGGAATGATAGACACCGCCAAGCATGACGATGCGGACATTGGGCTTGTGCGTCAGTTTCTGCGCCACGTTCAGCGAGTAACAGACTGCCGTTATTGAATAATTTTCTGGGATGAGATCGACGAGATATTCGAGCGTGGTACCGCAATCGACGAAGATCGTCTCGTCCGGGCGAATGTGGCGGGCCGCATGCACGCAGGCGTCGCGCTTGGCAGCCGCATGGCTGTCGGCCTCGCGTGCCAACTCATAGGGCGCATCGCCTTCGACCTCTGAGGCCGGCACGATATGTCCGCCGAGAAAGGCGAACTGACCGGGGTTGTCGGCGACATCGCGCCGAACCGTCATTTCCGAAACGCCAAGCAGGGCGGCGGCATCACGCAGGTGAAGGACGCGGCGCCCGGAAAGCGCGTCGGCCAGTTGAATGATGCGGGCTGTCTTGCGGCTGACCATGGTCTCTTCCGTGCAGGAGCGTTCCGGAGCCACATAGGCCCCCCGTAACAATCTCTGTGAGAAATATCACAATCCGCATCGTGCAAGCAAGAGGAGTCACATTGGATGAGAAGGCAGCGCACGCCGACTGCCGGCGCGCAGCATTCTCAGAACGAAGAACGGCGGACCCATCGCCCGCCGTTCCATTGCCGTCCTTCACAAGCGCAGAAGGGCTGCCGGGAACCTCAGGTTCCGATCGGCGCCGTGCGCTCGGCCAACCAACCCACGACTTCCTCATCGAGCAGATCGTCCAGCTCCTGCGCGACGCGGCGATGGTAGCCATCGAGCCATGTCCGCTCCGTGGTCGTCAGCAGATCGAGATCGGCCAGCCGCAAGTCGATCGGCACCAGGGTCAGGCTGCGGAAGCTGAGGAACCCGTCGCCATCGTCCACCACCTCCACCTGGTTCTCGATGCGGATGCCGTAGGCGCCGGCCTTGTAGTAACCCGGCTCGATCGTCGTCACCATGCCCGGCTTCAGCTCGATCTCGTTGACGCGGCGATCGAAGCGCTGCGGCTGTTCGTGGACCGACAGGAAGTGGCCAACGCCGTGGCCGGTGCCGTGGTCGTAATCCAGCCCGAGGTCCCAGAGCGGGCGGCGGGCAAAGGCATCGAGCTGGTGGCCGAAACTTCCCCTCGGGAATTTCAGCGACGCCAGGGAGATCAGCCCCTTGAGCACTGCCGTATAGGCGCGCCGGATCTCCTCGCTGACCGGGCCGATCGCCGTCGTGCGCGTCGCGTCGGTGGTGCCGGTCAGATACTGCCCGCCGGAATCGAGCAGATAGACGCCGCCGTGACGGATCAGCCCATTGCTCGCCTCGGTGGCCGCATAGTGGCACATCGCGGCATGACCGTCGGCCGCCGAAATCGAACGGAAGCTCGGCTCGACGAAGCTCTCGGCCATCTGCCGGAAACCGAGGATGCGCTCCTCCGCTTCCAGTTCCGTCACGGGTCTGCCGCTCGCGTCCCGCTCGGCGGCGTGCCGTTCGAGCCAGGCGAAGAAGCGAACCCAGGCCGCACCATCGAGCCGATGGCAATCACGGAAGCCGGCAAGCTCCGTTTCGTTCTTGTGCATCTTGGCGAAAGTAATCGGGCTTCTGGCAAGCTGCACCCTACCGGCGGCAGCCCGCGTGGCATGGGCCGTCGCCGACGGGGCGAAGCCCGGATCGATCAGCGCCGTGCGCCCCGCCGCCATCGCCTTGACGCGGTCGAGCAACTGGCCGGGCTCGGCGATAGTGACATCGTCCAGTTCGAAGTCGGAGAGGTCGTTCGGCAGCTTGCGATGATCGACCAGCCATTCCGTTTGCCCGGCGCGGTCGAAGATCAGGAAGGATTGCGGCATCGGATTGAAGGCGACGTCACGGCCCCGGACATTGAGGAACCAGGCGATGTTGTCCGGCTGTGCCTCGATCAGCAGGTCCGCCCCCTGCTCCGCCAGCATGGCGGCGATGCGACGCTTCTTCTCGGCAACGCTTTCGCCGGCATTGGCGACCGGAAAGGCCATGATCTTGCCGAGCGGCTTTTCCGGCTGGTCGGTCCAGATCGCATCGACGAGGTCCTCGTCGACAGGCGACCAGAGGCCGCCAGCCAGCTCGACCGAACGGCTGCAATCCGCATCCCAGGTGGATGGCAAAAGCATGGCGTTGAAACCGACACGTTCGCCCTTGCGCAGGTTGTTCTTCAGCCAATCCTTGAGCGGCGCATCATAGAAGTGTTCGATCGCGAAGGTGCCAAGGTCCACTTCGTCACGCACCTGCACCTGGTAGCGGCCATCAACGAAGATCGCTGCACGATCGCGCATGACGATCGCCACGCCGGCCGAGCCGGTGAACCCGCTGACGAAAGCCAGGCGATGGTCATGCGGCGCGCAATACTCGCCCTGATGTTCGTCGAAGCGCGGCACGACGTAGCCGTCGAGCCCGGTTTCCGCAAGCTTGCGCCGCAGCGCGCCGATGCGGCCGGAGACGTCCGGCCTTGCTCTCGTATCCATGATGTCTTTCCTATCGAGTAGAGTTTCAGGCGTCGCCGATGGTCTCGGCAAAATGGCAGGCGGTCATGCCCGATCCGACCGGGCGCAGCGCCGGCTTTTCGCGGCGGCAGCGTTCGGTCGCGTGCGGGCAGCGCACGTGGAAGGGGCAGCCGGGCGGGATGGCGAGCGGGCTCGGCAGTTCACCCGACAGCGCCGGGGCGCGACGCCGGGCACCCGGATCGAGCGAAGGTGCTGCCGCCAACAAGCCCTTGGAATAGGGATGCATCGGCTTTGAAAACAGCGCCTCCGACGGGCCGATCTCGACAATGGCGCCGAGATAAATGACCGCAACGCGATGTGAGACGTGGCGCACGAGCCGAAGATCATGCGCGACGAACAGCACCGTCAGGCCCAGCTCGTCCTGAAGCTCGATCAAGAGATTGACGACCTGGGCCTGGACCGAAACGTCGAGCGCCGAGACGAGTTCGTCGGCGACGAGGCAGGTCGGCTCCAGCGACAGCGCCCGCGCAATGCCGATGCGCTGACGCTGGCCGCCCGAGAATTCGTGCGGATACTTGTCGGCGGCGCCTTCGGGCAACCGCACCAGATCCAGCAACTCGTCGACCCTCCGGTCGACCTCAGCCCCCTCGCTCATGCGATGCACCGTGATCGCCTCCCGAAGGGTATCGCGCACGGTCATGCGGGGATTGAGCGAGGTATAGGGGTCCTGGAACATCATCTGGACCCGCCGGTTATAGGCCCGTCGCCGCGCCCCCTTGAGACCGACGACACTTTCCCCCTCGAAGAGGATATCGCCTGATGTCGGCCGGTGCAGGCCGGCAATCAGGCGCGCGAGCGTGGACTTGCCGCAGCCGGATTCGCCGACGATCCCGAGCGTTTCGCCGGGCATCACGTCGAGGTCGATGCCGTTGACCGCCGAGACGACCTGTTGCGGGCGCCGCGCAAGCGTGTCGGACAGCGAGCGTCGCTTCTCGAACTGGATCGACAGGGCGCGCAGCGAGAGCAAGGGCGTCGTACTTGCGTGAACCGGAGTGCTGGTCATTGCGCCGCCTCCCGCGGTCCGAAATGCGCTAGGGCATCCTCAAGATGATGGCAGCCGACCAGCCGCGACGAACCGATTGCTTCGAGTGCAGGCCGCACGTCGGGACATTCGCGTCCTGCGACCGGACAGCGGGCGCTGAAGGCGCAGCCGGGCGGAAGCGCGTTCAACGCCGGCGGAGCGCCGGGGATCGAATAGAGCGGGGTTCGCGGCGCGACGTCGCGCGGGATCGAGCGCAGCAACCCCAGGGAATAGGGATGGCGCGCATCGGCGATCACATCCGTCGTCGTACCGACTTCGCAAAGCCTGCCACCATACATGACGGCCACGCGATCGCAGGTTTCGGCAACGACGCCCATGTCGTGGGTGACGAGGATCACCGCCATGCCGAGGTCGCGGCTGAGCGCCTGGATGAGCCTGAGGATCTGGTCCTGGATGGTGACGTCGAGCGCGGTCGTCGGCTCGTCCGCCAAAAGCAGTTTCGGATTGGACGCAAGCGCGATCGCGATCATCACCCGCTGGCGCATACCGCCGGAGAACTCGTGCGGGAAATCGTCGAGACGGTTGCGCGCTCCGGGGATGCCGACGAGATCGAGCAATTCGATTGCCCGAGCCTTCCGCGCTTTGGCATCGAGATCCGTATGGGCCACTAGATTTTCCTGGATTTGCAGGCCGACCGTGAGCAGCGGATTGAGCGACGACATCGGCTCCTGGAAGATCATCGCGATCTCGCGGCCGCGGATGCGGCGAAGCCGCGCCTCGTCGAGCAAAACGAGATCCTGGCCGTTCCAGAGGATTTCGCCGGCGACATGGCCGCGCGGCCTAATGATGCCGAGGATCGAACGCAGCGTGATGCTCTTGCCCGAGCCGGATTCGCCGACGAGCCCAAGGATTTCACCCTGCCCCACCTGAAACGAGACGTCGTCGACCGCGACCAGCGGCCGTTCGCGCGGGCCGAACTCGGTCCGAAGGTGCCGGACGTCGAGCACGACCGCTTTTTCTGTGCTTTCCATCTCAGCGCCCTTTCGGTCGAAGTAGGTCGGCAAGCGCATCGCCGACGAGGCTGAAGCCGAGCCCGGTCAAGACGATGGCGATGCCCGGCATCAGGCTCATCCACCAGGCCGTCATCAGGAAGTTGCGGCCTTCGGCGATCAGAACGCCCCATTCGGCAGCCGGCGGCTGTGCGCCAAGGCCGAGATAACCGAGCGACGAGCCGAGCAGGATCGCGAGCGCCATGTCGGTCATCCAGTAGACGAGGATCGGCGAGATCGCATTCGGCAGCAGGTGGCGGAAGATGATGCGGCGATCGGAGTAACCGAGCACCCGGCCGGCGGCGGCATAGTCGTTGGCCTTCTGCGCCATGATTTCGGCCCGGGTCAGCCGGGCGTAATAGACCCAGTTCACCGCGGTGATCGCCACATACATGTTGACGAGGCCGGGGCCGAGCACGGCGACGATCGCAATCACCAGCACCAGGAAGGGAAAGGTGATGATCGCATCGACGCAGCGGCCGAAGATGACGTCGGCAATGCCGCCGTAATAGCCGACGAAGGCACCGACGGTGAGCCCGATCAGGAGCGCGAAGATCGTCGCGAAGAAGGCCATCTGCATGTCGACGCGATAGGCCCAGATCACCCGCGAAAGCACATCGCGGCCGAAATTGTCGGTGCCGAAGGGATGCTTCAGGCTCGGCCCCTGCTGAATCGCCTGGAGATCGAAGGCGAGCGGATCGTAGGGCGCAAAGAGCTGAGGAAAGAGGGCGAACGCCAGCGACAGGCCGAGGATGGCGATGCCGATCACGAAGGACGGACGAGCAAAGGCGCGCGCCAGAAAGGCGGCGAGCCGTCCCCGCGTCCGCGAATGAGATTGCGTGATCGCGTTCATGATTGGCGAAGCCTCGGATCGAGCCAGGATTGCACGACGTCCGTCAAGAGGAAGACGACGGAGACGAGCACGGCGAAGGTGAGCGTCAGCCCCTGGATCAGCGGATAATCGCGGGCAAAGATCGCCTCCAGCATCAGCCGGCCGACGCCGGGAATGGCAAAGACGGTCTCGGTGACGAGCGTGCCGCTCATCAGGTTGCCGATCGACAGGCCCAGCAGCGTCACCGTCGAGACGAGCGCATTGCGCAGCACGTGCCGGGTCATGATGATGCGCGGCGACAGGCCCTTGGCGCGGGCGAACTGCACGTAGTCGGCGTCGAGCACTTCAATGAGCGACGCCCGCAGATTGCGCAGGATGATCGCCGACGTATAGAGCGCGACGCTCAAGGCCGGCAGGATCAGGTGGTAGAGATTGGCGAGAAAGCTCTTGCCGTAGCCGCCGACCGGAAACCAGCGCAGCTGCGCGGCAAGTACGGTCAGGAGCAGCAACCCGATATAGAACACGGGCATCGAGAGGCCGACCTGAAAGACACCGCGGATGGCAACATCGACGGGGCTGTTGACGCGCGATGCCGCAAGGAAAGCAAGCGGCCCGGCGAGCAAGATCGCGAGCAAGACCGAATAGAGCGCCAGGAAGATGGTCGTCGGCAGGCGACTGAGAATGACCTCCGTCACCGGCGCCTTCAGCATGATCGAACGGCCGAGATCGCCCGTCAGCGTGTTCTTGACGAAGACGAGGAACTGCATCGGCAGCGGCTGGTCGAGACCGAGATTGTGCCGGATCTGTTCAAGCTGGGCATCGGTCGCCTTGGCTTCGGCCATGGCGATCGCCGGATCGCCCGGCAGGAGGCGCACGAGCAGGAAGATGAAGATCATCACCAACAGGAACGTCGGGATGATCTGCAACAGCCGGGCCACGAGATAGGAAAGTGAGGGCATGATTCCAACCTTCAACGGAAAACCGGACGGCCTGCCGCCCGGTTCTCTCAGATCGTTCCGCTATCAGTCGGCGCGCCAGGCTTCCGAGAAGTCGTTGGCGCCGAGTGGCGTCTGCACGTAGCCTTCGATCGACTTCGAAACGGCAACCGCGAACGGCGTTTCGAACAGGAAGAGCAGCGGTGCTTCCGCCGCGTAGATTTCCTGCATGCGCTTGTATTCGTCCTTGCGCTTGGCGGGATCGGTCTCGACGTTGGAGGCCTCGAACAGCGTATTGAATTCCTGGTTGTTCCAGCCGGTGCCGACGGCCTGGCGCTGCTTGTAGTAGCCAAGCCAGCCGGTCACCTGCGCCGGATCGTTGACGTCGTTCGCCCAGCCATAGCTGTGGATGTCGAAATCGCCCGAGCGGTTCTTCTCGCCACGGGTCGGGTTGTCGACCTGCTCGACCTTGAGGTTGACGCCGAGCGGCGCCCACATCTGCTGAAGGGCGGTAAACAGCGTCGCATCGTCGGCGCTGCCAGCAAGCGTGGTGAGCTTCACCTCGAAACCGCCACTGAGGCCGGCTTCCGACAGCAGCTGCTTGGCCTTTTCCGGATCATAGGGGTAGAGCGGCTCGGGACCATAATGAAGCTGGGTCGCCGCCGACATCAGCGAGGTCATCGGCTTGCCCGTATCGAAGGTCACGAGCTTGATCAGCACGCTCTTATCGGTCGCATAGTTCAGCGCCTGGCGAACCTTGACGTCGGCAAGCGGGTTCTTCGAGCCATCCTTCTTCGCCTCCCGCGTGTTGATCGGCGCGTAGACGATGCGGGTCGACGGGAAGAGTTCCATCTTCAGGTTCGGATCGGCGCCCAGTTCGCCGACGCGGGCGAAGGGAATGAACTCGGCGGCGTCGACTTCGCCGGCCTGGAGCTTGAGGATACGGGTGGCGTCATCGGGAATGACGAGGAATTCAACCCGGTCGAGATAGGGCAGCGGCTTGCCGTCTTCACCCTGGCGCCAGTAGTTCGGATTGCGCTCGAAGCTCATGCTCGAGCCCTGCACGTGGCTCTTCATGACGAAGGGGCCCGATGTCACCGGGCCTGCCGAAAAGAAGGCGCGCGCCTTTTCCTGGTCCGTCGCGCCGGCCGCTTTCTCGAAGGCCGCCTTCGGCATGATGCCGGTATTGAAGGTCGCAAGGATCGAGATGATGGTAGGGTCGGGGTTCTTCAGCGAGACGGTGATTCTGTTGCCGTCGGCAGCAACCTTCTCGACGGCGCCGAGCAGGCCGGCCCATGGGCCGAGATCGGCGTTGCGGGCGCGATCGAGCGAGAAGACGACGTCGGCGCCGGTGAGGTCCGATCCGTCGGAGAATTTGAGACCGCCTCTCAGCGTCAGCGTGATGGTCTTGCCATCGGCCGAAACCTCATGGGCTTCCGCCAGTCCCGGCACGATCGAGCCATCGGGGCCGTTGCGCAGCAGCGTTTCGTAAAGGCCGGTCACCATCCAGAGATCGGGGTTGCGATCCGCGTAGACGGGATCGATGACGGTGGAGTCGTCATAGCGCGCAAATGTCATCGCACCGCCGCGCTCGATCGCGAATGCCGAGGTGGCAGCCAGGAGCCCGAGCGTCGCGCCGAGCATGATAGGCAATATACGTTTCATCTTACTCCTCCTTTTGACCGCAGCCGTCACCGATCGCGCACCAAACACGCATTTTGGATATTGGATCCAATTTTTCTTCGTGTTTTTTGCCGCCGACGGATTGCCGCGAAGACGTTCTTGTAGTTCCCCTTTTCAAGCTGGCTGGCATGCGATCTGATCGGCTTGCCGAACCAACTTTAGCTGGACTAAAGTACATCGATAGACGTGAGTCAAGCGGAAAGAAAATCATGCCCGTGAAGATCGAAGAGGCGCCTGAAGTACAGGAAGGCGCCTCCCTCCCCGAAGCCTCGACGCCCGCCTCGCTCGGGCAGATGCTGAGAGCCCGCCGCAAGGAAATCGGCAAGACGATGAAGGACGTGGCACGCGAGGCCGGGCTGACGGAAGGCTTCATCAGCCAGATCGAACGCGGGATTTCCACGCCTTCGCTGATCTCGCTCTACAACGTCGCCAACGCGCTCGGCACCAGCGTCGATACCTTCCTGTCGCAGCCGCCGCAGCATGGCCATTCGATGGTCTCCCATGCCGGCGAACGCCCCGGCTACAACGTCGAGACCAAGGAGCGCGTCTACGAACTGATCGAACGCGGCTTTCCGGGCGCAGCACTCAATGGCTGCATTACCCATATGCCTGAGGGATACGCCTCCGAACTGACGAGCCACGAGGGCGAGGACTTCCTCTACCTGATCGAGGGCGAGATGCTCTACGAGATCGACGGCAAGGAATATCTCTTGAAGGCCGGCGACACGCTGCATTTCCCCGCCTCGCTGCCGCATCGCGCCCGGAACGTCGGTGCGGGGCCGGCCCGTGAGCTCTGGGTCGGCACCACACGCATTATCAAGGAAGACTGAGCGGCACCGCTGAGCGGGGCGTGCGGGCCACGAGATGCAGCCCGCACGCAGGGACTCTACCGCTTGCGCGGCCAGGTGTCGGCAAGGCGATAGCCTGCCGGCCACGGATCGGCCGGGTCGAGCATCACCTGGTGCGTACCGGTGATCCAGGCGCGGCCGGAAATCTCAGGCACGATCGCCGGGCGTCCGCCGACCGTCGTTTCGCCGACGATGCGGCAATCGAACGTCGAATCGATGATCGAATGACCGCTGAAGCGCTGGCCGACCTTCATCACGCCGCGGGCATGTAGTACCGCCATGCGCGCCGAGCAGCCGGTCCCGGTTGGCGAGCGATCGAGCTTGGCCGGCTGGATCACGACGGTGTTGCGGCCGTGCAGAACGCCGTCCTTTTCCTCGACCGGCAACGTCAACTGGCAGAAGGAGATGTGATCCCATTCCGGATTTTCCGGATGGGTGAAACCGAGCTGCTCGTTGGCCGCGCGGGTGATCTTGATGCCGGTTTCGGCAAGCTCGCGCGCCTCGTCCGGCGTCACCGAGAAACCAAGGGCGCGGGCATCGATGATGACGAAGCTGTCGCCGCCATAGGCGGTATCGACGGTCAGCGTGCCCAGCCCTTCGACCTCGAGCTTGGCATCGAGCTTGTCGGCGAAGGACGGCACGTTGGTGACTGTGATGCGCTCGGCCTTGCCGTTGCGGCACTCGGCAACGACGTTGACCAGCCCGCCCGGCGCTTCCAGCACCATGCGTGTTTCCGGCTCCTGCATCGGCACGATGCCGCTGTCGAGCAATACTGTCGAGACGCAGATCGAGTTCGAGCCGGACATCGGCGGCGTATCCTCGGGCTCCATGATGATGAAGCCCATCGTCGCGCGCGGATCCTTCGGCGGCACCAGCAAGTTGATGTGGCGGAAGACGCCGCCGCGCGGCTCGTTGAGCACGAAGTTGCGCAGCGTCTGGTCCTCGGCAATGAAGCGGCGCTGTTCCCAGAGTGTGTTGCCCGGCGGCGGCGCAACGCCACCGACGATAACATCGCCGACTTCACCCTCCGCGTGACAGGAAACGATATGGACGACCTTGTTGCTGCGCATGCCCTTCTCCTTCCATGGTGGTGGCCGGGCGCCACCGGGGCGGCACCGATGCGTCGTGCATCAGCGGTGCTCCCATATTGGCCGGCGACAGCAGCGCGATCGCGCCCAGCCCGGCTGAACCGACTCATAGAAAAATTGGATCCAATATACAATCCAGATTCTTTCGGAGCCGCCTGCATGAGATTATCCCACCTAAAGCGCGTTCGACTTTGTATTCCGCGCTCGGCTTCGAAAGCCGGCCGGCGCTGCAACCGCATCCTGGCAGGGCGCTCGCGGCATGAGGATGTCGGCGCTCGCCGAGAGCGATCCGTCGAATTCTAACTTACACACACGGACGTCACGACTGCGATCCACATGCGGGCAAGTTCCGTCGACGTGCATTCGCGCGCGGAGCGCCAGGCGCGACGAAAACCCTCGGACATCAGGGAAACGGAGCGCTCCGGATCGTTCTCCACACCGAGGGTAGCCGGTCCGCGTGTCCTATTTTGAACGTTGCGTCTTGAGTTCAACGTCTAGACGATTGTACGCCGCCTGGATCATGTCGATGTCGCTCAGATGGCTGGCAGCCGCGAGTTCGATGACCACATTGGCCACGGCCGATTCTACCCGCAACGGCGCGCCGCTGCGCGCCTGCGTCACCAGCTTGACGGCCGCGTCAGGGGACCCACCGAGCGCAAAATAGAGGTCCAGCGATCTTTCGAGGAATGACTGAGCCCGATCTGACGGCGACGCATCGGCAAGCGCGCCTTCAATCTGCGTTACAAGCGCCACGGACTTGTTCTGGATCTCACTCATAAACCATCCAAGCAAGCTTCAACCCTAGGGATAGGCGCCTAGAAGAATAGGCACTGCGACGAAGGTCAAGCGCCTTGAAGCGAATACTTACCGTCCCTTCGGGCGAGGTCGCGTCCGAGCGCGCCGTCTTCAGACACAGACGCTGTTGCCCGACACCCTGATTGGACCTATGACCGTTGAGAAAACAGCGCTTGCGCGTTACCGAGTCCACCAGGCCCGAAGACCTGGCCAGCAGGGTTTGAACAGGATGAAACTCGACGCCGTCGATGTCAGGCAAGCCGCCTCAGCCGCCGATATCGTCTATGAGGCTTTGCGCAAAGCGATCATTGAAGGTGACCTCGCCGAGGGCGAGAACCTGCGCCAGGACCACATCGCCCAGATGTTCAACACCAGCCGCATTCCGGTGCGCGAGGCGCTTTCGCGGCTGGAGCAACACGGTCTCATCACCACGGAGCGCTACAAGGGCGCGGTCGTCGCCGGGCTTTCGATCGAGGAAATCGAGGAAATCTTCGAGTTCCGCGCGCTCATCGAGGCGGAGGTCATTCGGCTTGCCGTGCCCAATCTCGATCGCCGCACGCTCGATCTTGCACGCCAGCATTGCGAGGAATTCGAGCAGGAGGAAAATTCCGACCGCTGGGGCGAAATCAACCGCAACTTCCACTACAGTCTCTACGAAGCTGCGCGGCGCCCCTACTATCTCCAGATTGTTCGCGCCTCGCTCGACCGCATCGACCGCTACCTGCGGGCGCAACTGACCTTGACCTCGGGCGTCGCCCGTGCGCGGCGCGAGCACAAGGCGATCCTGGATGCCTGTGTGGCGCGCGACGCCGAACGGGCCTCAGCCTTGACGCGCGACCATATCCTGGACGCCGGTCGCTCGCTGACCGTCTTCCTGCGGGAACAACGAGGCTAGCGGCGCGGTTTCCCCGCGGCTTTGGCCAACCGTCATAATAGTTTGATTTACATATCGTTTTATCGTGTTTCATTCCGGATCGATTTCTGATCCTTCACTTGAGCGCTCCCGCTGAAATTGCGTCGCGCGTCGACTGCTCTTCAGTTGACAAGCGGGGCGGAAGCCTGAAAAGTGAAGCCTCTATCGAGACCGGCAGCGTTGGGAGGACTTGATGTCTGTGCGCGCGTTTTTCGGCCTTTCCACCCTCTTTTTGTCCCTTTTGGCCGCCGGTAGCCCCGTCGTCGCCCAGGAGAGCGGGCGGCAGGTCGAGATCACCCAGGACGGCGACTATTTCGGCTTCGACCTCAGGACCGAACAGAACGTCTCGCTCGACGAATGCCAGCAGACCTGCATCGCGGATCAGGCCTGCCGCGCCTTCACCTACAATCCCAAGGTGAAGTGGTGCTTCCTCAAGTCCGACTATAACCAGCTGAATTCCTTCCCCGGCGCGATCGCCGGCAAGGTTGTGCAGCCGCAGGTCACGCAAGCCGACATCGGCGCGCCGCCGCGCCTGAAATTCCTGTCGGATCAGCTGCTGCAGGACGCCCGCAACACCAAGGCCAATCTGACGCTTGCCGACGACCAGCAGGGCATGGGCGTCAACACGCTCATCGACATGGCGCGTGGCCAGGCCGGCATGGGCAATATCGAGAATGCCCTGAAGGCCTTCCAGGGCGCGCTGGCGATCAATCCTGATGATGCCGAACTCTGGCTGGAGGCGGCCCGCACCGCGAACCGCATCACCAACAATTCCAGCGTTTCGATCCAGGCGGCGATCGCCGCGATCAACGGCTACGAGCTCACACGTACCACCGAGAGCCGGGCGCATGCGCTTGCCGTGATGGCGAAATCGCTCGAAGGCGCCGAGAATTTCCGCGCCTCGCTGAACGCCTACAAGGCGAGCCTCGAACTGGTGAAGGCCAAATCGGTCGAGGCGGCCTATCTCGATCTCAAGCAGAGGAAGGGCTTCCGCGTCGTCGAGCACACGATCGATTCCGACGCCGCGACGCCACGCGCCTGCGTGCAGTTTTCCGAGCAGCTCTTGAAGAGCGGCGCCGACTATGCCTCATTCGTCACCGTCAACGGCACAGCACCCAAGGCGCTCGAAGCCAAGGGCGACCAGATCTGCGTCGAGGGCCTCTCGCATGGCGAGCGCTACAAGCTGACGCTTCGCAACGGCCTGCCCTCCACTGTCGACGAAGTGCTCGAAGCGCCCGTGACCCTCGACATCTATGTCGCCGACCGCGCCCAGATGGTGCGTTTCACCGGCGACAGCTTCGTGCTGCCGTCGACCGCGCGCCGCGGCATCCCGATCGTCTCCGTCAACACCGACAACGCCAAGCTCAAACTCTACCGCGTCGGCGACCGCAGCATCGCCCAGGTGCTGCAGAGCTCGCAGTTCCTGACCCAGATCGACGGCTACAGCGCCCAGCGCATCGAAGACGAAATCGGCGAACTCGTCTGGCAGGGCTCGATCGACATCGAGCGTGACGTCAACAAGGAGGTCGTCACAAGCTTCCCGGTCGACGAGGCGCTGCCTCAACGCAAGCCCGGCGTCTATGTCCTGACCGCCGCGCCGACCACCGGTATCAGCCAGGAATGGGACGCGCGCGCGACGCAATGGTTCGTCGTTTCCGATATCGGCATCTCTACCTATGCCGGCACCGACGGGCTGAACGTCTTTGTGCGCTCGCTTGCGACTGCCGAGCCGATCGAAGGCGTCGAACTGCAGCTCGTCGCCAAAAACAACGAGATCCTCGGCACGGCAGTGAGCGACGATGACGGCCGCGTAACCTTCACGGCTGGCCTGATCCGCGGCACGGCCGGGCTGACACCTGCAGTGATCACGGCCAAGAAGGGCGAGGACGACTATGTCTTCCTCGACATGAGCCGCGCCGGCTTCGACCTTTCCGACCGTGGCGTCACCGGACGCGCGGCGCCTGGCGCCATCGACATTCTCGCCTGGACAGAGCGCGGCATCTACCGTGCCGGCGAAACGGTACATGCGGCAGCGCTTGCCCGTGACGTCGACGGCATGGCGATCGAGAACCTGCCGCTCACTTTCGTATTCCTACGCCCGGATGGTGTCGAATATCGCCGCATGACCAGTGCCGGTGGCAAGCTCGGCGGCCATACGCTCGATCTCGACACCCAGGCAAACGCCATGCGCGGCACCTGGACGATGCAGATCTTCACCGACCCGAAGTCTCCTGCGATCGGCGAGAAGCAGTTTCTGATCGATGACTTCGTGCCGGATCGCACCGAATTCGATCTCACCAGCGACGCCAGGGAAATCGCCGTTGGTGAGACGGCAAGCGTGGCAGTCGACGGGCGCTATCTCTATGGCGCGCCGGCCGCCGGCCTCGAACTTGAAGGCGAAGTGACGATCAAGCCGACGCGCGAAAACGCGGCCTTCAAGGGCTACTCGTTCGGCCTTGCCGACGAAGAAGCGAGCGAAGACACGCGCCTGCCGCTCGAAGAGCTTTCATCGCTCGACGAGAAAGGCAAATCCAGCTTCGACGTCCTCATCGACGAAGTGCCCTCGACCACGCAGCTGCTTAATGCCACCGTGACCGTCCGCATGCGTGAAGCCGGCGGCCGCGCCGTCGAGCGCTCGCTGAAACTGCCAGTGCGCGCCGAAGGTCCGATGCTCGGCATTAAGCCGGAATTCGAAGGTGAGTTGGCTGAAAACTCCGTCGGCAAGTTCCGCGTCATCGCCGTCGATCCGGCCGGCGCCAAGATCGCCATGCCGGGGCTCCTCTGGAAGCTGATCAGCGTCGAGCGGAACTATCACTGGTATCGCGACGGCAGCGCCTGGAAATACGAGCCCGTCGTTACCACCAAACAGGTGGCCAATGGCAGCGTCGACCTGACGGAAGACGGCGGCGATATCTCCGTGCCTGTCGGTTGGGGGCGCTATCGTCTGGAAGTCGAGACGGCCGCGGTCGACGGCCCGACTTCAAGCGTCGAATTCGACGCCGGCTGGTATGTCGCCGCCACCTCCACGGAAACGCCTGACGGCCTGGAAATCGCGCTCGACAAGGAGAAATATGCGGTCGGCGACACAGCCAAGCTCAAGGTCTCGCCGCGTTTTGCCGGCGAACTGCTGGTGACCGTCGGCACCGAGAACCTGATCACGACTGAGACGGCATCGATTGCGGCTGAAGGTGGCGAAGTCGAACTGCCGGTGACCGACGCCTGGGGCGCCGGCGCCTATGTCACCGCCACGCTCTACCGGCCGGGTGACGCCCAGGAAAGCCGCATGCCGATGCGCGCCATCGGCATCAAGTGGCTCTCGGTCGATCCGGCCGAGCGCAAGCTCGCCGTCACGCTTAACGCGCCCGAAAAGATGGAGCCGCGCCAGCCGCTCGACATCAGCCTTCAGGTTGCAGGTGCCGGCGCAAACGAAGAAGCCTATGTAACGATTGCCGCCGTCGATGTCGGCATTCTCAACCTCGCCCGCTACGAGCCGCCGAACCCGGAAGCCTGGTATTTCGGCCAGCGGCAGCTTGGTCTTGAGATCCGCGACCTCTACGGCCGCCTGATTGACGGTTCGCTCGGCGCTACCGGAAAACTGCGCACCGGCGGCGATGGCGGCCAGGTCGCGCTCCAGGGCAGCCCGCCCACGGAAAAGCTGGTCGCCTTCTTCGAAGGACCGGTGCAGCTCGACGGGGACGGCAAGGCAACCGTCAGCTTCGATATCCCGCAATTCAACGGCACGGCGCGCCTGATGGCCGTCGCCTGGACGAAAGCCGGGGTCGGCCACGCCACCCGCGACGTGGTGATCCGCGATCCCGTGGTCGTCACCGCAAGCCTGCCGCGGTTCCTGGCGCCCGGAGACCGGTCGGAGCTGAGGCTCGATATCGCCAATACCGACGCCCCGGCCGGCGACTACCAGATCCAGGTGACGACCAGCGGCCAGGCCACGGTCGAACAACCGGGAACGGGCAGCGCGGTCACCCTGGACCAGGGCGGCCGCTCCTCCATCACGCTGCCGGTGGTCGGGCA
This sequence comes from Ensifer adhaerens, assembly GCF_002940685.1. GTDB lineage: Bacteria > Pseudomonadota > Alphaproteobacteria > Rhizobiales > Rhizobiaceae > Ensifer > Ensifer adhaerens_E. The sequence goes on along the minus strand of NZ_PNFP01000007.1, from coordinate 167,512 downwards.
ATATCCCGGCAACGGTGTCGTCACCGTGGCGCTGACCGGAGCCAACGGCCTTTCGCTCGAACAGTCGCTCGATCTGCTCGTGCGTCCGGCAACTCTGCCGGTGACACAGCGGCAGGTGGTCTCGATCGCGCCCGGAAGCAGCCTGACGGTCGATGGGCAGTTGCTGGCAGACAGCATCCTGCAGGGTGCTTCCGTCAACCTCAGCGTCACCCGCTCTGCCGCCTTCGACATGCCGGCACTGCTGATGACCCTCGATCGCTATCCCTATGGCTGCACGGAGCAAACGACCAGCCGTGCGCTGCCGCTGCTCTACTTGAGCGAACTCGCCAAGCAGTCCGGCCTTGCCGATGACGAGGGCGTGACGAAGCGGGTGCAGGAGGCGATCTACCGCGTGCTCTCCAACCAGTCCTCGTCGGGCAGCTTCGGCCTCTGGGGGCCGGGCTACGGCGACCTCTGGCTCGACGCCTATGTCACCGACTTCCTGACCCGCGCCCGCGAGCAGAAATACGACGTGCCGGAGGCCGCCATGGTTCAGGCACTGGAAAACCTGCAGAACGGCGTCAGCTACGACACCAATGCCAAGGATCGCGGCAACGAGATCGCCTATGCGCTGTACGTGCTTGCGCGAAACCGCAAGGCGGCGATCAACGACCTGCGCTACTACGCGAACACACTGATCAACGACTTCCCGACGCCGCTCGCCAAGGCCCATATCGCGGCAGCGCTTTCGCTGTATGGCGATGCTCAAGGGGCGCAAGACACGTTTGCCAACGCGGCGAACATGTCGACGGGTCTCGTCAATGTCAGCCTGTCGCGCTCCGACTACGGCTCGTCGCTGCGTGACGGCGCGGCGGTGCTCGCGCTCGCGGCCGAGAGCCGACCGGTTCCGCCGATCGTTCCAGAGCTATCGAAAATGGTCTCCCGCGAATGGGAACAGAAGACCTATACCAGCACCCAGGAACAGGCCTGGATGCTGCTTGCCGCCCGCGCCATCCAGAATGGCGACGAGGACATGGCGCTCGACGTCAACGGCGCATCGAAGACCGGCAGCTATGCCGCCCAGATGACTGGCGACGCGCTCATCACCCATCCGGTGGTGATCCGCAACCAGGGTGCCGATCCGGTTTCGGCCGTGGTCACCACGGTCGCCGCACCCGCCCAGCCACTTTCGGCCGGCGGCGACGGCTTTACCATCGAGCGCACCTACTACACGCTCGATGGCGCCGAGGCCAATGTCATGGAGGCTCGGCAGAACGAACGCTACGTCGTCGTGCTGAAGGTCACGGAAACCAACGAATGGCCGTCGCGCGTGCTCGTCACCGACCTCCTGCCGGCCGGCTTCCAGATCGACAATCCGAGCCTCGTCGACAGCGCCCAGCTTAGCAACTTCGAGTGGCTCGGCGAGATCACCGCGACCCATACGGAGTTCCGCAACGACCGCTTCGTCGCGGCACTCGACCGCAGCAGCGGAGCCGGTCGCGAAGTCACGCTCGCCTATGTCGTGCGCGCCGTGACGCCGGGCACCTATGACCATCCGGCCGCAAGCGTTGAGGACATGTACCGGCCGCAGCTTTCGGCCCGCACCGCGACCGGACGGATGGAGGTTCTGGCGGCGCAATAGGCAAGATCATGTCGATTCGGCGCAAACTGCTGATCGCCTTGCCCGTCTGCTTGCTTCTGACGGGGCTGACGGGCTTTGCGATCGAGAAGGCCGATGAGGCCTTTCCGCCGCCGCTTGCGCAGGCGGACATCGTCTCGCGCGAGGTGGACGATGCCAACGGACAGTTGCTGCGCGCCTTTGCGACGCCCGACGGTTTCTGGCGGCTGAAGACGACGGTCGACGATGTCGATCCGCAGTTCCTGAAGATGCTGATCGCCTATGAGGACCAGCGCTTTGAGGAGCATTCGGGCGTCGACCTGCTGGCGCTCGGTCGCGCCGCTTTGCAGTTCGTCAGCAACGGCCGGATCGTCTCGGGCGCCTCGACGCTTTCCATGCAGGTCGCCCGCCTGATCGAGCCGCGACAGCAGCGCTCCATCACGGCGAAGCTCCTGCAGATCGCCCGCGCCATCCAGATCGAAAGGCGGCTGACGAAGGAGCAGATCCTCAACCTCTACCTGACCCACGCGCCCTATGGCGGCAATATCGAGGGCGTGCGCGCGGCAAGCCTCTCCTGGCTCGGCAAGGAGCCGAAACGGCTGACGGCGGGCGAAGCGGCACTGCTCGTCGCGCTGCCGCAATTGCCGGAAAAGCGCCGCCCCGACCGCAACCATGCCGCCGCCGTCGCCGCCCGCGAGCGGGTGTTGGCGCGTCTCGCCGTTGCTGACGTGATTGGCGACGGTGAAGCCGAGCGCGCGATCGCCACCTCCGTCCCGTCGCGCCGGCTGCAGCTTCCCGCCTATGCCGCGCATCTTGCCGAGCGCGCCTTGCGCAAGGACCCGAAGGCCGTTCGGCACCAGACGACCTTGCGCCTTGCGGTTCAGAGCAACCTCGAGGCCGTTGCAAGGGATGGCGCCGCGAAGCTCGGACCGAAGGTTTCGGTCGCCATGGTCATGGCCGACGCGAAGACCGGCGAGATCGTGGCTTCGGTCGGATCGGCCGACTATTTCGATGCGAGCCGCTCCGGCTGGATCGACATGACCCGGATCACGCGCTCGCCGGGGTCCACCCTCAAACCCTTCATCTACGGCCTTGCCTTCGAGGAAGGGCTCGTCAGCCAGGAAACGATCATCGAGGACCGGCCGGCGGACTTCTTCGGCTATCGTCCGCGCAATTTCGACATGAGCTACCAGGGCGATGTCAGCGTGCGCGAAGCGCTGCAACTGTCCTTGAACGTACCGGCGATCCGCCTTCTCGACGCGGTCGGCCCGGCCGAACTGATGATGCGCTTTCGCCGCGGCGAGGTGAAGCCGGCGCTTCCTGCCGGCGAGGCACCGGGACTAGCGATCGGTCTCGGCGGCGTCGGGCTTTCGCTGCGCGATCTCGTCCAACTCTATGCGGCGCTTGCCAATCGCGGCTTCCCTCTCCGGCTCGGCGACGGGGTCGATGGCAAGGCTGGCCTGATTGAAGCGGAGCCGGTACTTTCGCCCGTCGCCGTCTGGCAGGTCTCCGACGCGCTCTCGGGCGTGCTGCCGCCAGCCGGCAGCCGCCAGCGCGGCATCGCCTACAAGACCGGCACCAGCTACGGCTACCGCGATGCCTGGTCGGTCGGCTATGACGGACGCCATGTGCTCGGCGTCTGGGTCGGGCGCCCTGACAACGGTGCTGTCCCGGGCCTCACCGGCTATGGCAGCGCTGCCCCCATTCTCTTTGAAGGCTTCGCCAAGTCCGGATTCGGCATCACGCCGCTGCCAGATGCCCCGGCCGGCGCGGTCCGCATTTCTCAAGCCGAACTGCCGATCAGCCAGCGCCGGTTCTCGCTGACGGCGAACGGCCTCGTCAATGCTTCGGCGCGCGAGCCAGCGCCGCAGATCGTCTTCCCGCCCGAAGGCGCGCGCGTCGAACTCGGGGCGGATCACCAGGCGCTCTCGCCGCTGACGCTCAAGCTCCAGGGCGGCCGGGCGCCGTTCCGGTGGCTGGCCAACGGCAAGCCGCTGCCAGAACTCACCCGTCGGCGGGTAACGCAGTGGCAACCGGATGGCGCCGGCTATTCGACGCTGACGGTGATAGATTCCGTCGGCCGCGCCGCCAGCGTGCGCGTCTTCATCGAATAGCCGTGCTGGTCGTCTCACGCGCGGCTTCCTGAGACGTCTCGGCGAGCACCGCTTCGATCTCTTCCTCCAGACGCACGGCATCGAGCGGCTTGTGCAGAAGACGGTAGCCGCTTGCGGTCACTTCCCTGAGCCGCGCCGGCGAGGTATCGCCGGAAAGGATCAGCGCCGGCACGTCCCGCCCGAGATAGCTCGTGATCTCCCGGATCGCATCGATCCCGGTCTTGCCGCCTTCCAGGCGGTAGTCGGTGATGACAAGATCGATCGGTGCCGCCTCCCGGCGCGCCGCCCTTGCATGTTGGTCTCGGGCCGCTGCCGCAGAGCGCCCGGCATAGACCGCGTAGCCGAGGGTGCGGAGCAACAGCGCCGTGGCATCCAGCGCGTCGCGCTCGTCGTCGATGACGACGATGCCTCCTTGCTGGCTGGCGGCGGCGGGATGGGCGCGTCCGGCCGGTGCCGGTGAGAGCGGTACCGCTAGGGGCAGAGTGATGGAAAACATCGAGCCACGCCCCTCCGTCGAAACCACCTTGACCGGGTGCCCGAGCAGAGCGGCGGTGCGTTCGACGATGGCAAGGCCGAGGCCCAGCCCCTGTGCCCGGTCGCGCGCCGGATTTTGCAGTTGGACGAACTCCTCGAAGATCGCCCCTTGCTCGGACACTGGAATGCCGACGCCGGTATCCCAGACCTGTACTTCGACCGCAGCACCGCGACGTCGGCAACCAATCAGCACCCGACCGGTCCGCGTGTAGCGGAAGGCGTTGGAAAGCAGATTGTCGAGGACACGCTTCAGCATCATCGGGTCGGTATCGACCCATGCGTCCGTTGCCACCACGCGCCAGTCGAGATCCTGGTTCCTGGCGATGCCGGAGAACTCCGCCTTGAGATCGGAAAATAGCCGCCGCAGGGACACCGGCTCGCGCGCCACGGTGACCACTCCGGCATCGAGCTTGGAAATGTCGAGCAGCGCGTCGAGCAGACTGCCGAGGCTCGCGATCACCGAGCGCGCGCGGTCGGCGAGATCGCGGGCGTTCTTCGCCGGAACGTCGCCATTGCGGCCAAGGGCGCCAAGCGTCGAAACGAACAGGCTGAGCGCATGGATCGGCTGGCGCAGGTCGTGGCTCGCAGCGGCCAGGAACCGCGACTTGGAGCGATCCGCACTTTGCGCCTTGTCACGCTCTTCCTGCAGGCTGGTGATCAGCGACAGATTCTCGAAACGGAGCCGCACGGTTTCGGCGAGCGTCCCGTGAGTGACGCGGCTGTAGTAGAGGTCGACGCCGAAGAGACAGATGGTGAAGATCAGGTAGGTGTCATAGATCGGCCCCTCCCCGAGGAAGCAGCGGATTGCGAATGGCAGCAGGATCGCGACCAGCGAGCCGGCATAGGCGAGCGGAAAGGCCGACAGCGACGGCACTGCACCACTGGCAATGCCGGTAATCACGATGCAGACGAAGGCCAGCGTCTGCGGTTCGTCCGGAAGGAAGGCAAGCCAGCCAAGCGCGCCCCAAAGGGCGCTCGACACCCACGAAAGCAGCGTAAAGCGCCGGGCCCATCGCCTCCAGTCCCTCGTCCGGCTTTCGTCCGCTTGCCGCCGATATCGCCAGTCGAGGAGGATGCGGGCAAACGTCAGCAGATAGAGCGCCGCGCCCCAGGACAGCAGCAGGTCCCAGGACACGAGGTCGCGCAGGACATAGGCAACCGGCAGTGGAATTGCGAAATTGGCAAAAAGCACTGCGTAGGATTGACGAAATAATAAGCCTATCAGGAGAGGTTGTAGGTGTTCGCGAGTCTCCATTGCCGCTCCTCTCTCGATGCAACGCCATGTCCGCGGAGAATTGCCGAATTCGATGAAGGATTGCTTACATGCGCAAACTGCTGACGATCGTGGTGGCAGACGATCACGCCATCGTTCGCGAGGGCCTGAAGCTGCTGCTCTCCACCATGGACCACGTATCGGTGGTTGCGGAAGCGGCCGACGGCGAGACGCTCACGACCATCGTTCGCGCCAGCAGTCCTGATCTGGTGATCCTCGACCTCGGCATGCCGGGCGTTGCGGGCGTACAGTTCATCAGCGAACTCAGGACGGTCGCGCCGCGCATGAAGATCCTGGTGCTGACCGCAAACATCGAGCCGCGCACCGTGCGCGCCGTGATCGCCGCCGGGGCCAGCGGCTACCTGACGAAGACCGGCGACCCGGCCGAACTGAACGCCGCGCTCGATGCCATGCTCAGAAACGAAATCTACCTCAGCCAGTCGGTTCGTTTCGCCATCGACGATCCACGCAGCCACGAGCCGCCGCCGCTGACCGGCGCGGCCCTCTCTCCCATTCCTCTGACCCGCCGCGAGATGCAGATCCTCTCTCTCGCCGCCCAAGGGCTGACGGCGCGCGAAACCGCCGACCGCCTCGGCATCAGTCCGCTGACGGCCCGCAAGCATCGCGAGAACCTGATGCGCAAGCTCAGCCTGCACAATACGGCGGAGATCGCGGCCTATGCGCTGCGCATCGGCTTGCCCATCGGCTGACGTCGCCTTCCCTCGTCAGGCTTCCCGAAAGTCACCGTCGCTTAACCACGGCAAGACAGGCGATCCTGCGACAATGACGAAATACGGCACCTGCCGTATATCAACCGGATGCAACCAAGCGTAGTTCTCCCGCTGCATCGCGCCACGGACGGCATGGTTTGACGTTTCGACGTCGGCCTCCGGGCGTGCCGGCTATTTCGGGAGGAGCCCCCATGCCTTCGCTGGAGCATTGGATTTCGTTCGCACTGGCAACGGCGATCTTCGCCTTCATGCCGGGGCCTGCCATTCTCTACATGACCGCCCAGACATTGGCGTATGGTCGCAGGGCCGGCCTGCTGGCGGCACTCGGCATCCATATCGGCTGTTATGTCCACATTGCCGCCGCCACCCTGGGGCTCGCCGCCCTGCTTCACCATGCACCGCTTCTCTATACGGCGATCAAGGTTGCCGGCGCCGTCTATCTGGTCTGGCTCGGCGCGACCATGCTGCTCGGTGTCGGCAAACATGCCGCCCACTCGGAAGCCGTCAAGCCCGGCGTGCTGCGCGACAGCATCGTGGTCGAGATCCTCAACCCGAAGACCGCCCTGTTCTTCGTGACCTTCCTGCCACAGTTCGTCGATCCGGCGGCATCGATGCCGATATCGCTGCAGTTCCTGATATTCGGCCTGTTCGTGAACCTTGCCTTGTCGGTGGCCGATGTCGCGGCCGTCTTCCTCGCCTCGCTCACGCTCGGGCGGCTGGCTGGCGCTGCGGGCAACCTTGTGCCCCGCGCCTGCGGCTCGATCCTCATCGGCCTCGGCCTCATGCTCGCGAGCCAGCCCCTCTGATCGCCCAAAGACGGCGCGCGCGCCGGTCGCGACCTTGGTGTATCCTGCTAACGCTGAAGTCGGGGGGCACCATGCTGAATGCAACCGAGATCGCCAAGGCCGCCGAGAACCTGCACCAGGCCGAACATGATCGAAAGCAGATCGGGCTCTTGTCGCTCAGACATCCGGACATGACTGTGGACGACGCCTATGCGATCCAGGCCGCCTGGGTCCGGCGCAAGCGCGACGACGGCCACCGCATCATCGGCTGGAAGATCGGACTCACCTCCAATGCCATGCAACAGGCGCTGGGGATCGGTACGCCCGATTCCGGCGTGCTCTTCGACAACATGCTGTTCGATGACGGCGCGAGCATTCCCGCCGATCGCTTCATCCAGCCACGGGTCGAGGCGGAAATCGCCTTCATCATGAAGACCGGACTCAAGGGCCCGCGCGTCAACATCGTGCAGGTGCTGAACGCCACTGACTATGTGATGCCGGCGCTCGAAATCCTCGACACCCGCATTCTCAGGACGGATCCGAAAACCAAGAAGGCGCGCACGATCGTCGATGCCATCGCCGACAATGCCGCCAATGGCGGCCTCATCCTCGGCGGCCGGGCCGTGCGCCCCGATACGGTCGACATGCGCTGGATGGGAGCGATCGTGTCACGCAACGCGGTGATCGAGGAGACGGGGCTTGCGGCCGGCGTTCTCAACCATCCGGCCCGCGGCATCGCCTGGCTTGCCAATCGGCTGGCGCAATGCGGCGACGCGATCGAGCCCGGCCAGATCGTCCTTTCGGGTTCGTTCGTCCGCACACTCGAAGCCGAGAGCGGCGACACGATCGTCGCCGATTTTGGCGCCTACGGCTCGGTGAGTTGCCATTTCGCGTGAAGTGGATAGCGACGACAGGCAGACTACGCACCCGCCGCGCGGATATCACTGCACCAGGATGGCGCGGAAGTCATTGACGTTGGTGCCCGTCGGGCCGGGCTTGAAGAGATCACCGAGCGCGTCGAACGCCGACCAACTATCGTTCTTCTGTAGGAATGCTGCGGCATCCAGCCGTTGCGACACAAGCCGGGCGATGGTGGTGCCGTCGGCAAAAGCGCCGGCATTGTCCTCGGAGCCGTCGATGCCGTCGGTGTCTGCGGCGAGCGCCGAGACGCCCTTGGCCCCGTCGATGCCGAGCGCCAGCGCCAGCAGGAATTCGCTGTTGCGACCGCCCTTGCCCTTGCCGCGGATGGTGACGGTCGTCTCGCCGCCGGAGAGAACGACGACCGGTTTGGTGAACGGCCGACCGCGGCCGGCCACTTCCCGCGCGATCGCCGCATGCACACCGCCAACGTCGCGTGCTTCGCCTTCGATCGCATCGGAAAGAATGATCGCGTCGATGCCGGCGGCACGCGCCTCTGCAGCCGCGGCCTCGAGCGAGACGGATGCGGAAGCGATCAGCCGGACTTCGTTACGGGCAAAACGCGGATCATCAGGAGATGGCGCAGCGCTATCTGGGCTGTTGACCCACGCCATAACCTTGGCCGGCAGGTCCAGACTGTAGCGCTCGATCAGCGTCAGCGCATCCTCGCGCGTGCTGGCGTCCGCCAGTGTCGGCCCGGAGGCGACCAGCGCCGGATCGTCGCCCGGAATATCGGAAACGATCAGCGAGACGACCTTGGCCGGATAGGCGGCCGCGGCAAGGCGACCGCCCTTGATCATCGAGACGTGCTTGCGCACAGCGTTCATGGCGCTGATGGGTGCGCCGGAGGCCAAGAGCGCCCGGTTGACGGCAATCTCGTCTTCCAGCGTCAGGCCAGGTGGCGGCGAAGGCAGCAGCGCCGACCCGCCACCGCAGACGAGCGCGACAACGAGATCGTCTTCCGTCAGTCCGCTGACTTCCGCAAGCAACCGCTTGGAGGCCAGCATGCCGTTTTCATCGGGGAGCGGGTGCGACGCTTCGAGCACCTCGATCTTTTCACACGGGGCAGCGTAGCCGTAGCGGGTGACGACCGCGCCCGAGAGCGGACCGTCCCAATGGCGCTCGAAGGCCGCCGCCATTTGCGCAGCTCCCTTGCCCGCGCCGACGACCACCGTGCGCCCCTTCGGCCGCTCCGGCAGATTGGCGGCAATCACTTTCTCCGGATCAGCCGCTGCGACTGCGGAGGCGAAAAGCGTTTCGAGGAAACGGCGTGGATCGGTGATGGCTGGCATTGATCTCCCCCTGGAGGATGTCGCTTCGCGATGCTGCATCCTTATATGTCATTCCAACGCAAGAAGGCCGCTGAAACTGCATGAAAGTCTCGGGCGGCGGTTCCTCCAACCGCCGCCCGGACACATGACCGGCCCGACACAATGGGACGTCGGACGGGTCATGTGCATTGAGCCTGAAGTCAGGCGACCTGGTGGTTCGCCATGCGCTCGAGCGCCCTAACAAGGCCGGAGTGGTCGAGGCCGCTGTCGCCGTTGGCCGCGCAGTTGTTGAAGAGTTCCTGCGTTGCCGCCGTGTTCGGCAGCGAGATGCCGAGCGACTTCGCGCCCTGGAGCGCCAGGTTCAGGTCCTTCTGGTGCAGCGAGATACGGAAGCCCGGATCGAAGGTGCGCTTGATCATGCGCTCGCCGTGAACTTCGAGAATGCGCGAGGAGGCAAAGCCGCCCATCAGCGCTTCGCGGACGCGCGCCGGATCTGCACCGGCCTTCGACGCGAAGACGAGCGCTTCCGAAACCGCCTCGATCGTCAGCGCGACGATGATCTGGTTGGCGACCTTGGTAACCTGGCCGTCACCGCAATCACCGACGAGCGTGATGTTCTTGCCCATCAGCTTGAGGAGCGGCAGGGCGCGGTCGAAACTCTCCTGGGCACCGCCGGCCATGATCGACAGCGAGGCGTTCTTGGCGCCGACTTCGCCGCCCGAAACCGGGGCGTCGATGTATTCGGCGCCGGTTTCGCGCACCTTCTTGGCGAATTCCTTCGTCTCGATCGGCGAGATCGAGCTCATGTCGATGACGAGCTTGCCCTTGGAAAGGCCGTAGGCGACGCCGTTTTCGCCGAAGAGAACGTCCTTGACCTCAGGCGTATCCGGCAGCATCAGGATAATGGTGTCGACGCTTTCGGCGAGCGCCTTCGGCGTCTCGACGAACTTGAGACCGTTGTCGAGCAGTTCCTGCCTCGGCGGGATCGCGAATTTCGAGGTGACGATGGTGTGGCCGGCATCCTGCAGGTGGCGCGCCATCGGCGTGCCCATGATACCCAGTCCAATGAAACCGATTGTTGCCATGGTGCTTAGCTCCTGATCTTGATGATGTCTGCGGATTGGGTGCGCTGGCGCTCGGCGCCGAGCCAGCCAAGGCCGTCGGCCGTCGTGGTGCGCGGCTTGTATTCGCAACCGATCCAGCCGTCGTAGCCGGCCGCTTCCAGTGCGTCGAAGACGAAGGGATAGTTGATCTCGCCGGTGCCCGGCTCGTTACGGCCGGGATTATCGGCAAGCTGGACGTGAACGATGCGATCGGCAAAACGCTTGTAGGTGCCGATCAACTCGCCCTGCGTGCGCTGCTGGTGATAGAGGTCGTACTGGATGAACAGGTTGTCGCTGCCGACCTCTTCGATGATCGAGGCGGCCTGTTCCACCGTGTTGAGGTAGAAGCCCGGGATATCGAAGTCGTTGATCGGCTCGATCAGCAGGCGAATGCCCTGCTTGCCGAGTTCGCTCGCCGCAAGCTTGAGGTTGGCGACCAGCGTGCTGCGAAGGACGCCCTCGGAGACGCCGATCGGCGCAATGCCGACCAGGCAGTTGACCTGCTTGCAATCGAGCGCCGTCGCATAGTCAATCGCGCTCGCAACTCCTTTGCGGAACTCGTCGACCCGGTCCGGCAGGATGGCGATGCCGCGCTCGCCGCTCGCCCAATTGCCGGCCGGCAGGTTGTGCAGAACCTGGGTCAGACCGTGGCGCTGAAGCTCGGCGCGCAGGCTCACCTTCTCGAATTCGTAGGGAAACAGATATTCCACGCCTTCGAAGCCGGCCTTGGCAGCAAGGGCGAAACGGTCGAGGAACGGCACCTCGTTGAACAGCATTGTCAGGTTCGCAGCGAACTTCGCCATGCGATGTTTCCTCCTTTTGTTCCTTGGAGCGGGATGCGGGCGGCCAGCCACCCGCACCTCCTCAGTCATTCGGGCCTTAGTCGAGCAGGGCCGTGATCGCGGTCGGTACGTCTTCGCCGCGCAACGCCAGCTCCTCGAACTCGACGACCGCATTGATGTCGGCGCCCATAGAGATGTTGGTGACGCGCTCGAGGATGAACTCGATGACGACGGGAACCTGGTGTTCGTCCATCAGCGCGCGCGCCCGGTCGAAGGCTTCCTGGAACTCGTTCGGGCTGCGCACCCGGATCGCCTTGCAGCCGAGACCTTCGGCAACCGCGACGTGGTCGACGCCGTAGCCCTTCTCCGCATCGCCCGACGCATTGATGTTGTCGAAGGCGAGGCTGACTTCGAAGTCCATGTTGAGGCCGCGTTGTGCCTGGCGGATGAGGCCGAGATAGGAATTGTTCACGACCACATGCAGGTAGGGCAGCTTGTGCTGGGCGCCGACCGCCAGTTCCTCGATCAGGAACTGGAAGTCGTAGTCGCCCGAGAGCGCAACGATCGTCCGGTCCGGGTCGGCGGCGCGAACCCCGAGAGCGGCAGGCAACGTCCAGCCGAGCGGGCCGGCCTGGCCGCAGTTGATCCAGTTGCGCGGCTTGTAGACGTGCAGGAACTGGGCGCCGGCGATCTGGCTGAGACCGATGGTCGAGACGTAGCAGGTGTCGCGGCCAAACGCCTTGTTCATCTCTTCATAGACGCGCTGGGGCTTCAGCGGCGTCTGGTCGAAGTGGGTCTTGCGCAGCATGGTGCGCTTGCGCTCGCGGCACTCTTCCGCCCAGGCGGACCAGTCACGCAGCTTGCCGGCCGTCTTCCACTCGGTCGCAACGTCAAGGAACAGCTTCAGCGCAGCGCCAGCATCCGAGACGATACCGAAATCAGGCGCGAAGACGCGGCCGATCTGGGTCGGCTCGATGTCGACGTGAACGAACTTGCGGCCTTCGGTGTAGGTCGGAACGTTGCCGGTGTGGCGGTTGGCCCAGCGGTTGCCGACGCCGAGAACGAAGTCGGAGGCGAGCATGTTGGCATTGCCGTAGCGATGCGAGGTCTGCAGGCCGCACATGCCGGCCATCAGCGGATGGTCGTCCGGGATCGTGCCCCAGCCCATCAGCGTCGGGATGACCGGGATGCCGGTGATTTCGGCAAACTCGGTCAGAAGATCGGACGCGTCAGCGTTGATGATGCCGCCGCCGGCGACGATCAGCGGACGCTCAGCTTCGTTGAGCATCGCGATCGCCTTTTCGGCCTGGGCGCGCGTTGCCTTAGGCTTGTAGGCTTCCAGCGGCTGGTAGGTGTCCGGATCGAACTCGATCTCGGCGAGCTGAACGTCGACCGGCAGGTCGATCAGCACCGGGCCGGGACGGCCGGAGCGCATGATGTGGAACGCCTTCTGGAAGACGAAGGGAACCAGTGCCGGCTCCATAACCGTGACCGCCCACTTGGTGACCGGTGCAGCGATCTTGGCGATATCGACCGCCTGGAAGTCTTCCTTGTCGAGACGGGCACGCGGTGCCTGGCCGGTGATGCACAGGATCGGGATCGAGTCCGCCGAGGCCGAATAGAGGCCGGTGATCATGTCGGTGCCGGCCGGGCCCGACGTGCCGATGCAGACGCCGATATTGCCGTGCTTGGCGCGGGTATAGCCTTCGGCCATGTGGGAGGCGCCTTCGACGTGGCGCGCCAGGATATGGCGAACCGAGCCGCGCGCCTTCAGCGCCGAGTAGAACGGATTGATGGCGGCACCCGGTACGCCGAAGGCGCAATCGATGCCTTCCTTCTCCAGAACGTAAACAGCCGCGTCAACGGCACGCATCTTTGCCATGGGAACTCCTCCTATTTCCTGAAAACATAATCCATAATTCGCGATACGCAACATACAAATGGAATTCATTTCCATCATGTGGAAATAAAGATTTTCAACAATTCGGAGAAAATCGGTTCACGGCCTGATAGAGGATGATGGGCAGAGATGTGATTTGCAGAGAGGCTTCGATGGACGGCAACGGCAGGGGAAAACGCGGGCGCAAGGCGGGCGAGAATGCCGCCCCTTCATCCGTCCAGGTGCTGGACCGCAGCCTTGCCCTGCTGACGGTCGTGGCTGAGGGCGACGGCTCGACCTTGACCCAGCTGGCCGACGAGACCGGCATGGCACCGTCCACGGTTCACCGCCTGCTGACGACGCTTTCCGGCCACGGCATGGTGATGAACGACCCGGACACCGGCGCCTGGACAGTCGGTTTGAAGGCGTTCGAGATCGGCAACGCCTATCTGCGCTTCCGCAAGCTCGGAACGATCAGCCGGCCGTTTCTAAAAGGACTGATGGAGGAAAGCGGCGAGACGGCGAATATCGGCATCGAGGAAGGCGGCGATGTCGTCTTCATCTCGCAGGTCGAAAGCCACGCGCCGATGCGCGCCTTCTTCCGTCCGGGCCGCCGCGGTCCGGTTCATGCCTCCGGCATCGGCAAGGCGATCCTTTCGACCTGGTCCGACAAGGAGATCGCCCAGCTTCTCGGCGGCCGCGAGCTCGTGCACTTCACCGACAAGACCCGTGACACGCTGCCGGCACTGTTGAAGGACATCCAGGAGATCCGCCACCGCGGCTGGTCGGTCGACGACGAGGAGCACACGCTCGGCATGCGCTGTGTCGCGGCGCCAATCTTCAACGAATATGGCGAAACGATCGCCGGCATCTCGATCTCCGGCCCATCGGTGCGTGTCAGCGACGAGAAGCTTTCGACCCTCGGCCCCATCGTGCGCGAACGCGCCGATGCGCTGACCAGGGCGATGGGCGGCAAACGGCCGGAAGAGCTGTAACCGATCAACAGGAAACGCCGCGCGTCCGATCCGAACACGCGGCGTTCTGGTGAGTAATCCTGGCGAGGCGCCACAGGGCGCACGCGCCTTAGGCCGTTTCGAGGCTCTTTACCGCCGAGGCGGCTGCATCCTTCGCGCTGTTCGCGGCGCGCTTCATCGGCTTGCCGGCAACATAGGTCTCGGCCACGCAGCGGTCGTCGCCCATCGCCTGCAGGATGAAGAGCTCCTCGGCGAGCGACCCCGCGACCCGCATGCGCAAGTCCATCGACGGCTTGGCACGGCTGTCGAGCACGACGATATCGGCATCGGCGCCGACATGCAGCGAGCCGATACGGTCGTCGAGATCGAGCGCGCGGGCATTGCCGAGCGTCATGTGGTAGAAGGAGTTGAACGGCGTCAGCCGCTGGCCCTGCAGGTGCAGCACCTTGTAGGCCTCGTCCATCGTTTCCAGCATCGAGAAGCTGGTACCGGCGCCGACATCGGTCGCGACCGACCAGCGGGCGCCGAGCTTGTCGAAACGATCGCGGTCGAAGAGACCCGAGCCCAGGAACAGATTCGAGGTCGGGCAGAAATTGCCGACGGAACCGGTTTCGGCGAGCACCGAAATCTCGCGATCGCTGAGATAAATGCAGTGGCCGAGCAGGGTCTTGCGCGTCAGCAGATCGTAGCGCGCATAGATGTCGGTGTAGTCCTTCGCTTCCGGATAGAGCGAGGTCGCAAAGGCGATCTCATCCTTGTTTTCCGAGAGATGCGTCTGGACGTAGCACTCCGGATGTTCGGCGACGAGCGTACGGCTCGCCTCCATCTGCTCGGGCGTCGAGGTGATGGCAAAACGCGGGCTGATGGCATAGTGCGCGCGGCCACGGCCGTGCCACTTTGATATCAGCGCCTTGGTCTCGTCATAGCCCTGCTGCGCCGTGTCGCGTAGCGCGTCCGGTGCGTTGCGGTCCATCATCACCTTGCCGCCGATCATCAGCATGCCGCGCGCTTCAGCCGCCCCGAAATAGGCATCGACACTTTCCGGGTGCACCGAACAGTAGGCGGCGGCCGTCGTCGTGCCGTTTGCCAGCAGTTCATCCAGGAAGCGGCCGGCGATGTAATCGGCATGCTCCGGCTTCCGGAACTTCTGCTCCTCGACGAAGATGTAGGTGTTCAGCCATTCGAGAAGCTGCGCGCCGTAGGAGGCGATCGCCTGCGTCTGCGGGAAATGCAGGTGCGTGTCGATCAGTCCGGGCAACACCAGGTGGGGGCGATGGTCGGCCACCTTGACGCCCGCACCGGCGCGCTGCGCGACCTCTGAATGCTCGCCGATGTCGGCGACCTTGCCGCCCCGCACCAGCACGGCCCCGTCCTCGAAGTAGCGATAGGAGGCCGTGTCGTCGATGCCCTTCGGTTCCTCGACGAAGGTGAGCACGCGGCCACGGATCAGCAGATCGGTCATTGGGTCTTTCCTCCATTGACGACGGATTCGTACCAGGCGACGAGCAATTGCCGCTCCTCGTCCGAAACGCCGGTGACGTTGGCGGGCGGCATCGCATGCGTGCGGCCGGCCTGCAGGTAGATTTCACGCGCGTGGTTGGCGATCTCGGTGTCGGTTTCGAGCGTCACGCCCTTCGGCGGCACGACGATGCCTTCCCAGCCCGGCTCCTTGGCATGGCACATGGAACAGCGGCCGAGCACCGTATCGCGGACCTTCGGAAAGGCTTCTGCGGTCACGAAGGGCTGCTGCGCGGCGGAGATCTTCTCCTCGCCGCCGCCGGCAAGCACCTTCGGCACGGTCGACAGCCACATGATCGCAACGAAGAGCAGCGCTGTGACGAGCCAGGTCCAGGTCGGGTTGCCCTTGTTCGCGTGACGGGTGTTGAAATAGTGGCGGATGGTGACGCCCATCAGGAAGACCAGCGAGGCGATGATCCAGTTGTACTGAGTACCGAAGGCCAGCGGGTAGTGGTTCGACAGCATCAGGAACAGAACCGGCAGCGTCAGGTAGTTGTTGTGGGTCGAGCGCTGCTTGGCGATCACGCCGTACTTGGCGTCCGGCGTGCGGCCGGCGATCAGGTCGCCGACGACCACCTTCTGGTTCGGAATGATGATGAAGAACACGTTGGCCGACATGATCGTTGCGGTAAACGCGCCGAGATGCAGGAAGGCTGCGCGGCCGGTGAAGAGCTGCGTATAGCCCCAGGCCATGCCGACGAGGATGAAGTAGAGCAGCACCATCAGGCGGGTGTTGTCGCGGCCGAAGGGCGACTTGCAGATCGTGTCATATGCGAGCCAGCCGAAGGCGATCGAGCCGAGCGAGATGGCGATCGCCACCGGCTTGGAAACGTCGAGCACGTTCGGGTCGATCAGGTAGAGGTCGGCACCTGCGTAGTAGACGAGGCAGAGCATGCCAAAGCCGGACAGCCAGGTGACGTAGGACTCCCATTTGAACCAGACCAGGTGCTCGGGCATGTTGGCCGGCGCAACCAGGTACTTCTGGATGTGGTAGAAGCCACCGCCGTGCACCTGCCATTCTTCGCCATAGGCGCCGACCGGCAGATGGGGATGTTTCTTCAGACCGAGGTCGAGGGCGACGAAGTAAAAGGACGAACCGATCCATGCAATGGCGGTGATGACGTGCAGCCATCTCACGGCAAAGGTCAGCCAATCCCAGGCGATGGCATAGTCGTACATGAAATTCTCCCATTTCTCCTCGGACCATTATGTGTCATTGCTGGAGGTCGCGGGAACGTCGCTGCTTCACCAACACTTTCAAAAAAATCTATAAAATAGCGACGGAATGGATGGGCTAGTAAGAAGCCGGAGGAGTGGGACGAAGGCATGTCTTATCTGGACAATGTGCGCGTCTTCGTACGCGTCGTAGAGCTTGGAACCCTGTCGGCTGCCGGTCGCGACCAGCGGGTGACGCCAGCAGTTGCAAGCAATAGAATCAAGGAGTTGGAACGCCACATGGGCGTTCGCCTGTTCAATCGGACGACGCGCAAGCTGACCCCGACGGAGCACGGCCGCGTCTTTTACGACGGTGCCGTAAAGATCCTCGAGGCGGTCAACGAAGCGGAAAACGCGATTGCCGATCTCTCGCGCAATCCGAAGGGTGCGCTCAAGATTACCGCTCCCCTAGGGATAGGTCGCCGATTGATCGC
Source organism: Ensifer adhaerens (assembly GCF_002940685.1). Lineage (GTDB taxonomy): Bacteria > Pseudomonadota > Alphaproteobacteria > Rhizobiales > Rhizobiaceae > Ensifer > Ensifer adhaerens_E. The sequence continues at coordinate 150,384 of NZ_PNFP01000007.1, read as the reverse complement.
GTCCGGCATTCCCGAGTTTCATGACAAGTATCCCGACATCGAAGTGCGGCTTCGCCTGTCGGACCACAATGTCGATATTCTCTCGGAAGGCGTCGACGTCGCCTTCAAGCTCGGCATCCTCGAAGATTCGAACCTGCGCATGCGCGGCATCATGAATTGCGAGCGGGTTGTCTGCGGCGCGCCGGCCTATTTCGAAAAGCGCGGCATACCCCAGACCCCCGACGCACTGATCGCCGACAAGCATGACTGTCTGCTGCTCAGGTACCCCGGTTCGAAGGAATATTTCTGGACGCTCCAGACCATGGAGGGCGTGCGCAAGCTCGAAGTCACCGGCCCCTATGATTCCGACGATGGCGACGTGCTGACGCAATGGGCACTCGACGGCCGCGGCATCATCAACAAGCCATTGTTCGAGGTGAAGGCGCACATCAATTCCGGCGCGCTGGTGCCGATCCTTGCCGACACGCCGCCGCTCAGCGTGCAGCTCGCGGCGATCTATCCGCACAAGCGGTTCCAGGACCCGAAAGTGCGGCTGATGATCGACTACATGGCCGAGCGCTGTCAGCGGCTGATCAACGGCATGCTGGCCTGATCGAATTGCGCTGGACCGCTGCGGTTCCGGTTGCTGCCCCATCGGCGCGCTTATCCATTAGGAAGAAGGCGCGCCGCCGAAGCGAACGCGCCCTCCGCAAGATTCAGATATCAGCGATTTGTGTCGCTGTGCTTCGACTTGCCGGGAACGCCGTCGCCGCCGCCATTGCCAAAGCCGTTGTTGGCGTGCTTGGTCTTGCCACCGCCGTCGCCGCCGCCGTCACCACCGCCGTCGCCGCCCCCGTCACCACCGCCGTCGCCACCACCTTCGCCGCCGCCATCGCCGCCGCCGTCACCACCACCTTCGCCGCCGCCATCGCCGCCGCCGTCACCGCCGTCGCCGCCGCCGTCACCGCCGCCATCGCCGCCATCGCCGCCGTCGCCACCAGTCCCGCCTTCGCCACCGGTCCCGCCGTCGCCGCCAGTCCCGCCATCACCGCTGGTACCACCTTCACCAGTGGTGGTCCCCCCATCGGCGTGAGCAATGCCGATCATCATCGGCGCGCTATAGTGCGTCAGCACCGCGAATGCCGTGGACAAGAGCAACGTACGTGTCAATTTCTTCATAATTGCCTCCCGATCTGATGCGTCCCCGTCTCCGTGCAATTGCGCAAAACGCGATCTTTCTTAAATGCACCAAAGAAAATCCTGGACGCGCTACCTCCTTAAAGGCCGACCTCAGCGCCAACCTTATTTTAGACACCACTGATAATAAGCAGATCCTGAAGCAACCGGTAAGCGACACATTTGTGCTATGGCTCAAGCCATGCATCCGATCCATTTGGAGTATGGCTCACACGGTCGGAGTGACGCGAAGGTGAGGCCGCTAACCTCTCGACCTGTCGATCCCCGGAAGGCTGCCGACCGCACCAACCAGGAAATCGACGAGCAGACGAACGCGGGCAATGCCGGCGCGCTCCGGCACGATCAACAGGTTGAGCGGGACCGAAGGCAGCGAAAACGCCTCAAGCAGCGGCACCAGGCGGCCGGCCTCGATCAGATCGTCGACGAGCCATCGATGGGCAGGCGCGATGCCCCTGCCGGCAACGAGAGCCTCGCGCGCGGCAAGGCCGTGATCGACGCGAAGGCGTCCACCGAAGGGCACCGACAGATGCTGCCCATCCGCCCCTTCGAAGACAAGGCTGTCGCTGCCGGCAACGTTCGACATGCGGATCCCCTCATACGCCGACAGCTCGCCTGGGGAGCGGGGAAATCCCCGTGCGGAAAGGTAGTCGGGAGCTGCCACAAGCAGCCGCCGGCTTTGCCCGAGTGATCGCAGCTTCATCGAACTGTCGGTGAGTGGACCGAGACGCAGCGCGATGTCTATTCCTTCCCGCACCAGATCGACACGCTCATCGGTCAGGCTCAGATCAACACCAATGTCGGGGTGTTCGTCCTGGAAGGCAAAGATCAGCCGGCTGACGTGCAGCACCCCGAATGCGGAGGTGCAGGATACGCGAATGGTACCTGAAGCCGCGCCGCGGGCGCCGCGCGCTTCGTCGCCCGCCTGCTCGACCAGGCGCAGGATCTGGACACTGTCTGCATAGTAACGGGCGCCTTCGTCGGTCATCGTGACGCGGCGCGTGGTGCGGCTGAGTAACGGCACGCCGACGGCTTCCTCGAGTTCCCGCAGATGCCGCGTCACCGTCGACTGGCCGATGCCGAGCTCGCGCGCTACGGCCGAAAGGCTGCCGCGCTCGGCGACACGCACGAAGGTGCGCATGCGTTCCAGCGTGACATCCGATTTATCCATTTTTTGGCAGAAACCTATGCATTACGAACATCTACCGCATGGAAAGGCGGCGGTCTACCTAGAGTCTCGGTTGATGACACCAGGGAATACTGACCATGAAAGTTCTGCTTGTTTATGCCCACCCCGAACCGCGTTCACTCAACGGCGCGCTGCGCGATATCGCCGTCAAGGCGCTTGAGGCCGAAGGCCATGAGGTCCGCGTCACCGACCTCTATGCCGAGGGGTGGAAGTCCGAGATCGACCGGGCCGACTTTCCCGCCCTTGCTCCGGATACCCGCTTCAAGCCGAGCCGCGCCTCGAAGGAGGCCTTCGCCACCGATACGCTGACCGTTGACGTCAGGGCCGAGCAGGAAAAACTGCTTTGGGCCGATGCCCTGATCCTGCAGTTTCCGCTGTGGTGGTATTCGATGCCGGCGATCCTGAAAGGCTGGGTCGATCGTGTCTATGCCTACGGCTTTGCCTATGGCGTCGGCGAGCACAGCGACAAATATTGGGGCAGGCGCTTCGGCGAGGGAACGCTGGCCGGCAAACGCGCCATGCTTGTCGTGACGACGGGTGGCTGGGAAGAGCACTATTCGCCGCGGGGCGTCAACGGACCGATCGACGACCTGCTCTTCCCGATCAATCACGGGATCCTCTTCTATCCCGGTTACGACGTGCTTCCACCCTTCGTCGCCTACCGCGTCGACAGCCTTGACGACGCTGGTTTTCAAGCCACGTCGGAACGACTGAAAGAAAGAATGCACACGCTCGCGACGACTGCGCCCATTCCCTATCGCCGGCAGAACGGCGGGGACTATGCGATCCCGACCCTTGAACTCCGACCGGAGGTCGGCGACCCGCGCATCAACGGATTTGCGCTCCACCTCAACGGTGCACACCGGGGCGAAACGGCGCTACGCTGACGGGCCGAATTGCTAACGAGCAAGCTTGGCGGCAGCCGGCCGACGCGAGATGTCCGCTTGCACAGGCTGGCGAAAACTAAGAGCCGCCGCCATGACTTCGGCGGCGGCAAGGGCTGCGATCACCGCCGGCCGCTTGTCCTTCACCGTCGTGCCGCCGATCGGGCAGATGAGGCGGTCGAAGAGGTCCGGCCGGCCGATCTCGCGCGACAGCCAGTTCTTGAATGTGCCGCGTTTCGTCTTCGAGCCGATCATGCCGACATAGGATGCATCGTCGCGACGAAGCGCTTCCGCCGCAATCAGGAAGTCGAGCGCGTGGTCGTGCGTCAGGATGACGAAGGCGCTGCCGGGGGGCGCGTCGCGCACGACGGCCTCGGGCATCGCCGTCAGGCAGGTTTCGATGCCGGGAATGTCAGCAACGGCGGAAAGCTCGTTCTCGCGGGTATCGACGAGCACGGTGCGCACCGGCACCAGGGAGAGCGCCAGCGCCAGCGCATCGCCGACATGGCCGGCGCCGAAGACATAGACATGCGGCCGGCTGGCGATTTCCAGGTCGCTGCGTTCAATCAGCATGGCGGCTTTCTCCTGATCGAGGCGTGTGAAGGCGAGCGCCACGCGCCCGCCGCAACACTGGCCGATCTCCGGACCGAGCGGGATGGTCATGGCCTCCGGCGCGTCGCCACGCTTCAGCGCCCGCCGGCCGTGATCGATCGCCATGTATTCGAGCTGACCGCCACCGATCGTGCCGAACAGGCTTTCGGCGGCGACAAGCATCCAGGCATCGGTGTCGCGTGGTGTCGAGCCGGCAGCCCCCGTCACCTCCACGAGCACGCAATTCGGCTCGCGTCGGAGAAAGTCCCTGATATCCTCGCGGCTCGCCACCATGACAATCAGCCCCTGTTACCCTTTCTGCCGTGCGGCTGCCCTGAGCCGCTCGATCGCCATCAGCACGCGCTCGGGCGTCGCCGGCGCATCAAGGCGCGGTGCTATACGATACTCTGCAACGCTGGCGGCCGCCATCGACAAGGCCTCGAGAACCGAGATGCCGAGCATAAACGGCGGTTCGCCTACAGCCTTCGAGCGGCGGATCGTTTCCTCGCGGTTGACCGACCACTCGGCAAGCCGTGTGTTGAAGACGCGCGGGCGATCCGATGCAAGCGGGATCTTGTAGGTCGACGGCGCATGCGTGCGCAGACGACCCTTGGCATCCCACCAGAGCTCCTCCGTCGTCAGCCAGCCCATGCCCTGGACGAAGGCGCCTTCCACCTGACCGAGGTCGAGCGCCGGGTTCAGCGACCGGCCGACATCGTGCAGGATATCGGTGCGGTCCACCTGGTATTCGCCGGTCAGTGTATCGACGCTGACCTCGGAGCACGAGGCGCCATAGGCGTAGTAGAAGAACGGCCGGCCCCGGCCTTCGGCGCGGTTCCAGTGGATCTTCGGCGTCTTGTAGAAACCGGCCGCCGAAAGCTGGATGCGGGCGCCATAGGCGATCTTGATGAACTCGTTGAAGCCGAGGCGTTCCGCGCCGACCCGCACCGTGTTCGGCTCGAAGGCGACATCAGCTTCGGCAACGTTCCAGCGCTCGGCGGCGAACTTGACGAGCCGCGCCTTGATCTGCTGGGCGGCGTTGGCCGCGGCCATGCCGTTGAGGTCCGAACCCGACGACGCGGCCGTCGCCGAGGTGTTCGGCACCTTGCCGGTCGTCGTCGCCGTCACCTTGATGCGGTCGAGGTTCACCTGGAACTCGTCGGCAACCACCTGGGCGACCTTGGTATAGAGCCCCTGCCCCATCTCGGTGCCGCCGTGATTCAGGTGGATCGAGCCATCCGTATAGACGTGCACGAGCGCGCCCGCCTGGTTGTACTCGGTCTTGGTGAAGGAGATGCCGAACTTCACCGGCGTCAGCGCGATGCCGCGCTTGACCACGTGGTTCTCGCGGTTGAACGCGATCACCGCCTCGCGGCGCCTGGCATAATCGGCCGAGGCTTCCAGCTCCTCGATGATCCGGCCGATGATATTGTCTTCCACGGTCTGGTGGTAGGGCGTGAGGTTCCGCCCTTCGCCGCCGTAGAAGTTCAGCTTGCGGATTTCGAGCGGATCCTTGCCGACCGCATAGGCGATCTCCTCGATCATGCGTTCGCCGCCGACCATGCCTTGCGGTCCGCCGAAGCCACGAAACGCGGTGTTGGAGACCGTATTGGTCTTCAGCGGGCGCGAGCGCAGCCGCACGTTCGGATAGAAATAGCAGTTGTCGGCGTGGAAGAGCGCGCGGTCGGTGACGGGGCCCGAGAGATCGGCCGAATAACCGCAGCGCGCCGAGAAGACGGCATCCACCGCCTCGATGCGGCCGTCGTCGTCGAAGCCGAGCTTGTAGTCGACGTGGAAGTCGTGGCGCTTGCCGGTTGCGCTCATGTCGTCGTCGCGGTCGGGTCGGACCTTGACCGGGCAGCGATATTTCTTGGCGGCGACCGCAGCCACGGCCGCGAAGATGTTCGCCTGGGTTTCCTTACCGCCGAAACCGCCGCCCATGCGGCGCACGTTGACGGTGACCGCGTTCGACGGCACGCCGAGCACGGTCGCGACCATGTGTTGCGTTTCTGCCGGATGCTGGGTCGAGGAATAGACGAGCACTTCATCGTCTTCGCCAGGGATGGCGAACGAGATCTGGCCTTCCAGATAGAAGTGGTCCTGGCCGCCGATGCGCATCTCGCCTTCGAGGATGTTCTTCGCCTTGGCGAAGCCGGCGTCGATGTCGCCGCGCTCGAGCTTCAGGGGATCGATGACCAGCGGATAGTTCGCCGCCGCTGCTTCGAGCACGTCCGTCACATGCGGCAGGTCGCGATACTCGATCTTGACCTTGGCGGCCGCGCGCCGCGCCGCCTCGCGCGAGGTGGCGACGACGGCGAAGATCGGCTGGCCGTGGAACTCGACCTTGTCGGTGACGAAGATCGGCTCGTCATGCTTGTGCGCCGGGCTGATGTCGTTCTCGCCGGGAATATCGGCCGCCGTCAGCACGCCGATCACGCCTTCGCTGCTCTTCACGGCTTCAAAGTCGATCGACAGGATATCGGCATGCGCGCGCTGCGACAGGCCGAGATAGCCATGCAACGTGCCCTGGGGTTCCGGGATGTCGTCGATGTATTCGGCCGTTCCCGACACATGCTTGTGGCCGGACTCGTGCCGTTCGTTTTCGTGCACGCCGCCGCGGATGCGGTCGATGGGCTGCATCACGTTCATGGCTTCCTCCCTTAAACCGCGACAGCAATGGTGCGGTCGAGACGGAGCTGGCCGCCAGTCGACTGCGTTTCGAGATAAAAGCGGCGAAGCAGGTTCTTCGCCACCAACTGGCGGTATTCCGCCGAGGCGCGCCAGTCGGTGAGCGGTGTGAAGTCCTTGTCGAAGGCTGCGACAGCGCGCTCCACCGCCTCCTCATTCCACTCGGCACCTTTTAGCACCGCCTCCACATGAGCAGCGCGCTTCGGTGTAGCGGCCATACCGCCAAAGGCGATCACGGCGTCTGTCACGCGGCCGGCGTCAAACGCGATGTTGAAGCCGCCGCAGACGGCAGTGATGTCCTCGTCCAGACGCTTCGTCACCTTGTAGACGGCGACACGCGCATTGTCCGAAACGAAGGGGATGCGCACACTTTCGACGAATTCGCCGGGCTCACGATCCTGCTTGCCGTAGGCGATGAAGAAGTCTTCGAGAACGACCGTGCGGCGGCGAGCGCCCTTGCGCAGCGTGATCGAGGCGCCAAGTGCGATCAGCGCCGGCGGCGTGTCGCCGATCGGCGAGCCGTTGGCGATGTTGCCGCCGACGGTACCCATATTGCGCACCTGCTGGCCGCCGATGCGATCCCAAAGCTCCGTCAGTTCCGGGAAATGTTCGACGATAACGGGGTAGGCCTCGGCATAGCTGACGCCGGCGCCAAGGGTGACGCCATCGGCATCGACCGTGATCCGGCGCAGTTCTTCGAGATGGGTCAGGTGAATGACCGGCGAGATATCGCGCATGAATTTCGTCACCCAGAGCCCGACATCGGTCGAACCGGCGACGATCGTCGCCTTCGGGTTGGCTTCGAGCACGGCGGCGAAATCGTCGACCGAGCCTGGAAGAATGAAGCGTTCCGTCTCCGAGCCGATTTCCACCCGGCGGCCATCCTGAAGGACGGCCAATTCGCCGGCAATGCGGTCACGCTCGGCAACCAGCGGATCCTTGCCGACATCGCCGATCGTCGAGATGGCTTCTGCCGCACGGATGATCGCGGCATAGCCGGTGCAGCGACATAGATTACCCTGCAGCGCCTTTTCGATTTCGGCAATCGACGGCTTCGGGTTTTCCATCCAGAGGCCATAAAGCGACATCACGAAGCCCGGTGTGCAGAAGCCGCATTGCGAGGCGTGCGTATCGACCATCGCCTGCTGCACCGGATGCAAGGGACCTGCCGGCTGCGCCAGACTATCCACCGTCACAATATGACAGCCGTCGAGCGAGCCGACGAAGCGGATGCAGGCATTGACGGATTCGTATTTGAGCTGGCCGTCCAGCAGACGGCCGACGAGCACCGTGCAGGCGCCGCAGTCGCCCTCGGCGCAGCCTTCCTTCGTGCCCTTCAGATTGCGGTCGATGCGCAGGAAATCGAGCAGCGTCTGGACCGGCGAAACGTCGGCGAGTTCGACCAGCCGATGGTTCAGGATGAAGCGGATGGTGTTGCGGATCTGGATCGTCATTGCTCAGCTCCCGCGGTAGGTGGAGTAGCCATAGGGCGAGAGAAGCAGCGGCACGTGGTAGTGCGCGCCCTGGTTATCGATACCGAAGCGGATCGGGATCACGTCGAGGAACGGGTTTTCACCGCGCTTGGCTGCGCCGCCGAGATAATCGCCCGCATGGAACTGCAGCTCGTAGGTGCCGGTCTGCATGCGCTCGCCGCTCAAGAGCGGCTCGTCACAGCGGCCGTCGTCATTGGTCTTGACGGATTTGATATGCGTCTGGCGATCACCTTCGACCCGGTAGAGCTCGATGCGCAGCCCTTCGGCCGGTTTGCCGCTGGCCGTATCCAGCACGTGCGTCGTCAGACGGCCGGCGTTTCCACCCTGAGATTGCATAGTTTTCGCTCCTCCCGAAGTCAGCTTTCCACCTCGCAGTATTCCGGCATTTGAGCCTGCTCGGTAGCGACCGGATCATTCGAGACTTTCAAAATTTTTGGGGGGAATGGCTCGAAACAAATGCCGGTAGAAATTGGATGCAGAGACGAAAATGTCTGGAGGAGCTGCTTTCATGAGATACCCCCGCGATCTTCACGGCCACGGCCCGAACTTCAAGATCACATGGCCTGACGGCGCGCGGATCGCCGTGCAATTCGTCATCAATTACGAGGAAGGCGGAGAGAACTGCGTGCTGCATGGCGACGCGGCTTCCGAAGCATTCCTGTCGGAAATCGTCGGTGCGCAGGCCTGGCAGGGCCAGCGCCACTGGAACATGGAATCGATCTACGAATATGGCGCGCGCGCCGGCTTCTGGCGGCTGCATCGCATGTTTACCGAGCGCGGCGTGCCGGCGACCGTCTATGGCGTCGCGACAGCGCTGAAGCGCTCACCCGAGCAGGTCGCCGCCATGCAGGACGCCGGCTGGGAAATCGCCTCGCACGGCCTGAAATGGATCGAGCACAAGGACTTTTCACCGGAGCGCGAGCGCCAGGAGATCGCCGAGGCGATCCGGCTGCACACTGTTGTCACCGGCGAGCGCCCGCGCGGCTGGTACACCGGCCGCTGCTCCGACAACACGCTCGACCTCGTCACCGAGGCCGGCGGCTTCGACTACGTGTCGGACGCCTATGCCGACGACCTGCCCTACTGGCATGAACATGCCGGCCACCACCAGCTCGTCATCCCCTATACGCTCGACAGCAACGACATGCGCTTTGCCACCCCGCAGGGCTTCAACAGCGGCGACCAGTTCTTCAGCTACCTCAAGGACAGCTTCGACGTGCTCTATGCCGAAGGCACCGCCGGTGCACCGAAGATGCTGAGCATCGGGCTGCACTGCCGCCTCGTCGGCCGCCCCGGCCGCGCCGCGGCACTCGCCCGCTTCCTCGACTATGTGCAGAGCCATGAAAAGGTCTGGCTCGCCAAGCGCGTCGACATCGCCCGCTACTGGGCCGAAAATTACCCGTACAAGGCCTGGGACGATCGCCCGTCACGGCTTGGCGAAGAGGCGTTCGTCGCCAAGTTCGGCGGTGTCTTCGAGCATTCGAAGTGGATTGCCAAGCGCGCTTTCCAGGGCGAGCTTTCGCCGGCCAACGACACGGCGATCGGCCTTGCGGCAGCACTCTCCGCCGTCTTCCGCGAAGCCTCGGCGGAGGAACGGCTCGCGGTCCTGATCGCCCACCCAGATCTCGCCGGCAAGCTGGCGCAGGCGAAACGCCTGACGGAAAGCTCGACCAACGAGCAGGCAGGTGCCGGTCTCGATGCGCTGACCGATGCTGAGCGCGAGCGCTTCACCACGCTCAATGCGTCTTACGTCGACAAGTTCAAGTTCCCGTTCATCATGGCGGTCAAGGGGCGCACCAAGGACGAGATCCTGGCGGCCTTCGAAAGCCGGATCGGCAACGATCGCGAGACGGAGTTCGAGACGGCCTGCCGGCAGGTGGAGCGCATTGCCTATCTGCGCCTCAAGGACATGCTGCCGAGCTGAGGGCCTTGTCATGACGACCGACGGCGTGAGCCCGCCCGAATTCGCGCGGAACGCGATCAACCTTGCCTCGGCCGGTCTCGGCGCAAGGCCGGTGTTTGCGACAGACGAGTTCTTCGCGCCGCTCGAGCGCATGCTGCAGGATGCGCCGCCGGTCTATCATCCCGGGGTCTATGACGAGAACGGCAAGTGGATGGACGGCTGGGAGACGCGGCGACGCCGCGGCCCCGGCAACGACCATGCGATCGTGGCGCTCGCGACGAGCGGACGCATCCATGGCTTCGAGGTCGATACCGCCCATTTCACCGGCAACTATCCGAGCGCCTGCGCCATCGACGCCTGCTTGGCGCCGGAGGGGCCGGACGAGAACACGGTCTGGACGGAAGTCATCTGCCCTCAATCTCTCGGCCCGAGCGCCCAGCACCATTTCGAGGCCAGATCGGAGGCCGTCTGGAGCCATGTCCGCCTGCGCATCTATCCTGACGGCGGCATCGCCCGTCTCAAGGTCTTTGGCACGCCTGCCCTCGACCGGGCGGCGATCGGCGACGCGGTGGTCGACCTTGCATCGTCTCTCCTCGGCGGCCGTATCGTCGCCTATTCCAACGGGCATTACGGCCATCAGCGGCTGCTTGCGCCCGGACGGGGCGTCAACATGGGCGATGGCTGGGAGACCCGTCGCCGCCGCGAACCCGGCAACGACTGGATCGTGGTGAAGCTCGCTGCACGCGGCGAGGTCGAGCGGATCGTGGTCGATACCGCCCACTTCAAGGGCAACTACCCCGATGCCTGTTCGCTGCAGGCCGCCGACCTCGAAGCGGCTGCATGCGAACTGGCCGCGTCTGTCACGGCCTCGTCGATGTTCTGGCATGAGGTCTTGCCGCCGCAGAAACTCGCCGCCGACAGCATCCATACCTACGAAGCGCACGAACTGGCGGCTTCGGGTCCGGTGACCCATGTGCGTTTCAACATCTTCCCCGATGGCGGCGTCAGCCGGCTGCGTGTCTTCGGGCGTATTGCGAAAGCCGGCATCTAGATCATTTCGCCGAGGAGGCGAAACGATCGAACTTTTGAAGCCCGATCAACATTGCACGGAGGAGCGTCGCATGAAGGAGATCGTCATACAGCCACTGACCCGGGAGGCCTTTGCGCCGTTCGGCGACGTGATTGAAACCGAGAATGCCCACAACTTCCCCATCAACGGGGGCAAGGCAACCCGCTATCACGATCTCGCCAAGATCGATACAACAGGCGAGAAGGCCCGGCCGATGATCAGCCTGGTACGCGGCGTACCCTATCCGCTGCCGCTGAAACTGACCATGGTCGAGCGCCACCCGCTCGGCAGTCAGGCCTTCATTCCCTTGAGCGACAACCCGTTTCTCATAGTCGTTTCCAAGGAGACCGAAGAAGGGCCGAGCGAACCGATCGCCTTCAGGACCACGCCGGGCCAGGGCGTCAACATCGCCCGCAATGTCTGGCACGGCATCCTGACGCCGCTCGATGACGTCTCGGACTTCGCGGTCGTCGATCGCGGCGGCGAAGGTGTGAACCTGGAGGAGCATTTCTTCAAGGAGCCATTCCTGATCGTATGAATGAACGCATGACCCGGTCGTCCGGTCGGGTTCATCGGTGCGCCAGGGCCTCGCTGGCCGCCGAAATCGGATGAAACGACTGTGGCGTCAATAACCGCCATCGCGCTTGAACTTCGTCGGCGTGTACCCCGTCAGCCGCCGGAAATCGCGCGAGAAATGATAGGGATCCGGATAGCCGCATTCGGCCGCCACGGCCGAGACCTTGGCATCGGGTCCGACCAGCAGGCGCTTTGCCTGGTTGATGCGCTCGTGGCGCAGCCAATCCATCGGCGTCGTCCCCACCATGTCGCGAAAGCGGCGAAAAAGCTGCGACGGGCTGAGCCGCGCACGCATGGCGAGGTCGTCGATCGTCCAGGAGCGGGAAAGATCGTCCCGCATGGCTTTGAGAACCGTGAGCAAACGGCCTTCGTCAGCTGTGCCCCCAGCCGGCGCCGCGCCGTTCAAGCGGGGTGCGATCATGTCGGCAATCAGCCCTGCAATCGCGGCGCTCGCAAGGGCATCGGTTGCCGGCGACCGTTCGGCCAGAAATCCGATCACGGCTTTGAAGGCTGCGCGCACGGCCCGAGGGTCCTTCGACAGAAAGAGCGGCTGCTGCTGCACCCCGAGAAACTGATAGAGGGCATTGAGGCCGTGCCCCTCGATCCCCATCCAGAGATAGCGCCAGTTCTCACTCTCCACTGCACAACTGTGCGCGTAGGCCTGCGCCGTATCCAGCCAGACAACGCTGTCGGCTTCGGCGAGAAAACGCTGGTCACGCAGTTCGATCAAGCCACAACCGCCGATCGTGTAAACGAAGACGTGCTGGTGGAAGCGCTTGCGGATCGGTGCTTCCTGCGGCCATGCCGTTCGGCTTCCGGCAACCAACGCCAGATAGGGGAAGGCATCGGCGAACTTCGCCGGCGTATGGAAGTAAAGCTCTTCTTTCAGGCTCTGCATCTGCTTTTCCTGACAGGCGATGCGAGTTTTGTCCATCATCTTGCGATCGGCCACTATTCCTCAACACGGGCCCGTGACGCTATCATGCAGCTTTATGCACGGAGTGTACCGATGACCAAAGCCGCGCCGAACGGCGATGCAGCCAATTTCACCTTCGCGCCGCTGTCGCCGGAGTTTGCCCGCGATCCCTATCCGACCTACCGGACGCTGCGCGAAGAGGAAGGTCTGCATTACTTTGCGGATTTCGACATCTGGCTCGCCTCGCGTTTCGAGGACGTGTCCGCCATCGTCATGGACAAGCGCATGGTGCGCTCGCTCGAGGACATCGCGACGAAGGAAGAGCTCTCAAAACTGCAGCGCGCCGCCAACTGGCACGACATGCCGCACCACGAACGTTTCGTGCAGTTCAGCCTGCTCGACAGCGACGGCGCGGTGCATGACCGGCTGCGCAAGCAGGTGTTCAAGCTGTTTACGCCGGCCATGATCGCCAAGCTGCGCGAGCAGATCCAGGCCTATGTCGACCGGCTGATCGACAGTCTCGCCGATCGTGGCGAAATCGACTTCGTCGACGACCTCGCCGCCCATGTTCCCGGCCATATCATCGGCCGCCTGCTCGGCGTGCCGGATGAGGACTGTCCGCAGCTGCGCATCTGGTCGGAAAACATCGTGCAGTTCTTCGACGTCGACCGTTCCGACGCGCGCAAGGAAATCGCCGAGCGCAACACCACCGAGTTCTACGAATATCTGACAGCGCTGAAGGCCGAGCGCGAGCGGGCGCCGAAGGACGATCTCATCTCGGTGCTGATCGAGGCGGAGCGTTCGGGTGCGATGAACTTCGACGAATTCATTTCGACCTGCATGCTGATCCTGATGGCCGGCCACGGCTCGACGATCGACGTGCTCGGCAGCGGCATGCATGCGCTCTTGCGCTTCCCGGAACAGATGGCGCGTCTTCGGCAGGATCCCGGCCTGATCCAGACCGGCGTGCAGGAGATGTTCCGCTACGAGTCGCCGCTGCCGTTCTTCCATCGCCATTGCGTCGATGACGTCGAGATCTTCGGCCGTCGCTTCGAGCGCGGCACCAAGTTCGGCCTGCTCTATGGCGCCGCCAACCGTGACCCCAAGCAGTTCGAAAATGCCGACACCTTCGACATCGGCCGCACGCCCAATCGGCATCTGGCCTTTGGCGGCGGCGTGCATTTCTGTCTCGGCAACCACCTCGCGCGCCTCGACATGGATATCATCTTCAGCACCCTGCTTCGCCGCTTCCCGACCATCGAGCTCGTCGACCCGGCGCCGGAATACAAGCGCGGCCTGTCCGTCCGTGGGCCCAAGAAGCTCAAGATCGCGCTCCGGCACGCTTGATCCAAAATCCCAGACACCAACATACGCAATCGGAGAATACCCATGCCCAAGATCGTCTTCATCGACGCGGACGGCACGACGAAGGAAGTCCAGGCGGAGATCGGCCAGTCGCTGATGTCGGCCGCCGTCCAGAACGGTATCGACGCCATAGCTGCCGAATGCGGCGGCTCCTGCGCCTGCGGCACCTGCCACTGTTACATCGACGGCGAATGGAGCGACCGTTTGCCGGCACCCGAATTCCAGGAGCAGGACATGATCGAATGCGTGGTCAATCCGAACGAGCGCAGTCGGCTCAGCTGTCAGATCACGGTCTCGGCGGAGATGGACGGCCTTATCGTGCATCTGCCGGCCGGACAATACTAAAGACGAACCAGAAAAAGGCCGGAGCAACATTTCGTTGCTCCGGCCAGCACTTACGGGGAAGTCCTGATGGCCGAGGCGGCGATGCCCCGGCCAATTTCGTTTACTCGGCAAAGAACGCGAAGCGCACGATGAAGAGTGCAGCGACGATCTGGGTTGCCGGGTGGATGACGCTCCATTTGCCGGTGCAGACCTTCAAGACGACGTAGCTGACGAAGCCGAAGGCAAGACCGTTGGCGATCGAGTAGGTGAAGGGCATGGCAAGCGCCGTGAGCGCGGCCGGTGCGGCCTCCGTCAGATCGTCCCAGTCAACCTCGGTCAGTTCGCGCATCATCAGGCCGGCGACGTAAAGCAGGGCCGGAGCCGTCGCATAGGACGGAACGGCGGCTGCGAGCGGCGAGAAGAACAGCGCTGCGAGGAAGAGCACGCAGACGGTGAGTGCCGTCAGGCCCGTGCGGCCGCCAGCCTGGACGCCCGAGGCGCTTTCGACATAGGCGGTCGTGCTGCTGGTGCCGATCAGCGAGCCGGCGACGATCGCCGTGCTGTCGGCAAGAAGCGCACGGCCGAGGCGGTTCGGCTTGCCCTCTTCCACCAGCTTGGCGCGCTTGGCGACACCGATCAGCGTGCCGGTCGCGTCGAAGACTTCGACGAGCACGAAGACGAGGATGACATGCAGCAGGCCGCCATGCAGAGCGCCCATGATGTCGAGCTGCAGGAAGGTCGGCGCAATGCTCGGCGGTGCCGAGACGATACCCTTGAACTCGCTGACGCCGAGGATCATCGACAGGACGGTGACGACCAGGATGCCGATCAGGATCGAGCCGCGAACCTTGAGTGAATCCAGCACGGCAATCACGAAGAAGCCGAGGATGGCGAGCAGCGGGCCGGTCTGCTTGAGGTCGCCGAGACCGACGAGCGTTGCCGGGTTGTCGACGACGATGCCGGCGTTCTTCAGGGCGATGATGCCGAGGAAGAGGCCGATACCGGTGGCGATCGCACTTCGAAGCGAATGCGGAATGCCGGCAATCAGCCAGCTTCGGACCCCCGTCACGGTCAGGATCAGGAAGATCACGCCCGAGATGAAGACAGCGCCCAGCGCCTGCTGCCAGGTGAAACCAAGCGCCGCAACCACGGTGAAGGCGAAGAAGGCGTTGAGGCCCATGCCGGGCGCCATGCCGATCGGCCAGTTGGCGACGAGCGCCATGACGGCAGAGCCGAGTGCCGCGGCAATACAGGTTGCGACGAAGACGGCATCCCTATCCATGCCCGTGCTCGACAGGATGTCGGGGTTGACGAAGATGATGTAGGACATCGTCAGGAATGTCGTGATACCGGCGATCACCTCGGTGCGCGCCGTCGTCTGATGCTCTTTCAGCTTGAATAGTCGTTCAAACATCTTTCCTCCCTTGGCGGCGTCACCACGACGCAGCCGAACGACAGTGAGCGGGAAACCGTCTCCTCCAGTTCCCGATCAGTGCATTTCGAACGTCCGGATAGTCCGGAGCGATCGCTTCGCTTTAGGCTTCGTGCCGGCTGGCGATCGTCCGCCCTCTCTCGGACGACGCGAATGCCTCTTGCACAGCCTTTGGATTGTGCGACTTCCGGACGCAGACCGCTAGCCGTCCATTCCCGGGATCGGCAATGAAAGACTTTCAAATTTTTCGGAGAATTTGAGAGGCCGCTGGCCTACACTCTCGGGGGTATTTTCCACCATTCGCGCGACTGGAAATGCCGCGAACAAATATCTTGAAGGCCTCTTGACCTTCCAACGGTGGGAGACGCCATGTTTGTCTCACAACCGAACCAAGGAGACAAGCATGCAGAACTACAAGATCGACAACATGACCTGCGGCCACTGCGCCGGCGTCGTCCAGAAGGCGATCCTGAGCGTCGACCCGCAGGCAACGATCAAGGTCGATCTCGGCAATCGGGAAGTCAGCGTCGAGACCGCCGCAGCGGCAGGGCCGATCGCAGACGCCCTGAAGGCGGCCGGATACGAGAGCCGCGCGCTCTGAGCGCAGGCTGCCCCGACACCTCCCGTCGCGAAACGCCCCGGCTTTCCGGGGCGTTTTGTCGTCTGGGCAATGCTTCAGTCACCGTCAGCCGGCGACGGCTCCCTCCGGTTGGCGCTGAAGCATATCCGGATGCCGGGCCAGGTGTTCGAACAGCCGGGCGACCGCTTCGGCGCCGGGGTCGATGTGCCCTTCGAGCTGCTTGGCATTGATGTAGGCGGCACGCCCTGCCCTTGCCCGCACCAGCGTCGCCGTCAGATTCGCCCCGTCGCGCGCGGCCTTCGCGGCCGCGCCGATGCTCGCGTCGAGCGCATCGAGCGCCGGGGAAAGGGCGTCGACCATCGTGCGATCGCCGGTCCGGGCGCCTCCGATTTCCTGCATGCGCGCCAACCCGGCTTTCAGCGCCTCGCGTATGGAAAGGCCGCTCGAGGCGCCATCCCCGGCGGCCGCGAAGAAGATCGCAAGAAGCACGCCGGAAGAACCGCCCATCGTCTGGCTCAGCTCCTGCCCGATGGCGCGGAAGAGCTGCGTATGGTCGGAGAGCGGCAGACGATCCAGCGCCTGGATGAGGGCCCGCGCGGCGCCGGCAAGCGTCGAGCCGGTGTCTCCGTCTCCGGACTTGGCATCGAGCGCGTTCAAATCCTTTTCCGCATCGATCAGCAGGTTGCAGCAGGCAAGCAGAAACAGCCGCGTCGCGTCGTGTCGTGAAGGCAAAGGCGCGATCGGCGTCAGACCGTCAGGCAGTGCGAGAACGGCAACAGGCTTGACGGCAGTTACGCCCGGCCAGGCCGGGAGCGCTACGGGCCGGGACAGCAGCTCCAGCTCGACCTTGTCGGCGGGATAGACCGAGATGGAAAAGCCGCGCATGTCCAGCGACGTCATCATCAGCGCGGGTCCGACCAGATGCACGATCCGGTCGGCGATCGACGACTGGGCGAGTTCGTGCATGAGGATCGACATTTCCAGGATCGACGTCCCGCCGAGGTTGTTGACGAGCGCCACGTGCGGCTTGTCTTCCATCGCCGCCTGCAGCCGCTCGACCATGGCGGCAACCGCGCTTCTCGCGTCCGAGTGGACAATCTGCTCGACGCCGGCTTCGCCATGAATTCCGAGCCCGAGTTCCGCATGCCCTTCGGGGATGCGGTGCTCCTTCGGCGAGCCCGGCACGGTGCAGGTATCGAGCGACATGCCGATGGTGCTCGTGCCCTGTATGACCTTGCGCGCCGCGCTGGCGATCGTATCGAGGTCCGCTCCGCTTTCTGCGAGGGCGCCTGCGATCTTGTGGACGAAGAGCGTGCCGGCAACGCCGCGCGCCTGCGGAAGGTCCGGCAATGCGATGTCGTCGTCGACGATGACCATGCTGACATTGAAGCCGTAGGCACGCGCGCGTTCCGCCGCCAGGCCGAAGTTCAGCCGGTCGCCGGTATAGTTCTTGACGATCAGCAGGCAGCCGGCTGGCCCCGTCACCGCCAGGATGCCGGCGAGGATCGCGTCCACGCTCGGCGATGCGAAGACGTCGCCGCAGACTGCGGCCGTCAGCATGCCCTTGCCGACGAAGCCGATATGCGCGGGCTCGTGTCCCGACCCGCCACCGGAAACGAGCGCGACCTTGCTCTTGTCCCAGTCCGAGCGCAGGACGACGCGGATGTGCGGATATCCGTCGAGGCGGCTGAGCGCGCCGCCGGATGCGGCAAGGACCCCGTCGATCGCTTCCGTAACCGCATTTTCCTTGCGGTTGATAAACTGATTCATGTTCGCCTCCTAAGCGATGCGCATTCCGGCCGCGTCGAAGAAGAGCGGCTTGCTTGGCTGGATCTTGATGGTCTCACCGCCGCGGAACCCGGTGTGGGGATCCGTGACCGTCACGAGGGCGTGTTGCTTGAACGAGAGATGGAGGCGCGTCTGGTCGCCCAGATGTTCGACGCGCGTCACGAGCGCATCCTCTCCGGCTCCCTGGACGATGTTTTCGGGGCGAAGGCCGATCGATTGCGCCCTATCGGGCGAACCCGCAAAGAGCCTGGCAGGCAGGACGTTGATGCGCGGCTGGCCGAGACGGGTCGCGGCATAGACGCTGACGGGGGCCTCATAGACCTCTCTCGGCGAACCGAACTGAACCAGCCTGCCCTCTTCGAGCACGCCGATATGTGTTGCCATGGTCATCGCTTCGATCTGGTCGTGGGTGACGTAGAGAAGCGTCGCGCCGGACTTCGCCTGGATGTTTTTCAGTTCCACGCGCAGGTCGGCGCGAAGCTTCGCGTCGAGCGAACTCAAGGGCTCGTCCATCAGGTAGATCTGCGGGTTTCTGACAAGCGCCCTACCGATCGACACACGCTGCATCTCGCCGCCCGACAGCGCCGTCGCCTTGTTGTCGAGCTTGTGCGAGATCTGGAGGATCTCCGCGATCGCATTCACCTTTTCATCGATCGCCTTCTGCGGCGTTTTCAGAAGCGGAGATTTTAGCGGAAACTCCAGGTTTTGCCGAACCGACAGATGCGGATAGAGCGAATATTGCTGGAAGACCATCGCCACGTTGCGCTGCGCCGGCGTCAGTCCTTGCATGGACATCCCGCCGATAAAGATCTCGCCGCTATCGGGCGTATCGAGCCCCGAGACCATGCGCAACGTCGTCGTCTTTCCGGCGCCCGTCGGACCGAGAAGCACGACGAACGATCCGTCCGGGATCGTCATCGAGACATCGTCCAGCGCCGCGTGAGAGCCGAATGTCTTCGTCACGTTTCTCAAGATGACTTCAGCCACGGCGCTGCACTCCCTCATTGGCTTCGGAAACGAGAGCACGGCCCGTCTCCGCATTGAAGAGCGTCAAGGTCCGCGCGTTGAAATCGAGACCGACAAGCTCGTCGGTGCGTGCCGCCTGACTGGAGGGCGTGCGCGCCTTGATCTCGCCGTTGGGCGTGTCGATCGTGACAATCTGCGTCGTGCCGAGATATTCGACGGCGATCACGCGGCCCCTATAGCTGGAGTCGTCGACGAAACGGACGTGCTCGGGACGCACACCGAGCGACAGCGTGCCGGCCCTGCCCTCACGCGACGCCGGAACCGTGACCTTTTTCCCACCGAGATCAATGCTGTCGCCGCCGACACCGATCATGCCCTCGAACTCCAGAAAATTCATGGACGGGGAGCCGATGAACTTGGCGACGAACTTCGTCGCCGGCCAGTCGTAGATCTGCTGCGGCCGACCGAACTGCTCGATGACGCCGTGGTTCATGACGACGATCTTGTCGCCCATCTGCATCGCTTCCAACTGGTCGTGTGTCACATAGACGGTGGTCGCTCCCATGCGGTCGTGCAGCGCCCGCAGTTCCCCCGCCATGTGTTCGCGGAACTCGGCGTCGAGGGCTCCGAGCGGCTCGTCCATGAAAAAGGCCTTCGGGTTGCGCACGATCGCCCGGCCGAGCGCAACACGCTGGCGGTCGCCGCCCGACAGCCCGCCGACCGGCTTGTCGAGGATGCCCTCGATTCTGAGTATCCTTGCCACCTCGGCGACGCGCGCGGCGACATCCGCCTTTTTCATGCCCTGGCTGACGAGCGGATAGGAGATGTTCTTGCGCACGTTCATGTGCGGATAGAGGGCGAACATCTGGAAGACGAAGGCGATATCGCGCTCCCTCGCCCGCTTCATGCCAACCTCCTCGCCTCCGATATAGATCTGGCCGCTCGTCGGCAGTTCCAATCCCGCCATCATGCGAAGCGTCGTCGTCTTGCCGCATCCGGATGGGCCGAGCAGCATGAAGAACTCGCCGTCTTCCACCGTGAAGCTCGAAGACTGGACCGCCGTGAACGCCCCGAACTCCTTGCGCACATTTTCAATTCTGATCTGTGCCATCGGTCACTCCGGAAAATGGCTGACGATGATGAACATGACCGTTCCAAACAGCGTCACGAGGAAGGAGAAGGAATAGAGCGTGAGCGAGAACGGCTGCATCAACATGACCACGCCGAGCGCGATCAGGATCGATGCCACCATCTCCCACGCGCCACGCCGAAGGCGCAGCAACTGGTTGAGAAAGACTGTCATTTTCTGACCGCTCCGAAGGTGATGCCGCGCAGCAGATGCTTGCGAAGCAGGATCGTGAACACCATCACGGGGACGAGGAAGAGGGTCGCACCGGCCGCCACGGCCGGCCAGTCCTGGCCGCCGACGCCGATGATCGTCGGAATGAAGGGCGGTGCCGTCTGGGCAGTGCCCGATGTGAGCAGCACGGCGAAGGCGTATTCGTTCCAGGCGAAGATCAGGCAGAAGATGGCCGTCGACGCGATGCCGGTCGCCGCCTGGGGCAGGACCACCTTGTAGAAGGCCTGGAAGCGTGTGTAGCCGTCGATCAGCGCGGCCTCCTCATACTCGATCGGGATCTCGTCGATGAAGCCCTTGAGCAGCCAGACCGAGAGCGACAGGTTCACCGCCGTATAAAGCAGGATCATGCCGGCATGGGTGTCGTTCAGCCCGAGCGAGCGGAACATCAGGAAGATCGGAATGGCGACCGCGATCGGCGGCATCATCCGGGTCGACAGAATGAAGAACAGCAGGTCGTCCTTGAGCGGCACCTTGAAGCGCGAGAACGCGTAGGCGGCCGCAGTTCCAAGCACGATGCACAGCACCGTCGAGCCGAAACCGATGATGACGGAATTGTAGAACCGCTCGGGGAAGCGCGACGGGCCGGCGATGATCAGCCCATCCTTGCGCACGAGCCGTTCGTACCAGGTCTTCGGTTCGCCCATCTCCTTCAACTGCTCTTCGGTGACGCGGGTGCGCGTCGTGAAGAGGTTCACGTAGCCTTCGAGCGTCGGCTCGAAGAATGTCTTTGGCGGATAGGCGATCGCGTCCGATGGCGACTTGAAACCCGTTCCGATGATCCACAGCAGCGGGAGAATGGTGATCACCGCATAGAGCACGACCAGGGTGCCTGCGAACCACTTCTGCCGCGCGGATGGCTCCGTTACAGAATAGCTGCTCATCTCTGCTTCACCTTGTTGAGTGCTTTGACGTAGATCGACGCGAGGCCGAACACGGTGACGAAGAGGATCACGGCGTAGGCGGATGCGTAGCCGGTGCGCCATTTCTCGAAGGCTTCGCGCTTCAGATTGATCGACGTCAGCTCCGTGATCGAACCCGGTCCCCCGCCGGTCAGCTGCACGACCAGATCGAACATCTTGAAGTTTTCGATGCCGCGAAAGAGGATCGCCAGCATCAGGAACGGCAGCACCATCGGGATGGTGATCGTCCAGAACTGGCGCCAGCTGCTGGCCCGGTCGCATTCCGCCGCCTCGTAGATGCTGCTGGGTATGGAGCGCAGGCCGGCGAGGCAGATGAGCATCACGAACGGCGTCCACATCCAGGTGTCGACGATGATGATCGCCCAGGGCGCAAGCGTGGTGTCGCCGATCATCGAGAAGCTGGACGGGTCCGCTCCGGTCAGGAACCCGACCGCGTAGTTGAAGAGACCGATCTGCGGCTGGTAGAGAAAGGTCCAGAAGTTTCCGACGACCGCGGGGCTCAGCATCATCGGCAGCACGATGATGGTCGTCCACAGATCGTTGCCGCGGAACTTCTTGTTGATGAGATAGGCGAGAGCGAAGCCG
This sequence comes from Ensifer adhaerens, assembly GCF_002940685.1. Classification (GTDB taxonomy): domain Bacteria; phylum Pseudomonadota; class Alphaproteobacteria; order Rhizobiales; family Rhizobiaceae; genus Ensifer; species Ensifer adhaerens_E. The sequence continues at coordinate 128,582 of NZ_PNFP01000007.1, read as the reverse complement.
ATCAGCACCTGCAGGACGATCGTCCAGATCAGGAAGTGGGCCGTCGCCTGCATCGTCAGCCAGATATCCTTGTCGCTCAGGATGTTCAGGTAGTTGCGCAAGCCGACGAACTGAACCGCCTCGTTCGGCCGGTTCACGCGAAAATTGGTGAAGCTCAGCCGAACCGTCCAGATCAGCGGAAAGATGTTGATCGCAAGCAGCAGCACGATGGACGGCGCAACGAAAATCCAGGCGATCGCGCGGTCCGACAGCCCTCTGATCCGCCGTGTAAGCACGGGCGGCGTCGCGTGCGCGGCGCGATCGATCGAAGAATGGAGCATGGTATTCCCCTAAGGCATTGACGATTTGGCATGCGGGGCCGGCACGACAGATCGGCCGGCCGGCCCCGCATGGACGCTTCCGCCGGGAGGCGGCGGTTGTTTGCGTCAGTACTTGCCTTCGTCTTCGAAGATATCCTTCCAGTCCTCCGAAAGACCGTCGAGCGCATCCTTCGCCGTGCCCTGGTTGGCGACCACGTAGTCGTGGAAGCGCTTCTGCGAAGCCTGGAGCAGCGAGGCGTAGGAAGGCTCGGCCCAGAAGTCCTTCACGATTGCCATCGAATCGAGGAAGGTCTGCGCATAGGGTTGGCTCGTGGCGAAGCCCGGATCCTCGACCACCGAGCGCAGCGCCGAATAGCCGCCGAGTGCCCACCACTTTTTCTGGATTTCAGGCTGCGCGAACCACTTGATGTAATCAAGCGCTTCCTTCTGCTTGTCGGACGCGGCAACGACCGAAATGCCCTGACCTCCGAGCTGGGCGAACTGGACGCCGGTCGGGCCGGCGGGATTGGGGAAGTAGCCGGACTTGTCGCCGCCGACATTGGCGTCGGCATGAATGCCGGGCCAGGTGAAGGCAAAGTTCATCTGAAGGGCGACCTGGCCGGACTTGTAGGCGTCGATATCCTCCGACATGTAGGCGTCGGAATGGCCCGGCGGTGTGCAGCAATCATAGAGCGCCTTGTAGAATTCCAGGCCCTTGACCGCATCCGCCGAGTTGACGAAGCCGTCGAGTTCATAGGCCTTCTTCGGATTTCCGTACTCGAAGCCGAAGCTGTAGAGCACGTCCATGACGCCCATGGTGATGCCTTCAGAGCCTCGTTCCGTATAGATGGCAGCACCATAGACGGTCTTGCCGTCGATCTGTCGCTTCTGGAAGAACTCGGCGATGTCCTTGAGCTCGGCAAAGGTCTTCGGCACGGCCAGATCCCGGCCATATTTCTGCTTGAACTCGGCCTGGAGTTCGGGGCGCGAGAACCAGTCCTTGCGATAGGTCCAGCCAACCACGTCGCCGAACGCCGGCAGCGCCCAGTAGTTCGGGGAATTCTTCGGCCATTCCGCGTAGCCGATGACGGTTGCCGGAATGAAGTCCGCCATCTTGATCCCTTCCTTGTCGAAGAAATCATTGAGCTTGATGTACTGGCCGTTTTCGGCAGCACCGCCGATCCACTGGCTGTCGCCGATCATGAGATCGCACAGCTTACCGCCCGAGTTCAGCTCGTTCAGCATCCGGTCGGCGAAATTCGGCCACGGCACGAACTCGAACTTCATCGTGTTGCCACTCTTGGCCTCGAAGTCCTTGCTGAGTTCGACCAGCGCGTTGGCCGGATCCCAGGCGGCCCAGCAAAGGGTCAGCTCGGCCGCCGAGGCCTGTGTGCCGGCGGCACCCGAAACGGCGAAATACGCTCCGATCACGACTGTGGAGCTCAACAGCATCTGCTTCATCATTGGGTTCCCTCCCTTGTACCTTCCGACCTCCATCAGAAGGAAAACGCCCGTGGCGGGCGATTGGCGCACCGTAAATCCTCTTGGCACTAGCGGTTTGCGCGGCCGCATTCGGAGCCTGCGTTTTCGCTGAAGGATTCATAACTGAGGTGCGCACCTCAACGCAAGCGATTTTTGAGGTGCGCACATCAATTCTTGATTTCGCGTCGGTTTTGTTGGAGTAAATTGCGGAAGACAGACACTGGGAGTTCCGCATGCGGCCAACAGCCAAAGATCTTGCTGAGGCAGCGGGGTTGAGCCTCGCAACCGTAGACCGCGTGCTGAACGACAGGCCGAATGTCAGCCCGAAGGCTGTTCGGAAAGTCAACGAAGCCATTGAGCGCATTGGATTTATTCGAAATCCGGCCGCCGTCAGCCTTGCCCGCAACAAGAGCTACAGGTTCCGCTTCGTGCTGCCCACCAGTGGCGATCTCTACCTGGCAGAACTCCTCCATCGGGTCGAGGAGGCGCGGCTGAACATGAAGGGCGACCTCGTCGACCTCGACGTCGTCCAGATTGCGATCGACGACCCGCACAGGGTCGCAAAATACCTCGCCGCAATAGACGAGAACGAATTCGACGGGATCGCGATGATGGCGCCGGAATCGCCGCAGGTCCGCGACGCGATCGGTCGCCTGATCGAGCGCGGGGTCAAGTTCGTGCAGTTCCTTTCCGGGCAGGAAAAGCTCCCGACTGCCGATTTCGTGGGCGTGGACAACTATGCCGCCGGCGCGACGGCGGCCAAGATCATCGGTCGATTTGTCGGCCAGAGAGCCGGGAAGGTGCTGATCGTGGCCGAGACGATGCAGTCTTTGGACAGCATCGAACGCCGCCTTGGCTTCGACGACGTCGTCAATTCACAGTTCTCCCACCTGCAGTGCCTTCCCTCGATCGAGACGCATGGCGATGCCCGCAGGGCAAGCCAGATCCTCCAGCGCGTTCTGGAAAACAATCAGGAGGTTGCAGCAATCTACGTGCTCAGTTCCGAGGCCAGGATTCCGCTTGAGGGCGCGGCATCCTTCACCGATCTGCAAAAGATCACGGTCGTCGTCCACGAACGCACCCCCTTCAGCGAACGTGGTCTGCGCGATGGGAACATTGACGCCGTCATTGCCCAGGACCCTGGCCACGCCGTGCGCAGCGCCATACGCATCATGCGCGCGCGGACCGATTTGCGCGAACCGCACGCGGCACAGGACAAGATTCGCATTGAGGTCCTCCTCAAGGAAAATCTCTGAGCGAACGCCTGAGCATTTGACGTACGATCCCCAACCGATTGGAAGCGGCGCCTGATCGCGAGCGCGGAAAATCTCGCCGAGCCCCCTTGCAGAGCGCGGCCGACCACCGCCCGGCGCCCTCCTCCGACGCTATCGAAGACGGGACGCGGACCGCCGGGGAATTTGGGTTACGCAGCGATCAGGCGCGCGCCTTGGCACGCCCCGCCTCCGGTTGCACCGGCGGTTGCCGGCTGGCACTGCCGCCATAGTTCGCCAGCATCTGCATGGCCTTCTCTATTCCTGCGGGACTGTTGGGATCGGTCTCGTTCGCACGACACCATTCCTCGTGCTGCTGTTTGATCGCATCCATGTCAGCGGTGGAGAATGTGCCGGCCATCTTCGCCCTCCCTTTAAAAATCATACCAAGAGGGAAAACTATCACAACGGCAGAAAGAGGCTCCCCGCACAACTAGGGGGTTTGCGCCCTCGCACCCGATTTCCTTCACATAGCGGCACAGGACTCTGCGCTGCAAAACGCCGTCGCCGCGGCAAGCTTGACACGGTCGGCGGCATCGCTGCAGCATGAGCGGCAACTCGGAGCCGTGACCTGAAAGGCTTGCGGTTCGCGTTCTGGCCCGGTCGCGAGGGAGTGGAAAGATGGGGTATGATTGGAGCGGTTCACGCGAACGCCGGATGAAGGTTGCACGGTTCGGTGCAGCGCTGACGCTGGCGGCTATGTTCGTAACCGTAGCGGCGCAGGTCGTGACGAGAGCAATCTGAGGCCAGCCTCTTCGTTATGATGAGGATGAAGACGCCTTCGTCCAGGTGTCGACTTCCCGCGCCACTCCATGGGAGCGCTGGAAGAATACAAACCCTGATCCCATGAGCATCGAAAGGCACGTCTCGGCCGCCAGCCACCACCCGTCCGGAAATGTCCGAGCCCTGCACGCTCGACAACGAACGGGGGTTTTGGCGGTTGGAGCATGAACGGCAAATGACGACGACCATCAAAACCAACGAGGCACAGGCCGACCGTCTCAAGATCGGCTTCGTTCTGGCGCGGTCCTTCACCCTTTCGGCGTTCGCTCTCTTCATCGACACGCTTCGGCTTGCGAGCGACGAGCTCGACAAATCCGGCCGCATTCGCGCCGACTGGCAGGTGCTGGGCAACACGCGGCATCTCATCGCCTCCAGTTGCGGGGTGCAGGTGGCGCCGACATCGGACCTCGTCGATCCCGCCGCCTTCAACTACGTCGTCGTTGTCGGCGGCCTGCTCAACAACCGGAACCCGATCGACGACGACACGATCCGCTTCCTCAAGAAGGCAGCCGAGCGCAAGGTGCCGCTGATCGGGCTGTGCACGGGCACCTTCGTGCTCGCCGAAGCCGGCCTGATGACCGGGCACACGGTTTGCGTGAGCTGGCTTCACTACCAGGCCTTCCGCGAACGCTTCCCCGATCTCAAGGTTCGTTCGGACCGGCTCTTCAATCTCGATCGCACCCGCGGATCATGTGCGGGCGGCAGCAGTGCGGCCGACATGGCAGCGCATATCGTGCGCCTGCACATCAGCAAGGAAGCGGAGCGCAATGCGCTGGAGGTGCTGCAGATCGACAAGGCACGCACGCATCTTCATGTCCAGCCGCGAAAACCGCTGGCGATCGAGAGCAATGACCCGCGGCTCAATGCCGCCCTCATCATCATGGAGCAGCACACGGACAACACGTTGTCGATCCCCGAGCTGGCGGCCTCCGTCGGCCTGTCCCGGCGGCAACTCGAACGTCTGTTCATGGACAAGGCGAAGATGTCGCCGGCGCTCGTCTACCGGAAGTTTCGGCTGGAACGCGCCAAGCATCTGCTCACGCAGACGAAGGCACCGCTGATCGACATTGCGCTCGAAGTCGGCTTCGAGAACGCCGGCCACTTCTCGCGGATTTTCGCCAAGACCTACGGTCAGTCGCCGAGCAAGTTCAGGGCCACGCTTTCGTCGTGACCCCGCCGCCGTAGGCTCCTGAGTTTCCCTCAGCTCGCCGCGACTTCCTTGACCGCGAGTTCGGCCATGGCGAGTGCTGCCTCGCGCGTCGCGGCCGCCGCAATGAAGCGGCCATTGTGGCAAAAGCGTGCGCCAGGCACCCCGCACGCCGCTTCCAACGCGCCGTTCGTCAGTCCGGCCCAGGCGGCCGGCAGGTCCGCGCGCAGTTCGAACCCTTCGTCGGCCTTGCGAATGCCCGTCAGACACCAGTCGTTCTCGCGCGGATGGACGACGAACAACAGGTGATCGGCGCCAGCTTTCACGATCGCCGGACGGAAAGGCATGCCCCTTGGCAATTCGAGCACGCGGCCGTCACCGGCACGGGCGATCTGCTCAAGCACGAGCGCCTCGGCGCGAAGCTTTGCGGCGCGTTGCGCCACGCCGGCCTCGACGAAGGCGCGCGCGATCGAAAGGGCCTGATGGAAGCCGCGATCCTCAGCCTCCTGACCGGATTCGTCGAAGACGGGCTTCAAGGTTTCCAGCAGCGCCGACAGCGTCAGCCCCGCCAGAGGCCCGGCCACGGAGGGGTCGAGCGCGCCGTTGTCGACCAGATCGACCGGCAGCACGAAGCGCGCATCGAAGGCCGCATGGACCACCTCGACATGGGCTTCGGGAACGCCGAACGCTGCCAGATAGGCGCGGCCGTAATGCTTCCAGATCAATCCGAACGAGCTGTAGGGCTGGCCATCCTCGCGCACCGGCGCCCCGCGCTGATGGTGGTCGAACAGTCCGGCTGCCGCATCGTACTGGCCGCCGACATCGTAGATGATGCGGTCCGCACCCGGTTTCAGCCACTCCGGCGCCCGGCTGCGAACGATGCGAGCCTCAGGGAAAAGCCGTGTGAGAATGACGCTGGAAAGCAACTCGTCGGCGTGGAAGCCACCGGAATGGGTAACGAGAAAGTCTGGGATCATCCCGATTGGCCTTATGGTTCGTGAAACGTGTGCGGCACGACATAGCCATTGCCCACGGTGACCTCAACCCGTCATCGCGCCTTCCTCGCAGTGTTCTGGTCTCAATCCATCCAAAATCCGGCGCCAGATGTCGTGCCGGTTCTGATACCGCCCCACGCGTTCGCAAGTCGACGACATCACTGTCATCAGGTCCGCGACCTTAGGCAGCCAAGGCCGAGCTCCCCGTCACCCAACCGACGGAGCTGTTGCCGTCACGCCTTGCGCAGCAACATTGCCCTAACGCGTCATTTCGAAGATCGCCTCGCCGGAAATCGGGTCCGTGACCCCGAGATCCTGGCTGAGTTCCAGGAGCGTATCGCGGAACGTGTCGAGGTTCGCCTTCATCATGGGCCGCGCCGCGACGATCGCCTCAAGGCTCTCCCATTCGGCAATTGAGAAATACGATCCATCGGCTGCCTTGCTGAGCGCCATCTTCCGCAAGCCATCAAAGTCGCGAAGAGCGCTGCGAAAAAGTTGCTCAAACCGTTCCTCTTGACCGGGTCTCACGCGGAAACGGACACAATTGTAAGCCGTCATCCTAACCTCCCTATGGGGCGCAACTTCTACAGGATGGATCCGATGCTGTTCACCCGCAAGAGGCACGGAAGGCGCGATCGCACCCTTGCGATCGCCGGCAAGCCGGGAGCCATTCGAACCGCGCGTCGACAATCGCGCCAAGCCTCGCGGCCAAGCTTGCGTCAAGGCGGCTTCCATCGTGCATCGTGGGCGATTATCGCTGCGGTGACAGACCTCTCCCAGCCGCTCTGAAGAAGGCGTGCAGAAATCTCCTTTTCGCCCTTGACCTTCCCATCGTTGGAAGCCTCATCTTGCGACAAAAGACAGAGAAAGGAGCACGATCGTGGGATCTGTGACCCCCATTAGAACGAACAATCTCGAACCAATGTCCGCCGCCGCGGCATTGAGCGCCAGCATACCCGTCGAGGGCATGACCTGTGCATCCTGTGTGTCGCGCGTCGAAAAGGCGATCCGCGCCGTGCCTGGTGTCACCGAAGCCTCGGTCAACCTCGCAACGGAACGCGCCGACGTCCGCTTCGATGCCCGCACCAAGTCGGCCGATATCGTCAAGGCAATCGAAAACGCCGGATACGGTGCGGTCGAGGACACGATCGAACTCACCATCGAAGGCATGACCTGCGCGTCCTGCGTCGCGCGCATCGAAAAGGCGCTGAAGACGGTGCCGGGCGTCAGCGAAGCCAATGTCAATCTCGCGACCGAGCGCGCCTCCGTCCGCGTGACGAAGGGCATCGCCACGGCGGCGGCGCTCGAAGAGGCGGTCCGCGTTGCCGGCTACGCCGCCAAGCGCATCACCGGCGACGAAAGTGTCGACCGCGAAGGCGAAAAGCGCGAACAGGAGACCCGAAGGCTCGCGCGCTCCTTGGTCGTTGCCGGCGTCCTGACGTTGCCCATCTTCGTGCTCGAAATGGGCTCGCACTTCATCCCAGGCGTGCACGAATTCGTCATGAATAATATCGGCATGCAGGAAAGCTGGTATCTGCAGTTCGCGCTGACGACGCTGGTGCTCTTCGGACCGGGCCTGCGTTTCTACCAGAAGGGTGTGCCCGCCCTCTTCCGGCTCGCGCCGGACATGAACTCTCTGGTCGCGATCGGAACGTCCGCCGCCTGGATCTATTCGGTCGTCGCAACCTTTGCGCCCGACCTTCTGCCTGACGGCACCGCCAACGTCTACTACGAGGCAGCAGCCGTCATCGTCACGCTGATCCTGCTCGGTCGGTTCCTCGAGGCGCGCGCCAAGGGCCGGACCTCCGAGGCGATCAAGCACCTGATGGGACTGCAGGCAAAGACCGCCCGCGTCATCCGCAACGGCGAGACGATCGAGGTCCCGCTTTCCGAGGTCAACGCAGGCGACACCGTCGTCGTGCGCCCCGGCGACCGGGTGCCGGTCGACGGCAGCGTCCTCGACGGCAACTCCTATGTCGACGAATCGATGATCACCGGCGAGCCGGTTCCGGTCGAAAAGGTGGCCGGCAGCGAGGTTGTCGGCGGCACGATCAACAAGACCGGCTCCTTCACCTTCCGCGCCACCAAGGTCGGCGCCGACACGGTGCTGGCGCAAATCATCAAGATGGTCGAGCAGGCCCAGGGCGCCAAGCTGCCGATCCAGTCGCTGGTCGACCGCGTCACCGCCTGGTTCGTGCCGGCCGTCATCGCCATCGCGCTTCTGACCTTCGGCATCTGGCTGGTCTTCGGCCCGGATCCGGCGCTCACCTTCGCGCTCGTCAACGGCGTCGCCGTCCTGATCATCGCCTGCCCTTGCGCCATGGGCCTTGCCACCCCGACCTCGATCATGGTCGGCACCGGCCGTGCTGCCGAAATGGGCGTGCTCTTCCGCAAGGGCGAGGCGCTGCAGACGCTGCGCAACGCCGCGGTCATCGCCGTCGACAAGACCGGCACCCTGACCAAGGGCCGGCCGGAACTGACCGACCTCGAGACCGTCGACGGCTTCGATCGTGACGCCGTTCTCACGCTGGTCGCCGCCGTCGAAACCCGCTCCGAACATCCGATTGCCGAAGCGATCGTCGAGGCGGCGAAGGCAAAGGGGCTCACGATCGCCGAACCGGCCAGGTTTGAAGCGATCCCCGGCTTCGGCGCCAGCGCCGATGTCTCGGGCCAGACCGTCCATGTTGGCGCAGACCGGCTGATGGCGCAGTTGAAGCTCGACGTGTCGGCTTTCGCCGAGCAGGCGACGCGTCTTGGCTCGGAAGGCAAGAGCCCGCTCTATGCGGCGATCGACGGCAAGCTCGCCGCGATCATTGCCGTTGCCGACCCGATCAAGGAGACGACGCCGCAGGCGATCCGCATGCTGCACGAACTCGGCCTGAAGGTCGCGATGATCACCGGCGACAACCGCCGCACCGCGGAGGCGATCGCCGCCAAGCTCGGCATCGACGAGGTCATCGCCGAAGTCCTGCCGGACGGCAAGGTCGCGGCCTTGAAGAAGCTGAAGGAAGGCGGACGCGCGGTTGCCTTCGTCGGCGACGGCATCAACGATGCGCCGGCGCTCGCCGAAGCCGATGTCGGCCTTGCGATCGGCACGGGCACAGACGTCGCCATCGAGAGCGCCGATGTGGTGCTGATGTCCGGCGATCTGCTCGGCGTGCCGAATGCGATCGCGCTGTCCAAGGCGACGATCCGCAACATCAAGGAGAACCTGTTCTGGGCCTTCGCCTATAACGCCGTGCTGATCCCGGTTGCCGCCGGCGCGCTCTACCCGGTCTATGGCCTCCTGCTGTCGCCGATCTTCGCGGCCGGCGCCATGGCACTGTCGAGCGTCTTCGTGCTGGGCAACGCCTTGCGGCTTCGGGCCTTTCGCCCGGTCGCCGCGGCACGGGCGGCCTAGGTTCGACATGCTCCCCGGCTCTCGCCGGCATGGCGGAAGCCGGGGAGAGCCCTTATACTCGTTAGCGAATGGCCGCAAGACGGCAACAAGGATGACATCATGAACATCGGCGAAGCCTCACGCGCCTCCGGCGTCTCGACGAAAATGATCCGCTATTACGAGACGATCGGCCTCATCCCACAGGCCGACCGCAGCGAAGCCGGCTATCGCAACTATGGCGACAACGACGTCCACACTTTGCGCTTCATCCGCCGCTCGCGCGATCTCGGCTTCACCGTCGAGCAAATGGCCGACCTGCTCGCGCTTTGGCGCGACCGCTCGCGTGCCAGCGGCGAGGTCAAGAAGATCGCGCTCGAACATGTCGAGATCCTCGAACGCAAGGCCGAGGAGCTGAAAGCGATGAGCCAGACACTGAAACACCTCGCCGCCCATTGCCACGGCGACGGGCGCCCGGATTGTCCCATTCTCGAGGATCTCGCCGACGCCGCAAAGGCGCCGACGAAGGCCATGGAGCCCGCCCGCTTCGGCACCGCCGGCATCGATCCGGTTCGCAACCGGCGGCATGCGTGACCACAACGGCGCATCCCCGGAGCCTCACGCATTCGTGACGGCGCCGTGCGCAAGCAGCATTGACAGGAATCACAGGCGTTTCTACGGATCGATCATGGAGAAGGTGCGAACCACATATCTGCGTTTGCTGATGGTGCTGAAGCTGGCGATCGCTTTGTCGCTGGCCGTGCTGCCTTTTTCTACCGCCTCCGGCATGATGCACGCGGCCGCCCACGGCGCGATGCAGATCGAGGCATCCACCGATCCAACGCAAGCTGCGAGCGAGCATTGCCCGAGCCTCAACAAGGGCAAGGTGAAGCCGGTGGAGCAAAGCGGCAAGGCCGAGAAGAAGGATTGCTGCAAGACCTTCTGTGCCGCCGTTGCAGTCCTTGCCGATGCCGATGGCAGCCACCCCGCTTTCCTGCGCTCCATCCGCAATTTCGGCCCGCACCCGCAGCTCACCCCCGGTGAACGCGACGGCCTTCATCGCCCCCCCAAGAGCCTGATTTCGTGAATTCGTGACCGCTGCTGCACGTTCCCCTTGGTCCTATCCGACCGAAGGATTTGCAGCGGTGCAAAGCGCTGCCGTGGCTTGTGCGTGTCCGATGGGACGCCCGCCCCGCCTCTAGCGCGGTCCGCGACAAGGCCCGCCCGGTTTCATCCGGTCGATCGCCGACCTCTGCCATTCACATTTCAGGTTTGACCATGAAACGTTTGTTTTCCATGGCGCTCCTGCCCATCATCCTGGGCGGATGCGCTGCCACATTGCCTGCCGAGGTCTCAAGCCTTGGCGATCCCGCCGACAGCACCAGCGGCATTCGAAGCACGCAGTATCGCAGCCCCATTTCGGGCTACACCCACCGCGAACCGACCGGCCCCAAGGCCTGGAAACCGCTCAACGACGCACAGTCGACCGCCAAGGGAGACGCGTCATGAGACTTCGCAAACTCAACCTCGCGGCCGCCATCGGTCTGCCCCTCGTGCTCGCCGGCTGCGTGACCGAATACTCGGCCAAGGACGCGGGCTTCACCACCGTGGATGCCAAGGTCTCGACGGCCGCGACCAAGAAGAGCGTCTGGATCCAGAACCGCGAACAGGCAGACAGGGTCAATGCCGAGGTGAAGGCGCTGCTGAAGCGCAAGACGATCGACGCCGATACGGCCGTCCAGATCGCCCTTCTTAACAACAAGGGCCTGCAGGCCGCCTATGCCGATCTCGGCGACGCTTCGGCGGACGCCTGGCAGGCGACACTGTTCCTCAACCCCACCGTCTCGATCGGCACCACCGGGATCGGCACGCCGGAACTGCGCGCCTACAAGGCGATCGAGGGTCTCGTCACCACCAACATCCTGGCGCTTCTCACCCGCGACAAGACCATCGCGGTCGCCGATGCGCGCTACCGCCAGGCGCAGCTCAATGCCGCCCTCAGCACGTTGCAGCTGGCCACTGACACCCGCCGCGCCTGGATCGAAGCGGTCGCCGCGTGGGAAACCGTCGGGCAGCTGAACCAGGCCCAGGCGGCGGCTGACGCCTCCTCCGAGCTTGCCGCAAAACTCGGCGAGACCGGCGCCATGGGCAAGGGCAACCAGGCGCGCGAACACGTCTTTAACGCCGAACTCGCCGGCCAGGCCGCCGAGGCCCGGCTTTCAGCCCGCCTTGCCAAGGAAAACCTGACGCGGCTGATGGGCCTCTGGGGTAGCGATGTCGAGTACCAGGTACCGAACCGCCTGCCCAACCTGCCGAAGACGCTTGCCCGCAAGGACAGCATCGAGGCGGAAGCGCTGAAGCGCCGTGTCGATCTGCAGATCGCCCGCCTCGATCTCGAAGCCGTCGCCAAGTCCTATAAGCTCACCGAGGCGACCCGCTACGTGACCGACCTGGAGCTCGTCGCCGGTGCGGAATCTGAACGGGAGAAGGAGGACCACGGCACCAAAGTCGAAACCACCGGCCAGTTCGAGCTCGAATTCGTCATCCCGATCTTCGACAGCGGCAGCGCACGCATGCGCAAGGCCGAGCTTGCCCATATGCGCTCGGCAAACCTTTTGGCGGAAAAGGCGGTCAACATCCGCTCGGAAGCCCGGTCTGCGTATGAAGCCTATCGTTCGCGCTACGACATCGCCCGGCACTACCGCAACAATGTCGTGCCGCTGCGCACCAAGATCGAGGAGGAAGCGACGCTCAGCTACAACGGCATGATCACCAGCACCTTCGAGCTGCTCGCCGACGTCAGGGCCAAGGTCAATTCGACCGTGCTCTCCGTCAACGCGAAGCGCGATTTCTGGCTGGCCGATGCCGACCTGATGACGGCCATCCACGGCGGCGGATCAGGCGGATCGGCTGGAGGCGCGGCTGCACCCGCAGCAGCGGAATCCGGCGGCGCCGGACATTAAGAAGGATCGGATCATGTTCAACAGAAGAAACTTCCTCGGCGCTGGTGCTGCTCTCGTGTCGACCGCCGCCTGGGCGCAAACCTCAAACTCAGGCCTGCCCGAAGCGGCAAGCATGGACAATGCCGCGACCCAGAAGCCGCTCGTGCCGACGAGTGGACCCGACTACAACCCGGTCGTCACCTTGAACGGCTGGACGCTGCCGCATCGCATGAACAACGGCGTCAAGGAGTTCCACCTCGTCGCCGAGCCGGTCGAACGCGAAATGGCCGATGGCATGACCGCCTATCTCTGGGGCTACAACGGTCAGTCGCCGGGACCGACGATCGAGGCGGTAGAGGGCGACCGCGTGCGGATCTTCGTCACCAACAAGCTGCCGGAACACACCACCATCCATTGGCACGGCATGATCCTGCCCTCGGGCATGGATGGCGTCGGCGGCCTGTCGCAGCCGCATATCCCGGCCGGCAAGACCTATGTCTACGAGTTCGACCTCGTGAAGGCGGGCACCTTCATGTACCACCCGCATGCCGACGAGATGGTGCAGATGGCCATGGGCATGATGGGATTCTTCGTGGTGCATCCGAAGGACCCGAGCTTCATGCGCGTCGACCGCGATTTCGTCTTCCTGCTCAATGCCTACGACATCGATCCCGGCACCTATGTGCCGCGCATCATGGAAATGACCGACTTCAACATGTGGTGCTGGAACAGCCGGATCTTCCCGGACATCGACCCGCTGGTCGTGTCCAAGAACGACCGGGTGCGCGTGCGGGTCGGCAACCTCACCATGACCAACCATCCGATCCACATGCACGGCTACGACTTTGAAGTGACCTGCACCGATGGCGGCTGGGTGCGGCCGGAGGCGCGCTGGCCGGAAGTGTCGATCGATATTCCCGTTGGCGCGATGCGCGCCTACGAGTTCGACGCCAAGTACGAGGGCGACTGGGCGATCCATTGCCACAAGTCGCACCACACGATGAACGCGATGGGACACGACATCCCGACCTTCATCGGCGCCGACAAGAAATCAGTCGCGGCAAAGATCCGCAAGGTCAAGCCCGACTACATGCCCATGGGGACGGCCGGCATGGCCGACATGGGCGAAATGGAAATGCCGCTCCCCGACAACACGATCCCGATGATGACCGGCTGGGGTCCGCACGGCGCGCTGGAGATGGGCGGCATGTTCTCGGTGGTGAAGGTGCGCGAAGGCATCTCCGCCGGCGATTACAGCGACCCCGGCTGGTACGAAAACCCGCCGGGAACACAGGCCTGGGAATGGACCGGTGCATTGCCGGAACCGACGCGGGCCACGGATGCCAAGACCGTGATCACGAAGAAACCGTGAAAGGACGGCCGACTGCAATGACCTCTTTCAAATCCATCAGGAACCATACGATGAAGAAATCAGCACTCGCTCTGGCGCTCGTTGTCGCCTCCGCCCTTTCCTCCCAGGCGCTCGCGTCCGGCACCCACGAAGGCGGCCATGGCAAGGTGTCGATCGGCGAAGCCGGCGACAAGGCCAAGGCGACCCAGACGATCCGCGTCACCATGAAGGAAACCGACGACGGCAAGATGATCTTCACGCCCTCGACCATCAAGGTTCGCCAGGGCCAGACGGTCCATTTTGCCATCAAGAACGCCGGCGAACTCGCGCATGAATTCGTGCTCGACGACAAGGCGACGATCCAGGAACACAAGATCACCATGGAGAAGTTCCCGGACATGGAGCACGACGACCCGAACGCGATCCGGCTTGAGCCCGGCAAGTCCGGCGACATCTACTGGACCTTCACCAATGACGGCACCTTCGAATTCGCCTGCCTGGTGCCGGGCCACTACGACGCCGGCATGCATGGTCCGCTCGACGTCGTGAAAAAGTAACCCCCGATCACAGCAAAGGATGAACCCATGAAGACTGCAGGTAAACTCTTCGCAGCGCTCGCGCTCGCCTTTTCCGTCACGACAGTTGCCCTTCCCGCGCAGGCCGCGGAGTTCACCAAGGGCGTCGTCAAGAAGCTGGACACCAAGGCCAAGAAGGTGACGATCGACCACGAGGACCTGAAGAACCTGGACATGCCAGCCATGACCATGGTGTTCCGCGTCAGTGACGACGCGGTGCTTGCCAAGCTCAAGGAAGGTGCATCGATCGAATTCGTCGCCGATCGGGTCAACGGCAAGCTGACGGTGACCGAAGTCAAGTAAGCTGCGGCAAACCGCCCGGGTCGACATCTGGCGGCCCGGGCGTCACAATCCTTAATCAGGAAGAAACGGAAAGGAGTGTTCGATGAACGTGTTACGCAGGCATTTCGTTGCAGGCACGATTGCGGGCATCACCCTCTTGGCAACAGGCGCCGTCGCGGCAACCGGCACGATGGCCGTCTACAAGGATCCGCAATGCGGCTGCTGCGAACAATGGGCGGACGCCATGGAAGCGGCCGGCTACAAGGTCGAGGTGCACGACGAGGCGGACATGTCGGTAATCAAGACGCGCTTTGCGGTTCCCGCCGACATGGAAGGCTGCCATACCGCTGTGATCGACGGTTATGTCATCGAAGGGCATGTGCCGCTCGAAGCGGTGAAGAAGCTGCTGGCTGAAAGGCCAGATGTTGCCGGTATCGCGGTTCCCGGCATGCCCTCGGGCTCGCTCGGCATGGGCAACGATCCGAAGGCCTCCTACGACGTCTACACGATCGCCAAGGCGGCCGGGGCGAAGTCGACGGTCTATTATCAGGTTCGACCGGCGAACTAGGCAGTTCCCTACCGATCGGTAGTCTCCGGGACTGTCTTCCATGAAACAGTTCGGGCATCGCCGCGATCGCGGCGATGCCCGAACGCCGATGAGGCCCGGCCTATCGGGACGCGCTAGACTGCCGTGCTCGCGGCCCCCAGATCCTGCGGTTCTCCGACCTCGACGGCATGTCCGTCCGGATCATAAAAACGAAAGACGCGCTGGCCCCATTCCTGGCGCTCGACCGGATGGATCAGCTCAACAAGCGGTGCAATGCGTGCGAAGGCCGCGTCGACATCGTCATCTTCAAAGTAGAGAAGCACGTTTCGCCGCCCATAGGGCTCGGCTGAAGACAGTTCTTGCCGCCAGATGGTCCGTTCGAGCGAGCGTCCCTCATGGATGGCAAAGCCGCCCTCGAAAAGCACGAAATTGCCGAAGTCCTCGCGGATCGTCAGACCGAGCGTCCTCTCGTAGAAGGTCCGCGATCGCTTGATGTCGCTGACGAAAGGGATCGGATTGATGAAGCGCATGAATTCCCTCGCAGACGCGGCCGAAACGCCGGGAACGAGGCTAACGCGCCTGCCTCAGGCGGCAAAGGCATTCCTTCGCGGAAGGGTACAAATCCGCGCCGGCCGCAGGCTCACAGCCGCCATGCGATTACGCCCTTCGCCAGCTGCCGTCCTCGTTGCGGGCAAGCGACGGCGTCTGGAAAACCCCGACCACGCGCTCGGGCCAATGGGGCGCGAGGTCAGCAAGCGGCTGACGCCAGCGCTCGGTCTGCAGCATGGCGGCGCCGATCGCGACCGGCTCGATGCCGCAGGCTTCCATCAGCGTCAGCCCGGCGAGGATCGACGTGCCGCTGGAAATGACGTCGTCGATCAAAGCCACCCGTTTGCCCTCAAGCAGCGGCAGCATGCGCGGATCGACATAGAGCCGCTTCTTCTGGTCGGGCGTGGTGATCGAGGAGAGTGGCACGGAGAGGTCGTCGACGTACCAGAATTTTCTGGATGTCCCGAGCGGAACGTAGCGGCTGTGACCAAGCTTGCGGGCGACGGCGGACGCAAGCGTGAGGCCCAGCGTCGGCAGGCCGGCGACAACGTCGGGCTCATAGGCCGCGAGCTTCGCCGCGAGCTCGGTTGCCAGCGCATCCTCGACGGCAAAGCTCGCCTGATTGACGATCAGCGAGGCGAGCGCGTGTCTTCCGTCGGCCAGCGGACGGATCGGCAACAGGATCTGGCGTCCGTCATTGAGTGTCGCCGGGAAGAAATCCCGATAACCCGCCTGAATGTCGAAGCTTTTGGGCGGATAGATTTCCTGCCAGAAGTCGTGGGGCTGCATCGGTCCGGTCCTCGTCTGCACGCTTTCGCCCGAAATGAAAGGCGATCAAAAAGGCCGGCTTGCTGTTCTGGTTCCGGCCGTTTTCGTCTATACCGTTTGCGACTTCGATCAAACCGAAAGGGCACCGTGGGCCGCGCAAAGCGCGCGGAATTCACAAGCCCCTTCGCCGGATGAAACATGGGAATGCCTGCCAATGCGCCTGCCAGACGGAATAGCCGACGACCTCACCTTCCTCACCGACTTCCGTCGCGATCTGCATGCCCATCCGGAGCTCGGTTTCGAGGAAGTGCGCACCAGCGACCTCGTTGCCAAATGGCTTGAAGATGCGGGCCTAAAGGTTCACAGGGGTTTGGGAAAAACCGGTGTCGTCGGGACCCTGCAGGTGGGCAACGGCACACGCTCGATCGGCCTTCGCGCCGACATGGATGCGCTCGCCATGCCAGAGGTCGCCGACCGACCCTACAAGTCCCGCGAGGCAGGCAAGATGCATGCCTGTGGCCATGACGGCCACACGACATTGCTGCTCGGCGCCGCCCGCCATCTGGCGAAGACCCGCAATTTCTCCGGAACCGTGCATTTCATCTTCCAGCCGGCCGAAGAGGGACGCGGCGGTGCAAAGCGCATGGTCGAGGACGGTCTCTTCAAACTCTTCCCCTGCGACGCCGTCTACGGCCTGCACAACATGCCGGGCCTCGATCCGGACGAGATGGCCGTCGTTGCCGGCCCGCAGCTTGCCTCATCCGACAGCTGGCGGCTCACTTTTCGCGGCATCGGCACCCATGGCGCCAAGCCGCATCTCGGCCGGGATCCGGTGACGGCCGCAGGCACCTTCCTCGCCTCGCTGCAATCGATCGTCGGCCGCGTCGTCGACCCGCTGCAGCCGGCCGTCGTCAGCGCCTGCTCGGTGCGCGCCGGGGACCCGAAGGCGCTCAACGTCATCCCTGATACCGTCGAGATCGGCGGCACCGCGCGCGCCTATACACCTGAAGTCCGCGACCAGCTCGAAACGGAAATTGGTCGCCTCGCACGCGGCACGGCCGAGATGTACGGCATTTCCGTCGACTATGAATTCGAGCGCCGCATCCCGCCCGTCGTCAACGAGGCCGACGCCAGTGCCCGGGCGCTGAAGGCCGCACGCGCCGTCTTCGGCGACAAGACCCGCACGACCTTTCCACCCTCCACTGCCGGCGACGACTTCGCCTTCTTCGGGCTGGAAGCGCCCGGGTGCTACGTCTGGCTCGGTAACGGTCCGGCCGTCGACGGCGCGCTGCACCACAACACCGCTTACGACTTCAACGACGCGGCGATCGGTCCGGGCGTCGCCTTCTGGTCGACGTTGGTGGAGCAGGAACTGGCACGCGCGGAGTAACGCGTGCCTCGCGAAGGCTCCGGCGAAAACAAGCGATCTCAAGGATTTAGAGCGTCTGCTTAAAGAGCGAGGCGATCCGCCTTACGGAAACGACGGCGGACTTCACAAGCCGCCCGGCGTGGGCGGCCTGCGCAGGTCATGCTTCAAGCACCTCAAGGATCGGGCTTTCCATGACCTTGCCCGTCGCCACGTCGGCGATGCCGCGATCGGTCTGGTGCGGTCCGGCATTGCAGGCGAGCGTCGCGCCGAAGCAGGCTTTGAAGACCAGATAGGGCGGCTGCCAGTCGACGATGCGGCCGACCGCTTCGCGGAGTGCTGCAAAGCTATCCGCCACCTCTTCCAGCGGCTCCCCGGAGACCAGCCCCGCGAGCGGCAGAGGCAGGATCGCATCGACCTTGCCGCCGGACGCAACGGCCATACCGCCACCGGCAGCGATCACCGCATTGGCCGCAAGCGCCATATCCTCGGCATTGCCACCGAAGACCGTCAGGTTGTGGCTGTCATGCGAGACCGTGGTCGCGAATGCGCCGCGCCAGGTGCCCCAGCTCGACAACAGACCGACACGCGGCCGGCTGTCGGCGCGCCCATGACGGTGCGCGACGGCGATCAGCGTCGTATCCTCGGGCGGAACGACGAAGCCACCCTCGACCGCGACAATGGCTTCGCCCCACTGGGTGAAACGCGGGCGGTCGATGGTCGCGACGCGGACCTTCGTGCCGTCTGCGGGAATGCGGAAATCGTTCGCGGACAGCGGCGCGATCTTCATCGTGCCATGCAGGGTCTCGGCGGCAAGACCACTCAGCGGCACGATCATCCGCCCGGCGCTTGCAATCGCCTTGCCGTCGACGACGACCGTGCGCGCACGGAAGTCGGCCAGGTCCTCGAAGAGCACGATGTCCGCCCGCCGTCCCGGCGCAACCAGCCCGAGATCGTGCCGGCCCAGTCGGACGGCACCGTTCAGCGTGGCCGCGCGAAGCGCCCATTCGGCGGGCAGGCCGTAACGGACCAGCCGGCGAACGACGTCGTCGAGACCGCCGGCATGGGCGAGGTCGTCGGGGAAGACGTCGTCGGTGCAGAGCGTCACCGTCTGAGGAAGATGTCCCAAACCGTTGAGAGTCTTGACGAAGTCCGGCAGCAGGTGATCGTGGGAGCCGCGCAGTTCGATCGACAGTCCCGCCCTCAGCTTTGCCAGCAGATCGTCTCCGGACACAAGTTCATGGTCGGAGCTGACACCGGCGGTCACGAAGGCCTGGAGATCGGGGCCGGCAAGGCTGCGCGCATGGCCGTTAACCGGCTTGCCGGCGGCGAGCCCCGCCTGAACGATGCCGCTGATCCGCGGCTCGCCATCGATGACGCCGCGCATGTTCATCATTTCGGCGACGCCGCCGATTTCCGGCCAACGCAGAATGTCGGCAATCACATCGGCGTCGAAATCGGCACCGGCCTGTTCCAGGCCCGGTGCAGACGGCACGCTGGAAGGTGCCAGCAGGACCGTGCGCAGCGGCAGACCGGCGATGGCGTCCGCGGCCCAGCGCACGCCGGAAACGCCGTTGACATTGCCGAACTCGTGCGGGTCCCAGACGACGGTCGTCACACCACGCGGCAGCACCGCATTGGCATAGGTCGCGGGCGTCACCATCGAGCTTTCGACGTGCATGTGGGTGTCGATCAGACCCGGCGAAACGAAGGCGCCCGTCGCATCGATCACGGTTGTCGCGTCGCTGCGTGCTCCCGGTTCGTGGACACTGGCGATCAACGGCCCGACGAGGCCGATATCGGCCGGCCGGAGCTCGCCGGTGACCACGTCGACGAGCGTGCCGCCCGATATCAGGACGTCGAACGGTTCTGCACCGCGCGCAGCGGCCACCGCACGGCTGCGGAGTGTCGCGACCATCAGGTCCCGGGGTTGCTGCACGGCACTCACTTCTGCGCTTCTTTCATCAGTGCGCCGAGGATCTGCGCCCGCGTGGTCTCGACGTGGGCATCGACGGCATATTCGGCGTTGAAGACCGCATGGCTTTCGCGCGTTTCGACGACCGTGCGGCCGCGGGCGAGCGTGCCGCCGAGTTCGACTTCGATGCGCGCGCTTCGGAAGGAGATCGCGCCCGGATTGACGAAGGCGACGGCAGCTGAGGGGTCATAGATCGCCATGCCCGGCCGCCCGCGGCTGGTGCCGATCGAGATGTAGCCGGCGAGCAGATCGGCGATGAGATCGGCATTGGCGCCGCCGGCCGAGCGGATCGGCGCGACGTCGTCGGGATAGGCAAAGACCTTGCGGCAGAGATCGAGATCGACCATGCGCAGCGGCAGGCCGTGCGCAATCACGATCGCGAGCGCTTCCGGATCGGCAAAGGCGTTGAATTCGGCGGAAGCCGTGTGGTTGCCGCTGGTGACGCCGCCACCCATCCAGGTGAGATCGGTGATGCGCACGGCCAGGTCCGGGCGGGCAAGGCAAAGGGCTGCAATATTGGTGAGCGGCCCGAGCGCCAGGATACGCTTCGGCCCCTCCCCCTCCAGCCAGGCGCAAAGGGCGGCGAACGCGTCGCTTGCCGGCAAGGCGTCGGCCTGAGGCAGGGTCAATCCGGCCGTCGGCATGCCGGCTTCGCCGAGGATGCGTTCGGCGGTCTCAAGCTTGCCGAGCACCGGCAGAGCGCGACCCTCGTGGATGGCGAAAACCCAGCCGAAGGCGAGCGTCGCACTGGCAGCATTGCGCTTTACCTGGTCAAGCGGCGTATTGCCGAAAACCAGCGAAACGCCGTCGATGTCTTCACCGGCATGAAGGACGACAAGCACGGCGGCGATGTCGTCGAAGCCCATGTCCGTATCGATCCAGACACCCATCTTCAGCTTACCCGAACTTCTTGAGGCGCGCGGCCTTCTCGACCGGCAGGCCGAAGGCAATCGCAGATCCCGTCTCACGGGCTGCAAGTGCTGCATCCTCTTCCGCCTTGATGGCGCCGAGCGGCGTATCGAGCAGGTATTCGCGCGTGCTGCCGGAGAAAGAGGCTCCGCGCACAGTGCCCTGGAAAGGACCTGAACCAAGGGTCACCATGCGCGGACGCCACGCAAGCCCTGCCGTGTCAGGCGGCAGGGATCCGGAAAGATCGATCGGGCCGTTGCCGGCCTTGAGCTTGCCGCCCTCGACGGCAAAGATGTTTTCGAAACCGACGAAGTCGGCAACGAAGCGCGAGATCGGGCGGTTGTAGATATCCTCGGGCGTGCCGATCTGCTCGATCGCGCCGTTGAGCATGACGACGATGCGGTCGGCCAGCGACAGCGCTTCGCCCTGGTCGTGGGTGACGAAGATCATCGTCACGCCGGTTTCCTTCTGCACCCGCTGCAGTTCGGTGCGCATTTCAAGGCGCAGGCGCGCGTCGAGGTTCGACAGCGGCTCGTCGAGCAACAACACCTTGGGCTCCATCACCATCGAGCGCGCCAGCGCCACGCGCTGCTGCTGGCCGCCGGAGAGTTCGCCCGGCTTGCGGGCGGAGAACTTCGAAAGCCCGACCGACTTCAGCCCCGCCGTCACCTTGCTCTCGATCTCGTTGGCCGGCAGCTTCTTCAGCCGCAGGCCGAAGGCGACGTTTTCGAACACGGTCAGGTGCGGGAACAGCGCATAGGACTGGAAGACGAGACCGACCGAACGCTTGTTGGCGGACACGCGGGTGATGTCGGCGCCATCGAGCTTGATTGCGCCGGAGGCCGGCGACAGAAGCCCCGCGATAGAGCGCATCGTCGTGGTCTTGCCGCAGCCGGAGGGCCCCAGGAACGCCACCAGTTCGCCCTTGCGGATCGAAAGGTCGAGGTCCTTCACCGCAACGGTGTCGCCATAGGCAAGCGTCAGTTTTTCAAGGCTGAGGAAGGAGGCGTCAGACATAGCGAGAGAATCCCAGGAAGCGTTCGGCAAGGAAGACGATGCCGATGGACATGAAGGCGAGCAGGGCCGAAAGCGCCGCGACCGACGGATCGTAGGTGATCTCCATGTAGGAGAGCATGTCGATCGGCAGCGTGCGCACACCGGGGCCGGAGAGGAAGAGCGACACCGGCACCTGGTTGAAGCTCGTCACGAAGCCGAGAATGAAGGCGGCGAGGATGCCGCTGCGGATGTTCGGCATCACCACGCGGAAGAAGGCGCCGGCGCGTGAGGAACCGAGCAGCACAGCCGCCTCCTCGATGTCGGAGCGCAGATTGTTGAGGCTCGCCGAGACGACCCGTACCGCATAGGGCAGAACCAGCGCCGTGTGGGCGAGGAACAGTGTCAGCGTGATGTTGAGGCCAAAGGGCACGACGATGTAACGCAACAGCGCCAGGCCGACGATGATGCCGGGCACGATGATCGGCAGCGACACGATCGTGCGGATGGTTTCGCCGAAAGGCAGCTTGTAGCGCGACAGGGCGTAAGAGGCGGGAACCCCGAGCACGAGAGCCGCCGCCGTGCCGCCGATCGCGAGCAACATCGAGATCGCGAAACTTTCCTGGAAACTCTCGACCGTGAAGACCTTGGCGACCCACTTGAGCGAGAAGCCCTGCGGCGGGAAGGCCAGCGTCTCGCCGCCGGAAAGCGAGGCGGCGACGATGATGAAGAACGGTCCGATCAGGAAGCCGATCACCAGGAAGAGGACAAGAGGGGTAAAGACGCGCGGGGTCATCGCTTGTTCCTCGCGGTGGCAAGCCGTTTCAAAAGAAGATTGGCGGCAAAGCTCATGACGATCAGAATGAAGGCGATGACGCTCGCTGCAACGAAGTCGTTGGCGACGGTGACGCGCTGGTAGAGCAACGTTTCAAGCATCAGCACCTTGGAGCCGCCGAGGATGGCCGGTGTGATATAGGCGGTCAGCGAGCCGGTGAAGACCAGCGTTCCGCCGATCACGAGGCCTTCCTTGGTGAGCGGCAGGATCACCTTGAAAAACACCTGGAACCAGTTGGCGCCGAGAACGCGGGCAGCGGGGATTGCATCCTTCGGCATGTTCTCGAGCGCGCTGATCAGGGACAGGATCATCAGCGGCAGGAAGAGCTGAAGAAGACCGATGAACACGGCGGTCTCGGTAAAGAGGAAGCGGATCGGCTCGTCCGAAAGACCGACGAGCTGCAGCGCCTGGTTGACGATGCCGGTGCGGCCGAGGATGACGATCCAGGCGTAGGTACGGGCAACTGACGAAATCATCAGCGGCAGCACGACAAGGCCGATCATCTGCCCCTTGTTGCGCGGCGTAAGATTGACGATGGCGAAGGCCGCGGCATAGCCGATGACCGCCGAAACGGCGGTGACCATCAGGCCGAGCCGGAAGGTACGCAGGAAGACGGTGCGGTTCAGCGGATCGGAAAAGAAGGTCGTATAGGCCGAAAGCGACCAGCTATCGGCGCTGCGAAAGCCCTCCGCCAGCAGGATCACCACCGGCGCAAGAAAGACGATCGCCGCAAAGACCGCTGCGGGCAGAGCGAGCGCCAGGGCTTCGGCGCGGTTCTGGAACATCCTTCTTCCTTTCCAGGCATTCCTGGGCGCCACGTCATCGCGCCCGTCGCATCGGGTCTCCACCGGCGATCAGGACACGCCGGCGGAGCTATCAGTTGGTCAGGCTTACTGGCCGACCTGCGCGTTCCACTCCGACAGCCACGCTTCGCGGTTGTCGAGGGCGACGGCGGACGGGATCAGCTTCAGGTTCTTCACGGTCTCTTCGCCGTAGGTCAGGTTCTCGGCGATCTCCGGCGAAACCTTGACGTCCTTGTTGGCCGGGCTGTCGACCAGCTTTTCGGCCAGTGCCGTCTGGATTTCGGTCGAGAGCCAGAAGTCCATGAACTCAAGCGCCAGGTCCTGGTTCTTGCCGCCCTTGGTCAGAACCATCACGTTCATGCCGCCGGTCTGGCCTTCCTTCGGCGTTGCCCACTTGATCGGCAGGCCGAGCTTGGTGAAGCCCTCCCAGGAGAAGCGGCCGATCGGCGCGGCCCAGATTTCTTCCTGCTGCATCAGCTGCACGAGCTGCGAGGACTTGACGTAGAAGGTGACGATGTCGTCCTTCTTGGCGCCGACGGCAGCAATCGCCTCTTTCAGATCCGGCGTGTTCTTGCCGATCGCTTCGCCGACCATGTAGAGCGCCGGTGGGCCCTGGTTGGTGGTGACGTTCGGGAAGGCGACGTGGCTGGCGTTCTTGTCGCTCAGGAGATCGGCCCAGGAATTCACCTCCATCTTGTCCGAGCGATAGACGATCGAAGTCGCATAGAAGGTGTAGCCGACGCTCATGCCGTCGCCGTTCGGGTCCTTGGCGAGGTCATAGAGCTTGTTGAAGTTCTGGAGCTTCGAGGTGTCGATCTTCTCGATCAGATCGGCGCGGGTGGCCGAAAGTGCATCGGCCATCGAGACGACGGCCATGTCGACGACGGGGCTTGCCTTGTTGGCTTCCATCTTTGCCAGGCGCTCGACGCTGTTGCCCGTCTCAACGACCAGCTTGCAACCGCACTTCTGTTCGAACGGCGTGTAGACCAGTTCCTTGAAGGCGTCCTGGGCAAAGCCGTAGACGGAAATGGTAAGCGTCTTTTCCTGGGCAGACGCGGCGGGGGCGGCGACGAGCAAGAGCGCGCTCGAGGCAAGCAGGAACTTCTTCATGGCTGGTGTCCTCCTTCGGTGACGGATGTGGCTGCGGTGGCGGTGGTATGAACGGGTTGAAACGCGGGCGGTGCGGCCGCGGATTGCCGGATGACCAGATGCATCGGCACCTTCGATGTCTCGGCGGTAACCGGTGCGCCGATCGCGGGATCGGACGGGTCGCGCTCGCTGATCGCCTTGACGAGCGCTGCGACGGCGATCGCGGCAATCTCGGTCATGTCCATGCGCGCCGTCGTTAGCGCCGGGGTGATGACCGGCGACCAGATCAGGTCGTCGAAACCGGTGACGCTCGCCCGTTCCGGCACGTTGATGCCAGCGCGCTGCAATTCGGTCAGTGCGCGCAGCGCATGGAGATCGGAGATGCAGGCAAAGGCGGTGTAGCCCTCCGCCACCTTGTCGGCGAGACCGAGCGGACAGCCCTTGCCGGCCAGTTTTTCCAGCGGCTCGATCCAGAGCGTGTCGGTGTGGTAACCCTCGCCGAAAACCGAGCGGATACCACCGGCGCGGTCGTTCTGCACATTCGAGGCGGGGTTGTTGCCGATGATCAGCACGCGGCAGTGCCCGAGCGCCTTCAGATGCTCGGCGATCTGCCGGCCGCCGCCCCAATGGTCGGCTGCGACCGTGTTGCCCGGCGTCGAGGGCGTGTCGATGACCGCGACCGGACAGCCGACATCGGCGATACGGGTGCCGCGCCTCGGCACAATCACCAGGCCGTCGACGTCGCGATCGATCAGGCGTTCGATCGCCTTCGTCTGGGTCGAGACGTCACCACGCGAGTCCGCGATCAGCACGCCATAACCGGAGGAGGAGGCCGCAAGCTCGATTGCCTGAGCGATCTGCGGGAAGAGCGGATTGGCAATGTCGGGAAGGACGAGGCCGAGAACGCCGGTACGGCCGGTGCGAAGCGCCCTGCCCGCCTGGCTCGGCACATAGCCGAGCTCGGTGGCGGTTGCCCGGATCTTTTCCACCATCTCGGCGGAGACGCGCCCCTTGCCCGAGAGCGCGTTCGAAACCGTCGCCGCGGAGACGCCGAGCGTTCTGGCAATCCTCGTCAGTTTTGGTCCGGAACGCGCCAAGTCCGTGGTTTCCGTTATCGCATGATTAAACGATTAATCAGCCGATATATCAGAATCCTCTGACTGTCGAATCCTTTTGTCGACTCGTTGCATTTTGCAATTTTCGAGGGAAGTCAATTGTGGAAGACAATCCGCCGAGCCCTCGTGCGGCAGGATTTTCACGACCTGGCTCGATGGACGGCAATTGGCAAAGGCGGCCTCTCAGTTCCTGCCCAAGCCGAAAGGATTGCCCTGCTCTTCCTGATATATCTCCGCGAGCGGTATTTCGGCAAAACCGAAATCGCCTTCGCCAGCAGCGCCATTGCCGGGGTACAATTTTCAACTTCGCCGGACAAAAGGAACCAATTTTCCCACTAAATTACTAGGGAATAAGTATGATGCGTCGCAATCATCCGCAGCGTACATTCGGATGGCCGCGCGATCCGCGCGACAGGCATAATGCAGGAGTTTGGGACATGACTGGTACTATCATCGGCTTTGGCAAGATCTCGGGACAGGGTCTGCGGGTTGGAGCCTTGGGAGCCGCCACCCTGGCGCTCGCGCTCTCGTCGAGCACGGCCGCTTTCGCCGACGACGCGAAGTTCGATCCCAACGCCTCGATCACCATCGGCTCGCTTTATGAGCCGCAGAACCTCGACAACACCGCCGGCGCCGGCCAGGGCATCAACGAAGCCTTCAACGGCAATGTCTATGAGGCGCTCTTTACCCTGACCGATGCCGGCGATGTTCAGCCGGGTCTCGTTGCCGAGCAGAGCGTCAGCGACGACGGCCTCACCTACACCTTCAAGCTTCGTCCCGGCGTTACCTTCCACTCCGGCGACCCGTTGACGGCAGCCGACGTCAAGTACAGCATCGAGCGTGTGACTTCAGAGCAATCCAAGAGCTCGCGCAAAAAGAGCCTCGCGACGATCGGCGCGATCGAAACACCTGACGACCAGACGGTCGTCGTCAAGCTGTCGGCACGCTCGATCTCGCTGCCCTACAATCTGAGCTACGTCTGGATCGTCAACGACGCAGCGAAGGACCTGAATGCCAGCGAAGACGGCACCGGTCCCTATCGCCTCGACGAATGGCGCCGAGGCTCATCGCTGGCGCTGACCCGCAACGACAAATACTGGGGCACAGCGCCGACCAATGGCGAAGTCGTCTTCCAGTACTTCACCGACGCGACTGCGCTCAACAACGCGCTCCTGACCGGCGCCGTTGACATCATCACCAGCGTCCAGAGCCCGGACTCGATCGCCCAGTTCAAGGACAATCCCGACTTCACCGTCACCGCGGGCCAGTCGACCACCAAGGAACTGCTCGCCTTCAACGATCGCGTCGCCCCCTTCGACAACGTCAAGGTCAGAAAGGCAATCGCACGGGCCATCGACGACAAGAAACTGCTGACGTCGATCTGGGGTGAATACGGCACATTGATCGGCTCCTTCGTTCCGCCGACCGATCCCTGGTATGTGGATCTCACCGCCGTCGACGCCTATGACGTCGAAAGCGCCAAGGCACTTCTGAAGGAAGCGGGCTTTGCCGACGGCTTCAGCTTCAAGCTCGACACACCGAACTACGATCCGCATCCGATCGTCGCGCAGTTCATCCAGAGCGAACTCGCCAAGGTGAACATCAAGGTCGAGATCAACGTGATCACCGCCAACGAGTGGTACACCAAGGTCTACAAGGCGCATGACTTCCAGGCGACGCTGCAGGAGCACGTCAACCACCGCGACATCGTCTTCTACGGCAACCCGGACTTCTACTGGGGCTACAACAACCCTGGGGTTGTCGATCTGATCAAGGCTTCGGAAGCCGCGGCCAACACCGACGAGCAGACCGCCAAGCTCAAGGAAGCCAATACGATCATTGCCGAGGATGCCGCCAGCAACTGGCTCTACCTCTATCCGCAGATCGTCGTCTCGAGCTCGGCTGTAGCAGGCTATCCGGTGAACGGCCTGAACTCGCAATTCTTCGCCTTCGGCATCAAGAAGAGCGAGCAGTAAGCGGCATCGCCGTCCGGTACGCGTCCGCGCCGGATGCACGAATACAGCCCCTGGATCCGTTCCGGGGGCTGATTGCGTTTGCGCCAATTCGTCCGAGCACCTCAGGCCTTCCACAGGCAACCCCAAAGACGAGAGACGCTCTAGCCTCTCCCTTCTTTTTGGTGCAAAAGCCAGCTCTCTGATCACGGCCCCCGTGAGAAGAAAGGAATGCAGCCATTCTCACCTATCTCGTCCGCCGCTTTGCCATTCTGCTCCTGTCGCTCTTGATCGCGGCGGTCGTGCTGTTCGTGCTGTTGCGCCTTTTGCCCGGCGACCCCGCCAATGCCCTTCTCTCCGTCGGCGCCGATGCCGTGCAGATCGAGAAGGCGCGCGAACAGGTCGGCTCGAACCTGCCGCTCTGGCAACAGTTTCTGCGCTTTGCCGGCAGCCTCGCCCGCTTCGATCTCGGCACATCCTTCGTCAGCGGCAAGCCGGTGATCGAGGAGATTGCCGCGCGGCTGACGGTCACCGTGCCGTTGGCGCTGATGGGTTTCGTGCTCGCCATCCTGATCGCCGTTCCGCTCGGTATCCTCTCAGCCGTCAAGGCCGACCGCTGGTATGGCGGGCTGATCTCGACCGTGTCGCAGCTCGGTATCGCCATCCCGGTCTTCTGGGTCGGCATCCTGCTCGTCACCGTCTTTGCCGTCACCTTCCGGCTGTTTCCTTCGGGTGGCTTTCCCCGCCGCGGCTGGCAGAATGAGGGGCAGGCGCTCTATGCACTCGCCCTGCCCGTCATGACGATCGGCCTCGTGATGGGCGCGTCGCTGCTGCGCTACGTGCGCTCGGCAACGCAGGACGTTCTCGGCAGCGACTACCTGCGCACCGCACGCGCCCTCGGCGCCAGCTTCCCGGAAGCGCTCATCCGTCATGGCATTCGCAACGGCGCCGTGCCGATCGTCTCCATCCTCGGCATCGAGCTCGCAACCACATTGCTCGGCGCGGTCGTCGTTGAACGCGTCTTCGCCCTTCCGGGGCTCGGCTCGATGCTGCTGCTTGCGATCGAGCAGCGGGACTACCCCAATGTTCAGGGCGTGCTGTTCATCTCGACGCTGCTGGTCCTGATGATCGGTTTTACCGCCGACCTCACCCAGCGCCTCATCGACCCGCGTCTGCGCGAACGCGCCGTCGGAGGCAATGCATGAGCCCGGTCGAGACATCCGTTTCCACGCAGAAGCGCCGTCATTCCCTGGCCCTGACCGTCGGCCTGCTGCTGGTCGGCATCAATCTCGCCGTGGCGCTGCTGACGCTTTTCTGGACACCCTATGATCCGTTGAACGCCTCGGGCGGCCGGCTGGAGGCGCCGTCGCTGCTGCACTGGCTCGGTACCGACCGGTTGGGGCGCGACTTGCTCACCCAACTGATGATCGGCGCGCGTACCGCGCTCCTCGTCGGCACCGGCGCGGTGGCGATCGGCGCTGCCATCGGTGTCAGCCTCGGTGTTGTCGCCGCCTTCGCGACGCGGCTTGCCGACGACGTCATGGCCGCGACCCTCGATATCCTGATCGCCTTCCCGACGCTGCTACTCGCCATGCTGGTGGTGGCGGCAAGCGACAGTGCCAGCCTCTGGACGGCAATCCTCGCGCTTGGGCTTGCCATCTCCGCCATCGTCGCGCGGCTGACCCGCATCCTCGCCAAGCGCGTCTTGAGGCAGGACTACATCGTCGCATCTCGCACGTCGGGAACATCCTGGGCCGGCGTCGTCTTCCGCCATGTGCTGCCCAACATCTGGCCGACGCTCTCCGTCAACTTCGCCCTGCAGTTCGGCCTGGCGGTCATCGCCGAGGCGTCGCTCTCCTATCTCGGTCTCGGCGCGCCGCCGCCAAACGCCTCCTGGGGACGACTGCTGCAGGAAGCACAGGGCACGGTCTATACGGCGCCGATCGGCGCGATCGCGCCGGGCATCGCCCTCGTCGCCCTCGTCATCGGCATGAACCTTCTGGCCGACGGCCTGCGCGATATCGCCGATCCGACACGCGGGAGATCGCGATGACAGCGCTGCTCGACATTCGCGGCCTCACCATCCGCGCCGGCGACAAGCCGCTGGTCTCCGACCTTTCCTTCGCAATCCGCCCCGGCGAGCGCATCGGCCTGATCGGCGAATCCGGGTCCGGCAAGTCGATGACGGCGATGGCGGCGACCGGCCTGCTACCGCCATCGATCAGCGCAACCGGTTCGATCGAACTCGACGGACGGCAGGTCGTCGGCGCCACCGACAAGGTGATGAACCGACTGCGCGGCGTGGCCGCAGCCGTCGTCTTCCAGGAACCGCTGACCGCGCTCGACCCGCTGATGAAGATCGGCCGGCAGATCGCTGAGCCCGTTCGCCGCCGGATGGAGCGCGACGGCGGCAAGGCATCGAAGGAGGCCGTGAACCGCGAAGTCCGCGACCTCATCGACAAGGTGGCACTGCCGCAGCCCGACCGCATCATCAACTCCTATCCGCATGAAGTGTCTGGCGGCCAGCGCCAGCGCGTGGCGATTGCCATGGCGCTCGCTTGCCGCCCGAAGCTCCTGATCGCCGATGAGCCGACGACGGCGCTCGACGTCACCACCCAGGCGGAAATCCTGAAGCTCCTCGACCGGCTGGTGCGCGAGACCGGCATGGCGCTGCTCTTCATCAGCCATGACCTGCCCGTCGTCGCCCAGGTGGTCGAGCGCGTGATCGTGCTGAAGAACGGCATTGCCATCGAGGAGGGTCCGGTCGGCTCGGTGTTCGGCAAGCCGCACCACGATTACACCAAAACCCTGGTCGGGGCCGCCCGCCTGTTCGACGAAGCACTCGGGACAACCGGATCATGATGCTCGATCTTCAAAATGTCAGCTTCGGCTACTCTCGCCAGCAGACCACCCTCAACGACGTCTCGCTTTCCGTGCGGCCGGGGGTGAGCGTCGGCCTTGTCGGCGAATCCGGATCGGGTAAGACGACGCTGCTGCGACTGATGCTCGGGCTCATTCGCCCGACGAGCGGAAGCATTCGCTTCGGCAAAGAGATCCTCGATACCCGCGATAGCTCCTTCATGCAGCGCTATCGCCGCGCGGTGCAGCCGGTTTTCCAGGACCCCTATTCGTCTCTCGACCCGCGCCAGCGGGTCATCGACATCATCGGCGAACCGCTGCGGTCGTTGCGGGTCCCGGGTGACCGGACGCAGGCGGTCGCCGAAGCGCTCGACGCGGTCGGACTTCCTGTCGATGCGCTGCGGCGTTATCCGCACGAGTTTTCCGGCGGCCAGCGCCAGCGGATCGCGATTGCGCGGGCCATCGTCGCGCGGCCCCAGATCGTGCTTGCGGACGAGGCGGTCAGCGCGCTCGATCTTTCCACCCGCATCCGCATCGTCGAGCTGTTCAGGACGCTCGCCGAGAGGCTGACGCTGGTTTTCGTCTCCCACGATCTCGGCGTCGTCGCCGCCCTTTGCGAGGAGATGGTCATCCTGGAGCGCGGCAACGTGGTCGAAAGCGGCAAGACCCGCGACATTTTGGCCGCGCCCAAGCATCCCTATACCCAGCGTCTTCTTGCCAGCATTCCGCGCATGCCCGCCTGACAAGGGGCTCGCGCGAATATCACCGTTCCCGGACGAATCCGCCTTTGTCCCCAACGGCTTGCTGATTCACACGCGCATTGATCCAGGACAACTTCCGAGACGCCCATCTTGAGCATAGTGCCGCCGGCCGCAGAATCCCTGCCGCCGAACGCCCTGACCGGCGATGTTCAACTTCTTCTGGGGGTCCGGAAATCATGCCTACTCGCGCCATTCTGCCATCTGCCGTCTTCTTCGCCGCACTTGCGGCGCCGCTCGCGATCGCGACGGCGGCAGATCTCTCCGAGCCGGGCGCGGTCGCGGCACCGGAAATGCCCCTTGCCAGCGAGCCGGGTCCGTGGATGATCCGCGGCCGTGCACTCGCCGTCCTGCCCGACGACAAGGGCACGCTCTATCTCAACGGCACGGCGCTCGACGGCGAAAAGGTCGGCGTCAGCAATTCCGTCGTGCCGGAACTCGACATCACCTACTTCTTCACCGACAACATCGCCGCCGAACTGATCCTCGGCACGACGCCGCACACGGCGCGCGGCAGCGGCTCCATCGCCGGCCTCGGCGAAATCGGCAAGGCCTGGCTGCTGCCGCCGACGCTCACGCTGCAGTACCATTTCAACGTGACCGACGAGATCAAGCCCTATGTCGGCGCCGGCGTGAACTACACGATGTTCTATAACGAAAAGCCGCGTGGCGACTTTTCGAGCTTCGACCTGAAGAACACCTTCGGCGTGGCGTTGCAGGCGGGCGTCGACATCAAGCTCGACGATCACTGGGGCCTGAACTTCGACGTCAAGAAGCTGTTCCTGGAGCCGGAGGTCAACGCCACCTTGCCCGGTGCCGGCGCCGTCAGCGGCAAGGTCAAGCTCGACCCTTGGCTGATCGGCACCGGTATCAGCTACCGGTTCTGATCGCCTTCAAACGAAACGGTTTGCGGCGCCGTTGCACGGCGCCGCAAACTGTAAGACCCGTCCTCAGACATGATGGGCCGTAACGGCCTTCGCGAGTTCGCCGGAGAGCTCGCGGCTACCCGCATGCGACACGTCGCCGAGCGACAACATGCCGACCATGCGCTTCTCCGCGTTAATCACCGGCAACCTGCGAACCTGCTTGGCCTCCATCAGGTGGACAGCATGCTCGATCGACTCGTCGGTCCGGCAGTAGACGATATCCCTCGTCATCACGTCCCGCGCTGTCATCGACGCCGGGTCGCGCCCGTTGGCGAAGGCGCGAAGCGCAATGTCGCGATCCGTGACCATGCCGATCAGGCGGTCGTTTTCGCCGACCGGCAGGGCGCCGATGTCCTCGTCACGCATGATGCGCGCGATCGTCTTGAGATCGGTTTCGGGAGAGATCCAGCGAGCGCCGGGATGCATGGCTTCCGATATTCTCATCTCATCCTCCTTTGCGTGAAAGCGGCGGAGCATAGGCCGACATCGTGGCCATTCATTGATCCGCCAACGTGCCGCGCGGGCACTATCGCAGTTCGAGGAGGAAATAGGTCGTCGGGCCGGAGGGAGCACCATTGGAGAGCCGGAAGGCGACGTCGCCCGTGCCTTCCGCGACGGCCGGATGCACCTTGCCGTCGAGGCCCACGGGCGAAACCTTCCAGCTCTTTGCGGTCCGCGCCAGCGCCAGATCGACATAACCTTCACGCAGCCGCACCGGCAGCCGCCCAAAATCCTCGATCACCTTCTCCTCAGTATCGCGAAACGCCATGCCGGTGTTTTGGGCATCGGTTGCAAAGATCAGCAGGAAGCGCCGGCTTGTGGCGAGCGAGGCGTCCGGATCGAGCGCCGACAGCGCAACCAGCGCGTTGCCGTCTGCCCCCTCGATGCTGAGCACACCGAGATCGATCGGCTCCCGCAACGACGAGAAGGCGGCGGCTTCCGTTGCATCGGTCGCGACGCGCAATTGTCCCGTGAAGCGATTCAACAGGATCTCGCCGGTGCTGCTCTGGTAGATTCCGGCATCGATGCTCGTGCGGTTACCATCAGCTAGGGCACCGATTTGGCGCAGTCCCTCAAGCACCCCTTCGCTGTCTTGCCGGCGCGGCTGCGTCACCGCTGGCCCGTCGCCAAGCCGACCGGCGTCTTCGAGGCCAATCCGCCCAACCAGCGCGAGGTCGGTCAACCGCTCCGGTTCCTGCGCCTGCATGTCGTCGGAAAGATCCTCCTCGCCACGCACTGCAAACGGGACGGTGACGGCTGAGGTCGCCACGTCGCCGCGGCGGTAGAGCAACGCCGACAACGTCTCGCCGGCGCGCGCGACCGGGTCGAGCGCAATGGCATAAGGCAGCATCGCCTTCTTGTGCGGAAACGGCTCGCCATAGGCAAGAACGATCGGGCCATGGCCATGGCGGCAAAGGGCATCCCAGCCCTGCAGCGCCGCGTAGGCCGGCATCGCCAGCCCCACCTCGTAGCGGTAACGGTTCCAGAAGAGGTGGTCGTATTCGCTGACGAGGAACGGCCGGCCGAGCCAGCGCGTCGCCGCGATCATCCGGATGTAGTTCACCCCGTCGGCGATCGAGCTGACCTGCGTGGTTTTGCTTCCGGGCGCGTAGCCGCTGACCCAGTCGTGATAGGTGTTCATCGTTACGGCTTGAAGGCCGCGGCGGCTGAGCGAGGCCTGCACCGTCGGCCAGTTGTTGTAGTTGCTGATCAGGCCACGGTAGCCGAGCCCGCGCAGCACCGCACTCATGCGCGCGGTTGTGGCTTGCTCCGTCTCGGTGAAGAAGGCCTGCAGGTCGCGCAGCCGCGGACTGCGGACATAGCGATCGGCCGGAAGTGCTACGGATCTCGCCTCGATCGTCTCGTCGGAGCGCAGGTCGGGCCACGCCTTGGCGAGCGCCCTGGTCGATCCATAGCGTTTGGCGAGCCAAGCGTTGAACGGCTTGGCGAGCTGGGGATCGTAGGGCGCCTTTCCCGGCCGGTCGTGCACGACGGTGTCGAACTCCATCCCGTTCTCGTTGGCGAGGATGACGACCGCCAGCGCATCGTCGCGGACCGGCGCCACGCCCGTATAGGGGTTCACGCGCCCGAGGATCGTCTCCTGCATGCGCTTCCAGTGATCGAAGGCCCGCTCGTCGACGAACAGCTCGAGCTTGAGGTTCCCGCCATCATCCCAACGATCGTCGAAACCGCCATAGACGCCACGCAGCGACGACAGGCCATCCACCATCCAGTAGATGCCGTTCTTCTTCAGCGCCGCCAGCAGGTAGTGGATGCGGTCGAGCGTCTCGGGGTCGAAGTCGAAGTCCCGGTCGCGGCCGAACATCAGGCTGCCATCGACGAAATGCAGCCGGGCGAGATTGTAACCGCGCATCGCCAGTTGCCGGGCATAGCGGTCGGCCGTGTCGTGATCCGGAAATCCGCCGGAGGCGGGGCTCCAGGCAAGCGACGCGCAAAGCATCCGTTCCGGCTTTTCAGGCGACTTCGCGAAGGCAAGCCGTCCGCCGGCACCTGCAACCAGACGGTGCTCCGCATCGATCGTGCCGTTCGGCAGGAAGGAAGAAAAGTCGAGGGGGCTGCCTGCCCCAAGTTCGAGCGAGACCTCCCGCACGGGTAACCACTCGTCGGATGCCTGCGCTTGCGAGCAGACAGCAGCGACAGCTGCTGCGGCTGCCAGCAGCGGCCACCGCATCACGCCGGGGCTCCGAGCAGCCTGCTTTCGATCGGCGCGTCCGGCTTTCGGCGCGCCCGGAAGAAGCCGACCGGCAGAGCTGCCGCATGGAAGAACCAGGCAACGACCGTATAGAGCCCCATGCTGAAGCCGCCCTTGCGCAGGCTCATCAGCCCGACGACGCCGGCGAGGATGGCAAGGACAATACCGAGCGCGAAGAGCTTGCCCGGCACGAACAGCAGGATCGCGAGCGACGCCGCCCACCAGAGATAGACGAGCGCCCAAAGCTTGAGCTCCGGCAGCTCCCTGACGAGCTGCAAGAAATAGGGCTGGCCGATCGATGCGCGCAGCAGCTCGCCGATGCCGAACAGATACTTGCTCTTCCAACGGCGGACGAGCAGGCGGTAGGAATTGTCCGTATGGCCAAAATGTTGGACGAAGCGCCCGTCGAGGCGATGCAGCTTGAAGCCGGCGCTTCTGAGCCGGATACCGAGGTCGAACTCCTCATAGCCGTGGAGATTGCGGTCGGAGAGATAGCCGACCGCCTCGATCGCCGAGCGGCGATAGAGGCCGCCGCCATTCATGCGGTCGATCGCGCCGATGCGGTTTTCCGGCGCATTGCGCGTGACCCTCCGGGAAAATTCGAGATTGGAGGTCAGCATCTCCTGCACATGGCCGGTGACGCCCGCGACCTGGGGGTCGGCGGCAAGGAACGCCTCGGCCGCTTCGAGAAAATCGTCGTCCAGCAGCATGTCGCCGTCGAGCAGGCAGATATGCGCATGGCGTGAATACTGGAAACCGAGCTGGGGCCCGATGCCACAGCTCGGAAGCGCCGGCGGGCTGATCTGGGCGATGGCGACCGGATAGCGCGAGGCGATCTCCACCGTCCTGTCCTTCGACCCGCTGTCGGCGACGATCACCTCACCGCCGACGGTTTCGAGCGCCTTCAGCGCGCTTTCGATGGTCGCGGCAATGCGCTTCTCTTCGTTCAGCGTCTTGATGATGACGGATACTGCCACGCGATCCCCCAGTCCCGACGGAGCGCACATAGACCCGCTCCGGTTGCCGCCGATCTTACCGGCGATATTTTGCGTTTTGGTTTACCGCCCGAGCAGCCGCAGCAACGGCAACCGAAAGCGATGGAGGAACCAGCCGCCAAAGACGCCGCAGGCGCCGCCAAGAAGCTTGACCGCCACGTCCGTCACGCGCGCGTGCCGATCGGCCGAAACCATCTGCAACAGTTCGAAGCCGATGGCGGTCGCAAAGACCAGAGCCAGCACGAGCCCCAGCCGCCGCGGATAGGCGATCGCAAACAGCAGGCCGAGCAGGCCGAAGGCCCCGAACCGTTCAAGATGGACCAGATGCCCGATACGCGGCCTCAGATCGAGCGGGGACATCGTCGAATAGGCGATCACGGCAAGAAGGACCCATGCGAAAAGGCCGGCGGCGCGTTTGAGATTCATTTCAGCTTGTCTTCCAGGAAACGTGCGAGGCACGGCAATCATCGAACCATCGGCGACGGCGCATTCATCGAGTTGCGAAGGCGCGGTCGCATTCTTGAGCAGAGCGGTGTGCGAGGACGCACGAGGGAACTCCGGCAGGCGACAGGGCAGACCCGAAGGTCCGGCTATTTCGCCAGCAACGCGCTATACACCGCCGCGGTCCGTTGCGCCACATTTGTCCAACTGTAGGCTGCTTCCGCGTGCGCCGCACGCTCGCGCACCTCCTCGTCGCTCAGCGGGGCTGCGAGCTTATCCACGATACCGGACGCCAGGGCATCGATGTCGCCCAATGGGAAATACTCGTCGGGCGTCAGTTCCAGCTCCTGATTGGCGACGATATCGCTCGCCAGGACCGGCAGCCCATAGGCCATCGCCTCGAGCAGTGCGATCGGCATGCCTTCGTGACTGGACGGCAACACGAAAAGGGCGGCATTGGCGAAGAGTTCCGCCAGCCTGTCCCCCGTTTGGAAGCCCGTGAGCACGACGCCCGGCACCTCGCTCGCGAGCGCCCTCACTTCCTTGACATAGGGCGTTTCGAACTCCGCGCCGCCGGCAAGCACGAGCTTCGTATCGGCCAAGCCGCATTTGGCGAAGGCGCGGATGAGATCGAGTTGCCGTTTTTCCGGAACCAGCCGGGCGGCGAGCAGGATGTAACGTCGCGGCTCCAGGCCAAACTCTGCAAGAGCGCCGGCGTCGCCGGTCGGCGGGGTGACCTGGACGCCATTCGGGACCAGGGTCATGGAGACATGGTGCCGGGCGCGCATCGTCTCGGCGATGTCCTTCGAGATCGCTACGCGCCCGCTGGAAAACCGCATGCCCAGGAACTCGCCGAGCTTCAGCGTCCGCCTGGCAAAACCGCCCCACTTCTGCCTGTCGTAGTCGTAGCCGTGATGGGTCACGACGACCTTCAGGCCCAGCAGGCGCGCGAGCGGCGTCATCAGCGCCGGACCAATAGCGTGAATGTGCAGGACATCCGGGCGCCGCCAGGCGGCGAGCCAGACACCGAGGAAAGTGTGCACGATGGCTTCCAGCGCCATGCGGCGCGGCGCCCAGACGGGCAAGACCTCCACGCCATTCCAGGCGTAGCCGTCGCGTTTCTCAAGATAGCGCCGGCGCCCGACGACCTCGACGTCCCAGCCGTAGCCAAGGAGTTTGCCCGCCAGCATTTCGACGTGTTTCTCGACGCCGCCCTGAACATTGGGGATACCGCGCAGGCCCAGCATCATCACGCGCCTGCGTTCGCCGCGTGCGGCCAGCGCGCCACTCTGAACGGGAAGGCCCTGCTGCCGGCCAGCGGGCGCGGAGGCACGCCGAGGCAGCCCGCCTGCTCCGTCCGACAGCCCGGCCTGCGCCATCTCCTGCGCAACGACAGTCGGTTGCTGCCGGTGACTTTGCGAAACATCAGAATTTCTGCTCATGTGTCGCCTCGAAGGTTGCCCGTTCCGTTTACAGGGGCGATATACTTACAGATCGCCAAGATATTTCATTCACCTCTTATATAAATGACGCAAAACCATAGAGCGAGCCCAGGTTACTACAAATTGTATCGTAACGTTAATGGCGGTCGTTATCAGATGGCGCCAAGCCTGGCATAGACGTCGATTGTCCGTTGCCGATAGGCGGAGGCGGAGAATTCGCTGGCGATCCAGCGCCGGCCGGAAGCGCCCATCGCGGCGCGTGCCGCAGCCGGCAGGGCCGCCATTGCCGAGAGAGCGCGGGCCAGATCGTCGGCATCGCCCGAAAGCGCCGTCATGCCCGTCTCGCCCTCACGGATCATCTCAGGAATGCCGCCGATCTTTGCCCCGATCACCGGCCGGCCGAGCGCATAGGCTTCGAGTATGCTGATCGGCGCGTTCTCATACCATTCGGACGGCAGGACCAGCGCCCGCGACTGTCCAATCAGAGTGTGCAGGGCCTGGCCTGAGAGATAACCGGCAAACTGCACGTCGGCGCCGGTCTGCCCGACGAGCCGCCGCAGCATCGTTTCCTCGGGCCCCGTTCCGGCGATCACCAGTCGTTGCCCCGACGCGGCTACGGCCCGGATCAGCGTCGCCAGCCCCTTTTCCGGAGCGAGGCGCCCGGCAAAGACGAAGTAGTCTCCCTCGGCCCAGTCGGCCGCGTAGTCGTCGACGTCGACGAAGTTCGGGATATGGACCATCTGTTCGCGGGGCCAGCCCCACTCGACCAGTTTCTCGACGTAGAACCTGCTCGGCACGACGATGCGGTCCACCTTGTCACGGTAGAGGCCGAGCCCGCGATGGACCACGGTTTCGGCGAGCACGACGGCGCTCAGCGTCGTCTCCCCCTTGATGCAGCGGTGGCGCAAGACGTTGTAGATATGTCCGCCGCGACAGTCCTCGCAGACGGCGCCGTCACGCAGCATCTTGTAGGAAGGACAGGCAAGCTTCAGGTCGTGGGCGGTCATGACGACGGGGATGCCGGCAGCCTTCAGCGTCGAGAAGATCGCCGGCGACAGGTGATGGTAGACGTTGTGCGCATGGGCGACGGAGGGCCTGGCGCGTTCGATCAACCGGCTGACGTTCTTCTGCGCTTCGCGCGAGTAGATGACGCTCGCCGCCTGCACGACCTTGCGTAAAAGATTGGTGCGCCGGCCGTACTCGATCTCGGAGACGAAATAGTCGGACCATGGCGAGGTCTCGTTGTCCTCGTGCTGCATGGCGAAGGGCACCACGTCCCAGCCGATGTCCGAAAACATCTTCATGTGGTCGAAAAAGACCGCCTCAGCACCACCGCGACGATAGAAGTAATTGTTGATGGCGAGCAGCCTGTTGTCGCCGTTCCCGCGTCCCGACATTCCACCCTCCTACCAGCCGAGCCGGTCAAGCGCCTGCTCGACGGGCAACACGACACAGCCCTTATCAACCGCATAGCGAACCAGGTGTTCGAACGTCTCGGGCGTGCATCCGTAGGGCGTGGGGCGGGCGGCGATGTCGTGGGTGAAGAAGACGAGCCAGCCTGGCCGATCAACGACATCGTCGATCCAGCCCGTGAGCGACCGGGCGTCCGTCTCCGGCTGCCGGATTTCGACGGCCTTCAGCATCAGCGGATCGACGGCCGTGCGGTTGACGCTTTCGCCTGCGGCGCGGCAGGTGCGGTAGCGCCGCCCCAGTTCCCGGCGAGCCGACGGCCAGGCGGCGTTATAGGGAAAGGCGAAGTTCGTTGCCGCCGGCCCGACGCCGCTTTGCTTGAGATAGGCGGCGTTGCGGTCAAGGTCTCGGGCAAGCCCGCCCCCGCCCAAGCGCCTGATCTTGCTATGGGAATAGGTGTGGCAGCCGACCTCGTGCCCCCGGTCGGCGAGATCGGCGCAGCCCTCCGGCGAGATCAGGGTGCGATCCGGTTCGACGCGCCCCGAAAGCCCGCCGGCGATGTAGAACGTACCCCGCACGCCATGACGTTCGAGAATCGAGGCGCCGTTGTGAAGCGCTGTGTCCGGGACGTCGTCGAAGGTGAAGGAGACAAGCGGCGCGTCGGTCCTGACGTCGCGGGGTTTCGCGGCGAACCGCCAGATCAGCCGGTTGGCGATACGGTCGACAAGGCCGTCGACCCGCGTCAGAGCCTGAGAAATGCTAGGCATGCGCCACCATCCTTTGTCCGAGCGGGCGTGGCTCGGTTGCAAGTACTGCCGAAGACTGCAGGCGCAAGCCGCAGATCGCAAAAAGCAGAGAGAACCACAGCACATTCGGACCATCGAAGAAGAAGGCCTCGAGGCTGGCGCTGTAGATCGCGTAGAGCCAGATCCGCAGGAAAAGCCGCGTGAGGTCGCTGTGCTCCCGGGCCGGCGGGATGCGCGAGATATGGTAGAGAGGCAGCGCCATCAGCCAAGTAAGCGTGAGCAGCAGTCCAGGGATGCCGATCACCAGAAGCGTCTCGAGATAGGAATTGTGGGCATGCGCCGCGCGAACGGCCCAGGTCTCGACACTGCCGCCGCTGAAGACCACTTCCTCGGTCTGCCAGAACGCCTTGAGGCCGCGCCCGATAAATGGCTGGTCTGCGATCACCGTGAAGGCGAAGCGCCAGACATCGGCGCGGTTCGTAAACGTCGCGTCGATGCCGAGCGACGAAACGAATTCGCCGAGCGGCCGGATGACGGCGGAACCGACTGCAAACAGGTTGAAGAGAGCCACGCCGCCGATAGCGATCGGGATGCGCAGCAGGCGCACGCGCTCAAAGAGCCATGCCAACAGCAGGATGCCCGGCAGCATTGCCGTCGAAGTCTTTCCTCCCGTGTGGATGAGGAAGAAGAAGGCTAGGCCCACGATCGCCAGACCGGCAAGCTTCGACCACCGGTGGAGGACGAAGAGACCGATGAACGAGGCGAGGACCATGCCGACGGCAGCGTCGTTCTTGTGACGGAAATGGCCACGCCACAGCCCCGCATGCATCGGCTCCAGCACTTCGTTGGCCTGGTGAATGGACAAGAGCGGCTTGAACAGAACGCCGTAATAGGCCACCGCGAGCATGACGAGCGTCGAGATCGCCAGCATCTTGGCGAAATGGCGCTCGTTTGCCGGCAGCAGAAGATAGACGCTGGCGTTGACCGCGACCATCGTCGTCAGGATGATCGCCTTGATACCGTTGGCCGGATGAGCCGAGACCAGGCAGAC
Organism: Ensifer adhaerens; assembly: GCF_002940685.1. Taxonomy (GTDB): domain Bacteria; phylum Pseudomonadota; class Alphaproteobacteria; order Rhizobiales; family Rhizobiaceae; genus Ensifer; species Ensifer adhaerens_E. The sequence continues at coordinate 87,837 of NZ_PNFP01000007.1, read as the reverse complement.
AAAGAGCGCCCACAGAAGCAGGACAGCCAGCAGCGCCCGCGGCTGCATCAGCCCGCGTCGCATCGGATGCAGCACACCGTAGCAGGAGGCGACTGCAAAGAGGAACAGCGCAACGATCTGGTTCAGCCGGTTGGAATTGTCGCCGCCGGGCTCCAGCAGGCTTTCCCTGGTCAGGTCGACGAAGGAATGGAAGGGGACCCAGTAGTAGATGGAAATGGCCAGGAACAGGAAGGTTCCTATGCGGACCCTCAAGGTTTCTGCAGAACTGGCCGGGCTGCCGTAGACATCGGGCACGATGGCCGCCCTCTCACGGGGCCAGGGGCTGCGGACGACGGATGTACCTCCACAGACCGAGGGCTAGCGCGAGGGATATGCCGAGAATGAGCCCCAGGACGCCCGCACCGGCGACCAGAACCACGGTACGCGGCGGCCAGCTGCGCGCATTCGGCGGCAAGGCACGCGAGATCACGCGCACGTTGGTCGTGTCGATCTGCTGGCGTTCGGTGATCTGCTGGGCGCGCGCGAGATGCGTTTCGTAGATGGCGGCCTTGGCGCGGGCATCCCTTTCGAGGTCGCGCAGTTGCACCTGGGCCTCATTGTCCGAAAACACGTTCGACTTCTCGTCGCTCGCCTTGGCGCGCAAGGCAGCGAATGCCTGCTGCTCGCGGTCCATGTCCGCCTTGGCGCGGTCGAGGATACGGCGAGCCTCGTCGGCCATGGCCGCTTCCAGGTTGGCGCGCTCCGAGCGCGCGCTGACGAGACGCGGGTGGCGCTCGCCATAGGTACGCTGCATGGAGGCGATCTGCTGCTGCAGCACGTTGTACTGCTCGCGCAGGTTCGTCATGTTGACGGATTCGAATTCCGAGGCGCTGGCCGTCCGCCCTTGCGCAATCGCGTCGTTCATCTGTCGGTAGCGTGTGTCGGCCTGGATGAAGCGCTGCTGGGCGTCGAGAACCTGGGTGTTGAGTTCATTCGAAAGCTGATTGCTGACGAGCTGTCCGTCATTGGTCGATTGCAGGCCGTTCTTGCGGCGGAAATCCTCGACCGCGCGCTCCGCCTCGGTGACGTTGTGGCGCAACTCGTCGAGCCGCGCGTTGAGGCTCTGCGCGACGCGACCGGCGCTCTCGGCGGCGGACTGAAACAGCTCCTGTTCGAAGGCCGCAACGATGGCATCCGACAGCGTCACCGCCTTCGCCGCCTCTTCGCTCCAGACCTTCATCACCACCACGAAGGACCGTTCTTCGCGACGGGCCTCCACCCGCTCGGATAGCGCCCGCATGGCGGCGAGCTCGTTTCCGGCCTGCTGCTCCGCCTTCGACGAGAAGAGGTTCTTCAGCGAGCTGAAGGCGGAGGGCTTCACGAATTCCGCATCCTCGGTGAGGCGCAGTTGCGTGATCACCCGCGACAGCACGTTGCGCGACGTCAGGATGCGCAGCTTGCTTTCCACCTCCAGCAACTGCGCATCGCGCTGCGGATTGGTGGTGAAGACGTCGTCGCTGACGACATTGAGGTTGGAGGGATCGACGACGATATCGGTATAGACCGTATAGCGGGGTGTCGCCGTCATCGCATAGGCGAGCGCGGCGCCCACACACAGGACGAGGGCGAGGACGATCCAGAGGAGCCCATCGCGCAACCAGCCGATGATATCGTCGATGCCGATTCTGCTGAGGCCGCTCAAGCCGGGAAAGTAGCTGTCGCGACGCCCGTCGGTCGCGGCGGCCACTGGCCGAGCCACGTCCGCCCGACGCGTCGCCGCATTTGGAATATCCCTGGATTGACGCTGAACCTCGGCCGATCCGCCCGCTGCGGATCCTTCTGCGGCCGGCTTCGCCTCCTGGAGGTCTGACGAAAGCAGATCGAGCAACGAGCCTCGTTCGACCGGCGCGCGCTGCTCGCGCGCCAGTTGGCTGGCTCCCTGTTTTCCGGCCTCGTCCGGCCTATACATAAGCATCCCTCACGCACGCCCATCAAGACGCGAAGATCGTGACCCCGCGAGCCGCCTTCTATCGCAGAATTAGGGTTGTACGGTGAATATTCCGTTAAACGGCAGGATTGCCGTTTAACCCATGGCGTCAGAAGTCGGTGAGCAACCGGCTCCAGCTCTCCGATGCCAGGCCGCCGACATAGATATCGTTGCGCTGGGCGGCGTCTTTCAGATCCGCATGCCGTGTCACCATGCAGAAGTAGCCGCGATGGTGGAACGAAAGCCACCTCTGGCGCGAAATCGCATTCATGAGGAAGGGTTGCGAACTGCCGATGGCAAGCGCATAGCCCTCGGCGTCGAGCGCATGGAACATCTGTGCGGTGACGTCGAACTCGCGGCCGGCCTCGCAGACGACGTTGAGCACCGTCGCCCTCTCACCGGCCTTGCCGAAATAGAGATAGGCGCCGATGACGCGTCCGCTTTCGTCACGTACTTCCCGGCAGAGAAGATCGCCAAGCGGCGTGTTCAGCCGCGCAACCGCGACCAGCCAGTCGAACTCGCTGCGCGACCAGACCGGCCTGACCGCAAATCGCTGCAGCATCGGTTCGGCAAGGTCCAGGAAGGCAGCGGGCTCGATGGCGTGCGTCGTGCAGCCGGCCGCGGCGTCGGGTTTGGTGCGGGGGCGACGGTGACGCAGAAACCGGTCGGCAAGGGCGAGCGGCTTGGAAAGGAAAGAGGAGCGGAGCGGGCGCACGCGCCGCCCCACCGTCAGCCCCCAGGCCTTGAATGGCCGGAAGGAGCGGCGCCAGTCGAGACTCTGGATCGGAAGCACGACGCCGCCGCCCGCGACCCAATGATCGGCGCTTACCGGGGACGAGTTGTCGGAGAAGCACATGTCCTGCCGCGTCGCCCGCATCGCGCGCGCCAGGCAGGCCGCGCCGACCGCGCCGGCCTTGCCTTCGGACATGAAGGCGCAGAGAAGTTTCGCCACCGTCCGGCGGCCGTTGACCGAGAACTCCATGGGGATCGCCAGGATGGCGCTGCCGATGCCGCCGGTCCCGTCGTCATAGACGATGCTACCGTTCTCCGGAGCGTAAAGCGGGCTCCCGAAGAAGATGGTCTCCACATATTGCCGGAGTTCCTGGCTCGCCTCCTGCTCGCGCTTGCGAAAGATCCGGGTGAACATGCCGCTGACGGCGGGGATGTCCCGGGGCTCCATGGCGCGGACGTTGCCCGTCCGGGATAGTTCCCGCCCCTGCGACCTTGCGGCCTGGATTTTCCCGAGTTCAGCCTCCATGCGCTACCCCCGTCGACAAGGGCGCGGCGCTGGCCTGTTCCCGATCGCGCCGCACGAAGCGCAGGAAGACGGCCCAGGAGACGATCACCATCGCGATCTCGATGACGTAGAAGGAGATGAAGGTGCCGGCCGGCGGTGCGTACCAGGTGGCCCAGGCGGTGAGCGCGGCGCCGAGCACGCTGCCAAGCCCCATTACAGAGGCGCGCGCCGGATGGTGGCCGGAAGCGCCAAGCGCCTCCATCGCCACCGACCACATGGCAATCGGCACCACGACCCAGCACAGGATGCGGACGAAGGAAACGAGGGAGACGTAGTCCCTGCCGAAGAGATAGGGCAGGACCGGCGCCAGCACGAAGACGGCGACGGCCGCGGCGATACTGATCGAGGTGGCGGCAAACAGCACCTTGCGCACGCGCTCGAAAGCATGGTGCAGGCCGGCCGCCGTCGCCTTTGCCGAGCCGGGATAGATCAGCCGGTTCAGGGCCTCGACCGACAGGTAGCTGCTCTCCAGCATGCGCCGGGCGACGCTGTAGCTGGACATCACCTCGGCGCTCGCCACCAGGCTCAGGACCAGAAGGTCGGCGTTCTGCCGCACGGCGCGCAGGATGAACGGGATGCTGAAATAGAGCCCCAGCGGCAGTTCTTCGCGCACGATGCCGTAGCGTGGACGCCCGAGCCCCTTGACCGCCCACCAGCAGCCAAGCGCCACGATCACGTGGCAAATGAACTGCCAAACGGCCCAGGAGGCGACCGTCGCGACCCCGAAGGCGATGCAGGCAAGCGCTGCGGCAATGGTGCGCGCCAGGGCGAAACCGACGACCACCTTGTTGGCCGAGGCAAAGTTGGAATGGGCAAGAAAGATCTGCTCGGCCAGCACGATGACCCGCACGAAGATGACGTTGGTCACGAGCATCAAGGTGATCACCGCGATGTTGGTCACCGGATCGGGCGAGAGCGTGAAGAAGAACGGCAACACCGCCGCGCCAAGCACCACCAGCAGCACACCGCTTGCCGCCGTCAGGATGATGTTGTGGCCGAGCATCTGCGGGTACATGCCGCGGTCGCGCGCGACGCGGCGCACCAGGCACTCCATCGCGCCGAGGCCACATAGGTGAACCGCGATGTTGGCAACGGCGGTGATTGCGACGAAGACGCTGAATTCGTGCACGCCGAGAAAGCGCGCGAGGATAGCAAAGGTCAGGAGCTGCGCGGCCGAGCCAATGACGAGGCTGCCGCCCGATGCAGCATAGGATAAGATCATCGAGAGGAACGGTCTGTGCGCGCGTTCCTTCACACCTTCCGAAGCCATTTCGATCTGCCCTTGACCTCAACCCGTCATTGTTGCGCGAAACAGCATTCAATGACAGCGAGCACCCGCCTCTGATCACGGGCACGGTAACAGGCAGAAATGATTGTGCGGTTAACGTGCTCGCGGCAATTGTATTTCAGCTTCCGTTTACTCAATTACACTAGTCTGCGCCCCGCACGTCTACAGAGTTTTCCAGCGACATGAGGAGTGGCCGTGGCGCAAAACGACAGCAATCCGACCGACCGACCGACCGAAGACCGGGCCGCAACACTGCACCGGTTCATGGGTGTCGAACTGGAACTTGCGCCCGACGTCCTGGTTCCGCGGGAAGAAACCGAGCTTCTTGGGAGAAGGGCCGTATCGCTCCTTGAAGGGGGCCTCTCGGACGTCGCCATCATCGACATGTGCTGCGGTTCCGGCAATCTTGCACTCGGTATCGCCAGCGAGATCCCGTCGGCAAGCGTCTGGGGCGCGGACCTGACGGACAGCACCGTGGCGCTTGCCCGCCGCAATGTCGACCGGCTCGGTCTCGGGTCGCGCGTTTCGATCCGGCAGGGCGATCTTTTCGCGGCGCTTGAAGGCGACGCGCTCCAAGGCAGGGTCGACATGGTGGTCTGCAATCCGCCCTATATCTCGACCGGCCGGCTGGAGGGAGACAGGGCGCATCTGCTCGACAACGAGCCGCGGGAAGCCTTCGACGGCGGCCCCTATGGCATTTCCATCCATCAGCGCCTGATCCGCGACGCCCTTGCCTTCCTGAAGCCGGGAGGCTGGCTGTTGTTCGAGTTCGGCGAGGGCCAGGAGCGGCAGGCGGCTGCCCTCCTCTCACGGGCGAAAGCCTACGCGCCTGTCACCTTCGCGACCGACCGGGACGGCAAGCCGCGCGTCGCCATCGTCCAGAAAATCGACGGCCCGGCAGCGACCGGCACCGCAGAGCAGTCTCGATGAGCGAAATCCGTTCGCTAGAAAACGCGGACGTTCCAGCCGTCGCCGGAATGTTCCAGCGGGTGTTCCGCGACGAGCGGGCCGCTTCGCCCGCGCTCGCCGACTACATGCGGCAGCTCTATCTCGAAGGGCCAGGCTGTGATCCGGAAATCAGACCTCTGGTGCATGTGAACGACGAGGGCCGGATTACCGGCTTCGTCGGCGTCAATGCGCTGCCCATGACACTGAACGGCCGACACTTGCGCGCGGCGATCTGCGGGTCGCTGATGGCGGAAGACCGCGAGAGCGATCCCCTGGCCGGCGCGCGCCTCATGAAGGCATTCCTTTCCGGTGCGCAGGATCTGTCGTTTAGCGAGACGGCAAGCGAAGTTTCGGTGCAGATGTGGACGCGGCTTCGCGGCGTGGTTCTGCCGCAGTACAGCCTCGACTGGGTGCGCGTCATCCGTCCCGCGACCTTCAGCCTGAGCGTCGCCTCGAACCGCATCAAGCCCGCCCGGCTCGCCGCGCCCTTCGCGCGCGCGCTCGACACGTTCTATCGCAAGCGCATGGGCCAGGGCGAACAGCGCTGGTCCGCCCTGCCAGAGGCGGGCGCTGCACCGGCGGGCTTCACGTCGGCCGAAACCGACCGCAGCGGCTTTGCCGCGGTCGTCGATCAGTTCACTGCGCAGTTTTCCCTTCGGCCCGAGTGGAGCAACGGCCAACTCAATCACATCCTTGCCGATGCCGAGCAGAAGCCGGAGCAAGGCGAACTCGTCTACGCACTGGTGACAGCCCGCACCGGCGCCGTGGTCGGCGCCTTCGCCTACTACGCCAGGGCGTCTGAAGTCGGCCGAGTGCTGCAGATCCTGGCGCGCCCGGGGCAGGCAGGACCGGTCATCGACTGCCTGATCGACGCGGCGTCGAGGCGCGGTCTTGCGGGCTTGCGCGGACGCACGCAGCCGGCGCTGATGGAGGCCATGCTCGGCCGGCGCATCGCCTTCGTGCATGTCGCCTCGACCGTCGTGCATTCGCGCGACCAGACCATCGTCGAAGCCTGCCGCGACGGACAGGGCTTCTTCAACGGCATTGCCGGCGAGCATTGGAGCCGGTTGATCGGCGGCAGCTTCGATTGACGATGGCCGGCGATCCGGCCAAGCCTCAGTATCCGGCAATCTCCTCCACCGGCCGCACCAGTTGCGGTCCGAGATGCAGGTAACGCGTCGCCTTGCGCTTGGCCGCGATGTCCGCCCAGACCCTTTCGACCTGGACCACGGTCAAGCCGGCCGCCTTGGCGACGGCCTCGATCTCGATCCCGTGGTTGAGGCCATAGAGGCAGAGGTCCATGCGGTCGTAAGGCAGGGAGAAATAGAACTCCTCCTGCGTCTGCTCCAGCGAATAGGTATCGGTCGTCGGCGGGCGACGGCGAACCTCCTCGGGAACGCCGAGATGGGCGGCAAGCGCATAGACCTGTGACTTGTAGAGATGGGCGATCGGCTTGACGTCGGCAGCGCCGTCGCCGTTCTTGACGAAGAAGCCCTGGTCGTATTCCAGCCGGTTCGGCGTGCCGAGCACGGCGAAGTTCAAGCGGTCGGCATGGTAGTACTCGACCTGCTTGCGGGTGCGCTGCTTCATGTTGGTGGCGGCGACGATGCCGAGATAGACCGACGGCGGCATACGGTGTTTCGACTGCACGCCCTCGGGGCTCTGCACCACCAGCGAAGATATGTTGTAGCCCTCACCTTCCAGGGCGTTGGCGATCACGATTTTTGACGCCCATCCGTCGCCATAGTCCGGAACCAGTTCGCGGATGAAGGCGTCGCGGCGCTCATAGCACCCCATGGCTTTCAGCGCCGGTCCGATATCCTCGACGATCGCCTCGACGCCGAAGGTTTCGGCGACCAGCCGGCCGAAGCGCAGGCTTTCCGGATCGGAATCGTTTTCCGGCATGAACAGGCAGAAGACGTTCTTGGCACCGACGGCGCGCACCGCAAGCGCGACGGAAACGCTGGAGTCGATGCCGCCGGAAAGCCCGAGCACCAGTCCGCGCTTCTTCATGGAGCGCAACTGCTCGCGCAGCGCCGCAACGATGCGATCGGTCTCGACCGCATGGTCGATCGTCAGGGTTTCGGCCGAAAACGGGCCGGCGCCCCCGGTTGTTCTGATGTTCATTGTGCTGGCTCCATCGTCTCGGCGGCAAGGCGGCGGCTGACCTTGCCCGTATCCGTTTTCGGCAGTTCGGTGCGGAATTCGATGATCTTCGGCACCATGAAATCTTCGAGGTGGCGGGTGCAGTGGCGAATGATGTCCTTGTCGGTCAAATCAGGATCCGTGCGCACCACCAGCGCGGCAATCGCATGGCCGAGAACCGGATCCGGCATGCCGATGACGACGGCCTCGGCAATGCCGGGGTGGGCATGCAGCACGGTCTCGACTTCCTTCGGCGCGACCTTCTCGCCGCGGGTCTTGATGATGTCGTCCTTGCGACCGACGAAATAGAGAAAACCTTGCTCGTCCGTCTGGAAGAGGTCGCCGGTATAGAGCACCTTTTCCCACGGGTTCGGGCCGGGCCGCAGCATGCGCTCGGTCGCCGCGTCGTTGCGCCAGTAGCCCTGCATCACGTGCGGTCCGCGAATGACGAGTTCGCCGGCAACGCCCGGCGGCACGCGGCTACCCTCGTCGTCGACGACGAAGGCTTCCGTATTGGGGATGGCGATGCCGACGGAACCCGGCCGGCGATCAAGCTCCTCCGGCGGCAGATAGGTGCAGCGCTTGCATTCCGTCAGCCCGTACATCGAATAGAGCCGTGCGCCGGGAAAGAGCTCGCGGAGGCGCGCGATGTGCGGCGGCGGCAGGGCGGCAGCGGTATTGGAAAGGTAGCGCAGGCTCGGCAGGAAACCGGGCTCCAGGTCACGCATCTGCAGGATCATCGCCGCCATCGTCGGCACCAGCGGGAAGCCGGTGACGCCCTCCTCGCGAATACGCTCGAAAATCGCATGCGGAAACGCGAAGGACTTCTCGAGCACCAGCGTCGCACCGAGCCGGATCGCCATCAGCAACTGGTAGAGACCATAGTCGAAGGCGAGCGGCAGCACGTTGAGGATGATATCGTCGTGCTCGTTGCGCAGGTAGGTGGTGATCGATTCCGACGCCGCATCGATGTTGCGGTGGGTCATCATCACGCCCTTCGGGCGCCCGGTCGAGCCGGACGTGTAGATCAGCATCGCCAGATCGACGTCGATGCCGCCATGCGGCACCGGCGTCGCCTCGGCCGACAGGCAGTCTTCGAAGGACACTGCGCCTGCGGGCGACTGGCCATTGGGTGCTGCGGTCGACGCGACGAAGATATCCGCCTTGCCGCTCTGGCCGCGCGCCTCGGTCACCACCGGCATCAGCTTGGCCTGAGTCAGGATCGCGGCCGCCTCGCAGTCGTCGATGATATAGGCGAGCTTGTCGGCCTTGGTCGAGGCGTTGATCGGGCTGAAGGTCGCACCCGCCTTCAGGATCGCAAAGATCGAGACGGCCGCCTCCCAGCAATTGTCCATGAACACGAGGACGCGGTCGTTGCGCTTGACGCCTGCCCTTGCCAGCGCGGCCGCCAGCCGGTTCGACAGGTCGTCGAACTCGCCGTAGCTGAGGCGCCTGCGATCGGTGACCAGCGCCGTCTTGGCCGCATGCCTTGCCGCATTGCCGATGAGAAATTGCTCGAACCGCATGGGACGCCCTCGGGTCTTGGTTAGGCCGTGGCCGGCACTCCGGCCTTTGCCTCGATGAAGGCCGAGATGCGCGCGAGCGAATCGAGGTTCGCGGGCACGATGTCGGCGTCAGCCATGGCGATGCCGAACTGGTCCTCGATGAAGGCGACGAGTTCGAGAACGCCGGTCGAATCGATGATATCGTTCTCGATCAGCGAGGCACCGTCGGCGAGATCGTAAGAGGAATCGCCAAACAGGAAGTTCTCGATGACAAAGGCCCTGACCTTATCCTTGATCGTTTCCGTCATTTCATTTCCTTTCCCAATGGGTTTCAGGCCGCTTCAGCGGCGCGGATGCTGGTGCCGGTAAAGGTCTGCAGCCAGAGCTGCGTCGACAGGATACCGACGAAGGCGGCGTTGTCCCTGAAGCCGGTCGCCGGTTGCGACTGGCATTTTTCATAGAGCTTGGTCACGGCCTTGGCATTGAACAGGCCGCTGTCGCCGATGCGCGTCTCGCCCATCGCATCGCGAACGTAATCGAGTTCACCGGGGCCGGTGAAGGAGTGGCTGTCGGGTGCGCGGTAGGGCTGCTTGGTGCGTTGACCGATCGTCGCAGGTAGCAGATCCTTCGTCGCCTCGCGCAGGATATGCTTCTCCACAAGTCCCTTCAGTTTCATTTCCGGCGGCAGGCGCGTCGCAAACTCGACGAGGCGATGGTCGAGGAACGGGAAACGCCCCTCGATCCCATGCGCCATGGCCATGCGGTCGCCCTGGCTGGAGAGAATGTATCCGGGCAGAAGGAAGCGGCTTTCGAGATACTGCGCCTGGTGCAGCGGATGCCAGCGACCGAAGGCAGCCGGAAGCCGGCTCGCCAGATCTTCCGCCGCGTCGTAATTCTTCAGCGTGGCGCGCAGGTCCGGAGAAAAGAAGATCTTGGTCGCGGCCGTGCTCTTGAACCGCGGACGATGCGAAAACAACGGATCGTCGAGCGGCACGTCGCCGGCGCCGAAGAAGGCAGCGAGATATTCCGCCGATTGCTGCTGCAGGCCCGGCAGATAGGGATAGAGCTTGCGGAACAAGTGCGGGCGGATCCGCGAGCCGGGCTGGCGACCGCAGAAACGGCGTACCCGCGCCTCCTTGAAGATATCGTATCCGGCAAAGACCTCGTCGGCGCCCTCGCCCGTCAGCACCACCTTCAACCCCTGTTCGCGGACAAGGCCCGAGAGCTGGTAAAGCGGTGCCGGCGCGGTGCGGATGATCGGCCGTTCCGCGAAACGGATGACCTGCGGGAAGACCTTCGCGATGTCGCCGGCGCGACAGGCAACCGCACTGTGATGCGTGCCGAGCGCTGTCGCCATTTCCATCTGAAAGGCGCTCTCGTCGTGCTCGACGCTATCGAAGGTCACGGAAAACGTGCGCAGCCCCTGGGGCGTCATTCCCGCCGCCAGAGCCGAGACGATGGAGCTGTCGAGCCCGCCTGAGAGATAGGAGCCGACGGGCACGTCGGCCCGCATGCGGATCCGGGTTGCATCGGTGAGGAGGGCGCGCAATTCCTCAGCCGCGCTACGCTCATCTGCAAACAGCGGCGGCGCGTCGTGGTCAGGATAGTCGAGCTGCCAATAGGGGCGGATCGACGTCCTGCCCTTCTCGACGATCATCAAGTGAGCCGGTTCGAGTTCGTGAATGTCGCGAAAGCCCGTCCGCGGCGCGATCGGCGCCCAGAGGGTAAAGATCTGGTCGAGCGCAACCGGGTCGAGTTCGGCGGAAATGCCGGGAACCTGAAGCAGCGCCTTGATTTCGGAGGCGAAGTAGAATGTGCCGCCATGGGTCGTGTAAAACAGCGGGCGTACACCCATGCGGTCGCGCGCCAACATCATGCGCTGGCGGCGTCGATCCCAGATCGCGAAGGAAAAGTCGCCGTTGAGTACGGACAGGCAATCCTCGCCCATCACAGCGTAAAGGTGCAGAATGACCTCGGTGTCGCTCGTCGTGCGGAAGCGGCGCCCCTTGGCGCGCAGCTCCTCGCGCAACTCGACATAGTTGAAGATCTCGCCGTTAAAGGCGATCGAAAGATCGCCCGTTTCGTCGGACATCGGCTGCTGTCCGTCGCCAAGACCGACGATCGACAGCCGCACATGGGCGAGCCCCGCCTCCGGTGCAGCGAGAATGCCGTTTTCATCCGGGCCGCGATGCGCGATCGCAGCGGCCATCCTCTTGAGAAGGATTTCCGCCTCCGGGACCGCCCCGAAATAGCCACCGTAACCGCACATGCCGAGATACTTTCACACCGTTCGATCACCGCCGGACCATAAACCGCATGGCCGAATCATGGGTTAATCTCCGGCATTTTCTGGTTGTATGGTAAATGCGGCGGTTCGGGCGCCGCGTTCGGGATAGGCGCCGCCGGCCCCTGCCGTCAGCGCTCCGGAATTCGTCTTTTCGATGCCATCCTGAACATCAGGTACAGAAACAGGACCGGCCAGAAAACGCAGACCAGAAGCCCGGCGAGCCGGTACATGGTCCAGGGGGCGCGCGCCTGCAATCCTTCAAGATAGGTCATCGCGACGAGAAAAAATGCCGTCAGGCCATAGGCGACACCGGCAACGAATACCCATGACATGCGGCCGCCCTCCACGACGCTCCCAACCAAAACCAGGAAATAGCAGCAGCAAGCTTATACCACCGCAGGTAACATCTTTAAACGAAGAATTAACTCTACGCGGGAGCATGGTTAACCGGACGGACGATCGTTCCGGCTCCAGGCGAATGCCCGGAGCATTGCCTGTCTCGTATCCCCTGGGATGGAGGACTTGAACCGCCAACGGCTCCCTAGCGGTGGCGATCTCGCGCAACGAACAGCAGGTCGAAGCCGCGGAACTCCCCGCGCGCGATCGATTTGCGCAGCGCCGTCCAGATCGCCGAGGGATTGTCGAGGCGGAAGCCTTTCAGGCTGCGGATCAATCCGATGGTGGCGGTCATCGTGCGAAGAACACGCGAAAGCCTTGAGCCCTCCAGCGACGCAAACAGGATCTGCGGATGCACGGCCAGCAGCACGCCGGCTGTCCGCGTCCGGTCGATCATGCGGAACTGGTCCAGCGCACGATACTCGTAACCTTCGATATCGATCTTGAAACAGAGCCTTTCGGTCCGGGCCATCTCCTGGAGTGCCGCGATCGTCACCGTGCGGGCGCGGATCGCCTCCCCGTCGTCGTCAGCGATCAGGGCCGACGTCTCGGAGCTGCCGAAACCGCCACCCACCGAATGCAGCACGAGAACGTCATCCTCCGAGAGCGCGGCGTTGATGACCTGCACCTCGCCGCGGTTCTCGGGCTGCATCTCCCTGAGAATGCCGAAGCAGACGGGATCAGGCTCCACAGTGATGACGTTGTCGGCAATCTGGGCCGCCCAATAGGGCGTCACGCCGATCCAGCCGCCGATGTCGATGAAGGTCGTCTTGCCGTCGACGAGGCGCTCGATGTTCTGGAACGTGCAAGGCTCCCAGTCGCCGCTCTGCAACCGCGCGAAAAAGCGCTTCTTTTCCGGCTTGTCGGGAAACTGGACGGTCTTGTGGAAATAGGTGATCGAACGCATGGCGTTTCTCTAACCCATATCCCGGCGAAGCGGAATCGATTTTGCGAAGGGCTCGTATGCCCAAGGCGAATGACTGCCCGCGTGCGCCATGGCTCGCATTTTCCGGAAAGATCGCGCCGGCGCCAAGGAGAGGCTCAGGCGTCTACAGGCTCCCGCGGACCGCGGGCCTCGCTCAACTCCGCCGTCGTCTGCGCAAGGCGGTCGGCGAGAACACGCATGATTTCCACTGCCATCTCGGGGAAATCGGCCAGAAGCTTGAGGAAATCGTCTTTGCGGATGCGCAGGGCTTCGAGCGGTGTGCTGGTGCGCACCGTCGCGGTGCGTGGCGTGTTACAGAGAATGGCAATTTCGCCGACGATCGAGTTCTGCTCGACTTCTGCGATCTTGAAAGGCCCACCCGCCGTATTGATGAGCACCTCCGCCTTGCCGGAAAGAATGACATAGGCCGCATCGCCGATGTCACCCTGATAGAACAGCGCTTCGCCGGCGCTGTACATGACCCGGTCGGACGTGAAGGCCAGAAGTTTCAGCTTCGCCGGCGGCAATCCTGAGAACAGGGTTATTCGGCGCAGCATTTCGACTTCATCTTTGAGCAACATCACAATCCGTGTCTCCGAGTTCCCGTCGGGAGCAACTTGCCTCCCGCATCGGCGGGACCATATGCTCGTGCCCTGACATTAATATTACATCAAGATGCCATTTCCTTATAGTCAGGTCGTTCATCCACATGGGCGTCGTTCACCAGGCGACCGTTTTCGAATTGGGCGACGCGGTCGAAGAGGTCCGTCAGCGCCGGATTGGCAAGGACCCAGACGATCGCCGGGTCTCGCCCGCTCTGATCGAGCATAGCAAAGACATTGCGGACGACCTGCTCCTGGACGCGCTGGTCGAGCGCCAGCAGCGGCTGATTGAAGATGTAGTAGTCACAACTGCGGATCAGCGCGCGCACAAGGTCGAGCTTCTGTCGCTGCGCGGCCGTCAGTCGTTTGCCGCCGGCGCCGACATTGTAGTCGAAGCCGAAGGCGAGCACTTCGTTGTAGAGGCCACCCGCCTCGAAGAGATCCCGAACGATGGCACGGATTTTCTCCGAGCCGTCGGCGTGTTTGTGACCGATACGCCCGAAGAGCACGTTGTCAATGATGCTGCCGGAGGCGATGAAGCGGTTCGGACGGTAATGCTCGATCATGCCGGCGAGATCGGCCGGCAAGCCTTCGTCGAACTCGCGCCGGGCGGCCACGATCTTTGCCATGATCTCGTCGGTCAAAAGACCGAAACGGTGCCGTGGCTCGATATAATCGAAGCACAGTCTTATCACCTTGATCTGATCGTCTTCCGACACCTCGCCCTTGCCCTTCGTGCGGACCTTCTGGAGGATGGCTTCATAAACCGGGATTTCCTCGGCGGTCATGAAGGTCAGCTGCTGGAAGAACGGGTGATCCGGAGGCAGGTCGCGGAACAGTTCGACGACGTTCTCGGCGATCTCGATGCCCATCTCGTAGAAGGCATCGCGCAGGCCAACCCGTTGCAGGATCGACTTGAAGAACGGGTGGTGCTCGAGCGCATCCGCCCACATCGCCTGGTCGGTGATGGTGCCGAAGAGCATGTTTTCACCGATCGTCGCCTCGACATTGTAGGTCCCGGGCTCGAAGAACACGACGAGATCGCTGAGCTTTTCCTTCTCGAGACGTTGCCGGAGCGCGCTGCGCATCTCGACGATACCAGCGGCAAACTCCGCGTGCCGGTGCGGATCGATGGTCGAACGCACCGCCAGCGCCATGACGTCGTTGGTCAGAAGCACGGCGTCGAGAACCGGCCGGATCTGCACCAGCAGATCGTCCGGCCCGCTCGCGCCGGCGGATTGATAGTCGATCCAGTCGCTTTCAACGTCGAGATGCGGATTGCCGGCGAGCCTTGCCTCCGTCACCTCCCACTTGCGATGCGATGCGCGTTCGCCCTCATAGACCTGGTTCGTGAGCGGCGCGTGTTTCAGCCCGTAGAGGATGTTGTCGCCGAGACTGCCCTGGAAGACGTAGACGTCGGACGAGGCGTAGGCGATCCGCCGACCGGTCACCGACTCGGGCATTTCCAGAATGTCCTGCCCCCCGACGACGACCTTGCCGCTTGCCGGCCAGACGAGCCGGCCGAAGGCCTCGGCGAGCACTTCGCCGCCGCCCATCAGCGCCACCTTCTCGCCCGGCTGCACTTGCAGCGACACGTGGTCGAGCAGGGTCGAGCCGCCGTCGTCGATCACCGTCAGGTTGACGGCGGCAAGCGGGCCGGCGAGCGGCACGGCAGCGGTCGTCGCGACCGCCTGGACCTTCGGATCCAGCAGCGTGTCGACGCTGAACTGCTCGACCACCTGCGCATATTTTACCTGGACGTCCTGACGGGCCTGGTCCCAGTCGATCAGTTCCTTCAGCGGACCCGGCAGGTCCTTGTAGGCGCCGATGACGGCAACGAGCTGACCGATGTCGAGGCGACCCTGCAGGGCAAAATAGCCGCCGATCGCATAGAACAGGAACGGCGTGACCTGCGCCAGGAAGTTGTTGATGAACTTGACGAGGAATTTCCACTGGTAGAGGTCGTAGCGGATCTTGAAGATCCGGCCGAGCCGCGCCGCGATGTCGGCGCGCTCGTAGTTCGACGTGTCGTGGCCGCGGATCGCGCCGATACCGTCGACGATTTCGCTGACGCGGCCGGAGAGCTCGCGCGCCGTCAACTGCCGCTCGCGTCCAAGCACGAGGAGCCGCTTGCGCATGCGCGGAATGATGACCGCCTGAACCGCGACGATCAGCGTTGCGATCAGCCCGAGCCAGAAGCTCTGCAGGATGATGAACACGAGCGCCGTCAGGGCTTGGCCGCCGAGCAGGGCGGGCGAGACGAAGGCGTCGCCGGTGAAGCCGCCGAGCGGCTCGACCTCGTCCTTGATCATCGTCGCGATTTCGGCCGGCTTCACACGCTTGAAGTGGCTGGGCGGAAAGCGCAGCACCCGATCGACGAGCTCGAAGCGGATGCGCCGCAGGAGCCGTTCGCCGAGCCGGCCCTTGAAGGTGTTGATGTAGAACTTGAAGAGCCCGTTGACCACCACCAGGGCCAGGAACACCAGGCTGAGGGCAAGCAGCATGCCTTCGCGGCCGAGCTGGAATCCGTCGAAGAGGTTGATCGTACCGACATACGGCAGGTCAAAGGATATCGCCAGGAAGGCCTGCGTGGCCTCCGGACTGTCGAAGCCATCGCCCTGGATCGGTCCGTTGACGATCTGCTTCGGCAGATCGAAGGACAGGAAGTAGGGGATCATCGACAGCGCGACGACAACCAGGATCCAGAGCTGGTCCTTGCGCGTGTGGGTCCAGATATAGCGGGAAAGGCGTGGTTCCATGTTACTGGCGATAGGACCCTATTGAACACGACTGCTGCTGGCGGGCTGGGTGCCATATGACCCCAGCACGCATCACTCTTCGGCGACGCCTCCGGATGGGTGCCTTGTGGCACGCGCTCGTGGAGGCACGCCTGCATATTCCGCCCGGCGCCGAATCCGGTTGATCGATTATGCAGGTGCGAGGGAAATCTGCAATGGACGCGGTTTCCAACAGGCGGCCTTGTCGTCAACCGGCAGAGGTCGACGCTCCCGAAAGCACACGCCGTTATTGCACTCGCTCGGTGCGCAGCTTACAACGACGGCATGAAACACACCAGCCACCACCCCTGCCAAACCAGCGATTGGTACGAGCATGCCTTTGATCTGACGCGTGGTATAGCCACCTACACGCGCAGTCCGCTGATCGAAGGGATCGGCCGGGTGATTGCCAAGCACCCCGACGCCCATATCGCCAATGCCTTCAATCACAAGCAGGTCGCCTGCAAGGTCTGGGCGCGCGATACGCTCTTTGAGGTGGCCGGCCCCTCCTACGGCAGGATTGCCATCCTCGGCGGCTGGTACGGCATCCTCGGCGCCATGCTCTTGGAAGACCGGCGCTTCGACGTGGCCGCCGTCGACAGCTTCGACATCGACGCGGACGTCGAAGCCGTTGCGCGGACGCTGAACGCCGCCTTCCCGGAAAAATTCCGTGCCGTGACCGCCGACATGTATGCGATCGATTACGCGGCGCTGGCGGCGGACCTGGTGATCAACACGAGCTGCGAGCATATCGCGGACCTCAAGGCGTGGCGCGATCGCATTCCGGCCGGAACGCGGGTGCTGCTGCAGTCCAACGATTATTTCAGCGAGCCGACCCATATCAACTGCGTCGCCTCGGTCGACGAATTCGCCAAGCAGGCAGCGTTGACGACCGTCGAATTCGCCGGGGCGCTGCCGACCAAAAAATATACCCGCTTCATGCTGATCGGCACGATCTGATCGGGCCCCCTGATCGGGCCCATTTGAGGCTCTCTTCCCCGCCGCTCGCGGCGCAGTTTCAAGCGCACGCGTGGCGATCGAGGATTTCGGCCGTCTTCATCGCACCGTCGAGATCGAGCGGCGGAATGTCCGGTTTCGGCCGCTCAAGCATCGCCTCGATATCGCGCGCCAGCCGCTCCGGCGTCACCTCCGCCTCGGGCAGAACTCCGGCAAGGCCGAGCTTTTCAAGCCTTGCCGCGCGGGTCGACTGTTCCGTCTCGCCACCTGCGACGAAGGGGATGAGCAGCGACGCACAGCCGGCGCGGAAGATGTCGCAGACGGTGTTGTAGCCGGCCTGGGAGACAGAGAGCCGTGCGCCCGACAGCAGGCTCGCGAAATCCTTGCGAAAACGGAACAGCTGCACGTTTGCCGGCGCTGCGGCAGCAAAGCCCTCATAGTCGTCCTGCGGCAGGTTCGGCCCGGTGATCAGGCACCATTTAAGGTCGCTCGCCAGCAGCCCGGCCGCCTGCAACGCAGCGCCGATCAGCTCCTTGCCGACCGCGCCGCCGCCGGCCGAAACAAGAACGTCGAACCTTTCAGCCGGAGGCTCAGGGGCATGGCCGGCCACAAGACCGGTATAGACGATCTTGTCTTCGATCTCCGCTGTATAGGGATAGGTCTCCTCAAGCCGCGCAAAAGCAGGATCGCCATGCACGAGCACGAGGTCGAAATGCGCCCTGACCACATCGAGGGTTTCCTCGGCGCGCCCGGGCTTCGTCCGCTCCTGCAGGATATCGCGCAGCGACGCGGCGACGAGAGGCCGCGGATCCTGCTTCTCGATCACCTCCAGCAGGGGCATCAGTTCGAAACGCATCTGGCGGCGACCGAAGGGAAAAGCCTCGAAGATGACGATGTCAGGTTTGCAGGCAAGGAATGCCTCGATCAGGAGATTCCGGCGCTTTTGCTTGAAAGCCTCGCTGACCGGGTTTCCCTCGCCATCGGCAAGTCCGGTAAACCCCTTGTCGCCAGCCAGCACCGGCGGCAAGGCCACGTGTTTCACATCGCTTGCCGGGAACCCGGGCACCGGGCTGCCGCCCGTCACGACGGTCACGTCATAGCCTTTGGCCGCCAATGCGCTCGCGATCCGGCTTGCGCGCGCGAGATGGCCGATGCCGAGCAGGTGCTGTACGTAGAAGAAAACGCGACGTGCACGCATCAGGCGGCGCTCCATTCGCTGGCAAAGAGGCCGGCGAGTTGTTCGATGCTGGTATGGTGGTCGAACTGCCCGCGGACCTTGCGCTCCGCAGCGTCGCCGAACCGGTGGCGAAGGCCTGGGTTGCGGATCAGCTCCTCAAGCGCGATCGCAAGCGCCTCAGGGTCCTCGGACGGAACGACGCGACCGTTTTCGCCATCTTCGAGAAGTTCCGGCACGCCGGATATGGCGGTCGAGACACAGGCCAGCCGCTGGCTCGACGCTTCGACGAGCACGTTCGGCAACCCGTCCCGGTCGCCGTCCGCGGTGATCCGGCAGGCGAGCGCGAAGACGTCGCTTGCCCGATAGTGCGCAAGCACGTCGGTCTGGTCGAGCGCGCCCTTCCACAGGACGCGGTCCGCGATACCGAGCTCTTTTGCCAGGGTTTTCAACTGCCCCGTCAATTCGCCCGCACCAATATGCTCGAACTGCCAGTGGAGGTCGGCCGGAAGCCGGGCGAGCGCCCTCAGCAACACGTCGTAGCCCTTCTTGCCCACCGCACGGCCGACACTGACGATGCGGGCGGGGTCCGCCGGATCGGAACCCGTTCGGTCTGAATGCGTGCCGTCGAAGCACGGGAAGCGATCGAGGTCGAGGCCATGATAGCTCAGGTGAACCCTCGTCTTGTCGCTCGCAAGGCTGCGGAGATGTTCGTAACCCATGCGCGTACAGGTCACGGTCCAGCGCGCAAGGCCGAGCTTTTCGGAAAGCTCCCAGTCGGGCGAGGTCCAGATGTCCTTCGCATGGGCCGAACAGGTCCAGGGCGTGCCGGCGATCACGCTGGCATAGGCCGTCACCGAGGCGGGGGTATGGATGAAATGGGCGTGCAGCCAGCGAGGCTCCCCCGGCCATTCGGCGGCGAGCACCAGCGCCTGGCCGAGCCGGCGAAAACGGTTGCGGCTGAAATCGCGGGGCAGATCCTTGAGGAACAGGCCGAGGGCGCGCCAGAAACCAGGTTTCGGCAGGCAGCGCACAAGGCTGTGCAAGACCCTTAGCGGTTCCTCGTGCAGGTATTCCGGCAGGTAATGGACGTCGGCGCGGATTTCGTCATGGACCGGATGGCGCTTGCCGTCCGTCGGACGCCGCAGCGAGATCAGGACGAGTTCGATCCCGGCGCGCTCGAGGCCAAGCAGTTCCTGGGCGATGAATGTTTCCGAAAGACGCGGGTAGCCCTTCAGCACGACTGCAATCTTGCGGTCTGTCGGCAATGCTTCAGCTCGATTTCTTCACGATGTTCAGATGGTCGCCGGATGATCGTTGCAGCCATCTGCTGACGATTTCGGAGATATGCACAAGACCTTCCAGCCGCAGGCCGTTGGCGCTGCTCTTCGACGGTGGCGCGCGATAGGGCAGCGCCTTGAGCGCCGCCGCCAGCCGCAGCGGATCCTCCGCTTCGTTCGGCAGCAGCATCTCGACCAAGCCCAGCTCGGCGGCACGGCGCGCGCGGATCAGCTGCTCCTCGCGCGGCTGGATGCGCGGCACGATCAGCGCCGGCTTGTCGAAGGAGAGAATTTCGCAATAGGTGTTGTAGCCGCCCATCGCGACAACGCCTTTCGCGCCGGCAATGAGTTCCTCCATGCGGTTGTCGAACTCGATCACCTTGATATAGGGGATCTTGCTGCCCTTGCGGATCAGCTTCTCCCGCTTCTTGACCGGCATGTAGGGGCCGAGCACGATCAGTGCCTTGTGGGTAAGCTCAGGGTCTTCCTGATAGGCGTGAATGACGTCGTGGATGAGGTCGGCTCCGTCGCCGCCGCCGCCCGTGGTGACGAGGATGTAGTCTCCCTCAGGCTTGTGGCCCGGCAATTCCGCGCGCGGGACGCTGCGCTGCAGGAAGCCGACGAAGTTCATCCGTTCCCGCACGGCCGGCGGCACGTCGAGTTCGGTCAGAGGGTCGTAGAAATCCGGCGGGCCATAGACCCAGATCGTGTCGTAATACTGCTCGATCTTGCGCATGGTGTCGCGCCGCTTCCACTCCGCCTCCAGAAGGTGCGGCGCATCCATGACTTCGCGCAGGCCGAGGACCAGCGTCGTGCCGTGCGCTTTCAGGTAGGTAAGCGTCTCCTCGACCTCGCCGCGCAGCCCCATCGGCTCCTTGTCGACGATGAAGATGTCGGGTTTGAACGTCTCGGCCGTATGGCGAATGATCGCCTGGCGCATCTTCAAGGTCTCGTCGAGTTCGATGTGGCGATCGAGCGAGGTATAGTCGCCATTGTGCAGCTTGATGACGCTCGGGATCTTCACGAAATCCACGCGCGCGCGGTAGTCGAAGGCGCCCGCGATCGTCGCGCCGGAAATGATCAGGATGTTCAGACCCCGATAGTCTTCCACCAGCGAATGCGCGATCGTGCGACAACGCCTCAGGTGTCCGAGCCCGAACGTGTCATGGCTATACATGAGGATCCGGGCATCTTCGAAACGCCGCATCATGCAAGAAACCTTTCGCTCAGGGTACGATGAACCGTTTCACGCTGGCAGTACGGCTGCGTCAAACCGGGCTTCATTTGTAGGGATCGGCCGCGTCACGCAACCCATCTCCCAAGAAGTTGAACGCCAAAATCACAAGAATGACCGGAATTGTGGGAAATAGGAGCCAGGGATAGAAGGCAATGACGCTGACGCTTTTTGCCTCCGTCAGCAGAATACCCCAGCTGGTGATGGGCGGCCTGAGACCGAGGCCGAGGAAGCTGAGCGCCGTCTCGCCGAGGATCATGCCCGGGATCGAGATGGTCGCGGTGGCAATCAGGTGCGACATGAAGCCGGGGACGAGATGCCGGCCGATGATGCGGCTGCTCTTTGCGCCCATCAGCTGGGCCGCAAGCACATAGTCCTCCTCGCGCAAGGCCAGCAGCTTCGAGCGCACGGCGCGCGCAAGACCGGTCCAATCGAGCAGACCGAGGATGATGGTGATCGCCAGATAGATGAGGATCGGACTCCAGGTCGCCGGCATGATCGCCGCCAGCGACAGCCAGAGCGGAATGCTCGGGATCGACTGCAGCACCTCGATGACGCGCTGGACGATCAGATCGAAGACGCCGCCGTGATAGCCGGCAAGGCCGCCGATGACGATACCGAGCACGAAGCTGACGGTGATGCCGAGCAGACCGATCGTCAGCGAAATGCGCGCGCCATAGATGATGCGCGACAGCACGTCGCGGCCGAGGCGGTCCGTTCCGAGGAAGAAGGCCTGGCCGTCCTTGGCCGGGCAGACGAGGTGCACGTTGCTTTCGAACAGCCCCCAGAAGCGATAGCTGTCGCCGCGGCAGAAGAAGCGAAGCCGCTGCACATCCGTGACGTCGTCGGCATAGTTGCGCTTCAGCGTATCCATATCGAGCGTCATCGTTCGGCCGTAGACGAACGGCCCGACAAAACTGCCCTCATGGAAGAAATGCACCGCCTGCGGCGGCGCATAGATGAAATCCATGTTGCGGGTGTGCAGGTTGTAGGGCGCCAGGAACTCGCAGATGAGGATCATCAGGTAGAGCGCGGCAAGGAAGATGCCCGACACAAGCGCGAGCCGATGGCGGCGGAACTTCCACCACATCAGACGCAGCTGGGACGCCTGATTGACGCGGACCTGCTCGTCCGTCATCGCCTCGACGGAATAGGGATCGAACGGGGCTGTCGATACGTAGTGCGGCAGGGGCTCGCCGGGCGCCGGGAGAAATGACGTCACTTGGTGCTCCTGCCTTGCAGCCGAATTCGGGGATCGAGAATGGCGAGCGCGATATCGGAAATCAGCACGCCGATCACGGTGAGGAAGGCCAGGAACATCAGGAAGGACCCGGCAAGATACATGTCCTGGCTCTGCAGCGCCTTGATCAACATCGGGCCGGTCGTTTCGAGCGAAAGCACGATGGCGGTGATTTCAGCGCCTGAAATGATCGCCGGCAGGATCGACCCGATATCCGAGATGAAGAAGTTCAGCGCCATGCGCAGCGGATATTTCACCAGGGTGCGCATCGGCGACAGCCCCTTGGCGCGCGCCGTCACCACATACTGCTTCTGCAATTCGTCGAGCAGGTTGGCGCGCAGGCGCCGGATCATGCCGGCGGTGCCGGCCGCACCGACGATGATGACCGGGATCCAGATGTGTTCGAGGATCGATTTTGCCTTGGCCCAACTCATTGGCTCTGCCAGGTACTTCTGGTCCATCAGATGGCCGATCGAAATCCCGAACCAGATATTGGCGAAGTACATGAGGATCAGCGCCAACATGAAGTTCGGGATGGCAATGCCGATCAGCCCGATCAGCGACAGGCCATAGTCGCCCCAGCTATACTGGTGGGTTGCCGAATAAATGCCGATCGGAAAGGCGATCAGCCAGGTGAAGATAATCGTCACGAAGGAGACGAGGATCGTCAGCCACAGGCGGTCACCGACGACATCACTGACGGGCAGTTCGTATTCGAAGGAGTAGCCGAAATCGCCCTGCAGCATGCCGCCGACCCAATGGACGTAGCGCAGCAGCGCCGGCTGGTCGAAGCCGTACTCCTTCCGGAGCGCCTCGATCTGCTCCATGTCGACGCCTTCGCCCTGGGCCTTGATCTCGGCAATGTAACTTTCGAAATAATCGCCGGGTGGCAACTCAATGATGGTGAACACAAGAGCGGAAATGATGAGCAAGGTCGGAACCATTGCCGCGATACGCCAGAGAATATAACGCAGCATGTCAGCCTTCCTGCTCGATCCAGAAGGTATCGGGTTTATAGACGCCGAAATAGGCCGTGGGATCGAAGCCGTAGAGCGCCGTCTCCGGCACATTCACCAGCTTCTTGGCAACAAGGATCGGCTGCAGCGATGCGTTGACAATCCCGATCGAGAACACCTGATCGGTATAGATCGACAGCATCCGCCCCCATATTTCGGCACGCTCGGCGTCTTCGGCCGAATGCCGCCAGCGCTGCAGCAGCTCCGTCAGCTCGACGGCCGCCGGCAGATCCGGCGCCTGGCCCATCTCTCCGTGCGAAAGATAGTTGAGCCCCCAGACCGGCCATTGCAGTTGGTCGTCGGCCGTCGGAGCCAGTTGCCCCGGGTTCATGTCTGCCGTGGGCACGCCATTGTCGATCCCGAACCACATCGACATGATGATTTCACCACCGACGGCGCGACTGCGGAACGTATCGCGCTGCGAGGTGCGGATGAACAGGGATATGCCGATCTTCTGCCAGTAGTCAGTGATGAGCTGCAGCACGTCCGTCTCGAGCGTGCTCTCGCCAGCCGTCTCGACGACGATCTGCGCCGCCCGCCCGTCGGGCAGTATCCGGATGCCGTCGCTGCCGCGCTTGGTCAGCCCGACCTCGTCGAGCAGGGCATTCGCCTGGGTGGGATCATGGGCAACCCATGCATTGGCGTATTCCGGACGGAAGAGCGGGCTGTCGGGCAGCACCGTATCGGCGCTCTCCTTGGTCAGCCCGTAGAAAACCGCCTTGTTGATTTCGGTGCGATCGATGGCAAGCGACAGCGCGCGACGAACGCGCACATCCTGCAGCAGCGGTCGCCAGACCGGATCGGAGCAGTTGAGATTGGGCAAGAGCGCCAACCGCGACCCTTGCGTCTTCTTCCAGAGCAGCACCTTTACCGGATACCGCTTTTCGGAGTCCTTGAGGAACGTGTAGTCGACAAAATCGATGCCCGTTGCCTGCAGGTCGCTTTCGCCGGTACCGGTCTTTGCCGGTATCAGTGCAGACGAGCTGACGCTCAGCACGAACTTGTCGATATAGGGCAGTTGCAGCCCGTTCTCATCGACGCGGTGATAATACGGATTGCGTTCGAAGACGAACTGTTCGGCAGGCAGTGGCGTGGTGTTGCGCCAGGGGTCCAGCGTCGGCAGGTCCGGATTCTCCGGACGATAGGAGCGGGCCATGCGCATATGCAATTGGCTCCACTTTTTAACCCTCTCCTCCTTCATGAGGGCTTTCAGCTTGTCCTCTTCCTGGTACTTCTCATGGAACTGCTTGAGATAGGCCGAAGGCATCGCCACGACCAGCGGCTGCGGCCCCGCCAGCTTCTGCAGGAAGTCCGGATTGGGGGTCGACCAGGAATAACGCACGGTGCGCTCGTCGATGACCTCGAACTTGCCGGTCTCGCCATCCATGACGAGCGCCGTCGGCATGCCGGCCGGGCTCAGCTTTTCATTGTTGAGAACGTCCTCCCAGCAATAGCGGAAGTCCTCGGTCGTCAGCGGCGTTCCGTCGGACCATTTGTGCCCTTCCCGCAGATGGAAGGTGAAAATGCGATCCTCGACGGTTTCGTAGCTTTCAAGGATGTCCGCCTCGAGTTTCAGCGTTTCATCAAAGCCAACCAGCCGGGCATAACCATAGACGGTCATCAGCCGGATATCCTTGGCGCTGCCGATCAGCATCTGCACGACGCCGCCATACTTGCCGGGCTTGCGTCCCATCGCCGCGACATTGATGACGCGGGGCGTCTTGGGCAGCCGCTCGGCAAGCGGCGGCAGCTTGCCGTCGGCAATCAGTGTTTCCAGGAATGCCGGCTCGCCGGCAGCGGCAAAGAGCCGGCTTGGAAGAGCCACGGTTGCAAGCAATGCCAGTACAGTTCGACGGGTGATCATGGTCGCAACTCCCTTGCATCCACGGATCGACGCGCCAACACAAAATGATCGCCACCGAGATCGGCAGGGGTAAGCGCGTCACTGGCGTCATCTTCGCGGAACTGAGCGCCCCAACGACGCATGTCGGAACCTTCGCTGTCCTTCAACCTGTCGAAATCGAGCGGCCGGTCCAGATCCGGGTAAGGTACAGCCGCCAGCAGCGATTTGGTATAGGGGTGTACCGGCTTGCGCATCAGCACCTCGCGCGGCGCAACCTCGACAATGCGGCCCGCGCACATGACGGCAATGCGATCCGCCATGTAGTCGACGACGGCAAGGTTGTGCGAGATGAACAGGCAGGTAAGCCCAAGCTCCTTCTGCAGGTCCTTCAGAAGGTTCAGGATCTGCGCCTGAACGGAAACGTCGAGTGCCGAGACCGGCTCGTCACAGATCAACAGTTCCGGAACCAGCGCCAAGGCGCGAGCAATGCCGATACGCTGACGCTGGCCGCCAGAAAAGCTGTGCGGGTAGCGGTTGATGAAGCGCTGGTCGAGCCCGACCGCCTGCAGCAGCGAGCGCACCATCTCGACACGCGACTTTGCCGTACCGCGACCGTGGATCTCCAGCGGCTCGCTCAGGATGTTCTTGACCGTCATGCGCGGCGAAAGCGAAGAGACCGGGTCCTGGAACACCATCTGGATCTTCGAGCGCATCGCCTGCAACTCGTCGCCCTGCACCTTCAACACGTCAACCGGCCCCTCGCCATTGTCGAAGGTCACCGAACCGCTGTCGGGCGTCACCGCGCGCATCAGGATCTTGCTGACGGTCGTCTTGCCGCAGCCGCTTTCACCGACAAGGCCAAGGCATTCGCCGCGGCGGATGTCGAAGCTGACGTTGTCGACGGCGCGGTGATGCGAACTCTCGCCGCCGCCGAACCACGACGACTTCCGCGTGCCATAGGTCTTCGAGACATTGCGCACGGACAGGAGGACTTCCGGCCCTTGACGCCTGTCGGCCGCCGACGTGCCAAGCAGCGTTCCGGCCTTGACGGGCACCTCGCGCAACGCCTTCAGCCGTTCTCCCGGCTTCATGTCGAAATGCGGAACGGCGGCCATCAGCCCCTTGAGATAGGGGTGCTGAGGGTTGCGGAAGATTGCTTCGACTGGGCCGGCCTCGACGATCTGACCGTGATAGATCACCACGACCTCATCGGCCATGTTGGCAACGACGCCGAGGTCGTGGGTGATCAGCAGCATCGCCATGTTGAGCTTCACCTGAAGCTCGCGCAGCAGTTTCAGGATCTGCGCCTGCACCGTCACGTCGAGCGCCGTCGTCGGCTCGTCGGCGATCAGCAGCGCCGGTCGGCAGATCAATGCCATGGCAATCATCGCGCGCTGGCGCATGCCGCCGGAAAGCTCGAACGGATACATGTCGTAGGCGCGCTTCGGATTGGCGAAGCCGACATAGCCGAGCAACTCTTCGGTGCGCGCGCGGCGTTCGGCCTTTTCCGCGTCCGTGTGGATCTTCAGCACTTCGGAAATCTGGTTTCCGATCGTGTGGAGCGGCGACAGCGACGTCATCGGCTCCTGGAAGATCTTGCTGATGCGCGTACCGCGCAGGCTGCGGATTTCCTCCCCTTCCCGCTCCAGCGAGAGCAGGTCGGTCGGCTTTGCCGCCGTCGTCGGGTCGTTGAACAAAATTTTGCCACCAACCTTGGCGACGTTGGGCAAAATGCCCATCACCGCCTGGCTGATTGCGGATTTCCCCGATCCGGATTCGCCGACAAGCGCCGTGACCTTGCCGGGCAAAATTCTGAAATTCGCGTTATTGACGGCTTGAACTTCGCCGCCGAGCACCGAGAATGTGATCCGCAGACCTTCAACTCGAAGCAGGTCCGCCCCTGATGTCATAGCAGCACGCTTCCCTCATTGCTTTTTATCCGCCGCCTCTAAAAAAAGACTAGCGCAGCTTCTAAGGGCTGTCCAGCACGCCCGGTCGCAGCCGAGGCTATACCCACCTGCATCTTCAGTCGGTTAGAGAGCTGGGCACGCACCGGACTTCAAGACATCGGCGCAATTCGGCGAGCGACGGAAGTCATCGTAAAACAGCGTCCAGTCGGTCCTATCGGCTGCCCGATAGGGGCCAAACTTGAAGTACTGGTTCTTGCCGAGCCCCTTGTCGGCATGGCCGATATGCCCCGTCACCGTGATGATCGGCTTGTCATTGGCGAAGAGTTCGATGCGCCCGGTGCCATGGGCGCCCGGCAGCGTGTAGATGGCAAAGTCGATCCAGCCGGACTTCGGGTCGGGCAACGGATTGCCGTGGTTCGTCACCTTGATCGCATCGGTGCAGGCATTGAAGAGGCTGCCGTCTATGAGCTCCCAGTTGCTGTCTGCCGCAACCAGCATGCGCATCTGGTTCACGCCGGGCCGCCCCCACACGGGGATCTCGCCGGGCTTGCAGACCGCCGGCTTTCCATCAGGCCCGGCCGACAGCGGTGCAATGTAGTTCGTTTCCACCGTGGCAAAGAGCTTGCCGGCCTCGAGCCTCAAGGCGAGGAACGGGCTGAAATCGCCTTCGGCACCCGGGTCGATTTCGCGCTTCCACTGGGCGATCAGGTAACGGTGATCCTCGTTCGGGATCGGATCGGCAAACTTGACCGCAAAACCGTACCAGACCCCCTGGTCGTAGGGTACGCGCAGCGCTGTCTTCTCCCAGATTTCCGCCCGTTCGCTGCAACCGTCGAGCGAATCGGGGCAGGTCGGAACGACGCTCAGCTTGAGCGCCCCCTTGCCGTTGCGCGTGACCTGGTTCTGGAACTCCACCGTGCCGGCGGTCTGCTCGAAATTCTCGCGGTAGTAGAGCCCGCCCTCGGGCGCGAAATTCTGCCCCTCGAAACCGTCGATAAGCTTGGTTTCCCATGGCTGCGCCATCGCGCTCCCGGCCATGACGATGGAAGCGGCGAAAAGGACGGTGCGAAACATTCTTCCCCCTATTGAAGCATCTTGTCGATGAGGCCGCGCGGCGGCTGGAGCGGACGCGTATTACGGTGAAGCAGCATGACATGCTCCGCCTCGGAAAGTCCATCCTGCAACACGTCGTCAAAGCGCTCGTCGGCCCTTGCAAGCAGCGCCGCATCGTTGGGGTAAAGGATCGTGAACTTCTGCCGGACGCCCCTGAGTTTTTCCTGGCCGAGCGCCGTCCAGTCGCCGCCGCAATAATTGACGAAGGCTTCGCTCGCGACGACGCTGTGGGCATATTTCTTGGTCAGGTTCTGCAACCTCTGGACTTCGTTGACGGCGGAGCCGAAGGCCGAGAACGTCAGCCGGTCACGCAGGCCGACATTGCCGAACATCACGTTGCCGACATGCAGGCCAATGCCATAGCCGATCGGATCACGTGCCTGCTTGCGCCGCTCGCCGTTCAGCATCTCCATGCGCGCCGTTGCCGCGCGCACGGCGGCAAAGGCCTCGCGGGCGGCAAATTCCGAGGGCTCCTTGTGACGCCCGCACGGATAGACGGCGATGAATCCGTCACCGACGAAACTCAAGATATGGCCGCCGTTGCGGTTGAACGGTGCTGCGATTGCATCGAAATAGGTGTTCAGCGTCTCGATGTAGGACTGGCGCCCTTCCTTTTCCGCCAGCATCGTCGAGCGGCGCATGTCGCCCATCACGAGGACCGCGCGCACGGTCTCGCCGTCGCCGCGGCGCACCTGGCCGCTCATCACCCGCCGGCCGGCACTGGAGCCGAGATAGGTGGTCAGCATGTTGTCGGCGAGCTTGCCGAGCACCGCCATCTTCGCGGCGACCGCCAGATGATGCTGCAGCTTCAAGAGCGCGCCGATAACATCGTCGGTAAACCCGCCGTGACGGTCCGTCGTCCAGGATCCGACCATGCCGTGGCCGGAATCGGCGCCCAGCGACTGCATGAAGGCCAGATAATCGGTCGCCCCCATCTCCTTGAGGTCGTCGAAGATCGGGAACTCGGACGGCGTGTCCTTGTAGATACGCCGGCGGACATGCTCGAGATTGTTGTTTAGCAGGTAATAATAGGGGCTCTGCAGGAAGCGCTCGGGATTAAGCGCCAGTTCCTCGTGGCGAAGACCGCTCACCTCGACGCCCTTGCCGCGCACCCAGGTAAAACCGAGCGCGTCGTAAAGCGGATGCAGCATCGAAAAGGAAAGATGGACACGCATCAGCGGCAGGCCGGCGGCGGCCAGCCGTTCGCAGAAGCCCTTGACGATCGTCTCCAGCGGCGCGTCGCTCAGCGATGTGCGCATCAGCCAGTCGGCGACCTTGTCGATGAGGATTTCGGATACGTTGTCGTTCGTCGGGCCCATTTCGCGTCCTCATCATGACAGACCGTCCCGCGTCAGCATCCGGAGACGGCGAACGCCCCGGCAATTTGCCGGTTCATGTTCGCGGTGGATGATGATGAGCCGTGCCCGTTAAGAAAATGCTCCAACCGATTCCGGCGTCGATGACGTGCAGGCACCCGGAATGCGGCACTTATACATTGCAGATATTGACGACAGGCCCCGATTTCCAGAGGCGGACGAAGATTTTTCCGACCTGTTGCAGCACGAAGATTTGATAGCCGGCTCAACGGCCTGCTGGCCGGCCCGGCACTGCCGCTCGCTTGACTTGGGACTTGTTTCTCTCCAACAAACCACGACATGTTCGCGCGGCATTGTCCGCCTGTCCACGAGATCCGGAACCGAAACTTGACCTCACCTCACTTCGAAAGCCTGCTGTCGTCCATTTCTGCCCGCAGCGCCAAGGTCGGCGTCATCGGCCTTGGCTATGTCGGCCTGCCGTTGGCGATCGCGGCGGCACGCGCGGGCTACTCCGTCATCGGCTTCGATATCGACCCGGGCAAGATCGTCGCGCTGGACGCCGGCAAGTCCTATATCGCGGCCGTACCGGATACAGTCCTTTCGCAGGAGAGCCATGCCGGCCGGTTCCGCTCGACGACGGATTTCGGAAACCTTGCGGATTGCGACGTCATCATCATCTGCGTACCGACGCCGCTCACCAAACACCGCGACCCGGACCTGTCCTTCGTCGAAAACACGTCGCGCGCGATCGCCGCGACCCTGCGGCCGGCACAGCTCGTCGTGCTGGAATCGACCACCTACCCGGGAACGACCGACGGCGTCGTGCGCAGCATCCTCGAAGACACCGGACTGAGGTCAGGCGCCGAGTTCTTCGTCGGCTTTTCGCCGGAGCGCGAGGATCCGGGCAATCCGGTCTACGAAACCGTGAGCATTCCGAAGGTGGTCGCCGGCGACGGGCTCGAGGCTGCAAAGCTGATGGAGGCCTTCTACGCATCCGTGGTGAAGACCGTCGTTCCGGTCTCCTCCAACGCCACGGCGGAGGCCGTGAAGCTCACCGAGAACATCTTCCGCTCGGTCAACATCGCGCTCGTCAACGAATTGAAGATCGTCTACGAGGCAATGGGCATCGATGTCTGGGAAGTGATCGAGGCGGCAAAGACCAAGCCGTTCGGTTACATGCCGTTTTATCCGGGCCCCGGTCTCGGCGGCCACTGCATTCCGATCGACCCCTTCTACCTCACCTGGAAGTCGCGCGAATACGAACTGCCGACGCGCTTCATCGAGCTTGCCGGCGAAATCAACTCGGCGATGCCGCGCCACGTCGTCAGCCGGCTGGCCGAGGCGCTGGACCGGCATGCGGGCAAGGCGCTCAGCCGTTCCAACGTCCTCGTCATCGGCCTCGCCTACAAGAAAAACGTTCCCGATATTCGCGAAAGCCCTTCGCTCCGCCTGATCGAGTTGATCGAGGAGCGCGGCGGCCGCACCGCCTATCACGATCCCTACGTCGCCGAGATCCCGCCGACGCGCGAATATGCCGCCCTCAAAGGCCGGCGTTCGATTGTGCTCGACGAGACCACGGTGAGTACGTTCGACGCCGTGCTGATCGCCACCGACCACGATCAGGTGGACTATGCAGCGCTTTCCAACTGGGCGCCGCTCCTCGTCGACACCCGCAACGTCTTCCACCGCAACGGCCTGACCGGCGATCACATCATCAAGGCGTAGCCGAACAGCCGGCGCGCGCCGCCCGAGGCTGAAGGCTAGGCTGCTCCGCCGGCGAAGGGCTGGGCGGCCTTGTCACGCACCAGCGCGGCCTTGAGCTTGCTCGCCGCCACCGCATAGCCGCCCGAGGCGCCGTCGACGAAATGCATGTGATCGCGGGACATCGGCGTCGGCACGATGCAGGTCATCAGCGCCGAATCCTGCTGGTGCAGGCCATAGTGGCCCACCCCTTCTGCCGCCGCCTGTTGCAATCGCGCCTCGATCCGCCGGAGACGCTCGGCGCTGATGTCGACCGTCATTTTCAGGCCGTCGTCGAACTTGCGGAAGTCGGTGTTGTCGGCGAGATCGCGACGGTAACGGCTCGTGTCGAAAGTGCCGAGGTTCCAGCCCATCTTGAGGCAGACGAAAAGCGCCAGCGTCTGCAGCGTGATCCAGACGCGCGCGCCGACGCGACGTCCCCGGGGTGCTGCAGCACGCGCTTCCGTCTCGATCCCGCGGAAAGAGAAGCGCGGGTTAGGCCCGAGCGCGGGAACGGGGTGGCCGTTGCGATCCTCCTCGTCGGCAAGCGCGACGATGTCGGCGATCAGCGCCTGGAACTGCGGACCGTTGCCTTTCGCCCCCGGCACCGCGATGATCGACGCGATGGTGCCATGGCGGGACTCGATCGGGTTCCAGCGGCAGGAAAGGCCGGTCAGGTCCGGCCGGCTGCCGGCCGGCGCCGCGGCGACATGATAGCGCCCGGCCTTCATTGCGGCCTCCGCCCAGCTTGCGCCTCCGCCTGCGAACATCGCGTAGGAAACCTCGTCGCTGGCCTTGAAGCGGGCGACACGCATGTCGAGCCCGTGCTGGCGAATGTCGCTGACCGGAACCAGCGCCGTCCGCAACTCAAGATCAAGTTCCTCCGCCACCCAGGTCTTCACCGCGGCAAGCGCGTCCCGCGCCCTGCCGGCCATCGATGCAGGCAGCGCCGCCAACGCGCCATCCCCCCCGAATACGAAGGGCATCGTCTTTTCTTCGAGAACGTTCATCAGGGCGGAAATGACGCTCGCGCCGGCCATATTGACCGTCTTGTAGCGACCTTCGGCAATCGCACCGGTCGAATTGACGATATCGGCGACGGCCAGCAGCCAGCCGTCCGGCAACGGCCGGTAATTCGCCTCGTCCGCAACGCCTTCGAAGGCGTCGAAAAGCGGCACGCTGTCGTAAAATTGCCCTTCCATTGCCTCGGTCATCTGCGCCTCGATCTTCGCTCCCCCTTAACGTTCGTCAGATAATTCACGCGCGAGCGCAACAAAAAGTTTCATTGGCTGTTACCAAGGGGACACCTCTGTCCGCTTCAGCCGCCTACAACATGCGCGGGGAGCGGATTTGACCGGAGCGGGACTTGGCGACGCGAAGGTTAGTTTCCAAATAATAACCCATGGCGTTGCAGGGGTATGGCCATCTGTGCTTGTTTAACAGTCACACAAGGATCAAAATGATCCAAGCGTGCGTAGTGAAGCCGAAACTGAATGCGTGACGACAACTTTCGAGTGCGGTTCTGGGGCGTAAGAGGAAGTTTGCCGGTCTCCGGCCAACAATACCTTGCCTATGGGGGGAATACATCCTGCATCGAGGTTCGATGCGGAAAGGACGTGTTGCTGTTCGATGCCGGGTCCGGGCTGCGCGAGGCGGGTTATGCCCTGATCGCCGAGGGCGTCGAAGAGTTCGATCTGTTCTTTACCCACAGCCACTACGACCACATCATCGGCCTTCCCTACTTCAAGCCCATCTACAAGTGTCGCAATTCGGTGCGCTTCTGGTCCGGCCATCTGCACGGAACCATGACCACGCGGGAGATGATCCGCGATTTCATGCGCCCGCCGTGGTTCCCGGTCGATCCGGACATCTGTCAGGCAAGCCTCGACGGCATGGACTTCAAACCCGGTGACGTGCTGACCCCGCGCGCCGGCGTCACCATCCGCACGACGAGCCTCAATCATCCCGGCGGCTGCGTCGGCTACCGGATCGAATGGAACGGCCGCGCCGTCGCGCTCGTCTACGATACCGAGCACGAGCCGGGTGTTCTCGATCCCGGCGTGCTCGAACTGATCGCCGGCGCCGACCTGTTCGTCTACGACTGCACCTATCTCGAAAGCGAGATGGAGCATTTCCAGGGTTACGGGCACTCGACCGGCATGCACGGCGCGCGACTGGCGATGGCCGCCGGCGTCAAACAGCTCGCCATGTTCCACCACGACCCGTCGCGCACCGACGAGGCATTGGCCGCCATGGAGCGTGACGTTCAAGCGACCTTCGCCGGCGCCTTTGCCGCCCGCGACGGACAGATCATCGATCTGGATTAAACGTCGGAAGACGGTCGGGGATGTTTCCCTCGGGCCGAGCGGCTTTTCCCTCGGAAGTGCGGTCCGTGATTGCATCGCCTCAACCGGTTCTGCACGAACCGCGGTCCGCCTTGGCTAAAGGCTCAATCGTTCTGCTCGCGGGCTTGTCGAGGTCGCCCCTTTGCCGCTGTGAACAGCCTTCGATCCGGAACCATTTCACGCTCCGCGGATTCCTCCTGTGCAAGACAGGAGTTTCAGATGGGCAAGGACAAGAAGGCACAACAGGCGATCGAAGAAACGGGCAAGGAGCCCTCGGGCGGAAAGCACCTTCCGACCGCAGGACCTCACGCAAAGGACCGGCTGACCGACAAGAGCAAGACGCCTGGCACCGGATTGCTGCCGGATAAGGACGAAGAAAGTGTCGTGCCCGGGAGCGGCTGAAGCGACGTGCGAAAAACGCCGAAGACCGCTTGATGCGCTCGATCCATCCGGAAAATAGCGCGCTGCTCGGCAAACAGGCCGACGGCGGCAATCGCCAGCCGCTCAGTCAGATGACCTGTTGATGAGATCGACGCCCGTGCGCCAACGACAGGCCGGATGCTTCGCCGTTCTGGTGAATAGCGCTTCCATGAACGACCAGACGGCCTCGTCGTGAACCAAATGATGGGTCAAGAGCCCGATGGTGCGTCCAGTCTGGTCCAGCTTCTTCTCGTCATCGCCGCAAACCTGCCTGAGCCTGGCGATGATATCGGCGACGATCGATCCGTGGTCGCGGCACCCGCGCGTTCCGTGCCAGTCCATCACGTCGACGTGGGTGTTGACGAGCTTGAACGGCGACGGCTTTTCCGGTCCGAATACCGATAGCGCTACGAACCCGATCCCGGGCAGGCCATCCAGGAGCGAAGGATCGATCCGGTTCCACGGCGGCACGAGCATCGGCACGAAACTGCGCGGAAACAGCGTCTGGAGCCGCGCATGCCCCTCGGCGAGTTCGTCGAGAACCGCGACGCGCGAGCGGTGCGCGCCGAGTTCCTGTTTCTTTTCCTCCGGCGGGGCGTGGTTGCGATGCGCCCAGCCGTGCACCGCGACGCCGACGCCGGCATGACCATCGAGGCGGCGCGCAAGCGCCTCGCCCACAAGCGCCGGCGGCGCGGCGATGACTACCGGAACCTCGTATTTGTCGACCAGTGAGACCAGGCGGTCGAGCGCCGCCGAGGGCTCGGCGGCGTCGTCGTCCCGCAACCAGAAATCCACCTGTCGCCCGGATGCAGCCACGCGGTCGAGCGCGTCGGCAAGCTGCTGCCAATGGGTTTGTCTCATGCCGTCGTCTCCAGGTGCTCGTCAAATATGGCGCCGAGCCGCCGCGCCGCAGCCGGGAAGGAGCGCTCGTCGTGCACGAACTGTCCGGCCGCCGCGCCCAGTCTCCGGCGATGGACCGGATCCTCGATCAGCAGGCGCATCGCCGCGGCAAAGGCGGCGACGTCGCCGTCGGGCGTGAGAACCCCAGTCTCGCCGTGCCTGACCACCTCAGGCACGCCGGCCGTATGCTGTGCAACGACCGGCAAGCCCGCGGCCTGTGCTTCGAGATAGGCAAGCCCGTAGGCTTCGCCGCAGCCGGGCCAGACGTAGAGATCGCTGCGCGCCAGAATGGCCGGCAGGTCGGCAGCGCTTCTTTCGCCGAGCCATTCCAGCCGGTCGGACGGCAGGGCCGAGAAGGCCTGCCGTACCTCGTCGCGGCACGGACCATCGCCGACGATCGTCAGGGTCCAGCGACTGTCGGCAATCGGCAGCAGCGATTGCGCAAGCATGCGGTAGCTGTCCAGCTTGTCGCCGCTGCGCATCATCGCGACCACGACCATGCGGCAGAGATCATCCCCGCGGGCACCGCCCGGCGCGAAAGGGGTTGCGTCGATGAATGGCGCAAGCATCGCGTGGCGGCATGTGGGTGCGGCTTCAAGCAAGCCATCCCGGTCCCGTCGCGTCAGGCAGACGTTGACCGCGGCTTGCTCGATGGCCAAGAGAACGTGGTGTTGGGCGATCGCGCGCACGCCTTCGTTTCGCCGCATGGAATAGGAGGCTTCGGCCGTCACGTAAGGGATGGCGAATTCGGCGGCGAGCACCGGGCCGAGAAGATCAGGCGCCTTGTAGTAGGGATGGTAGCAGAACCAGAGATCGGGGGCGCCGTCGCGCTTCCAGCCATCCCGAAGCCGCGCGATTTCGTCTGCCGCTGCCCGCTCCAGTTCATGAAAGTCCGCAGCCGATGCGGCTGCCATGAAGCTGCGCAGGGCCGAGACGACCGTAACCTCATGTCCTCCCGCACGCAGCGCCGCAACCAGCATGCGCGCCATCAGCCGGTCACCCGATGGAACCGGATGGTCAGGAGATTTCAGCGGTGCGTAAAAGGCGATCTTCATCCAAAGCGAGCTATCGTTTCTCTGCAGCGGACTGTCAACCGACAGCCCCGGGAGCTTGCGCTTTCCCATGGGATCGCCCGACCCCAAAAGGTGCTCTTACGTCCGCCTGTGCTCAAAGGAACGCAAGGCCGCGGTCGCGCCACCGGTTCGTCAGTCGATCGGCAAATCGTAGTAGTCCCGGCGGATGAGCCTCAGCGAGCGGTCCGGCTCGATGACGTAGGTCTCCTGAACGAAGCTGTTGCCGCTGGTGAAGCGGTGCGGGACGATGCTGCCGACCGGCGCCTTCGTCAGCTTCGTGCGCGGCTGACCGCCATAGGTGATGCTGCCGGGGATCGGCTCGAGGTCCGGCGTCGTGCAGCTCGCAAGCGTCATCGCGCACAGGACAAGCAGGCCAGCGAGCCCACCGAGACTACGGATATCTTTCACCATGACCACCTGACAGGCCCCTCGCCGTCTGCCGACCGCTCCTTGCCTGCCACTCCTTGTTTCGTTTCTCGTCTTCCAGCGCGCGGCCAGGTCTCAGGGCCGCCACCGGTGCGGGCTATGGCGTTGCGACCACCCCTGCGCTGCCGGCCTTCGCAGCCGATGTTTCCGCATCATGCTCCGAGAGCAGGCCATAGGCGACATAGTATTTGTAGATGTTGCTGACGTATTGAACCGTCTCGCGCCCGACGATTGCGGCGGCCGCGTTCTCGACATTCCCGAACCAGAGGTTCGGATCGAGCCCCATCTCCTTGGCCTTGGCCCTGAACTTGCGCAGGTTTCCCGGCCCCGCATTGTAGGCCGCAAAAGCAAACAGCATCTGGTTTTTCGGCGTGACGGCCGGATCGTCGATATAGGTATCGGCGAGATAGCGCAGATACTTCGCGCCGGCTTCGACATTGAGGTTCTCGTCCTTGTCGATGCCGCTTATGTTGACCGCCTTGTCCGCGGCGGTCGAGGGCAGCAGTTGCATGATGCCGACCGCGCCCCGGTGGCTGCGACGAGACTGGTCGAGCTGCGATTCCTGGTAACCCTGCGCCATCAGCATCAAATGATCGAAGGAATAGGTCTTGCCGTGGATGCGGAAGATCTCCACCAGTTGCTTGAAACGCTCGACATCGGCTGGCGCATAGGCGCGCTTCAGCATCTTGTCGCCCTTGTAGTAGGTGTTTCTCAGAATGTTGCCGAAGGTGGTTCCGACCTTGTGGGTCTTGACGAAGGCGTTGAGGGTCGCCTTGAGCTTCGGGCTATCCTTGCGGATCGCCCAGGCGACCTGACCGTGGTCGGAGACAACGATGTCGTCGCGCACCTTGAGGTCGGTGAAAACCTTCGTCCAGATGTCCGCCTTGTATTTGTCGACCACCGTCCAGGGCAGCAGGCCGGCATTGATCATCTCCAGAACGTCTTCGTCCTCGAGGTTCTCATCCATGTCCTTCAGCACGATCGGCGCGCGACCGGCCTTTTCGAAGCCGGAACTGATCGCCGCCAGATGCTCGTAGTAGCTGCTCGATCGGCGCACGTGCAGTTCCTGCCCGCTCAAATCGTCGATGCCGGCGATCGCCGGCGCCGAAGGACCGGTGACGAGCACCTCCTGCGCCTCGTCGAAGAGCGGTGCGGTGAAATCGACCTTTGCAAGCCTTGCCTCGGTGATCGTCAGATTGGCCATGACGATGTCGCCAAGCCCCTCTTCGAGCGCCGAGAGCAACCGCGCCCGCGGCATCGGCAGGAACCCGACGCGGATCTTGTCGATCTGCTTCTTCTTCCCCTTGTTGAGCTCGTTTTCAAGCGCCGTGCCGAACTCGACGGCCGTGCCCAGCTGCTGGCCGCGATCGACGAAGTAGATCGTCTTGCTGAACGGCACGATGATGCGGATTAACCGCCGCTTTTCCATTCCGTCGAAGTCGTCCTTGTGGGGGACGAACATCGAGCGAAGGAATTGATCGTTCGACTGTGCCAAGGCACCGCTTCCCGTGAAGAACACGAGAAGCAGCAGCCCCAAGAAAACGCGTTTCATGTCAGCCCCCAGCCCGAGAACCCTGTTGCCGAAATGCTATTCCTGCGGCGGACCGCCTTCGCCGAGCGCGGCGGCCGCATTCTTCTTGGCGATCGCGTCGCGGGTCGCAGCGGCTGCAGCGACGGATTGCTGCTGCTCGTCGCCCGCCACCTGCACCGTCGGCGAGGCGAAGTTGATGCCGTTTTCCTTAAAGGACTCCTTGATCATGACCTGCGCCCGACGCCTGACCTGGGTCTGGGCCCCCGGCTTGGTCTTCATGGCGAAGCTCAAGGTCATACCGTAGTCGCCGAAATTCTCGACGCCCTTCATCTTGACCGTTTCCAGGATCAACGGCCCGATATCCGGATCCTCGAGCAGCTTGGCGCCGATGCCCTTCACCAGTTTCTTCACCTTGGCGACGTCGGCATCGAAGGAAACGTTGATCAGGAACTTGTCGATCACCCAGTCGCGGCTCATGTTCTGCACGGCGCCGAGCGAGCCGAAAGGCACCGTGAAGACAGGGCCGCGGTGATGCCGGAGCTTGACGGAACGAATGCTGAAGGACTCGACCGTGCCCTTGTAGCTGCCGCTCTGGATGTATTCGCCGATACGGAAGGCATCGTCCATCATGTAGAAGATGCCGCTGATGACGTCCTTGACCAGCGTCTGCGAGCCGAAGCCGATCGCGACGCCGAAGACGCCGGCGCCGGCGATCAGCGGGCCGATTTCCACGCCCAGGCCGGAGAGCACCATCAGCACCGCGACGACGGCAATGAAGGCCGCCAGAAAGTTGCGCAGGATCGGCAGCAACGTCATCAGGCGGGTATTGCGGGCGCGCTCGGCCGGGTCTTCGGTCGCGTGATTGGCCTGCTTGACGCGCAGGTTGATGAAACCCTTGACGAGCTGCCAGACCAGATCTGCAGCCAGCAGGATGACGATGCCCGCAAGGACGCCGCGGAACACCCTATTGAAGGCGTCGTCCTGCATCATCGACGTGGCGCTGACCTTGAAGACGAGCGCCAGCCAGCCGGCGGCGAGCGCGATCACCAGCAGCCGTGCGCCGCGCTCGATGAAGATGTTGCGCACCACGCGCGGATCGTCCTCTGCCGAGCTAGCCAGCATCGTCCTGGTGAAGGCACTGGTGAAGCGCAACAGCGGCGGCAAGCCGATCAGGTAAAGGCCGATCCAGAACAGCACGTCCATGCCGGCGACCCAAAGCAGCCAAAGCACGACCAGGAAGGCGACGAGGAACACGTTGCCGACGATACGGCGCGAGCCAACCACGGCGCCGGCCGGACGCCGCACGACGGTGAGGATCCCGAGCGCCAGGACCACGAGCCCAAGAAGCGCGGTGATGAGATTGCGCACGTCCGCAGAAATCGACAGCGCGCTCATTGCGTCGCCGACGCCCCAGACGAGTGCCCCGCCACCGATCAGCCACAGGGCATGCCGGTGCCAGAAGCTGGCCTCATCGGGCGTGAGCGAGAGGTAGCCCCCTCGCCCGTCCGCATTCTCCTCGTTGACCGGTCCCCCCGTCAGGACGGCCGAGGCGATGATCATCAAAAGGCGCGCTCCGATCCAGGCGCCGAGCAGCGGCGCGATCGTCGTTTCCAGCCGCGTCGGCCAGTCGGCGATCGCCAGCACCGACATGCTGGCAGCCGCAAAAACGATGAGCGGTAGAACCCGTGTGAGCATGGTGCGGGCCGGCCCCGTCAGCACCGCCCCCTTCAGGCTGCGCCCCAGCAGCCAGCGCAGGAGATATTCGGCGCCGTAGCCGATCGCCAGGATCAGGAAAAATCCCTTGAGAATGGGTGCCGCGCCATGGCTCTCCATGTCGCCGGAAAGGCGCTGGCGCGCCGCCTGCATTTCCGGAAGAACACGCGGCACGGCATTGCCGATACCGGTGAGATGACGCCTGATTTCGGCGGTCCAGCGCGCCACGACACCGGTTGCGGGCGTTCCGGCCGGAGCTTCGGCCGCAGTGGCGGGCGGGGCCTGTTTCGTCGACAGCCACTGCTTCACTTCCGGATCATCGAGGAGCTGGATCAGCTGCTGGACCTTTGCCGGCGGAGCGGCAGGCGCGGCCTCCTGCGCCAGCCCTGGCGAAGCCAGCCCGAAGGCAACCGAAAGAAAGACAAGGAGACCGAAGACCGGCCCCATAAGCAAGCGACCCGACGACCCGACACAGCCCATTCTCAACACCCCCGACGCGCATGCCCGTCCCCCGACCGGCACGACTCTCAATCATTACAAAGGCTAACATACCACCGGGCTGTTGCGCCAATGTCAAAAAGCGTCGCGGTCAACGGCGGCGGAAACCGCCACCGCCATGGAACCCACCGCCTCCCTGGAAGCCACCGCCGCTAAACCCGCCGCCACCACCAAAGCCACCTCCTCCGTGGAAGCCGCCGCCCCCGTTGAAACCACCGCCGCCAAAACCACCCGGGCGGTCAAAGCCGCCGCCACCGCCGGTCGGGAAGTTCAACGGCCGCTGGTCGAAGGACTGGCGCTCGAAGGTGCGCTGGTTGCCGAGCTGACGCCCGATATTGTCGATCGCCAGGTGGTCTGGCGCAACACCATGACCGGCTTGCCGGCCCGCGTCGATCCGCTGGTTCAGGTTCGCGGCCGCATCCGGATGGTTGGCGGAAAATTGCTGGCCTGCCTTTGCCCTGTCCTGGACCAGGGGTTTCTGTACCGGTTGCCAACCGTCGGGCGTGTGTTTCTGCCATTGTCCGTCGTCGCGGCGATAGACGTTTCCGTCGCGGCCGGCATAGATATCGCCGCCCTTGCCGCCGGCGACAAAGCCATGGTTGCCGTCGGACGTGCGCCAGTGGGCGCCGGCACCGTTGGCGGTCGACCCGCCGCTGATGCGGGCAAAATCGGAACCGTGCTTGACGGCCGCCGTGCCCCAGCTTCCGTAGACGTTATGGCCGCCACGGGCGATCGCCGCGTTGCCGGTGCGCGGATTGTAGGCTGCGACGAAACCGCGGTCTCCGTTCGGCCCGTAGCCGACCGCACCGCGAACATAGGTGCCCGTGCGCGGGTTGTAGGCGGCGCCGGCAGCAATCCCGCGGTAGGGGCCATAGGCATAGCCGTAACGGCCGAAGGTGCCGATCGCCGGATTGTAGAACGCACCGACGCCATAGGTCACCGGGCGCGGATAATAGGGCCAGTAACCGCCGCCGGCCCAGCCATAGTCCCAATAGTCGTCATAGTACCAGCCGGTGCCATAGACGAAGGTGTCCCAGGCGAGATAGGCGCCGAGATAGCCCATCGTGTATCCGAACCAGACCGCATCGGGCTCGGTGTCGTAGATGCGCACATAGGTGGCATTGTAGACCGGCGACGATGGCGGGATGGCATAGATCGCGTCCGGCACCGCCTTGGCGACGCTGAAAGGCCCGGTCGGAGTATCGCCGACGAACCAGACGCCATCCTTCAGCACGAAGTACTTGTCTGCGACCTTGATGACGGTCTCGTTGGTGTTGACGGCGTAGGCAACGGACGTTCCGTCGATCTCCTCGAACTTCGGGTCGCCGCTATAGGCCACATCCACCTTGACCGAGCCGTCGAGCGAGACACGCGCCTTTTCCGGAATGCTGGCCTTCAGCCGTGCCTCTGCGTTTTCAGACGTGCCGGGAACGGACGAACGCACCGTATAATAGGCGGCATCCTGTGGAATGTTCTGGAAGTCGGCCGGCAGCTTGGGCGTCGCAAAGGTCCAGGGCCCTTCGAGCGCGGTGCTCGCAAACCAGCGACCGGACACGAGGACGTACCAGTTGGAATCCGCATCGCGAAAGAAGACGTCGCTCTCGGTGTTGCTCGCAACCTTGAGACCGGTGCCCGGCACCTGCTCGAGTTTCGGCTCGCCGTCGAAAGCGATCAGTTCCGACGGCTTGTCCGAATAGATGACGTCGGGCACGATGACCTTGTCCGCCTGCGGCGGGATCGCCGCCTTGGCATCCTTCCAGTTGTCGTCGTCCGGCAGCTTGCTGAGAATGTCGGGAAGCGACGAGGCGGGCTCCCATCCCGAGGCGAGATCCTTCGACCGTAGCCATGCCCTGTCGTTGCGCAGGTAATAGGTTGCGTCAGCCTCGACCTTGAACAGGTCCCAATTGGTGTTGACCGTAAAGGAGAGCCCTTCGACGCCCTTGACCGGGGCAAACACCGCCTTGCCGTCGGTCTGCACCAGGATCGCAGGCTTCCTGCTGATAAAGATCGGCGGCGCATCGGCCTTCAACCCTTCGACATTGCCGAGCCGCTGGTAGTCGGCGAGGCTCGCCGTCAGCTTGTCCTCCGAAACGGTAATCGTTCCGACCGGCATCAGCTTGCCGACTTCAAGCGCCAGATCCGCCAGTTCCTTCCGGTCGAGGACGGAGAAGTTGATCTCGGTCACCTTGATGTCGGAAACGACCACCTGGCCCGCGGCGTTGTCGGCATCGGTCTTGCCGGTGACACCGACCACTCCGAAAATCGGCTTGGCATCGTCGGACTGCTTGTATTCGGCAGCGATCAGCGCATCGAGCTCGGTGAAATCCTTCCAGGCGTTGATCTGCGGCTGAAAGAGCGTGATGGTCGCGCCGCCTTCGGTCTTGAAGGCGCGCGGCCAGCCAAGTCCCTTGGGATCGGCATCGTTCAGGTACTTGCCGCTGACGAAGCCGTTCTGGCCGTTGAAGCTCACCGCGCACCAGGTGCCTGCATCGTCGCATTCCTTGACGTCGACCTCGCTTCCCTCCGCAAGCGTGCCCAGACTGCCGAAGCCTGTTCCCGGTCCTTCGCGGAAATTGACGGAGGCGCTGGTCGTCGCCGGCCCGGCCTGCGCCGGAACCGTGGCGATCGCGAAGAGCGTCAAGGCGAGTGTCAATCTGTGCATTTCGGTTCTCCGAGATCCCGGGCGGTCCGGTTCGGCGGGCCGACGACGACCTTTGGCCGAAGCTGACACCGGAACCGATTGAACCATCAGCATCTTTGCCCGCTGCCGTAGCGCAAGTACGTAACAGTAACGGCGACCGTAACGGGTCGCCGAGAAGGCTTGTACGACGAAGAGCTGCTGCTCGGGGCGGCATCCCGCCACAGGACCGATTCGCCGCGCGACAGCGACCAACGCCGTCTCCGCGCGCCTGCCGGCATGCCATCATGCCGGGACATGTCCCGATCGCGACGGTCATTGTCCCATGCGCCCCGGGCAAAATCACCAAAGCGTCGCAAATCTTTGTGTTTTAGCCCGTAGTGATTGCATCAGGCCATTTATTCAAGCAAACTCATATGTATGAATTGACCACTCCTACGTGCGGAGGAAATACAAGTG
This sequence comes from Ensifer adhaerens, assembly GCF_002940685.1. Lineage (GTDB taxonomy): Bacteria > Pseudomonadota > Alphaproteobacteria > Rhizobiales > Rhizobiaceae > Ensifer > Ensifer adhaerens_E. Next base: position 44,875 of record NZ_PNFP01000007.1, on the reverse strand, counting down.
AACACGAAAGCCCCCAGCCAGATCGATGTCTTTGTCGGTTCCCGCGTCAGGATGCGTCGGTTGATGGCCGGACTGAGCCAGGAAAAGCTGGCCGACGGTCTCGGGATCACATTCCAGCAGGTACAGAAGTACGAAAAAGGCACCAACCGCATCGGCGCGAGCCGTCTGCAGGCGATCGCCGATATCCTCGGCGTGCACCCGAGCTTCTTCTTCCAGGAGGGTGAAGACCCCGCCGGCGCGCGCAACGGTGCGGGCGACACGACGCGCGAACCGAGCGAAATCTCGTCCTTCGTTTCGTCGAAGGAAGGCATCGCGCTCAATCGCGCGTTCCTGAAGATCACGGACCCGGTGCTGCGCAAGAAGATCATCTCGCTGGTAGCAGCCGTTGCCCAGACGCCAGAGACCGAGAGCCCCCGCGCTGCGGCGAGCCACGCTCAGGACCTGCACGGCTAAGCACCGCGCGACAGGAACGACCGGATGACATTCAGACTGCAGACCCTCGGGCGTTTGCAGCTCGTCGATGGCGACGGGCGTGAAGTTGCTTTCCCGGAAAAAGGTCTGCTGATCCTGTGTCATCTGATCGTCGGCGGGATCAGCGAGCAGTCCAGAAACGAAGTCGCCAAGCTGTTGTGGGACGAGATCGTCCCGAGCCAGGCCTTCGTCAATCTGCGCAAGACGATCTCCCGCATCAGCGCACGCCAGCAAGAACTCGGTTGTCACTTCCTGAGTTTTTCGCCGTCGGTGGTGCGTCTCGATACCACCCTGCTCAAGAGCGATCTCGATACCATCGGGCGTGAGGCGGGCGATCCGCTTTCCCGTCTCCAGTGGGCGGTAGAGACTTTCCAGGAGGACTTCCTCAAGGACCTGAAATCCCAGGGCCAGGCACTGCATGGCTGGATCGAGCGGCAGCGGTGCGAGCACATGGCGCTCTTGCGCGAAAGCCTGCTTCTGGCCGCGCCGGATGCGACGAACAATCACCGCAAGCTGGTCAAGGCGGCCGCGACCCGGCTGCTCGAGCGCAACCCGCTCGACGAGGACGTCCGCAAGATCCTGACGCAGGCGTTCCAGCTCGAAGGCAACCACCTGGAGGCGCGGGCAGTCTTAAACAGCGGCACTGCGGTCGCGTCGGCCGGCCCGGAGTGGCGGCCGGTCTCGACGGTATACGCGCCGACGCCGGAGCCGGCTGTCGACACGCGCCTGCCGCGCGTCGTCCTGTTGCCGCCCAACAACGGCGCGATCGACAGTCCGGCAACACAGTTTGCGAGCGCATTGATCGAGGACGTGACCATCGGGCTCTGCGCGCTTCGCTCGGTTTCGGTGATCGCGCCCTATACCGCCGCCCAGATCAGCCTCCAGGCCGACAAGGCCAACACGTACCAGAAGCACGCCATCAGCTACATTCTCGACACGCGCCTCACCAACGAAGGCAACCGGCTGACGCTCTTCACGCAGTTGATCTTCTTTGCCAATGACGAGGTGATCTGGGCCGACCGCTTCAATCTCGACGGCGACGGACTGATGACCTCGCGACGCGAAATCGCGCGCCAGATCGCGCTGGCCATCGCGAGCCAGGTGGACCGCAACGAGACCCATCGCAAGACCTACGAGACCAATGTCGGCTCCTACCGCAGCTTCCTGCTCGGGCAGCGCTATCTCAAGCAGCTCAACCTTCCGGAGGTGCGGCGCGCCCGCAAGAGTTTCCGCGAGGCGCTCTACCAGAACGGCGACTTCGCGCCCGCGATGAGCGGCCTGGCGCGCAGCTACTTCGTCGAATGGCTGCTGACGGCCCGCGGCGATGCAGAATTGCTGGCACTCGCCGAACGGCATGCACGCGACGCGGTTGTCGCCGACGACACGCTGGCGACGGGCTACCGCGAACTCGGCGTCGTCAAACTTTACCTCCGGCAGTTCGACGAGAGCATGGAATTCCATGACAAGGCGGAAGCGCTGAGCCCGCAGCATGCCAACGTGATTGCGAGCTACGCCGATACGCTGGTGCAGGCCTCGCGGCCGGAAGGCGGGCTGCGCAAGATAGAGGCGGCACTCGACCTCAACCCGATTGCGCCGGACGAGTATTTCTGGACCGCGGCCGGCGCCAGCTACTCGCTCGGCCGATACGAACAGGCCATCGCCTATATCGAGCGCATGCGCGACCCAACGCCGGCCGATCGCCTGTCGGCAGCGAGCTGGGGCATGCTCGGCAACCAGAAAAAGGCCCGTCAGTTCGTCCGCAAGACTTTCGACGTGCACCCGGATTTCGATCTCGACAAATGGATCGCCATCGTTCCCTTCAGAGAGGAATGGCAGCGAATTCACTATTGCGAAGGCCTGCGCAAGGCGGGCTTCTGATTTCTCACATCAAGCAACAGGAGGGGCAGATGGCGAAAGTGGTAGTGATCGGCTTGGCGGGCGACGACAGGCTTTGGGTTGCGGATCTGGACGCGGGCACGGTGTCGCAGATCGCGAAGCCGAAGCAAGGACCGCTGGCCGTGGCCAACGACCTGCGCATCAGCAGTGGCGCAACGGTACACAAGGGCGTCAATCTCGCCGTGGCTGCAGCCTCGTCCGACTCCGTTTCCGGCGGGTTCATGGACGGCTAGTCCACGCGTGGCGCAAACCACCGAAATTGGCCGGCCGCCGGACGGGCATTTCAGCCGCCCGGTGGCCGGCCCACTTTCCTACAGCGATCGCGCTTGCCCGCCCGAGGAAACGTTCCGGCGGATCGAGGCATTCTTGCCGGCGCTCGGCGTCAGCCGGCTTGCGCGACTGACCGGGCTCGACCGGATCGGCATCCCCGTCTGGAGCGCGGTATCGCCCAATGCGCGATCGATCGTCATCAACCAGGGAAAGGGCGTCACCGATATCGACGCCAAGGTTTCGGCGGCCATGGAAGCGATCGAGCGCGCCATAGCCTGCGCGCCGTTGGTGCCGGCAAGAACGGCGACCGCCCGGGCGCTGTTTGAAACCGGCGATCGGGCGCTGCCGCTTGCCGGGCTCATCGCGGCCGGGCAAGCGGATCTTCAGGACGACGAAACGATCGACTGGCTCCGGGGCTTTGATCTCTTAGACGGCGCGACGACGTGGGTTCCGCGCGAAGCGGCAATCCTTGACCGGACGATTGACGGCTGCCGCTACTGGCAATCCTCCGATGGACTGGCCTCGGGCAATATCGAGGCCGAGGCGATCCTGCACGGATTGCTGGAGCGCATCGAGCGCGACGCCGAAACGCTCTGGCGGCTGCTGCCGCTTGGCGGCAAGCACCGGGGCTGCATCGATCCGGCATGCTTGGAGGACCCCGTTCTCGACGGCCTTGCAAAGCGGATCATGTCTTCGGGCCTGGATCTGCGCCTGTTCGACATGACCAGCGACATCGGTGTTCCCTGCTATGCGGCAACCTTGGCCGAAGCGGGCATCCTGTCGGCCAGGCAGCCCCGCTATCACGACGTGACCATCGGCCATGGCGCCCATCCGCTGGCGCGCCGCGCGGCCATCCGCGCAGTGACCGAGGCCGCCCAGTCGCGATTGACCTATATCAGCGGCGCCCGCGACGACGTCTTCCCGGAAACATTCGCCCGAAACTTGCCCGAGGAAACGCAACGCCTGTTTGCGGCCATGCCGCAACGCAGAACCGTGGCATCGACAGAAGCCCCGACCGGGCCGCAGCCGCTGCTCGACTTCGTGCTGCGGCGGCTCGAAGCGGCCTGTATCCGGACGGTCGTCGTCGTCCCGCTCACGGAAGACGCTGCGCCTTTTTCCGTGGTCAAGGTTGTCGTGCCGGCTCTCGAAAATCCCGACGGTGCGCGCAAGCGCCGCTTTGGAGAACGGGCGCTCGCCCGTGCGCTGGAGGCTGGATGAACGTCGTCTTCATTGGCCCGACGCTGCCGGACGCACGCCACGCGGCAAACAGGGATCTCATCGTCCGCCCGCCCGCCGTTCAGGGCGACGTCCTGCGCGCGGTCGAAGACGGCGCGACCGCCATCGGACTGGTCGACGGCAATTTCGAGAACGTCGCGCCCGTCTGGCACAAGGAGATCCTCTACGCGCTGTCGTTGGGCGTGCAGGTCTTCGGCGCCGCCAGCATGGGCGCGCTTCGCGCGGCGGAATGTGCTGCCTACGGCATGGTCGGCCTTGGCGAAATCTACCGGCAGTACGCCGAAGGTGCGCGCGTGGACGACGCCGACGTCGCACTCATCCACGGCCCCACCGAACTCGGCTATCTGCCGCTGACCCTGCCCCTCGTCAACGTCGATGCGACGCTCAAGCGCCTTTTGCATAGCCGGGCCCTTGCTCCGGAACTGATCGCGTCGCTCGACGCGACAGCGTCGGACATGTTCTACAAGGAGCGCAACTGGGCCCGCATCGTCGCGGGCGTCACGCTGCCGGCGGGGATCGATGCTCACCGTCTCGTCACGCTGCTAGCGACCGAATATGTCGATCAGAAGCGCGTCGACGCTGAGCAGTTGCTCGATATGCTGCGACGCACACCGGCCCAACGGACGGTTGTAGCGCAAAGCTGGAAATTCAATTCTACCAGCATGTGGAAGAGGTTGCTAAGTCAACCTGACGCTTCATCTTAAGGATGCGGTTTTCAGATACAACGTGTGTCACGCTCATGTCACGCGCACTGCCGCGAAGTCACGCTATGATTGGCCACGCTGGACAGGATCTGTTGATCCAAAGGGAGCTGGGGAGAATCATGCTATCTTCATTTGCTGTACCGGTGGAACCGGAAGACAAGGAAAAGGAGCTCTTGGCACTGGCTCGTCTTGTCACCTATGCGCGCGACTCCGCCAAGACCCTCAACGTCGAAGGCGTCCAATACTGCCTCGAGCTGGCGCTGGCGTCGCTGCTCAAGGAAGCCGAGGACTGCGGCAGCCAGAGAGCGCATCTCACCAACGAACTGATGACACGCCCGAGCCTCGGCCGCTGCTGAGCCGTCGCGCGTATACTGGGATGCCGTCATCGCGGACCTCCGCGGATCGTTGGTTTCGCGGATGAACGACGAAACCTGGACGGTGTCGAGGCCAATGACAGAATAGCCCCGTTTCGCTCCAGGCGAAGCGGGGCTATTGCTGTTGCTCGTTTTGCGGGCATGCGCCCCTCGCTGCGATGACAGGCGGCTTCGCGGTCGAAGCCATCGTCGCCGTTGGACCGAGCGACTGCCCGGAAAAAATCGGAAATCAGTCGGTCAGGACGGAAATTTCCCGTGAACCGTTTCCGTTCGAAAGCATGCTTCGCGCTTTCGTTGAAATTTAGTCCATATTTTCCATAGACAATATTGAGTGAAAGTGCCGCCTCCGGTTAGGCTTCGTGCATCATGTGCGACCCGCGGCAGGACCAATTCTCACCCACTGCCCTAAGCACCCGAATGACGAAGGGAGACCAGCTTGAGCCAGACAAATCCGACCCTACCCGTCCTTGACCTCGCGCGTTTTGCGGCGGGCCATCCCGAGCGGGCCGCAGCGCTCGACGGACTGCGCAGCGTTGCCCGCTCGGTGGGCTTCTTCTATCTCCAGGGCCACGGCATTCCGCAGGAGGAGATCGATGGCATTCTCTCGCTTTCGCGTCGCTTCTTCGCGCTGCCGGAGGATGACAAGCTGGCGATCGAGATGCGCAAGTCGCCACATTTCCGCGGCTACAATCGCGCCGGCCTCGAGTTTACGCGCGGCACCCAGGACTGGCGCGAACAGGTCGACTTCGGCCCGGAACGCCAGAGCCTCGATATCGCGACCAGTGACGCGCCGTGGAAGCGGCTCGTCGGCCCAAACCAGTTTCCGGACGCCCTGCCGGAGCTGAAACCGGCGATCCTCGGCTACATCGAAGCCGTGACCGGGCTCGGCATCCGGCTGATCGAGATATTTTCCGAGGCGCTCGGCCAGAGGCCCGATGTCTTCGGACCGATCTATCGCGACGGCCCAAACCAATTGCTGAAGATCATCCGCTATCCCGGCCGCGACAAGACCGAAAGCGATCAGGGCGTCGGCGCCCACAAGGACGGCGGCTTCGTCACCATCCTGCTGCAGGACGTGGTCGGCGGTTTGCAGGTCGACGACGGCAAGGGCGGCTGGATCGATGCGCCGCCGAAGCGCGGCACCTTCGTCATCAATGTCGGCGAACTGCTGGAACTGGCATCGAACGGCTATCTGCTCGCCAACATCCATCGGGTGGTCACGCCGCCGGCCGGCGGCGACCGGCTTTCGGTCGCCTTCTTCCTCGGCGCCAACCTCGCCTCGACCATCCCGGTGCTCGACCTGCCGAAGGAGCTTGCAGCCGAGGTGCGTGGCGTCACCCAGGACCCACAAAACCCGCTCTTCCACGAAGTCGGGCGCAACGTGCTGAAATCCCGGCTGCGCTCGCACCCCGATGTCGCCGCCGCCCACCACGCCGATCTGCTGGAACAGCAGAAGGCGGCCGTGCCCGCATGACCAACGACGCTGCCGATCCCCCCAACCCGAAGAGCCAAGGAGACATGCGATGACGATCCATCAAAAGCCGGAGGAAGCCGCAGCCGAGATCAAGGCGCCGACCGGGCTGCGCGAGGCCGGCTCGCGGCTACATCCCGAAACGCTGGCGCTGCACGGCGGCAGCTATCGCTTCGATCCGGCAAGCGGCGCCGTCGCCGTGCCGATCTACCAGACGACCTCCTATCAGCTGCCCGGCACCGACGGCGCCGACAAGCTCTTTGCGCTGGAGGCGCCGGGACATCTCTATACCCGCGTCTCCAACCCGACGCAGGACGCCTTCGAACAGCGGCTGGCGGAAATCGAAGGCGGCGCGGCGGCGCTGGCGCTCGGCTCCGGCCAGGCGGCCTCGGCCTTCGCGCTGCTGAACCTTGCGCGCGCCGGCGACAACATCGTCAGCGCCGCGGGCCTTTATGGCGGCACCTGGGCGCTGTTTGCCGCCACGCTCAAAAGCTTCGGCATCGAGGTGCGTTTTGTCGATGCCGCCGACCCCGAGGCCTTCGCCCGTGCGACGGACGACAGGACGCGGGCCTATTATGCCGAGTCCCTGCCGAACCCGAAGCTGGAGGTTTTCCCGATCGCCGAGGTCGCCGAGATCGGCAAGCGCTTCGGCGTCCCGCTGATCGTCAACAACACGGCAGCACCGCTGACGATCCGGCCGTTCGATCACGGCGCCGCGGTGGTCGTCTATTCGACGACCAAATACATCGGCGGTCACGGCACCTCGATCGGCGGCGCGATCATCGACAGCGGCCAGTTCCCCTGGCACGAACATGAGGCGCGCCACCCGAACCTGCACGAGCCGGATCCGAGCTACCAGGGCAAGACCTGGCTCGAAAAGGCCGCCACGATCGCCTTTCATCCCTATATCCTGCGCGCCCGCGCGGTGCTCCTGCGCGACCTTGGCGCCGCCATCAGTCCGCTGAACGCTTTCCAGTTCATCCAGGGCCTGGAAACGCTGCCGCTCCGCATCCGCCAGCACAACGACAATGCCATCAAGGTGGCCGAGTTCCTCCGCACCCACCCCAAGGTGGCGCGGGTGATCTTCCCGAAGTTCCAGGACGGCGAGGCCGAGGCGCGTGCCGCAAAATACCTGCGGAACGGCCACTACGGTGCGCTCGTCGGTTTCGAACTGAAGGACGGACGCGAGGCGGGGCGCCGTTTCATCGACGCGCTGAAGCTGCTCTATCATGTTGCCAACATCGGCGACGCACGCTCGCTGGCCATCCATCCGGCAACAACGACGCATTCGCAGCTGTCGGAAATCGACCAGCTCAAAACCGGCGTCACCCCCGGCTATGTCAGGCTTTCGATCGGCATCGAACATCCGGACGACATCATCGCCGACCTCAGACAGGCGATCGACGCCGCCTGAACGCGCTGTCTTCGCGATTGCCGCGGGCTCACCCATCAGGGCGAGCCCGCGGAACCGTTTTGGGTTCAAATCGAGGCCTGTAGGCCTTTGTTCCGTTTCATGCGAAAAGAGGCGCGTGTCGCGCGGCCAGTCGCCGCGGCGCATCGGGGCACAGACAGGAAGGAAAAGACAATGAGCAAGAACACCCAGGTCCTGCTTGCCGCCCGGCCATCCGGAAAACCGGCGCCGAGCGATTTCCGCATCGTCGAGACGGCGATCCCGGAGCCGGCGGACGGCGAAGTTCTCCTGAAGGTCCTCTACCTTTCGCTCGATCCCTATATGCGCGGCCGGATGAATGCCGGCCGGTCCTACGCAAAACCGGTGGAGATCGGCGCTGTCATGGAGGGTGGCACCGTCGCGCGCGTCGTCCGCTCGCGCCACCCGGACTTCAGCGACGGCGATTTCGTGCTCTCCCATTCCGGCTGGCAAAGCTATGCGCTGTCGCGCGGCGCCGAGCTACGCAAGCTCGATCCGGATGCAGCCCCCCTCTCGACAGCACTCGGCATTCTCGGCATGCCCGGCTTCACAGCCTATGCCGGACTGCTGACGATCGGCCAGCCGAAGCCTGGCGAGACGGTCGTCGTGGCGGCTGCGAGCGGGGCCGTCGGCTCGGCGGTCGGCCAGATCGCCCGCATCAAGGGCGCGCGTGCCGTCGGCATCGCCGGCGGTGCGGACAAATGCGCCTTCGTTCGCGACACGCTCGGCTTCGATGCCGTGATCGACCACCGCGCGCCTGATTTCGCCGAACAACTCGCCGCCGCCTGCCACAAGGGCATCGACGTCTATTTCGAGAACGTCGGTGGCCACGTCTGGGATGCGGTGTTCCCACTGTTGAACGACTTCGCCCGCGTGCCCGTCTGCGGCCTGATCGCGCACTACAATCAGCCCGCCGGCGCGCAAGGCGGCCAAGACCGGCTGCCGGGCGTCATGCGCGAGGTGCTGAGCCGGAGCCTGCTCATCCGTGGGTTCATCCAGCGCGAATTCGCCGATCAGCGGCCCGCCTTCTATCAGGAGATGGCCGGCTGGATCAAAAGCGGTGCGGTCCGCTACCGCGAAGACGTCGTCGACGGCATCGAGAATGCGCCGGACGCGTTCATCGGCCTGCTCGAAGGCCGTAACTTCGGCAAGCTGGTGATCCGGGTCGCCGCTGAAAGCTGACCATCCGCTCGGGCCAATGGTTGCTGGAGCATGTCGCACAAAAGTGCGCAGCGGTTTTGCGATAACGACATGCGCTAAATCAATAACTTAAAGCGCACGGAGCGAATCTGAAGGATCGCGACGCGCTTTAGCGGGCGGCCGGATGCAAGCCGGCCTTGGCGAGACCGTCATCGAGGAGAGTGATCAGCTCCGGTGCATAGCCGCGGGCGGCCAGTTCCGTTTCGTGCGGCTGCGTCGTGCGCGCTTCGTTCAAGCGCAAACCGTCCATGGCGCCGGTCGCTTCCCGCATCAGGCCGAGCTGACCCGCCGCTGCCACGCGCAGCAGGTTGACGGTCGTGTCCGCCGGATTGGCAAGCTCCCGGGCGCGCCTGAGCGCTTCACGGTAACGGCCGCTCCGATAGTCTTCGAGTGCTAGGGTCAGCGCGGCGTCGTGATGCAGATACTCGCTGCCGGCGTCCGCCGCACGGGCAAGGTTGACCCCCTCGGAATAGGCGCCGCTTACGAAAAGCAGCAGGCCGAGCCGCGCCGGGATCGCGTCGTCGAGAGGATTGAGCGCCGCCGCACGGCGGCCGGAGATGAACGCCGCTTCCGTCTCGCCGGCCGCAAAGCGCGCCTGCATCTGGGCGACGTAGCTCTGGCTCGATTGCGGCGCCAGCGCAACGGCCTTGTCTGCCAGCTTCAGCGCACGCTCAGCCACCGTCGGTGCGGCACTCGCCTCGCCGGTCGCAACCAGAACTATCGCCAAGCTGGCCAAGACGTCGGCGTCGGCAACCTGGTAGGCCACCGTTTTCTCGAGGCAGCCATGGGCCAAGGCCAGTCCCTCGGCGTCGATCCGCGCCAGCGCGACATCCGCCTGAAGCACGCAACCGTAACCGATCGACGGCGTCACCAGTTGCCGCGCAGCCTCCAGGCTGACAATGACGCCCTCTTCACCGGCAAGCGAAAGGGCAAGACGGGAGAGCAGCTTTTCCCGGATCTCCCGCGCATCGCCGCTGTCGAGCGCCGCCTTCGCGCTGCCCGCCCTCAAGGCCTCGTTGCTCTGCACATCGATCACCTGCCAGGAGACCTCATGCTTGCGCTCGTCGGTGCTGTAGGCGACCGACAGCCTGTATTCCTTGCTGCCCTCCAACTTGACCGGCGGCGCGGACGAGACCCATCCCGTTATCGACGCCACGTCCACGCCCGCCGGCGAGGGCTGCGCGAGTGTGCGGACGGCGGAAAACTGGGAGAGCGCATGGACCAGATAGTCTCCCGCCTTCTTCTGCACGTCGTCGTCGGCCCCCTGCCGCATCGGCACGTCAATGACGATCGTCGGCTTGGCCGAGAATACCGGTTGCCAGGGCAGGCGATCGACAACGGACATGTAGAAGGCGCCGGCCATGAGCACCAGGCCGGCCCCGAGCGCGGCGAAGCCGGCGAGCGGGAGCAATCTGCGCGAAGCGACGGGCGGCGCAATCGCCAGTTCGACGGGCTGTTCGCCTGCCAGCTCAGCAGCCGGCGCCACGCTCTCGGGCAGCCCCCTCAAGGGCTCGCTGCCGATCACGAATTGCGGAACGTAATTGCCCTTCGGCAACTCGATCCGAAGTTCGGCTCTTTCGCCGAGCGCCTCGTAATACTGTGCCATTGCGGCGCGCAGGCGCGACGCCTCCACGCGCACGATCGGATCGGTCGCGGGATCGAAGGAGGCGGGCCGTCCGAAGACGTCTATGGCGATCGTATAGGCTTTCACCTGACCCGAACGGCCAGCGAAAAACTCGTCGACCAGGTATCGCAACAGCTTGCGATGACGTTCGGTCGCGTGAAACTGGCTGTCGGCAAGAATGCGTTCAAGGGCGGCTCGCGCCTCGCATTCTGCAACGGCACTGCAATTCATATGACCCGCATTTCTGCTGGCTTCCATGATGCGCTCCCAACTGCCACAACCCCAAAGAGAGTGCAACGCGAGGCGAACTCTAGACGAGAGCTACCGTTGCAGGAAGAAGAATATCGCACCGTCACAAAATATTTTTGTCAAACAATTGAATCATTTCATATCGGAACAGGAACTACCGACAATTCCCATAGAATTCTTGTGGGGTTTTCGTCGAGCCGACAAGCTCAAGAGGAGGTAATCATTAATCACAATGGACTAGTCTCACGTCCCCGTATCGGCGATACAGACGGAAATGACCTCTTCTTCGATCTCTCGACAGATCAATTCATACTCCGAGATGATCGAATGATCCAGAGGGGCGAGACGCCTCTGCCGGTCGAGCATCGAGCTCGCCTCCTCATAGGCTTCGCAGAGGCTTGCCAAGGACTGATTCTTGGCGCTGAGCAATTGCAGCTGGCCGCGCAAGGCCGGCAGCTTGAGCATAAGCTTCAGAAGTCCCCGTTGAGAGGCTGCGCTGGGCATGGGTTACCATCCGTCTGAACGACAATCGATGCTCATGCTTTGACATTCCCTGGGGTGTCCATGACGACCAGACACCGTTACGGGCGGGGCATCGGCTCGCCGGTCGGCGCTTTGTGGCCAATCCGGCCCTTGCTTGCCTCTCCCCTCAGCGAAAAGTGGCACGAACGCCGATTTTCGGAAGTACGTAACAGTAACATTGGCTCGGATTGGCCGGCGCCTTCAGGATCTCCATCTCGAATCGGATGGAATCTGCGATCACCGCCAGACAGCTGGCGCCACGCGATGGATCCTGGCAAATGCACAGCGACAGGGATGGGCGTACAGTTTAGCCCCTCCGCGCAGGGGTGGCCGGCCAAGGTCCGCACGTGGCTCCTGACACCTGGCTTTCGGCATCGAGCGCTGGCGCCCGTCGGCGCCGGCGGTCGGGCCCGCCTATTTTTCGAAGGCGTAGATCTTGCGCCAGTCGTTTTTCATGTCGACCAGCAGCCAATTCCTCTGCTCGGCCTCGGTCATCGCCTTGTCCAGCTTGCCGACGGGCGATTGCCGGTCATAGGCCCATTCGCGCTCTCCGTCCGTATGGTGCACGATCAGGCCGAAGCGCGCGCCCGGGCCTGCCGTTACCCAACGCAGCATCTCGTAGTCGCCATCGGAATTGCCTGCGGCGAAGATCGGCCTGCGGCCGATAAAGGTGTTGATCCCGACCGGCTTGCCGGCACCATCGTCGATGAAGTCGATCTTGGGTTCACGCATCAGCACCGGTGCGTCGCCATCAAGCTCGTACTTCGTCGTGATGCTGCTGCCGACGACCTGTTCAGGCGGGATGCCATACATCTGTTCGGTCATCGGACGCATGAACTCGATGCCGCCACCGGAGACAATATAGGTCTTGAAGCCGTTTGCCCGGAGATAATCGAGCAGCTCGCGCATCGGCAGGAAGGTGATCTCGTTATAGGGACGGTCGAAGCGCGGGTGCCTCGCGGTCGCGAACCAATCCTTGACCGTTTTCGTGAAGGCATCCGTCGTCATGCCCGCATGGGTCGCCATCACAAGCTCGACGATGCCTTTCTCGCCGGCCGCGGCAACCCCGGCCATATCGCCCTTCAGCAGCGATGCGAACGGCTCCTTGTCCTTCCATTCCGGATGGTCAGGCGCCATCGCCTTGACGCGGTCGATGGCAAACATCCCCTGGAAATAGTTCGGTTGCTCGGTCCAGAGCGTACCGTCGTTGTCGAAGACCGCGATCCGTTCCGCGGGCGCCACGAAGTCGGCGCTGCCCTCGCTCGTAACCCGCGTGACGAAATCGACGATCTGGGTTTTCGCCGCGCCATCGTTCCACGATGGGAGAACGTCGGCCGGTGCATCGGCCGCCACGAGGGCAGCAGGCGGCGCAAAGACCGCGGCGAACAGGAGCAGCAGACCGGCCAGACCGAAACGGCGTCGCCGTCCTCGGGAGTTCTTGTCCGGCACAGAACCGGATCGCATCGCTGTTGCCGTCATCATCCATCCTCCTGGCGCTACGATTCTCAAGATCTCTGGCCGGCTCAGGGCCGCCGAATGCAACGGAAACCGATATGGGTCGTCGCCGCGTTTTCCTCGTGCGCATGGCGCGCCGCCGGCCGGTAGCGGCGGCAATAGTTGGGCGCGCAGAGATGCGAACCGCCCTTCACCACGCGGCGGGCGATATGGATCGTCGGCTGCCGCGGGTCGAAGCTTGCCTCCCGGTCGCCGCCGCGCGGGTTGGAGGGAATGCAGCAGCTCTTTTGCGCCGGGGCCGGGTGACGGGTCGACCAGTAGTCGCTGGTCCATTCCCAGGTGTTGCCGATCATGTCGTAGAGGCCGTAGCCGTTGGCGGGAAAGCTCGCGACCGGCGAGGTCCGCTCGAAACCGTCGGGCTTCAGGTTTTCCGTCGGGAACATGCCGTGCCAGGTGTTCGCCATGAAGCGTCCCTCGGGCACCAGTTCGTCTCCCCAGGCAAACTCCGCGCCCTCGAGCCCGCCTTTGGCGGCAAACTCCCATTCGGCCTCCGTCGGCAGGTCCTTGCCCGCCCATGCGGCATAGGCCTTGGCGTCGAGATAGGAGACCTGCACGACCGGATGGTCGAGCTTGCCGCGGATGTTGCTCTGCCGCCCGTAGGGCCGTCGCCAATCGGCGCCGAACTTGAAGTTCCACCATTGCGAAGGGCTGTTGCTGGTCACCCGCTTCGGCGGATCGAAGATCACCGAGCCCGCCCGCATCATCTCCGGCAGGGCGCCGGGATAGTCCTTCGGGTCCGGCACCTTCTCGGCCTCCGTCACGTAGCCGGTCGCCTCGACGAAGGCTGCAAACTGCCGGTTGGTGACAGGCGTGACATCGATCCAGAAGCCGTCGACTTTCACCGGGTGGGCCGGCGCTTCCTCCGGATAGTGCCTGTCCGAGCCCATGAGGAAGGTCCCGCCCTCGATCCAGACTTGCTTGCGGGCGCTGATGGCCGCCGGCGTTTCGTCGACGAGGGGCATTTTCGGGGACATTTGCATATGGCTCTCATCTCCCTGGGCACCGTCGGCAACCGAACATGCGAACGGCAGAAGGCAAGGTAGCGCCAAATGCCTGCCGGCCAAAGTACGTAACCGTTACGCAGCCGCTCGAAACCATTGGGCGCGCAAGCAACGCGCCATGGGGCACGGCCGCCATCGCCGCTCAGGCCTTCGTTACTGTTACGTGCTTTCCAATCGGGCTGATTTGACAATAAGCTCTTACAAAAGTTCATGAAGACTGATGTTGCCGGAAGGGCAAGGGAGCAGGGCCTCATGGGTGCACGCGACGATATCCAGCAACTCGGCAAGCGCATCGGTGAAGCGATCATCGGCCAGGAGGGCATGATCGAGCGCTTGCTGCTGGGGCTGCTCAGCAACGGCCACCTCCTGGTCGAAGGCCTGCCGGGACTGGCGAAGACCCGCGCGATCAAGAGCATGGCCAAGAACCTCGACGCCGAGCTCTCCCGCATCCAGTTCACGCCCGACCTCTTGCCCGCCGACATCACCGGCTCCGAGGTCTATTTTTCCGAGGGCGGCAAGGGCGCGTTTCAGTTCCAGGAAGGGCCCATCTTCGCCAATCTCATTCTCGCCGACGAGGTGAACCGGGCGCCGGCCAAGGTGCAATCGGCCCTGCTCGAGGCGATGGAGGAGCGCCAGGTCACGATCGGCGGCAAGAGCCACACGTTGCCGGACCTATTCCTTGTGATGGCGACCCAGAACCCGATCGAGCAGGAGGGCACCTACCCGCTGCCGGAGGCACAGCTCGATCGCTTCCTCATGCACATCCAGGTCGATTATCCGGACGCAGCCTCGGAAGCCGACATCATGCGGCTCGTGCGTTCGGAGGAAACCAACGCCAAATCGAACAACCATGCGAACGAGAAGCTTGCCCAGGACGCGGTCTTTGCCGCACGCAAGGAAATAGCGGCGATCACCGTTTCCGAAGCGATCGAGAACTACATCGTCGCGCTGGTGATGGCGACCCGCTATCCCGACAAGGTCGACAAGGATCTCGCCAAGTGGCTTCAGGTCGGGGTCAGCCCGCGCGGCGTCATCGGCCTCGACAAGGTGTCGCGGGCGCATGCCTGGCTCGACGGCCGCGATTTCGTCACGCCCGACGACGTACAGGCAACCGTGCACGACGTCTTTCGCCACCGGCTGGTGCTTTCCTACGAGGCGCATGCCGGCGGCACCACCGCCAACCAGGTGATCGACCGCATCGTCGAGCTCGTCGCGGTCGCCTGAGGATGGAGGTTCGCCGATGGCCATGTCCCTGCCGGCTCTCGCCCGTTCCCGCGGCATCATAAAGTCCCGCGCCGTCGAAACGACCGGCGTCTATACGTCCGTGGACGCGCTGGTCGGCCTTGAAGCCATGGCCCGCGACCTGACGTTCCTGCGCAAGGCGCCGGTGCGCCGTCTGCTTGCCGGGCGCCATGAATCGCGCATGCGCGGCCGCGGCCTCTCCTTCGAGGAACTGCGCAACTACCTGCCCGGCGACGATATCCGCGCGATCGACTGGCGGGTGACGGCGCGTACCGGCAAGCCAGTCGTCCGGGTCTATGACGAGGAGAAGGATCGGCCGGCGCTGATCCTCGTCGACCAGCGCATCAACATGTTCTTCGGCAGTCGCCGCGCGATGAAATCCGTCGCCGCGGCGGAGGTCGCAGCGCTTTCCGCCTGGCGTGTTCTGGCACTCGGCGACCGGGTCGGCGGCTTCGTCTTCGGCGACGAGGAGGTCACCGAGGTGCGCCCCTACCGCAGCCGCGAAGCGGTGATCCGGCTCGCCGACAGCATCGTTCGCCACAACACGGCACTGCAGGCGCGTTCGCAGGCGCCGCACGGCGCCGAGCAGCTCGACGTCGTGCTGACGACCGTCGCCAACATCGCGCGGCACGACCACCTTGTCATCGTCATCAGCGATTTCGACGGCTACAGCCTCGAAACCCGCGACATGCTCCTGAAGCTCTCGGCCCACAACGACGTGATCTCCGTGCTGATCTACGACCCCTTCCTGCTCGAACTGCCACGCAAGGGCGATATCGTCTTCAGCGGTGGGCTGCTTCAGGCCGAGGTGCAGTTCGGCCATGGCGACGCGCGCGAGGCGATCGACAGTTTTGCGCGCAAGCGCGGGCGGGCACTGCGCGCCTGGCAGGAGGAACTCGGCCTGCCGATGCTGCCGATTTCAGCGGCGGAAGAAGTGGCACCGCAGCTGCGCACGATGCTCGGTCAACTTGCCAGCCGGCAACGGAGGCGATGATGGCGACGGCGCCTCCCCCGAAAGACCCGCTACTCGAGGCCGCCCTTCGGGGGCTTGCGGATATCGCCTTGCCTCAGCCTGTCTCGATGATGCCGCAGACCACGGCGTGGGCAGTGCTGGGCTTCTTGATACTGCTGCTGATCGCCTTTGCCTGCTGGCGCTGGTACCGGCGCTGGGAGGCCAACCGCTACCGCCGGGAGGCGCTCGTGGACCTCCGGAAGATCGAGGCCGGGCTTGCGGCAACCACGACCCGCGGCGAAGCGCTCGTTGCCCTGCCCGTCCTCCTGAAGCGGACAGCGCTGTCGATCTGGCCGCGCGAATCCGTTGCCGGCCTGCATGGCACCGGCTGGACCGGGTTCCTCGACGCCCATTCCGGCGGCCCCGTCTTTCCGATCGCCTCTGCGCGTTTCTTCGAGGAAGCGGAATATCGCGGCAGCCAGGCGCTCGCGACGGTTCCGGAGCCCGAGGCGCGGGCCTATGCCGCCGCGGCACGTCACTGGATCGAGGCGCACCATGTACGTGCTTGACTACGCCTGGGCGCTGATCCTCCTGCCGCTGCCTTTCCTCGTCTGGTGGATGCTGCCGCCCTACCGCGAGCAGTCGGCCGCCGTCAGGGTGCCGTTCTTCAAGGACATCACCGCGGCCGCCAATCTCGGCCCGACCGAAGGCTCTGTCGTTCCGAGGACCAATCTCGGCCAGAAGGTGATCGCGCCGATCTGCTGGACGCTGATCGTGCTGGCGCTGGCGCGGCCGCAATATGTCGAACCGCCGATCGAGAAGACCGAGCCGCAGCGCGACCTGATGCTGGCGATCGATCTGTCGCAATCCATGGACACGCGCGATTTTCGCGATCCCGCCGGCAACCTGCAGACCCGCGCCGAGGCGGTGCACAAGGTGGTCGCCGAGTTCATCGACCGCCGGCCGAACGATCGGCTCGGCCTGATCGCCTTCGGCGATGCGCCCTATCCGCTGGTGCCGTTCACGCTCGACCACAAGACCGTCAAGCTGATGCTGGCCGACAGCCTGCCGGGCATGGCAGGCCCCCGCACCGCGGTCGGTGACGCCATCGGGCTCGCGATCAAGATGTTCGATGTGAGCACCGCACCGGACAAGGTGATGATCCTCTTGACCGATGGCAACGACACCGCGAGCAAGATGCCACCCGACAAGGCCGCCGATATCGCGGCGGAGAAGAAGGTGGTCATCCACACGGTCGGCATCGGCGATCCCAACGCTCAAGGCGAACAGAAGCTCGACACCGCGGCACTGCAGCAGATCGCCGAGGCGACGAAGGGGCGGTACTTCTTCGGCCAGGATCAGGCCGGCCTGCAGAATATCTACGAACTGCTCGACCAGTTGACGCCGGCAAACCAGAAGACGCTCTCCTGGCGGCCGCGCATCGAACTGTTCTACTACCCGCTTGGTGCTGCACTCCTGATCGTGCTCGCCTATCACGCCGCCATGTGGCTCCTCTCTTCGCTCGCCGATCGCCGCCAGCGCCGGGAGGCAGCGCCATGATCTCGGATTTCCACTTTCTGAGGCCGCTCTGGCTGCTGGCGCTCGCCGCCGTCCCGCTGCTGATCTATCTCGTCACCCGGCGTGGCGACGTCCGCTCGCAATGGCAGGACATGATCGCCCCCCACCTGCTCGATCATCTGCTGATCGACAAGGGCGGGAAGCGGCGTTTCCAGCCGGTGCACATCACCGCGGCGCTGATTGCCGTCGCGGCGATCGCCACCGCCGGTCCGACCTGGCAGCGCGAGCGGCCGCCCTTCGTGGAGGACACGGCACCGCTGGCGATCGCCATCGACCTCAACGCGACGATGAACGCGACCGATATCTCGCCGACACGGCTCGAACGCGCCAAGCTGAAGGTCCAGGATATTCTCACCCGCAGGAAGGGCTCGCGCACCGCATTGTTCGCCTATGCCGGCTCCGCCCACATGGTGCTGCCGCTCAGCGACGATGCCGCGCTGGTCAAAACCTATCTCGCCGCGCTGTCGCCGCAGATCATGCCCGTCGACGGCAAGGATACGGCCAAGGCTCTGCAGGAGGTCGAAAAGGCGCTCGCCAACGAAACCGTGCCCGGCACGATCCTCTTCATGACCGACGGCGTCGAACGTTCGGCCTTCCAGGCCTTCGGTCAGTATCAGGGGCGCAACGCGCTCATGGTGCTCGGCATCGGCACGGCCGAGGGCGGGCCGGTCAAGACGGCGGACGGCGGGTTCCTGAGCGACGCGACCGGTGCGCATGTCAGGGCGAAGCTCGATATCGACGGCCTGAAGGCGCTGCAGTCCGCATCCAAGGCCGAGGTTGCGACCATAACATCCGACGATGCCGACGTTGGCTGGATCATCCGGCGCATCCAGACGAATTTTGCCGCGAAGACCGCCGAGGGACTGACGCGCTGGCACGATCTCGGCTGGTGGCTGACGATCCCGATCGCCGTCTTCGGCCTCTTCTGGTTCCGGCGCGGCTGGACCATACGCTGGGCCGTCTATCTGCTCGCCGCCACGCTGCTTGCCGGCAACGAACGCGCGGAAGCGGCGGACAATCGCTTTCTCGACCTGTGGCTGACACCGGACCAACAGGGCCGCCGCGCCTTCGAACGGGGCGATTTCCCGGCTGCGTCCGAAAAATTCGCCGATCCAGACTGGCGCGGCGCGGCGCTCTACCGCGCCGGCCGCTTCCAGGATGCGATCGATGCCTTTGCCGAGAGCGATACGGCGGAAAGCTACTACAACCAGGGCAATGCCCTCCTGCATCTCGACAAGGCCGAAGAGGCGATCGCCGCCTACGGGCAGGCGTTGAAGCGCCATCCCGACTGGCCCGATGCCAAGAAGAACCTCGAGATCGCCAGGAAGCGCAAGGCCGACAAGGACAAGCAGGAACAGGACGCGCAGCAGGAACAGGCCGGCATCGACCCCGATCAGGTCCAGTTCGACGACAAGGGCAAAAAGGGGACGGAAGCCACCGTTCAGGGCGGACCGCAGACGGCCGACATGTGGATGCGCAACATCCAGGTGTCGCCGGCCGAACTGCTGGCGCGAAAGTTTGCCATCGAAGCAAAGGAGGCGGCACCGTGACAGCCCTCCCCGCCCTGACGCGTCTGCTCGTCTGCATCGTCGGTCTTCTGCTCTTGCCTGTCGGCACTGCCATAGCCGCGGATCCCTTTGCGCGCGCGACGCTCACGACCAAGGGCACGATCTACGCCGGCCAGCAGGTAGAGGTCGATGTCGACGTCTTCGTGCCGAACTACTTCCTCTCGCCGCCGCAGTTTCCCCTGTTCGATCTTCCCGGCTCCGTCGTCACCATGCCCGACGACCGCGGCTTGAACCTCAACGAGACCGTCAACGGCGAGGCCTTCTCCGGCATTCGCAAGACCTACGCCATCACCCCGCAGACCGCCGGCGACTATGCCCTGCCGGCCGCGGTCATTCCGTTCGGCTATGCCGCCGTGCCCGGCCAGACAAGCCAGGGAAAGGTGACGCTGCCGCCGCTCAGGTTCACGGTTGCCGCGGTTCCGGGCGGCGAAGGCGGGACACCCGGCGTGACGGCCGGAGAGATCACCATCACCCAGACCTTCGACCGCGATCCTGCGGGGCTGCGGGCCGGTGATGCGCTTGTGCGCACGGTCTCCATTCATGCCGCCGGTCTCGCGCCGATGATGATCCCGGTGCCAACCCTCGATGCGCCGGCGGGCGTGCAGGTTTATGTCCATGACCCGGTCCTGTCGCAGGAGCGCACCTCGCGCGGCGATGTTACCGCCGGGCTGCGCACCGATACGGCGACCTACGTCTTCACCAAGCCCGGCCATTTCACCCTGCCGGCAATCGCACTGCAATGGTTCAACCCCACAAGCGGGCAGACGGAAACAGCAGAGGCGGATGGCGCCCTGGTCACGGTCGGCGCGGCACCGGTGACCGAGGGGACGCTCGCCCCACCCGCACCGCCCCCGGCCGAGGAGCCTTTTGACTGGCTCTGGTGGGGCGGCTGCGCCGCCACGCTCCTCGCCATCGGCCTGTTCATCCAGCTCGCCGCCAATCTCTGCGGACGGCTGGAAGTCTGGTTGACCGCTGTCCTTGCCCGCAAGGAGCAGTCCGAGGCGACGGCGTATCGCCGCGTGGTAGATGCCTGCATGAAGCACGATGCGGCGGGGCTGGACGCAGCCCTCGACCGCTGGTCGCGCCAGACCGGAAACGTGCCGCTTTCAAAGTGGATCGATCGCTTTGCCGACCCGGAAACGAAGGCCGGTTTTGCGCGCTACCGTGAGGGCCGATACGGCGCTTCTCGCGCACACCACGACGTGATCGACCTTGGGCGACTGCTGCGGGGCCTGAAGACGGCGCGACGGCGGTGGCTACAAAAGACCTCCGGCGGCGGACAGGAAACAGGCGATTTACCCGATCTCAATCCGCGCTTCGAAAACGCCGGGCGCAGAACGCTCTGATCCCCTTTCAGGCAGCGCTTAACCGCCGCGCGGCCGCATCGTAACTGTTACGTACTTACCCGTTGGTGTGTCTCCGCGCAGATTGCCCCGGCAAATTGAACTTTGCCGGCATTCCGAGAGCGATTTGTCTGCTGCCTCAGGGAGACTTGAAATGAGTATCGATTTGAAGAACAGGCTCGGCCGGCTCGCCGCGAACGCGGTCGGGCGGTCCATGAAGCCGAAGGCGCTGGCGCTGGCCGGCACCGTGCTGATGTCGACCATAACTGCCTCGGCCCTGCCCGCCTTCGCGCAGGACGCAGCCAAGCCCAACATCTTGGTGATCTTCGGCGACGATATCGGCCAGACCAACATCAGCGCCTACTCCTTCGGCGTCATGGGCTACAAGACACCGAACATCGACCGGATCGCCCGGGACGGCATGATGTTTACGGATTACTACGCCGAAAACAGCTGCACGGCCGGCCGTTCCACCTTCATCACCGGCCAGACGGTGTTGCGTACCGGCATGTCCAAGGTCGGCGTGCCCGGCGCTCCGGTTGGCATCCAAGACCGCGACGTGACGATTGCCCAGGCGCTTAAGGCGCAGGGCTACGCCACCGGCCAGTTCGGCAAGAATCATCTCGGCGACCAGGACCGCTTCCTGCCGACGGCGCACGGCTTCGACGAGTTTTTCGGCAACCTTTATCACCTCAACGCCGAGGAGGAGCCCGAGCGGCCCTATTGGCCGAAGGACGACCCGGCTTTCCTGAAGTCCTATGCGCCGCGTGGCGTGCTGCACTCCTTCGCCGACGGCAAGGTCGAGGACACCGGCGCGCTGAACTCCAAGCGCATGGAGACCATCGACGACGAGACGACGGCCGCGGCGATGGAGTTCATCAAGAAGCAGACGGAGGCGAAGAAGCCCTTCTTCACCTGGATGAACACCACGCGCATGCACCTCTTCACCCACGTGCGCGACCAGTACAAGGGCCAGAGCGGCATGCCCGGCAACGATTATGCCGACGGCATGGTCGAACATGACAACGACGTCGGCAAGCTGCTCGACCTGCTCGACGAGTTGAAGATCGCCGACAACACCATCGTGGTCTATACGACGGACAATGGGCCGAACCAGTTCTCCTGGCCGGACGCGGCAACCACGCCGTTCCGCAGCGAAAAGGACAGCAACTGGGAGGGCGCCTTCCGCGTGCCTGCAATGATCCGCTGGCCCGGCAAGATCAAGCCCGGTATTTCTACAGAGATGTTCTCCGGTCTCGACTGGTTCCCGACGCTGCTTGCGGCTGCCGGCGACAAGGATGTCAAGGAGCGCCTGCTGAAAGGCACCGACCTTGGCGGGAAGACCTTCAAGGTTCATCTCGATGGCTACAACCAGCTGCCGTACCTGACGGGAGAGCAGCCGAAGGGCTCGCGCAGCGAGTTCTATTACTTCAACGACGACGCCAAGCTCGTCGGTATGCGCTTCGAGAACTGGAAATACGTCTTCTGCGAGATGCGCAAGCCCGGCGGCTTCGACGTCTGGCAGGATCCGTTCACCTGCCTGCGCGTTCCGAAGATCTTCAACCTGCGCATGGACCCCTATGAGCGGGCCGATATCGTTTCGGACCAGTACAACGACTGGCGGACGAAGAACGTCTACCTGACCGCCCAAGCGGTCGGGAAATCGGCGGCCTTCCTTGAGACCTTCATCGAGTATCCGCCGAGCCAAAAGCCGGCAAGCTTCTCGGTCGACCAGATCGAAGAAAGCGTGCACCAGAAGATCGACGAGATCCTGGCCAAGTCGCAACCGGCTCAATAACACTCTCGGAGGCGGCGCCCGGTGCGCCGCCTTTCTCCTCTTGCCTTTGCTAAGAGATGGCGTGCCGCAATGACGAAAACCATTCCGCCCGCTCGAACGGTTGCCATGGAGGCGTCGAATGAAGACGCGATGGCGGAAGAAGTGGTGCACTTCGCTCCGGCAGCCGCTGCATTCATGCTTTTCCTCTCCGGCACGGCCGCCCTGGTCTTCCAGGTGCTCTGGATCAAGCAGCTTTCGCTGGTCACCGGCGTCGATGTCTATGCGGTCAGCACAGGGATCAGCGCCTTCTTCCTCGGCCTTGCGCTCGGCAGTTTTGTCCTTGGCCGCGCCGGCGACCGTTCCCGCCAGCCGCTCCGCCTCTATGCCCTGCTTGAAACCGGGGTCGCCATGCTCGGCGCCGGCGTCACCTTCATCCTTTCCAGGATTGCGCCGGTCTTCGTCGCGATTGAGGGCACCAGCCCGCTGGCCGCCTGGGCGCTGCTGATCGTGATCGTCGCAACACCCGCTTTCCTGATGGGCGGCACCCTGCCCGTTCTCCTGCGAGCGCTGAACGCGTCGCCGGGCGGTGTCGCGACAAAGGGCGGCCGGCTCTATGCCGCCAATACGCTCGGCGCCATCGTCGGCTGCCTTTCTGTCTCTTTCCTCCTCGTTCCCGCGCTCGGCGTTCGGGCGACCGGGCTTGCAGCCTCAGGGCTCGGGCTTGTCGCCGCGGTCATCGCGCTTTCGCTGAACAAACTGACTGCTCGCGAGCCGGTTCAAGCAAGACTGCCCGCAGAGATGCGTGGCGCCAGCGGTTCGTGGCTGGCGCTCATCCTCTATGCGATCGCCGGCGGTATTGCCCTTGGCTATGAAGTCGCCTGGTCGCAGGCGATCGTGCAGTTCATCTCCACCCGCTCCTTCGCCTTTTCGGTGGTGCTTGCCACCTATCTCACCGGTCTCGCCCTCGGCGCTGCCCTTTTTGCCCGCCGGACCGAGCGACTCTCCGATCCCTGGTGGACCTTCGGCCTGCTGATTACGCTCGCCGGCCTGGTGGCGCTCGCCGAACTTGCGCTGCTAGGGCCCTGGCTGACGGCGCTACAGACCAGCGCTGAGGCCGCCGTTGCAGATATCACCGGCAGCATCTTCGCCGGCATGTGTGCGCGCTTCCTCGTTGCCGCGCTGACCATCGTCTTTATCCCGACGCTGATCCTCGGCGCCGCCTTCCCGGTCGCCCTCAGGCTCGCCGTCAGTCCTGAACATACCGGCCGCGACACCGGCCGGGTTCTTGCCTTGAACACGCTCGGCGGCATTTTCGGCACGCTTCTGACCGGCTTCGTGCTGATCCCGTCTCTCGGTATCGTCAGAAGCTTTTCCGTCCTCGCCATTGCCGCAGCCGCAATCGGGCTCGTCGCCGTCAGTCGCGGACAGGGCGGCTGGATGGGCTGGCGGCTACTCGCGCCGGCCTTCGGCACCCTCACCGTGCTGATCGCCGTCATCGTGCCGTCGGACCGGCTGGCGAGCCTGCTCAACCTTTCGCGCGGAAATGGTACGATCGTTTCCTATGAAGAGGGTCTCGGCGCCACCGTCGCCGTCATCGAGCAGGGCCAGCCCGACCGCCGTTTCCGCCGCCTCTACATCCAGGGCGTTTCCAACACCGGCGACGCCATGCCGTCGCTGCGCTACATGCGGCTGCAGGCGCTGCTGCCGCTCGTCATCCACAAGGGCGAACCGAAATCAGCTCTGGTCATCGGCCTCGGCACGGGCATCACCGCCGGCTCTCTTCTCGCCTATCCCGGCCTTGACCGGCGTGTTGCCGCCGAACTCTTGCCTTCGGTGGCGCGTGCTTCCGCCCTTTTTGCCGGCAACTTCAATGCGGCCGGCGATAGCCGCCTCGACGTGCGCGTCGCGGATGGCCGGCGCGAACTGATGCGAAGCCAAGAGCGCTACGATCTCATCACGCTCGAGCCGCCGCCGCCATCGGCCGCCGGCGTCGTCAATCTCTATTCATCCGACTTCTACCGCCTGGCGCGCGAACGCCTCGAGCCGAATGGGCTTGTCGCACAGTGGCTGCCGATCGCCACCCAGAACGACGAGGACACCCGTGCGCTCGTGCGCAGCTTCCTCGACAGCTTCCCGCATGCGACGCTCTGGTCGACCGAACTGCACGAGATGCTGCTGATTGGCTCCATCGAGCCGCAGGAGCTCGACGCTTCCCGTATCGCTGCGCGGATCGCCGACCCCACGCTTGCCACGGCGCTTCGCGACGTCGGCATTTCCGGGCCGGCCGACCTGCTCGCCACCTGGATGACCGATCGCGCCGGGCTCGAGCGTTACGCCGGCTCCACTCTGCCCGTCACCGACGACCAGCCGCGGATCGAATATGCAAGCTGGGTTCGCCCCGACGAATTGCAGCGCACGCTTCCGGCCCTTGTTGCCCTGCGCTCGAAGGCGCCAATTGCCGGCGGCGACGCCGCGTTCGACAAGTCGGTGGCGGAGGCTCACAACCGGCTGATGCTCTTCTATCAGGCCTCGCTCAACGCCTATGCCGGCTATCGCGACGAATGGGCGCGCGACATGGAACTGCTGATGCGGGTGGAGCCGGACAATCCCTATTATCGCTGGTTCGTTTCAAGCAGCGAGCTGTGACGGCGCAACGCCGATTCCGAACACGACACCACGCAGCTTTGCACCTTCTGCAATGGGGCGGGAGTAATTCCTGCACAGCCGACGAATGGCGCAAATTATTTGCGCCACGCCCAACCACTCCGGCACGAATTTGCAACACCAGGGCATCGCCGGCGTAGTATCCTCTTCCTGTTGCTCTGCCCTATGGCAGACAGGGAGGCATTTCCATGGAAAAGACGGACAAACCCAACCCCGACGCCAACTCGCGCGCGGCGATGGATGGCGAGATCGGCATTCTCGCGCGCCGCCGTATCGAGGCCGGCATCATCGCGCCGATCTATGAGGCGATGCGCGAGGAGATCGGCGAAGAACGCGCCCAGGCGATCCTCGACAAGGCGATCACCAGGGCCGCGATCGAAGCCGGCAGAACCTTTGCCGCCAAGACGCCCGGCGGTACCAGTCTTCGCACCTTCCAGGAGCTGCAGGATCTCTGGACGCAGGACGACGCGCTTGTCATCGAGGTCACCAAGGCGACGGACGAGGAATTTCACTACAACGTCAAGCGCTGTCGCTACGCCGAGACCTATCGCGAAATGGGGCTCGGCCATATCGGACACCTGCTGTCCTGCAACCGCGACGGCGTCTTCTGCACCGGCTACGACCCGCGCATCACGCTGGAGCGCACCCAGACCGTGATGCAGGGCGCCTCCCATTGCGACTTCCGCTACCGGCTCAACAAGGACGCGCCGGAGCAGCCGAAATGAGCGTGGAAGCCTTGCGCGCCGACGAGCGGCGCATCAACACGCCGGCAACCAACGGCAACCGGCTGTGGGCCGACATCGTCTCGACCGCGCGCTTCGGCGCTGCGGACAAGGGCGGTGTCACCCGCCTGACCTTGACCGAGGAGGACCGGCAGGTCCGGGACTGGTTCGTCGCCGAATGCCGGGCGCTCGGCTGCACGGTCGAGGTCGACGGCATCGGCAATATCTTTACGACCTATGCGGGCGAGGACATGTCGCTGCCGGCGATCGCCGTCGGCAGCCATCTCGACACCCAGCCGCAGGGCGGCCGGTTCGATGGCATCCTTGGCGTGCTTGCCGGACTTGAGGTGCTGCGCACCCTGAAGGAGAGCGCCACCCGGCTCCGTCATCCCCTTATGGTCGTCAACTGGACCAACGAGGAAGGCTCGCGCTTCTCGCCGGCGATGATGGGGTCCGGCGTCTTTGCCGGCGCGCTTGCGCTCGACGCGGCGCAGGCGCTCGCCGATCGCGAGGGCATAACCGTCGGCACATCCCTCGACGCCATCGGCTACCGTGGCGAAGCGGACGTCAAACCCGCGGCCTTCGCCGCCTATGTCGAGCTCCACATCGAGCAGGGGCCGCTGCTTGAAGCGTCGGCAACCGAGATCGGTGTCGTCTCCGGCATCCAGGGCTTGCGCTGGTTCGATGTCGTCATCACCGGCACCGAGGCGCATGCGGGCAGCACGCCGATGGCGCAGCGCGACGATGCGCTCGTAGCCGCGGCCGAGATCATCCTTGCGGTGCGCGACATCGCCCGCCAAAATCCGCCGGGCGTCGGCACCGTCGGCTTTGCCGAGGTCGGCCCCAATTCGCGCAATGTCGTGCCGGGCTCCGTTCGACTCCAGATCGACATGCGCCATCCCTCCGATGCCGGCCTCGACCAGATGCAACTTGCCCTGGAGAGTGCTG
This sequence comes from Ensifer adhaerens, assembly GCF_002940685.1. Taxonomy (GTDB): domain Bacteria; phylum Pseudomonadota; class Alphaproteobacteria; order Rhizobiales; family Rhizobiaceae; genus Ensifer; species Ensifer adhaerens_E. The sequence goes on along the minus strand of NZ_PNFP01000007.1, from coordinate 18,119 downwards.
CGCGCAAGGCCGGCGCGGGCGTCGCGTTGAAGCACATCTGGTCGAAGGCGCCGGTCGTTTTCGATCCGGCGATCGTCGAGGCCGTGCGTCACAGCGCCGACGCACTCGGCTATTCGGCGACCGACATCGTCTCCGGCGCTGGCCACGATGCCGCGCATATCGCGACGATCACCCCGACCGCCATGATCTTCGTGCCGTCCAAGGACGGGCTCTCGCACAACGAGGCGGAATACACCGCGCCCGAGGAATGTGCCCGCGGCGCCGAGGTCCTGTTCCAGACCATTCTGGAAATCGACCGCCGCTGACGGTCAAGGCAAAACACCCACGGCAGGGCATCTGCCGTGGGTGCTTCGTGCATTTTTGCGCTGGCCCTTAGCCGCGCTGCGAGTCCAGTTGTTCGTGGTCCTTCTCGACCTGCTGGGCCTTGAGGTAGCTTTCGATCAGCAGCTGGTATTCCGGGAAGATCTTGGTGTAGATCTCGGCCCACTGCTGGGCGTCGTCGCGATGCCAGGTGCGCTGCAGTTCGGAGGCGACCGCTGCCGTATCCATCGGCACGACGCCGGCCTGGACGACGCGGGCAAGGGTGATCTCCTCGGCCATCTTCGAATAGGTGCCCGAGGCATCGACGACGACGAAGACCTTGTAGCCGTCATAAACGGCGCTGATCGCCGGGAAGGCCATGCAGACGCTGGTGATCGTGCCGGCGATGATCAGCGTCTTGCGGCCGGTTTCCTTGACGGCGGCGACGAAGTCCGGATTGTCCCAGGCGTTGATCTCGCCGCGGCGGGCGATGTATTTGGCATGCGGTGCATTGGCGTGGATTTCCGGGATCAGCGGACCGTTCGGGCCCTGCGGCACGGAGGCCGTGGTGATAACCGGCATCTTCGTCAGCGTCGCCATGCTGGCCAGGGCTGCCGCATGGGCGCGCAGCTTCGGCATCGGCATGTCGTTGACGGTCTGGAACAGGCCGCTCTGGTGGTCGATCAGAAGCATCACCGCATCATCGGGATCGATAACCGGGCGCTGTCCATTGAAGTTTGCAGGGGTCATGGTCTTGCTCCTTGTTGGCTTGATTGCATGCCGCATTCGGACAACAGGCATGCGTTCGGGTTCCCCGAAGCGCGTCCTTGCGCTTCGGCGTTGAGATTGAGGGGCGCAGCGCCCGGTGTTCTGCTCAGTCGCGGTTCGGCATTGCGTGTTCGCGATGCGATCTTGCGTGGGAAGGCGCCGTTAGACGCTCGCAATCCTCCCGAAGCGGCCCGACCGGAAGTCCGTCATCGCCCGCCGGATTTCCTCTTCGGTGTTCATGACGAACGGGCCGTGCATGGCGACAGGCTCGTCGATCGGCTCACCGCTCAAGACGAGCGCGGTCACATCCGAACTGGCATCCAGCGAAACACCGCCGCCGTTGCGGCCGAAAAGGACGAATTGCGCCTCCCCGACGAGATCGCTGCCATTGACGAGCACATTGCCGCGCAGGACCGCCAGGCCGAGCGAATGGCCCTCGGGCAGATCGAGGCTCAGCGAGCCCTGCTGTTTCAGGCGCAGATCCCAAAGGTTGAGGGACGTGAAGGTGCGCGCAGGTCCCTGCGCTCCACCGTAGCTTCCGGCGATCACGCGCAACGATCCGGCGCCATCCGGCAGGCCGACCGTCGGAATGTCGCGATCGAGCAGGGTCTGGTAGCCGGGATCGACGCTCTTGTGGGCGGCCGGCAGGTTGACCCAGAGCTGCACCATTTCAAGCGTGCCGCCCTCCCGGGTGAAGCGCTCCGAATGGAACTCCTCATGCAGGATACCGCCGGCAGCTGTCATCCATTGCACGTCGCCCGGGCCGATATGGCCGCCATTGCCGGCGGAATCGCGGTGGTCGACCTCGCCCTGGTAGACGATCGTCACCGTCTCGAAGCCGCGGTGCGGATGGACGCCAACGCCGCGCGGCGTGACACCCGGCGCAAAATTCATCGGACCTGCATAATCGAGCAGAAGGAACGGGCTGGCGTGATCGCCGGCGCGATCGCGCGCCAGCAGGGAACGAACCGGGAAGCCATCGCCAACCCAATGCGGATGCGTGTTCCCGAAGATGCCGAGTATCTTTCTCATGGCAGTTTCTCCTTGGCCTCGCGGTTTCAGCGAGAGCGTTGGAGGGAAGATATGCCCGCACCAAATCTGGCGGTAGCCGGCCGTATCGGGCTATAGTGTCCTGAAAACAGGACAAAGGCCCATGCAGGATTTGAACGATCTCAAGCTCTTCGTCGACGTGGTCGAGCAGAACGGATTTGCTGCGGCCGCCCGCAGGCTCAACATGCCGCGCTCGCGCTTGAGCCGCCGCATCGGCCTTTTGGAGGAACGGCTCGGGGTACGATTGGTGCAGCGTTCGACCCGTCACTTCGTCATCACCGAGATCGGGCGCGAATATTATCGCCATTGCGTCGCCATGCTGGTGGAGGCCGAGGCGGCGCAGGAAATGATCGACCGCACCCGCTCCGAGCCGCAGGGCGTGGTCCATGTCAGCTGCCCGTCGTCGGTCGTCTACTTCCAGGTCGGCGAAATGATCGCGCGGTTCATGGCCGAATGCCCGAAGGTCGAGGTCGTGCTGGAAAGCACCAACAGGCGCGTCGATGTCCTGCGCGAAGGCATCGACGTCGCGATCCGCGTGCGCTTCCCGCCACTCGAGGAAAGCGATCTCGTCGTCAAGCGGTTCGCCGAGAGCACCCAACGGCTGGTCGCCAGCCCCAGGCTGCTTGCCGGCATGAGCAAGCCGCCGGCGCCGGCCGATCTCGGCACCCTTCCGAGCCTCGCCTGGAACCCCGATCGCCAGAGCCACGACTGGCGGCTCGACGGCCCCAACGGCGCGACCGCGGTCGTGCGACACCGGCCGCGGCTCGTGACAGAGGATATGGTGGCCCTGCGGCTGGCGGCCCTCAATGGCGTCGGCATCTGCCAGCTGCCAACCATGGTGGTGCGCCAGGACCTGAAGGACGGCACGCTTGTCGATGTGCTGCCCGACTGGGCGCCGAAGGCCGGCATCATTCACGCGGCCTTCCCGTCGCGCCGCGGCCTGCTTCCCTCGGTCCGCGCCCTGCTCGATTTTCTTGGCGCGGAGTTTGCGGAACTCGCCCGTCTGGACGAGCCTCGGACCTGACCCTCGAAAGCCGGCGATCAGACGGCGGCACTGACCCGGGTCTTGAGGATAGCGGAAAAGCGCGGATCGAAGGTGCGGCTGATCGGCTCGGCCGCCGCGCCGATCGCCACCGCCCAGGGATCGGTGAAGCCGACCTGCAGCCGGGGAAGCGTGCGGTCGCGCCGATCAGCAATCGACGGCAGCAGCGGCACCATCGCCTGGATCAGCAGGCGCGCGAGCCCCGACGGCAAGCCGCCGCAGAGGATTACCGTCTGCGGATCGAAGATCGTTTCCAGCGCCTGGACGGCTGCGCGCATTTCGAAGGCGGCCGCGTCGATCCATCGAACCAGCCCCTGGTCCGGGTTGGCCGCCGCGGCATCGATGCGCGCATAGAGGTCCGGGTCGGCGGGATCGAGGTCGAGCAGTTTGCACAGCGACGCGATCGAGGCGCGATGTTCGAGCGGCATGCGCTCGTCCGAGCTCGCTCCGCGCGGCAGGCTGAGGATCATGCCGATCTCGCCGGCATTGCCGTTGGCGCCGCGATAAAGTTCGCCGTTGAGGATCAGGCCGGCGCCGAGACCATAACCGAAATAGATGCAGATCGCGTGATCGACGCCATGCGCCGCCCCGACCATGCGTTCGGCGGTCGCAGCGGCGGCGGCGTCGTTCTGCAGGCCGACATCGAGCCCGGTGCCGGCGGCAAGGGTTTCGAGCAGCGGAAAGTTCTGCCAGGCCGCCATCATCCAGGGGTCGTCGGCATCGGCCTCCACTCCGAAGGGACCGGGCATGGCCGCGCCAAGCCCGACGAGGCGATCTTCCGAATGCGGCGCAAGCGCCGTCAGGTCGCGGCGGGTCTTTTCGATCAGCTCAAGGATGGTCCTGACCCCGGTCGCCGGCCCGCCGGCCGGCAAATTGGCCTCGCCGCGGGCGAGCACCCGGCCGACGAGATCGACCGCGATCGTACGCGTCACGTGCCGGTCGATCTGCAGCCCAATCGCGAACGCACCCTCCGGCACCAGCCGGTAGGGCGTCGAAGGCTGCCCACGGCCGTTGCGTACGGCTTCCAGCGACTCGACCAGCCCGTCGCGCTCCAGATCCTCGATGATGTTGGAAACGGTCTGCTTCGTCAGCGCTGTTGCGCGGGCGAGGTCAGCGCGGGACAATTGCCCGTTCAGCCGCAACGCGTCGATCATGACGCGGCGGTTATGCGCGCTCGTCCCCTCCTGATTGGTGCCGCTCTTCGCCCGGATCAGGCGCATATCGTTCATCCAAAAACCCCTCTTGACACTGTTAGAATATTGAACAAAAAATAAGTCAAGACAATTGACTTAATAGAAGCCGAAAAGAGCTTCGGGGGAACGACAGCGGCGGCAGGACCACCGCGAGCGCTCCAATTGATATGTCGACAGCCGCTTTCGTGAAGGGCGGACGTCTCGCATGCGGCGTGCCGCATAAGGCATGCCGGGAAATCTGAAACGCTTATGTCATTGGGAGATGGAAATGTTGAAATCCATAAGAACGACGCTGCTTTGCGCGACCCTTGCCGGCGTCTCCTTTGCTGGCCACGCGCACGCGGAAACGACACTCAACGCACTGTTCATGGCCCAGGCCGCCTATAGCGAGGCGGATGTGCGCGCCATGACCGAGGCCTTCACCAAGGCCAATCCGGACGTGAAGGTCAATCTCGAGTTCGTGCCTTACGAAGGCCTGCACGACAAGACCGTGCTCGCTCAGGGCTCCGGCGGCGGTTATGACGTCGTGCTCTTCGACGTGATCTGGCCGGCGGAATATGCCGCCAACAAGGTGCTCGTCGACGTGACCGACCGCATCAGCGACGAGATGAAGTCCGGCGTGCTGCCGGGCGCCTGGACGACGGTCGAATATGACGGCAAGCGCTACGGCATGCCCTGGATCCTCGACACCAAATACCTGTTCTACAACAAGGAAATCCTGGAGAAGGCCGGCATCAAGGTACCGCCGAAGACCTGGGACGAGCTTGCCGAACAGGCCAAGGTGATCAAGGACAAGGGTCTGCTCGCAACCCCGATCGCCTGGAGCTGGTCGCAGGCCGAAGCCGCGATCTGCGATTACACCACGCTCGTCAGCGCCTATGGCGGCAAGTTCATCGACGGCGGCAAGCCGGCCTTTGCCACCGGTGGCGGTCTCGATGCGCTCAACTACATGGTGACGAGCTACACCTCGGGCCTCACCAATCCGAACTCCAAGGAATTCCTGGAGGAGGACGTGCGCAAGGTGTTCCAGAACGGCGAAGCCGCCTTCGCACTCAACTGGACCTATATGTACAACCTCGCCAACGATCCGAAGGAAAGCAAGGTCGCTGGCAAGGTCGGCGTCGTGCCGGCGCCGGGTGTTGCCGGCAAGAGCGAAGTCTCGGCCGTCAACGGTTCCATGGGTCTCGGCGTCACCTCGACCAGCAAGAACCCGGACGCGGCCTGGAAGTATATCGTCTACATGACCTCGCAGCAGACGCAGAACGCCTATGCCAAGCTCAGCCTGCCGATCTGGGCCTCGTCTTATGAGGACGCCAGCGTCACCAAGGGCCAGGAAGAGCTGATCGGCGCTGCCAAGCTTGGTCTTGCGGCCATGTATCCGCGCCCGACGACCCCGAAGTACCAGGAACTTTCGACTGCCCTTCAGCAGGCGATCCAGGAAGCGCTTCTCGGCCAGGCCTCGGCCGAAGACGCCCTGAAGACGGCGGCCGAAAACAGCGGCCTTTGAGCCGGCCTCTCAAGCCCCGGGCGGACAACCGCCCGGGGATCGAGAGGGTCAGCGGCAGTGCCGGAATTTGCGTTTCAACACTTTGATTGGCGCATCATTCGCTTGGATCGATGACGGTCCGGGGCAATATGCGATAGCATGACGGGGCTCCCGAGGCCCGAGAAGGTTTCCATCCTATGTCCGGCACCTGGATAACAACGCGCGCATGGCTGCTCATGCTGCCGCTGCTGGCGGTGATGATCGCCGTCATCGGCTGGCCGCTCGTCGATACCGTCAGGCTTTCCTTCACCGACGCCAGGCTCGTCGGCACGGAGGGCACGTTCGTCGGTTTCGACAACTACGCGAAGATGCTCGGCGGCTCGAACTTCCAGCGCGCGTTTATCACGACGACCTGGTTCGCGGTCGTCTCGGTCACTGCCGAAATGGTGCTCGGCGTACTCGCAGCCCTGCTTCTCAACCAGCAATTTCGTGGCCGAACGGCGCTGAGAGCGCTGATGATCCTGCCGTGGGCGCTGCCGACGGTCGTCAACGCCACGCTCTGGCGACTGATCTACAATCCCGAATACGGTGCGCTCAACGCCGCCCTGCTGCAGCTCGGACTGATCGACAGCTATCGCTCCTGGCTGGGCGAGCCCGGCTCCGCCCTGGCCGCCCTGATCGTCGCCGATTGCTGGAAGAATTTCCCGCTGGTCGCGCTGATCGCGCTTGCCGCCCTTCAGGCTGTACCACGCGACATCACCGCCGCCTCGCTCGTCGATGGCGCCGGCCCGTTCAACCGCTTTCGCTACGTCATCATGCCCTATCTGGCAGGCCCGCTGCTCGTCGCCCTGGTGCTGCGCACCATCGAGGCCTTCAAGGTCTTCGACATCATCTGGGTGATGACGCGCGGGGGGCCGGCAAACAGCACCCGCACCCTGTCGATCCTCGTCTACCAGGAAGCCTTCTCCTTCCAGCGTGCCGGATCCGGAGCGTCGCTGGCGCTGATCGTCACCCTGCTCGTCACCGTGCTCGCCGTCGCCTACGCGGCCATGGTGCGCAAAGCCGCGGGAGCCTCGTGATGGAACGCCAAAGCGCTGTCTTCACCGTCTTCGTCTATGCCGCGGCCCTGCTCTTGGCCGCGGTCATCCTCGCCCCGATCCTCTGGCTCTTCGTCATGAGCATTTCGTCCGCAGCCGACCTTTCGACAAAGCCGCTCAACTGGTGGCCGGAGGAAATCGACCTGTCGCGCTACCGGCTGCTCCTGTCGACGATCGAAAACAGCGCGGGTGCGGCCTTCACCGCTTCGCTGTTCAACAGCCTGAAGGTTGCCGGTATGGCGACGCTGGCGGCGATCGCGGTTGCCATTCCGGCCGCCTGGGCGGTGTCGCGCACCTCGAACGTCTCCTGGTCGCTCTATGCGGTGATCGCCACTTACATGCTGCCGCCGGTGGCGCTCGCCGTGCCGCTCTACATGGGGCTTGCCTATCTCGGCCTCCTCAATTCAGTGTTCGGCCTGGCGCTCGTCTACCTTACCATTCTGGCGCCTTTCACCACCTGGCTGCTCAAATCCGGCTTCGATTCCATTCCCAAGGAGATCGAGAGTGCTGCGATGATCGACGGCGCCCGCCTCGACCAGATCCTGCGGCTGATTACCCTACCGCTCGCCGCACCGGTCATGGCAACCTCGGCGCTCTTTGCCTTCCTGCTTGCCTGGGACGAATTCTTCTACGCGCTGCTCTTCACCTCGGATCTGCGCGCCAAGACGCTTACGGTTGCCATTTCCGACCTCGCCGGCGGCCGTGTCTCCGACTACGGGCTGATCGCCACAGCCGGGGTGCTGGCCGCCCTGCCCCCGGTTCTGATCGGCCTCGTCATGCAACGCGCCCTGATCTCCGGGCTCACCAGCGGCGGTGTGAAGGGATGACGGCCATGACCACTTCGGAACGCCCTGCGGGGCTCGTCGCGATCGATCGTGAAATGGCGCGCCAGGCGGCCGATGCGGTTGCCTCCGTCTCCGGCAATGCACCGCGCGCCGCAGAGATTGCCCGCTCGCTGAGGGCGACCGGCAAGCTCCTGCTGCTCGGCATGGGCGGCTCGCACGCCGTCGGCCGCGCCGTTGAACCGCTCTACCGCGCCCATGGCATCGACGCCGTCGCCCTGCCGCTCTCGGAACAGCTCGGCCAGCCGCTGTCGATCGAGGACAAGACTATCCTCATCACCTCCCAGTCCGGCGAAAGCGCCGAGGTGCTGCGCTGGTTCGCCGAGACCAATGGCGGAACGCCGCATACCTTCGGCCTGACGCTGGAAGGTGGTTCATTTCTCGCGACGAACGCGGCGTCGCTCGTCGGTGTCGGCGGGACCGAAAAGGCTTTTGCCGCCACCCGCAGCCTGACGATCAGTTTTGCCCTGCACCTCGCCATCCTCGCCGCCCTCGGTGACGACCCGAGCGCCGCGCTTCATGCGTTGGAAAACCCGCAAGCGCCGGATACGTCCGCAGCACTTGCAACCCTGAACGGCGTCCACTCCGTCGTCACCTCGGGCCGCCGCCTGCAGGGCCTCGCCGAAGCGATCGGCCTTGGCCTCACCGAACTCTCGCGCCTGCCCTGTTTCTCGCTCGAAGGCGGCCAGCTCCGGCACGGCCCGATGGAAATGCTCGGGCCCTCGGTCGGTGTCGTGCTCTTCCGCGGAGCGGATCCGACTGCCGGGCTCGTTCGGGCGATGGCCATCTCCGCCGCGGAAGCCGGCTCGCCGATCATCGTTTTCGATGCTTCGGGCGAGGCGCCCATCGAAGGCGTCACCACCATTTCCTTTGCGCCGGCCGCTGGCCTTGCGGCAATCTTTGCCATGCTGCCGGTCGCCCAGTCCTTCATGATCGCCTTTGCGGCGGCCCGCGTCGAGAATGCCGGCACCCCCGTGCGCTCGACCAAGATCACCCGGAGCGAATAGACGATGCGTGCTCTTGCCGTGATCGGCAACGCCAATGTCGATCTCATCCTCGGGCCGGCGGCCCCCTGGCCGAAAGCCGGAACGGAAATCATCGTCGACCATGACGAGCTGCGCGTCGGCGGCTGCGCCGGCAACAGCGCGCTCGCCTGGGATTCGCTCGGCGTCGACTACGCGATCGCCGCCAATGTCGGCAACGACCAGTTCGGCATCTGGCTGAGGCAAGCCTTTCCCGAGCGATCCAGGTCCTGGCCGGTCGAGACTGTCGGGACCACGCTGTCGGTCGGCATCACCCATCCCGACGGCGAGCGCACCTTCTTCACCACGCGCGGCCATCTGCCGCTCCTCACTTTCGAGGAAGTCCGAGCGATGCTCGACGGCGAGAAACTGCGGGGCGGCTACGCGCTTCTGACCGGTTCGTTCCTGACCGACGCGCTGACCTCCGACTACGAGCGCTTCTTCGATTGGGCCGACGCGCACGACGTCACCGTCGCCCTCGACACCGGCTGGCCGCTCGACGGGTGGACCGCGGCAAACTGCGCCGCGACCATCGGCTGGCTGAAGCGCTGCCGGCTGGCCCTCTTCAACGAGGTCGAGACGACCACGCTGACCGGTGTTGCCGACCCGATCGGGGCCGCACGCGAACTGCGGAAACACATGCCCGAAGGCGCCATCGTCGTCGTCAAGCGCGGCCCGCACGGCGCGATCGCCATCGATGCCAGCGGCGAGATTTCCACCGCATCAGCCCCCGTCGTCACCGTGGTCGACACGATCGGAGCCGGCGACGTCTTCAATGCCGGTTTCCTCGCGGCACTTGCCGCCGAAATGCCCGTGGAAGCATGCCTTCGAACCGGCGTCGCCATCGCTTCCGAAGCGATCTCCACCCTGCCGCGCAGCTACGGCAAACCGCTTTCGTCCTACCTTCAGGAGACCGGCGCATGAGCGCACTCGCCATCGAGAACATCCACAAGCGTTATGGCGAGGTCGAGACGCTGAAGGGCATCGACATCGCGCTCGAAAGTGGCGAATTCCTGGTGCTGCTGGGCTCGTCCGGCTGCGGCAAGTCGACCCTCCTCAACATCATTGCCGGACTGGCCGAGCCGAGCGGCGGCGACATCCGCATCGGTGATCGCTCCATTCTCGGCGCGCACCCCAAGGACCGCGACATCGCCATGGTGTTCCAGTCCTATGCGCTCTATCCGAACATGAGCGTCGCGCGGAACATCGGCTTCGGCCTGGAGATGCGCAAGGTGCCGGTCGCCGCGCGCGAGAAGGCGGTGAAGGATACGGCGAAGCTGCTGCAGATCGAGAACCTGCTCGAGCGCAAGCCGAGCCAGCTCTCAGGCGGCCAGCGTCAGCGTGTCGCGATCGGCCGGGCACTGGTGCGCAACCCGCAGGTCTTCCTCTTCGACGAGCCGCTCTCCAACCTCGACGCCAAGCTGCGCATGGAGATGCGCACCGAGCTCAAGCGCCTGCACCAGATGCTGAAGACCACCGTCGTCTACGTTACGCACGACCAGATCGAGGCGATGACGCTCGCGACCCGCATCGCGGTCATGCGCGACGGGCGGATCGAGCAACTCGGCACGCCGGAAGAGATCTACGACCGGCCGGCCACGCTCTATGTCGCCGGTTTCGTCGGCTCGCCGCCGATGAACATCCTCGATGCGACCGCTTCACAAGGCCAGTTGCGCATCGCCGGCGACGATCACACCATCGACCTGCCCAGCCGCCTTGGCGGCGCGGTCGCCGATGGCCAACGCGTCAAGCTCGGCATCCGCCCGGAAGCGTTGCGCCTGGCTGGCGGCAGCGAAGCTGGCCCACAGTTCAGGGCGCGCGTCGAGGTGGTCGAGCTCACCGGCCCCGAGCTTGTGACTACGGCCCGGATCGGCGAGCAGCGGGTTACCGCCTGCCTGCCGCCGCGCAGTTCTGTTCTGGCCGGTGAAGAACGCACCTTCACCGTCGAGGCGGAGGCGTTTCACCTGTTCGATCCGGAGAGCGGCCGGTCGCTGGCGAAGGGCTGAGCCCCGCCAAGCAAAGGCCGGCCATCGCTTCCGCGGCGGCCGGCGCGATCTGAAGGCCCGCGTCAATTGAACGAGGAGCTTTTCAGGAACTCCGCCAGGCGCTCCGTCTGCGGCTTCACGAACATGTCCTTCGGATTGCCCTCCTCAGCGATGCGCCCCTGGTTCATGAAGATCACCCGTGTCGAGACCTCATAGGCAAAGCGCATCTCGTGGGTCACAAGCAGCATGCTCATGCCGTCTTCAGCCAAGCCTTTGATGACCTGCAGCACCTCGTTGACAAGTTCCGGGTCGAGGGCGGAGGTCACCTCGTCGAACAGCATCAGCTTCGGGTTCATGGCGATTGCCCGGGCGATCGCCACGCGCTGCTGCTGGCCGCCCGAGAGCTGGCCGGGATAGTGATCGATGCGCGACAGAAGTCCGACGCGATCGAGCCACTTCTCGGCAACGGATCGCGCCTCGTCGCGACCCATGCCGCGGACTTTCATGAGGCCGAGCATGATGTTTTTCGCCGCGGTCATGTGCGGGAAGAGATTGAACTGCTGGAAGGCCATGCCGGTCATCGCCCGCTGGCGGGCGATTTCCTTTTCCTTCTTGCGCTTGCGCACGCCGCCCACGGTCTCGTAGCCGATCTCCTGGCCGTCGATGCGGATCGAGCCGCCCTGGAATTCCTCCAGCATGTTGATGCAGCGCAGCATCGTCGTCTTGCCCGAGCCGCTGGAGCCGATGATCGAGATGACCTCCCCTTGCGCCATGGTGCAGTCGACGCCCTTCAGCACTTCGACAGCGCCGTAGCGTTTGTGGAGGTCGCGGATTTCAAGCAAAGTCTGGGTCATCGGAGCCGAAGCCTTAGGATGGGACAGCGGTCTTGCGCTCGACATAACGGCCGAAGCGCTCGATGCTGTAGTTGATGACGAAATAGAGGAAGCCGGCGAAGAAGTAGAACTCGAGGCTCATGAAGGTGCGCGAGATCAGTTCCTGGGTGCGAAGCAGAAGCTCAGCGACGCCGATGATCGACAGAAGCGTCGAGGCCTTGACCATCTCGGCCGCCGTATTGACCCAGGCCGGCAGCGCCTGCCTGAGTGCCTGGGGCCCGAGCACATAGACGAAGGTCTGCGGGAAGGTCAGGCCGATGGCTTTCGCCGCCTCCGTCTGTCCCTTCGGGATCGCCTGCAGCGCACCGCGCACGAGTTCGCCGACATGGGAACTGCAGAAGATCGAGAGCGCCAGGATGCCCGCCTGGAAGGGGCCGAGATCGATGCCGATGGTGCTCAGCACATAATAGCTCGCAAGAACGAGCACCAGCACCGGCGTGCCGCGGATGAAATCCGTGTAGCCGCGCACGATCCACTGCACCGGCCGGTAGCCATAGGTGAGCGCGAGGCCGACGAAGACGCCGAGCACCGTTCCGACCAGGATCGACAGGAAGGAGATCGAGATCGAAACGCCGAGCCCTTTCAGCAAGGGAATGCGGGCGAGCCAGAGCTGGTCGAGAAATGCCGGGATATCCATGGCGATCACCTCGGTACGATCAGGCGACGCTCGACCGCGCGCAAAAGAGCGGCAAGCGCGGAGCAGGTGGCGACATAGAGGCAGCTCGCGACGATCCATGTCTCGATGACCCGGAAGGTCTCGACGTTGATCTTGCGCGCCTCGAAGGTCAGTTCCGGGACCGCGATCGCGGCGGCAAGCGAAGTGTCCTTGAACAGCGAGATCATCGTGCTGCTCAAGGATGGCAGCACGTTGCGCAGCATCAACGGCAGGATGATCGAGGTGCGGATCTGCATTTCCGTAAGCCCGATCGCAAGTCCCGCCTCGCGCTGTCCCGGCGGAACCGACAGAAGCCCGCCGCGGAAAACCTCCGCCAGATAGGCGCCGGAATAGATCGCCAGCGTCAGCACGAAGCTCTCGATCTTGCCGAGCCGGACACCGAGCTGCGGCAGGGCGAAGTAGCTGAACAGCACCAGCACCAGGATCGGCGTGTTGCGGATGACGGTCACGTAGAGACCGGCCGGCTTGCGCAGGAACGGGTTCTTCGACACCAGCCCGAAAGCGGTGACGAGGCCGATCAGGCAGCCCACGAGGATCGCCGCGAAGGCGAGGCCGAGACTGAGCGCCAGCCCTTCGAGCAGCAGATCGAAGGAGCGCCAGACCGCGGCGAAGTTCAGAGTATAACCCATGATTCAGCCACCCATGCCGAAGGACGGAGGACGACCCCGCAGGCTGCGGGATCGCCCCGGAGAGGCTTACTTGTATTCGACCGGGAAACCGATCTGCGGCGGGGCAAGATCCTTGCCGAACCAGGTCTTGAACGACTTCGCATAGAAATCGAACTCGACGCCGGTCATCGCCTCGTGCAGCGCCGTGTTGACGAAGTTCAGCCAGTCCTGGTCGCCGCGCTTGACGCCGCAGGCATAGGTCTGCGGGTTCCAGCCATAGCCGGCATCCTTGTAGCGACCGGGGTTCTGGGTCATGTACCAGGCGAGCGACGACTGGTCCGTGGCAACCGTGTCGGCGCGGCCGGATTCCAGCGCCTGATAGATGAGGTCGACGGACTCGTACTGGTCAACCGTCGCCTCCGGCAGTGCCGCATGCACCATGTCTTCGGCATAGACGTTCTGCAGGACGGATACGGTGACGGACGAGCCGGCGGCCTTGAGCGCGGCATAGTCGGCATACTTGCCGTCGCCCTTCAGCATCAGGCCCACGCCCTCGCGGTAGTAGGGAATGGTGAAGGCGATCTGCTGCGCGCGCTCGCCGGTCACGGTCATGAACTGGCAGGTGATATCCACCTTGTTGGTGGTGATGTTCGGAATGCGGGCGTCGGAGGACTGGTTGACATATTCGATCTTGTCCGGGTCACCGAACAACGCCTTGGCGATGATGCGGCCCATATCGACATCGAAGCCCTGCAGCTTGTCCTCGGCGCTCTTGAAATGCCATGGCGCATTGGTGCTGCCGGTGCCCATGACCAGATGGCCGCGGGCGAGAACTTCGTCCAGCTTGCTCGCCGGCTGCTGGGCCGTAGCCGAGCCGGCGAGAGCCATGGCCGCAACAGCGGCCGCCGCAAAAATGGTCTTGTTCATTTCATTCCTCCCTTTTTTAGCCTCCCCACCATTATTCTATTACTGTGTATCGTAATCTTGAATAATGGATTGACGTATCAAAGGCCCGCGGTCATATCTTGTCAAGGGCAGTTGAGGTAGTTTCGCTGCCGATCCTGCGCCGCCCAAGAGGAGATGAGTCGCGATGCCCCTGCCGATCGAAACGCCGGCCGTTCTCGTCGATCTTGAAATTGCCAAGCGCAACATCGCGCGCTTTCAGGCCTATGCGGATGAACACGGCATTCGCGTGCGGCCGCACATCAAGACGCACAAGCTGCCACAGATGGCCGAGCTCCAGCTCGAAGCCGGCGCCATCGGCATTACCTGCCAGAAGGTCACCGAGGCCGAGGCGATGGTCGAGGGCAGCGACCGGATCAAGGACGTGCTGATCACCTACAATATCCTCGGCGAAGCCAAGATGGCGCGGCTGGAACGGCTCAATGCCCGCGTTTCGCTCTCGGTCGTCGCCGACAGCGAAGCGGTCATCGACGGACTCTCCGGCTATTTCGCCGGCAAGGACAAGCCGCTGCATGTGTTCGTCGAATGCAACACCGGCGCCGATCGCTGCGGCGTCGGCTCTCCGGCGGCGGCGGCGAAACTCGCCCGCCGGATCGAGGATGCAAAGGGGCTCGCCTTCGGCGGCCTGATGACCTATCCGCCGGTCGACGGCCAGGCGAAGGTCCAGGCCTTCATGACGGAGGCGAAGCAGTTGATCGAAGCCGACGGTATCGTAGTCCCGGCCATCACCTCCGGCGGCACGCCGAGCATGATGCATGCCGATGGCGCCCCAGTCGCCGGCGAGTACCGGCCGGGCACCTATATCTACAACGACCGTTCGCTGGTCTCACGTGGCGTCGCGAGCTGGGACGAGTGCGCCCTGACCGTGCTTGCGACCGTCGTCTCGGTTCCGTCCGAAAACCGCGCCATCATCGACGCCGGCAGCAAAGTGCTGACCTCGGACCTGCTCGGCCTCTCGGGCTACGGCCACGTGCTTGGCCGCGACGACATCCGCATCGACCAGCTTTCGGAAGAGCACGGCCGCCTCGTCACCGACGGCCCGATAAATCTCAAGGTCGGCGACCAGCTGAGGATCGTGCCGAACCACGCCTGTGTCGTGACCAACATGGTCGACGCCATCCAGATCGTCGAAGGCGACAAGCTCAAGGACGTTTGGCCGGTCGTGGCGCGCGGCCACGTGCTTTAGCCGGTCGGCATAGTTGAGCGGCGCATCTGCCGCGCCGCTACTCCTGACGCTCCGCGCTCAGCGCACCCGGTCATAGACAACGGCGATCTCGCCCCGGCTGCCGGCTTCCTGATGGGCGACCGACCAGGAGGTGCCCGGCAGACCATCCTCGAACAGCCGCTCCCCGCCTCCGGCGATCTCCGGGCAGATCAGCAGATAGAGCCTGTCGATCATGTCGGCCGAAAGAAGCGACTTGATGAGGCTGGCGCTGCTGTTGACGAGAATGTCGCCTTCGCCGGACGCCTTGAGTTTCGAAACGACGTCCACCACCGACCCGTTCGCGATCCGCGAGCGCTCCCAGGGCGCTTCGGTCAGCGTCCTGGAAAACACCACCTTTTCCGTCCCCACCAGCCAGTTCGCATAGCCGCGGTCGCGGGGATCGGCCGCCTCGTCCCTGGCAATGGCCGACCAGTAGCCGAGGAAGCCCTCCGCGTTCAGCCGGCCGAGCACGGCCGTCGTCGCCGTCTCCCATATGCGCGCCATATGGTTCCGCGCGACATCGGTGATCGCATAAGGGACGATCGCCCCGAGATCGGCTGCCCCGCCCGGGCCGTTGTATCGCCCGTCGAGGGTGAGCGCCAGGTTTGCCGTTACGCGGCGGACAGTCGCCCTAGTCATGATCGTTCTCATCCTTGCTCTTCTTCGTCGTAGCTTTCATCGGCGGCGTGACCTCGACGACCCGTGCGAGGTTGTCGAGCACTTGCCGCCAGCCGGTTTCGATGCCGGCGATGTAGGGCAAGGCTCCGGCGGTGGTCTCGGTGATGTTCAGGCGAAGGCGGAGCGCGGTGCCGCCGTCCGTTTCCTTGAGGCCAACCTCATAGTGGCCTGTAAAGGAAACACCGCCGGCCCCGTCGAGTACCGAGAGGTCGAAGACGAGGCGTTCGGGTGCCTGCGCCGCATGAACGCGGCCCTCTGAACGATAGCGCCCCTCGGCATCGCGATATTCGAGGACGGCCCGCCCGCCCACCTTGGGTTCGAGAACACATTCGCTAACCGTCAGCGAAGGCGGCGCCCACCAGGAAGCAAGCAGCGTCGAGTCGATGAAGTGACGCCAGACAAGGTCGCGCGGGGCCGGCAAGGCGCGCTCGAACAGGAAACTGCGTCCGTCCGCCCAACGGTCCCGATCTGCCTTGGCCGCGTCGGTCTCGATGGCCGCCCGATAGCGCGCGACCACGTCGCGCTCGCCGCTGTTTGTCTCCGCCGTCTCGATCAGCAGGCGAAGGCGTTCGCCGATTTCGGCGAGGGGCGCTGCCTCTAGTGCATAGACGCGACGCTGCCCGAGGGGAAACACCGTAACGAGGCCGGCATTGGCGAGCGTCTGGAGGTGTTTTGTCGCCTGCGGCTGGCGAAGCCCTGTCAGCTCCGCCAGTTCACCGACCGACCGGGGCCGCTCGGCGAGCAGCTCCAAAATGCGCCAGCGGGCGCTGTCCGCGAGGGCTGACATGATCTTCTCCATGGCGACCATATTCCTCACAAGGAATATTCACGTCAAGGAATACCTTGGGGCGATACGCGATTCCGCTGGACAGCGGCGTCGCGCTCTCCATGTATTCTGTCGTTGCCTTGACGTGGCCGCGGAGGCGGTTGCAGGCAAACCGTTCCCGAAAAGCCCGACAAAACGATAGGACATTTCCCCATAGCTGCTTCTGGTGTCATCGGTTTACGTTGTAGCAGTCGACAAAATTGATAGTTTTATCTGGTAACCAATGGAGGTCGAAATGGTCTTTGGACGAATTACCGGAATGGTGGGACTGGCAATCGTGCTCGGAGGCCTGCAGCTGGGAGCTGCGAGTGTTGCGTTTGCCGACACGACGATCCTGAACGTGTCCTATGATCCGACACGTGAACTCTACAAGGACTTCAACGCTGCCTTTGCCGAGAAGTGGAAGGCAGATACCGGCGAAACGGTGACGATCCAGACGTCGCATGGCGGCTCGGGCAAACAGGCCCGCTCGGTCATCGACGGCCTGCAGGCCGATGTCGTGACGCTGGCGCTTGAAGCCGACATCGACGCGATCGCCAAGGAAACCGGGAAGATCCCGGCGGACTGGAAGGCGAAGTTCGAAAACAACAGCGCGCCCTACACGTCGACGATCGTGTTCCTGGTGCGCAAGGGTAACCCCAAGGGCATCAAGGACTGGGGCGATCTGGTCAAGCCCGACATCCAGGTGATCACGCCGAACCCGAAGACCTCGGGCGGCGCGCGCTGGAACTTCCTTGCCGCCTGGGCCTATGGCCGCGCCGCCAATGGCGGTGACGATGCCAAGGCGCAGGAATATGTGACGGAACTCTTCAAGCACGTTCCGGTGCTCGATACCGGCGCACGCGGCTCGACGACGACCTTCGTGCAACGCGGCCTCGGCGACGTGCTGCTCGCCTGGGAAAACGAAGCCTATCTGTCGCTCGAGGAACTCGGCCCGGACAAGTTCGAAATCGTCACGCCGTCGATCTCGATCAAGGCCGAACCGCCCGTCGCGCTCGTCGACGGCAATGTCGACGCCAAGGGCACCCGCAAGGTGGCGGAGGCCTATCTCGGCTACCTCTACAGCGACACCGGCCAGAAGATCGCCGCCAAGCACTACTACCGGCCGTTCAAGCCGGCGGCAGCCGATCCGGCCGACATCGCCCGCTTCGGCGAACTCAAGCTCGTCACCATCGAAGATTTTGGAGGCTGGAAGGAAGCCCAGCCTAAATTCTTCGGCGATGGCGGCGTCTTCGACACGCTCTACAAGCCGGGTCAATAAGACATGACAGAGCGCGCAGCCGGACGACCCGGCCGCGCGCTCTGCTTCGCGCCGCACCGTGTCGAACATCGGTGCGAAGCGCGCTTCATCGTGCCTCGTAAAGTCTGCAAAGGTAGTGCCATTGACGGATGCGACGAAGACTGCACCCTGGCGATTTCGCCAGCCGAGTGTTTTGCCTGGATTTGGATTGTCGCTCGGGATCACGCTGAGCTGGCTGGTTCTGAT
>NZ_PNFP01000069.1 GCF_002940685.1 Ensifer adhaerens | reverse complement strand
GTCTTTCCGGGTTGGACTCAAGACGATAGTTACCGGATAAGGCGCAGCGGTCGGACTGAACGGGGGGTTCGTGCATACAGTCCAGCTTGGAGCGAACTGCCTACCCGGAACTGAGTGTCAGGCGTGGAATGAGACAAACGCGGCCATAACAGCGGAATGACACCGGTAAACCGAAAGGCAGGAACAGGAGAGCGCACGAGGGAGCCGCCAGGGGGAAACGCCTGGTATCTTTATAGTCCTGTCGGGTTTCGCCACCACTGATTTGAGCGTCAGATTTCGTGATGCTTGTCAGGGGGGCGGAGCCTATGGAAAAACGGCTTTGCCGCGGCCCTCTCACTTCCCTGTTAAGTATCTTCCTGGCATCTTCCAGGAAATCTCCGCCCCGTTCGTAAGCCATTTCCGCTCGCCGCAGTCGAACGACCGAGCGTAGCGAGTCAGTGAGCGAGGAAGCGGAATATATCCTGTATCACATATTCTGCTGACGCACCGGTGCAGCCTTTTTTCTCCTGCCACATGAAGCACTTCACTGACACCCTCATCAGTGCCAACATAGTAAGCCAGTATACACTCCGCTAGCGCTGATGTCCGGCGGTGCTTTTGCCGTTACGCACCACCCCGTCAGTAGCTGAACAGGAGGGACAGCTGATAGAAACAGAAGCCACTGGAGCACCTCAAAAACACCATCATACACTAAATCAGTAAGTTGGCAGCATCACCTTCCCCATAATGATATTAAGCGTTTTCTGATCGGGCAACCCCACGGAG
>NZ_PNFP01000068.1 GCF_002940685.1 Ensifer adhaerens | reverse complement strand
TCATGTTGCCATCAAACACACGGTTTAACCCGCGTATACCCATAATCGGCTTAGGAATATTAACCTAATTCCCTTTTATAACACGTAAACGGCGCAAACCGCGTATTTACTTTTAAAAGGTTTCCCTATTCCATTTAGGACCGGCTCATTCATATGTACTTGCTATTGATATGAAACCCTTCTCCACTTCGGTCCTCAAGCAATAAAATAAATCTTGAGTATTTGCGACTACCACCGAGATCTGCACTAAAGGCTGTTCCACACGCGGTCGCCCGCATACAGCTTCCCAACAACCTTCACGCGTCCTCCTACTTGACAACACCTCATTATGTGCGCGTTGCCAGTCGAGTATCGGAAATTTCTCTTCGCGGCACTTGAGCGCCATCCATTTTAGGGGCCGATTCATTCGGCAAGTGAGTTGTTACACACTCCTTAGCGGATTCCGACTTCCGTGGCCACCGTCTTGCTGTCTGTATGAATCGACGCCCTTTCTGGGCTCTGCATGAGTGCCGCCCTTAGGCTCCTTAACTCGCGTACGTTTGGTTCATCCCACATCGCCAGTTCTGCTTACCAGATGTGGCCCACTGCCTTCTCTAATTGATTTATTTCGGGGGTCTTTACAACACACAAAATGCGTGTTTCAAATAAATTAGAAAGAAAAGATAACTTTTCACAGAGCTACGATTAAAGTCCCAAAGTTCTTTCATGTTGCCATCAAACACACGGATTAACCCGCGTATACCCATAATCGGCTTAGGAATATTAACCTAATTCCCTTTT
>NZ_PNFP01000067.1 GCF_002940685.1 Ensifer adhaerens | reverse complement strand
ATTTTCGCGACCAGCTTAATGCCTATCATGGCTCAGCCTTTTCTGTGGAGCCCGTTCTTACCCAGAGCGCCTGGTTTCGGCCGCATAACCGCGATAAAACCATTACTAATCTCTACCTGGTCGGCGCAGGCACGCATCCCGGCGCAGGCATTCCTGGCGTCATCGGCTCGGCAAAAGCGACAGCAGGTTTGATGCTGGAGGATCTGATTTGAATAATCCGTCGTTACTCAATCATGCGGTCGAAACGATGGCAGTTGGCTCGAAAAGTTTTGCGACAGCCTCAAAGTTATTTGATGCAAAAACCCGGCGCAGCGTACTGATGCTCTACGCCTGGTGCCGCCATTGTGACGATGTTATTGACGATCAGACGCTGGGCTTTCAGGCCCGGCAGCCTGCCTTACAAACGCCCGAACAACGTCTGATGCAACTTGAGATGAAAACGCGCCAGGCCTATGCAGGATCGCAGATGCACGAACCGGCGTTTGCGGCTTTTCAGGAAGTGGCTATGGCTCATGATATCGCCCCGGCTTACGCGTTTGATCATCTGGAAGGCTTCGCCATGGATGTACGCGAAGCGCAATACAGCCAACTGGATGATACGCTGCGCTATTGCTATCACGTTGCAGGCGTTGTCGGCTTGATGATGGCGCAAATCATGGGCGTGCGGGATAACGCCACGCTGGACCGCGCCTGTGACCTTGGGCTGGCATTTCAGTTGACCAATATTGCTCGCGATATTGTGGACGATGCGCATGCGGGCCGCTGTTATCTGCCGGCAAGCTGGCTGGAGC
>NZ_PNFP01000066.1 GCF_002940685.1 Ensifer adhaerens | reverse complement strand
GCGCAGAATGGCTTCCGCATCCGCGTAGAGCGCGTTATCGACACGGGCGGTGACGACGGCGCCGCCGCGGCGCACGCCCTCGGCATACACATGGGCATGATCTTCCGGAACCCCCGATTCCGTCATTGCACCGATGATGCCGCCAGCGGCACCACCCGCGACAGCCCCTGCCGCGGCACCTGCTGCCGTTGCGGCAAGCCAACCGGCAGCCACCACCGGTCCGACACCTGGAATGGCCATGAAGCCGAGGCCCGTCAATAGCCCACCGACGCCACCGATCGCCGCGCCGACACCCGCACCGGTACCTGCACCCTCAGCGGCGTTGTCGTCGTTTGCGGTCCCATAGCGGTCGCCAACATTGTTGGAAACGATGCTGATATCGTCCGACGGCACGCCGCGATCTTCAAGTGCGCTGACTGCTGCGCGGGCGTCGGCATAATCATCGAAAAGTCCGGTAACGGTTTTCATGAGGGATCTCCTTGAGAGCGTTAGTCGGCAACGATGTTGCCCTGGTAGTCGAGCGCGACCGCAACGGACTTTCCGTCCTTCATCGCGGTGGCGCGCCAGACGCCGGTCTCGTCGAGTTTTAACCCGGTGATCTCGGTATAGCCGGCCTCGGCAATGCGATCCTTCGCCTGCTCCTCGGTGAAGCTGTTGGATCCGGCAACCGGTGCTGTGGGGTTGGTCGTGTCGGGTGTGGCGACCGCCGGTGTGTCGCCCTCTGTGGTGGCGGGAGGTGTTGCGGTTTGCGCGAGCGCGCCAAGGGTCGACGCGCCGAGGAATACCGCGGCGAGCAGCAGATT
>NZ_PNFP01000065.1 GCF_002940685.1 Ensifer adhaerens | reverse complement strand
CAGATGAGCGATGATCCGCTCATCAGCCTGCCAGCCGTGGCGCGCTGATCATCCCGGTCCATGCCGGAGAGCACGGCGACCAATGCCGTCTGCTACACCACCTCACGGGACGCGATCTCATGTCGGCCATCGCCTTAACCTCCCCTTGGATTGAATGCCAAGGTGACACAACCTTTGGTCGGCCGTCAATTTCGCACGACCACTCCCCAACCCCCAGCCGACCGGGAGGGGGGGCGGTCAAGTCCTTCCGACCGCCGGCGGCGGCTACCGGTGCTGCCCAACAACGCACAATCGTGATGCCCCGAATCGTTCGGTGAAAATACAGGAGGCCAGAATGGCCGAAAAATATAAGGTTCCGCCCCATCTGCGACCTGAAACACGCAAGTGGATTCGGCAAATTCTGGCCGATTTTGAGCTCGAATCGCACCATTTTCGCGTTCTCGTGAAGACGGCAGAAGCCTGGGATCGATCAGAACAGGCACGCGAGCAGTTGGTGGGTGGATTGGTGGTTGAGGATCGCTATGGAACGCCAAAGGCTCACCCATGTGTCGCTATCGAGCGCGATAGCCGAACAGCGTTCTTTCGCGGACTGCGCGAGCTCGCGCTGGACGGCGTGGATGCTCCGGAGGCGCCGCGTGCACCGCGGACAGCCGACTATGGGACTCGTCGCTGATGCCGGTTCGTCATCGCAAGAATCGGAAACGCTCGACGGATGGCCTTAGCGAGTGGGAATCGGTCTTTTCGATCGCGTCCCGTGAGGTGGTGTAGCAGACGGCATTGGTCGCCGTGCTCTCCGGCATGGACCGGGATGATCAGCGCG
>NZ_PNFP01000064.1 GCF_002940685.1 Ensifer adhaerens | reverse complement strand
TGGCGAAGGCGAGCAGGTCGGCGTTGAGCTGGTCCTTGTGCGTGTCGGTGATGCCATGTGGTGCGCCGGCATAGACCTTGAGTTCCGCATGCGGCACCAGCGTCTTCGAGGCCCGCGCGGCCGCGTCGATCGGCACGATCTGGTCGTCATCGCCATGGATGATCAAGGTCGGCACGTCGAACTTCTTCAGGTCCTCGGTGAAGTCGGTCTGCGAGAAGGCGACAATCGAGTCGTAGGTGTTCTTGTGGCCACCCATCATGCCCTGCAGCCAGAAACTATCAATCATGCCTTGCGAGGCAGTTGCACCCGGACGGTTGAAGCCGAAGAACGGGCCGGAGGCGATGTCGCGGTAGAGCTTGGAACGATCCTTGAGGCTGGCCGCCTGCAGGCCGTCGAACACCTCCTTCGGCAGGCCGCCGGGGTTGCTGTCGGTCTTGACCATCAAGGGCGGCACCGCCGAGATCAGCCCGGCCTTGGCGATGCGGCCGGTGCCGTGGCGGCCGATATAGCGACTGATCTCGCCGCCACCGGTGGAAAAGCCGGCAAGGAAGATGTCCTTGAGGTCGAGTGCGTTGATCAGGTCGGCGAGGTCATCGGCATAGTGGTCCATGTCGTTGCCGTCCCAGGGCTGCGACGAGCGGCCGTGGCCGCGGCGATCGTGGGTGACGACGCGGAAGCCGTTGGCAGCCAGATGGAAGGCCTGCGCTTCCCAGCTGTCGGACGACAGCGGCCAGCCGTGGCTGAGCACGACGACCGGACCGTCCTTGCGCCCCCAGTCCTTGTAATAGATCTCGACGCCATCGCGGGTGATGATGCGGCTGCCCATGCTG
>NZ_PNFP01000063.1 GCF_002940685.1 Ensifer adhaerens | reverse complement strand
CTTCCTCACCCATCTCCGTTTAGAACTCGAGGGCCTGAAGACGGCCGGGTTGTACAAGTCGGAGCGTGTGATCACCTCGAAGCAGGCGGGCGAGATTGCGGTCGCCTCGGGCGAGCGGGTGCTCAACTTCTGCGCCAACAACTATCTCGGCCTTGCCGACAGTGAAGAACTGGCGGACGCCGGCAAGCGGGCGCTCGACCGTTACGGCTACGGCATGGCGTCGGTGCGTTTCATCTGCGGCACGCAGGAGGAGCATAAACAGCTGGAGGCGCGCATCTCGTCCTTCCTCGGCCTGGAAGACACGATCCTCTATTCCTCGTGCTTCGACGCCAATGGCGGCCTGTTCGAGACGCTCTTGGGCGAGGACGACGCGATCATCTCCGACGCGCTCAACCACGCCTCGATCATCGACGGCGTGCGGCTGTCGAAGGCGAAGCGCTTCCGCTACGCCAACAACGACATGGCGGCGCTGGAAGAGGAGCTGAAGAAGGCCGAAGGCAGCCGCTTCAAGCTGATCGCCACCGACGGCGTGTTTTCGATGGACGGCATCATCGCCAATCTCGGCGGGGTCTGCGACCTCGCCGACAAGTATGGCGCCATGGTCATGGTCGACGACAGCCATGCGGTCGGCTTTGTCGGCAAGAACGGTCGCGGCTCGGCCGAACATTGCGGCGTCGAAGGCCGCATCGACATCATCACCGGCACGCTCGGCAAGGCGCTCGGCGGTGCCTCGGGCGGTTATACCTCGGGCAGGGCCGAGGTGGTCGAGTGGCTGCGGCAGCGCTCGCGGCCCTATCTGTTTTCCAACACGCTGGCGCCGGTGATTGCGGCGGCATCGCTGAAGGTGTTCGACCTGATCGACAACGGCGATGC
>NZ_PNFP01000062.1 GCF_002940685.1 Ensifer adhaerens | reverse complement strand
GGTGTGTGTAGGAGTGAAAGGCCAATCAAACTTGGAGATAGCTCGTACTCCCCGAAAGGCATTTAGGTGCAGCCTCGGGCGAGTGCGGCGGAGGTAGAGCGACCGATAGGATGCGAGGGCTTCACCGCCTATCAAGTCCTGACGAACTCCGAATGCCCGCCATGTGTGACCGGGAGTGAGGGCGCGGGTGCTAAGGTCCGCGTCCGAGAGGAGAAGAATCCAGACCATCGGCTAAGGCCCCGAAATCGGGGTTGAGTTGAGCTAACGAGGTCGGGTCGCAGTGACAGCTAGGATGTTGGCTTGGAAGCAGCCATTCATTTAAAGAGTGCGTAACAGCTCACTAGTCGAGGGTCCGGGCATGGATAATAATCGGGTATAAGGCAGACACCGAAGGCGCGGGATAGCATTAAAGAAAGTATCGGTAGGGGAGCATACTCACGGCGTTGAATGGTGTACGTAAGTTATCCTGGAGCGGTGAGTAAAGCAAATGTAGGAATAAGTAACGATAAGGAGGGTTAGATTCCCTCCCGCTGTAAGACCAAGGTTTCCCGGGCAATGCCAATCAGCCCGGGGTCAGTCGGGTCCTAAGTCTAAGCCGAACGGCGATGGCGATGGCAGAGACGGTTAATATTCCGTCACTGCCGCATGGGGCGACGTGGAGACGGAGCAGTGAAACCACCGCGGGGCGACGGAAGTCCCCGTTGAAGGGTGTAGGTTATGAGATGGGCAGGCAAATCCACCCGTTGAGCCGAACCTGACAGTACGGATTCCTCCCCGGAGGAGTCCGACAGCGTGGGTAACCATACTCCCGAGAAAATCCGCTAAGCTTAACCCATGCG
>NZ_PNFP01000061.1 GCF_002940685.1 Ensifer adhaerens | reverse complement strand
GTCTAACATGGATGCGAATGTGAAAGGGATTAATCCCTTAACATGGAGAGAAATCGAAACACTATGACGATCAGTAATGATTAGCAGTAGTATCTTTTTCTAATGGAAAAGATGAAGTAAACATGTTAGGACCCGAAAGATGGTGAACTAAACTTGAAGGATTTGAAGCCGAAGGAAACTTTGGTGGAAGAATCAAGAAGTGTTAACGTGCAAATTACTTTCGATATTTGAGTTTAGGGGCGAAAGACTCATCGAACCATCTAGTAGCTGGTTCCACCTGAATATTCCCTTAGGAAGGTTAAAGTGATGTAGTATTAATTGGTAAAGCTAATGATTAGTAGTAATGGGGACATATAGGTCTTCAACTTCTTCTCAAACTATGAATAATTAAATATAAGTGATTGGATTTCAATTACTTAGATAATATAATCAACACTTTAAATCGGCCAAATCTGGTAAGCAGGACTGGCGATGTGGGATGAACCAAACGTGGAGTTAACATGCCAAAAAGAGACATGACGAGTACCATAAAAGGTATTAATTTATTTTGACAATAGGACGGTGGCCATGGAAGTCGGAAACCGCTAAGAAGTGTGTAACAACTTACCTATCGAATGAATTAGTCCTGAAAATGGATGGCATTATAATTACTTATGGATACTCCACTGTTAAAATGAAGAAATTTTAACAAGTAAGGAAAAGAAATGGTATGAAGAGTACAAGTTAAGTAAAAAAGGTTAGAAGTAATTTTAACTGAAGCACTCTTTAGTACAGATCTTGGTGATAGTAGCAAATATTTAGAAGAAATATCTAAGGACTGAAGAGGAGAAGGGTTTCTTGTCAACATTACTTGAATAAGAGTTAATCGATCCTAAACAACAGATGTAAATCCAACAGAAAG
>NZ_PNFP01000060.1 GCF_002940685.1 Ensifer adhaerens | reverse complement strand
GCGAGCGTGTAGGCCGTCTTGACGGTTGTGTAGAATTCGGCGGCGTAGCGTCCCTGCTCGCGTGAGCCGTGGGACGAACCCTTGCGGCCGCCGAAGGGCACGTGGAAATCGACGCCGGCCGTCGGCAGGTTGACCATCACCATGCCGGCCTCGGCATTGCGCTTGAAATGGGTCGCATGCTTGAGGCTGGTGGTGGCGATGCCCGAGGACAGGCCGAAGGGCGTGTCGTTGGCGACGCTGAGCGCCTCGTCGTAATCCCGGACGCGGATGACGGATGCGACCGGGCCGAAGATCTCTTCCCGGCTGATGCGCATGGCGTTCGTCGCCTCGGTAAACAGCGCCGGCTGCAGGTAGAAGCCGGGCGTGTCGCGCGTCAGAAGCTCGCCGCCGAAGGCGAGTTTGGCGCCTTCCTGCCGGCCGATGGCGATATAGTCGGTGTCCTGGTTGAGCTGGCTCTGATCGACCACCGGACCGATCTGGGTGCCGGCCTTCAGGGCATCGTCGACAACAAGCCCCTTCATGCGTTCGCCCATGGCGGCGACGAACCGATCGTGAATGCCCTCAGTGACGATCAGGCGCGACGACGCCGTGCAGCGCTGGCCGGTGGAGAAGAAGGCGGAGTTGACCGCCGCCTCGACGGCGACATTGAGGTCGGCGTCATCGAGCACGACGAAGGGGTTCTTGCCACCCATCTCCAGCTGGTATTTGCGATTGTGTTCGACCGACGCCAGCGCCACGCGTTTTCCCGTGCCGGTCGAGCCGGTGAAGGTGATGGCGTGGATGTCCGGGCTGTCGAGCATCGCCTGGCCGACGACCGAGCCCTTGCCCATCACGAGGTTCAACACACCCTTCGGCAGGCCGGCGCGGTTAAGAATGTCGACGATGGCCCAGGAACTGCCGGGCACCAGTTCGGCCGGCTTGAAGACGACGGTGTTGCCGTAGCA
>NZ_PNFP01000006.1 GCF_002940685.1 Ensifer adhaerens | reverse complement strand
TCGCTACGGCGCTGTCGAGGGCGCGCTCGCGAGCGGCTTCGCTACCGCCCAGCTACACCACTTGTGGGGACGCGACCCGACATGATTAGGGAAGGCACATTCAGAGACGGCTTTGAGGTCGGCTACAGGGCTATCAAAGGGACCAGTGTTGGCATGCCTGGCATTCCCGGACAGCCTGGAACTCGCGGCAACAGCACGCCCTTCTTGATGGGAGTGCGAAAAGGTATCGAGCGCGCCTTGGGCAAAGATATCGATGACCTCCGAGATTGATGGTATCGACGGTCATCATTAGTCCCTTAGCCGATGGCGATGCCTCTGGCCTTCATCGCAGCCTCGGCCCTACGACGGCTGTCGGCGGCCTTGGTCTGATCGGAGCGCACCAGCTCGGCGCTGGTTGTTGGGTAGGCAGGCGTCGCAACGATGCTCACCTCGTAGAGTTCCGCCTCTTCGACGATGCGCAGTGGCAACTCGTCGTAGTCGCCCTCATCCCAAGTTTCCTTGGTCACTCGGAAACCAAAAGAGCAGCCACGTACATCTTGCCGGCCCACAACGCCGATGGCCGTCTGGCCATCGGGCGTCGTCTCATCAGGTGTTAGCGAGAAGTCTAGCCCGATGCGATCAGGTCGAAGCGTGAGCGTGTGCGCAGTCGTCCTGCCGAGCACTCGGTTGTGGTCGTGGCCGTATAAGGCCAGCACATCTGGCCGCTCGCGGAGACTCTTGTCGAAAGCTTGCGGTGCGATCTTTTCCCGGAATAGACCAGAGATCACCGTTTCATCGTTAAAGCGCACTGCATAGCCAGTGATGATCTTAGCCACGTCTTGCCCTCTTCTCAGCTTTGGCGAGCTGGATGCGGCGAGCTATGTTCTCGGCGCTGTCGGTAGACCCTGCGTGGCGCGACTCGCCTGGTAGCTTCACCAGACGTTGCGATGGTTTGCGGCGTCCGCGCTCGGTTGCGTGCTCCACGCGCGTTTCGCGATTAGTTGACATAGCCAAGCTCCTTCGCTTCCCTGATGTAGCGATGCACATGACCGTCGCGTGCGTCTCCCAGGAAGTTCGGCTGCATTGGGCCGAGGGCAGTCCAAGAGACGTCTTCGCGATCGAGCTGGTCGACGATGTCAACGAGCGCCACGTGGGCGGCGTTCGCTTGGAGTAGCGCCTCAGCAACTGCCGCTACGCGAAGGCGGTACTCATCCTTGACTGCAGCACGAACAGCGGCGCTTGCCATGCCGCGACGATCCGCGAGACGGCGTTGAAGGATTTCAACCGCGGCCTCGATATCTGCTGCGTGCTTGCGGAGTTCCGCCAGGCGCGCAGGTCGCCGTTCCAAGGTGGTGTCGACGACTTCTCCGAGCAGAGCCGCGACCCCGGAACGCATCGATGGGGCTTGCCGCGCGCGCAAGTCTTGCTCTAGCTCGACAATTTCCCGAGCCGTTGTCGACTGGTCGTTGCGCAGGCCAGCGATCTTCTGCTCGATCTCTCGGTAATCTTGGTCGACTTCGCCCAGGCTCGGCACTCGGAAAGGCTCAGCGGCCGGCGAGGATTTCTTGAAAACCATTTGTCAGGCTCCTGTGAAAGTTTCTTGGATGGCATCCGCGAGCGCGGCCACGTTGATACTGGTTGAGCGCCTATGGCCTGACGCGCCCCAATGAGCCGCGATGGCGCCGCGCTCTCGGAATCGGCCGGCGCTCCCGTCGTGCCAGTGCAGTGCGACTTCCGGCCAGTTGGCTACGAATTCGAGCTTAATGCCTCGGACATCACTGTTGCCGTCGGCGGCCAGGCTGAAAATCGCATCGATCTCCTCGCCGGCATTCCGAGGGACCGAGGCGGGTGCGCGAGACACGTCAGCGCCACCAGGCGTCAAGTTTCGGTAGGTGCGCACCGCGTCGGCAGACTGGTGCAGCGGCACGTCGGCAGCGAGCGCAATGACGAGAGTGACGAAGTCGTCGAGATTGAGTTCAGGCGATTTGCCGGGGCCGCCAAGGGGCAAGGCGCCAGCCTCCTGAAGAGATCGCGCCACTTGTCGTGCTCGCGATTGAGGAAAGCCAACGCGTCGCTCCAGCGCAGCGATGGCGGCGTTCATTTTGGCCACGTGGCCTCCTGTGATTTTTAAGAGTTGCGTTTGTGATGGTCAAAAAAAGAAAGGGCCAGAGCGCGCATCAACTCGCGCTCCAGCCCTAAAGTCCGGCACATGGAGATGAAGCCGGATGGGGTTGCCGCCCTGTACATCCGAGGTACGGCATATTTCTCGGCGGCATCCCTTGTTGGGGTAGGGTGCGCCGAAGGTCATGGTGCGACATGACCGAAACGAAAAAGGAGCGCCGAAGCGCTCCCATCCTTGCATTACCGTGGCGCGGTGTTTGGGGTGCACCTATGCGGCACGCCTAAGATATGCGATGCGCCTTGCTATCAACTCGGTTCGTCGCCGCTCGACGTTTCGCTCTGCTAGCTCTTCGGCCTGGCGCTGTTCGGCTCGGAAAGCCGCCCACTCTTCGCGCACCGCATCGAGGGCTGTCATTACCAATGCCTTGCCGACAGCTTCGGCCTGCTTGCCCTTGAAGTGTCGAGCCTCGCCGACCTGACCGAAGTTCATGCCTCCTAGCACGGCATCCTCGAACGGCGCGACCAGCGGCCCCATTGCGCTTCGAAGACGCTCAAGCACGCCCCGCATGTCTATCTGGGCTATCAGGGTGCGATCATTGAACCGCATGTTCATAGAGCGCATGACGACGACGGTGGTTTCGTCGGTCGGCCTGGCTTGGCTGGATACACCCGGCGCCTTCACCAATTGGCGCTCTTCCTTGTAGGAAATGTTCCCACCGGGAACTCTTTCCCCTGGCCAGTCCTTCGCGGCCGCCTCGTCGACATCGTCATCGTCGATCGATGATCTGGCCTCAATACCAAGGCCGTCGGCTCTCGTCGGATCCTGACCCTGCAACGGCTCGACTTGCATCAGCGCGACAAGGCCACGGTAGTGCTCTACGAGCTCAGCGTCTTCGTGCCGGCCGTCTCGGTTCAGCTTGTCTAGCAGCGGCCACGAGACCAGTTCGCGATTGTCATTGGCTGGTTTGCGCTTGCTTGGCTTCCATGCTTTCGGCTTGGGCGCTTCCTTTGCGGGAAGGACTGTCACCGCGACATCGGTGGCAGCCATCTTCGCCGCAAGCCATTCGCGCGCCTCGCGTTTGTCGGCCGGGATGGTAGTCGGGGTGGCGTAGTCTAAAGATGCGTTGTCATTCGCAACGTCATAGATCGGTCGTTCCAAAGAGGTCGCACCCTTTCGGAAAGAGGAAGTTGTTGCCGACTCGTGCCGGCGGCCTGTGTGGAGATTGCAGGTTGAAGGTACGACGGCTTTACAATTTTGTCAAGTCTGATATTGACAAATAGGAATAAGTGTGCATCTGCGCTCTGATTTCGAGTTTTGCGGACGAGCAAAATTTCTTGGGGCGCCGGTACGGCGGCCGATCGAAGGAGGGATGCGATGCGCCCTCGTCAACGGTGGATAGCAATAGATCAATATATAGTGTCTCTTTGCCAAAATTGACTACTATTGAGTTCCGCTAATGTTCTGATAGGATTTGTTTGCGGGGAGGTCGATTCGGACAAAAGGAGTTTTGTAATGAGCACTGGCCTTCTCGGACTTTTGATCAATGCGCAAAGCTCTCCTCCGCCTCCGCAATTTCACTGGTGGCAAGGGGCGTCGGGGTACTGGTGGATCACTACGGTGTATCCCCTTTTCGGTGTGCCCGACTTCGATTCCGCCGTTTACATTTTTGTTCGCCGTAACGCCGACGGGGCATGCGATCCAGTCTACGTCGGACAGACCAGCGACACACATCGCCGGATGTCTGAGCACCTTCGCGACAAGCTCGTATACGCGATGATCTTGGGTGCGAATGAAATCCACGTTCATTTGCTCGCAGAAACGAAGGCGGATCGCTTCGCGGTTGAGACTGACCTGCGCAATCGTCACCTGACGCCCTTGAACAAGCAGGGTGTTGGTCTGTTTGGCCTCGCGTCCCTGTACGGCTAAGGCCTGCCGGCCGGCAAGAAAAAGTCTCCTGGCTGTGGCGATGGAGGCTTTTTCTACCGGAACTTGTGGGCTACTACTCGTCAACTTCAAAGCGGGTGGAGATCTAATTTGCGACGGGAATTTGTACCAAGAGCGCCATTGGCGTTGATCAATCCCAATAAGGGGTGGGTAGTCGCGGAACTTGATAGTTTGCTTGCCGAATGGCGCGATTGGCTGAGGTTTGTTTCCGACCTTCCAGACAGTCCGGATTACCACCCGCAGACGTGTACGGACGCAATAAAAGACGGCTGGGACAACATTCGGAAACACGACGTTTTACGTGAGAAAACTCTCACATTCCTTGCCGGCAATTTCGGTGGATACGATTTTCTATTCGCAAACTGGCCGCGTCACCCGCATGAGAATAACACCGCGAGGAAGGCCGTCGTTGTCCCTAGCTGGATCCATAGGCTGGAAACTCTCGCAGCCTGCATAGAATACGCGCGAGTTCCCGACGGGTTTTGGAAGGAGCAAGGCAAGAAGATGGTGGAGCAGCTTGCATTGGTGGCTCCAGAGAAGGCAGCAGACACCGCGGCAAGTTGGCTTCGTAATCCATTCGCGAAATGATCCAGGGGTTGCGGCACCTCAATTTTGCGGCACCACGATTTTCTTTACACACACCCGCGGCACACCCCCATCCACAAGGGATTGGGGGGTGGTGCCGCAGGTATTTGTGTGACTTGCGGCACCTGTATTGCGGCACCTCATTTCGGTAGTGCCGCAACAGGTTTGATGTGCGGTGAGACGCGTCGGTAGCTGTCCTGAATTTGGACGATCTCCAACTCGCCGGCGTCGATCCAAGCGGCCAGCATTGCCTTCACCTGTCGCTTACTGTCCTTGTCTCGGACATCCAAATCGAAGAACTCCCCGACCAGCTGCCCAGCCCAATTGTTGGCCTGATCACTCGCTTTAAAGTCGCCAGCGCCAAGTCTGGCCTTCAATCCAGCAAGCGTTTCGGTCGGTACGTCGGCGACAAGAGACGCGCGTTCTTCCGCAGCGCGCTTGGCGACAATATCCCGCGACGGCCAGTACCAAGATTCAACGACACCGATTTCGTCACCCCTATTCGTCAGTCCCTTGCCGTTATTCAGCGGCACGGAAACAAACCGACGCCATTTGCTTCCGGCCGATGCTGGCACCATGTTGACCTTGCCGAAATCCACGCGGAAATAGCCGCACGCATCTTCAAGGCCCGCTCTCTCGCCTTCATCCTTCGTCATTGCATTGATAGTTCGGACGGACCGAGCCGCGTCCTTAAGCGCACCACCACCTCGAGCAGAATCTGCAGTGATCTCGAGATTACCCTTCGTGACGTGGTGAATGAGCTCGACGCTGCAGTTGCCCTCGTCGGCGATCCGTCGCCACGCCTTGGCAACGCGTTGGATAAGTCCGTTGTCGTTCTCTGGCACCTCGTGCGTTGAGACGAAGGGATCTACGATCACAACATCGATTGCGTTCTCACGGATTACGGAGAGCATGTCGTCAACCATGGGCTCGCGCACCTTGAAGTCGCGGCCCTCTTGGCGAACGATGACGAATTCTTGTTCTCGGCCAGAGTCGGTAAAGAGCCGATCGCCAATCTGCTCGGCAGTGACGTTGAAATGCATTGCGGCCGCGGTGAAGCGGCGCTCGATTTCGTCGGCTGGATCCTCCGCGTTCACATACCAAACGCGGAGCGGCCTGCAGAGCGGCCCGTCAGGGTCAAGCAGTGGTCGACCAGTCACCATCGCCAGAGCTTCCGAAACGGCGTGTGCGGACTTACCGCCCCCACCGGCGCCCACTGTCACAGAGAGGTAGCGCCTCATATAATGCAGAGCGTGCAGCCACTCGCGCTGCGGAATTGCGGTCGAGTTACGAAGAGCGAAAGGAGTAGCGCGCAACTGCGGCGTTTCCTGAACCGCCCAAGATCCTTTTAAGGTATGAAGAATAGCGACACCGTCAGCGCCGAAGGACACGCGGCCGGTTTTGCTGTCAATGGTAGCGCCGAAGATCGACTCACCGATGATCTCGCCACCGTGTTCCTTCTGGAGCCGTATGAGGCGCTCTTTCACATCAGGTCGCGCTGTTGGTGGTTCGTTGTCGTTCGCGGCAGGCGGCGGGTTCATCTTCTCGGCTAGCCGTGTGAGGCTTTCCGCAAGGGGACTCGGCTTGTATTCTTTCGGGGGCGGCGCGGCACCAATGTCTCGGCCGATGATGCGCATTGCGATCTCGGCGTCAACTTCCGGGCCGGCGATCTGCGCCATGCTCGGATGACCCGTTGCCGGATCCAGCCAAAGTAGCATGGAGGTGTTGGCGTCGCAGCCGTCGATGTTGTCGACGAGAATGGCCCAGCGGCGCGCCTCAGTCATGTCGGCAGGCCCGGAATCGCTTGATGGCTGCTCTAGGTTGGTTGGGTCGGCCCGCTCCCAGTCTCCGCTACCATCTTCCGCGGCAGGGGCAACGACGACGTTCGGGTTTGCGCGCTCCCAGTCAAGAATGCGATCGTAGATGCCGTAGTAGACTGATGCGATGCCGTCGAAGTCGCCGGCGGTGAAGTGTTCCTGTAGTGTAGCATGCTTACGCTGCGCTGCGCTGCTCGACATTAATACCCACCTCGTCGGTCGTCAGTTGGATGATTTCGCGCCGTACTTCTGGCGCCAGGCTTAGGATTTGCGCGCCGCTACGTGACGGCGGCCCGTAAAACAGAACACGCCCGTCAGGGGCGCGAACAAGACTGCAGTCGAAGATAAGGACGCCTGGCGCCGGTTCGATCGCAAACCGAGCAAGCGTGCGGAAACCTCCCGGTGACGGCTCCTGCCGCACCGGCTTTGCGTGTTTGATTTTCATGAATGCCCCCCGCCAGCTTCTAGACAAAATGGCGATAACCCATTGACGCCAAGTCCACCTCTAGACAAAAGGCGCTCACCAAGAAGTTTGAAAACGCACGCTTCGTCGCGGATTGAAAATCCGCGTGTCGGTGGTTCAAATCCGCCTCCGGGCACCATTCATTTTCTGAAAATAATCAGTGCTTTAGACGGAGATTTGCTCCGGTGGTTGCGGCATTTCGTATTGTGTCCTGTAGTGACTGGTTTCCCTTGATTCTCAACGGTTTCCTGCAGGTCCATGCAACATGCTCTGCATGCTGCTGAAAAGGACTTCCGCGATGCTCAGGAAGCCTATGAAGCGGTTTCCGCTAAGGATACAGGGCGAAGGCTTCAGACCTTCTTTTCACGGACCAGTGGCGCGAGGCGACATATGTTGATGCAAGCAGAAGCTGGTCCGGGAAACGTATAGTTCAACTTTGACTGCTAGAGCCTGGTGCCACGGATTCTCTCAAGCATCGACGAAGGCCACTGAATGCGAAGACTAATCGTTGCCCTACTAACTTTGCCTATTTCATCTGCCATGGCCCAAACGCCGACCTGGCCGCCCACTGCCGTTTGCGTCGCAAGCGGCATGACCTACTTCTTTCTCGAAACACCGCCCACCACCTCCAATGCGGGAGCGGGCTGGACCCGCCTCCGCAGTGACGCCGGCAACACCTACGATTGCCGCGTCGTCGGTGAGCTCGTCTCGTTCAGTTGGAGAAACAAATCGGGCAAGAACATGGAAAGCCATCGCACGACGTGGAAACTTGACGGTGATGAGTTGGTCGTGACGACTGACGTGCAGACAGTTCGGTTTGAACGAGCGGGAGATAGCGTTCGCACGTTGAAGTAGGCGGCGTGGGGCGATCTGAACTTTAGTGCTCAGCCCACCCCCTCAATACGTCGTCCACTCCTGCACCAGCATCTCGCGAAAGCGGATCGCGGCTGGCGACAGTCTGCCGCCGCGGCGTTCGACGAGGCCGATGGTGCGGCTGACGGTGGGGGCGGTGAGCGGCACGGTGGCGATGACAGGGTGTTCAACCTGGGGGGTCGCCAGCCGCGGCATCACGGAGATGCCGAGGCCCGCCTCGACGAGGCCGAGCGATGTGGAGAGGTGGTTGACCTCGTAGAACCAGTTGAGCTGCACCTGGGCCGTGGTCAGCGCCCGGTCGAGCACGGCGCGGTTGCCGCTGGTCTTGCTGACGCCGATCAGCGGGTGGCCGGTGAGGTCGGCCCAGGTCAGCTGCTTCGAGGTCGCCAGCGGATGGTCGCGGCGGCAGGCGAGCACGAAGGGGTCGTCGACAAGCGGCGTGAAGCTGAGATCGGGGCGTGCTGCCCCTGTTATGTTGATGCCGAATTCCACCTCGCCATTGGCGACCGCGTCGAGCCCCTCATTGGCTGAGAGGTCGAGGATGCGGAAGCGGATGCCCGGGAATTTGTCGTTGAAGGACTGAACAACCCTGGGAAGAAAATAGAAGGCCGCGGTCGGGACCGAGGCGATGGTCACCTGGGCGCGGTGTCGTCCACCGAGATCGCTGATCGACAGGATCGATTCCTCGAATTCGTCGACCAGGCGCCGCACCAGCGGCAGAAGCTCGCGCCCGACCTGTGTCGGTGCCACGTGCCGGGTCGTGCGTTCGATCAACTGCGCCCCGACCGACTCCTCGAAACCCTTGATCCGCCGTGAAAGCGCAGGTTGTGAAAGATTGAGCTGGCGGGCGGCTTCGTTGAACGAACCGAGGTCGAGAACGGCGAGAAAGGCCTTGAGGTCGAGGAATTCGAAATTATTGCGCATATCGGAATAATTACGCCATTCTTTGCATTTCACAACAGATTTGATCCGTGAGATCCCTCCGATCAGCCGGTTACGGCCGGTTCGAAGGAGCATGCGGAATGGACGATTTGATCAGGATACCCTGCGTGATGATGCGCGGCGGAACGTCGAAGGGGCCTTTTTTTCTGTCCCGCGATCTTCCCGCTGATCCCGCCGAGCGCGACCGCCTGCTGATCGAGATCATGGGGTCGGGCCACCCGCTGCAGATAGACGGCATCGGCGGCGGCAACTCGCTGACGAGCAAGGTCGCGATCGTCGGCCCGTCGAGCCGTCCGGAAGCCGACGTCGATTATCTCTTTGCGCAGGTGAAGGTTCTGGAGCGCAGCGTCGATACGGCGCCGAACTGCGGCAACATGCTCTCGGCCGTCGGCCCCTTCGCCATCGAGGCGGGTCTGGTTCTGCCAACCGGCGACGAAACGGTCATCAAGGTTCACAACGTCAATACCGGCAAGATCATCGACGCGCGCATCCAGACCCCCGGCGGTGCCATCGCCTATCAGGGGGAGGCCGCGATCGACGGCGTGCCGGGCAAGGCCGCCCCCGTCTATCTGGCGTTTCGCGATGCGATCGGCGCCAAGACCGGCCGGTTGCTGCCGAGTGGCAAGGCGACCGATATCATTCTCGGTCTCGAAGTGACGCTGCTCGATGGCGCAACGCCGGTCGTGATCATCAGCGCCGAGGACATGGGTTATGGCGGTTCGGAGCCGGCCGCCGCGTTCGACGCCGATGCGGGCTTCATGGCGCGGCTGGAGGAAATCCGGCGGGAGGCCGGAAGGCTGATGGGCATGGGGGATGTCAGCCAGTCGGTGCTGCCGAAGCCGGTGCTGATCGGAGCGCCCGTGAACGGCGGCGACCTGGCCGTGCGCTACTTCACGCCCGCCAATTGCCATACGGCGCTCGCAACGACCGGTGCCGTGAGCCTCGGTCTGGCGGCAACGATTCCGACCGGCCTCGTCGGCAGGCGCTTTCCGGAACTTTCGCTGCCGGCAACACTCGCTTTCGAGCATCCGACCGGCGAACTCAGGGTCAGGGTCGAGAAGGCCATGGGAGACAATAGCCCGACGGTGTCTGTCATGCGCACCACACGTCGGCTGTTTGAAGGTGCGGCTCTTGTTCGCAAAGACGCTTAGGGTCTTGCCGAGCATCGTGTCGCGAATGCATTAACGAACTGGGAGGAGAACAAAATGCCCATGAAATTTACCCGTCGCGTCGCCCTGGCCCTGTGCGGGGTCGCTTTGACCATGTCGGTTGCAGCACCCGTGATGGCCGAGGAGGCCTATCCGTCGAAGCCGATCACGCTGGTGGTTTCCTACGCCGCCGGCGGCGGTACGGACGCCATCGCCCGCGTCTTTGCCGCGCGGCTCGAAAAGGCGCTCGGCGGTCGCGTCATCGTCGAAAATCGCCCGGGCGCTGCGGCCAACCTCGGCACCGAAGTCGCCGCTGCGGCGGATCCCGACGGTTACACCCTGCTGATCGGCAATCAGGGCCCGATGGTCGTCAACCCGCACATCTTCAAGCTGAAGGCCGATCCGGGCACGGACCTCGACCCGATCGCGATGATCGCGGACGCATCCCTCGTCGTCGTGGTCGGACCGTCCCTCAAGGTCAACACGCTCGGCGAACTCGTCGAGGCGGCCAAGTCCGGGGAGCTGGTCTATGGTTCGGCCGGCAATGCCTCGGCCAGCCATCTCGGCGCGCTGCTGCTCGGCCAGACGGCCGGCATCAAGGTCAGGCACGTTCCCTACAAGGGCGCAGGCCCGGCGGTGAACGACCTCGTCGGCGGCCATATCGACTTCATGGTCACCACCATTCCCTCGGCGATCGGGCTGATCGAGAGCGGCACGCTGAAGGCGCTCGCCGTCACCGGCGACAAGCGCTTCGCGAGCCTGCCGGACGTGCCGACCGCAATCGAGGCCGGCGTCCCCGGCTACACCGCCTCGGCCTGGTATGGCCTTGTCGGACCGAAGGGCATGCCGGCGGAAGTGAAGTCGAAGCTCGAAGCGGCAACGACCGAGACGCTCAGCGATGCCGACGTGCTCGACAAGCTGAAGAATGACGGCGCCGTCCCGTCCGCCATGGGCCCCCAGGCCTTTGCCGATTTCATGGCCAAGGAGCGCGCGCGCTGGGGCGACGTGGTGAAAGCGGCCGATATCAAGGTCGAGTAAGATGCAGGCCACGTCGACGAACACTGAAACCGAGCCCTCTGCAGGAGGGCTCGGCCGGGAGAGGCTTGCCGGCATCGTGCTGGTCGGCTTCGGCGGACTTGGCCTGTGGGCCGGCTCCGATCTGCCCTTCATGACCTCGGAAGGCGTCGGCTCGGGGCTGATGCCGCGGCTGCTTTCCATCGTCATCCTGGGGCTCGGGGTCCTGCAATTGGTGCTGAGCCGAAAGGATCCCGGGCCATCGACGGGACGCTGGGCGATCCGCGAGACGATCCCCGTCATCCTCGGCGTCATTCTCTTCGCCGTCACGGTGCGCGGCTATCATCTCGGTCCGGTCACCATTCCCGGTCTCGGCCTGTCGATCGCCTGTCCGCTGGCGGTCGTTGCTTCCGGCCTTGCCGCGCGCGATGCGCGCCTTGGCGAACTTCTCGTCTTTGCCGCCGTGCTCACAGCTTTCTGCATTGGCCTCTTTCGCTATGCGCTCGGGCTTTCGGTTCCCGTCGCGCCCTGGCTTCTAGGATACTGAGATGCTGGACGTCTTTATCAATCTCGGCCTCGGCATGACCGTGGCGTTTACCCTGCAGAACATCGCGCTCTGCTTCCTCGGCTGTCTCATCGGCACGCTGGTGGGCGTGTTGCCGGGCGTCGGCCCGGTCGCCACCATCGCGATCCTTCTGCCGGTCACCCTGTCGCTCGATCCGACCGGTTCGCTGATCATGCTCGCCGGCATCTATTACGGTGCCCAGTACGGCGGCTCGACCACGGCCATCCTCGTCAATATTCCGGGGGAAGCGACGGCGGTCGTCACCGCCATCGACGGCCACAAGATGGCCCAGAAGGGCCAGGCGGGTCTGGCACTCGGGCTTGCGGCGATCGGTTCGTTTTTTGCCGGCACGGTTGCCACCATCGTGATTGCCGCTCTCGGCGTCCCGATGACGCGCATGGGCCTTCTCTTCGGCCCGACCGAGTATTTTTCACTGATGATCATGGGGCTCGTCTTTGCCGTCGTGCTGGCGCACGGCTCGCTTCTGAAGGCCGTGTCGATGATCCTCGTCGGCGTGCTGCTCTCCTGCGTCGGCGCGGATATGGAAACGGGCCGCGAGCGCATGACCTTCGGCCTTGAAATGCTCCAGGACGGCATCGAATTCGTCGTGCTGGCCATGGGCATCTTCGGCTTCGGCGAGATCTTCAAGAACCTCGCCGACCCGGAAGCGCGCGATGTCGTACGCAGCCGCATCGGCCGCCTGTGGCCGACGCTGAAGGAACTCAAGGATAATTTCCCGGCGATCCTCCGTGGCACCTTCCTGGGCTCGGTGCTCGGCGTCCTGCCGGGCAACGGCGCGATCCTTGGCCCCTTTGCCAGCTATGCGGTGGAAAAGCGCATATCGAAGCGTCCGCAGGATTTCGGCCATGGTGCGCCGGCGGCCGTCGCCGGTCCGGAAAGCGCCAACAATGCCGGCGCGCAGACCTCCTTCATTCCGCTTCTCACCCTCGGCCTGCCGCCAAATGCCGTCATGGCGCTCATGGTGGGTGCGATGATGATCCAGGGCATCGTGCCCGGGCCGCAGGTGATTGAGCGCAATCCGGAACTGTTCTGGGGCCTCATCGCCTCGATGTGGATCGGCAACCTCATGCTGGTCATCATCAACCTGCCGCTGATCGGTCTTTGGGTGAAGCTGCTGCGGGTGCCCTACCGCCTCCTGTTTCCGGCCATCGTCTGCTTCTGCTGCATCGGCCTCTACTCGATCGCTAACGATGCGGCCCAGGTGATGATGGCCGCCCTGTTCGGCATCATCGGCTACGCCCTCTACAAGCTCGAATTCGAACCGGCGCCGCTGGCGCTCGGCTTCGTGCTCGGCCGCCTGCTCGAGGAGAAGCTGCGCCAGTCACTGATCATCTCGGGCGGTAGCCCGCTGACCTTCCTGCAATCGCCGCTGTCGGCGATCCTGCTGGCGATCGCCGCCATGGCGCTCGTGATCGCCATCTCGCCATCGATGCGGCGCAACCGCGACGAAGTCTTCAAGGAAGCCTGAAGGTCGCCTCGAAAACATGAGCAAGGCCACGGTCGTTGCCGCGATCGTGGCCTTGCTCATGTCCGGCCGGCGGAGAGGTATCGTCTCCGATCGATGAAGAACATCGCTCCTCTTCACAAGGGCGCGGAAGCGGCGTAATCTCCAAGGATATTCTTAAGTAGAAATAGTTTAAGTAATTTATCCTGCGGGGACAAAGGAATGGCTGCGACGGGAGCGCGCGGCGACAGGCGGGAGCAGATTGACGGGCTTCGCGTGATCGCCATGACAGGGGTATTGTACGTTCATTACTGGAACGAGCATCCCACACTTGAATCTGTTCGAGTTTCACTCTTCTTCATCATCAGTGGCTTTTTGATCGGGGTGATCCTGCTGTCTGCAAAAGACACCCAGGCAACGATCAACGTCACCAATTTCTATATACGCCGATCTCTCCGCTTGCTTCCGGCGCTCTTCCTGATGCTGTTCGTGGCCGCGCTGTTCAACATGGATGGCATACGCAACAGCCTGGCGTGGCACACGTTCCAGATGTCGAGCCTGTATTTCGCCATCACCCAGGACTGGGAGCCCTGGGTTGCCGCGCATCTCTGGAGCCTCAACATCGTCGAGCAGTTCTACCTGACCGCTCCGCTCATCATCATCTTCCTGAGCAGGCGGCATATATTCGTGGCCTATGTCCTCATCTTCACGATGTCGGTGATCGCCCGGACCCACAGCGGCGAGCTCGGCCTTCTCGCCTGGTCGAACATCGTTCTTGCGTTCGACCCGGTGGCGGCAGGAACGCTTCTGGCGTTGGTCAAGGACAACGTCGACGTGCGGGCGGTCCTGACGAGCAAGCTCAACAACCTCGCGTCGGTCGCCATCATCGCATCGCCCTTCCTCGTCGGCTTCGAGTTCGGCCACTCGGAAACCTACAAGTTGCTTTGCATCTACGCGCTGTCGTCGATCGTCCTGAGCTCCTATATCGGCTACAAGGGCGTGTCGGCCTATCTGCTGGCAAATCCCGTCACGCGCTTCCTCAGCCGGGTCTCCTACGCGACCTATGTGTACCACATGGCGCTCTGGTGGCTGGTCGCGGAACAATGGCCGGTGCTCTACCGGGCAGGACCGGTGACGTTCCTCGTCATGAGCACGATCACCGTCATCGTCGCGACGATTTCGTGGCATCTGATGGAAAAACACTTCGATGCCCTGAAAGCATCATTCCCGATAACGCAGCCGGCGCCGCTTGCGGCCGAGCGCGCCTGACTTGCGGCAGCGCCGTAAGGCGCAACTTCTGTCAATGTCAGGTCTGACTTACGCAATATTTGCAACCTGAGGCTGGTTTGGACCGCATTCTTAAGTCGGTGTTAACCATCTATTTGGTTGTATCGGCACAATCACAGCGGCCTATGATGGGCATTTTTCAATTTTAAGATGTCACTAAAATGGCCAGCATTCTTACGAACGCCGGAGCGATTTCTGCGCTCCAGACTCTGCGAACAATCAATTCCGACACGGCTCAGGTCCGCGGGCAACTGAACTCCGGTCTGAGAATCCAGACGGCTGCCGACAACGCCGCCTACTGGTCGATCTCGACGACGATGCGCTCCGACAGCAAGGCGGTGTCTGCCGTCCATGATGCACTCGGGCTTGGGGCGGCGAAGGTAGAAACCGCCTATGCGGGGATGGACGCGGTCGCCGGCATTCTCAGCGAGTTCAAGGCCAGGCTGGTGACGGCGAGGGAGCCCGGCGTCGACAAGGGCAAGCTCCAGAAGGAGCTCGATCAACTCAAGCAGCAGATCGTGAGCATCGTGGATTCGGCAAGCTTCAGCGGACAGAACTGGTTGAGAACCAATGTCTCCGACATCTACGACAGCGACCTGAACCGGACCTCCGTCGCTTCCTCCTTTTCAAGGAACTCCAAGGGCGCCGTGGCGCTGAACACTGCCGACTTCTTCCTGCGGGACTCCTCGCTTTTCAACAGCACCGGCGGCGGTATCCTGCAGGCCGACACGCGGGATCTGCGGACCCTCGGCGGCATCCG
The DNA here is from genome assembly GCF_002940685.1 of Ensifer adhaerens. GTDB lineage: Bacteria > Pseudomonadota > Alphaproteobacteria > Rhizobiales > Rhizobiaceae > Ensifer > Ensifer adhaerens_E. The sequence continues at coordinate 394,533 of NZ_PNFP01000006.1, read as the reverse complement.
TTTCGTGACGGCGGTCGACGTCGACGGCTATACTACCAACAGCAACTACAACAACCGGGCGGGCAAAGCCGGCGAGTTTGTGTTCCATTTCACGGGGCCGCTCAGCTTTTCGAACGCGGGCGACAAGATCACGTTTGACGTCATCGTCGACAAGGACAGCGGCTCCCAAGGTCTGTCGCTGCCGCTGCACCCCGGAAAGACGACGTCCGTCACCGTCGACCGTACGACCGTCGATGCGGTGCTCGGAGCCGCCGCCAACGGTGTGATTTCGGACTATACGCAATATGCAGCGGTGCTCGACCATGCGGTCAACCAGGCCGGGACCGGCGCGACCGTCAAGACCTACAGACATCCCTACGAGCCCTACGCCCCGATCATCAATCAAATCGGCTTTATGACACAGCAGAATTCCAGTCTGGACGGCTCCTATGTCGAGGTCGCCAATCTCGTCGTCAGCACGTCGAGCGGCGGCGGAGCGGGTCTCGCGGAAAACTCGGATTTCGGCGAGCGCGGATCGGAGATGACGCTGACGTTCGAGCAGTTCGAGGTCTACAAGGACGTCGTCGTGTCCTTCAATTTTTCGGTAAACGGCGAAGCTCCCACCACCCATTCCTTCGACCGCAATCGGGTGAACGCGCTGCTTGGCAAGGATACCGGCAAGATCGAAACGGTCGACGAGATGGTGACGGTGCTTCAGTCGCTCATCACCCGTCCCAACACGATCATTCAGAACAATGGCTCAGGTGGCATCCTGATAAAGTCCGATCCGGCCTTCGATCGGAAATCCGGTGCGGGGACTGGCATCGGCTTCACCAATATCGAGGTCAACATCGAGCCGATCGCCCGCAGAAACTTCCTTGACGTCGATATCGCGGCAAACCCGCAATCGGTCGATTCCTATCTCCAATACATCGAGGTCGTCCTGCAGCGGACCATCGACGGCGCCGCGGCGCTCGGTTCGCTGTTGTCGCGCATCGACATGCAGTCGAGCTTCGCGCAAACGTTGATGGCGACGATCGACAAGGGTGTCGGGCGCCTGGTGGATGCCGACATGAACGAGACGTCGACACGGCTGAAGGCCCTGCAGTCGCAGGAACAGCTCGGCATCCAGGCTTTGCAGATAGCCAATTCCGATGCTCAGAACATTCTGCAGCTTTTCCGCTGAGAAAAGCCGCAACGGTCGATTCAGAAGGATTTGGCCGTCCTTACTCCGGACCTTGGCTCTGACTGACCCGGAAGCCTAGCGCAGACGAGACCCTCCGGCTGTCACCTGCGTTACAGGCGTGTCGCGGCTTCTGCCTATTCTGGCGCCCGGGAGGACCTGAGCGGCGCAGTTCGTCGCCGCACAATTTAGGCCGCGAAACCTGGGAAAACGGGGTCGTGGCCGGGTCAACGAGGAATAGACATGCGTAAACTTGCGACACTCTCTCTGGCAGCTTTGGTGGCGACGGTCGCCGTGGGTGGCGTTGCTCCGGCATTTGCCGGTGGAAGCTACTACAAGGGCGTATCGACGACGCCCATCAACGAAGGCCACAAAAGCGAGAAGTATAACCCCCCGGCCAAGGTGGTGAACCGTCCGCCGCCGCGCAACGGCGCCTATTACAAGGGCATCATGCGCAAGTAATGCGGTTCCGTGGGGCGTGCGGGGCCAAGCGGCCTTTTTGCCCGTCGCGCTACCCGGCAAGCACTGCGAAACAAACGAGGGCGCCAGCGGCGCCCTTTCATTATTTTAAAGCAGGACGTGGCTGAGGATGTCGCTTTCGCTGACCACCAGGTTCGGCAAGTGCCCCTTGCGAAGAAAGTGTTTGCGGTCGCTGTCGGCCGTGACGAAGACGGCGGTGCGAGCAATTTCCTCCGGCGTGAGTTGCGTCGTGCCGGGAACGACGGCGATATGGGAGCGCAGGCCAAGGTCGCGCAACAGCTCTTCGATCGCACCATGGTCTTCGACGCCGTGCAGCACCAGACGATCGACCTCGGCGACCGCGTTCGTATGCCACATCACCGTCTGCAGGGCGACCATGAGCGGCAGAACGCCCTTTGACCGCTGTACCTCGGGATGGATTTCGAAACCGCCGAGCATCAGGCGGGTGTAGAGCTCATAGGCGCGGATGTAGTCCTTTTGCGCGATCCACATGCGCAGCGCGACTGTCATGCGCATCATGGTGAACTCTCTGATCCGTGTTTCGAGATAGAGCCGGCGATCGGAGGTGATCTGCACCGCGCCGCGCTTGGCACCTGAATAGACGAAGTACTCTAGCCCGCCGCGATAGCTGTCCCAGGCGGTCATCACGTCGGCGTGGCCCGCCTGCGGCCGGTCGCGCGCAATCTTGGAGCGGGTGACCTGTCGATAGAAGGGTGTCTTCAGGAAGGCGACCGCACCCTGATCGAGGAAATGGGCGAGGTAGGAGAAAGCCCAATAGGCGAAGTTCCTGGGCACCCAGGCCGACCGCAGCGCCGAGGTCCGGTAGATGCCGATTTCCGGGAAAACGTGTCGGTCCATGAGGAAATCGAAGACTTCCTCGAAGGCCCGCTTCTTGAACCTCGTGTCTTTGTCGACGGTATAGAATGGCGGCTCGTCGCGCCCCTCGACTTCGTCATGCGCGTACCAGGGCGCGTAGCAGGCGGTGACCTCCGGATTGAGATCCAGGTAGCGAATGGCCTCACGCATTCCCTCGTTGATGAGGACGTCGTCGTCGGCGAGATAGAGCACATATTCGCCGGTCGCCCGGCTGAAGGCGCTGACGACGTTGGCGCCGGAACCATAGTTCTCCGCCTGCCTGAGGTAGCGGATCGGCAGCCCCTTGGCAATGAAGCGCTCGACCACGTCGCGCGTATCATCGGTGGAGGCGTTGTCGGAGATGATGATCTCGTACTTGTAGGAAAACTGGTAGAGCTCGACGAAGTAGCCGAGCGCCTTCTCGAGAAAGGCTGCGCGATTGTAGGTGGGAATGCAAATGCTCAGCTTAACCTGGCTCACGCGCCTCTCCATGGTGCCCTTCACGCGCGGTTGCCAGTCCCCCGGACGTCGCCCGTTGCCCGCATTGCCAAGCCTTGGCGCCGCCTACCGGACGCAACGAAAACGCGCATGCAGGGAACCGATCCCTGCACATTCCTTATTCAGCGTCGATCTTGTGTGAGCCTTGTCTTGAAAAGGCGATATTCGCCCGCCCGCGATGGTGGTCTGATTCACCGTTAATGCTTTGTTAACCATGCGGGCGCAGTCTCGCATACAAACTCATGCCGCTCCTTCCGACGGATTGGAGCTGCCGGACCGGGTATGCCGTCGCGTTCATGCCGGTGGAGCTGAGGTGAGGATGCACGAATTGGCAGAGCACATGATGAAGATGCTGATGAGCATCATGGCCGCGCTGTCGTTCGGTTCGCTCTTGTTTCTGGTGGCCGTCCTCTAACGCATCCGGCCTTGAGGCCAAGGCGTGCTTGGGTACCCGTCAGGGGTAGAGGTAGAATTCTTCCCAGCTTTCGTGCGGCACGAGTTCACCGATCTTGTATTCGAAGGACAGGACATCCAGGTGCTCGGCATCGGTGCGGCACTTGAACTTCAGCTTGTACCATTCCCCCTTGCTGCGGAACACCGCGCCCGGCGCCTTCATCTTGTCTTCCTTCACGACCGGTTCGGCGAAAGTGTAGGCGATCACCTTGTCCGGCTTGAAGGATGACTTGTCGGCGTTGATGCGCTCCATCGCTTCCGTGTCGCAGCGTTGTTCCAGGCGGGTCTGGGGATCGAGCTTTTCGAACTGGCGCACCAGGGACTGATCCATCGCCAGCGCCGGGGAAAATGTGGCGGCGAAGATAAGCGGGTACGCGACTGTCTTCATGCTCGAAGGGCTCCTGGCAACCGAAAGGACCGGCCCGGCAAATCACTGCCGGAACGCGCCTGCGGTTTCAGTTAAGCTTTGTGGCCATTCCGAGGCAGATCACGTCTCGGACACATCGATCCACTCGGCGCCGGTTAATTCGGCGATACGCGCGGGGCTGATATGCACGGCCGCATTGGTGGCGCCGGCCGCCGGCACGACGATCTCGTAGGCCTTCAGCGACAGGTCGCAATAGATGCTGTGCGGTTTGGCGAGACCGAAGGGGCAGACGCCGCCGACCGGATGCCCGGTCTCCGCCTCCACCTCGTCGAAGCCGAGCATGCGCGCCTTGGTGCCGAAGCGGGCCTTGTACTTCTTGTTGTCGAGGCGGGCGTCGCCACGGGTGACGATCAGGATCACGTCGTCTCCGACCCGAAGTGCCAAGGTCTTGGCGATCTGCGCCGGCTCGACGCCATGGCCCTCGGCCGCAAGTGCCACGGTAGCGGTGCTCTGCTGAAGCTCGATGACGTCGATGTCGGGGGCGTGCCGGGTGAAGAAGTCTTTGACGGAGGTCAGGCTCATGGCGAACAGTTCACGTTGTTGAAAAACAGGGCGGTAGGCCGCTGCACGAAGAGCGCCTTCGTGCCGGGCGCGCAAATCTCTCAATCGTCGTTGGAGGCGTCAAGGTCTTCCGGGCGCAGGCCTTCCTGCTGCGGTGGCAGGTAGCCGTGACTGGTGAACCAGCTTTCGAGGATCGTGACGATCGCCTGCTCTCTGGTCCGCACGCCGGGATGATCCGCGATGAAAGTCTTGAGCGCCGTTTCGATCTTGTCGCTGTAAAGCGCGTTCATGCTCGCCTCCGTCAGATTATGTGAGAAGCCCGTTCCTGTGAGCGGCCCAGCAGGGCACAGTGCTACAGTGCCCGTCGCGCGTCCAGACGGAACCGCTGTGGTCGTGCGACCTGCGAAGGGGCTGCCAGACTGTGTTTTTGGTCAGGCCTGTTTGACGATGCGGATCAGCACCAGAAGGATGACGGCGCCAATCGTCGCGTGCAGAATTGCCGAAAGGACACCGGTGCCGAGGCTGATGCCGATCCGCGGGAAGAGGAAACCGGCGATGAAGGCGCCGACTATGCCGACGACCATGTTGCCGATGAGGCCGAAGCCAAAACCTTTGACAATGAGGCCGGCGAGCCAGCCGGCGACCGCGCCGACGATCAGGAAGACGAGAATGCTTTCAATGCCCATGAATAGTTCCCTTTCCGTTGGATCTCCAAGGGAAAGATAGATCAGGAATTGAAATCAGATAGGGGGCAATTTCATCGCGCAGCGATTTTTTAAAGTGTTGAGGGCGATCGCAGTGCCGCGTGCTGGGATCGAGGACGCGGCACTGCTCGCTGTACATCAGACGATACCGCCTCCACCGCCGGCAACGGCCGGGCGCTCGGCCGCGACCTTCGCGCGGTAACCGCTCCTGCGGTAGGTCGCGACCGGCGCCGCCGCGCCGCCGTTTTCCAGTCGCGCCATCGCAAGGATCGGCTCGACGTCGGTGCGGAAGGCAGTCTTCAGCGTCTCGCTCGCCATCAGCGCGTCGTTGTCCTGCTGGCAGGCTTCGAGCGCCGTGCGGTCGACGATCAGCGCCTGGGCATAGGCGCGGCAGACCTCGGTTGCGCTCGTCATCAGGCTCTCGATCGGGTCGGTGACGTTGTGGCTCTGGTCGAGCATGTGCGCCGGCCTGAAGCCTTTGGCGCCGCGCGTTTCCGCATCCACGAGCTCGTTGAAGACGAGGAACAGCCGGTAAGGATCGATCGAACCCGTGTCGAGATCGTCGTCACCGTATTTCGAATCGTTGAAGTGGAAGCCGCCAAGCTTGCCGAACTGGATGAGGCGGGCGACGATCATCTCGATGTTGACGTTCGGCGCATGGTGGCCGAGGTCGACGAGGCAGAAGGCCTTGGGACCCAGCTCCTGCGCGATCAGATAGTTGGTGCCCCAGTCCTGAACGACGGTCGAATAGAAGGCGGGCTCGAACATCTTGTGCTCGGTAAAGACGCGCCAGTCCTCCGGTAGCGCCGCATAGACCGATTTCATCGAGTCGAGATAGCGCTCGAAGGCGCGGGTGAAGTTGGTCTGGCCGGGGAAGTTGGAACCGTCGCCGACCCAGACCGTCAGCGCCTTCGATCCAAGCTGCCGGCCGATCTCGATGCATTCGAGATTGTGTTCCACCGCTTGCGCGCGGGTGGCGGCGTCGACATGTGACAGCGAACCGAACTTGTAGGACTGCTCCTGGCCCGGAGCGTCGGAGAAGGTATTGGAGTTCATCGCGTCGAAGCCGAGGCCGAGCGACATGCCTTTCTGCCTCAATTCGGAGATGTCGCTCACCTTGTCCCAGGGAATGTGCAGCGAGACGGTCGGCGTTGCCCGCGTCAGCTGCTGGATGACGGCGCAATCCTCGAGCTTGTCGAAGATGTGGCGCGGCTCGCCCTTGCCGGGAAAGCGGGCAAAGCGCGTGCCGCCGGTGCCCACCCCCCAGGATGGCACGGCGACGCCATAGGCGGCGACCTTCTGTTTGATCGCGTCGATCGAAATGCCGCGGCGGTCGAGTCTCTCGCCGAGGCTTTCATAATCCCGGCGAAGCGCCGCAAGACGGCTTTCGTTCTCGGCCTCGACCGTCGCCCGGCTGATCATGGTGGTCGTCATGAAACTCTCCTCGATCAGCGGGTGAAGGACTGGGCGTTGCCCGCGTCGACATTGATGATGTTGCCGGTCGATTTCGCCGACATGTCGGACGAAAGGAAGTAGATCGCCTCGGCGATATCCTCGGGGAAGACGCTGAGCTTCAGCATCGAACGCTCGCGATAATGCGCCTCGAGCTCGTCGACATCCATCTTGTAGGCGGCGGCGCGCTGTTCCTTCCACTCGCCGGTCCAGATCTTCGAACCGCGCAGCACGGCATCCGGATTGACGACGTTGACGCGGATCTGTGCTGCTGCTCCTTCGAGTGCCAGGCAGCGGGCGAGATGGATCTCTGCCGCCTTGGCGGTGCAATAGGCCGACGCGCCGGGAGAGGCGGCAAGGCCGTTCTTGGAGGCGACGAAGACGACGTTGCCGCCGGCCTTCTGCTGGCGGAAGATGCGGAAGGCCTCGCGCGAAACGAGGAAATAGCCTGTTGTCAGGATCTCGATATTCTTGTTCCAGAGCGCCAGCGTCGTGTCCTCGATCACGGCGGAGGAGGCAAGGCCCGCGTTCGACACGAGAATGTCGAGGCCGCCGAACGCGAGCAGCGTTTCGGCGAAACCGCCCTCGACCGCCGTCTCGCTGGTGACGTTCATGCTGACGGAGCGCACGAAATCCTTGCCATAGCGGGCGACAAGCTCGGCTTCGGCGGTCGCAAGCGCCGTCTCGTCGATATCGGCAAGCACCACGCAGGCACCTTCCTGCATCAGCCGGTTGGCCGTCGCCTTGCCGATGCCGCCGGCGCCGCCGGTAACGAGCGCGATGCGGCCGGCAAGGCTCTTCGGCTTCGGCATGCGCTGGAGCTTTGCTTCTTCGAGCAGCCAGTATTCGATGTCGAAGGCTTCCTGTTCCGGCAGGCCGACATAGGTCGACACACCCGAGGCACCGCGCATGACGTTGATGGCGTTGACGTAGAACTCGCCCGAGATGCGGGCGGTCGCCTTGTCCTTGGCGAAGGTGATCATGCCGACGCCGGGCACGAGATAGACGACCGCGTTCGGGTCGCGCATATCAGGGCTGTCGGCATGCTTGCAGCGCTCATAATAGGCCGCATAGTCGGCGCGATAGGCGGCGATCGCTTCGGGAAGCGCGGCCAGCGTCCTGTCGACATCCGGATTGGCCGGATCGAAATCGATCACCAGCGGCCGGATCTTGGTGCGCAGGAAATGATCCGGGCAGCTGGTGCCGAGGGCTGCGAGCGGCTTCAGGTCTTGCGATGTGACGAAATCGAGCACCGCCTGGCTGTCGTCGAAATGGCCGACCTTCTTCTCGTCGGCGCTGATCAGGCCGCGGATGACCGGCATCAGCTTGCGGGCAATATCGGCGCGGGCGGCGGCGTCGAGCGCCGGTTTCACCGCGCCGCCAAAGGCAGGCTTGGAGTTCTCGGCCTCGAACCAGGCGATTGCCTTGTTGATGATCTCGACCGTCGTCTCATAGGTTTCTTTCGCCGTGTCGCCCCAGGTGAAGAGGCCATGGCTTTCAAGCACGACACCGCGTGCGTGCGGGTTTTCGAGGCAGAATTTTTCCAGCCACAGGCCGAGCTCGTAGCCCGGGCGCTTCCACGGCAGCCAGCCGATGTCGTCGCCGAAGATCCTTGCCGTCAGCTCGCGGCTGTTCTTGGCAGCGGCGATCGCGATGATCGCATCGGGATGCATGTGGTCGACATGCTTCTTCGGCACGTACGCATGCAGCGGCGTGTCGATCGATGCGGCGCGCGGGTTGAGGTTGAAGGTGCAGTGCGGCAGGTAGCCGACCATTTCGTCTTCGAATTCGACCCCGCGATAGATCGACTTCAGCGCATTGAGCTTGTCCATGTAGAGAGTGGCGAAACCGTCGAGCTTGATCGTGCCGACGTCGCCGCCCGAGCCCTTGACCCAGAGCACCTCGACCAAGCCGCCGCCGAGCGGATCCTTCTCCATCACCTTGGCCGAGGTGTTGCCACCGCCGTAATTGGTGATGCGCTTGTCGGAGCCGAGCAGGTTCGAGCGATAGAGCAGCCGCTCGGATTCGCTCATGCCGGCAGCCTTCGCCTCGTCCCAAAGGTTTGCAAGTCGCGCGCCCTGCTGCTTGTCGAGCATCTCGAATTCCTCCCGGTCTGATGCCGCGCGGCTTGGCGGCCGCGCAGAGATATGGTTGGCATCAGATCACATTGCTTGAGCGTTATTGTCAATCAAAAACGATCAAGTTCGCGCATACTGCGCTGCACAATGAAAAAATATGATTGATTGTGATTGACAATGGTCGATCGTGATGGAAGCATGAACGCCATCGGAGGAACGCATGCACGAGAAAGAAAGACACCGGATCATACAGTCGGCGGTTCAGGAAAAACCCGTCGTCACCGTCCAGGAACTGGTCGATCTGACCGACAGTTCCGAGGCGACGATCCGGCGCGATATTGCAGCGCTTCACGTGCAGAAGAAGCTGCGCCGGGTGCGCGGCGGTGCCGAGGCGATCAACCCGCCGCAATTCGTCGGGCTTGCCGGTCGGCCGTTCAAGGTTAATGAGGGGCTGCATGCCCGCGAGAAGCAGGCAATCGCCAAGGAGGCGGTGGCGCTCTGCGAAGATGGCGAGCCGATCATCATCAATGGCGGCACGACGACCTTCCAGATGGTGCACTTCTTGAGCAACCGCCGCATGCAAGTGTTTACCAATTCCTTCCCGATCGCCGAGCACCTTTTGAAGCACTCCAAGAACACGGTGATGCTGTCGGGCGGCACGATCTATCGCGAGCAGAACATCATCCTCAGCCCCTTCGACAATGACGTGACGCGCAACTTCTATGCGCGCCGCATGTTCATGGGGGCGCAAGGCTTAGGCCCGCTCGGCCTGATGGAGGCGGATCCGCTGCTGATCCAGGCGGAGCAGAAACTGATCGACCAGGCGGACGAACTCGTCGTGCTGGTCGACTCCTCGAAATTCCACAAGCGGTCGAGCCTCATCCTTTGCGGGCTGAAGCGGATCGCCACGGTCATTACGGATTCGGGCATCGAGGACAGGCATGCCGCGATGCTCGAAAATGCCGGCGTGAGGCTGGTCGTCGCCAGCTCGAGAGCCGGCACGGATGCGGAGAATATGTCCTCGTCCGCCTGAGGGAGGGCGAGGAGAGGGGAAGGTGACGCTCACGGCCAAAGAGGGGGCCGGTTCGTTGCCGAACGGAGGAAGCCGCGCCGGCGACGCCTGTCGCGCGCCGGTCATTGGGAGGAAATGAACATGAAGATCCTGAAATCACTGATGGTCACGGCCGCCGTTTCGCTGGCGCTGATGGCCAATGCCGCGCACGCGGAAAACAAGAAGATCGCGCTCGTCGTCAAGGCGCTCGGCATCGGCTTCTTCGAAGCCGCCAACAAGGGCGCCCAGGAAGCCGCCAAGGAACTGGGCGACGTCGAGGTGATCTATACCGGCCCGACCTCGACCACCGCCGAAGGCCAGATCGAGGTGATCAATTCGCTGATCGCCCAGAAGGTCGACGCGATCGCGGTCTCGGCCAACGACACCGACGCCCTGGTACCGGCGCTGAAGAAGGCGATGGACCGCGGCATCAAGGTGATCTCCTGGGATTCCGGCGTCGCCAAGGACGGGCGGATGATGCACCTCAACCCGTCGTCGAACCCTTTGATCGGCAACATGATCATCAAGCTTGCTGCCGATAACCTGCCTGAAGGCGGCGACGTCGCCGTGCTCTCGGCTTCGGCGACCGCGACCAACCAGAACACCTGGATCGCTGAGATGAAGAAGGTCCAGGGCAACTACAAGGGCATCAATGTCGTCACCACCGTCTATGGCGATGACCTTGCCGACAAGTCCTATCGCGAAACGCAAGGCCTCATCCAGTCCTATCCGAACCTGAAGGCGATCATCGCGCCGACCTCGGTCGGTATCGTCGCGGCCGCCCAGGCCGTCACCGACGCCGGCAAGATCGGCCAGATCAACGTCACCGGCCTCGGTCTTCCCTCGGAAATGGCCGGCCACGTGAAGTCGGGCGCCTCCAAGTCCTTCGCGATCTGGAACCCGATCGACCTCGGCTACTCCGCAACGATGATCGCCTATGACCTGATCGGCGGTGCCGAAGCCAAGCCGGGTGCGGAACTGAAGATGGGCCGCATGGGTACCGTGAAACTCGACGACAACAACGAAGGCGCGATGGCCGACCCGTTCGTCTACGACGCAAAGAACGTCGAGGAATTCGCCAAGATTTTCTGATCGCGGCGAATTTGGCCCTCATCCGCGCGGTGAGGGCTGCCCCTCATCCGCCTGCCGGCCACCTTCTCCCCGCTCGCGGGGAGAAGGGACATGCGGCAACCGCTCGCTCCTTTCGAGATCGGGGAGCTGATAGGCGCGGCATTCTCGTTCCCTCTCCCCGCCTGCGGGGAGAGGGTTAGGGTGAGGGGCAGCCCCAAGCTGCCAAAGCAGTCGGGGTCATCCGAACCTTTCCAAGCGCGACCGAGGCGCTGGCCAGCTTTTGCTTTATCGAAACGTCTGAACTGGTGGATTGTCTCTTGCTGCAGGATACGCTCACATCGCGGATGAAGCCCGCCATCGCGCTTGAGGGGATCTCGAAATCCTTCCCCGGCGTGAAGGCGCTCTCGGATGTTTCGCTGTCGCTCTATCCGGGATCCGTGACCGCGCTGATCGGCGAAAACGGCGCTGGCAAGTCGACGCTGGTGAAGATCCTGACCGGCATCTACCAGCCGGACGAGGGCACGATCTCTGTAGCCGATCAGGAAGTGCATTTCCCGACGGCGCTCGCGGCCGCACGCGCTGGCGTCACCGCGATCCACCAGGAGACCGTGCTCTTCGATGAGCTCTCGGTCGCCGAAAACATCTTCCTCGGCCACGCCCCGCGCAATCGTTTCGGGTTGATCGACTGGAAGAAGCTCAACGCCGATGCGCGCGCTCTGCTCGCGCGCGCCGGCGCCGATCTCGATCCGACCATCCGCCTGCGCGATCTCGGCATCGCCAGGAAACACCTTGTCGCGATCGCCCGCGCGCTCTCCATCGATGCGCAGGTGGTCATCATGGACGAGCCGACGGCGGCGCTGTCGCACAAGGAAATCCACGAGCTCTATGCCCTCGTCGAACGGCTGAAGGCCGAGGGCAAGGCAATCCTCTTCATCAGCCACAAGTTCGACGAGATCTTCCGCATCGCCGACCGCTACACGGTCTTCCGCGACGGAGCCATGGTCGACGAGGGCCTGATTGCCGACGTCAGCCAGGACGAACTGGTGCGTCTCATGGTCGGCCGCGCCGTCGGTTCGGTCTATCCGAAGAAGGACGTCGCGATCGGCGAGCCGGTGCTGACCGTTTCCGGCTATCGCCACCCGACCGAATTCGAGGACATCAATTTCGAGCTTCGCCGCGGCGAGATCCTCGGCTTCTATGGTCTCGTCGGTGCCGGGCGATCGGAATTCATGCAGTCGCTGATCGGCGTCACCCGGCCTTCTGCCGGTGCCGTCCGGCTCGATGGCGAGGTGCTGGTGATCCGCAGCCCCTCCGAAGCGATCCGCGCTGGCATCGTCTACGTGCCTGAGGAGCGTGGCCGTCAGGGTGCGATCATCGGCCTGCCGATCTTTCAGAACGTCACACTGCCTTCTCTCTCGCGCACCTCGCGCTCGGGCTTCCTGAAGCTTGCCAACGAGTTTGCGCTCGCCCGCGAATACACCTCGCGCCTCGACCTGCGCGCCGCCTCGCTCGATCAGGACGTCGGCACGCTCTCGGGCGGCAACCAGCAGAAGGTCGTCATCGCCAAGTGGCTGGCGACGCGGCCCAAGGTGATCATCCTCGACGAGCCGACCAAAGGCATCGACATTGGCTCCAAGGCGGCCGTGCACGCGTTCATGAGCGAGCTTGCCGCGCAAGGCCTCAGCGTCATTATGGTCTCCTCGGAAATCCCCGAGATCATGGGCATGTCCGACCGCGTCATCGTCATGCGCGAAGGCCGGATCGCCGGGCGCTTCGAGCGCGCCGAGCTAACGGCGGAAAAGCTAGTGCGCGCCGCCGCCGGCATCCAGGAGGCTGCGTGATGTCCAAGTTTCTCAAGAACCGGGAACTCCTGCTCGTCGCTGCGATCGCCGTGCTGCTCGCGCTGATCACCTTGCGCTTCCCTGCATTCGTCGCGCCGTCCAATCTGGCGCGCGTCTATAATGACACCTCGATCCTCATCATCCTGGCGCTTGGCCAGATGGCGGTGATCCTGACGCGTTGCATCGATCTGTCGATGGCCGCCAACCTCGCGCTGTCAGGCATGGTGGCGGCGATGCTGAACGCGGCCTTTCCGGGGCTGCCGATCCCACTGGTCATCCTCGTTGCCATGGCGCTCGGCACCCTGCTCGGGATGATCAACGGCGCGCTCGTCTGGAAGCTCGACATTCCGCCGATCGTCGTCACGCTCGGCACGCTCACCATCTATCGCGGCATGATCTTCCTCTTGAGCGACGGCAAGTGGATCAACGCCCACCAGATGAGCGATGCGTTCAAGGCGCTGCCGCGCGACGCGCTCTTAGGCTTCCCGGTTCTCTCCTGGTTGTCGCTTCTCATGATCGGGCTCGTCTTCCTGCTGATGAGCCGAACGGCGCTCGGCCGCGCCTTCTATGCGGTCGGCGGCAACCCGCATGCGGCCGTCTATACCGGCATCGATGTCGGCCGCACCCGCTTCTTTGCCTATTGCCTCTCGGGCGCGCTCGCGGGGCTGTCCGGCTATCTCTGGGTGTCGCGTTATGCCGTCGCTTACGTCGACATCGCCGCCGGCTTCGAGCTCGACATCATCGCCGCCTGCGTCATCGGCGGCATTTCGATCGCCGGCGGCATCGGCACGGTAGCCGGCGCCGTGCTCGGCGCGCTGTTCCTCGGCGTCATCAAGAACGCGCTGCCGGTTATCAACATCTCGCCCTTCGCCCAGATGGCGATTTCGGGCATGGTCATCATCATCGCTGTCGCCGTCAACGCCCGCGCCGAGCGGCGCAAGGGCCGCGTCATCTTGAGAAAGGCGGAGGCTGTCTGATGGCCGAGATCCATCTTACCCCACGGCATATCCCCGATCGGCTGGAGGGCCGCGGCGCGCGACTGCTGAAGAGCTGGGAAAGCCTGCTCCTTGTCGTCGCCTGCCTGATCTTTCTCGGCAATTCGCTGGCTTCGCCCTATTTCCTCGACCCGTGGAACCTTTCGGACGCGACCTTCAACTTCACCGAAAAGGCGATGATCGCCTTCGCCATGGCGCTGGTGATCATTGCCGGCGAGATCGATCTGTCGGTCGCCTCGATCATCGCGCTCGCCTCGACGGCCATGGGCTATGCCGTCCAGCTCGGCTTCGACACGCCGGCACTGGTGGCGATCGGCCTCTCCGTCGGGCTCATTTGCGGCGCGATCAACGGCCTGCTGATCACCGGTCTCGGGCTGCCGTCGATCGTCGTGACGATCGGCACCATGAGCCTCTTCCGCGGGCTTTCGTTCATCATTCTTGGCGACCAGGCCTTCACCGGCTATCCCGACAGTTTCTCCTGGTTCGGCCAGGGCTATGTCTGGTGGGTGTTCTCCTTCGAGTTCACGCTCTTCGTCGCGCTTGCGGTCGTCTATGGCGTCGTGCTGCACAGGACCAATTTCGGCCGCGCCGTCTATGCGATCGGCAACAACCAGACGGCGGCGCTCTTCTCCGGCATCCGGGTCGCGCGCGTCAAGTTCGTCCTCTTCCTCCTGACCGGCTTGATGGCCGGGCTCGCCTCGATCTGCCTGACCTCGCGGCTCGGCTCCACCCGTCCGTCGATTGCGCTCGGCTGGGAACTGGAAGTGGTGACGATGGTGGTGCTCGGCGGCGTCAACATTCTCGGCGGCTCCGGAACCATCCCCGGCGTCGTGCTCGCCGCGCTGATCATGGGCATGGTGACCTTCGGTTTCGGCCTGCTCAACGTCCCGGGCATCGTCATGTCGATCTTCATCGGCCTGCTGCTGATCTCGGTGATCGCGCTTCCCATTCTCTGGCGGCGCGCCCGCCAGCGTCTCGCACATTGAGGTTCCGATGGAAAAATACGCGTTCCGCATGCGGCTGAACTCGGGCATGGCTGCCGAATACAAGGCGCGGCACGACGCCATCTGGCCGGAACTGGCGACCCTCCTGAAGGAGGCCGGCGTCTCCGACTACTCCATCCATCTGGACGAGGAAACCAACCTGCTTTTCGGCGTGCTCTGGCGCACCGACGACCACCGTATGGCCGACCTGCCGTCCCATCCCATCATGCAGAAGTGGTGGGCCCATATGGCCGACATCATGGAAACCCGTGGTGATAACGAGCCGGTGGCGGTGGCGCTCACGACCGTCTTTCATATGGACTGATCGGATGCGGGTTGTTGGCGTCATCGATATCGGCAAGACGAATGCCAAGGTCGCGGCCGTTGATCTCGATCGTTTCGAGGAGATCGCTGTCCGCAAGACGGCGAATGCGGTGCTGACCGATGGTCCCTATCCGCACTTCGATATCGAGCGTCTCTGGGCCTTCGTACTGGAAAGCCTCGCGGCGCTGAATGCCGAATACGCCTTCGAGGCAATCTCCATCACCACCCATGGCGCGACGGCGGTCGTGCTCGATGCGTCCGGCAAGCTGGCGCTTCCGGTGCTGGACTATGAGCACGCCGGCCCCGACGGTCTAACCGCCGAATATGATGCGGTGCGGCCGCCGTTTTCCGAGACAGGCTCCGCCCGCCTGCCGATGGGCCTCAATGTCGGCGCTCAGCTCTATTGGCAGCAGAAGACCTTTCCGGGTGATTTTGCCAGGGTCGCTTCCATTCTGACCTATGCGCAGTATTGGACCTTTCGGCTGACGGGTACACTCTGCAACGAACTGACCTCGCTCGGTTGTCACACCGACCTCTGGAACCCGCGGGCCGGGACCTTCTCGTCCCTGGTCGAGCGCCAGGGCTGGATGCCGCTCTTTCCACCGGTGTTGAAGGCGAGCGATATCGCCGGTGCCTTGCGGCCGGAACTCTGTGCCGCAACCGGTATTGCCGAAGGCACGCCCGTCTCTTGCGGCATTCATGATTCCAATGCCTCGCTGCTGCCGCATCTTCTGACGCGGGCCTCGCCCTTCTCGGTTGTTTCTACCGGCACCTGGGTGGTGATGCTCGCGGTCGGCGCGGAACCGAAGCCGCTCGACGAGCGTCGCGATACGCTTGTCAACGTCAACGCATCAGGCGATCCCGTGCCCTCCGCCCGCTTCATGGGTGGCCGCGCCTTCCAGCTCCTGCTCGGGGAGGGCACGGTTCCCGTGCCGCCTGAGACGGAGGAGGCCGTTGCCTCGGCTCGGCACATGCTGCTGCCGTCGCTACCCGAGGGCTCAGGTCCCTTTCCGGGCCTGAAGGCGACGTGGACGACGCAGGAGCGGATGCTTAAGCCCGCCGAACGCTTCGTCGTCGTCTCGTTCCATCTGGCGCTGATGACGGCGACCTGTCTCGATCTCATCGGTGCGCGGGGCGACATCGTTGTCGAAGGGCCATTTGCCGCCAACGGCACCTACCTGCGCATGCTCGCGGCGGCGACCGGCCGGCCGGTCTTTGCCGATCCCCGGAATATCACGGGTACGAGCCTCGGTGCTGCATGCCTGGTTAAGGGTTCCAGGGTCCGGACCGGTGTCGAACCGCTCTTGGGGGAGGCGGCAGAGTGCCTCGTAGCCTATGCACAGGCATGGCAGAAAGCGACGCGGGAGCATGCGGACAAAGAAGAACGGCCGTAGAGCATCTGCCTTTGGCCGCAAGGATGCCTGGTTGTGTCAGTAAGAGACGCGCTCGATCCCGATCAAAACACGGAGCTGCGCTTTGCCGACCGGTTGTGCTCGATGTTGAGCACGATCGATACTGCCATCATTGTCAGGATTGCTGTGAGTGCGGCGCCGATGCCAAGAACAATCATTGTTCGTTTCCTGTAAGCGCATCGTCATGACGTCGCTTTTTCTGGTGCGAAGGTTTCCTCGCGCATCGAGCGCCCACTCCACTTTCGCTTCGATACGCGAGCGCAAGTCAAAGTACAATTCTAAACTCTTGTGATTGAGAACCTGTTGGTTTCGCGGGTGTTTATTACAGTTTTGTTGCAGCGCAAAAATAGCGGGCGAAAACACCCCGTGAATTTTAGTGAATCCGATTAGAGGCGAGGGACCGTTAACCTTCAAGCAAGGAATTAACCATAAACATGGTCCCACACGTCGGAATGGGATAATTCACAAGTCTCCTCAAGGCATGATGCCGCCCCGCCGTACCGGTTCCGGTCCGGTATCCATTCTTCACCGAATTTACTTGCGGGATGAACGACAGCAGACGCCACAGGCGGAGGCTGATCTCATCGATGTGGCGTGCACGTCCGGTGGACCGTGGCTCTCCCTTATGCTCCCCAGGCAAATTCCGAAAGCGCATTACCCGGGGATCAGCGTTGAGGCAGGAAGCATCGTCAGAACAGGCAAAAAAGGGCCAGGCAGGCAGCCTGCTGGAGCGCTTGCGTTTTGCCGGGCTCGATGATGAGAGCTGCAACCGCGTCCGGGATAACAGACAAAAACTTTCTCCCCGCATCGACCAGGCGCTTCGCGATCTTTTCCAGCGCCTCCAGACCTATCCCGACGCCGCCCGCCATTTCGACAGCGACCGCCAGATCGATCGCCTGCAGGACCTGCAGTCGTCGCACTGGAACGTGCTGACCGACGCACGCTTCGACGGACTTTATGCCGAGCGCATCAAGGTGCTCGCCGACACTGCCAGCCGCATGGGCCTCGACCCCCGCTGGCAGATGGCTAGCCATGCGGTCGTGCTCGAGCATCTCATCGTCGGGCTCATCGAGGAGGCCTGGCCGAAATCCTTTCTGCCGATGGGCAAGGCGCGCCGCCGCGAGCTTTGCGACCTCGTCGCCGCACTGGTGCGCACCACCTTTGTCGACAGCGAGATCGGCGTATCGCTCCGTTTCAATGCGCTTCGCCAGCAGCACCAGCGGCAGCTCGCCGAGCAGCGCAGCGCCGACGAACTGGAAGTCAAGATGCTCTTCGGCGACTTTGCCGAAGGCGTGAGCCAGGGCGATCTCGGCGCGCGACTGCCGGAAACGGCGGTAGAAGCCTATCAGCCGATCGTCGCCAGCCTGAATGCCGCACTCCAGCAGATCCAGCAAAGCCTACAGGCATCGGATCAGCGCAGCCAGGCCGCAGGGGCACTGGTCGAGCGTATGCGCGACGGCGCGGCAGCCTTCACGGACAAGGCGCGCGTCGAAGCCGAAGCGCTTTCCGGGCAGCTGGCGGCGCTTGCCGACATGGCCGGACGCATGGCGACCGGCTCGGGCCGGATCAGCGCCACGGAGACAAAAACCAACGAGACCCGCATTGCCGTCGAGCGCAGTGGCGAGATCGCCGGCCAGGCGATCACGGCCATGGCCGACATCGAAGCGTCTGCCGAAAAGATCGGCCAGATCATCGGCGTCATCGACGAGATCGCGTTCCAGACCAACCTCCTGGCGCTCAATGCCGGCATCGAGGC
Organism: Ensifer adhaerens; assembly: GCF_002940685.1. Lineage (GTDB taxonomy): Bacteria > Pseudomonadota > Alphaproteobacteria > Rhizobiales > Rhizobiaceae > Ensifer > Ensifer adhaerens_E. The sequence goes on along the minus strand of NZ_PNFP01000006.1, from coordinate 376,490 downwards.
GGCGCGCGCCGGCGACAGCGGTCGCGGCTTCGCCGTCGTCGCCCAGGAGGTGCGCGCGCTGGCGCAGCGTTCCGGCGAGGCGGCGCGCGAGATCAAGCAACTGGTGAGCGGAACCAAGGCGCAGGTCGAGACCGGCGTCGAGATCGTCGGCCGCACCCAGGACGCGATCAGCAGCATCGTCGAGCAGGTGACATCGATCAATTCAGCCGTCTCCGGCATCGCCCGCGAAGCGGAGCAGCAGGTCGGCGACCTCCGGGGTGTTGCAGCCGGGATCGGCACGATTTCCCGGGGCGTCGAGGCAAGTGCCGCGCTGGCCGGCGATACCGTGCGCTCGTCCGACGATCTTCATACGGTCATCGTCGAACTCGGCGAGACGATCCGCCAGTTCCGCCTGGAGCGCCGTCATCCGGTTTCGCCGACACGCGCCGGGGGCGAGCCCTTCCGTCACGCTTCGGCCGTCGTCGACGAGCCGGCCGCGCTGCTGTTTGACGACGGGTTGCAGCGCCGGCTCGCCGGTTGGCAGCGCTGATTTCAAGGGCAGTAGAGAGTTAGCAGTCGAGGAAGACAGGAATGGCCAGCAAGAAGACCGCTCAGAAGACGCTCAGCCTCGCTCCGGTATTGGACCTGAACGAAGCGACGGCGCTGCACGAGAAGCTGCTCGCGCTCAAGGGCAGCGACATCGTGATCGACGCTTCCGCGGTCGAGCGGGTGGGCGCGCTCTGTGTCCAGGTGCTGATGGCCGGCGCCAAGACCTGGGAAGAAGATCATTTGTCTTTCACCTTCAGCAAGGTGTCGGACGCTTTCGAGAAAACGACACAGCTCATCGGGGTCGAGATCGACCACCTGGTGGCAAAGGAGATTTGAGAAATGAAGAAGCGAGTTCTGACGGTCGACGACTCCCGGACGATCCGAAACATGCTGCTGGTCACCTTGAACAATGCCGGTTTCGAAACGATCCAGGCCGAGGACGGCGTCGAGGGCCTTGAGGTTCTGGAAGAAGCCAATCCCGACGTGATCGTCACCGACATCAACATGCCGCGTCTCGACGGTTTCGGCTTCATCGAAGGCGTGCGCAAGAACGATCGTTATCGCGCCATTCCGATCCTGGTGCTGACCACCGAAAGCGACGCGGAAAAGAAGAACCGCGCGCGTCAGGCGGGAGCCACCGGCTGGATCGTCAAGCCGTTCGACCCGACCAAACTCATCGATGCAATCGAGCGCGTAACGGCCTGAAGTCCGGGGATAGCCTCCAATGGATATGAACGAAATCAAAGAGATCTTCTTCCAGGAATGCGAGGAACAGCTCGCCGAACTGGAATCGGGTCTGCTGAAGCTCAATGATGGCGATCGCGACCCGGAAACGGTCAATGCCGTTTTCCGTGCGGTGCACTCCATCAAGGGTGGCGCCGGCGCCTTCGGGCTGGACGACCTCGTCTCCTTCGCGCATGTGTTCGAGACGACCCTTGATTGCGTTCGTTCCAACAGGCTCGATCCCGGACCGGAAGTGCTGAAGGTGATGCTGAAGTCGGCCGACGTGCTCGCCGACCTGACCAACGCCGCCCGCGACGGCGGCAGCGTCGACGAAGCGCGCAGCCGCCAGCTCATCAAGGAACTCGAGGCGCTCGCAAACGGTGAAGTGCCGCAGGCTTCCGCAGCACCTGCCGAGCCGGTCGCCAAGCCCGTTGCCGCCGCGGCCCCGCCGCCGGTCAACGACGAAGGCTTCCAGCCGGTCGCCTTCTCCTTCGACGATTTCGATGCGGCCGAAGAGCCGCCGCTGATGGAAATGCCCACCTATGAGATCGTCTTCAAGCCGAAGTCCGATCTCTATGCCAAGGGCAACGAGGCAACGCTGCTTCTGCGCGACCTGTCCCGCCTCGGCGAGATGAGCATCCACTGCGACATGGGCGCACTGCCGACGCTCGACCGGCTGAGCCCTGAGAGCGCCTATTTCTTCTGGAAGATTTCGCTCAAGACCGACAAGGGCGAAGACGCGATCCGCACCGTCTTCGAATTTGCGGAGTGGGATTGCGATCTGGAGATTTCGCTCATCGAAGACGAGGTTGCGCAGCCGGGCGAAGAGCTGCCGATGCAGCCGGTTCCGTTCGACCTGTCGATCCTGGACGATGAGCCGGCGATATCGGTCGGTGTCGTCGAGGAGGAAGAACAGCTCGCTTCGCGCCAGCAGGATCGCGACGCTGCGGTTGCCGCCGCAGCCACGGCCAGCAACGTGCTGCAGATGGCGCAGTCCGCAACGCGTGCCCCGGCCGAGAAGGCGGCACCTGCAGCCAGCGCCGCCGCCCAGAGCGCTGCCGCGCAGCAGGCCGCCGCATCGGCTGCAACGCCGACCATTCGCGTCGATCTCGATCGCGTCGATCGCCTGATCAACCTCGTCGGCGAACTGGTCATCAATCAGGCGATGCTCTCGCAGAGCGTCGTCGAAAACGACACCAACGGCACGTCCTCGATCAATATGGGCCTCGAAGAGCTGCAGCAGCTCACCCGCGAGATCCAGGATTCGGTGATGGCGATCCGCGCGCAGCCGGTGAAGCCGGTGTTCCAGCGCATGTCGCGTATCGTTCGCGAAATCGCCGACATGACCGGCAAGTCGGTGCGCCTCATCACCGAAGGTGAAAACACCGAAGTCGACAAGACGGTCATCGACAAGCTCGCCGAGCCGCTGACCCACATGATCCGCAACGCGGTCGACCACGGTCTCGAAACGCCGGAAAAACGCCTTGCCGCCGGCAAGAGCGCCGAAGGCACGGTGCGCCTGACGGCGAAGCACCGTTCCGGCCGTATCGTAATCGAGCTTGCCGACGACGGCGCCGGCATCAACCGCGAGAAGGTGCGCCAGAAGGCGATCGACAACGACCTGATCGCCGCCGACGCCAATCTCTCGGATGAAGAGATCGACAACCTGATCTTCCACGCCGGCTTCTCGACGGCCGACAAGATCTCCGATATCTCCGGCCGCGGCGTCGGCATGGACGTGGTCAAGCGCTCGATCCAGGCGCTCGGCGGTCGCATCAACATTTCGTCGAAGCCGGGTCACGGCTCGGTCTTCACCATGAGCCTGCCGCTGACGCTCGCCGTCCTCGACGGCATGGTGGTGACGGTCGCCAACCAGACGCTCGTCGTGCCCTTGACCGCGATCGTCGAGACGCTGCAGCCGGAAGCCTCGGCGATCCACTCCTTCGGCGCCAACCAGCGGCTGATCTCGATCCGCAACTCCTTCTGCCCGCTCGTCGACGTCGGCCGCATCCTCAACTTCCGCGCCATCCAGGCGAACCCGGTCGAGGGCGTTGCGCTCCTGGTGGAATCGGAAGGCGGCGGCCAGCGCGCCCTGATGGTCGATGCGATCCAGGGGCAGCGCCAGGTGGTGATCAAGAGTCTCGAGGCCAACTATACCCACGTGCCGGGCATTGCTGCCGCGACCATTCTCGGCGACGGCCGCGTGGCGCTCATCCTCGATGTCGACGCGATCGTCGCTGCCTCGCGCGGGCAATCGCTGAAGCCTGAAATGTCACTTGCTGCTGCCGGATAATGCCAATGACCTATGCCGCAAAAAATCTGACGACGGACGGACGGGAGCTGATCGCTTTCCGGGTCGGCGCTCAGGAATTCTGCGTGAACATCATGTCGGTACGCGAGATCCGTGGCTGGACGCCTGCGACATCCATGCCGCATGCGCCATCCTATGTGCTCGGTGTCATCAACCTTCGCGGTGCCGTGCTGCCGATCGTCGATCTCTCGGCCCGGCTCGGCATGACGCCGGCCGAGCCGACCGTGCGTCACGTCATCATCGTCGCGCAGGTCAAGAGCCAGGTCGTCGGCCTTCTGGTCGACGCCGTCTCCGACATCCTGACCATTACCGACGACAAGATCCAGCCGACACCGGATGTCGTGTCGTCCGAGTTCGAAAAGAGCTTCGCCCGCGGCGTGCTCGCGATCGAAGGCCGGATGATCTGCCTCATCGAGCTGGAAGCCATCTTCCCGCAGGAAGAAAGGGAAGCCGCATGAGGAACCAGGTCGCATTCGAACAGAAGCTGTCGCCGGACGAGTGCCTTGCAAGTGGTGAGTATCCGTTGACCCGTCGCGATCTCAGCGAGATCGCCGCGATGATTTACGCGGACGCCGGCATCTATCTCAACGAGACCAAGGCGTCGCTCGTCTATTCGCGGCTGTCGAAGCATATCCGCAATCTCGGTCTCAAGGGTTTCCGCGAGTACTGCCAGCTGGTCTCCTCGCCCGCCGGTGCCGCCGCGCGCCGTGACATGCTTTCGCATCTGACGACGAACTTCACGCGGTTCTTCCGCGAGAACCATCACTTCGAGCACCTGAAGACCGACGTACTGCCGGAGCTGATTGCCCGTGCGAAGGCCGGTGGTCGGGTGCGCATCTGGTCGGCCGCCTGTTCGGACGGACAGGAGCCCTATTCGATCGCGCTCACGGTTCTGTCGCTGCTGCCGAATGCGGCCGACTACGACTTCCGCATCCTGGCGACCGACATCGACCCGAAGATCCTGGCGCTTGCCCGCGCCGGAGCCTACGACGCGACCGCGCTCGAAACCGTCAATCCGGCGATGCGCAAGCAATATTTCTCGGAGGTCAATGCCGGCGGCCGCTTCAAGTGGCAGGTCGACGATCGCGTCAAGCGTCTGATTACCTTCAACGAGCTGAACCTGATGGCGCAATGGCCGTTCAAGGGGCCGTTCGATGTCATCTTCTGCCGCAACGTCGTCATCTATTTCGACGAGCCGACGCAGATGAAGATCTGGTCGCGTTTCGCCGGCATGCTCAACACCGACGGTCATCTTTACATCGGCCATTCCGAGCGCGTGTCGGGCGACGCCAAGGCGCACTTCGACAACATCGGCATCACCACCTACCGCCATACCGGCAAGTTTCATGGAGGACGGGCATGACCGCTCCCGCTCGTGTTCTCGTCGTTGACGACTCCGCCACCATGCGTGGCCTGATCACCGCTGTCTTGAACGCCGATCCCGACGTGACCGTCGTCGGCCAGGCAGCCGACGCCATGGAAGCACGCCAGGCGATCAAGCAGCTCGATCCCGATGTCATCACCCTCGACATCGAAATGCCGAACATGAACGGCCTCGAATTCCTCGACAAGATCATGCGGCTGAGGCCCATGCCGGTCATCATGGTTTCGACGCTGACGCACAAGGGCGCCGAAGCGACGATCGCTGCGCTCGAAATCGGCGCCTTCGATTGCGTCGGCAAGCCGCATCCGGGCGACCCGCATCCCTTTGCCGGCCTCGTCGACAAGGTGAAGGCGGCCGCGCGTTCGCAGCGCAAGTTCATCATCACCGGCAACAAGATCGCAGGCTCTCCGGCGGCCGCCAATGGCAACACCGCCTCGGAGTATCGGGCCGGCCGCAAGATCGTCGCCATCGGCGCCTCGACCGGCGGCGTCGAAGCCCTGATCACGGTATTGCAGAAGTTCCCGGCCAATTGCCCGCCGACGGTCATCACGCAGCACATGCCGCACACCTTCACCAAGAGCTTCGCCGAGCGGCTGAACCGCCTCTGCGCGCCGACGGTGCAGGAGGCGACGGATGGGGCGCGGCTCGAAGTCGGCAAGGTCTATCTGGCGCCCGGCGGCGAGCGTCATCTGCAGGTCGCCAATGCGACGGCACCCTGCTGCCGCCTGGTCGACCGCGATCCGGTCAACGGCCATCGCCCTTCGGTCGATGTGCTGTTCGATTCCGTTGCCGAGCTTGCCGGCCGCAATGCGATCGGTGTCATTCTGACCGGCATGGGGCGCGACGGCGCCTCCGGTCTCCTGAAAATGCGGCATGCCGGAGCAAAGACCTTCGGCCAGAACGAAAAGACATGTGTCGTCTACGGCATGCCGAGAGTCGCCTATGAATTGGGCGCCGTTGAAACCCAGCTCCCCCTCGGTTCCATCGGGGAGGAGGTCCTGAAAGCAGCGGCGCTCCGCAAGGAAGGAAGCGAATAATGTCCATCGCCGAAAAAATCAAAGTTCTGATCGTCGACGATCAGGTGACGAGCCGCCTGCTCCTGGGTGACGCCCTGCAGCAGCTCGGCTTCAAGCAGATCACCGCCGCCGGTGACGGGGAGCAGGGCATGAAGATCATGGCCCAGAACCCGCACCATCTGGTGATCTCCGACTTCAACATGCCGAAAATGGACGGCCTTGGCCTGCTGCAGGCGGTCCGCTCCAACCCGGCGACGAAGAAGGCGGCCTTCATCATCCTGACGGCTCAGGGCGATCGTGCCCTCGTTCAGAAGGCGGCCGCGCTCGGTGCCAACAATGTTCTGGCCAAGCCCTTCACCATCGAAAAGATGAAGGCTGCGATCGAAGCCGTATTCGGGGCGCTCAAATGAACATGGAAGCCGCCGGCAAGCGCGTGCATGTCATTCAGGGCGAGTACAAGGTCTTCAACGATCCGAACATCGTGCTGTCGACCATTCTCGGTTCCTGCGTGGCAGCCTGCATGCGCGATCCCGTGGTCGGCGTCGGCGGCATGAACCACTTTCTGCTGCCCGGTTCCGCGACGTCGCCGACCTCCGGCGGCGATGCGACCCGCTACGGGGTTCACCTGATGGAGCTGCTCATCAACGGCCTCCTGAAGCAGGGCGCGAGGCGAGACCGTCTCGAAGCCAAGATCTTCGGCGGCGCCAAGACGATCGCGCGCTTCTCCAATGTCGGCGAGCAGAACGCCGCCTTCGCGCGCCAGTTCCTGCTCGACGAGGGCATCCGCATCGTCGGCGAGAGCACTGGCGGCGAGCATGGCCGCAAGCTCGAATACTGGCCGTCCAGCGGTCGCGCCCGGCAATACGCCCTGACCGGCGTCGAGGCCCAGCGCACCGTGCAGCTGGAGGAACGCCCGATCGTTGCGCCGAAGCCGGTCGAAAGCTCCATCGAATTCTTCTGATCCTGCGAGGCAGGCGCCTCGCAGGCCTGAAATACGACTTCTACCGAAGCCCCGAGCCACGTGAGACATACCGATGCAGACCGACTACAAGGGCCACATGCCGCACGTGGAAGAAGCGCTCCCCGAAGTGCTGATGCGCATTGTCACAGAACTGCATGACGTCGCCTATCTGATCGAGCGGATCGAACCGCAGCTCGCCGGCGACGAGGGCGTCGATGCGCTTGCGAACCCCGACAAGATGATGGTGCTGCAGGGCATCGACCTGGCTGTGCAGAAGACCCGCGGCCTTGCCGAGTTCATCGACACGATTACCGCGTCGATCCCGGACGCCTGGATGGTCGACGTCACCACGGCCGTCAATCTGGTGAAGCTTGCCGACATGAAAAAGGCACTTGGCAACGGCATGTTGCGCCACGGCCACTCGCAGCCGTTGACGAAGGCGGCCGGCGATTTCGAAGCGTTCTGACGCTCGCAAAGTGCATTCCCGGACGAGAATCTGAAAATACCCGTGTAAAATCAGCGGTTTACCGTGTCGTGCCCTGATGTGGCGACGGTCTTGCACGCCGATTTTTCCGCGCCGAGCAGCCCTTTCCGTGCCCGTGGATAAGTCCTGTCATGAAGCCTCAGCCGCTCCGGCAGGGCTCATCAGGCCAAGTTCGCGCAAGTTTCGTTTCCTACGGTCCGGATCGGGACTGGTGGATTCGCGCGCATTGGAAGTCGATACTCGGCATGTCGATACCCAGAAAACCCGAATGTTGGAACTGCGCAGGGCGCTCGGCCGATGACCGGCTCGAAGACCTTGCGATACTGGGTGCGGAAACAGAATGAGTCTGTTGGATCAACTCTCGACGTTCACGAAGAACCTGAGCAGTCTCGGGCAAGGCAAGCTGATTGCGCTGGCCGCGGCCGGCATTGTTGCGGTCGGCATGGTTCTCGGGGCCGGAATTTACGTCAACAGACCCTCGTTCGAGACGCTCTATGTCGGGCTCGAACGCAGCGATGTCACTCAGATCAGCATCGCGCTGGCCGAGGCCAACATCGACTTCAATGTCGGGGCTGACGGCGCCAGCCTCCAGGTTCCCGTTGGCATGACCAGCAAGGCGCGCCTGCTGCTCGCCGAGCGCGGCCTGCCGAGCAGCGCCAACGCCGGCTACGAACTCTTCGACAATGTCGGCTCGCTGGGCCTCACCTCCTTCATGCAGGAAGTGACCCGCGTGCGCGCGCTTGAAGGCGAAATCGGCCGCACCATCCAGCAGATTTCCGGCATTGCCGCCGCCCGCGTCCACATCGTGATGCCGGAGCGCGGCAGCTTCCGCAAGGCTGACCAGAATCCGACCGCCTCGGTCATGATCCGCGCCAGCGCCACGGTCGGCCGCAGCGCCGCCGCCTCGATCCGTCATCTCGTCGCCTCTTCCGTACCGGGGCTCGACGTCGACGACGTGACCGTGCTCGATTCGACCGGGCAGTTGCTCGCCTCTGGCGACGATCCGGCCAACAGCGCCCTCAACCAGTCGCTCGGCGTCGTTCAGAACGTCCAGACCGAGCTTGAGAAGAAGATCGACAATGCTCTGGCACCGTTCCTGGGCATGGACAACTTCCGCTCCAGCGTCACGGCGCGCCTCAACACCGATACGCAGCAGATCCAGGAAACGGTCTTCGATCCGGAATCGCGCGTCGAGCGCTCGACGCGCGTGACCAAGGAAGAGCAGAAATCCAGCCAGCAGCAGCCGGACAATGCCGCGACCGTGCAGCAGAACATTCCGCAGGCCGCTCCGACCGGCGGCGCCGGCCCGCGGTCGAGCGACGAAGCCGAGAAAAAAGAAGAGCAGACCAACTACGAAATCAACAGCAAGACGATCGCCACCGTCAAGAACAGCTACACGGTCGAGCGCCTCTCCGTCGCCGTCGTCGTCAACCGCGGCCGCCTGGCCGCGATGGTCGGCGAACCGGCCGACCAGGCGAAGATCGATGCCTATCTCGCCGACATGCAGAAGATCGTCGCTTCGGCCGCCGGCCTCGACACCAGCCGCGGCGATATCGTGACCCTGACCGCCATGGACTTCGTCGAGACGCAGTTGCTCGACCAAGCTGTCGCCGGTCCCGGCGTGATGGAGACGCTGACCCGCAACCTCGGCGGCATCATCAATGCCCTTGCCTTCATCGTGGTCGCCTTCCTGGTCGTCTGGATGGGCATGCGGCCGCTCGCCCGCCAGCTCGGTCTCGGCGGCAGTGCCGGCCAGATCCAGGGCGAAGCCGCGGGCCTCGAACTGCCGGACTTCTCACCGGCGAACGCTGGCGCCGGCGGAGCCCTCATGGACGGCTTCGGCTCGGACTTCGGGTTCGACAGCACCGACGACCTGCTCAACATGGGCGACGACGGCGGCTTCAACCGACGCGTCAAGGAAGGACCGGAACGGCGCCTGGCGCGCATGGTCGAGATCAGCGAAGAGCGCGCGGCCAAGATCCTGCGCAAGTGGGCTCTCGACAAAGCGGCCTGACAGACAGGAAACGCTTCGCGATTTCTTGCAGATCCCGCCCTTGTGGCGGGATTTTTCTTTGTCGTGGCACGCCTGTTCGCGCTGGCAGCGCGCTTTGATGTTCGGCGCAAATATTGCGGGAGTCTGGCTGCCGGTTTTGATCTGGCTTCGAAATTGCTTCAAGTTTCGAAGTGAGGCCGGCTGAGTCCCGCCGGCTGCCAGGATGGTAATACTTTAACGATATCTTAATTTATAGATTCGGCGCGCCCGCATGACGTGCATTCCACGCTGCCATCTACTATGCCGGATTCCGGCAATACAGAGTTCAGTGTAACTATATTAATGTTAATAGCCGGATTTATTCTATGAGTTTCACAATTTATATATCGATAAAATGAGCATTGTCTGAAAATCAGCTGGTGCATTTGAGCAACAGCTTCTGAAAACAAAGTATAATATCCCGCGAACTCAAAATTCCATGCGCGTGAAAAAGTGCCCTTTTTTGGGATGAAATCGCCCCATTTTCCGGCCGCGACCCGGCTGCCAATCCCGGTTCGGTCGTGGAAACGGTGGATTTTCGCGAGAAAAGCCTTTGTCTTTCAGCGTGTTGCGAGTTTGCTATGATTTGCGCGGTGGAGGAGGGGCTCCTGCAGGGTGTTTCGGTCACGAATCGCGACATGCCTGCGACGCGAAGTAAATAGCCAGAAGAGGGCGGTGTTTTTTTTCTCGTGCCGATGTACATTTTTAGCAGTTGATTCGCGTCCTGATCTGCGACTGGTGGTAATAATCGGCTTCGGCCGGCTGTTGGCGGCGGCAGCGCACATGCAGTTCCGGGATGTGGATCCGGCACAGGGGCTGAACTCATGGACATTTCGCAAGCAGACATTGCTGTCTGGCCTTTGCCGACGGCACCGACACGCGCACGCGGCGGCGCGTTTTCTCGCGATCAGCTCTTGCGACGACTGGGCGAAGTCGCCGGGCGGGGTGGTCTCGGTAGCGGCCTTTCGGCGCTGACGGAATATGTCGGCGCGAGCCATTATCTCCTGGCCCGCTACGATCTCTCGCAGGACAGCGGGCTCGACCATGTCGTCTGCTCGGATTGGCCCTTCGACGTCGTCCGGCGCCTTTCCGGCGTGATCACCGCCATTCATGCCAAGACCACCGAGCTGGAAAAGTGCCTCGCCGTGCTGCAGCCGTGTTTTCATGCGCTGCCTGATGATATCGAACTGCCGCGCGGCATCAGCCGCGAATATTGCGCAATCACCTTCAACGTCGGGCGGCTGCGTTTTTCCCTGATGCTGCTGGTCCCGGATGACGTGATCCTGTCGCAGGAGAATCTGCGCGACGTCACGCTCCTGGCAGGGTACCTGGCGAGCTTCACCACGCGCGCCGAGGTCCGCCATGACCGGGACTTCGAGCTTACGGAGCGCGAGCTGGAGTGCCTGTTCTGGATTGCCGAAGGCAAGACGAGCGAAGAGATCGCGGTGATCCTCGGCATCTCGCGAAATACCATCAACAACTACATCACCAGCGTCATGCGCAAGACCGCGACCAGGACGCGGTCGGAAGCGATTGCCTACGCGGTGCGCAATAATCTTGTGTGAGGGACGGACGCGATGACGCATTTTCTTGGCGGCGGGCGGATCGAGGACGAGCAGAAGCTCGCAAGGAACGGCAATCGCGCCGCGCGCGCAGCCACATTGGTCACGCGCCTGCAGGCCATGCAGCGCCAGATCAACGCCAAGAACTTCGCGGTCCTGCGCCTCAATGGCAAGGGGACAGGCGGTGCACGAAAGCTCACCTGTGTCCTCGACAACTGGGGTGTCGCGGCCGAGGCGAACGCCCATGATCTCGTCACGGCCTATGGCGAAGAGCTGGTTGCCCATCTCGACCAGTCATTGCTGCCGATCCTTTGGAACGGCGCCGGCGAGCACCAGGCGGCCGAACTCTCCGACCTTGCACCGTTTGCCCATCGCCTGAAGGGCCGCAAGCTGTCCTATTCCGGCATCGCCTTTCCCGTCAGGCTCGGCGCCCAGGGCAACGGCTATGTCGTCTTCGCCGGCAGCTATGTCGATGCCACCACCGAGCAGGTCGTCGATCTGCACGGCCGCAGTTGCATGATCATGACGGACCTTCTGGCGGCCGACGAGAAGCGCGTCGCGCCGGCGGAAACCTTGAGCGACCGCGAGATCGCCTGTCTGCAGATGGCCGGCGACGGTCACATCAGCGAAGAGATCGCCGAGCGCATGGGGCTTTCGGTCCATACGGTCAACGCCTATCTGGGTGCTGCGACGACGAAGCTCGATTCGGTCAACCGCATCCAGGCGATCGCCAAGGCGATCCGCCTCGGCTACATCAGCTAGCTGTCAACAGACCGATCGCACCTGCCTCAAGGCGACGGTTCCGACGGGATAAAACCCGGCGGCTGCCGTCACGCGGTCGCTTGAGGCCTGATCCGAACGGCGCTTCAGCTTGCCAGCGGCAACTCATAGGACTTGATGAATTTCGCCTCGGCCAGGCTCCGCGCCAGGAAGGCCGTGTTTTCGTCCGGGTCGGACGAGGGGGTCTGGAAATTGATATGGCTGATCTCGATCCCGGCCGTCTCGTTGCCAAGCGACAGGCGGACATAGATGGTCACACCGCGTGGTTTCAGTTCGAGGTCGAGCACGATTTCCGGCTCGCAGTCCCAATCCAGATTGTAGTTGCCGCCGAGGCCGAAATTGACCGTGCCGGGTAGAAAATAGAGCTCGGCCGCCGATTCGACGAGGTCAGCAAGGCTGGCATAGGACTCGAACCGCAACAGCGCGATGAAATCGGCGGCGTCGATCAGACGCAGTTCGGTCGCCACGGGGCGAATTGCTTCAGCTACGATCTGTTCTCGCTTTTCGGAGAATTCGCACTTTTTCATCGGAGTTATGTCATCCGTTTTGGTTGCGACGCATGCACCCGGTGAATGAGTTCGGCAACAGCCTTGTAAAACACCGGTGGAATCACACTATCCACCGAGACTTGTGCAAACATGGAGCGTGCAAGCGGCGGGTCCTCGAAGACGGGAACGCCGTTTTTCTCTGCGATTTCACGGATCTTGAGGGCAACCAGGTCCTGCCCCATCGCCACGACGATGGGCGCGTCGCTCTCCTCTCGGACATAACGCAGCGCGACGGCATAGTGGGTCGGGTTGGCGATCACGAGCGTGGCGCGCGGCACCGACGAAATCATGCGCTTGCGCGCCCGGTCGCGCTGCATCGAACGCAGGCGCGACTTGACGATCGGATCGCCCTGCGCCTGTTTCATTTCCTCCTTCACTTCCTGCTTGGTCATCATCAGTTCGGTGTACCAATGATGCCGCGACCAGAAGAGGTCGGCGATCGCCAGCACTGCGGTCGCAAGCAGAATGACGATCATGATCTCGTTGAGGTCGTTCGCCATCGTCGCAAACATCGTGACCGGGTCGGAAAACATCAGGTCGAGCGTGGCGAAGTAGTCGTTCCAGAGCACCAGAACGACGACGACCGACACGATGATGATCTTGAACAGCGACTTGCCGAATTCGACCAGGCCCTGGATGCCGAAGATCCGCTTGAGGCCCGCCATCGGCGAAACCCGGTTGAACTTGGGCGCAATACGGTCAAGAACCGGCCGAGGCAGGTTCTGGAAGATTGAGGCGCCGACGCCGAAGACGATGAGCAGGACGAAGACCGGGACGACGAGGGCCGTCGATTTCCAGACGAGATGGGTGATCAGCGCCACCACGTCGGTGGCGTTTTCCAGCCGCCAGGCCTCCGGTTGCTCGAAGATGTCCTTGAGCGCCTCGGTGAGGGTGGCGACGCCATCGGTCAGGAAGAAAACGAAGAAAATGTAGATCGCGAGCGTCGATGCGAACATCGTGGCCTCGCGCGAGAAGGGCACGTTGCCCTTATCCGCTGCGTCGGAGATCTTCTTCTCTGACGGGGCCTCTGTTTTGCTGTCTTTATCCTGATCGTCCGACATGAGACAGGATGGCTCCCGGTTCCTCTACGGCGACGCGCGTCCCGGCGGACATGCGTTCAAGCTTGCGCTTCCTGTAGTGGACCCAGTGCGGGAGCCAGGCAAGAGTTGAGCCCCGGCATTCACCGGGGCTCAACAGAAATTAGCCTTTGCGGAGCGGTCGACCGGCCGCTTTGTGCCGCTCATCGGACGAAGGCGGACCTCAGGCCGCCTGGACGTCCTTTTCCTTGAGTTCGAGCTGTCCGTTCGCGGCCAGGCGAATGGCTTCCTGCGTGATCGAGCGCCGCGCAATGGCGATGTCGCGCGGATTGATGCCGGCATCGCCCATGGCGAGATCGGACTCGATCATGCGGCGCTGGCGCGCGCCGATCGAGGCGAGCACCGATTCGCGCAGTTCCGACGTCGAGCCGCGCAGCGCCATCGTGATGATGTCGGTCGACACGTCGTTGAAAAGCTGAACGCGGCTGCGCTGCGGCATGTAGAGCACGTCGTCGAAGAGGAAGATCTTCGGGCGAACCTTGTTGGCCGAAGCGGTGCTGAGCGATTCGAGCGAGGCGAGCAGCGTATCGACCTGCGGCTTGTCGAGTTCGTTCATCACCTCGGCGATCTTGGCCGGGCCCGCCGAGTTGCGTTCCGCTTCCATCTCGCCGATCATTTCCATCACGCGGTTCTCGATGATCGCCGCGGCCTTCGGGTTGACGTCCTTCATGTTGACGGCGCGCTTCAGGATGTCCGGTCGCTGTTCTTCGGACAGCTGCAGCAGCACCTTGGCGCCGAAGCTCGACGGCATCATCGAAAGAACGTAGGCGATCGTCTGCGGATGTTCCTTGGCAAGCTGTACGGAAACGGCCACCGGGTCGCATTCCTGCAGGCGGTCCCAGATGTTGGCTTCATAGGACTGGAACGTGGCGCGACGGCCGAGCAGGCCGTCGACTTCGTCCGGCGTCAGGCCTTCCTCGAGAATGCTCTCGATCGCCTTGGCGTTGTCCATGAGGCCGGCACCCTCTGTGAAGAGGTCTTCGAACTCGTTGACGAGCGCTTCGAGTTCATGCGGTGGAATGGCGCGCAGCGACTGCGCCGACGCGATGATCGACTGCAGTTCGCTCTGGGTGAAGAATTTCAGCAGTTTGCTGGCGACGCCCTTGCCCATGGCAAGCAGAACGGCCGCCGCCTTGTCCGTCTGGCTGAGCGGCCTTGATAGCGCCTGAGCCTCGAAACTTTCGAAATCCATCATGGATTCATCCTTCGCCCAATCATTGGGCCCTACGACTTCTTATTGCCCTTGATCTCGATGAGTTTGACGCCGAAGCGGGTATCGTCGCCTTCGAGAACGGTAATTTCGCCACGGCCGATCACCCGACCGTTGACCATGATCTCCACCGGCTCGCCGATGCGGCGATCCAGCGCGATCGTTGCGCCTTCGCTGAGGTTCATGAGGCCTGAAACCTGCATCCGGCTCGAGCCGAGCACGATCTGGACGTCGATCGGAATGTCCATGATCAGGTCGAGATTGGCGTTCATGCCGCTGCCGGGCGGGGTATCGACGGCCACATCAGCGCTGTCGAAGGACGTCGCGGCAAAATCCGTGCCGCCGAAATCGCTCGTCGCGGCCGGGCCGCCGAGATCGGCGCCAAAGTCGCTGGAGCCAAAATCGCCGCCGAATGCGTCGAGACCGCCCGCTGCCGGTGCGCCAAAGTCGCTGCCGAAATCGCTCGTGCCAAGCGTTTCGCCGCCGAATTCCGAGCCGAACGCTGCAGGCGTGTCGGAATCCTGTTTCAGGACACCGCGCAGGTCGTTGATCGCCTGGTCGAGTTCCATGTCTCCGACAGCGGCTTCGGCCTGTTCGTTGATGGGTGCTTTCTTGGGTGCCATGTGAGAACTATTCCAGTTGAAGCTTGCCTCAGGCATGCTGCGCGTGCGCGGCAGGCCGATTTAACTCATGATGTGGCGAAGGATGTCCTGTTCGGATCCGTGCGTATCCTTGACCCGAACCGTATATTTCGATCCGGCGCGCCCGAATTCGCAGACATAAAGGTCGCGGCCATTGGCGTTGACGTCGACGCGAACGTCCTGGGCGTCGAGGAAAGGGATGACGTCGCCCGGTTGCAGGCGGCTGATCGTATCGAGCGTCAGGCTTTCGAGCCGGATGCGCGCCTCGATCGTCACCGCCGAACGGCGAACCTGTTCCTCCAGCTGCTCGGTCCACTCGGCTTTCGCCTTGCGCTGCTGTCCGCCCTTGGGGAAGACGATCGAGGTCTTCAGAAGTACGCTTTGCGGAACGATGACCGAGAATGTGGAAAGCACCGGGCCGAAGCCGATCGTCATGTCGATGGCGCCGGCATGGACGTCCTCGATCATCGGATCGGGCTTGGGCCGGGCCGTGCTGTTGAGCGGGCGCTCGACGATCGGCTCGAAGCCGCCAGGGGCATTGACGGCCGTGCGCAGCACATCGGCGATCTTTTCGATGAGCGGCACGGCCACGTCGATCTCGATCGGGGACAGTGCGCGCGGCTGCGGTTCCTCGATCCCGGCCGGCTCGGCACCAAGCAGCGCCTCCACCAGAGCGATGATGATCGGGCTGTCGCAGCCGATCTGAAAGTCCGTGCACCAGTTGCGCAGCGAAACCTCGCTGATGAGCACGCCCGTGCCCATCGTCGAGATCAACTCGCGGCGCATCCCGGTCCGGTGGCCGGCATAGCCGATGGTGATGTCGAGACCCGTCTCCGCCCGGCAGATATCCGGCAGGAATTCGCTGAAGACCTGGCCGAGTTCGAGGGCCAGCCGGCCGATCACCCGGTCGTCGCCCAGCGCGCCGGTCATGCGCGCCAGGAGTTTCCGGTCGAATGCGTGAACGTTGGATGTCGGGGAAGTCATGGAATCAAGCCGCCTTGCTTTCGCCGCCGCCACCGGGGTTCATCATTTCCTGCTCGACCGCGTCGATCGACGGACGCTCGTAGGCCGAGATGGTCTTGCGGCCATATTCGAGAGCGACCTGCGGAACCGAGCCGTTCATGTAGGCAAGCAGCGTCTGCTTGACGATGACGTAGAGACGGTTCTGCTTCTCGCGCACCGATTTGACGTTGGCGACGAGCGGCGCGACGATCGAATAGGATAGGAACACGCCGAGCAGGGTGCCGACGAGGGCGGCTGCGATCTTGGCGCCCAGAACTTCCGGCGCTTCGCTGATCGCGCCCATCGCCTTGATGACACCGAGAACGGCCGCGACGATACCGATCGCCGGGAAGGCGTCGCCCATCGTCGTCAGTGCGTGGTAGCACTTCATCTTGTCGTGGGTGATGGTCTGGATTTCCTCGTCCATCAGCGCTTCGATCTCGTGCGAGCGGGCGTTGCCGATGATGATCAGGCGCACGTAATCGCAGATGAAGGCGGTCAGTTCCTTGTTCTTCAGAACCGTCGGGGCCGACTGGAAGATCGAGGATTCCTCGGGGTTGTCGATGTGGCTTTCGATCTCGTTGCGCGACTTCGTGCGCAGGTCCCGCATCAGCGAGTAGAGAACGCCGAGCGTGTCGAGATACTCGCGCTCCTTCGGCACCTTGTGGCGAAAGGCTTCGCCGAGGGCCTTGCCGGTATCCTTCACCACCTTCATGGAGTTGGCCATGATGAAGCCGCCGACGCCGGCGCCACCGATGATCAGCAGCTCGAAGGGCTGGTTGAGGACTTCCATGTGGCCGCCCATCGCCAGATAGCCGCCGAGGATACAGCCGAACGTCACAAGAAGCCCGATGATGATGTTCATATTCGATACCTGTCGCGATCTTATTTTCCGCTAACGGGATACGGTTTCATCCTTGCGTGAGGCTGGCCGGCACTGGCGATGGGGCCGCCTGTCGGAACAGGTTCGCGCAAGGCTGTCCGGTCAGGATTTGTCAGGGCAGGCCTAAGGGGCCGCCTGTCTCATTCCGGCAGGGGCGGAGCGATCGTGACCACGACCTATACGAGCTACAAGCTGATAACGGCCGACTTGACGAAGTCGCTTGCCCGCGTTGCCGAGCAGCCGGACGTGGCGCGCGAGACCGAGTACTATCTCTCGAAGATCGGCGACGTCAAAACGATCGACGACTTCTTCGCCGATTCCAGGCTCTACAATTACGCGATGAAGGCGCATGGCCTCGAAGACATGGGTTATGCCAAGGCCTTCATGCGCAAGGTACTGACCGAAGGCGTCGACAACGAGGATGCCTTTGCCAACAAGCTGACCGACAGCCGCTACAAGCAGCTGGTCGAATCGCTGAACTTCGCCGCTCACGGCAGCGCCGCCACGTCCTTCGACCGGGCACAAAAGGGCGTTGCGGAAAAATACACCCGCCAGACCCTGGAGCAGGACGCAGGCGAAGAGAATGCCGGCGTCAGGCTCGCGCTCTATTTTTCGCGCATGGCGCCGACGATCGACAGCGGCTACGCCATCATCGCCGACGAGGCCCTGGCGCAGGTGGTGCGCACGGCCCTGCAGCTGCCGGACGAATTCGCCGCAACCAATGTCGATCGTCAGGCCGAGGCCTATGAACAGGCGCTCGACTTCAAGGACTTCCAGGATCCGACCAAGGTGACCGAGTTTCTCGACCGGTTCACCGCGCTCTGGGAAACCAAACATTCAACGGACGGTTACGATCCGCTCGCGGTCTTCGGCTCATCGAGCGGCTACGGCATTTCTTCCGATCTTCTCCTGTCCATCAACAGCCTGAAACTCGGGGGAAACTGAACGTGCAAACCGGCCTTTACGTCGCGATTTCGTCGCAGATGGCGCTTGAGAAGCGCCTCAACACGCTTGCCGACAACATCGCGAACTCCAACACCGTCGGCTTCCGCGGCACCGAGGTGAAGTTCAACGAGATGCTCGGCGACACGAAGCCGACCAAGGTCGCCTATGTCAGCAAGGGCGAGGAATTCCTCAACACCAGCAACGGTTCGCTGACGCGCACCGGCTCGGCGCTCGATTTCGCCATCAAGGGCGACGCCTGGTTCCAGATCGAGACGCCCGCCGGTCCGGCGCTGACGCGCGACGGGCGGTTCACGCTGACCGATACCGGCGAACTCGTCACCATCCGCGGCTATCCGGTGCTCGATGCCGGAGGCGCGCCGATCCAGCTCAACGGCAACGGCGGCGAGATCACCGTCGGCGCCGATGGTGCGCTTCACCAGAACGGCGTCGCCGTCGCCTCGCTCGGTCTCTATGAAGCCGATTTCAGCAAGGGCTTCGTGCGCCTCGACAACAGCGCCGTCCAGCCGGCGGCGCAGGCCGAGCCGGTGGTCGACCGCTTCGACGTCGGCGTCATGCAGGGCTTCCTCGAGGAGTCCAATGTCAATGCGATCCAGGAAATGTCGCAGCTGATCATGGTCACCCGCGCCTTCGACAACATCACCGCCCTGCTGCGCGACAGCGAAGGATCGCTCGAAGAAGCGGTCAAGACGCTTGGCGGCAGCCGCTAATCTCTGACGGATATCGGCATGCAAAGCGAAGGCCAGAAAACAAGCGCGGGATCGACATCTCTGGCGGCACTTGCCGGCCTTGTCGAGCGCTATGCCAAACCCGAGTTTTCGATCGCACCTGGCGGTCACGTCCAGACGATCTCGCCCGGCCACTACACGGTAACGGGCCTGTCGCGGCATGTGCGGCTCGGCGACTTCGTCGCCCACAAGAGCGTCACCGGAACTCACCTCGGCGAAGTGGTTCGTGTCGAGCCGGAGCGGGTGGTCGTCTGCCCGATCGAGCCCGGCGATCCGATCGGTATCCACGACACCGTCATTCGCAAGGGCGCCTTCCGCGTCGCGCCGACCGACCAGTGGTGCGGCCGTGCGATCAATGCGCTCGGCGAGCCGATCGATGGTCTCGGTCCGCTGCAGCAGGGCGATGTGCGCCGCTCGATCACCAACACCGCGCCGCCATCGATGACGCGCAAGCGGGTCGAGAAGGGCTTCCTGACCGGCGTGCGCGCGATCGACATCTTCTCGCCGCTCTGCCTTGGCCAGCGTCTCGGCATCTTCGCCGGCTCCGGCGTCGGCAAGTCGACGCTGCTCTCCATGTTGGCGCGGGCCGATGCCTTCGACAAGGTGGTGATTGCGCTGGTCGGCGAACGCGGCCGTGAAGTGCGCGAATTCATCGAGGATACGCTGGGCGACAATCTCGCGAAGTCCGTCGCTGTCGTGGCGACCAGCGACGAGAGCCCGATGCTGCGCAAGATGGCGCCGCTCACCGCCGTCACCATCGCCGAGCACTATCGCGACAATGGCGACAACGTTCTCCTGATCGTCGACAGCGTCACCCGTTTCGCCCATGCGATCCGCGAGGTCGCAACCGCATCGGGCGAGCCTCCGATCGCGCGCGGCTACCCGGCTTCCGTCTTCACCGAACTGCCGCGCCTGCTGGAGCGCGCCGGCCCCGGCACCGAAGGCGCCGGCACCATCACCGCGATCATCTCCATCCTCGTCGACGGCGACAACCACAACGATCCGGTTGCCGACTCGACGCGCGGTATCCTCGATGGTCACATCGTGCTGGAGCGCAGCCTTGCGGAGGAGGGGCGCTATCCGCCCATCAATCCGCTTGCCTCGATTTCGCGCCTTGCACGCAAGGCCTGGACCCCGGACCAGGAGAAGCTGGTCTCGCGCCTGAAGGCGCTGATCCACCGCTTTGAGGAGACCCGCGACCTTCGCCTGATCGGCGGCTATCGCCCCGGCGGCGATCCGGATCTCGACATGGCGATCAAGCAGGTTCCGGTCATCTACGACGTATTGACGCAAACCGCCGGTGAGCGCCCGGCGCAGGACGCCTTTGCCGATCTCGCCAATGCGCTGAAGGCGGCGGCGATGGGCAATCAGCCGGGTGCGAGAGCGAGGTGATGACCATGACCGATTATGATGCGGACGAGATGGTTCACCAGCGCAAGCGCAGCAGCCGCATGCCGATGACCGACAAGTTCCTGGCCGCGACCGGCGTGGCGCTTGCCGCATTCGCGACCTTCTTTCCCTGGTATGCCTTCTTCCATCAGGACAAGTTCACCATGCCGCCGCTGTGGCAGGGCTCGACCCGCGATCTGCCGGAGCGTGCCGCGCGCAACGTCGTCTCGGTATCGCCGCTCGCCATGCCGGATGCGGATGGCGAAGCCCTGGCCGCGATCGACCAGCTGACGACGGCGTCGGTGCCCGGCATCGGCGCAGGCCCGGCACCGGAAGGTACTGCCGCCCGAGAGGGGTTGTCACAGCCTTTTCCCGGCAAGTCGGGCTTCAAGTTGATGCATGTCGCCAACGGCCGGGCGCTGATCGAGGACGCAAGTGGCATGTATATCGTGCGCATCGGCTCGGTTCTGCCCGACAACACGCGCCTCGCGACGCTCGAGCAACGCGACGGCCATTGGGTGATGATCACCTCCTCGGGCGAAATGTACCAGGCCGACTGACGTCGCCTGCCGTTCTTGTCGCCGACCGCCGCGCCATCTTGCCGGATGACGCGGCTTTCCGCCTTCTGGGCGACCTATGCCGGCCAGGACGGCGTTCTCCCCGGCACCGCTTTCCGACGAAAGTCCCACGCAAGATTACCGGCCTAGGTTCGCATCACCAAGCATGGAGCTTTTGATGCAACCGATTCAGCTTTTCGAACTCGCGTCCCGGCAGGCCCAGTGGCTGACCGTTCGCCAGAACGTGGTGGCCGGCAACATCGCCAATGCGAACACGCCGCACTACAAGGCGAAGGACGTCAAGCCGTTCGAAACCGTGCTGCAGGACGCCGGCATCCAGATGGCGGCAACCCACAAGGCGCACTTCACCGAGGGGCTTGCGGCTTCTCAGGTGGCTGAAGTCGGCATGGTCGACGGCGTGCAGATCCAGCAGTCCGGCAACAGCGTCGCGATAGAGCAGGAAATGATGAAGACCGGCGAGATCAAGCGCGACTACGAGCTCTCCGCCGGCCTTGTGAAGGCCTTTCACCGAATGATGCTGATGACGGTACGGAAGTAAGAACCATGGATCCATTGACCTCGGCCCTCAAGGTATCGGCCTCCGGCCTGCAGGCGGAATCGACCCGCCTTCGCATCGTCTCCGAAAACATCGCCAACGCCCGCTCGACCGGTGACGCGCCGGGTTCGGATCCCTATCGCCGCAAGACCATCAGCTTTGCCGCCGAAGTCGACCGGGCAAGCGGCGCCTCGCTGGTCGAGATCGAGCGGCTGGGCACGGACGATTCGGACTACAACATCGAGTTCGATCCGGGCAATCCGGCCGCGGACGAGAAGGGCATGGTCAAGCTGCCGAACGTCAACATTCTGGTCGAGATGGCCGACATGCGCGAAGCCAACCGCGCCTATGAGGCCAATCTCCAGACCATCAAGCAGTCCCGCGACCTGATTTCCCAGACAATCGACCTGTTGAGAGCCTCGCAATAATGATCGATGCAGTTAAATCCCTCGGCGCGTTCTCGGTCACCAAGGAGACCGACGGCACCCGCTCCACGTCGTCCTCCTCGTCGGTCTTCGGCATGCCGGCCGCAACGCCGGGTGTCCCGCAGGGGCAGAGCTTTGCCTCGGTTCTCGGCGACATGGCGAGCGACGCCATCAGCGCCATGAAGAAGGCCGAAGGCGCGTCGCTCGACGGCATCCGCGGCCAGGCCAACACCCGTGAAGTCGTCGATGCGGTCATGAGCGCCGAACAGTCGCTGCAGACCGCGATCGCCATCCGCGACAAGGTGGTCACCGCCTACCTCGAAATCGCGCGCATGCAGATCTGAAGGAACGAGACATGAAGGCCCTTTCCATTGCCGCCACCGGCATGAACGCCCAGCAATTGAACCTCGAAGTCATCGCGAACAACATCGCGAACATCAACACGACGGGCTACAAGCGCGCGCGCGCCGAGTTCTCCGATCTGCTCTACCAGACCGAGCGCGCCCAGGGCGTGCCGAACCGCTCCAACCAGGCGATCGTTCCTGAAGGCGCGATCATCGGCCTCGGCGTCCAGACCGCCGCCGTGCGCAACCTTCACATCCAGGGCAGCATGGTCTCGACCGGCAACGACTACGACCTGGCGCTGATCGGCCGCGGCTGGTTCCAGGTCGAGACGCCGGACGGCGAAACGGTCTACACCCGCGCCGGCGCGTTCAACAAGAACGCCCAGGGCCAGCTCGTCACCATCGACGGCTACACCGTGGTTCCGGGCGTGACCGTTCCGCAGGATGCGACGGAAATCGTCTTTACCAAGTCCGGTCAGGTGATGGTGCGCATCGGCAACGATCCGGCGCTGCAGGAAGTCGGCCAGTTGACGGTCGCCAATTTCGTCAACGAGGCGGGCCTGGAGCCGCAGGGCGAAAACCTGTTCAAGCAGACGCCGGCCTCCGGCGAGCCGATCATCGGCACCCCGGCGGATCCGGGCTTCGCCCAGATCAAGCAGAAGTACCTCGAAGCGTCGAACGTCGATCCCGTCAAGGAGATCACCGACCTCATCTCGGCGCAGCGCGCCTACGAGATGAACTCCAAGATCATTCAGGCGGCCGACGAAATGGCCGCCACGGTGAGCAAGAACCTCAGGTAACGAAAAAGGGGGCAAACATGACGTTTCGCCGATCCGTAGACATCGAGGCTTCGCAGGCCGGCCGCGCATTCAAGGCGCGGCGGCTGGCGGCAGGCGTCCTGCTTGCCGCCACGTTCCTGCTGCCTTCGGCAGGCCATGCGGAGCGGCCGACGGCGGTGATCCCCACCCAGACCATCTATCCGGGCGAGACGGTCGACGCGAGCCGCGTCGAAGTGGTCGACGTCACCAATCCCGACCTTGCCGACGGCTACGTCAGAACCTTGAACGAAATCGACGGCAAGGTCACCAAGCGTACACTTCTGCCCGGCCGGGTGATCCTCGTCAGCGCCCTTCGCGAGCAATACGCCGTCGAGCGCGGCTCGACCGTGCGCCTCGTCTTCAGCAATGGCGGCCTGACCATCAGCGCCGCCGGATCGCCGCTCCAGGACGCCGCCGTCGGCGAGCTCATCCGGGCGCGTAACATCGATACCGGCGTCATCGTTTCCGGGACGGTGATGGCCGACGGCACTATCCATGTGGTGGCGAAATGAAAATGCTTGCATGCAAATGGTTCCTGACGCTGGCCGTCGCGTTCTCCGTGGGACTGACGCCTGCCTTCGGCGCATCCAGGATCAAGGATGTCGCCTCGCTCCAGGCGGGCCGCGACAACCAGTTGATCGGCTACGGCCTCGTCGTTGGTCTTCAGGGAACCGGCGACAACCTTCGTTCGTCGCCGTTCACCGACCAGTCGATCCGCGCGATGCTGCAGAACCTTGGCATTTCCACGCAGGGCGGCGATTCCCGCACGCGCAACGTTGCGGCGGTGTTGGTGACGGCGACGCTGCCCCCCTTCGCGAGCCCCGGCAGTCGCGTCGACGTAACCGTCGGCTCGCTCGGTGATTCCACCTCGTTGCGCGGCGGCACTCTGGTGATGACGTCGCTTTCCGGCGCCGACGGTCAGATCTATGCGGTGGCGCAAGGCTCCGTCGTCGTGACCGGCTTCAACGCTCAGGGCGACGCCGCGACCCTTAACCAGGGCGTCACGACAGCCGGGCGCGTGCCGAACGGCGCCATCATCGAGCGCGAGCTTCCGTCCAAGTTCAAGGACGGCTTCAACCTCGTTCTGCAATTGCGCAACCCGGACTTCTCGACCGCTGTCGGCATGGCGGCTGCGATCAACAAATATGCGGCCCAGCAGTATGGCGGACGCATTGCCGAGGCGCGCGATAGCCAGGCCGTTCTCGTCGAAAAGCCGAAGATGGCGGATCTCGCCCGGCTGATGGCCGACATCGAAAACCTTGTCATCGAGACTGATGTGCCGGCGCGCGTCGTTATCAATGAGCGCACCGGTACGATCGTGATCGGCCAGGATGTCCGGGTCAACGAAGTGGCAGTGAGTTACGGCACTCTCACTGTCGAGGTCAGTGAGACACCGACGGTCGTGCAGCCGCTGCCCTTCTCGCGCGGACAGACGGAGATGGAACCGAACACGACGATCAACGCGCAGTCGGACGGCGGCACGGTGGCGATCCTCAACGGATCGAGCCTGCGTTCGCTCGTCGCCGGCCTCAACAATATCGGCGTCAAGCCGGATGGCATCATCGCCATCCTGCAGAGCATCAAGACGGCCGGTGCCCTCCAGGCGGAGCTCGTGCTGCAATGACGGCAAATGACAATCACTCTCTCGGCCGGACCCGCAAGCTGCTGCTCGCCGCAGCGGCTGTCGCGTCCATGCTGTCGATGCCTGGCGCCTTTGCCCAGGACGTTACGGCGCCGCCCGCCAGCGACGCGACGCAGAACGAGATCCAGCAGTTCTGCACCAACATTGCCGATGCGGCGCGCGACCAGCGCTACGTGCTGCAGCGCAAGGATCTCGAGACGCTTCAGGCAGGCATCGACGAGCGCATCGCGACCCTGGAGAAACGTCGCGAAGAATACGAAGACTGGCTGAAGCGTCGCAACGACTTCCTCAAGCAGGCTGAGCTCGGCCTTGTCGATATCTACAAGACGATGAAGCCGGACGCAGCCGCCGGCAAGCTTGAAATGGTGAGGCCGGAGATTGCCGCCGCCATCGTCATGCGGCTGCCGCCGCGCCAGTCCTCGCTGATCTTGAGCGAGATGACCGACGAGAAGGCGGCGATCCTTACCAACATCATATCGAGCGCCACCGACCCGAATACCTCGAAGGAACCATCATGAAAACGCGTCTAACGGCCATGCTGACCGGGGCCGCCCTCCTTGCGGGATGTCAGAACCAGGCGCTCAACGAGATCGGCCGCGCGCCGTCGATGAGCCCGATCGGCAGCGGCCTGCAGTACTCGCAGACGCCGCAGCTGGCGATGTACCCGAAACAGCCGCGCCAGATGGTGAACGGCTATTCGCTGTGGAACGACCAGCAGTCGGCGCTCTTCAAGGACGCGCGCGCCATCAATGTCGGCGACATCCTGACGGTCGACATCAAGATCAACGAAGGTGCCACCTTCGACAACAAGACCGATCGAAGCCGCAAGAACACCAGCGGCTTCAACGTCGGCGCCAATGGCAAGTCGGAGGTCAGCGATTTTGGCTGGGAGGGCAACCTGAAATATGGGTCCAACACCAAAACCGAAGGCGACGGCACGACGGAGCGTTCGGAGAAGCTGCGGGTGCTCGTCGCGGCGGTTGTCACCGGCGTTCTCGAAAACGGCAACCTCTTGATCAGCGGCTCGCAGGAAGTGCGCGTCAACCACGAACTGCGCATCCTCAACGTCGCCGGCATCGTCCGGCCGCGGGACGTCGATGCCGACAACGTCATCTCCTACGACCGCATTGCCGAGGCGCGCATCTCCTATGGCGGCCGCGGTCGCCTGACCGAAGTGCAGCAGCCGCCCTACGGCCAGCAGTTCATGGATCTATTTTCGCCGATCTGATCCGATCGGCAGGGAACGGCAAGATGGAAGAACTCGACCCCGCCAACGGCCCGAAGCAGCCGTCGAAGGTGCTGACGATCGCGGCAATCGCCGTGCTGACGCTGGTTGCCGGTGGCGGCGGCTGGCTGGTCGGCGGCCTACTCGCCCCGCCTCCGCCGAAGGCCGAGGTGGAGGCAACCACGGAGCCGGCGGCCAATGCGACCGGCGAAGAGGGTCTGCCGAAGGTGGCGACGGAGGCGAACGGCGTCGTCCAGCTCGAGCCGATCACCACCAACCTTGCCTATCCCTCGGAAAACTGGATCCGCCTGGAAGTGGCGCTGCAGTTCGATGGCGCGCCCGACCCCAAACTGGCCGAGCAGATCCACCAGGACATCGCCGCCTATCTGAAAACCGTTTCCCTGCAGCAGATCCAGGGACCGCGCGGCTTTCAATATCTCCGGGATGACATTCAGGAGCGGGTTGACCTGCGCTCCGATGGCCGCGTAACCAATGTGATGTTCAGAACCTTCGTCATCCAATGATTCGGTAAATGGTCCGGCTAGTCGCCTTTATAGTTGCCATGATGGCGATGTCCGGTATCGCCGGCGCCCAGAGCTTCCCCTCTGATATCCTGAATACGCCTATCGACGGCTCTGCCGCGTCGTGGATCATCCGCACCTTCGGTCTTCTGACCGTGCTGTCGGTGGCCCCCGGCATCCTGATCATGGTCACCAGCTTTCCGCGCTTCGTGATCGCCTTTGCCATCCTGCGCACGGGCATGGGCCTGGCAACCACGCCGTCCAACATGATCATGGTTTCGCTGGCGCTGTTCATGACCTTCTATGTCATGGGGCCGACTTTCGATCGCGCGTGGCGCGACGGCATCGACCCGCTCATGAAGAACCAGATCACCGAGACGGAGGCGATCCCGCGGATCACCGAGCCCTTCCGCGACTTCATGCTCGCCAACACCCGCGACAAGGATCTGCAGCTCTTCATCGATATCGCCAAGGAAAAGGGCCAGACGGTCGTCGTCGACGACAAGGTCGACCTGCGCGCGCTCGTTCCGGCCTTCATGATCTCGGAAATTCGCCGCGGCTTTGAAATCGGCTTCCTGATCATGCTGCCGTTCCTGGTGATCGACCTGATCGTGGCCACCATCACCATGGCCATGGGCATGATGATGCTGCCGCCGACAGCGATCTCGCTGCCGTTCAAGATCCTCTTCTTCGTGTTGATCGACGGCTGGAATCTGCTCGTCGGCAGTCTGGTGCGCTCCTTCAGTTAGGCCTGTCGCGCAAGCGCGCGAAGCAAAGGAACGACGGCGACAAACGAGCCGCTTCCGAACGGCTGCAGTGCGTCCGCTTCAGCGCGCCGCACTTCGGAACAATCCCGCCATCGGGGCCTGCGATCTTCAAAACGCGACAACAAAAAAGGCAGCGCCGCGGCGCTGCCTTTTGTCTTTGAGGGGGATCGCCGTTCAGCGCTCGAACGAGCCGCTTCGCGCCGGCAATGCCGGGACGTCGATGTGATCAGGGACAAGTCCGCGCTTGGCGCGATCAACCATCATTTCGTAACCCTTCTCAAGATGCAGGCAGAAGCGTTCGGCGTCGAACAACGGCATTCGGAACCGGTTTTCCTCAAGCCGCTGTCGATACTCGGCAACCTTGTCACGGTTGTTGTAGAGCGCGACGGCTTGCTTGACGTAGTCTTCCGGCCCCTCAGCCACGAGCTCCGGCAGGCCGATGGCGTTCAACAGGCTTTCGCTCACGCGCGAAGCGAAGTTGGTACCCTTGAAGGTCAGGACCGGCAGGCCGGCCCAAAGCTTCTCGGAGGTCGTGGTGTGGCCGTTGTAGGGGAAGGTGTCGAGACCGACGTCGGCAAGGGGAATACGGGTGATGTGGTTCTGGTACGGCATCTTGTTGC
This sequence comes from Ensifer adhaerens, assembly GCF_002940685.1. Taxonomy (GTDB): domain Bacteria; phylum Pseudomonadota; class Alphaproteobacteria; order Rhizobiales; family Rhizobiaceae; genus Ensifer; species Ensifer adhaerens_E. The sequence continues at coordinate 348,773 of NZ_PNFP01000006.1, read as the reverse complement.
ACAGGATGATGCGCTTCGTGTCGATGCCGGCGCTCTTGAACTTGGCCAACAGGTTCGCGCGCGCGTCCTTGCGGTCGCACATGAGCCACAGGTGGCTTTCCGGCGTTTGCCGGAGGATGTCGATCCAGAGATTGATTGTCTGCAGCGAGATCTTGCGGTTGGTGTTGAACGACGCGAAGACGAACGCGCCTTCGGGAAGGCCGACCATCTCTCTGGAAACGGAGCCGGGACGCGGCCGCTCGTAAGGGTCGTTGGGCTGGTAGGTCTCCGGCAGGCGGCAGTATTTTTCGTGGTAGAACGCCTTGCTGGCGTCGGGAAGGACGTAGGGGTCGCCGATGATGTAGTCGAGATCGACGTTGGCGGTCGTTCCGGGAAAGCCGAGCCATCCCACCTGGATCGGCGCTGCGGCCTGGTTGAAGATCAAGACGCGGCTATCCAGCGTATGACCCTTGAGATCGATCAGGATGTCTATGTTTTCCCGGCGGATGAGTTCGGCCGTCTGCTGGTCGCTGAGGTCGCCGATCTGGACGATGCGGCCCCATTTTTCGCGGATGTCCTTGTCGCGCGTCACGTGCATGCTGCCGGTATGGCAGAACAGCGTCACGTCGAAGCGGCTCTTGTCATGCGCCATCAGTACCGACTTCAAGAGCTTCATCGTTGCGTGATCGTCCCAGAAGTCCGACGACACATAGCCTATGCGGATGCGTTCGCCCCAGCGGTGCGGCACGCTGCGGCGCGTTTCCGTCAAGCTCGGGGGGAACGGGTGAAGCTGGCTGCCGGCGATACGGTTCAGGCGCTCGTCACCGCACCAGGTAGCGTGATAGTATGGTGCCTCGGCGACGATAAAGGCGGTTTCCCCCGCTTTCAGTTCCTTCTGGGTATCGCGATCGTATTTCTCCATATCGGGATAATCATTGGCTTCGCGCGCATAGACGAGATAGGCCGCTCGCAACGTTACGTTCTTCGGATAGTTGCGGAAGAGATTGGCGAGCGCATCACGATCCTGCATGTCGTTGATGTCTGCGGTCAGCAGTTTGAAGGCAAGTCCGTTGTGAAGGTGGTTCTTGCTGAGCGTCAGCGGTGTCTTGAAGAGGCCGAGGATCTGTTTCTCGCCCCGTTTTAAGAAGATCGAGGCGATGATGAAGGCGATCTCGGCGTCGGTCTTGGCTTTATCCAGAAGCGGCAGGCCGATGCTCAATGCCTCGTCCTCGTTGCCGTTGAGGAAGTAGAGCTTCATGGCCTCGCTCAGATAGTCTTCTGCCCGTGAGCCACCGGCTTCGCCGGCGAGCTGGTAGGCGCGCGCCGCTTCCGGCTTGAAGCCAAGCTTGGAAAGCACCTTCGCCAGGAGCACATAGGTCTTGGTGTCGCGGTTAAGCTCCATCAGCGCGTTCAATTGGGTGAGCGCGTCCGTATACTGTCCCTTCTGGTAGTGCCGGGAAGCTGTCGAAAAGATGGCTTGGGCGTTCACTGAGTGCTCCGTCGAAGATGCGCGGCGACCGGCGCCGGCTTGCTAGACCATGTTTGATGCCGAGTTTACCCGGGGGAGCTTGCCTCAGGCATGAGCGATCCCGTGCTCGCTGGCCGTTACCCGCGTCCGCGGCCCAGTGCCATCGGTGCTCCCAAGTGTGAAGTTAAAGTCTTGTTAAGTATAAATTGTCTGGGCTCAGGCGCGCTGGCGCACTTAATCAATTCTCAAGCTTTGCCGGCGATAGTCGATTTTACATGACGGGTTTGGTTTCTTCCGAGATTGTTGGAACCGAGTGGCATGAAGCCGATCCGCCATCACCGGTAAGTCCGGTATGTCCCCCAAAATCGTCTAAAGTAATCAAGGGACACTCTAATGACGAGCATCATCACCAATTCTTCCGCCATGGGCGCACTCGCCACCCTGCGTTCGATCAACTCCTCGATGGAAACCACCCAGGAGCGCATTTCGTCGGGTCTGCGCGTCGGCACCGCTGCTGACAACGCCGCTTACTGGTCGATCGCCACCACCATGCGTTCGGACAACAAGGCCCTCTCGGCCGTTCAGGACGCCCTCGGCCTCGGCGCCGCCAAGACCGACGTTGCTTCGTCGGCCATGGAAAACTCCAAGGACGTCGTCGACGAAATCAAGAAGAAGCTGGTTACCGCCAGCGAGCCGGGCGTTGACAAGAGCAAGATCCAGAAGGAAATCAAGGAGCTGCAGAACCAGCTCGTGAGCATTGCCAAGTCGGCTTCCTTCTCCGGCGAAAACTGGGTCTACCACGACGCCAACAACGCTGTCGGCACCAAGTCTGTTGTCGGTTCGTTCAACCGCGACGCCAAGGGCAATGTCAGCCTGACGACGCTGCAGTACGACACCAACAAGAGCTCGCTGATCGAGATGAACGGCACGGCCTACAACACGACCGGCACGGGCCTGCTCTCCAGCAACATCTCCTACATGGACTCGACCGGCGGTGCGACCATCTCGCTGAACTTCAGCGTCCTGACGCTCGACATCACCAACATGACGACCGGCTCGCTGGCCCAGGCTCTGTCGGGTGTCGACTCCGTCCTGACGCAGATGACCGACGCGGCTGCCGACCTCGGTGCGCTCAACGCTCGTATCGACCTGCAGAAGGGCTTCGTCGAAAACCTCTCGGACTCGATCGAGAAGGGCGTTGGCCGCCTCGTCGACGCCGACATGAACGAGGAATCGACCCGCCTGAAGGCTCTGCAGACGCAGCAGCAGCTCGGCATCCAGGCGCTTTCGATCGCCAACTCGAACTCGCAGAACGTCCTGTCGCTCTTCCGTTAATCGGTAGGCTGAAAGGGGCGGGCCACGGCCCGCTCCCGGCAGACGAAACGAAACCGCGCCTCGCAAGAGGCGCGGTTTTTCGTTGTCGCCAATGCACTGAAAAAACTTCGAAAAGTTTCTCTGGGTTTTAGGGTTCGTTAACCACGATGGTGTTTGTTGTAAGCATCGAAACGGCGGGTTGACCCGAACAGTTCAGAGCGTCAGCAGGCATGAGGCTGACCGCCGTTTCCCGGTAATCCCGGAATGTCCCTTTCCATTTCATCTTTGCCAACAAGGGGCACTCAGCCAATGACGAGCATTCTGACCAACTCTTCCGCCATGGGCGCACTCGCCACCCTGCGTTCGATCAACTCCTCGATGGAAACCACCCAGGAGCGCATTTCGTCGGGTCTGCGCGTCGGCACCGCTGCTGACAACGCTGCTTACTGGTCGATCGCAACCACCATGCGTTCGGACAACAAGGCCCTCTCGGCCGTTCAGGACGCCCTCGGCCTCGGCGCTGCCAAGACCGACGTTGCTTCGTCGGCCATGGAAAATTCCAAGGACGTCGTCGACGAAATCAAGAAGAAGCTGGTTACCGCCAGCGAACCGGGCGTTGACAAGAGCAAGATCCAGAAGGAAATCTCGGAGCTGCAGAAGCAGCTCATCAGCATTGCCAAGTCGGCTTCGTTCTCCGGCGAAAACTGGGTCTACCACGACGCCAACAACGCTGTCGGCACGAAGTCCGTTGTCGGTTCGTTCAACCGCGACGCCAAGGGCAATGTCAGCCTGACGACGCTGCAGTACGACACCAACAAGAGCTCGCTGATCGAGATGAACGGCACGGCCTACAACACAACCGGCACGGGCCTGCTCTCCAGCAACATCTCCTACATGGACTCGACCGGCGGTGCGACCATCTCGCTGAACTACAGCGTCCTGACGCTCGACATCACCAACATGACGACCGGCTCGCTGGCCCAGGCTCTGTCGGGTGTCGACTCCGTCCTGTCGCAGATGACCGACGCAGCGGCCGACCTCGGTGCGCTCAACGCCCGTATCGACCTGCAGAAGGGCTTTGTCGACAACCTCTCGGACTCGATCGAGAAGGGCGTTGGCCGTCTCGTCGACGCCGACATGAACGAGGAATCGACCCGCCTGAAGGCTCTGCAGACGCAGCAGCAGCTCGGCATCCAGGCGCTTACGATCGCCAACTCGAACTCGCAGAACATCCTGTCGCTGTTCCGTTAATCGGCACGCCGCATAGGACGGGCGGTCTTCGCCCGTCACTTCCAAGAGAAGCCGCACATCCGAAGGGATCGTGCGGCTTTTTCGTTTGCCTTCCAAACGGATGACGGCCAGGCACGGAGCGCGCCGCGGTGGCTGTTCCGACCCGAGCAGCTTAACGTTTCGTCCATATTCCCTTATTTTTGTTCACCTTCGTTACTGACTTCCTAATGGCGTTAACCATTTGTTAACCATGGGATCGTTACATAATGGTTAAGAGCGAAGGGTCGCCTCCAGGGCAAAACAGGGGCGATTCGCATGATGCCAGTCCCATCGCTGCCGGTGCCACACTCCGGAATGTCCTTAGAAATTCATTCGGGGCAGGTGACCAATGACCAGCATCATGACCAATACCGCCGCCATGGCGGCTCTCCAGACATTGCGTTCGATCAATTCCGAAATGGCGGAAGTGCAGGACCGCATCTCCTCGGGATACCGTGTGCAGACGGCTGCGGACAACGCCGCCTATTGGTCGATCGCGACCACCATGCGCTCCGACAACGCCGCGCTCTCCACCGTTCAGGACGCGCTTGGCCTCGGCGCCGCCAAGATCGACACCGCCTATGCGGCGATGAACTCTTCGATCGAGGTCGTCAGCGAGATCAAGCGCAAGCTCGTCGCGGCGAGCGAGCCGGGCGTCGACAAACTGAAGATCGACAAGGAAATCACCGAGCTCAAGAACCAGCTGATCTCGGCTGCCCAGTCCGCATCCTTCTCCAGCGAAAACTGGCTCTACAACGCCAGCCCGGCCCCGGTGGGCACCAAGTCCGTCGTGGCATCGTTCAACCGTGACGCCAACGGCAATGTGTCGGTGACGACGCTCGATTTCGACACCTCCCAGTCGATGCTGATCGACAAGCAGAATGCCAGCCGAGGCATCCTGACCAGGAACTACGACGCCGCCCAGCTCACCTCTCCGCCCGGCACGGCGGGCGCGCGCCTGTACCATCTGATCGGCGCGCCGGCGACGACGCCGATCGGAACGACGGCGGAAGTCAAGCTGACCGCGTCGACGACGCCAGCCGAGATGGCCGACATGATCAGCGTCGTCGAGCGCATCCTCAACCAGTTGACGGATGCCGGCTCCACGCTTGGCGCCATCACCAAGCGCATCGAGCTGCAGGAGGGCTTCATCGCCAACCTGATGGATACGATCGACAAGGGCGTCGGTCGTCTCGTCGATGCCGACATGAACGAGGAATCGACGCGGCTGAAGGCGCTGCAGACGCAGCAGCAGCTGGGCATCCAGGCGCTTTCGATCGCCAACACCAACTCCGAAAACATCCTGCGCCTATTCCAGCAGTAAGGCGCGGCCGCGGGCGGCGGCCGGGCATGGCCGCGCAGACTCGCCAAAATTGAGCCCATCGCCCCACATGCGGATGACGGCATCTTCAAGTTCTGCCACGTCGTCGGTCACGGCACCCGGTGGAAACGGTTGGACCGCGCTAATTGCCCTGGCGCGGTCCAACACATTCATTTTCGCACAAGTTTGACCGAATAGCCTTCCCTCGCAGTCCTGTCGGATGACTGCCGGCCAAAATGACCTTTGCGCCGCCGCCTGCATCGGATCGCTCCGGGAAAACCGACCCCGGATCACGCTGATGTACGTCAAGAATGCTGGGTTCGCCGTATCCGACGGTCGGGCCCGAGGGAGACATGTCAGCAGTGCCAGGAGCAATGGAAGTCCGCGCCGGAAAGCGCCGCCTGTCAAGCAGATGGGGATTGCCGCATTGCCGCAGCTCCGATGCAGGAGGCCGGCCATGAGTGCAATGCTCTCCCGCTATCTCAAGGATTTCAGCGCGCCGAAGGTCGAGCTGTCGCTGATGCCGCCGAAGTATTTCCCCGATCTGGATGCCGACTATGCCGATGGCGATCGCCTCGGCGCGAGACCAGCCATGCCGGAAATCGATATCGATGCGGAACGCCGGGGTGCCTTTGCCGAGGGGCGGGCCGAGGCGACCGCGGAACTCGTCTTCGAACACGAAAAGCAGATTGCCGAACTCGAGGCGGCGCACGCGGCCGAGCTTGAAGCGCTGACGCGGCGCTTCGAGGAGGAAACTGCGAACCGTCTCGCGGAGCGTATCGCCGAAATGACCGAGGGTCTTGCCGTGGCGCTCGGCGATCAGGCCGCCCGCGTGCTCGCGCCGGTCATGGGGGACGCCCTCATGCAGCGCGCCGTCGCCGACATGGCGCAGATGCTGCGCCAGGGACTTGTGGCCGGCGAAGGCTGCGCCATCGTCGTCAGGGGACCGACGCCGCTCTTCGAGGCGCTGAAGCGCCAGCTTGCAGAAGACATGCCGTCCTTGCGTCATGTCGAATCCGACGAGGTCGATCTCGCCGTCGAAGTGGATGGCACCATCCTGGTGACGCGCATGGCCGCCTGGGCCGATACAGTTCGGAAAGTTCTCGCATGAGCGACGAAAACCACCACAACGGCAAGCACGAGATCATCATCGTCAAGCGCCACAGCGGCAGCCACGATGGTCATCATGGCGGCTCCTGGAAGATCGCCTATGCCGACTTCATGACGGCGATGATGGCCTTCTTCCTCGTGATGTGGCTGATCAACGCCGCCAACGAAGAAACGAAGGCGGCGATCGCCTCCTACTTCAACCCGGTGCAACTGACCGACCAGAAGCCTGCCGAACGCGGCTTGAAGGATCCGGCCAAGGATGCGCAAGGGGAGGAAACGCAGCAGCGCTCGAAGGTCGACGGCGAGCAGCAGAAGTCCGGTGGTTCGGCCAAGACCGGCGATCAGCTGACGGCGACATCGGGCGAAGAGACGAAATACTCCGACGCCGATTTCTTCGAGAACCCGTATTCGGTGCTCTCGGAGATCGCGCGCGAAGTGGGGCAGCAGGCAAATATCAGCGTCAAGGGCGAGGGCGGTGCGGCGCAGTCGGGGCCGGCCACCGGTGCCGATGGCGGCGAAGCTTACCGCGATCCGTTCGATCCCGACTTCTGGACGAAGCAGGTCGAAGTGCAGGACGCGGGTAACGTAGCCGAAAGCCAGGTTGCGCTGGCCGCCAAGACGACGATGCCGGCAGGAGCGACGCCGACGGTCGAAGGCAAGTCCACGGCCGAAGTCGAGGGTACGGACAAGGCCGCCGAAAAGACCAGCCCGGCCGCCGGAGAACCCGAAACTGCCGCCGGCGAAAAGCCGAAGCCGGAGGCCGCCGAGGCTGACGCCGAGAAGCAGGCGGCCGAACTCCAGGCCGAGCTGAAGAAGCAGCTTGCCGGCGAGGCGGGCCAGCTTGCCGAGGGACTTGTGGTAACGCCGGCCGAAGGCGGCCTGATGGTGACAATCAGCGAGCGGACCGATGCCCAGATGTTCGCCATCGGCTCGGCCGTACCGCAGAAGGAGCTGGTGCTGGCGATGGAAAAGATCGGCCACCTTCTGGCAGGGCGTCCGGGTGCGGTGGCGATCCGCGGCCATACCGACGGCCGTCCCTTCAAGGACGGCACCTACGATAACTGGCGGCTTTCCGCAGCCCGCGCCCAGAGCGCCTACTACATGCTCGTCCGCGGCGGCCTGAAGGAAGACCGCGTCAGCCAGATCAGCGGCTTCGCCGACCGGCGGCTGCAGATCCCGGGCGATCCCTATGCGCCGGGTAACCGACGCATCGAGATCCTGTTGCAATCGGCTCCGGGTTAAGCGCCATGCTGAGACGCCTGCGATCCGCTCTGATGGCCTGCTGCGTGCTGGCGACCCCGTTGGCGACAGGGGGCGCCAGGGCGGACGATGTCGAGGAGCTCGCGCCCTTCAAGATGATCCGGTCCCTGCAATATGTGCAGGACTCGGTCGTTCTTGGCGACCATTCCGCAATCGAAATGCAACGCTTCATGCTGGGGGCGATCGACAAGCGCCTGCGCGCGGCCGACGCGACCGTCTTCCGCGACCCGCGCAACGTCGATGCGGCGTTGGTCTATGCCATGAGCGGCGGCAATCCGGAGACGCTGAAGTACCTTTCGGATCATGACGTCGCCGGCAACTTCGATTCCCGCGTCACCGACGCGCTCCGGCAATATCTGGGCGGCAAGGGCGGCCTGATCGTCGAGAACCTGTCCAAGGCCGCGCCCGAATACCGCAGCGCCCGCATCGGTCCCTATCTCTATCTCATCCTCGGCAACGCCACGTCGCAGCAGGATCCGGTGGGTGCGATGAAGTATTATGACTGGGCCCGCCTTGCGGCCCCGGGCACGATCATCGAAGAGGCGGCGCTGCGTCGCTCGGTTTTCCTGGCGGTTCAGGCGGGCGATGCGGACAAGGGATTCCGCTATGCGCTGGCCTATGCCCGCCGCTACCTGACATCCCCCTATGCCAGCCAGTTCGCGGACGTCTTCGTCGAGCTCGCGGTTGCTCATTTCGATGGTGAGGCGCAGGAGCGGATCTCCGAGATTCTCAGTTTCATGGATGCGCCGCGCCAGCGCGAGGTCTTTCTTCGCGTCGCCCGCCGCGCGGCGATTGCCGGCAAGCAGGAGCTTGCGAAGCTTGCCTCGGAACGTGCCGAGGCGCTGGGTGCGGACGGCGCCACACAGCCGAAACTGCTTGCCGGCTTCTATGCCGGCCTGGCTGCGGTGCCCTCCAATGACGTCTTCGCCGCGACGGCAAGCCTGGCGGCGATATCGGATGCGGAGCTTTCGCCGCGCGACCGTGCCTTGCGCGACGCTGCAAAGGCTGTGGCGGATGCCGTCGTCAGACCACCGGCCGATGAAAGCCTCACGCAAGCGTTTGCGTCTAAACCCGACAGACCGGTCGAAGCGGGTGCGTCGGCCGCGAGCGAGGGAACCGGCAGCGGCATGAGCCCCTTCGGAAGCGGGCAGACCACGGCGGCTGAACAGGCGGCTGTGGCGGCTTCCGGCACTGATGAGGCGGGGGATCCGCAGCACGATGGCTTCGTGGCCAAAGGACGATCGAAGATCGAAGAGATCGACGCGCTCCTGAAGGGAGAAAACGAATGAGGGCTCTTGACGACACCCTGCGCATGCCCCCGGCACCGGCCGGCAAGGGAAGCGAGCGAACGGGCGGCAAGGAGCAGGCCGGTGGTGCATCGGCCGGCGCGTTTGAAGATGCCGTGACCAACGCCGGGCGGCAAAAGCCGAATGATCAGCCAGGCGCGGGCAAAGGTTTGAACGACGCCGCTGCCGGCGGCGACGCGGAGGCGGGAGCGTTGATCGACAAGGACAATATAGCCAAGACCGCGGGCAGGGTCGCGACGCGCAGCATCAGCCTCGGGCGCAACGAACAGTTTGACGAGCATGCGTTGCGCGACCATTTCGCAATGGCTGAGCGCGGCGTCGGCGGCAAACGTGCCGCCGACAAGACCGATCCGGCGCAGATGGCCGCCGGGGCTGACGATCTGGCGCAAGCGGCGGTCGATGACGAACTCGCTGAGCGCATTGCCGCGCTTACGAAGGGTCTTGGCAAGGCGTCGGCGGACGACGCCGCTGTCGACGGCGACGTCAACGCCGGTGGCGAAGGCGCGGAAACCCAGCAGCCCCAGACGGCAATGGACGACCTGCTGACGCTGCTTGGCGGCGCGCAGGCGGCGCAGCCTCAGGGCCGGATGGCGGCTGCCCATCAGGCGGCTGGCGTTCAGGGCGAGGGCGCGGCAGCGGTTGCCGGCGGTAGCGAGCATGGCGCGAAAGCCGAGGCGCAGCCGGGCGAGAACGATCCCGATCGGCTCTTCCGTTTCGCCCGGGCCGACGGCAAGGGACAGGCCGTTTCCATGAGCCTCTCGAAGGACGGTGACGCGGCGTTCGAAGCTGCCCGTTCGCAGGCCACTGCCAAGGCTGAAAACGTCACGGTGCTCGAGGCCCGGCGGTATCTCGGCATTTCGGTGAACCCGAATACCACTGCGGTCGCCGATGCGATCGCGGGCGAGGCGACCACCCAGTCGCTGCAGCCGAGCGCCGCACTTGGCCAGCCGGGTTCGTGGACGCAAGCGGGCAAGACGCTCAACACCCTGAAGATCCAGCTCCATCCAATCGAGCTTGGCCTCGTCACGGCCACGCTGCGCCTGAAGGATGACGAGTTGCAGGTCGAGCTGAAGGTCGAGACCGGCGACGCCTTCCGGCAGATGCGCGACGACCAGAACGACCTGGTCAAGGCGCTGCGCGCTCAGGGCTTTGCCGTCGATCAGGTGAACATCGTGTTCAATTCCGGCGGAGACACGTCGTCTGGCGGCGGTTCGCAGCCCCAGACCCAGGCCCAGGCCGGGCAACAGGGTCGGGACCGAGCCGAAGGCAACGGCCAGGGACGGCAGCAGCGACAGGACGACAGCCAGTCTTCGGCGGCGGAAAGGTGGGTTGGCAATGGCGGGACGGACGATGCGGCTGCCGGCACTGAGCGCTCTCGTACTGGCCACGTCTACATGTAGCGCCCTTGCCAGTGCCGACGCGGGCGTCTGCGAACGCGAGATCATCAGCGCGGCGGCAAAGTACGACATCCCGGCCGGGATCCTCTATTCGGTCGGGCTGACCGAAACCGGCCGCAAGGGATCGCTTCAACCCTACGCCATGAACATCGAGGGAAAGGCCTATTTCGGTAGCAGCGAGCAGGATGTTCTGACCCAGTTCGGCAACGCCCGTGCACAGGGTGCCAAGCTCATCGATCTCGGCTGCATGCAGATCAACTATTACTTCCATGGCGAGCATTTCAGCTCGCCGCAGGAGATGCTTGACCCGCGCAAGAACGTCGAGTATGCCGCGCGTTTCCTGGCCAATCTCCATGCCAGGCACGAGACCTGGACGATGGCCGTTGCGCGCTATCACGCAGGCCCGAACAACGACCCGGCGCAGAAAAAATACGTCTGCCGGGTGATCGCGAATCTTGTCGCGACCGGCTACGGCAAGTGGACGCCGAACGCCACGCAGTTTTGCCAATAAGCAACCAATGAGTGTATTAGCGTCGAGTTTGCCGCATTGTGGCGACAATGCGCGGACAATGTGACCGCAAGCGAATTGTCGTAGTCCGTTAACTTTTCCACATTATTTTAGTGTCGATTTGGGATGGGTGCTACTAGATATAGATCAAATCGGCGAAACATGGTTAATCAATTATTAATTCCACCCAGTAACTTCCTCTAGTTGTTCATGAATCCCTCGATTCGTACCTCTCAATCAGTGCGGAGCCATACTGATTCGGAGGCGGGCGAATGATCGTAGTGGTTGATGAAAGAGAGCTGGTGAAGGACGGGTACGCGTCCCTCTTCGGGCGCGAAGGTATTCCCTCGACGGGGTTCGATCCCCGCGAGTTCGGGGAGTGGGTGAATGCGGCTGCTGATTCGGATATCGATGCGGTAGAGGCCTTCCTGATCGGGCAGGGCGACACCACCTTCACGCTGCCGCGGGCCATCCGCGATCGCTCGATGGCGCCTGTCATCGCGATGAGCGACACGCCGTCCCTTGAAAATACGCTTGCACTCTTTGATTGCGGCGTCGACGACGTCGTGCGCAAGCCTATCCACCCCCGCGAAATTCTCGCCCGCGTCGCTGCGATCCGCCGACGTCTGAAGGCGATCGCCAACTTTACCGACATCGGTCCGATCCGCGTCTTTGCCGACGGCCGTGACCCGGAAATCAACGGCGAAGTCTTTGCGCTTCCGCGCCGCGAGCGCCGTATTCTCGAATACTTGGTCGCAAACCGCGGCCGTCGCGTATCCAAGTCGCAGATCTTCAATGCGATCTACGGGATCTTCGACGAGGACGTCGAGGAAAACGTCGTCGAGAGCCACATCAGCAAGCTGCGCAAGAAACTGCGCAAGAAGCTCGGCTTCGACCCGATCGATTCGAAGCGTTTCCTTGGCTACTGCATCGACTGGAACTGAGCGCCACGCCAATGGGCGGGCGCTGAGCCAAGACAGGTTCACGCAAGGCCCGCTTCCTAGTGTCGCCGTAACAAGGAAATGAGGATCCGATATGAGTCTCTATGGCAGCATGAGAACGGGTGTGTCCGGTATGAACGCCCAGTCGAACCGTCTGGGCACCGTCGCCGAAAACATCGCGAACTCCAACACGACCGGCTACAAGCGCGCCTCCACTGAGTTTTCGTCGATGATCCTGCCTTCGGGCGGCGGCAACTACAATTCCGGCGGCGTCGAGACCCAGGTGCGCTACAGCATCTCCCAGCAGGGCGGCTCCAGCTACACGACGTCGGCAAGTGATCTGATGATCAACGGCGGCGGCTTCTTCATCGTCTCGGGCAATGGCGGCCAGAACTTCCTGACGCGCGCCGGCTCCTTCGTGCCGGACAAGAACGGTAACCTCGTCAACACCGCCGGCTACACGCTGATGGGTTACGAGTACAAGGCCGGCGTCGACCCGACCGTTGTCGTCAACGGTTTTGACGGCCTGGTGCCGGTCAAGCTCGCGGACGACGGCGTGGTGGCTTCCGGCTCCACCAAGGGCTCGATGGGCGCAACCCTTCCAGGCAATGCCGCGACCGGCGACCAGCATAAATCGTCGCTTTCCGTCTACGACAGCCAGGGCAACTCGCGCCTTCTCGACTTCACCTATACGAAATCGGCCGGTAACGGCGCGTGGTCCCTGACGATCGTCGATCGTCAAAGCAACACCACCCTGGCAACGCAGAACTTAACGTTCGATGCCGCCGGCAAGCTGACGCCGGCGAACCCGGCACCGCTGTCGACGCTTCCTCTGGGCCCCTTCGCCGGTAGCGGCGCCACGCTCGCCCCGCTGAGCATCGACTTCTCCAAGACGACGCAGGCGGGCGAAAAATTCGAAACCGATGGCGGCACCATCAACGGTAGCAAGCCTTCGAAAATGACGGGCTTCGAGATCGACAAGGAAGGCATCGTCTACGCCAAGTACGGCGACAACCTCGTGCCGAAGTTCCGCATCGCGCTCGCCAACGTGCAGAGCCCGGACAAGCTGCAGCCGGAATCGGGCAACGTCTATACCCAGGGCGCGGATTCCGGTGTCATCGTCACCGGCTTTGCGGGTTCCGGAGCCTTCGGCGACATCAAGTCCAAGGCGCTCGAAAACTCCAACGTCGACATTGCCAATGAGCTCACCTCGATGATCGAGGCGCAGCGCAACTACACGGCAAACTCCAAGGTGTTCCAGACCGCCTCGGACCTGCTTGACGTGCTGGTCAACCTGAAACGGTAATTGAAAGAGATACGGTCCGCGTCATGTCGCTGTCCTCCGCAATATCCATCGCACAGCAGGCCTTCAGCAACACGGCGCAGCAGACCGCGATCGTGTCGAAGAACATCGCGAATGCGGGCAATGCGGATTATTCGCGTCGCCTCGCGCTGCTCGGGAGCACCGGCAGCGGCGCGCAGGTCGTATCCATCTACCGTGCCCAGAACGAGGCGCTGCTCAAGCAGAGCATCGCCAGCATCGGCGAAGCCTCGGGCCAGGCCCGGCTTCGCGATGGACTGGAGCTCCTGAAATCGGCACTCGGCGGGAACAACTACGAGACAGCGCCGTCGAAGCTGCTGTCGGAGTTCCGCACCAGCCTGCAGACCCTGGCGTCGACTCCCGGCAACAAGACGATCGCGGCGTCCGCCGTCACCAGTGCGCAGGATCTCGCCAACTCGCTCAACAAAACCTCCAGGTCGGTTCAGGATCTGCGTGAGGATGCCGACAAGGAAATCGCGCTTGAGGTCGACAAGCTGAACAGCCTGCTCGCGGACTTCGAGAAGGCGAACAACGAGATCAAGGCGTTAACCGCCCAAGGCGAAGACGCCAGCGATGCGCTCGACCAGCGCGACAAGATCCTGAAGCAGGTGTCGGAGATCATCGGCATCTCCACCGTGACCCGCGGCAACAACGACACGGTGATCTTCACCACCGACGGCACGGTGCTCTTCGAGAACAGCGCGCGCAAGGTCACTTTCGCTCCGACCACGGCCTATGACGCCGCAACGGTTGGCAACAAGATTTTCGTCGACGGTGTGCCGATCGCGCCCGGAAGCGGCGCCGACACCACGGCCAAGGGCAAACTCGCGAGCCTTGTGCAGCTGCGCGACGACATTGCACCGAAGTTCCAGTCGCAGCTCGACGAAATCGCGCGCGGCCTGATCGAACTTTTCAAGGAAGGCGATCCCGGCGCGGCGACCCCGATCCCCTACAAGCCCGGCCTGTTTACGACGGATCCGGCTTTGGCGGCGATGCCGGCGACGGGGACAGTCGTTCCCGGCCTGGCGTCGAAGATCACGGTCAATGCGCTGGCCAAGGCCAACCCGCTTCTGTTGCGTGATGGCGGCTTTAACGGCGTGGTATCGAACCCCGGCGGCGCTGGAAATCCCAGCCCCGGCTACACGGGCCTGATCGATGGCTTCATCAACAAGATGGGCGAGAACATGTCGTTCGACCCGTCGACCGGCCTCGACGGCACCAGCAGCCTGCTGAACTTCGCGACCGGGTCGGTCGGCTGGCTCGAGCAGACGCGCAAGATCGCATCGACCGCCGACGACAATAAGAAGGCGATGCTGTCGCGCACCCAGGAGGCGCTCAGCAAGCAGACGGGTGTCAGCATCGACGAAGAGCTGTCGCTGCTGCTCGATCTCGAACAATCCTACAAAGCATCGGCCAAGCTGGTGAGCACCGTGGACGCCATGATGGCGGCCTTGATGGAAGCTGTGAGGTAATCATGAAGACGTCCTACGTTTCTAATCTGGCGATCCAGACCGCCATGCGCATGACGATCGCGCAGAACCAGATGGATTTGCTGAAGGCGACCCAGGAGCAGACGACCGGCCGGCACTATGACGTCGGCCTCACGCTCGGCGCGTCGGCCTCGCGCTCGCTCAACCTTCAGCGCGAGATCGACCGGCTGAACTCGATGAAGAGCACCAACTCCGTCGTGACCCAGCGCCTCTCCGGCTCGCAGGGCGCGCTCGAGACGATGGCGAAGGCGGCCGAGAAGGTGCGCGACACGCTCGTCACCTACAAGGGCAACGATGCCGCAAGCCAGCTGAAGATCCAGAAGACCGAGATCATGGGCGCGCTGCAGACCTTCACCGCGGCCGCCAACACCTCCTTCAATGGCGAGTTCCTGTTCTCGGGCATCAATACCGATGCCAAGCCTTTCGCCGACTACACCGCCACCTCGGCGGCAAAGACGGCTTTCGACACTGCGTTTGCATCGTTCAAGTCGGCCAATGGCATCACCTCCGATGACCAGATCACCGCCGCGCAGATGACGACGTTCATCACCGGACTTGAAGCGAGCTTCATGGATACGACCCCGGGAGGTTACTGGGATACCAACTGGTCGAACGCGTCCAGCCAGAACATGACGAGCCGGATCAGCGCCAGCGAAGTGATCGAAAGCTCGACCAACGCCAATACCAAGGGCTTCCGGATGTTCGCGCTTGCCAGCGTGATCTCCGCCGAACTGATGGACAGGAATATCACGCCCGCAGCGCGCGCCGCCGTCGGCACCGCGGCGCTGGACTACGTCGAGAAGGGCATCGCCGGCCTCAACGGCGAACGCAGCTCGCTCGGCATCGGGGAATCGCGGGTGAAGAAGGCGAACACGTCGATCGACGATCAGCTCAAGCTCATGAAGAGCCATGTGGCTGACCTCGAGGGTATCGACGTCGAGGAAACCGCGACCCGGATCAATACGCTCAAGGTGCAGTTGGAAACGTCCTATACACTAACGTCGCGACTACAGCAGATGAGCTTGCTCAATTTCCTCTAATGTGAGGAGCCGGACAAACATGAAGGATGTCTGAATGTACCAATTTTCCTATGCCGAGATTATGGAGGACGGCGTTGCCGACTCCAAAAATCGAGAACGGCAGGTACTCGATCGCTCGATCGCGCTCATGGAAGCAGCGAAACAGCAGAAAGGGTATTCGAGGGAGGCCATCGAGGCCATCTATTTTACCCGGCGCCTGTGGATCCGTTTCATCGAGGATCTGCGCGCTCCGGAGAACCAGCTGAACGAAGAGCTGCGCGCCAATCTGATTTCGATCGCCATCTGGATACTCAACGAGACGGAGAAGATCCGCAAACGCGAATCCTCCAACTTCCAGGGCATAATTGACATTACCACCATCATCAGGGATGGACTGAAATGAAGAGCACACTGCGTATTTCGCTGAAGTCGGGCGAACGGATTTTTGTAAACGGCGCGGTGCTGCGCGTGGACCGCAAGGTTGCGGTCGAGTTCCTGAACGATGTGACGTTCCTGCTCGAAAACCATGTGCTGCAGCCGGAAGATGCGACGACGCCGCTGAAGCAGCTCTATTTCATCGCGCAGATGATCCTCATCAATCCGGAAGGCGCCGAACAGTCGACCGCGATGTTCCGCAAGTCGGTCGTCATGCTGCTGAACTGCTTCAAGAACGAAGAGGTTCTGGCGGAGCTGAAGCGCGTCGACGGCCTCGTCACCAACGGCCGCGCCTTCGAAGCGCTCAAGGCGATCCGCGGCCTCTACGCCATCGAAGACCGCATTCTCAACACGCAGGAAATCACGCCGGCGACAGTCGAGCAGATTCGCAAGGAGATCGCACCATGGCGGTAAGCGGCGTCAGCAATAACGGCTACACCCCCAACGTTTCCGCACAGGATTCGGGCGGCGACGCCGCGAAGGCATCGCTCAACTACGAAAGCTTCCTGAAGCTGCTTGTCGCCCAGATGAAGAATCAGGACCCGACGCAGCCGATGGATGCGACGCAGCAGATTGCCCAGCTTGCGACGTTCTCGCAGGTGGAGCAGACGATCAAGACCAACAAGAACCTTGAAAGCCTGCTGCAGCGCACGTCGCTGAGCGAAGCCGACGCCGTCATCGGGCGCACCGTCACCAGCGAAGACGGCAAGACCACTGGCGTGGTCAAGGAAGTGAAACTATACTCTGACGGAATCATTGCGGTGCTGGATAACGGCAAGGAGCTTGTTATCGGCCCGGGCGTCAAGGTGAAGTGATAACTCCATGAATGAGGCGGATGCCCTCGATATCGTGCAGGCCGCGATCTGGACCGTGATCGTGGCCTCGGGGCCCGCCGTTCTCGCCGCCATGGTCGTCGGCGTCGTCATCGCCTTCATCCAGGCGCTGACCCAGGTCCAGGAAATGACGCTGACCTTCGTCCCGAAGATTCTCGCCGTCATGATCACGGTCGCCGTGTCCGCGCCCTTTATCGGCGCCCAGATTTCCATCTTCACCGACATCGTCTTCTCGCGCATCCAGTCCGGATTCTGATGCGGCAGCGCCAAGGCTTGTTCTCAAGCTGCGGTGTGAAACCCTCGCGCAAGCTTGGACCGCTATCTCCGTCTCTATAGTGGGGCAGCGCGTGTGAATGCTGCCTTGATCTCATGATGAGACGGAAGAGACATGGCACAACAAGCAGCGCTGATCATCCCGAAAGTGGCACCGAAGGGCCGGGACGTCGGCTTCGCGCTCGGGATCGTGGCGATCCTGTCGATCCTCTTCCTGCCGATCCCGCCGTTCCTCATCGACATGGGACTGGCCTTCTCGATCGCCTTTTCCGTGCTGATCCTGATGGTCTCGCTGTGGATCCAGCGGCCGCTCGAGTTCTCCTCGTTCCCGACCATCCTGCTGATCTCGACCATGGTGCGCCTGGCGTTGAACATCGCCACCACCCGCGTCATTCTTTCGCACGGCCACGAGGGCCACGGCGCTGCCGGCGGCGTCATTTCCGGCTTTGCCAGCCTCGTCATGTCCGGCGATTTCGTCATCGGTCTGATCGTCTTCCTCATCCTCATCACGGTGAACTTCATCGTCATCACCAAGGGCGCGACGCGTATCGCCGAAGTCGGCGCGCGCTTCACCCTCGATGCGATCCCCGGCAAGCAGATGTCGATCGACGCCGACCTGTCGGCGGGCCTGATCGACGAGAAGGAAGCACAGCGCCGCCGGCGTGAGCTCGAAGAGGAAAGCTCCTTCTACGGCGCCATGGACGGTGCCTCGAAGTTCGTACGCGGCGACGCCATCGCCGGCCTGATCATCACCGCGATCAACATCTTCGGCGGCATCATCATCGGTTACCTGCGTCATGGCATGCCGATCGGCGAAGCGGCCGACGTTTTCGTTAAGCTGTCGGTCGGTGACGGCCTCGTTTCGCAGATCCCGGCCCTCATCGTGTCGCTGGCGGCCGGCCTGCTCGTGTCGCGCGGTGGCACCGCCGGCTCGACCGACCAGGCCGTCGTCGGTCAGCTCGGCGGCTACCCGAAGGCGCTGATGGTCGCCTCCGGTCTGATCATTCTGTTGTCCGTGGTCCCGGGCCTTCCGTTCCTGCCGTTTGCCGTTCTCGGCGGCGGCATGGCGTTCCTGAGCTGGCTCGTGCCGCGCCAGATCGAAGCGGCGAACGCTGCCCGGCGCGCGGAGGAAGCCGCGAAAGTCCAGCAGACCAAGGAAGGCGAACAGGACTCCGTCAAGTCGGTGCTGAAGACCGCCGAGATCGAACTGCTTCTCGGCAAGCAGGTCTCGACCCGCCTGCTCGGCGCGCACCAGGAACTGGCCTTCCGCGTCGGCAAGATGCGCCGCAAGTTTGCCGGGCAATACGGCCTGGTCATTCCGGAAATCAAGGTCTCCGACGATATCAGCATCCCGGACAAGGCCTACCATATCCGCATTCACGGCACGACGATTGCGTCCAACACCGTGCGCGTCGGCGAAGTCCTGGTGGTCACCGGCGGCGGCCGCCGGCCGAGCGTGCCCGGCGACGAGATCCGCGAACCCGCCTTCGGCATGCCGGCGGTTTCGATCCTCGAGACCTTCACCGAGGACCTGAAGCGCGAGGGCTTCCACCCCATCGACAACGTCTCCGTGGTGCTGACGCACCTGAGCGAGGTGATCCGCAACAACCTGCCGCACCTGCTTTCCTACAAGGACGTCAAGGTGCTGATCGAGCGGCTTGATCCCGAATACCGCAAGCTTGCCGACGAGATCTGCACCTCGCACATGTCCTATTCCGGCCTGCAGGCCGTGCTGAAGCTGCTGCTGGCCGAGCGCGTCTCGATCCGCAACCTGCATCTGATCCTCGAGGCGGTCGCCGAACTCGCGCCACATGTGCGCAAGACCGAGCAGATCGTCGAGCACGTGCGCGTGCGCATGTCGCAGCAGCTCTGCGGTGACCTCGCCGACAACGGGGTCCTCAGGGTCCTGAGGCTCGGCAACAAGTGGGACATGGTCTTCCATCAGGCGCTCAAGCGCGACGCCAAGGGCGAGGTCGTCGAGTTCGACATCGACCCGCGCCATCTCGAGGAATTCAGCGAACAGGCGACGAAAGTTATCCGTGAACATCTCGATCGCGGCATGCCCTTCGTACTGGTAAGTTCGCCCGAATCCCGTTCTTATGTGCGCATGATCATCGAACGCCTCTTTGCCACCTTGCCCGTGCTCTCGCATGTCGAGCTTGCCAAGGGCCTCGAGATCAAGATCATCGGCTCCATTTCATGATCACCGACCCGGAGGGCACGGTGCTGGCGCTGTTCGCGGCCTTCTGCCGGATCGGCGGCTGCATCATGATCATGCCCGGGTTCTCCAGCGCGCGCGTTCCGATGCAGGTGCGGCTGTTCATCGCCGTGGCGGTTTCCATGGCGATCCTGCCCGTCATGTGGACGGACATCTATCCGCAGGTGACCGGCAAGGGGCACACCTACATCTACCTCATCGCCGCCGAGACGGCCGTCGGCGTGGTCATGGGCCTTGTCGCCCGCTACTACGTCCTTGGACTGCAGTTCGCCGGCACGGTGATCACCACGCTGATGGGCTTTGCCTCGCCGCCCTCGCCGGACGTGATCGAAGACACGCCCGAAAACCAGGTGACCAGCCTGATCAGCTTCGCCGGCCTGATGGTGCTTTTCATGCTGGATTTCCATCACGTGATGATCGAGGCGATCGTGCAATCCTATCGCGCCATGCCGATCGGCACCGCCTTCGACCCGCAAGGGGTGCTGATCACGCTCACGGATTCGCTGGCCCAGACCTTCATGATCATGCTGAGGCTTGCGAGCCCCTTCGTCATCTATGGCCTGCTTTTCAACGTGGCGATCGGCATGGTGAACAAGCTGGCGCCGCAGATCCCGATCTACTTCATCTCGCAGCCCTATCTGATCATGGGCGGCATGTTCCTGCTCTATCTCGGCATCGCCGCCATGCTGCGTCTCTTCGGCGACGGTTTCGCCCCGGTCATGCAGGGAGGATAGCCGCATGAAGACCCGCTCGCAGAAACTCAAGCGCCTGGTCGCGGTCCAGCGTCATCTCGAACAGATGGCGGAGGCCGACTACGTCGAGATGGTGCGGCAGCGCGAAGCCCTGGCCGAGACGATCGATGTCGTCGTCGACGCCATGGGGTCGGCTCATCCGATGCATCGCATGTTTTCCGGCCACTATTCCTCGCAGATCGGGCGGCTCGTGCAGAAGGACCAGATGCTGCACGGTATCCAGCAAACGCACGAGGCGCGCATGCTGAGGGAGCGCGCGAAAGCCGACCGGCTCGAGGAAAACATGAAGGAGGCGCGCCAGTCCGAGGACCGCGAAGAGGCCGACAACTCCATCTACGACCTGATCGATCAACACGTTACGGGCAACGCGCCAGCTTCCGGTAAGCTTGACGGGCGATAGTGCGTCATTGCCGGTCTGCTCCGATGGCGGAGCTGACCCGGTCCGACCAATGCCCAGGCTCGATTTTGAGAGGATTCGTCATGGCCATCTCTCCGCCCAGCGATCTGGTGATGGATGTCGTGCGCGCCGCCGACCCCGCCGAAGTGCAGGAAGCGCAGGCGCGCCTGAAGGCCAACCGTGCCGCGTTCAAGGCGACGAGCCTGGCGGAAAACGGCAATGGCTTTGCTGCCGCCGTCAACGTTCTCAATCTCTCGCCCGAAGGATCGAGCGGGCTCGGCGACATCAACAACCGCGTCGAGCAGAAGAAGATTCCGGAAACCTATCGCAAGTTCGAGGCCATGGTGCTGCAGAACTTCGTGAAGTCGATGCTGCCGACCGACAGCGAGAACGTCTTCGGCAAGGGCAACGCCGGTGACATCTGGAAGAGCATGATGGCCGAACAGATCGGTGACGTGATTTCAAAGAGCGGTGGCATCGGTATCGCCGACCAGCTCGCGGGCGCAGATGCGTCCGAGCGGGTCCAGGCATCGCTCGACGGCAACAGCCTGAACCTCGCCGCAAGCCTCGTGCAGGAATACGAGCGCAAGACGCTGACCGGCTTTACCACCGAAGACGACAAGAACAAGCAAGCCTAATTGGGAGTTGATCCATGGAAGCTTTGGCATCCAATGACGTCCGGATCCAGAACGTGCTCGGCCGCCTGGAAATGATCCTCGACAACGAGAACAGCCGCATCGGCGTCGACCCGGAATTCGATATCAAGACATCGAACGCGCACAAGAGCCGCTGCCTCTACGAACTGACGATGCTGCACCGTGACATGCTGCCGGGCGAATCTTCCTCGGCCTTCTCCTCGCATGCACTTCACCTGCGCGAGAAGCTGTCTGTCAATTCGCAGAAGGTCGAAGCCCATCTCGAGGCGGTTCGCGCCGTCGTCGACCTCCTGAAGACCGCCGCCCAGGATGCCGATGCGGACGGCATCTACTCGGAAGCGCAGTTCCGCTATAGCGATTTTTGATGCTGAAGCTCGTTTTCACCGGGATCTGGGTCTGCGCCGTCACGCTCGGATCGGTCTATTTCTCGATGCAAAGTGCGTCGGCGCCCGCCGTCCCGGACGGCGAGGCCGCCCGGCGCGCATCGGAGCAATATGTTCCCGGTGAGATGATCACCATTCCGGTCATCAGGGATGGTTCCGTTCAGGGTTATTTCCTGACCAAGCTCTCCTTCTCCGCCACCAAGGAGGGGATCAACAATCTCCGCGCGCCGCTGCGCCAGTTGGTCACCGACGAGCTCTATGATCTGCTCGTCGGTTCGAAATTCATCGATATCGCCGACACCGGTACGTTCGACCTGCCCACCTTCAAGACGACGGTGAAGGACGGCCTGAACAAGAAGCTTGGCGAAGAGGTGATTACCGAAGTGCTCGTCGAGCAGCTCGAATACCTGACCAAGGAGGACGTCAAGCGCGTCGCCAACAGTCAGAACGTGCCGCGGCAAAAGCCGGTCCCGATCACCGACAAGAACGGCAATGTCGCCAGCGACAAGCTGCCGGAAGGCGCCGTCAAGGCAAGCAGCTCGCACTGATGAGCATGGCGAAGGGCGACCGGGCGGGTCTCCGCTCGGCCGTATGCCGTCGGCGGGAACGCTCCGTCGTCAGTTCTTCTCAGGGGTGCGGTATTGCTCGTTGACGAGGCCGAGTTCGGCCATCAGTCGGCCGATCGCCACATAGAAGTGGTATAGTCCCGCCGCCGCCAGCCCGCTCTTGTTCCACAGTTCCAGGCCGCGCGGTACCGATGCGCCAAGCAGCGCCAGCGATTTGCCGAAGGTCCTCAGCCGTCCTTTGAAGCTGGGGTCGCGGCGATGTTCGAGCATCGTCGAGATGGCGCCGTTCCGGAGGCTGCGCGCCCTGATCCAGGACGCGCTGGTGCGGCGGGCCGGCACCGTTTCGGCAACCCAGGCGTCTGTCGCCCAGCCGAAGGAAAAGCCTTGCTCCTTGCAGCGGCTGTAGAAATCGGCATCGCCGCCACCGATGAAGTTGAAGGCCGGGTCGAGAAAAGGTCGCGGCATCGCGTCCAGCACCCTTCGCGTGACCAGCACGTTTCCGGAGGAATAGAGGATGGGCACGGGGCCAGTCGCATCATAATGGGGCGTGAAAACCGGGTGACGCTTCCACTTCTGCCCGCCATCGCCCTCGAAGACCGGTAGCTGCGGGCCGCCGATCATGTCGGCGCCCGTCGCCTCCTGTGCCGCGATGAGGCAATCGAGCCATTCCGGCGCCGCCACTTCGTCGTCGTCGATGATCGCGATGGCCTTCAGGTTCGGATAGGTTTCGAGAGCGGTCGACCAGCCGGCATTGTAGGCGTGGCAGTTTCCGCGCTGATGCGCGACGATCACGACGGAGTCCGAAGGATGCCCCAGGAAGAAGTCCTTTGCCGCCGCAGCACCGGCCAGCCCCTCGGCGTCGTTCTCGACGACGACCGTGGCGTAGGAGATGTCAGGCCTCTGGGAAACAATGGTTTTCAGAGTCTTGACGACATGTTCCGGCCTGCGGAACGTCGGCAGCACGACGACGAGTTCGATGTCGCCGGCGTCTTCCAGCTCCGTGCGGAAGTAGACGGAAATGTCCTGGCCGGTCGTCGTCATGGCGAAACCTGTAAGAGCAAAATTGTAGCGCAATACAGCAAATCTTCCTAAACAGATGCTGAACCCTGGCGGCAGATTTTGAAAGGGGTCTTTAAGCGCTCCTTCACCCCATGCTGTTAAAGAAGGCCCAGTTCCATTCATGACGCGTGGCAAAATGCATCTGGTCCTGGTCTCCTCGCTCGTTCCTGTCGCCAGTCCGGCGTCCGGTTTCGACATCGCCAACCGGGCTGTGCTCGACGGCCTGCGTGCGCTCGGTCACCGGGTCAGCGTCGTCGGCTTTCTTCAGCCGGGACACCTGCCTGCGCCCGATTGCGACATGCATTTGCTCGGCGAACTCGAGGTGACCAACGCCAAGGTGGGGACGCTCCAGAAGCTGAGCTGGCTCGCCACCGCCTTCCTCAACCGGACGACGGTCTCGTCAGGCAAGATGCTTGTGGTGCCGGCAAGCCGGATCCAGTCTCTCCTGGAGAGCCTCGCCCCGTTCGATGGCCTCGTGCTCAACTCGGTGCAGTTGCCGGCCGCCTTTCAGCAGGTCTTCCGGCCCTATCCGTCGATCTATGTCGCCCATAATGTCGAGGCGGATTCCGCCTTCGAGAGTGCCGAACGGGCAGGCGGTACGGTCGAGCGCTTCCTGTTTCGGCGCGAAGCGCAATATCTTGAACGCTACGAACAGAAGCTGGCGCAGAATGCGGTCGCCGTCTGGACGTTTGCCGAAGCCGATCGCTTCGGTTTCGGCCGCGCCGTCAGCGATCGGGCCTTCGTGCTGCCGCTGGTGACCGGTTGGGAGGCGGCCGCAGCACCGACCGTCGAGCCTGACCTGCGTCAGGATCTCGGCCTGATCGGGACCTGGAGCTGGCGGCCGAACCGATTGGGGCTCGACTGGTTTCTCGCCGAGGTCGTGCCGCATCTGCCGCAGGACTTCTCGATCGCCGTTGCCGGCCAGATGGACGGCATGCCCGCGGTTTCCCATCCCGGCGTTCGTTTCGTCGGGCGGGTCCCGGACGCCCGCGCCTTCGTTACCGAAAGCGCCGTCATACCGCTCATCAGCCGTGGCGGCACGGGCGTGCAATTGAAGAGCATCGAGACCTTCGAACTCGGTATGCCTTCGGTGGCGACACAGGCGTCGTTGCGCGGCATCGAGGCGCTTCCGGAAAACTGCTCGGCGGCCGAAGATCCGGCGGAGTTTGCGCGCCTGTTGATCGACAAGGTTGCCCGGGTGCGCGGCGGCGACCGCCAGCGTCTCGACGGGGCGCTCTTCCATCGCGCCCAGAAGGCGCGGCTGATGCGGGTCATGCGTAATGTGCTCGCTGGCCTTGGCCACAGCGCGGCAGCCGAGCCACTGTCGGTTCCGCCCGAGCTGAAGCTCCATGACGGGGGGCGATCGTGACCAGGACGGCCGCCGGCGCGAACGCCGCCATTTCCAGGCGCCTTATCCTGGGCATGCCGGTGGTCGATTTCGACTGGGAGAACGCGTTTGCCTTTGCGGCCGACATCCTTTCGCGGCCGGGCGGGCAAACGACCCTCGCATTCCTCAACGCCAACAATGCCAACCTGATGATGCGCGACGGCGCGTACCGCGAGGTCCTCAGCCGGCAAGTCGTCTTTCCCGACGGTCACGGCGTCGATATTGCCTCCTTTCTCTTTTACGGCAGCATGTTTCCCGCCAATCTCAATGGCACCGATTTCGTGCCGGCGCTGCTGACCTTCGTCGAACGGCCGCTGCGCGTCGCGATGATCGGCGCGCGGCCGACGGTGCTGGCGCGCGCGGCCGAAAATTTTCGCAGGCATGCGCCGTGGCACGAGTTTGTTCCCGTTTCGGACGGGTTCTTCGATCGTGACCGCTCCGAGCAGGTGCTCGCCGATCTTCGGGCGCTGGACGCCGACATCCTGCTGGTGGCGATGGGAAGCCCCAGGCAGGAGAAATGGGTCGATGCACATGTCGGGCCGCAGGACGCCCGATTGGTCATAACCGTCGGCGCGCTCTTCGACTTCGTCGCGGAAGCCTTTCCGCGGGCGCCGAAGTTCCTGCGCCGGATGCGGCTGGAATGGTTCTTCCGCCTGGCGGTCGAGCCGCGGCGCATGTGGCGTCGCTATGTCCTCGGAAACCCGCTTTTCCTGTTTCACGTCCTCTGGCACAAGCTGTCGGGGCGGGCGCGGGAAAGCGCCGCCGACACCAGCCTGCGGACGGGAACATCGTGAACGGTCAGACCATGCGCACAGCCATTGTCACAGCGTCCTATTCGAACGACTTCGAACGCTGCCGGCTGATGTGCGAAAGCATGGACCGCCAGCTTCTGGGCGATTGGCGCCACTATCTGCTGGTTGCCGAGTTTGACGTTAAGCTGTTCCGGCAACTGGAAGGCTCGAGGCGCCAGGTGATCAGCGAACGCGATCTTCTGCCCTGGTGGCTGCACCCGGTTACCGATCCGTTGTCCGGCGGTCGCCGCAAGCTGTGGCTCAGCCCCTTCGGACTGCCGCTGCGCGGCTGGCATGCCCAGCAGCTTCGCCGCCTGGCGCTCGCCCGCCACATCGACGAGCCGGCGATGTTCGCGGTCGACTCCGATGTCGTCTTCCTGCGCCCCTTCGATCCCACAAGCCTCTGGCAGGCGGACCGGCTGACGCTCTACCGCAAGGACGGGGCGATCGATCGGCATATGCGCTCCAACCATCTCGAATGGCTCGCCCATTCCGACCGGCTGCTCGGGATCGGCCCGTATACACTGCCGGCCAACGACTACATCAACACGCTGATCGCCTGGCGCACCGATACCTGCCGCAAGCTGCTTGAGCATATCGAGGCGCGGCACGGCAGGAGCTGGATACGGGCCGTCACACGCACGCGCGCCTTTTCCGAATGCACGATCTACGGCCGTTTCGTCGACGAGGTTCTGGGCGGGGAGGGGCATGTTCCCTCCGATGCCGCGCTCTGCCATGTGCTCTGGTTCGAAGACAGCTACCGCCAGGATCTCTCCGGTCTGAGGGCGTTTCTGAAGGATATGGCGCCCCACCAGATCGGCATCGGTGTGCAGTCCTTCGTCGGCCACGACCTCGACGATATCCGCCGGGCGGTGTTTGAACTCGCGGCCTGAGTTAGGCGTTCATCTTTCAGATGACCCGTTCGGTCGGCTTCCTGAGCGCTGAGTAGGTCAGCCCGAACGAGAGCGCGTAGAGGACGAGGAAGATCCCGTTGAGCGCCGGCGCCCAGGTCGCGACGTCGGTCGTCGTCTGCAACAACAGCACCAGCAGACCCACCTTGACGATGCCGGCAATCATGAGGTTGAGCATGCGCCGCACCGTGCGGCCGGTCGCGTAGAGCAGTTCGGAGTGGTACTCGATCAGGTTGCGGAACGAGGGCACGAGCAGGATCATCGCGACGATCGGGGCAGCGGCCGAAACATTGCGCCCGAGGCCATCCGGGAAGACCCATAGGTAGAATGCCATGGCCGCGATGGCTGCGAAGGATGCAAGCGCGACCAGGAGTTCGATCGCCAGCCGGACACGCCAGCGGGCAATCGCCTCGGGTGTTCGCATGATGCGCTGGACAAGCAGGGTGTTGAACGACCGCACGGGCAGCGCCGTCAGGTCTGCGAGCCGCATCAGGATGGCATAGAGGCCCGAGACGGCCGGCCCGCCGATCGCAAGCACGGCGATCTTATCGAATTCCGATTGGATGTAAAAGAGCACTTCGGCACCGGCGACCGACACGGAATCCGCCCACCGCCGGAAGTAGAGCCGGGGCTGCCAGCGCAGGCGAACGCGCGGATAGAACCAGAGGAGTGCGACCGCGAGGCCGAGCGCATTCGCAAGCAGGTAGAAGTAGGACCAGGCCTCAAGTGTACCCCAGGGAAGGAAGGCAAGGAGGAGGGCCGCGCCGGTGCGGATCGCCGTTCCGATCACCACGAGCAGAGCCCCGCGCCCGAAGCGGCCAAGGCCGTTCAGCACGATGACCGCGGTCTCCAGCCCGCGCCAGCAGAGGATTTCGGCAAGCATGAAGGCCGCGAAGGTGCCTGCCGCCATGTCGAGGGAAAAGAGGGCGAGGAAGGTGATCGCGCAGATGATCGCGATCAGCGGCAAAGAAAGTACTGCGCCGACCAGGAAGCCGGCGCTATAGGTGCCGACCAGCAGCGGCTTCACGGTCGCGACGCGATAGAGCGGCGACATGAAGCCGAAAGCAAGCACGCGCGATATCATGATGCCGGCAGCGGATGCCGTTGCGAACAATCCGAAGTCGGCGATCGCGAGCGTGTTGGCGACGGCGATGAAATAGACCAGCGAAAGCACGAGCCGGCCTGCCGAGCCTCCGGTCATCGAGAGGTAGGCGTGGATGAGCGCCCGGTGGCGGAGATAAAGCGCTTTGACGCGATGGGGCACGGCCGACGTTTCCGGTAGCGCGTCTCCTCGTCACTGTCGACGGAAACGCTCTATCTCCTTGATTTCTCACAGTTCCAAGGAAAGGGCCTGCAAAGCGGTCTCCTGGAATTGCGCTCGTCCTTCCGTCATAGGCGGGAAAGCTTAATAAGGCGTGAGATCACGTCGTCCGCGCCCGCGTTTGCAGGGAAGTTAACGATTTGTTTTCCATGTTTCCTTAGGTTGGCTTCACTATTCGGAATTCGCCGTTTCGGCAGCCGCGGGATCAGTCATGTTCAACATCGACGACGAGAAACGCCCGGTTCCGCGTGCATCGTTGCTCGATTTTGCAGCCGACGACGCGCGTGAGCAGGCGCGTGCGCGAGATACGCGCGCCGGTTCGTCCTTGCTCGACCGACTGTCCGGACCCGCAGGGTCAGCCGATCGCGCAGCGACGCGTGGCGAAGGCCGCTTCGAGGGGCAGCAAACATCCGGTGAAACGACGCGGCCGAAAGGCAGGGCTTCGGCTGCACGCGGCCAATCGGGCCTCGACGGCATGCGTGACAAGTTTGCGCGCTGGCTGGCCGATAGACCGCCGGACCGTGCCGCGGCGACAGCTGCGGCCGATTTGCAGGCCGCCGGCGACCGCCCGCTCGTGGACATCAAGACCGTGCTGCGCGCGGTCTGGCAGCTTCGCAAGATCATACTCGCGACCACGGCGCTTGGCGCGGTCGGCGGCGTTCTGCTGGCGCTGTCGACGCCGAGCGTCTTCGTGTCCGAGAGCAAGCTCTATGTCGATCCGCGCGAGGTGCGGCTGACGGACTCCGACCTGTCGAAGCAATCGCTCGCAACCGAAGGCATTCTCGCCCTGCTCGACAGCCAGCTCGAAGTGCTGCGCTCGCGAACGGTCATGGAAAAGGTCGCGGCCAGCCTGGATCTGGAAAACGACGCGGAGTTCGCGGGCAGGACGTCCGGTGGCGATGCGTCCGCGCGCGTCCTGAAGACGATGGGCGAGGCCATTCAGGTCTGGCGCGATCCGAAGACCTTCATCGTCACCGTCGAGGCGAAGACCAGGGATCCCGAGAAATCGGCACTGATCGCCAACCGGCTGGTGGAGACGTTCCTCGGCGAGGAGGCGGCGGCACAATCCGGCTTCTTCCAGAAGACGACCGTTGCGCTCGACGCCCGCATCAAGGAGCTGAAGGCTGAGCTCGACGCGGCCGAAAAAGCCGTCGAAGACTACAAGGCGAGCAACGATATCGTCGGCGCCGGCGGTGAACTGATCGCTGACAAGCAGCTCTTGAGTCTCAGTGACCAGGTCGCTGCCGCGCGCAATCGCATCGCCGAAGCGAAGGCCAAGGCCGAAGCTTCCGGCAAGGTGCAGCTCAACGATGTCCTGACGGGCGCCTATCCGGAGGAAATCAACTCGCTGGCGCTCTCCGAACTGCGCAAGCAATATGCCGCGACCCGGGCGCAGCTGAGCGCCCTCGACGCGAGCCTCGGGCCACGCCACCCGCAGCGCATCGCCGTGCAGCAGGCGCTCGAGGCGTCGCGCTCCGAGATCGCCAACGAGCTGCGCCGGATCGCGGCAGCGGCCGGAACCGAGCTCGACCGCGCCCAGCGAACGGAACAGGATCTGGTGCGGCAACTTGCCGTGCAGAAGGCACGGCAGATCGATAGCTCCGCCGAATTCGTCGAGCTGCGCGAGTTGCAGCGAAAAGCGGCGGCGACCCGCGAAATCTACGAATCCTTCCTGAAACGCGCCGGCGAAACGCGCGAAGAGGAAAAGCTGACCGCGAAGAACATCCGGGTGATCTCCAAGGCCGAGCCGGCGCTGCAGGCAAAGGGCCCCTCCCGCAAGATCATCGTGATTGCCGCCACGATGGCGGGCTTCATTGCCGGCCTTGGCCTCGGCGTGCTGCTCGGCATCTATCGCAGCTTGAACGGATTGTTCCCCGCAGCCGGCAAGGCCGAGGACGATCGGGCGCCCGAGCCGCCGGAACCCGATGGCGGCCCCGAGCCGGCGCGGCGCCAGCCGCCGCAAACGGATCCGGCCTCAGTCAAGCTCGAACTGCCGCCGCAGTTCAGTCCCGCTGCGCACCATGCGCAGTCGCTGAGCGCTGCCTACGCCGTCGCGCGCCGCAGCGTAGCGCCGGAGCCGCACGCGGCCCGACCGGTGTCGCAGGACGCAGACGAGGATGACGCCGACATCGCCAAGGTCCAGGAAGGCCTGCGCGCGCTCAGGTCCCGGGTCGAGCACTATTCCCGCCAGAAGCTCGCGCGTCGCTGATACGACGGGCGGAGAGGCACGCTCCATTCGCGAACGGCTTGTGAGGCTGAGACCTCACGGCTTTCGGCGAAACCACGTTCACCCCTCAGTCTTGAGAGGAAATATCGTCGGGGCACGCGAAACGGCAGCCAACCTCGCCGCCGCCTCTTGCATTTATGCGTTTGGGACAGCATAGGGCGCTTTGAGGCCATCGCCTTTTCCCGGGCGAACTAGAGTGTGCCGCGTGAACAGGAAGCCAGGAGGAACATGCCGTGACGACTGTGATTGATGGCAGGCAGGTCGCTGCTTCGGTGATCGAAAGCGTGAAGGCCGCGACCCGTGCGCTCGAAACGGATGCCGGCGTTCGCACAGGTCTCGCCGTCGTGATCGTCGGCGACGATCCGGCAAGCCATGCCTATGTTTCTTCCAAGAGCAAGATGGCCAAGGAATGCGGCTTCCTGTCGATCCAGCACACGCTGCCGGAGACCACCACGCAGGAGGAGCTTGCCGCACTCGTCGCCGAACTCAACGCCGATCCCTCCATCCACGGCATCCTCGTGCAGTTGCCGCTGCCCAAGCACCTGAACTCCGAGCCGATCATCCAGTCGATCCTGCCGGAAAAGGACGTCGACGGCCTGCACGTCGTCAACGCCGGCAAGCTTGCAACCGGCGATCTCGAAGGCGGTCTCGTTTCCTGCACGCCGGCGGGTGCCATGGTCTTCGTGCGCCAGACCCACGGCGATGATCTTTCGGGTCTCAACGCCGTCGTCATCGGCCGCTCGAACCTGTTTGGCAAGCCGATGTCGGCCCTGCTGCTGGCCGCCAATGCGACGGTCACGACGGCCCATTCGCGCACCAAGGATCTGCCGGCCGTCTGCCGCAATGCCGATATCCTGGTCGCCGCCGTCGGCCGTCCGGAGATGGTGAAGGCCGATTGGGTCAAGCCCGGCGCGACAGTCATCGATGTCGGCATCAACCGGGTGCCGGCGCCGGAAAAGGGCGAGGGCAAATCCAAGCTGGTTGGTGACGTCGCTTTTGCTGAGGCGGCCGCGGTAGCAAGCGTGATCACGCCCGTGCCGGGTGGCGTCGGACCGATGACGATCGCCATGTTGATGGCAAACACGGTAATTGCCGCACACCGCAAGGCCGGCCGCAAGCCGCCGCGCTTCTGATGCCGGCTCGGATCGAATGACGAGACGCGTCGCGATTGCGGCGCGTTTTCATTTTTGCGGGGCCGGCCCGGTCGAGGCGCGCACGATGAGTTCGGCGCGCCAGAGTTCCTGTTCCGGATAGTCGCCGCGTTTCAGGATGCCGCCGATCAGGCGGGTGGCGATGCGGGCGCCGGCGGCCCGAAGCGACGAGCGTGTCGTCGTCAGGGGAACGCTGAAATTCTCGGGCTTCAGCATCGGCAAGACGTCGTCATGGGCGATCAGCGAAATATCCTCGCCGATCTTCAATCCCGCCTGGTTGATGGCCCTGACCGCGCCAAGGGCCAGCACCGTACTTGAACAGAGCACCGCCGTCGGCGGGTCGGCATGCTGCAGGAAGGGCTGCATGCTGCGGTAGCCGTGTTCGTCCGTCATCAGCGAATGCTGGACCAGCGCCTCGTCGAGCGAAAGCCCGTGCTCTGCGAGTGCCCGCACCATGCCCTTCTTCCGCCGAATGGAAAAAGCCAGATATTCCGGGCCGTTGATCAGCGCGATCCGCTGGTGTCCGAGCTGAATGAGCAACCGCGTCGCATCGTAGAAGGCGCTCGTGTTGTCTATGTCGAGGAACGGATAGTCGCGGCTTTCGCCGATTGACCGGCCGTGCACGACGAAGGGGATCGACAGCGACTTCAGCATGGCGATGCGCGGGTCGTTGGCACGCATGTAGGCAAGGAACAGGGCGTCGACATTGCCGCTGGCCGCAAGCCGCCGGAACGTCACCTCCTCGTCCTCGGGCGCGCTCGGATTGAGCACGAAGTGGAAGTCGTGCTTGACCGCCTCTTCCGCGAGCCCCGCCAGGAACTCGCCGAAATGCACGTCGGAATCGATGCCGGGGGCGATCGGCATGACCATGCCGATCGAATAGGCCCTGCCGGTGGCAAGCCGCTGGGCGGCGCGGTTCGGCCTGTAGCCGGTCTCACGCACGGCTTGCAGCACACGCTGGCGGGTCTCTGCGTTGACTTCCGGAAAGCCGTTCAAAGCCCGGCTGACCGTCGTCTGCGACAGTCCGAGCAGTTCCGCAAGTTGCTTGAGATTGACCGCCATGGTCAGGATTCCTCCCAAAGCGCTTTGGATATCCGTATGATTTTTGGTGTTTGGTCCCAGCGCCAAGGGTTTGTGTAGCATCCGTTTTTCGAGCAACAAAGCGGAATTCAACCATTGCGCGGTGCAAAACGTTACCGCAGAGCACAAAAATGTCGCCTGGAGACCAGGTTCCGGGAAAGCTCTTGACTCCGCGCGTGTCGCAATGGTTTGTTAGCGAACTCAAAGCGCTTTGAATTTTTGCGCATTGTCGACTGCCCGGCGGGATCCGGGTTCATCCTGGGAGGAGAAGGACGTGAAGAGATCATTGCTGTTGGGCGTGGCGGCGTTTGCCCTCATGGCGGGCGCTGCCGGTGCTGCGGACCTCAAGTTCAAGCCGGGCGAAGATACGAAATTCAACTGGGCGAGCTTCGAGGAGTTCAAGAAGGGTCACGACCTGAAGGGGCAGACGCTGACGATCTTCGGCCCCTGGCGCGGCGAGGACGAGGCGCTGTTCAAGAGCGTCTATGCCTATTTCATCGAAGCGACGGGCGTCGAGATCAAGTACTCGTCCTCTGAAAACTACGAACAGCAGATCGTCATCGACACTCAGGCCGGCAGTCCCTCCGAAATCTCGATCCTGCCGCAGCCGGGGCTGATCGCCGATCTCGCCTCCAAGGGCTACCTGACGCCGCTCGGCGACGACACCCAGAAGTGGCTGCTCGACAACTACGCCGCCGGCCAGTCCTGGGTCGACCTCTCGACCTACAAGGGCAAGGACGGCAATGCCGCCCTCTATGCCTTCCCGTACAAGATCGACGTGAAGTCGCTCGTCTGGTACTCGCCTGAAAACTTCGAGGACGGCGGCTACGAAGTGCCGAAGACCATGGAAGAGCTGAAGGCGCTGACCGAGAAGATCGCCGCTGACGGCGGCAAGCCCTGGTGCATCGGCCTTGGCTCCGGTGGTGCCACCGGCTGGCCGGCGACCGACTGGGTTGAAGACATGATGCTGCGCACCCAGCCGGCCGATGTCTACGACAAGTGGGTCAAGAACGAGATCCCGTTCACCGACCCGGCCGTCATCGGCGCGCTCGACGAGTTCGGCTGGTTTGCCAAGAACGACAAGTTCGTCGATGGCGGTGCCGCAGCCGTTGCCTCCACCGACTTCCGCGACAGCCCGAAGGGGCTCTTCGCCTCGCCGCCGAAGTGCTACCTGCACCACCAGGCGTCGTTCATCCCGTCCTTCTTCCCGGAGGGAACCGTAATCGGCGAGGACGCAGACTTCTTCTACATGCCGCCTTACGAGAGCAAGAAGGAGCTCGGCAATCCGGTGCTCGGCGCCGGCACGCTGGCGATGATCACCAAGGATACGCCGGCAGCGCGCGCCTTCATCGAATTCCTGAAGACGCCGATTGCGCATGAAGTCTGGATGGCGCAGACGAGCTTCCTGACGCCGTACAAGAGCGTCAACGTCGATACCTACGGCAACCCGCCGCTGAAGAAGCAGGGCGAGATTCTTCTGAACGCTACCACCTTCCGCTTCGATGGTTCCGACCTGATGCCGGGCAAGATCGGTGCCGGCGCGTTCTGGACCGGCATGGTCGATTTCGTCGGCGGCAAGTCGTCGGCCGACGTCGCCGACGGCGTTCAGAAGGCCTGGGACGCCATCAAGTAACAACTGATGGCGGGCGGCAGAAATGCCGCCCGCAGTCGATCCGGGTTCGCGGCCAGCGCGGGACGAGGAAAAGCGTATGGTTTTTTCCGTTCGTTTCCCGCACTGAACCTACGAGGCGCGCGCCCCAATGAGAACGGCGACAATCGCCAGCCCTGCACGGGGACGTGCACCCAAGGGGAGGGACATGTCATGTTTTATCAGCTAGCCGCCGCGGCGGGATTCATGCTGGCGGGGGTGCTCGGCTGTGCCGCCTACTTCTGGGGCACCAGTTTCGTTCTCGACCTGATCTTCCCGTCCAAGGGAAAATCAGGTGCCGTCGCGTCGCGAAACCTGCGCATCACCAATGCCATCCGCCCGTGGCTGTTCCTGGCGCCGGCGCTCTTTGCGCTGGCGACCTACCTCATCTATCCCGTGATCATGTCGCTCTGGTACAGTTTCCACGACCGTGCCGGGCAGAGTTTCGTCGGCGTCAGCAACTATGCCTGGATGGTCAACGACGGCGAGTTCCGCCAGTCGATCTACAACAACTTCCTCTGGCTGCTCGTCGTTCCGGCGCTTGCGACCTTCTTCGGTCTCGTCATAGCCGCGCTGACCGATCGCATCTGGTGGGGCAATATCGCCAAGACGCTGATCTTCATGCCGATGGCGATCTCCTTCGTTGGCGCCGCGGTCATCTGGAAGTTCATCTATGATTTCCGCCCCGAGGGCGCCGAGCAGATCGGCCTTCTGAACGCCATCGTCGTTGCCTTCGGCGGTGCGCCGCAGGCCTGGATCACGCTGCCGTTCTGGAACAATTTCTTCCTGATGGCGATCCTCGTCTGGATCCAGACGGGTTTTGCCATGGTCATCCTGTCGGCGGCGCTTCGCGGCATTCCCGAGGAGACGATCGAGGCCGCCGTCATCGACGGCGCCAATGGATGGCAGATCTTCTTCAAGATCATGGTGCCGCAGATCTGGGGTACGATCGCCGTCGTCTGGACGACGATTACCATCCTCGTTCTGAAGGTCTTCGATATCGTTCTCGCCATGACCAACGGCCAATGGCAGAGCCAGGTGCTCGCCAATCTCATGTTCGACTGGATGTTCCGAGGGGGCGGCGACTTCGGTCGCGGTGCGGCCATCGCCGTCGTCATCATGATCCTCGTCATTCCGATCATGGTCTGGAACATCCGCAATGCGGCCAAGGAAATGAAGGGGCACTGAGATGAATCCAGCGACACGCTCACCCCTCATGTGGGTCGTCCACCTCTCGGTCTTCCTGATCGTCGCGCTCTGGACGCTGCCGACCGCGGGCCTCTTGATCTCGTCGCTGCGCGACAAGGACCAGCTTGCCGTCTCCGGCTGGTGGACGGCGCTTTCGACCTCGTCGCAGAACATCGTCGTTCGTGCTCCAGGCCCCGACGCCCAGGTTGAGCGCGACGGCAAGTTCGTCATTTCCGGCAACCTGCTTGACGGGCAGGCGGGGCAGATCTCCGCCTTCGGTTTTAACAGCCGTGAGCCGACCGCATTCAAGGTAGGCGAAACCGCCGAACTCAACGACGGCGAAAAGCTGACCGTGCAGGCCGACGGCAATTTTGAGATCGTCTCCGACAGGAAGATGGAAGGTTCGCGCGGTCAGCGCGTCTTCGTTACCGCCTCGTCGCCGCCGCGCTTCACCTTCGACAACTATGTCGAGGTTCTGAGTGCCGAGGGTATCGGGCGATCCTTCATCAACTCGCTGACGGTTGCCGTGCCCGCAACGATCATCCCGATCATGATCGCCGCTTTCGCGGCCTACGCGCTCGCCTGGATGCCGTTTCCGGGCCGGGCGATCCTGATCGCCGTCGTCGTCGGCCTTCTCGTCGTGCCGCTGCAGATGTCGCTGATCCCGCTTCTGAAGCTCTATAACGGCGTCGGCGCCTTCTTCGGCGTGCCGGCCAAGACCTATGTCGGCATCTGGCTCGCACATACCGGTTTCGGCCTGCCGCTGGCGATCTATCTGCTTCGCAACTATATGGCCGGCCTGCCGCGCGAAATCATGGAATCTGCCCGCGTCGACGGCGCCAGCGATTTCGATATCTTCGTCAAGATCATCCTGCCGCTGTCCTTCCCGGCACTCGCTTCCTTCGCGATCTTCCAGTTCCTGTGGACCTGGAACGACCTGCTGGTGGCGATCGTGTTCCTGGGGGCCGGGCCCGACGAACTGGTTCTGACGGGCCGGCTCGTCAACCTCTTGGGTTCACGCGGCGGCAACTGGGAAATCCTGACCGCCTCCGCCTTCATCACCATCATCGTTCCGCTGATCGTCTTCTTCAGCCTGCAGCGCTATCTCGTGCGCGGCCTGCTGGCGGGCTCGGTCAAGGGCGGCTGACAACCTGGGACTACTTGAGACAATGAGCATGACCGAAATGAGCACTTCCACCTTGCGGGCCGATCGGGACTGGTGGCGCGGCGCGGTGATCTATCAGATCTATCCGCGCTCCTACCAGGATTCCAACGGCGACGGTATCGGCGACCTCAAGGGCATCGTTGCCCGGTTGCCGCATATCGCCGCTCTCGGTGCCGATGCGATCTGGATTTCGCCGTTCTTCACCTCGCCGATGAAGGACTTCGGTTACGACGTCTCCAACTACAGCGATGTCGACCCGATCTTCGGCAGCCTTGCCGATTTCGATGCCGTCATCGCGGAGGCGCATCGCCTCGGCATCCGGGTGATGATCGACCTCGTTCTGTCGCACACGTCGGACCAGCATCCCTGGTTCGTCGAGAGCCGGTCGAGCCGGACCAATGCCAGGGCCGACTGGTATGTGTGGGCCGACTCCAAACCGGATGGCACCCCGCCCA
Organism: Ensifer adhaerens; assembly: GCF_002940685.1. Lineage (GTDB taxonomy): Bacteria > Pseudomonadota > Alphaproteobacteria > Rhizobiales > Rhizobiaceae > Ensifer > Ensifer adhaerens_E. The sequence goes on along the minus strand of NZ_PNFP01000006.1, from coordinate 312,173 downwards.
ACAACTGGCTGTCGATCTTCGGCGGCTCGGCCTGGGCCTGGGATCCGACGCGCCTGCAATACTACATGCACAACTTCCTGACCTCGCAGCCGGACCTCAACCTGCACAATCCGGACGTTCAGGACGCGCTGCTCGGGGTCGAGCGCTTCTGGCTGGAGCGTGGGGTCGATGGCTTCCGCCTCGACACCATCAACTTCTACTTCCACGACAAGCAGTTGCGCGACAATCCGGCCCTGGCGCCGGAACGTCGCAACGCCCAGACCGCGCCGGCGGTGAACCCGTACAACTATCAGGAACATCTCTACGACAAGAACCAGCCGGAGAATCTGGAATTCCTGAAGCGCTTCCGTGCGGTCATGGACGAGTTCCCGGCGATTGCTGCGGTCGGCGAGGTTGGCGACAGCCAGCGCGGGCTGGAGATCGCCGGCGAATACACCTCCGGCGGCGACAAGATGCAGATGTGCTACGCTTTCGAATTCCTGGCGCCGGACCCGCTGACGCCGGCGACCGTCGCCGAAGTGCTGCGCAATTTCCAGAAAGCGGCACCCGAAGGCTGGGCCTGCTGGGCCTTTTCCAACCACGACGTCGTGCGTCATGTCAGCCGTTGGGGCCGGGGCGTTGCCGATCGCGACGCCCACGCGAAGCTGCTGGCAAGCCTGCTGATGTCGCTGCGCGGTTCGGTCTGCATCTATCAGGGCGAGGAACTCGCGCTGAGCGAAGCGGAACTGGCCTATGAGGACCTGAAGGATCCCTATGGCATCCAGTTCTGGCCGGACTTCAAGGGACGCGACGGCTGCCGCACGCCGATGGTCTGGGACGCCGGCGCGGTCAATGGCGGCTTCGGCAGCGCCAGGCCCTGGCTTCCGGTGCCGGCCGAACATCTGCAGCGCGCCGTATCGGCGCAGCAGGGGGATCAGGCGTCGGTGCTGGAGCACTACCGCCGCTTCCTGCATTTCCGCAAGGCATATCCGGCCTTCGCCAAGGGCGAGATCGAGTTCCTGGATACGGACGGACAGGTGCTGGCCTTCGTCCGGAGCTACGGCAACGAGAAACTTTTCTGCCTGTTCAACATGAGCGGCGAACGGGCGACGGGCATCCTGCCGAACGAGCCGGTGTCGGCGCTCGAGGGCCACGGTTTTACCGCCGAAGTGAAGGACAGAACGGTCAATCTGCCCGCCTGGGGCGCGTATTTCGCACGGTTGGTCTGATAGGTCGGCCGAACCAAAATGAGAGCAAGAACTGACGGGAAGAACCGAAGGGGAGGGTGCAATGACGGGTCTGCTGCTTAAAGATATCCGCAAATCCTACGGCGCGGTCGATGTCATCCATGGCATCAATCTCGACATCAAGCAGGGCGAGTTCATCGTCTTCGTCGGCCCGTCCGGCTGCGGAAAGTCGACGCTTCTGCGCATGATCGCCGGTCTCGAGGAGATCACCGGCGGCGACATGTTCATCGACGGCGAGCGGGTCAACACCGTGCCGCCGTCGAAGCGCGGCATCGCCATGGTGTTCCAGTCCTACGCGCTCTATCCGCACATGACCGTCTACGACAACATGGCCTTTGGCATGCGGATCGCCAAGGAAAGCAAGGAGGAGATCGATCGCCGCGTGCGCAACGCCGCCGATATCCTCCAGCTCACCAAGTACCTCGATCGCCTGCCAAAGGCGCTGTCCGGCGGCCAGCGCCAGCGCGTCGCCATCGGCCGCGCGATCTGCCGCGACCCCAAGGTCTTCCTGTTCGACGAACCGCTTTCGAACCTCGACGCGGCGCTGCGTGTCGCCACCCGCATCGAGATCGCCAAGCTCAGCGAGCAGATGGCGGACACGACGATGATCTACGTCACCCACGACCAGGTGGAGGCGATGACGCTCGCCGACCGCATCGTCGTGTTGTCGCAGGGCCATATCGAGCAGGTGGGCGCGCCGCTGGAACTCTACGAGCGGCCTGCCAATCTCTTCGTCGCACGCTTCATCGGCTCGCCGGCGATGAACATCATCCCGTCGACGGTGACGGCGACCGGCGCGCAGACGACGGTGAAGCTGACTGGCGGCAAGAGCGTGACCCTCGATATCCCGAGCGACGCAGCGCAAAACGGCAAGACGGCGAGCTTCGGCGTTCGGCCCGAAGACCTGCAAACGACCACCAGCGACGATTTTCTGTTCGAAGGCACGGTCTCGATTGTCGAGGCGCTCGGCGAAGTGACGCTGCTCTATATCGAGGGTCTGGTCGACAAGGAGCCGATCATCGCCAAGATCCCCGGCATCCTGCCGGTTCATCGCGGCGACAAGGTGCGCTTCACCGCCGACAAGGCCAAGCTGCACCTTTTCGACGCCGACGGTCGCACCTATCGCCGCTGACACGAACAGGCCGCTCCAATCGAACCCGCCCCTTAAAATCGGGCGGGTTTTTTCAATGCAACCTGCAGATCAAACCCTCTGTTAAATCTCTGCCGCTAGTCTGTCTCAAAAGGGGATACGGAAAGGCATTTCGATGAGAGGCGCGGCGCCGGTGATGTACCAGCACTTCCTGAACAAGGAAGAGTCCTTCATGTACGACCGGGAAACAAACTTTCCGATGGAGGACACGCGGAACGAGGCACGCATCGAATACACCGAGAAGGGCATGACGCAGCTGAGCTCGCGCCGCTGCGAGATCATCAAGCTTTCGAAGAGCGGCGCGTTGATCAGTATCCTCACGCAATACCAGCTCCCGCAGAATTTCTACCTGGATATCCCGAGTGCGCGCATCCAGATGATCGGCTGCCTCCTGAAGCGGGTGCATGCCAATGATGTCATCGAGGCGCGGTTCCTGCGCATGCTGACTGACCGCGACCTCAATCGCATCTTCGTCTACAGCACCCATCCGAACCACCGCAATCGGACGCTCGACATCTACCGTTGAGCCGTTGCGCCGGGCTTGACGATCCCGCGACGCTCAATGAATGGTTGTGGTCTTCATCAACGGATTCGGACCCGAACCATGCAGCGACCCTATCGGCTTTCCTGCCATTGCGGCGATATCGCCGTCGAAGTCGACGACGAGCTTACCGGTCTCGTCGACTGCAACTGCTCGACCTGCCGGCGCTCCGGCTTCCTGCACTGGAAGGTGGATGCAGCCAAGGTGAAGCTCCTGACCGAGAAGCGACGCCTGTCGAGTTACATCTGGCGCGGGCTCAACGAGGGACATCATTTTTGCCCGACCTGTTCGACGCCGATCATGCGCGGCGGCTACCCGGACAACAAGATCTCGATCAATGCGCGCTGCATCGAGAACATCGACGTCTTCACGCTGGAGATCGAGCGCTACGACGGGCGCAACGACATGTTTCCGGGACCTCTGCCGTAAGCGATTCCCGATCGTTTGAAGACCAAAAGCGCCGTCCCAGTGGGAGCGGCGCTTTTGCATGTCAGTGGAAGAGAACGCTGGCGCCCTGATCGGCAGCGCCTGCAATCGCCCGGAACGGCGCGAACAGCTCGCGACCCATGCCGAATTCGTTATCCGACAGGTCCGCATGCGCCGGCACCCGTGTCTTGAGCGCGATATCTTCGACCAGCACTTCGATCGTGCCGGCAACGGCGTCGATGCGCACGATGTCGCCTTCCTGGATGCGGGCGATCGGGCCGCCGTCCTTGGCTTCGGGCGTCACGTGGATTGCCGCCGGCACCTTGCCGGATGCGCCCGACATGCGGCCGTCCGTCAGGATGGCGACGCGCTGGCCGCGATCCTGGAGGATGCCGAGCACGGTCGTCAGCTTGTGCAGCTCCGGCATGCCGTTGGCCTTCGGTCCCTGGAAGCGCACGACGGCGATGAAGTCGCCCTCGAGCTTGCCGGCCTTGAAGGCCGCATTGAGCTCGGCCTGATCATGGAAGATCTTGGCCGGCGCCTCGATGACATGGCGGTCCGGCTTGACCGCGGAGATCTTGATCACCGCCTTGCCGAGATTGCCGGTCAGCATCTTCAGGCCGCCTGTGTGCTGGAACGGCTGGTCGATGGTCGCAAGCACCTTCGGGTCGGCACTTTCCTTCGGCGTCGGCACGCGTTCGACGTTGCCGTCGGCGCCCAGCCGCACGTCGATCTTGTAGGCGTCGAGCCCTTGGCCAACGACGGTGCGCACGTCGTCGTGCAGCAGGCCGGCGCGAAGCAGCTGGCTGATCAGGAAGCCCATGCCGCCGGCGGCGTGGAAGTGGTTCACGTCGGCGAGCCCGTTCGGATAGACGCGTGCGAGCAGCGGAACGATGTCCGAAAGCTCGGAGATGTCCTGCCAGGTGAGCACGATGCCGGCAGCCCGCGCCATGGCGACGAGGTGCATCGTATGGTTGGTCGAGCCGCCGGTCGCGTGCAGACCGACAACGCCGTTGACGATCGAGCGCTCGTCGATCATTTCGCCCGCCGGGGTGAACTCGTTGCCCATGGCGGTGATCGCGAGCGCTCGCTTCGCCGCCTCCTTGGTCAGCGCGTCGCGCAGCGGCGTGCCCGGATTGATGAAGGAGGCACCGGGCAGGTGGAAACCCATGATCTCCATCAGCATCTGGTTGGAGTTGGCGGTGCCGTAGAAGGTGCAGGTGCCGGGTCCGTGGTAGGACTTGGATTCGGCTTCGAGCAGCTCGTCACGGCCGACCTTGCCTTCGGCGAAGAGCTGGCGCACGCGCGCCTTCTCGTCGTTCGGCAGGCCCGAGGTCATCGGCCCTGCGGGCACGAAGATCGCCGGCAGGTGGCCGAAGGTGAGCGCCGCAATCACCAGGCCCGGCACGATCTTGTCGCAGACGCCGAGATAGACGGTGGAATCGAACATGTTGTGCGACAGGCCGACGCCGGCCGCCATGGCGATCAGGTCGCGGGAAAACAGCGACAGCTCCATGCCCGGCTGCCCCTGCGTGACGCCGTCGCACATGGCCGGCACGCCGCCGGCGACCTGGGCGACGCCACCTGCTTCGCTCGCCGCCTCACGGATCAGCGCCGGATAGGTCTCGAACGGCTGATGCGCCGAAAGCATGTCGTTGTAGGAGGTGATGATGCCGAGATTGGCCACGCGGTCGCCCGCAAGCGCCACCTTCTCGGCGGGGGAACAGACGGCAAAACCGTGTGCGAGGTTGCCGCAGCCGAGCACGCTGCGATGCGGGCCGCTTGAAGCCGCGCGGCGGACGCGGTCGAGATAGGGTTCGCGATGGGGCTTCGAGCGCTCGACGATGCGAGCGGTGATCGCGGCAATGCGGGAATCGGCGGACATGGCAAATCCTGTTCCGGAGCCTTGGAGCTCCTCATCTTCGTCCAGTCATCGATCCGGAACGCGGGCGCGCTTGGGAGAACGCACGTTGCGTCCCGGCATTTCTTAGAAACGCGCGTCCGTTCCGATGGCAACGCCACCGGCCGAACGGGTTTCCAAAAGTTCTATTGGGCCATACGACCCAACATCATTCGATCCAGGGCGTCTGTCCTGCGTTCAACAGGGACGCCTGACGCATCAGGGCGCCCAGTAAATCTCAACTGGCGATGCGGCACGGCGCAGCACCGCCCGGATCGGCATGTCCTTCTCGTCACCGGCTTCTTCGGCCTTGGCGAGTACGGTCTTCTTGCCTTCGCCCTCGATGTGCAGCACCAGGAGCCGCGCATCCTGAAGGCTGGCGAAGGTGAGGGTCAGTCGGGTTTCGCCCGCACCTGCCGCTTCCATCGTGATCACGCCGCGCGGCGTTGCCGGATCGATGGCGCGCGCGAGCTGCGATCCGCCGGGGAAGAACGATGCCGTGTGCCCGTCCGTTCCCATGCCGAGGATCGCCACGTCGAACGGTGCCCCGATCGCTGCCGTTTCACGGCTTGCGATGTCAGCGGCAGCCTCGGCGGACGGGGCGGCATGATAGAGCGGCAGGAACCTGGCCGCAGCCGCCTTGTCCTGAAGCAGGTTGGCGGCAACTAGGCCATGGTTCGACCGGTCGCTTTCCGGGGGCACGAAACGTTCGTCGACGAGCGTCACCGTCACCTTGTCCCAGGCGATGTCTTTCTTGGAGAGCGCCTGGAAGAAGGCCTTGGGCGTCGAACCGCCGGAAACGGCGATGCTCGCAGAACCGCGTGCGGCGATACCGGCGGCAAGAGTCCGGCTGACGGCATCGGCAAGGCCTTCCGCCAATGCCGCGCCATTCTCGAATGTATGAAGCTTGGACGTCATCGGTGCACCTATATCGCATCGTTCCAGGTGCGGCCGTCGCGCTCGATCAGCGCGATCGACTGGCTCGGACCCCAGGTGCCGGCGGTGTAGCCCTGGACCTGCTGCCCGGTTTCCTCCCAGGCCTTCAGGATCGGATCGACCCACTTCCACGCGGCCTCGACCTCGTCGCGGCGCACGAACAGCGTCTGGTTGTTGCGCACGACATCGAAGAGCAGCCGCTCATAGGCGTCCGCATTACGGACCGAAAAGGCCTCGGCAAAGCTCATGTCGAGCGAGACGCTGCGCAGGCGCATGCCGCCCGGACCCGGATCCTTGATCATCAGCGACTGCTTCACGCCTTCGTTCGGCTGCAGGCGGATGACCAGCTGGTTGGCCGAGATGCGGCCGGCATTGTTGTCGAAGATCGAGTGCGGGATCTGCTTGAACGTGATGACGATCTCCGACATGCGGCCGGCAAGGCGCTTGCCGGTGCGGATGTAGAAGGGCACGCCGGCCCAGCGCCAGTTGCTGACTTCGGCCTTGATCGCCACGAAGGTCTCGGTGTTCGAAACGCCGCCTTCGAGTTCCTCGAGATAGCCCTTGACCGGGCCGCCGGCCGAAGCGCCGGCGCGGTACTGGCCGCGTACCGTCACCTGCTCGACGTTGGACGAGGTGATCGGCTTCAGCGCGCGCAGGACCTTCAGCTTCTCGTCGCGCACTGCTTCGGCGTCCATCGAGGTCGGTGCTTCCATGGCGACGAAGCAGACGAGCTGCAGGATGTGGTTCTGCACCATATCGCGCAGCGCACCGGCTTTGTCATAGTAGCCGGCGCGGTTTTCAAGGCCGACGGCTTCCGACACGGTAATCTGCACGTGGTCGATATGGGCGGAGTTCCAAAGCGGCTCGTAGAGCGCATTGGCAAAGCGCAGCGCCATCAGGTTCTGCACCGTCTCCTTGCCGAGATAGTGGTCGATGCGGAAGATCTGCTCTTCGCGGAAGACCTTGCCGATCGTGTCGTTGAGCTCGGTCGCAGACGCGAGGTCGCGGCCGATCGGCTTTTCGACGACGATGCGGGTGTTCTTGGTGATCAGCTTGTGATCGCGGATGCGCTCGGAAATGTCGCCGAAGATGGCCGGGCCGACGGCGAGATAGAAGGCGCGAATGCGCTCCTTGCCGTCTTCGAGGATCTTCTTCAGCGCGTCCCAGCCCTGGTCCGACTTGGCGTCGACGGACACGTAGAACAGGCGCGCGGCGAACTTCGCGACTTCCTCTTCCTTGTACTCGTCGGCCTTCAGATGCTCCTTCAAGGCGTCGACGGCAAACTTGCGATAATCCTCATGGCTGAGCGCTGCGCGCGACGCGCCGATGATGCGGGTCGGCTCCGTGATCTGGCCTTCCAGTTGCCGGTGATAGAGCGCCGGCAACAGCTTGCGCTCCGCAAGATCGCCGGTGCCCCCGAACACCACATAGTCAAATGGTTCGACGGGAATGATCTGGCTGCTCATGGGATATCTCGATCTGTTCAGGTCAGGGGCACATATAATCTAATCGATTTAAAGGCGCTAGAGTGCGATGCAATAAAATGCCATCGCAAGCGTTTTTCAGAACCTGTCGCGTAATGCGTACCAGCTCAGCGCGAGGAAGAGAAGGGCGGAGCGGAATCGCGTGCCGCCCGGAAAGGCCGGAATTTTCAGCGCCTTCAAGAGGTCGAGCTCGGTGTCCTTGCCGAGTGCCAGGTCGGCATAAAGCTTGCCGCAATAGTTGGAGAGCATCACGCCGTGGCCGGAATAGCCGCCGATCGAGGTGACGCCCGGCATGACCTCGCGACAGAAGGGGGTGCGCGGCATGGTGATGCCGACGGAGCCGCCCCAGCCGTGGGTGATCTCGATATTGGCGAGTTCCGGATAGATCTCGCTGATCTGTCGGCGGATATGGGTGGAAATGTCGCGCGGATTGTCGGCCGTATAGGCTTCGCGGCCGCCGAAAAGCAGCCGACCGTCCCGCGACTTGCGGAAGTAGCGCACGACGAAGCGCGAATCGTCGACGGATTCGCCACCGGGAATGATGTTCGGATAGTTGGAAAGCACCGTCGTCGCGCCAATGAAGGAGCGGATCGGCATGACGTGGCTGGCGCTGACCGGCTCCAGATTGCCGATATAGGCATTGCAGGCAACGAGCACGCGGTCGGCGGCAATCGTGCCACGATCGGTGGTGATGATGATCGCACCGCCTTGGCGGTCGATCTTCAGGGCCTTGGTCTGCTCGAAGAGGTTGGCACCGGCGAGTGCCGCCTGCTTCGCAAGGCCCACCAGCAGCTTCATCGGGTGGATATGGCCGGTGCCGGCATCGCGAATGCCGAAATGATAGTGGCTCGACCCGAGCCGGCTTGCCGTTTCCTCGCGCTCCATGAAGGTCAGGTGCGGGTAGCCGAAGCGTGTCGCCATCGCTTCCGCATGGTCGCGATAGTCCTTTTCCAGGCTCTTCTTGTGGCCGACCGAGAGCTGGCCCGGCACGAACTCGATGTCGATCTCATGGGCGCTTGCGAAATCGAGCACGTAGCGCTTGGCATTCTCGGCCATGGTAAACAGCGCCTGCGCCCGCTCATGGCCGAGGCTTTCTTCGCTCTCGTCCGCCCAGGCGCGTTGCCCGGTGCCGAACTGGCCGCCATTGCGGCCAGAGGCGCCGTCGCCGAAGCGGCAGGCGTCGATCACGGTGACATCGACGCCTTGCCTGGCGAGGTTCCATGCGGCCTGCAGCCCGGTATAGCCACCGCCGATGATCGCCACATTGGCTTTGCGCGATCCCGGCATGGCGGGATAGTCCGGTCGATCCGGAACGGTTGCTTCATACCAGGAGTAACCGGGCGAGATCGGGCTTTGCCAGGGCATGGAGAACCTCAGAGGTCAGACGTTGAGAAGCAGGAATTCGCGTTCCCAGGGGCTGATCACCTGCATGAAGGTCTCGAACTCGCCGCGCTTGACGCCGGCATAGATGGCGATGAACTCGGGGCTCAGCACATCTGCAAGCGACGGCGCCGACTCCAGCAGCGAGACGGCTTCGAGCAGGCCGCGCGGCAGGAGGATCTCGCCTTCGTTGGCCGTATCCTCGGTCGGAGCCGTCGGTTCCCGCTGCTCGATGATGCCGAGATAGCCGCAGGCAAGCGAAGCGGCGAGCGCCAGATAGGGGTTGGCGTCCGAGCTCGGCAGCCGGTTTTCGATACGCCGGGCGATCGGCTCCGACACCGGAATGCGGAAGGCGGTCGTGCGGTTGTCGTAGCCCCAGGCGGTGTTGACCGGCGCCGACATGTCGGGCGTCAGTCGTCGATAGGAGTTCACATAGGGCGCCATCATCACCAGCGTGCGCGGCACGTAGTGCTGCATGCCGCCGATGAAGTGGAAGAACTCCTTCGATGCCGAGCCGTCCGGGTTCGAGAACAGGTTGCGGCCGGTGTTGATCTCGACCACCGACTGGTGAATGTGCATCGCCGATCCTGGCTGGCCCTGCATGGGCTTGGCCATGAAGGTGGCATAGATGCCGTGCTTCAGCGCCGCCTCGCGGATCGTGCGCTTGAACAGGAAGACCTGGTCTGCAAGCTCGATCGGATCGCCGTGGCGCAGGTTGATCTCGAGCTGCGCCGGTCCCTCTTCATGGATCAGCGTGTCGATCTCCAGCCCCTGCTTCTCGGAGAAGTGGTAGATGTCGTCGATCAGTTCGTCGAATTCGTTGATCCCGGCGATGGAATAGCCCTGGCCACCGAGGATCGAGCGGCCGGAGCGGCCCTTCGGCGGATGCAGCGGATAGTCCGGATCGTCGTTCTGGGCGACGAGGTAGAACTCGATTTCCGGCGCCACGACCGGCTTCCAGCCCTTCTGCTTGTAGAGGTCGACCACGCGCTTCAGAACGTTGCGCGGCGTGTAGCTGATCTGTTCACCCTGCGAGCCGACGATGTCGCAGATCACCTGCGCCGTCGGATCGGTCTCCCAGGGCACGACCGAAAGGGTCGAGAGGTCGGGCACCAGCTTGATGTCGCTGTCGCGGGAATCGTAGCGGAACTGACCGGTTTCGTCAGGATATTCGCCCGAGATCGTATGGCGATAGACCGCCGAGGGCAGGGCCAGCGAGGTATTGGAAGTGAACTTCGAGGTCGGCATCATCTTGCCGCGGGGAACGCCGGCAAGGTCTGGCGTGATGCACTCGATGTCTTCGATGCCGCGGATCTTGAGCCAGTCCGTGGCTTCCTTCCAGGTCTTCACACCACGGAGGGAGTGGAGGGCGGGGGGTATTTTCGAAGTCTTGCTGATTTTCGTTGTTTGTTGGGCAGCACTTCTCTTGGAGGGCATAAATCACCGGTTTTGGCTTCGGATAGCGCATCATAACCACAGATTGGCAATTGGCTAGATGGGCCTCACCATTGACTTTCTGCTTTGCCACCGGAAAGGAAAGGCAAAGATCTGGGGTGTTCCGTGGCTGAAAAGAAAGATGTGGTCATCATTGGCGCCGGCGCCGCCGGCATGATGTGCGCAATCGAGGCGGGCAAGCGCGGCCGGCGCGTGGCTGTACTCGACCACGCCAAGGCGCCGGGCGAGAAGATCCGCATTTCCGGCGGCGGCCGCTGCAACTTCACCAACATCCATGCGGGGCCGAAGAACTTCCTGTCGGCCAACCCGCATTTCTCAAAGTCGGCGCTGGCGCGCTACACGCCACGCGACTTCCTCGCTCTCGTCGAAAAGCATGGCATTGCCTGGCACGAAAAGACGCTCGGGCAGCTCTTCTGCGACCATTCGGCCAAGGACATCATCAAGATGCTGCTTTCCGAAATGGGCGAGGTGCATGCCGAACTGCGCCTCGAAACGACGATTGAGAGTGTCGAGCGCCACGGCGCGGGTTTTCGGGTGATGACGGGCGAGGGGCCGATCGACGCGCAGTCGCTGGTCGTTGCCAGTGGTGGCAAGTCGATCCCGAAGATGGGGGCGACCGGACTTGCCTATAAGATCGCCGAGCAGTTCGGACTTGGGATGATCGAGACGCGGCCCGGTCTCGTGCCGCTGACCCTCGACCCGGCGCAGCTAGAGACCGTCGGGGAGCTCGCCGGCGTTGCGGCGGATGCGGAGGCGCGGTCCGGCAAGACCGCCTTCCGCGAGGCGGTGCTGATCACCCATCGCGGCCTGAGCGGCCCGGCCATCCTGCAGATCTCGTCCTATTGGCGTGAGGGGCAGGAAATCGTGCTCAGGCTGATGCCCGACATCGACATCGCCGCGATCCTCAAGGAGATGCGCCGCACCCACGGCAAGCAGGCGGTGCAGACGGCGCTCGGCGATATCCTGCCGCGCCGGCTGGCACAATTTTTTGCCGACGGTGCGAAGCTGACGGGGCGCCAGCTTGCCGATCTCTCGGACAAGACCATCAATCAGCTTGCAACCTCGATCCAGGCCTGGACCATCAAGCCCGCCGGATCGGAAGGGTATCGCACCGCCGAAGTTACGCTCGGCGGCGTCGACACCAACGGGCTCGATTCCAGGACGATGCAGGCAAAGGCAGTGCCCGGGCTCTACTTTATCGGCGAATGCGTCGATGTGACCGGGTGGCTCGGCGGCTACAATTTCCAATGGGCCTGGGCATCGGGCTTTGCGGCCGGCCAGGACGCCTGATCTCCCTGCTTTTGGTGTGGCGAGCTTCAGTGATTGTTAATATATCTCGCCGAACCTTTATCCTTGTCGGCACAGCCGGCAGTTGGTGGGATCGGATTGTCGCGTAAACGGAAATAACACTGTTTCCGATTTTTTGACTTTCTTCCGCCGCGGCATGGCTGCAATATAACTGTGACAGGCAATGCTGGTCATCCGGACCGAACGTTGCCGGTCAATGTGACAAGGACAGGATGCCATGAACCAAATCCGCCGCCGTCCCCGCGCCATCGCGATCGCCCGCACCGATGAAAGCCGTCAGCAGAAGGCCCTGCTTACGCGCCTCGCCTTGATTGCATTCTTTGCCGTTGCCGCTCTCGCAGCCCTTCCGGCTCTTTGGTTCTGATTTCAGGGATCGGCCCTCAGCGGCCGTCTCTCGGACGCATCTGACGCGTCCGCGCACGCCTTCGGAATTTCTGCCGTGGGTGCTCGCGCTTATACAAATTTTAATCGTTCAAAACAGATAGTGTGACGATGTGAGTTTCGTCAGGTTCACGTTGCCGAGGAGTGGCGCCGTGGATCCGCAATGATTGCCGACGGACTGGCGGTGTGCGCCGCATGATTTTTCGAAAAACATCAGCCTGTTTGCGCATCGGGTGGCTCTCGATCGTTCGCACATTCACGCCCTGTCGTTGAGTGCGAAGACATAGCGAGCCGTCGGGGGAGGCGAATGCGAGCTGCGAGCCAAGGTGTTTTCCATGTTCATCGATAGAATTCTTGCCCGTTTCAAGATCCAGACGAAGGTGCTCTTTTTCATCCTGCCCTTCGTCGTCAGCATCTGTGCCGTCGGCATCACCGGCCTCTATGCATCCGGCCTGCTTCAGGGACGCATGGAGATTTCCAACAGCGTGTTGCAGACCTTGAGCGGCTTCAAGGATGTCTATGCGGGCATGAACGCCTTCCTGCATTCGACCACTGAAGAAACCCGTGACGCCGTGCAATCGACCATCTCGGCGCAAAAGGACGTGCTCGCCGAGACGGCGGCGCAGGTCGCCGGCCAGAGCGGCCAGGACGAATTGAAGGCTGCGATCGCGGCGACCAGCGACATCGAAGCCCGCATCGGCGGCCTCTGGACGCTGCACGTCGGCGAACAGGATCTGCGCGCGGCGATGACCTCGAACCTGGACGCCCTGCTCATCGAGCGCGCCAAGATCAACGAGGAGTCGAACCGGCTGCAATACGCCGTTCGCAAGAGCGAGAACGCCGCCAAGACCATGCTGCGCGAGGCTGAAAAGCTGATGCGCGCGAGCCGCTTCTTCAACGAATTTGGCACCGAAGTGAGCAAGGCGATCACCGTCGAGGAGAAGCTGAAGGCGGTCAAGGAACGCTTCCCGATGATCGGCCGTACCGAGCGTGACATCTTCCGCCTGCTGCCGAAGGATGAAAAGTCGCTCACCGAGACCATCACCTCGGCTTCGAGCGAGATCGGCGCCATGCTGAAGGCGCCCGCCGGACCGGAAACGCTTGCCGGCATTTCCAAATATGTCGACCGCTTCCGCACTGCGAGCTTCCGCCTGGAGGCGGCTTCCGTTGGCAAGATGCGTGACGCGACGCGGATTTTCGCCGAGCTCGACGAGCAGATCGTCACGACCGAATCCGTGCTGACGGCCACCCGTCGTCTCTCGTCGTCGATCACCGATATCCAGATTTCCGCCGCCACCTTCATGGGGCAGACGAACGAGGGCAACCGCCAGAAGCTGCTCGACAAGTCGCTCGCCGTTCAGCAGAACATGGCGACGCTTCGGGGTGTTGCGAGCGACGGCGCCTCGTTCGACAAGATCGCTGACACGCTGATGCCGATCCTGACCGCAATGAAGAAGGATGCGGCAGCGCTCGTGGAAATCACCGTCAAGCGGACGGCCGACTTCGATGCCGCCGGACAATCGATCAATCAGATCTGGACGGACCTGACCGAGTTTGCCGAACAGCAGAAGGTTGCGGCCGGCACCGAGCGCACCGAGGCGAACCAGATCTCGGTTGCCGCCACCGTTGCCGGCGTCGTCATCGCGCTTCTGGCCGGCATCGCCCTGACGCTGACGTTGAAGAAGCCGATCGGCCAGATCACCGCCGCGATGCGCCGTCTTGCCGATGGCCGCCTCGATACGACGATCGACGGCGACGCTCGTCGCGACGAAATCGGCGACATGGCGCGTGCGCTTGGCGTGTTCAAGGAGAACGCGCTCTCCAAGGTCCGCATCGAGGCGGAAAGCGAAGAGCAGCGCAGCCGCGCCGAACTCGAACGCAGCCGCAACGATCAGGAAAAGCGCGAGCTCGATCGCCAGATCGATCTCGCCGTCAGCGAACTTGCCGCTGGTCTCGGCCGCCTGGCCCAGGGCGACCTGTCGCGCCAGATCGACGTGCCGTTCCACGGTCGCCTCGAACAGTTGCGTCAGGACTTCAACGGTTCGCTTATCCGCCTGCAGGATACGCTGGCTCAGATCCGTGCCAATGCGCAGGCGATCCAGGAGAGCGGCTCCAACATGCATCACGCGGCCGATTCGCTGTCGAAGCGGACCGAGGCCCAGGCCGCCTCGCTCGAAGAGACGGCCGCCGCCGTCGACCAGATCACGGTCACCGTCCGTTCCTCGGCCGAACGCGCCGGCGAAGCCAACCACGCGGTGATCCAGACGAAACGCAGCGCCGACAGTTCGGCGACCGTGGTCACCAATGCGATCGCCGCCATGGGGCGCATCGAGGAGGCCTCGCGCCAGATCGAACAGATCATCGAGGTGATCGACGACATCGCCTTCCAGACCAACCTGCTGGCGCTCAATGCCGGCATCGAGGCGGCGCGCGCAGGTGAGGCCGGCAAGGGTTTTGCCGTCGTCGCCCAGGAAGTGCGTGAACTGGCGCAACGCTCGGCAGAGGCCGCGCGCGAGATCAAGGGGCTCATCAACAAGTCGACGAACGAGGTCAATGCCGGCTCGCACCTGGTCAAGGAAACCGGCGAAGTGCTGGCCTCGATCAGCGCTCAGATCGTCACGGTCAGCCAGCATGTCGAGATGATCGCGACCGCCAGCCGCGACCAGGCCGTGGCGCTCAACGAGGTCAATGGCTCCGTCAACCAGATGGACCAGATGACCCAGCAGAACGCCTCGATGGTGGAAGAGGCGACGGCAACGAGCCGCGCGCTCGCAAACCAGGCTGACACGCTGATGATGCTGGTCGAGCAGTTCCGGCTGGAGCCGGAGGCGGAAGACTACGACAACTACCGGGCAGCCTGAGGCGTCCGGTAGAAGGTTTCGCTGGCGGCAGGCAACGCCGCCAGCCGAAAGCACGGCAACCGGTGCCGTGCGATATAACAAGGGCAGGGGCTAACATTGCACCGCGTGGCCGCAGGGCTTCGCGGTGCTTTTTTTATCGCCGCCGGCATTCGTGATCCGGTGACCTGCAAGCCTGGCGGCAAGCGCAGTGATGCTGCGCTTGAGAAAGCCCGGCGGCTTCGGGTCGAAGTCTGCGTCCCAGCGGCGGTTCTTGAGCGCCAGATCCACTATGAACACCATTGCCATCATTTCCATCGTGATGCTCCTTACTGATGGGCATCACCTCTTTTATGCAGCAAAAGCAGTTTTACATACATCGGATATCGCTCTATGTTTTTCACCTATGAAAGACATGGATTGGGATATCTATCGCTGTTTCATGAGCGTGGCGCGCGCCGGCGGGCTCACCGGAGCGGCACAGGCGCTTGGCTCCAGCCCGGCGACCGTCGGCCGCCGGATGCTGGAGATCGAGGAGCGCACGGGCCGCGCACTGTTTCTGCGCAGCCAGACCGGCTACCAGCTCACCGGCGACGGCGAACTTCTGTTCGAGCAGCTTCAGGAAATGGAATCGGCGGCGCGCCGGGTCGAGAGCTGGCGCCAGGAAGGCGAGGGCGCGACCGTCCGCATCACTGTCGGCACCTGGATCGCCTGGCTGCTGGCGGAGAACTTTCCGGCGCTCTGCACCGAAAGGGATGGTTTCAGCCTGGCGATCACTGTCGGCGAAACGCGCGCCAGCCTCGCCTATCGCGAAACCGATATCGGCATCCGCGCCTTCGAGCCGGAGGAAGCCTATCTGGCGGCAAGTCCGGTAGGCGACGTCGCCTATGCCGCCTATCGTCAAAAGAACGCGCCGCCGGGCGCGAGCGCACGATGGGTGGCCGTCGGCGAGGAGGAGGCGATCTCCGCCTATCTGCGCTGGCCGCACGAGCAGTTGAAAGGGGGCTGGGAGGGGCGGATCGTCGCCACGGTCACGCGGCCGCGCTCATTGCTCGATCTCGCGCGCGCAGGCGCCGGCTGTGCGGTGCTTCCCTGTTTCGTCGGCGATCTCGATCCGCAGCTGGAGCGCGCCGGCGAGGAGATCCCGGCGCTCCGGCACCGGCAATGGATCGTGATGAACAATGAAGATCGGCATCGCAGGGAAATACGAACCGTTGTCGATCGCATGACCCGGTTGCTGCGCAGTCACGTGGATATCTTTGCCGGGAAGCGGCCGCGCCGGAGCTGAGGCCAATGGTCCACGATTGAACCTCGCCGCCGGAGAGCGCCGCCGCCTGGGTCTTTCGTGCGTTTGTGGTCAGCGCATCAGTAGCTTGACGAGCGCCGCCTGCGAATTGACCCGGGTCTTGGCGTAGATGCTCTTGAGTTGCGTCCGGGTCGTCTCGTAGCTGACGCCGTTGGCCTGCGACATTTCCTTCAGCGTCAGGCCGGCGGCGACACCGCAGGCAATGCGGATTTCGGCAGGCGTCAGGCCGTAATTGTCCTTCAGATGGTCGTGCCTGAGATCGCTAATCAGCGAGGTCGCCGGCTCGACCAGAACCGCCACGGTGGGCCCGTCGAGAAGCTCGGTAAAGATGCTGGCGCTGCGTCGAACCAATGTAATCCGGAACGCGCCGTGCTCCGCCGTCCTGACGACGCGAAGCTGCGGCTGCGCCGGAGCGCCGACCGGCGAGGCCAGGAGCTCCAGCGCCGCATTGGTTTCCGGTTCGTCCATGAACAGGCGGCCGTTGACGGTGACCCGAAACGGCGCGCCGTTTGCCGCCATCCGCTCGGCGTTGTGGTTCATCGAGCGGAGGCGCAGATTGTCGCCCACATAGATCACGCCGACGCCGATCGTATCGAGCAGGGTTCGGCCCTCATGCTGCTCGGCCATCATCAGGTCGCGTCGTCGCAGGAAGTCGAAGGCGCGCTTCAGGTGGGGCGCCAGAAGCGTGTATTGATCGGCCGCCTGCTGGTTGAGTTCCCCATCCGTCGACGAGGTGCAGGTCGATAGCAGCAAGGTCCGCGTCGGGCTGCGCACGATGGTCACGCCGACGGTGGTCTCGCAGCCGGTCTGGTCCTTCAGCCAGTCATTGTAGAATTCCGATTTGATCAGCTCCGAGCGCGACACGATATGCTCGCCGGAAAGGCCGCGCCCAACCGGCACGAGCACCGATTTCGGTATCCAGGGATTGATCGCCGCGAAGTGACTGTTGAACTGGTCGATGGCATCAGGCGTAAAGCCGGAGACATAGGGCACGCAGGACGCTGGCGCTGTGAGATCGTGGTAGTGGAGCGCGGAGCGCCCACCGGGCATGGTCGTCGTCAGTCGGTCGAGAAAATCCTGCCAGCCGCAATCGCCAAAGGCGGCGCCGTAGATCAGCTCCGTCAGTTCGGCGGTATCTGCAGGTTTCGACGAACGATACATGCGTGCCTTTGCCTAAGACAGGTGTATCTAATATAGCCAGGCATTACGGATTCGATCAACTTGAAATAGTGACGGCAAGCATCCGTTGCGTGCATTGCCTCGCCCGCAACGCAGAATAGCCGGCATGGAGCCGGCCATTCCAATTTTCCCGCTTTGTCATGAGCAACTTTTGGTTGCTGTTGTACTGATGGCTACAGCCATGCGGCGGGGCGGTCGCGTCGGCAGCAGGATCGCCGCAAGCAACATTGCTGCGAGCATCATGGCCGGCCCTGGGTCACGATGACAGGGATCAAGAGGTCGCCCCAGTTGCCTTCGCCGCCGTGGTGGCGGGCCGAACGGACGAGTTCGACCGAAACGCCGGCATCGACGGCCTTCATCACGGACTGGTTGAGGCGGTGCAGGTCGTTGGCGACCATGCGGATCGCCGCCTGCTGGTCCGGGGTCATCGCCGAAGACTGTTCCTCGGCCCGTTCCTTGACGCGTGTCTGGACTGTCATTGGACTTCTCCTTGAGGTTCGAGGCTGGAGGTGCTTGCGGTTTTCCGCCCGCATCCATTTTCATTTACGAAGGGTCGGCAGGAGCGCAGCGGGCAGGGATTGCCACGCTCCCGCCGGGCTTTCACTCTGCGGCCGGGCGGAACTGATCGTGCTCGGTCGATTCCTTCATGGCGGTTGTCGAGGACTGGCCGCCGGTGATCGCCATCGAGACGGCGTCGAAGTAGCCGGTGCCAACTTCGCGCTGGTGCTTGGTGGCGGTGTAGCCGTTGACCTCGGCGGCGAATTCCGCCTCCTGCAGCTCCGAATAGGCGGCCATCTGCCGTGCCTTGTAGCCGCGCGCCAGTTCGAACATGCCGAAGTTCAGCTGGTGGAAGCCGGCAAGCGTGATGAACTGGAACTTGTAGCCCATCGCGCCCAACTCCCGCTGGAACTTGGCGATCGTCGCGTCGTCGAGGTTCTTTTTCCAGTTGAACGACGGCGAGCAATTGTAGGCGAGCAGCTTGCCCGGATGCGCCTTGTGCACGCCCTCGGCGAACTTGCGGGCCTGTTCCAGGTCCGGCTTCGAGGTTTCGCACCAGATGAGGTCGCAGTGCGGCGCATAGGCGATCGCGCGGGCAATGCAGGGCTCGAGCCCGTTCTTCACCTGGTAGAAGCCTTCCACCGTGCGGCCGGCATCGTAGTCGACGAAGGGGCGATCGCGCTCATCGATATCCGACGTCAGTAGCTTGGCGGCTTCCGCATCGGTGCGGGCGATGACAAGCGTCGGCGTGCCCATGACGTCGGCGGCGAGCCGCGCTGCGTTCAGGTTGCGGATATGGGCCGCGGTCGGGATCAGCACCTTGCCGCCGAGATGGCCGCATTTCTTTTCGGACGCGAGCTGGTCTTCATAGTGGACGCCGGCAGCGCCCGCCTCGATGAAGGCCTTCATGATCTCGAAGGCGTTGAGCGGACCGCCGAAGCCGGCCTCGGCATCGGCGACGATCGGCGCGAACCAGGTGTCGACCGAGAGGCCCTTGCCTTCCGACGTCTCGATCTGGTCGGCGCGCTGCAGGGTGCGGTTGATGCGCTTGGCAAGCTCCGGGGCAGCATTGGCCGGATAGAGCGACTGGTCCGGATACATCGCCGAGGCGGTGTTGGCGTCGGCTGCGACCTGCCAACCGGAGAGGTAGATCGCCTGCAGGCCGGCACGCACCATCTGCATGGCCTGATTGCCCGAGAGTGCGCCGAGCGCGTTGACGAAGTCTTCCTCGTGAATGAGTTTCCACAAGCGGTTCGCACCCATCTCGGCCAGCGAATAGCGGATCTCGACCGACCCGCGCAGCCGCTTCACGGTCTCTGCGGTATAGGGGCGTTCGACGCCATCGAACCGGCCTTGCGGCGCGCTGGGAACGAGCTTGTAAAAATCAGTCATTACTTCCTCCTGGCAAAACAAACCACCCATTCGACTTTTGTCGTATGGCATTTTGTGTTTCGAGTTCATGTGACAGTTTTTACATTGCGCTGCAGTATTCTGCTATTGCAAACAACGAAACGGCGCGATCAAAAGGGTTATCTTGTCTTGTCTTTGACAGATGGACGAAGTAAATTTGTAAAAAATGTAAAGCGCCATGTGTTGTGCGGATTGTAAAGGTAGTTACAAATGGTCGAGAACAAGATCTTCGCCGGTCCGCGGGTCAGGCGCATCCGCAATGGCCTGGCGCTGACGCAGACGGCCATGGCCGAGGCGCTCGGCATCTCGCCGTCCTACCTCAATCTGATCGAGCGCAACCAGCGGCCGCTGACGGTCCAGCTGCTTTTGAAACTCGCCTCGGTCTACAAGGTCGATCTCGATGAATTGCAGGGCGAAACCGGTGGCAGCCTCGCCCAGTTGCGCGAGGTGTTCGCCGATCCGCTGCTGTCGGCCGAACTGCCGGGAGAGCAGGAACTGATCGAGGTGGCGGAAGCCGCGCCCAATGCCGCCGGCGGCGTCGTCAAGCTCTATCGCGCCTATCGCGAGCAGGCAGCGCGCCTCAAGGACCTGGCAGACCTCTTGGCAGGGCAGGGGCACATGGAGGCGCTGTCCGGCGCACGGCTGCCGATGGACGAGGTACGCGAGACCTTCGAGGGGCGGCCGAACTACTTTGCCGGCATCGAGGCGGCGGCGGAAATGTTCCACGAGGCCCTGTCTCCGGGCGACGATCTCATCGGTGCGCTCAAGGCCTGGCTGAAGAAGGACCATGGCCTCGTCGTGCGCAGCCTGCCGGTCCATGCCATGCCGAACCTGCGCCGTCGCTTCGACAGGCACTCCATGCGCCTCTTCGTCTCCGAGCGCCTGTCGCCCTACGACCAGTTGCGCGAGATCGCCATGGAGGCCGTGTCGATTGCCTGCCACGAGGCGATCACGGCCGAACTCGCAGCCTTGCGGCTATCGACTGCGGAAGCGCGCCGCATCGCCCGTTTCGAGCTGGCGCGCTATGGTGCGCATGCGCTGATGATGCCCTATGCCGCTTTCCTCGCCGCCGCGCAGCGGGCAAAATACGACATCGACGTCCTGCGCGCCCGTTTCCAGGTCTCCTTCGAACAGGCTGCCAACCGGCTGACCATGCTGCAACGGCCGGGCGCTCAAGGGTTACCGTTCTTCCTGATGGAGATCGACAGTGCCGGCCACCGGCTGCGGCGGGCGGGTGCTTCGGGTTTCCCGCAGGCGAAGTTCGGCGGCGGCTGCCCGAAGCTCAATATCCATGCCGCCTTTTCGGTGCCGGGCCAGGTTCTGGTCGATCGGGTCGAGATGCCCGATGGTGCTGCATTCCTGACGGTGGCGCGCACGCTGGAGGGGCCGCAGGCGGCATTCCACGAGCGCGTCCGGCGCACGGCCCTGCTGCTTGGCTGCGAGGCATCGCTCGCCGACGAGACCATCTATGGTTCCGCGCTGCCGCCTGCAGTCGCGATCGGTGCTGCCTGTCGGCTCTGCGAGCGTCAGGGCTGTCTGGCGCGGGCCGAGCCGCCCGTCACCCGTCCCCTCGGGCTCGATGAAATGGCGACAGGGCTCAGCGTCTTCGATTTTCAGTAGCTGACGGGATGCTGGTTCGGCAGAAGCGGCGCGTTTGCGGCGAAGCATTCCGCCGGCAGCCCGGTGGTATAGCCGCGGGTGATATGCGCCTTGTCGGCATAGGCCTTCTTGCGCATCAGGATCGCGTGCAGTTCGGGCAGATTGTAGAACGGCACGCCGGGATAGAGATGGTGTTCGAGGTGATAGTTGATGTTGTGGGGGGCGAAGAACAGCTTCTCCCAGGCATGCGGATAGACCGTGCGTGAACTCGTCAGCTCGTCGTTATAGTCCATGCTGCCGAAGTGCTCGGCGACGCTGCGTATATAGAGGAACAGGCAGAAGAAGGTGAGGAACGGCACCACCCAGTAGAGCGCCACTTCCCGCCAGATGCCGAGCAGCGTGAAGACCGCCGCGGCGGCGACGTAGAAGCCGAGGCGCAGCAGCTTGTATTGCAGCGTCGACCGGTCGTTCTTTCCCATGCGCCTGGCCATGTGCAGCATGTCGCGCAGCGAATTGACCGCGACGAGGTAACCGAGCAGTTGGGTGACGCCGCGCGTGACCTTCTGCGGGAAGGTGAATTGCGGCATGCCGAGCTTCGCCCTCCAGTCCGGATCCTCGTCGGTATTGGCATGCTGATGGTGGGCGAGATGGTTCTGGCGGTAGCCGTCGACGGTGGCAAGCACCGGCCAGGCAAGCAGCAGGTCACTCATCCAGTCGCTGAGTTTGCGGTTGCGGATGATGCGGTAGTGCGCGGCCTCATGGATCATGCAGCCGAGCGCATGCATGCGTCCGGCGATCAGCACCACGGCAACCAGATAGACGAGGATATTGTCGAAATACTCGCTGACGGCGATGGCCGCCGCGATCGTTGCCCAGTCGAAAGCGATCGCGGCAAGCGCCTTTCGCGGCTCGAGTACCGACAGGCGCTTCAACTGCTTCGGATCGATCCTGCGGCTTTTCCCGCCGACGACCTGCTCATCCATGACGACACCTGGATACTGATACACAACTGCCGGGAAAATCGCATGGCCGTCATGGTTAATCAACCGTGAATGGCGATCTGTCCACGGGCCGAAACACTGCGATCAGCGATGGCGGCCAGTCGGGTTGGTGGGAGGCTGGCGCCCCGCTTGGTGTCATAAGTGCCCGTTTTTCTTCAACTTGTGAAAATCGCGAGGCAGACGCGACGGCGCGTCACATTGGCATGAAAGCGCTTGAGGTTATCGAGAAAGATGCCTAACCTCCGGCCCTGAGCGAAGCGTATTGCACGGAGTTCCGGCACGCCGGACCCGAAATGAAAACCAAGAGGGGAGTTGTATGTCCAAGCTCATCGTCACAACCCTGGCGGCAGCCGTTCTGGCCGGCTCGACCATGCTGGCCTCGGCGCAGGAGCGCGTGGTTAACGTCTACAACTGGTCGGATTATATCGACAGCAGCATTCTGGAAGACTTCACCAAGGAGACCGGCATCAAGGTCGTCTACGACGTCTTCGATTCCAACGAGATCCTGGAGACGAAGCTGCTTGCGGGCGGCTCCGGTTACGACGTGGTGGTGCCGACCGCAACCTTCCTGCAGCGGCAGATCGCTGCGGGCGTGTTCCAGAAGCTCGACAAGTCGAAGCTGCCGAACCTGTCCAACATGTGGGACGTGATCATGGAGCGTACGGCCAAGTACGATCCGGGCAACGACTACGCCATCGACTATATGTGGGGCACGACCGGCATCGGCTACAACGTCGAGAAGATGAAGGCGATCCTCGGCACCGACGAGAAGCCCAGCTGGGACGTGCTGTTCAAGCCGGAGCTGGCGGCGAAGTTCAAGGATTGCGGCATTCACATCCTCGATTCTCCGACCGACGTCATGCCCTCGGCGCTCGCCTATCTCGGCCTCAACCCGGATAGCCATGAGGCGGCCGATCTCGAAAAGGCGGCTGAGCTCCTGGCAAGCGTGCGCCCCTACGTGCGCAAGTTCCATTCGTCGGAATACATCAACGCGCTTGCCAACGGCGACATCTGCCTGGCGCTCGGCTTCTCCGGCGACGTCTTCCAGGCGCGCGACCGCGCGGCCGAAGCCAAGGCCGGCGTGACCGTCGACTACGCGATCCCGTCCCAGGGCGCCCAGATGTGGTTCGACATGTTCGCGATCCCCGCCGATGCGCAGCACGTCGAGGAGGCGCACGCCTTCCTCAACTACATGATGAAGCCCGAGGTCGTCGCCAAGGCCTCGAACTATGTCTTCTACGCCAACGGCAACAAGGCCTCGCAGCAGTTCCTCGACAAGGCCGTCATGGAAGATACCGCCATCTACCCGACGGACGAGGTGATGCAGAAACTGTTCACGGTGACGCCCTTCGAGGCGAAAGAACAGAGGGTGTTGACCCGACTCTGGACAAAGGTCGTAACCGGCCAGTAAGAGCGGAAAACGAATTGCCCGGACCTCAAAATCCGGGCAATTTTCTTAATGGGCGCCGGGGAAAACAAGAGCGCCTGAACGGCTGTATCATTCGGGGATAGATGATGAAGTCTCTCGGCAGTATCCGGCGGTCCTTTGCCCCTTGGGCGGATCCCGCTTCCAAGCCATTCATTTCCGTCAAGAACGTGACCAAGCGGTTCGGCGACTTCACCGCCGTCGACGACCTTTCGCTGGATATCTACACGCGCGAGTTCTTCGCGCTGCTCGGCGCGTCCGGCTGCGGAAAGTCGACGCTGCTGCGCATGCTCGCCGGTTTTGAACAGCCGACC
Organism: Ensifer adhaerens; assembly: GCF_002940685.1. Classification (GTDB taxonomy): domain Bacteria; phylum Pseudomonadota; class Alphaproteobacteria; order Rhizobiales; family Rhizobiaceae; genus Ensifer; species Ensifer adhaerens_E. The sequence goes on along the minus strand of NZ_PNFP01000006.1, from coordinate 288,416 downwards.
TCAGGCGAGATCATCCTCGACGGCCAGAGCCTGGCGGGCATTCCGCCCTATCGCCGGCCGGTCAACATGATGTTCCAGTCCTACGCGCTCTTCCCGCACATGACGGTCGAGAACAACATCGCCTTCGGCCTGAAGCAGGACGGCATGCCGAAGGCGGATATCGCTGCGCGCGTCCAGCAGATGCTGAAGCTCGTCAAGCTGGAGAAATTCTCCCAGCGAAAGCCCCACCAGCTGTCCGGCGGCCAGCGCCAGCGTGTCGCGCTCGCCCGCTCGCTTGCCAAGCGGCCGAAGGTGCTTTTGCTCGACGAACCGCTCGGCGCGCTCGACAAGAAGCTGCGCGAGGAGACCCAGTTCGAACTGATGGACCTGCAGCAGGAACTCGGCCTCACCTTCGTCGTCGTCACCCACGACCAGGAGGAGGCGATGACGATGGCCGACCGCATCGCGGTCATGAGCCACGGCAAGGTCATCCAGGTCGCGACTCCCGCTGAAATCTACGAAGCTCCGAATTCCCGTTTCGTCGCGGACTTCATCGGCGACGTCAACATCTTCGAAGGCGCGGTTTCCGGAGCAGAAGGCGGCTATGTGCGCCTCGAAGGCACCAACGGCTTCCCGATCCGCATGGCGTCCCCCGAAACGCCTGCGACAGGCGGCAAGTCCGCCGTCGCCGTCCGTCCGGAAAAGATCCGCGTCAGTCGTCAGCCGCCGGCGCACGCCCCTGTCAACGCGGTCCAGGGCGAGATTTGGGACATCGGCTATCTCGGCGACATGACCGTCTTCCACGTGCGCCTGAAGGACGGACGGGTAATCAAGGCGTCGTCGCTGAATGCGGTGCGCGCCGTCGAGGATCCGCTTGGCTACGACCAGGAGGTCTGGGTTTCCTTCGGCGAAGACGCCGGCGTCGTTCTGAAGGATTGAGACCATGGCACGCGTCGCATCCGCTCTCTTCAGCCGCCTTGTCATCATCATCCCCTATGCCTGGCTGCTGTTCTTCTTCCTCATTCCGTTCTTCATCGTCTTCCGCATCTCCTTGTCACAGACGGCGGTGGCGATGCCACCCTATACGCCGGTCTTCGACCTCTTCGGCGGCCTGTCCGGCATTCTTGAAAAGGCGCGGGAATTCTCCTTCGACAACTATGTCTGGCTGACGGAGGACGTCCTCTACTTCAACGCCTATGTGTCGAGCGTCATCATCGCGGGGGTTTCCACGGTGCTCACGCTGCTGATCGCCTATCCGGTCGCCTACGGCATGGCCAAGGCGCCGAAGACCATCCGCCCGACGCTGTTGATGCTGGTGATCCTGCCGTTCTGGACGAGCTTCCTGATCCGCGTCTACGCCTGGATCGCGATCCTGAAACCCGAAGGGCTGCTCAACCAGTTCCTGATGAGCATCAACGTCATCGACCAGCCGCTGATCATTCTCAACACCAATTGGGCGATCTATATCGGCATCGTCTATTCCTATCTGCCCTTCATGGTGCTGCCGATTTACTCGTCGCTGGAGAAGATGGATCACACGCTGACGGAAGCCGCACTCGATCTCGGCTGCACGCCGTTCACCGCCTTCTGGCGCGTGACCTTCCCGCTGTCGCTTGCGGGCGTGGTCGCCGGCTGCCTGCTGGTCTTCATCCCCGCCGTCGGCGAGTTCGTTATCCCCGACCTGCTCGGCGGCTCGGAAACGCTGATGATCGGCAAGACGCTCTGGAACGAGTTCAACGCCAACCGCGACTGGCCGGTCTCCTCGGCGGTGGCGACGATCCTGCTTTTGATCCTGGTGCTGCCGATCGTCTACTTCCAGAACGCCCAGGCGAAAGCCGACGGCGAGGGGAGGTAACCGATGGGCAACTGGTCGCGCTTCAACATCGCCTCGATCGTGCTCGGCTTCGGCTTCCTCTACCTGCCGATCGTGCTCCTCGTGATCTTTTCCTTCAACGAATCAAAACTCGTCACGGTCTGGGCGGGCTTTTCGACCAAATGGTACACGCAGCTCTGGCACAATCAGGCGCTGCTCGATGCTGCCTGGGTGACGATCCGCGTCGCGCTGATCTCGGCGACCTGCGCCACCGTGCTTGGAACGCTCGCCGCACTGGCGCTCGTCCGCTACACGCGCTTCCGCGGCCGGATGCTCTTCTCCGGCATGGTCTATGCGCCGCTGGTCATGCCCGAGGTCATCACCGGCCTGTCGCTGCTTTTGCTCTTCGTCGCCATCGGGCTCGATCGCGGCTTCTGGACGATCACGCTGGCGCACATCACCTTCACCATGTGCTTCGTCGCCGTCGTCGTGCAGTCGCGGCTCTTGAGCTTCGACCAGTCGATCGAGGAAGCGGCCCTCGACCTCGGCGCCACCCCGGTCAGGACCTTCTTTGCGATCACCCTGCCGGTGATCGCCCCGGCAGTGTTTTCCGGCTGGGTTCTCGCCTTCACCCTGTCGCTGGATGACCTGGTGATTTCGAGCTTCACCACCGGGCCTGGCGCCACCACGCTGCCGATGAAGATCTACAGCCAGGTGCGGCTCGGCGTGACGCCGGAAATCAACGCGATCTGCACGATCCTCATCGGTGTCGTCGCCATCGGCGTGGTCGTTGCCTCGATCGTGACGAAGCAGCGCGAGGCGCAGCGCGAGCGGGACGAACGGGCGGCTTTCGCCCAGTCCTGAGCAGCGCGAAGCGATTCTGTCACCTGTATGAAACGAAAGGCCGGTGTCTCTGACGCCGGCCTTTTTCAGTTGGGTTCGCCGAGAACCGACAAAGGCGAGATCACCGCATTCGGCCAGGAGCCGCCGACGAAGAAGCGCAGCCTTTGTCCTGCGTTCAAGGTGTCGATGTAGGTGCCGGCGAGTGCCAGGCTGCCGCTGCGATAGGGAATGACGCCGTTGACTGAAAGATTGCCGGCTTCGCCGGCGAAGATTGCCCGGTTCAGCCGCGCCGACCCTTCGCCGAAACTGGCTTCGATGTCGGCCGTCTGGAAGGCGAAGTTGCCGTCACTCGCCTGTGTCAGCGAAAAGAACTCGCCGGCCCTGACGAGATTCGCGAAGGTGCTCGCGTCGAAGCCGGACAGGTTGCCATTGGCGAGCGAAAGCCGGATGCGGCCGGAAGCCTCGGCTGCCTGTGCAGCCCAGAACGGATGCTCCGTGGTGAGGTCGAAATTGACGTTGCCCCGACCGGTCGGGACAGGCCCGGTGAAGCCAAGGCCGGCGAGGGCGGCGGAGAGGTCGGCATTCTTCAGCACCAGCTCCAGCTTGCCGCCGCCGGCGAGCCCCTTTTCCGAAGCTTCGAGCCGTCCGCTGAGCCGGCCGTTGGCATAGGTGCTGTCGGCCACGTCGATCGACGCGCGCCCGTGATCGATGATGATGCCGGCGGCGAGGTCTTCCAGCCGCAGCGGGCCCACCAGCGCCTCCTGCGCCGACAGTCGCACATCGGCACGCCAGCCGCGCGCGAAAGCGTCGCTCAGTTGCTGCGTGACTTCGTCGGGCACCAGCGGATCGATGAAGGGCTGCAGCCCGTTGAGATCGATGCGGTCGAAGGCGAGCGTACCCTCGAGGCGGCGCGTATTGTCGAGGGACGTCGAGACGTCGAGGATGCCGGTCGCATTGGCGCCGCCGAGCGTCACATGAAGGTCGTCGAGCTTCAGCGATGCCTTGCCGCTCGTGACGTTGGCGCTGAGGTTGAAGCCGCTGTCCGGAAGCGCGCGCGCGCCCTTGCCCTGATACCATGCGGAAAGGGCCTGCAGCGAGGCCGTCGAAACCTGCAGCCGTCCCGCGGCGGCCGGTGCCGACGAGAGATTGCCGTTGCCTTCGAAAGAGAGATTGAGCGCCGCCGAGGTCAGCGATGTCTTGAGCGCCGTATCGCGGCCGGTCAGCAGGCTCAGCGGTTCGTTGCACTCGAGCGTCCAGGCGACCATCTGCCCGCCAAGGCTGCCCGAAAGCCGGGCGCTGAGCTCTTTGGAGTAAGACGGCCAGGCGATGGTTCCGGATATGCCGGAGAATTCCCGGGTCTGGTTGGTGACGAGGTCGATGACCTGCAGGCGGCCGTTTTCCACCGTGACGTCGCCGAACGGCGTGTCCCTGTCGGCGGCTCGTACATCCGGTGTGGCCAACCAGTGCGGCCGTCGCCAGTTGAGCGTACCGTCCGTGCGCCGCTCGAGCGTGACGACGGGTTCGACCAGCCGGACGTCGCGAAGCGCCGGCGTGCCGTCGATCGCCGAAAGCAGGCTGAAGGTGGCGGTGATGCTGCCGATATGCGCGAGCTTGCGGGACGATCCGTCGGCGGTTTCGATCGTCGCCGAGCGCAGGGTGAGCGTCGGCTCCGGCCAGAAGCTGATTTCGGGATTGCCCGCTATCCGGCTCTTGCCGCCGGACCAGGCATCCAGCATGTGCTCCACGGTCGGGCGCACGTCCGTCGTCGAAATCAGCAAGGGCAGCACGGCGTTGTAGCCGGCAGCAAGCCCGACGCCGATTGCGGCGGGCCAGAGGAAATGGCGGCGCCGCAGCCGCGACAACAGGCGTACGTCGCGCATCATATGCAGAAATTTCCGTCTCATGTCCGCCTGGTCGCCGTCGCTTGGGTCACGTGAGCTTGGATAGGCCTTCGGTCCTCAGAAATCAAATGCGACGGACAGGCAACAGACAGGTAAATGTCGTCCACGCGATGACGGGGCCCCTGCCGCTGCTGTTTATCTTGCGATGCAGCATGGTATAGAGGGCATGGAGCAGGAGTGGAGGAAAACATGCAAGCAGAGCAGCCGTTGTGGGTTCCGGGCCCGGAAATCCTTGCGCACAGCCCCATGGCCGAATTCGTCGCCTGGAGCAGTGAACGCTTCGGCAGGACCTTTGCGGATTATGACGCCTTCCACGCCTGGTCGGTCGCCGAGTGCGGCGACTTCTGGACCGGGGTCTGGGAGCATTGCGGTGTCATCGGTGAGCGCGGCGACGCTGCTCTTGTCAACGGCGACCACATGCTCGATGCCCGGTTCTTCCCCGAGGCGAAGCTGAACTTTGCCGAGAATCTTCTCCGTGAAACCGGGGGCGGCGATGCGCTCGTCTTCCGTGGAGAAGACAAGGTCGACAGTCGGCTGTCGTGGGACGAGCTTCGTGCGCTCGTCTCGCGCCTGCAGCAGGCGCTGAAGGCGCGGGGCATCGGTCCCGGGGATCGCGTCGCCGCGATGATGCCGAACATGCCCGAAACCATCGCATTGATGCTGGCGACCGCCTCGATCGGCGCGATCTGGTCGTCCTGCTCTCCCGATTTCGGCGAACAAGGCGTTCTCGACCGTTTCGGCCAGATCACGCCGAAGCTGTTCGTCGCCTGTGACGGCTACTGGTACAACGGCAAGCGCCAGGATGTCGACGCGAAGGTTCGCGCGGTCTCCAAGGCCCTCGCCGTGCCGGCGCTGATCGTTCCCTATGCCGGCGACAGTGCAGCACTCGCAGCCTCGATCGAGGGGGGCGCGACACTTGAAGACTTCATCGCGCCGTTTTCGGCAACGGCGCTGACTTTCGAGCGCCTGCCCTTCAGCCATCCGCTCTACGTGCTGTTTTCATCAGGCACAACAGGCGTTCCCAAATGCATCGTGCATTCGGCCGGCGGCACCCTGCTGCAGCACCTGAAAGAGCATCGTTTCCACTGTGGCCTGCGCCGCGGCGAGAAGCTCTTCTACTTCACCACCTGCGGCTGGATGATGTGGAACTGGCTGGTATCCGGCCTTGCGGTCGGGGCAACCCTCTGCCTCTTCGACGGTTCGCCCTTTCATCCCGACGGCAACGTGCTCTTCGACTATGCCGCGGCCGAGAAGTTCGCCGTGTTCGGCACCTCGGCGAAGTACATCGACGCGGTGCGCAAGGGCGGTTTCGTCCCGGCCAACACGCATGACCTCTCGACCCTCCGTCTGCTGACCTCGACCGGTTCGCCGCTGTCGCCCGAGGGCTTCTCCTTCGTCTACGAAGGCATCAAGGCGGACGTCCAGCTTGCGTCGATCTCGGGCGGTACCGACATCGTCTCCTGCTTCGTGCTTGGCAACCCGTTGAAGCCCGTCTGGCGCGGCGAGATCCAGGGGCCGGGCCTGGGGCTGGCGATCGACGTCTGGAACGACGAGGGGCAGTCCGTGCGTGGCGAGAAGGGCGAGCTTGTCTGCACCAAGGCCTTCCCGTCGATGCCGGTGATGTTCTGGAACGACCCGGAAGGCGCCAAGTATCGCGCTGCCTATTTCGAGCGCTTCGACAATGTCTGGTGCCACGGCGACTTCGCCGAATGGACCGAACATGGCGGCATCATCATTCACGGGCGTTCGGATGCGACATTGAACCCTGGCGGCGTGCGCATCGGCACGGCGGAGATCTACAATCAGGTCGAGCAGATGGAGGAGGTCGCCGAGGCCCTCTGCATCGGGCAGGACTGGGAAGACGACGTGCGCGTGGTTCTCTTTGTTCGTCTTGCGGCCGGTGTTCAGATGACCGACGACCTGGTCAAGGCGATCAAGAACCGGATCCGCACGGGTGCCTCGCCGCGGCACGTGCCGGCGAAGGTGATCGCGGTTGCCGACATCCCCCGCACGAAGTCCGGCAAGATCGTCGAGCTTGCGGTTCGCGACGTGGTGCATGGCCGTCCGGTCAAGAACAAGGAGGCGCTCGCCAACCCCGAGGCGCTTGATCTTTACGCCGGACTGGATGCCCTTAAAAATTGAGGGTGCGTTAACGGGTTCGCGTGATTGGAATTAACCAAGGCTTCAGACTTGCTGAAAAATCCCTAAAATTGCGGATGTGGCGAGTAAGGTTCTGTTAAGGTTTGGGGGCGCATGGTCATGCCAACTTGAGGCTGATCGATGTTGGATCGGCGTTCGGCAGAGCTGCCGTCGCCGGCATGACTTGGTTCCTTCTCGAGCGATTGTTGGTTTAGCATTCAACTATCGAGGTGGCCTCCCAGCCACCTCTTTTTTATGCCTGCGGCCCGCAGAGGCTCAGGATCGGCGCTCGAGCGATCGGGAAACGAGGATGACCGGGATCATGCCGGCGACGACGATGATCATCGCCGCGACCGAAGCGTCTTCGACCTTTGCCCGAGACGCGTCCTCGTAGACGAGCGTCGCCAGCGTGTTGAAGTTGAAGGGCCTCAGCATGATCGTTGCCGAAAGTTCCTTCATGGTTTCGATGAAGACGAGCAAGGCGGCGGTGAGCACGGCGGGACGCATCATCGGCAGGAGCACGGTGCGCAAGGTCTGCCCGCCGGTGCGGCCAAGCGCGCGCGACGCCATGTCGAGATGCGGCGAAAGCTTCTGGAACCCGGCCTCGAGCGTGCCCTCGGCCATGGTGAGGAAGCGCACGCTGCAGGCATAGATGATCGCAAAACCGGTTCCGGTCATCATCAGGCCGGTGGAGATGCCGAACGTATCGCGCATGCCGGCGTCGATCAGGTTGTCGAGTGCGGCAAGCGGGAAGAGCACGCCGATGGCGAGCACCGTGCCGGGCACGCCGTAGCCGAACGAGGCGAGCCGCCCGGCGATGTCGCTCACCCGCGAGTGCCCGGTGCGGGCAGCATAGGCGAGCACGAAACCGAGCAGAACCGTAACCGTCGCGGCTGCGCCCGAAACCAGCATGCTGTGGAAGAGGGCGCTCAGCAGCCGCGGCTCGATGAACTGGTCGATCCGCTTGAGTGCGAAGTTGCCGAGGATGACGAAGGGAACGGCGAAGCCGGAGAATACGGGCAGCAGGCAGGCGAGCATGGCGGCCCACTTCTTCCAGCCGGTCAGCACAAGCCGTGCGGCGTCATGGACGGCGGATGTCGTTTTCTGGCTGGAGAAGCGCTGGCGCCGCCGCGCGGCGCGCTCGATCATCATCAGGCCGATGACGAATACCAGCATGATGCAGGCGATCTGTGCCGCCCCGGCGAGGCTGCCGCGGTTCAGCCACGTGTCGAAGATCGAGAAGGTGAGCGTCTGCACACCGAGGAATTCGACCGCGCCGATATCGTTCAGCGTCTCCATCGCCACCAGCGTCAGGCCGATCATGATGGCCGGACGCGCCATCGGGATCTGGATACGGAAGAACACCTTCAGCGGCCCGGCGCCGAGCGTGCGGGCGACATCGGCGGCCGCGCGACCCTGCATCAGGAACATCGATCGGCAGGCGAGATAGATGTAGGGATAGAGAACCGAACTCAGCACCAGCACGGCGCCGCCGAGCGAGCGGATATCCGGAAACCAGTAGTCGCGGCTCGTCTTGAAGCCGAAGATGGCACGGATCAGCCCCTGCACCGGCCCGGTAAAGGTGAAGAGCTCGCCGAACGCATAGGCTGCGAGATAGGCGGGGATCGCAAGCGGCAGAACCAGAGCGGCCGACAGCAAGCGCCGCAGCGGGAACTCACAGCTCGCGACCAGCCACGCAGTCAGGATGCCGACGAAGGCGGTCGCGGCACCCGTCAGCGAGATCAGGAGCAGCGTTCGCCCGGTGGCGCGGGGAATGACGTTTTCCATGAGATGCGGCCAGTTGCCGCCGCCGCCCGAGATCGCCAGCCAGGCAATCGCAATGATCGGCATCAGCACGATGGCCGATGTCAATCCGGCCCAGGTCGCCAGCAGGGGATGGGAAAGACCGGTTCCCGCACGCGCATAGCGGCGCTTGATGCTCTGAGATGTGGACTGCAATCGATCGATTCCGCGGCATGACGGCAGGAAATGGCCGATGGCGTCCAGCAAACTGGCCGCCACAAGTCAACATTTCCTTATAACATCCGGCCTCAGTTCGCCAAGACGCGTTGTGACGGGAAGGAGATTTCCACCAGCGTTCCCTCGTTCGGTGCCGAGGTGATCGAGAACTGGGCGCGGTTCGCCTCCGCCATTGCCTTGGTCAGCGGCAGGCCGAGGCCGGTGCCGTCGCCGCGCTTGCGTGCGCCTGATGTCACCTGCCGGAAGGGCTTCATCGCCTGTTCCAGTTCGCCGCGGGTCATGCCGACGCCGGTGTCGCGGATCCGCAGCATGACGCTGCCGTTCGCCTCGTAGGAGGTCGACACGACGATCTGGCCGCCAGACGGCGTGAAGCGGATGGCGTTCGCCAGAATATTGAGTGCGATCTGCTTGATCGAGCGGCCGTCGGCAACGACGTTGGGCACGGCGGCCGACAGCGAGGTGCGGATGATGACGCGCTGGCTGTTGGCCTGCGGCTGCACCAGCGACACGGCCTCAGACACCGCCTCGTTGATCTCGACGGCGCCGAAATCGAGTTCCATCTCGCCGGCCTCGATCTTCGAGATGTCGAGCAGATCGTTGACGATGTCGAGCACATGCCGGCCCGAACGGCCGATGTCGCCGGCATATTCGATGTAGCGTGGGTGGCCGACCGGCCCGAAATGCTCGCTCGCCATCATGTCGGAAAAGCCGATGATGGCGTTGAGCGGCGTGCGGATTTCGTGGCTGACGCGGGCGAGGAATTCGGTCTTGTGGGCGTTTGCCGTCTCCGCCGCGCGCTTGGCGTTGCGAAGCTCCTCTTCCGTGCGCTTCCACTGGGTGATGTCGCGGATCACGGCGCAAAAGCCGTTGGAGGCCGAAAGCCGGCCGATGGTCATGAACAGCGGAATGAAGCCGCCGCTCGCCTCGCGGCCGATCACTTCGCGTCCGTCGTTGAGCACGCTCGCGACGCCGTGGCCGGAAAGCCCGTGCAGATAGTCGATGACAGCCTTCTGGCTTTCATGCGCGAAGAGCGCGGCGAAGGGTTTGCCGCGGATCTCGCCCTCGTCATAATTGAAGAGCGCGCTTGCCGAACGGTTCATGGAGCGGATGTCGCCGTCGTGCCCGAGAATGACGACGCCGTCGGTCGCTGTCTCCAGGATGGATTTGAGCTCGTCGATTTCCGTCTTCAGGCCGTCGACGTCGTCACCGGTGAGTGCCTCGTCGAGCCTGGTCGATGGCATGTTCGCGGCCGACGGCGTCAACGCCAGCATCAGCGCGCTCCGGCCGTCCCAGCGGATCGTGTGCAGGCGCGCGGTGACCGGTCGCATCTGGCCGTCCTTGCGGATCAGCGTCATCGTGCCGTCCGGTTCCTGGTCGGTCGCCTCTTCGCCGTTGGCAAAGAGCGCATCGATGCCACCTTCCCGGACAAAGTCATCGAGGTCGCCATAGCCGGTCAGCCGTAGGAATTCCGGATTGGCATGCAGCAGTTCATCACCGCGATGGACGAGCATGCCGATCGGCAGGCTGTCGAGGATCTCGCCGCTCAAGCCGATATCGGCCGCTTGCGGCTGGAGATCTTCGTTCGCCTGCTCGTCTTTCGCTGCGCTGCCGTCGGTCTCTGCGCTCGTATCTGCCGCGGCGGCCTGTTCTTCGGTCGCCGGCGTCGAGGAGGAGACCGCGTCATGAGCGCCCACCAGGAAGGGCGTGTTCGCATCGCCTGCCGCGTCGCCTTCCTCTGCCGGTGCGGCTTCCGCTGCAGGCTTGCCGAAGTGCTCGCCCAGTTGCCGCGCAATCTCGCGGAACGCCGCCTGTTCGCCACGCGTCAGCGCGGCTGCCGCGCGGTGTTTCTCAAGCTCGACGACCTTGTCGGAGCCAGGGTTCTCAGTGATGTCGACGACCTGCAGCGCAGGGTGCTCCCCCTGAGAGGGATAGTCGGACGTTGCGTCCTGTTCGCCCGCAGCGACGTCGTCGTCGCCTTGGCCCGCGTGCTCGGTGCCGAAAAGAAGCGGCTGGTCCTCGGGCGCGTTGCGATCCGGCGTCGTTGCGGCAGGCTCGGCTTCGGTGTCGGCAGGCCGCTGTTCGAGGGCCTGCTCTTGGTGAGCGGGCAGCGCCTCGATCTCGGGGCCGGTGGAAGAAGCGTGCGTGCCGACTTCCGATGGCGCCGCCTCGGCCTCTCCTTGCGCCTCGGCAACGTCCTCCGCCGGTATGGCGCCGAATGCCAGGCCGTTGGCGTGCTCGTCTTCGATGGCATCGGCAAGGCGGACGATGCCGAAGCCGCGGAAGCCGTCGAACTCGCGGGAGCGCGAGTAGGTGGGCAGGGCGGCCAGATCGACCGGAACCTTGAGGCTTGTGCCTTGAACGGGCCAGAAAATCGTCTTGCCCGACCAGGTGTCGCGGCGCTGCAGCAGCGCGCCGATCTTCTGGTCGGGATCGAGGCCGTAGCGTGTCGCCACTTCGGTAAAGGTGGTGCCGATCACATCGGCGGCACGCGGGCCGACGGCGGTGGCGAATTCTTCGGAGATTTCGCTGAAGCGGCCCTCGGCGTCGATCTTCCAGACGAAGCGGACCGCACGGCCGCCGGGCACGAACGCAAAGTCGGACTGTTCCGCCTGATCCGCGCCGGCGCCGGTCGCCTCGATCGTTTCCTCGTTGTGGGTGGCGTCTTCTGCCGTGGCGGGGGCTGCGGACGTCGGCGCGTGGGCGTTGTCTTCGAGTGTCTCGTCCGCAAGCGCCTGCTTGTCGTCGTCCTGTGCCGGCTCCACGGCCTGCGCCGACGCTTTGATATCCGCATCGCCAACCGCGTCCGGGATATGCGCAGCGGCAACGACCTCCGGTTCCGTCGGCAAGGTGGCCTGATCCGCGGCTAAGCCGGTGTCTGCGTTGTCAACGTCGCCATCGTCCTGCGGCGCGGCATCCGCTTCCGGTGGCTCCGCCTGTTCGAATGTTTCGGCAGGTGCCGCAGCGTCGATCAACGCTTCGGCCGGTTCGACCATGTCCGGTGCGCCGGCGAGTGGTGCCTCCGTGTCCGGCTGCGGATCCTCGGCCGGTGGCAATATCGGCAATGCCTGCGCAGCCGGCGCTTCTTCCTCGTCCGGATCGAGCGTGCCGAGAATGGTCTCGACAGCAAACAGCAGGTGCAAGGACGGGTCGTCGGCGATCTTGCCGACCGCGGCCGGCAGATGTCCCTTCCGGGTGGCGACCGGGCGCTTGATCAGCCAGTCATGGTCTCGGCCGACTGCATCGACGAGCTGCTTGCGCGTCTCGTCCGACATGCCGAGATCGACGAAACCCGGGGAGTGGGCGATGATGCCGCCGCTCCCGTTAAGAACGGCCATGTGCGTGTCCGGTCCGTCGAGACCGGCGATCATGCGCGCGGCGCGATCCTCGAGCGACAGCGGCGCGCCCGAATGCGGCGCGGCGAAAAGTATCGCGTCCTCGTCCGGGCGCACGCGGATCATTTCCACGCTCACGGTGAGCGGCGTGCCGCGGAAGCCCGAAAACTTCCGGATCGAAAGCTGGCGCCGATCGCCGGCGCGCGTAAGCTGCGCTGCCACGGCCTTCAGCTGACGCAGCGAGAGGTCGCCCTGGTTCGGCCCCGCATCGATGAAATCGTAGATCGACCCGGCGCCGAAAAAGGCTGCCCCCTGGTCGTTGGCCCAGAGAATGCGTGCAAAATCCCGCGAAAACAGGATCGCCGCGTCACCGCGGGCAAAATGCTCCCGCACCCGCGCATGCACGGCGATATCGATGAAGGGATACTGTCTCGCGGGCATTGAAGGGGCCTATTGACGGATCGCTTGCGGGTTAACACTCTATTAATACCCGGCGGACCCGCGAGGGTCCAGCGAGGGCCGGAGCTTCGCCACGGCTTTCAGCGCGAAAGGTTAATGCTCCCGAATTTGTGCACTGCACAATTTTATTGCAATGCACAAGCAAGTGGTTTATATAATGCGCATCAACCAACGGCGCCTCTGAAGAGGGCCAGACACCAAGGAGCGCTTTCATGGCTACCAAGAAGACCGACGACGTATTTTCCCTTTCCTCTTTCGACCCGGCGAAGTTCACCGACAGCTTCCGCGACTTCGCGGAAAAGGGTGCCGTCCAGTCGAAGGAAGCCTATGCCAAGATGAAGACCGCTGCCGAAGAGGCAACGAAGACCGTTGAAGCAACGCTCGAAAGCGCCCAGACCGGCACCGTCGAACTCGGTCTCAAGGCCATCGACGCGCTGCGCACCAATGCTGAAAACTCGCTTTCGCACATGGAAGCGCTGCTCGGCGTCAAGTCGCTGTCGGAATTCGTCGAACTGCAGACGAGCTTCGTCCGCAAGCAGGCCGAACTCGCCGTCGAGCAGGCGAAGTCGATGCAGGAAGCCACCAAGAAGGTTGCCGAAAACGTCGCAAAGCCGGGCAAGGATGCTGCCGAAAAGGCGATGTCGTCCTTCAAGAAGGTCTAAGTCAGCCGACTGCGCCGGCTGAACGATGGCGACGGACTGCGGTCGCCTTATTCTGCCAGCTGCGCCGAAATCCAAGAATCCGGATGGCTTGCCATCCGGATTTTTTGCAGGATAATCTCAAGTTTAGGCTTGCAAAGCGGCGGAAGTCTCCGTATGTGAGCCGCCAAGCGACTGATGTCGCTTTATGTGCGGTTGTAGCTCAGTTGGTTAGAGCGCAGGTTTGTGGCACCTGAGGTCGTAGGTTCGATTCCCACCAACCGTACCATTTCTTCCCTATAGATCCGACGCCAAGCCTAGTACGGTGCCTCGCATCGTCAGAACAGCTTTGCCATGGCTCTGAGCGCCACCAAATCCTGTACGCCATTTTGATAAAGTTCGATCAGCCGCGCAGCGAGCGCCGATGCCTCGGGCGACTGGCGCGACAGCTCTCGCTCTCTGAGCGCTTCGGTGAAGACGTCCTCGATCTTCGTGAGTTCACCCGGCAGGATCGGCCGGCCCGGGACAGACAGAAGCATCCTTCCGCACTCCTCCGCTAACAGGAGCGTGAGCCGATTGCGGCTGGCATGGCCGGAGCCATCAGGGCGAGACTCGCAAGCAGCTCTCCTCCCGTGAAGGCAACGTTGCGGCACCTCGTCCGGTTCCTGTCTCGGCGATACCCAATTCGGGCTAGTGTCGGGCAGCCGCCCGGTCCCGGTTCGAATGGACATAGGCCGCATCCGCCGGTAAAATTCCACAGCGGGTTCAAGTAGGGCGTTGCTCCCCATGGCCAAGGAATCCATCACACGGCGGCTTGCCGCCATTCTGGCTGCCGATGTTGTCGGCTACAGCCGGCTGATGGAGCGTGACGAGAAGACCACCTATACGCAGCTCATGTCACGCTGGAGCGAGGTGCTGGAACCGCTCGTCGAAGCCCACCAGGGCCGGGTGTTCAAGCGGACGGGCGATGGCGTGCTGGTCGAGTTTTCGAGCGCCGTCAACGCGGTCGAATGTGCCGCGGCGCTGCAGAAGGCGATGGTCTTGGCCAATGCGGACGTGCCGCCAGGTCAGCAGATCGTGCTGCGCGTCGGCATCAACATGGGCGACATCATGGTTGCCGACAGCGATCTCTATGGTGACGGCGTCAACGTGGCGGCGCGCATAGAAGCGCTCGCCAGACCCGGCGGCGTCGCGATTTCCGATGGCGTGCATGAATATGTGCAGGGCCGTACCGATCTCAACTTCATCGACAGCGGCCACCACGAGGTCAAGAACATCGAACGCCCGGTGCACATCTGGAGCTGGTCGCCGGACGAGTATGCCGACGCGCCGGCGAAGGTCGTTGCCGAGGCCCCGCCGCAGCTGCCTGCCCGGCCGTCGATCGCCGTGCTGCCGTTCGACAACCTGTCCGGCGACCCGGAGCAGGGATATTTTGCCGACGGCATTACCGAGGACATCATCACCGATCTCTCCAAGGTTTCCGGTCTCTTCGTCATCGCCCGCAACTCCTCCTTTGCCTACAAGGGCAAATCACCGGACATCCGCCAGGTCAGCCGTGATCTCGGCGTCCGCTATGTGCTGGAGGGCAGCGTTCGCCGCGCCGCCAATCGCATCCGCATCAACGCCCAGATGATCGACGGCACGACCGGGGGGCATCTCTGGGCCGAGCGCTACGACCGCGGCATCGAGGATATCTTCGAGGTGCAGGACGAGGTGACCCGCACCATCGTGACGGCGCTCAAGGTGAAGCTGACGGCCGGCGAAACGGAGCGGCGCGAGGGCCGCGGCAAGGTCGATCCGGAGGCCTATGACCTCTTGGTGCGGTCGCGCCAGGCGATCCTGCGGTTCGACGCGGTATCGTCGGCGGAGGCGCGCAGCATGCTCGAACGCGCCATCGCCATCGATCCCGGGCTGGCGGCGGCCTATGCCTCGCTCTCCATCGTTTCTCTGACCGACTACATCAACCGGTGGAACGGCGGAACGTTCGACAATGTTTCGCGCGCACTCGAGCTCGCCGAAAAGGCGGTCGCCACCGACGAGAACGAGGCCCATGGCCACCACGCCCTTTCGCTCGCGCTTTGCTGGGGGCGGCGTTATGACGAGGCGGAACGTGCCGCCCAGCACATGCTCCGGCTCGATCCCAATTCTGCTGGCGGTCATACCGCGCTCGGCTCGATCCGCGACTTCCAGAGCCGGTTCGAGGAAGCGCTGCCCTATTACACACGCGCCCACAGGCTCGATCCGCAATTCGATCTCTCGCTGCATTTCCTGGGGCGGACCCTGCTTAATCTCGGGCGCTACGACGAGGCGGAAATCGCCTTCAGGCGTCGGCTGGCGCTGGCCCCACGCTCGGACATGACGCGGTTTTATCTCGCCTGCCTTTACGGCCGCACCGGCCGCGCCGAAGAAGCGCGCCGTTACTGGCACGAGGTCTTCGAGGTCAATCCGAGCTTCTCCATCGATCATTTCAAGCGGGCGATGCCCTACAAGGACCCGGCAGTGCTTGGCCGCCTGATCGACGGCCTGCGCGACGCCGGGATCTCACTTTAGCCACGGTCCGCTAGCCCCACGGCCCTCCCATCCAGTGCGCCATCTCAGATCAAATGAAGATCTGGTGCTCCGCCGTCACCAGTTCCTGCAGGAAGGCGACGACGGTGCGCACGCGCACGAGATCGCGCGCGCTTTCATGATAGGTGGTCCAGTAGGCGCGGCGGATGGTCGTCTCCGGCAGGATGCGCTTGAGTTCGGGCGCGTGGCGGGCAATGTAGTTGTGCAGGATGCCGATGCCGGCGCTGGAGCGCACCGCCTCCGTCTGGCCGGTGGCGCTCGAGATCTCGAAGGACGCATCCCAGCTGCGCATGATCTCGGCGGAGAAGTTCAAGGACGGCGTGAAGATCAGGTCCTCGACATAGCCGATGCGGCGATGTTCCCTCAGATCGTCGATCGTGCGCGGCGTGCCATGCCTTTCGAGATAGTCGGCCGAGGCATAGAGGCCGAGCGTGTAGTCGGTGAGTTTTGAAGACACGAGGCGACCCTGTTCCGGTCGCTCGATGGTGATCGCGATATCGGCCTCCCGCTGCGACAGCGAAAAGGAACGCGGCACGGGCACCAGCTGCAGCTTCAGTTCCGGGTAGCGCGCGGTCAGCCGCCCGAGGCGGGGCGCGAGGAAGGAGACGCCGAAGCCGTCGGGGGCGCCGATGCGCACCGTTCCGGCGATCGCCGTGTCGATCCGGCCGATCTGCGATTGCGCCGCCAGCATCTCCGTTTCCATGCGTTCGGCCGCTGCCAGAAAGATCTCGCCCTCGGCCGTCAGCTCGCAGCCGTTCGGCCGGCGCACGAGCAGCCGCGTCTTCAGGGTTTCTTCGAGCGCCGTCACGCGGCGGCTCAACGTCGCGTGGTTGACCCCCAGCCGCTTCGACGCCGCAAGGATCTGCCCGGTGCGCGCGACCGCGAGAAACATTCTGACATCGTCCCAGTTCATCGTTTCAACCTCGGTCCGCTCGCTTAGGACTTTAATTTTTGCACAACGGTTGCTGAATATCGGAAATTGCTTTGTTGAAATCGTAGTGCGATCATGCCGCCACAATCAAGGTCTGGAGGAACCATCCATGTACGAATTGGGTCATTTCATCGATGGCAAGCGCGTTGCCGGCAAGAGCGGCCGCGTCAGCAACATCTTCAACCCGGCAACCGGCGAAGTGCAGGGCACGGTGGCGCTCGCCAGCGACGCGGAACTTTCTGCAGCCGTCGAAAGCGCCAAGGCGGCGCAGCCGAAGTGGGCGGCCACCAACCCGCAGCGCCGCGCCCGCGTGTTCATGAAGTTCGTCGAGCTCCTGAACGCCAACATGAACGAGCTTGCCGAGATCCTGTCGCGCGAACACGGCAAGACGATCGAAGACGCCAAGGGCGACCTTATCCGCGGTCTCGAAGTCTGCGAATTCGTCATCGGCATTCCGCACCTGCAGAAGAGCGAATTCACCGAAGGTGCCGGCCCCGGCATCGACATGTACTCGATCCGCCAGGCCGTCGGCATCGGCGCCGGCATCACGCCGTTCAACTTCCCGGCCATGATCCCGATGTGGATGTTTGCCCCGGCAATCGCCTGCGGCAACGCCTTCATCCTGAAGCCGTCCGAGCGTGACCCGTCCGTTCCGATCCGCCTTGCCGAACTGATGATCGAAGCCGGTCTGCCGGCGGGCATCCTCAACGTCGTCAACGGCGACAAGGGCGCGGTCGACGCGATCCTGACGCATCCGGATATCGCTGCCGTTTCCTTCGTCGGCTCGACCCCGATCGCCCGCTACGTCTATGGCACGGCGGCGATGAACGGCAAGCGCGCCCAGTGCTTCGGTGGCGCCAAGAACCACATGATCATCATGCCCGACGCCGACATGGATCAAGCCGCCAACGCCCTGATGGGCGCCGGCTACGGCTCGGCCGGCGAACGCTGCATGGCGATCTCGGTAGCCGTTCCGGTCGGTGAGGAAACCGCCAACCGCCTGATCGAGAAGCTGACCCCGATGGTCGAAAGCCTGCGCATCGGCCCCTACACCGACGAGAAGGCCGACATGGGCCCTGTCGTCACCAAGGAAGCCGAGCAGCGCATCAGAAGCCTGATCGACAGCGGTGTCGAGCAGGGCGCGAAACTCGTGGTCGACGGCCGCGACTTCAAGCTCCAGGGCTATGAACAGGGCCACTTCATCGGCGGCTGCCTGTTCGACAATGTCACGCCGGACATGGACATCTACAAGACGGAAATCTTCGGACCGGTTCTCTCGGTCGTTCGCGCCAAGACCTACGAGGAAGCCCTCGACCTGCCGATGAAGCACGAATACGGCAACGGCGTCGCGATCTACACCCGCGACGGGGACGCTGCCCGCGACTTCGCCTCGCGCATCAACATCGGCATGGTCGGCGTCAACGTGCCGATCCCGGTTCCGCTCGCCTACCACTCCTTCGGTGGCTGGAAGTCCTCGTCCTTCGGCGACCTCAACCAGCATGGCACGGACTCGATCAAGTTCTGGACCCGGACGAAGACGATCACCGAGCGCTGGCCCTCGGGCATCAAGGGTGGTGCCGAATTCGTCATACCGACGATGAAGTAACGGGATACGAAATCCTCCCGCCTCGGGGCCTCCTTCGGGAGGCCCTTTTTTGTTGCAATCGGCAACATGGCACCGGGAAGGGGCAGAGCGGTTTAGGGTGACCCTCGACTAGGCCGCCGAGCTGTGCGCCAAAGTCAAACAGAGGTTCCAGGGGCAAGTGTTCGTCCTCATGCCTCCGAAACGAAACCAGCGGGCCGATGGCCCGCTGTTCGCACTCAAGCAATTGTCTTTCGATCAGTCCTGCGGACCGTCGTTGTAGCCGACCTTGTCGACCAGCTCGGAAGCCTTCTTGCGGTTGCCGGCGATGTCGGCGAGCGGCAGTTCGTCCGGCTTGATCGTGCCGAAGGACTTGACGACATCCGACGGCTCGGCGCCCGGCAGGACCGGATACTCGAATACCTGCTCGGCGTAGATCTTCTGGGCTTCGCCTTCCGAGAGGAATTCCATCAGCTTCAGCGCGTTGTCCTTGTTCGGCGAGTTCTTGGCGAGCGCCATGCCGGAGATGTTGACGTGCGTGCCGCGGTCCTTGGCGTTCGGGAAAAGCACCTTGATGGCGGCTGCCCAATCCTTCTGCTCCGGCTCCTTCTCGTTGGTCATCATCAGACCGACATAGTAGGTGTTGCCGAGCGCCAGATCGCATTCGCCGGCGAGGATAGCCTTGGCCTGGTCGCGGTCGCCGCCGTCTGGCTTCTTGGCGAGGTTGTTCTTGAGGCCGGTCAGCCACTTCTCGGCCTCGGCCTCGCCATGGTGGGCGATCATCGAGGCGAACAGGCCGATGTTGTAGGAGTGCTGGCCGTCACGGGTGCAGATCTTGCCCTTCCACTTCGGGTCGGCAAGCTCTTCATAGGTGATGTCGTCCTGGGCGACGCGCTCCTTGGAAGCGTAGACGACGCGGCCGCGGGTGGTGAGACCGAACCAGTTGCCATCAGGATCGCGGAAATGCGCCGGGATATCCTTGTTGATCGTCTCGTTGATAACCGGCTGGGTGACGCCGGCGTCCTTGGCCTCGGTCAGGCGGCTGATGTCGACGGTCAGGATCACGTCGGCCGGCGAGTTGGCGCCTTCGGCCTGGATGCGCTCGACGAGGCCCTTGTCGAGGAAGAGCACATTGGTGGTGATGCCGGTTTCCTTGGTGAAGGCGTCGAGCAGCGGCTTGATCAGGTCGGGCTGCCGGTAGGAGTAGATATTGACCTCACCGTCGGCCCAGGCGGCGGTCGTGGCGAAGAGGGTCGCCGTCAGGGACAGAACGCCCATCGCTGCTCTTGAAACGGACATCGCTTCCTCCATTTTCTTGTTTGAGCTAAGTTAACAAAATCGCTCATCTTTCTGACCCCGACGCCCGAAACAGTCAATCGGGAAACGGTTAACGCTCAACAAGAAGTGATTTTTCAAGCTTTTTGGAATTGTTCCAAACTACGATCCGTCCTATATGAAGAACTCGTGAACCTCTCGAATGCCGGAGTGAATGATGCGCCTGACGAAGCAAACGAACTACGCGGTTCGCATGTTGATGTACTGCGCTGCCAACGGAGAAAAGCTCAGCCGCATCCCCGAAATCGCCAGGGCTTATGGCGTTTCCGAGTTGTTTCTCTTCAAGATCTTGCAGCCGCTGACCAAGGCTGGCCTCGTCGAAACGGTGCGAGGCCGCAACGGCGGCGTGCGTCTGCCCAAGCCCGCCTCGGCGATCACGCTGTTCGACGTCGTCAAGGTAACCGAAGACAGTTTCGCCATGGCGGAATGCTTCGAAGCCGGTGAGATCGAATGCCCGCTCGTCGATAGCTGCGGCCTGAATTCGGCGCTGCGCAAGGCGCTGAATGCTTTCTTCGAAGTGCTGCAGGGCTACACGATCGACGATCTCGTCAAGGCGCGCCCGCAGATCAACTTTCTGCTCGGCCTTGAAGAAACGAAGCGTCCGCAGACGTCGGCTGCCTGACGTTCCCGGCCTTTGCCGCCAGATCGCGCGGCCGGGCCTGGCGGCAGCAGTGCCGCCGGGTGTTACTCCTGAGGCAGATATTCCCGCACTATGAAGTCGATTGCCGTGGCGTCGATTTCGGCCTTGTCGATGCGGAAATCGGCGCCGTACTCCTCCAGATTCTGAAAATAGGCATCGGCGAGCGAAGCCGAGATCACGCCGATGGGCCCGATGTAGCCCTGGTGCCGCAGTGCCGGCACCGTTTCGCGGAAATCCAGTTGCGGCTGCAGACGGTTGTCGAGGAGTATCATCGATACCGGCTTGCCCGAACGCAGGAATGCAAGCGCGTCGTCCATCGTCTGGCAGTAGTGCAGCTCGATATCGATGTTGCTCACCTTGCGGATGAGCGCGCGCAGGATTAGGTTTTCTGCCGGGTCGTCGTCAACAAGCAGGATGTGTGCTTTTCGCGTCATGACCGAATACCCTTGCTGATGGCGGGTGTCCCGTTCGTTGGTCGGGCGATGCTGAAAAACAAGGCCCGCATGTCGGCTTTCATTGGATGATTTGTTCCCGGATCGCCTTTGCCACCATCTGGGTGCGATTGACGACGTCGAGCTTCTTCAGGATCGTTGCGGTGTGCGAGTTCACCGTGTGCTCCGATACCGAAACGATGAGCGCGATCTCGCTTGCGGTCTTGCCGTGCGAGATCCATTTGAGGATTTCGGTTTCGCGCGGCGTCAGTCCCATCCCGGCCTTGTTGGCGAGCGCGATGCGATAGAAATAGTCGAAGGCGGCAATCGCGTCATAGGCAAGCGCCACATGCTCTGCCCGGGCGATATCCTCCCCGTCTCCGAGAAAGAGCACGGCATAGCGAGCGCCTGTCGAGGCCGCATGCACCGGTACGCTGACAAGCAGTTCGAAGCCGAGTTGCACCAGCAGGTTCTGGTTGGCGTCGCAGCCGGGATCGTCAGCCCGCCAGACGGATGAAATCGCCGACCGGTGCAGGGTCTTGTAGAACACGGAGTCGCCGAAGCGGTGGCGCTTGTCGTATTCTTCCGCGAGCCCCGAGGGGAGGTCGTGCAGCACCAGGCGGGTGGACAGCATGCAGGCGTCGTTCTCGTTGCCGAGCTGCAGAATGCCGAAATGGCTGAAGCCGAACCGGAGCGCCAGGGTATGAAAAATGCGGAAGAAATCGACGCGGTTCAGCGCTTTCTCTAGCTCGTCGCGAAGGTCGTATCGCCTGTGATTTTCCAGCAAAGCCGCCACGGAATGGCTATCCCCTTATCGTCGTGCGGCAGTTTATCGCGCCAGCCGCAGCGATCAATCGGCAAACTGCATCGCCGGTATTGCTGACAGGCAGTGTCATGCCCGTCCCTCGGCAATTTCACCGAACGACTGAAAGCTGCAAAAGGCGGCTGCCGGTCCCTCCCAAGGACGACTGGGCACGTCGTATGTCTCCCCCGAGTTTTGTATACATTTTATTGCACAATCCTGTTCGGGATTTCTACCATAGTATCTTGGGATTGACGGAAACCTGTCGAAATCGAATCGCGCGGTCACGCGGCCAATGATCGCGTCTTTCTCCAGACGGGCATTCGCGCGATAATAAGGGCAGGCGCCCGGGTCGAAACTGCGTGGATCAAGGCGCGGGCAGGGCGCGCTGCAATCCCTGCGCAAGCGGCCGGGAAGCCTTGGTTCAAGGGTGTCGCGCCGCATCGATTTGTCAGTCGATTCTAAAACAGTGGACGAATATCCTGGCTCTACCTGCGGACGAATTTTTCGCATAGACAAATTTCTGCGGCGACTTATTGCAATGCGACGCCAAATGTCGTTCCATCCGGCCTTGACCGGGGGGCAACGGCATTCCGCGTCAGGAAAACACGAGAACAAAAACAAATCTGGGAAGCAAAGCTCATGAAAAAGCTCACTACTCTGTTTGCAGCGACGGCGCTTGCCACGCTGATGGCCGGCTCCGCCTGGTCGAAGACGTTCGTTTATTGCTCGGAAGGTTCGCCAGAGGGTTTTGACCCGGGCCTGTACACCGCCGGCACGACCTTCGACGCGGCTGCGCACACGGTCTACAACCGCCTGCTCGAGTTCAAGAAGGGCACGACCGAGGTTGAGCCGGGCCTGGCCGAGAGCTGGACGATCTCCGACGACGGTCTCGAGTACACCTTCAAGCTGCGTCCGGGCGTCAAGTTCCAGACCACCGAGTTCTTCACGCCGAGCCGTGACTTCAACGCCGACGACGTGGTGTTCTCCTATGAGCGTCAGCTGAAGGCCGACAACCCGTGGAACAAGTACATCGCTGGCGCTTCGTGGGAATACGCAGCCGGCATGGGCTTCCCGGAAGTCATCAAGTCGGTCGAGAAGGTTGACGACCTGACCGTCAAGTTCACCCTGACGCGCAAGGAAGCTCCGTTCCTCGCCAACATCGCGATGCCGTTCGCTTCGATCCTGTCGAAGGAATATGCCGACAAGCTGCAGGCTGACGGCAAGATGGTGCAGATGAACCAGATGCCGCTCGGCACCGGTCCGTTCGCTTTCGTCGCCTACCAGCAGGACGCCGTCATCCGCTACAAGGCAAACCCGGACTACTGGGGCGGCAAGCAGAAGATCGACGACCTCGTCTTCGCGATCACGTCTGATGCTTCGGTTCGCTTCCAGAAGCTCCAGGCTGGCGAATGCCACCTGATGCCGTTCCCGAACGCTGCCGACGTTGAAAAGATGAAGGCTGATCCGAACCTGAAGGTTATGGAACAGGCCGGCCTCAACGTTTCCTACCTCGCCTACAACACGACCCAGGCTCCGTTCGACAAGCCGGAAGTCCGCAAGGCGCTGAACAAGGCGATCAACAAGCAGGCAATCGTCGACGCCGTCTTCCAGGGTGCTGCCCAGCCGGCCGTCAACCCGATCCCGCCGACGATGTGGTCCTACAACGACAAGATCGAAGACGACACCTACGAGCCGGAAGTCGCCAAGAAGATGCTCGAGGACGCAGGCGTCAAGGACCTGTCGATGAAGCTCTGGGCGATGCCGGTGTCGCGTCCGTACATGCTGAACGCCCGCCGTGCAGCTGAACTGATGCAGTCGGACTTCGCCAAGATCGGCGTCAAGGTCGAGATCGTGTCCTACGAGTGGGCCGAGTACCTCGACAAGTCCAAGGCCAAGGATCGTGACGGTGCCGTCATCCTCGGCTGGACCGGTGACAACGGCGACCCGGACAACTTCCTCGACACGCTTCTCGGCTGCAACGCTGTCGGCGGCAACAACCGTGCACAGTGGTGCAACCAGGAATTCGACGCCCTCGTGAAGAAGGCGAAGGAGACCTCCGATCCGGCAGAGCGCACCAAGCTCTACGAAGAAGCTCAGGTCGTCTTCAAGCGCGAAGCGCCGTGGGCGACGATCGACCACTCGCTCTCGGTCGTGCCGATGCGCAAGAACGTCGAGGGCTTCGTACAGAGCCCGCTTGGCGATTTTGCCTTCGACGGCGTGGACATCACCGAGTAATTTAGTTAACTGATCCTTAAGGGGGCGTTTGCCAAGGGCAAGCGCCCCTCTTTGCATCCACTATAGCGACCCTGAGTTCCGGCTGGAGCGCAAAAGGTCGCTGTGGCATTTCGACTTGCTGTATGCTTCGCCGACAAGTGGGAAAGCATGCAGTGGTGCCAGCGGCGGGATACAATGCCGCGGCAACATGGCGCGGGGTTTAAAATGTTCCGATTTCTCTTGGGGCGATTGGCTGTCCTGATACCGACGTTCGTCGGCGTCTCCATCATCGCCTTCTCCTTCATTCGCCTGCTTCCGGGCGATCCGGTTGCGCTGCTTTCGGGCGAGCGCGTCATGTCGCCGGAGCGACATGCGGAAATTTCACACGCACTCGGTTTCGACCGGCCGATCGTGGTCCAGTACCTCGATTATCTCTGGGGCGTGCTCCACGGTGACTTCGGCACGTCGATCGTGACCAAGAAGCCGGTGATCGACCAGTTCTTCGAACTGTTCCCGGCAACCGTCGAGCTTTCGCTCTGCGCGATCCTGTTTGCGGTCATCCTCGGCATTCCCGCCGGCGTGATCGCGGCGATCAAGCGCGGTTCGGCCGTCGACCAGGCCATGATGGGAACCGCCCTCGTCGGCTTCTCCATGCCGATCTTCTGGTGGGGCCTGCTGCTGATCATGCTGGTTTCCGGCACGCTGCAGTGGACGCCGGTCTCGGGTCGCATCTCGCTGATGTACTTCTTCCCGCCGGTCACTGGTTTCATGCTGATCGACTCGCTGCTGTCGGGTCAGGCCGGCGCCTTCAAGTCGGCGGTCAGCCACCTGATCCTGCCGACGATCGTGCTCGGGACCATTCCGCTCGCGGTCATCGCGCGCCAGACGCGCTCGGCGATGCTTGAAGTTCTCTCCGAAGATTACGTGCGCACGGCGCGCGCCAAGGGCCTTTCGACCTTCCGGGTCGTCGGCGTCCATGCGCTGCGCAATGCGATGATTCCGGTTGTCACGACGATCGGCCTGCAGGTGGGCGTCATGCTCGCCGGTGCGATCCTGACCGAAACGATCTTCTCCTGGCCGGGTATCGGCAAGTGGATGGTGGATTCGGTGTCGCGTCGCGACTACGCCGTCATCCAGGGCGGCCTCCTGGTCATCGCTGCGGTGATCATGCTGGTCAACCTGATCGTCGACCTGCTCTACGGTCTCATCAATCCGCGCATCCGGCACTAAGGAGGGCGTTATGTCTCAAGCTGCTGCAACAAACGCCGTTTCGACCGATCCGTCCCGCCGGGCGCGACTGGCCGAGTTCTGGTATTACTTCTCCGAGAACCGCGGTGCCGTCATCGGCCTCGTGTTCTTCCTGTTCCTCGTTCTGCTCGCGATCTTCGCGCCGTGGATCGCGCCGCACGATCCCGTCATGCAGTATCGTGACGCGGTCAAGGTTCCGCCGGTCTGGCAGGAGGGCGGTCGTGCCGAATTCCTGCTCGGCACCGATCCGGTCGGCCGCGATATGCTGTCGCGCCTGATCTACGGCACGCGCTTCTCGCTGTTCGTCGGCGTCATCGTCACCACGCTGTCGCTCGTCGGCGGCATCGCGCTCGGCGTCATCGCCGGCTATTTCCGCGGCTGGGTCGATACCGTCATCATGCGCGTGATGGACATCATCCTTGCCTTCCCGTCGCTGCTGCTCGCCCTCGTGCTCGTGGCCGTTCTCGGTCCGGGCCTCGTCAACGCCATGATCGCGATCGCGCTCGTCTTCCAGCCGCATTTCGTGCGCCTGACGCGTGCCGCCGTCATGAGCGAAAAGACTCGTGACTATGTGGTTGCAGCCAAGGTGTCCGGTGCCGGGCATGGTCGTCTGATGTTTAAAACGATCCTGCCCAACTGCATGGCGCCGCTCATCGTCCAGGCGACGCTCTCCTTCTCGAGCGCCATCCTCGACGCTGCCGCCCTCGGCTTCCTCGGCATGGGCGCCCAGCCGCCGACACCGGAATGGGGCACGATGCTCGCCGAAGCCCGCGAGTTCATCAACAGCCACTGGTGGATCGTCACGCTGCCGGGTATCGCGATCCTGATCACGGTGCTGGCGATCAACCTGATGGGTGACGGCCTGCGCGATGCGCTCGATCCCAAGCTGAAGAGGTCCTGATCATGGCGCTTCTCGAAATCGAAAACCTGGTCGTCGAATTCCAGACGGCCTCCGGTCCCTTCCGCGCCGTCAACGGCGTGTCGATGAAGGTGCATGAAGGCGAAGTGCTCGCGATCGTCGGCGAAAGCGGCTCGGGCAAGTCCGTGTCGATGCTGGCCGCCATGGGGCTTCTGCCCTGGACGGCAAAGGTGACGGCCGACAAGCTCACCTTCAACGGCCGCGACCTGCTCGGCATGTCGGCCAACGAGCGGCGCAAGATCGTCGGCAAGGACATTGCCATGATCTTCCAGGAGCCGATCGCCAGCCTCAACCCGTGCTTCACCGTCGGCTTCCAGATCGAGGAAGTGCTGCGTGTGCATATGGGCCTCGACAAGGCCGCGCGTCGCAAGCGCGCGATCGAACTGTTCGAAGCGGTTGGCATCCCCGACCCGGCCGAGCGTCTCGGCCACTACCCGCACCAGATGTCGGGCGGCCAGTGCCAGCGCGTGATGATCGCGATCGCGATCGCCTGCAATCCGAAGCTTCTGATTGCCGACGAGCCGACCACCGCGCTCGACGTGACCATCCAGAAGCAGATCCTCGACCTGTTGATGAAGCTGCAGGCCGAACACAGGATGGGCCTGATCATGATCACGCACAACATGGGCGTGGTTGCGGAAACCGCCGACCGCGTGGTCGTGCAGTACAAGGGCCGCAAGATGGAGGAAGCCGACGTGCTGACGCTCTTCGAAAATCCGAAGAGCAACTACACGCGCGCGCTTCTGGCGGCGCTTCCCGACAACGCAACCGGTGACCGTCTGCCGACGATTTCCGAACTCTTCGTCGACGAAGGAGCGGCCCAATGAGCGTGATCCTCGAAGCGCGCAATCTGGTGCGCGACTACCATATCCCCGGCGGCCTTCTGAAGAAGGCAAAGACGGTTCACGCGCTGAAGGGCGTGAGCTTTTCCGTCGAACAGGGCAAGACGCTGGCGATCGTCGGCGAAAGCGGCTGCGGCAAGTCCACGCTTGGCCGCATCCTCACCCTGATCGATCCGGCGACCTCCGGCGAACTGCTGATCGAGGGCAAGAAGATCGACATCGCCAAGGGCGACATGACGCCCGAGATGCGCCGCAAGGTGCAGATCGTCTTCCAGAACCCCTATGGCTCGCTCAACCCGCGCCAGAAGATCGGCGACATCCTGATGGAACCGTTGGTCATCAACACCGACACCCCGGCCGACGAACGTCGCGACCGGGCGATGACGATGCTGAAGAAGGTCGGTCTCACCGAGCTGCACTTCAATCGTTATCCGCACATGTTCTCGGGCGGCCAGCGCCAGCGTATCGCCATTGCGCGCGCACTGATGCTGAACCCGAAGCTCCTGGTGCTGGACGAGCCGGTCTCGGCGCTCGACCTTTCGGTCCAGGCACAGGTGTTGAACCTGCTGGCTGACCTGCAGGACGAGCTGAAGCTCACCTACGTCTTCATCAGCCACGACCTCTCGGTCGTGCGCTACATCGCCGACGACGTCATGGTGATGTACTTCGGCGAGGCCGTCGAATACGGCAGCCGCGACGAGGTCTTTGCCGATCCGAAGCACAGCTACACCAAGACGCTGTTTGCGGCGACGCCGCGCGCGGATGTCGAGAGCATCAAGGCGCGCCTGGCGAAGAAGAAGCAGGCGGCCTGATCCGCCACCGCTGATTTTTGCTGAAGAAACGGGAGAAGCCGGGCAGTCAATGCCCGGCTTCTTTGACTCGGAGACGTGATGGTGTAGAGGTGTCGCGCCGCCTTCTTTTCTCGCCTCTGGGCGGCGGGCAGCCGCTTTTCGGCCGGACGACCGTTCGGCCCAACCTCAGGAACACGTTCATGGAAATCAAGCGTTTCGAAACCGGCCCCCGTATGAGCCAGGCCGTGGTCTACAACAACACCGTCTACCTTGCCGGCCAGGTCGGCAATGCCGGCGACGATGTCGTAACGCAGACGAAGCAGGCGCTTGCCGAAGTCGACCGTCTTCTGGCGCTCGCCGGCACCGACAAGACCCGCATCCTCTCGGCCACCATCTGGCTCGCCGACATGGCTGACTTCCCGAAGATGAACTCGGTCTGGGACGCCTGGGCTCCGCAGGGCCATACCCCGGCTCGCGCCACCGGCGAAGCCAAGCTCGCAACCCCGGAATACCTCGTCGAGGTCATCGTCGTCGCCGCTGCCGCCTAAGGCTGGCGCCACGGGTTTCCCGCCATCTGCTTTCTGCGCCGCCGGACCTGGTCGTCCGGCGGCGTTTTCGTTTCGTGTTCCACTTCCCTGCGCGGAACCAAACGGCGCTTGGGCCGTTAATTGTCCGATCCAAAGAAACTGGCCAAAACCGGCCGCCACGATTGGGAGGACTGTTATGCTTTACTGGCTGCCCCGGGTGTGCGTCCTTCTTCTAGCGGGAATCGTGATCGGCTTCGGTCTTGTTCCCTACACCGCCGCAGGTGTCGCCCATACCTTGCTCGTCATCATCCTGGGTCTCGGCCTGTTGTCGCTGACCCTGCACGTCTTCCCGCCGGAACACCATTGACCGTGCATGATCATTCACGCGATGCGCCGCAAACCGGGCCGGAGCAGACGGCAGGACGGCCTGACGTGCTGAAGGGAAATATGGACCAAACGCGCACGGCCCTTTCCGAAGGGAAGCGGGGCATGATCGCCGATACGCTGAGGCGGGCCGGTGCCGCCCAGCAGCGCAAGCGCGCAAGGCGGATCGTCGAGGAGGAGGCGGCGGTCGCAACGGCGGCGCCATCGACCGCACCGCGGCGCGACGGCATCGACCTCATGGTCGCCTGGAGCATCATCGGCCTCTTTGCCATTGCCGCATGCGCGGCCATCTACGCCCTGGAAACGATCCTCCTGCCGATCACGCTTGCGATCGTCGTCGGCGTCGTGCTCGGCCGAACGGCTGACGGACTGGCGCGTTATGGCCTGCCGCCGATTTTCGGGGGGCTGCTGCTGGCGATCATTTTCGTCACCGGCCTCTCGTGGCTGGTCAACGCGCTCCTGGGCCCGTTGACGGCGCTCGCCTCCGAGGCGCCGAAGCTTGCCGAAAGCGTGGTGGCGCGGGTGATGCCGTTCATTGACCGGTTCGAGTGGCTGCGTCTGGCCGTCGCCCGCAGCGTCGGCAACGACGCGATTGCCGATACCGTCATGAAGAATGCCGGACCGATGCTTGCCGCCACCGCCGCCGGGTTGACGCCCGCTTTGGTGCAGACCCTGATCTTCCTCGCAGCACTCGGCTTGTTTCTGCTCGGACGGTTGCAACTTCGCAAGGCGGTCATCCTTGCCTTTGCCAGCCGCGAGCGGCGGCTCAGCGCCATTCGCATCATGAACGGCATCGAGGATGCGTTGGCGCGATACTTCTCGATCGCCAGCGTGATCTATTTCTCGCTCGGCCTGGTGACGACGGTGATCGCTTTTGTCGGGGGCTTGGGCATGGCGCCGCTGTGGGGCCTGTTCGCTTTCGTCTCCAGCTTCATTCCCTATCTCGGCGTGACGGCGATGACGCTGAGCCTGCTGGTGGCTGGGCTGATGACGCATGAGGTGCTGTGGTTGGCGTTGGCGCCGGCGGTGGCCTTCTTTGTCGTTCACCTTGCGATGGAGAACCTTGCCATTCCGGCCATCCTCGGCAACGAGCTCGAGGTGAACCCGTTCTTGATCTTCCTGGCGATCGTGTTCTGGACCTGGATGTGGGGGGCGGTCGGCGCCATGCTGGCGCTGCCGCTCTCTCTCATCGTCCTCGCCATCGTCGAGGAAATCAGCGACCAGCCGCCTGAACGTCAGTTGCCCGGATAAGGGGATGTGTTGCCCGGCCTAGCGCCGGGCAGAGCGTGCGTGCTCGTCGAAAAACAGCGCCTGGCTGATCAGCGCCTTCACCATGTCCGGGTTGAAGGGCTTGGTCACGAGGAAGGCCGGCTCCGGCCGCTTGCCGGTCAGGAGCCGCTCCGGGAAGGCGGTGATGAAGATCACCGGCACCGCGGCCTGCGTGAGGATCTCGTTGACGGCGTCGATGCCCGAGCTGCCATCGGCAAGCTGGATGTCGGCCAGAACCATCTTCGGAGAGGTCTTGCGGTAGAGATCGAGCGCCTCGCCGTGGGTGCGGGCGATCCCGGTGACGCGGTGGCCGAGGCTGGTCACCATGTCCTCGATATCGAGCGCGATCAGCGGCTCGTCCTCGATGATCAGGACGTCCGTTGCGACCTGGCGCGAAATGTCCTCCGATGCGAGCGTCAGCAGCTTCGAAAACTCGGCCTGACTCTGGTCCATGACCTCTGCCGCATCGGCGATCGAGAACCCCTCGACCGAGACGAGCAGAAAGGCCTGGCGCGGAGCCGGCGCAATCAGCGACAGATTGGCCGCTGCCTGCTGCTCCCATGCGAACGGCGAGGCGTTTTCGCCGCGGTCGATCGAGATCTTCTCGAACTGCGAGCAGAACAGCTTGTAGAGGCTGATGCGGTCGTTCGAGGCCTCTGGAAACAGGCTGATATCCTCGATCAGGGCCTCGAGAACAGCGGCCACATAACCGTCGCCTGCGGCCTGCGAGCCTGTGACGGCCCGCGCGTAACGGCGCAGAAAGGGCAGGTGGGGCGCAATCCGGGTCGAAAGTGACATCAACGACTTCCTTACGTGCAATGCGATTCGTTTGATTTCTGAGGATAGGGGGTATGTGGCGGAATAGATGGATGTTTTGAACACGTTTTTCGGCTTAGAGCAAATGGGGGCATGTTCGAAACGGTATGTCGGCGACAGGGCTTGCGGCATGTAAAGCCGTGAACGACCGAGGGTAGGGGAAGGCGGCATGGGCGAGGAAGAAAAGCGCGGCGAGGCGGGCAAGCAGCACGGGGACCCTGCCGAAACGCTCGATCTCGGCTGTTCGATCGGCGCCAGCTTGAAGGCGCTCTACCGGTCGCTGGAGCAGGAGCCCGTTCCGGAACTCTTTCTCGATCTTCTTGAAAAACTGGATCAAGCGGAAGCTGCGGCCGAAGGCCCGTCGAAGGGGCGCGGTCCGCTCTGAGGGGAAGCGGGAAGAAACGGGCAGCTGCCCGTTTCTTCATAGGATAGGCCGATCAGCAGGCGGCTTCGTAGCGGCGGCCGTAGCGGTCGCGATAGATGCAGCGGCCCGGCTCGTTGGCGTTGCCGATGAGGGCGCCGGCGACACCGCCGATGGCTGCGCCCACGGCCGCGCCACGGACATTGCCCGTAGCGGCGCCGCCGATGATGGCGCCGCCGGTTGCGCCGATCGCTGCGCCCTTCTCCGTTTGCGTACAAGCGGCGAGGGGGAGGATCAGGCTTGCTACGATAAGTATCTTCTTCATGACGCGTTCCTATCCGAGGGTTGCTTTGTTGAACTGAGAATCAATTTTCGGTGAAATCGATTTGCCCGCGACTGGTCACGAACAGAATGACGACAATGAGGCATAGCCCTTGCTCGATGTCGCGCGATCCTGATCGATCTTCGATGGTTGCCTTAACCGGCGTTTCAGCGCTCGCACTGAACGAGCCCTTGTGGTGTTTCCTTGCCTGGCCAGTCTCTCCTCCGTCGCTCGGCCGCGGTCGCAGCGCTTGTTATCGTTGCGAAAACGACAACGGGACGTTTTTGTTCCATCGCCTGAGCGGTCGGCGTTTCGTGGCCGTGGCGGTTGTGCGTTGTGGATGCCCGCAAGACGCTTTCGACGAACGCAGCTTCCCGACGGACTTCTAGTCGGAGGTGGCAGCGCAAACGCGCAAGTGGGCACCAAGGTTCCCGGAAATATTTCGCACCCGTTCGCGGAACCGCAGATCACGCATTGCCGTTTGCAGTTGGAGTTTGACTGAAAAGGAGCATGCGAATGGAACACATTGCCGCCATCATGGTCCTGGTCGGCTGCATGCAGACGACAGAGGCCTGCCGCGAAGTGCCGGCGCCGACTGTGGCTTTCGAAACCGTAGACGAATGCCGTGAACTGCTCTCGCCCGCGATCGAGGCGACGGCTGAGACCTTCAAGCATGCCTATGGCGCCTGTGCGGAAGTCGACCCGGCCCTGTTCGTGGAAGACGCGACCATCGAGTGGCGGGTGACGGCGCCGGGCCGGTTGAGGGTCGAGGTCAAGGTCGATGATGGCAGCTACACCGTTGCTGCGCGCCACGACAGCGGGGCGAAGGCTCGCAAGTGATTTCACCGGTTGCGCTCAGCGACTGCATCAACAGAAAGGATAGAGAAATGAACTGGGACATTGTTGAAGGCAAATGGCACGAACTGAAGGGCAAGGTGCAGACGCAATGGGGCAAGCTGACCAATGACGATCTCGACGTCATCGACGGTCGCAGGGAGGAACTCGCCGGTCGGATCCAGGCACGATATGGCGTTGCGCGCGATGAAGCGGAGCGGCAGATCGAAGACTGGATGTCCCGTCGCTAGACAGCGCCGGGAAGGAAGGCAGCTCTTCCTTCCTGAACGGCGATACGAAGACAAAAGCCGCGTGGCATGTGCCCGCGGCTTTTGTCTACAACGCGCATTGCGCTTACTTCTTCTTTGCCGCCGCTTCGCGCTTGCGAAGCTCTTCCAGCAAAGACTGGAGCTTGGTGCTTTGTACTTCTCCGTCGGTGTATAGGTCGCGCATCGTCTTCCCGATATGAAGGTTTCTATCGGAGAGATGCGTCCGCTCCCGTCCGGCTTCGATCGCCGTTTTCCAGATATATGCTGTCGGCATCTTCATTTCGACCCTGCGTGTTCCATGGATGGAGAACGTCGGAGTATTGCGAAGGTTCCGGGCATTTCCGGTGCAAACCGTGCCGATTTGGGACTCTTTCGTCTTTCATCGTAAACAGAATATTAATGTCGAGTGGAGCTCTGGAATTCTGCGTTGCGGAATTTGATCGATAACTGGAACAAAGTGAAAGTTCTGGCGTTTGTATTGCAGTGATTTAGGCAAGGAGAATTGCTATGCTATACTACGCGCTTGTCTTCCTCGTTGTGGCAATCATAGCGGGTGTACTTGGGTTCGGGGGGATTGCCGGCACGTCCGCGGGCATCGCGCAGATCCTCTTCTTCCTGTTCCTGGTCTTCCTGGTGATTTCGCTCGTCGCCGGTCTGGTGCGTCGCGGCTGACCAGATTTGGCGATGAACTGATACGAAAGATAGGAAAGTGGGGCGGCGTCGAAGCCGCCCTTGGCGTGTTTGGTGGCGGGGTTGACTTGCTTGCCCTCGGAGGCCCGCTTGGTTATTGATGCCCAATTGTCCTTTTGCCCTGGGGTACCGAACATCATGAAATCGCTGGAACTGCTCGTCGAGCGGATCATCCTGTCCAGCCGCTGGCTCCTCGTCATCTTCTACCTTGGCCTCGTCGCGGCCCTTGCCCTCTACGGCATCTCGTTCGCGTTCAAGCTGCTGAAGATCGCCGGCATGGTCTTCGTCTACGACGATGCCCAGATGATCCTGGCGATGCTCGGCCTGATCGACGCAGCGCTGGTCGCCAGCCTGATCGTGATGGTGATGATTTCCGGTTACGAGAACTTCGTCAGCCGCTTCGACGAAGGCGACGCGGAGGTTTCGTTCCTCGGCAAGCTCGATTCGGGCAGCCTGAAGATCAAGGTTGCGTCGTCGATCGTGGCCATTTCCTCGATCCACCTGCTGCAGATCTTCCTGAATGCGCAGCAATATTCAAGCGAGCAGTTGATGTGGGCGACGATCATACATCTTGCCTTTGTCGTCTCGGCCGTGCTGCTCGGCTATCTCGAGCAGATCATGAATGCGCTGAAGAAGAAATGATGCTTTCGCCGCGGTTCAGGCAGGGCCGCGGCTTGTCTTGATCGAACAACGGGGCACCGCGGATGAAGACTGACGTAGTGGTTCTTGGCGCCGGCATCGTCGGCATTTCCACCGCCATCCATCTTGCCCGGCGCGGCAAATCGGTGGTGCTGCTCGATCGTCGCGGCGCCGGCGAGGAAACCTCCTACGGCAACGCCGGCCTGATCCAGCGCGAAGGCGTCTTTCCCTATGGTTTCCCGCATGATTTCGGCGCGCTCTTCCGCTACGCGCTCAACAACACCATCGACGCCCACTACCATTTCCGCGCCCTTCCGGGCCTGGTGCCGTTCCTCGCGCGCTACTGGTGGCACTCCGGTTTTACCCAGCACCGGCGCATCGCCCAACTCTATGCGCCGCTGATCGAGCATTCGATCAGTGAGCACCAGGACCTCATCGAGGCCTCCGGCGCCGGTGACCTCATCCGCAAGGATGGCTGGACGAAAGTATTCCGCACCGAGAAGGAGCGCGACGCTGCCTACAAGGACGCGGAAAAGCTTTCGGCCGGCTTCGGCGTCAATCACCAGAAGCTTTCGACGAGTGAACTCAAAACGCTGGAGCCGTCGATCAAGGCGGACCTCGTCGGCGGCCTGCGCTGGAGCGATCCCTGGTCGATCCGCGATCCCCACAGCCTCAACAAGGCCTATCTCGCCTACTTCCAGTCGCTGGGCGGCCGGCTCGTTTCCGGCGATGCGGCGACGACGGAGCACGTTCTCGAAGGCCCCGGCTGGCGCGTCGCCACGCCGGAGGGGCCGCTGGAGACCCGCGAAGTGGTCGTGGCGCTCGGCCCCTGGGCCGACACCGTTACCCGCAAGCTCGGCTATCATTTCCCGCTTGCGGTCAAGCGCGGCTACCATATGCACTACGGCATGCAGGAGGGCGCGCAGCTCAACAACTGGGTGCTCGATGCCGAGAAGGGCTATTTCCTGGCGCCGATGTTGCGTGGCATCCGCTTGACGACCGGTGCGGAATTTGCGTGGCGCGACGCGCCGAAGACGCCCGTACAACTGACACGGGCCGAGCGGGTGGCGCGCGAATTCTTCCCGCTTGCCGAACGCCGCGACGAAGAGCCGTGGATGGGCGCGCGCCCCTGCACGCCGGACATGATGCCGCTTATCGGCAAGGCGCCGCGTCACGAGGGCCTGTGGTTTGCCTTCGGCCACGCGCACCATGGCATGACGCTCGGGCCGGTGACCGGCCGGGCGCTGGCGGAAGCCATGACCGGAGAAAAGACGGTCATCGATATCGCGCCCTATCGGCCGGAGCGCTTTCTGGCTTAACGAGGTCGGAGCCATCGCATCACGATGGAAAAACAAGGTCGGAAGCTGCGTTTCCGGCCTTGTTCTCTGCCGGTTCAGGCGTTGGTGCCGCTGTCGATCGTGAATTCGGCGCCGGTGACGCTGCGCCCGTCAGGACCCGCCAGCCAGGCGACGACGCCTGCCACATCGCTTGCCTCGTTGAAGCGCGGGATCGCCATCAGTCCGCGCTGCGGGCCGGCGTGTTCGCCATTGGCCGGGTTCATGTCCGTGTCCGTGGAGCCCGGGTGAACGATGTTGACGGTGATGCCTTTTGGCCCGAGGTCACGCGCCACCGCCTTGGTGAAACCGATCAAGGCGCTCTTGCTCAGCACGTAGAGGCTCATGCCCGGCCAGGGCACGCGGGCGGCGAGATTGCTGCCGATCGAGATCACGCGTCCGCCCTCCGGCATGTGCGCGGCTGCCGCCCGGGTCGCCAGGAACACTGCCTTCACGTTGACGTCGATCGTCCGGTCGAAATCGTCAGCAGTCACTTCGCTCACCGTTCCGGCGTCGAAAACGCCGGCATTGTTGACGAGGATGTCGATGCGGCCGTGTTTCTCCGCGACGGTCTTGACGGCGGCCTCGATCGCTCCCGGATCGCGGTTGTCCGCCTTTATCGCCAGCGCGCTGCCGCCATCCCTCTTGATTTGCGTAACCAGTGCCTCGGCCTTTTCTTTCGACTGGCTGTAGGTCAGCGCCACCGTCGCGCCGTCGGCCGCCAGCCGCTTTGCGATCGCTGCGCCGATGCCGCGGCTGCCGCCCGTCACCAGGGCCACCTTGTCCTTCAAGTTCGTCACTGGGTTTCTCCATATTTGTAGTGATCGATACATATATGGAGAAACGACTTGCTACCTGCTGTCAAGCGATTTATGTATTGATCGATACAAAAAGGATCGACCACGATGAGCCGCGGGCGGCCACGCAACTTCTCCAGGGACGAGGCGCTTGCGAGCGCCATGCAGCTCTTCTGGGACAAGGGTTATGACAACACTTCGCTCTCCGACCTCACCCGGGTCATGGGGCTGAACCCGCCGAGCCTCTACGCGGCCTTCGGCAGCAAGGCGCAGCTCTTCATCGAGGCGGTGGACCTCTACGGTCGCACCGACGGCGCCGGTATCTGGGATGAGCTTGAGACCGTTCCGACCGCAAAGGCGGCGGTGCACGACCTTTTGCGGCGCACGGCCGAGAATTTTACCCGCCGTGGCGCGCCGAGAGGCTGCATGGTGGTCCTGTCGGCACCGCAGATGGCCGGCGGGGATCCGGAAGTTTGCGATGCCTTGAAGCTGCGTCGGCTGGAGAAGCAGGCAGCGCTGGAGCGGCGTTTCGAGCGCGCGGCCGACGAAGGCGACCTGCCTGCCGGCGTCGATTGTGCGGCGATCGCCGCCTACGTCGCCTCTCTGCAGCACGGCATGTCGATAGGGGCGCGCGACGGCGCTACGCGCGAAACCCTGCTCGCGATCGCCGACTGCGCCGCAGCTGGCTGGGATGCGATGATCGCCGCGATCGCACGGCCGCACTGACCGGCGGCTTTCGACGGAACCAACCGACGTTGTTCGCCTGCTGCCGCGATGGGAAGGCCGGAGCAAAGCCTCCGGCCTACGAGAATGACGCCGGTTCCGTTTACTGCGCGGGCTGCGTCATGCCGGGGGTCGTGCCCGGAGTGGAATTCGGGGCGGAACCCTGCGTCTCGGGAGCCTGCGGTGTCGTTTCGGGTGCCGGCTGGGTCGTGGCCCCACCGGCGGGAGCCGTGCCCGTATCGGCGGGCGGCGTGGCCTGGCCCGTCGTGTCGGTCGCAGGCTGGTCGGTGGTCGCCGGCGGGGCTGCCGTGTCGGCGGTGTCGCGGCTGAGTTCGGCCGGCAGCCAGGCGATCAGAGCCAGCACCAGGCCGGCGAGCAGAATGATGACGATCGGCCAGTTGCTGCGCCCGGAGCGGGCCGGCGGCGGAACGTCGCTCATCTGCGTTTGTGTCTGCGGCATAGGCTGCCCGGTCACCGGATCGATCACCGGCTTTTCCTTGAACTCTTCGTGCTGGTTCATTGCGTTCATCCTTTTCCTGGCGTCCTCCTCGCCTCAATGCGACTGCTCCTGAACCTTCCCGGCAGTCGAGGCACCGGATTTCGCGCCGTCGCGATTGGAAGCGACAAGGGCGCCCGGAGGGCGCGTGGCATAGGCATAAACGTATGAGGATTTGCAATGTTCCGGCCGCTGCAACCCAGGGGAAGCCCGCGTGCCGCCGCCGGCTTTACAGCCCCCGCCTTCCACTGCAACAAATAGGTGCGCACGGGAGGATGAACGTCATGACGGATCCGGCATTTCGCATAGGCACCTTTGTTGGCCGCGTCTGGCGGCCGGATGTGGCGGGGCCGTCGCTTGTCGTGCTGCGTGATGGCGCGCTCTATGACATCACTTCCAGGGCGACGCCGACCATGCGCGACCTCCTCGAACTGTCTGATCCGGTCCATCATGCCCTCGCTGCACCGGGTGAACGTCTCCTTCCGCTTGAGGAGATCCTTGCGCAAGAGGCGGACCCGGCGCGTGTCCATCTGATAGCGCCCTGCGATCTCCAGGCGGTGAAAGCCTGCGGCGTGACCTTCGCCCGCTCCATGATCGAGCGGGTGATCGAGGAGCGGGCGGCGGGCGATGCGTCGCGCGCCGAAGCAATTCGCGCCCGTGTCATCGACGTCATCGGCGACAGCCTCCGCAACCTGAAGCCCGGCTCGCCGGAAGCAGCCCGCGTCAAGGCCGCGCTCGTCGAAGAGGGCGTCTGGTCGCAGTATCTGGAAGTCGGCATCGGCCCGGACGCCGAAGTCTTCACCAAGGCGCAGGCGCTTTCGGCGGTTGGCACGGGCGCCGATGTCGGCCTGCACCCGGCTTCGCGCTGGAACAATCCGGAGCCGGAGATCGTGCTTGCAGTTTCGTCCGGCGGCCAGGCAAAAGGCGCCACCCTCGGCAACGACGTCAACCTGCGCGACATCGAGGGGCGCTCGGCGCTGCTTCTCGGCAAGGCCAAGGACAACAACGCCTCCTGCGCCATCGGCCCCTTCATCCGGCTCTTCGACGAGAGCTACACGATCGACGATGTTCGTCGGGCCGAGCTCAGCCTCTTGGTCGAGGGCGAGGACGGCTACCGGCTGGCCGGCCGCAGTTCGATGGCCGAAATCAGCCGCGACCCGCTCGATCTCGTCGCCCAGACGATCGGCCGGCACCATCAATATCCCGACGGCCTGATGCTGTTCATGGGCACGCTCTTTGCGCCCGTCGAGGACCGCGACGAACCCGGCCAGGGCTTCTCCCACAAGCTCGGCGACGAGGTGACGATCGCCAATGCCGAACTCGGCTCGCTGACCAACACCGTCAGGCTCTCGACGGAATGTGCACCCTGGAGTTTTGGCACGGCGGCGCTGATGCGCAATCTGGCGGGGCGGGGGCTGCTGTAGAGCATGCCGCGCAAAAGTGCGCAGTGGTTTTGCGATAAAGACAGGCGCTAAATCAATAACTTAAAGCGCACGGAGCGAATCTGAAAGATCGCGATGCGCTTTAGCGTCGTCAGTCCCTGGCCGGTTGGTCGCCGGGCCTCTAGGGCATATCGCGCATGATCCAGAGCGAGCGGCCGGCGTGAGCAATGTCGGGCACCACTTGCAGGCGCGCATCGTCTTTGAGCCGCTCGGCGTCGATGGCATCGACAAGCAGGACCATGTGGTCGGTTTCGTTTGCGTTCGGCGTGATCCACCAATGCCGATCTTCGCAGCAAAGCCCAGCCTCCGGGTTTTCCTGGAAGTACTCGATCGCATACGCCGCATCTGCTTTTCTCGCGGGCTCGAACATCGGACGTCCTCCGCCTGACCGTTGGGGCATGGCGAACGATTATGCGCCTCTTTTCTCACTTCAGCACCCAGATCGTGCTCCGTGAGGCCTCCCGAATCGCGCTGTCGCCGGCCCAACGAGAACGTCCACGGGACACGCTCGATGCTACGATAGACATGTCGCAGGAAGCGCGCAGTTGCGAGCGTTGGCATCGATCGCGATGACGGCGAACTGAGTTTGCCCGGGCGGAGGACGTTCTGTACTGGCTCTTGTCTTTGAAAAGTTGGTTGGCGAACCGGACATAACTTCAATGGCTTATCGATGCGGTCTTGAAATTCTCTCTGCTTTCCCATCGCAAGCGATCGTGGGCGCTAACTTGCTGATTTCCAGTCTTGGCCGCCTCGTAATCGGTTCGCTTGCATTCTGTCGTCAACCAAGGTGTTGCGGTCTCTGGTCCCCCGGTACGGAGTATTCCGCGAATGACGAAAATTCTCCCGTCTTGGTGGAGCATGCGCTAATATAACTCGCAATCACCGGCACGAACACTGAGGGGGCCAAACGTGCGTGCAGCGCTGTCCTTCATGGGAAAGAGGTCCGGAGACGCAATCGTGATTGGGGAGGAGGGCGCGAACTACAAATACCGCGCTTTCGTCAGTTACTCCTCTTCCGACCGCCCCGCGGCAGACAAACTCCAGAGGTCATTGGAGGCATACAGAATACCTAAACCACTCCGCCGATCGGGCCCCCATCGGAATGAGAGAGTGTCGCCGATCTTTCGGGATCGGTCTGACCTGAAGGCCTCAGCAGATCTTGGCCAAACAATTCGTCAGGCCCTGGAGAACTCGGAGTACCTGATAGTACTCTGCAGTCCCGCAGCCGCCAACTCGAAATGGGTCGACAAGGAGATTTCCTTTTTCAGGGAGCTTGGTCGATCGGACAACATCATAGCGGTGATTGTGCGCGGTGTGGCTGCCGTCAACGATCCTCTGCGTGAGCCGCAGGGAGCTTTTCCAAAGGCCTTGGTCGGCTTACGAAGCGGGGATGGCTCATCGACTGAGCCCTTGGCTGCCGACATCCAGGAGCCGGCTGCGGACGGACGAGGCGGTGACGGTTTCAATCTGGCGAAACTCAAAATTATCGCGACGCTGCTTGGTGTTTCCCTTGCCGAGCTCACGCAAAGACAGGCTGAGGTGGATCGACGTCAACGTCGCGTGGCTCAAGCCGTTGCTGCTGGGATGCTTGTCCTTGCTATTGTCGCGGTTATAGGGGCATGGACTGCGTTGGAACAAAGCCGTACAGCCCAACGACGCCTTCAAGACGCTGTCGAAAGTGCGGCTAGGCAAATAGGGGCCACGGTCCGATACAGAGATCGATACGGCGTGCCGTCAGACGTAATCCAGGAGTTGTTGAGATCTGCGGAGGCAGATTTCGGCAAGCTCATCTCGGAAGAAGACACCTCGCCGATGCTCGCATTTCAACGCGCGCGGCTCAATCTGGAATTCGCCGAGCTGTTCAATCTTATTGGCGATGAGCAATCGCGAACTAAGGTCGCGCCCCTCATCGCGGAAACGGCGACAACCTTGGATCGGTTGGAGCAAAGGTCCCCATCGGCATTGGAATGGATCGGCCTGGCTTCGGCGCCCGATCCAGCGGCAATTGCAACGTTGCGGCTGAAACTGCTCGACGCTCAAGGCCAAGAAAGAACCTATGGGGGAACCCTTAGTGAGGCAGTTGCGTCGGCAGAATCGAGGATTGCCCTGTCTCAGGCATGGTTAGCCAAGGCGGGTGGACTGCCGTGGCTTCGCGAATTGGCCCAAGGGCATTGCCGCTTGGGCGCATATAACTACCAATGGGGGAAGCTCGCAGCTTCCGTGGACGCCTACGAAAAATGTATGGAGACAACCAAGGCGCTCATGCAGAAGAGGCATACCCCATCGGATCGCGCAGATCTGACGGCTGCGCTTTCATCGCTGGCCACGACGCTCGTGGAGATGGATCGCCGTTCCGACGCGCTGTCACGGCAGCAGGAAGCTGCGGAGACTGCAGCCGACTTGATTTCCGCCGAATCCAATAACACCGAATACCAGCGAACCGAACTGGTCACGTTAACAAGGCTCGGCGACATGATCCTGTCGGTGGATATGGATGCCGCCGGATCCCTCGCGCGCTATCAGCAGGCCTTGCTGATTTCTGACCAACTCACAGGATCCGATTCTTCACGACTCGACTGGCAGCGGGACCGCTCCCTCCTGCTGGAGCGATTGGCGAGCGCCCACCTCCGTTTGGCGGATAGCCCAGATACCACGACATCGCGGCAGAATTTGCATCAGGCGGAACAATATGTTCGGGATGCTTTGCACATCGCCGAGCGCCTTCTCAACAATGATCCGCTTAATCAGGAATGGTTGAGAGATCGCAGCGTGCTTGAGGAGCGGCAAGGTCAGATAGCGTTTGCGGCCTACAAGCGCGGCGGCGATACGAGCAAGTTGGAGGAGTCTTCGCGTTGGTACGCCAAAGCGCTTATGGGTCGCCGTACTATCTTCAAGAAGGATCCTGAACGCTCCTTCTACAAACTCGACTTGGCTGTCGTGCTTATCCAGTTCGGCGAAGTAGCAACAGAAGGAAGGGAGAACGAAACGGCGGAACGTTCATTCCGAGAAGCGTTGTTGCTCTTGGAGGAGATGACAAACAACAATGAAGTGCCGCCAATATGGTTGCGCGAAATCGCCAAGGTTCACTCCGCACTTGCGAATCTCTATCAGAGACAGGGAAACATAGCGGACGGTGAGGCGGAAGTCCGGACAGCTATTGAGCTTATACGCGGTCTACGGGAGAGATTTCCCGACATCGGCCAATACATGCGGGATGAAGAAGATCTCCTCGCAAAGCAGAACGAACTGGCGAAGCTGCCAAAATGAGACGTCCAGGTTGGTCGGCTTGGGAAGCGACCCCGTTCACTTTCAGAAGGATATCCGCAATCCGCCTGTGACGCCGTAGTTGTCTACAAGTTCATTCGCTAGTATCGCCCGACCATCAAAGTAAGCTAGTCCGCCGCTGAAGATCTCTGCCACTATGCCTGTGCGGATCTCAAAGAAGTCTCGGTCGGGAGGATTTGTTTTGAAAGTGAATTCAAAGGGATCAGGTCGGCCGTCTTCCACGAATGTGGCCCAAACCGTGCGCTGGTCATTTGCGAATTCATGAATGTAATCCAACTGCAAAAATGGGACTACAATCATAGTATCATACGCAAGAGGTTTCGAGATTGCGAACCCAACCCGCGTTTGGATGGATGAGATATCCTGGTCCCCATAATGCAGGCTAGCACCCGTGATTGGGTGATCCAAGCTGCCGGGCTCTTCCGATTCCGAATAGCTTTCGACTTTCCTCCAATTGGCGCTGAAGGATAGACGGGGGCCTACTACAACGCCATTATATCTCCAATCATACCCGGCATTGATTTCTGTTGAAAGGCCAATAATATTTGGATTCCCACTAATTATTCCGGCCCTCTCTTCTATTGGAACAGGTATCTTAACGTCTGGGGCGATTTCTTTGTCGGTTAAGTTGATTGTGCAGAAGCTGTTGCGGTATTTTAGGCGAGTTTTACTTAATCCAAGTTCGGCATTGATGAAGCCGTCTTGCATTAAAGTGGTTTGATAGAAGATCGATCCCTCAAACTCGTTTGTGTCAATTGAGCCTTCGCTGGGAACGCCGCAGAGATTCTCAAAGTTGCCTGTGAATACCTGCCCCGCCAATAGTCCTTCCCCAAGAATAGTCACGGTCTCTGGGCGGGGAGACGTGCCATTCCCATTCGAATACAATCCTTTAATTCCCACCACACTATCAACCGAGACGTCCCAAATAGCCCCGGCTTCTGCGGTGAAAATATCGACCTTCTTCTGCGGTTCAAATTTAGAGGCAGATTGACGATAGCTTTGATACTCTAATTGTCCAAATATGCTAAAGCTGTCTAAAGGTATGAAACCAATAGCGTTAATTACATCATCATTATCATTGACAAGGCTAAGAAAGGAATTTCCTGACGAAGTTATACTTCCATGATAAAAGTAGTTGGATACAGCGGTATTTTCACTGTCATCTTCCTTGCATTTTGGATCTTTCGCAGGATCACACGGTGCGGTCCGGCGGCGCGTGATGTCGAATTGAGACACAGTTCGGGTCGACTGCAATGACGACAGACTTCCTCCTATTACGGAGCCGCCGGATAGATTGCTGTTATTCGTATTTGGAAAGCAGTGACGGGAAAGATTTGGTCCTATAAGTCCGGTGCGCGCCGGCGCATCTTGATCGTTTCCCTCCAGGATAGTTAGGTCATCGTCGAATGGAACAACGCCAAAGCCGCAATTCGCCGAGCCAGCTCCAAGAAGAGAACTCAGCGCTTCGCTGTAAGTTTCGAAACTTGCGTTTTGGGCGTTCGCTCCGTTAAAAAACAGGACAGAAGTACACAGGACCGTAGTCAGCCGTCTTATCTGCATCACGTCCCCCTCGACGGTTGATGCCAGCAGACGAGTCGGTCGACCTATAGAGCGGACTATTCGCGGTCGCCAATTTCCCCCGCCGAACTCCGCTTGAGGATCACAGTTTTTTGATGAATGGCAATACGGGGGTTGCATTCGCTGAAGAATTTCCAACAGTGGATGCAGAAAAACAACAGATGCTAGTGCACGATCGGGGCGGCCCGATGGGACCCAGGGAGCGAATTTAAGACGTGTTTCGGCGGAAACGGTGCTGAAAGAGGAGCACCGCCGCTAAGGCGGCGGTGGGAGGGTGGATGTTCTGGCGATCTGGCTACATATAGCTGATTTCGTAGTCCCATTCGTCGACCGCCAAACTCGTGGCTGAGCAGAGATCGACCTCCCACAGCGTTACCTCGGATCCGTCAGCGTATTCGATGAGCACGTCGAAGAGGCAATCTCCGTTGACATAATCGAGTGGCTCAACGTACATGTCCTCGCCGGCACCGATGTAATCCTCGAAGAGCAGGTTGTAGCCCCAGGAATCTTCGCCGATATCCGTGATGCGGATGTCGATGATTTCGTTCGAGCCGTAGTTCTGAATCTCGATCCAGCGCTCGTACTCATCCGCATGAGCGGCGGTCGTCGCACCCAGCGCTACGGCGAGTGCCAGGGATGCAGCCTTAACAGCATTCGCAAAGTGGAAGGTGGCAAGCATTTCTATTTTCTCCTCTGTTCGACCGTTTGGCGTTGTGCCTCGGTTCGTGAGGAAAGGTTTGCCATGCATTCATACTTGGTTTTTCGCAACATTGCGCAAAAGCGCGCTGTGCGGGCCCGCACTCGCATCGCCGAAGTGCCGCCGTCGGTGGTCTCCAATAGAATGCGAGCCGCGATCCTACCATTAAATGCGTACTTTCTTTTTTTCGAAAACGCGCACACAATCCAACGTTGTTCAACTCAGGAGGGGGATATGATCAACGCGCGATTTCCGTTCGCTTTGTGTCAAGTTCAGCGACTAAAATCAGTGTTTCTGGCTATTTCCTGCGCCACGCCACTCTGTGTCGCAGCGCCCGTGGGTGCCGCCGGCGAGCCCGAATACGCTGAGGCTGCTCTCGACCGGATCCATCAAGCCTACAAGGCTCCTTACGGCACGGTTCCAAGGGCAAGAAAGGGAAAGGAGCCTGGACGGATCCTTGGCGGCACCCCGGCGAAAGAAGGTGCATGGCCATATCAAGTCGCTCTGCTGGACAGTGCCCTGTTAGATGATAGCAACACATCGCAATATGAGGCGCAATTTTGCGGTGGCTCGCTGATAGCCCCGAACTGGGTTCTTACTGCCGCACATTGCGTGGTTGCAGAGGAAGGCGGCGTGCTTCCAGCCGAAAGCATTACGATACTCGTGGGGGCAACCAAGCTGACAGACGGGGCTAGGCACGAGGTTGCTGCGATCAAGACGCATCCTGAGTACGACCCCGATACGTTGAGCCACGATGCTGCGCTGATTCAGCTTGCCAGACCGGCCGAAACGATCGCGACCAAGGTCCGGTCGGCCGCAGGAAAGTCAAAGGCAACGGTCATAGGGTGGGGGATGATGGAAAACGAATCGTTCCCGTTAGAACTGATGCAAGCGGAAATCAGCATCGTTCCGAACTCTACCTGCAACGTCGGCATTAAAGACCTGCTGAAGCAGGAGGCGGAAAAAGAGGCCGGCCAAGCAGGCGCGCCTGTC
The DNA here is from genome assembly GCF_002940685.1 of Ensifer adhaerens. Lineage (GTDB taxonomy): Bacteria > Pseudomonadota > Alphaproteobacteria > Rhizobiales > Rhizobiaceae > Ensifer > Ensifer adhaerens_E. The sequence continues at coordinate 243,570 of NZ_PNFP01000006.1, read as the reverse complement.
GTCATCGACGCAAACGACTTTGCGGATCCCCTTGACGACACGATGGTCTGCGCCGGCGTAGCGAGCGGCAAGCGGGACAGTTGCCAAGGAGACAGTGGTGGTCCGTTGCTTGCTGGAACCGGCCAGGATGCGGTGCAGGTCGGGATTGTTAGCTGGGGCATGGGGCCGTCCGATGCGAACATGCCGTGCGGTCACAAGGGGCTCTACGGCGTGTATACGGACGTCGGAGATCTGGCCGATTGGATAACGGACAACATCAACTAGCGAGAGGACCTATTTTCGCAAGGGTTTTCGCGGCGCACCAGTGAGAGACATGCTACCGAGCAGCCGTCATCTCTATGTCTGCTTGATGATCATCCTGATCCTGGTCCTCGCATGGGCATCGGGCGTGGCTGGTATCTTTCTTTGTTCGCCGGCTCCCTTGCCAGGGGACAGTCTGTGGGCATGGAGAGAATACTTCAGTAACGCTTTTGGCGCTGTCCTTCTAAAAATTGCGCCAACCTGCTTCCTCGGCGGGACTGCAGGTTCGTTCTTCCTACGATTTTCGACAGGCGGTCTCAGCCTCGCTGTTGGTGTCCTTGCAATCTCATTACTGTGGGAAGTTGTTGTTCGGCCAGCAAGGCGCCTTCACTTCGCGAGACGCGGGCCCAGAGGGCTTCTGGTAGGCGCATTGGAGGATGTGCGATCCATCGTGCGTGGGGAAAATCTGCCGACCTACGATCTCGCAATCGTCGCGCCGTCTAAGTCTTCGGCGTGGCATATCGAGAATGCATACCCGTTTGCCGAGGTGACGTATGTGAACGGGTCACGAGAAGCGGGGAACATCGCGGCTAAACTTGGTGTGAGTAGGGCGACATTTGTTGGAGCTGTGTCCAGCCGAGACATGGACAACATTTCGGTGGCGGATCGAGCGTTGGATAAGCCCTTGATCGTAGATCGTCGTGTGCTTCTGCGTATCGAGCAGCCGGTTGTACGTTCTTTGCGCACATCCAGCTTCGTTGAACGTGCGGCTGAGCTACGTGTAGAGCTTGCGGTAGTTGCTCAGTCGGCCGTGAGGGTGCGGCTTGGCGTCAATTGCGCGATGCCTGGACGATACTCTGTCGAAGGAGCGAGATCGTACCACGCGGCCATTTGCGGGGCGGGACCGCTCTTGACGCAGATCGCATATCGTTTGGGGCGGCAGGGTTACAGGATCGATGTAGCTCCCGCGAGGCTGTCCGTCCTGCGTACGAGAAGCGAACCTTCTGCCTCGGCGATGGCACGACTGAAGGCTGCGACGATCGCGGTTGCGATCAATGAGGCCGAAGTGGACGATGATGATGCAGAAGGTTTCGACCGCGTGATAGCCGCGATCGCGGCGTCGGCTCCTCCGCTCTTTTCTGTGCACTGCGCAGGTCCCGTGTCTGGAGAGGCAATGGCGTTGGCGAGGAGATGGGAGAGCGTTCTCTTGAAGCTGCGATTGCCCATACCTCCGATCGTCGTTTATGACGAGTTCGTGACTGATGTCGGCGTGTCGGGAATGATCCGATGCGTGCCCTCGCCAGTGCTTCATGACGTTGCGAAGCTGACGACCACAATCGATCGTCGCGCAATGGCGGCACATGATGCCTATCTTGATGAACTCAAGTCGGTAAGCCCGGAACCTCGAGCAGCCGGTCCCTCGGCGATTGAATGGCGATTGCTGCCAGAGCGGGTCAAAGACGACAACCGAAGTGCCGCCGACCATGCTGATTACAAATTGGCATGTCTCGGAATGCGCGTCGCCGAAGGCCCCTGTTCGGCGCATCAGGATTTCCCTTCTGAGACAGTAGAAGGGTTGTCGGTTTTGGAGCATTCCCGTTGGATGGCTTCCAAGAACATTGACGGATTTAAGCACGGTCCGGTCCGCGACAACACAGCGGGCTTGCATCCCGATATAGTTCCGTTTGAAGAGCTCAGCCTAGAGGCCAAGCAGAAGGACGTGTCGCAGATTGAAAGCCTTTCCAGCCTATTGAGGTCTGCAGGGCAGCATATTGAATATGAGGCGTCGCTCGGTTGCCCGCAGACGACTTCGGTTAGCGCGACCGCTCCTCGGTTCGAGGTTGCGCTGTGCCGAATATTGACTGAAGACGGAATAGCCGACGCAGAGCGTGCAATATTGGAAGGCCATGAGGTCGAGTTGGTCATTTCGCCAAATGGGCGAGACGTTCTCGCCTCGGCCACTCCGCTGGCCGCGAGGCTGTCGCGCCTACTGCGGCGCGCTTATCGGATAACACATGTAAGCTGATCTACCACGCGCTGAATTTGGGCGGAGGGTATACTGCATGTTACGGTTGAGATCTTTACTCTGCTTCTTTTGCTTGCTCACGGCATTTGCCGTGGTCGACCCGGTATCCGGGTCGGACAATGTCGGGTCACCGTCGCCGGAAAAGCTAGAAGAGCGACTCGGCCAAACGAACTCCTTCGCGCTCGTCATTGGGATTTCGGATTTCGACGGAATAGGCTGGAACGACCTGCCATGGGTGGAGGAGGAGGTTAGGCGTGCCACCTTGGCTCTTCAGGCGGCGGGTTTTCAAGTCGAACCAAGGCCGTTCGATGGGCGTATGACGAGGGGCGAGATGATAGAGGCCATTCAGACGTTCGTCGCAGCTCACGACAGACCAGAATACCGGCTTGTCTTATATATAGCTACACACGGCCACGCCTCTCGTGAGGCCGACCCCGATGGCCTCGGGTTCCTGGTGACAAGTGACACGACACCTCTCGGCCCCAGATTCGAGCAAAGCGCATACTCGGTTGGCGAGTTGGCAAGGGCATTGGGCAAGGTAGCAGCCCGACATGTGTTTGTGTTCGTGAACGCGTGTTTCTCGGGAGCCATGATCCCGCTGGCAAATAGAAGCGGCTCGGTTTCCGAGCTTCTTGCCCGCAAGCCGACGGGCTTCACTTCCGAGACCGCGGCCTGGGTGGAGGCTCTCTTGGAAAAGCGCGTCAGGCTCATTCTCACCGCGGGGAGCGACCGACAGACGGTGCCCGACAACAATAACCCCTTCGGAAACTCGTTCGCCGCAGGCCTCTTGGGAGCGGCGGATGACGATGGCGACGGTATGATCATGGGTTTGGAGTTGGCCGCCTATATACGCGCGCACGTGGCTAGGGAAAGCCGTCGGGTGGGGCGGCCGAACGATCCCGTGTTTGCGAATTTGCCATTCGACTTCCGCAATGAACCCAGAATGGAAAGTGACTTTGTCTTCCTGTCGCCTGTTGGCCCGCGGGCGATGGCGACCGACGATACGAGTGCTGCCAACGCTTTGCTTCAGGCGCAGACTCATGCGCTCGTTTCGCGCTCTGCCAATAGCTTCACCGAATGCCCTACGTGTCCGGTAATGGTTGAGTTTGAACACGCACGCCGCCCAATGGCTCTGTCTCGCACGGAAATCTCCATTGACGAGTGGGATGCCTGTTATCGTGAGTTCGGGTGCTCTCGGTACTTTGCAGACCAGGATGGTGGTCAGGGGAACATGCCTGTTCGAGGAGTGACTTGGGAGGATGCGCTCGATTTTCAGCAGTGGCTCGATTCAAAAAAGGCCGGCAAATGTGAACGTTACTTTATTCCAACTGAATCACTCTGGCGCACAGCGGCATTGGTTGAGCCTGATTGGAAGTACTCTTGGGGCAACGAGTTCCTGGAAGGCAGAGCATCATGCTGGGGCTGTGGAGAGGGACAAGACGGTAGGCGCCCGATGCCAGTCGCGTCCTTTCCGGCCAACTCTGGTGGTTTCTACGACATGACGGGGAATGTCTGGGAGTGGGTTCGGCGACCTTCGGACACTTGCGATCGCGACGCTTTCCGACTTCGTGAGGGAGAATGTCCAGTAGGGACCGTAATAGGCGGATCGTTTGCGACCCGTTGGAATCAAGTCGATACGAGCAAGGTCGCTCCGATCCCCCGCACGCGCTCGCCACGCCAAGGGGATCCATCCAGCAGGGCGTACACCCTTGAGACCGTAGGTTTGCGCATGGCCTGTGCCTTGAAGCCGGAATGACGCGGACAACTTCCCGTTCGTCAGCAGGTGCTGGCATCACTTGGAAAAAAAAGGCATGGCTTCCCTGTCCCAAAAGGCCTCTATCATCGCTTCATGCCCTCTCTTTAAGGGAGTGCCCGAGGAGGAGCAGAGAAAGCTGGCCGCGAGCGGACAGCTACATTCGTTGAACGCCGAAGTTGATCAGTGGCTGTTTCGCGTTGGGGACGCATCCGAGAACCTATTCATACTTACCGAACAACGGCCAGCCTCTCGCCGTCCCTTGGTGCAAATACAATTCGGTAGTCTCTCGCAATCCTCGGTTGGCTTTCGGCTCTCCGCGGACGACGTTGTAGGCGACGTGGAGTTCTTGTTAGGAGGCATGTCCAAGGAATTGCCAAGACGCATCACGACAGCGGTGTTGCTGTCCGATGTTACAGTGCTGTCGATTCCTATTCCGGAGCTCTCAGCCGTCGCTGTTGGTTCTCATCTCCTCAGCAGCCGCTTCACCCGCCATACATCTCGGAAGCTTGCCGAAATCATTTCGCGTCAAGCAGACAAAGTGTTTGTTCATCCAGAGGTTCGCTTTGCGAGGAACATCCTTACGCAGCTCGACGATCTCGGCCACGTTGCAGCTAATCGTGGCATATTCGACGAACGTTTGCGGCAAGCCACTTTGGCGAGCAACCTTGGGATGTCGCCCCGTTTGTTGTCGATGTGGTTGGCGGCGTGGGGCTCCCGCGGTTTGGTTAGTACCGTCCCTTTCGCACTGCCTGACGTTGCACGCGTGGAGCTTATCGCGAGCATAATGCCACCAGACTTGGCCGACAAGATTGAACAGGCGATTACTCTTATCGACCGATTGATTGCGGGGGGGCTCTTCCCAAGAGCCTGCCAAATTGCGGGTGACATGCTTGTTTTGTTTCCAGGAAACCCGATTGTTTCCCATCAGCTGGCTCTCGTAAGCGCGCGGCTATCGTCGCTGCAGCAAGCAAGATCGATACTCTCTGCGGCTGGCCTCGAATGGGGAGGATCACTTGCTGACTTGAAGGAGAGGGTGCGAGTCGCGTGGGATAACTCTTATTCGGGTTTGAGCGCAAAAATTGGCGATGCTCTCGAGGACGGAGAGCGGGCGGGGATGGACGCCACTCTCAAGGGGCGCATAAGCGCGCTAGTGACAGATATCGGGGCGCTTCACGCCCGCCTGTTAAAAGACGAAGTGACCAACAGGCGCATGCCGATCCCTCCTTCTGATCTCATTGCTGTTGCGGAAGCGTATCGCCTGGTCCATGAGGTTGGCCCGAATTTCTACTGTGCTGTGAATGCTGCGACGTTCTTCGAGCTGGCGGGTGAGCACAATCAGGCCGAGCGCCTCGCTCACGATGCGTTGAGACAAGCCGCGCGCGCGGGAGATAGTTATTGGGCTCGGGCAAGCCGAGGTGAAGCATCAATTGTACTGGGTGACCTTGAACAGGCAGTCACGTCATTCCAGGCGGCAAGAAGGTCGCCCGATGCGGACTTAGGTAAGATTGGTAGCACACGTCGTCAGCTCTCGCTTATAGCCGGGATCGGCCATAAGGATATGGCGGCTCCGTTGGCCGCTACCGATCCCGGCGCGCCGCTCTTCTTTACGGGGCAGTTGTTCGCTGCTTCCAGGCGCACGGCTCCAGAGCTTGCAGAAGCGGAAGAGCGACTCAGATTTGAACTCACACGCTGGCTATCCGCACAAAGCGTCACCGGCGTCTATTCCGCGTTGGCTTGCGGGTCAGACATTGTTTTCGCGGAGCTCGCGCTCAGTGCCGGAATCCCTTTGCATGTAACGTTGCCGTTCTCCATCGAAGAGTTCCAAGAGCATTCGGTGGCAATCGGGAAGATTGTAGGAGGAACCGATTGGACCGCTAGATACTACCGTTGTCTCGATCGGGCAGCAGACGTTAGAGTGATTTGGGACAAAGCTATCCCTTCCGCAGACAGGAACGCTCATTACTTTCATTGCAACAAGGAAATGATAGGGCAGGTGCTACATGCTGCTGCGCGCCTGTCGACACGACCTGTGATGCTGGCAGTTGCACCTGTGTCAGCCAAGGATGCGTCGGAACTCACCCGCAAGACAATCGCGAACTTCAATGATCTTGGGGGACACGTGGATTGTGTAAGTGCGCCTTTGCTCCCATCTGACTTGGTTCGAAAAAGTGAAAAAGAGCACAATCCCTTTGCGTGTGTTGTCTTTGCGTTCTCGTGCTCAATTCAAGCGAATGAGAGCGCCGCCGAAGCATTTACCCGCTTTTCATTCGCTGTCCGGCGCCTGAAAGATCGACGAATCAGCGGGTACCGCATCGTCCAAGATGCCGGGACTGCGATATCATTGGCCCGCCAACTCGCGCTCGCATTTGGGAGCGAGTCAGTCCGTGCCGTATGCGATCATGGTCCTGTGTTTGCGCGCGGACTGACGGTTAACGAGGATGCGATGCTTCATCTTATGGGAACGGGCGATATCGCGCTTGCGCTTCCAGCCGAGCCATACGCCACAACCAGCTTCGCGATGTCGGCGGTGGCAGCCGGTTACCCCCCCTCGCGATTTGCGCCGATGACCGTCTCGTGGAAGTCGGGCCCGGTCCTAAGGCCGGTGCGAGACTTATACGCCGTAAAGAAATGACCAAGAAGTTGGAAGGCCAGATGGGCTTGAGAATCGGACCGTTTGCTCGCGAGTAGTTAGGTCCACGCTACTACGCCAACCGCGGACAAGCCTTGCGTACCCGGCACGAGAATTGGCTGGGGAACGTGGATTCTCACGTGATTTCAGAGGCTTAGGCAGAATGCCTTGAAATTCCCTATATCTTCCCGCCGCGAGCGACCGTGGATGCCCCGTTTGTGCCCCGGCTTTGGGCATCAGTCAATATGACCGGTGAGCGAGGATTTCTCTGTCGATCTCGCAGATCGGAAAGCGCTCAGATCGCTCGTGTTAAGATTTCCGATCGATGTCCTGACGAAGCTCCGGGATAGCGAGGGCGCTCCGTGTTTTGTCTTGCGAGAAGATCAATTCGGCTTAGTCAAAGTCCCACGGGATAGGGCGATGTTTAGCCAACTTCTGCGGGAAATCCTCGATTGGCGTCTTGCGCAATATTTGAGCAGAAGCGGTGTTCCCAATGAGCCGGCGGAAGCTGTTTGCCGCGTCGCCCGAAACACGAGCGGACAACCTATCTTATTCCTCGCGACGACGTCGGGCGCAGGGCGGCTGCCGGAAGGGCCCCTGCACGTTATCGTAGACGATCAGCCGATGGAGGCTACAGTTGCCAAGATCGCAATTAACGTTGTGCGGAGAGCCGACGATTCATCCAATCGCTTGTCCACCATTCTTCGCGGATGGTTCGGCGACGACGCCGGGCTTCCGGGCAAAGGCGATCGCGTCCGATTCCGATACCAAAGCGATGTCTGGCGCATGGAGCCGATGGGTGTACAGGCCCAGTCACAGGCAGGCCTTTGGCTTTGGGAACGCTATTCGCGCAAGGTTATCCCTCCAGCTTTCGGGCTAACCTTCGATCAGGCGACGTGGAACGCTGGTTTTGTGCCAAAACCGCCTCACATCTTTCTGCTCGTCACCTTGGAGAAGCAGGGGATGATGGACGAGCACCTCTATGCTGATCACTTCACCTCAGCCACGGAATTCTCATGGCAAAGTCAGAATAGGACCAAGCAACAATCGAAGCATGGCGAGACGATCCGTGACCATCAAGCCCTCGGTCTTCACGTCCACTTGCTCGTTCGAAAGACGAAGAAGATCGGACTCAAGCCGGCACCATTCATCTACTGTGGCGAAGTGGATTTCGAAACCTGGAAAGGCGAGATGTCGATTACCGTGACATCGCGACTACGTGAGGCGGTGCCGTCGACGCTTCTGTCACAACTAAAGGGCAGCAACCGAATTGGGTTCACCGCCACGTGATTGAGCATCACCGCGTTTTTGCGGTAGCGGCGAAGAGAACTCAATCGTTCCAATAGTTTGTGGGAGCGGCGTCACCCACGTCTCGTTCGCGATTTGGTCTAGGTCCCCATGGAAAGCGTGTAGCCGCAACGTGTGATGCCGCAATGTTGTAAAATCATAGAAAACCGGGCTTCTACGTTGGGGTCTTCCTGGATTTGGTTCGTGGTCGGGCATTCTTCCCATTGTGCCCACGCAAATTGATTTAGCCTGCGGAAAGATAAAGCCGTGCGCCAGCTTATTGCGCACCGTAACCACTGTTTCATTCAGGTAGCCGAGCCGAGCGTGGAGCTCTGGAGATGTTTTCGAGCCGTGCTTTTTCAAAGCATCTTCCAAACGCTTCACTTTATTCGGGATCGAGTGACTAGTTGAAATTATCTCATAGGCCTCAAAGTCGCGAAGGCCAATTGCATGGCACAGGTTTCGATCTAGTTGTATCTCAACCGCTGCGAGCCACCGAAAGAATAACCCTAGAGATATCATCATCTCTGGACTCTCTTCAAAGAGAGTCTTCTCCATAATTTTCAGCTTCGCCGCATTTGTAGAGAACAAGTCGCTCATAGTCCCTCTTGGCGGTAAACATCTCATCTCTTCGCCATAACGCTACTTGGTCAATCAAACAGATCTCCGGAAAGTTGTAGAGTGGCCTGCCATCAACTCACAAGGACATTGCTATGACGTACCGCCTGCCGCTGGAATGGCTCCAGCCGGTGAAGATGTCGCGCATCATTGCGCACTGGAGTGCCGGAGCCTACCGGGCATCCGATCTCGACAAGGAGCACTATCACTTCATCGTCGAGGGATCGGGAACCGTGGTCCGCGGCGATCACACGATCGCCGACAACGTGAACACGGCTGATGATGACTATGCCGCCCATACCCGTGGCTGCAACGCCGGCGTCTCGCTCGCATGCATGGCCGGCGCCGTCGAAAGCCCGTTCCATGCCGGCAAGTTCCCGATGACGGAAACCTAGTGGCACCGGGCCATGGACGTGATCGCGCACCCTGCCGAGTTCTAAAAAATCCCGGTCACCTCGAAGGCGATCCTTTCCCATGCAGAGGTTCAGCCGAACCTGGGCATCAAGCAAGCCGGGAAGTGGGATTTCACCTGGCTCCCGTTCGCGTCGAACGTCATCGGCGCCAAAGCATGCGGCGACAAGATGCGCGCCGAAGTCAAAGCACGCCTCTAACCCTCTCCAACATCGAAGGAAACCACATGCGTTCTCTGCTTTTCGTAGCAGCGGCGGCTCTTGGGCTGTCCGGCTGCCAGACCACCGGATCGATCGACAGCGCGATCAAGAACAGTATGCCGAAGACCTGCGCGCTGCTCGAAACGGCCCATGCTGCCTTTGTGGCTGCTTCGGCCTCGGGCAACATCAAGGCATCGACCATCGCCAAGGAAGCCGCCGCCTATAACGGCGTGCGCGTCATCTGCGCGGATCCGGGCAGCGTCACTGCGGCAAACGCGCTCGTCGTGGTCGCCACGGCCTATGCAACCATCTCTCTCGCTCTCAAGGAGGCTCAGTAATGGGCGGCGTTTCGAAAGCCATAGCGGCCGCTGCTGGCGGCGCCTAGCCGGTTCGGCCGGTGTTCCCTTCATGCCTGAAGGCACTGGTACGGCTATCTCGCGCTCTACGCGCTCACGATCGGTCTTCCGGCGGTCCTGACCTATGTGGCGCCGAAGAACCAACAGTAAGCATCATCGGGCCGGCTCTCATCCTCGGGGGGCGGCTCCATTTTCAGCACGTGGGCATTGCATACGAGGGGCATGGATGGGGCAGGAGCATGGATACATGGAACTCCTGAAGCGCGCGCAGAAGCTCGAATGGAACCTGAACACTCGGCATGTGCGTCGGCGGCGTCACGATTTGGGTCAATAAGGGCAGGGACATTGAGGAACTTCAGAAATGGCGGAGCGCTATTGAAGCCAGGAGCGAACAGCGATTTCGTTCGCTTGAAGCCGAGGTCAGGAAGATCGACAATCTCGCCTACCGCGTCGCGTCTACAGAGCAGTCGTCGACTTCTACCGCCGTTGCGATCAAGGATCTGCAAACGTTGGTTAGCCAGCAGTCAGGTGACCTGAAGGTGATCAAAGAGATTCTGCAAAGAGTGGAAGGTGGACAGCGGTAGGCGTCGCAGACCGTGGATGACGCCGGCTGTCGCTAATGGGAGCGACAGCCGGCAATACTCGCCCCGATTCAGAGAGCTTTCAGCCTCACCCCAGAAAAGGCAACGTTGAGCTGCCCCGAATGACCGAAGGCCTCAATACGAAATTCGACGTCGTGCTTGTCGCGCTCGTGATCAAATTCAATGCGCACCATCCGGCGATTGGTCAGGAGGTCGCTGAGCCGTATGCGGTCCGCGGCGAGCACATCCCCCGATACAGCAATATCAAATGTCATTTCAGAATCGAGAGAGCCGGCTCGTCCCCAATACTCAAGGTCGAACAGGACCTCGTACCTTCCCCGCGGCAGGCGCTTGTAAGGCCCGAAAACCACATGCCTTCCGATGCCCTCAAACGGGAAAACGATCCGCTCGTCCCTGTTGCTCCCCGCATTTGCCCTGAAATGCTCGGCGGTCAGAAAGATTACGTCACCGGCTGCCATCCTCGCGACGTGTCCTGGGTTCACGATGACACTGCCAGGCTGAGACCGCCTCTTCGCTACGTGCTTGAGCGACGTAGCCAGACGATCCACCGTCGCCGACCGGAAACGATCAATGATCGGGCTCGGGTCGATGCGCGTGCCTTGTTCGACCAGCGCCTGCGCAGCATCCAAAATCTCATTTTGTGAATGCCAGAATATGTTCAGCTTGCTCAGGCCGCACGTCATCAATGGCGTCAATAGATCGGAGCGGCCGTCGATCGCGAGATGAAGGGTCGGCACATTGCGCAAAACGGCGCATACCGTCGCGTGAACCCTTGTCGAGATCAGCATCTCGACACTTCCACACGCCTCGTAGAACTCAGCTACCGTTTGCGGCAACACGAGGTTGGTTATACCCAAGGCTTTCGCCCACTCGACGTCGATGGGCTCCTGGCAAATCACCAGAGCATCCGGGTACCGGGCCAACAGAGATTGATAGAGCTCGCCGAGCTCGAACCTAAGCCGAGACTCTTGCGACTGGTCGAATTTCGTTTCCGGATGGGCGAGCGATACGCCAACTCGATACTTCTTATTGGCGGGCGGAGCTGCCGCGAAATGCGAGGGGCAAAGTCCCAGCGTTGCGTCAAGGCCCAGGAGATCAAGGAAATGCCAGCTTAGCGGATCGCGCGTGACATAGGCCACGTCCGACTGTGCCGCGTAGTACCAGTTATTGTAGTACTCCGAGACCATGTTTGCCGCGATGGACAGCCTATTCACATGCAATGCATAGCCTGTACCGCACCCAACGTTGATGGCCCGAGTCGACGGGAAGCGGTGCGTGAGCATGGCCCACGCCTGATCGTCCATCGAGGCGCAATCCGTTGCAGCGAACTGGGGCATGCCGGCATAGACCAGCAAGTCCGCTTGCTCACTGGGATCAGGTAAGCCAAACCGCTTTCTGTTAATGTAAGTGCGTGTGAATTGGCCCAGATGGTCAACAATTGCATCCACGCCGGCGTGGATCAGGTGATCCCCGACATTCCAATTGTAGCCGTCAAAAGGCTCTTCCCGCAGAACGAATGCTTTTTTCATGTGCCGAGACTCCTTCGATGGCGACGACACAATAGGTTTCAAAGAAACGGGTCAAGCCTGGCGGCATCTCCGTTCGGCAATCAACATGGGGGAAAGATCGCTGATGGCAACAGCAGATTTAAGATGCGTCAAACCCTACGACTTCAGCCACGACTGGAGAGCCAATTTGACGTCGAAGAACGACGGCCCCCAGTAGATCAGGCCGAAAACACAAAGGAGGATGAGCAGGATCCTTATCAGAGCGTAACGCGCGAAGAGCCGATATATGTCACGCAGAATGTAGGCCGGCAGAATGGTGGCTGTAGCGAGCGACATTGAAAGGATAAATAATGGATAGCTTAAATACCGTGCAATCATGAAGCCCATTTGCAAAAGATGATGATTCGGATCAGCTTTCGTTTAGGTTCGGAAGTTTGCACAATTATGACGGGCTTTTGCACCGCCAGATATGTGTGGTTTTTACTGTTCTACAGTTGGCTAAAGCCCCGGCCGGAGAGTTGCCGTCAACGTCGACAGTGTTTCGATGGACTTGCTAACCTGCCAAAGTAGGGCGCGTAAGCTACGCCTGTGAGCGGATTTGCCGATGCGAGCCAAATGAAGTCATGGCTTGACGCTCATATTGTGCAGTTTGCCGATCTCGCCGCAATGACAAGCGATGAAGGCTTTCCAGAAGGGGCGTCCGTCAGATCGGTTCCTCGCAACCCCGATGATCGATACGACGCACTCGGGGGCTCAGCCCGACTGCGTGCGCTTGAGTCGGCGCTCTCTGCGAGCCGCGGCGGCTGGGACGACGATCCCGCCGAACGGGCAAAAGACTGGTTGCAACAACCGGAAAAGGCGGCCCTTATCCTCGGTGATTTCGAGGCTGTAGGAAGCGGCGGAAATGACTTCCCCAGAGTCTCGAACCGTTTCGGTTGGGCACATTCTCCAAGGCCGCGAGAACCTGCCGGCAAGGCACCGCGCGATCTTCGAGACGACGCAACAAGAGTCCTGGCACTTCTGAACCAACTCTCGGTAGAAACGCTGTCGGTCGCGATAGAAGGCATCAGCGCTTGGCTGGACGCGTGGGAAAGGCAGATTGTGGCCGCCCCGTTGGGGCTACCCGTATGGTTGCGGGTTTGGCCAATCGCAGTTGAGGCGACCAATATCAGACCGGAAAAGGACGACGACGCCGATCTCAGCGTCACGGCCCGCTCCATCGACGATGATCGAGAGCCGATGGATCTCGACACGCTCAACACGCCTGCTGGAAAACTTGTCGGTGTGTTCTTGGCGGCATGCCCGACGCTCAGGCCTGGTTCACAGGCATTTGCGGTAGGGATCGATAGAACAGCAAATGCGCGACGCCGTGATTGCCTCAACCGGACGAAGCAGCTTGATTGCACGGCATCGTTTAATCGAGGAGCTGCCGTACTTCCTCCGCGCCGATCCTGACTGGACGCAGCAACATCTGATTGCCCCTCTACTGAACGACGATGGCGCATCGCTCGCGCTCTGGCGTGCTATTGCTCGGCAGGCCCATTTCACCGATGTCTTGAAGATTATCGGCGGCGCGATGGCGGAGCGAGCGACAGATCGCCGGCTCGGGCGGGAAACGCGGCGAAGACTGGTCTTCAGCATCGCGATCGAGTCGCTCCACGCTTTCCGCGAAGGACGCGATCCCGCCGTTCCCAACTCGCGGGTTCAACAAATGTTGCGCACGCTCGACGACGAAGTTCGCGCGTTGGCGGCGAACGCAATCCAACAATTCGTCCGCGAGCTTTCCGAGAAGGCACCTGAGGACGGTCAGCCTGAGGGTGAAGAGCATGAAATACCTGCATCCGCGGCAGCATTATTCCGGTCCGCGGCTGCACCTTTCCTTCGTGACGTATGGCCACAAGAACGCTCCTTGGCAACGCCTAGCGTTAGCGGCGCTCTTGCCGATCTTCCTGCGACCTCAAGAGGGGCGTTCGCCGAGGCCGTCGATACGATCGCGCGCTTCTTGGTGCCATTTGAGTGCTGGTCCATGATGGACTGCGGTCTTTACAGCGAGAACGAAGAGAAAAGGCTCGCGCTCATAGACGATGAACCCAAAGGGAAGGCTTTGCTGCGTTTGCTTGATCTTACCGTCGGAACCTCTGAGGGTGCCGTGGTCCCGCATGATCTAACTGATGCATTGGATCAAACTAAGGAGGTCGCGCCTGTTCTTGTGGATGCACCTGCCTTCCGTCGCCTTTCTACCTCCGCTCGTCGGTAGGCCTGCCCGTATCTTGCAAAGAGCCTAGCTGCTTTCGCTGCTCTACTTCCAGAAGCTGCCAGTCCGCAATCGGCTCCACATCGCTTACGCCATCCGTCTGCAGCTGTGATCCGGAAAACCGTTCCGGTTGCCGTAGGAGGCGTCCAGTTAAGTAATTGAAAATAAACACAAAGGAGAGAGTTGGCTGGGGAACCTGGATTCGAACCAGGACTAACGGAGTCAGAGTCCGTGGGTCTACCGTTAACCTATTCCCCAAAGCCGCCTTCGGGGCGAAGCCCGTCGGGTTGGTTGGCGGGCTTATAAACAAATCAGGGGCCGATGCAAATACCTTTTGCAAAAAAAATCGCGCGGGCTGTGAAAATCGTTGCGGCTGCAGCGATGTGAACTGGCCGGTAACGGTGAAGCCCGTTGTGTGGCGGTGCGTGTGCCGTTCCGCCAACGTATTGTGCACAAGCCGGTTTTCAAAAAAAGTTTGGCGAATGGTGCCCGCGCTGGTACAGTCGCGCCAACGAAAAATCGAGAGAGCGCCTTGAGCGGCCTTAACGGCTTGCGCGGCGCCATGGTTGAAACAAGTGAAAGACCCCGATCACGGCGATACGCCGTCTGAATCCGGGGCGTCGGCAGCAGGCCGCGGTGATGGATCGAAGCTCGGTCCGCGCAACGGCAAGGGCAAGCGCAAACGACGCAAGTCGTCTGCTTCGCCGTCTGCAATTGCCAGCCAGCCCGGCACAGCCGGCTTGGCAGGGCGTCCCGCAGGAGCGAACGAAACGGAGCCGGCGCGCAAGCGCAAGCGGCGGCGGCGTTCGAAATCAGCAAAACAGCAGGCTCAGGCCGGATCCGCGTCGCAGGGCAGCGGCGTTCAGGTGGTCGACCCGACCCTTGGCGAACGCAAGGGCCACAAGCGCAGCAAGAAGGCCAGGCATCGCCGCGGGCTCCAGGGGCGTCCGCTTACGAGCGGCGAGCGCCAGCCAGCGCCGCAGCGCGCAGCCGATGGCGGTGGCAATGCGCGGCAGGCTTCGCCCACCGGCGGCGGCCCGGCGGCTGCACAGCCGCGGCCGGCCAACCGTGGCGATCAGCCGCGCGCCCCCTATGTCGCCGCCAACGAGCCGCCGGCACCGCTCTATGCCGCGCTCGACCTCGGCACCAACAATTGCCGTCTGCTGATCGCGCAGCCGACCCGTCCCGGCCAGTTCCGGGTGGTCGACGCCTTCTCGCGCATCGTTCGCCTCGGCGAAGGGCTCGGCGCCAGCGGCCGGCTGTCGGACGAGGCGATGGAGCGCGCCGTCGAGGCGCTGAAGGTCTGCGCGTTGAAGCTCGGCGCCCGCACGATCCGTCGCAGCCGGCTGATCGCGACCGAGGCCGCGCGTGCCGCTGAAAACGGCGAAACCTTCCTTGAGCGGGTCGCCAGCGAAACTGGTCTCGAGCTCGAGATCATCAACCGCGAGACCGAGGCGCGGCTTGCCGTCTCCGGCTGCTCGTCGCTGGTCGATCGCGAGACGCGTTCGGTCGTGCTTTTCGATATCGGCGGCGGTTCGTCCGAGATTGCCGTCATCCGCATCGGTGATTCGCGTTCGAACCGGCTTGCCAACCACATCACCCATTGGACCTCGCTGCCGGTCGGCGTCGTCACGCTGTCGGAACGCCATGGCGGCCAGCATGTGACGCCGGCAAGCTTCGAGGCGATGGTGCAGGAAGTGGAAGGCATGCTTTCCCGCTTCGACAGCCCGCCGGTGGAAGCGTTGGCGAACGGCACGTCGGGCAGCGGCTTTCACCTGATCGGCACGTCAGGCACGGTGACCACCCTTGCCGGCGTGCATCTCGACCTGCCGCGCTATGATCGCCGCCGCGTCGATGGCCTTTGGCTGACGGATGATGAAGTCTCGGCCATGCAGGCGCGGCTTCTCTCCTGGGATTTCGACGCGCGCGCCGCCAATCCCTGCATCGGGCCTGATCGCGCCGATCTGGTGCTTGCCGGCTGCGCCATTCTCGAAGCGATCCGCCGGCGTTGGCCGTCGACCCGCATGCGGGTCGCCGATCGTGGCCTGCGCGAAGGCCTGCTCACTGATATGATGGCGGACGATGGCGCCTGGCGCCGCTCGCGGCCGCGCCGCCACCAGCGCGGCTCCAATGCCTCCGGCAGCCAGGAAGGAAACAAGCCATGACGAAACCCCCTGTCGGCGGCAACCGCAGCGGCCGCAAGCTTGGCCAGAAGGTCAAGAAGGGCAAGCTCAAGGCGTCCTCCCGCCGCTGGATCGAGCGCCACATCAACGATCCCTACGTGCAGCGTGCCCAGCTCGAGGGCTACCGCGCCCGCGCGGCGTTCAAGCTCCTGGAGATCGACGAGAAGCACAAGATCCTGAACGGTGCGCGCCGCATCATCGACCTTGGGGCTGCCCCCGGCAGCTGGTCGCAGATTGCCGCCAAGGTCACCAATTCGACCGATGCCGATCCGCGCGTCGCGGCGATCGACTTCCTCGAAGTGGATCCGCTCCCGGGCGTGCGCATCCTGCAGATGGATTTTCTCGACCCTGAAGCGCCGGGCAAGCTGAGGGAAGCGATTGGCGGCACGCCTGATCTGGTGATCTCCGACATGGCGGCGCCAACGACGGGCCATCGCCAGACCGATCACCTGCGCACCATGCATCTGTGCGAGGTCGCCGCCTATTTCGCCGTCGACGTGCTTGCCGAGGGCGGGCATTTCCTGGCGAAGACCTTCCAGGGCGGGACCGAGCGGGAGCTGCTCAACATGCTCAAGCAGAATTTCCGCCAGGTCATCCACGTGAAGCCGGCATCGTCACGCGCCGAATCGGTCGAGATGTTCCTGCTCGCCAAGGGCTTCAAGGGACGCCAGAAGACCGGCAGTGAGACGGAAACCGAAGACGAGGCGGCCGAGTAGCATGCTGCTCTATGTCACTGTCGGCAGCAACGATCTGACACGCGCCGGCGCGTTCTACGATGCGGTCATGCCGACGCTTGGCTACCACCGGCAGCGGCAGGATGAGACCGAGATCGGCTATGGTGCTCAGGGCGAGCGCATCCGCTTCTGGGTGGTGACGCCGTTTGATCGCGCGCCCGCTACCTTTGGCAATGGCGTGAGCATCGCGCTTGCGGCCGAAACGCGGGCCGCCGTCGACGCTTTTCATGCGGCAGCCCTTGCCCATGGCGGAACGGACGAAGGCACGCCGGGTCTGCGCCCCTTTCACGCGAATTTTTACGGCGCCTGGGTGCGCGATCACGACGGCAACAAGATCGCCGCCGTCTGCGAGCGACCGGAGTAATCCCGCTCCCGGGCGGCGAATTTCCAGCGATTTCCGAAGGATGAAGCCGCGCTGGCGCTACGCGCCGGGAGCCGGATTGTGCCGATTGGCCGCACCCCTGATCGCCAGCCCAAAACCAATCCCCCATGGACGGCGCATCGTGGTTAATCTGCCATTAACCAGTTGAGTGCAACTCTGGTGGTACTCTCTGGTCCATTAGGACCTCCTAAGGTTTTAAATTCCACCGAGCGCTGGCTGCCGATCGACGATTGGCGACGGGGCGAGCACGTGCTCGGTTGGCCTGCATGTGGAAGTGCCCTGGATGTCGATGATTTCGCTTGCCGTTCGGCTCAGAAGCCGCGCGCATTTTTCTGTAAAGAGGAATGGTGCCGGCAAGCCGGGGGTCATCATCGGCACCAGCGCGGGCCGCAGGAACCAGGCGCGGCAGCGCGTGGGGATCCTGATCGCCGGCTTTGCCGTCGTTTTCCTCGTGGTCGGCGGGCGTCTCGTGCAATACGGTTTTGCCGAACCGGCCGATACCGCATCGATCGGCGGCGGCGGCCATGTCATCGCCTCGCGGCCGGATATCGTCGATCGCAATGGCCACCTGCTGGCGACCGATCTCAACACGATGTCGCTCTATGCCGAGCCGCGCAAGATCGTCGACGCCGACGAGGTCGTCGAGAAGCTCGCGACCGTGATCCCCAATCTCGACTGGCGCGACACGCACCGCAAGCTCCAGTCCGGTTCGGCATTCCAGTGGCTGCGGCGCCAGCTCACCCCGAAGCAGCAGTCGGACATTCTGGCGCTCGGCATTCCCGGCATCGGCTTTCGCCCGGAAAAACGCCGTTTCTATCCCGGCGGTGTCACCGCTTCGCATATTCTCGGTCACGTCAACGTCGACAATCAGGGGCTGGCGGGCATAGAGCGCTATCTAGACCAGCAGGGCTTTGCCGATCTGCGCGCGGTCGGCCTCACCAGCAATGCCTCGCTCGAGCCCGTGCGGCTGTCGATCGATCTGCGCGTGCAGAACATCGTGCGCGAAGTGGTGGCGAACGCGATGACCGCCTATGAGGCCGAAGCGGCCGGCGCGGTGGTTCTCGATGCCGAGACCGGCGAGGTGCTCGCCATGGCATCCGTGCCCGACTACGATCCGAATGAACCCTCGCGAACCTTGCCCGGCGGCGGCGTCGACAAGGAGTACGAAAAGGGCTGGTTCAACCGGATGAGCAACGCCACGTTCGAAATGGGCTCGACCTTCAAGAGCTTCACCCTGGCGATGGGGCTGGATGCGGGCAAGGTCAACCTGAATTCGGTCGTCGACGCCTCGCGACCGATCCGCATGGGCGGCTTCACCATCAAGGATTTCAAGGGTAAGAATCGGCCGCTGTCGATCCCCGAGGTCTTCCAGTTCTCCTCCAACATCGGCACGGCGGCCGTCGCCGACATGGTCGGGATCGAGGGGCACCAGCAGTTCCTGACGAAACTGGGCCTGCTGTCGAAAATGCAGACAGAAATGCCGGGGGTCGCCATCCCGACCCAGCCGCGCACGTGGAAGAAGATCAACTCGGTGACGATCTCCTTCGGGCACGGCGTGGCAACCACGCCGTTGCAGACGGCCGTTGCCGCTGCGGCGCTGATGAATGGCGGACACCTGATCCCCCCGACCTTCCTGCCACGCACGGCGGAGGAGACGACGGTGGTTTCGCAAAGGGTAATCAAGGAAACGACCAGCGCCGACATGCGTTACCTCTACAACTGGAACGGCGTGAAGGGTTCCGGCAGGCGGGCGCAGGTGGAAGGCTTCCATGTCGGCGGCAAGACCGGCACGGCCGACAAGGTCATCAACGGCAAATATGCCAAGGACATCAACTTCAACGCCTTCCTTGCCGCTTTCCCGATGGACAAGCCCAAATACATCGTGCTCTCGATCATCGATGCGCCGAAAACCGGAGAAAATGGCGGGCGGACGGCCGCCGCCAATGCCGCCCCGATGGTCAAGGCGATCATCGGTCGCGCAGCACCCCTTCTCGGGGTGAAGCCGCGGTTCGGGGATCTGGGCGCCGAACAGTGGCTGGCCAACTACTGAGGCAGCCGCACAAGGGTGCGCGACAGCCTTGGGGCGACGAGCAACGACATATCGAGACGTGAAAGAGCGCGCCGCGGCTTAGACGTTTGCGGATCCATTGAAGCTCTTCAAACGGCCTGCCCAGGTGGGCCGGAGCCGTTCGAGCGGACTACTTGCCTGCCGCCGTTTCGACTTCGCGCGCCGGCAGCCGGTGCCCCGAAACGGACGAGCCGGCGTTCTTCGCCATGGTGAGGAACGGGATCGCCGCGATCAGGTTGGCGCCGGCGATGATCATGAAGGCCATGTGGAAGTCGTCGAGCTGCAGCGGCCCGCCGCTGAGCTTGGTCTCGATCTCGAGGATCGCACCGGCGACCGCGACGCCGAGCGCCAGGCTGATCTGCTGCAGCACCGCGCTCATCGAGGTCGCCTTGCTGGCGTCCGCATCGTCGATATCGGCGAAGGACAGAGCGTTGACGCTGGTGAAGAAGAACGACCGTGCGAAACCGGCGATCAAGAGAATGGTGATCAGCACCAGATAGGGCGTCTCCGGCGTGAAGAAGCCGTTGGCAAAGGTGGTGATCGCCGCAATGATCGCAGCGATGATCAGCGTGGTACGGAAGCCGGCAAAGGCCAGGACCCGTCGCGCGTAGAACTTGGTGGTGATCGCGCCGACCGCGCCGATGAAGGTTATGAGGCCGGACTGGAACGGGTTGAGGCCGAAGCCGACCTGCAGCATCAGCGGCATCAGGAAGGGCACCGCGCCGACCGAAATGCGGAAGATCGTGCCGCCGATCGAGGCAGCACGAAAGGCGTTGTCCCGGAAGAGCTTCAGGTCGAGAACCGGCGCCGGATGACGCCGCGCATGGCGAATGTAGAGCAGCGCCGAAACGAGGCCGATCAGGACCGAGGCGATGCCGACGACGGGAGGGAGCGCCGGCAGGCTGATCACCGACAGGCCGAAGACGATGCCGGAGGCGGCGATGCCGCCGAGCACGAACCCGAGCACATCGACGGGCGGCGGATCGAGTGGCTCCATCTTCGGCAGGTAGATGCCGGAGAGGATGTAGCCGGCGATGCCGACCGGCACGTTGATCAGGAAGATCCAGTGCCAGGAGAAATAGGTGGTGATGAAGCCACCGAGCGGCGGTCCTGCCAGCGGCCCGACGAGTGCCGGGATCGTCAGAAGCGCCATCGCCGAGACCAGTTCGCTGCGTGGTGTGCCGCGCACCAGCACCAGGCGGGCGACCGGCGTCATCATCGCGCCACCCATGCCCTGGAGGAAGCGCGAAAAGACGAAGGCGGGCAGGCTGTTGGAGATGGCGCAGAAGATCGATCCGGCAATGAAGACCAGGATCGCCGCGCGAAAAATCTTCTTGGCGCCAAAGCGGTCGGCCATCCAGCCGCTCAATGGGATGAAGATCGCCAGCGCCACCATATAGGCGGTCAGCGCTAGCTTCAGCGTGATCGGCCCGACGCCGATGTCGCGGGCGATGGCCGGCAGCGACGTGGAAATCACGGTCGAATCCATCTGCTCCATGAAAAGAGCGACGGCGAGGATCATCGGGACGATACGGTTCATGAAACGGCGCTTCGAGTCGGTCTGCAATAAGCAGAAGCTAATAATGCCGGTGATGGCTTTTGTCGGGGCGAAACCGGTGATTGCGGATCAAAAGCCTGTGATCCCGGCTGGCCTTTGCTGTCAAGACGCTAGTTCTGGCCCAGTTGCCTTTGCCGGCAACGGATCCAACAGGGAAAAGGGATTGGACCATGCGTGAGATATCGATGAAGCGTCGCACCTTGATGGGGGCGGGCACGCTTGGCGTGCTTGCGGCACCGTCACTGCTGACGGGCGTTGCGGTGGCTGAGGAAAAAATGGAAAACAGGGAAATGAATAGCGCTCCCCCGATCCGATCTCTCAAGCTTGGCGCCTTCAAGGTCGTCGCCATCAACGACGGCACCCGCGTCAGCGACAAGCCGCACGAGACCTATGGCACAAACCAGCCGCAGCAGGCGGTGGCCGAACTGCTGCAGCAGAACTTCCTGCCGACGGATGCCCTGCTCAACAGTTACTCGCCTGTGCTCGTCGATACCGGATCGGACGTCGTGCTCTTCGATACGGG
Organism: Ensifer adhaerens; assembly: GCF_002940685.1. Taxonomy (GTDB): domain Bacteria; phylum Pseudomonadota; class Alphaproteobacteria; order Rhizobiales; family Rhizobiaceae; genus Ensifer; species Ensifer adhaerens_E. The sequence goes on along the minus strand of NZ_PNFP01000006.1, from coordinate 222,235 downwards.
CATGGGCGAGGGCGGCCGGGAAACCGGCGCTGGCCGCCTGCTCGACGGCATCCGCGCCGCCGGCTATTCGGCGGAACAGGTCTCGGTTGTCGTCGTGACCCATATGCATGGCGATCACATCGGCGGCCTCATGGAGGCCGACAAACCGGCCTTCGCCAATGCCCGCTATGTGATGGGCGAAGCCGAATACGCCTTCTGGAAGGATCCCGCACGGGTCGGCACCCCGGCCGAAAACGGTCACAAGGCCGTGCTCGAAAAGGTCGTGCCGCTTGCGGAAAAGACGACCTTCATCGGCGACGGTGCCGAGGTCGTGCCCGGCATCGCGGCCGTCGCCGCCTTCGGCCATTCGCCGGGGCACATGGTGTTTCGCCTGGATTCCGGCGGCAAGGCGATGATGCTGACGGCCGATACCGCCAACCACTACGTGCTGTCGCTGCAACGCCCGGACTGGGAAGTGCGCTTCGACATGGACAAGACGAAAGCTGCGGAAACCCGCCGTCGGGTCTTCGACATGATCGCCAGCGAGCGGCTACCCTTCATCGGCTACCATATGCCGTTCCCGGCCGTCGGTTTCGTCGAGAAACAGGGCGAGGGCTATCGCTTCGTCCCCGTCAGCTATCAGCTCGATATCTGAGCGGTTTCCGGCCCCAAACGTGCGAAATTGCTGCTCTGCAACAAATATCGGCCGAAGGCGGGACATTTCCCGGCTTTGGCTATTTTCATCCTGACATATCCGTGTTACGAGCCCTCGCCAACTTCCAAGACACGCTTTGAAGTCGCCCGGTGGACAAATCGCAGCCCGTCCCCGGGGATTTTCGCTATTTGAAGGGAATTGGCCATGGCGCGCATCATCGAAACGGCAACTGGTCTGGAGGCTCTGACCTTCGACGACGTCCTGCTCCTGCCCGGACATTCCGAAGTCATGCCGGGTCAGACCAACATCGCGACCACCATTGCCCAGGACATCGACCTCAACCTGCCGATCCTCTCTTCGGCAATGGACACGGTCACCGAAGGGCGCCTCGCGATCGCCATGGCGCAGGCCGGCGGCATCGGCGTCATCCACCGCAACCTGACGCCGGCCGAGCAGGCCGAAGAGGTTCGCCAGGTCAAGAAGTTCGAAAGCGGCATGGTCGTCAATCCGGTGACGATCGGCCCCGACGCCAAGCTCGCCGATGCGCTCGGCCTGATGAAGCAGCACGGCATTTCCGGCATCCCGGTCGTCGAGAACGGCGGTGTCGGTGGCCAGAAGCAGGGCCGCCTCGTTGGCATCCTCACCAACCGCGACGTTCGCTTCGCCTCGGATCCGAACCAGAAGATCCACGAGCTCATGACCCATGAGAACCTGGTCACGGTCAAGGAAAGCGTCGACCAGCAGGAAGCCAAGCGTCTGCTGCACGCCCATCGCATCGAAAAGCTGCTCGTCGTCGATGGCGACGGCCGTTGTGTCGGCCTCATCACCGTCAAGGATATCGAGAAGGCACAGCTGAACCCGAACGCCTCCAAGGATGCGCAGGGCCGCCTTCGCGCCGCCGCCGCCATCTCGGTCGGCGATGACGGCTTTGAGCGCGCCGAGCGACTGATCGATGCCGGCGTCGACCTGATCGTCGTCGACACCGCCCATGGTCACTCGCAGCGCGTTCTCGACGCGGTCGCCCGCGTCAAGAAGCTCTCGAACTCGGTTCGCATCATGGCCGGCAACGTCGCGACCGCCTCAGGCACCAAGGCGTTGATCGATGCCGGTGCGGATGCGGTCAAGGTCGGTATCGGCCCGGGCTCGATCTGCACCACGCGCATCGTCGCCGGTGTCGGCGTGCCGCAGCTGGCCGCGATCATGGGCGCCGTCGAAGCTGCCCAGGCGGCCGGCATTCCTGTGATCGCCGATGGCGGCATCAAGTTCTCTGGCGACCTTGCCAAGGCGATCGCTGCCGGCGCTTCGGCCGTCATGATCGGCTCGCTGCTTGCCGGCACCGACGAAAGCCCGGGCGAAGTGTTCCTCTACCAGGGCCGTTCCTTCAAGGCCTATCGCGGCATGGGCTCCGTCGGCGCCATGGCCCGCGGCTCGGCAGACCGCTACTTCCAGGCGGAAGTGCGCGACACGCTGAAGCTGGTTCCCGAAGGCATCGAAGGCCAGGTTCCCTACAAGGGCCCGGTCGCAGGCGTGCTGCACCAGCTCGCCGGCGGCCTCAAGGCCTCCATGGGTTATGTCGGCGGCCCGACGATCAAGGAATATCAGGAGCGCGCCCAGTTCGTGCGCATCTCCGGCGCGGGCCTGCGCGAAAGCCACGCCCACGACGTGACGATCACCCGCGAAAGCCCGAACTATCCGGGCGCACACTGATTGTTAAAATTCGGGGGCGCCGCGTGATCTCGCGGCGCCCTCTGTCATTTCAGGGCGGAAGTTTTCAGACTGAGTGAGTTTTGTAAGGAGTAGCGTGATGACGGGTTTCGAGATTTTCTGGCCGATCGTGGCCCATGTGTTTCTCGTCTTCTGCCTCTACGCTCTTCTCTCCTTCCGCCGCATGAGCCTGGTCAGCGCCGGCAAGGCGCAGGCGGCCCAGTTTCGTGAAAACCGCGACGAGCCGGGCGAAAGCCTGGTGGTGAAGAACAGCATCGCGAACCAGTTCGAGCTGCCGATTCTCTTCCACGTCTGCTGCGTGCTGCTCTACATCACCGAGGCCGACAACATCGTCTCCCTCGCTCTCGCCTGGCTGTTCGTTGCCCTGCGCTATGTGCACGCCTTCGTGCATGTCACCAGCAATCGCCTGCGCTATCGCCGGCCGCTGTTCATGGGCGGCTGCGCGACGCTGTTTGCCATGTGGGTGTGGCTGGCCGTCTGGATGGCGATGAGCTGATCCGGGCTCTTGTGGCCCGCCGTCTGACTCAAATCTGAGACAATTTTCACATCATTCGCCGCTCCTTGATGCGTGTCAAATGCCGTCCATCGCTTTTGGGCGTAGTCTTGCTGCCGTTAGCGTGACCGTGGGCCTCGCAACGAGGCGGCGGTCTTGCGTCGACGTTGGACAACAACGCATCGGAGGACGAGATGACCGCAACGATGAAAGCCGCCGTGGTGCGCGAATTCGGCAAACCGCTGGTGATCGAGAATGTGCCGATCCCGGAGCCGGGCCCCGGCCAGGTGCTGATCAAATACGAGGCGACCGGCGTCTGCCATACGGACCTGCACGCCGCCAACGGCGATTGGCCGGTCAAGCCAAAGCCGCCCTTCATCCCCGGACATGAAGGCGTCGGCTATGTCGCCAGGCTTGGAAGCGGCGTCAAGCGCCTGAAGGAGGGGGATCGCGTCGGGGTGCCGTGGCTGCACACCGCCTGTGGCGGCTGCACGCCTTGCCGCACCGGCTGGGAAACACTCTGCGGCAGTCAGCAGAACACAGGCTATTCCGTCAACGGTACCTTCGCGCAATATGGCCTTGCCGATCCGGATTTCGTCGGCCGCCTGCCGGACAAGCTCGAGTTCGGGCCGGCAGCCCCGATCCTCTGCGCCGGCGTCACCGTCTACAAGGGCTTGAAGGAAACCGAGGTACGCCCGGGCGAATGGGCGCTGATCTCCGGCATCGGCGGCCTCGGCCACATGGCGGTGCAATATGCCAAGGCGATGGGCATGCATGTCGCCGCCGTCGATATCTTCCCGGACAAGCTGGAGCTTGCGCGAAAACTCGGCGCCGACCTCGTCGTCGACGCGCGCGACAAAGACGCGGTGGAACAGGTGCAAAAGGCGACCGGCGGCGTCCATGGCGCGCTGGTGACGGCGGTGGCACCGAAGGCCATGGAGCAGGCATTCAACATGCTGCGCTCCAAGGGGACGATGGCGCTGGTCGGCCTGCCGCCGGGCCAGATGTGCCTGCCGATCTTCGACACCGTGCTGAAGCGCATCACCATCCGCGGCTCGATCGTCGGCACGCGCCAGGATCTGGAGGAATCGCTCGAATTCGCCGGGGAGGGCAAGGTCGCCTCGCATTTCGCCTGGGACAAGATCGAAAACATCAACGCGATCTTCAAGCGCATGGAGGAGGGCAAGATCGACGGCCGCATCGTGCTCGATCTCAACGGCTGACCGCTCAGGAGGAAACACGAAGCGGTAACGCAAGTTTGTCTGTTCGATCCCGCCCGCCGACTTATTCTGTCGCGGGCGGTTCTGTCTGCCGCCGCGGGAGATAGGAACCGAAGGAGGCTGACATGCAGGAGCCGAAGATTACGCAGGCGATGATCGATGCCTATGACGAGTACACGCATCTGACCCTCGATCGCCGTCGTTTCATGGAAAAGCTTACCGGCCTGGCCGGCTCCGCGGCTGCGGCAGCCGCGATCGCGCCGCTGCTGGCCGCCAACGGCGCCCAGGCGGAAATCGTCGCCCCAAGCGATAGCCGCGTCAGCGCCGAGGACATTACCTATCCCGGCGCCGGCGGCGACATGAAGGGCTACCTCGTTCGCCCGGCGGAGGTGAGCGGCAAGCTGCCGGCCGTCATCGTCATTCACGAGAACCGCGGGCTCAATCCGCATATCCGCGACGTTGCCAGGCGGATGGCGCTTGAAGGCTTCCTGGCGCTGGCGCCGGATTTCCTGTCGCCTGCGGGCGGTACGCCGACCGACGAGGACAAGGCGCGCGAGATGATCGGCGCGCTCGATGCGGCCGCAACGACGGCGAATGCCGCTGCGACGGTGGCGTTTCTCGAAGGACATGCGCAATCGACCGGCAAGGTCGGCGCCATCGGTTTCTGCTGGGGCGGCGGTCTCGTCAATCGGCTCGCGGTCGGTTCGCCGGATCTGAAGGCCGGCGTCGCCTATTACGGCGCCCAGCCCAAGGCGGAGGATGTGCCGAAGATCAAGGCCGCCTTACTGCTGCACTATGCCGGGCTCGACGAGCGCATCAATGCCGGTATCGAAGCCTACCAGAAGGCGTTGAAGGACGATGGCAAGGACGCGACCATCTATGTCTATGATGGCGTCAACCATGCTTTCAACAACGACACCTCGGCTGCCCGCTACGACAAGGCGGCCGCCGATCTCGCCTGGGGTCGGACGGTGGAGTTCCTGAAAGCCAAGCTCGCCTAAAGCTTGGTCCTGCTCAGGCCGCCGCCGCCTGAAGGATGTCGTCGGCGCAGCCGCTGATCGCCGCTGCGAGCGCCTCCATGTCGCGCTCGCGCGGGCTGCTGCGCCGCCAGATAAGCCCGATCTCGCGCGCCGGCTCGGGTGCGGCGAAGGGCACGATGCGGATCGAGTTGCGGGCCGCCTCGGTTGCGATCGCGATCTCGGGGATCAGTGTCATGCCCATGCCGTTGGCGACCATCTGCAGGAGCGTCGTCATCGACGTCGCGCCGAACGAGACGAGGCGCCGCTTGCCCGCGGTGCTGCAGACGGCGAGTGCCTGGTCGCGCAGGCAGTGGCCTTCCTCGAGCAGAAGCAACTGCTCGACATCCACCTGGTCTTCGGTCAGCGGCGACATCAGGATGTTTCGCTCGTCGTCCGCCATCGCCATGTAGAAGCGGTCGGAAAAGAGCGGCTTGGTCAAGAGGCCGTCGGTTTCGATCGGCAAGGCGGCGACGACGGCATCGAGCAGGCCCTCGCCGAGATCGGCGACTAGCCTTGATGTCACCCACTCCTTCAATTCGATCTCGATCGCCGGATAGACGCGGCGCAGGTGCGGCACCAGGCGCGGTACGAGATAGGGGGCGAGCGTCGGGATCACACCGATGCGGATCCGCCCTTCGAGCGTGCCGGAACTGGCGCGTGCGCTGAGCTCCAGTTGATCCACTTCGGCGAGGATGGCGCGGGTGCGGGTCAGCACTTCCTCGCCCTTGCGTGTGAGGAAGATGCCGCTGCGGCTGCGCTCCACCAGTTTCACGCCCAGGTGGTTTTCCATTTCCATGATCTGGGCCGAGAGCGCCGGCTGGCTGACATGGACGAGTTCGGCGGCCTTGCCGAAATGGCGAGCGGAGGCAAGCGCCTCGAAATAGCGCATCTGTCGAAGAGTAAGCATGATAGGAAAATCCTATCGATTTTTAATTTTTATGCAATTGGAGATTATCGAAGCGCTGTGGGAAAAACTCCTGCCAAAGCGTTCGGGCTTTGAGCGCCGCACATTTTGCAGCCGGCAGTCGCCGTTGCTGCCGCCGGTCCCATCCGAACGTGAAACCCTTTTGAAGGAGGACGCCATGTCTGATCGCCCCATACTGACGACAAGCGCCGGAGCCCCGGTGCCGGACAACCAGAATTCGCTGACGGCCGGCCCGCGTGGCGGCGTCATGATGCAGGACTACCAGCTTATCGAGAAGCTGTCGCATCAAAACCGCGAGCGCATTCCCGAGCGCGCCGTGCATGCCAAGGGCTGGGGCGCCTATGGCACGCTGAAGATAACCGGCGATATCTCGAAATACACCAGGGCCAAGGTTCTGCAGCCGGGCGCCGAGACCCCGATGCTGGCGCGGTTCTCGACCGTTGCCGGTGAACTGGGCGCTGCTGACGCCGAACGCGACGTGCGCGGCTTTGCGCTGAAGTTCTATACGCCTGAGGGCAACTGGGACCTCGTCGGCAACAACACGCCGATCTTCTTCGTCCGCGATGCCTACAAATTCCCCGACTTCATCCACACCCAGAAGCGCCACCCGAAGACCAACCTGCGTTCGGCGACCGCCATGTGGGATTTCTGGTCGCTGTCGCCGGAAAGCCTGCACCAGGTGACGATCCTGATGTCCGACCGCGGGTGTCCGGTCTCGCCGCTGCACATGAACGGTTATGGCTCGCACACCTTCTCGCTCTGGAACGACGCCGGCGAGCGCTATTGGGTCAAGTTTCATTTCAAGACCCAGCATGGCCACAAGCACCATACGAACGCCGAGGCTGCCGATGTGATCGGCCGGACGCGCGAGAGCTACCAGGAAGCGCTCTATGGCGCGATCGAGGAGGGCAACCATCCGCGCTGGACGCTTCAGGTGCAGATCATGCCCGAGCTCGAGGCGGAAAAGACCCCCTACAATCCCTTCGACGTCACCAAGGTCTGGCCTCATGCGGACTATCCGCCGATCGAGGTCGGCGTGCTGGAACTCAACCGCAATCCGGAGAACTATTTCGCCGAGGTGGAGAATGCCGCCTTTTCGCCGTCCAACATCGTGCCGGGCATCGGTTTTTCCCCGGACAAGATGCTGCAGGCCCGGCTGTTCTCCTATGCCGACGCCCACCGCTATCGGCTCGGCACACACTACGAGCACATCCCGGTCAACCGGCCGAAATGCCCGGTGCATCACTATCACCGCGACGGCCAGATGAACACGTTCGGGGGCATCCAGACGGGCAATCCGGATGCTTACTACGAGCCGAACTCGTTCAACGGTCCGGTCGAGCAGCCCTCCGCGATGGAGCCGCCGCTGCGCATCAGCGGCGACATGGCGCGCTTCGACCACCGCGAGGGCAACGACGACTACAGCCAGCCGCGGGCGCTGTTCAACCTGTTCGACGCCGGCCAGAAGGCGCGGCTGTTTGCCAACATCGCAGCCGCGATGGGCGGTGTGCCGGGGCTGATCGTCGAGCGCCAGCTTGCGCATTTCAAGCTTGTCCATCCGGACTATGAGGCCGGCGTGCGCGCGGCGCTTCGTGCCGCCTACGGCTACGAAGCCGAGGCCGTCAGCACCGCTGCCGAATAGGCAGGGCCGGCGCTTGGGCAGGCGCCGAAAAGAGAAAGGGCCACGTACCTGCGGGTGCGTGGCCCTTTCTTGTGTTCTGCGCGCGCTTTTACCAGCCCGGCAGCATGTGGCTCTGCCTCAGACGCGGATAACGCGGGAAGCCCTTGATGTCGGCCTCGAGGTCGTCGTTGGCACTGATCGGCGTGATGTTGTCGAGGCAGGCGGTAATGTGATTGCTGATCGCATTCGACAGCGACGGCGAAAGCCCCGGCCGCTTCATGATGCCGATCTGCACCGGCGCCAGCGCCGGGAAGCCGTCGGCGAGCGTCAGCACCTTCATGCCAGGCCGAAGCGCCGATTCCGGCAGGACAGAGACGGCCATGCCGGCAAGCACCGCGGCGGCGACGACCGTCGACGACCAGCTGGTGAACAGGATCTGGTACTCGCGTCCGGTGGCGTCGAGTGCGGCGCAGGCGGCCTGCCGCCACAGACAGTCGCGCCGGCCGACGGCAAGCGGGATTGGTGCATTCTCGGGCAGCGGATGGTTGATCGAGCTCACCCAGCAGAGCGGCTCGGTCCGCACGACGTCCGAAGCGCGGGCACGTGGATTGTGCGTCACGAGCGCGATGTCGAGGTCGCCCTTGGCCATCTTCTCCGCAAGGTCGACGGAAGGCTCGCAGACGATGTAGAGTTCGACATTGGGATGCGTCTTGGCGAAACGCATGATGATCTCGGGCATGTAACGGTCGGCATAGTCGTCGGGCGTGCCGATGCGCAATGTGCCTTCGAGGCGATTGTCGTCGAAGGAAGCGATCGCCTCGTTGTTGAGGCGGATCATGCGGCGCGCGAAGTTGAGCAGTCGGTCGCCCTCGACCGTCAGCCGGTTGCCGCGGCCGTCCTTCATGAAGAGCGCCTTGCCGATGCGCTCTTCCAGGCGGCGCATCTGCATGGAAACGGCGGATTGGGTCTTGAAGACCCGGTCGGCCGCCTTGGTGAAGCTGCCCGTGTCGGCGATCGCGACAAAGGTCTGGAGCTGATCGATATCAAGGGGTGCGGACATGGCCGTGATGCATCCATAAGATTGTTTGATGAATATCATTAAAAACATTCGTTGGACTGATCAATAAGGATTTGCGATCAATTGGGGGCAAATTCATCGATCCCCGGCCGGCATTCGCCGGTTTTCCCAACCCCTTTGGCCCGCCCCTGCGTTTGACCTCCCTCGCAGGGGATGGGCCTCTTCGTGCCTGAAAGGAGAATTGTCATGCGCACGACCCAGCCCGCTCTCGACCTCGTTGCAGGAAAGCAGTCCTATGCCTTCCGCGCCGTCGGCGTGACAGGCATGCTGACGTCCGTATGGCAGCAACTCCGCAATCGATACGCGATCGGCCGTCTGAATGACCTGGATGACCGTCAGCTCCTCGACATGGGGCTGAAGAGAGAAGATCTGCGCGAGGCGATCACCTCGCCCTTCTTCGACAATCCGGCGAGTTATCTGACCCGCGCCTCGCGAAACCGCGCGAGCCTCTTCTACAAGGGGACCCGCCACGACTGACCGTTGACGAGTTGGAGCGGGATGAAGGCGGGAAACCGCATCCTCGGCCCGCTTCACGGCGCATCCCGCCGCTTAGGGTGTGCCAGTCGAGCATGATCCGCGAAAGCCTGCCGCCGCCGCGGATCATGCTGCGAATTTCAGAGTTTGGTGCTGCTGACCATCGGGTCGCGCGCCGAAACGTTCCCCGCAGGGTAGAGCCAATAGACCCTGCCGCTTGGCCCGGTGCATGACCAAGACATGTACCGGGCCTTTTTCTTTTCGAAACTTTCAAAGCAACACGCCGACGCCTGCAGGCGCGGACGATCGCCGCATCCGACGCTGGTGCAGAAGGTTATGGCGGGAAGGGCGCGCCTCAGCTCTTCGCGCCGGGGCCGGTCTTGTAGAGGTCGAACAGCGCCTCGACGTTCTTCTGGTATTCCTTCTGCATCTCCAGCCCGGTGTCGAACATGCTGTTCATGACCTGAGAGAACTGGGCCAGCGCCGGATTGTCTGGGGCCGGCTTTTGCGCGCCGGCCGCACCCGCCTGCATCATGTCCTGGAAGGCCTTGACGAAGGGGTTGTCGGCAAAGACGTCTGCCGACTTCGGCTTCTCGTCCTTCTTCGCAGCCATGCCGAAGAAACCCTGCATCGCCTGTGTAAAGGGATTGTCGAACGGGTTCGGCTGCGGTTCCGGCTTCTTGGCAAAGCCGGCGGCCTCCATCCACTGGCGCATGGCCGCAGCCATGGGATTGTTGGCAAAGGCATCGCCCGCGGCTGCAAACTGCCCGGTCGTCTGCTTGAACAGCCCGCCCATCAGCGTATCGGCCATGACAGGCAGCATCTGCTTGTAGATTTCCTGGCTGATACCGGTGATCTGGGCAGCCTGCGCGGCGATCGCACGCGACATTTCCTTCGAGCCGAACAGTTGCCCGAGAACGCCGTTGCCGTCGGCCATGCCCTGCGGCGTGAAGGCCTGGCTCATGTCTTCGAAGTATTTGGCGTAGTTGCCGCTGCCAAGCGCCGTCAGCAAGGCGCCGAAGTCGTAGGGGTTGGCGGTGTTTCGCTTGAAGGCTGCAGAGAAGGCCGGCAGCAGCGCCGCCGTCGCCTTCGTCATCTGCTCCTGGGCGATGCCGAACTGTTGTGCCATCAGCTCGATGGCCTTGCCGTTCTGCGCCTGCGCGAACATATCGAAAAGCGGTGCCATCCCAGTTCCCCTTTATGGACGCGCGGCGCTCTAAGCGACGCATATCCTTGCACTATAACGGGAAATCGGAGACTGGGAACCGCTTTTTGAGAGGGCGCGACAGGCGTCGCGCGCCTATCTCCGCCTTAGTACTGGTATTCGGTGAAGACCGGATCGACCGAGCCGTTCCAGCGACCCTTGTAGAGCGCCAAAAGGTCTTCGGCGAGCGTCGCCTTCTTGGCGAGAACCTCGTCGAGCGGCGCCAGGAACTGGCTCTCGTCGATGCCGTCGCCGTTCAGCCGGTTGCGGCGCTTGAGCCCGCCGCGGGAAATGGCGATGACCTCGCGGGCGATATCATAGAGGTTGCCGGTGCGGAACTTGGTTGCGAGTGCTTCAACCGGCACCTGATCGCGCATGGCGCTGACCTCTTCAAAGGTCCAGTCGCGCGTCAGCGCCTCGGCGGCGTCGAGCGCCTCGCGGTCGTAGAGCAGGCCGACCCAGAAGGCCGGCAGCGCGCAGATCCGCCGCCACGGGCCGCCATCGGCGCCGCGCATTTCGAGGAAGCGCTTCAGGCGCACGTCGGGGAACAGCGTCGAGAGATGGTTGGTCCAGTCGCCCATGTTCGGCTGCCAGTCGGCGATCTCGCCCTTCAGCGCGCCGTTCATGAACTGACGGAAGGTGACATGGGTACAATCGTGATAGTGGCCGTCGCGCACGACGAAATACATCGGCACGTCGAGCGCCCATTCGACGTAGTCGGCAAAGCCGAAATCGGGGCGGAACGCCGATGGCAACAGTCCGGCGCGCTGGTTGTCGGTGTCGCGCCAGATGTCGCCGCGCCAGGACAACAGCCCGTTCGGCTTGCCGTCGGTAAAGGGCGAGCTTGCAAACAGCGCCGTCGAGAGCGGCTGCAGCTTCAGCGACACCTGCATCTTGCGGCGCATGTCCTCTTCCGAGGAGAAGTCGAGGTTCACCTGGATCGTACAGGTGCGGTACATCATGTCGAGGCCCTTGGTGCCGACCTTGGGCATGTAGCGGCTCATGATGCCGTAGCGCGATTTCGGCATGCGCGGCGTCTCGGCAAAGGTCCACTTCGGGCTGCCGCCGATGCCGAGGAAGCGGATGCCGAGCGGTTCTGCGACTTCGCGCAGCACGGCGAGATGCTGGTTCGATTCCCTGCAGGTCTGGTGCAGGTTTTCGAGCGGCGCGCCGGAAAGTTCGAACTGTCCACCGGGTTCCAGCGAGATCGCGCCATTGCCCGACTGTTCGGCAAGGCCGATGATGTTGCCTTCGTCGATGATCGGTTCCCAGCCGCTCTTGGCCGCCATGCCGTTCAGAAGCGCCTGGATGCTCGCCTTGCCGAAATAGGGAACGGGGCTGTTGTCCGCCTTAAAGAAGGCGAACTTTTCGTGCTCCGTGCCGATCCGGAACCGCTCCTCCGGTTTCGAACCTTCTGCCAGGTAGGCGGTCAGGTCAGCGACAGAGGTTACCGGCGTCTGGTCGGTGGTATCTCGGGCCATGAGCGTCTTCTTTTGTTTGGGCGGTTCCCGCAGGTTAGCGGGAGTTGATGGAGGCTGCTTGAACCGTAATCAGGTGCGGTGCAAGTCAATTTCTTTCAAGATCTCATCAAAAAAAGTAGGACGATTGCTTGCTCTGGAGCAAGCACCGTGGAAGTGGGTATCGTCGACCCAACCCTGCCTTGTCTGACGGGCTGTCTTCTTCTAGGGGAGCGCGCGACGCTCAATTTGCCCCTGAGCGACCGGCTATCGCCAGTCGCCGACAGTGGCCTGGATGACCGCCATGGCGGCGACGGCTGCCGTGTCGGCCCTGAGGATGCGGGGCCCGAGCGGAATGGCCGTGACGAAATCGAGACTGCGCAAGAGCGTGCGCTCGGCGTCCGAGAAACCGCCTTCCGGGCCGATCAGCAGCGCGAGCTTCTTTTCCTTGATGCCGGCAAGGATAGGCAGCGGATTCTGGCTGTCGCTGCCTTCGTCGCAGAAGATGATGCGCCGGTCGCTGGACCATGTCGAAAGCACGTCTTCGAGCCGGCGCGGTTCCTGGACATCGGGGATGCCGAGCACGCCGCATTGCTCGGCCGCCTCGATGACGTTGGCACGCACCCGCTCGATGTTGCCGAGCTTGCCCTGGACATGCTGGGTCATGACCGGCTGCAACAGGCCGGCACCCATCTCGACGGCCTTCTGCACCAGATAGTCGAGCCGCCCGACCTTGAGCGGCGCAAAGAGATAGACGAGATCGCAAGGCTGCGGCTGCGGGCGCGTCTGCTCGACGGATGTCAGCACCAGCTTCTTCTTGGTCGCGAAGGAAAGCTCCGCCCGCCACTCGCCGTCGCGTCCGTTGAAGACGAGGATCGAGGCGCCCTCTTCGTAGCGCAACACGTTCACCAGGTAATTGAACTGTTCCTTGCTCGCTTCGTGAGCCAGGCCCGTCTTGAGGGGATGTTCGACAAACAGTCGCTGCATGCGAAAATTGGCGCGCATAGAGGAACCTTCACATGAAAATGCCGGAGAGGATGAAATAGAGCACCGCCGAAAGCGCGGCCGACGCCGGAACGGTGATGACCCAGGCGCCGACGATCGTCAGGAAATGCGAGCGGCGGACGAGGCGGCGGCGACGCACCTCGGCAAAATTCGTTTCAGCCGATTCCATGAAGTCGGTCTGTCCCGTCTTTTGCCGGACGTATTCGAGCCGTCGTTTGGAATTGCGGATGTACCATTCGCGGAAGAAGCCGACGCCGAAGACGGCGCCGACGGCCGTATGCGTCGAACTGATCGGCAGACCGAGCGCCGATGCCAGAAGCACCGTGACGGCCGTGGCGAGCGCCACGCAGAAGGCGCGCATCGGATTGAGCTTGGTGATCTCCTGGCCGACGACGCGGATAAGCTTCGGACCGTAGAGCAGAAGGCCGATCGAAATGCCGAGCGCGCCGATCGCCAGTTCCCAGAGCGGGGCCGGTGACTTTTCCGTCGCGATGACCCCGTCGAGCGCCGAAACGATCGCCGACAACGGGCCGATCGCGTTCGAGACGTCGTTGGCGCCGTGCGCGAAGGAGAGCAGCGCCGCAGCCACGATCAAGGGCAGCCGGAAGAGCTTGCGCAGCGACTGGTTGCGGTTGTCGAGACCCTCCGATTGCCGTTGGATCCACGGCTTCGCCTGCAGATAGACCGCGAAGCCCGCGACGACGCCGGCGGCGAGACCCACGAGCATGGTGATTGCGGCCACTTGCACCAGCGCAATCACGGCGAGGTAGGCGGTGAAGCAGCCGGCGGTCACGCCGAGGATGACCGGCATCCATCGCCTGGCGGCGGCGATCTTGTCCTCGCGATAGATGATGAATTCCTTGAGGAAGGCGAGGAAGGCGGCGGCGATTGCGCCGCCGAGGAGCGGCGAGACCGACCAACTGAGCGTGATCCCGGCAAGCGACCACCATTGGACGCTGGAGAAACCGGCAGCGGCGATGCCCGCGCCGACGATGCCGCCTATGATCGAGTGCGTGGTCGAGACCGGCGCCCCGGAGTAGGTGGCGATGTTGATCCAGGCCGCAGCAGAGGCCAGGGCCGACATCATGATCCACACGATTGCCTGCGGTCCAAGCACGTCTTCGCCATAAACGATGCCCGCTTCGATCGTCAGCGCGACCTGTCGTCCGGCGAGCAAGGCGCCGGCGACCTCGAAGACGGCCGCGATCGTCAGCGCCGTCACCAACGACATCGCCTTGGCGCCGACGGCTGCGCCCACGTTGTTGGTCACGTCGTTGGCGCCGATGTTCATGGCCATGTAGCCGGCGATCGCCGCCGCGGCGATGATGATCGGCGCGCTTGTGGAACTCGTCACGAAGCTCGCGGCGAAAGCCATGCTGAGAAGCAGGAACAGCCCCGCAAGCGCCGGTGCGGCCAAGCTCCGCTTGACATGCTGCGAGGCTTCCTCGGCAAGGCTGAGCTTGTCGAGGTCTTTGTCGATCGTCTGCTTCGCGAGGCGCGCGCGCGGGTTGGCCAATGCCGGTACTCCATTGTCACCACGGCCACTAAGGCCACAGCAACACGCATTCAAGGGGATTTGATGGGCGTCGATGCAGCGCGCGTCGGGAACTTGCCTTCAGCCCACCGATGGCGCCACCGATTGCTTGTCAAGGCTAGCCGTTCACGGCCTTCGGCAGCGCTGCCGAGGAGGTGTTCATGCGTTCGCCGAAGGCAAGGATGAGGTCTTTCAGCGAAGGCTCGTCGACCCGTAAGGCCGCTTCCTTGTAGTCGACCCATTCGAGCTGCCGGCGCCCTTCCTCGGGGAAATGCTTGCAGAGATCGTCGACTTCAAGCGCGTGGACCTGCACCTTGACCGAAATCTTGAGGCCGTGGTCCATGCGCTTCTGATAGAGATAGTAGCCGGCAGTCGCCTTCTGCACATGCCCCTTCACGCCTGCTTCCTCATAGGCTTCGCGCTCCGCCACTTCATGGGCGCGCTTGCCCTGCATCGGCCACCCCTTGGGAATGACCCAGCGGCCGGTATCGCGGCTGGTGATCAGGAGGATCTCGAGGGCCTTGGTCTTCTTGCGGATCCGATAGCAGAGCGCAGCGTACTGCATGCGCGCCGGTCGACGCAGCATCAATTGGACATCGGATGCGAGCCTGTTCAAGAAGTTCAAGGTCGTCTGTGCTCCTCTCGGCGAATCAGTGGCCTCATTTGCTGTGCAGGCCAGTATGGCAGCGTCCTGTAGCGTGTAAATGTCGCGGTCCTGTGGCAGCCGGATATGCAGCCTGCTTTCCGCAGAACTGTGGTCTGGATACGACAGGATATGGTGTTTTCGCGGCAAGTTTGCAAACCGCGCGACAACCGTGCGTTGGTCTCTGATCACAATTGATTGCGGCTTGGAACGGAGCGAGATCACAAGCGCGATTGGGGGAGCCGGCGACGGGCGTGGTGCGTGCGGGACGCAGGCCGCCGCTTCAGCTCGCGCGGTCGCGCTGCTGCATGCGCAGCCGGGCGATGCGGTTCCATTCTCCCGTGCGTTCCGCCTCGCGCGTGGCGGCGGCGACGAAGTCGATATGGCTCTGCGAAGCGGCCTTCGCCTGCGCCGGATCCCTCGCCATGATCGCCTCGTAGATCGCCTCGTGCTGGGCGAGCAGCCGGTCGCGTGCTCCGGGCGCATCGAACACCGAATTGCGATGGAAGAATATGCCCTGCTGCAGCAGCCGGTAGCAGGCGCGTAGCGTGTGCAGCAGAATGATGTTGTGGGCGCTCTCGCCGATCGCCTGGTGCAGTTCGATATCGGCTTCGAGTTCGGAGTCGAAATCGCCGGCGGCGTGCGCTTTGCGCATGCGCTCGATGATGCTCGTCAGCATGTCGCGGTCGTAATCCGTGGCGCGGGTGGCGGCCAGCTCCGCGGTCAGTCCCTCGAGCTCGCGCCGGTATTCGAGATAATCCTGGGTCGCCTTGTGATGGCGGGCGATGAGATCGATCAGCGGCCTGGAGAAGATCTGCCCGACGACGTCGGCGACGAAGGTCCCGCCGCCGTGACGGCTTTCGACGAGGCCGCGCCCCTCGAGTTCCTTCAGCGCCTCGCGCAGGATCGGCCGCGACACGTCGAAACGCTTGGAAAGCTCCCGTTCGCCGGGCAACCGGTCGCCATCGCGCAAGACGCCTTCGAGGATCAGAAGCTCGATCTGCTGCACGACCTCGTCCGCCGTGCGGCTGTGGCTGATGCGGGCGAAAAGGTCGATCTGGTCTTCGGTCACGTCTGGTCTCCAGATCCCGAGGACTTCGGCCGGGGTTCTTCCGAAATCGTCGCGATGGTCGGTTTGCCGGCGGCAAGAGCGGCGGAAACGGGAACGCGGGGCAGCGTCTCTTCCCGTCAAGGGGCGCAATCTAGGCAGGTCGCGCAAAGTGGTCAATTTGATTGTCCACTTGGAGGCGCCCTTGGGGATACGACTGACAAAAGTCAAACTGCGGCAATGCGTCCTTTGATCTTTTGCTCTTTCCGTTGATAAGAAAGTCGTGATGGACGCGTGAGGGGGGCAAGCGCTTCGTGGCAAAGGGTAGTTTTGCATTTCCGGTGGCGCCGATGCGCGCCGTGGCCTTGGGCGAGGTTCATTCGCGCCCCTATGCGCTGGTGACCACGCCGCGGGTGATCTTTCAGCTCGCCTTCCTGACGGACGGCGGCTCGATCGTCGATCATGCCGTGCTGTCGGAACTGACACGCGCCCGCGGCATCGCACCGCCCGGGCGGGACGCCAACCATCACGCCATGCCCTGGGGGCAGGGCACGCTGCGCTGGGAGCGTCACACCGAATTCTCCACCTATTTCTGGGACGCGCCGCCGCCGGAGCAGTTCGGCGGTGAGGTGCCGATCCACCCCTTCGGCGACGGATTCTCTCCGCCGGGCTCGCTGATCTCGGGCATCCGGCTCGAAATCAGGCCGGATACGCCGGAAACCCGCGAGGCGATCAAGCTCTTCGATCCGACCAGCCTCTGTTTCAGCGAGACCAAGAATGGCCAGGCGGTGATCGTCACGGACTTTCGCCAGAACGGCGACGGCCTGACCCAGATCCTGGTGATCGACCGCGGCATGACCGAGGCCGGTACCGGCGCGCTCGTTCAGCGCCTGCTCGACATCGAGACCTACCGGACGCTGGCGATGATGGGCCTGCCGCTTGCGCAGTCGCTGTCGCCGGAAATCCGTCGGACCGAGGACGGCTTGACCGGGATCACCCAGCGCATGAAGGAAAACGTGCGCGAGGAGGCCGACGACATGCTGGCCGAAATCACCCGGCTTGCCGCCGATCTCGAAGCCGGTGCTGCCCTCAGCCTCTATCGTTTCGGCGCCAGCCGCGCCTATTACGGCATCGTCCAGGAGCGCATCCGCACGCTCGCCGAAACGCCGGTGCCGGGCTACGAGACCATCGGCACCTTCCTCGAACGCCGCCTGGCGCCGGCAATGCGCACCTGCCAGTCGGTCGAGGAGCGCCAGGCCAACCTGTCGCGCAAGCTTGCCCGCGCCACTGCGCTCCTTCGAAGCTGGGTCGATGTCGAGCTGGAGCGGCAGAACAGCGCGCTTCTGAACTCGATGGACCGGCGCGCCAAGCTGCAACTGCGCCTGCAGCAGACGGTCGAAGGCCTGTCGGTCGCGGCGATCTCCTACTATGTCGTCGGGCTCTTCGGTTATCTCGCCAAGGCAGTCAGTCATGAGCTGCCGATCGATCCCGGCCTACTGACCGGCCTCGCCGTCCCCTTTGCCGTTGCCGGCGTGTGGCTGATCGTGCGCCGCATCCGCCGTCATCATGAGGAAGGTGAACACAAGTAACCCTGAGCGCGGATATCGTGCCGCCTACTGCTCCCAGTAGGGGATCGGCCCGTAGAGCGCGGCCAGGTAGTCGATGAACAGGCGAACCTTGGCCGGCAGGAACTGGCGGCTCGGATAGACCGCCGAGAGCGTCAGTTGCTTCGAGCCTTCCCATTGCGGCAACACCTGCACCAGCTGGCCGCTGCGCAGTTCCGGGCCGATATCCCAGGTGGATCTGAGCGCAATGCCGGCGCCGGCAATGACGGCGGCGCGCACGATCTCGGAGGAATTGGTGACGAGCGGCCCCTCCGGGTGCCAGACCAGCGCGCCCTCCGGCCCTTCGAGCTTCCAGTTGTCGTTGTTGTGCGCCGGCAGGCAGAGGTGGTTGGCGAGGTCGCCGATCTCCGTCGGCGCTCCGTTGCGGGCAATATAGTCCGGGGAGGCACAAAGCAGCCGGCGCACCGGTGCGAGCTTCCTTGCAACCAGCGACGAATCCGTGAGTTCGCCGATCCGGACCGCCATGTCGAAGCCCTCGGCGACGATGTCGGTGAAATCGTCGGTCAGCACGATGTGCAGCTTCAGGTCCGGATGGTCCTTCATGAACTTCGTCAGGTGCGGAGCGATATGCATGCGGCCGAAGGAGGTGGGCGCCGATATGCGCAGCACCCCCATGGCATGCGACGAGCGGCCCGATGCATAGGCCTCGGCCTCCTCGATCCCGGTCAGAATCCCGAGCACCCGGTCGTAAAACCCCTGGCCGGCTTCCGTCAGCGAGATCTGGCGGGTCGTACGCTGCAGGAGGCGCGTGCCGAGGCGATCTTCGAGCCTCTTGATGCGCTTGGAGATGACTGCTGGGGAAAACCCGAGCACGCGGCCGGCGGCCGACATGCTGCCTGTGGAAACGACCCGTGCAAAAATCTCAAGATCGCCTAAATTCGTCATCAATCGTTGCCATTGTTTCCAAAACGGAAAAGCTCAATAGCATTTGCGAGGGCTCTGTCCTAGTGGTAAAGAAAATGAACCAATCGATGTGCGGCGGGAGGAACTGATGGCGGAGACGATCGGTTTTCTGCAGCCGAAACCAGAGGTTATCGCCCGGCGCCGCGAGATTGTCGCCGACCTCTCGGACCTCTTGCCGGCGGGCTGTCTGATCAGCGACGAGCGCGGGCTGAAGCCGTTCGAGACCGATGCCTTCATCGCCTATCGCCGCATGCCGCTCGCGGTCGCTCTGCCGGAGACGACCGAGCAGGTCGCCGCCCTCCTCAAGTATTGCGGCCGCTACGGCGTTCCGGTCGTGCCGCGCGGCGCCGGTACGTCGCTTTCCGGCGGGGCCATCCCGCAGGAGGATGCGGTCGTCATCGGCCTCTCGAAAATGTCGCGCATCCTCGATGTCGACCTTTTCAACCGCACGGCGACCGTCCAGGCGGGCGTTACCAACCTCAACATATCCGAGGCCGTTTCCGCCGACGGCTTCTTTTACGCGCCCGACCCGAGTTCGCAGCTTGCCTGCACGATCGGCGGCAATATCGGCATGAATTCCGGCGGCGCCCATTGCCTGAAATACGGCGTCACCACCAACAATCTGCTCGGTGTGAAGATGGTGCTCTACGACGGCACCGTCGTCGAACTCGGCGGCAAGGCGCTCGATGCGGCCGGCTACGATCTGCTCGGCCTCGTCTGCGGCTCCGAGGGCCAGCTCGGCATCGTCACCGAGGCGACGGTGCGGCTGATCGCCAAGCCGGAGGGAGCGCGCCCCGTGCTCTTCGGCTTTTCCTCTTCGGAAGCGGCCGGCGCCTGCGTTGCCGACGTCATCGGCTCCGGCATCATCCCCGTCGCGATCGAGTTCATGGACAAGCCGGCGATCGAGATCTGCGAAGCTTTCGCCCATGCCGGCTATCCGCTCGATGTCGAGGCGCTCTTGATCGTCGAGGTCGAAGGCTCCGAACCGGAAATGGATGCGATGCTTGCCAGCATCGTCGCGGTCGCCCGCCGCCATGGGGTGGCGACGATCAAGGAATGCCAGACGGCGATGGAAGCGGCGGCGATCTGGAAGGGCCGGAAATCCGCCTTCGGCGCCACCGGCCGCATCGCCGACTATATCTGCATGGATGGTACCGTGCCGCTCAGCCAGCTGTCGCATGTGCTTGCCCGCACCGGCGAGATCGTCGCGAGCTACGGCCTGCGCGTCGCCAATGTCTTCCACGCCGGCGACGGCAACATGCATCCGCTGATCCTCTACAACATCAACGACCCGGAAGACGCGGCCCGTGCGGAGGCCGCCGGCAACGACATCCTCAAACTCTGCGTCGACGCCGGCGGCTGCCTGACCGGCGAACACGGCGTCGGCATCGAAAAGCGCGACCTCATGCTGCACCAATACAACCAGGTCGACCTCGACCAGCAGATGGCGGCACGCTCAGCCTTCGATCCGCAATGGATCCTGAACCCGTCCAAGGTCTTCCCGCTTGAAGGGCGTCCCGCCGCATGATCGTGCATTTCGAACCGGCCAGTGAAGAGGGGATTGCGACCGTCATTCGCGCAATGGCGGCCGACAGGGCCTCGCTCGCGGTGATCGGCGGCAACACGCGCGCGGGTCTCGGTAATCCCGTTCGCGCCGACCGGGTGCTGTCGACCCGCCGCCTTTCCGGCATCGTCAGCTACAACCCGGCCGAGATGACGATCACCGCGCTTACGGGAACGCCGCTGCGCGAGATCGGCGAGGCGCTCGCCGAAAACCGGCAGATGCTCGCCTTCGAGCCGATGGACCATCGGCCGATTTTCAGCTCATCGGGCGAACCGACGATCGGCGGGGTCTTCGCCGCCAACGTGTCCGGCCCCAGGCGCTACGTCGCCGGCGCCGCGCGCGACAGCCTGCTCGGTGTGCGCTTCGTCAACGGCGGGGGCGAGGCGATCAAGGCTGGCGGCCGGGTGATGAAGAACGTCACCGGCCTCGATCTGGTCAAGCTTTTGGCCGGCTCGCACGGCACGCTCGGCATCCTCACCGAAGTCACCTTTCGCGTCCTGCCGCGGCCGCCGGCGTCCGAGACCATCGTCGTCTCGGGCCTCAACGATGCCGAAGCTGCGGCCGTCATGGCCGAGGCGATGGCGCAAACAGTGGAGGTCTCCGGTGCCGCGCATCTGCCGGAAAGCGTATGCGGCCGGTTCCTCGACGGCGGGCTGCCGGACGGCGCCGCGACGGTCCTCAGGCTCGAAGGGCTGGAGGCATCGGTTGCGTTCAGGGCTGAAAAGCTGATGCAGGCGGTTGGCCGCTTCGGCGCGGTGACGCGGCTCGATGCGCCGCAGACCTCAAGACTTTGGACTGAGATCCGCGACGTCAAACCCTATGCCGACGGCACGAAGAAGCCGCTCTGGCGCGTCTCCGTCGCCCCTTCGCTCGGCCACAAGCTGGTTGCGGCCCTGCGGCTGCAGACCGGCGTCGACGCCTTCTACGATTGGCAGGGCGGCCTCGTCTGGCTGCGCATGGAGGCCGATCCCGAGGCGGAACTCGTGCGCCGCTACATCAAGGTTCTCGGCGGTGGCCACGCGACCCTCGTCAGGGCCGATGACAGCTACCGCCAGGCCATTCCATCGTTTGAACCGCAACCCTTGGCCGTGGCACAGTTGAGCGAGCGCGTCCGCGCGAAGTTCGACCCGCACCGGATCTTCAATCCCGGTCGCATGGCGGCGATTTCCTGAGCGCCTTCGCAAGGGAACAGGAGAGACAAGTATGAGCGACAAAGGTCCGCAGACACCGTTCTCCCGGGAGACCGATCGCTGGCTGGAACCGGGCAAGATCAATGTCCAGGTGATCTATGTCCTTTATCTCGTCGGCTTTGCGGTGGGCATCACGCCGATCATCGGCGTGGTCATGGCCTATCTCAATCGCGGCAAGGGCACGCCCTGGGTCCAGACGCACTATGTCTGGGCGATCCGGACCTTCTGGATATCCTTGCTGTTCCTTTTGATCTCGCTGTTGCTGACGGTGGTGCTGGTCGGCATCCTCGGCTTCATCGCCACCGCCGTCTGGATCGTCGTGCGCTGTGTCGTCGGCCTGCAGAGGGCCGCACGCGAAGAGCCGATCACCAACCCCGAAAGCTGGATGGTCTAGTCCGGCATGCGACCGGAGACCGGAAAGGTCGACGGAAGCCGAAATCAGAATGTGCAATCGACCGAGGCACGGAGCGCCCGGTTCCGCAGGACGAAGAGTGGAGTTCGCATTTGCAGACCAATTTTACCCCCGCGCAGCTCGCCGATCCGCACGTGGCCGAATCCGAGGCTATCCTGCGCAAGTGCGTGCATTGCGGTTTCTGCACCGCGACCTGTCCGACCTATGTGACACTCGGCGACGAACTCGATAGCCCGCGCGGGCGCATCTACCTCATCAAGGACATGCTGGAGAACGGCCGGGCGGCCGACAAGGAAACCGTCACCCACATCGACCGCTGTCTGTCGTGTCTCGCCTGCACCACCACCTGTCCCTCCGGTGTCGACTACATGCACCTCGTCGACCACGCGCGCGTGCATATCGAGAACACCTACCGGCGCCCGTTCAAGGACAGGCTGGCGCGTTCGGTGCTTGCAGCGGTGCTGCCCTATCCCCAGCGCTTCCGCCTGTCGCTGAAGGCGGCCGGGTTGGCGCGGCCACTCGCGGGCCTGATGAAGCGCATGCCGCTGCTGAAAACCTTTGGCGTGATGCTCGATCTGGCGCCAGGCGCCGTGCCTGAGCCTTCCGCTTCGGCTGCGCCCGGCGTTCATTCGCCCAAGGACAAGCGTGTCGGCCGGGTCGCGCTTCTGTCCGGCTGCGCCCAGCCGGTGCTGAAGCCGGGCATCAACGAGGCGACGATCAGGCTTCTGACGCGCTTCGGTATCGAGGTGGTCGTTTCGGCCGGCGAAGGCTGCTGTGGCGCCCTGGTGCATCACATGGGGCGCGAGAACCAGGCGCTCGAAGCCGCCCGCCGCAACGTCGATGCCTGGCTCAAGGTTGCCGACGAGGGCGGGCTCGACGCCATCGTCATCACCGCTTCGGGTTGCGGAACGACGATCAAGGACTATGGCCACATGCTCAGGCTCGACCCGGCCTATGCGGAAAAGGCAGCGCGGGTCTCGGCGCTCGCCAAGGATATCACGGAGTATCTGGCGACCCTCGACCTGCCGGAGCAGGAAGCGCGGGGCATGACGCTCGCCTATCATTCCGCCTGTTCGATGCAGCACGGCCAGAAGATCACGCTCGCGCCAAAGCAGCTCTTGAAGCGCGCCGGCTTCGTCGTGCGCGATCCGGCCGAAGGGCATCTCTGTTGCGGTTCGGCCGGCACCTACAACATCCTGCAGCCGGAAATCTCGGCGAAGCTCAAAGTCCGCAAGGTGAAGAATATCGAGGCGACCAAGCCGGATGCGATTGCGACCGGCAATATCGGCTGCATCACCCAGATCGCCAGCGGCACCAAAATCCCCATCCTGCATACGGTCGAATTGCTCGACTGGGCCTATGGCGGGGCGAAGCCTGACGGCCTCTGAGGCAAAGCAAAAGGCCGGCCACCTTTCGGGAGCCGGCCTTTCACTGGATCGGTATTCCGGCGTACTCAGCCGCCAAAGATCTGGCGGAAGATATCGACGCCGCGATCGTCGAAATAGGTGTCGCCCGCCTTGCTGCCGGGGCCGATGACGATGACCTTGGTGCCGACGTCGGCGCGGTCGTAGAGATGCTCAACGTCCTCGTTCATCATGCGGATGCAGCCCGACGACATGTTCTGGCCGATCGTCCAGGGCTGGTTGGTGCCATGGATACGGAAGATCGTGTCGCGGCCGCCCTTGTAGAGATACATGGCGCGGGCGCCGAGCGGATTGTCGATGCCGCCTTCCTGGGTGATCGGCAGGATGCGGCCCTTGGCTGCTTCGCGGCGGCGCATTTCCGCCGGCGGCGTCCAGGTCGGCCATTCGGCCTTGCGGCCAACCTTGACCACACCCGACCAGCCGAAGCCGTCACGGCCGACGCCGATACCGTAGCGCGTCGCGCGGTTCGGGCCGTCGATGTAGTAGAGAAACTTGTTGTTGGTATCGACGATGATCGTGCCGGGGGCTTCGTCGGTGCGGAAGCGAACCTTGGTGCGCCAGTATTGTTTTGCCGGCTTCTTCGGAGTGGCCACGAGTACAATGTCTGACGACTTAACCTTGGGGCCCGCGACCGGTGCCGGCGTGAAAGCCGAGGCGCTGGCGGCCACAAGAATAGTGCTGGTCGCAATCGCGATTGCGACCACTTTGCTGGCATGACGCTTCATTTACGATTCCCTCTAAACCCTCGTTGCAGGCAGGCTATGCAAAATGCATCGAAGTTCAAGCCCGCGATACAACCGGTAGATCAAACGTGATCACAAAACTTGCCTGTCTTCATGCTGCTGTTGCCTGAAAATCACGCATAGGCAACAGCAACACGGGCGAGGAGAGGGGAATATTCTATGCAGTGCTGCAATTAGATGACGATAACCTTCGTGCCCACTTTCACGCGCTCGTAAAGATCGACAACGTCTTCGTTGCGCATGCGGATGCAGCCGGAGGAGACGGCATAGCCGATCGTCCAGGGCGCGTTGGTGCCGTGGATGCGGTAGAGCGTCGAGCCGAGATACATGGCGCGCGCGCCAAGCGGATTTTCAGGCCCGCCGTCCATGCGCGCCGGCAGGTAATGGCCCTTGGCCGCCTCGCGGGTGATCATCTCCTGCGGCGGCGTCCAGCTCGGCCATTCCGCCTTGCGGGTGACCTTGTGGGCGCCGGCCCATTCGAAACCCGGCTTGCCGACGCCGACGCCGTAGCGCCGTGCCTCGCCGTTGCCGGTC
The DNA here is from genome assembly GCF_002940685.1 of Ensifer adhaerens. GTDB lineage: Bacteria > Pseudomonadota > Alphaproteobacteria > Rhizobiales > Rhizobiaceae > Ensifer > Ensifer adhaerens_E. Next base: position 197,760 of record NZ_PNFP01000006.1, on the reverse strand, counting down.
ACCAGATAGAGGAAGCGGTTGTTGGTATCGATGACGATCGTGCCCGGCTTTTCCTTGCTCTCATAGGCAACCGTCTGCGGCAGGTACTGCGGGTCGAACTTCGATTTCACCGGTCGCTGGGCGCGCGTGGCATTGGCCGGCTGGATCAGCGGGTTGACGACGCGGCGCTTGAGTTGAGGTTTCGCGACCTGACCCTGCTGATAGTACTGTTTTCGGGTGGCTTGCGGAACCTGCTGCCGGTAGATCACCTGCCGCGTGCGCGCCTGCTGCCCGCCGAGCTGCATCACCCAGGGGGCGGTGAGGTCGGGGCTGACGACGACGGGCGGCCGGTTCTGATACCGGTCCTGCGCTGCGGCTGGGCCGGCCACGAGGCTCAGAAGAGAGGCGGCTATAACAAGAGACTTTTTCAACATCGGACGGACTCGCTACCTTTCGCCGAAAATCACTGAACGGGGCGCGGTCTGCCGGTGAGCGGAGCGCTCAAACGGACGATTTGCGCCTTGGCAATGGCGCGATCGTGTCATTCCGAGGGCGACGGAATGGTAAATGGTGCCTCGTTAAAAGGCGACGGCGCCGATAAAGCTTTGGGTAGGGTTATCCGCGGCTTTAGGAATCTGGTTTGCAAATGGTAAAGGCTGGAAAATGAGCGGCATGGAGCAAAGAAGGCGATGACGGCCAAGGGCATTGTGATCGGTGAGGACGGATTTTTGCGCTGCGCCTGGCAGGGCAATCTCGACGATTATCGTCGCTATCACGACGAGGAATGGGGGCGTCCGGTCACCGACGACCGCCGCCTGTTCGAGAAGATCTGCCTGGAAGGCTTCCAGTCCGGCCTGTCCTGGCTGACGATCCTGCGCAAGCGCGAAGCGTTTCGCGCCGCCTTCGCCGGTTTCGATTTCGACAAGGTCGCGACATTCGGCGAGGCCGATATCGAACGCTGCCTGGCCGATACCGGCATCGTGCGTCATCGCGGCAAGATCGTCTCGACGATCAACAATGCCCGCCGCGCCCAGGAACTGCGGCAGGAATTCGGGTCGCTCGCCAGCTACTTCTGGTCATACGAGCCCGGGACCGCGGAACGCCCCGAGCTTGTGACCTATGAGGCGATCGTCGCCAATCCGACGACGCCGACCTCTACCCGCATTTCCAAGGATCTGAAGAAGCGCGGCTGGACCTTCGTCGGCCCGACGACGATCTACGCCTTCATGCAGGCCATGGGCCTTGTCAACGATCACATCGAAGGCTGCCATTGCCGCGCGATCGTCGAGGACCTGCGGGGCAAGCTTGCAAGGCCCCGCGCTCGCGTTGCCTGATCGGCGCACCCGTCGTCGGTCAGCCGACGGGTGTTTCCCCGCTGCGTGACGTTGCAGGTCAGCCGCCGTTCCTGGCGAGCCATTCCTTCATCGTCCTGATCTCGCCCTCCTGCGCCTTGATGATGGGCAATCATCCCGCGCACGCCCGGCTCACTGGCGCTGCATCAATCTAGGGAAGGGGCGTCTGCGGTTTCAACCCGTCCGCTCAGGCGTCAAGCGCCGGGCGCTCGCGCGGGATGGCGAAAACCCCCTGAAGCGTGTTTTCGCCGGTTGCCGCATCGAGCAGCGACCGCCCGACACAGAAGAGCTGTGCCGCCTTCGAAGCTGGCGGGCGCACGACGGTCGTGAAGCAGAACGACGATGGCGACGCGGTTGCCTGCTCGAGAATATTGAGCACGGTTGCGCGATCTCGTCCGTCATAGGCGCGCACCAGATCGACGATCCCGCAGGAGCGGCTGGAAACGCCAATGAGCAGGGCGGTCCGTTGCCCGAGTTGAAAGACGCCGCTGGCCAGATCGCAACGCCACGCCTCGACGAAATAGTCGCTTTCGTCGAGGTGCTCCATCCAGCTCGAATGCGCCCCGGGATGCCCGGGTTGGATGGCCCCTGAGCCAGGTGTCATGAATCTCAACATGATGACCTCTTCTTGCCGCATGGACACGACATCTCTCTGCCGGAAACCGTCGTAGCGGCAAGGCGGTTCGATACGACTCTTTGTCGTTGGAATGTTCTTGCCGATGCAGTCATTGCATTCGGGACGCGTTGTCGGCCTGCTGTGGCGAAGATAGCCGATCACCGGTGTGACCGGAACGTCGTCGATCGGTCTGGCAATAAACTTTTAGTGATCGCGCCATGTCTAATGCGCCTTATGGTTGAGGTCAAGCCCCTCCCGGCGTGCCGCGATCATATGCGTGGATACTGACGACCCGAAGTCCACCGGTGTCTGGCTCCGGCGCAAAGCTCCTGCGTATGCCCCGGGCGAACGCTTTGCACGGTGCAAACCCTTGCCGCACCTTAACTGATCCGATAGGGAAAGCAGCCAACACGAGACAGTCCGGAATGCTCCCATGACCGAGAAACAGAAGAAACCGCAGAAGCTCAAGGCGCGTCTTCCGCGCGGCTTCGTCGATCGCTCCGCTGCCGATATCCGCGCGACCGACGAAATGATCGGCAAGATCCGGGCGGTCTATGAGCATTATGGTTTCGATCCGGTCGAAACGCCGCTGTTCGAGTATACCGATGCGCTCGGCAAGTTCCTGCCCGACAGCGACCGGCCGAACGAGGGCGTCTTCTCGCTGACGGATGACGACGACCAGTGGATGTCGCTGCGCTACGACCTGACGGCGCCGCTCGCCCGTCACGTCGCCGAGAACTTCAACGAGATCCAGCTGCCGTTCCGCACCTATCGCTCCGGCTACGTCTTCCGCAACGAGAAGCCGGGTCCGGGCCGTTTCCGCCAGTTCATGCAGTTCGACGCCGACACGGTCGGTGCCGCCGGCGTCCAGGCGGATGCCGAAATGTGCATGATGATGGCCGACACGATGGAAGCGCTTGGCATTGCGCGCGGCGACTACGTGATCCGCGTCAACAACCGCAAGGTGCTCGACGGCGTCATGGAGGCGATCGGTCTTGGCGGTGATGACAAGGCCAATGCCCGCCTGACCGTGCTGCGTGCCATCGACAAGCTCGACAAGTTCGGCACCGAGGGTGTGCGGCTCCTGCTCGGCGAAGGCCGCAAGGATGAAAGCGGCGACTTCACCAAGGGCGCGGGCCTCAGCGCCGAACAGATCGACAAGGTCCTCTTCTTCGTCGGCATCAAGGACTATGCGGAAAGCGCAGCCGAACTCGCAGCCCTCGTTGCCGGGACGTCGAAAGGCGGCGAAGGCGTTGAGGAATTGAATACCATCCGTAGCCTCGTCCTGAGCGCCGGCTATGAGGCCGACCGCATCAAGATCGACCCGTCGGTCGTGCGCGGTCTCGAATATTACACCGGCCCGGTCTTCGAGGCCGAGCTGCAATTTGCCGTCACCAACGAGAAGGGCGAAAAGGTCGTCTTCGGTTCGGTCGGCGGCGGTGGGCGCTATGACGGTCTCGTCTCGCGCTTCATGGGCCAGCCGGTACCGGCGACCGGTTTCTCGATCGGCGTTTCCCGCCTGATGACGGCGCTGAAGAACCTCGGCAAGCTCGGTGCTTCGGAAGTCATCGCCCCCGTGGTCGTTTGCGTCATGGACCGCGACATCGAGAGCATGGGCCACTACCAGCGCTTCGTGCAGCAGCTGCGCCATGCCGGCATCCGCGCCGAAATGTACCAGGGCAACAAGAAGAATTTTGGCGACCAGCTGAAATATGCCGACCGCCGCGGCTCGCCGCTCGCCATCATCCAGGGCGGCGACGAACGCGCAGCCGGCCTCGTCCAGATCAAGGACCTGATCGAGGGCAAGCGCCTGTCGGGCGAGATCGAGGACAATGCGGCCTGGCGCGAAGCGCGCGTGGCCCAGGTTTCCGTGCCGACGGCCGACCTGGTCGAGAAGGTGCGCGAGGTGCTGGCGGCGCAGGCCGAGGATCGGGCAAGGGGCTGACGGTCATGGCCCTTATCAACCTGCCTGCCTTTGCCGATGCGCTGCTTGCCGACTTCGAAAGCCTCGGCACGCTGCGGGTCGACACGCCGGTGATCCAGCCGGCCGAGCCGTTTCTCGCCATGGCCGGCGAGGATCTCCGCCGCCGCATCTTCATGACCGAGAGCGAAACCGGCGAGAGCCTCTGCCTGCGGCCCGAATTCACCATTCCGGTCTGTCTCCGCCATATCGAGGCGGTGACCGGCACGCCGAAGCGCTATGCCTATCTCGGCGAGGTTTTCCGCCAGCGTCGCGAAGGCGGCAACGAGTTCTATCAGGCCGGCATCGAGGATCTTGGCGACACCGACACGGCGACAGCCGATGCACGCGCCGTTTCCGACGCGATGCGCATCGTCGCCAACCGCCTTCCCGGCCGGCCCCTGGCTGTGACGCTTGGCGACCAGGCCGTGTTCGAGGCGGTCGTCGGCGCCTGCGGCCTGCCCGCCGGCTGGCAGAAGCGGCTGATCCACGCCTTCGGCGACCAGAAGCATCTGCAGAAGCTCCTGACCGAACTGGCGCATCCGCGAACCGTCGGCGTCTTCGGTCCCGAAGTGGTGCGGCTGTCGATGGACGGCCTGCTCGAGGACGAGGACCGTCTCGTCGCTCATGTCGCCGCAACGATGGAAGCGACCGGCTACTCGACCAACGCCAGCCGTTCGCCTGAGGACATCGCGCGCCGGCTGAAGGAGAAGATGGAACTGGCGAATACGCGGCTCGACCGCAAGACGCTCGATCACGTCGCCGCGTTCCTGGCGCTCGACGTACCGCTTGCCGATGCGCCGGCAGCCCTCTTCGCCTTCGCGCAGAAATCCGGCCTGAAGCTCGACGATGCGCTCACGCGCTTCGATGCCCGTGTGGCCGCCCTTGCAAAGACCGGTGCCGATATCGGCGCGATCCGCTATCGTTCGGCCTTCGGTCGTCCGCTGGACTATTACACTGGCCTCGTCTTCGAGGTGGAGCTTGCCGGCACGCATGCCGTTCTTGCCGGTGGTGGCCGCTTCGATCGGCTGCTGACGCTGCTCGGCGCCCGCGAACATATCCCGGCTGTCGGCTTCTCGCTCTGGCTCGACCGCATCGAAAAGGCGATTGCCTCTGAAGGGGGCGCTCAATGACCATCACCATTGCGCTGCCGTCCAAGGGGCGGATGAAGGATGACGCCTCGGCGATTTTCGAACGTGCCGGTCTGAAGATCGTCGCGGTCGGCAACGACCGCTCCTATCGCGGCCGGGTCGAGGGTGCTGACGATGTGGAGATAGCCTTCCTCTCGGCGTCGGAAATTTCGCGCGAACTCGGCAACGGCTCGATCGATTTCGGTGTTACCGGCGAGGATCTGGTGCGCGAAGGTCTCGCCAATGCCGATGCCCGCGTCGAGTTCTGCGCCCGTCTCGGCTTCGGCCACGCCGATGTCGTCGTCGCTGTTCCGGAAGTTTGGTACGACGTCGACACCATGGCCGACCTCGGCGATGTCGCCGCCGATTTCCGCGCACGCCACGGCCGCCGTCTGGCGATCGCCACCAAGTACTGGCGGCTGACGCAGAACCATTTTTCGGGCAGCCACGGCATCCAGCTCTACCGCATCGTCGAAAGCCTCGGTGCGACCGAAGGTGCGCCGGCTTCGGGCTCTGCCGACATCATCGTCGATATCACCTCGACCGGTTCGACGCTGAAGGCAAACCATCTGAAGATCCTGACCGACGGCGTGATCCTGCGTTCCGAGGCCTGCCTGGTGCGGGCGCGCAAGGCGGCGCATGACGGCGATCCGGTCGTGGCAAGGATCATCGCCGCGATCCGCGGCGTTGTCTGACGCTGCAAACGGGGCAGGGCAGGTATTCGACGACCTGCGGTGTCCATGCGGTTACAAAAATAAAGTAGGGCCCTCAAAAAGCGCGCCCTCCGCTCCTATGTAAGTCCTGCGCGCGGCGTTTCCGCCGTTTCCCGCTGTTCCGTTCCAGGAGACCTTCATGGCCGATCTGTCCGCCTTTCCGATCACCAAGCGCTGGCCGGCGAAAAACCCCGATATCATTCAGCTCTATTCGCTGCCGACGCCCAATGGCGTGAAGGTTTCGATCGCACTCGAAGAATTGGGCCTGCCCTACGAACCGCACCGCATCGCATTCGATACCAATGAACAGAAATCGCCGGAGTTCGTCTCGCTCAACCCGAACGGCCGCATCCCGGCGATCATCGACCCCAACGGTCCGGATGGAAAGCCGATCGGCTTGTTCGAGTCCGGCGCGATCCTCGTCTATCTGGCGGAAAAGACCGGCAAGCTGCTGCCCGCCGATGCCGCCGCGCGATATGAGACGATCGCGTGGGTGATGTTCCAGATGGGCGGCGTTGGCCCGATGTTCGGCCAGTTCGGTCACTTCTTCAAGTTTGCCGCCGACAAGGTCGCCAATAATTCCTATCCCGTCGAGCGCTACCGCGACGAGGCGAAGCGTCTGCTTGGCGTGCTCGAAGCCCGTCTCGAGGGACGGCAATGGCTGATGGGCGACGACTACACGATCGCCGACATCGCCACCTATCCTTGGGTCGAGGGCGCGCGCCGGTTTTATGGCGGCGCCGAGGTTCTGGAATACGAGAGCTTTCCGAACGTGATGGCCTGGGTCGAGCGTGGCCTGTCGCGACCGGCGGCTCTAAAGGGCATGGACGTGCCGCGCAAGGAATAGCAATCCTTGTTGCCCTGTGCCTGAGTTGACGAAGCGCGGGCGCAAGGCTAGGCCTTGTTGTACGGACGAATAAAAGCAGGTGGAAAGCGTGTCGGGAAGGCTTGTTGTTGTCGGTGGCGGTCAGGCCGCCTTTGCTCTGGTTGCGAAGCTGCGCGCGCTGAAGGACGAGCGGCCGATCACCATCGTCGCCTCCGAGGCAAGCCTGCCTTACCAGCGCCCGCCGCTGTCCAAGAAGTATCTGTTGCGCGAGATGAGCCTCGACCGGCTGCTCTACCGGCCGGAAGCCTGGTACGGCGAGCACAATGTCGATATGTGCCTCGAAACGAGCGTGACCGGGCTCGATCGAGCCGGCAAGCGCGTGTCGCTCAGCGACGGCACGTCGCTCGAATATGAGGTGCTTGCCTTTGCCACCGGCGCGACGCCCCGCCGCTTGCCGGCTTCCGTTGGCGGCGACCTTGACGGCGTCTTCGTCGTGCGCGACTTCAAGGATGCCGACCGCCTCGCCGAGGAGATGAAGCCCGGCCGCCGTGCCCTCGTCATCGGCGGCGGCTACATCGGCCTTGAGGCGGCTGCCGTTGCACGCACCTGCGGTCTGGAAGTCACCGTCATCGAGATGGCCGACCGCATCCTGCAGCGGGTTGCCTCCGCTGCGACGTCCGGGCTCGTCAGGGACATTCACCGCGGCCGCGGTGTCGAGATCCGCGAGGGCACCGGTCTCAATCGTCTTGTCGGTGAAAATGGCCGCGTGACCGCCGCGGAGCTTTCGGACGGCTCGACCCTGCCGGTCGACGTCGTCATCGTTGGCATCGGCGTCACCGCCAACGATCGTCTTGCGCACGACGCCGGGCTGGAGACCGCCGGCGGCATCGTCGTTGACGCACACGGCCGCACCTCCGATCCGGCGATCTTCGCCATGGGCGATTGTGCCGTTCTTCCCTTCGAGGACCTGCGCATCCGCTTGGAATCGGTGCAGAATGCCGTCGATCAGGCCGAGGCGGTCGCTGCGATCCTTGCCGGCAGCGACGCGCCCTACGACCCCAAGCCCTGGTTCTGGTCGGACCAGTACGACGTCAAGCTGCAGATCGCCGGCTTCGGGCTTGGACATGACGAAACGATCGTCAGACCCGGCCAGCGCGAAGGCAGCGTGTCGGTCTGGTACTTCCGGCAGGGGCGGCTGGTCGCCGTCGATGCGATCAATGACGCCAAGGCCTATGTCACCGGCAAGAAGCTGCTCGAAACCGGCGTCAATCCCGATCGTGCCGTCATTGCCGACCCGCAATCAGACCTCAAAGCGTTGCTGGCGCAGCCTTAGGCCGCCGAACCACGCCCGGCAGCGCGCGGCCTTCACTGCAACTTGAAGGCGGCGCCGCTTCAAAATTCATTAACGACGAAATCACTGTGTTGCCGGGCAATTGCCCGGCGGAGCGACGATTTATCATTTCCTTAAGTCACCTGACGCCAACACAGGTCGCTTAACTGGAGGCGAGAGGTCTCGTTTCCTGGCGGTTTTTCATTTAGGCGATTGGCGATGTTCAAGGTTCTTACATGCCTGGTGGTAGAGCATAATCCCAGACTGGTGGTTTTGGCAGCGCTTGTCTGCTTCCTTGCGAGCTACGGAGCAGTTACGCTTCTGCAGCGCGCCCGCGGTTCTTCCGGCAAGGCGAAGGCGATCTGGGCGACGGCTGCGGGCATCGCCAGCGGCTTCGGCATCTGGGCGACCCACTTCATCGCCATGCTCGCCTACGACCCCGGCGTCGTCCTCGGTTACCAGATGGACCTCACCGGCCTGTCACTGGCAGTTGCCATCATCCTGACCACGACAGCCCTGTTGATCGCGACCCATGTCCAGGACCGCCTCGGCTGGATCGCCGGCGGGTTCGTTCTCGGCGGCGGCGTTGCCTGCATGCATTTTCTCGGCATGGCGGCGCTCGACGTGCCGGGCAGCATCCGCTGGGATGCGACGCTGGTCGTCACCTCCGTGGTTGCCGGCTCGCTGTTCGATATCGCTGCCCTGCGCACGATCGCCCGCATCGGCAACCCGGTGAAGGCGAAGGTCCTCGCCACCTTGCTGATGACCCTCGGGATCGTCGTGCTGCATTTCACGGCCATGGGCGCAGTAACGATTGAGGCAGACCTGCTCTCGGCGACCGATGGCGGCATGATCCAGCCGCACTTGCTTGCCTTCGTCATCGCCGGAACCGCCTTCTTCCTGCTGTCGATGGTGCTGATCGCCGCCGGCTTCGCTCATCATGCCGAGCTTTCCGCCGCCGCCGCGGAACGCGAGTTCGCCCGCTTCGTGCGCAGCGTCAAGGATTACGCGATCTACATGCTCGACACCGACGGCCGCGTCGCCAGCTGGAACGCCGGCGCCGAGGCCAACAAGGGCTATAGTGCCGAGGAAATCGTCGGCAAGAATTTCGCCTGCTTCTACGCGCCGGAGGACCAGCGCGACGGCGTACCGCAGCGGGCGCTCGAGGTTGCGCTGGCCGATGGCAAGTACGAGAACGAAGGCTGGCGCTACCGCAAGGACGGATCCCGGTTCTGGGCCCATGTGGTGCTCGATCCGTTCATGGACGATGGCGGCAAGCACGCCGGTTTCATCAAGATCGTCAAGGACATCACCAAGGCGAAGCTTGACGCCGACCGCATCGCCGAGGTCAGCAACAACCTCGATGTCGCGCTCGAAAACATGTCGCAGGGTATCTGCCTGTTCGACAGCGGCGATCGGCTGTTGCTGTCGAACCGACGCTGCCGCGAGATCTTCGGCTTCTCCGAGACGCTCGCTGGCCAGGGGCTGACCTTCCGCGAAATCCTCGACATCGTCTTTGCCCGTATTTACGCCGACCCGGAGGTGGCGAGGACCAAGGCCGAGGAGCTCTACCAGAAGCACCGGATCGAAATGGTCGGCAACGGCGGCGGCGATATCGTCGAAAAGCTCGTCAACGGTCGCTCGATCCTGACCAAGCATCGCACGCTGCCCGACGGCGGCTGGGTGAGCACCTATGAGGATATCACCGAGCGTCTGGACACAGAGGAGCAGATTACCTTCCTTGCCCGCCACGACAGCCTGACGGGACTGCCGAACCGGCTGCAGTTCAGCAGCTACCTCGAAGAGGAACTGGACGCGGCCGCCTGGTTCAACCGCAAGGTCGCGGTCATCGGTATCGACCTCAACAAGTTCAAGGAAGTCAACGACCTGCACGGCCATGCCGCCGGCGACTTCGTGCTGGTGACGATCGCCCAGCGCATGAAGGGCCTGCTGCAGGAGGGCGAATTCGTGGCGCGCTTCGGCGGCGACGAATTCGCGGCGGTCAAGCGCTTCGAGGAACTCTCCGAGCTCAACGACTTCCTGCGGCGGATCGAGAAGAGCCTGCACGAGGAAATGCGCTTTGGCGATTTCGAGCTCAAGTCCGGCGGCAGCATGGGTGTCGCGATCTATCCGCAGGATGCGGAGACGGCCGATACGCTGATCAACAATGCCGACCTCGCCATGTACCGGGCGAAGGCTGCGCTCAACCAGACCGTCTGCTTCTACGAGGTGTCGATGGACGAAGCTGCCCGCCAGCGGCGCGCACTTGCCAACGACCTGTGGGATGCGATCGACAAGAAGCAGCTTGCCCTGCACTACCAGGTTCAGAAATCGGTGATGTCCGGGGAGGTTATCGGTTACGAGGTGCTGTTGCGCTGGAGCCACCCCGAACGCGGCATGGTTCCACCCAGCGAGTTCATTCCGCTGGCCGAGGAGTGCGGCGCCATCCTGCCGATTGGCGAATGGGTGCTGCGTGAAGCCTGCCGCGAAGCGGCGGGATGGGAAAACAGCCACAAGATCGCCGTCAATCTCTCGCCGGTTCAGCTTGCCAATGGCGATATCGTCAGCCTGGTGCGGGAAGTGCTTGCCGAGACCGGTCTTGACCCGAACCGGCTGGAGCTGGAAATTACGGAATCGACGATCATCGACGACAAGGAACGGGCGCTGCTGACGCTGCGGCAGATCAAGGAGCTCGGCGTCACGATCGCGATCGACGACTTCGGCACGGGTTACTCCTCGCTCGAAACGCTTCGTTCCTTCCCGTTCGACAAGATCAAGCTCGACAGGAGCTTCATGTGGGAAGTGGAGGGCAGCCCCCAGGCCAAGGCGATCGTGCGCGCCATTCTTGCGCTCGGCCGGAGCCTGTCGGTGCCGGTTCTTGCCGAAGGCGTCGAGACGCAGACGCAGCTCGATATCCTGCAGACGGAGGGCTGCGACGAGGCACAGGGCTATCTGCTCGGTCGCCCGGCGCCGATCGCCGTTCTCTTCACGGGCAAGGACGACGCAGCGGCTGCCTGAGCCTGACGCCCATGGTTCTTCGCCAAGTGGTTCAGTGCAATCGCCCATGGGGCGGTTGCACGGCGGCGATACCTGTCATCGCGATTTCATGCTTGCAGCGGCGGTAACCGTGGGGCTGGCTTTTGGCAGCGGTTCTACTGGCGCAGCAGCGCGCGGCCCGCAACTTCCACGAGGAAGCGTGGAAAGAAAAAGATGCCGGTGATCATGCCGGAATAGCGCTGTTCGAGGCCGGAGGATTCGCCGATGCAGAACAGCGGCTGCTTCTGGCCGGATTCCTCCAGCGCGATCGTCGTCGAAAAACAGAAGGACGAGCAGCTTGTCGCCGCCTGCTCGAACAGTTCGAGCACGTGGTTGCGATCGGCCGGATCATAGCAGCGTACGAAATTCAGAAGGCCGCATTCCCCATCGCGCAAGCCATGGATGGCAGCCGCCTTCTCGCCGAGCCGGAACAGGCCCGTCGACAGGTCGCCGGACCAGCCCTCGGAGACGCAAAACTGCTCCACGAATTCTTGATGCGGAAGGCCGGGATGCGGCTGTCCCGGAGAGCCGAGGGGAACGGAATTTGCTCTGGTGATCTTAAACACGGTCTACCCCAGCAGAGTTCCCGGAGCCGCCTTCGACGCCCCAGGGAAATGCGTCCCAATGTGCAAACTGCGCTCGACATGACCAATACGAGAGCGCACGCCACATGACATGGGTGTCTTCTCAAGTAGAAAGGTCGATAGATAGTAGTGGGTCTCGCCGACGAACTGATTTCGAAGGAGAGTGTCGGCTTAATTTGCGATTAAATACTTTTATTCTTTAGGTATAGTCTCGAAGAAATTCCGGATGCGCAGCGAATACGAAAAAGCCCTGGCGAATGCCCGCCTGCCTTAAGTCTGCCGCCCAGTCTCCCCTCAATCTTCGCTCACTTGGGGCGCTGTTATAGTTCGTTTTTTTTCGACTTCAACGGTTTTTTGAAGTCCGACTACAACCGATGGGTTTTTTCTGCCGGCTGTTCGGCAGATGCTTCACCGGCGGTGAACGGCATTGATAAAAAACAAGAAAGGCGACCCGAGGGCCGCCTTTCCGATCCGGATGGATCTTCTGTTGTGAAAGGCTGACGCCTTTATCACATCATGTCCATGCCGCCCGTTCAGCGCGCCTGACGCGCTGAACCGCTTTAAGTGCATGGGCGAAGCTTTATGGACGATGCTGCGATAAGGCTGACGCCTTTATCACATCATGTCCATGCCGCCCATGCCGCCCATGCCGCCCGGCATGCCAGCCGGAGCGTCCTTCTTCGGCAGTTCGGCGATCATGGCTTCCGTCGTGACGAGGAGGCCAGCAACCGAAGCTGCGTCCTGAAGGGCGGTGCGAACGACCTTGACCGGGTCGACGATACCCATGGCGATCATGTCGCCATATTCGCCGGTCTGGGCGTTGTAGCCGTAGTTGTCTTCGTTCTTGTCGAGGATCTTGCCGACAACGATCGAAGCTTCATCGCCAGCGTTTTCAGCGATCTGGCGGGCCGGAGCCTGCAGAGCGCGGCGAACGATGTTGATGCCGGCTTCCTGGTCTTCGTTGACGCCCTTGACCGAGATCTTGGAGGCCGAACGCAGGAGTGCGGTGCCGCCGCCCGGTACGATGCCTTCCTGAACGGCAGCGCGCGTCGCGTTGAGAGCGTCGTCGATGCGGTCCTTCTTTTCTTTCACTTCGACTTCCGTCGAGCCGCCAACGCGGATCACGGCAACGCCGCCAGCGAGCTTGGCAAGACGTTCCTGCAGCTTTTCGCGGTCGTAGTCGGAGGTGGTTTCTTCGATCTGGGCCTTGATCTGAGCAACGCGGCCTTCGATGTCGCCCTTCTGGCCGGCACCGTCGACGATCGTCGTGTTTTCCTTGGAGATCGAAACCTTCTTCGCACGGCCGAGCATGTCGAGCGTGACGTTTTCGAGCTTGATGCCGAGGTCTTCGGAGATCACCGTGCCGCCCGTCAGGATGGCGATGTCTTCGAGCATGGCCTTGCGGCGGTCGCCGAAGCCCGGAGCCTTGACGGCAGCGATCTTCAGGCCGCCACGCAGCTTGTTGACGACGAGCGTTGCAAGAGCTTCGCCTTCGACGTCTTCCGCGATGATGAGGAGCGGCTTGCCGGTCTGAACGACAGCTTCGAGAACCGGGAGCATGGCCTGGAGGTTCGAGAGCTTCTTCTCGTGGAGGAGAACGAAGACGTCGTCGAGGTCAGCGACCATCTTTTCCGGGTTGGTGACGAAGTAGGGCGACAGGTAGCCGCGGTCGAACTGCATGCCTTCGACGACTTCGAGTTCGGTTTCGGCGGTCTTGGCTTCTTCAACCGTGATGACGCCTTCGTTGCCAACCTTCTGCATCGCTTCTGCGATGTCGAGGCCGATCTGACGCTCGCCGTTGGCCGAGATCGTGCCGACCTGTGCAACTTCTTCCGAGGTGTTGATCTTCTTGGCCTTGGCCTGGAGATCCTTGACGACTTCGGTGACAGCGAGGTCGATACCGCGCTTCAGGTCCATCGGGTTCATGCCGGCAGCAACAGCCTTTGCGCCTTCGCGAACGATCGCCTGGGCAAGAACGGTTGCAGTCGTCGTGCCGTCGCCGGCGATGTCGTTGGTCTTCGAAGCAACTTCGCGGACCATCTGGGCGCCCATGTTTTCGAACTTGTCTTCGAGTTCGATTTCCTTGGCGACCGATACGCCGTCCTTGGTGATGCGCGGAGCGCCGAAGGACTTGTCGATGATGACGTTACGACCCTTCGGGCCGAGCGTGACCTTTACGGCGTCAGCGAGGATGTCGACGCCGCGCAGCATCTTTTCGCGCGCGGTGCGGCCGAACTTGATTTCTTTTGCAGCCATTAGAGAACTCCCGGGCTCATTGCCCATTGGTTGTCATGAAAAGGGGTGGACGACGGCTGGATCAGCCGATGATGCCCATGATGTCGGCTTCCTTCATGATCAGAAGGTCTTCGCCGTTGATCTTGACTTCGGTGCCAGACCACTTGCCGAACAGAACGCGGTCGCCAGCCTTGACGTCGAGAGCAACGACCTTGCCGCTTTCGTCACGGGCGCCCGAACCGACAGCGACGATTTCGCCTTCCTGCGGCTTTTCCTTGGCGGTGTCCGGAATGATGATCCCGCCCTTGGTCTTCTCTTCAGACTCGACGCGGCGAACGACGACGCGGTCGTGCAGCGGGCGGAAGTTGGTGCTTGCCATTAGTCTAATCCCTCGATCAAATGACACTACGGATCGCTGATGGACCCGATGGATGGGTGTTAGCACTCTCTTTTGTCGAGTGCTAGCGATGCCGAGATAAGCTTGGGTATGGGGTGAGTCAAGGATCGGCGCCTAGATTTTTTGCTGACGGCAGTTGCCATGGACGGGCGCAGCAGGCGCGGGCACAGGCAGCCTAGCCCCATTCTTGGCGAAATGTGGGCGATAGCGTCGATGAGTGGCATGGGCGGGATTTTGACGGTTGATAACCACGACAAGGTGCTTCTGCGCGGAGGGCCGCATCTGCAGTGCATTTTTCCTGGTTCTCGACACGGCCGGAATCCTTGGGAGGGTGCGCCTTTTTCGGGAGACGAGACTTGTAATCTCCTGCCTTCCTTGCCATGCAAGCCGGAAACCGTGTTTGCAGGAAGCCAGGATGGCCGCAAGGATCAACAGTTTTCGCGAAATCGCCAAGCGCTACGATGTCGTTCTGTGTGACGTCTGGGGCGTTCTTCACAACGGCGTGCAGGCTTTCGCCTCCGCCTGTGAAGCATTGGCCGAGGCGCGCGCCGCCGGATTGACCGTCGTGCTCATCACCAATTCGCCGCGCCCGAGCCCGATGGTGAAGGTACAGATCCGCAGCCTCGGCGTGCCGGACGAGGCCTATGACCGGATCGTCACCTCCGGCGACGTGACCCGGGCGCTGATCGCTGCCGCCGACAAGAAGATCTTCTTCATCGGCGCCGAGCGTGACCTGCCCCTGCTTGAGGGCCTGGGGACGCAGATCGTTTCCTCCGAGGATGCCGAGACGGTCGTCTGCGCCGGCTTTTATGACGACGAGACCGAAACGCCGGAGCATTACCGCGCAACCCTGACGGGCCTTGCCAGGCGCAAGATTCCGTTCATCTGCGCCAATCCGGATCTCGTCGTCGAGCGTGGCCACCGGCTGATCCCCTGCGCCGGCGCGATTGCCAAGCTCTACGAGGAACTCGGCGGCGAGGCGCGCATCGCCGGCAAGCCCTATATCGCGATCTATCGCGCCGCCTTGGGGGAGGCGAAGGCCGCACGCGGCGCGATCGACCTCACCCGTGTCATCGCCGTCGGCGACGGCATGCCGACGGACGTCAAGGGCGCGCAGGATGCGGGTCTGGACCTGCTCTATATCAGCGCCGGCATCCATGCCCAGGAATACATGAACGAAAGCCGGACCGACGAGGCGAAGCTTGCCGCCTTCCTCAAGAAGGAGGGCGCCTCGCCGAAATACTGGATGCCACGGCTCGCCTGACGGGAAGACGGAGATGACGGTTTTTCATCGCAACGAGACCCGTGATCCGCTTCCGGAGCACTTGCGCGGCGGAGTCGTCGCCATCGGCAATTTCGACGGCGTTCACCGTGGCCATCAGTCGGTCCTCAACCGCGCGCTGGAAGAGGCGAAGTTACGCGGCGTGCCAGCGCTCGTGCTCACCTTCGAGCCGCATCCGCGAACCGTCTTCCGCCCGGACACCCCGGTCTTCCGGTTGACGCCGGCGCCGCTGAAGGCGCGCATCCTCGAAGGCATGGGGTTCGGCGCCGTCATTGAGTATCCGTTCGACCGTACCTTCTCGCAGCTGTCCGCGTCGGATTTCATCCACCGTATCCTGCTCGAGTGGCTGCATGCCTCGCATGTGGTCACCGGCTTCGACTTCCATTTCGGCAAGGGGCGCGAGGGCGGTCCAGCCTTTCTGATGGCCGCGGGCGGCGACAATGGTTTTGGCGTGACGCTCGTCGATGCCTTCCGTGACGAAAACGCGTCCGTGATCTCGTCGAGCTATGTCCGCTCTCTGCTCGGCGAAGGCGACGTCTCGCAGGCGGCCGGCATGCTCGGCTACCGCTACCTCGTCGAAGCGGAGGTGATCGGGGGCAAGAAGCTCGGCCGCGAACTCGGTTTCCCGACGGCCAACATGCGGCTTGCGCCCGAGGTGGAGCTGCGCCCCGGCATCTATGCCGTGCGCTTTCGCCGGCCCGACGGTTCGCTTCATGATGGCGTCGCAAGCTTCGGGCGTCGACCGACGGTCGACAGCGACGGCGAACCGCTGCTCGAGACCTTCGTCTTCGATTTCTCGGGCGATCTCTACGGCGAGGTCTGTGCCGTGACCTTCTTCGGTCACCTGCGCGACGAACTGAAGTTCGACGGCCTCGATGCGCTGGTGGCGCAGATCCGGCAGGACGAGGCGGAGGCCCGCGCGCTGCTTTCCGGCGTCACGCCGCTCGGCGAGATCGACCGCAAGCTCAACTTCGCCTGACAAAAGAATTCGGCGCAGGGGCGGTGGCGGACCTTTTCAAAAGGCGGAAAACGCCTTAAACAACCGGCCACCATGACCCGGCACCGTCGATTGATCATCGATCAGCGAATTATTGGCCCGGCCTTCCGCGTGCTGTGATCAGCCGGAAGGTCCGGGATTTCGGCGTTTCCGACGCCCCAGTCATCTCTCGATACCGAGCCCATCTCGTATGCGCGGCCGTTCGCGCGAAGAAGCGATTGCAAAGACCATGACCGACACCGCTGAAAAGATCGACTATTCCTCGACCCTCTATCTGCCGCAGACGGAATTCCCGATGCGCGCCGGCCTGCCGCAGAAGGAGCCGGAAACGGTGGCCCGCTGGCAGAAGATGGGCCTTTACAAGAAGCTGCGCGCGTCTGCCGCCGGCCGCGACAAGTTCGTGCTGCACGACGGCCCGCCCTATGCCAACGGCAACATCCATATCGGTCACGCGCTGAACAAGATCCTGAAAGACGTCATCAACCGCTCGTTCCAGATGCGCGGCTTCGACGCCAACTATGTGCCCGGCTGGGATTGCCACGGCCTGCCGATCGAGTGGAAGATCGAGGAAAAGTACCGCGAGAAGGGCCAGAACAAGGACGAGGTTCCGGTCAACGAATTCCGTCAGGAATGCCGTGACTTCGCCGCCGGCTGGATCCAGGTCCAGGCCGAGGAGTTCAAACGCCTGGGCATCGAGGGTGACTTCGACAATCCCTACACGACGATGAACTTCCACGCGGAAGCGCGCATCGCCGGCGAACTGATGAAGATCGCCAAGCTCGGCCAGCTCTACCGCGGCTCGAAGCCGGTCATGTGGTCGGTGGTCGAGCGCACGGCGCTTGCCGAAGCCGAAGTCGAATATGCCGACATCGAAAGCGACATGATCTGGGTGAAGTTCCCGGTCACCGAGGGTCCGGACGCGCTTGCCGGTACCTTCGTCGTGATCTGGACGACCACGCCCTGGACCATCCCCGGCAACCGCGCGATCGCCTTCTCGTCGCGTTATGCCTACGGCCTCTACGAAGTGGCGACCGCCGAGAACGACTTCGGCCCGCAGCCGGGCGAGAAGCTGATCTTCGCCAAGCGGCTGGCAGACGAATCCGCGGCCAAGGCCAAGCTTACCTTCAACTTCGTGCGCGACATCGAGGGTGACGAGCTCGCAGCCGTCACCTGCGCCCACCCGCTGCATGGTCTCGGCGGCGGCTACGCCTTCAAGGTGCCGCTGCTCGATGGCGATCACGTCACCGACGATGCCGGCACCGGCTTCGTGCACACGGCACCGAGCCACGGCCGCGAAGACTTTGACGCCTGGATGGACAATGCCCGCGCGCTCGAAGCCCGCGGCATCTCGTCGGCGATCCCGTTCACCGTCGACGACGCCGGCTACTTCACCGCCGACGCCCACGGCTTCGGTCCGGACGCCGAAGGCGGCGCCGGTCGCGTTCTCGACGACAAGGGCAAGAAGGGCGACGCCAATGACCGCGTCATCAAGGCGCTGATCGCCCGCCACGCGCTCTTTGCCCGCGGCCGCTTGAAGCACTCCTATCCGCATTCCTGGCGCTCGAAGAAGCCGGTGATCTTCCGCAACACGCCGCAATGGTTCGTCTACATGGACAAGGCGTTCGGCGACGGCACGACGCTGCGTTCGCGTGCGCTCTCGGCAATCGACGACACCCGCTTCGTGCCGGGTGCCGGCCAGAACCGCCTGCGCGCCATGATCGAGGGGCGTCCGGACTGGGTGCTGTCGCGCCAGCGTGCCTGGGGCGTTCCGATCGCGATCTTTGCCGACGACCAGGGCGAGATCCTGATCGACGAGGCCGTCAATGCCCGCATCCTCGATGCTTTCGAACTGGAAGGCGCTGACGCCTGGTTCGCCGAAGGCGCCAAGGACCGCTTCCTCGGCAACGACCACGACCATGCCAAGTGGCACCAGGTCATGGACATTCTCGACGTGTGGTTCGACAGCGGTTCGACCCATACCTTCACGCTCGAAGACCGTCCGGACCTGAAGTGGCCGGCCGACGTCTATCTCGAAGGTTCGGACCAGCATCGCGGCTGGTTCCATTCCTCGCTGCTCGAAGCCTGCGCGACGCGCGGCCGCGCGCCCTACAACGCCGTTGTCACCCATGGCTTCACCATGGATGAGAAGGGCGAGAAGATGTCGAAGTCCAAGGGCAACACCGTCACCCCGCAAGAGGTGATGAAGGATGCCGGCGCCGACATCCTGCGCCTGTGGGTGATGACGACCGACTATTGGGAAGATCAGCGCCTCGGCAAGACGATCATCCAGACCAACATCGACGCCTATCGCAAGCTGCGCAACACGATCCGCTGGATGCTCGGCACGCTCGCCCACGACAAGGGCGAGGAGATTGCCTATGCCGAGTTGCCGGAACTCGAAAAGCTGATGCTGCACCGTCTGGCCGAGCTCGACCAGATGGTGCGCGAAGGCTACGACGCCTTCGACTTCAAGAAGATCGCCCGCGCGCTGATCGATTTCTCGAACGTCGAGCTCTCGGCCTTCTATTTCGACGTTCGCAAGGATGCGCTCTACTGCGACGCGCCGTCGAGCCTGCGCCGCCGTTCGGCACTTGCGGTCATCCGCAAGCTGTTCGATTGCCTCGTGCTGTGGCTGGCGCCGATGCTGCCCTTCACCACGGAAGAAGCCTGGCTTTCGCGCAAGCCCGACGCGGTCTCGGTGCATCTCGAACAGTTCCCGGCAATCCCGGCGGAGTGGAAGAACGATGCGCTCGAAGCCAAATGGGACAAGATCCGTGCCGTCCGCACCGTCGTCACCGGCGCGCTCGAGATCGAGCGCAAGGACAAGCGCATCGGCTCGTCGCTGGAGGCGGCACCGGTCGTCCACGTCGCCGATCCGGAGCTGTTGAAGGCGCTGGAAGGTCAGGACTTCGCCGAGATCTGCATCACCTCGGCAATCGTCATCGAAACCTCTGAAGGCCCCGCCGATGCGTTCCGCCTGGCTGAGGTCGCCAAGGTCAGCGTCGTGCCGAAACTTGCCGAGGGCCAGAAATGCGCCCGCTCCTGGCGGATCACGACCGATGTCGGTTCCGACCCGCTCTACCCGGACGTGTCGGCCCGCGATGCCGCTGCCTTGCGCGAGCTTGGTTTCAAGGCTTAACGCATTGTTACCGGATGAATTGCACTCCTTGCGTTCATCCGGTAAAACCTGCCCGAAATTTGGCGGATTTCTCCGCCATGGGCGCTTGAGTGGCCGCGCTGACCGGTGGCCGGCTGGAAGGAATTTCATGGAAATGACGCGAGAGTTGCGAGTGTTTGCCAGCGTGGCCGCCATTTTGACGAGCGGCCTGGTGCTTTCCGGCTGCATCGGCGGCCCGACCTACGGCACGGACAAGACCGCCGGCGAACAACTCATGGACGACCTCGGCAGCGTTGCCAGCCTCGGTCCGCCGAAGCGCGATCCGGTCAAGTATCAGCCGCGTCCGGGCCTCGTCCTGCCGCCGTCGGCACAGCAGGCCTCGCTCGTCGAGCCGCAGAAATCGCTCGCCAGCCGCGAGGCCAATCCGGAATGGGTCGAGTCCCCGGAAGAGGTCCGCAACCGCCTGCGCGAAGAGGCCGACGCCAACAAGAACAACCCGAACTATGTTTCGCCTCTCGCCAAGGCAAGCGCCAATGGTCGCCGGCTCTCCGCAAAGGAGCAGCAGGAAGCCTATCGCGAAGGCCGCAAGATCGAGATGGGCGCCTATTCCGACAAGCGCCGGTTCCTCAGCGATCCGCCGCTTGACTACCGCCGCCTTCCCGAGGGTACCGAGACCGATCTCGGCGAGCCGGAGAAGGACAAGGAGCGCCGCCGCAAGAAGGAAGCGCAGATCAAGAATTCCGGCAGCAAGTGGTATTGGCCCTTCTAAGTCCGTTCTCGCCGTTCCATTGAGACGGCGAGACGCCTCTCTCCCTTTGGATCTATGCAGTTCCGGTTGAAAGCGCCTTGGCTTGCTGGACGTGCCTGAGAAGCGCCTGAACCATGACCATCAGCATTCGCGACGCCCGCCCGCAAGACGCCGAAACCATCCTTCGCTTCATCACCGAACTTGCCATCTACGAGAAGGAGCCGGATGCCGTCGAGGCAACGGTCGAGATGCTGCAGGCCTCGCTCTTCGGTCCGGGCGCCATCACCCGCGCGGTGATCTGCGAGAAGGATGGCAAGCCGGCGGGCTTTGCCATGTGGTTCTACAACTATTCCACCTGGCAGGCGCGCAAGGGGCTCTATCTCGAAGACCTCTACGTGACGCCCGACTGCCGCGGCTCCGGCGCCGGCAAGATGCTCTTGAAGCACCTGGCAAAGATTGCCGTCGAGGAAGGCTGCGGCCGCTTCGAATGGAGCGTGCTCGACTGGAACGAGCCGGCGATCCGCGTCTACGAATCCGTCGGCGCCGAGCCGATGTCCGAATGGACGCGCTACCGTCTCTCAGGCGCGGCACTCGAAAGCTTCGCCGCCGACTGACGTAATTTCAGGAAAGCTTGCAACGGTCCATCGGAAGTCGCACCGTTGCAAGACGCCGGGGCGTCTCACCGCTTCCCGGCGAAGAAATCCCGCAAGATCTCGGCAGCTTCCCGTTCGGCGAGGCCCGAATAGACATCGGGCGCATGGTGGCAGGTGGGCGAGCCGAAGAAGCGCACGCCGCTGTCGACCGCGCCGCCCTTCGGGTCATCTGCGCCATAGTAGAGGCGGCGGATGCGCGCGAACGAAATCGCCGCCGCGCACATGGTGCAGGGTTCGAGCGTGACATAAAGGTCGGCGCCCGTCAGCCTTTCGTCGTTGAGCACGGCGGACGCTTCGCGGATTGCAACGATCTCCGCATGCGCGGTCACGTCGTTGAGTTCGCGGGTGCGGTTGCCGGCGCGCGAGATGATCCGGCCGTCGAAAACCACCACGGCGCCGATCGGCACTTCGCCGCGCTCTGCTGCTTTCCGGGCCTCCTCGAGGGCCGCATCCATGAAGCGTGTCGTCTCAGCCATCGCTCAAACAATAATTTCTCTTAACCCACGGGCCGCGACCTGATAGGACAGCCGCAAAAGGCAGGCAACACAAATGACATCCAAAGACAAGCCCACGCGGCCTGGCGGCAAGTCCGCTGGCCGGGACAAGAAACCGCATTTCGCCGAAAAGAAGGGTGCCGCGCCGAAAAAGGCTGCGGGAGCCAAGGCTTTTGGCCCGAAGGATTCGGGCGGCAAGAGCTTCGGCGCCAAGAATTTCGGCTCCAAGCCGTCCGATCCCAAGGCCGGCGCTTCGCGTCCGCCACGGGAGCGTCCGGCTGCGGCCGCGGTCGCGGCCGACGAGCCACAGCGCATCTCGAAGATCCTGGCGCGTGCCGGCGTTGCTTCGCGCCGCGATGTCGAGCGCATGATCATGGAAGGGCGCATCAAGCTCAACGGCGTCATCCTCGATACGCCGGTCGTGAACGCGACGCTTGCCGATGCGATCGAGGTCGATGGCCAGCCGATCCGCGGCATCGAGCGCACGCGCCTCTGGCTCTATCACAAGCCAGCGGGTCTGGTGACCACCAATGCCGATCCCGAGGGACGGCCGACCGTGTTCGAGAACCTGCCGGACGAGCTGCCGCGCGTCCTGTCGATCGGTCGTCTCGACATCAACACCGAAGGCCTGCTGCTGCTTACCAACGACGGTGGCCTGGCACGTGTCCTCGAACTGCCGTCGACCGGCTGGCTGCGCCGCTACCGCGTGCGCGCCCATGGCGAGATTGACCAGGCAGACCTTGATCGGCTGAAGGACGGCATCGCCGTCGACGGCGTGCTCTACGGTGCGATCGAAGCGACGCTCGACCGCGTCCAGGGTTCGAACGTCTGGATCACCATGGGGCTTCGCGAAGGCAAGAACCGAGAGATCAAGAACGTGCTCGGCGCGCTCGGTCTCGACGTCAACCGCCTCATCCGCATCTCCTACGGCCCGTTCCAGCTCGGCGAGCTGCCGGAGGGGCATGTCCAGGAAATCCGCGGTCGCACGCTGCGCGACCAGTTGGGACCGCGCCTGATCGAGGACGCCAAGGCGAATTTCGACGCGCCGCTTTACAACGACCAGGCAGCCACGGGTGCCCGTGACCATCACGAGGACGAGGAGCCCGAGCAGCGCAAGGGCGGCCGCTGGGAAAAGCCCGAGGACAAGCGCGAGCGCGCGCTGTCCCGCCTCGATACCCGTCGTGACGATCGTCGCGATGGCGGCCGCAAGGAAGGCCCGCGTGGCAAGGGCGGTCCGCGCGAGGACCGCGACGCCAAGTTCGAGGACCGGCCGAAGCGTGCGCCGGCACAGCGCGCCCGCACGGCCAATGTCTGGATGGCGCCAGGCGCCCGTCCGCTCGCCGAGAAGAAGCCGAAATCAGCCGACGGCGACGCCACCGAGAAGCCCGCCCGTCGCGAGCGCCCGGAAAGCGCGCCGAAGTCGAAGCGCTATGGCCGCAACAAGGACGGCTTCGCGACGAAGACGACAGGCAAGTTCGACCCGGACCGCAAGGGCGCTTCCAGGGATTTCGGCCGCGACGACAAGCCGGCGCATCCCGTCGTCAAGCGTCGTGACGACGAAGGCGAGTGGATCAGTGCGGCCGAGCCCGTCCGTCGCAGGGATGAAGGCCGCGATGGCGGTTTCGAACGTCGCAGGTCCTTTGACGGCGGCGATCGCAAATCGCGTGATCATGGCGACCGTCCGCCGCGTCGCGAGGGTGGCGATCGTCCGCGTGGCGACCGGCCGGCCCGCAGCGAAGGCAGCGACCGCCGCTTCGACAAGCCGCGCACGCCGCGCGCAGACGGCGACCGTCCGCCACGCCGTGAAGGCGGTGACCGTCCACGCGGCGATCGTCCCGCCCGCGCGGAGGGTGGAGAACGCCGCTTCGACAAGCCGCGCGCACCGCGTGCCGAGGGGGATCGTCCTCAGCGTCGCGAAGGTGGCGACCGCCCGTTCGGCGACAAGCCTCGCGGCAAGTCGTTCGGCGGCAAGCCATCGGGCGGAAAATCCTTCGGTGAGCGTTCCGGTGGTCCGCGCGGCGGCAAGCCCGGTGGCGGCAAACCCGGCGGTGGACGTCCCGGCGGCCCTGGTCGTTCCGGTGGTGGTGGGCGCCCGGCTGGCGGCGGCAAGCCGCGCGGCAGAGGAAACTAAACGGCCGTGCGGATCGTCGGCGGAGAGTTTCGGGGTCGCAGTCTGGCGACCCCCAAGTCCAACGATATCCGGCCGACCACGGACCGGACGCGTGAAAGCCTGTTCAACATCCTGAGCCATTCCTATCCGGAAGCGCTCGATGGCACCCGTATGCTCGACCTCTTTGCCGGCACCGGCGCGGTTGGCATCGAGGCGCTGTCGCGCGGGTGCCGGCAGGCGCTGTTCGTCGAACAGGGCGTCGAGGGCAGGGGACTGCTCCAGACCAACATCGAAACACTCGCGCTTCAGGGTCGTGCGAAGGTCTTCCGCCGCGATGCGACCAGCCTTGGCTCGGTCGGCACGATGGAGCCGTTTCATCTCGTCTTTGCCGACCCGCCCTACGCACAGGGTCTCGGCGAAAAGGCCTTGCAGTCGGCAGCCGCCGGCAACTGGCTGGTCGCCGGCGCCCTGGTGATCCTCGAGGAGCGCGCGGACGTCCAGCCGGCGCCGGCCGCCGTCTTCGAAAACCTCGACGTCAGGGTGTTCGGCGATACGCGCATGCATTTCTATCGGTTCCGCGGAGCCTGACGTCATATTTTCGGTTTGCTTGCACGGATAGGCTTCGCCGGTCCACGCAGTGTCTGTCCCGCTTGAAGGCGGAGGTTATGCCGATGAAGCAGGATTCTTCGATGGCGAATGGCGCGCATAGTGCGCCTAGCCGGCCGACGGTGGCGCTGGCGCTCGGCGGCGGCGGCGCGCGCGGGCTTGCGCATATCCACGTCATCGAGGCGCTGGATGAGCTGGGCATTCGGCCGGTCGTCATCGCGGGCTCGTCGATCGGCGCGATAATGGGCGCCGGCATGGCCGCGGGCTTGCGGGGCGAAGAGATCCGGGCCCACACGCTTTCGACCGTCGGCCACCGGCGCGAAGTGGTCAACCGCCTTTGGCAACTGCGGCCGTCGAGCCTTTCCGAGGCGATGGCGAGCGGTTTCCGCTTCGGCCAGTTCAATGTCGAGCGGGTGCTGAAGGCCTTCCTGCCTGAGGCAATACCGCCGAAATTCTCCGACCTCGAAATCCCGCTGAAGGTCGTCGCCACCGACTACTACGGCCAGACGGAGCATATCTGCGAGAAGGGTGACCTCCGCAAGGCATTGGCGGCCTCTGCAGCCCTGCCGGCAATCTTCACGCCGGTCCGGATCGACGGGCGCGTCATGATCGACGGCGGCATCTACAATCCGATCCCCTTCGATCACCTGCGCGGCCTGGCTGATATCGTCATCGCGGTCGATGTCGTCGGCGGGCCCGACGGTGATGGCAAGACCATCCCGAGCCGCATCGACAGCCTGTTCGGCGCGAGCCAGTTGATGATGCAGTCGATCATTGCCATGAAGCTCAAGGAGGGGGCGCCGGACATCCTGCTGCGCCCCGATGTCGGACGCTACCGGGTGATGGATTTCCTGCGCGCCCAGGACGTGCTGAACGGAACGGTAGCGATCAAGGATCAGCTGAAGCGCGCTCTCGAAGAGCGGATGGCGGCGCCAAGGCTCACGTGAACCTTGGCGGGTGACGGTGCGCCCCTTCGCAGCATGTGAGATCAGGCGCTTTCGCGCTCGTCCTCGGGGAGGCCCGGGAGAATCCGCTCGCCTGTTTCCTGGGAGTGGTCCACCTCGCGCTTCGGCTTGACCAGCGGTTCGGGCCGCACCGGCCTCGAATGCAGCATGTCGCGGCCGGCGGTGATGCCCTCGGCCTCCTGCAGCACGAGGCGGGCCTCGTCGCGCTTGCGGATGTCGTCCATGATCGCGATCGCCTCGTCGTCGCCGACCCCCAGCGCCTCCAGCGTCTTGCGGCCGAAAAGCAGGCCGGACTCGAAGGTCTCGCGCAGTTCGTAGTCGACGCCCTTGGCGCGCAGTTCCAGCGTGTGCAGACGGTCATAGGACCGGGCGTAGATGCGCGCGTTCGGATATTCGGATTGCACGAGGTCTATGATGTGGTCGGTGGTTTCCTTTTTCTGGGTGCAGACGGCGACGATCTTGGCCCGCTCGATGCCGGCGGCGCGCAGCACGTCCAGGCGGTTGCCGTCGCCGAAGTAGATACGGAACCCGAAGGTCGCCGCCTGGCGCACGCGGGCGGCGGAGTGATCGATGATCGTCACGTCGCGGCCGCCGGCAAGCAGGATCTGCGCGGCGATCTGTCCGAAACGGGAAAAGCCGATCATCAGCACGTCGGCGCCGGCGCCCTCGAAGTCCTCGTCGATCTCCTCGTCCAGTTCGTCCTGCTCGCGCATCAGCCTCGGCGCCAGCATCGAGGCAAGCGGCGTCAGCGCCATGGACAGCGTCACGATCGCGACCAGCAGCGAGGCATCGCCGTCCGAAAAGACGCCGGCGGTGGCGGCCGCCGTGAACAGCACGAAGCCGAATTCGCCGCCCTGTGGCAGAAGCAGGCTGATGCGGACCGCGTCGTTGTGCTGCGAGCCGGTGAGCCGGCAAAGCCAGTAGAGGATCAGGCTCTTCGCCGCCATCAGGAGCGGCACGGCGACGATGATCAACTGGTAGCGCTCGACGATGACGCCGAGTTCCAGCGACAGGCCGACGGCCATGAAGAACAGCGCCTGAAGGATACCGCGGAACGGCTCGATATCTGCTTCGAGCTCGTGGCGATAGGACGATTCCGCAAGGAGCACGCCGGCGAGGAAGGCGCCCATGGCCATCGACAGACCGGCAAGCTGCATCATCGTCGCAGCCCCCATGACGACAAGCAGCGCCGCCGCGATCATGACGTCGCGCGCGCCCGTGCGGCCGATGATCTGGAACAGCGGGTTTACCAGATAGCGGCCGGCGGCGAAGAGGACGACGATCGCGGTGGTGGCGATCGCGAAATCCTCGAGCGGCGGCGTCGTATCCTCGGGTGCCTGCGCTGCGAGCAGCGGGATCAGCGCCAGGAGCGGCACGATCGCCAGATCCTGGAGAAGCAGGATCGAGAAGGATCGTTGTCCGTAGCGCGTATTGCGATCATTGCCTTCGTCGAGGATCTGCATGGCAAAGGCGGTCGACGAGAGCGCCAGGCCGAAGCCGGCGATGATGCTGCCGCCCTGGCCGAGGAGCCCGAGGGCATAGATGACGGAAGAAAGCACGATGCCGGTCAACACCACCTGTGCGGTGCCGAGGCCGAAGATATCGCGCCGCATCTGCCAGAGACGCGAGGGTTTCAGTTCGAGCCCGATGATGAACAGAAGGAAGACGACGCCGAGTTCGGAGACGTGCAGGATCTGCTCGCCTTCGGTGATGCTCTGGGCGACGGGACCGATGAGCACGCCGGCCGAGAGATAGCCGAGGATGGTGCCGAGGCCGAGCCGCTTGAAGATCGGGGCGGCCACCACCGCGCCGCCAAGCAGCATCAGCGCTTGAGAATAGATGATCGGTGTCGTTGCCATGCCTCAGGCTTTCACTATTGGGCACCCGGCCCCCGATGAGGGGGCTTTCGAGAGCGGTCATTTGCGGTGTGTGGGCGGGAATCAGGCCAATGCCCTTGATGCCTGCGTCACTGCACAATAAATGGGGCAGGAATGAAAGGCTACATCATGTCAGACACGATCGATTCTGCCGACCTCGAAAAACGCGCCTCCGAACTCGTGGATCTTGCCCGAAAGGCCGGCGCCGATGCGGCGGACGCCGTGGTGGTGCGCGGGCGCTCCCGTTCCGTCTCGGTGCGCCTTGGCAAGGTCGAGGCGACGGAAGCCTCCGAAAGCGACGATTTCTCCCTTCGTGTATTCGTCGGGCGGCGCGTCGCCAGCGTTTCGGCCAATCCCGGTTTTGACCTGAAGCTGCTCGCCGAGCGCGCCGTCGCCATGGCCAAGGCTTCGCCGGAGGATCCCTTCGCATCGCTCGCGGACGCCGACCGGCTGGCGAAATCCTATCCGGATCTCGACCTGTTCGACGCCACGGCGGTTTCCACCGAAACCCTGACGGAGGCAGCGCTTGCTGCGGAAGAGGCAGCGCTTGCGGTCTCGGGTGTCACCAATTCCAGCGGTGCCGGCGCCTCGGCCGGCATGGGCGGCCTGGTGCTTGTCACCTCGCACGGCTTTTCCGGCTCCTATATGGCTACCCGCTTCGGTCGTTCCGTCAGCGCCATTGCCGGCGAAGGCACCAAGATGGAGCGCGACTACGATTACGACAGCCGCCTCTTCTTTGCCGACCTGCGCGACGCCGACGAGATCGGTCGCGTTGCCGGCGAGCGCGCTGTCGCCCGCATCAACCCGCGCCAGGTGCCGACCGCCAAGAACGTCACCGTCGTCTTCGATCCACGCATGGCGCGCGGCTTCGTCGGACATCTGGCCGGCGCCATCAATGGCGCAGCCGTCGCCCGCAAGACGAGTTTCCTGCGCGACATGATGGGCAAGCAGATCCTGAAGCCCGGCCTCTCCGTCACCGACGATCCGCTGATCGTGCGCGGCTCCTCGTCGCGCCCCTTCGACGGCGAAGGGGTCAGCGGCGAGAAGCTGGTGATGGTCGAGGATGGCGTGCTGAACCATTGGTTCCTGTCGACGTCGGCCGCCGCCGAACTCGGGCTTGAAACCAACGGCCGCGGCGTGCGTGGCGGGCCGAGCGTCAGCCCCGCTTCGACGAACCTTGCGCTCGAGCCCGGCGCGATTTCGCGCGAGGATCTGATCCGCAGCATCGGCACCGGCTTCTACGTCACCGAGTTGATCGGCCAGGGCGTCAACATGGTGACCGGCGAATACAGCCGCGGCGCCTCCGGCTTCTGGATCGAGAACGGCGAGCTCACCTTTGCCGTCTCCGAGGTCACGATCGCGTCCAATCTCAAGGACATGTTCATGGCGCTGACGCCGGCAGACGACATCGACCGCAAGTTTGGCGTCGCAGCACCGACGATCGCCATCGAGGGCATGACGCTCGCCGGCATCTGAGGCGGGGGGCACAAGGAACGAGACGAAGCGTGCGGCTTTGCGTCCGCGCTCCGCTTCCGTGGTCATGGGAGCGGCTGAAGAGGTTTCTCAATGTCTGACGAAGCACGATCGATCGCGGATTGGGACGTCGATCTTCAACTGATCAAGACCGCGGCGGTCGCAGCCGGGCAAACCGCACTCGGTTACTTTCGCAAGAGCCCGGATGTCCGCTGGAAGAACGAAGGCCGCTCGCCGGTCAGCGAGGCGGATCTTGCCGCCAACGATGTGCTGAAGACGCGCCTGCTTGCGGCCCGGCCGGGTTACGGCTGGCTGTCGGAGGAAACGGACGACGACCTGAGCCGGATCTCGCGCGAAACGGTTTTCGTCGTCGATCCGATCGATGGTACGCGCGCCTTCATCGCCGGCAAGGAGCTCTGGTGCATCAGCGTCGCCGTCGTACACCGCGGCCAGCCCGTTGCCGGCGTGCTCTATGCCCCGGCGCTCGACGAACTCTTCGAGGCGGTCGCAGGTGGTCGCGCGCTGAAGAACGGTGCCGCGATCTCCGTGCGCGAGGCAAAGCCTGGAGAAACGCTGTATCTCGCCGCGGCCGAAGACACGATCGGCAAGTTCCAGGCGGTCTATCGCAACACCGTCGAACGCGTCCCGCACATCCCGTCGCTTGCCTATCGGTTGGCCATGGTTGCCGACGGGCGGATCGACGGTACGCTGGTGAAGAGGAACTCCCATGACTGGGATCTGGCCGCGACCGACCTCATTCTCGCCCAGGCCGGGGGCGCGCTGGTCGATCTCGACGAACAACCGCTGTTCTACAACCGATCCACTGTTATTCATGGGGTCCTGTGCGCGGCGGCAAGGCCGCTCTTGCCAGGCTTGATCGCCGCGTCGCGGTCGATGGAGCCCCATTGACCTTTGGGGCCGAATGCCTCAAATCAACGCCCACACCCAACAAGAATAAATGGAAGTCCGATGGCTCACGACACCGAGAAGAAACAACGTCTGCATCTCGTCTTCGGCGGCGAACTCACGACGCTGACGGACGTGCATTTCCGCGACCTGGACAAACTCGATATCGTCGGCATCTACCCGGACTACGAAAGCGCCCTCGTTGCCTGGAAATCCAAGGCGCAGATGACCGTCGACAACGCGCACATGCGTTATTTCATCGTCCACATGCACCGTCTGCTGGACCCGGAAAACGGCTGATGCCGATGAGGTCGGGATGCGCGGTACTTACCCGCATGCCAGTCGCCCTTAAGTCTCTCCAGGCCGGAATGGCTGGGGAAGGTGGCATGTCATGAGCAGCTTTCGCGCGCGCCTGGCGCTCTCCAGCTATCGCTGGATCGGCTCGGCCATCTATCCTCTCGTCTGGTCCTACCTTGCCATTCGCGCCGCGAAGGGCAAGGAGGATCCCGCGCGCCGTCGCGAACGCTACGGCCATGCCAGTGAGCCGCGGCCGCAGGGGCCTCTCGTCTGGTTCCACGCCGCAAGCGTTGGCGAGACCAACGCCGTCATCCCGATGATCAAGGAAATCAGGCGGCGCGGCATCCACGTCGTCCTGACGACAGGGACGATGACCTCGGCGCGGGTCGTCGCCGAGCGCCTGGGATCGACGGTCATCCACCAATATGTCCCGCTCGATTTCAAACCGGCCGTCAGCCGGTTCCTGAACTACTGGGAGCCGGATCTGGCGATCATCGCCGAATCCGAAATCTGGCCGATGACCATCCTGGAACTCGGTCGTCGCCATATCCCGCAGGTTCTGGTGAACGGGCGCATGTCCGACCGGACCTTCGCGCGTTGGAAGCGCCGGCCGGCGCTGGCCGACGCGCTGTTCGAAAACCTCGCGCTCGTCATTGCCCAATCGGACGTCGATGCCGAACGGTTCCGCACCCTCGGCGCGCTGCCGGTCATGGTGTCGGGCAACCTCAAGGTCGATACCGACGCGCCGCCGCACGATCCGCAGGCGCTGAAGGAGTATCGCCAGCAGATCGGCGCCCGCAAGACCTGGGCGGCGATCTCGACCTTCGACGGAGAAGAGGCCGCCGCCGGCGTCGTGCACCGTGCTCTCAAGGAGCGTACCGGCCTTCTGACGATCATCGTTCCGCGCCATCCCGATCGCGGCGACGCCATCGAGGCGGCGCTGACGGCCAAGGGACTGAAGGTCGCCCGGCGCACGCGCCGCGATCCGCTGACACCAGACGTCGATATCTTCCTCGGCGACACGATTGGCGAGATGGGCCTCTATCTTCGCCTGACCGAGGTTGCCTTTGTCGGCCGGTCGCTGTTTGCCGAAGGCGGTCAGAACCCGCTGGAGCCGGCGATGCTCGGCTGTGCGATCCTGTCGGGCGGCAACGTCCAGAATTTTCGCGAGACCTACCAGACGCTGGCCAAGAACGGCAGCGCCAAGATCGTGCGCGATGTCGAGATGCTGGCCAAGGGCGTCAACTATCTGCTCGCCAACGACGACATGCGTCGCTCGATGATCGATGCCGGCCTTGAAACCGTGCAAGAGATGCGCGGCGCCCTGTCGGCGACGATGAAGGGGCTCGAGCCCTACATCAATCCGCTCATCGTCAAGGCGCGTCTCAACCCGCCGACCGACAACTGATCCAGCAGGAGACGAAGCCCCGTCATGACCGCAGCCAAAGCCATCGCCGGCATCCTGTTCGACAAGGATGGAACCCTGCTCGACTACGCAAAGAGCTGGGTGCCGGTGAACTACGAACTGGCGCGGATCGCGGCAAAGGGTGATGAGGCCCTGGCCCGCAGGCTGCTTGCGGCCGGCGGCATGGATGCCGACACCGGCCACGTGCTGCCCGACAGCCTGCTTGCCGCCGGCAACACGGTGGAGATCGCGACCGGCTTTGTTGGCGCGGGTGCGCCCTTCACGATCGCCGAATTGACGACCCTGTTCGACGGCCTGTTTGCGCGCTCGGCGGAGTATGCCGTTCCGGTGACCGACCTCAGCACCTTTTTTGCGGGGCTGCACGCCAAGGGCTACCGTCTCGGCGTCGCCTCCAGCGACAACGAGCGTTCGATCCGCGAAACGGCGAAGCGTTTCGGCTTCGATGGCTACCTGCACTATGTGGCGGGCTATGACAGCGGCTACGGCGTCAAGCCGGAGCCGGGCATGGTGCTCGGCTTTTGCGCGGCGACCGGCCTTGACCCGCAGCAGGTGGTGGTCGTCGGCGACAACAATCACGATATGCACATGGGGCGCAATGCCGGGGTCGGCATGACGGTGGCGGTGCTGACGGGCACCGGCTCGCGCCAGTCGCTTGCGGCCGCCTCGGACCATTGCCTCTCCGATATCACCGAGCTCGAGGCCGTCCTCTAGGGATTTTGCCTCAGCGCTCGCTGTCGACAGCGGCCAAGCTCGGCGTTGGCTTGCCCGGGACATCTCCATAGCTTGCGTTTTTTTCCGTTCTGACGTTTTTTGTCGCAATCCGTCGGCTTGGGCCGGCGAACAAACCGTCCCTCCCGGAAAAGGAAGGACCTGAGCGGCCGGGAGGCCACGGAACGAAGATGGTATCGGAAGCGCCGCCATTCTGGTGGACCAAGGCGGATTGGCGTGCGCGCGCGTTGTGGCCGTTCTCATGGGTTTACGGACGGATTGCCGGCATGCGCATGGATCGCGCGCAGCGGGCCTCGGTGCCGGTCCCGGTCATCTGCATCGGCAACTTCACCGTCGGCGGCGCCGGCAAGACGCCGACGGCCATCGCGCTTGCCCGCGTCATCCGCGAGAAGGGGCTGAAGCCCGGTTTCCTGAGCCGCGGTTATGGCGGCTCGCTCGACGTGACGACCGTCGTCGACCTGGAACATCACCGCGCCCGCGATGTCGGCGACGAACCGTTGCTGCTGGCGAAGGAGGCCCTGACCGTCGTCTGCCGCCGCCGCGTAGACGGTGCCCGGCGGTTGGTGAAGGAGGGCGTCGACATCATCATCATGGACGACGGCTTCCAGAGCGCGCGACTTGCCTTCGACTTCGCGCTGCTGGTGATCGATTCCCGCCGCGGCATCGGCAACGGCTATCTGGTGCCGGCGGGCCCGGTGCGGGCGCCGTTGTCGAACCAGCTTCGCCACGCCACGGCCTTGCTCAAGATCGGCGACGGCACCGAGGCCGACGCCCTGATCCGGCGTGCCGCCCGCGCCGGCAAGCAGATCTACGAAGCGGAGGTCGAAAGACGCGACGACGGATCGCTCGATGGCGTCAAGGTGCTTGCCTGGGCGGGCATTGCCGATCCCGAGAAGTTCTATCGCACCGTCCGGGAGACGGGCGCTGTGGTCGCGGAAACCCGCAGTTTTCCCGACCATCACCATTTCTCCGAGGACGAAATCGCCGATCTGCTCGATCGGGCGGCGGCTCTCGGCGCGAGGCTCGTCACCACCTCCAAGGATCTGGTTCGTCTCGAGCCCGGCCACGGCCGGGCCGCCGAGCTCGCCGCAGCGAGCAGGGTGATCGAGATCGACGTGCGCTTCGACGACCCGATGGCACCGAAAAAGATCATCGAGACGGCGCTTGCCGCGGCGCGTGCCCGCAAGCTGCGCGAAGGCGCGGCTAAGTAACGGCGCCTTGTGGGCCGTGGCGCTGGGCGCGCGATGCCGGCGTTCGGGCTTGGTTAGCGGCGCTGGTTGGGTAGCGCGCCTGCGCGTTTTTCCGCCTCGAGCGAGGCCTCCGCGTCGACATACGGTTCCTGCCGGGCGACGCTCCAGTAACGCAGCTCATCGACGGGGATGGTGTTGCCGGTCATCGCGCAGATTACGTGCGAGCCCGCAAGCACGATCTGAAAGTCGCCGTCGAGATAACGGATCTTCGCTTCGCGCGAAGCGCTTCCTTCAAACCGGTTCATCATGCTCGGCGCCTATTTCCGTCTTCGTGGATGGTTCTCTGGTCTAGCTCGCCATCCGGGAAAATGCCAGTCGCATTTCGCCGGATGGCGGAAGATCAGCTCCGGCCGAACAGCCGTTCGATATCGGAGAGCTTGAGTTCGATATAGGTCGGCCGGCCGTGATTGCACTGGCCGGAGCCGGGCGTCGCTTCCATTTGCCTCAGAAGCGCGTTCATCTCCTCGGTGCGCATGCGCCGGCCCGAGCGCACCGATCCGTGGCAGGCCATGGTGGCGGCAAGATATTCGAGCCGGCTCGTCAGCCCGCTGGCGGTATCCCATTCGGCAAGCTCGTCGGCGAGTTGGCGCACCAGCCCGACGGCATCCATCTCGCCGAGCATCGCCGGTGTTTCGCGCACGGCGATCGCGCCGGGACCGAAGCGCTCGATCGCCAGGCCCAGGCGGGAAAACTCCGCCGCATGCGCCATCAGCCGGTCGCAGTCGTCCTCGGGAAGGTCGACGATTTCAGGGATCAGCAGCGCTTGGGCGGCAACTGGCCGCGAATGCAGCGCCGTGCGCATCGCCTCAAAGACCAGTCGCTCGTGGGCGGCATGCTGGTCGACGATGACGAGGCCGTCGTCGGTCTGGGCGACGATATAGTTTTCGTGCAGCTGCGCGCGAACGGCGCCGAGCGGAAAGGATTGCGGCGCAGCCGGTTGCGGGGTCTCTTGTGCCGGTACGGGCGTCTCCCGCTCGAACGGGGTGGCGATGCGCGCCGAAGGGGCGGAAAACGCCGCAAAGCTCGCCTGCGGCGGTTCGCCGAGATGGCGCAGCATGGCGTCGAACTGTACCGGCCGCGAAGGGGAGGTCTCCGCGCTCCAGGGCTGCGGGCGATAATCGCCGGAGCGGAACGCCTGCATCATGCCGCGCGCGCCCGTGGTTGCGGCCCGGTCGCCTTCCCGTGTCAAGGCTTGGCGGATTGCGCCGATGATCAGCCCGCGGATGAGGCCGGGGTCGCGGAAGCGCACGTCGGACTTGGCCGGATGCACGTTGACGTCGACGAGCGCGGGGTCGAGCGTGATCGACAGCACGGCGACCGGATAACGGCCGCTCGGGATCGTTTCGGAATAGGCGGCCCGGATCGCCGACAGCAGCATTTTGTCCTGCACCGGACGGCCGTTGACGAAGATGTACTGCTGCAGCGAGTTGCCGCGATTGTAGGTCGGCACCCCGGCAAAACCGGTCAGTTCGACGTCTTCCCGCGCCGCGTCGATCTCGATCGCATTGTCGCGGAAATCCTTGCCGAGCACTTGCGCCATGCGCGCCAGCCGGTCGTCGCCGGTCGCCGGGAATTCGAGCGTCGAGCGGTCGCTTCCGGAAAGCACGAAGCGAACTGCCGGGAAGGCGATCGCCATGCGGCGCACGACTTCGGAGATCGCCGCCGCTTCCGCCTTCTCGGTCTTCATGAATTTCAGTCGGGCAGGGGTGGCGAAAAAGAGGTCGCGCACTTCGACGACGGTGCCGGTATTGGCCGGCGACGGGCGGACCACCTCGGTCTTGCCGCCGGTGACCGCGATGACCGCGCCCTCGCTGGCGCCGGCCGTGCGCGTCGTGATCGACAGCCGGGCGACCGAGCCGATCGACGGCAGCGCCTCGCCGCGGAAGCCGAGGGTACGGATGTCGAACAGGCTGTGGTCGAGCTTCGACGTGCAGTGCCGACGAACGGCAAGCTCGAGGTCACCAGGCGTCATGCCCGAACCGTTGTCGGTGACGCGCAGCAGCGTCTTGCCGCCGCCGGCGGTCGCGATCTCGATGCGGGTCGCGCCAGCGTCGAGCGCATTCTCGATCAGCTCCTTGGCGGCGCTGGCGGGGCGTTCGATCACTTCGCCGGCGGCGATCTGGTTGATGAGGGTTTCTGAAAGCTGCTTGATGGCCATGGCCCATTTTCCGGGATTCGCCGAGGAAACGGAAGGGGGAACGGTATCTCGTCCCCGATCACGCGCGCATGCGGCCATCGCCCTTGAAAAAGGAGCAAGGGTTTAATCGGCCCTTAACACTCTGCTGCGATTTTCCACAACAACCTGAATGATCACGGGTTTTGTCTTTTGAGCCTTGCGGCGTAGCTGGACGCCGCACTCCCACCGCTCGAAGAGACGCCTGCCAAGGCCTCCCCAGCATGTCCCGAAATGAAACCGCCGCTGCAACGCCGCGCGTCCAGTTCAGACGCGGCAGGCCGTTGCGGCACTTTGAATGGCTGCCTGTTCCTCCAGATCGACGGCGATCCAGGGACGCAGGCGGTAGGCGAGTGAGGACAGTGCTATGAGCGATGGGGCGCCGAGCGGCGCGGACATCAACAGGGTCATTCTTGAGTCGAGCTGCGACGCGCTCGGCATGGCTGTGCTTGTCTGCAGCCGGGACGATACCATTCTCTTTGCCAGCCGCACGATGCTGCAATATTTTCCGGTGCCGGCAGAAGCCTTGATGCCGGGCACGCGGCTGAGAGACTTTCTCGGCGCCGTCTATGATACCGGTGTACGCCCTGGCACCGTTCCGGAGAGCAGCCGCCGGCGCACCAACCGCGAGGAATGGATCGCCGAGCACATGGCGCTGCACTGGCGCGAGCGTTACGAGAGCGTCGAGCGCGCCGGCCGCACACGCTGGGTTTCGATGCGCAAGCGGCGACTGTCGAGCGGCATGGGCATCCTGTCGATCAGCGACGTCTCCGATCAGAAGAAGCGTGACGAACAGCTCCAGACGGACCTTGAACGGGTCGAATTGACCGAGCAGATCCTCGACGCCCAGCCCAATCCCATCTGCGTCAAGGACCGCAACCTCAATTACATCGCGGTCAACAAGGCCTTCTGCCTGATCCATGACCTAGCGCAGGATGCCATCCTCGGCCGGTCGGCCTGGGATCTGGTCGAAAGCGAGCTGGCGGAGCGGTTCGAACAGTCCGACCGCATGGTGCTCGATACGGGCAAGCCGCATTCGCAGGCCGAGCACATCGTGCGCGCCGATGGCAGCGATCTCTGGGTGCTGACCCGCAAGTACCGCGTCGGCATGCCCGGCCGCCATTTCGTCGTGACCTGCATGAACGACGTGACCGATATCGCCGTCTGGTATCAAAACGGCGAGGCGCCCCAGGCCGCCGCCAGCCTGCAGATCCGTGACTACAGCATCTTCGCTGCGGCGCAGAATTTCTACGATCCCTTCCGGGCGCTGAATGTCCAGCAGCTCGTCGAGGCGGGGTCGATGATCGAAACCTTGCCCGCGCGCGGCCTTCGGGTCCTTCTCGCGACGGACGATCGAGAGCTGGAGGAGCGGCTTGTCGCCCGGCTGCGTGGGTCCGGGCTCGACGCCTGTGCCGTTCGCGATGCCGACGAACTGCACGCTTTCTGCGTCGCCGTCGACGAGGCGGGGCTGAAGCTCGATATCCTGTTGCTCGACACGGCCTTTCCGGAAAGGCAGAAGATCGCCGCCGCCTGGCGCGACAGTCCGATCCTGCCGGTATCCGCCGACCACGACGGCGCCGCGGTGCTTGCGGAAGTCTTCCGTGTCTGCTCCGAGCGAGCGGGTGTCGCGCCGCAACCGGAATGGTCGCTGTCGTTCGAGGCCGAGGAGATCGCACCGCCGCCGCCGGCGCCGCAGGTCGATGTGCTTGTCGCCGAGGACAACCAGATCAACCAGTTCGTCTTCAGCCAGATTCTCGAAGGGCTCGGCGTTTCCCACCGGATCGCCGCCAACGGTCGGGAGGCCGTCGAACTCTGGCACGAACTGCAACCGGCCCTTGTGCTGATGGATGTGTCGATGCCGGTCATGAACGGCTTTGACGCCACCGTTGCGATCCGGGCGGCCGAGAAGGGGCGCGGACAGAAAACACCGATCATCGGGGTGACTGCCCAGGCTTTGGACATCGACCTGCAGCAATGCAAGGCGTCCGGCATGGACGACCATATCATGAAGCCGGTGAGCCCCGACATGATCGAGGCGGTGTTGCGGAAATTCATGCCCGTGAAGGCAATACGAACGGCAGGTTGAGTGAAAAGCGTGTCAACTCGCTAGAATTGGGGAGGCTAATGGCAAATCTTGGAGCGGCGCGATATCGGATTGTTAACCGCCGATTGCGATCGTCTGCGCCGAATTGCCGTTAAAGTGTAGAGCCCCATCCGTATGCATCGCATCCACCTCGCTGCCCAGGCCCCGGTCGTGTCGGAAAGGCACAGCCGGTTTGCGCCGTGGTGCGGGCTGGCGCCGGCGACAAGGGCTGTCGGCCGCTCTTTCTGCCTGGTGCATGGGGGATGGCGATGATGACAGCGGAAACGCCCTACCACCGCATTGGCCGCGAGGTACCCGCCGTCCGGGGCGATGTCGATCCGCTGACCGGGCTCGGCAACGCCCGTTGCCTGCGCAAGAGCGTGCTCGATCTTGCCGAGGAACGGGCCAGCGACCCGGCCCCGTTCACCATCGGCCTTGCCAATATCGACGGTTTCAAGCCGATTAATGACCTGTTCGGGCCGGAGGCAGGCGACGAGATCCTCTGCCAGGTGGCGTATCGCCTGAAAGCCTGCGCGCCCGAAGGCGCCACGATCACCCGTTTCGACAGCGATGAATTTGCCTTCGTCCTGCCGCTCATCTTCGAGCGCAAGGGTGCGGAAAAGATCGGGCAGATGCTGAAGGAGGTGCTTTCGGCCCCCTTCGATCTCGGCGACCGCCACGTTCGCCTTTCCGCCTCCTTCGGCTTCGCCGTCTATCCCTTCGCGGGCGAGGTGTTCGAGGATCTCCTGAAAAGCGCCGATACCGCACTCTATCGTTCGAAGCGCCGCGGCCGCGGGCAGATCACCGTCTATTCGCAGGAGATCGCCCAGGAGATGAAGCGCGCGACGCAGCTCGAACAGGCGCTGCGCAACGCCATCATCGCCAACGAGGTCGACGTGCACTTCCAGCCGATCGTCGACCTGCGCAACGACGCGGTCGTCGGTTTCGAGGCCCTGGCGCGCTGGTGCGATGCCGATCTCGGCTATGTCTCGCCGGCGGTATTCGTGCCGCTCGCCGAAGAGCGCGGCTTCATCGATTCGCTCGCCGAGGTGCTGCTGCGCAAGGCGGCCCATGCGGCGCTCTCCTGGCCGAAGGAGCTGTTCCTCTCCTTCAATCTCTCCTCGGCGCAGCTCATGGACCCGACGACCAGCCGGCGCCTGCTGGCGATCATCAGCCAGATCGGCCTCGACCCGCGGCGCCTGGAGCTGGAGATCACCGAGACCGCCGTGATGGCCGACGCGGATATCGCCCAGAAGATCGTCGCGGAACTGCGCGCCGCCGGCGTTCGCGTCTCGCTCGACGATTTTGGCACCGGCCAGTCCAGCCTCGGGCGCCTGCGCGACTTCTCCTTCGACAAGGTCAAGATCGATCGCGCCTTCGTCTCGCGTATCTCCGCCGATCGTGCCTCCGAGCACATCATCAAGGCGATCGTGTCGATGTGCGAGGGCCTTGAGCTCGAGGTCGTCGCCGAAGGCATCGAGGACTTCTCCGAGGCCTTGAAATTAAAGGCGCTCGGCTGTGGCCTGGGCCAGGGCTATTTCTACGGAAAGCCCGCCGATGCGGTGGCGACAATGCGCTATCTCGCCGATCGCTACCGCGATCTCCCCGCCCAGGCCTGACCCGGGTTAACCCTCGGTTCCAGACAGTGCGGCGCGGTCGCGCCGACCCTCGTCCAGCAGCCAGTCACGCACCCTCTTGGCCTGCGCATTCAGTTCGCGCGATCGCGGCCAGACGACGTAGAAGGCAAGCCCCGTCTTCAGCACGTGTCCGGCGACCGGAACCAGCGCGCCAGAGCGGATCTGCGGATAGATCAGGTGCTCCCAGCCGAGCGCCACGCCTTCGCCTGAAAGCACCGCCTGGATCACCAGGACATAGTCGTTGATCGAGAGCCGCCGCCCCTGTTCGGATAGGCAAGGCCGGCGCTTGAAAACCATTCGGTCCAGTCGCAGGCGCGGCGAACCGGTTCTTCCAGATGGATGAGATTGTGCCCCAGCAGGTCGGCGGCCGTCTTCGGCAGGCCGTGCCGCTCGATATAGGCGGGCGTGGCGACCGCGTTGACCACCTCGTCGGCGAGGAGGGCGGCATGGTAGCGTGGCCAATGGCCAGGGTCGCCGCCGCGAATGCCGAGCGGGATCGGTTCTTCCTCGAGATCGAGGTCGCGCACGCTGGTCTGGATCCTGAGATCGATTTCCGGCAGGTCCTCGCGCATGCGGTTGAGGCGGGGCAGCATCCACATCGAGGCAAAGGCGGTCGATGCCGCAAGCGTGACATTGGTTTCGCGGCCCTTGGCGCGGATGTCCTCCGCCGACTTCTGGATGCGCGACAGGCCGACGGACACGTCGGCATGGAATTTCTCACCCGCCTCAGTCAGTTCCACGGCCCGGTGTACGCGATGAAACAGCGGCACGCCCAGCTGCTCCTCGAGACCGCGCACGGCGTAGGAGACTGCAGCCTGGGTCATGCCGAGCTCGTTGGCAGCGCGGGTGAAGTTCTGGTGTCGGCCCGCGGCCTCGAAGACGATGAGGCTTGCGGCGGACGGGAGCAGGCGGCGCAGGTTTTCCATAAATCACGCTTATAGCATGGATCGAATTTTTCCAGCGTTACAGTGGAATTTTTCGCCCATAGCATCATCTGAGATGATGGGAGGATATGGGCATGGATACGGAATTGGCAACGGACCAGGCGGCGCCGAGACGGACGCGCGGCACACGGTCGAACCGGCGCGAGGGCGCAGGACGCAGCCTCGGTGTTCCCTACATCACCAGAAACATTCCGACCTACGATATCCTCGGCGAGGAAAGCCTGCTTCGGATCGAAGCGGTCGCCGATCGAATCCTTGCCGAAGTCGGCATCGAGTTTCGCGACGACCCGGTTTCTCTCGATCACTGGCGAAGGGCTGGCGCGAAGGTCGACGGCGTCCGGGTGACCTTTGAGCCGGGCATGCTGAAGGAGATCGTCGCCTCGGCGCCGCGGCAGTTTACCCAGCATGCCCGCAATCCGACCCGCAATGTCGAGATCGGCGGCAACAACGTCGTCTTCTCGCCGGCCTATGGCTCGCCCTTCGTCATGGACCTCGACAAGGGCCGGCGCTACGGCACGATCGAGGACTTCCGCAACCTGATCAAGCTGGCGCAGTCGAGCCCTTGGCTGCACCATTCCGGCGGCACGATCTGCGAGCCGGTCGACGTGCCGGTCAACAAGCGCCACCTCGACATGGTCTACAGCCACATCAAATATTCCGACCGCGCCTTCATGGGTTCGATCACGGCGGAAGAGCGTGCCGAAGATTCGATCGAGATGGCGCGCATTCTTTTTGGCCGCGATTTGGTCGACCGGAACTGCGTCATCCTCGGCAATGTCAACGTCAACTCGCCGCTCGTCTGGGATGGGACGATGACGAAGTCGCTGCGCGCCTATGCGCGGGCAAACCAGGCGGCCGTCATCGTGCCCTTCATCCTCGGCGGCGCCATGGGGCCGGTCACCAATGCCGGCGCCATTGCCCAGTCCTATGCCGAGACGCTGGCCGGCTGTGCGCTGACCCAGCTCGAACGCAAGGGGGCGCCGGTCATCTTCGGCAACTTCCTGTCGTCGATGTCGCTGCGCTCGGGCTCGCCGACCTTCGGCACGCCGGAGCCGGCGATCGGCAGCATGGTCGTCGGCCAGCTTGCGCGCCGGCTCGGCCTGCCGCTGCGCTGTGCCGGCAATTTCTCCAATTCGAAGCTGCCGGATGCACAGGCGATGCAGGAAGGCGCGATGTCGATGCTGTCGGCGGTGCATTGCGGCGCCAATTTCATCCTGCATTCGGCCGGCTTCGTCGATGGGTTGCTCGCCATGTCCTATGAGAAGTTCGTGATGGACACGGACTTCTGCGGCGCGCTGCATTCCTATCTTGCCGGTGTCGTCGTCGACGACAATACGCTGGCCATGGACGCCTTCCTGCAGGTCGGTCCCGGCAGCCATTTCCTCGGCTGCGACCACACGATGCGCAACTACCAGACCGCCTTCTGGGACACCGCGCTCTCCGACAACGAGCCCTTCGAGAAATGGGTCGAAGAGGGCGAGACGGACATGGCGACGCGCGCCAACCGCGCCTGGAAGAAGACGCTTGCCGAATACGAAGCGCCGCCTTTGGACGTGGCGATCGACGAGGCCCTGGTCGACTATGTCACGCGCCGCAAGGAGAGCATGGCCGATGCCTGGTACTGATCGGGGCCGTCGCCAGCCGCAACATTCATGCGGGCATCTATGATGCCCTGCGCTATGGCGCGCTCGTCTGAAGACGCCAAGAGCGGCGGTGTCTACCGCCGCTCCCTGCGCACTCAGCAAAACCTGATACCGATCACTGCTGCGGCTGAACCGGTGCCGTACCGGTCGAAGAGGTCGTCGACGTGTCAACCGGCTGGTTGGCGTTCTGCTCGGCGATCTTCTGCGACTTGGTCTTGAATTGCGGAGCCGCCTTCAGCGTGTCGACCGTCTCTGTCGTCGTCAGCTTGAGCGCATCCGTGTTCGGCTGCTCGGCGATCGTGATGCGATCGAACGGAACGGCCACGTCCTTCTCGCCGAGACCCAGGAAGCCACCGACACCGATGACCGCCGCTTCGACACCGCCATCCTTCTTGATGATCAGGTCGTTGATCTCGCCGATGCTTTCGTCGCCCGCGTTATAGACGCTCTGTCCGATATAGGTGCTGGCGGCGATCTGGTCGCTTGCCTGCTCGGTCAGATAGGTCACGTCGGACTTCGCAACGTCGGCAGGCGCTTCACCGGCAGCCGGAGGGGTCATCGTCTGGGCTTCAGTTGCCGGAGCCTCGGTCGTCGGGGCCGGCTGCATCGTTTGCGGCTGATCCATCGGCTTGGTTGCATCCTGCGCGTAAGCGACCGGGGCGACAGCAAGACCCGCGAGAAGCGCGCCAGCCGCGACGGTTGTTACGAGTTTCTTGGTCATGTCAAACTGCCTTTCCTTGACATTTTCGATCAAGGCACGGGCCTGGCTTTTGCCAGTTTTCGCCGCGCCCGGTGATGCCAAGTCAACGCCCGGGCGTCGAAACAGTTCCGGAAAAAATAGTCAAATCGTCTGTTCCTCGTACCTGCGCACGTTCAACAGCGGGCCGCGCTGAAAAAATTCGGCGGTAGATTTGTTCCTTCCGGCGGAATTGGCTTTTTATTCTCAGGGTGGTTATTTTAGTAATTTATAATCATCTCCTGTTCGTTCATGGATTCTTGATTGTTCTTACCG
The DNA here is from genome assembly GCF_002940685.1 of Ensifer adhaerens. Taxonomy (GTDB): domain Bacteria; phylum Pseudomonadota; class Alphaproteobacteria; order Rhizobiales; family Rhizobiaceae; genus Ensifer; species Ensifer adhaerens_E. The sequence continues at coordinate 155,179 of NZ_PNFP01000006.1, read as the reverse complement.
ATACTTGCGGGAGGGACAGGAACAGCGTTCAGCTTCTTTCATCCTGTTACCCGGGATGTTTCATGATGGTATTTCCGCAGCGGTTTCTCTCCGTTTCCTTTCTGTCTGCACTCGCGCTGGCCGGTCTCGTCTTCATCGAGCGCAATCTTTTCGGCGTTCGTTATTTCTCCGAACGGGTGCCGGAGGTGGCGCTCTATAACCTGTGGCATGCCTTGGTTGCGCTGAGCCTCTCGCTTGCGGCAGTTCAGGGACTTACCCGCGATGTGGCCGGCTTGGGCGCGCCGGTGCTGCGATTGGCATCGCGCCGTGAACTCTGGGTCTGTGCGGCGACATGGACACTTGCGACCTCGATGGCCTTGGCATTCTTGCTCGACCCGCTTGGCTTCAGCCTCCTTGCGCGCGAAGACGGCCTGGTCGAATGGCTGTCGGCGCTGCTGATCTTCGCGGCGAGCGGATTTTTTGCTGCAGTGTCGGTTGGCCAGATCAGGGCCGCTCGCTCAGGCGAAGGGCGTGCAGCCTGGATTGCGGCGGGCTTTGCAGCACTTCTCGCCTTCGTCTTCTTCGTGATCGGCATGGAGGAGATATCCTGGATGCAGCGGGTCTTTGGTATCGCCACGCCGGATGGCCTGCTCGCGCTCAACAAGCAGCAGGAACTGAACCTGCACAACATCTCCACCGGCCTTTCCGAATTGCTCTATTACACCGGCAGCTTCTTCCTGCTGACGCTTGCGCCCTTCATCTGGCTCTATCTTCGCAAGAGCATCAGCCTCGGCAGGCTCGATGCCTTCGCGCCAAGTGTGCTGGTGCTGGTGGCGAGCGCCCCGATGGCCGCCTTCAACAGCGACAACTGGAGCATGCTGCCGACGCAGATGATGGTGATGATGACCGTGATCATATTGCTGGTGATCGCGGACATGGCGCTGAGGGCAGGGCATTGGCGCGAGTTCATCGTGCTGACCGCCGGCGCCATTGTGATCGTCGCCATCCAGCAGCTGTTTGTCCTCAAGGCACCGTCGCTCGTGCGCCTTTGGGACCCGACCGAGTACAAGGAGCTTTTCATTGCGCTCGGTCTTGCCATCTACGGCTTCGAGACCTGGGCACGGCTGCGTTCGCGCGCCACGAACCGCTCGTCAGGGCCCGCATTCGGCTCCCGTCCGTTGCCCAAATAAGAATACCCCGCCGGAGCGGCGGGGTATCAAACAGGTCTGATCGGAAGCTCCTGCAGAACCGTCAGTGGCTTTCGCGCAGCACTTCGCTGCCGCTGCCGCCGACGAGGAAGTCGAGGTCCGCGCCCTTGTCGGCCTGGAGCACCGTGTCCTGGTAGAGCTTGTAGTAGCCGCGGGTCCATTTCTGCGGCGGCGCCTGCCAGGCGGCCATGCGCGTCGCAAATTCTTCCTCGCTGATCATCAGGTTGAGTTCGCCCTTCATCGCGTCGAGGCGGATGCGATCGCCGGTCTTGACGATCGCGAGCGGCCCGCCGGCATTCGATTCCGGGCTGACATGCAGCACCACGGTGCCGAAGGCCGTACCCGACATGCGGGCGTCGGACACGCGCACCATGTCGCGCACGCCCTTTTCGACGAGGCGCCGCGGGATCGGCATGTTGCCGACTTCGGCCATGCCCGGGTAGCCCTTGGGGCCGCAGCCCTTGAGCACCAGGATCGTGTCTTCCGTCACCGGCAGGTCCGGATCGTCGATCTTCGCCTTCAATTCCTCGATCGTCTCGAAGACATAGGCCGGCCCTTCGTGCACCAGCAGATGCTCGCTGGCCGCCGACGGCTTGATGACGGCGCCGTTCGGCGCAAGATTGCCCTTGAGCACGCGGATCCCGGCGGCAGCTCGCAAAGGATTGTCGAGCGGACGAATGACGTCGTCGTTGTAGACCTCGGCATCTTCCCAGTATTTGCTGATCGGCACGCCAAAGACCGTCGGCGCATCGGCATGCAGCAGGTGCTGGATGCGGTTCATCACCGCTGGCAGGCCGCCGGCATAGGCAAGATCCTCGATCAGATACTTGCCCGACGGCATACAGTTGACGATGCACGGCACCTGGCCGCCGACCCTGTCGAAATCCTCGAGACAGAGATCGACGCCGGCACGGCCGGCAATCGCCAGCATGTGCACGACCGCGTTGGTCGAGCCGCCGACGGCGGCGTTGGCGATGATGCCGTTCTCGAAGTTCTTCCTGGTCAGCACTTTCGACAGGCGCAGGTCTTCATGCACCATCTCGACGATGCGTTTACCCGTCATGTGCGACAGCGCCATGCGGCGGGCATCGACGGCCGGAAGGGCCGCGTTGGTCGGCAGCGACAGGCCCATGGCTTCGACGATCGAGGCCATGGTGGTGGCGGTGCCCATGGTCATGCACACACCCGGCGAGCGCGACATGCCGCTTTCGGCCGCCATGAATTCCTGCATGCTCATGTCACCGGCACGCACGGCCTCGGAGAATTTCCAGACATCCGTGCCGGAGCCGATATCCTTGCCCTTCCATTTGCCGTTCAGCATCGGGCCGGAGGAGACGACGATCGTCGGCAGGTCGACGGAGGCAGCACCCATCAGCTGACCGGGCGTGGTCTTGTCGCAGCCGCCGAGCAGAACGACGCCGTCGATACCGTAGGCGCGGATCGCCTCTTCGACATCCATGGCGAGCAGATTGCGAAACAGCATAGCGGTCGGGCGCATCTGTGTCTCGCCAAGCGAGGACACCGGGAACTCGACCGGAAAACCGCCGGCCTCCCAGACGCCACGCTTCACGCCCTCTGCCAGAATGCGCAGGTGGCTGTTGCAGGGCGTCAGCTCCGACCAGGTGTTACAGATTCCGATGATCGGACGGCCGTCGAAAACGTGGTCCGGAAATCCCTGATTCTTCATCCAGGAGCGGTGGATGAACCCATCCTTGTCGGTGCCGCCGTACCAGTGACGGCTGCGCAGTTCTTTCTTCTTGTCGCTCATGCGAGCTTCCTCCTCACCATGCGATCAAACGCGTGGCTGAATTGTATGACTTTTTATTGACGCTTCGCCAAGCCGTTTCCGTTCAGAGACGGAAAGACGGTTCAAACCGGCCCTTGACGCTGATGCCGAGGTCGAAGGTCTTGCCGGCATGGGGGTCTGCGGCGCGGGCGGCGTCATCCAGGTCCTGCCAGGCGGACGTCACCAGCATGCGGTCGGCTTTCGGCCCGATAAAGGCCGTGCAGCTCGGCTGCGTCGTCGGCATGGCGTAGCGTGCGATTCGCGCGCCGTCGGGCCCGTAGACGTCGACCGTGCCGCTGCCCCAGCGGGCGTTCCAGATCAGTCCGTCGGCGTCGCACACCGAACCGTCGATGCCGCCAGCTTCGCCACTGCCGTCGACGAGCAGGCTCGGTTCGCCCTTCGGCAGGCCGGTCTCGGCATCGATGTCGACGCGCATCAGGTGGTTGATGTCGGTGTCGACGAAATAGGCGATGGTTCCATCCGGCGAGAAGCAGATGCTGTTGGGAATGGTGACCTTGTCGTAGAGCTTCGTCACCCTGGTACCGGCCACGTGATAGATCGCGCCGGCGCCCTTCTCGGCGCTGCGGCCCATCGTGCCGATCCAGAGCGACCCGGACGCATGAACGCGGCCATCGTTCGAGCGATTGCCAGGGTTGTTCTCGAGCGTGGTGAGCAGGCTGAAGGCGCCGGTCTGCGTGTCCCTGACAAACAGCCCCTGGTCGGTCGCGATCAACTGCCGGGCCGGGTCGATGACGGCGAGAACGCTGCCGAGGAAAGGCAGGGCGTGCACGCTCTTGCGACCGCTTTCAAGGTGCAGTTCATGCAGTTCCTGGCCCTTGATGTTGAACCACCAGGCGGTGCCGGTGGCCGGGTCATAGGTCGGACCTTCGCCGAGGATCGACGTCGCTTCGCAAAGAATGCTGCCGGAAAAGGGGATGGAATCGCTCATCAGCGTGCTCCGTAGACGGCGTCGTAGGCCTTGATGGTGGTAACGGCGCGTTCGCGGACGTCAGTGGCGCTCATGCCGGGCTTGTAGAGGCTCGAGCCGAGGCCGAAGCTGCGGATGCCGGCCTTGGCGTAGTCGCCGAAATTCGCATCGGAGACCCCGCCGACGGCGGCGATTTCCAGCTCGGGCGGCAGGATCGCGCGGATCGCGGTGATGCCCGACGGGCCGAGCACGCTTGCCGGGAAGAACTTGAGGCCGGTGGCGCCGGCTGCCGCGGCCGAAAGCGCCTCGGTCGGGGTAAGCACGCCGGGCATGGTGACCATGCCCTTCTTGGCAGCCAGCGAAATCACCGCCGGCTCCACGTTCGGGCTCACCATCAGGCGGCCGCCGACATCGGCGAGTTGTTCCACCTGCGCCGTCGTCAGCACCGTGCCGGCGCCGATCAGGCAACCCTCGGGCGCCATTTTCACGGCGGTTTCGATCGAGCGGAACGGATCGGGGGAGTTCAGCGGGATCTCGATCGCGGTGATGCCGGTTTCGATCAGCGCGCCGACGACGCCTTCGGTTTCCGCCGGCTTGAGGCCACGCAGGATCGCGATCAGCGGATATTTCATCGGCGGGAAGGGGATACGGTTCATGGAGGTGTCTTTCGTTCAGAGGGGCCAGATCGCCAGGGCGGCGGTCGAAAGGCCGGAGCGGACGGCGGTGTCGGCGTCGACGACCTGAAGCGGACAGTCGAGGCTTTCGAGCGCGGCTTGATAGAGCGTGCCGAGTGATCCGGAGGCGACGAGGCAGATGCTGTCGATCGTTTTGGCTGAAGCCAGCGCCCCGGCGATCTCGAGCCCGATCAGCGTGCCCGAAAGCAACGCCTTGGCGTCGGTCGCGCTCGCCCCGTGCAGCAGCTGCCCCGAGCGCGCACCGAAGATCAGGCTGGTGGCCAGCGCCGGATTGGTGCGTGCCTCCGCCACAGCCGCCGCAAAGACGGGATGATCGCCGGAAAAAGCGTGCGCGTCGGCGATCGAATGGCTGAGGATCGAGTGCTTGGAGATCACATCGAACAGTTCACCGGTCATGAAGGTGGAAAAGCCGCCGACGGCGCCGTCTTCGAGCCGCACCCATTTGCTGTGCGTTCCCGGCATGCAGACGAGATGCCGGCCGCGGCCGAGGTCGCCGGCGGCGCCGAGCAATTGCGTTTCCTCGCCGCGCATGACGTCCGGGTGGCGTTTGTCCCGTTGCGCGAGACCCGGCAGGATACGGATGTCACGATCGAGATCCGGCACCGCCACGGCATGGGAGGCGATATCGGCGAGCGCGGCCGGCGTATCGAGATAGCCGGCCTCGACCCAGCCCTGCTTGGCGCCGGCCATGCCGCAGATGATGGCGGGCAGATGACTTGGCGCATCGACGGCTGCCAGGTGTTTTTCGAGAATCGCGTGGAAGCCGGCCTTGTTCGCCGTCGTCATGCCTTCGCCGCTTCGGCACTCGGCGAGCACCGAGCCATCCTCGCCGACGATCCACAGCCGGAAGCTCGTCGTTCCCCAGTCGACCGCGGCATAATAGGCTGCCGTCATCACAGTGCGCCTCCATCGATAATCATTGTTTGCGCGGTCATGCCCGACGAGCATTCCGACGCGAGGTACAGGCAGGGGCCGACGAGATCGTCGGCGGTGAGGCTGCGCTTGAGGCATTGCCGTTGCTGCATGCCGGCGATTGCCGCGTCGCTCAGCCACAGGCGTTTCTGCCGTTCGGTGACGATCATGCCGGGCAGGATCGCGTTGACGCGGATGTTGTCGGGGCCGAGCTTTCCGGCGAGCGATTTGGTCAGGCCGACAATCCCGGCCTTCGCCGTCGCATAGGCCGGAATTTCGGCCATGTTGAGCAGGTAGGCGATCGACGAGAAATTGATGATCGACCCGCCGCCCGCCTGCCGCATATGCGGCGCAACCGCCTGGCTCATGAAGAAGAAATGCCTGAGGTTGACCGCCTGGCTCTCGTCCCAACTCTCTTCGGTTACGCTTTCGAGCGGCTGGCGATCGTCGCGCGCCGCGTTGTTGACGAGCACGTGGATCCCGCCGAGCGCGGTCGCCGCCGTTTGGGCGGCTATTCTTACCGCCTCGATATCGCGCAAATCGGCCGGAACATAGAGCGGCGCGGCGTCTGCCTTGGCGGCCAGCCTCTCGACGAGTTCGAGGCCTGCCCGTTCGTCAATGTCGACGAATGCCACTCGTGCGCCTTGGTCGGCGAAAGCCTCGACCAGGGTTGCGCCGATGCCGGAACCGCCGCCCGTTATCAGCACCGAGCGGTCCTTCAGATCATGAAACTGTGCCTTGGGCACCGGCATCTTGCTGTATTCCCCGTCAGGCCGTGTGGTGAATAGTTGTTCCAATATTTGGAACTTGATTTTATTATATGGAATTATCGCGTCGAAGCGTCTACCTTGTCAAGGTCGTGCGCCCAATCGCGCGACGACTGTCGGAAACAAGCGAGCGACGATGACCAGTGAAGCGGCAGGCGGAGTGGATGAGATGCGTGCGGAGGCGGGAACGGGCACGCTCGGCAAGGCGATGGCGGTGCTGGAAGCGGTCGTTACCGCCGATGGGCCGCAACGCTTTACCGATATTCTCGCCCGGTCCGGTCAGCCGCGCGGAACGCTGCACCGGTTGCTGAGCCATCTCGTCGAGGAAGGTCTGCTCGTGCAGCGCCGCGACCTTTCCTACGAGCCCGGCCTGCGGCTGCTGACGCTCGCCTACCGTTCCTGGTCTGCCAACCGTTTTCGCGACATTGCCGAGCCCCATCTCAGGCGCCTGCACGATCTGACGGGCGAGACCGTGCACCTTGGCATCCTGCGCGAAACCGAGATCGTCTATGTCGACAAGGTCGAGAGCCGCCAGACGGTGCGCATGAGCTCGCAGATCGGCAAGGCATCGCCGGCCTATTGCACCGGCATCGGCAAGGCGGCGCTGTCGTTGCTGGGACCGGCGGAACTGGAACGTCTCCTCGCCCGAACCGAGTTCCACGTCTTCACGCCGCACACCCATCGCTCGGCCGCCACCTTGCTGGCGGAGATCGAAGAGATCCGGCGCGACGGGCATGCCTTCGACCGCGAAGAGCACGAAACCGAGATCCGCTGCGTTGCAGCACCTATCCTCATCCCCGGCAGCGAACTGGCGGCCGGCCTGTCGGTAACCGGGCCCGCCTATCGCGTGACGATGGAGCAATTGTCGGCCTGGGCCGCAGCGGTGCGGGCGGCGGCCCGAGCGGTTGGCGAGGATGCGGCGATCCGTCTCGGACCCGGTCGCGGTGGACCTTGAATTCACTTTACGGTAAATTAGAAACATCGACTGGACGTGACGCGTCTCGCTCGATAGCTTTTAATATATCAGACTCAGGTTCGTGGATGGTCTTAGTCTGGTTCGGTTTTGGTATTGGTATAAATTTTTGACGTGATCTTCATGCGGCGTCAGCGGCCGGTTCCCGCATGGAACCGGATGTGGAGAAGGGCGGAAGATGATTGATTTCAGCGCGAATTTGTCGGCGTTGGCGCTTCCTGATGGACGCACCATCCGTGGGCCGATCTGTTGCGAGGAGGACCTCCGGCGCGTGATCGCCCAGGTGGCGGATGCCTATGGCTTCCGCGGCTTCCTGGTGCTTGCCATTCCGGAAACCGATAGCAACAGCCTGTCGGGCAATGCGCTGATGACGAACTACCCGGCCGCCTTTCTCAAGGGCTATGACAGTGCCGGCCTGATCAACGGCAGCCCGGTGATCCAGCGCCTCAGGCGCAGCACCATCCCCTTCACCTACGATGCGCACCAGCTCGCGCGCCGCCGGTCCGACGGCAAGGGCGATGCGGCGATCTGTGTGTTCGAGCAGGCGAACATGCCGCGGGGCCTCTATCTGCCGGTGCACGATGCGGGTGGTCACCGCGCCGCGATCGCCTTTGGCGGCGACCGCCCCGTGGTTTCCGGTGACGAGCTTCAGGAGCTCAACCTCTGGGCCGGCGTGCTCTACAGCAAGTACATGGAAGTCCGTGAGCGCGACAGGCGTGGCGCGGGAAGCCTCTCACGCCGCGAGGTCGAGTGCCTGCGCTGGGCGGCGGCCGGCAAGACCACCAGCGAGATGGCAAAGATTCTGGCGCTGTCCGAATATACGGTCAACCACTACCTCAACCGGGCAACGCGCAAGCTGGATTCGGTCAATCGCGTTCAGACCGTCGCAAAAGCCGTGCGCGCCGGGTTGATTAACTGATCGCCGGCACGCGTCGTGCGCGAGGCTGATGGTCGAATTGGCCGCAAAGAGGGGAAATACACAGACTTTTGGGTCGAGGCGGCAGGGAATTTCGATCATCTGTTGGCATTGGCAGGCCGCTCGGTCTATTTGATACGTGATGAATGCCATGGAACGCGCGAATGCAGGATACGATGACGACCGGGATGACTGACGCAGATCTGCCCCGGGGCGGCGATTTCGCGTCCGAGATCGCAAAGCTTGAGACCCAGTTTGATATCATCCGCTATATGCGGCGGATCACGCAGGTCTTTGGCTTCAAGACGTTTCTGATCTGCTCGATCCCCTCGATCGACGTGGAGCGCCTTGCTGCGAGCACTGTCATCTCCAACATGCCGGCTGAACTGCTGAACAAGTACGACAGCCTGTCGATGCTGCGCTTCAGCACCGGCGTGCGCCGGCTGCGCGAGACGACGACGCCGTTCCAGGTCACGCTCGCGGACTGGGAAGGTGAGGGCGGCAAGCCGGAATCGGCTGCCGAATACATCGCGATGCTGCGCGAGAACGGTATCTTCCAGGCAAGCTATTTCCCGGTCCACGATGCCGAGGGCGGCCGCGGCGCGGTCATTCTGATGGGCCCGCTGGTCGAGTTGCCGATGACTGTCACCATGGAACTGCAGATGATTGCAATCCATGTCTACAATCGTCTGGCTGAAATCGGCTCCGTTTGGAAGAGCAGTGGCGCCGCACTTTCCGAGCGCGAGATCCAATGTTTGAGTTGGACCGCTGCGGGAAAGACCAGCGCCGAGATCGCCGGCATCCTCGGGCTCTCCGAACATACGGTCAACCACTACCTCAACCACGTGACCAAGAAGCTCGACGCCGTGAACCGCACCCAGGCGGTCGTGAAGGCGATGAAGAAGGGCTACATCAGCTAGCCCTCTCGCGCCGAAGGGCCGCTTGCCGCTTCCGACGCGCCCTGTCTCCTTTGCGATCACGATTTCTGCCGCTATCGCCGCGTCAGTGTTCCAATCTCTGCGAGATCTCGCCTGCCGTCGGGGGCGACATGCTTCATCCTTGGACGGTTTGCAGACGGTTGCCCAGAATCTGGGCAGTTGCTCCGAGCGCTTCGGATGCCGTGAATTCTGCCATCTATCTGAAACTAATAGGTATTGTTGTCGGACATGAATCTGGCACGCATCCTGCATTTCTACTGGCATGTCCAGAGGGGACTAAAAAGAAGACAGCGCCCACGAAGGTCGCGACCGAAAGGGCCACTGCCCGCCTGAAAGGTGATCCCGGATGTACGGACACCAAGGGCGGGCGGTGGCCCTTGCTTTTTGCGTTATGTCGCATTGGCGAAGCGCCTGGCCTCGACTATCTAAGGGATAACAAAAGAATGAGAGGGCGCGATGCCGGAAGTCACGAAAGAAGTGGTGCTTGAAAAGCTGCGCACGGTGCGTGGTCCGGGCATGGAGGGCAACATCGTCGACCTCGGCCTTGTGTCCGACGTCTTCATCTCCGACGGAAAGGCCTATTTCTCGATCACCGTTCCGGCCGAACGCGCCAAGGAACTGGAGCCGATGCGGGCTGCAGCCGAGCGCGTGGTGCGCGACATTCCCGGGATCACGGCGGCGATGGTCGCCCTGACGGCCGACCGCAAGGCGGCGCCCGCCAGCGCGCCGGTGCAGCGCCCGCAGCCGCAGGCACCGTCCCATGCAGGCCACGCCCATGCCCCGCGTCCGGCCGGCGGACCGCCGGCCAAGGCCGGCATCCCCGGCGTCGGTGCGATTATCGCCGTTGCCTCGGGCAAGGGCGGTGTCGGCAAGTCGACCACCTCGGTCAATCTGGCGCTGGCGCTCAAGGCAAACGGCCTGAAGGTCGGTCTGCTCGACGCCGATATCTACGGTCCCTCGATGCCGCGGCTCCTGAAGATCTCGGGAAGGCCGCAGCAGATCGAGGGCCGGCTCATCCGCCCGATGGAAAATTACGGTCTCAAGGTCATGTCCATGGGCTTCCTCGTCGATGAGGAAGTGGCGATGATCTGGCGCGGACCGATGATCCAGTCGGCGCTTCTGCAGATGCTGCGCGAGGTTGCCTGGGGCGATCTCGACGTTCTCGTCGTCGACATGCCGCCCGGCACCGGCGACGCCCAGCTCACCATGGCCCAGCAGGTGCCGCTTGCCGGTGCCGTCATCGTCTCGACGCCGCAGGACCTGGCGCTGATCGATGCGCGCAAGGGGCTTGCCATGTTCCGCAAGGTGGAAGTCCCGGTGCTCGGTATCGTCGAGAACATGAGCTACTTCATCGCGCCCGACACCGGAAAACGCTACGACATCTTCGGCCATGGCGGCGCCCGCAAGGAGGCAGAGCGCATCGGCGTGCCGTTCCTCGGCGAAGTGCCGCTGACCATGGGAATTCGCGAGACATCGGACGCCGGGACGCCGCTGGTCGCGTCCGACCCGGCCGGCGAGGTCGCGCGTGTCTATCGCGATATCGCGACCAAGGTCTGGGAACAGGTTTCCGCGACGCGAGAGGACAAGAGCCGCGCCGCGCCGAACATCGTCTTCGAGTAGTTCCTCCCGAAGCGGCTCTGCCCGGCTGTCGGGCACGATTCGTTTTGCCCTTGATTCGGTTTTGATTTAAGCAAGCATGGGATAGGGTGGCGTCGAAACGGCGGCGCATGCCCGCGTGCCGGATTGCAAGGGGGCATTGATTTTGCGTTTGCGTTGCGCCATATGCCTTGCCGCACTTGCGAAGGTGCCCAACTTGACGCCCTCTCGCCGGAGATTTTGGCCTCCCGCGATGACTGAGTTGAAGACTTTGTCCTGACTGGCGGAACGTTCGATCCGATGGATCTCTATTGTGGGTATTTTGTGGCGCACGACCTTTCGCTTTCGCTGATCGGCACCCCGCATCGTTCCGTGGATCGGGATCGGTGCGCGGACGAAATGCATAAGCAAACCGACGTGTTGCAGCCGCCTTTGCGTGTCCTGGAAGGCGCGCGCTGCGCCGAGGCGTGCATGGCGAGGGCGGTTGCATGATCACCGGCTATTGCGCCGATGGCACGGCCGTCATCCTGACGCCGACCGAGCCGCCGGAGACGTTGCGTCCCGACATCATCTGGCTGGATCTGGTCGAGCCGAGCAAGGCGGAAGACCTGATGATGGAGACGCTGCTTGGCATCTCCATCCCGACGCGCGACGACCTCAAGGATATCGAGCCTTCGAGCCGTCTCTACATCGAGGAGAACGCCGTGTTCATGACGGCGTCGCTGGTCTTCCGTTCGGACACGGAAATACCCGGCCTGACGGATGTCGGCTTCATCCTGTCGGGCGACCGGCTCGTGACCATCCGCTATGCCGAGCCGCGGTCCTTTGCGCTGTTCAAGGCGTCGATGCATCGCTTCCCCGGAAACTGCCGCGACGGCGCGGTGGTTCTGACGCGGCTCCTGGAAACGATCGCCGACCGCACCGCCGAAATTCTCGAAGAGGCCGTGACGAAGATCGACGATCTGTCGATCGCCGTCTTCGGCGACAAGGCGGCCGGCAAGCGCCGCCCGCCGCACTATCTCGAGGCGCGCCTGCGCGACGTCGCCGGGCATCATCGTCTGGTCGCCAAGACCCGCGACAGCCTAGCCTCGCTCTCGCGCCTGCTGACATTTGTCTACACGGTGCCTCAGGTGCAGGACGACAAGGAAACGCGCGAGCTCTGCCGCTCGATCTCGCGCGACATCCAGTCGCTGTCCGAGCATGCCGGCTTCATTTCCGGCAACATTACCTTCCTGCTCGATGCATCGCTCGGCCTCATCAATGTCGAGCAGAACGCGATCATCAAGATCTTCTCGATCGCGTCGGTCGTGCTCCTGCCGCCGACGCTGGTCGCCTCGGTCTACGGCATGAACTTTCGCGTCATGCCGGAGTTGGAATGGCAGTTCGGCTATCCCTGGGCGATCGCGGCAATGGTGATATCGGCTGTGATCCCCTTTTTCTTTTTCCGCTGGAAAGGCTGGCTTTGACCGCCAGTAGGTTTGCATGACCCAATCGCATGCCCCTTCCACCCACGAGCCGAAGGATCTGCGCCGGCTGCTGGTCCTCGGGCTTGGCTCGATCGGTGTCGTCTATGGCGATATCGGCACCAGCCCGCTCTATGCCTTCCGCGAAGCGCTGCGCCCGGTTTCCCATGACGGTGTGACCGACGCGGAGATCATCGGTCTGATCTCGCTGATGATCTGGACGCTGACGATCATCGTCACGATCAAGTACGTGCTGTTCCTGTTGCGCGCCGACAACCAGGGGGAAGGCGGCACACTGTCGCTGCTTGCCCTGTTGATGAAGTCCGCCAACGGCCACGCCTCCATTCTCTTCTTCATGGGCATCGCCGGTGCGGCACTCTTCATCGGCGACGCGATGATCACGCCGGCCCTGTCGGTTCTTTCCGCGGTCGAAGGTCTGAAGCTGGTGACGCCGGCGCTGTCGGAATATGTCGTGCCGATCGCGGTGGTCATCCTGCTGATGCTGTTCGCCGTGCAATCCAAGGGCACAGCCGCGGTCTCCAACTTCTTCGGGCCGATCACGCTCGTCTGGTTCCTGGTGATGGGCGGCATCGGTTTCGTGCACATCGCCGACGACATGTCGATCTTCAAGGCCTTCAATCCCTACTATGCCGTGAGCTTCATGCTGAACGAAGGCTATGTCGGGATCATCGTGCTCGGCGCCGTCTTCCTGACGGTGACGGGGGCCGAGGCCCTCTATGCCGATCTTGGCCATTTCGGTCGCCGCCCGATCCAGTGGGCCTGGTTCCTGATCGTCTTTCCGGCGCTGACGCTCAACTATCTCGGGCAGGGCGCCTTCGTGTTGAAGAACCCGGAGGCCATGTCCGACCCGTTCTTCCTGATGTTCCCGAAATGGGCGCTGTTGCCTGTGGTCATCCTGGCGACGGCGGCCACCATCATCGCCAGCCAGGCGGTGATAACCGGCGCCTTCTCGCTGACGCGCCAGGCGATCCACCTCGGCTTCCTGCCACGCATGGCGATCTTCCATACGTCCGAAACCCATACGGGGCAGATCTATCTGCCGAACGTCAACACGCTTCTGATGTTCGGCGTCATGGCGCTGGTCTTCGTCTTCGGCTCGTCCGAATCGCTTGCCACCGCCTATGGCATCTCGGTGACCGGCGCGATGGTGGTGACGACAGTGCTTTCCTTCGAGTTTCTGCGCATGCGCTGGAACTGGTCGGCGCTGGCAGCGGCCGCCGTGCTGCTGCCGCTTTTCGCGCTTGAGTTCATCTTCCTCGGCGCCAACATGCTGAAGATCCACGATGGCGGTTATGTTCCGGTGCTGATTGCCGCCACCTTCATCATCATCATGTGGACCTGGCGGCGCGGCACCGAGATCCTGCACGCCAAGACGCGCCACATCGACATTCCGCTTGCAAGCTTCATCAAGTCGATCGAGCGCAAGAGCGAGCATGCGCCGGTGGCCGTGCCTGGCACTGCCGTGTTCCTGACGAGCGATCCGGAATCGACGCCGGCCGCGCTGCTCCACAACATCAAACATAACCACGTGCTGCACAATCAGAACTTCATCTTGACGATCCGCACGGCCAATACGCCGAAGGTGCCGAAGTCGGAACGGGTGAGCATGCAGCCGCTGTCGGACCGCTTTACATTGCTGGAAATACGCTTCGGCTTCATGGAAACGCAGAACGTCTCGCAGGCGCTCGGCCTCTTCCGCAAGTCGGGCCTGAAGTTTGACATCATGTCGACCTCCTTCTATCTCGGCCGCCGCAAGCTCGTGCCCGACGCCGAAAGCGGCATGCCGCACTGGCAGGACCGCTTGTTCATCGCCCTTGCCAATGCGGCGATCGACCCTTCGGACTACTTCCGCCTGCCGACCAACCGTGTGGTCGAACTCGGCTCGCACGTCATCATCTGACGCTCGCCCGGTGCCCAGCCGGGGCGGCGTGGAGCCCTGACACGCAGACGACCAAGCCGCCTTCTGATGGAGGCGGCTTCGTTGTCTTGTGGGGTGCCCGCCTTTCAGCGGTCGTGCATTAACCAAACATCAAGGTTAATGCTTCATTTTCAAAGCACGAACGAAGCGGTCCCGGCGAAGTGTCCGGCTGCTTGATTGTCTAATCTTCCCGCGCGGAATTCTCGACGCTGGCGCATCGCCGGCGCGGGCGAAGCCGTGCCGCCTGTTAGCGTTGCGTGGAGTCGGTTGGTGCGTAAGAGTCGGAACCTGCGTCGAAAGTCTCGCCTGAACCCGTCCGCCTTTATGGCGCCTGCGATCATCGGTCTTGCGCTCTATCTCGGCTTTCCCTCCGCTGCGGCCTATGCCGACCTTGCGACCTTCCTCTCCGGCATCAACCGCGGCGGCGAACGCTGGCGCATGTATATGACGCCGTCGCCGGCGGGCTCGATCCACGAAGCCGAGATGGTGTTTGTCGACCCGGTCACCACGGGCGCGCTTGACGGCGGCGCCGGTGTCACCATGCCCGACGGCAGCCGCGTCGCGCTGACGGCCGAAGCCAAACATTCGGGCACGCCGGATGAAGACCGCGTCAACCGTCATGCCAAGAAGGGGCGCGTCGTTGCCGTGACCCCCGTGACGCCGCCGAAGGACTTCTCCGCCGGCTCGATCCTGCAGCGCACGAGCTCCCTGATGGAGCCCAGCCTGGGGGAGGGGGAGAAGATGGTCTTCGCCAAGCCCCGCATCGAGGGCAAGGAGATCGAGATCGCCACCGCCTTCTACCGCAAGAAGCCACCAAAGACCGAGCCCGGCGTCTCGCCCATGCTGGCCAAGCTCGTTACCAACGATCGCCCCGACATTCTTGCGACTGCTTACGTCCGGCCCGAGCCGGACTATGCGCGTGAATCGCCCTTCGATTCGATTCTTCGTGAAGACAAGAACGCCGGCCGCTTCATTCCCGAGATCGCGCCGGACGATCACGCCTGGGCTGCAACTGCATTGCCGGGGACGGTTTTCACCAAGGAAGAGCAGACCTGCCTTGCCGAGGGCATTTATTTCGAGGCGCGCAGCGAACCGCTCAAAGGACAGGCCGCCGTCGCCCAGGTGATTCTCAATCGCGTGCGCAATCCCACCTATCCGAAGACCATCTGCGGCGTCGTCTATCAGAACAAGGCCTGGCGCAACCGTTGCCAGTTTTCCTTTGCCTGCGACATGATCCGCGACCTTATCTATTCCCGTTCGCACTGGAAGACCGCCAAGGAAGTCGCGATGGCCGTCACCGCCGGCAAGGTCTGGCTGCCGGAAGTGGGCTCTGCCACCCACTACCATGCGACCTACGTCAATCCGCCGTGGGCAAAGACGATGAAGCGGGTCGGCAAGATCGGCATGCACATCTTCTACCGCACCTATGGCGGCGGCTGGAGCTGATCGGCGCTTGGACGCGATTCCGCCGTCTTTGATGCCTGTGGGCAGAAGGGGAGATTCCCGCCGCTCTCCGGCAGGAATCCTGCGACGACCGTGTCGCAGATCGGTCGATGCGGCCTTAATTCATTGAATTTAATGGAAAATATTGTCCACGATCAAGCGCCCTGCATGCCTTGACTATGCGGGAGCCTAAAACTATGTTGCGCGCGACTTCAAATGGGGCCGAAACGTGGCTTGTGCGAAGGCCTATTGTATGACCGAAATCGCGGTCTGAGACCCGACAAGGACGACAAGGGAGTAGCCACGTGGCGGAGAAACCTGAAGACAGTCTGGAAGCGCGGCTGAAACAGCTCGGCGACAAGATTGAGGCCAAGAGGCCCAATGCGCCTGATGCAGCGGAAGCCAGGGCCGCCGAAAGCCGTAAGGGCTATGCGGCGGCGATGAAGCTCTCGAGCGAGTTCATCGCCGGCATCGTTGTCGGGGCGTTTATGGGCTATCTTTTGGACCACTTTGCGGGTACAGGGCCGTGGGGCATGATCGTCTTCTTGCTTCTCGGGTTCTGCGCTGGCGTGCTGAATGTGCTGCGCTCGGCCGGTATGGTGGCGACACCGGAAGCCGGAAGAGGCGGTTCTGGGAATGACAAGAAGGACGGAGACGCCCGCTGAGGCGTCGCCCCGAAGACAACGGTTTCCGCTCTCGGGCGGATAGAACGAAAGAGAAGCGCGGTGTCAAACGATCCGACCCACCAGTTCCTGGTCAATAAGATTGTCCCGATCGAGATTGGCGGAATGGACTTTTCCTTCACCAATGCGTCGCTGTTCATGGTTGCGACCGTTGGTGTTGCCGCAGGCTTTCTTTATCTGACGACGTCGCAGCGCGGTCTGATCCCGACCCGCATGCAGTCGGTCTCCGAAATGTCCTACGAGTTCATCGCCTCGATGCTGCGCGAAGGTGCGGGCAGCGGCGGCATGAAGTTCTTCCCGATGGTGTTCTCGCTGTTCATGTTCATCCTGACGGCGAACCTGCTCGGCATGATGCCCTACTTCTTCACGGTCACCAGCCAGATCATCGTCACCTTCGCGCTGGCGCTGTTCGTCATCGGTACCGTCGTTCTCTACGGTTTCTATAAGCATGGCTTCGGCTTCCTGAAGCTCTTCGTGCCGCATGGCGTTCCCGGCGTGCTTTTGCCGCTCGTCGTCGCGATCGAAGTCATCTCGTTCCTTTCCCGTCCCATCAGCCTCTCGGTCCGTCTCTTCGCCAACATGCTGGCCGGCCACATCACGCTGAAGGTCTTCGCAGGCTTCGTCACGTCGCTGAGCGCCCTTGGCGCGATCGGCATCGGTGGCGCCATCCTGCCGCTCATCATGACCGTCGCCATTACCGGTCTTGAGTTCCTCGTCTGCTTCCTCCAGGCCTATGTCTTCGCGGTACTGACTTGCATGTACCTCAACGACGCTGTCCATCCCGGAAGCCACTAAGGAATAACAGTCGCTTGCTTCCGGCCGGCCCTCCGCCGGAAGCGCAATCCTAAGCCGCAACACCATTCGAAGGAGTTCAAACATGGAAGCGGAAGCAGCAAAGTACATCGGCGCAGGTCTCGCTTGCCTCGGCATGGCCGGCACGGCTCTCGGCCTCGGCAACATCTTCGGCAGCTACCTCTCCGGCGCGCTGCGTAACCCGTCGGCTGCTGACGGCCAGTTCGGCCGCCTCGTATTCGGCTTCGCCGTTACGGAAGCTCTGGGCATCTTCTCGCTGCTCGTAGCCCTGCTCCTCCTCTTCGCCGTCTAATATCGGCTGGAGTTTCGGCCGCGGCCCGTCAAAAGGTCGCGGCCGAGCATATTCTTGAGTGCACCTGGAGGTGAGCATGTTTGTGACCGCGGCCTATGCCCAGCAGTCAACCACCACTGAAGGCGCCGAAGCACACGATGCCGCTGCGGCCGGTGAGGTGCACACCGAAACGGGTGTGGCCCACGAAGGCGAGGCTGGCTCCGGCGTGTTCCCGCCCTTCGACTCGACCCATTTCGCATCGCAGCTGCTCTGGCTCGCGATCACGTTCGGCCTCTTCTATCTCCTGATGTCGAAGGTCATCATTCCGCGCATCGGCGGAATTCTGGAAACCCGTCACGATCGGATCGCTCAGGATCTCGATGAAGCGTCCCGCCTCAAGGGCGAAGCCGACGCGGCCATCGCTTCCTACGAGCAGGACCTGGCAGCCGCCAAGTCCAAGGGTCACAAGATCGCCGACGACGCCCGCGAATCCGCAAAGGCCAAGGCCAATGCTGACCGCACCGCCGTCGAAGCCGACCTTGCCAAGAAGATCTCGGCTGCGGAAGACCGCATCGCCGACATCAAGGCAAAGGCACTGGCCGACGTCGGCGCCATCGCTGAGGAAACCGCAACCGCTGTCGTCAAGCAGCTGATCGGCGGAACTGTCACCAAGGCCGAGATCACCGCTGCCGTCAAGGCATCGGCTGGCAACTGAGGAGCACTGAGCTATGCATCTTGATGCAACTTTCTATGCCTTCGTTGGCCTGATCCTGTTCTTCGTCCTGATTGCCTATCTCAAGGTTCCGGGCATGGTCGGCAAGGCGCTCGACGCCCGCGCCGAAAAGATCAGCAACGAGCTGACCGAAGCCAAGCGTCTGCGCGAAGAGGCACAGGGCCTCGTCGCCGAGTACCAGCGCAAGCGCAAGGATGCCGAAGCGGAAGCTGCCGGTATCGTCGCTGCCGCTCAGCGCGAAGCCGAGATGCTGACCGCCGAAGCCAAGCAGAAGACCGAGGAATACGTCGCTCGTCGCACGGCTCTTTCGGAACAGAAGATCAAGCAGGCCGAAAGCGACGCCATCAACGCCGTGCGTTCTGCAGCCGTCGATCTCGCGATTGCCGCTGCCGAGAAGGTCGTTGCCGCCAAGGCTGATGCCGGCGCCCAGAGCGATCTGTTCAAGAAGGCGCTTGGCGAGGTCAAGGCGCGCCTGAACTAAGCGTTCGGACATCCCGATTGAAAAGCCCTGCCTCGGTGGGGCTTTTTTTATGCCTGTGTACTGGCGTCGCTTTGTCCGGAACCCGTGTGTCGCGCCCGTTCCAGCCGGAGATATCGGCACACTTACGCTTGCTTCGGAACGCGGCCGGACAGCGTGATGAAACGCGGGCGAGCCGCCAGGGCAAGGCCGTATCTATTATGCGCGAACGGCCGCCGCACGGCCTTGCGAGGCTACGCAGCGTATCGGTCTCGGCGGGCGTGCAGGGTTCTCAGCGGTGTTGCGCTAACGACCGGCGGAGCGGCAAAATTCAAGCGCGGCAGCGAAACTGAAGGTTTGCGGCGTTTCAGCGCCGTGTGTCGGAACCGGACCCGCCGGACCGCAGATGGCCGCGCGATGGCCTCGGAGGCTATTGGTCCTGGCGCAGGGGCCGGAAGCTCATGCGGTGCAGGGGGCAGGGGCCGTGAGTCTCGATGGCGCGGCGGTGGGTCACCGTCGCATAGCCGGCATGGAGTGCGAAGCCGTAGCCGGGATGCGCGAGATCGGCGCGGGCCATCATGCGGTCGCGGGTGACCTTGGCGACAATCGATGCAGCGGCAATCGACAGGGACCGCGCATCGCCCTTCACCACAGCCTTGGCGTGGCAGGAGAGGCCGGGCGGCACGTCACGGCCATCGACGAGCACGAAACGCGCAGTCGAGGGCAGGCCGGCGACCGCGCGCCGCATCGCCTCGAGGCTCGCCTTGCGGATGTCGGTGGCATCGATCGTGCCGGCCGAGGCCGAGGCGATCGACACGGCGGAAGTGGCGAGGATTTCTTCGAACAGTTTTTCGCGCGCCTGAGCCGTCAGCTTCTTGCTGTCGTCGAGGCCTGCGGGGATGGCGTCCGGATCGAGAATGACGGCGGCGGCGACCACCGGTCCCGCGAGCGGCCCACGGCCGGCCTCATCGGCTCCGGCGACCGGCCAGAAACCGTCCCGCTTGGCCGAAAGCTCGAAACTGAAATCGGGCGCTTCGATGATATCGGGAAAAAGGGGAGAATCGGACGATCTGCGAGACATAAGTCTCATTCGCATGATCGACCGATTCTCTTCAAGCCCCCAGGTCCGAGTGCGGCGGCGGACGGGGGATCACCGGGGCCCACGGCGGGTAAGGGGGCACCGGAACTGCTATGCGATCTCAGGCCCCGGCTTTGGCCTGCCTGAGAGGGCGGGGCGGTCATGTCGTGCCCCGCACCGATTACGAACGTCACGGTGGCAGAGCAAGGACGACCGGAAGGCCTTCAAAGAAGCGAGAGCTGCACCCCCGTTCCGAGCGGCGGCACAAAGAGATCGTCGCGCAACTGCCGACGTGTCGGGTTGAAGCCGAGGCGCTTCACCGCCAGGTCGAAGCGGCGACCGATCTGCCATGCATAGGGGCCGGCGCCCTTCATGCGCTTGCCGAATTCGGCGTCATAGTCCTTGCCACCCCGCATGGAGCGGATGAGGGACATCACGTGCCGGTATCGGTCGGGGTAATTGCGCAGCAACCAGTCGCGGAAGAGCGGGCTGACCTCGAGCGGCAGCCGCAAGAGGACATAGCTTGCTTCGGTCGCCCCGGCCGTCCTTGCGGCTTCGAGCACGCGTTCGATCTCGTGATCGTTCAGTGCCGGAATGATTGGGGAAACGAGAACGCCGGACGGAATGCCGGCCTCGGAAAGCATCTGTATCGCCTCCAGCCGCTTGGTCGGGGTCGACGCCCGCGGCTCCATGGTCCGTGCCAGCTTCCGGTCGAGCGTCGTGACGGAGATGCCGACGCGCACCAGTCCCTTTTCGGCCATCGGCGCGAGAATATCGATGTCGCGGGTAACCATGGCCGACTTGGTGACGATCATGACCGGATGGTTGGCATCCCGCAGCACCTCGAGGATCTGGCGCATGATGCGCCACTCCTTCTCGATCGGCTGATAGGGATCCGTGTTGGTGCCGATGGCAATCGGCCTGACCTTATAGTCTTGCCGCGCCAGTTCGCGCTCCAGAAGCCGCGGCGCGTCCGGCTTGGCAAAGAGCTTCGCCTCGAAGTCGAGCCCCGCCGACAGGCCCATATAGGCGTGTGTGGGGCGGGCGAAGCAATAGATGCAGCCGTGCTCGCATCCGCGATAGGGATTGATGGAGCGATCGAAAGAGATGTCGGGGGATTCGTTCCGCGTGATCACCGTGCGCGGCTTCTCGACCTGAACCTCGGTCTTGAACGGCGGCAGGTCCTCCAGGCTTTCCCAGCCATCGTCGAACGTCTCGCGGCTGCGCGGCTCGAACCGGCCGGACATGTTGATCCCGGCGCCGCGTCCCCGTCGGCGATCGACGTCAATCCTGAGGCCCGAAGCGCTCATCATCGCTTCGGCCACATCTGCCGTATTGGCGGGCGCAAGCGCACCCTGCCTGATCTGAGACAGCTCGGTCATTGGAATCTCCCCGGAATCAGATCTTTGATCCCGTTTTGTTCTGATTATTTTCCTATCGCGAATGCTGGAACAATTCAAGAACAAAAATGGAGTTTCGAGTTTGGTGCTGACGGTACTGCTAAGGCTGGTGACCGGGATGTAGCAATTGCGGTGGCGATGGGTTACGAGAAACCATGCTCACGATCATCATGGAAACCCGCGACAACGAAGCCGAGCTGGCCCAGACGCTTTCTGTGCTGGTCGCCGGCGCCGTGGAGGGGCTCGTCAGCGATGTGATCATCCTCGATCACGGTTCCAAGGACGGTTCGTCCGACGTCGCCGACGCGGCGGGGTGCCGTTTCTGCCGGGATTGGGATCTCGCTGACGTCGTCGGATCGGCGCGGGGCGAATGGCTGATGTTGCTGGAGCCGGGTGCCCGCCCGATCGGACGGTGGATCGATGAACTGGCCGAATATGTGTCTCTGAACAGGGAACCGGCACGCTTCTCCCATTCGAGACTGCACCGCAGGCCTTTCTTCAGCCGGCTGGCGCGGCGCGGAAAGCCGCTGGAAACAGGCTTTCTCCTGCGCAAGCATGATGCGCTTGCGGCCGCCCGCGGCAAGACGGAGCTCGACGCCATGACGAATGTCCGGTCCGTCCGCAAGCTTTCGACCGAGCTTGTTCCGGCCTGGGTCGCGATCGAGGCCAGGCGCTGACGCCGGTTCTCGCGCGCAAAATTAAAGGTGCCAGTCCCGGGGGGACGGCACCTCCAAGCGCCTCTCAAATGACCTTGTTTGGCAGATTTCTATCCGGGCAGCATTCTGGCTGCACGTCGTATCCAACATTTCATTCCGCCTGGGGGACAGAGGCGGAAGCGTCTTGCGGCGCGAGGAGTGGAACGTGCGGCGGTCGCCCCTCGCTGTGTCAACGATTGAGAAACTAGCGAGAGGTGAAGCGACCGTCAGTTACTAAGGTAACAGGCCAGCCGTGCCGGAACGGTCCATGCTCTTCAGCCGCGTTTCAGGTGCTCGTCGAGCCGCGGCATGATCTCCACGAAATTGCACGGCATATGCCTGTAGTCGAGCTGCTGCTTGAGGATGCCGTCCCAGGCATCGCGGCAGGCGCCGGGCGAACCGGGAAGGACGAAGATGAAGGTGGCGTTGGCAACGCCGCCGGTCGCGCGCGACTGGATCGTCGAGGTGCCGATCTTCTCGTAGGAGATACGATGGAAGACTTCGGAAAACCCGTCCATCCGCTTCTCGAAGAGCGGCTCCAGCGCCTCGGGCGTCACATCCCGTCCGGTGAAGCCCGTTCCGCCCGTCGTGATCACCACGTCGATGGCATCCTCGAGCGTCCAGGCCTTCACCTGGTCGTAGATCTTCGTCCGGTCATCGTGAACGATCGCGCGCGCCTCCAGGCGGTGGCCGGCGTCGCGCACCCGCGCTTCCAGCGTGTCGCCCGACTTGTCGTCGGCGAGCGTGCGGGTGTCGGAGACCGTGAGGATGGCGATCCCGACCGGAATGAAGGAACGCTTTTCGTCGATGCCGGCCATGTTATTTCCCTCTGCCCACCGTCCTGCAGGCAAGAACGTACCATCCGGGGTGGGCGTCCGAAAGAGCACGCGCTGTCGCAGCCGCGGCCGCGTCGCTGTCGAAAAGGCCGAAGCACGTGGCGCCCGAGCCCGACATGCGCGTGAGTGCCGATCCGGCTTGCGTCAGCGCCTGGCAGACCTCGCCGATCACGGGTTCAAGCCCCTCCGCTGGCGGCTGCAGATCGTTGCGCATCGTCGCGATCGCGGACATCCACTCGGCCGCGCTATCGGCATGCACGGGGGCAACAAGCGCTGGGTTGGTCTTGTTGGCGAGGGTCCGGAACACGACCGGCGTCGAGACCGCCACCAGCGGATTGACCAGCACGATCGGCAGGGCAGGGAAATCCTCAAGCGGCGCGATGTCCTCGCCGATCCCCTTGGCGAGCAGTGGCATGCCGGCAAGGCACATCGGCACGTCCGCCCCGAGCCGCAAGGCGATGGCGCCAAGGCGGGAAGGCTCGATCCTGGCGTCCCAGAGATCGACAAGCCCGAGAAGCGTTGCGGCAGCATCGGCTGATCCGCCGCCTATGCCCGAAGCAAGGGGGAGGTTCTTTTCGAGATGCAGATGGACGGGGCCGGCCGCTCTGGGGTTGAGCGTCCGCAGTTCGTGGCGAAGCAGGTCTCGCGCCTTCAGAACCAGGTTGCCGCCCTGCACGCCGGCATCCATGGGCAACTCGGTGGAGAAAGGCCCAGACACCGTGAAGCGATCCGCATCCGCCGGTGAGAAACCGACGCGATCGCCGCGATCGGCAAAGGTGACGAGGCTTTCGAGGAGATGATGGCCGTCGGCCCGCTGGCCGACGACGTGAAGCGCCAGATTGATCTTGGCGGGGGCCACGCGCGTCAGCGCGAAGCCCGCGATGTCGCCTTCCGACATGGAGCGATCAGGACTTCTTGTCCGGCGCCGGCGCTTCCGGAGTCACCTTCTTCGGCGCGGTTTCCTTGGCGTCGGCCGAGGCCGGAACCGTTTCTTTCAGCGGCGGCAGGCCGTTTTCGATCTTCGCCTTGATCTTCGGGATCTCGGCTTCCTCGGGCTTCAGCTCAAGCGTCTGCGTCCATTGGAACACGGCCTCGAGCTTGCGCCCGACGCGCCAGTAGGCGTCGCCGAGGTGATCGTTGATCGTCGGATCGCCGGCCATCAGTTCGGCCGCCTTTTCGAGTTCGACCACCGCGTCGTCGAAGCGGTTCATGCGGAAATAGGCCCAGCCGAGGGAATCGACGATGTAGCCGTCATCCGGCTTCAGCTCGACGGCCTTGCGGATCATCTCCAGGCCTTCGTCGAGGTTGATGTTCATGTCGACCCAGGAATAGCCGAGATAGTTCAGCACCTGCGGCTGGTCCGGATTGAGTTCCAGCGCCTTGCGGAAATTCGGCTCGGCCTTGTCCCACAGCTTCTGGCGCTCGTACGCAATGCCGCGCTGGAAGAACACGGTCCAGTCGCTGCGCTTCGGCACGGGGCCGATCTGGTCGACCGCCCGGTCGTAGAGCTCGCCCATCTCCTTGTAGTCCTTGGCGTCGGAAAGCACGCTGCCATAGGCGAGATAGTTGCGGATGTTCTTCGGATCGACGTCGATCAGCGCCTTCAGGTGCTTCTTTGCTTCATCGACCTTGCCGATGCTGGCGAGACTGAGGCCGAGCTGCAGTTCCGAAACGCGCCGCATCGGTGATGTCTCGGGAATGGCCTTGTAGAGTTCGATCGCCTCGTTCGGCTTTTTCAGGTTTTCGGCGATGCCGCCGAGCATGACCAGGATATCGGCGCTGTCAGGGTCGAGCCGGCGCGCGGTCTGCAGATAGAGCGAGACGATATCCTCGGCGCCGTCGCGGTTGAGTGCCGCGCCGATCGAGAAGAGCACGGCCGCGGCACCCTGGGTGGCGTTCTTGACCTGCTGTTCCTGCGGAACACCGTTCTCGATCTCGGTCCTCAGCGCCTGCAGCGGCGTGTAGTTGTTGACCATGTTTTCGCCGACGGCGACGGTGTCGAGGGCCTTCTGCTTGTTGCCTTCGCGCGCCTCGAAACGGGCGAGCGCTTCCACCGCGCGCATGAAGGTGTCGGGGGCGGCACTTCCGCCTTCGCGGTCGAGGATGGCATCGTTGAGCCTAGTACGCGCCGTCTGCTTGTCACCCGCGGCAACGGCGATTGCGCCGGCATGGTAATTCTTGAACACGCGGAACCATTCGGGGCCGTCAAGCTCCTTGATCTGCGCCAGAGCTTCCTTCGACTTGCCCTGGCCGAACTTCGCCCAGGCCGAAAGCAGGCCGTTCATCAGCCGGTCGAGATCGTTCGGTCCCTGGTAGTTCAGAAGCTTCTGCGCATTGCGATACTCGCGCTTGCGGATGGCTTCGATTGCGCGAATGACCGTTGTGATGCGCTCGACGGCCGGGTCGGACTTCAGCTGCTCGGCAATCTTCGCGCCTTCGTCGAACTGGCCGGCCATCAGCAGCGTGATCATCAGCCGCTGCTTGACGTCGTTGTTGTTGGGCTCGAACTGAAGCGCGATCCGGTAGAGTTCGGTGGCGGAAGCGAAATCGCGATCCGTATCGGCGGTGCGGGCAGCGAGAAAGGCGCCGGAAAAGGTGTTGACCGACTTGATGTCGAACGGTTCGGTTTCCTCGACGGCTGCGGCCTTCTCCTCGGCAAAGGCCTGGTGACCGCCGCTGACTGCAGCGAGAGCCAGCAGTGCTGCGCCGCTGAGGAGGCGGAGAATCGTCTTTTGCCGCATGTCAAACCTTTCGCGCCGATCGCTCGGCTTTCGCACCACTAAGGGTTGTTTCGGAGTCAGCCACAGATAGCCCAGCGCAACTCTTGAGGAACAGAATGGCTTTTTTGGCGCAACGCGGCAAGAAAATCCTATCGTCCGCTCTGGCTCGCCCGATGCCCCGTCAGCTGACGCGATCGATGCAGAAGTCGATGACTTCGGTCAGCGCCGATTTCCAGGGAGACGCCGGCAGCGGCGCCAGCGCATCGCGGGCGATCGTGCCGTAGTGCTGGGCGCGTGCGATCGTGTCGCTGAGGCCGCCATAGCGCTTGATCAGACCCAGAGCCTTGTCGAGGTTCTGATCGCTGCTGTCGCCGCCTTCGATCGCCTCGCGCCAGAAGGCACGGTCCTCCGCCGTGCCGCGACGGTAGGAGAGGATCACCGGCAGGGTGATCTTGCCTTCGCGGAAATCGTCGCCGACATTCTTGCCGAGGTCGCTCGACGAGCCACCGTAGTCGAGCACGTCGTCGACGAGCTGGAAGGCGAGGCCGAGGTTCATGCCGTAGGATTTCAGCGCGTTGCGATCGGACTTGCTGGTCTGGGCGACGATCGGCCCGACTTCGGCGGCAGCGGCAAAAAGCGCTGCGGTCTTGGCGCGGATGACCTGGAGGTAATCGTCCTCGGTCGTTTCCATGTTCTTGGCGACGGAAAGCTGCAGCACTTCGCCTTCGGCAATGACCGAAGCGGCGGTCGACAGCACGTCGAGCGCATCGAGCGAGCCGACGTCGACCATCATGCGGAAGGCCTGGCCGAGCAAGAAGTCGCCGACCAGAACGCTCGCCTGGTTGCCCCAGATCGTGCGTGCGGTGGACTTGCCGCGGCGAAGGTCGCTTTCGTCGACGACGTCGTCATGGAGAAGCGTGGCGGTGTGCATGAACTCGACGCTGGTCGCGAGCTTCACGTGGGCGTCGCCCTCGTAGCCGAACATCGAGGCGGAGGCGAGCGTCAGCATCGGACGCAGGCGCTTGCCGCCCGAAGAAATCAGGTGGTTGGCGACTTCGGGAATCATCTGAACGTCGGAGCCGGCCTTCGACAGGATGAGCTGGTTGACGCGCTCCATGTCCGACGCAGTCAGGTCGACGAGCGGCTTTACGGACGCCTGTTTGTTTTTGCTGTCTTCCAGCGGTATCACTACGCCCACACCGGGACTCCTGTTTTCATTGTCGCTTTCGACAATAGGAAGGGGTGTCCCGTGCGGCAAGAGGCGAATTGTCCCGCTTGCTGAAATAGGACAGGAAAAACCGCCGGATGAAGGAATTGATCCGTACCAACGATGCCGTCGTGCTCTCCTTCGCCGAGAGCCTGATGAAGGATGCCGGTATCGCAAGCCTCATCGCCGACCAGGGGATGAGCATTCTCGAAGGTTCGCTTGGCCTCTTGCCCCGTCGGTTTCTGGTCGCCGAGGAAGACGCGGATGCGGCGCGCCGGATCCTGATCGATGCCGGGCTCGAGGCGGAGTTGCGACCTTGAGCGCGGAGCCGATGCCGGCTGCGGCGACCGAGACCGTCGACGCCTTTCATCGCGGCAGGTTCCACGTCGTCCAGCCGCTTGGCCAGGGTCACCGCTCCGGCATGGACGCCATGCTTCTGGCATCGCTCGTGGCATCGGATCGTCCCTGCCGGGTCGCCGATCTCGGCGCCGGGGCGGGCGCTGCCGGCATGGCCGTTGCCTCGCGCATGGAGGGCGCGGAAGTGGTGCTGGTGGAGCGTTCGCCAGTCATGGCGGAATACGCCCGCCGCAGCCTGGCGCTCGCCGACAATGCCCGCTTTGCCCAGCGAGTCTCGGTCATCGAGGCCGACGTTTCGCTCGCCGGCAAGGCGCGCGTCGCGGCCGGCCTCGCCGATGACAGCTTCGACCACGTGATCATGAACCCGCCCTTCAACGATGCCTCCGACCGCAAGACGCCGGATAGCCTCAAAGCCGAGGCACATGCGATGAGCGACGGGCTGTTCGAAGTCTGGGTGAAGACATCAGGCGCGATCATGAAGCCGGGCGGGCAGCTGTCGCTGATTGCCCGGCCGGAATCGATCGCCGAGATCATCGCCGCCTGCGGCCGCCGTTTCGGCGGCATCGAGGTGACGGCGCTGCATCCGCGGGTCGGTGAAAACGCCGTGCGCATCCTGGTGACGGCGATCAAGCAGAGCCGCAAGCGGCTGGTGCTGCGCGCGCCGCTCGTCATGCACGAGGAGGGACATCGCTTCGCCGACCATGTCGACGACCTCAACAATGGTCGCGCCGTCTATCGCCGCCGCTGATTTACCGTATGCGGCATTGCGTTCGCCGCATCAGTGCATACATGGCATGGAAGAACCCTTGGCGGGTGATCCGAACAGGTGCGGCGAAGCATATTGCTTTCGCCGATGAGGCGAGGTCACGTCTATGATTTCCGGTTGTTCCGGCCCAAGATCGTGGACATGGCCCAGCAGGCAGGAGTTGAAATGAAGGCATTCCTGAGACGGTTGTTGCCGAAGCGTTTTCGCAAGGAAGGCGTGACGATCCCCGTCGTCCGGCTCCACGGCGCGATCATGGCCGGTGGCGGTCAGTTCCGGCCAGCACTCAACCTGGCCTCGGCGGCACCGCTTCTCGAAAAGGCCTTTGCGATAAAGGAAGCGCCCGCTGTGGCGATTTCCGTCAATTCGCCTGGCGGCTCGCCGGTACAGTCGCGGCTGATCTATCAGCGCATCCGCGATCTCGCCCTTGAGAAGAAGAAGCGCGTGCTGATCTTCGTCGAGGACGTTGCGGCATCCGGCGGCTACATGATCGCGCTTGCCGGTGACGAGATCATCGCCGACCCGACCTCGATCGTCGGCTCGATCGGCGTTGTCTCGGGCGGGTTCGGCTTTCCGGAACTCCTGAAGAAGATCGGCGTCGAGCGGCGTGTCTATACCGCCGGCGAAAACAAGGTGATGCTCGATCCGTTCCAGCCGGAAAAGGAGGGTGACATCGCCTTCCTGAAGAACCTGCAGCTCGACATCCACGACACCTTCATCCAGATGGTCAAGGCGCGTCGCGGGCAGTTGCTCGCCGACGATCCCGACATCTTCTCCGGGCTTTTCTGGACGGGCCGGCGTGGGCTGGAGCTGGGTCTGATCGACGGTCTTGGGGACCTGCGCGGCGAGGTGAAGAAGCGCTATGGCGAGAAGGCGCGCCTCGAACTCATCCAGCCGGTGCGCAGCCTTTTCGGTCGCCGGCAGACAGGTGCTGCCGTTGCCGGCGCAATCGCCGCGCCGTTGGCGGCTTCCGCAGCGGCGGGACTTGCCGAAGCCATCGAGGAAAGGGCATTGTGGGCGCGGTTCGGGCTTTGATGCCTGCCCGGCCTGAAATGTCCTTGGAGGGAAAATGCCGCAACTCATCCTGCTCCTGATCGCAGGTTTTGTCTTCTGGCTCGGCTACCGCAAATTTGTGGCGGATGCCCGGAAGCTGACGCGCCAGCGCGAACAGGCTCGCCGCGAGGAGCGGACCGGGGCCCAGGGAACATTGGTGCAGGACCCAGAAACCGGCGAATACAGGTTGAAGCGTGATGGCGAGTAGGGGCGGTCGGCGCGCAGAAGGCGACAGTCGGTCTATTTGCCCACCCGCTGCCGTAGCGCTTGACCCTCGTCATCAGGCGTGGCACCTGTCCGGCTCATTTTTTGGAAGATATCCGGACGCGATCCATGACCACTCTGCCTGATCATATGAACCCGAAGCGCTCGTTTCAGGCTCTGATCCTGACACTGCACAACTATTGGGCCGACAAGGGTTGTGCCGTTCTGCAGCCCTACGACATGGAAGTGGGCGCCGGCACGTTCCATCCGGCGACGACCTTGCGTGCTCTCGGGCCGCGTCCTTGGCGCGCGGCCTACGTGCAGCCGTCGCGTCGCCCGACCGATGGCCGCTACGGCGAAAACCCGAACCGCCTGCAGCATTACTATCAGTACCAGGTGATCCTGAAGCCGAACCCGTCGAACCTGCAGGAGCTCTATCTCGGCTCGCTCGAGGCGATCGGCCTCGACCCGCTGCTGCACGATATCCGTTTCGTCGAGGACGACTGGGAAAGCCCGACGCTCGGCGCCTGGGGGCTCGGCTGGGAATGCTGGTGCGACGGCATGGAAGTGTCGCAGTTCACGTACTTCCAGCAGGTCTGCGGTATCGAATGCTCGCCGGTTTCGGGCGAACTGACCTATGGTCTCGAGCGTCTTGCCATGTATGTGCAGGGCGTCGACAACGTCTACGACCTGAACTTCAACGGCCGCGAGGGCGCCGAGAAGATCAGCTATGGCGACGTCTTCCTGCAGGCCGAACAGGAATACTCGCGCTACAATTTCGAATACGCCAACACCGCGATGCTGCATCAGCACTTCATCGACGCGGAAGCGGAGTGCCAGGCGCTGCTGGCAGCCGGCGCACCGGGTGATGAGAGCAACAACCATCTGCACAAGTGCGTCTTCCCCGCCTATGACCAGTGCATCAAGGCGAGCCATGTGTTCAACCTGCTCGATGCCCGCGGGGTGATCTCGGTCACCGAGCGCCAGAGCTACATCCTGCGCGTGCGTACGCTGGCGAAAGCCTGCGGCGAAGCCTTCCTCCTGACCGACGCCGGCGGCGCGAACCTCAACCGGGACGCCGCTTGAGGGTGGAACCGTCCGACCTCGTCGTTCACATCAACGGCTGGCCGGGCTCCGGCAAGCTCACAATCGCGCGCCATCTGGCCGAAAGGCTCGGCGCGCGGCTCGCCGACAACCACACGCTGATCAATCCGGCAGAAGCGCTGTTTGCGCGCGGCGACCCGCTCTATCGCTCGCTGCGGTCTGCAGTGCGTAAAAGCGTGTTCGAACATCTCGCAAAGGCGCCGGCTGAACAATCCTTCGTCTTTACCGACGCGCTCTCGGACGATGCCGCCGATGCGCGCGCCTTCGAGGACTGCGCCGCGCTCGCCCGACAGCGCGGTGCGCGCTTCATTGCGGTCGTGATCGACTGTGATATCGAGGAAAATCTGAAGCGTCTCACACGCGCCGGTCGCAGCAAGCTGCACAAGCTGACCGACCCCGAAGTTCTCCTGGGATTGCGTCGCGCCCACAGGCTGCTGCGCGGCAACGGCGATCTTCTGGTCGAGATCGACGTGACGACACTCGGTGCGGATGAGGCGGCAGAAGCGATCATGTCAGCGATTGCCATTCCCGCTGTCAGATGATCCGGGTGGCGCTGATATCGTTCTTGCAGAACGGTTTCATCGTCGGGTAGGCACCGGTATAGACTTGACCGGAATAGGTCTGCAGGGCGCGGCGAACACCGGTCGGCCGTTCGGGCGAATGGGCGCTCGCATAGGCAACGAAGAGCGCCGTAAAGGCGATCACGTTGATGAGAGTTGCGAGCGTTTTCATGGTCTTCACTTCGGTTCCGGGTTGTTCGATGAAGCGACTATCGCCGATCGCCGCCGGGCTCGCCGTTACCATTGGAACAGGAATCGAGAGGTTTTCGTCTGATCGGGCGCTGATGCGGTGAACAGTGTGTTCACGCTGCAAATGGCAATTGGGGAGCAATGCGTTTCTCGGCCCGAATGCTGCAGAAAGCGCTATGAAGCTGAGAAGCGAATGCTAATCTCTGCGCGAGTTTTTTGGAGGGTGCCCTATGATCGGTCTGGCAATCGCCGTTGTGGTGATCCTGTATCTGGTTTTCGTCTATAACGGTCTCGTCAAGGCGCGGCAGATCGCTGAGGAGGCCTGGTCGGGCATCGACGTGCAGTTGAAGCGCCGCGCGGATCTGATCCCGAACCTGATCGAGACCGTGAAGGGCTACGCCGCGCACGAAAAGTCGACGCTGGAAGAAGTGATTGCCATGCGCAACCGCGCGCAGGCGGTGCCGGCGGGCGACGTCGAGGGCCGTGCCCAGGCGGAAGGCGCGCTCTCCCAGGCGCTCGGCAAGCTGTTTGCGCTGGCGGAAGCCTATCCGGACCTGAAGGCCAACGAGAATTTTGCCGAGCTGCAGCGCTCGCTGGAAACGATCGAAGGCGAGATTCAGATGTCGCGCCGCTATTACAACGGCGCTGCCCGTGACTTGAACGTCAAGGTCGAGAGCTTCCCCTCGAACCTCATTGCCAACGCCTTCCGCTTCGTAAAGGCCGGCTACTTCGAAATCACCAATGAAGCCGACCGCGCGGTGCCGCAGGTCAAGTTCTGACTATCCACGCAAAGGCGTCCCCGAACATTCCTCGCCGCGGGATCCCGCCGCGGCGCCATTCGCATCAAGAGACCTATCCGATGACCACCGATAGCATGAAGAAGCTGACCATCCTGCCGACCGACCATCCGCTCAACGGCCATGTCCGCCCGCCGGGCTCGAAGTCGATCACCAACCGCGCGCTGCTTCTGGCCGGCCTTGCAAAGGGCACGAGCCGGCTGACCGGCGCCTTGAAGAGCGACGACACGCGCTATATGGCGGAAGCGCTACGCGCGATGGGCGTCGAGGTCAGCGAACCTGACGATACGACCTTCGTCGTCACCAGCACCGGCAAGCTCAACCCGCCTGCCGCGCCCCTGTTCCTCGGCAACGCCGGAACTGCGACGCGCTTCCTGACGGCCGCCGCCGCCCTTGTTGACGGCACGGTCGTCGTCGATGGCGACCAGCATATGCGCAAGCGGCCGATCAAGCCGCTGGTGGAAGCGCTCGGCACGCTCGGCGTCGA
This sequence comes from Ensifer adhaerens, assembly GCF_002940685.1. Lineage (GTDB taxonomy): Bacteria > Pseudomonadota > Alphaproteobacteria > Rhizobiales > Rhizobiaceae > Ensifer > Ensifer adhaerens_E. The sequence continues at coordinate 123,229 of NZ_PNFP01000006.1, read as the reverse complement.
AGTCTCCTCCGAGACCGGCTGCCCGCCGGTCACCGTCAAAGGCACGGGCGGTTTCCCGGCCGGTCGCGTCGTCATCGATGCCGGCCTTTCGAGCCAGTACGTCTCGGCCCTCCTGATGGCGGCTCCCGGCGCCAAGGGACCGGTCAGCATCGAACTTGCCGGCGACGAGATCGGCGCGCGCGGCTATATCGACCTGACGGTTGCCGCCATGCGCGCCTTCGGTGCAGAGGTGGAGCAGGTGAGCCCGTCCGTCTGGAAAGTCGCGCCGACCGGTTACCGTGCAGCCGACTATGTCATCGAGCCGGACGCTTCGGCAGCCACCTATCTCTGGGCGGCGGAAGTGCTGACCGGTGGTGCCATCGATCTCGGCGTTCCGGCGACCACCTTCTCGCAGCCGGATGCGCGGGCGCACGCTGTGATCGCAAGCTTCCCGAATTTGCCTGATGTCATCGACGGTTCGCAGATGCAGGACGCGATCCCGACGATCGCCGTGCTTGCGGCCTTCAACAACACGCCGGTGCGCTTCGTCGGTCTCGCAAACCTGCGCGTCAAGGAATGCGACCGCGTGCGTGCGCTGTCGCTCGGTCTGACGGCGATCCGGCCGGGCCTTGCACATGAGGAAGGCGACGACCTGATTGTCTCGTCCGATCCCGGGCTTGCTGGCCAGACGCTGCCGGCCTCGATCGACACTTTCGCCGACCATCGTATTGCCATGAGCTTTGCGCTTGCGGGTCTCAAGATCCACGGCATCTCGATCGAGGATCCCGGCTGCGTCGCCAAGACCTATCCGGCCTATTGGGACGCGCTCGCCTCGCTCGGCGTCGAATTCACCGGCGACCGGCCCTAGCGCCCGCCGCCGCGCCTTGAGCCTCAACGACAGGAAAGCCTGAACCGCATGGTCCGTCTCGCTGCCGCATTTGCCTTCCTGGTCTTTTTGCTGGCAACGGCGAGCGTCGGGCGGGCGGAGGAGGTCTTCTCCGCCTACCGCTCCGTCATCGACGTCGCCAAGGACGGCACGATGACGGTGACGGAGACGATCACGGCGACGGTCGAGGGCAACAAGATCCGCCGCGGCATCTATCGCGACATGCCCTTGACCTTCACCGATGCGAAGGGCAAGCGGAGCAAGGTCGACTTCAAGCTCCTTTCGGTCGAGCGCGACGGCGAGGAGGAACCCTACCGCACCGAGACGATCAGCGGCGGCATCCGCATCTACACCGGCTCGGCCGAGGTTTTCCTGGAGCCCGGCGAACATACCTTCCAGTTCACCTACGAGACCGGCAGGCAGATCCGTTTCTTCGACGATCACGACGAACTCTACTGGAACGTCACCGGTACCGAATGGGATTTCCCGATCGGCGAGGCGAGCGCGACGGTGACGCTACCGGAGGGCGTGCGGGCCGAAGCGCTGGATTTCTTCACCGGCAGCTATGGCGCGACCGGTAAGGACGCCCGGGCGTCGCGGGATGGCCGCGAGATCTTCTTTGCCACCACCCGCCGCCTCGGCCCGCGCGAGGGGCTGACCATCGCCATCAAGATGCCGAAGGGCAGCATCGACAGCCCGTCCTCCAGCCAGGAGAATGCCTGGTGGCTGCGCGACCATCTGGCGCTCGTGATCGCCGGTGCCGGACTGGCGGTCGTCCTTCTCTATTACAGCCAGGCCTGGCTCAGGGTCGGCCGTGATCCGGACCGCGGCGTCATGGTGCCGCGCTGGGATCCACCGGAGGGCATCTCGCCGGCGCTGGTCAATTATATCGACAACAAGGGCTTTTCCGGCGAGGGCTGGACGGCGCTTTCGGCGGCGGCCCTCAATCTGGCCGTCAAGGGTCACGTGGTGCTGGAAGACCTGAAGAACGCCATCGTCATTGCCGCAACCGGCAAGAGGGGTGACGAGAAGCTGCCGACCGGGGAGGCGGCGGTGATGAAGGCGGTCAATGCTAGCGGCGGCAAGCTGACCATCGATCGTGCCCACGGCACCCGGGTGCAGGCGACCGGCGCCGATTTCCGCAGCGCCATGGAGCGCGAGCATCGCGGCAAGTACTACCACGCCAACAGCGGTTATATTGTCGCCGGCGTCGTGCTGTCGGTGCTGGCGGTTGCGGCGGTCTTCCTGTTCGGCGATCTCAGCGAGGACAGCCTGCCGCTGGCGATCGTTCCCGTCTTCATCGCCTTCTTCGTGTCGATCCTCGCCGTGTCCTTCGGCAAGTCGCTGCGGCGCGAGAGGAGCCTGATGAGCCGCATCATGTCGATCGTGGTCGTCGCCTTCATCGGCTTCGTCGCCTTCACGATCTTCTCCACCATTCTTGCCGCCGTCTTCTATTCGGCAGCCGAGACCGATGAACTGCCCTTGCTCTTCGTCATCGGCGCGATCGTTCTCGTCAACGTGCTGTTCTTCTTCCTGATGGGCGCGCCGACGCCGCTCGGAACGCGGATGATGGATGGCATCGATGGGCTCAGGCAATACATGACGCTCGCCGAGAAGGACCGGATGAACATGCAGGGCGCCCCCGAAATGTCGCCCCGGCATTTCGAGACGTTGCTGCCCTATGCGGTGGCACTCGGCGTCGAGAAGCCCTGGACTGCGACCTTCGATCGCTGGCTGCTGGCAGCCGCTGCCGGGGCCGCTGCGGCCGCCGCCTATCAGCCGGGCTGGTATCAGGGCGACGGTTTCGGTTCCAGTACCTTCGGCGATCGCATCGGCGGCTTCGCCGGGTCCATGGCCGATACGATGACCTCGTCGCTGCCGCCCCCACCCAAATCGTCCTCGTCGGGCTTTTCCTCCGGCGGCGGCTTCTCCGGTGGCGGCGGTGGTGGCGGTGGTGGCGGCGGCTGGTAAATCCGCCTCGCACTTGCCCTTGGAAAACCAAATTCATCGCGGCGCTTGGTGACAATCTTGCCAGAGATTGCTAAGTCCGCCGCAACCGTCAGGAACAGAAAAAGTCACTCCCATGCCCGATCTTCTTATCGAACTCCGCTCCGAGGAAATTCCTGCCCGCCTGCAGCGCAAGGCGGCCGGCGACCTCAAGAAGCTGCTGACCGATGCCCTGGTCGAAGCGGGCCTGACCTATGAGGGTGCGCGCGAATACTGGACGCCGCGCCGGCTGACGCTCGATATTCGCGGCCTCAACGCCCGCTCCGCCGACATTCGCGAAGAGCGCAAGGGCCCGCGCACCGACGCCAACGAGAAGGCGATCGAAGGCTTCCTGCGCGGCGCCGGCCTTTCCTCGATCAGCGAGGCACACGTCCATAGCGACCCGAAGAAGGGCGATTTCTATGTCGCCCACATCGTCAAGCCGGGCCGCCCCGCCGAAGAGATCATCGCCGAGGCGATGCCCGAGATCATCCGCAACTTCCCCTGGCCGAAGCCGATGCGCTCTGGCGCCGCATCCGCCAAGCCAGGCGCGCTGCGCTGGGTCCGCCCGCTGCAGTCGATCGTCTGCACCTTCGGCTCGGAAACCGAGGAAACCCATGTGATCCCGTTCGAAGTCGACGGCATCGTCGCCTCAAACGTCACTTATGGTCACCGCTTCCACGCGCCGGAAGCGATCACGGTCCGTCGCTTTGCCGACTACGCCGAGAAGCTCGAAAAGGCGAAGGTCGTGCTCGACGGCGAGCGCCGCAAGGAGATGATCCTTGCGGATGCGCGCAATGTCGCCTTCGCCAACGGTCTCGAGCTGGTCGAGGACGAAGGCCTGCTTGAAGAGGTCTCCGGCCTCGTCGAGTGGCCGCAGGTGCTGATGGGCAGCTTCGAGGACGCCTATCTCGAAATTCCCTCGGAAATCATCCGGTTGACGATCAAGACCAACCAGAAGTGCTTCGTCACCCGCGCGCCGGGCGCAGACACGCTCTCCAACAAGTTCATCCTGGTCTCGAACATCGAGGCGAAGGATGGCGGCAAGGAAATCGTGCACGGCAACGGCAAGGTCGTGCGTGCCCGCCTTTCGGACGCCGCGCATTTCTGGCACCGCGACCAGGGCAACCTGCCGGACCTCGAAACGCTGGAAGCCTCGGCCAGGAAGTTCGATCTCGATCTGAAGAAGCCGCTCGACCAGCGTATGGCCAAGCTTGACGCGCTGAACGTGACCTTCCATGCCAAGCTTGGCACGCAGGGCGAACGTGTCGCCCGCATCCGGGCGCTGGCTGCCGAACTCGCCAAGGTCACCGGCGCCGACGCCAAGCTCGTCGACCGCGCCGTCGTGCTCGCGAAGGCGGACCTTCGGACCGAAGCCGTCGGCGAATTCCCGGAGCTTCAGGGCATCATGGGGCACAAATATGCGCTGCTTCAGGGTGAAAAGGATTCTGTCGCGACCGCAATCGAAGACCACTGGAAGCCGAACGGCCCCTCCGACCGCGCGCCAACCGATCCGGTGGCGGTCACCGTCGCGCTTGCCGACAAGCTCGACACGCTCGTCGGCTTCTGGGCGATCGACGAAAAGCCGACCGGCTCGAAGGACCCTTACGCGCTGCGCCGTGCCGCACTCGGCGTCATCCGCCTGATCCTGGAAGGCAAGGCGCGCCTGGCGCTGCTGCCCGCTTTCGAAACGGCGCTCGTGACCCTTCGCGCGCAGAAGCCGGAACTGTCGGCCGACGTTTCCGTCGATCTGCTCTCCTTCTTCCATGACCGCCTCAAGGTCTATCTGCGCGATCTCGGCGCCCGCCACGATTTGATCGACGCGGTGCTGACGCCGGATTCGGATGATCTTCTGATGATCGCCCGCCGCGTCGAGGCGCTGACCGCCTTCATCACCGACGAGGAAGGCCGCAATCTCTTGGCCGGCACCAAGCGCGCGACGCAGATCCTGGCAGCCGAAGAGAAGAAGGGCACGACCGTCGCCGACGCCGTCGATGCCGGCCTCTTCCGTCTCGATGCCGAAAAGACGCTGCACCAGGCCGTCGAAGCCGGTTCGGGCGAGGCGCGCGAGGCGATCGCCAAGGAGGACTTCCGTTCGGCCATGGAAGCTCTGGCAAAGCTGCGCCAGCCGGTCGACCAGTTCTTCAACGACGTGCTGGTCAATGACGACGATGCGGCGATCCGGGCCAACCGCCTGGCGTTGCTGGGTCTCATCCGCTCGGCCACCGGCACCGTCGCCGACTTCTCCAAGATCGCCGGCTAAGCTGAGTTGCCTGCCGCCGGCTCGCTGGCGGCAGTTGCTCTCGCACAAACGTTCAAGCTCGCTGCGAGTTGGCGCCCTATATGCTGTCTCCATCATCAAGATGGAGACAGCCGATGAACATCGCGACGAAGACCTACAAGCCGATCAATTTCACTGAAAAGCTCGCGCTCTTCAGCGATCAGTGGCAGCCGCGCGTCATTGCCGAGCTCAACGACTACCAGTTCAAGATCGTGCGCATCGAGGGCGACTTCATCTGGCACGACCACCAGGATACCGACGAGGCCTTCATCGTCATTGAAGGCACGTTGCGGATCGATTTTCGCGACGGGTCCGTGACGCTCGGCCCCGGCGAAATGTACGTCGTGCCGAAGGGCGTCGAGCACAAGCCCTATGCCGAGCGCGAGGTGAAGATGCTGTTGATCGAGCCGCGCGGCACGCTCAACACCGGCCACGAGGGCGGTGAGCGAACCGCCGCAAACGATCGCTGGATCTGAGGTTTTGGGCCAGCGATCCCCATGATCGCGCTTGCTCACTGGCATGGCACCGGAGTAGAGGGAGACATGCCCGCAAAAATCCTCGTCAGCGCCTGTCTCATGGGCCACGCCGTCCGCTATGATGGCCAGTCGAAACCGCTTGTTCACCCGGCGATCGACCGCTGGCGGGCCGAAGGCCGCCTCGTGACCATCTGTCCGGAAATGTCGGCAGGCATGCCGGTGCCGCGGCCGCCGGCCGAAATCGCCGCCGGCGCCGGCGGCAAGGACGTGCTGGCCGGCAACGCAAGGGTGGTGGAGATCAACGGCCGCGACGTGACCGGCGATTTCGTGCAGGCGGCGGAAAACGCGCTTTCGCTCGCAAGGGAGGCCGCCTGCCACTTCGCGCTGCTGATCGATGGCAGCCCGTCCTGCGGATCCGGTTTCGTCTATGACGGCAGCTTTTCCGGCGCGCGCCATCCGGGGGAGGGCGTCACGGCCGCGTTGCTCGCCGCCAACGGCATCGAGGTCTATTCGGACAGGCAGATCGACGCACTGATCGCGCGGATCGAAGAGTTGGAAGGCCCGCAATAAAAGATTACGCCCCTGCTTCTCTCAGGGGCGTAATCTCTCGCTATGCAGCGAAACGCCCGTCAGCCTTTAGATGCAGGGGACGGCTGAGCGGGGCAGGGAACTTTCCCGATAGGTACTCAGTTTAGCCGAAGTTCGAGCGCGGCCGGATCAAAATCCTGTGAGCCCTCGTCGGCGGCCGGCGAAGCCGCCATGGAGGCGCCGATCGGGGTTACCGCGGCGGTCTTTGCGGTCTGATCGATGGAAAGAAACTCCGGCTTGGAAGCCTGCGGGTTCTGGTCGTTCGCGATGTTCGAGACCGTTACGGTTGCCGCGTCGTCCGGTGCCGCTGCGGCCGACTGGATTTTCTCTTGCGACGGCCTGCTGACGAAGACGACCGGCGAGCCCCCGAGCCAGGCTTCGGTGCGCACCATCTTCGTCTCGCCGTTGATTTTCTTGAACTCGACCGTTTGGTCGCCCGCCGCGATCGTGGGGACGACATAGGTCACTTTCTTTCTCGACTGCAGCGGCGGGCAGCCGGCGCAGGAGACCAAGGAGACACTGGCATTGTCGGTCGTTCCGGACGCGATCGCTTCGATCGACGACGCCGCCGCGTTGCCTGCGGCAAGCCCAAGCACGGTGGTGATCAGCAACAGGCGCATCGTTTTTCTCCCGGATCGTTACCGGCAAGAATATGCGCGCTCCCTTACTTTCCCGTCAGGAGAATTGGTAAAAATAGAATGATCCGCGAACTACCGGTTTCCGGTCACGCCTTCTCGCGTGCGACCGCGCGCCAGCCGATATCGTGCCGGTAGAAGCCGTTATCCCAGGCGACCGCGGAAACGGCGGCATAGGCCCCATCCTTGGCGGCGCCGGCGCTTGCTCCCGTTGCGGTGATGTTGAGCACGCGGCCACCGGTTGCGACCAGGCCTCCGTCCTTCATCGCTGTACCGGCATGAAACACCTTGGTGGTGGCCGAGGCTGTGGGAAGCGCCTGAATTGGCGTGTTCTTGGCATAGCTGCCCGGATAGCCCTTGGAGGCCATCACGACGGTCAGCGCCGTTTCGTCGCGCCACTCTATGGCCATGCCGGCGAGCGTGCCGGTCGCCGCGGCGTAGAGCAGCGGCAGAAGGTCGCTCTTCATCCGCATCATCAGCACCTGGCATTCCGGGTCGCCGAAGCGGACGTTGTATTCGATGAGTTCCGGCCCCTTGGCGGTGATCATCAGCCCGGCAAAGAAGACGCCGGAGAAGGGATGGCCGCTTTCCGCCATGCCGCGCATGGTCGGCTCGATGATTTCCTTCATCGTGCGCTCGATCATCTCTGACGTCATCACCGGGGCCGGCGAGTAGGCGCCCATGCCGCCGGTGTTCGGTCCGGTGTCGCCGTCGCCGACGCGCTTGTGGTCCTGGGCGGACGCGAGAGCCAGCGCCGTCTTGCCGTCCGAGAGGCAGAAGAAGCTTGCTTCCTCGCCATCGAGATAGGCCTCCACCACCACTTCGGCGCCAGCAGCGCCAAAGGCGCCGGCAAAGCAATCCTCGACGGCGGCGAGCGCCTCGTCGAGCGTCATGGCGACGGTGACACCCTTGCCGGCGGCGAGGCCGTCGGCCTTGATGACGATCGGCGCACCCTGCGCGCGCACATAGGCCTTGGCGCTCTTAGCATCGGTGAAGCGGCCATAGGCACCGGTCGGAATGTGGTAGCGGGCGCAGAGATCCTTGGTGAAGCCCTTGGAGCCTTCGAGCTGGGCGGCGGCGGCCGAGGGGCCGAAGACGGCGATGCCGGCTGCCCGCAGGACGTCGGCGAGGCCTGCGACCAGCGGTCCCTCAGGGCCGACCACGACGAAATCGATCTTTTTCTTCAGGCAGAATTCGGCGACGGCCGCATGGTCGTCGGTGTCGAGGGCGACGATTTCAGCTTCCTCGGCGATACCGGGATTGCCCGGCGCGGCGTAGAGCTTCGTCAGTTTCGGCGACTGTGCGATCTTCCATGCAAGGGCGTGTTCGCGCCCACCCGAACCGATCAGAAGAACCTTCATTTGAGCCCCCGATATCCCGAAAATGTTGCGCTGCGGTTAGGACGGCAGGGCGGCAAGGTCAAGGGAAAACGGGAGTTGAGGTGGCGATTCTCGCAATCGCCACCATTCAGGCGATGGCCTGACGGCCGTGATGATCGTCCTGTCCGTCGTCGTGCGCGTAGCGGGCGGTGCGCGTCAGCGCCCAGATTGCCAGATCCTCGATCGGCAGCGGCTTGCTGATGAGGTAGCCCTGGAACAGATCGCAGCCGGCGGCCGTCAGCATGGAGAGCTTCTCCGGCGTGTCGATGCCCTCTCCGACGACCGCGACGTCCTTGGCGTGGCAGAGCGCAATCAGCGCCTTCAACACCGGCAGCGACTGCGACGCGGTGAGGTTCGACACCAGCGCCCGGTCGAGCTTGATGGTGTCGGCCGTGTACTCGATGATCTGCTGCACGGACGTGTACCCGGCGCCGAAATCGTCGATCGAAAGGCGGAAGCCGTTCTGGCGCAGCGCATCGATGTTGCGACGAAGCTGGTCGCTGAACTTGACGGCGAAGGTTTCGGTGAGTTCGATCTCGATCGATCGCGCCTCGAGGCCGTGCCGCGCGAGGCAATCGGCGAAATGGTCGGCGATCGCCTTGGAATGCAGTTCGGCCGAGGAAATGTTGATGGCGAGCACCGTTTCCGGGCCGAACAGGGCTTTCAATTGGCGGCAATCGGACATCGCCTTGTTGATCACCCACCAATCGATCTTGGTGAACAGCCCCGAGCTTTCGGCGATCGGCACGAATTCGTCCGGGGTGACGTTGCCAAGCACCGGCGAGTACCAGCGCAGCAACGCCTCGCAGCCGGTGACCCGGCCCTCGGTATCGACCATTGGCATGTAGACGAGATGGAACTGCTCGTCCGGATCGAGCGAACGCAGTTCGTCCTGGATCTGGCGCAGCCGCGTGCGCTTGTCGTGAAGCGCGCGCGAGTAGCGGGCCGAACGGTTCTTCCCGCTGGTCTTGGCCTGATACATCGCGGCATCGGCGTTCGAGATCAGTTCGGCGAGGTTGGTGGCGTCATCAGGGCAGATTGCAGCCCCGATGCTGGCCGTCACCGGATAGCGCTTGTCCGACACTTCGAAGCCATCCTCGAACAGCGAAAGAATGGCTGCCGAAATCTCCCGGACCGTCCCGTCGCCCGGCCGCGAGCGCACCAGCACGGCAAACTCGTCGCCCGAGAGGCGGGCGAGGATGGCCGGCTTCTGGCCGCGCCGTTCGGTGATCGCGTCGACCCGCTCGGCGATACGGGTCGCCAGTGTCTTCAGGAGTTCGTCGCCGATCTCGTGGCCGTGCTTGTCGTTGACGAACTTGAAGTTGTCGATGTCGATGAACAGCAGGCTGCATTTCTCGCCGGCCGCGATCGCCTCGCGCACGACGCCGGCGGCAAGCGCATTGAAGTGGCCGCGGTTGCTGATCCCGGTCAGCGTATCGGTCCAGGAGCTGCGCTGCACGAGCTTCAGCGATTGCACCGACTGGCGGTGCAGTTCGCGAATGTTTTCGGTGAGCCGCCCGATTTCGCCCTTTTCTTCCATGTCGCGGATTTCATCGCGCGCGCCCACCATGACCGCCATCACATTGGCGTCGAGCGTGGCGATCGGATCGGTGATGAAACGGCGGATCAGCATGATGATCAGCCAGATCGAGAACAGGCTCATGGCGACGGCGCCGAGCGCCAGCAGGAACTTCTGCCGCGCCATCAGCGCGTCGAAATGCTCGCTCGAAACGGTCAGCGTCGCGTAGAGCGATGGCCCGAGATGCACGCTTGCCGAAAGGTCGTCGGTAATCGCCTGCGGCCAGGGCTGCAGAACGATGTCGGAGCCGTATTCCTTCTTCAGCGCCTGCTGCATGTCGAGGAAACGATCGGGCTGGATCGCGACCTGAACGAGCAGGGCGCTCGATTTCTTGCTCGGCAGCGGCCGGGTAAAGGCGATGGGATCGAGGAAGAAGGAATAGACGATGCGCGGTCTCTGGCCGGCTTCGTAGAGATAGGTCCAGTCAGCGAGTTTGTCTTCCCGGATCAGCCGGCGGGCGAGGTTGAGCTGAGCCTCGTCGATCTCGGCGAACGGATCCCAGCTGTTTTCGAAGTAGTATTCCGACTTGAGTTCCGAACTCAGAAGTGCCAGCGAAACGTAGCCCGTCGGATCGTCGAGCAGCGACTTGACGCTTTCCTGCAGCCGGACGCCGAGCGCATTGGCCCGGTAACTCGAATCGGTTTCGGAAACGTACTGGCGCAGCGAATTGCCGTTCAAGAGCGCATTGAGAAAGCCTTTGCTGCGGCCGATCTCGTTCTGGAAGACAGCGGCCGCATGTTCAAGTCGTTGCGACAGCTTGGCATGTTCGAGCGCGCGAATGGAGCGGCTCTGCGTGACGTGGACCGAGACGGCCGCCAGCAGATAGCCGGCAAGCACCACGGGAAAGATCAGGATGAGCGCGCGTTTGCCGAGGTTCACTGGAAATTCGCCAATGTGCTGATGATGCGCCGGCGCAGCTGCACCGACTCTGTGGACAGTTCCTGTTGATACTGGCTCTTGGCCAGAATGTCGGGCGAGGGATAGATTGCCGGATCGGAGCGGACAGCTTCCGGCAGCAGTGCATGGGCCGCCCGGCTTGCCGTCGGCATGTTGAGTGCGAGCGCGTTGGCGGCCGCACTTCCCGGCGAGCCGAGATAGTCGAGCAACGCCAGCGCCCGATCCTTGTTTTGCGAATTGGCGACGACGGACATGCAGTCGAGCCAGGAAAGCGTGCCCTCCTTGGGCACGGCGTAGCGCCACACGCCCGGCGTTCCGGCCTTGTCGTTCAGGACATGCTGGTCGCCGCTATAGCCGAGCGCCATGTAGATGTCCTTGCTGACGGTTGGGTTCTGGATCGAGCTGATGACGTATTCGTAGGTGAGCACGGAAGGGGCCTGTTCCTTCATCAGTGTGAAGGCGGCTTTCAGCGTGGCGCTGTCGTTGGTGTTGATCGAATGCCCAAGCAGCATCAAAGGTGCGACGAAGGCCTCGTTGTGGTCGTCGTACATGGCCACATGCTTGGCGAGTGCGGGCGTGGGACGCATGAGGTCCTGCCAGGAGGTCGGTGCTTCGGGCACGACATCCGACCGGTAGAGAATGCCCATCGTGCCCCAGAGATAGGGCAGGCCCCGGCCGGAGCAGCGCTTGCGCCAGCTTTCGTCATAGTCCCTGAGCGAGGCGACGTTGCTCTCGTCGAGCTTTTCGAGCACGCCCTTGCGGCCGAAGAGGGCGGCGCTGTTTTCGCCCGTCACGACAAGATCGACCCGACTGTTCGGATCGGCCAGCACCTCGTCGCGGGTATCGCCGCTGTCGTAATAGACCTGGTGTACCGAAACGCCGGTGATCGACGTCCAGCGGTCGAGGATCTTCTGGTCGATATAGGATTCCCAGATGAGCAGGTTCAGGGTCTCGGCCTTTACCGCCGTTGCGAATAGCAACGTCGCCAGTAAGGCCGGAATCGCCGTTCGCCCCTGCATTGTATACCCCTGCCCAAGCCCTGCAGACGACCGTAGCGCGCAAAAATTGATGAATGATTACGTAGGGCTGCGACGAGTGACGGGGGTGCCAAGTGCTGTTCGCCGCGCAAACGAAAACCGGGCGCCGCATGGCGGCGCCCGGTGCGTTTGCCGGATATCTTCGGCCTCAGATGCTAGCGCGCCGGGATCTTCGGCAGGAGGATCGTGAGGATGCCGAGCAGCGGCAGATAGGAGCAGATCGTGTAGACGAACTCGATGCCCTGCCGGTCGGCGAAGATGCCGAGCACGGCAGCCCCCATGCCGCCGAAGCCGAAGGCGAAACCGAAGAAGACGCCGGCGATCAGGCCGACCCGGCCCGGCACCAGTTCCTGGGCGAAGACGACGATCGCCGAGAAGGCCGAGGAGAAGATCAGGCCGATGACGACGGAGAGCACGCCGGTCCAGAAGAGGTTCGCATAGGGAAGGATCAGGGCGAAGGGGATGACGCCGAGGATCGAGAACCAGATGACGAAGCGGGCACCGTAGCGGTCGCCGATCGGGCCGCCGAGGAAGGTGCCGGCAGCGGCTGCGCCGAGGAACAGGAACAGCATCAGCTGCGCCTGCTGCACGTCGATGCCGAACTTCTCGATGACGAAGAAGGTGAAGTAGCTGGAGATGCTCGCCATGTAGACGTTCTTGGTGGCCGTCAAGAGCACGAGCACGGCAACCGCCCACATCACCCGACCCTTCGGCAGAGGCAGGGCGCGGCTCGGTGCAGCACGGCTCATGGTGGTGCGGCGATGGCGCACATACCAGGTGCTGACCCAGGAGAGCACGAAGAAGCCGATGATCGCGACGATCGAGAACCAGCTGAGGCTGCCCTGGCCGAAGGGAATGACGATGAAGGCGGCGAGCAGCGGGCCCATGGCGCTGCCGGCATTGCCGCCCACCTGGAACAGCGACTGCGCCAGACCGTGGCGGCCGCCGGAGGCAAGGCGCGCGATGCGCGAGGATTCCGGATGGAAGATCGCCGAGCCGACGCCGATCAGGCTTGCGGCAACGAGCAGCACCCAGAAGTCATGGGCATTGGCGAGCAGGATCAGGCCGCTGCAGGTCGACAACATGGCGAGCGGCAACGAATAGGGCAGCGCCCAGCGGTCGGTGACGATACCGACGGCCGGCTGCAGCATCGATGCCGTCAGCTGGAAGGTGAAGGTCAGGAGACCGATCTGCACGAAATCGAGCGAGTAGTTCGCTTTCAGCAGCGGATAGAGCGCTGTCAGCAGCGACTGCATGATGTCGTTCAGCATATGGCAGAAGCTGACGGCGAGGATGACGGAGAAGGCCGTCTTTTCCGGGGAGATCCCGGAAGTTGAGGTCACGGTAGACATGGGAGATTCCTTGCCGTCTCGAAGGTTGTATGCGGCGTGGCTATCTGTACTGAGGTTGCGATTGGCCTGCTTTTGTGATCTGGTCGAATTCTTTCGTGAGTGGGCCAAATGCCGATCCGCCGATTTCCGCTGCCGCAGCTTCCCGACGAGGACCATTTCCGCAATCTCGACTGGGTCGAGACAGGCAATGCCCCCGTGCTCGCACTCGGACGGGACTACAATGCCGGTCTGCTCGTCCCCTTTCACAAGCACACCCGTACCCAGCTCTGGTGGGCGCGGGGCGGCGTCGTGCTGATGCGCACCGAGCGCGGGCGCTGGATGGTGCCGCCCGGCCACGCACTGCTGATCCCGGCCGGCATGGAGCATTCGGCCGAGATGATCAGCGACGTGCGCATGCATTCGATCTACTTCGCGCCGGACCTGTTGCGCGCCGAGCGGCCGATGGTCATGGAAATCAACCCGCTCGCCGGCAGTCTTGTCGACGCCCTCGTCAGCGTCGAGAACGAAACCATGTCGGAGCGGCGTGAGCGACTGGTCACGGATCTGCTGCTCGAGGAAATCGGGCGGCTGAAGGAGCGCCCGCTCGGCCTGCCGTTCCCGCGCGACGAGAGGCTGGCGGCGCTCTGCCGGCAGTTCCTGCAGGCGCCGTCGGCGTCGGCGAGCATCGATCAATGGGCGGACCGGCTCAGCCTCAGCCGGCGGTCGTTCACGCGGCTGTTTCGCAACGAGACCGGCGTCAGCTTCGTCACCTGGCGCCAGCAGGCCTGCATCTTCGCCTCGCTGCCACTCCTTGCCGACGGCGAGCCGATCATCAACGTGGCGCTCGACGCCGGCTATGAGAACGTCGCGGCCTTTACGACCATGTTTCGCCGCATGCTCGGCAGCCCGCCGAGCGTCTATCTCAGGACCTATCTCGGCCAGTGACCAAGGGCACTCGGGCCCTCATGGGAAACGAAGGCTGAATTGACCTGGTTAACGGAATCGTAGGAACAAGGGGCAATAACTCGCCCTGTGCCGTTCCTGCCATCTCCCTCCCTCGGCCCGACGGCACGGCCAATTTCGCCCCGGCGAATGTATCTTCCGGAGTTGTTTCTTGCGTATCCGTTCTCTTCTCCTCCTTTCTGGAACCCTTTTTCTGTCGGCAAATGCCGCCTCCGCCGGCGACGGCCAGTATTTCTGGTCCGGAGACTGGTATCTGAAGGTTGGCGCCACCGGCTTCTACGGCCCGAAATACGAAGGCGCCTCCAAGCGCATGTTCCAGGCGGCACCGCTGATCTCGCTCGGAAAGGCCGGCAGCACGGTCCGCTTTTCCTCGCGCAACGACAACATGTCCTATGCGCTGGTCGACCAGGGCAGCTTCCGCGCCGGTCTCGTCGGCAAGCTGATCTTCGAGCGCGATGCCGACACGTCCAGCGATCTCAAGGGACTTGATCCGGTCAAGTTCGGCGGCGAAGCCGGCGGCTTTGCCGAAGTCTACCCGACCGACTGGCTGCGTGTGCGCGCCGAGGTCCGCCAGGGCATTCGCAGTCACCACGGCGTCGTTGCCGATGTCGCGGCCGACGCGTTTACCGATGTCAGCAGCAATGTGCGCATTTCCGGCGGCCCGCGCCTGTCGGCGGCTACCAGCGGCTATTACACGGCCTATTACGGCGTGAATGGCCGCGAGGCTGCAGCCTCGGGCCTCAACGAATACTCGCCGCATGGCGGCGTCGGCTCCGCCGGCGTCGGTGCTGCGATCACCTGGCAGGCGACGGAAAAGCTCGAGACCAGCGCCTATGCCGAATACAAGCGCCTGCTTGGTCCGGCGGCCGATTCCAGCCTCGTTCGCGAGCGCGGCAGCCGCAACCAGGTGCTCGTCGGTCTGTCGGCCACCTACCGCTTCGACTTCACGCTCCCCTGATTTGGCGCTTGGGCCCCATGGTCTGCGGCGATCTCGCCGCTTGACCGGCCGGGCCTGCGGGGTCAAACAGGGACATGAACACAATCTCTGCCGATTCCGGCCGCGTTCAGGACGCGCCGTCCAACAATTGGGTCTATCGCGTGCTGCCGCGCGCGCTTTGGCCCTATGCGCAGCTGGCCCGTTGGGACCGCCCGATCGGCTGGCAACTGCTGCTGTTGCCCTGCCTCTGGTCGGTGGCCCTGGCATCGGGCGCAGCGGCAAGCGCCGGTACCTTCTCGTTCGGCCGCTTCCTGTTCCATTGTTTCCTCTTCACCGTCGGCGCCATCGCCATGCGCGGCGCCGGCTGCACCTACAACGACATCGTCGATCACGACATCGATATGGAAGTGGCCCGCACGCGCTCGCGGCCGCTGCCGTCGGGCCGCGTCTCGCGCCTTCAGGCCAAGGTGTTCATGGTGCTGCAGGCGCTCGCCGGTCTCGTCGTGCTGCTACAGTTCAACTCTTTCTCGATCGTGCTCGGCATCCTGTCGCTGGCAATCGTCGCGATCTATCCCTTCGCCAAGCGCTTTACCGATTGGCCGCAGTTCTTCCTGGGGCTCGCCTTTTCGTGGGGGGCATTGATGGGGTGGACTGCCGAATTCGGCACGCTGTCGCTTGCCGCCGTTCTGCTTTACGGCGCGGCCATCGCCTGGACGATCGGCTACGACACGATCTATGCCTACCAGGACAAGGAAGACGACGAACTGATCGGCGTGCGCTCGACGGCGCGCCGGTTCGGTGAAAATCCGCGGCCATGGCTGATCGGCCTCTATGGCATCGCGACGCTGCTTGTCTTCCTGTCGTTCCTTGCGGCCGGGGCAGGGGCCTTCGCCTATCTCGGCCTTGTGGTTGCAGCCGCGATGCTGACCTATCAGATCCTGGTGTTGAACATCCACGATGCCGCGCAGTGCCTGGCGCTGTTCAAGTTCAACGGCATCGTCGGCCTGATTGTCTTTGCCGGGCTGGTGCTGGCGCTTCTCCTGCGCCTGATATGAAAAATCCTCCGTCGCGGCGGAGGATCGTCTTCATGTCTTACCGTCAGTTTAGCCCTTGGCGGGCCGCCTAGGTGTCACGCCCAGCTGATCTCGCGGGCGGCCTTGCGCTTCTTTGCCTCGTGACGTGCACGGAAGCTGGACAGGACGGCGGCAACGGCTGAGGCGATGTGCTTGCGCATCGGGTTTCTCCTTCTTCGTGGTCTTGGCTATGAACCCGATATGGCACGAAGAAGGCGGTGCGGCTGTTTCCGTGGGAACATCCCGGCAATTCTCCGCGGAGGCGAAAGTTGCCCCGCGCCGTGGGAGCGCGAAGGTTATGCGCGCGATGCGCCGCGCCCAGCTTCCCCGACAGATGTGGCGTCGGCGCCAAACGCCAACAGCCGGCCGCAGGGAACGGCCGGCTGTTGTGCTGGAGGTATGCTTCAGGAATTAACTGCGGGCGATGATTTCGCGCCCGTCGATCTTCATGTGAACGCCAAGCGTGCCGGTGGAACGGCGCACGAGGAAACGCGGCCGGCGCTCTGCGAAGAAGGAGTGGCGGCGGCGCGGCTTGACGGGCGCCGTGCGCACGTCACCGAGATGCTCTTCGAGCGGCCTTGCCACGCCGTCCGCTTCGACCATCAGCATCGGAATGCGGTAGGCTTCTGCCCAGGCGCGCCAGTCGGCTGCGATGTCGGACAGATCGTGTGCGACGAGCAGCGGGACGCAGAGGTCCGGGTCGTCGTGATGAAGTTCCAGCGTCACTGTAACGTCTCCGTCGCCGTGATCGATCGCGCGAGCCGCGACCCCTTTGAATGCCCGCGCCGGCAATGCGATCGAAAGCGGCAGGCCGCTCGATGGTAGCACCTTGCGCAGAACTGCGCCACGCTCGTCCAGGCTGATCGTGACATTACCCGTGTGACCACGCAATGCGTAGCTTGCCTGCTGTGGAAAGCGCTGCGGATCAAGACGGAGCGTGTTTTCGACCCATGCGGGTTGAGAGAGTGTGTTGCGCATTTCAATCGCCCTTGTTTTTCCTTGAGAGCCGGTTTCCGGTCTTCTCGTCGGGACTTTTCGTCCTCTATGTGCGGGAGAATAGGCGGCGCCCTTTCCGAACGACTTAAAATTCGCGGTTAAGAAAACTTTGCGTTTTTCGATGGTTAGCAAAAGCCGACCGGTCAGGGTTTCCGTTTCGTCAACGCCGCCGGCGGGTTCGTTCCGATCAGGCGCAACTGCGCCGACGCCCGGGTTGCGGGCAAAAGCCACACGCAAGCCAGTCCTGCAATCATGACGCGTCAGAATTCTGTTTCGGGGATCGGATCCGGCCTTTCCCCTTGGGTAACCGACGAGGCGCCAGGGCATGGTATCGACCTATCTCGACTACAGTCGCATCACGCGGGACATGAGGAGCAGCCTAAACCGCGTCGCCCAGCAGCCGCAGATCGCGCGTGAAGCCGAGTATTATAAAGAGAACATCGGCAACGTGAAAACTGTCGAGGAGTTTCTGGGCGACTATCGTCTCTACTCCTACGCGATGAAGGCGCATGGCCTCGAGGACATGACCTATGCCAAGGCCTTCATGCGCAAGGTCCTGGAAAGCGATCTTTCCGACGAAAACAGCTTTGCCAACCGTCTCACCGATGAACGCTATCGCAACTTCGCGCAGGCCTTCAGCTTCAGTTCGTCGAAGCCGATGGCTCAAACCAACGCACAGCAGGATGCACTGATCGGTCTCTACAACGAGCGCATCGCCAGTCTCGACACGGTCATGCGGGGCGAGATGGCCTATTTTGGCGCGGCCATGGACCTCGTCACCGATGTCGATCAATTCCTCGGCAACGAAAGGCTGCGCTCGTTTGCGTTTACGGTTTTCGACCTGGACCCGAAGACATTCAACTACACGGAAGTTCGCGACGGGCTGACCACCAGTTCTGCGGACCTGGGCAACGCCAGGCTCGCCGCAGCGACGAGACGGGATGAAGCGCTCAAGCTGTATACGGATCTCGACACGCGGATCAAGACTCTCGGGGCAATCGACAAGCTGACCGCCGAACTGGCGGCGGCGCCCGCTGCCGACAAGCCGGCGATTCAGGCGAAGATCGACGAACAGAACGCGATCGTCGCCGATCTCGATGCCAAGCTGCCGCCACGCGACCAGGCGCCGGCGCTGATGACGTCGCTCGGACAGGAATTGAACACGCTGAACGGACGCATCCGCAATCTCGACACCTATATCGCCATGAAGAATTTCTTCAACTTCAACCCCGACGGCAGCGTGCCGGCTGGCGGGAAGGCGATCAGCGACGCAAAGAAGACGGAACTCAACAACATCTACGTCTTCAAGAAACCCGGGGAGACGCCGTTGGGGGGCGCGCGCCTGACGGGCGCCGGGGCGCTGCTCAACAAGGAATACTACGAACAGAAGATCGCCGGCATCACCACCATCGCCGAGCTGACAAGCGAAACCCGGCTGTTCAATTACATCGTCACGGCCTTCGGTCTCAAGGCGTCGACGACGATGCCGTCGACGATTGAAAACATCCTCACCAGCGACATCAACGACCCGAACAGCTACGTCAACACACAGGGCGGCGAGTACAATGCCGCCTTCAAGGAGCTGCACAAGGCTTTCAACTTCCGGCCTGACGGCACGCTGCAGCCGGGCAAGACGGCCCAGGACGCCGATCAGCTGAAGAAGACGTCCGACAGCTACATGGTGCGCTACAACGACAAGGGCGATGCCGAAGACGAAGCCGTGGTCAGGAGATTCAAGCTCCTGGTCAATTCGATGGAGTCGGTCGACAAGCTGCTCGCCGACAAGGGCGTACTGAAATTCACGCTGAGCGCTTTCGGGCTCGAAGGCGAGGACCTGAGCGCGCGCGAACTGAAGCGCATCCTGACCAGCGATCTCAACGATCCCAAGAGCTACGCCAACACGCTGCGCGACGAGCGCTACGTCAAGCTCGTGAAGGCATTCAACTTCAATCCGGACGGAACGCTCGGCGCGCCGAAGCTCGCACAGAGCGACGCCGACATCATGAGCACGGCGAGGGATTATATCATTGCCAAGTCCCGCTTCGGCACGGACGAGGAGAAGAAGGTCGCCAAGGAAAAGGCCCAGGACGAAGCCAAATATTACACCGCCGAGATCGCAAAGATCGAAACGCTGGATGCCTTCCTCAAGAACCGGCGGCTGGTCGACCTTGTTCTTGTCGGCTCGGGCATCGACCCGGCGACGGTCAAGACCGATTATCTCAGGGATATGTTTACGTCGGACCTCGACGATCCGAAGAGCTTCATCAACAAGGATCCGAACGGGCTGAAGTATCGCGAGATCGTCGCTTCCTTCAATTTCGACAAGGACGGCAAGATCGTCAGGGGCGAGGCAGGGCAGATCCAGACCCGCCGCGGTCTCATCACCACGGTCGATCTCTTCCTCAACCAGTCGCTCGAGGAGAAGGAAGGCGCCGATAACGGTGGCGTTCGCCTGGCGCTCTACTTCAAGCGCAAGGCCCCGGAAATCAATACGGCCTACGACATCCTGGCCGACCGCGCCCTGTCCGAGGTCATCAAGACGGCCTACAGCATGCCCGAGGGCCTGCAGAACGCCAAGATCGAAGCGCAGGCGGCCTATATCGAGCGCACCGTCAACATCAAGGAACTGCAGGAGCCCGGCAAGCTCGAAAAGCTCCTGCAGCGCTTCACGGCGCTCTATGACGTCGAAAACAACACGGATGTCTCGGCCGGTCTTGCTATCCTCACCGGCGGCGGCGGTGGCGGCGTCAGCGCCGAGACGCTGATGTCGCTCTCGCAGTTGCGCGCCGGCGGCCGCTGATCGAGGCCACCCGATGGTTGAGCTCGATCGCGTCCCGGTGGGGCTGTAGCCGGCCACGTAGGGCCGGCCGCCATCACCCTTCGGCGCGCAGAACCTTGTCCGGATTCATGATGCCTGCGGGATCGAACGCGTGTTTGATCCGTTGCATCAGCTCGATCTCGATCGGCGACCGTACCTCGGCGAGCTCGTCGCGCTTCAGCTGGCCGATGCCGTGTTCGGCCGAGATCGAGCCGTTGTAGCGCAGGACGATGCCGTGGACGATCGCGTTGATTTCGCGCCAGCGGTCAAGGAACGCCTGTTTGTCGGCGCCTACCGGCTGCGAGATGTTGTAGTGGATGTTGCCGTCGCCCATGTGGCCGAACGAGCAGATGCGCGCGCCGGGGATCGCCTTCATGACGGCGGCATCCGCCTCCTGCATGAAGGCCGGAATGCTGGAAACGGGCACGGAGACATCGTGCTTGATGGACCCCCCCTCGGGCTTCTGCGCCGGCGACATGCTCTCGCGCATGTGCCACAGCGCCTTGGCCTGCGTCTCGTTGGCAGCGATCACGGCATTTTCTACGAGACCGGCTGCAAATCCCTGTTCCAGCAGATCCTGCACCATCCGCTCAGCGCTCTCGGCGCTATCGGACGTCGAGATATCGATCAGCGCGTACCAGGGGTGGATCGTCTCCATCGGGTCGCGAACGCCGGGAATGTGTCTGGTGGTGAACTCGACGCCGAGCCGTGGCATCAGTTCGAAGCCGGTCAGCGCCGGCCCGCAGAGGCTGGACGCCTTTTCGAACAGCGCGAGCGCATGCTCGACGCTGCCGACGCCGGCAAAGGCAACCTGATGCCCGAGCGGCCTGGGGAACAGCTTCAGCACCGCGCCGGTGATGACGCCGAGCGTACCCTCGGCACCGATGAAGAGATCGCGCAGGTCGTAGCCGGTATTGTCCTTCTTCAGCCGGCGCAGCCCGTCCCAGATCTCGCCGGTCGGCAGCACCACTTCGAGCCCGAGGCAGAGCTGGCGCATGTTGCCATAGGCAAGCACGGCGGTGCCGCCGGCATTGGTGGAGAGATTGCCGCCGATCCGGGCCGAGCCCTCGGATCCGAGCGACAGCGGGAACAGCCTGTTGTGCTCGTCCGCCGCCTTCTGGACGTCGGCGAGAATGCAGCCGGCGTCGGCCACGATAACGTTACCGATCGGATCGACGTCGCGAATGCGGGTGAGCCGCTCCAGCGACAGCACGATATCCGCCTTGCCTTCGCGCGGGATCTGCCCGGCGACGTGGCCGGTGTTGCCGCCCTGCGGAACGATCGCCGTGCGGGTGGCGCTTGCGAGCTTCATGATACGCGAAACCTCGTCGACCGAGCCGGGGCGCAGCACCATCGGCGTCGTGCCACGGTAGAGGCCGCGGGATTCGACGAGGTAGCGCGCCGTGTCCGTTTCGGCCGTCAGCGCGTTGGCGCTGCCGACGATCTCGACGAAGGAAGCGATGAGTTCGGGAGAGGGAAGGGTGGTCATGGGCCTCACTTCACATTGCGCTCGCGCGCGCTTTCGGATCGGTCGATCGGAAGACATGATCCTCGGTTCGTGTCGGCTGCGATCATAATCGCAATTGCTGCCGGTCGGTGAGACCTGGGTGCGGAGAAGATGCCGCACACAGTCTTACCCTCGTGGTGCCGCCGCCCGCTGCAGCCGGTCGACGATGGCTTCGCCCAATCCTTCCGAAGGGATCGGACCGAAGGCGATCGCCTGAGCCCCGCTGCCGTCCGCCCGCTTCATGTAGTCGAAGAGGTTGGCTGCCGCTTCGCGCAGACTTCCGCTCGGACTGAGGTCGAGAACGACCACAGCCTGTTCCTCGCCGGCGATCCGGCCGCCGCCGAAGCGGATCAAGGCTTCGCCGGCGCGCACGTCCACGGCATCGAGCCGGACGGCAGCGCCGGGCGCATAATGTGAAGCGAGCATCCCCGGAGCCTCGATCGTTGCCCCTGCGGTCTCCAGCCGGATCACCGGACGATCGAGCAGGCGTTCGATCGCGGCGGCATCGAGGCCGCCCGGGCGAAGCAGGCGGATCTCGTCGCCATCGACCTTGATGATCGTCGATTCAAGCCCAATTTGCGCCGGGCCGGCATCGAGGATCAGCTTGAGCTTGTCCCCGAGATCGGCCTCCACATGAGCCGCGCTGGTCGGGCTGATCTTGCCGGAGGTATTGGCGCTCGGCGCGGCGAGCGGCCGGCCGAAGCGGGCGATCACCCGGCGCGAGAAACCGTCGGGCATGCGGATGCCAAGCGTGTCGAGGCCGGCAGACGCCAGCGCATGCACGGTGCTGTCGGGCCGTTGCGGCAGGATCAGCGTCAGCGGTCCCGGCCAGAAGGCTTCCGCCAGGCGGCGGGACAGAGGGTCGAAGCGCACATGGGCTTCGGCCATTGCCATATCCGAGACATGCGAGATCAGCGGATTGAAGCGCGGCCGCCCCTTCATCTCGTAGATGCGGCTGATCGCATCGGGATTGGTGGCGTCGGCGGCAAGGCCATAGACGGTTTCGGTCGGAATGGCGACCGGCTCACCTTCGGCGAGAACGGCGCAAGCGCGCTCGATCGCGCGGTCCGGTTCCTTCTCCGTGTCGATGATCTCAGCCATGCCGTTTCCTTTCCGACGCTTCCTTAACGGACGTGGCGGAAAAACAGAACGATTTTCTTTGTGGAACCGGATCCGGCTCAGAGGCTGCGGATGATGCGACGCAACGCATTGTCCTTGGCGCCGAGCATCAGGACGTTCTTCAGCGCAACCTTGGGATCTTCGGTGCGAAAGAGGAGCCCGTTGTCGCTCACGTTGCGGTTGATGACCATCTGTCCGCCGTCGCTGTTCGGCTCGATCGCGACGGCAAAGTACATGCGGGAGTAGCCGGTCTGGATGCGCTCGAAGAAATGCGTCTCGTCGCCGAGGTCGCAATAGAAATTGGCGAAGTAGAACGACCAGGTGATATCCTTGGACGGAGCCACCGGCGTGCGCGCCGCCGTCACGTGACAGTAGCCGAGATGCGGCCGGCCGGCGAGCGTGCGGTGGAAGATCATCTTCGGAAACTGGATCGAGGCGTGAAAGCCGTTGATCCTCTTGTGCGTGGTATCGCCGGCGGTGGAGAGCTTCTTGGCCGTTCGTTCCGCCACTTCTTCATAGCTGAGATAGCGGCGTTCGCTCGGCACCCATTGCCGGCGATTGATCCGGCCGGTGCGCAGGAATTCGGTATGGACTGCCGCCTTCGGCGGCGTCGCCGGCGGCTTCTCGGCCGCCGCGTCGTAGTATCTGAGCTTTGCCATGATCGTCAGCGCGCCATCTGCCTGCCTTGCCGGACCTGTCGTCCGCCGCGCAAAGCTAACGCCTCATGGTTAACGAAAGATTTCGATCCGGTGCGGACATCATGGCCTGCCCATGAGGCAGATGTCGCAAACGGGCGAAGTCTTCACGCGCCGGCGACAGACCGGGCGCAAAAGGCGGCAAGTGCCCAATAATTAATCTATCCATCTGTTTATAATGCATAAAACATAAATTCCTGGTCGTTCTCATCCGAATTATCCGTGTCGTCATTCTGGAATCGGATGTCGCTATCCGGCAGCTCTCGGGCGGGGTTCCAAGCTTACATATCCTTACTCAAGGTGCCGTCTTCGAAGAGGGGACGGAGAATTGGGAAGCCGGTCAAATCCCGGCGCTGCCCCCGCAACGGTGGTGGAGCGAAAGCCTCGGCAAAGGCCACTGGACGGGTTCGTCCGGGAAGGCGCCGGGCTGGTCCGAACGGACGGCTCCTGAGCCCGGAAACCAGCCTTGACGGACATAACCGTAACGGGTTGCGGCGGGCAGCCGGATCGGAGCCGAGAACGCATGGGCGTGCGCCCGTGCGGGTTCCTGTCCTGCCTCTCCGAAACATGGCGCATGAGGACAGGACATGGACACCAGAAACGATATGCTTCGAAAGCTGAAGGGTCGGCGCGACGGCTACAGCCTCGATCGGGCCTTCTACATCGATCCCGACTACTATCGGCAGGATCTGGAAAACATCTGGTACAGGGATTGGCTGTTCATCGGCCATGACTGCGAAATCCCGCGGGCCGGCAATTACTTCACCGTCCAGGTCGGCGACTATCCTGTGGTTATCACCCGTGACCGCCAGGGCACGATCCGCGCCCTGCACAACGCCTGCCGCCACCGCGGCTCCCGCGTCTGCACGCAGGCAAAGGGCTCGTCGGCAAAACTCGTCTGTCCCTATCACCAGTGGACCTACGAACTCGACGGCTCGCTGCTCTTTGCCCGCCAGATGGGCGAGGATTTCGACAAGGCGGCCCACAGCCTGAAGCCGATCCACTGCGAGACGGTCGGCGGCTACATCTTCATCAATCTTTCGGACAAGCCCGCGGACTTCGCCGCGTTCCGTGAGCTGGTCACGCCCTATCTCGCGCCGCATCGCCTCGGCGAAACCAAGGTCGCCTTCGAAAGCACGATCGTCGAAAAGGGCAACTGGAAGCTCGTCTGGGAAAACAACCGCGAGTGCTACCATTGCGCCGCCAATCACCCGGAACTCTGCCGCACCTATCCGGAAGCGCCGACGGCAACCGGCGTTCAGGGCGCCAAGGACGATCCTGTCATCGCCGAGCACTGGGCGAAGTGCGAGGCGGAGGGCCTGCCGAGCGAATTCAGGATGTCGCCGACCGGCCAGTTCCGCGCCGCCCGCATGCCGCTCGTCGACAATGCCGAAAGCTACACCATGTCGGGGGCGCGCGCGGTGAAGCGGGCACTATCGGCCGATGTCCTCCAGAAGCAGATCGGCACGCTCCTGATGTTCCATTATCCCACCACCTGGAACCATGTGCTCGCCGACCACGCCATCACCTTCCGCGTGCTGCCGCTCGGCCCCGAACTCACCCAGGTGACGACGAAGTGGCTGGTCAACAAGGACGCGGTCGAGGGCGTCGATTACAACCTCGAGGACCTGACCCATGTCTGGACCGAGACCAACGATCAGGATCGCCAGATCGTCGAGGAAAATGCCTTCGGAATCCGCTCGCCTGCCTATGAGCCCGGACCCTACTCGCCCGAGCACGAAGGCGGCGTGATGCAGTTCGTCGAGTGGTATTGCAAATTCATGGAGCAACGCCTGCAGGGCGATGCGACTCCGCTTTCACGGGTCGCCTGACATGCAGATGGCATCCTCCTTCCATCACTTCGATGCGCTGCATGTCTGGATCGACCGGCAGCAGATGCTCGAATGCACGTCGGCGGTGGTCGAAACCGCCGATGTCATGACCTTCACCTTCCGGGCCGAAAAGCCGGCCTGGTTCCGCTATCTGCCCGGCCAGTTCGTCACCCTCGAACTGCCGGTCGCCGACGAGCCGGTGATGCGCACCTACACGCTCTCATCGACGCCATCGCGGCCGCTCTCGATCGCCGTGACGGTGAAGGCACAGGTCGACAGCATCGGCACGCGCTGGATGTTCGAGCACCTGAAGCCAGGCATGAAGCTCCGCGCCTTCGGTCCGCTCGGCGATTTCAGTTTCGTGCGCCATCCCGGCGACAAGTATCTGTTCATCTCGGCGGGCTCCGGCGTCACGCCGATGATGTCGATGACGCGCTGGATGGCAGACTGCGTGCCGGAAACCGATGTGACCTTCATCTCCTGTGCGCGCCGACCGGAAGACCTGCTGTTCCGCTCGGAGCTGGAGGTTCTGGCCACCCAGATGTCCGGGCTGAACCTCGGCTTCATCGTCGAGGGGCACGAGGCGCGCCACGGCTGGCACGGCCTGCGCGGCCGCATCGACGGCGCCAAACTGCCGCTGCTTGCCCCGGACTACATGGAGCGCACCGTCTTCTGCTGCGGTCCGGAGCCGTTCATGCGCGGTGTGCGCGAGATGCTGACGTCGGCCGGTTTCGACATGAGCCGCTATCATGAAGAGAGCTTCCAGCCGGCGGCGGCACCCGCCGCGGAGGAGATCGCCGTGCGCGCCGGTGGCGGCGACGACGGCGACGTCCAGGCGGCCAAGATCGCCTTCACCATGAGCGGCAAGGAGATCGAGGCCAAGCCCGGCCAGACGATCCTCCAGGCAGCACGCGCCAATGGTGTCCGGATCGGCGCCGCCTGCGAAGGCGGCATCTGCGGCACCTGCCGGGTGATGAAGGTCGCCGGCGAGGTGGAGATGAACCACAATGGCGGCATTCTCGACGACGAGATCGACGAGGGCTACATCCTCGCCTGCTGCTCGCGACCGCTCGGCGACGTCCAGATCGAGGCGTGAAGAGACGCTAGCGCCGGCGGGTGAAAAAGGTTCACGCGCCGGGCGTTAGGCTCTTGTTTTGTGCATGCGCTACCGCAAGCCGCTGCACACTTAAGATGCTTTAGGGCGCGGTGCAGGCGATCGGATTGGCCGAAACGCCTCCGGGCGCATCGGTACCGGCGGCCGCTTTCGGGCATGCGCCCTGTGCGGTCTCCTTGCCGGCAATCGCCACCTGCAGGGCGCGCTCCTGACGGGCGAAATCGATCGAGCCGGTCACCAGCATGTCGACGCCGCTGCCGGCGCGGCTCGTGGCGTCGGCCCGGCTGACGAGCAGCGGCGCGCTGAAGATTGCGGTCGCCCGTGCGGCCGCGTACACGCCCGTTCCCCGCTCGGCCTCGGCGACGAGAGTGAGCGGCAGCGGTTTTTCCGGCAGCAAGGCGCCCTGCGCCCAGATCGCCTTCAGCGCCAGCGGCGACATCGCGGCCACATTCACATCGATGTCGTCGAGCGTTCCAGGCACGCGGTAGGGGCAGCGCCGCTTGCCGCAGTTGATGCCCGAGGAGAACTGCCACAGCGCGTAGCTGTCCCAGTTGCCCATGGGAAAGACCTGGCGGATATCCGGCTTGTAACGGGCGTACCAGAGCGGCAGGCGCGACAGCAGCCGGTGCTTGGCGCGGTGCGCGGCGATGTATTTGGCGGTAATGTGGTTGGTGTAGAGGATCGGGTAGCGCCCGGTCCGGGTCTTGATGTGCCCGGCGAAGATGGCGGCATCCTCGAGCGACATGTATTTTTCCCGGTCGATGCCCTCGATATCGAGCACCATCAGCTCGTCGTCGCGCGGCTCCGCATAGTCGAGAAAATGGTTCGCCTGGTCGACGGGGTTGCCGGGACGGGCGAGATGATAGGCGCCCCAGAGCAGCCCGTGCGAGCGGGCGATCATCCGGCGCGTCTGGTAGAGCTCGCGGCTGACGGCGTATTTGCGCCACATCGTCTTGCAGTGGGCGTAGGTGTCGCCGTTGTGGTCGCCGGTGCAGGAGAAGCTTTCGGGCAGGCCGTCGGAGGCCTTGGCGATGAAGCCGGAAACGCGCTTGTCTTCAAGCATCGTCTCCCAGTCGATGCTGTTCATCTCGTAGGCATCGACGATGATGGCGTTCGACTTGGTCTTCCAGGGCTCCAGTTCACCGGCGCGTGCGATCGCCGCCGCGAAAGCCAGACCGATGAAGGTCGCGAGGCGCAGAATCATCCCTGTCGTGGAGATACACCGCTTTGCCATTCTCTGAGATTGCCGACAGTATCGTTAACGCATCGTAAATCCCAGCCCCCGTGCGGGACTGTGCGGGAGCGGCGCGCGAATGTATACCGACCTGCGGCTGTATATAAGCAATCGCTTTCTTGTTCGTGCTGTGACGATTGCCGGTCGGCGATGCGGCAGCGCATTCGCTAGCAACATCGCGGACGGCGTCGCTCGCTCCCCGTGGGAGGCGGAAGATGGAACAAAACCGGTGACTTATGCGTTACCGGTCGATTTCGGATTTCCCGGCTGAGGGACATACCCGTATCGGCCTCGGTTCGGGTGAAATCATGCAGAGGTTGAAATGTCGCGGCTGCTGGAAACCGGGCCGCGCAACATGCTTTCGGTGATGGAGGGATTTGATGACGTATTTGCTGAAGTCCGGGATGATCAGGTGGTTTTCCATGGCCGTCGCGGCGGCGGTGCTGGTGACGTCGGCCGCCCCGACGCAGGCCTTCACGCCGACACCGCCGCGCGTCGAGCGACAGAGCGACGCGCAGAACGTCCAGTATCGCCGGCCGGGCATGGAGCGTCGTGGCGGCTATTACTACTACAATGGCTACCGTGGTTATAACTATCGCCGCCCGGGCTATCGCTACTACAATGGCTGGTGGTATCCGATGGCAGCCTTCGGCACCGGAGTGATTATCGGTGGAGCGATCGCTCAGCCGCCGCGCTACACGCGTCCTGCCCCCGTTTATGGCAGTCGCCATGTGCAGTGGTGCTACGACCGCTACCGCTCATACCGGGCCTACGACAATACCTATCAGCCCTATGGCGGCCCTCGCCGCCAGTGCTATTCGCCCTATAGCTAAAGGGGAGGCAGGGCCGGGCGTTTCCGCTCCTGGCCCTTTTTCGCCTGCGATCATTGAGGCCGCCATAGCCGCGAGCGATGGGCTGGCCGATGATTGCGCCGTGTCTCGCGAGAACTTGTCCTGCAGTGGCTAAAGTTCTTGGGCGAGCCCTATGAGCAGGCCCTCGGGACCGCGGATGTAGCAAAGCCGATAGGCATCCTTGTACTGGACCACTTCGCCGACCAACAGCGCGCCGCGCTTGCGGAGTCGCTCGAGCGTCTCGTCGACGTCGTCGACGGCGAACATGACGCGAAGGTAGCCAAGCGCATTGACCGGGGCAGTGCGGTGATCGGCGACGACTGGTGGTGCGAGGAAGCGGGAAAGCTCGAGCCTGCCGTGGCCATCCGGCGTGCGCATCATGGCAATTTCGACATGTTGATCGCCGAGCCCGGTGACACGCCCGGCCCATTCCGCGTCGATCGTCGCCCGCCCTTCGAGCTCAAGGCCAAGTTCGCGGAAGAAATCGACCGTCTCTTCGAGGTCTTCGACGACGATGCCTATGTTGTCCATTCGCTTGAGCGCCATGTTTCCAATCTCCACGGTGTCGTTCCGGTCTACGGGGACGTCGCTCCAATCAACACCGAACGCTTGGGGAGAGTTCCGAACGGCGTCTCAGAGAATGCCGATCCGCCGGAGAATCCACCAGGCAAAACCCATGGAGAGCGCGATGAACAGCGCCGCATAGAGCGTGCCGGTGCCGTCGGCGAAGGGCAGCGCCCCGGTGTTCATGCCGAAGAAGCCGGTGACGAGCGTCGGCGGCAAGAGGAAGGCGGTCATCAGCGACAGGATGTAGAGATGCCGGTTGGTCTCCGACGAGATCTTGCTGTCGATCTCCTCGTGCAGCAGCCGCGCCCGTTCCTGCAGCGCAAAGACGTCGCGATCGACCGCTTCGAGCCGGTCGGAAAGCCGCTCGGCGGCATCGATGAAACCGGGCGGCACTTCATCCTCGTCCGATGCGCCCGCGCGCCGCAGAAGCGCAAGGATCGTGCGCAGGTGCCGGTGCAGCCGCACCACCGTCCGGCGCAGCGGCGCAAGCCCCGGCTGCTGCCGGTGCCCCGCCTCGCCGTAGACATGGTCCTCGATGACGTTCAGATCCTCGGTCAGCTCCAGAACCAGCGAAATCAGCGTGCGCTGGAATTCGACGACGATCATCTCGAAGAGGTCGATCGGACGTGCGCATTTCGTGCTCTTTTCCACCGCTGCCTTGACGCGGTCGATGCTGCGCAACGGATGCAGGCGCGTGGTGATGATGATGCGGTCGCTGACGGCGAAATGCAGCCAGCCGATCGTCTTCGTCACCGCGTCAAAGGTGCGCTCGAAATCGACAAGGGTGCCGTGCACGATATCGTCGGAGACCGTGATCGCCGCCTGCGTGTCGTGGCTCGTCAGTGTGGCAACGGCGTGGGGCGGCAGGTTGCCGATCCGCTCGATGAGCGCGGGCGTTCGCGCATCGGAGAGCGCCAGATGAACCCAGACCCATCCTTCGCCCTCAAGCAGGCTGTCGATCGAGGCGTCGGTGGCGATGCGCTGGCAGCGGCTTTCGCCCGGCAGGAAACGATAGGCCCAGACGATGCCGGGAATTTCGGGGGAAATCAGGTTCATCTGAACGCCTTGGCCAGGGTCCACTGCAGTTCCCTTCCATTGGCGGCGATCGGAGGGAGGAACATGCAGCCATTCAAAGTGCTACAGTGACCTTCGCGCGTCCAGCAACCGCGCGCGGCCCTGTCTGCCTTGGCTTCTATGCGCCGTTGATGACAGTTTTGTTACAGGCAGCGGTAGCCTGACGTTCGGGATGCGTGCGGCAATTGACGTTGACGTTTACGTAAAAATCAATAGTGTTCCGCGCAACGAGGCTGCGCCCGGCGCGACCTGGCTATCTGGGAGGATCATCATGTACAAGGCACCCGTCGACGAGATCGCGTTCACGCTGAAGCACGTGGCAGGCATGGGCGACGCGCTGCAATCGGGCGCGCTCGGCGAACTCGGCGAAGACCTGGTCGATGCCATTCTTTCGGAAGCCGGCCGATTCGCGACGGACGAAGTCGCGCCGCTCGGCGATATCGGTGACAGACAGGGCTCGCGCCTGGTCGAGGGCAAGGTCGAGACGCCGGACGGCTGGCGCGACCTCTATCACAACTGGATTGCCGGCGGCTGGAACGGGCTGACGGCGCCGGAAGAATTCGGCGGCCAGAACCTGCCGCACATGCTGCATGTCGCCGCCATGGAGATGTGGAACGCCGGCTCCATGGCTTTCGCGCTCGGCCCCACGCTGACCATGGGTGCTGTCGAGGCGCTGGAAAAGCATGGCTCCGAGGCGCTCAAGGCCACCTACCTGCCGAAGATGGTTTCCGGCGAATGGACCGGTACGATGAACCTGACCGAGCCGCATGCCGGCTCCGACCTCGGGGTGCTGAAGACTCGTGCCGAGCGCCGCGACGACGGCACCTACCGCATCTTCGGCCAGAAGATCTTCATCACCTGGGGCGAACACGACTTCACCGACAATATCATCCACCTCGTTCTCGCCCGACTTCCCGATGCGCCGGCGGGCACCCGCGGAATCTCGCTGTTCCTCGTGCCTAAGTTCATGGTCAAATCGGATGGTTCGCTCGGCGAGCGCAACGATCTCTTCTGCCATTCGCTCGAACACAAGCTCGGCATCCATGGTTCGCCGACCTGCACAATGATCTATGGCGACGGCAGGTTCGGCGCCGAAAAGGGCGCGATCGGCTACCTGATCGGCGAGGAAAACCGTGGACTTGCCTGCATGTTCACGATGATGAACAACGCCCGTCTTGCCGTCGGCATGCAGGGCGTGGCCATTGCCGATGCCGCGACCCAAAAGGCGATCGCCTTTGCCAAGGAGCGTACCCAGGGCAAGGCGCCCGGCTGGACGGGACAGGGCATGAGCCCGATCATCGAGCATCCCGATGTCGCCCGCACGCTTCTGACGATGAAGGCGCTGACGCAAGGCGCGCGCGCGATCTCCTATGCCTGCGCCCACGCCGTCGACATGGGGCATGTGGCCGAAGGTGAAAAGGTGAAGTTCTGGCAGGAGCGCTCCAGCCTGCTGACGCCGATCGCCAAGTCCTTCTCGACCGACGCCGGCGTCGATGTAGCCTCGATGTGCATCCAGGTGCACGGCGGCATGGGCTTCATCGAGGAAACCGGGGCTGCCCGCTACCTGCGCGACGCCCGCATCGCGCCGATCTACGAGGGCACCAACGGCATCCAGGCGATCGATCTCGTCACCCGCAAGCTGCCACTTTCCGACGGTGGTCATGTGCGCGGCTTCATTGCCGAGTTGCGCGAGATCGCTGCGACGGTTCGCGCCTCGAACCGCGACGGTTTTGGCGAGACGGCCGCGCGTCTCGACGCGGCGCTCGACGACCTTTCCGATGCGACGGAGTGGCTGATCGCAGCCGTTGCCGGTGGCAAGCTCGCCGAAGCGCTCGCCGGCGCCACCGCCTACCAACGCCTCTTCGGACTGGCGCTGACCGGTGCCTACCTCGCCAAGGGCGGCCTTGCTGAAGCCGGCGACGGCAAGCAAGACCAGCGCATCGCGCTCTGCCGCTTCACCGCAGAAAACCTTCTGGCGGAAACCGCCGCCCTGAAGGATCGTGTCGTTACCGGCGCCGACAGCTTGGCTGTCGCCCGCGCCGTGCTGGCTTGAGAGGAAAACCCATGACCGACCACGTGCTCATCGAACGGCCGGAAGCCCATCCCGGCGTCCAGGTGATCCGCTTCAACCGGCCGGAAAAGAAGAACGCCATCACCCGCGACATGTACGCGAAGATGACCAACGCGCTGACGGTCGCTTCAAGCGATCCGGCCGTGCGCGCGACAGCATTTCTCGGTACCGAGGGGTGCTTCTCGGCCGGCAACGACATGGCCGATTTCCTCGCCTTCGCCATGGGTGGCTCCATGGGCACGGAGGTGATCGAGTTCCTGAAGGCGCTCGCGACCGCCGCCAAGCCGATCGTTTCGGGCGTCGATGGTCTCGCGATCGGTATCGGCACGACGATCCATCTCCATTGCGACCTGACTGTTTCCTCCGGGCGCTCGGTCTTCAAGACGCCCTTCGTCGACCTGGCGTTGGTGCCGGAGGCCGCCTCGAGCCTGATCGCTCCGCGCATCATGGGTCACCAGCGTGCCTTCGCACTGCTTGCCGCCGGTGAACCGCTCGATGCCAAGGGCGCGCTGGAGGCCGGGCTGATCTGGAAGGTCGTCGGCGCGGATGCCGTCGAGAGCGAGACGCTGGCGCTTGCTGGCCGTCTTGCCAGGAAGCCGCCGGAGGCGCTGCGCATCGCCCGCGATCTCGTGCGCGGTGACCGCAGCGATGTGCTGGCACGGATCGACGAAGAGGCGAAGCACTTCGCCGCGCAATTGAAGAGTGCCGAGGCGCGGGCCGCTTTCGAGGCCTTCATGCGCCGCTAAACCAGTTTGGATTTGTGATGGGTGAGACGGGTGCCGCTGTGCACCCGTTTTGCATTCGGGGGCAAGCTCTTACCCGTCCGGCGGTAAAGATCCCGTTGCCGCCGCCATCGCGAACTTGCATAGATCAATTTTAATTTGTTCTTAAATACCGGTCGCTAGCGTCCTGCGCGATAGGCCTATCCCTATTTTGGGATGGCCCCAGCCGCATGAAGCATGGCTGGCCCCGCCTTCTGGCATGTTCAACGTTTTCCCGTCAGCCTCTGCGCACCGCCCTTCCGGCGGACGAAGGATGCCGCGCGAAAATCATCAAGAGCTCGTGTCCGGCGAAAGAGCGCCGGCACCTTCTGGGAGCCCATCTTGTCCAAGCGATCGAACCTCATGACGCGCATTCTCGTTGCTGCGTCCTGTGTCGTCGTCGGCGCCTTTGCCGGCTTTTCCGTTTACATCGACACGCTGCAGCGTGGTACCACCACCAAGGCCGTCGAGGAGAACATTTCATCCTCCGGCACGCAGGCCGCCCAGAGCGTCGCCAAGTGGCTGAACGGCCGCGTCACGCTGACGGCGATGGTGGCCGACGCCACCGGCAACGTCGCTGATGACGGCGCCATCCAGCCGATCCTGAAGAACGACGTGCTCACCAGCGAATTCATGTCGACCTATGTCGGCAACGAAAGCGGCAAGTTCATCACCTGGCCCGACAACCCGATGCCGGCCGGCTACGATCCGCGCCAGCGCCCTTGGTACCAGCAGGCCGTCAAGGCTGATGCCCGTGTCCTGACCGAGCCCTATGTCGACGCCTCCAGCGGTGCGCTGATCATCAGTGCGGCCGTTCCCGTCAAGCGGGACGGCAAGCTCTATGGCGTCGCGGCCAGCGACTTCTCACTCGACACACTGGTCACGATGATCAAGGGCGTCGATGTCGGCGGCGAAGGTTTTGCCTTCCTCGCCAGCAAGGACGGCCAGATCCTCGTCCACCCCGATTCCAAGCTCGTCACCAAGACGCTGGCAGACGCTTTCCCGATCGACACGCCGACTATCGGCTCGGGCATCATGAACACCGAACTCGGCGGCAAGCCGATGCTGGTAAGCTTCGTTCCGGTTCAGGGTCTGCCTTCGGTCGAATGGTATGTCGGCTTCGTCATCGACGCCGATGCCGCTTACTCCGCGATCGACCAGTTCCGCATCGCAGCCACCATCGCCACCATCCTTGCGGTCGGCGTGATGCTCGTCTTCCTCGCGACCTTCCTCAATCGCCTGGTCATCCGTCCGGTCACCGACATGACCGGCGCGATGGAAAAGCTCGCTTCGGGCAATCACAACGTTGAAATCCCCGGCGAAGAGCGCACCGACCAGATCGGCTCAATGGCCGCTGCCGTCGCCGTCTTCAAGGCCAATGCCGTTGAACGCGCCCGTCTCGAAAACGAAGCGGACGCCAACCGTTCGCTGTCGGAGCGCGAGCGTCTGGAGCGCGAGGCGCAGAAGGCGCGCGACGCAGCCGAGATCCAGCAGGCCGTCGACGGTCTTGCGGCAGGCCTCGGCCGTCTGGCCGACGGCGATCTCGCCTACCGCATCGACAATCCCTTCGCTGATCGCCTCGATCGCCTGCGCGCCGACTTCAACAACTCGGTCGCCAAGCTGCATGACACGCTCTGCGCCGTTGGCGCCAACGCTCGCGGCATCGATGCCGGTGCGATGGAAATCCGCTCGGCCGCCGACGATCTCGCCCGCCGCACCGAGCAGCAGGCAGCTTCGGTCGAAGAGACTGCCGCAGCGCTTGAGGAAATCACCACGACCGTCAAGGACTCGGCCCGCCGTGCCGAGGAAGTCGGCGCTCTCGTTGCCCGCACCCGTGCCGGTGCCGAGAAGTCCGGCGAGGTCGTAGCCAACGCCGTGGACGCGATGCATGCGATCGAGAAGTCCTCGGGCGAGATCTCCAACATCATCGGCGTCATCGACGACATCGCCTTCCAGACGAACCTGCTTGCGCTCAATGCCGGCGTCGAGGCGGCCCGCGCGGGTGAAGCCGGCAAGGGTTTTGCCGTTGTCGCCCAGGAAGTGCGTGAACTCGCCCAGCGCTCGGCCAATGCCGCCAAGGAGATCAAGGCACTGATCACCACCTCCGGCAACCAGGTCCGGAACGGCGTGACGCTGGTCGGCGATACCGGCAAGGCACTGGAGACGATCGTCGCCGAAGTGCAGGAGATCAACAAGCATGTCAGCGCGATCGTGACGGCGACGCGCGAACAGTCGACGGGTCTCCAGGAGATCAACACGGCGGTCAACACCATGGACCAGGGCACGCAGCAGAATGCTGCCATGGTCGAGGAGCAGACGGCGGCAAGCCACGGCCTTGCCTCCGAAGCAGCCTCGCTCAATGCGCTGCTTGCCCAGTTCAATCTCGGCGATACGCAAGGGGTTTACGCGGCCGCGACCAACCATCGTCGCCGGGCAGCCTAGTCCTCGCCGTTATTCGACAAGCAGAAGGCCCGGGAGACCGGGCCTTTTCTTTGCGCACTGCATCAGGATTCTCGCTTTTCACTGCAGGATCGCGATTCATCTCCTTGTTTCTTAAGCTTTGATAAAGCGGTCGCGCATACCGTTTCCTCGCCGCGAAATGACTTCGCCCCGCACGTCGCCTTCAGGCATTCATCATCGCGATGTGTTCCAGACACCTGTCCCAATGCTCGCAAACGATGATTTGGCCGCGCACGACCGGAACGGTTGAAGCGCGAGGGGAGACATACGGTGATCCTAAAGACTGCAACGGCAAGAAACATGTTCGCCATCGTGATGACCGGCCTTTTGACCTCGATGGTCACCGCCGCCGTCGTCTTCTGGCTCTCCTATCAGCAACTGCGCGAGCGCAGCATTGCCGAGATGACCAACGCGGCTTCTGCAAGCGCGCGCAGCGTCGAGACCAAGTTCGCCGAAGGGAAGACGCTGGCGAACAACATCCGCTCCGCCCTCTATGCGGTGAAAGGCACCGGCGAGCCGTCGCGCGCCGAAATCGAAATCCTGATGAAACGCTGGATCGTCGACAATCCGCTTGCCGTCGGAATGAGCACCGGTTGGGAGCCCAACGCCTTCGACGGCAAGGATGCCGAGTTCGTCGGCAAGCCGGGCCATGATGCGACCGGCCGCTTCGTTCCCTATATCGCCCGCTCCGGCGACAAGGTGATCCACGAGGCGCTCGCCGACTACGACAAGCCTGGCCCCGG
Organism: Ensifer adhaerens; assembly: GCF_002940685.1. GTDB lineage: Bacteria > Pseudomonadota > Alphaproteobacteria > Rhizobiales > Rhizobiaceae > Ensifer > Ensifer adhaerens_E. Next base: position 87,360 of record NZ_PNFP01000006.1, on the reverse strand, counting down.
CGACTACTACCAGATCCCGAAGAAGACCGGTCTCGACATGGTCACCGAGCCCTATGTCTACCCGATCAACGGCAAGGACGTGCTGATGACCTCGATCATGGTGCCGCTCAAGAAGGACGGCGCCTTCATCGGTGTGGTCGGCGTCGACATGGCGCTCGGCGAACTCTCGACCGAACTTGCCAAGCTGAAGCCCTTCGGCACCGGTTTCGTGTCGCTCTTGAGCAAGGACGGCAGCATCATCAGCCACCCGGACGCCAAGGTGCTTGGCAAGGTGCTGAAGGACACGCCTCTGCAAGGCGAGGGCTGGGGCGACCTCTTGAACCACACCGGCCAGGCCTTCGCGTTGAAGCACACCGATGGCAGCGCCCATCTCGCGGTCGCCGTGTCCGTCAATCTGCTGCCGGACACCGTCTGGTACGTGGTCGTCTCCGTTCCGGAAGCGACCGTTTTTGCCGGCCTTTCACAGCTCGCGATGATTTCGATCGCCGTCATCGCCGTTGCGGCGGCCATCATGATCCTGGTCGGCTGGACGCTTGCCAGCCGCTTCCGCAAGCGTGTCGCTGCTGTCATCGGTGTCACCGGCCAGATCGCCGCCGGTGAAACCGACGTTGACCTGTCGGAAGCCGAGCGCAAGGACGAGATCGGCGATCTTGCCCGGTCGCTGCGAGTCCTGCGCGATGCGACGATCGCCAAGATGCAGCTCGAAAACGAAGCGGACGCGAACCGCTCGCTGTCGGAGCGCGAGCGTCTGGAGCGCGAGGCGCAGAAGGCGCGCGACGCAGCCGAGATCCAGCAGGCCGTCGACGGTCTTGCGGCAGGCCTCGGCCGTCTGGCCGACGGCGATCTCGCCTACCGCATCGACAATCCCTTCGCCGATCGTCTCGATCGCCTGCGCGCCGACTTCAACAACTCGGTCGCCAAGCTCCACGACACGCTCTGCGCCGTCGGTGCCAACGCCCGCGGCATCGATGCCGGTGCCTCCGAGATCCGCTCGGCCGCCGACGATCTTGCCCGCCGCACCGAGCAGCAGGCCGCCTCGGTCGAAGAGACCGCCGCAGCCCTTGAGGAAATCACCACCACCGTCAAGGACTCCGCCCGCCGGGCCGAGGAGGTCGGCGCGCTCGTTGCCCGCACCCGTGCCGGTGCGGAAAAGTCCGGTGAAGTCGTTGCCAATGCCGTCGATGCCATGCACGCGATCGAAAAGTCCTCGGGCGAGATCTCCAACATCATCGGCGTCATCGACGACATCGCCTTCCAGACGAACCTGCTGGCGTTGAACGCCGGGGTCGAGGCGGCTCGCGCGGGTGAAGCCGGCAAGGGTTTTGCCGTCGTCGCCCAGGAAGTGCGTGAACTCGCCCAGCGCTCTGCGCAGGCGGCCAAGGAGATCAAGGCGCTGATCACCACCTCGGGCAACCAGGTCCGGAGCGGCGTGAGCCTGGTTGGCGACACCGGCAAGGCGCTGGAGACGATCGTTGCCGAGGTGCAGGAGATCAACAGGCATGTCAGCGCGATCGTGACGGCAACGCGCGAACAGTCGACCGGTCTTCAGGAGATCAACACGGCCGTCAACACCATGGACCAGGGCACGCAGCAGAACGCCGCCATGGTCGAGGAGCAGACGGCGGCAAGCCACGGCCTTGCCTCCGAAGCCGCCTCGCTCAACGCGCTGCTCGCCCAGTTCAACCTCGCGGACGGGCAGGGCGCTCGCGCGGGCGGCGGCGGACACCGCCGCCGCGCAGCATGAGCCGAAAAGGAATATAGAACAGATAGATAGCGCGCCTGCGTGAATCGATCTGACAAACGCTTCAAGTCAAACGGAAGGGCCCGGAAAACCGGGCCTTTCTCATTTCTCAAGCGTGACCACTGCCTCGACATGGGCCGACCAGAGGAACTGATCGATCGGCGTCACGGAGGTGATGCGGTATCCGGCGGCGACAAGGATCGATAGATCGCGCGCAAGCGTCACCGGATTGCAGGAGACGGCAACGACCTTCTTGACGCCGGAGCGGGCAATCTCGTGACATTGGACTTCCGCACCGGCGCGCGGTGGATCGAAGACGATGGCATCGAAGACCTTCAGTTCCTGTGCCATCAGCGGGCGGCGGAAAAGGTCACGCTTCTCGATGGTGACGGGCTTGAGCCCCTGCGTATTGCGCGCCGCCAGATCGAGGGCCTTCAGCGCCGTGTCCTCGCCTTCGACCGCATGCACGCGCGCCTTGCGGGCGATCCGCAGCGCGAAGGTGCCGCAGCCGGCAAAGAGATCGGCGACGCGCTTGGCCTTGCCGAGATGATCGAGCACCAGCTTCGCCATCGCCTCTTCGGCCTCCGCCGTCGCCTGGGTGAAGCTGCCGGGCGGCGGCGAAACCGAGACGCCACCGAAATCGATCACAGGCTTTACCGGCTCGACGATGATTTCGCCGTTGAGGCTGACGCGGGCAATCCCGCGCTCGCCGAGCACGGCTTCGACCGTGCGGCGGCGTTCGCGGTCGTCGAGCTTCTTGATGCCGTCGACCGAGAGGTCGAGACCGGAGAGCGTTTCGAGCACGGTGATGCGGAACGGTTCGGCGTTGACGGCCATGGCCGCGCCGATCTTGGCGATGGTCGCGAGCTTCGAGACGATGCCCGGGCTCGCGATCGGACATTCCGAAATCGCGACGATATGGTGACTTTCTGCCTGGTTGAAGCCGAGGAGCAGCTCCTTCTCGGTCTTGCGGGCGGTGAAGACCGCGCGGCGGCGCTGGCCAGGCGCAGCGGTGACGAGCGGCGCGACATCGGGCGTCAGCCCCTTCGACTTCAGCGCGGCGATGACGAGATCGCGCTTGAAGCCGTGGTAGAGTGTGTCCGAGGCATGCTGCATCGTACAGCCACCGCAGGTGCCGTTGACACCGTCAGGCCCGAAGTGCCGACAGTGTGGTTCGATGCGCTCGGGGGATGCTTCTCGCAGCGAAATCAGCGTGCCGTGCGACTTGTTGACGGCGAGCGCCACGCTCTCGCCGGGCAGGGTGAAGGGTGCGTAGACCGGCCCGTCCGGACCGTCGGCAATGCCGTCGCCCTGCGCGCCCAGCCGTTTGATGGTGACGGCTTCGGTGCTCATGGCTTCTTGCCTGCCAGCAGAAACTCGACATTGCCGTCGCCGCCGGCAATAGGCGAGGGGATGAGCCCAAGGCTCTGCCAGCCCATGTCTTCGACAAGCCAGCGCTCGAGTTCGGCGGCGACATCAGGTGCGCTGTCGGGGTCCTTCAGCAGGCCGGCCTTGCTGATCGCGTCACGCCCCGCCTCGAACTGCGGCTTTACGAGCAGGATGCAGTGCGAACCGGGCAGCGCCATGTCGAGCGCCGGGGGCAGCGCGAGTTTCAGCGAGATGAAGGAAACGTCGGAGACGACGAAGGTAACTTCGCGGTCGTCGATATCCTCCTCGGTCATCGCGCGGGCATTGAGGCCCTCGATACTGGTGACGCGCTCGTCGCCCTCGATACGCGGATGGATCTGGCCATGGCCGACGTCGACGGCAACGACGTGATCGGCGCCGCGCTTCAACAGCACCTCGGTAAAGCCGCCGGTCGAGGCGCCGATATCGAGACAGCTTGCGCCTGAGGGATCGAGCCCGAAATGATCGAGCGCTGCGACCAGCTTCAGCGCGGCGCGCGAGACATAGTCCTGCGCCGGATCGTCGATGGTGATCGTCACGCTCTCGGCAAACATCGACGCGGCCTTGGTGACCGTGCGGCCGTCGACCTTGACGGTGCCGCGCTGGATGGCGTCACGGGCGCGGGCACGGCTGGCGACCAGTCCTGAGTTCAGCAGCAGCTGGTCGAGACGGACCCGGTTCTTGTGTTCTTCGTTCTGGCGATCTTCTGACATGTGTTTCTCATGGCGACTTGCCGCCGCAATGGCAAGCCCCCCATGGTCTGAGCGACGATGCGCTTAGGGCTTAATAGCCAGGAAACCCAAGAAATCTGGGAATACCTACCGTCCGCCTGGCCCGCGCTACACCAGTCGCCCCCGCCGAGCGGTTCAACCCCGCGGCCTTTGTCTCGTGGCAACAGAGCAATGGCGCAGGCGGGGTCTCCAACGGTAGCCGCATAAAGCAAAACCCCGACCAGAGCCGGGGTTTCGTTTTTTAAGCGAGGCGCCGTTCGTGTCAGCCGGCGGCGCCGATGCCGATATCCTGCTTCTGGCCGAGCGCCTTGAAGACGGTCGACACGATGCCGGCGCGGTCGAGGCCGGCGGCGGCGTACATCGCCTCGGGCTTGGCCTGTTCCATCCAGATGTCGGGCATGACCATCGGGCGAACCTTGAGGTCGCCGTCGAGCAGGCCGTCTTCGGCGAGGAACTGCAGGACGTGACTGGCAAAGCCGCCGACGGCACCTTCCTCGATGGTGATCAGCACCTCGTGGTTGCGCGCAAGCTCACGGATGAGGTCATGGTCAAGGGGCTTCGCGAAGCGGGCGTCTGCAACGGTGGTCGAAAGCCCGGCGGCGTCGAGGTCTTCGGCAGCCGCCAGACAGTCGGCAAGGCGGGTGCCGAAGGAAAGCAGCGCCACCTTGGAGCCCTGCTTGATGAGGCGACCTTTGCCGATTTCGAGGATCTCGCCGCGTTCCGGCATTTCGACGCCCACACCTTCGCCGCGCGGGTAGCGGAACGAGATCGGGCCGGCGTCATAGGCAGCAGCGGTGCGCACCATGTGCTTCAGTTCCGCCTCGTCGGCAGCCGCCATCACCACGAAGCCCGGAAGTGTGGCGAGATAGGTCGTATCGAACGAACCCGCATGCGTCGGCCCGTCGGCGCCGACGAAACCGGCGCGGTCGATCGGGAAGCGCACCGGCAGACCCTGGATCGCCACGTCGTGTACCACCTGGTCGTAACCACGCTGCAGGAAGGTCGAATAGAGGGCTGCGAAAGGCTTGTAGCCTTCGGCGGCAAGGCCGGCAGCAAAGGTGACGGCGTGCTGTTCGGCAATGCCGACATCGAAGCAGCGCGACGGGTGTACCTTGGCGAACCTGTCGAGGCCGGTGCCGGACGGCATGGCGGCGGTGACGGCGACGATCTTGTCGTCGAAGCCCGCTTCCTGCGTCAGCGCATCGGCAAAGACGGAGGTATAGGCGGGCGCGTTCGGCTTGGCCTTCGCCTGGGCGCCGGTGATGACATCGAACTTGTTGACGCCGTGATACTTGTCGGCGGCGGCCTCGGCCGGCGGATAGCCCTTGCCCTTCTGCGTCACCACATGGATCAGCACCGGGCCCTTGGCGTTGTCGCGCACGTTGCGCAGCACCGGCAGCAGGTGGTCGAAGGAATGGCCGTCGATCGGACCGATATGGTAGAAGCCCATCTCTTCGAAGAGCGTGCCGCCGGTGACGTAGCCGCGGGCATGCTCGACGGCGCGGGTGATCGCGCGGTCGACGGTCTTGCCGAGATAGGCGGTCAGCTTCTTGCCGACCTCCCGGATGCCCATATAGGTGCGACCGGAGGCAAGGCGCGCCAGATAGGCGCTCATGGCGCCTGTCGGCGGCGCGATCGACATGTCATTGTCGTTGAGGATGACGATCAGCCGCGCGTCGAGCGCGCCGGCATTGTTCAGCGCCTCATAGGCCATGCCCGCCGAAAGCGCGCCGTCGCCGATGACGGCAATCACGTTGCGGTTCTTGCCGTCGAGGTCGGCTGCGACCGCCATGCCGAGACCGGCGGAAATCGAGGTCGAGGAATGGGCCGCACCAAAGGGGTCGTATTCGCTCTCGGCGCGGCGGGTGAAGCCCGACAGGCCGCCTTCCTGGCGGAGCGTGCGGATGCGGTCGCGCCGGCCGGTCAGGATCTTGTGCGGATAGCACTGGTGGCCGACATCGAAGATCAGCCGGTCATGCGGGGTGTTGAAGACCTTGTGGATGGCGATCGTCAGCTCGACGACGCCAAGGCCCGCGCCGAGATGGCCGCCGGTGCGTGACACTGCGTCGATCATCTCCGCCCGGACTTCTCCGGCAAGCTGCGGCAGATCCTTGTCGTCGACCTTCTTCAGATCGTCGGGATAGGTCACCTTGTCGAGCAAGGGAGTAGCCGGCATCGGATTGGTTGGCAGTTGTGTCACGCTGCATGCCTCATGCGCGCCCCAAAAGGCCGGGCGCGCGATAGTTGGTGGGTACCGTCGAAGCGGCTCTTTAGACGCAATCGTTGCTGAATGCAAAACTAGGCATTCCTGCGTCACAGACCAAGAGACTAGCGCATGATTCTGTGAATCGAAATCGATTCAAGCGCCATGAGGCAATGTTGCGCGGTTTTCTGCAGGCATTCTGTTCCACTTTAGGTCGAAATCAGCCTTCGGGCAGCGGAACGAACTCTTCCTCGTCGCCGGGCACGATGTCGAAGCGGCCGGTGCGCCACTCTTCCTTGGCCTTGTCGATGCGCTCCTTGGACGAGGACACGAAGTTCCACCAGATGTGGCGGGCAGACCCGAGGGCAGCGCCGCCGAAGAGCATGACGTGACAGCCTTGCGATCCCGCCGTCACCGTGATCTCGTCGCCGGCGCGGAAGACGAGCAGCTGGTTGTCGGCGAAATGGTCGCCGGCAATGATCGCCTCGCCCGAGAGGATGTAGAGCGCACGCTCTTCCCATTGCGCGGCAAAGGGAGCGCTTTTGCCAGGCGCGATGGCGAGGTCGACATAGATCGTGTCGCTGAACACCGAGACCGGTGACTTCGCACCTTCGAAGTTGCCGATCACCACCCGCGCCTTGATGCCGTCGTCGCTCATATGCGGCAGCATGCGTTCTTCGGTGTGGCTGAAGATCGGGTCGATTTCTTCCTTGTGGTCGGGCAGCGCCAGCCAGGTCTGCAGACCGGAGATCGAGCGGTCGTGGCCGCGCTGGTTTTCCGGCGAACGCTCGGAATGCACGATGCCGCGGCCGGCGGTCATCAGGTTCACGTCGCCGGGACGGATGACCATCTCGGTGCCGAGGCTGTCGCGGTGCTTGATCTCGCCGTCGAAGAGATAGGTGACGGTTGAAAGGCCGATATGCGGGTGCGGGCGCACGTCGATCGCCTCGCCGGCGCGAAGCAGCGCCGGGCCCATGCGATCGAAGAAGATGAAGGGGCCGACCAGGCGACGCTTGGCCGTCGGCAGGGCGCGACGAACCTGCAGGCCGCCGATGTCGCTGGTGCGTGGAACGATCAGATGTTCGATGGCATCGCAGGCGGGCTTGTCGCCGGCGAGCGGGTCGGGGCCTGGAAAGAAGGACATGGCGCGTGCTCCCGTTTTTGCTGTCGCATCAAGTACTAACGCCTGGAACATCAGCCGGGTAGGGGCGAAGCAAGGACGCAGCGTTTCCGCGCGACGATCAATCTCCAGGAGCTTCCTTCACGCCTACGGCTGGGCGCTCCGGCGCCTCAGTCGGCGTCCAGCGGCTCCACGCCCTGCGGCTTGCCGGCGCGGTCGAGGCGGATCTTCTCGATGCGGTCTTCGGCTGCCTTCAACAGCGCCTCGCAATGCTTCTTCAGCGCTTCGCCGCGCTCGTAGATCTCGATCGACTTGTCGAGGGCGACATCGCCGCGCTCCAGCGCCGAGACGATCCGCTCCAGTTCCTCGACGGCCTGCTCGAAGGAGAGGGCGGAAACGTCCGGTTGCGTCGTGGTGTTCATGCTTACCCTCTCATCAGTCTCAAAATGTGCAGGCCGGCCGATTCGGCCAGACCCTGAAGGTCATAGCCGCCTTCGAGCAGGCTGACCATGCGGTTGCCGGCGCTGCGATCGGCGATCTCGTGCAGGCGACCGGTCGCCCAGTCGAAATCCTCGGCGACAAGATTGATCTGCGCCAGCGGATCGCGGTGATGGGCGTCGAAGCCGGCGGAGATCAGGATGAAATCCGGGCGGAAGTTGGTGAGCGCCGAAAGCACGCGGCTGCGGAACGCCTCGCGGAAATGGTCGCTGCCCATGTTCGGCGACAGCGGCGCGTTGACGATGTTGCCCTTGATGCCCGTCTCGTCCTTGGCGCCGGTGCCGGGATAGAGCGGCATCTGATGGGTCGAGCAGAAGAGCACCGAGGGGTCGTCCCAGAAGATGTCCTGCGTGCCGTTGCCATGGTGCACGTCCCAGTCGACGATCGCGACGCGTTCTGCGCCGTGGACCTTCTGGGCATAGCGCGCGGCGATCGCCACAGTGTTGAAGAGACAGAAGCCCATCGCCTTGTTCTTCTCGGCGTGGTGCCCCGGCGGCCGCGCCGCGACGAAGGCGTTGTCGGTTTCGCCGGTAAAGACGGCGTCGACCGCAGCGGTCGCCCCGCCGATCCCGGTCAGCGCCGCGTCGAGGCTCAAGGGGCTGGCATAGGTATCCGCCTCGAAATGGTTGAGCCCTTCCTCGGGAATGGCGCGCTTGACGTCACGCAGGTGCTCTTCCGGGTGGGCAAGCAACACGAGGTCTTCGCTTCCCTTTTTCGCTTCGATCCGCTTGAGGTCGGCGAAGTTCGGATGCTCGAGCGCGAGGTTCAGCGCCTTCAGCCGGTCCGGCCGTTCGGGATGCCCCTCCGGAACCTCGTGTTCCAGAAAGACCGGATTTTCATAGAGGAACGTGGTCATGGCGCAAACCTAGTGCGCCCACCCCTGAAGGTCCATGCTGACGCCGCCGAAAGGCGGAATTTTCAACAACGCGGATCGATGAGCAGCTTGCCGTCGCGGCGCGGATCCGCCTGGTGCGCGAGCGCCGCGTCGAGCTGGCTTAGCGGATAGATCTCGGCGATCCTGCCCGAAAACAGGCCGCTTCTGAGGCCGTCGAAACTTCTCGCAAAGGCCGCTTCGATCGCCGCGCGCCCTGCCGAATGCACCCAGGTCCGCAACCACAGGAAGGAGAAGCGGATGTCCGGCCGTGTCTGGATCGCCGCCTGCGGCACCGGCACGCCGCTAAGCGCGCCATACTGGATGAAGGCGCCGCCGGGTTCGAGCGTGCGCAGGATGAGATCGCCAGCGAAGGGACCACCGACGGCATCGATGATCGCATCGAGGCGAAGCTGCGGCATACGGTCCTCGTCGCCGAGCACGACCCGACCGGGAACCTCGGTCGCAAGCCGGTCCGCGCTACGCTCGCTGCGAACGATGCCGGTGGCATCGGCGCCTTCGCCGGCCAGAAGCTTCATCAGCATGCCGCCGATGGCCGATCTCGCCGCGGTGACGCCGATGCGACGCCGGTCAAGCGAGCCGAAATGCGCGCGCAGTGCCTCGATCAGTTGCAGCGCCGTCAGGGGGTTGACGTAGCAGGTTGCCGCATCGGTCTCGCCGATGTCGTCGGGCAGGGTGAAGCACCATGCGGCCGGCCTGATCAGATACTCCTGCCACAGGCCGCTGGCGCCGATCGGCACGACACGGTCGCCGGGCTTCAGCGCCGCCACGCCGGTGCCGACGCGCGTCACCGTGCCGAAGCCCTCGAAGCCCGGCACGAAGGGCAGCGTGGTGCGGGCGCTGTAGGCGCCTGTCACCGGGATCAGATCGGACGGGTTGATTGAGGCGAGCGACAACGCCACTTCGACTTCGCCGGGGCCGGGCGCCACGCGGTCCGCTTCCACCAGCGCAATCACTTGCCGGGGATCGCCGAACTGGCTAACGAGGGTGGAGCGCATCGTCAGGGAGCCTCGCATGGACGGCAGGGAGCTGGAGAACGTCACGGAAATCCGTGTTCCGTTTCGCGATATAGACATGCACGGCCATATGCACAATGCCGCCTATTATGCCCATGCGGAGGCTGCGCTCTCCAGCCTCTGGCGCCATCGCCCGCATGTGGTGAACGAGCCGAGCTATCTCGTGCGCCGCTCGGCCTGTGTCTATCACCGGGGCCTGCGCTATGACGAGCCGGCCCGTTTCACCGTCAACGTCGCGAAGGTCGGCGGCAGCTCGATCAGCTTTGCCGTGAAGGTCGAAGCCCGCGGGCAGCTCGCGGCGGAAGTCGAGGTCGTCTGGGTCGCAGTCGATCCGCAACGCCATACGCCGTTGCCGGTGCCGACGGCGACGCGAGAGTGGCTGGCGGCCTATTCTGTTTAGCCAAAGCAATTCCAGGAAAAGTGCGAAGCGGTTTTCCGCCCGGAATTGCGTGCCTTCGAGAGCAATTCCAGGAAAAGTGCGAAGCGGTTTTCCGCCCGGAATTGCGCCGCTTAAACCGCACGAAACAGCGCGACGATGCCCATGCCGCCGCCGACGCCCATCATTGCCAGCCCTTCCGCGCCGGCAGGGGCGTCTATCATCTGCGAGAACAGCCGGACCGTGAGGATCGCCCCGGAGGCACCGTAGGGATGGCCGAGCGCGATGGCGCCGCCGTCGCGGTTGACTCTCTCCGCGCGAATGTCCAACTGGTCGAGACTGCCGAGAACCTGCGAGGCGAAGGCTTCGTTGAATTCGATGAAATCGACCTTCGCCGGGTCGAGCGCGGGTTGCCGCGCTTTCAGCTTCTGCATTGCCGGAACCGGGCCGAGGCCGAGCAGATTGGGATCGACGCCGGCGGTCGCCGCGTCGACGAATTCGAGCGCGAAGGCAACGCCACGCAGCTGCGCCTCGGCAAGGCTCGTCACCAGCACCACCGCCGCGCCGTCGTTGATCGGGCAGGCGTTGCCGGCGGTCACCGTGCCGCCCTCGACGAAGACCGGCTTCAGCCGCTGCAGCGTTTCCATCGAGGCATTGGCGCGGGGGCATTCGTCTTGCAGGACGGGGCCCGCCGCCGTTTCGATCGGCACGATTTCGCGGGAAAAGCGGCCGGCAAGTGCGGCCTCGACCGCGCGGCGATGGCTTTGAAGGGCAAAGGCATCCTGCCGCTCGCGAGAGATGCCACAGGCGCTCGCGACGTTTTCGGCGGCAACGCCCATGTCCGGATCACCGATCTCGTCGGGCGCCATGCGGGCGCGTTTGACCGGCGCGAGCTCGCCGCCGCGTTCCAGCGGCGGCCTCAGGCGGACATGGGCGCGGCTGGCGCTCTCCGTGCCGCCGGCAAGATAGAAGCGGCCGGCACCTGCCTGGATCATGCGCGCGGCAAGGGTGATCGCCTCCAGGCCGGAGCCGCATTGGCGGTCGACAGTGACACCCGGCGTCGAGACGGGCAGGCCGGCTTCGAGGGCTGCGAGCCGGGCGAGATTGCCGGCGCTGTTGGCGGCATTGCCGAGGATGACGTCGTCGATCTCGCTCGCCTCCAGCATTGCATCGGCGAGAATGCGGGCGATCAGGGGTGCCGCGAGTTGTGAGGGCTCGATGTCCCGAAGCACGCCGTTGACCCGGCCGATCGGCGTCCGCAAGGCCGCGATGATGACCGGTACCCGTGTCGGGTCAGTCGATGAGTTCGAGGACATCGTTTCCATCCGCGATCCATTGCCTGAGGGTGCCCGCCGCCACCTTGCCCGACTGCGTCATCGGCATGTTCAGGCAAAGCCAGATGCGACGCGGATGCTTGTAACGCGGCAGATGGGCGGCGAGATGACGGTCGAGCGCTTTCCGATCAAATTCATTGCTCTCCGGCTCGATGACGGCGACGAGTTCGCTGCCGAGATCCGGATGGTCGAGGCCAAGGACGAGGGCTGCATGCACGCCGGCATCGGCAACGAGCACCGCTTCCACCTCCTGCGGGTAGATGTTGTTGCCGCCCGACAGCACCATGCCGCCAGCACGGCCAAGCAGATGCAGGGTGCTGTCCTGATCGAGGAAACCGAGATCGCCGACGGTCGCCAGCGATCCGAGACGACGAAAGCCGGCGCCATCCGCGCTGCCGACATAGCCGTCGGAGATGAGCGTGCTGCCGACGAAGATCGTGCCAGTCTCGCCGGTCGGCATTTCGCGCCCGTTGTCGTCGCGAACGCTGAGCGTGACGCCCGGAAAAGCCCGGCCGACAGCCGTTGCCGAAGCGGTGTCGGTGTTGGTTGCGACGCTGACGAAGCCCAGTTCCGAGGCGCCGTAATATTCGATGACATCCGCCTTCGGGAAGGCGCGGGCAGCGCTGGCACGGTCGCTCGCCGTCAGCTTGGCGCCGGCGACGGTGATCTGCGTGACCGATGTTTGCGGCCGGCTGGCGGCTGCCGTGCAGAGCCGCCGCAACATCGTCGGCACCAGCACCAGGCGCTGAACCTCTTTCGTCTCGATGATGGATATCGCCCCAGTCGCCTCGAAATGCGCGGCCCCGATGAACTCGGCGCCGGCAACGAGCGTTTCGGCAAGCGCATAGAGCGTCAGCCCGTGCGCGAGAGGACCGGGGGCAAAGGTGCGGGTGTTGCTGTCGATGCCGAAGAAGCGTTCGCCCGTCGCGAGACTTCTCCGCCACGAGCCGCGATCGCGGATGATCGCCTTTGGCGTTCCCGTCGTGCCCGAGGTGAAGACGACCAGAAACGGCTCCCTGTCATTTCCGATTGCGAGCCGCACGCGCTCGCCGGCATCGCTCTCATCGAAGGACCGGGTCTCGCCGCTTGCCGGGGCATGGAGAACAAGTCCGTCGCTGTTGGCGCTGACGATAATGTCGGGAGACAGGCAGTCGCGCATCGTCCGGCGTGTCGCTTCCGGCAGATGCGGGTCGATCAGCGCGACACAGTTGCCGCCGCTGGTGGCGGCAAGGAAGGCGGCGGCGAAGAGCGGATGATTGCCAGCCTCCAGTGCGATCAGGCGCGCCCCGTCGCCAAGCACGCTGCGGCGCTCATGGTTTCCGGCCAAATCCTCGAACAAGGCGGCAAGCCTGCCGGCGATGCGCGCGAGTTCACCGAAAGTGAAAACCCGGCCGTCGATTTGGAAGGCCGGGGCATGCGGATGTTCGTCCGCGTGGCGATGGATCGCGGCGCCAAACGGCATCGGTTCAGGCGCGGGCCGGCAGCAGCGGATAGCCGGCGTAGACGGCGCGTGCGGCAAGTGTCGCGATCGCAGCCTTGAGCAGGTCGCCCGGGATGAAGGCGAGCGAACCGGTTGCGACCGTCAGGAGCGGCGTACCGGTAACGGCCGAGACCCAGGGCATGCCGATCGCATAGAGCACGACGATGCCGCCGAGGACGGAGGCGAGGAAGAAGCCGATGAACTGGCGCGTTTCCGCCTGGCCTTCGCGCACCGTGCGCTCGGCGATCAGGCCGGTGACGAAGGTGGCGACGACCCAGCCGATGATGAAGCCGCCCGACGGGCCGGCAAGGACGGCAAGGCCACCGCGGCCGCCCGAAAGCACCGGCAGGCCGATGGCGACCAAAAGCAGGAACAGGAGGAAGGCGAGCGCGCCGCGCTTGGCGCCGAGAATGCAGCCGGCAAGCATGACGCCCATGGACTGCGCCGTGATCGGGACCGGAATGAATCCGAGCGTGATCGGCGGGATGAGGCCGAGCACGACGACGATCGCGGCGAAGAGGGCGATGAGGACGAGATCTCTGGTATTCATGAAGTTCCGGTTCCCTGTCTATTAGAATTTTCGCATCTATTGACGGCGAAATCCACGCGCGTCAATCGCCGCCGCAATGGTATCGGCGTCCTTGAGCGTCAGGATGATCAGCGGCCCGATGATGGTCAACGGCCTCACGGGCAGTCCGCGGGCGCGATGCGCCTCGCGGATCGCCTCATAGCGCGCAAAGATATCGGGGACGAAGCGCAGGACCAGCCCGAGCGCCAGGCTGACATCGGCCGCCTTCAGCCATCCAAGCCGTTCGAGCGGCAGCAAGAGGATCGCGATCTCGTCCATGAAGGCGCTGATCGTCGTCGTCGCGGTGACGGCGGCTGCAAACAGCACCAGCGCCATCAGCCGTAAGGTCAAGGTCGCGACCTCGGCAACGGACAGGTAGAAGAGATTGACGGCGGCCAGGAAGAAGATCGTCAGGAACACGAATCCGACGCGCTTCAGCGCCTCTTTCAGTGAGAGACCGACGGAGAGATAGAGGGCGGCGGCAATCACAAAGGCGATCGCCTGAACCGCGAGCGAGGCACTGAGAAAAAGGCCGACACTCAGCACGACGAGCGCAACGAGTTTCGCCCTGACCGGCAGCCGGTGCATGAAGCTGTCACCCTCGATGTGCAGGCTCGTCAGCATCCGGCGATCTCGTGGTAATGGCGGATGGTCTCGCCTGGATTGCCGTCAGCAGCAAGCCGGCCCTCGTTAAAGAGCAACAGCCGATCGACATGTTCGACGAGCCCGAGATCGTGGGTGATGACGACCGTGTCTTCGGGCAGGTCGTCGATCGCGGCGGCGACGCGGCGGCGGTTCTTGAGGTCGAGCTGGTTCGTCGGCTCGTCGAGGATCAGGATCTTCGGATCGGTGACGACGACGCTCGCCATGGCGACGAGCTGGGTCTCGCCGCCCGAAAGCTCATGCACGCGGCGTCTTGCCAGGTGCTCGATGCCGAAGCGCGAGAGTGCCGCCTGCATGCGGCGGTCGATCTCGTCGCGGGCAAGGCCGCGGTTCTTCAGGCCGAAGGCGATGTCCTCGGCGACGATGGGCATGATCAGCTGGTGCTGCGGGTTCTGGAAGATGAAGCCGGCCTCCGAAAGCACGGCGCGATCATCTTTGACGGTATCGAGGCCGTTGACCGTGACGTGGCCGGAGGAGGGTTTGACCAGACCGTTGATCAATCGGGCGAAGGTCGTCTTGCCCGAACCGTTGAGGCCGATGATGCCGATGCGCTTTTCGTTGAGGGTGAGCGTCAGGGGGTGCAAAGCCACCCGCTCGCCGAAGCGGACCGCGCAATCGGTAAAGCGGATGTCCATTCCGTTCCTCGTCATCTTCGGTCTGCGCCATTTTCGCGTTGCTCTATAGGCCAAGAGCGCCAACTAGGGCAATGCGGTCCGGGGACCGATGCTCTATTTGAATTATGGGAATAAAAGCCTATTCTTCTGGCCATGACGATTCGCCTCTCCAACAGCGACGCCCGTCGCATCTTCCTCGCCAAGCAGGGCCTTTCAGGCGCGCCCAACCGCGCGCTCGGCAAGGAAGGACTGCTGAAGCTCATCCATGACATCGGCTTCGTGCAGGTCGACAGCATCTCAACGGTGGAGCGCGCCCATCACCAGATCCTGTTTTCCCGCAACCAGACCTATCGCCGCGAACATCTGACGGCGCTGCTGGAGGATGACCGCGACCTGTTCGAACATTGGACGCACGACGCCTCGATCATCCCAAGCAGCTTCTTCCGCTACTGGAAGCACCGCTTCAAGTGGGAAGGCGAGACGATCGTGGAGCGCTGGAAGGCGTGGCGTGGCGAAGGCTTCGAGAAGGGCTGCGACGACACCTATCAGCGCATCGCCGAGGGCGGCCCGGTGCTCGCCCGCGATCTGAAGGAAGCCGAGCACGAATCCGGCGGCTGGTGGAACTGGCATCCGTCGAAGACGGCGCTGGAAGTGTTGTGGCGGACCGGCAAGCTGGCGATCGCAAGGCGGGAGAACTTCCAGAAGGTCTACGACCTCACGGAAAGGGTGATCCCGTCGCATCACCACGAGGGCGATGTCAGCCACCCGGAATTCGTTGACTGGGCCTGCCGCAGCGCGCTGGAGCGACTGGGGTTTGCCACCCATGGCGAGATCGCCGCCTTCTGGGACCTTGTGTCGCCCGAAGAGGCCAAGACCTGGGTGGCCGAGCATCGCGGCGAGCTTGTGGAGGTGCAGATCGAAGCGATCGATGGCGGGCGGCCGCGTCTGGCCTATGCCTTTGCCGGCTTTCCGGGAACGCTTGGTGACATCCCCGAGCCGCCCGGCCGGGTGCGGGTCCTCAGCCCATTCGATCCGCTCCTGCGCGACCGCAACCGCACGGAGCGTCTGTTCGGGTTCTACTACCGTATCGAGATCTTCGTGCCGGAGGCCAAGCGCGAATACGGCTACTACGTCTTTCCATTGATCGAGGGCGACCGGCTGATCGGCCGCATCGACATGAAGGCCGACCGCAAGCGCGGCAGCCTCGATGTCCGCAGGCTCTGGCTCGAAAAGGGTGTCAGGGCATCGGCCGGCCGCCTGGAGCGCATCGATGCCGAGCTTGAGCGGGTCGCCCGCTTTGCCGGCGTCGAAAAGGTGGAGCACCTCGACGGGTGGAACGCGTCGCTGTAGCGACCTGCGCCGCTGCAGGTCTCCGTCGATCGATGAGGATCGAGGAAACATGCGGCCTGTGATATTTTCCTTGGCTTGAACCCGCCGCCTTCCTAAATGGAGGCGATAGAAATTCCTGACGCGGGAGCGTGCCAATATGAACACCGATCTGATGAGCCTCTTCGATGCCGACGAGGCAGCGATCCGCAAGGTTCTCTCGGAGACGCTTGCCGGTGCCGACGACGGCGAACTGTTTCTCGAACATGCCCAGGCCGAGGTGCTGTCCTTCGACAACGGGCGCCTGAAGGGCGGCAGCTTCGACACCGACCAGGGCTTTGGCCTGCGTGCCGTTGCCGGCGAAGCGGTCGGCTACGCCCATTCCGGCGAGCTTTCCCTGTCGGCGCTTCGCCGCGCTTCCGACGCGGTGGCGCAGGTGACGCGCGGCTATGCCGGCTCCTATGCCGCAGCCCCGCAGCGCACCAACAAGAAGCTCTATGGCGACGAGAACCCGATCGGCGAGCCAAGCTTCGAGGCGAAGGTCGCTCTGCTCCAGGAAATCGACGCCTATCTGCGCGCCAAGGATCCGAAGGTCCGCCAGGTGACGGCGACCATCGCCGCAAGCTGGCAGGTCGTCGATATCCTTCGAGCCGACGGCCATCGGGTGCATGACATCCGCCCGATGACCCGCATCAACATCTCCGTCGTCACCGGCGAAGGCGACCGCCAGGAAAGCGGCTCCTTCGGCACCGGCGGACGCCGTGGCTTCGGCGACTTCGTTACCCAAGAAAACTGGAAGATCGGCGCCGACGAGGCGCTGCGCCAGGCGCTCGTCAATCTCGAGGCGATCGATGCGCCGGCCGGCACCATGGACGTGGTGCTTGCCTCCGGCTGGCCGGGCGTCATGCTGCACGAAGCCGTTGGTCATGGGCTGGAAGGCGATTTCAACCGCAAGAAGACCTCGGCCTTCGCCGGCCTGATGGGCGAGCAGGTGGCCGCGAAAGGCGTGACCGTCGTCGACGACGGCACCATCGAGGCGCGCCGTGGTTCCATTTCGATCGACGACGAAGGCACGCCGTCCGGCTACAACGTGCTGATCGAGGACGGCAAGCTCGTCGGCTACATGCAGGACCGGCAGAACGCGCGGCTGATGGGTATGCAGCCGACCGGCAACGGCCGCCGCCAGGGTTATGCCCATGTGCCGATGCCGCGCATGACCAACACCTACATGCTCTCGGGCGACAAAACGCCGGACGAAATCATCGCCTCGGTGAAGAAAGGCATCTATGCCGTTTCCTTCGGCGGCGGCCAGGTGGACATCACCTCGGGCAAGTTCGTCTTCGGCTGCACCGAGGCCTACCTGATCGAAAACGGCACGATCGGCGCACCGGTGAAGGGGGCCATGCTGATCGGTAACGGCCCGGATGCGATGAAGCGCGTGACCATGGTCGGCAACGACACCAAGCTCGACACCGGCATCGGCAATTGCGGCAAGGCCGGGCAGTGGGTGCCGGTCGGTGTCGGCCAGCCGCACCTGCGCATGGATCAGATCACGGTGGGCGGCACGCAGGCGTAAGATTGGATGGCGGTCTTCAAGCTCTCGTTTCTGTCGCCGGAGACCAACACGCCAAGCCACGAACTCAGGTTCGACGGGGATGCGGGCGAGATTGCTCGGGCGCTGGGGCTGCGGGACGCCGTTGTTCCAGACCATGCGTACTACCGGCTGGATCGCAAGGGTCTGACGATCCTGTCGTCGGTGTTCGGGTTCGCCTTGCCCGCGTCCGACGAAGAGGCTCTGCTTCGACGGCCACACGCAATCGATACGACCCCTTACCTGGTTCACACCAACTATGAGCTTCCGCTGATGCTTGAAGGGCGAAAACCCTTTGCATTCTTCAGCGATGATCCTAAATCCCCTATTCTTGCGGAAACGCGAGCGCTGTTTGCACCGCACGTGGACGCGGGAACCTTCCTTCTCGATACCTTCGAGTTATCGAGGATGTGTCCGACGACAACAGGGGGCGAGAAAGAGCAGCGCATCATTTATCTCGCCTATGCGCTGCCGGGTGAAAGGTGGCGTTTCGAGCGCTTCAGGCAGCGCTGCCACCGGCTTTTTAACAACTGGCGCCCATGGACTGACGAAGACGAGCGCGAGGAAGGACTGCTTCTTGGCTACACCGAGGAGCAATGCGACTGGTGGCTTGAAAACCGCTTCCGTAAACCCGTCACCGAAGCCTGATTGACGCCGGACTGAGCGACGTCAGCCGCGTGACGGCAGCATCATGCAATCATAGGAGCGCCGCTTGAGGGCGTCGCAGGCGGCGGCGGCAGCGTCGCGGTCTGAAAAGCCGACGAAGCGGGCGCGGTAGATCGCCTTGGCACCCTTGCCGACCGCTTCGGTGTAGGGCTTGGCGCCTGCGAGCGGAGCGCCGGCTTCAGAGCGGGCCTGCTCAAGCAGCATGCGTGCGGCCTCGGCCGAAGGGGCCGCAGAAATCTGGATCTGCCAGCCGCCGCTGGCAGCCGGCACCGCGGCCGTCGTTTCAATTTCAGCCAATTCGGTGGGGCGTTCGGCCGGGATCGCGGTGGTGGCCGTCGCCGCAATCAGCGCAGCAACGGAATCCTGTTTTGACTTCTGAGGGGCGGAGTAGGGCATCGGGACTTCTGACGTCGCGACCGCTGCCACTTCGACGGGGGCTTCGACCGCTTTGCCGCCGCGCGTCGACGCGACCAGTTGCCGGCCGCCCTTTGCCGCCTTGCCGACATGGCGGTCGAGGAGTGCTGCCATCTTGGCGTCGCGGCTGCGTGCCGTCTTGCCGCCGAGCACGACGCCGACCACCCGGCGATTGCCGTCTTTGACGGCGCTGACGAGGTTGAAGCCGGAAGCATTGGTATAGCCGGTCTTGATGCCGTCCATGCCATCGTAGCGGTACATCAGATTGTTATGCCCCCGCACCTTGCGTCCGCGGAAGTTGAAGCTCTCGGTCGCAAACAGCCGGTACTCCCTGGGGAAATCGCGCATCAGCGCAACGGCGAGCGTCGACATTTCGCGCGCCGTCGTCACTTGCTTGCTTGCCGGCAGACCGGAAGAATTGATGAAGACGGTCTTGCTCATGCCGAGCTGACGTGCCTTGGCGGTCATCATCCGGGCGAAATTCGCCTCGGAGCCACCCAACTTCTCGGCCATCGCGGCTGCCGCGTCGTTGCCGGAGCGCACGATCATGCCGAGCACCGCCTCGCGCACCGTGATCGTCATGCCGGACTTCAGGCCCAGGCGCATCGGCGGTTTGGCCGCCGCCGCCTTCGAAACCTTGATCTTGCTGTCCCAGGATAGCTTTCCGCTCTTCAGCGCCTCGAAGGCCATGTAGACCGTCATCATCTTCGTCAGGGATGCCGGATGGTTGAGCACATCAGGATTTTCCGCAGAAAGGACCTTGCCGGTGCGCGCGTCGAGCACCAGCGACGCGCTTCCGGCGACGGCCGTGGCGGTCCCGAGCGCCAGTGCAAAGGTCGCCAGCAGCAGGCAGCGCAAAGTTTTCATGTCGATCCCCGTCGAAGAGCGCCGTCGCCCAGGCGCAAAGCTGTTTCGTTTTGTGACAAGATCCGTGTCTTTGCTGCAACTTTAGGGCGGAATGTGGCGATTCGACCTTGTTTTCGGGGTTGTGGTAAATGGCCGATGAACGCTCTCCCCGTTCAACAAGGTTTAACGCCCTCGCCGTTAACTTTCCAGGCTCGTACGCTGCGGGAACCCGCGGGTCAGATTGGGGGCCGACCATCAAGAGCATGATCAGGACAATCGTCCGCCGCGCCGCGATCGCCGGCGGACTGGAAGTCGCCGGGGGGCTGAGCCGCGCCGGGCTGATGGCCGGTGCGCGCGGGCGGGGCGCGATCTTTACCCTGCACCATGTCCGGCCGAAACCTGCCCGTGCCTTCGATCCGAACGCGCATCTGGAGATCACGCCGGATTTCCTTGATGTCGCGCTGACGACGCTGAAGCGCGACGGCTATCGCTTCGTCGCGCTCGAACACTTGCCGGAGGCGTTGGCCACCAAAGGCGGACCGGTCGCCTGTTTTACCCTCGACGACGGCTACCGGAACAATCTCGAACATGCGCGGCCGATCTTCGAACGCCACCAGGCGCCATTCACGGTGTTTGTTGCTGGCGGCTTCGTCGATCGCACCCATACGCTTTGGTGGGAGACGCTTGCCGACCTGCTCGCAACGAACGAGACGCTGCGCTTTGACTTCGGCCGCGGTTTGGAGACACTGCACGTGTCTGCCACGGCACAACGACAGGCGGTCTTCAACCGCATCGCGGCTTTCATTCACAGCCATGACGAGGCGAAGGCGATCGCTTGCCTGAATGCCGCAGCGCTTGACCACGGCATCGATCCCCTGGCGATCACCGAACGGCTGACGCTGGATGAGGCTGGGTTGCGGCGCTTGGATGAAAGTCCTCTCGCAAGCCTCGGCGCCCACACGATCAGCCACCGGTCGGTCGCGCGTCTCACAGATGCCGAGGCGAGGCGGGAGATTGAGGAATCGCTGCGGCGCGTTGAGGCGATCACCGGAAGGCGGCCCCTGACCTTCGCCTATCCCTATGGCGACGCGCCGGCGGTATCCCCACGCGACCATGGTATCGCTGCCGACCTGGGTTTCACCCTGGCCGTCACCACTCAACCCGGCACGCTCGCCGCGTGGATGCAATCCGGCCTCCATGCGTTGCCGCGCATATCGCTGAACGGCCATTTCCAGCGTTCCCGCTACGTCTCGGCTCTGGCATCGGGCATCCCCTTCCGGCTGAAGACCGGTTAGAACGGACGAGTTGGTGCAGCCAGGCTCCGACGTCAATCGAAGACAAAAGCCATGAGAATGCTGTCCTGATAGACGCCGTCATGTTTCCAGTCGCGAAGGCGGCGGCCTTCGATCTGAAAACCGAACTGCGCGTAAAGCGCCCGGGCGGCGCTGTTTTCGTGAAGGAGCGACAACTCGAGGCGTTCCAATCCGCGTTCGCGCGCACGGTGCATGGCCATCTGCAGGAGACGGCTGCCGATCCCCTTGCCGCGATAGGCACGCAAGAGCCCCATGCCCAAGATCCCGACATGGGCTCGAACCGGTGAGGCATCCAGCCTGATATCGCACCAGCCGACGACTTTATCGTCGACCGCAACGATTTGCGGCGCCCGGGCGTGATGCAGGTCGGCCATGTATGCGGCAAAGCCGCCAAGGGGAGGGGCGTTCAGCCGGGAAAGCCACCGGCCCTCCTTCGCGACGTCATCGAGGCAATGGTGACAGCCGGCGATATCGTCGAGTGTCGCATCACGAACATCTACTGTCATCAAAAGCGCTCAACGGAAACGTTCAGCCCGGTCGGCAGAGGGCGCGGTTCAATCTCGGCCATGCGCATGGCCGAGTATTGGGTTTGCATCGGCGCCCGGCCCCTCAGAGGCAGGCGGCCGTATCTCAAGGGTACATGCGCACCTTTTCCCAGCCGCCTTCGGGTGTTTCGCGGCGAAACTCCATTCGGTCATGCAGCCGGAACGGGCGGTCGTGCCAGAACTCGATCGACGTCGGGCGGATGCGGAAGCCCGACCAGTAGCTCGGGCGCGGGATTTCGCCGAGCGCGTGGCGGGCCGTGTACTCGGCAACGGCCTTTTCGAGCGCGAAACGACCTTCAAGCGGCCGCGACTGCTTCGAAGCCCAGGCGCCGATGCGACTGCCGCGCGGGCGGCTCTTGAAATATTCGTCGGCCTCGGCGTCGGTGACGATCTCGACCGGGCCGCGCACGCGCACCTGCCGCCGCAGCGACTTCCAGTGGAAGCACATGGCCGCCTTGCGGGCACCAAGGATTTCCTGGCCCTTCTGACTTTCGAAATTCGTGTAGAAAACGAATCCGCGCTCGTCGAAGCCCTTCAGCAGCACCATGCGCACGTTCGGCAGTCCGTCCGCATCGACGGTTGCGAGCGCGACCGCGTTCGGGTCGTTGATCTCGCTGCCTTCCGCGTCCTTCAGCCATGTGCCAAACAGGGAAAAGGGTTCATTTGATTCGGTGAAGTCACCGCTTGTTAACTCATTCGCCGCCATATTGCGTTCCAATGCCGTGATGTCTGGCGCGGAAATGCTTCGGGATGAGCCCGACCGGTGTTTCCGCATCGAAAATGTCGGAGCCTGTATGTTGACCTTGTCGAGAAACGTGCGGCTCCAGCGAGTCTGACAGGATTGCCGTGCAAGACATAGCAAAGTGGATCGATGCCAAGAAGGGGTATTCCTTCGCCTTGCTGCGTAGCGCGGCAATTTGCCTGCCGGTCCTGGTGCTGTCCGGCTGCATGGGAGCTGGGCTTGACCTTTTCGGCAGCGGCGTCGACCGCACGGTTTCGACGGGCACCGTTCCCGTCGCCAAGACCTCCGATGGCCTTTCCGACGCAGTGATGGTTCGCAACGCCGTGACAACGGCCGAGCTCGGTGGCGGCACGATCAATCCGATCCCCTGGGCCAATGCGACCTCGGGCAGCGCCGGTGTCATCAGCAGCATCCAGGAAGACCGCGCGAGCGGCATGCTTTGCCGCCGCTTCACCACGACACGTCATTCCTACGAAGGCATCGCCAAGTTCGACGGCAGCACCTGCCAGGGTGGCGACGGGGCCTGGTATCTGACGAGCTTCGGCCCGCGCGCCTGAGATCAGGCGCGGAAATTCGCGATTAACCACGTTTCGGCAAATGCGCGCATGATGGCCGGCGATGCCGCCTCAATGGCCGCCGGCGGTCTCGTGGCTAACCACTATTTAGCAACTTCTCCGGATCATCGGCGTTCAATGGACGGGCGACGATGGCGCCTTCAATCGGGGCAATGGCGGGCGTCAGGGAGCGGTCGCCGATCAGAGAAGATGGTAGAACCCATGCGTGATCCCTATGTGATCCTCGGGGTCCGGCGCAACGCCGGGCAGGACGAAATCAAGGCGGCCTGGCGTTCGCTGGCAAAGGCCGTGCATCCGGACCATAACCAGGACGACCCAAGCGCCGCCGAGCGTTTTGCCGAGGCCGGCAAGGCCTATGAACTCCTGCGCGATCCGAAACTCAGAAGCCGCTATGACTATGCGCGCCGCGAGGCCGAGCTTCGCCGCATGGAGGCGATGAAGGCGAAGATGCGGCCTCAGGAAGAGGCGCCGGTCGACGCCGAGACCGCCGAGGACGCGATTTCGCAGATCTTCGGTGCGGAGGCCCGCACCAAGTCGGCCCGGCCATCGCCGCAGCCGACGCCGAAGCCATCACCCAAGCCGGCCCCGAAGCCGGCCGCGGCGGCGAAGGAGCCGGAACGGCCGGCACAGACCGCGGAAAGCAAGCCGGAACCGGCGCCCGAGCCGCAGCAGGAAGGTGCCGTCAGGACCGAGACGCCGCTCATGCAGCGCGCTGCGGCGCCGGCAGCCGAGCTCGTGGCGGCGATCGTCCGGCGCATCCGCGGCCGTGCGGCAAAGACCACTGAAAAGGTGCCGGACCTGCCCGTGGATCTCGCCGTCAGCATTGACGACCTGATCAACCGCCACCGCCTCACCGTCGAGCTTCCCGACGGCGAGAGCCTGAAGGTTCAAATTCCCCCGGGCGCCGTTGACGGCCAGACCATTCGCCTGGCGGAGCAGGGCTACCGGGTCACCGGCATGACGCGGGGCGACGTCGTCGTCACGCTCAGGGTCGACCAGGGCGGCACCTTCCGCACCCGCGGTCTCGATCTCATGACCACCTTGCCGATCGACCTGCAGGGCGCGGTTCTCGGCTGCGAGCAGGTTCTCGATACGCCAATCGGGCCGGTCACGGTGGTCGTGCCGGCCTGGTCCGGCTCGGACAAGGTCATCCGGCTTGCGGGCAGGGGGATGCCCGGGGCTTACGGGACTCATGGCGACCTGCTGGTCGAGCTGCGGCTGGTTCTGCCCGACGCGCCGGACGACAAAATTACCGACCTGATGAAGTCGCAACGGGACGGTCTCTATCTGTGAGAGGCCGTTTGTGACAGTTCGCTGACACACTGAAGCAATATTACGGGGACTAACAGTTCCTGATCTCAGCCGTGCTTGAACCACCCTTGCGGCTATGCCATAGGCAATTCTCGACATTTTGCCGCACCCGTTCTCGTGGGGCGTCTGTGACATTTTTGATCTTTGGCACCGGCGCCGGCCGATGCTGGAAATAGTATTGGGGACTTACCATGGCTCAGGCATCCGGTCTGATGAAGGGCAAGCGCGGCGTCATCATGGGCGTTGCAAACAACCGTTCCATCGCATGGGGCATTGCCAAGGCCATCCACGCGCAGGGTGGTGAAGTTGCGTTGACCTATCAAGGCGACGCGCTGAAGAAGCGTGTCGAGCCGCTGCTCGCTGAAATCGACGGCTTCCTGGCCGGCCACTGCGACGTCAGCGACGAAGCCACCATCGACGCCGTTTTTGATACGCTCGAGCAGAAGTGGGGCAAGATCGACTTCGTGGTGCACGCGATCGGTTTCTCCGACAAGGACGAACTGACCGGCCGCTACGTCGACACGACGCCCGACAACTTCGCCAAGACGATGCAGATCTCGGTCTACTCCTTCACCTCGGTTGCCCGTCGCGCTGAAAAGCTGATGACCGACGGCGGCTCGATGCTGACGCTGACCTACTACGGCGCCGAAAAGGTCATGCCGAACTACAACGTCATGGGTGTCGCCAAGGCGGCCCTCGAAGCCAGCGTCAAGTACCTGGCCGTTGACCTTGGCCCGAAGAACATCCGCGTCAACGCGATTTCCGCCGGCCCGATCAAGACGTTGGCAGCCTCCGGCATCGGCGACTTCCGCTATATCCTCAAGTGGAACGAGTACAACGCGCCGCTGCGCCGCACCGTCACCATCGAGGAAGTCGGCGACGTCGGCCTCTACATGCTCTCGGACCTTTCGCGCTCGGTTACCGGCGAAGTGCACCACGCCGACAGCGGCTATCATGTCGTCGGCATGAAGGCCGTGGACGCGCCCGATATCTCCGTGATCAAGGACTGACCGAACCGTAGGGACCGGTTCGGCAGCCAGCTGCCCGGAGACACGTTGTGCTGATCTATGTGATCCGTCACGGACAGACCGACTGGAATGCCGAAAGCCGGCTCCAGGGGCAAAAGGATATCCCTTTGAATGATTTCGGTCGCCAGCAGGCGACCGGCAACGGCGCGGCGCTTGGAGGCATCCTCGGCGCCGATGCCCGGCATTTCGATTTCGTCGCCAGTCCGCTTGGCCGCACGCGCGAGACCATGGAGCGCGTCAGGTTGGCCATGGGCCTTGCGCCCGAGGCCTACCGGACCGACGAGCGGCTGAAGGAAGTTTCCTTCGGCGACTGGGAAGGGCATACGCTGCCCGAACTCAAGCGTTCGGCGCCCCAGAGGATCGCCGAGAGGCGTGCGGTGAAGTGGGATTTCATTCCGCCCGGCAAGGACGCCGAAAGCTACGAAATCCTGTCCTGGCGTATCGCCGCCTGGCTCAGGGACGTGACGAAGCCGACCGTCTGCGTCAGCCACGGCGGCGTCATTCGGGTGCTCTTCAAGCTTTTTGGCGAAATGGAAGCGGAGGAGGCCGCGACCGCGGCAATCCCGCAGGACCGCCTCCTGCGCATCTCCGGTAGTGCCATCGGCTGGGTCTGACGGATTGAAACGTGGCGAGGCGCGACGCGCTTCGCCTGGATGCCTGTGAGGCATCCGCAGAAAGTTCCAGGAATGTGAAAATCGGGTGGTCCGAATTGTGTAGCGGCCCGAGCGGCGGGCTGCCTTCCTACTGGACGATTTCGAGATCGTTGATGACCCGCTTGCCGTCCACTTCCGTATAGAAGACGAGAACCTTTACGCCGGCCTTCAGGCCTTCGAAGTTGAATTCCTCGGGCGCCTGATAGTTCTTGCCGTCATCGAGGGACAGGCTCAGGCGTTCGGTATCGACACCCGTAATGGTAGCTTCCACATCGGCGCTTTCGGCCAGGGCTGACAAGGGGGAGAGCAGGCCTGCGGTGGCCATGAGCGCGGCAATAACAAAACGCATTCTTCTTGCCCTCTTCAACGAAACTGCGAACATTCTTGTCACTCCCTTTGATCCCCGATTGTGGCAAAAATTGCCTTGCGACCTGGCTTTTGGCCGGGCAACCCCGCTTTTTTGATGGTCTGGCCGACGCGGAAAGACTGGACGGCGATACCATATTTTTCAAGCGGGTGAGGGCTTCCAACGGAACGATCGCGGCAAGGTTTCCCCATGAATTGTGGGGTTTTCCAAGGATTTGTGACGAAAGCCAATCTTAAGACTCGGCCGCTACCTTTGGTTGGGGACTGAGGGGAATACATTGAAAATCATTGACGTTCTGCGCCACCGTATTCGGGCGGCCGCCAGATTTGCGAGACCATCGCTCATACCGGCAGCGATTGCCGGCCTCGTCGTCTTTACAGGCGGGCACACTTACGAGCGGCAGAATCGGGAAAACTTCCAGAACGACCTCAGGATCGACGCGGAGAATGAGCTGAACCTCATCGCCAACCGGCTGCAATCGGAGGTAAACACCAACATCGCGGCGCTGAACGGCTTTGCCAACAGCATCGGCGTGCATCCGGCCATGACGCCTGACGATTTCACCGTCATGGCGACGAAGTTGCTTCTGCAGAATCCGCAGATGGCGCGGGCCTCGGCGGCGCCGGGCGGGGTGGTGCGGATCGCCTTTCCGCGCGAGAGTCAGCAATGGTTCGTCGGCAGCGATTTCAACAGATTCGGCGCCACGCGCCATGCCATCGAGCGAGCGTCGTCGACCGTGAGGCCGGTGATGATCGGGCCAATTCGCCTGCCGAGCGGCCGCAGCGGTTTCGAACTGTTCCTGCCGGTGTTCTCGAAAATCCAGGGACGCATGGAGCGCTGGGGCTATGTCGAGGCGATCATCGACGAGAAGGCGCTGTACCGTGCGGCGCGCCTGCTTGAAGCAGGCGGCGAGGCGCCGGAACTGGCGCGGGATCACCGCCACATCGACGTTCACCTGGCGATCCGCGACATTTCCGAACCGGAGCGCATACAGGATGCCTTCTATGGCGACGACGCTCTTTTTCGCGCCGCGCCGGTCACGCGCCGGCTCGAACTCGCAGGCGGTGTGTGGGAGCTTGCGGCCATGCCGGTCGGCGGATGGCGGCAGCTTCCCGAAAACAGCGGCTTCATCCAATTGGCAATCGCGGCCGCCGTCACCGTGGTAGTCATCCCGATCCTGCTGGCCGGCGGCCTCGTCAACGAACGGCAGCGCAACATCGCCAAGCTGAAGGCGCGGGAAGGGGAGGTGATGACGCTGTCCCACCGCCTGAACCTGGCGCTCGACGCGTCGAAGATCGGCATCTGGGAGATCGACGTCGAGACGCAGCAGCGCTCCTGGGACGACCGGATGTTCCATCTGCACGGACTGGAGGTTCACCTGGAGGAGCCGACATATGACGAGTGGCGGGCGACCGTGCACCCCGACGATGTCGGCATTGCCGCCAACGCGCTGTTCCGCAGCCTCGACGATGGGCTGGAGTATCGGTCGCAGTATCGTGTCGTCCTGTCGGACGGAAGCATACGTCACATCCGCAATGTCGGATCCAGCTACCGCGGGCCCGATGGTCGCGCCAAGGTCACCGGCATCAGCTGGGATGTCAGCGACGACGTGTTGAAGAATGAGCGGCTGAGTGCGGCCAAGGCGCAGGTCGACCAGCAGAACCACGAACTCGAACAGGCGCTGAAGGGGCTCTACGAACGCGAACAGGACCTCGAACTCCTGTCGCGGCGCCTCGATCTCGCGCTTGATTCCTATCGCTGCGGCATGTGGGAGGCGGATCTCGACAACAACGTCGCCTACTGGGACGAGCGCATGCACCAGCTCTATGGCCTGGTCTACTCCGACGGCGCTACGAACGAGGAAATATGGCTCACGACACTTCATCCCGATGATCGTCAGGTCGCTCTGGAAGCGGTCAACCGTGCCATTGCCGCGGACGAAACCTATGTGCATCAGGCCCGTGTCGTCCTGTCGAGCGGTGGTGTCCGCCATATTCGTTCGGTCGGCAAGCTGCATGTCGCGCCGGATGGCGCGCGCAAGTTCGTGGGGATGGCGCTCGATGTCACCGACGACGTGCTGATGACCGAGCAGTTGCGCGCGGCAAAGGCGATGGCGGATGCAAAGAACGCCGAACTGGAGCAGGCGCGCGTGCGCATCGAGCACAATGCGCTTCACGATCCGCTGACCGGCCTCGGCAATCGCCGCATGCTCGACAAGGCGCTGGAGCGCCTGACGACGACGGCCCACGGCGAGCGGGAGGATATCGCCATCCTCCACATCGATCTCGACAGGTTCAAGCAGATCAACGATACGCTCGGACATGCCGCCGGCGACGCCATGCTGGTCCATGCCTCCGAGATCCTGAGAGCCAACACATCGCCTGGCGATATCATCGCGCGCATCGGCGGCGATGAATTCGTCGTCGCCGTCACCGGTGCCGCGGGTGAAGCGGCACTCGCGGCGCGTTGCGATCGCATCATTGCGGCCATGCGCCAGCCGGTCGACTACAACGGATTTCCCTGTCGCTTCGGCGTCAGCATCGGCGTCGCTGTCGGGCAGGGGGCAGAGATCGACGCGCGCAAGCTGCTCGTCAATGCAGATATCGCGCTCTACCGCGCCAAGGAAGCCGGCCGTAACCGCTATCAGTTCTTCACCGAGGTGCTGCAGGCGGAAGTGGTGACCGCCAAGCGCATCGCCGACGAGATTCTGGAAGGCATCGAGCGGGACGAATTCGAGCCCTGGTACCAGCCGCAGTTCGATGCGACCACGCTTGCGCTTTGCGGCGTGGAAGCGCTGGTGCGCTGGCGGCACCCGCGCGAGGGCATCCTGACGCCGGACCGTTTCCTTGGGATCGCCGAGGAACTCAACGTCACCGCGGCGCTCGACCGCCTCGTTCTCGAGAAGTCCCTCAAGGATCATATGCTCTGGGCGGCCGCTGGCGTGCGGGTTCCCAAGATCTCGGTCAACGTGTCGGCCAAACGGCTTCAGGACGACGACCTGCTGCCTTCGCTTCAAGGTTTGAGCATCGCGCCCGGGCAGATTTGTTTCGAGCTGGTGGAATCGATCTTCCTCGATGAGAGCGACGATATCGTCGCCACCAACATCGAGGGCATCAAGAAGCTTGGCATCGACATCGAGCTCGACGATTTCGGCACCGGCCACACCTCGATCGTCAGCCTTCTGAAAATCAAGCCGAAGCGGCTGAAGATCGACCGCCAGCTCGTGGTTCCGGTCCTGAGCGCGCGCAGAGAACAGGCGCTGGTTCGTTCGATCATCGAGATCGCCCGCTCGCTCAACATCGAGACGGTCGCGGAAGGTGTCGAGACGATGGCGCATGCCGAAATGCTCGGAATCCTCGGCTGCGACGTCCTGCAGGGCTATGCCTTCGCAAGACCCTTGAGCGCCGAGAAGTTCCTGGCCTTTGCAACCGAACGTGGCCTGCGTCTGGCCTCTTGACGAATGCGACGGGGTCGGCAGGCGCAAAAGCCTTTCCCCGCCATCGGCTTTCCACTAAGAGAGGGCATCTAAGTACAAGACGTACTGATGTTGCTTGCTCAAGGTCCGGTAGCCTTCATGTCGCATAACACTTTCGGTCACCTCTTCCGTGTTACCACCTGGGGCGAAAGCCACGGTCCGGCGCTTGGCTGCGTCGTCGACGGCTGCCCGCCCGGCATCCGCTTCACGCTCGCCGAACTCCAGGCCTGGCTCGACAAGCGCAAGCCCGGCCAGTCGCGTTTCGTGACCCAGCGTCGCGAGGACGATCTCGTCAAGGTGCTCTCGGGCGTCATGTTCGACGAGGACGGCGAGACGATGATCTCGACCGGCACGCCGATCTCGATGCTGATCGAAAACACCGACCAGCGCTCGAAGGACTATTCCGAGATCGCCAAGCGCTACCGTCCGGGTCACGCCGATTACACCTATGATCTGAAGTACGGCATCCGCGACTATCGCGGCGGCGGCCGCTCCTCGGCGCGCGAGACTGCGGCGCGGGTTGCTGCCGGCGGTATCGCCCGCAAGGTGGTGCCCGGGCTTGTCGTGCGCGGTGCGCTCGTGCAGATCGGCAAACACAAGATCAATCGCTCCAACTGGGACTGGGCCGAGGTTGGCAACAACCCGTTCTTCGCGCCGGATCCGGAGATCGTGCCGGTCTGGGAAGAGTATCTCGACGGCATCCGCAAGGCTGGATCCTCGATCGGTGCCGTCATTGAAGTCGTCGCCGAGGGCGTGCCCGCCGGCATCGGCGCGCCGATCTACGCCAAGCTCGACCAGGACATCGCCTCGAACCTGATGTCGATCAACGCCGTCAAGGGCGTCGAGATCGGCAACGGCTTCGGCGCTGCCGAGATCACCGGCGAGGAAAACGCCGACGAGATGCGCATCGGCGCCGACGGCAAGCCGGTCTTCCTCTCCAATCATGCCGGCGGTATCCTCGGTGGTATCGCCACCGGCGAGCCGGTGATCGCGCGTTTCGCCATCAAGCCGACCTCGTCGATCCTGACCGAGCGCCGCTCGGTCGACAGCGACGGCAACGAGGTCGATGTGCGCACCAAGGGCCGTCACGACCCGTGCGTCGGCATCCGCGCCGTTCCGATCGGCGAGGCGATGCTTGCCTGCACGATCGCCGATCACTACCTGCGTGACCGCGGCCAGACCGGTCGCCTCAAGTAATCCGGCTTCAAGCGAAGCGGCCCAGACAATTCGGGAAGAACACCATGTCCTATGATCAGAAGCGTGTCGTCGATGCCATCCGCGCCTTCGAGGCGGGCGAAATCGTCGTCGTCACCGATGACGACGGTCGCGAGAATGAAGGCGATCTGATCGTCGCTGCGGTGCATTGCACGCCGGAAAAGATGGCCTTCATCGTGCGCCACACCTCTGGCATCGTCTGCACGCCGATGCCGCGCGAGGAAGCCAAGCGCCTCAACCTCAACGCCATGGTGGCGGAAAACGATTCCGCCCACACGACCGCCTTCACCGTCTCGGTCGACTTCAAGCACGGCACGACGACAGGCATTTCCGCTGACGACCGTACGCTGACCGTGCGCAACCTCGCCAACCCCAATGTCGGCCCGATGGATTTCGTCCGTCCCGGCCACATCTTTCCGCTGGTGGCCCGCGAAGGCGGCGTTCTCATGCGCTCCGGCCACACGGAAGCGGCCGTCGACCTCTGCAAGCTCGCCAGCCTGCCGCCGATCGGCGTCATCTGCGAACTGGTCAATGACGACGGCACCGTGATGCGGGGCCCGCAGGTCGCGAGCTTCGCCGAGACCCACGGTCTAAAGCAGGTTTCGGTCGCCGATCTCATCGCCTATCGCCAGCGCAAGGAAACGCTGATCGAGCAGGGCGGCTCCTTCGGCATCGAAACGCCTTACGGTCCTGCCAAGGGGCACTCCTATTCCTTGCCCTGGGATCCGATGCAGCATCTGGCCGTCGTCTTCGGCGATATCAGGGACGGTGTCGATATCCCGGTCCGCCTGCATCTCGAAGATGTCGGCGCCGACGTCTTCGGCAAGGACTGCCAGATCGATCGCATCATGAAGCGCATCGCCGACGAGGGCAGGGGTGTCATCGTCTATCTGCGTGAAGGCTCGGTCGGGGTCGGCGTGTCGCAGACGGCCCGCAAGGGCAAGCATGATCGCGAGGGGCATGACGAGGCCCAGGCGCGCGAAAACGAGTGGCTGGAAATCGGCCTCGGCGCGCAGATCCTGAAGGATCTCGGCATCAGCTCGATCCGGCTGCTCGCTTCGCGCGAGCGCCACTATGTCGGCCTCGAAGGCTTCGGCATAAAGATCGTCGGGACCGACATCATCTAAGGAGCGCCGCTCTCGCAATGCATAGAGCCCGGATCAGCGATCCGGGCTTTGTCATTTTGGGTTGAAACGTGTTCAACAAAAAAGCCGCGCAGGCGCGGCTCTTGTCGTTCGTGCTCGATTTGCTGTCCGATCAGGGCAGGGCGTCGTAGCCTTCGCCGAAGCCCTTGAGGTCGACCGGGATGCCGATGCCTTCTTCGGGCGACTGGAAGACGATGAAGGTCGCCGTCGCGCCTGAACGGAAGGTCTTCAGGAGTTCGTCCTCGAGCACGACTTCCGCGTAGCAGCCGTCGGAGAAGCAGCGCACGAAATAGGCGCGGCCGATATCCTTTCCATCGACGTTGAGGCCGAGGCCGTTCGGCAAAAGCACGCCGAGCGGCGCCAGCACGCGAAGGATCTTGGCCTTGCGGTCGGCCGTCTTCAACACGACCACCGACAGGCCGACTTCCGGCCGGTCCTCGGCGATGACGTTCTGCATCAGGGCGCACTGGTCAGCGGACGCGCCCGGCGGCTGATCGCAGACGATCGACCATGCGCCATGGTTGGACTTGACCGTGCCGGGTGTTCCGGCGGGCTGCTGGGCCAGGCTCTGAGCCGGGAGAGCGAGAACGGCAAGGCCGAAGGCGGCGAAGGCCGACAGTCGGGAAAAGAGGGGCAGGCCCATGTAAACCTCAAAACGTCGAATCATCAGGGCTATTCTTGAAGCGCGCAGGAATAAATGAAAAGCCCTGCGGGGCACATTCCAGCGCCATATGGCGGAAATTGGGCGGGTTCGACGCCCTATCGGCTGCGCCGCCGCTCAAGCGCCGTTGAAACCGGTCGCCAAGCGCGCAGAACAGCCCCTATAGGTGGTTTCGCGACGGGTTTCGAGGGGTGCCTGTGTGAAAAGCAACGTTTGTGCAAAAATGCCGCATGGGGTTGATTGGTCAGATGTTGCGGCATCGGACAAACTGTGGTTTGAAGCGCAGCAGTATCGCAGGGATTCTGCGTTCCGGTTTGATCCTGATCAAGCGCATTGGGGAGACACATTGTGAAAAACAAGGCTTATGCAGTTCTGGCAGCGCTTGCCTGTCTGCTTTTTGCTTCGAGCGCCTTTGCTGACAAGCCTGTCGATTGGCAGACGAACTTTCAGTCGGCCGCTACGGGCATTATGGAAGAAATCACGTGGTTTGAACATTATACCCTGTGGTTCATCATTCCGATTACTCTTTTCGTTCTCCTCCTTTTGATCATCGTCGTGGTCAAGTTCCGCGAAAGCGCGAACCCGGTTCCCTCCAAGACCAGCCACAACACCGCGATCGAAGTCGTCTGGACCGTCGGTCCGGTCGTCGTTCTTCTCTTCCTCGCCATTCCGTCGTTCCAGCTCCTGACTGCGCAGCTGACGCCGCCGGCCAATCCGGATCTGACGCTCAAGGCGACCGGCAACCAGTGGTACTGGTCCTATGAGTACGAAGTCGGCGAAAGCCCGCTCACCTTCGACAGCATCATGATGAAGGAAGAAGATCGCGCCAACCTCGGCAAGGAAGACAAGAAGGAATATCCGCGCCTGCTCGCCGTCGACAACGAAGTCGTCGTTCCGGTCGGCAAGACGGTTCGTGTCCTCGTCACCGCTGCCGACGTGATCCATGCCTTTGCAATGCCTGCCTTTGGCGTGAAGATCGACGCCGTCCCCGGCCGCCTGAACGAAACCTGGTTCAAGGCCGAGCGCGAAGGTCTCTACTACGGCCAGTGTTCCGAGCTCTGCGGTAAGGACCACGCTTACATGCCGATCGCCATCCGCGTGGTTTCGCAGGAAAAATACGACACCTGGCTCGCTGCCGCCGCAACGAATATCGGCGATGCGAACAAGGCGCTCATGGCGTCCATCGAAGCGGCAAAGACTGTCGACGTCGCCGCTAACGCCGCACAGTAATCGGAAGGGGAGCTCGACCCATGGCTGGAACAGCCGTTCATCACGATCAACGCCATGATCACTCCGATCATGGCCACGCAGACCATGCGCACAAGCCTTTGAGCTTCTTTCAGCGCTGGTTCCTGTCGACCAACCACAAGGACATCGGCACGCTCTACCTGATCTTCGCGATTTTCGCGGGCATCATCGGCGGCACGCTGTCGATCTTCATGCGCGCCGAACTGCAGGAACCGGGCATCCAGATCTTCCACGGTCTGGCGCAGATGGTTTACGGCTTCGAGGGCGATGCTGCCATCGACGGCGGCAAGCACATGTTCAACGTGTTCACGACCGCGCACGCGCTCATCATGATCTTCTTCATGGTCATGCCGGCGCTGATCGGTGGCTTCGCCAACTGGATGGTTCCGATCAT
Source organism: Ensifer adhaerens (assembly GCF_002940685.1). Classification (GTDB taxonomy): domain Bacteria; phylum Pseudomonadota; class Alphaproteobacteria; order Rhizobiales; family Rhizobiaceae; genus Ensifer; species Ensifer adhaerens_E. The sequence goes on along the minus strand of NZ_PNFP01000006.1, from coordinate 53,202 downwards.
GATCGGTGCGCCGGACATGGCGTTCCCGCGCATGAACAACATCTCCTTCTGGCTGATCATCCCGGCCTTCCTGCTGGTGCTGCTTTCGATGTTCGTCGAAGGCCCGGCCGGTGCCTATGGCGCGGGGGGCGGCTGGACGATCTATCCGCCATTCTCGACATCGGGCATGCCAGGACCGGCGATGGACTTCGTCATTCTCGGCCTGCACATCGCCGGCGCGTCGTCGATCCTCGGTGCGATCAACTTCATCACCACGATCCTGAACATGCGCGCTCCGGGCATGACGCTGCACAAGATGCCGCTGTTTGCCTGGTCGGTTCTGATCACCGCCTTCCTGCTTCTGCTCTCGCTGCCGGTTCTGGCAGGCGGCATCACCATGCTGCTGACCGACCGCAACTTCGGCACGGCGTTCTTCGCGCCTGAAGGCGGCGGCGACCCGATCCTGTTCCAGCACCTGTTCTGGTTCTTCGGTCACCCGGAAGTGTACATCCTGATCCTGCCGGGCTTCGGCATCGTCAGCCACATCGTTTCCACCTTCTCGCGCAAGCCGATCTTCGGCTACCTCGGCATGGCCTACGCCATGGTCGCGATCGGCGCCGTCGGCTTCATCGTGTGGGCACACCACATGTACACCGTCGGCATGTCGCTCGACACGCAGCGCTACTTCGTCTTCGCGACGATGGTCATCGCTGTTCCGACCGGCGTTAAGATCTTCTCGTGGATCGCGACGATGTGGGGTGGTTCGATCCGCTTCACGACCCCGATGGTCTGGGCGATCGGCTTCATCTTCCTGTTCACCGTCGGTGGCGTCACGGGCGTTCAGCTCGCCAATGCCGGCCTCGACCGCTCGCTGCACGACACCTACTACGTGGTTGCCCACTTCCACTACGTTCTGTCGCTCGGCGCCGTGTTCGCCATCTTCGCTGCCTGGTACTACTGGTTCCCGAAGATGACCGGCTACATGTACTCCGAGTTCGTCGGCAAGCTGCACTTTTGGGTCATGTTCATCGGCGTGAACCTGATCTTCTTCCCGCAGCACTTCCTCGGGCTTGCCGGCATGCCGCGCCGCTACATCGACTATCCGGATGCCTATGCCGGCTGGAACATGGTTTCGTCCTACGGCTCCTACATCGCAGCCGTCGGCGTGCTGATCTTCCTCTTCGGCGTCTTCGAAGCCTTCGCCAAGAAGCGCGTCGCTGGCGATAACCCGTGGGGCGAGGGCGCGAACACTCTGGAATGGCAGCTGTCTTCGCCGCCGCCGTTCCACCAGTGGGAACAGCTCCCGCGCATCAAGTGACGGGCAACGAACAGAAGCCGCCGGTTCCGGCGGCTTCACCCCGCCGGGAAACCGGCGACACACGGCCCTTGCGGCCGGGACTTTTGCAGGGACAGGATATGACGGTCATCGACAATCACGAAGCAGTCGGCATGGAAGGCGTAGCGCGTCTGTCCGAAGCCTCTGCACGCGATTACTTCGAGCTTCTGAAGCCGCGTGTCATGTCCCTCGTCGTCTTCACGGCGTTTGCCGGGCTGGTACTCGCGCCCGGCCATATCAATCCCTTCATCGGTTTCATTGCCATCCTCTGCATCGCCGTTGGCGCTGGCGCCTCCGGTGCGCTCAACATGTGGTATGACGCCGACATCGACGCGGTCATGAGCCGTACCGCCAAGCGCCCGATCCCAGCCGGCAAGATCCTGCCGCAGGAGGCGCTGGCATTCGGCCTGACGCTGTCCGCCTTTTCCGTGATCATCCTCGGGCTCGCCGTCAATTGGCTCGCAGCCGGGTTGCTCGCCTTCACCATCTTCTTCTACGTGGTCATCTACACGATGTGGCTGAAGCGCTCGACGCCGCAGAACATCGTCATCGGCGGTGCCGCCGGCGCCTTCCCGCCGATGATCGGCTGGGCCTGCGTCACCGGCGCCGTGTCGATCGAAAGCATCGTGCTGTTCCTCATCACCTTCCTGTGGACCCCGGCCCATTTCTGGGCGCTGGCGCTGTTCAAGATGGGCGACTACGGCGCCGTCGGCGTGCCGATGATGCCGAATGTCTGCGGCCAGGCGACCACCAAGAAACAGATCGTCATCTATGCGGTCCTGACCGCTCTGATTGGCATCTGTCCCACCTTGCTCGGTTTCGCGAGCATCGGTTACGGCGCCTTCGCAACGGCCCTCGGCCTCGGCTTCGTCTGGTACTCGATTGGCGTGCTGCGCATGCCCGAGACGGATGAGCGCATGCTGCCGGCCAAGAAGCTGTTCGCCTTCTCGATCATGTACCTCTTCGTGATCTTCTCCGCCCTGATGGCGGATCACCTGATCGTCAATATCTGGCTGAATGCCGGGAGTATTGCCTGATGGACACCGTCAAGCTCACTGATGCCCAGAAGAAATCGCGTCGCGGCCGCAACATTGCGCTCGGCTTCGTGCTCTTCGGCCTCGTCGTCCTCTTCTACATCGTCACGCTGATCAAGTTCGGCAATGGCATGGTCAACTGAGGCGGACTGGCATGGCGAATTCACCGGAAACGGCCTCCAAGCAGCGCTCCAACCGCGTCGTCGTCGGCACTTGCCTTGCCTTCGTCGGCGGCATGGTCGGCATGGCCTATGCGGCGGTACCGCTCTACGACATGTTCTGCCGCGTCACCGGCTACAACGGTACGACGCAGCGGGTCGAACAGGCATCCGACGTCATCCTCGACGAAAAGGTAAAGGTCACCTTCGACGCCAACACCTCGGGCGGCCTGCCCTGGGAGTTCAAGCCGGTCCAGCGTGACATCGACGTCCGCATCGGCGAGACCGTGCAGGTGATGTACAAGGCGAAGAACCTGTCGTCGAAGCCGACGACCGGCCAGGCGACCTTCAACGTCACGCCGATGCAGGCGGGGGCCTATTTCAACAAGGTGCAATGCTTCTGCTTCACCGAGACGACGCTGCAGCCGGGAGAGGAGATGGAGATGCCGGTGGTATTCTTCGTCGATCCGGACATCGTCAAGGCGGTGGAGACCAAGGACATCAAGACGCTGACGCTTTCCTACACCTTCTATCCGCGCGAACCGTCGAAACCGGTCGCACAGGTGAAGACGGAAGAGAACAAACTTTGACTGGAGGTCCTTTTCGGCTATGCCGGAGAGGCGACAAGAGAGAGACATATCGGGGATTACTGACATGGCCGGTGCGCATCAGAAGAATCACGACTACCACATCATCGACCCGAGCCCCTGGCCGTTGCTTGCCTCGATCGGCGCCTTCGTCATGGCGTTCGGCGGCATCTGCTATATGCGCTACCTGTCGGGCAGCTCGCTGAAGATCTTCGGCCTCGAGCTTGCCAACGTCTGGATCCTGCTCGCAGGTCTCATCATCGTGCTCTACACCATGTATGGCTGGTGGTCGGATACGGTGAAGGAAGCCCACGAGGGTCACCACACCCGCGTCGTGTCGCTGCACCTGCGCTACGGCATGATCATGTTCATCGCTTCGGAAGTGATGTTCTTCGCGGCCTGGTTCTGGGCCTTCTTCGATGCGAGCCTGTTCCCGGGCGAAGCCATCCAGGCAACCCGCGCCACCTTCACTGGCGGCGTCTGGCCGCCGAAGGGCATCGAAGTGCTCGATCCGTGGCACCTGCCGCTCTACAACACCGTCATCCTGCTTTTGTCGGGCACGACGGTGACCTGGGCGCACCACGCGCTGCTGCACAATGATCGCAAGGGCCTCGTCAACGGCCTGACGCTGACGGTCGTGCTTGGCGTGCTGTTCTCCTTCGTCCAGGCCTACGAATACGCCCACGCTCCGTTCGCCTTCAAGGACTCGATCTACGGCGCGACCTTCTTCATGGCGACCGGCTTCCACGGCTTCCACGTTCTGGTCGGTACGATCTTCCTGCTGGTCTGCCTGTTCCGCGCGCTGCGTGGCGACTTCACCCCGAAGCAGCACTTCGGTTTCGAAGCGGCAGCCTGGTACTGGCACTTCGTTGACGTCGTCTGGCTGTTCCTCTTCTTCTCGATCTACATCTGGGGAAGCTGGGGTGCGCCGATCGCTCACGGCTGATCGCGCGAGCATCTAAGTTCTTGAACAAGGCGGTTGCAGCCATGCAGCCGCCTTGTTCTTTTGGTGGTGTGCTCGGGGATCAGCGTTGCGGGGTAGAGCGAAATGAGGTTGGCGTTTCTGGCGGTGACCCTTCTGGCATCCAGCGGGCTCCCCGCTGCGGCGGCCGATATCGCGGACAGGGTTGTCGTGCACAAGGAGCGGCGGCTGCTGCAGCTGTTCCAGGGCGATCAGGTGATCCGCGAGTATGCGGTTGCGCACGGTGGCAACCCCCTCGGCCACAAGCGGCAGGAAGGCGACGAGAGGACGCCGGAAGGGCTTTATCTGCTCGACTGGCGCAATCCCGGGAGCGGTTACCACAAGTCGATCCACGTGTCCTATCCGGCACCGGCCGACGTGGCTGCCGCCGCGGCAGGTGGCGTCGATCCAGGCGGCATGATCATGATCCATGGCCAGCGCAACTATTTCGGCTGGCTGGCCTTTTTGACGCAGCGCTTCGATTGGACGAACGGCTGCATTGCCGTTACCAATGCGCAAATGGATGAAATCTGGACGATGGTCCCCAACAACACGCCGATCGAGATCAAGCCGTGAGTGAAGACAAGGCACATTTCCCGCCGGTGGATCCGGTGATGACCGGGATCAAGGGGCTCTGCCCGCGCTGCGGCCAGGGCAAGCTCTTTGACGGGTTTCTGAAGGTCAAGCCCGCCTGCGCAAGCTGTGATCTTGACTACAAGTTCGCCGATGCCGGCGACGGTCCGGTGGTCTTCGTGATCCTGATCGTCGGCTTCGTCGTCGTCGGCGCGGCGTTGTGGGCGGAGGTCAACTTCAATCCGCCGCTCTGGCTGCACTTCATTCTGTGGATCCCGCTTGCGGTGATCTTCAGCCTCGGCCTGACGCGCATGCTGAAAGGCATCCTGATCAACCTGCAATACCGCAACAATGCGCGGCCGGGCGAGATCGACCGTGGCTGAGATCGGGACCAGGAAAAAGGGCGGCCTGGCCGGCCGCATCGGCACGTTGCTGCTGCTCGTCGCGACTTTCGCCATTCTCGTCTCGCTCGGTACCTGGCAGATGCAGCGGCTGTACTGGAAGGAAGGGCTGCTTTCGGCGATGGCCGAGCGCAGGTCCGCGCCGCCGGCGACGCTTGCCGAGATCGAGAAGATCCTCGCTGATGGTGGCGACATCGATTACCGCACCGTTTCGGTGACCGGCGGGTTCGACCACACCAAGGAGCGGCATTTCTTCGCGACGTTCAATGGTCGCACCGGCTACTACGTCTTCACGCCGCTACGGCTGGACGACGACCGCTTTCTCTTCGTCAATCGCGGTTTCGTGCCTTTCGAGCAGAAGGATGCATCGACCCGTCTTGCCGGCGAGCTGCCCGCCTTCGTCGGCGTGCATGGTCTCGCAAGACCGAAGCTTGACGGAAAGCCGTCGTCGCTCGTCCCGGACAACGATCTGGCCAAGAACATCTTCTACTGGAAGGACCTCGACACGATGGCGTCCTCGGTCGACCTTCCGGCCGACAAGGTGGTGCCGTTCTTCGTCGATGCCGATGCGGCGCCCAATCCCGGTGGTCTTCCGATCGGCGGCGTCACCCAGTTCGACCTGCCCAACAACCACCTGCAATATGCCCTGACCTGGTACGGGCTGGCCGGTGCACTGGTGCTGGTCAGCGGTATCTACGCGTTTCGGCGGGGGCGATAGCCGCGCGCTTGCCGTCATGGTAACGCTGGTGTGACGACCGCGAGGGCAACGATGACGATCATCGCGAATACACTGATTGCCTTGACCGGGCTGCTGCATGTCGGCTTTCTGGTTCTCGAGATGTTCCTGTGGACCGGCCCTCAAGGGAGGGCGGTCTTCCGCATGACGCCGGAGCAGGCGGAGACGACGCGCGTGCTCGCCGCCAATCAGGGCCTCTACAACGGCTTTCTTGCCGCCGGCCTGTTCTGGTCGTTGATCCAGGCAGAACCGTCCTTCGCCGTTCAGCTGAAGGTGTTCTTCCTTGTGTGCGTGGTCGTTGCCGCTATATATGGCGCGTGGTCGGTCAAGCCGCGCATCCTCTTCATCCAGGGTGGCCCGGCGATCGCAGCGCTCGTTTTCCTACTAATGGCATCCTGATCCATGGCATCATCGGCAGCAGCAAAATCCCCGATCACCATTCGCCTTTGCGGCCCGCGCGGCTTCTGCGCCGGCGTCGACAGGGCGATCCAGATCGTCGTTCTGGCGCTGAAGGAATTCGGCGCGCCGGTCTATGTCCGCCACGAGATTGTTCACAATCGCTATGTGGTCGAGGGGCTCGAAGCCAAGGGTGCGATCTTCGTCGAGGAACTCGACGAGATCCCGCCGGAACACCGCAAGCAGCCGGTGGTCTTCTCCGCCCATGGCGTGCCGAAATCGGTGCCGGCCGATGCGGATGCCCGCAACCTCTTCTATCTCGACGCCACCTGTCCGCTGGTTTCCAAGGTCCACAAGCAGGCGATGCGCCATCACCGCCTCGGCCGCCACGTCGTCCTGATCGGCCATGCCGGCCATCCGGAAGTGATCGGCACCATGGGCCAATTGCCGGAGGGTGCGGTCTCGCTGGTCGAGACCGTCGAGGACGCCGACGTCTATCAGCCGCCGGACGCAGACAATCTCGGCTTCGTCACGCAGACGACGCTCTCGGTCGACGATACCGCCGGCGTCATCAAGCGCCTGCACGAGCGTTTCCCGAACCTGACGGCGCCGGCGGCCGACTCGATCTGCTACGCCACCACCAACCGCCAGGAGGCGGTCAAGCAGGCAGCGCCAGGCTGCGACCTGTTCCTGGTCGTCGGCGCTCCCAACTCGTCCAACTCGAAGCGCCTGGTCGAAGTGGCGCTGCGAGCCGGCGCGAAGAAATCGGTGCTGGTGCAGCGCGCCTCGGAAATCGATTGGGACGAAATCGGCGATATTTCGACGGTGGGCCTGTCGGCCGGCGCGTCTGCGCCGGAAGTCATCGTCAACGAGATCATCGAGGCGTTTCGCGAACGCTACGATGCTTCGGTGGAACTTGCCGACACGGTCGAGGAAAACGAGAATTTCCTCGTCAACCGCGAGATCCGCCACGTGCCGCTGACATCCGCCGACATGGCTTTCGTCAACGGCGAATAAGCCCCATTTCCTGCCCGCATTTTCTTGAGAGTGGACAATCTTGGCCGTTTACACCGATATCACGGAAGATGATCTCGCCCGTTTTCTCGCCGCCTATGACGTCGGCCAGCTGACCTCCTACAAGGGGATTGCCGAGGGTGTCGAGAACTCCAATTTCCTGCTGCACACGACCAAGGGTTCCTACATCCTCACGCTCTACGAAAAGCGCGTGAATGCCGACGACCTGCCGTTCTTCCTCGGGCTGATGCATCACCTTGCCGAGGGCGGCCTGTCGTGCCCGCTGCCGTTGCCGCGCGCCGACGGCAAGCTGCTCGGCGAGCTCTCCGGGCGCCCGGCTGCCGTCATCTCCTTCCTTGAGGGCATGTGGCTGAGGAAACCCGAAGCCAAGCATTGCCATGAAGTGGGCAAGGCGCTTGCCGCCATGCATCTGGCCGGCGAAGGCTTCGCGCTGAAGCGCACCAATGCGCTTTCCGTCGGCGGCTGGCGGCCGCTCTGGCTCAACTCCGAGGCGCGCGCCGACGAGGTGCAGCCGGGCCTGAAGGACGAGATATCGGCGGAGCTTGAGCACCTGGAGCGCCATTGGCCGAAATCGCTGCCGGAAGGTGTCATCCACGCGGATCTCTTCCCGGACAACGTCTTCTTCCTCGGCGACAGGCTCTCCGGCCTGATCGACTTTTATTTCGCCTGCAACGATTACCTCGCCTATGACGTTGCCGTCTGCCTCAATTCCTGGTGCTTCGAGAAGAACGGCTCCTACAACATCACCAAGGGCATGGCGATGCTTTCGGGCTACGAGAGCGTGCGCAAGCTGACGCCTGAGGAGGTCGAAGCCCTGCCGCTGCTCTGCCGCGGCTCGGCGCTGCGCTTCTTCCTGACGCGCCTCTACGACTGGCTGACGACGCCGGCCGGCGCGCTCGTGGTCAAGAAGGATCCACTCGAATATCTGACGAAGATCCGCTTCCATCGGGCGATTGCTTCCAGTGCGGAGTATGGCCTGCGCCTTGATGGGGGCCGGGCATGAAGCACGTCGAAATCTTCACTGACGGCGCCTGCTCGGGCAATCCGGGGCCGGGCGGCTGGGGCGCGGTGCTGCGCTATGGCGAGGTGGAAAAGGAACTCTCCGGCGGCGAGGCCGAGACCACCAACAACCGCATGGAACTGCTGGCGGCGATCTCCGCACTCGATGCGCTGAAGAGCGCCTGCGAGGTCGATCTCCACACCGACAGCAAATATGTCATGGACGGCATCTCCAAGTGGATCCATGGCTGGAAGAAGAACGGCTGGAAGACCGCCGACAAGAAGCCGGTCAAGAACGGCGAACTCTGGCAGCGGCTGGATGAAGCCAACCGGCGGCACAAGGTGACCTGGCACTGGGTCAAGGGCCATGCCGGCCACCCGGAGAACGAGCGTGCCGACGAGCTCGCGCGCAAGGGCATGGAGCCCTACAAGAAAAAGCGCGGCCTGGGCTCGCTTCTGGTGAAATGAAAGACGGGCCGCGAGGCCCGTTTTCGTTTGCGGTTGTTTCTGCGCTCAGAGCTGCTCGAGCATCGCGGCAGCGCCCGAAACGGTCGCCTGGCCGGGGCTCTCTTCGAGATTGAGCGACTTCACCACGCCGTCCTCGACCAGCATCGAATAGCGCTTCGAGCGCACGCCGAGCGTGCCGGCCGAAAGGTCGATGTCCATGCCGAGCGCCTTGGTGAAGGCCGCGTTCCAGTCCGAGAGAAAGTGGATCTTGCCCATGCCGCCCGACGTGGTCGCCCAGGCGCCCATGACATGCAGGTCATTGACGGAGACGACGGCGATGTCGTCGATGCCGCGGGCAAGGATCGCGTCGCGGTTTTCGAGATAGCCGGGCAGATGATTGAGCGAGCAGGTGGGTGTAAACGCGCCGGGGACCGCGAAGAGTACGACCCGCTTGCCGGCAAAGAGCTGGTCGGTGGTGACCTCGACCGGACCGTCGGCGGTCTTTTCCTTGAATGTTGCGGCTGGCAGCTTGTCTCCGACGGCAATGGTCACGGCACTCTCCTTGCGTTGCTTGTCTCTCTCCGCGCACGTCGGAGAGCTTGCGGGACTATAGAGCCGCCCTAGTCAAAGGCAAGCGTGGTCTCCATGCTGCGGTTCGCGGTGCGCACCGTCAAAACGATCGGCTTGCCCTTGAGTTCCCTGTCCTTGCCCGCAAGCTTGACCGGCACGATCGCTCTGAGTTCCCCGTCGCCTTCGGGCTGCATTTCCGGCTTGCCGAACGCGAAGCCTGTGGGACCGGCAAGGAAAAGCTCCGGATCCTTGCCGCCGGCGGGCAGGCGCACGGACAGATGCAGCACGGCCTTGTCCGCGTCGAAGCGGCTCGCGGTCACGGAAAAATCCGCCGACGGCGCTTCCGGCAGCGCGGCGACGGCATCATCGATGCGCGCGCCGTCGAGCGGATTGTCGAAGCCGTCCTCTTTGACGGCGAGCGTCAGCTCGCCCTGAACCGGAATGCAGATATCCTCGCAGATGCCGAGGAACACCGAGGCGCGAATGGTGACGTCGCCGTCGCCACTTACACGCTTCAGCGTCAGGGGGAAGGCGACTGGCTTGTCGTAGCCGACATAGCGCACGACGCCGTCGTCGAACGTTTTCGGTACCGGAAAGCCGATCTTCTCCAGCACCACGCCGCCTGCGGGATCGAGCGTCACCTGCGGAGGAATGCCGCTTGCGCCGGGCTCCCGCCAATAGGTCTTCCAGCCCGGGTTGAGCTTGATTTCAAGTGTCGCCGGGATCGTGCCATCCTGCTTGGGGGAGGCCGCGACCAGGCGGATCATGCCGCCGGGGGAGGTGACCCACTCGCTGGTGGCCGCATTGGCGCTGAGCGGGAGAAAAAAACCGCCGACGAGGGTTGCCGCGCCGATCAACTGGGCCATTTTCTGGTGTGTAGAGCACTGGAGCATGCGGCAAGCAATATCGCTTTTGCCGAAGACGCTCCAGACGCTGCATCGGACGCTACGATCATAATTGCTTGATCGGACACGGCGAAGTGAACGTCGTGCGTGCATTAATTCTGGGCCGCGACGCTGAGGCGCTTTTCATTTCGCGGCGAATTGATAGGCTGTTTACATGATGGCAACTCCGACGGCGCAGAAGAGACGCGAGCGAGGCTTTCTTGACGGTCAGTTTCTGATCGCCATGCCTGGAATGTTTGACGCCAACTTTGCCCGCACGGTCATCTTCATCTGCGCCCATTCGGACGATGGCGCCATGGGCTTCGTGCTCAACCGGCCACAGCAACTGACCTTCCCCGACGTACTGCTCCATCTCGATCTTCTCGATGAGGAAGAGGCGATCCGCCTTCCGCAGATCACACGGGATTTCCAGATTCAGGCAGGCGGTCCGGTCGAGACCGGGCGCGGCTTCGTGCTCCATTCCGACGACTATCTGAGCGACTCCAGCATCCCCGTCAGCGACGATATCTGCCTGACGGCAACGCTCGACATCGTCCGCGCCATTTCGCGCGGGGAAGGTCCCGTTCGGGCGACGATGATGCTCGGCTATGCCGGGTGGGGACCGGGCCAGCTCGAATCGGAAATTACCCAGAACGGCTGGCTGACATGCCCGGCGCGCGAGGAACTGATCTTCGACAAGGCGCTCGACGACAAGTACGACCGGGCGCTGGCGCTGATGGGCGTCTCGGCAGCGATGCTCTCCATGGACGCCGGCCACGCCTGATTGGCGGGTAACCCCTTCTTCCAGATCCTTGATGCCGAAATGAAAAGCCCGTCGGGTTGTAGCCGACGGGCTTGGAGATGATGGTTTGCACGCTGGGCGACGTCGCGTTGGCGATTACGCCCGCTTCATCAGAGGAAAGCGTTCCTTCAGCAGCCGTTGGATCGATTCCGAGCCGATCGGCGGGCCGAAGAGGAAGCTCTGGCCGTAGTCGCAGCCCATCTGCGACAGCTGGATCGCGTCGTCCTCGGACTCGATGCCCTCGGCCACCACCTGCATGTCGAGTTCGCGCGCCATGGTGATAACCGAGCGCAGCAGAATACCGCGCTTGTCGCTCGGGTCGCGCACCAGCGCCTTGTCGATCTTGATTGTGTCGAAGGGGAAGCGGGTGAGGTAGGAGAGCGACGAATGGCCGGTTCCGAAGTCGTCGAGCGCCAGCTTGAGCCCGGCTTCTTTCAGTTTTTCGAGCACGAGGCGCGCCTGCTCGGGATTTTCCATCACGAGCGATTCCGTCAGCTCCATCTTCACCTTGCCCGGGTCGCACCGGTTCTTGTTGAGGATGGCGCGAACGTCGTCATAGAGCTCGTTGTTGAGAAGCTGCGCGCTCGAAAGATTGATCGAAACGAAGATCGGCAGGTCGCCGGTCTGGAGCTGCCATTCCGTCAGGTCGCTGGTCGCCCGGTCGAAGGCAAACATGCCGAGCTGGTTGATGAGGTCGGAGTTCTCGGCGATCGGGATGAATTCGGTCGGCGAGATGTTGCCGCGCTTGGGATGATCCCAGCGCATCAAGGCTTCGAATCCGGCGATCTCGGCGTCGTTCAGCCGTACGATCGGCTGGTAGACGAGCGAAAGCTCCTTGCGTTCGATCGCCCGCTTGAGGTCCGCTTCGAGCTGCATCCGGTCCGAGCCGGAGGTCCGGAAGGCCGGGCGGAACGGTTCGACGCGGTTGCCGCCTTCCTTCTTGGCCCGGAACATGGCGAGCTCGGCGTCGTCGAGAAGGCCGGCAGCGCTCTGCTCCTGGTCGAGCCAGGAGACAAGCCCGATCGAAGCGGTCAGGTTGATTTCGCGGTTGCCGTAGTTGAGCGGCACCATGATCGCCTTGCTCACCGCATCGGCGAAATCCGCGACCTTGGCCGGATCGCGCTCGGACATCAGGATGAGGCCGAACTGGTCGCCGCCGAGACGAGCGAGCGTGTCCTGCGGGCGCAGAAGCCGGCGCAGGCGGCGCGTCAACGCGATGAGAATGTTGTCGCCGGCGGCAATGCCCAAGAGATCGTTGACCTGCTTGTAGCGGTCGATGTCGATCGCAAGAACCGTCGGGCGCACGGAATTGCTGCCGTCCGCCATCAGCAGCATCGCCTGCAGCCGGTCGAGGAAGACCTGGCGGTTCGGCAGACCCGTCAGATTGTCGAGCAGGGCATTGTGCAGCAGCCGTTCGACCGAATTGCGCTGTTCGGTGATGTCGATGATGGTGCCGACGCAGCGAATGATTTCGCCGTTGGCGCCAAGCACCGGCCGGGCGCGGATCGAGAGCCAGTGGTAGTGGCCATCCTCGGCGCGCACGCGGAATTCATGGTTGAGCTTGCCGCGGCGGCGTTCGAGCAGAACGTCGAGCGTGGCGCGGAAGCGGTCGCGATCATCGGGGTGCAACCGCGGTAGCCAGTTGCGCAGCGGCCCGTGCATGCTGCCGAGCGAGAGTCCGAGCTGCGTCGAGATATCGGGCATGGTCACCACGCGGTCGCGGGCGACGTCCCAGTCCCAGACAGTATCGCCGGAGCCGGTGAGCGCGAGCGACTGGCGCTCGAGATCGGAGAACAGGCCCTGCTGATAGCCGCTGCCGGCAACCGCGTGCTGCATGACGGTAAAGCCGATCAGGAGCACGATGAGCACGAGACCGCCGCCGAGCGCCGGCTGAACGATGTCGTTTGCGAGCTGGCCGGTGACCGTCAGCCACGCACCGAACAGCCAGACGAGAATGAGCAGCCAGGCGGGAACGAGAAGGATCGCGCGGTCGTAGCGGTTGAAGCCGAGATAGGCGATCAGAACGATACCGACCGTGCCCGTCAGCGCGAAGGAAAGACGGGCGATGCCGGATGCGATCGCCGGATCGTAGACGGCAACGCCGAAAAGCAGGCCGAGACCGAGGATCCAGGCGAGCGTCGCATAGCCCAGATGCTGGTGCCAGCGATTGAGGTTGAGATAGGTGAACAAGAAGATCACGAGGCCGGCCGCGAGGAAGACCTCGGTGCCCGCGCGCCATATTCGCTCGTCCCCCGCCGTCACGCTGATGAGCTTCGACAGGAAGCCGAAGTCGACGCAGATATAGGCAAGGACGGCCCAGGCAAGGGCGGCCGTTGCCGGCAGCATCGAGGTGCCCTTGACGACGAAAAGGATGGTCAGGAACACCGCCAGCAGGCCGGCGATGCCGAGCACGATGCCGCGATAAAGCGTGAAGGCGTTGACCGTATCCTTGTAGGAGTCCGGCTCCCAGAGGTAGATCTGCGGCAGCTCCGGTGTCGCGAGCTCGGCGACGAAGGTGATGATGACGCCCGGCGCCAGCGTGATGCGGAAGACGTCCGCCTCGTCGCTCGGTTCGCGGCTGAGCGACGATCCTTCGCTGGGCGTGATCGAAAGAATGCGCTTCGAGCCGAGGTCCGGCCAGAAGAGCTTGGAGTTCACCAATCGGAAATGCGGTGCGACGATGACGCGGTCGAGCGGCTCGGCCGAAACGTTGGCGAGCGCGAATACGGCCCAGTCGCCCTGATGGTCCGGGCTGTTCGAACGCACTTCGATGCGGCGCACGATGCCGTCGGTCCCCGGTGCTGTTGAAACCTGGAAGGCTTCGTTGCGGCCGCTGTAGATTTCGGTCGTCGCCGTCAGGTCGAGCGCCGTGTCTTCGCGCGAGATCTTCACCGGCTCAAGGGCCTGGGCCGCGCCGCCGAGCGCACAAAAAATCGTCGTGAGCGTTACCAAGAACGCTGCCAGCTTGGAGGCTGACCAGGCGAAGGGCGAGCGGGCTAGAGGCATCAAAGGGGCATATTCCTGTTCGGTAGGGCATCATCGGACAGGAGAGAATAGAGCACGTGGTCCCGCCACTGGCCGTTGATTCTCAAGTACTGTCTTAAGTAGCCTTCACGCTCAAAACCGGCCTTTTCAAGGAGCCGGATGCTTCTTGAGTTGTCCGGAATACAGGCTGCTTCAATACGGTGCAACTCAAGGGTCGAAAAGATGTAGGGGATCGCGAGCTTCAGGGCCGCAAACATGTGGCCTTTGCCGGCGTGGCGCGCGCCCATCCAGTAGCCGATCATGCAGTTTTGCCCGGCGCCGCGGCGGATGTGACCGATCGTCAACCCGCCGAGCAGAACCTCGCCTGGCTTGTGGAAAAGGAAGAGTGGTACCGCCTGGCCGGAGGCATATTCCTGCTCGTTGCGGATCACCCGGCCGCGAAAGGCGCTCTCGGTCATCTCGTCGGTGCGCCAGGTCGGCTCCCACGGCTCCAGGAAGGCGCGGCTGTCGCTCCTGAGCTGATACCACTGGCGATAATCGTGATAGCGGGGGAGGCGCAGAAGGTAATTCTGGTCGGCAATTTCGATCGTCTCCGGCTGCCGCGACAGGAACCGAAAAACCGATCGTGTCATAGCTGCCTCCGAGGCCGTTCCGTTTGCGCGCGAGGACCTTTTACCACCCGCCCGACGGCACGCTCTTGTGCCGTCACAATTCGAAACGTTGCACAACTTTGCGCGCAAATCGAATCCGATTTTGCGAAAAGACGCAAAGACTTCACCATTCGGACACGCTGCCGTCATCGGCGGTGTTCGGTCGGCCGACGGCAGCGCCGGACGGCACATGAAAGGGGTCGTCCGAATTGATCGATGCTGGATGAGGTCGGGAGCGCTTCACCGTATCTGATGAAACCAAACCCGACCCTTGAGGGCACGGTCAGCTTGCGACGGCGTGCGGGACGGTGGCCTTACCGGTCAGGGACGACAGGATGTCGTTCATCGGCGCGAGCTGCTCCAGCGGGCCGATCGCCGAGAGCGTCGGCGTGGTGTCGAAGAACAGCCGGCCGGCAAGATCGGTCAGGCGTTCGATGGTGATGCCAGACAGGCGCTCCATCAGCTCTTCGTTCGGGATCGGACGGCCGTAGAGCATCATCTGGCGGGCGATCTGGCCGGCGCGCGCCGCCGGGCTTTCCTGGCCCATCAACAGCTGCGCCCGGATTTGGGCGCGGGCGCGCTCGATTTCCTGCTGCTCGATGTTCATCGAGGACTTGCGCAGTTCGTCGACGATGACAGGCATCAGTTCAGGCAGGTTTTCGCCGCCGGTCGCCGCGTGCACGCCGAAAATGCCGGTGTCGGAGAAGCCCCAGTGGAAGGCATAGACGGAGTAACAGAGGCCGCGATGCTCGCGCACTTCCTGGAAGAGGCGGGAGGACATGCCGCCGCCGAGGATGTTGGCGAGGATCTGCGAGCAGTAGAAATCGCGAGCGTGGTAGGCCTTGCCTTCAAAGCCGAGAAGCACCTGCGCATCCATCAGATCGCGGGTTTCGCGGCTCTCGCCGCCGGTGTAGCGGGCAGCCTCCAGCACCGGGGTTGCGAGCGGCGTGCGCGGCAGCGAGGAGAAGCGCTCCTCCACCTGGCGAACGAAGGCGTCGTGTTCCACGGCACCGGCTGCGACCACGAACATACGGTCGGTCGTGTAGTTGCGACCGAGATACTGGCGGATCTGATCGGCGGAGAACGACATGACCGTGTCTGGGGTGCCGAGGATCGGTCGCCCGACGGTCTGGTTGCGGTAGGCCGTCTCTGCAAAACGGTCGAAGACGACGTCGTCTGGCGTGTCGTCGGCAGCACCGATTTCCTGCAGGATCACGTGCTTTTCGCGCCGCAGTTCTTCCTCGTCGAAGACGGATTCGGTGAGGATATCGGCAAGAATATCGACCGCGAGCGGCACGTGGTCCTTGAGCACGCGGGCGTAGTAGGACGTCGTCTCGGTCGACGTGGCGGCGTTGACTTCGCCGCCGACATTCTCGATTTCCTCGGCAATCTGGCGGGCCGTGCGCCGCGCGGTGCCCTTGAAAGCCATGTGCTCCAGCAGATGGGCAATGCCATGTTCGCCGAGGGTCTCATTGCGCGAACCGGATTTGATCCACACCCCGAGCGCCACGCTTTCGAGATGCGGCATCTGCTCGGTTACCACCGTCAACCCGGAAGGGAGCCGGGTGCACTCAACTTTCATCATACGTTTCTTCTCGTTCTTACCCCCGGAGGCGGGTACGCTCGCCGATAAAGGTTTCGACGGTTTTCAGGTCCGGATCCAGGATATCGAAACGCTCCTCCCTGTTCATCAGGTCAGCAAGCCACGTCGGAAGCGCCGGGTCAATACCACTGGCCGATTTTACCGCGTCCGGGAATTTCGCCGGATGGGCGGTAGCGAGCGTCACCATGGGGGCGGACGGCTTCTCGTGCTTGGCGGCGACGAAGACGCCGACGGCGCTGTGCGGATCGAGCAGATAGCCGGTATCTTTGAGCGTCTTTGCGATCGAGTTGGCCACTTCCTTTTCCGAGGCGCGACCGGCGCGGAACTCCTTGCGGATCGCCTTCAGCGCCTTTTCGCGGATGGTGAAGGAGCCGGACTGTTTCAGCCCGTCCATCGCCGAGCGGATTTCGCCCGGATCGCGGTCGTTCGCCTCGAACAGAAGTCGTTCGAAGTTCGACGAGATCTGGATGTCCATCGACGGCGCGGTGGTCGCCTTGACGTCGCGCATCTCGTAGCGGCCGGTCTTCAGCGTGCGCGCGAGGATGTCGTTCTCGTTGGTGGCGATGACGAGCCTGTCGATCGGCAGGCCCATGCGCTTGGCGACGTAGCCGGCGAAGATGTCGCCGAAGTTGCCGGTGGGCACCGTGAAGGAGATCTTGCGGTCCGGGCCTCCGAGCGCGACCGCCGTCGTGAAGTAATAGACGATCTGGGCCATGATGCGCGCCCAGTTGATCGAATTCACACCCGAAAGCTTGACCCGATCGCGGAAGGCGGCGTCGTTGAACATCGCCTTGACGAGGTTCTGGCAGTCGTCGAAGTTGCCGTTGACGGCAATCGCGTGAACGTTCGACGCCGTCGAGGTCGTCATCTGCCGCTGCTGCACTGGCGAGACCTTGCCGTGCGGGAAGAGGATGAAGATGTCGGTGCGTTCGCGGCCGGCAAAGGCGTCGATCGCGGCACCGCCAGTGTCGCCCGAGGTCGCGCCGACGATCGTGGCGCGCTCGCCGCGTTCGGCAAGCACATAGTCCATCAGCCGGGCGAGCAACTGCATCGCCACGTCCTTGAAGGCGAGGGTCGAGCCGTGGAAAAGCTCCATGACGAAGGCGTTCGGCCCGGTCTGCACCAGCGGCGCCACCGCCGGATGACGGAAGGTGGCGTAGGCCTCGTCGATCATTTCGCGGAACTTGGCCGCCGGGATCTCGCCATTGATGAAGGGTTCGAGCACGGCAAAGGCTATCTCCTGATAGGACTTTCCGCGCAGGCCCCGGATCTCCTTCTTGGAAAACTTCGGCCATTCCTTGGGGAGATAGAGACCGCCATCGCGCGCAAGACCGGCCAGCAGCGCGTCGCAGAAGCCGAGAGGAGCGGCTTCGCCGCGCGTCGAAATATACTTCACCATGATTGTCCTTCGTCCCACCTCAAGGATTGCGGCGACCCTGGGAAACGTCGTCGCGACATGCTCGTCTTATTGCGTCAGTCCCTGACAAAGTCTGCAGGTATTCTTGTCACCGACCCAATTTCCGGCCGCAAATCCAGCTTCGGAAAATTCGGAAGGGACGGACTGACCCAATCGATTTTTCAATTTGTCGCTGCTATAGACGATGCCCGAAGGCCATGAAAGGTCTTCCGGCCGAGAATTCGGTCAAGGAGTTTCAACCGGTCCAGCAGAGGTTGTTCAACGTGTTTGGCAAAGTATCCCGGCCTGTTCTCGCAATATCTTTTCTCGCGGTCCTCGCCGGCTGCAACAAGACGCAAACCGGAGGCGCGATCGACGCAGGCGGCAGTGCCGCCGCTCCGACGCCCGCCGTCATCCAGGCCGCGTGCCCGCAGGTCATCCTGCGTGACGGCACTTCGGTGTTCACCAGCTACGCCAAGGGCGCCAAGAACGACCCGACCAAGGTCGTCTACCAGGCATCGCTTGCCGACACCACGCGCCAATGCGTGCAGAGCGAAGGCGCGCTGACGATGACCGTTGTGGTCCAGGGACGAGTGGTCAGCGGACCGGCAGGCGGTCCCGGCAAGGTCACGATGCCGATCCGCGTTGCGGCGACGGACGAAGACAAGACGCTCTATTCCGAGCTGACCCAGCATCCCGTCGAAATCCCCTCGACCGGCTCCGGGCAGTTCGTCTTCACCAAGGCGAACGTGACGCTGCCGGCCGGCGCCGGCTCCAACGTTACCGTCTATGTCGGCTTCGACGAGGGCCCGCCGGCCAAGGGCAAGAAGAAGTAAGGAGCGGCATCGACCGCGCAAAAAAAACGCCGGGGCTTGCCCCGGCGTTTTCACTTCCGATCTGGTCCGATTACTCGGCCGGGACGCTCTTGCCGCCTTCCCACTTGTAGAGCGAGAACGCCTGCGAGGTGAGGTCGCCGGCTTCGCCGTAGGTCAGCTTGCCGAGAACCGTGTCGATGGCTTCGCCCGACTTGATCGCGGTTGCAACCGCGGTCGCGTCCTCGGCCGAGCCTGCCTTCTCGATGCCGGCCTTCAGCACCTGAACGGCAGCATAGGCGTTGAGCGTGAAGGCTTCCGCCGGGATGTTCTTCGCCTTCAGCGCTTCGACGGCCGGAGCCGACGCCGGGTTGGTGGTCGCGTCGCTGGCGTTGGTGTAGACCGTGCCGGTTGCAGCTTCGCCGCCGATTGCCCAGAACTCGGTGTTCGACAGGCCGTCGCCGCCGAAGATCTGCGCCTTCACGCCCTGGTCGTGCATCTGGCGTGCAAGCAGGCCGCCTTCCGGGTGGTAGCCGCCGAAGTAGACGACTTCGACGTTCTCGGCCTTCAGGCGCGTAACGATGGCGCTGAAGTCCTTGTCGCCCGGGTTGATGCCCTCATAGACGACTTCGGTGATGCCGCCGGCATTGACCGCCTTCTTGAAGCCGTCAGCAAGGCCCTTGCCGTAGGGTGCCTTGTCGTGCAGCACGGCAATCTTCTTGTCCTTGAGGTTCTTGACCACGTAGGCAGCGGCGACTTCGGCCTGCTGGTCGTCACGGCCGCAGGTGCGCAGAACGTTCCAGAGACCGCGGGTGGTGAGGTCAGGCGTGGTTGCCGTCGGCGTCACCATCAGGATGCCGTTTTCGGCAAGGATGTCCGAAGCCGCCATCGACGTGCCCGAGAGAACAGGGCCGACGACGAAGCGAATGCCTTCACCGGCAGCCTGGTTGGCAACCGAAACGGCCTGCTTCGGGTCGCCGGCGTCGTCGAGCAGCTTCAGGACGATCTTCTCGCCATTGATGCCACCAGCCTTGTTGATCTCTTCGGCGGCCGTTTCCGCGCCGTTCTTCACCTGCTCGCCATAGGCCGCGACCGGGCCGGTGAGCGGCGTGATGACGCCAACGGTGATATCGGCGAAAGCGAGCGGGCCGAAGGCGACGCTGGCCGCCAGGGTCAGGCCGGTCAACATTGAAAGACGCATTGTGTTTCCTCCTAAAAATACCCCGATGGGGCTTGCTTGATACGGCCCTCGTGCGCGGCTTCTCGAAAACCGGGAAGATTTTCCAGGGGACGCGATGCCACTGCAATGTGTCATCATGTCCCTCGGCGTCTAATTGGACGTCTGCCGTGTTGGCCGAAGGCTTCTTTCCCGCTCCGGCCGAAAGCCGGAGCGAAAGGGGCATGACGGTGCGCGACCGCCCGCGGCCACTCAGGCCGTCATCGACTCCGACCATTCGGAAAGGGCCGCGATCACGCCCGGCAGCGCCGTCATGCGCGAAATCACCGTTTCCGCGCCTGCTTCGGTCAGTTGGTCGGCATGCGAGGGATGGGTGTGCGAACCGCCGGTAAAGCCGATGACGCGCATGCCGGCGGCGCGTGCGCCGTGAATGCCGTGCACCGAATCCTCGATGACAAGCACCCGCGACGGGTCGACGCCCATCTGCTTGGCGCCGTGCAGGAAGATGTCCGGCTTCGGCTTGACGCGATCGGGACCGAGGTCGCGCGCCGAATAGATGTGCTTGCCGAAATGGTCCTTGATGCCGACCTTGCCGAGCATCATCGCAAGGCGCGCCGAGGTGGAGTTCGAGCAGATGCAGTGGGGCAGATCAAGCTGCAGCAGCATCTGCTTGACGCCATCGATAATCTGGACGTCGCGGGCTAGGCGCTCGTCGAGGATCGTGTCGACCTTGTCGATCAGCGATGCCGAAAGCGGAATGCTTGCTTCCTTCTCGATCTGAAGCAGCGTGTTGTGCCAGGTCATGCCGGCAAAACGCTCCGCCATTTCCTCGACGCTGATCGGATAACCCGCTTCGGTCAGAAGTGCTGCTTCCACTTCCGAGGCGATGATTTCGGAATCGACGAGAACGCCGTCGCAATCGAAAATGATGAGATCGATACCGGTCATTTGGATCAGTTCCCTGGGAGGAGAGGCGCCGCAGGCGGGGGGAGGATCGTTCGCGCGGCGCGGGACTTTCGTACGGCAGAGCTTTATACGATGGCAGGCCAAAGCTCAACCTTTGGAAATTCTCGAAACCGCCGTTTCGCTTGCTCGACAGCTTGGTTTCGCGGCTCTATCAGTAGGCGATGGAAAAGCAGCAGGACGATACCCTCGCAAGTCGCATCAGCAAGGCCCTGGCCGAGCGGATCATCTCCGGCTTGCTGATGCCGGGAGAGCGCTTGCGGCAGGATCACATCGCCGAGGAATTCGGCGCGAGCCACGTTCCCGTTCGCGAAGCCTTCCGGCGGCTGGAAGCGCAGGGGCTTGCCGTCAGCGAGCCGCGCCGTGGCGTGCGTGTCGCTTCCTTTGATCTCAAGGAGGTGCGGGAAGTGGCGGAGATGCGCGCCGTTCTCGAAGTGCTGGCGCTGCGCCATGCGATCCCCCACCTGACGCCGGCGATCCTCGATAGGGCCGAAGCGGCGACGGCCGCCGCCGATACCTCGCGCGACGTGCGCTCCTGGGAGGCGGCAAACCGTGCCTTTCATCGGCTGATCCTCGAGCCCTGCGGCATGCCGCGGCTGCTCGCGGCGATCGACGACCTGCATGCGGCAAGCGCGCGGTTCCTGTTTTCGGCCTGGCGCACGAGCTGGGAGGCACGCACGGACCATGACCACCGCGCGATCCTGGCCGCCTTGCGCGAGGGTAGGGGGGAAGAGGCTGCCAAGATCCTCGAACGCCATGTCGGCTGGATCGGCAAGACGCCGGTCAGAACTGCCGCCGGCGAAACCCGCGAAGCCTTTTCGATCGTTGGATAAGGTCCGCGTCGAGCGGACGACCGCCTATTGCGGGAACAGTTCGGAGAAAGCCTTTTCGCCGTTTGCGGTAAATCGGATGGCGCGGCTGTTGGCCTCGCGCTTCGCCCAGCCCTTGTCGATGAACAGCGTCAACAGCGCTTCGCCCAGAGAACCGGCCAGATGTGAGCGGCGCTCGCTCCAGTCGAGGCAGGTACGGCAGATCGGGCGTCGGGATTTCGTCAGGGCCGAATAGTCGATGCCGAGCGCCTCGACCCGGCTCTGGCCGGCCGATGTCAGTGCCAGATCGTCGCCGCTGATCTCGATCTGCTTTTCGGCCAGCAGGCTGTCATACATGCGCACGCCATAATCGCCGGCGAGGTGATTGTAGCAGACGCGCGCCTTGCGGAGCGCCGGATCCTTCGGCCCCGGCCGGTGCCGGTTCATGCCGCGGCTCGCGGCAAAGCCCATCAGGTTCTCGAGCATCAGGCCGACTTCGTCTTCGGCAAGCTGATAGTAGCGGTGCCGACCCTGCTTGCGCTGGCTGAGCAGGCCGCCGGCTTCGAGCTTGGAGAGGTGGGAGCTGGCGGTCTGCAGCGTGATCCCGGCATGGGTCGCAAGCTCGGTTGCCGTCAGCGCACGGCCGCCCATCAGTGCCGTCAGCATGTTGGCGCGGGCGGGATCGCCGATCAGCGAACCGATGAGAGCGATGTCAGGACCTTCCTTCATACTTCGATCGTAATCGAAGCATCCCCGACAGACAAGCGGGCATAGTCACGTCATCGAAGGCCCGGCGATTTGCCCGGCCACAAGGAGATGACGATGATCACCTGCTTCATCCGCTACGAAATCGACCCCTTCAAGAAGGAGGAGTTCGCCACCTATTCGCGCAACTGGGGCGAGGTCATCCCGCGCTGCGGCGCCGATCTCATCGGCTACTTCGGACCGCACGAGGGATCGGCGACCACCGCCTATGGGGTCTACAACATCGAGAGCCTTGCGGCCTACGAGGCCTATCGCGCCAGGCTTGCCGCCGATCCGCTCGGCCGGGAGAATTATGCCTTTTCCCGCCGCGAACGGTTTATCCTGAAGGAGGACCGGATCTTCCTGAAAAACGTCTCTTCGCCTCACGGGGGAAAGTGAATCATGATTGCCGTCATTTTCGAAGTCCTGCCGGCCGAAGGCCAGCGGGACGCCTATCTCGGCATCGCCGCCGACCTGCGCCCGCTGCTTGACGACATCGACGGGTTCATTTCGATCGAGCGGTTCCAGAGCCTGACCAATCCCGACAAGGTGCTGTCCTTGTCGTTCTGGCGTGACGAGGAGGCGGTGAAGGCCTGGCGCAACGGCGCCGAACATCGCGCCGCCCAGGATGCCGGGCGCCACGGCGTCTTTGCGGACTATCGCCTGCGCATCGCATCCGTGATCCGCGACTACGGGCTGAACGAACGCCATGAGGCCCCCGCAGATAGCCGCGCCTTTCACGACAACAGGTGAAACGCCGTCCGCGACGCTCGAACAGGGCGGCGGGAGGCGGGTGCACGCCCGTTTCCGCCTTTCCCGTCCACTCCAGAAGATCTCTCTAACATAGCGTGACTACGCACTTTTTCGAAACGGCCTTCAGGCTTTGGTAACCATCTTCGGTAACCATAAGCTCCATGATCCGTTCCGAGTAAGCGTATTTGCGAGTTGTCCATGTCTTCAGTTGTTTCGCTTGCCGAAGTCTCCCGTTCCACCCGCCCGTTGGGCTGGCTCGACAGCATCATCAAGGGTGACTGCGTTGCGGCGCTCAATGCGCTTCCCGACAATTCGGTCGACGTCGTTTTCGCCGACCCGCCCTACAACCTCCAGCTCGGCGGCATGCTGACCCGTCCCGATCAGTCGGTTGTCGACGCCGTCGACGACGAATGGGACCAGTTCGCCTCGTTCGAAGCCTATGACGCCTTCACCCGCGCCTGGCTGCTTGCCTGCCGCCGCGTCCTGAAGCCGACCGGCACCCTCTGGGTCATCGGCTCCTACCACAACATCTTCCGCGTCGGCGCGATCCTGCAGGACCTGCACTTCTGGATCCTCAACGACATCATCTGGCGCAAGACCAACCCGATGCCGAACTTCAAGGGCCGCCGGTTCCAGAACGCCCATGAAACGCTGATCTGGGCGACGCCGAACGCCAATGCCAAGGGCTACACCTTCAATTACGATGCGATGAAGGCGGCCAATGACGACGTGCAGATGCGCTCCGACTGGCTGTTCCCGATCTGCTCTGGTCACGAACGGCTGAAGGACGACGACGGCAAGAAGGTGCATCCGACCCAGAAGCCGGAAGCGCTGCTTGCCCGTATCCTCATGGCCTCGACCAAGCCCGGCGACGTCGTGCTCGATCCCTTCTTCGGTTCCGGCACGACCGGTGCCGTCGCCAAGCGCCTCGGCCGCCACTTCGTCGGCATCGAGCGCGAGCAGGACTACATCGACGCCGCATCGGCGCGCATCGACGCGGTCGAACCGCTCGGCAAGGCTATGCTGTCGGTCATGACCGGCAAGAAGGCCGAGCCGCGCGTCGCCTTCAATACGCTGATCGAAAGCGGGCTGATCAAGCCCGGCACGGTTCTGACGGACGCCAAGCGCCGCTACAGCGCGATCGTCCGCGCCGACGGCACGGTCGCCTCCGGCGGCGAAGCCGGATCAATTCATCGCCTGGGCGCCAAGGTCCAGGGGCTCGATGCATGCAACGGATGGACATTCTGGCACTTCGAAGAGGGGAACACCCTGAAGCCCATCGACGAACTCAGAACCGTCATTCGAAATGATCTGGCAAAACTGAACTGATCAACCAGTTCCGCCCGATCCTTCGAAAAGCGCTCCGACCGGTTTTTGTACCTTCAGTCCCGGAAGGAGAGCTTTAAACGCCCGGAATCCTCTTGAGGGGATTCCGGGCGTTTGTATTTCCGTATCAGCCGCTGCGTGATGCTTCGTCTCGTGATCGCAAATGGAAGAGCGTGCGCGGTCCCTTGTCTTCAAAGCCTAAGGCTGCGAGCACAGGCTCGAGGCGCGCTCTTTCATCCTCCTGCAGTTCGACCGTGGCGATACCGATTTCGGGATGAGCGGCAGGAAAGCGCTGAAGCAGGGCGGCGATCATGGCGACCAGCCCGGAAAAAGGGGCCTGGTGTTCGGTGATGGTGATCATCATTTCTGTGCTCCAGACAAAAGCATAGGCCTCGGCGACGACGAGGCCCTGATGCTCCAGCATCTGCGTCAGCAACTCGCCCGCCTCCCTGTCAGCAAAGCTCTGGGCGACCGCGTCCGCGTCCCAGGTCGTGGTGCAGGTCTCGCCACTGCAGTTCGATATTCCCGCGCGTGTCAGGAAATCCACGACCTTTGCGAGGAGATCTTCGGGAAGGGGAATGTGGACGGCGTGGATGATGGCCCCATCCGTCGCGGCTGCGGCCTGCCAGCGCTCGCGGGGCGCTTGCCAGGTCCGGAACAGGTCCCGAAGCACGACCGCACCGGTCATTTCGACGACCTGCTGGTTGAGGGCGGTTGTGCGGGAGTGCCAGATAATGCCCTCTGGCCCTGCCTCGACGGCTGCAAGCCGAAGGAGCTGCGCCAGAATTTCTGGATCGCGCTGATCAGAGGGCGGCATGACCTGCAATCCGGGATCGGCGGCTCTCTCGTCACCGCGTTCGATCGGCGCATGAACAGTGATCCAGCCGGCCAGTTCCGAACCGCGCCTGGCGACGACGAAGCGGTCTGCAGAAAAACGTTCCGCGAACTCTTCCGGCGAAACCTCGTCGCGAAAGCTGGCGTCGGCGCTTGCGTAGAACTCGTTGATCAGCGCATCCTTGGCGGCGCCGTCACGGATTACGGAAAATTCTAAATTATTCATAGAGTACTCCTGCGATACAGCAATCACAGGTAGTGCTGGCGATTCGTGGCGAAATCGTGCCGCCGGACGCAGCGAGGCATCCGGCGATCAGCGGTTCCGCCCGGCCTACGGATGGATGCCGTAGGCTGCGAGGTCGACTTTCAGCTTTTCCGGATCGACGAAGTGGATCGCATGCCAGCCGGCAAGTCTGGCAGCTTCGACATTCGCGATGCTGTCGTCGATGAAAAGTGTCGCCGGCGGATCGAGGTCGAAGGCGCGGGTGTGCGTTTCATAGATGGCGATATCGGGCTTGATCAGCTTGACGTCGCCCGAAACCGTGACGCCGCGCGGGAGCGTCAGGAAGGGGTAGAGAACCTGCGCCTCGCGGAACGTATCGGAGGCGAAGTTGGTCAGCATCGTCACGTCGCGGCCCTCGGCGATCAGCCGCTCCAGGAGCGATACCGTCTCGACATAGGCGTGCGGCACCATCTCCTGCCAATACTTGCGGAAGGCGCGGATGTGCTCCTCGCGCTCGGGGAAGTCCTTGATCAGCAGCGCTTCGGCTTCTTCCCAGGAGCGGCCGCGATCCTGCTCGATGTTCCAGTCATGGGTACATACATTGGCGAAAAACCATTCCCGCTCCGCTTCATCCGGTATGATGCGGCTATAGGGCAGGTTGGGATCGTAGTGGATCAGCACCTTGCCGATGTCGAAGACGATGTGACGGATCTCGATGCTGCTCATGAACGAATTCCCTGCTTGAACTTTCGGAGTTGGAGCGGGACGGGTGGTTCCCGTACCGCGCTAGCGTTCCGCCTTGAAGGCATGCGGGATCGCCTGGGCGATAGCCTTCTTCATCACGGTTGGCAGCGCCTGGGCTTTCAGCGAATGAACCGGTTCCCACCAGCCGTTGCCCTGCGTTCCGGCGCGCGCGACATTGGCGCGGTAGACCGAGAGACGCAACTCGAAATGCGTGAACACGTGGCTGATGGTGCCGCAATCTTCCCAGACCGCCGCAAAGGGCTGGGAGGCAACCGAGGTGTCGCCGTCCTGCCGCGACGTCCAGTCGGTACCGGGCACTTCGGTCATGCCGCCAAGCAGGCCCGTTTCGGCCCGCTTGCGCAGATAGACCGCGTTGTCGGTGTCGATCGCGACGAAGGCGGCGCCGCGCCGGAGCGGCTTGTCCTTCTTCTGCGCCTTGCGCGGAAAGGTCTCCGGGTCGGCGACGGCAAGCGCGCGACAGTGGCCGCGGAAAGGACAGAGCGAGCAGGCGGGCCGTTTCGGCGTGCAGATCGTCGCTCCGAGATCCATCATCGCCTGGGCGAAGTCGCCCGGCCGGTCGCCGGGGGTGAGCGTCGCGACGCGCGCGCGCATCTCGGGCTTTGCCGCAGGCAGCGGCGTTTCGATTGCATAAAGGCGCGAGATCACCCGCTCGACATTGCCGTCGAGCACGGCGCTCCTGCGGTTGAAGGCGATCGCAGCGATCGCGGCGGCGGTATAGTCGCCGATGCCGGGAAGCGACTTCAGCCCGTCTTCGGTGTCGGGAAAGCGGCCACCATGATCGTTCGCGACGGCCTCGGCGCATTTCTTCAGGTTGCGGGCGCGGGCATAGTAGCCGAGCCCGGCCCAGGCCTTCATTACGTCCTCGTTGTCGGCGCGCGCCAGGTCCTCGACGCTTGGCCACAGCGCCAGGAACTTTTCGAAATAGGCCCTCACCGCCTGCACGGTCGTCTGCTGCAGCATGACCTCCGACAGCCAGACGTGATAGGGATTGGCCACAATGCCTCGACGCGCCATGGGCGGCGAGACCCGCCAGGGCAGGTCGCGATGGTGCCTGTCATACCATTCCAAAAGCAGGGGCGCGGCGTTTGCCGCCGGTATCGTATCGTGCATGATTTGCCGGGAGTTCCGTTTCCGGCCTATACTTGGCGAAGCGGAGCCGCGGCATCAAGGCTCAATCGACATTGCCTACAGAAAGTCCATACGTGAGAGAGCAGAAGACCCGGAGGGGCGTCGTCCAGATCAGCGAAGTGGCAAACGGCCTGATCGACCCGGTGCTTGCGAAGCGGGCTGGCATCAACACCATGCTGCTCGGCTCCTGGGACGAAATCGCCGGCGAAGACTTCGCCGATTGCACACGGCCCGAAAAGATCGCCTGGCCGCGCCGCGCCTCCGAGATCATCGGCGAGGGCGGCCATCAGCCGGGCGTCCTGACGGTCGCCTGCGAGGGCGCCCGCGCCCTGTTCCTGACCCATGCTCAGGGCGAATTGATCCAGCGCATCAACGGCTTCTTCGGCTTCTATGCGATCGCGCAGCTGCGCATCGTTCAAAAGCCCGTCTCACAGCAGCCGAAACACCGCGGCAAGCCGAAGCCGCTATCGGGCGAGCCTGCCCGCCGGCTCGAGGCAATGGTCGAAGGCATCGAAAGCGAGGAGCTGAGGGCGGCCTTGCGTCGGCTGGGAACGGCCGTGCTCAATCCGCGGCGTCGCTAGAGCATGTCGCGCAAAAGTGCGCAGCGGTTTTGCGATAACGACATGCCCAAACCAATAACTTAAAGCGCACGGAGCGAATCTGAAAGAGCGCGACGCGCTTTAGGGCATTTGCGCAAACGCGCGCTGTGGTTTTGCGAAAACGACATGCGAGAAGCCAAAAGTTCAAAGCCCGGGGACCAGATCGGTCGAGACGCGTTTTGGCTGGACCATCACCCGGTCACAATTCTTTGAATTCTGTTGACGCCCGGCTACTTGCCGCCCTCTTCGCGGCAAGATATCGAATCCGCACTGCAAATCCCTCCGAACACGGGTCAAATCATGTCCGCTTCCGCAATGAACCTTACCAAACGCCTGCTCAGCGGTGCCGCCATCGCAACCGTAGCCTTGGTGCTTGCCGCCTGCAGCGACGAAAAGAAGGAAACGGCCTCGACTGCACCGGCCGCAACGACCGAAGCCGCCAAGGCTGAAACCAAGCCGGCAACGGACGCGACCACCACCGCATCGACGACCGCGACGCCGGCTACCACCGAAGCGAAGCCCGCCGCAGGCACGGAAGTCGCCCAGTCGACGGCTGCTCCGGTCAAGGTCGAGCTTCCCTCGTCGGAGGGTTCAGTCGACGTCGCCAAGCTGATGGAGCCGGGTGCGCTGCCGGAAATGGCGATCGGCGACGCGAACGCGCCGGTGACGATCGTCGAATACATGTCGATGACCTGCCCGCATTGCGCCGCCTTCCACAACAACACCTTCGAGGCGATCAAGACGAAGTATGTCGACAGCGGCAAGGTCCGCTTCGTGCTGCGCGAATTCCCGTTCGATCCGCGCGCGGCGGCTGCCTTCATGCTGGCGCGTTGCGCTCCGGAGGGCCAGTATTTCCCGATGATCTCGATGCTCTTCAAGCAGCAGCAGCAGTGGGCTGCCGCCCAGAATGGCCGCGACGCCCTGCTGCAGATGTCCAAACTCGCCGGTTTTACACAGGAGAGCTTCGAGGCCTGCTTGACGAACCAAAAACTTCTGGATGATGTGAACTCTGTTATGCAACGGGGCGCCAAGGAATTCGGGGTTCAGTCGACGCCGACCTTCTTCGTCAATGGCGATCACTATTCGGGGGACATGTCGGTTGACGTTATGTCGGCCCTCATCGACAGCAAGCTCTGATCCTTCGCTTTTCCTGAAAACGGGCGACGGCAGCAGCCGTGCGCCCGTTTTTTCGTTTTGCACTGATGGCAGAGGGGGGCGTCCTATCGCCCCAGCGTCGTCCGCATGAAGTTCAACAAGCTCCGCCTGCTGGGCTTCAAGTCCTTCGTCGAACCGACCGAGTTCATCATCGAGCGGGGCCTGACCGGCGTCGTCGGGCCGAACGGCTGCGGCAAGTCGAACCTTGTCGAAGCGCTGCGCTGGGTGATGGGGGAGAACTCCTACAAGAACATGCGCGCCTCCGGCATGGACGACGTGATCTTTTCGGGATCCGGCAACCGCCCGGCGCGCAACACGGCCGAGGTCGGCCTCTATCTCGACAACAGCGACCGTACAGCGCCTGCCGCCTTCAACGACAGCGACGAGATTCAGGTCAGCCGCCGCATCGAGCGCGAGCAGGGTTCGGTCTACCGCATCAACGGCAAGGAGGCGCGCGCCAAGGATGTGCAGCTTCTCTTTGCCGACGCCTCGACCGGCGCGCGCTCGCCGTCGATGGTCGGGCAGGGCCGCATCGGCGAACTGATCTCCGCCAAGCCCCAGGCCCGCCGCCAGCTCTTGGAAGAGGCAGCCGGCATCTCCGGCCTGCATTCGCGCCGCCACGAGGCGGAGCTGCGCCTGCGCGCCGCCGAGACCAATCTCGAACGCCTCGACGACGTGACCTCTCAGCTCGAAAGCCAGATCGAGAGCCTCAAGCGCCAGTCGCGTCAGGCCAACCGCTTCAAGATGCTCTCGGCCGATATCCGCAAGCATGAGGCGATCCTGTTCCATATCCGCTGGGTGCAGGCCAAGGAGGCGGAGGCCGAGGCGACAAGCCAGCTCAACCAGGTGACGGCGCTGGTCGCGGAAAAGGCGCAGATGCAGATGCAGGCGGCCAAGGACCAGGCGGTCGCCAGCCTGAAGCTGCCGGAGCTGCGCGAGAACGAAGCGAGGTTCGCCGCCGCCCTTCAGCGCCTGCAGATCGCGCGTTCGCAGCTCGAAGAGGATGCCGGCCGTATTCTCAGGCGCCGCGACGAATTGCAGCGCCGCCTGGCGCAGCTTGCCGAGGACATCGCCCGCGAAGAAAGGCTTGTCGTCGACAATGCCGGCATTCTTGCCCGCCTCGACGCGGAAGAAGCCGAACTCGGCGACATGCTCGCCGAGGCCGACGACCGCGCAACGGAGGCCCGCGAGCGGCTGGAGGAAGCGAATGAAAAGCTTGCCGATAGTGAAGCGCTGCTGGCGCGATTGACAGCCGAACGCGCCGAGGCGCAGGCCGGCCGCAACCAGCTCGAGCGGACGCTGCGTGACCTCTCGGAGCGCCAGGCCCGGCTCGCCCGCCAGCTTGGCGAGCAGTCGCGCGATCTCGATGAACTCGACCGCCAGATGGCGGCCCTTCCCGATCCGCACGAAAAGCAGGGCCAGGTCGAGGTCGCAGAGGCAGCACTTGAAGAAGCCGAGAGCAATGTGCTCGCGATCGAGGAAAGCCTCGCCGAGGCGCGGCGTATGGAGGTCGAGGCGCGTCAGCCCGTCGATCGCGCCCGCGCCGTGTTGAACGGCATCGAAACCGAGGCACGCACCATCCGGCGCATGCTCGAGGCAGTCGCAGGCGGCGCCTATCCCGCCGTCGTCGAGGAGATGAAGGTCGACCGCGGCTTCGAGACCGCCTTGGGCGCGGCCCTCGGCGACGATCTCGACTCTCCGCTCGAAACCGACGCGCCGGCCCATTGGCGCGCGCCAGGAGATCATGCGGGCGACGGCGAGCTGCCTGAGGGTGTCAGCCCGCTGATCGCGCATGTGAAGGCGCCGGATGCCTTGACCCGCGCGCTGAAGCAGATCGGCATCGTCGCAAGCGAGGCGGATGCGGAACGGCTGCTGCCGCTGTTGAAGCCCGGCCAGAGCCTCGTCACCAAGCAGGGTTCCGTCTGGCGCTGGGACGGGCACGTCACCGGCTCCGAGGCGCCAAGTGCGGCCGCCTTGCGGCTGGCCCAGAAGAACCGGCTGGCCGAGCTCGACGCCGAGGCAGAAGGTGCCGAGGAGGCGCTCAACCGCGCCGAGGCCGAACTGGCGGCGGCCGGCAGCCGCATCCGCGCCGAAGACGAGCGGCTGCGGCTCTCGCGTGATGCGCAGCGCATGATCACCCGGCAGCTCGCCGAAGCACGCGATGCCCTTGCTGCCGCCGAGCGCGCCTCCGGCGATCTTGCCCGCCGGCGTGCCGTGCTTGCCGAATCGCGCAGCCAGATCGAGGCCCAGGTCGAGGAAGTTGCCGAGCAGATCGAGACGGCAAACGATGCGCTGGCCGACGCGCCTGATCTCTCGGAACTGGAGCTGAAGCTGCGCACCCAGACGGCCGATGTCGCCGCCGATCGCGCGTCCGTTGCCGAGTTCCGTGCCGCCCATGATGGCCTGGCGCGCGAAAACGAGGCCCGCCAGCGGCGCATAGCCGCGATTGCCAATGAACGGCAGACCTGGAAAGCGCGCGCGGCGAGCGCCGAGGAACACATCGCCACGCTGCGCGACCGCGAGGCGGAAGCCCGCGACGAGGTCGAAGAGCTGATCGACGCGCCCGACGAGTTCGAGGACAAGCGCCGGGCGCTGATGAACGAATTGCAGAAGGCGGAAGCGGCACGCCGCGAAGCGGCCGATCTCCTTGCCGAGGCCGAAAACCGGCAGCGCGAGGCAGATCGCCAGGCCGCGACCGCGCTTTCCGAACTGGCGGAATCGCGCGAAAAGCGCGGCCGTGCCGAGGAACGCCTGGTCTCGGCCCGTGAGCGTCGTGTCGAGATCGAGGCACGCATCCAGGAGGCGCTCTCTTGCGCGCCGCATGAGGTCATGCGCCTGACCGGGCTTGCCGTCGACGAGGCGCTGCCGGACATGCGCAACATCGAGCGCGAGCTCGAGCGGCTGAAGATCGAGCGCGAGCGGCTTGGTGCGGTCAACCTGCGGGCCGAAGAGGAGCAGAAGGAGCTTTCCGAAAAGCTTGCTCTTCTCTTGAAGGAGCGCGACGACGTGATCGAGGCGATCCGCAAGCTCAGAAGCGCCATCCAGAACCTGAACCGGGAAGGCCGTGAGCGGCTGATCGCCGCCTTCGATGTGGTCAACGTCCAGTTCCAGCGGCTGTTCACGCACCTCTTCGGCGGCGGCACCGCCGAATTGCAACTGATCGAGAGCGACGATCCGCTGGAAGCGGGCCTCGAAATCCTCGCTCGTCCGCCGGGCAAGAAGCCGCAGACGATGACGCTGCTTTCGGGCGGCGAGCAGGCGCTGACGGCCATGGCGCTGATCTTTGCCGTGTTCCTCACCAATCCGGCGCCGATCTGCGTGCTCGATGAAGTGGACGCGCCGCTCGACGACCACAATGTCGAGCGCTACTGCAACCTGATGGACGAGATGGCGGCTTCGACCGAGACCCGCTTCATCATCATCACCCACAACCCGATCACCATGGCGCGCATGAACCGCCTGTTCGGCGTGACGATGGCGGAGCAGGGCGTATCGCAGCTCGTCTCCGTCGACCTGCAGACGGCGGAGCGTCTGCGCGAAGTGGTCTGAACCTACTCGAACTCAAGAACAAAACTGCTGGTGCTGTCGAGCGGCCCCATATCGTCCCAGGTCGTCACCCGGAGCGATCTTACGTCCGCCTTGCCCTCTCGATGGGCATAGTACATTCCGACGTCGTCGCCTTGCTTGTTCTCGTTCGGCATGTTGGCAAACCACTTCGAATAGACCATGGGTTCGCCGTTGTCCCAATGCCAGCCGCCCCGCGGCTCCTTGCCCTGAGGTGCCTGGGCGAGTCCAATCCACGGACCCATTTTATAGGAGACGGAGCCGCGCGGATCATAGCCGGAGTTGAAGAAGCTCTCGTCCGAGTTGAAGAGCGAGGCAACGAATTCGTTCTCCGCTTCCGAAGAGATCGTCGCCAGATGCGCGCCGCAGAGCTTGGTCCAGAATTGTGCCGTGGAGGCTTGAACGTAGACGGGCGATTGGACGGCGACGTAGAGGTGGCTCTGGAACATGCCATAGACCATGTGGTAGTGCGGCAGGCAGCCGACAGCCTTCAAGACACGCGCGTCGGTTTCCAGCCCTCTCAGGTCGTCGATGTCGTATTCGCGGGGTTTGGTGGCGCTGTAGATGCCGTCGACGTTCGGCGAAGGGCGAGTGCCCGTCGGTGCCGTCGGCCGCCACCTGCCCGGGTGCTGCGGCAAAGGCCACGAGCGTACCACCGCCTTGTGTTTCGATCGGCGCCAGCCCTCTGATCGCGGCGCCGCGCGTGGCACCTTCCACTTCGCGCGTCAGCCGCTCGGCGAGCGGATTGTTGCGGCAGGCATCGAGGAAGACCAGCGAAATGCGGGCGCGTTTTTCCAGCGCATTGATGATCTCGGACAGCGCCACGGTCTCGGCCGGCACGTCGAACTCGCTTTCGAGCCTTGCATCGGTACCGACGAGGAAATTCTCTCCATGCAGCTGCATGCCATGTCCGGCATAGTAGAACAGGGCGACATCGTCAGGGCCGATCTTTCGGGAAAAACTTGAGAGCGCGGCGGCAAGTCCCTTCCGGTCGGCGTTAAGCAGCAGGTTCGTTTCAAACCCCTGACCCCTAAGGAACGTGTCGAAGGCTTCGGCGTCGCGTGCTGCGTTCGGCAGTGCCCCGGCCACGGTGTAGTTCGACATGCCGACGACCAGCGCCAATCGCTTTCCGCTTCCTTCAGCCGACGCACCGTCTGCGACACATAAGATCGCCAGGAGAGACAAGGCAGACAGGATGAGGGACAGCAATCGTGTGCGCCATTCCATGACTTATCTCCGGGGCCAGGGCTCCAAGACTGAAACGGATTGCTGACGGGTTGCCGGTGAAAGCGTCTCCGTCGCGCATTTATATTAGATAATTGTTATGTAGTCGGCAATCGAGCCGCCTGGCCATGGCAAGCCGGCAATGCCGGGATCAGGGGATGTCATGGCGCGTGCACCGGTGCCTTTGGCGGAAAATTCGCCAATATGTTGGCCTGTTACATAAAATGATGCGTTGCAACATAAATCTTCGCCGGGTGCATTTTCAGGCTGAAGCATATACTGTAGATCGTCATCAAAGACTGTTTCTGGGTGGAGAGCAGGCATGACGAAATGGGTTTACACCTTCGGTGGGGGCAAGGCCGAGGGACGTGCGGGTGATCGTGAACGCTTGGGTGGCAAGGGCGCCAACCTTGCCGAAATGTGCAATCTCGGCTTGCCGGTGCCGCCGGGCCTGACGATCATCACCGATGCCTGCAACAGCTTCTTCGACAATGACAGGCAGATGCCGGATGGCCTGCGCGATCAGGTGCGCGAGGGCATCAACCGGATGGAAGAGGTGACCGGTCGTGTCTTCGGCGACACCAGTCGTCCGCTGCTGCTTTCGGTTCGCTCGGGCGCGCGCGCGTCAATGCCCGGCATGATGGACACGGTTCTCAACCTCGGTCTCAACGACCAGTCCGTGCATGCGCTGGGCCACGATGCCGGCGACGCCCGCTTTGCCTGGGACAGCTATCGCCGCTTCATCCAGATGTATGGCGATGTCGTCATGGGCGTCGATCACGACGTCTTCGAGGAAATCCTCGAGGACGAAAAGGCGCGCCTCGGGCACGAGCAGGATACCGAGCTTTCGGCGGTGGAGTGGCAGAGCGTCATTGCCCGCTACAAGGAAGCGATCGAGGAGGCGCTCGGCGAACCCTTTCCGCAGGATCCGGAAGTGCAGCTTTGGGGCGCGATCGGCGCCGTGTTTTCGAGCTGGATGAACCCGCGGGCGATCACCTATCGCCACCTGCATGCCATCCCCGCCGCCTGGGGGACTGCCGTCAACGTCCAGGCGATGGTCTTCGGCAATCTCGGCAATTCCTCGGCGACCGGCGTTGCCTTCACCCGCAACCCCTCGACCGGGGAGAACGAGCTTTACGGCGAGTTTCTGGTCAACGCGCAGGGCGAAGACGTCGTTGCCGGCATCCGCACGCCGCAGAACATTACCGAAGCGGCACGCCTTGGCTCCGGCTCGGAGAAGCCGTCGCTCGAAAAGCTGATGCCGGAAGCCTTCGCCGAGTTTCGCTCGATCTGCGATACGCTGGAACGACACTATCGCGACATGCAGGATCTCGAATTCACCATCGAGCGCGGCACGCTCTGGATGCTGCAGACGCGTTCCGGCAAGCGCACCGCCAAGGCGGCGCTGAAAGTCGCGGTCGATATGGCGGAGGAGGGGCTGATCTCCGAACAGGAGGCCGTTGCCCGCGTCGATCCCGCCTCGCTGGACCAGTTGCTGCACCCGACCATCGATCCGCATGCGCGCCGTGACATCATCGGCTCCGGGCTGCCGGCTTCGCCGGGGGCCGCGA
This sequence comes from Ensifer adhaerens, assembly GCF_002940685.1. Taxonomy (GTDB): domain Bacteria; phylum Pseudomonadota; class Alphaproteobacteria; order Rhizobiales; family Rhizobiaceae; genus Ensifer; species Ensifer adhaerens_E. The sequence continues at coordinate 18,023 of NZ_PNFP01000006.1, read as the reverse complement.
CGGGCGAGATCGTCTTTACCTCCGAGGAAGCGGTGCAGGCCGACAAGGAAGGCCGCAAGGTCATCCTCGTGCGCGTCGAGACCAGCCCGGAAGACATTCACGGCATGCACGCCGCCGAAGGCATCCTGACGACCCGTGGCGGCATGACGAGCCACGCGGCCGTGGTTGCCCGTGGCATGGGCACCCCTTGCGTTTCCGGCGCCGGCAGCATCCGCGTCGACCTTCGCAACGAAACGCTGACGGCCGGAAGCGTGACGCTCAGAAAGGGCGACATCATCACCATCGACGGTTCGTCGGGCCAGGTGCTGAAGGGTGCGATCGCCATGCTGCAGCCGGAACTTTCCGGCGACTTCGGCAAGATCATGGCCTGGGCCGATGCCAGCCGCCGCATGACCGTCAGGACCAATGCCGAAACGCCGGCGGATGCACGCGCGGCGCGCTCCTTCGGCGCCGAGGGGATCGGCCTCTGCCGCACCGAGCACATGTTCTTCGAGGACGACCGCATCAACGTCATGCGCGAGATGATCCTCGCCGACGATGAGGCCGGTCGCCGACTGGCGCTCGCCAAGCTCTTGCCGATGCAACGCTCGGATTTCGCCGAGTTGTTCTCGATCATGCACGGCTTGCCGGTAACGATCCGCCTGCTCGACCCGCCGCTGCACGAATTCCTGCCGAAAACCGACGAGGAAATCGCCGACGTGGCGGGCGCCCTTTCGCTCGACCCCTCGGAACTGCGTCAGCGCGTCGACGAACTGCACGAGTTCAATCCGATGCTCGGCCATCGCGGTTGCCGGCTGGCGATCTCCTATCCCGAGATCGCCGAGATGCAGGCGCGTGCGATTTTCGAGGCGGCGGTCGAGGCCGCGCGGGAAACCGGGGCCGCCGTTGTTCCCGAGATCATGGTGCCGCTCGTCGGCCTCAGGGCCGAACTCGACTACGTCAAGGAGCGCATCGATGCGGTGGCGAAGGACGTGATCGGCGAGGCGGGTATCGGCATTGACTATCTCGTCGGTACCATGATCGAGCTCCCGCGCGCGGCACTGCGCGCCGGCGTGATCGCCGAGGCGGCCGACTTCTTCTCCTTCGGCACCAACGACCTGACGCAGACGACCTTCGGCATCTCGCGCGACGACGCCTCGCAATTCCTGGCGACTTACCAACAGAAGGGCATCATCGAGCAGGATCCCTTCGTCTCGCTCGATTTCGACGGCGTCGGCGAACTGATCCAGATTGCGGCCGAGCGCGGTCGTCGGACCAAGAACGGGCTGAAGCTCGGCATCTGCGGCGAACACGGCGGGGATCCGGCCTCGATCCGTTTCTGCGAAGACGCCGGCCTCGACTACGTCTCCTGTTCGCCCTTCCGCGTACCGATCGCCCGGCTTGCCGCCGCGCAAGCCGCGATCAACGGCAAGGGGTGACGGTTATGCCAGCGCCGTTCGCACGGCGTTGGCTTCGTCACGATGCTTGCTTCACCTGGCCTGAACGATCACCGGTCGCGAGACGATGACCGGCCGGTCCCAGCCCCACATCATCATGTCGTTCTGGTAGCGGAAGGCGCGCGATTCGGCGCGGCGGTCGAGTTCGATCCGCTGCAGGCAGGTGGCAAACGCATCGGTGCCGCGGCGGAAGCCGTAGGACGCGCAGGTATTGCCGTCGGCGATGCGCCGTTCCTCCGGTGTCATTGTCTGGCATGCGGTCAGAAGAAGCGCGGCTGCGATAAGGATGGACAGGCGGGTCATCATGGCTCTCGCGCCTCCTCGGCGCAACCGGGTCGTGTGAAGTCGTGCCGGTGGGTGTCTCGTCGTGAGCAACCAGGCGGCACGCCGCTCAACGCCTCGAATCACAATCAATATAGGGACTTGTATCGAGAAGCGAAACGAACGGCACCAATTCTGTGCCGGGTTCCGGTTGCACGCCAAGGTATTCGCCGCTGGTCGCCGATGTGTCGGAGCCTTGTCGGAGGGATGTCGGAGTGATCCCGGCGCGGTGGTCGACCAGGACAAGCTTCACCGTCGCTGGCGGTCTCGCTACGCCCAGGGGCGCGGTTCAAATTTTCCCGGTGCGGGCCTGGCGCGTCACATGCGTTCGAGCACGCCGACAAAGGATTCGGCGAATCGTTCGAGGTCGCGCGTTGTGTCGCTCGGATGCTCGATGCGGACGGCTCTGCCCTGGTCGTCAAGGCAGGCAAACAGGATCGAAGCGTCGCCGTCTGCAGCGCCCATACGAAGGACGGCAATGTTCAGGCAGTCTTCGATCAGATCCGAGGCTGGCAAGGCAAACAGGAACTCGCCGCCGGCCTTGTCCGCGACGGTGCGCACGAAGCTGGTAAAATCGGCATTGTTACCGGAGAAGCCGTCGAGGGAGAGTTCGAGCTCGATGAGCCCCATGGGGATGCCGCCGTCTCCCGCAGGAAGAACAGAGGGAGCGGCGATGGCCACGGCTGCCTGCGATGCGCCCATGTCGGTTCTCCGTCGATTGCCGCGCGCCTTGCTGGATGTCGCGCGCTGGCCGTTGCCTCCGATTGAAACGCCGCGTGCCATCGAATCCCCGGCGCGCGGGCACATTCCCATGTGTTGATAGGTGGTTAACGAGAATGGCGATTTTGCGGCGAAGCTTGAGGGAGGCGCCTCGGCGCGGTGTCGGACTGCCGCATTGCCTGTTTCCTCGGCACGGGGCATGGTCTAAGAATGCGGTCTGTTTCGCGGCAGGGAATTGATTCAACTACATGATGGTCCGGTACGAGCGCCCCTATTCCTATGCCGCCCACTGGGCGCGCCGCTTCGCTCGCGTCTCCTTCCTGCTCTTTGCGCTGTCGCTGCTGGCGCATCGCTTCGGCCCGCTGACGACGCCGCACTTCCTTGCCCTTGTCGCCCTGGCCGGGCTCTTTGCCCTGTCTGGCGTTCTGCTCGCCGTTGTTGGTCTGGCGCGGCTCTGGCAGGCTGCCGCGATCGGCGGTCTCGCCTCGGCGGCAGCCCTCGTCTATGCCGCGCCGGCGCTCGGCTTCATCGGCTTTGGTGTCGTCCAGTATCTCACCCGCCCGGAGATCTACGATGTCAGCACCGACACGGTGACGCCGCCACCGTGGCTCAAGGTGCCGCAGGCGCAGGAGAGCTGGCTGAAGCGCAAGGCGGCGGTGACGCCTCAGGACCGCGAGGCGCAGATCCTGGCCTATCCGGCCCTGACCGGCCGACGCTACGATGGCGCGCTTGACCGCGTCTATCAGGGGGTACGCAACGTCATCGAACAGAGCCGTGTCGGCATTACGGAGGAGCTCGGCGTCGAGAATGCCCGCGCCGATCTCGAGGATCTGGCGGTCCGGCCAAATGCGGGCGCGGACACGAACGCCGAGCCGGAAAACATTCCCGTTCCGGCGGCGCGTCCGGAACTGGCGCTCGAGGGTGCGATTGCCGGGCGCCGCGCCAGCGACGTCGTGCTTCAGGGCGAGTGGCGCACCCTGATTGCCGGTTTCCGCTTCGACGTGTTGATCCGGCTGCGCGAGGAAGCGGAGACGACCTTCGTTGATCTGCGCGTCGCCTCGCGTTACGGGCCGCATGATCTCGGCATGGGTGCGGCCTTCGCCGACCAGTTCCTGCGGGCGCTTGATGCCGAATTGCTGGGCATTGCCGGCGACTGATCCGGCGGAGTGCCCGCCAGAAAACGTCATTCGTTTACGAGGGCTTTGCGACCATCCAAGTCGGCCGTCGGCTCGCTCGCTGGCCGTAGCCAGCCGCGATAATGCACGATCAGGCCGGTCAACGGGCTTGCGACCTCCACGTCGAAATGAAACAGGCCGTCACTCTTCCTCGAAGGTCTGGCCACCCGGCGCAAGAAGTAAAGGAAGCGGAAGGCCGAGGATGGACCAGGCGCGAACCGAGAGGTGCAGGCGGTTTTCCCTAGGCTCCAGAGCGCAGAGGACACGGAACGGTCCGAAAACTTCCGCGAGCATTGGTTCGTTCCGCCTCTCGGCCTTTCTTTGCGAGCTGCGCAGGACTTTCCCACCGAAGCGTCGGGTCCAGACTTCCCGACCATTGCTGCATGCGAAGTGGATTTCGACAGGCACGTCAGCGCCTGCACTGGGAAAGCCGAGCATGGAGGCGATGAGTCGAGCCCCTATCGAGCTGCCGCGCTCGATGACCGCACGTCCACGAAAGGCGGCATGCCCCTCTGACAGGTCGTGCAGGGCGCGGATCGATGCGGGCAGGTGGTCCCATTGCTGGCCAAGGATCTGGCGGTAAATGCTCTGTTTTTGGACCATGTCTTCCATCGTCATGCGATGAAGCGCCCACGCTCCTCAGGCGTCGGCACCATGCAGCTCTGGCGGCGGCCGGCGATGCGATAGCGGTTTCTCGCCACGAGATTATAGAGCGGATCGCGAAGGGCTGCCGGCAGGATCCGGCAGATGTTGACGAGCGACCAGGGCAGGCCCAGCCGTGTCAGCGTGCGGATCGATCCGTCGGATTTGAAGCGGGCGACTCCGTCCTCGATCAGCATGTTGCTTTCGAAGCTGACGGCACTCAGCCCATAGTGCCGGTAGAGCGCCTGGCCAAGCGGCGACTGTGCGGTCAGATACCGATATTGCGCCTGGCGGTCATGGCGAAGCAGGAAGCGCACCCAGCCGGAACAGAAGATGCATTCGCCGTCGAAGACGATCACGGGCTTGTCGTCGGCAAAGGCGGGCACCGCGGCATCATTCCGATAACTGTAGGCGTCCCGCTGCATGATCAGCCGGCTCCGCCGGGCGCCAGCCGGTAGGTTCCGAGAAGCGAGGGCGGGCCATCGGTCTCGATCCGCCCCTGCTCGATCAGATCTTCGAGATGGGCGAGCACCGAAAGTGCCGCCGCCCCATGCAGCCGGACGTCGGTGGAGGCGTAGATGACCTTGACCATCTCGAAGATCCGGCTGTCTCCGGCGCGGATGCGTTCGAGCACCGCGCGCTCGCGCATCTTGCGATGGGCGCGCAAGCCCCGCAGGAAGGAGGCGGGCTCGCTCACCGGCCCGCCGTGGCCGGGCAGGTAGAGACGGTCTTCGCGGGAAAGCAGCTTTTCGAGCGAGGCCATGTAGTCGGCCATGGCGCCGTCAGGCGGCGCGACGATCGTCGTCGCCCAGGCCATGACGTGATCGGCGGAAAAGAGAATGCCGGTGCCGTCGAGCGCAAAGGCCATGTGGTTGGCCGTGTGGCCGGGTGTGGCAAGCCCCGTCAGGCTCCAGCCGTCGCCTTCGATGCGTGCGCCATCGGCAAGCACGAGATCGGGGAGAAACTCCATGTCCGAGCTTTCGGCAAATGGGTTGCTCTCGCCGGCATGCAAGGGGCGGGCGGGGCGGTGCGGGCCCTCGCCGACGATCACCGCGCCGGTTGCCGCCTTCAGCCGGCGGGCCAGCGGCGAGTGATCGCGATGCGTATGGCTGACGGCGATATGCGTGACCTCGCGGCCCTCGAGCGCCGTCATCAGCGCCTGGAAATGGGCCTCGTCATCCGGCCCGGGGTCGATGAAGGCAACGGAGCGCTTGCCGACGATGTAGCTGTTGGTGCCGTGAAAGGTGAAGGGGCCGGGATTGTTGACGGTGATGCGCTGCACGTCGTCGGCAACCGTCACGGCCTCGCCATGAGCCGGCTTGAAATCGAGATCGAAGTCCGGGCCCTGCATGCGCCTCTTCCTGGCTTTCACTTGTATTCGATCTCGATGAACGACATCGGCTCGGCCCCGGCATTGACGACATTGTGCGCCACGCCGGCTTCACGGCGGTAGGCGGCGCCCTTGGCGATATCGACCCGGCGGCTGCCCGCTTCCTCCTCGAGCAGGAACTGGCAGTCTGTCATCGGCACCACGACATAGCCGAGCCCGTGCACATGATGGCCGGTGTCGGCGCCGGGCTCGAAATCCCAGCGGGTGATCCTGACGACCGCGTCATCGACGAGAATGCTCGGAACGGCGGGGGGACGGGCGCGAAACTGGCTCATGACATTCTCCATTGGCCGGGACAATAGGAGGTGCGGCGCATGAAGGGAAGGGCACAAACGCCGCCCGCGCCGTGGAGCTCGAAGCGCGTTTTGCACGAGGTGCCAACAAATCCGCCGAAATTTCAACTTCATGCCAACTTAGTGATTGTGACCGGCGGCGAGCTTTGATAATCAGGCGCTCGATTTGGCGGACGTGTCGTCCCGCCACATCCGTTGGGGCGTCGCCAAGCGGTAAGGCACCGGTTTTTGGTACCGGCATTCCCAGGTTCGAATCCTGGCGCCCCAGCCACATTCTCTTTGTGTAATAAATTCAATAGCTTATGCGCCGATGTGTGTCGCCAGTGGTACACGTTGGTGGTACACGCTGGGTGGACAACTGAGGCTTGCGCTTTATCCTTTACACCCGTTATGCCCACATCCTATCGTCATCCCCACTGATTTGGGGGCGCATACGTGGCGAAAGAAGTAAATGGTGACCTCAGCTTCACGGCTGAGCTTTTTAAAGCGGCGGATAAACTCCGGGGCAATCTGGAGCCGTCGGAGTACAAGCACGTCGCTCTCGGCCTCATCTTCCTGAAATATATCTCCGATGCCTTCGAGGGGCTGCATGCCAAGCTCGACGCGGATGAGTACGCGGATGCGGAAGACCCGGAGGAGTATCTTGCCGAGAACGTCTTCTGGGTGCCGAAGGAGGCTCGCTGGGGCTTCCTGCAGGCCAACGCCAAGCGCCCGGAGGTCGGAAAGCTGATCGATGAGGCGATGGAGGCCATCGAGAAGGCCCCGTCCAACGAGGGGCTGAAGGGTGTGCTGCCGAAGAACTACGCTCGGCCGACGCTGAACAAGACGATGCTCGGCGAGCTTATCGATCTGTTCTCCAACATCGGCATGCATGACAGTTCGGACAAGGCCAAGGACCTGCTTGGCCGCGTTTACGAGTACTTCCTATCGGGTTTTGCCAGCTCCGAGGGCAAGCGTGGTGGCGAGTTCTTCACTCCCCGCTCTGTGGTGCGGACGCTGGTCGAGCTGCTGGAGCCATATAAGGGACGCGTCTATGATCCCTGCTGCGGCTCGGGCGGTATGTTCGTGCAGTCAGAGAAGTTCATCGAGGAGCACGGCGGACGGCGAAACGACATCGCCATTTATGGGCAAGAGATCAATCACACCACGTGGCGCCTCGCAAAGATGAACCTCGCCGTGCAGGGTATCGATGCCGATATCCGATGGAACAACGAGGGCAGCTTCCATCGCGACGAACTGCCGGACCTGAAAGCCGACTTCATCCTTGCCAACCCGCCCTTCAACATTTCCGACTGGGGCGGTGAGCGGCTGGCGGAGGATGCGCGTTGGAAGTTCGGCGTGCCTCCCAAGGGCAATGCCAACTTCGGCTGGCTGCAGCACATCATCCATCATCTCGCCCCTCGCGGCACGGCGGGAGTGGTTCTCGCAAACGGCTCGATGTCCTCGCAGCAGTCGGGCGAGGGTGACATCCGCAAGGCGATGATCGAGGCCGATCAGGTGGACTGCATGGTCGCACTACCGGGACAACTGTTCTTCTCGACGCAGATACCCGCCTGCTTGTGGATACTCGCCCGTGACAAGAGCGCCAATGGCCACCGCGACCGGCGCGGCGAAATCCTCTTCATCGACGCCCGCAAGCTCGGCTTCATGGTGGATCGCGTTCGACGCGAGTTCACCAACGAGGACATCGAGAAGATTGCCGGGGTCTATCATCGCTGGCGGGCAAAACCGGAGGCGCGCGAAAAGAACGGCTGGGCGGACTATCAGGACGAGCCGGGCTTCTGCAAGTCGGCGACCTTGGAGGAGGTGCACTCGCACGGTCATGTGTTGACACCGGGGCGCTATGTCGGCGCGGCGGATGCCGAAGACGATGGCGTCTCGTTTGCGGAGAAATTCGAGGGACTGAGGGAGACGTTGATCAGGCAGTTTGAGGAGGGGCAAAAGCTCGAAAGTCAGGTCTCGTCACTCTTGGAGAGGGCCAATGGCTGACCTTTTCCTGTTGCAAGACCTTCTGGAATACACGCGCGATGGAGAGTGGGGTAAGGGCGAACCGGGAGACGGGTTGGTCGAGATGGCCGTCATTCGTGGTACCGACTTTGGGGCCGTACGGTACGGCGATTTTTCTTCAGTTCCCACCCGTTTCATTCCCGAGAAAATAGCTGGACGGAAGGTACTGCAGCCAGGTGACATTTTGCTTGAAACTGCCGGTGGCACTAAGGACCAGCCGACTGGTCGTACCGTCTATCTGTCCGAGAAGCGATTTGCCGCAAGAGAAGTCCCGTTAACCTGCGCGAGCTTCAGTCGATTTCTGCGAGTGAAGCAGGGCTTGATCGATCCTCGATACCTCTACTGGTATCTTCAGTCGATCTATGAAACGCGGGAAATGCTGCCCTACCACATTCAGCACACCGGTGTGGCTCGTTTTCAGTACACCGACTTCGCATCTCAGTGGCGCATTCCTGTTCCTGACCGCGATCGTCAGGTGGAAATCGCGGAGCTCCTCGGCTCCCTCGACGACAAGATCGAACTGAACCGGCGGATGAACGAAACGCTGGAGGCGATGGCGCAGGCGATCTTCCGCGACTGGTTCGTCGATTTTGGCCCCACGCTCCGCAAAATCGAAGGCGTGTCCGATCCCGTCGAAATCATGGGCGGCCTCGTCATCGATGCCGACCGGGCGCAGCAGCTCGCCGACCTCTTCCCGACCAAGCTTGGAGATGATGGGCTGCCGGAGGGGTGGTCGTACGGCACGTTGAACGAGGTAGCTTCTCGTGTTTCAGGAGTTATTCAAACAGGACCATTTGGCAGTCAGTTGCACCAAGCAGACTATTGCGCTTTAGGCGTTCCGGTGGTGATGCCCGCAAACCTGACCTATTCTGGTTTTCGAGATAACAGTGAGTTTGCTTATGTTGCCGAAGACACAGCCAATCGCCTTGCGAAGCACCGCTTGGCAAAAGGGGACATCGTGTATGGGCGAAGGGGTGACATTGGGCGCAAGGCACTAATCGGCGACGATCAAGCGGGATGGTTGTGCGGAACTGGTTGTCTAAAGGTGCGTTTTCCAGCGAGCGCAATGCCTGCAGAGTTTTTATACTATTGGCTTGATCAACCGGCTATGGTCGAGTGGATACGCTCTCGGGCGATCGGCGCAACTATGCCAAACCTCAACACCTCTACTCTTAATGCAATGCCATTTCTGCATTCGTCGGATGAGGTTGCGCTTGAGTTTTCAAAAATCGTTCAAAGCCTCTGCTTACTCCAGAGCGTCAATAATCGACAAATCCAGACCCTCGGCGCTACCCGCGATCTCCTCCTGCCGAAGCTGATTTCAGGCGAAATTCGCCTTTCGGAAACAGAAGAACGGTTGGAGGCGGCGCAGTGACCGCACAGGCAGAACTGATCAAGATGCAGGCAACCGCGAGACTGGACAAGGAGGCTACGGTCCATCGGTCCAATCATCAGAACGTCCACGCGCGCCGATATGTCATGCCCAATGCTGCGCTCGGAGGTGTCGAGGTGGTGATCATAGTAAAGGGGGCCAACCTGCAGCTATGGTGCGAGGCGCGGGCGATAGATCGCCATTACGCCCTGTCGCGGGGAGGGCAGTTTCGGTCGGGGAGCGAGACATATTCAGTTCCCAGTCCCTATGGCGGGATGCAATATGGCCGTCACTCTGCCCTGAAGACAATGGATCGGCTGCATCGCAGGGACGCGTGGCGTTTCGTGCCGAAAACAGTTAGGGACCTGGACAGCATCCTAGACGCAGTGAAGGGCGGGGGCGCCAAGTGATGGATAGCCCCAGCGCTTGCTATGATCTGCCCGAGGCAGCTCAATCAGCCTTATTTCGACTGGCCGCAGAATACAATCAGCGTGCGGCACAGCGCATCATCCACGCCCTTCAGCGTCGGCCTTCTTCCGGCATCTTTGGTGACGACTACAACCATAAGAGCCTTTGGGATGAGTTTTGCCACGATGCACAAAATGGCCCGCACTTTGATGACGGCGACCCCTGGGACAGCATTCTGGATGCCTTCCTCCTAAAAGAAGTCGAGCGTCTGACTGCTGCAGAGTTTGAGGCTCTTTGGCTGGCTGCGATCCCTGATGTGGACGACCTGAGCACCGCTTGTCGCGATGCCGGTGTGATCAAAGAAGAGTTTCGATCCGCGCTTCTGCAGCGAGCCGGTGAGCGCAACCTTGAACGTTTTGAGGTCTGGTGATGGACGACGTCCACTACACGCAGTCAGCTTCCGAACACAGCAAGAGTGGCTTCAACGAAGGCCTTGTCGAAGAGGCGGTGATCGGCACCTTCCGCGATCTGGGCTACACCTACGAGAATGCAGCGGTGATCTCTCCCGATGGCAGCTCACCCGCTCGCGAGGCTTATAGCGATGTGCTGCTGGCAGAGCGGTTAAGGGTTGCTGCTGAGCGGCTGAACCCGACAATCCCGACAGACGCCCGCGAGCAGGCCATCCGACAATTGCTGGTCACGGAGACGCCCTCGCTGGTGGAGGAAAACCGGCGCATTCACAGGCTGATTGCCGAAGGCGTCGATGTTGAGTTCGGTATCGGCGATGGCGAAGTCAAGGGCGACAAGGTCTGGCTGATCGATCTCGATAACCCCGAGAACAACGACTGGCTCGTGACCAACCAGTTCACCGTCGTCGAGGGCAAGTACACCCGCCGACCCGACGTCATGATCTTCGTCAACGGTCTGCCACTCGGCATCATCGAACTGAAGAACGCAGGCAGCGAGGCGGCGACCATCGACCACGCCTTCCAGCAGCTTCAGACCTACAAGGCACAGGTACCCTCGCTCTTCCGCACCAATGCCGTGTTGATCGCCTCGGATGGTATGCTCGCCCGCATCGGCTCTCTGACGGCGGATGAGGAGCGCTTCATGCCCTGGCGCTCTGTGACGGGCGCGGCTGGCGACTTCACACCCCATGGCCCTTACGAGATGGATACGCTGCTGCGGGGGGTGTTCGACAAGGAGCGGTTCCTTGCGCTCATCCGCGACTTCATCGTGTTCGGAGACCAGGGGGCGGGTGCCTTCAAGATCATTGGTGGCTATCACCAGTTCCACGGTGCCCGCAAGGCGATTACCAGCGCGATCGAGGCGGCGAAGCCGGACGGCAACCGCAAGATCGGCGTGATCTGGCATACCCAGGGCTCCGGCAAGAGCTTCCTGATGGCGTTCCTCGGCGGGTTGATCGTCCGTTCACGGGAGCTTGAGAACCCGACGCTGATCGTATTGACCGACCGTAACGATCTCGATGACCAGCTTTTCGGCACCTTCAGCCTGTGCAAGGATTTGATCCGCCAGACACCGGAACAGGCCAATAGCCGGGACGATCTCCGGCGGCTCTTGAACCGGGCATCGGGCGGCGTAATCTTCACCACTGTTCAGAAGTTCACGCCCGAGGCGGGCGAGGAAAGCTTCCCGATGCTGACGGATCGGCGCAACGTGATCGTCATGGCCGACGAGGCGCACCGCAGCCAATACGGGTTCGACGCCAAGCTCGACAAGGACACCGGCAAGCGGCGCTATGGCTACGCGCACTATATCCGCGAGGCGTTGCCGAATGCCTCTTTCATCGGCTTCACCGGAACGCCGATCGAGGGGGACGACGTCAACACGCCCGCGATCTTCGGCGGATACATCGACGTCTACGACATCAGCCGGGCGGTCGAGGACAAGGCGACGGTCCCCATCTACTACGAGAGCCGGCTGGCCCGCATCGAGCTGAACGAAGACGAGAAGCCGAAGATCGATGCCGAGATTGAGGCGATGCTCGAAGACGATACCCTCAGCGAGCAGGAGAAACAGAAGGCCAAATGGACGACCGTCGAGCGGTTGGTGGGCTCTAAGAAGCGGCTCTCGCAGATCGCTGCCGATCTTGTCGCACACCTTGAGAAGCGCGTTGAAGGTTTGCCGGGCAAGGCCATGGCTGTCTGCATGAGCCGCCGCATCTGTGTCGACCTCTACAACGAGATCGTTGCGCTTCGGCCCGATTGGCATTCGGACGATGATGACAAGGGCGCGATCAAGATCGTGATGACCGGCTCGGCCTCCGACCCGCTGGAGTGGCAGCCCCACATTGGCAACAAGAGGCGGCGCGATGATCTCGCCAAGCGAGCCCGCAACCTCGATGATCCGCTGAAGCTGGTGATCGTGCGCGACATGTGGCTGACCGGTTTCGACGCGCCCTGCATGCACACGATGTACATCGACAAGCCGATGCACGGCCACGGCCTGATGCAGGCGATCGCCCGGGTCAATCGCGTCTTCAAAGACAAGCCGGGTGGACTGATTGTCGACTACATCGGTATTGCCCAGAACCTTAAGAAGGCGCTGGCGCAATACTCCCAGTCCGACCGAGATAAGACGGGCATCGATGAGGAGGAGGCCGTTGCCGTTCTTCTGGAGAAGTACGAGATCGTGCGGGCCATGTTCAACGGTCATGATTATAGCTTCGGCATCGTGGGCACGTCGCAGCAGCGCTTGAAGGCATTAGCTAATGGTATCGACTGGATACTGAAGCGGCAGGAGAAGGAAGCCGCGAAGGTTGAGGGCATTGAGGCGAAAAAGAAGGCCCACCGCCGCTACCAGGACGTGGTGCTTGAACTGAGCAAAGCCTATGCGCTGGCCTCGGCAAGCGATGCCGCAGCCGAAATTCGCGATGAGGTCGGCTTCTTCCAGGCGGTGCGTGCTGCACTCGTGAAGACGACTGCCACCGGCAAGATGTCGGACAAGGCCAAGTCGCTCGCCGTGGAGCAGTTGCTGAACCAAGCTGTCGCCAATGCCGAGATCGTGGACATCCTCAAAGCTGCGGGGCTGCAGTCGCCGGATATCTCCGTTCTATCGGATGAATTCCTTGCAGATGTCCAGCGCATGGAAAAGAAGAACCTCGCGCTGGAGGCGCTGAAGAAGCTGCTGAATGGCGAGATCAGGAGCCGCTCGCAAACCAACGTCGTCCAGTCCAAGGCCTTCTCCAAGCGGCTGGAAGAGGCGGTAGCGCGCTACCACGCCAACGCGATCTCCACCGTCGAGATGATCCAGGAGTTGATCGCTCTCGCCAAGGAGATGCAGGCCGCAGCTGCAAGGGGCGAAGAGTTGGGTCTCACGCAGGAGGAGGTCGCCTTCTATGACGCCCTTGCGGCCAATGACAGCGCCGTCCAAGCCATGGGGAGCGAACAGCTCCGCGTGATCGCGCATGAGCTGGTTGAGCAAATGCGCAAGTCTGTAACCGTCGACTGGCAGCATAGGGCAGCCGCTCGGGCCAAGATGCGGGTGTTGGTCAAGCGCATCCTTAAGAAGTTCGGCTATCCTCCTGATCTGGAGCAGGAAGCGGTGCAGACCGTGCTGGCGCAGGCCGAGTTATTGTTGAAGGAAGTGGCCGCCCATTAGGGGGTGTGGCTTCGTGGGCGACCAGGAAGGGTAGGAATTAATGTCTGAGGGCATGCTTGCTTCAATTGCTGCTGTGGCTGCCGTCTTGGTCGCGCTCGCGCAATGGTTCTTTACTTCTCGTGCAGCGAGCCGCCAACGCGATGTCGAGATGACCCAGTGGGGGCAGGAAGTGATTGATGTCATGGCCGAAATCGAAACGGCGTGCTTTCCACTATCTCCTGAGACGACATACAGCGCCGCTGAGACCGAGAAGCTCAGCCAGAGAGCGAGTGCACTCGTCGACAAGGGGCGGCTGTTCTTTCCAAACGTTAAGGAACAAGGAGGCGGCAGACTACTCGACCTTCAGTTCACTTGGTGGTCGACACCTTCGGCCAAGGCGAAAGGTGGCAAGAACGATGACGAGGGAACCCGCGTTAAGGTCCTCGATCACGTGCTGAGGGTCTGCTACGTGGCCCGCCATGTATCCGTCGGGAAGGAAGGGGACAGAAAAACGTTAAGGCAGCATGTCTGGCAATCGCGAAGAGATTTCGTGGAACTGCTGCAAGACGAGGTGGGTGGGTCGATGAGGCGAAAAATCCGCCCAGTAGGTGACCACGTACTGAAAGACCCGACGCGTTGGGAACTGCCGGAGCGACCTCTCACTCTGCCGTGGCCAGTGGCGTCAAACGCCCGGCGAAAAAGACATAATCGCCCCCTCGAAAGTGAGCGGGCGTGAGAAGCTGATGACTTCATGCGTCCGTCTTCATTCTTGCAGCCAACCTCGCCAAGGTTGAGCGTGAGCAACCGGTGGCATTCACAATAGTGTTCCAGGACTGGCCAGTCTGGAGCATCCTCATGATGGCCTCGTTACGTTCTGTGTCTTCAGGGCGTCCCTTGTAGGCGCCTTCAGCCTTTGCCTTGGCGATGCCCTGCGCCTGTCGTCTCCTGCGATCCTCGTAGTCCTTGCGGGCGATGGCTGCGAGCATGTCGAGCATCATTCCGTTGATGGCGTCCAGTATACGGCTTTGAATGTCGTCCTTGTCAGCCGTGGCCATCATCCACGAGGTGGGCAGGTCGAGCGCCACCACCTTCACCCGTCGCGATGTAATCTCGGCTTTCAGTCTTTCCCAGTCGGAGGCGTTCAAGCGGCTCAGTCGGTCCACCTGCTCCACCAGCAGGACATCGCCGGGGTGGCAGTCTGAGAGAAGCCGGAACAGTTCAGGCCGGGCCAAGGATGCGCCGCTTTCATTCTCCACATAGGATGCCGCTACCTTCAGCCCGCGCTCTTCAGAGAAGCGAAACAGGTCGTCCCTTGCACGGCTGGCATCTTGGTCTTTGGTGCTGGCTCGGAGATAGGCGCGGACATGCATGGAAATCACCTCGGTTCGTTATGGGTGGTTCTTTTATTGTTGGTTCGCTATGGGTTGTCAATCGGGCTTTATCGAACCAATTCCGACGTGGTTCTCTTAACGTGTACCGAAAGCGAACCTGTCGGTGCGATGGTTGACGTGACTTGAAGGCTGTGATTGTCCATTGGCTGCATCATCAGTGTTTGGCTCATAAAATGGACAACAGTGCGTATCTGGAGAGCTCGATAAAGGTACAGTCCGTAGAGGATGTCGATCTCTTGCTTGCTCGTATGGTAGCTTCGGCAACACAGGTTCGGCAGTGGATCACCGCCTTTGATGGTGAGCCACTCGACTTCTTGCGGCGGCTGAAGTTCGAGGCGGTCGGATATCACCCGATCGCACATCATGCGCTCAACGTCATTGAGCAGGTCAATCAAACATGGACCTATGCTGTCGCGTTGTTGGCCGCGAGGCGGCTATTTCAACTGCACCCTGATGCGGGAGGTTACCACCTGGCTCCCGGTGCGCATGCCTCACAACCGCTCGACGTGATGAGTGAAGTCGAGGGGCTGGTTGGAGCGGAGACGTTTGCAGCAGTCACCCCACGAAACAACAACAAGCTGTCTAAAGACTTGTCCAAGCTGGCGAGCCGTCCTGAGACCAACCGCTACGTCTTCTTCATGTCTCCCCGGTTTCCCGGCAACATGCGCCTTCCTCAGTTTGAGAGGAATGGGGTGCAGGTGTGGTCAGTCGATTTTTGATCCCCAGGGCATGGTTTTCGGGGTCGGGGGGTGCCGGGGGGGAGTGCTGTCTCCGCTTCTCTGATTTGGGGGCAGAAAAATTCGATGCGAAAATTCCGCCCCCCGAAGAGCGCTTCAAGCCCCGATCACTGTCGTCGAGGGCAGGGGCGCGCCGAGGTATCGACCGTAGAGAGGCGTTCATCGCTGGATGGGTGAATGTCCGTCGCGGCGTCTGAACCTTTATGATTGCGGCCCTGACACGGCTTTCTGACCGGTTTAACGCGAGGTCTACCGAGGTCATCATCCTCGACCGTCATACCAGCGGCTTTGACCAGATCAGGGAAGACCATGCGGGCGTACGGCCGTGAGAAGTCCCACATCTCTGCTCGACCAGAGAGACACATCGAAGCGAGGTATCGACAGCCAGCAGCGGACGGGAGATGCGTTCCGAGGATCACAACGCGGCCATTGAAGATGACCGAGTAGAGAGTGTGCCGCTTATCCCGTTTGGTGGGCACGATGTAGAAGCGGTGGGCGGTGTTGTTGAAGATGTTCATGAAGTTCGTTCCTGATTGGGTTGAGGATCGAACAGGCGTGATGGTTCATCAGAGCCGGGGCGTAGTGAGGGCCGACCAAGGTTTGCAAGGCCTCGGTCGGTGTCTCTCCCAATCAGATGAACGGTTGAACGACCTGTTCCCGGCAAGAGCGGGAGGCTCTCGGCGTGACGGCCTACGGGTGCGTAAGAACGCTGGTCGTGGTGATGATGATGATTGCGGTCAGTCGGGAATGTGTGACCAACTTCGCTTGGCAATGAAAAACCAGATTGCTGGCTGCTTCACGCCGTACTGACGAGCAATCACAGTTTGAGCGACACCATCACGGTTCATCTGACGAATGACCGGGATGTCAGCTGCTGTCAGTTTGGCGCGATAGTGCCTGCTGCCACGAACATGGTAGCTGGTGTCTTCCATGAGAATGTCCTGATGTTGGTTGATGTGCGACTGGAGATGGCCGCGAGGGGGGAGGACGTCGATCAGGTCCACCATAATCGAGATGAAGATCACCGATGAAGCCTGCTTTCATCAGGTCCACCATCGACAACCTTCATTCAATTCCCATCCTTGGTCTTACCGACGAAGGAGGTGGTGATGTCTTCTGAGGTCTCGATGATGAGGACAAGGTGATGAAGTGATGTTGAACTATACATGAGGATTTTGACCTGATTTTATCCATTATTATCAGATACTTATGTGGTTTTCTGACTTTCCCAAATGGCACGGCGCGGTGAACAATCAGAGGAGACTGTTTCTCCCGTGATAACAATCCATCAAGCAGCCTTCTTGAGCTGTTGAACGTGGTAGCTGATGAGCTGCTTAGAGAGCCCGGAGAGCTTCACGATCTCGACCTGCGAGTGCCCAGCCGCAAGATACTCCCTGACTTTGCCACGGGTCGAGGTTACTTCGTGATGCTCCTTGCGGGAGAGCCACGGCATGTCCTCGTCTGTAAGGAAGGGATCGCTGGTACGAGCGAGGGCTACCCTTGCTCTCCGCTCCTGGGCCTCCTGACGCTCCACCTCACGGGCTTCGCAGGGCTGCTTAAGGAGACGCCAGACAGTGCGCTCGGAAATATCCAGCTCGTCAGCAATCAGGCACACCTTCCATCCAAGCACAGCCAGGAGATGGACGGCCTTGTGATTGAACTCGGTGATGTCCCTGCGAGCTTGGTTGGCTCTGTCGAGGGTGTGGGGAAAGGCTGCACGAACTGCTTCATCGTGGCGTTCCAGCCATTCACGATAATTGGTCATTAGCTGAGTTCTCGTTGCGACGGTTGATTGGCTGTCGGTGCATCTCATCAGCGGTCGATAAAGAACGACCCGCCCCTCACGAGGAGGAAGCGGGCCTAATCAACCGTCAATGAGATGAACGCTACAGCTACGTGACGTTCCCGGCGGGTGCGTAAAAACGCTCGTCACGATTTCCAATTTATTCCAAAGGGTGGGGTAATCGACTTCCGCGCGCCAAGAGGCACCTCTTTCTCTAAGGTGGTGGCAATCGAGCGCCGTCCTCGGAAGCAGGCGTCTATTCTAAAGGGGGTGGTAATCGAACAGCGCCGGGAAGCAGCGGTCTATCCGTATGGTGGTGGTAATTCGTCGTCCAAAAGCAAAGCCCCCGAAGATCGCTCAACGGGGGCAGAGAAGGTCGTGTAAAGGTGGTCGTTCAGGGGTTCTCAGGCAGCAGCCACCAAGGCCTGCTCTATCTCTGGATACCTAATCGCCTCGACAACCTGTTGCAGGGCGTGAATATCCAAGCCATCTGGGTTGTAGGTGCCGAACGTTATGCCCTCCCGATCATGTCCGACAACCTGCGCTACCTCGGTTTGAGGTAGTCTTGCCCGCTCAAGAACCTTGATCGCGCTGCGTCGAAGCGAATGGAAGTCAACGCGATCTTTGCCAGTTCGCTCGTCAGGTCGGGTGATCTTTAGCGCTCGCCTGTGGGTCGCGTCCCCACAAGTGGTGTAGCTGGGCGGTAGCGAAGCCGCTCGCGAGCGCGCCCTCGACAGCGCCGTAGCGA
>NZ_PNFP01000059.1 GCF_002940685.1 Ensifer adhaerens | reverse complement strand
AGGGTAGGGGTTCAACCTCCCTCTTGCAAATGTGCCCGGAACACTTCGGCCGGCGTCCTGTAGTCGAGGCACTTTCGCGGCTGGTCGTTGAGATGGCGAGCAAGCTGGATGAGGTTGCGTTGCGACACGCCTGCAAGGTCGGTATCACCTGGCATGAACCGGCGGATGCGCTTGTTGGTGTTTTCCACGGCCCCTTTCTGCCACGGTGCACTGGGGTCACAAAACCAGCTCCGCGCGCCGATGCCATCTTCCAAAGCCCTGAAGCCGGCAAACTCCGTGCCGCGATCAAAGGTGAAGCTCTGCCGGGCAAAGGCTGGCAAGGGAGAGAACGTTTCGATGATCTTGTCCATGATCGGCCGTGAGTGCCGGCTGTGGTTCTTGATCATGACGGTGTAGCGGCTCTTGCGTTCAACCAAGGACGTGACGTTGGCGTTGCCCAGGTCACGTTGGAAGATCAACAAATCGCCCTCCCAGTGCCCGAACTGCGAACGATCACCAATGAAATCAGGGCGTTGCGATATCCTGCAGTCAGCCGGAAAAGTGCCGTCGCGCGGTTTCCTTGAGCCGCGAGGACGGCGTTGGCGGCGGCCTTCCACCAGATGCTGATAGAGCTCCAGCGCCTGGTCTTCCTTGCCGTAGATGAAGCGATAGATCGTCTCGGTACAGACCCGCGCGGCGCTCACGCCATCGGCAAGCAGACGACCGGCGATCTGTTGCGGGGACCAAAGCGCCTTCAGCTGCTCGATCACCAGTTCGCGCAATTGCGGGTGCCGCACTAGCTTCCTCAAACGCTGCCGCCGCTCTTTGCGGATATCGTCAGCAACGGTCGGGAAATAACCGCTATAGTCGGACAGCTCGCGATCGTGGAAGGTGTTGCGCCGGATCTCACGATAGATCGTCGATCGATGACGACCAAGTTCGCGCGCCATTTCTTTGATCGGCAGTTTGCGTT
>NZ_PNFP01000058.1 GCF_002940685.1 Ensifer adhaerens | reverse complement strand
CGTTTGGTGGCGGGACCAGTGACGAAGGCTTGAGCGAGGGCGTGCAAGATTCCGAATACCGCAAGCGACAGGCCGATCATCGTCGCGCTCCAGCGAAAGCGGTCCTCGCCGAAAATGACCCAGAGCGCTGCCGGCACCTGTCCTACGAGTTGCATGATAAAGAAGACAGTCATAAGTGCGGCGACGATAGTCATGCCCCGCGCCCACCGGAAGGAGCTGACTGGGTTGAAGGCTCTCAAGGGCATCGGTCGACGCTCTCCCTTATGCGACTCCTGCATTAGGAAGCAGCCCAGTAGTAGGTTGAGGCCGTTGAGCACCGCCGCCGCAAGGAATGGTGCATGCAAGGAGATGGCGCCCAACAGTCCCCCGGCCACGGGGCCTGCCACCATACCCACGCCGAAACAAGCGCTCATGAGCCCGAAGTGGCGAGCCCGATCTTCCCCATCGGTGATGTCGGCGATATAGGCGCCAGCAACCGCACCTGTGGCGCCGGTGATGCCGGCCACGATGCGTCCGGCGTAGAGGATCCACAGGACGGGTGTGGTCGCCATGATCGCGTAGTCGATAGTGGCTCCAAGTAGCGAAGCGAGCAGGACTGGGCGGCGGCCAAAGCGGTCGGACAGTGCTCCGAGAACGGGTGCGCATAGAAATTGCATCAACGCATATAGCGCTAGCAGCACGCCATAGTGACTGGCGATGCTGTCGGAATGGACGATAATTTTCCACCTTTTCCACAAGCTCAACTAGTATTAACGATGTGGATTTAGCAAAAAAAACCTGTAACCCTAAATGTAAAATAACGGGTAAGCCTGCCAACCATGTTATGGCAGATTAAGCGTCTTTTTGAAGGGCACCGCATCTTTCGCGTTGCCGTAAATGTATCCGTTTATAAGGACAGCCCGAATGACGGTCTGCGCAAAAAAACACGTTCATCTCACTCGCGATGCTGCGGAGCAGTTACTGGCTGATATTGATCGACGCCT
>NZ_PNFP01000057.1 GCF_002940685.1 Ensifer adhaerens | reverse complement strand
GGTTCTGGCGAAAAGGGATGAACCTTACGTAAGAATAAGGTGCCTAAATGTACTACCAATGAAACCATTAAGAGAGTCCATGTATTAAAACAGCAGGTCGGTGTCCCTAAAAGCAGGCATCCGTTAATAAGTGTGTTAAAACTTCCCTGCCGAATACTAGGGCCTCGAAAATGAATGGCGCACATAGTACTACCGATACCATACACTAGCTGCTGAAGCTAGGAGTAGGGGGACGTGAACATTTTCACAGAAGGCCTCATGTAAATGGGTGCTGGAGAAGTGTTTATTGCACATCCTAATTGAAGTAGCGATTATCCAGGTTTACATCCTGGAGGCTGATGAGGAGTAGGGTTTCTGGGCAACATAAACTGTCCCAGAGTTAGTCGGTCCTGATCCCAATAGTGGCGAGAAAGGGAACACGGTTGATATTCCGTGACTGATAGCATTCTACGTGGCAACACATCAGAGCAGAGTTTCCGTCGATCAGATACCGAATTTGTTAGGGATATCTTTCCTAAATGACGGTTCGCGGGCGTGCTGGGAATCAGGTCAACTGGAGAACAATGCATGTCCGCCTGGCAAAATGCAGATTCGTCTGCATCAAGGGATGTCTGATTGATCCATGAAGCAACTCTCTCGTAATAAATGCGTCAGGCGTACCGATGACCGCATCAGGTCTTCTAGGTGAGTAGCCTATGGCCATTGAGGTGTGGTAGTTCAGGGAATTCGGCCAATTAGAGCTGTAACTTCGGGATAAAGCTTGGCTCTGGTGAAAATCAGAACCGATTGTTACGCGGAGAGCCCAACTGTTTAATAAAAACGTAGTGTCGCGCTGTGCTCATATAGGCAGTGAACGCGACATGAATCCTGCTCAGTGCTGTGTCTGTTAATATGGTTCAAGCCAACGAAGCACCGGTAAATAGCTGGGGTAACTATGACTCTTATCAAAGTAGCGAAATACCTCGTCACTTAATTAGTGACCTGCATGAACGGAGCTATGAGGTTCTCACTGTCCCAAACTATCTCTCAGCGAACCAACAGTTGTGGGAACGGGCACAAGATATCCA
>NZ_PNFP01000055.1 GCF_002940685.1 Ensifer adhaerens | reverse complement strand
AGAATTATGCGGCACCTGAAAACCGTCAGGCGCTGAGCCGTATCGCCCGTCGTTTGGTGCAGGAAGCAGAACCTTACTATTTGTCTGCCACAGCCGGCCTGGCAGGGTTGCCCCTGCGTTCCGCCTGGGCAATCGCTACGGCGAAGCAGGTTTACCGGAAAATAGGTGTCAAAGTTGAACAGGCCGGTCAGCAAGCCTGGGATCAGCGGCAGTCAACGACCACGCCCGAAAAATTAACGCTGCTGCTGGCCGCCTCTGGTCAGGCCCTTACTTCCCGGATGCGGGCTCATCCTCCCCGCCCTGCGCATCTCTGGCAGCGCCCGCTCTAGCGCCATGTCTTTCCCGGAGCGTCGCCTGAAGTTTTGACAGGGGCGGCGCATAGAGGAAGCCAAAAGAAACACAACCTTCTTTGCCCCTGACGGCGTGATGCATACGGTGCGCCATATACAACCGTTTGAGGTAGCCCTTGCGTGGAATATAGCGGAATGGCCAACGTTGATGCACCAGCCCGTCGTGCACCATAAAATAGAGTAATCCATACGCCGTCATACCTGCGCCAATCCACTGGAGCGGCCACATTCCTGTACTGCCCAGATAAATCAGCAGGATCGATAATGCAGCAAAAACCACGGCATAAAGATCGTTAACTTCAAACGCACCTTTACGCGGTTCATGATGTGAAAGATGCCATCCCCAACCCCAGCCGTGCATGATGTATTTGTGTGCCAGTGCAGCAATCACTTCCATGCCAATCACGGTAACGAAAACGATCAGGGCATTCCAAATCCACAACATAATTTCTCCGGTAGAGACGTCTGGCAGCAGGCTTAAGGATTCAATTTTAACCGAATTATCCCGCAAGAGGCCCGGCAGTACCGGCATAACCAAGCCTATGCCTACAGCATCCAGGGTGACGGTGCCGAGGATGACGATGAGCGCATTGTTAGATTTCATACACGGTGCCTGACTGCGTTAGCAATTTAACTGTGATAAACTACCGCATTAAAGCTTATCGATGATAAGCTGTCAAACATGAGAATTACAACTTATATCGTATGGGGCTGACTTCAGGTGCTACATTTGAAGAGATAAATTGCACTGAAATCTAGAAATATTTTATCTGATTAATAAGATGATCTTCTTGAGATCGTTTTGGTCTGC
>NZ_PNFP01000054.1 GCF_002940685.1 Ensifer adhaerens | reverse complement strand
ATGGCAAAGAGCAAATTTGAGCGCAACAAGCCGCACGTTAACATTGGCACGATTGGCCACGTTGACCATGGCAAGACGTCGCTGACCGCAGCGATCACGAAGTACTTCGGCGAGTTCAAGGCGTACGACCAGATCGACGCCGCTCCGGAAGAAAAGGCCCGTGGTATCACCATTTCGACGGCGCACGTTGAGTATGAGACGCCGAACCGTCACTACGCTCACGTTGACTGCCCCGGCCACGCCGACTACGTCAAGAACATGATCACCGGTGCTGCCCAGATGGACGGCGCGATCCTGGTTTGCTCGGCTGCTGACGGCCCGATGCCGCAGACCCGCGAGCACATCCTGCTCGCTCGTCAGGTTGGCGTTCCGGCAATCGTCGTGTTCCTCAACAAGGTCGACCAGGTTGACGACGCCGAGCTTCTCGAACTCGTCGAGCTGGAAGTTCGCGAACTTCTGTCGTCCTACGAATTCCCGGGCGACGACATTCCGATCATCAAGGGCTCGGCGCTTGCTGCTCTTGAAGATTCGGACAAGAAGATCGGCGAAGACGCGATCCGCGAGCTGATGGCAGCGGTTGACGCCTACATCCCGACGCCTGAGCGTCCGATCGACCAGCCGTTCCTGATGCCGATCGAAGACGTGTTCTCGATCTCGGGCCGTGGCACGGTTGTGACCGGTCGCGTCGAGCGCGGCATCGTCAAGGTCGGCGAAGAAGTTGAAATCGTCGGCATCCGCGACACGTCGAAGACGACGGTTACGGGCGTTGAAATGTTCCGCAAGCTGCTCGACCAGGGCCAGGCCGGCGACAACATCGGCGCGCTGATCCGTGGTGTTAACCGTGACGGCGTTGAGCGTGGCCAGATCCTGTGCAAGCCGGGTTCGGTCAAGCCGCACAAGAAGTTCATGGCTGAAGCCTACATCCTGACGAAGGAAGAAGGCGGCCGTCATACGCCGTTCTTCACGAACTACCGTCCGCAGTTCTACTTCCGCACGACGGACGTGACGGGCATCGTGACGCTGCCGGAAGGCACGGAAATGGTTATGCCGGGCGACAACGTCACCGTTGCCGTCGAGCTGATCGTTCCGATCGCGATGGAAGAAAAGCTGCGCTTCGCGATCCGCGAAGGCGGCCGTACCGTCGGCGCAGGCATCGTTGCCTCGATCGTCGAGTAATC
>NZ_PNFP01000053.1 GCF_002940685.1 Ensifer adhaerens | reverse complement strand
TTTCGCCATGCGCTGCTGAAAGTCGACGTTGGTCAGCAATGAACGCATCTGACGAGCCAAAGCATGGCTGGTGGTAAAGCGGGAAGCACGCTTGCCGATGCCGTGATAAACGATGCGTGACGCGACGCCGGGCTGATCAAAGGCCAGCGGAAGCGCTAAAAGGGGCGTCCGGTAATTAATCGCGTCCAGTACCGTATTCATGCCGCCGTGGGTGATCGCCAGCTGCGCCTGAGACAGCGCGGCTGACTGATCGGCAAAATCCACCACCTGTGTATGACGGCTTCGCGCCAGCTCTTCACACTGAGAGTCCGTAAGACGACCACAGTGGGCTAACAGGAGCTGACCGTCAATTTCTTCACAGGCTTTCACTATCGTTTTAAACAGCCCATAACGGTGTCCCTGAAGCGTGCCCAGCGAGGCGAAAATCCGGGGTTTTTCTGAGGATGTAAAATAACGGGATGAAGACGTTGACGGTGCGTGCGTTTCGCGCAGAGGCCCGACGGCATGAAAACAAGCCGGTAACGCTTTGCGGGGAAAATCCAGTTCAGGAACAAGCTGGCTGATTTGCGCCAGTGGCGAAAAACACTGGTGAAGCTTTTGCCGGGGGGCTAAGCCCATTCTGTGGCTGTGTTCGGCAATGACACGGTCATGACGACGCATTAGCCAGTCATAAATTTTTTCACTGGCGGCATAACGTTCGCGAGCCGCGTCGCTGGTCCCGTATTCGAAAGGCATAACCGCCAGGGGCATATCCGGTTCACGATTGAGAGGCAGCGCGCAGGCGACAGAGATAAACGGCAGTCCCAGTGCTTCAGCAACGAGCGCGCCTGCCGGTTCCATTTGATCAACAATGACGCCATCGACGGCCAGATCGTTAAATGCCTGGGGGAGTTCGCGGCACAGCATATCGGTGGTGCGCGCCATTTCATTGATGAGCTTCAGCATTGACGGCCCCAGAGGATGAGCCGCCAGGTGTAGCACGCGCGTTAACGCGCCGGGGGGATGGCTGTCTGTCCCGACGGAATGAAATCCAATGGTTTCGCTATCGATCAAGTGTTTAATATCGTATTGCTGAATAAAGGTCACGTCACCCGATGACCGCGCGCGACCAGTTCCTGAGCGAGATTCTGTAATGCGCGAACATGGCTGTAAAAAGGCGGTGCGATCGCCGCGAAATGGCTCATGCAG
>NZ_PNFP01000052.1 GCF_002940685.1 Ensifer adhaerens | reverse complement strand
GCCGTGCTCTCCGGCATGGACCGGGATGATCAGCGCGCCACGGCTGGCAGGCTGATGAGCGGATCATCGCTCATCTGGCTGATGGTTTCCAGAGTCATGTATCTGGCGCGCTGGACGGCCCATTCATCGTTCTGTTCGAGCAGGAGCGCGCCGACAAGACGGACAATGGCGTCATCATTGGGGAAGATGCCGACGACCTCGGTGCGCCGCTTGATCTCACCGTTGAGCCGCTCGATCGGATTTGTCGAGTGCAGCTTGGCGCGATGCTCCCTGGGGAAGGTCATGTAGGCCAGCACGTCGGGCTCGGCGTCATCCATGATGGCGGCGAGCTTGGGCACCTTCGGCCGGATCTGGTCGGCGACGGCGCGCCATTGTGTGCTCGCGGCTTGCGACGTCTCCTGGGCGAAGGCGGTAGCGATGAAGGCGGACACGACACGGCGGCCGCTCTTGCCGGCATGCGCCAGCACATTGCGCATGAAATGAACCCGGCAACGTTGCCATGTCGCGCTGAGAACCTTGGTGACGGCCGCCTTGAGGCCTTCGTGCGCATCGGAGACGACGAGCTTGACGCCGCGCAGTCCGCGCCGGGTCAGCTTGCGCAGGAACTCGGTCCAGATCGGCTCGGCCTCGGAGGTGCCGATCTCCATGCCCAGCACCTCGCGCCGGCCGTCTGAGTTGACGCCGACGGCGATGATCACGGCGACCGAGACGATGCGACCGCCGCGGCGGACCTTCAGGTAAGTGGCATCGATCCACAGATACGGCCAGTCGCCTTCGATCGGCCTTTCGAGGAACGCTTTGACCTTGCCGTCGATCTCCTCGCACAGACGGCTGACCTGACTCTTCGAAATACCGCTCATGCCCATCGCCTTAACCAGGTCGTCGACCGAGCGGGTCGAGATGCCCTGCACGTAGGCTTCCTGGATGACCGCCGTCAGCGCCTTCTCGGCCATGCGCCGCGGCTCCAGGAACGAGGGGAAGTAGGAGCCTTTCCTCAGCTTCGGAATGCGCAGCTCGACCGTGCCGGCTCGCGTCTCCCAGTCGCGCTCGCGGTAGCCGTTGCGCTGGGCCAGCCGCAGCGGGGTCTTCTCGCCAAAGGCGGCGCCGGTGGCGGCCCCCACCTCAAGCTCCATCAGGCGCTCGGCGGCGAAGCCGATCATCTCGCGCAGGAGATCGCAATCCGGGGTCTTCTCCACGAGCGCGCGCAGGTTCATCATGTCGTCGGTCATCGATGGTTCCTTCGAATCAGGTTGGTGTCAGCAACCCGACCCTACCGGGGAACTTCGATGACCACCGCTACGCCGCTCGCTCGCTACGGCGCTGTCGAGGGCGCGCTCGCGAGCGGCTTCGCTACCGCCCAGCTACACCACTTGTGGGGACGCGACC
>NZ_PNFP01000051.1 GCF_002940685.1 Ensifer adhaerens | reverse complement strand
TCGTCGCAGCTCACATGAGGATTTTGACGTCAAGATCGATCATCACTACATCGCGTTCATTCTCCCATTTTCTTGCAAACCCGTGGTCTGAGCCAGCATGCATGAGCCGGCGCGCATCCATCGCCGGATCCAACTCACATTCGGTCGCCGTTATGTGCGGCAGCACCACTATCCCGCTTGCGTAGCGGCAAGGCTCAGGAGAACGGAACCATTCTATAGGGCGGCATTTTAAGCCAAACTGCGACGAGGTTCGTTCACCGTATCCACCAGGATTTGATCCGCCCGGGTGGATTTCTGGATTCGCTAATGGCCGCTGTTAGGCGGTCTTCATCACAACACCTTCAATGGTGACGCCTGCAGTAACGTATCTCCAAAGTGCGATCAGCAGTTTACGCGCTAGTGCGACGATCGCGGTTTTCTTCAAACGTCCACCATTTGACTGGACCCGATCCACAAACCAGCGGCTGAGCAACGATCCTGGCTGGTTGCGCAGCCATAACCAGGCCAGCTGGATCATTGTCGTACGCAATCGGGGATTGCCTGTTTTGGAGACGCCTTGTTCGTGATCGATGGTTCCGCTCTGCCAAGGGGTGGGTGCCAAACCTGCATAGGCAGCAACCTGTCGCCGATTATCGAAATGCCGGCATAGCCCCTCGCTCCAAAGAATCGTGGCAAACTCGGCGCCAACGCCCCTGATGGCGAACAGCATTGTTGCCGGTGTCAGCGTTCCATGCGCAGAGCCTTCGTGTACAGCTAGAAAGGAATTCCGCTCGCTCTCCACCGCAGCGATCTGTTCAAGCAACAACTCAAGTCGATCGAGTTCACGCATTATTTGAGACTTGATATGCCGCGGTAACGCGCGTCCGTCTCCGGTCTGGAGATCTTCCAGCCGATTGCGCCGGTTCTTGTGCAGAGGCTCGTACCCGCTGACACCCTGGGCGAAGAGCAAACCCTTGATGCGGTTGACGTGCCTCACCCGTTCCGCAATGAGCACTTTGCGCTCCCGGCAGATGCGCCGCCGATCTTCATCCTCGGGATTCGGCGCCTTTACCATCGCGCATACCCGCGGCTCACCGCGCTTGAACGCGAGGAGTGCCCGGACCAGTGCTTCGCCATCAATCCTGTCGGTCTTTGCACGCCGGCGCCGACGTGACGTCGCGATCGATGCCGCGTCGACAACGTAGCTCTCGATGCCGGTTGCTTCCAGCACGCGGTGTATCCAAAAGCCGTCCAATCCCGCCTCCTGAATCGTAACGATCGGAAACGTCCTTCCCGTTCGCAGCCGCGCCTTCTCTTGTATCTGGGCAAACCGAAGCCGCAGCGCGGCAATGTCGCCACTGTCGATCGAGTGCTTTGACATTTTCTCACCGCTGCCTGGAGACAGCGAAGTGATGAGCCAGCTCGATCGGCTCAATTCCAAAGACACGAAAATTGCGCCAAGATCGGTGCGGACGGCGGTCGGCGTTTCTGAGTGAACGGACGTAGTTCCCATAACCTACTCCTCCTGAGCGAGTGCTTTGATGCAGCCTCACTCTGCCAGAGCGCCGACCGCTGTTCACTCCTCATGGGATCT
>NZ_PNFP01000050.1 GCF_002940685.1 Ensifer adhaerens | reverse complement strand
GAACGCGAGAGCATGGAGTTCGACGTTGTGATCGTCGGCGCGGGGCCGGCCGGTCTTGCGGCGGCGATCCGGCTGAAACAGGTCAATCCGGAGCTTTCGGTGGTGGTGCTCGAAAAGGGCGCCGAGGTCGGGGCGCATATCCTCTCAGGCGCGGTCGTCGATCCCATCGGCATCGACCGGCTGCTGCCGGGCTGGCGCGAGGAGGCCGACCATCCGTTCAAGACCGAAGTGACGGACGACCACTTCCTGTTGTTGGGCCCCGCCGGCTCGATCCGCCTGCCGAACTTCCTGATGCCGCCGCTGATGAACAATCACGGCAACTACATCGTATCGCTTGGCAATGTCTGTCGCTGGCTGGCGACGAAGGCGGAGGAACTCGGCGTCGAGATCTATCCGGGCTTTGCCGCCACCGAAGTGCTCTACAACGACGAGGGTGCGGTCATCGGCGTTGCCACCGGCGACATGGGCATCGAGCGGAACGGCGAGCCGGGACCGAACTTCGCCCGCGGCATGGCGCTCTTGGGCAAATACACGCTGATCGGCGAGGGCGTGCGCGGTTCGCTCGCCAAGCAGCTGATCGCCAGGTTCGATCTCTCGAAGGATAGCGACGTCCAGAAGTTTGGCATCGGGCTCAAGGAACTCTGGCAGGTCAAGCCGGAAAACCATCGGCCGGGGCTGGTGCAGCACTCGTTCGGCTGGCCGCTCGGCATGAAGACCGGTGGCGGCTCGTTCCTCTACCACCTCGAAGACAACATGGTCGCCGTCGGCTTCGTCGTGCACCTCAACTACAAGAACCCCTATCTCTTCCCGTTCGAGGAGTTCCAGCGCTTCAAGACGCATCCGGCGATCCGCGGCACCTTCGAGGGCGGCAAGCGGCTTTCCTATGGGGCGCGCGCGATCACCGAGGGCGGCTACCAGTCGGTGCCGAAGCTGTCGTTCCCGGGTGGCGCGCTGATCGGCTGTTCGGCCGGTCTCGTCAACGTGCCGCGCATCAAGGGCAGCCACAACGCAGTCTTGTCCGGCATTCTCGCGGCGGAAAAACTGGCAGCGGCGATCGCCGCCGGCCGCGCCAATGACGAGCCGATCGAGATCGAACGCGGCTGGCGCGACAGCGCCATCGGCCAGGACCTGAAGCGGGTCAGGAACGTCAAGCCGCTGTGGTCGAAGTTCGGCACGGCGGTGGGCGTGGCGCTCGGCGGTCTCGACATGTGGACCAACCAGCTGTTCGGCTTCTCCTTCTTCGGCACGCTGAAGCACGGCAAGACCGACGCGCAGTCGCTCGAGCCGGCCGCCCAGCACCAGAAGATCGACTATCCGAAGCCGGATGGCGTGTTGACCTTCGACCGGCTGTCGTCGGTGTTCCTGTCGAACACCAACCACGAGGAAGACCAGCCGGTCCACCTCCAGGTGAAAGACATGGATCTGCAGAAGCGCTCCGAGCACGACATCTATGCCGGCCCGTCGACGCGCTACTGTCCGGCCGGGGTCTACGAATGGGTGGAGAAGGACGGCAAGGACACCTTCGTCATCAACGCGCAGAACTGCGTGCACTGCAAGACCTGCGACATCAAGGACCCGAACCAGAACATCAACTGGGTGCCGCCACAAGGAGGCGAAGGCCCGGTCTATCCGAACATGTAAGGTTCGGCAGGCGGGCCGCACGGACCTCCGTGAG
>NZ_PNFP01000005.1 GCF_002940685.1 Ensifer adhaerens | reverse complement strand
GGGGTGGAGCAGCCCGGTAGCTCGTCAGGCTCATAACCTGAAGGCCGCAGGTTCAAATCCTGCCCCCGCAACCAAATCAAAAAAAGCCCGCCGAGAGAAATCCGGCGGGCTTTTGACGTTCAAACAACACAAAACATAAACCAGAACAACCCAAAAGCCGGAGACGTCAGCCGTAAAACCCAGCACTGCCAGGGCAGGGGCAGCGGCAGCGGCAGGGCGCGCTAACGGACAAGCGCGGGCAACGGCGGCGCAAACGGAGCGGGCGGAGCGGATGACCATGCCGCTTTCGGCGTTCCTACGCCCGACGTTGCAACCCGATCCGATGCGCGAGCTCAGGTTCGCCGAGGAGATCGCCTTGCGGAAGGAATATCGCGACATCGAGAAGGAGCGCGGCTTTCGGACCGGATGGCCGTTCGTATCGATGTTCCGCGCGTACTCGGGAATGCCAATGTTCCAAGCCTGATCCGGCAGAGCCCTTGGTCGAGAACGCCGTCAACGCGGCGGCGACCGCTCCAGCGGCAAGGTCGAAATGCTGATCCGTGCGGCAAGTTCGGGGACAGGCTCAACCTGACCGTCGCGAATGCCGCGCCCCCGTGGGGCCGGCGCGGCGGCTCGGCCTCGGCCCTGCCAACGTCGCCCACCGTGTCGGGACCCATTTCCCGGAGCGCACCTCC
Organism: Ensifer adhaerens; assembly: GCF_002940685.1. Classification (GTDB taxonomy): domain Bacteria; phylum Pseudomonadota; class Alphaproteobacteria; order Rhizobiales; family Rhizobiaceae; genus Ensifer; species Ensifer adhaerens_E. Next base: position 415,938 of record NZ_PNFP01000005.1, on the reverse strand, counting down.
TTCACCGCAGGCCCGGTCGGGCCGCGAAGATATCGGGTCTCTTGATGGCCCCTAAGAAGCGCCCAAGAACCACTTTAGGACCGGTCGAGCAAAGCGATCCGTCGCTCGCTTCAGCCAACGGCGTCTCGAAGTGCCCTTCGCCTAGTCTGCCACGACGTTCCACTTGTCGTCGGGATCGAAGCGGTCGATGAACGGCACGATCGCTTCGGTGCTCGGCCCGAGATCGCGCTCGTAGACGATGCCTTGCTGGTTGACGACAAAGGTCTTCACGCCTGTCTCCGCATAGGTGACCGGCCATGCGATCAGGGCAAAGCCGCCGATCATGTTGTCGTTGATCACATAGTCATAGCGGCCGCCGGCTATGTTGTCGCCCTGCGATGTCAGGATGCGGAAGCGGTAGCCGAAATAGCCTTCGCCGGCTTTTGCCTTTTCCAGAGCCGCTTCGCTGATCGCGTCGCCGACCGGGCTTTCGCCGTCACCCTGATCGGCCGGCCAGTAGAGACCGTCGGTCTGCCCGGGCGTGCTGATCAGCTTCTGGGCATATTCGAGCACGCCGTCGGAGTCGCGATCCTCGGAGGCGTATTCCTTCTGGGCATCGACATAGGCCTCGACCGTGTCGATCGCCTGCAGTTCGTTCTCGCCGACACGGCGATTGACGATCTCCTCAAGCCCGACATAGGTATCGAAGGCCCATTTGCCGTCATCGCCCTTGGTGAGCGGGAAGGGCAAGGGCCAGAGCCGGTCGCCGATCTGCAGGATCTTGCGGCCCTCCAGATCGCGGACGACGACATTGCGGGCCGCCCCCTCGCGGATAAGGGCGAACGTATCTCTCACACCTTCGCTGTCTTTCAGCTTCTCGGCATTCAGCCCCAAAAGCTTGGCCAGACCGTCGAAATCATCCGCCGCAAGCTTTGCCTTGAATTCGTCGATGGCTTTCGCCGGATCGTCGAAGGCCGGCGGATCCTCGGCGGCGGCATAGGCATCGAGGCCGCCCACCATCTGGTCTTCCGGCGGCTGATCGGCCGCCGGTTGATCTCCTGCAGGCTGATCTCCGGCAGGTTGATCTGCTGGCGGCTTGTCCTGGGAATAGGCGGAGCCGATCGGCGTTGCTACCAGAACCAGCGCCATCGCTGATCCCAGGAGAAGCGAATTAAAGAGCTTTGTCATCGTCGTTCTCCTGTGATCCGATCAACGTCTGCGGCCGCCGCCGCCGCGCCCGCCGCCGCCGCGGTGCATCTGCGGCCGGCCGCCACCACGACTCATCTGCGGGCGCCCGCCGCCACGATGGCCGCCACCCAGGCTCTGACCGCCGCGGCGTGACGAAGCGACCTCGCGCCGTCCGGAATTGACGTTGCCAAGGCCCGATGGCTTCTTCGGCCGGTTCTGCGCCTTTGCCGCCATCTTCTTCTTGCCGCCGCTGCGGTTGACCTGGGACGGCTTGTTGCCGCCCGCGCGATTGATGCTTGGCTTTCCATCCCCGGCGCGCGCCTTGGCGATCGCCTGCCCGCCTCCACCGCCGCCGGGACGGGCGGCCGGTCTCTGCTGCGCCTTCAGCCCTTCGAGCGTGCTCTTGCGCACATCCCTGATCTGGCCGCCGCCGCCACCGCCGGGACGCGCGTTCGGCCGGTCGCGATTGATCTCGGCGGCGCGGTTGCGCAGGTTGTTGTTGCCGTTCGCCTTGATGTTGTTCTTGATGCTGTTGCGGTCGAACTTCTGGAGCTGGTCGCGGTCGAACTTGATCTTGCTGCGATCGACGTTCTTCCAGTCGACGTCGTTCCACTTGAGCTTGCCGTTGATGTTGTTGAAGCAGTTGTCGCAGTCGATATCGATGTCGCCGCCGTTCCAGCCGCCGCCCCACACGCCCCAGTCATCCCAGTCGACGATCGCCGCAAAGGCGGCGCCCGTGACCGCACCGGCGAAGAAGGCCGCACCCGGATACCAGTAGGCGGGATAGGGCTCGTCATAGTAGCCGATCGGGGCCGGCGCATAGTTCGGCTCGTAGAGCATTTCCGGCGGATACTGCGGCACATAGATCGTTTCCGGGTTTGCCGCCTGGATAACGACGTTGTCGCCCTCCTGGACCACCTTCACCTTGTCGTCGGTCTTGATGATGTTCTTGGCGACCGCCTCGTCGCGCAGTTGCTGGATGGCCATCAGCACGTCCTTCTGCTGATTGGCGATCGCGTCGCCGAAGGACTGCGTCCACTCAAGATCCTCGCTCATCATCTTGACGATCTGGGGGTAGTTCAGCAGCGATATGACGCTGCCGTCCCAGTCGTCTTTCGGCTTCATGTCGGGTTTCTTCTCGCGGGCCTCCAGGAACCGCTCCGCCTCGACGATCTGCAGAGGATAGAGTGCGGCGGCCGAGATCAGCGCCACCAACTCGTCCGGGTAAAGTGCGATGCGCGCCACCAGGACCTCGAGTTCGTCATCGCTGAGCGGCTCGGGGGCCGTCTGTTCCTGCGCGGCCGGCGCCGTTGCCGTCTGCTGCGCAAGAACCGCCGTAACGGGTGTTGCGACCAGAACCGCGATTGCGCCGCCGAGCGCGATGAGCGTCTTCTTGACCATCTATCCAGCCTCCCTCGTGTACTGCCTGGCGGTGGCGCGGGCGCTTTCAACGTGCGCGGGACAGCCCCCTGTCGACGCTTCCTGATCTTGCAATGGCAAGCTGATCGCGCGGCAGTTCCTGATCCTGTCGCCGTCAGTCATTGGAATCTCTAGAGGAGGCCGGCGGATCGGGAAGTCCGGCAGGCGTATTCTACTGTATGTTACTGCCCAGCGGTTGCCGGCAGCGTGCCATCCACGTGACGGTAGAACGCCTGCAAGGTGTCGGGCGCACAGGGCTTGCAGCTGTCTGCGGTTTTGCGAGGAGGGAAGGGGACGAAAATGGTCGAGGATCCTCCCCGAACGAATGCGATCCGTGACGGGACGAGCGGATCTCCCTCCATCGAGGCGAAGATCACGGATATCGCCAGAATCGGCATCGTCGGGCTGCTGGCCTACTGGGCACTCACGCTGATCGCGCCTTTCGCGATCATTCTGATCTGGGCGGCAATTCTTGCGGTGGCGCTCTTTCCGGCCTACGCCCGGCTTGGGCGCCTGCTCGGCTCGCGACGGCTATCCTCATTCCTGATCACGCTGACGTGCCTTGCCGTCATCGTCGCCCCCTTGACCGCCATCGCGATCAGCTTTGCCGAAGGGTTGCAGGCGCTGCTTGCAAGACTTGCGGACGGTTCGCTGCGCGTGCCGGTACCGCCGGACTACATCCGCGAGTGGCCGGTCGTCGGAGAACGCATCCATGCCGCCTGGAGCATGGCATCGGGCAATATCGAAGCGCTGCTGAGCAAGCTCGAGCCCTCGCTCATGCAGGCGGGCAGCAAGGTGCTCGGCAAGGTCGCGAGCGTTGGCGCCGAGGTTCTGAGTTTCGTCGTCTCCGTGTTGATCGCGGGTTTTCTGTTCGGCTCCGCGAAACGGCTGGCGGAAATGGCGCAGCGTTTTGCCGGCCGGATCGGCGGCCAGCGCGGCATCGGCTTCCTCAAGCTCGCGACCGCGACGATCCGCAACGTGGCGCGCGGCGTCATCGGTGTCGCGCTGCTGCAGGCATTCCTGTGCGGACTGGTGCTGAGCCTGTTCGACGTGCCGGCTCCCGGTGCAATCGCCTTCGTCGTGCTCGTTCTCTGCATCATCCAGATCGGCCCGGCGCTGGTGCTGCTGCCCGTCATGATCTGGGCCTGGGCCACCATGGACTTCGGCCCGGCGCTGCTGCTCACGATCCTGTTGATCCCGCTCTTTGTCATCGACAATGTGATGAAGCCGATCCTGGTGGCGCGCGGGCTGTCGACGCCGACGCTGGTCATTCTGCTCGGCGTGCTCGGCGGTACGCTGTCCTATGGCCTCATCGGCCTTTTTCTCGGGCCGATCGTGCTGAGTGTCGTGCATGATCTGCTGATGGTCTGGGCGCGCTCGGATGCGGCGCCGGATAAAATCCCGCCCGACCCCGCGACCCACGACACCGGGCTGGAGCCCGGCAATATCTGATCAGCGTATCGCGCCGGCGCCACCTGCCTGTTGATACTCGGCTTCGGGGACGGGAACGCCGGCGGCGCGCAGGCCGTCGAACAGACGGTGCTGATCCTCGGGACGGCGAAACTGAAAGGCAAGCGCCTGCCCGGGATCACCGAGAAGGGCCGGGGCGTTGGTTTCCAACCATTGTCGCTGCTGCCTAGCCTCGTCCGTCTTGCCGAGCTTGCCGAGAATAGCAAGCAGAAGGAGCCGGTCGGCCGGACTGGCGTCCGGTTTGACAAGGCGCACCCATCGCTCGGCGGCAGCATAGTCGCCCGCGAAATAGGAGCAGGTAGCCAGCGCTGCCTCGAAAACCCCGGTCTGTCCGAGGCTGCGCGCGGTGGCATCCGACAGAAGTTTGCAGCCGGTCTCCCATTCGCCCGAAAGTGCCAGCCGGAGGCCATACGCGCCCGCAAGCTCGGTGTCGTTGGGATTGATGGCGAGCGCGCGGGCGCCGACGGCGAGAGCGGCATCGACTTCGCCGCGATCGAAGAGGACGAGCATCTGCGCCTCGAGGGCGCGCACGTCGAGGGGGGCGAGATCAACCGCGCGCGCCGCCGCTTCGCCGGCCAGCGCCAGCATGCCCGTTGATGTCGCGGGATCGAAGCGATTGCGGAGCGCATCGACATAGCTCATCGACAGAAGCGCCCAGGCGGTCGCGTAAGTCGGGAATTGCCGGGTCGTGCGCTGCAGGCAGTCCTGGACGGAGCGATGGGATTGCGGATCGGCGTCGCCGCGATGGTCGTAGTAGGTGAGCGTGCAGGCATAGGCCTGCCACTCCTTGGGAACGGAACGTCTGAGCTCGGCGGCGCTTGCCTGAAAGACCGCGCCATAGGGTTCTGCCACGGCGCTCGATACCGCGGCCGCGGTCCTCGCCTGCAGATCGATGACCTCTCCGGATTGCAGTCGTTCGTCGTAGGTGTTCGCCCAGACCACGGACCCGTCGGATCGCTGGACGAGCCTCACGACCAGCCGGAGCCGCTCGCCCTCAAGCCTTACCCGTCCCTCCAGTGCATAGGCGCGATCGCCCGGTTTGCGTGCCGGATCGTCGCGGGTGACCGGGACGATCTCCTTGAACCTGGCAAGGTTGCCGACGACTTCGTCCGTCAGACCGCGCGCCATCATCGCCGATTGCCGGGTTCCCGAGAGGTCCTCGAACGGCGTGACGATCAGCTTCGGGATGTTCGGCCGGTCGGAACCGCCCGTCGCTGCATTGCTGCCCGGAAGAAACGGCAAGCCCGCCAACAGCCCGGCGAGGCCGCAGACGAGCGCCGCGGCCCCGAACATGACCGGGCGGCGATCACGCCGGCTGAGCGGCATTTCTTGCGACGGTGCTGCACTTGCCTTGACGGTTGCGGGCCGGTTGTCGGCCCGCCTTTCGAAGGTCGGCACATAGGCGCCCTTCGGCATGCTGATGACGATCGGGTCGTTGCGGCCGGCAACGAGGTAATAGCGTTCGAGCGCCCGTCGAATACGGCCCGCCTCGATCCGAACGGCCGGATCCGTCTGCGGGTCGAACGAGGAGCCGCGCCCGAAAACCTCGGTGGCGATGGAATATGCCTTGATGCGGTCGCCGCGCCCGGCCAGCGTTTCCTCGACGACATAGGCGAGGAACTTGCGGTCGCGGTCAGGAGCGTCGAATTCGGCGCTCAGGCGAATGCGTTCGAGCTGCGCCAGAACGTCCGCGCTGCTGGGCGGCGATGTGCTCGCTTCGACGCCGACGTCCTGCTGATCCCCGGTGGTCATCACGCGCCTCCATGGGCACAATGCGAGATTGCATCCAGCGGCAGTGTAAACTCCCGTATCCTACGCACCTGTTCCGCCGGAGTGCAACATCTATTCGTGCCGCCTTCATCGTCCTCTTGCCGACGAGAGCGTTCGGGACCTGCGCCGAAAATCCTCAGGGCGCGGAGTTCATCCGCGCTCTTGTCGCGCCGTCATCGATCGGCGCCAAACAGCAGAGCAGCCCGGCGCATTCCCGTCGGTCGCGGCTCCGTCACGCGCCGCACGAAACGTGCGGCGTGTGAAGCGAAACGACCGCTAGGAGCGGACGCTATTTCTGAGCGGGATGCGTGGCTTGTCGGTGGGCGTGCTGCGGAACATGTCCGCAGGCGCAGGGCGCCCGACGTGGAAACCCTGCACATGGTCGATGCGGAAGCGCCGCATCAGGGCCAGCTGCTCGTCGGTTTCCACGCCCTCGATCAGGATCTTGTGGCCGCGGTTGCGCACGAGCCCGATGATGTCCTGCAGCATCGCGCGGCCTTTCGGCGTCGAGCAATCGTGCAGGAAAGACCGGTCGATCTTCACGGTGTCGAAATCGATCAGGCGCAGCCAGGAGAGGCCGGCGAAACCGGTTCCGAAATCGTCGAGCCATATCCGGATGCCGAGCGTCTCCAGGTCGCTGATGCAGCGCAGGATACCCGAATGCATCTCCATCTCGAGCCCCTCGGTGATCTCGAAGGCGAGCCGGCTGCCGGCGACCCCTGTCTCTCCGAGGATCGCGGCGACCGACGTCGCAAAGCCCGGTGTCTTCAACTGGATCGGCGAGACGTTGACGCTGACGAGAGGGATGTGATTGTCGACCAGAAGCTCGCGGCAGACGGTCTTGATCGCCCAGCGGCCGAGATCGAGAATGGCGCCGGTCCGCTCGGCCACGGGGATGAACAGGCTCGGCGGCACAGATGTGCCGTCGAGCATCGTCAGGCGCATGAGGGCTTCGACCGCATCGACCTCGCCGGTCGTCACGTTGATGATCGGCTGATAGACGAGGGACACGAGATTCTGGTCGATTGCGATCTTCAGGAGCGCCGCGATGTTTTCGCTCTCGTCGCTGCTCTGCGGATCGTTCGGGTCGAACAGTTTCGAGCAGTTTCTCCCGCTCGCCTTGGCGGCGTAAAGGGCGCGGTCGGCCTCGTGGATGATCTTTTCGAGCTTGGCGCCGGTGTGGTTACGGGTGAACGCCGCGCCGACGCTGACGGTGACGATGGACACGCCGTCGCGCCGCTGCTCATGGATCAGCCCCATGTTTTCAACGGTGCGGCAGATGACTTCCGCAAGCTCGGCCGCCTGCTCGCGCGTGTCCAGGCGGGCAAGGACGATGAACTCCTCGCCGCCGTAGCGGCCGATCGAGCCATGATAGTCCCTGATCGCTTCGCCGAGCGCATTGGCCACGAGAATGAGGCAGCGATCGCCCTCCTGATGGCCGTAGCAGTCGTTGTATTTCTTGAAGAAATCGACGTCGATCAGCATGGCGGTGAAGTTCTTGCCGAACTTCTGCCAATCGTTCCAGTAGTCGCGCAGCTGCTGATCGATGGCGCGGCGATTGTCGAGACCGGTAAGCGGATCGGTGTTGGACAGCCGCAGAAGCGCCATGCCCCGTTCCGAGGCTTCGTTCTGCTGGATCTTCGCCTCGAAAGCGTTGAGGAATACCTTGTAGCGCTCGCGGTTGAGTTTCCAGTTCACATAGGAGGTGAAGACGAAGCAGGAGACGTAGAACGTCCCGAAGGCGATCAGATAGGCGGGGTCGTGTTCGGAAAAGAACGACAGTGCGATGAAAAACGTCGCCAGCACGATGCTGGAGGCGATCACCGAGAGGCGGAACCGAAGGCTGAAGAAGAGATTGGCGCCCATCATGAAAATGGCGCCGAAGATCATGTAGTAGGACATGCTGTTCGTATCGGCCGTCATCATCGCAGGCACGAGCCAGCCGATGTAACCGAAGACGAGCGCTGCGGCGCAGGTGCCGTCGAGCCATTTGGTCTGGGCCTTCAGCCGAAACAGGACCTCGAAGGTCAGAAGCGAGCCGATACCGACGAAGAGGCGCGCCACGATCGTATAGAAGGCGACGTCGGGGACGAGCAGAATGTCCGGGATGAAGAAGAGCAGGTAAACGACAACGGCAACCCACAAGCCTTGTCGGGTCGAAGCGCGTCGGCCGGCCTCGCCCTCCATGCGATAGAGAGTCTGAAGCTCAGCCAGGTGCGGCCTGTGCGGCTGCTTGTGTAGGTCGATGTCAACTACGTCGGCCAACGTGTGCTTCATGCACTGATCCATCGAGTTTCGTCACGTTCAACGGAAATCTGTCGTCGCTTTTCCATCAATGGACGTTGTTTCGGACACTCCCTGCGTGTTTGCCACACCCTATCTGCAACAAGGGCGGGAAACGCTGCGAGGCATGATAGGAGGTGTCCATTAAGTTTTGTTAAATTAATGGGTCAGGGCATCTGCGAATCGGCATAACCCAAAGGGGTGAGCCTCCAGTATTTACCTTATTATATACAAAAACTTGCAATCCGAGCCGTAATGCGCGCATCTTCGCGACTATTGTTAACAAACCTTTAATGGATGGTCTCGCGTGCGCCAATTTCAGACTGTTTTCGACGGTCAGAGCCTCATAACTCCCAAGGCAATGGCCGATGAGTTCGTTTCGCCCCGGGGCGAACGGCATGACGAACAGCTTTCGACCGCAAAGGCCGAGCTCGCATTGATTCTCAGGGTCGCTCAGGAACAATTCATTCAAGGGACGGAGCCGTCGAAAATTATCCACCGGCTCGCCGCGTCCCTCCATGAGACCCGCGCCAAGTACCACCCCAGCGTGTGGCAGGAGCTAATTCCTCTTGCCCAGGACCACCCGGTCGCTGATTACTTCCTGCAGGATCCGTTCACGCGGTGGTCGTTCGACAAGCCCAGGGGATATTCGGGTGACGCGCAGTTGCTCGACTTTATCTACGGCCATGCGAGCGTTGCCGGCGAAATCGAACGGGCTTCGCCGGTCGGGCGCGCCCTTTACGAATACACGAAGGACGCCTCCTCCTCGGTGGCGGTGCGCGAGCGTCGCGATATCCTGACGCGCCACGTCGACGAGATCGCGGCGGGTCGGGGCGGTCAGGCGGAAATCCTGACGATCGCCGCCGGTCACCTTCGCGAAGCCAATCGCTCGGCGGCACTCCAGGAAGGCCGGGTCAAGCGTTGGGTGGCGCTCGATCAGGATCCTCTCAGTGTCGGATCGATCAGCCGGGATTTCCGCGGCACCGCGATCGAGGCGGTCGACGGCTCCGTCCGCAGCCTGCTCGGCAGGGATCAGAAGCTCGGCAAGTTCGACTTCATCTATGCGGCCGGCCTCTATGACTATCTCGCCGACAAGGTGGCCATCAAGCTGACGCACCGCTGCCTGCAGATGCTGAAGCCGAACGGTGTCTTCCTCTTCGCCAACTTCGCCCAGGACATCGGTGTCGACGGCTACATGGAAAGCTTCATGAACTGGGCCTTGCTGCTGCGTTCCGAGGCGGACATGTGGAACATCATCCACAAGAGCGCCGGAAAGTCCGCCATCGATGCGCGCGTGTTCTTCGGGGCCAACCGGAACATCGTCTACGGCATCATCCAGAAACATTCCTGAGATCGCCTCGGCGAGCCTGCCTCTGGGTCAAGCCGGGGCAGGCCGGGAAACCGAAGACCGCAATCGGCCGAAAGGCCGTTGCGGTCTTCTCGCATCACGGGCTCAGTCTCCTGCGCGCAGAAAGCGGCTCACAAGGCGCCGCATCAGCACGCCTTCTTCCTTCGGCCTGAAGCCGGGATCGACCGCGACCCTGCTGAAGATGCCGTCGATGATCGCGGCGATCCAGCGGGCAGCACCTTCCGCGTCGATCGCCCGGTCGATCTGGTTTCGGCTGGCCGCGTTGCGCAGGAGTGCCACGAGCGCCGACTGGAGTTCGGCATCATTTGCCGTGGCAAGCGCTCCGATGCGCTCGTCACGCATCGCCTCGGCGGCGATTTCGAGCGCGAGGCTCGAATAGGCAGGATCGCCCGCCAGCTCGAGGACGCTATCCATGAAGCCCAGCACTGCGGCGAACAGATCCTCCTCTTCGCCCAGCTTTCGGAAAATCTCCGCCGTTTCTTGACGCTCCTCTTCCACGATCGCAGCGATGATGGTGTGCTTGGTCGGAAAATAATGGAAAAGATTGCCCGGGCTCATGCCTGCCTCGGCGCAGATCTCAGCTGTCGACGTGCCATGGAAGCCCTTGCGCGAAAAGCAGGCGATAGCCGCATCGAGAATCAGCTGACGTCTGGCGGCGTGTTTTTCGGGGTCGATCTTGCGCATCGCCGGTTCTCCTTGCAGGCCATTCGATTATTAGATCAAGCGCTCTAATTTCGTTGGGCGGCCGATCGGTGTCAAGGCAACTGCTCGCAGGATCTCCGCCATCTTCCCGCAATGCTCGTATGTGATCTGCCTTACAATTGTCGCGTTTGATTACTCTTATTATTAGATTGAATGATCTAATAAATAATCGACGCCCTTTGCCCGACCCGGGAACCGGTACCGCAGGCGCATCATGCCGCAGCCGGTCCCGCCAATGGAAAGCCAATGAAATGAGACGTACAGTTGAGTTGAACGTCGTTCTCGCGGCCCTGCTCGCGTTCGCGGCGTCCGCCGGCCAGGCTGAGGCCTCCGGGGAGGCCGCAGCCTCCGTTCCTGCCCCGTCCGTGAACCGCACGGTAACGACGCTGGTTGCCGACAACCGCCCCCAGCAATGGACACGCTCCTTTGCCGGCATGTTCGTCGCCCGCGAGGAAGTTGCCGTCGGCACGGCCTTGACCGACCAGCGTATCGCCAGTGTCGAGGTCGAGATCGGCGATCGGGTCGCGGCGGGCCAGGTGCTCGCCCGGCTGGAAACCGAGATGCTGGAGAACCTTTTGCGCGAGGCCAAGGGCCGCGTTGCGCGCGCCGGCGCAGCGATGGCGCGGGAGGAAGAGACGGTCACGCAGGAACGGAAGAAACTCGCCCGTGCCCGCCAGTTGAGCCACCTTCAGGCCGCCACCATTCTCGAGGAACGCGTCTCGGCCCTCGCCCTTGCGGAGCAGGCGGTCAAGGTCGCGCGAGCCGACTACGAGCAGGCGGAAGCGCTCGAAGCGGAAGCGCGACGCAGGCTCGATCGCGCGGTAATCCTCGCGCCTGCTGCCGGGATCGTCTCGGAGCGGTTTGCGCGCGCCGGTGCGCTTGCCGGCTCGGATCCGCTGCTCAAGCTTATTCGCGGCGGCGAAATCGAGTTCGCGGCCGAAGTGCCGGAAACGGAACTGCCGTTGCTGGCGGTCGGCCAGACGGTGAAGGTCAAACTTTCGGGTCGCAACGACTGGATCGAGGGGCGCGTGCGGGTGATCAACCCGAAGATCGACCGCGAGACCCGCCTCGGGACCGCGCAAGTCACGATGTCGACCGCCCGCCCGCCCTTTGCGGGCACGTTCGGCCGGGCGGAGGTCGTGGTGGCCGAGCGCAAGGCGATCATGGTCGACGATTCCGCCCTGCTCTTCGGTGCGCCGGATGGCGCCGTCTCGGTCTTCGTCGTCGATGGCGGCCAGGTCGTGCGCAAGCCGGTCAAGGCGGGCATGCGCCAGGGCGGCAAGGTCGAGATCACCTCGGGCCTTTCTGCCGGCGAGCGGGTCGTTCTCAAGTCCGGGGCGTCGCTGCGCGAAGGTGAAGTGGTCGCAACGAAAGACGTCCAGCCGACGCAGACGGGCGGCCAGCAATGACGAGCAACATTTCCGCCTGGGCGATCCGAAAGCCCGTTCCGACGATCGTCCTCTTCGTCGTGCTCACGCTGGTGGGCATCGCCTCGTTTCTGCGGCTGCCGGTCAACGCCAATCCGAGCGTATCCTTCCCGATCGTGACGGTGACGATCACGCAGCCGAGCGCACAGCCGGGCGAAATGGAAACGCAGGTGACGCGCCGCGTCGAAGGGGTCGCCTCCGGCCTCGTCGGGGTCAGTCACATCCGCTCGACCATTGCCGACGGCGTCTCCACGACCACGGTCGAATTCAAGATCGGCACGGATCCGGACCGGGCCGCAAACGACGTGCGCGAGGCTGTGGCGCAGATCCGCGCCGACCTGCCGCAGTCCATTCAGGAGCCGATCGTCTCGCGCCTCGACGTCGACGGCAGCGCCATCGTCTACTACGCCGTGCGGGCGCCTCACATGTCGGAAGTGGAGCTGTCCTGGTTCGTCGATGACACGATCACCAGCGAATTGCTGACGCTGCCCGGCGTGCAGAAGGTGCAGCGCCTCGGCGGTGTCAGCCGCGAAGTGCGCGTTTCGCTCAATCCCGAACGGCTGCTGGCGCTTGGCGTCACGGCCGACCAGGTGAACACCGCGCTCAGGGAAATCAACATCAACATTCCGAGCGGTCGCGGTGAAATCGGCGGACGTGAGCAATCGATCCGCACCGTCGGCAGCGCCGGCTCGGTGGACGAGCTGCGGCAGCTTGCGATTCCGCTCGCCGGCGGCCGCTGGCTGCAGCTCTCCGACATTGCGACGATCGAGGACACATCCTCCGAACCGCGCAGCTTTGCCCGTTTCGATGGCGAGCCTGTCGTGAGCTTCTCGGTTTCGCGCAGCAAGGGGGCGAGCGACACGGTCGTTGCCGAGCGCGTGATCGAGCGGCTGAAGGAGATCCAGGCGCGCACCCCCGGCGTCGAGATGACCGAGCTGATCTCTCTCGTCGAGTATACGCAGGAGAGCTACGATGCCGCCGTCACGGCCCTGATCGAGGGCGCGCTGCTGACCGTCGTCGTCGTCTTCGCATTCCTGCGCAACTGGCGGGCGACGCTGATCTCGGCGCTTGCCATGCCGCTTTCCATCCTGCCGACCTTCGCGGTCATGGACCTGCTCGGCTTCACGCTCAACGGCATCAGCCTATTGGCGCTGACGCTCGTCATCGGCATTCTGGTCGACGATGCGATCGTCGAGATCGAGAACATCGAGCGGCATGTCGACATGGGCAAGCGCCCGTTCCTTGCGGCGATCGATGCGGCCGATGCGATCGGCCTTGCGATCGTCGCAACGACGCTGACGATCGTCGCCGTCTTTGCGCCGGTCAGCTTCATCGGCGGCGCGGTCGGGCAGTATTTCAAGCAGTTCGGCCTGACCGTCGCGATCGCCGTTTTGTTCTCGCTGCTGGTCGCACGTCTGCTGACGCCCTTGATGGCGGCCTATCTGCTGCGGCCGAAACATGGTCACGGCCATGCCACCAAGCCGTCGCGCATCGCCGACGCCTATCGCGGCATGCTCGGTTGGACCCTCGATCACCGCAAGACTGCACTTTCGCTGGTCGCGCTGATCTTCATCGGCTCGATCGCCCTTCTGAGCATGCTGCCGACGGGATTCATGCCGACGAGCGACAGCAATGTCTCGCAGCTCAAGATCACGCTGCCACCCGGCACGAGGCTCGAAGAGACAGCGCGCATTTCCGACGATCTGGTCGCCAAGCTCAAGGCGCGAAAGGAAGTCGAGAACGTTCTGGCGACGACAGACAGTCTCAATGAGGTATCGCTGCGCATCAAGCTCAAGCCGCGCAAGGAGCGTGAACTTGACCGCAAGTCCTTCGAGCTGTCGTTGCGGTCCTTGCTGGCGGAGACCCCCGACATTCAGGCGACCTTCTCCTCGACCGAGGGAACGAAGGACCTTTCCGTCTACCTGACGGGCGATGATCCGGAAACGCTGATGGCTTCGGTGCGGCGTCTGGAGAGCGAGATGCGTGCGCTCCCCGGGCTGGTCAGTGTCCGGTCGACAGAGCCGTTGCTTTCGCCCGAGCTCCTGGTCAAGCCGCGCTTCGACGAGGCGGCAAGGCTCGGCGTGTCGGTGACGTCGATCGGCACCGTCGCCCGCATTGCGACGATGGGCGACAACGAGAGCAACTCGGCGCGGTTCAACCTCGGCAACCGCCAGGTGCCGATCCGGGTAATGCTCGACCGGTCGGCGCGCGGCGACTTCGACACGTTGCGCAACCTCAAGGTGGGCACGAACGCGGGTGCGCTGGTGCCGTTGACCTCGGTCGCCGACCTATCCTTCGGGGCCGAGGAAAGCAGCGTCGAACGGCTCGATCGAAAGCGGCTGATCGCCGTCGAGGCCAATCTCAACGGCATGACGCTCGGTACGGCCTTCGAGGCGATTTCGGCATTGCCGGCCATGAAGGAACTGCCTGCGGGCGTGTCACAGGCCAACTATGGCGACGCGGAGTACATGGCGGAGATGTTCCGCAATTTTGCCCTAGCGCTGCTTGCCGGCATCCTGATGGTCGTGGCGGTTCTGATACTGCTCTTCAAGGACTTCCTGCAGCCGGTGACTATCCTGGTGGCCCTGCCGTTGTCGATCGGCGGCGCGGCACTGGCTCTCATCCTGTTCGGTGCGGCGCTCGACCTTTCGTCGATGATCGGCATCCTGATGCTGATGGGGATCGTCTGCAAGAACTCGATCCTGCTCGTCGACTATGCGATCGAGTGCCGCAACGCGGGCGCCGACCGGCGCACGGCGCTGTTGACGGCGGGCGTCACCCGCGCGCGGCCGATCATCATGACGACCATCGCCATGGTGGCGGGCATGGTTCCGGCGGTCATCGGCGTCGGGGCGGGTGCCGCCTTCCGCGCGCCGATGGCGGTTGCGGTGATCGGCGGCCTGATCACCTCGACGATGCTGAGCCTCGTCTTCGTGCCTGTGATGTTCACGGTGATGGACGACCTCAACACGAAACTGGGCCGCTGGCTGAAGCGTTTCTCCTCGGTCACGGACGAGGATCACGCAGCGGATGCAGTCCGGATCGGCAAGGAGGCCACCCGCGGCGCCGCCGGTTAGCGCATCGGCCGCTGTCTGGAATGATCATCGTCGAAGCGCGCTGCATGGGTTCCGTGCAGCGCGCTTTGCGCATCCGGCCAAGGCATGCTCGCCGATGTCTAATCGAAGTAGTTGACGAGGCGCGTGTCGCCGACGGCGTGGACGCGGCAGTCGACGTCGAAGATCGCCTGCAGCCGCGATGGCACGATCATGTCTTGCGGCGGCCCCTCGAAGGCGAGGCGGCCGCCCTGCATGGCAACGATGCGGTCGGAATAGGCGGAGGCGAAGTTGATGTCGTGCAATACGACGACGACCGTCTTGGCAAAGTCGTCCGCCAGACGGCGCAAGAGTTTCATCGTCTCGACCGCGTGCTTGATGTCGAGATTGTTGAGCGGCTCGTCGAACAGCATGTAATCGGTGTCCTGGCACAGCACCATGGCGATGAAGGCGCGCTGACGCTGGCCGCCGGAAAGTTCGTCGAGAAAGCGGTTCTGATAGGGCTCGAGCCCGAGATAGGCGATCGAACGGTCGATATGTTCGGCATCGGCCGCTGTCAGCCGTCCCTTGGAATAGGGATAGCGGCCGAATGCGACGAGGTCGCGCACGCTGAGGCGCGCGGTGATGTGATTGTCTTGGCGCATGATCGAAAGCCGCCGGGCAAGCACGTCGCCGGCGGCGCGGCTGACGTCGAGGCCATCGACCAGCACCTTGCCCGTGTCCATCGGCATCAGCCGGCTGACGATTGACAGCAGTGTCGACTTGCCGGCGCCGTTTGGGCCGATGATCGAGGTCAGGCCGCCGGAAGGCAGGGTCAGCGACACCCGGTCGACGACCGCGGTGCCGCCATAGGATTTCGTTACCTCTTGGATCTCTATCATCGCGCGGAGCCTCGGATAAGCAGGAAGATGAACACCAGGCCACCGAAGAATTCGATGACGATGCTGAGCGCTGTGTTGAAGGCAAACAGCCGTTCGAGGACGACCTGGCCGCCGACAAGGGTCGCGATGGCGATGGAGACGGCGACCGGCAGCACGAAGCGGTGGCTGGCGGTGGGCGTCAGCTGCCAGGCGAGGCTGGCGACGAGCAGGCCGAAAAAGGTGACTGGTCCGACGAGTGCGGTCGAAACCGAGACCAGCACGGCGATCAGCACGAGCAGAAGGGTGACGATGCGCTGGTGATCGACGCCGAGCCCGATCGCCGCCTCGCGCCCGAGCGAGAGCACGTCGAAGGTGGGGGACAGCCGCCACAGGACGAAGGTCACGGCAAGCGTTGCTGCGGCGGCGATGCCGAGCAGGTTGGCATCGATGCTGTTGAAGCTTGCAAACAACCGGTCCTGCAGGACGATGAAATCGTTGGGGTCGAGAACGCGCTGCAGGAAGGAAGAGAGCGAGCGGAACAGGCCGCCGAGGATGACGCCGACCAGCATCAGGAGATGCAGGCTGCGGCTGCCGCCGGAAAACAGGGCGCGGAACAGGAGAAGCGAGAGACCGACCATCACGGCGGTTTCGAGCGTGAACTGCGCCTGCGGGTTGACGCTTGCGGCCCCCGCCGCGCCGAGGAAGAACACCATGACCGTCTGCAGCAACGTATACATGGCGTCGAAGCCGATGATCGACGGCGTTAGCACCCGGTTGCCGGAAATCGTCTGGAACAGCACGGTCGAAACGGCGATCGCATAGGCGACCAGCACCATGCCGATCAGCTTCGTTCCGCGGAAGGAGAGGATGAAGCTCCAGCTTCCCTTGGCGCCGATGGTCATGAAGGCGATCATCGATAGCAGCGCCAATGCCGCGGACGCAATCAGGACGGTCGACGGAGAGATCCGCTTGGCATCAGCCTGCATGGGACCGCCTCGACAACAGGAGATGAAGGAAGACGAGGCTGCCGATCACGCCCATGACCGTGCCGACGGGCACCTCATAGGGCGCAATCACGATCCGCCCTATGATGTCGCAGACGAGCACCAGCCCGGCGCCCGAGATGGCGATGACCGGCAATGTGCGCCGGAGGTTGTCGCCGAGGATCAGGCTGACGATGTTGGGAACGACGAGGCCGAGGAACGGGATCATACCGACGGTGGCAACCACCGTTGCCGTGACCATGGAGACGATGGCGAGCCCGAGGGTTACCACCTTGTCGTAGTCGAGCCCGACATTGCGCGCGATCGCCTCGCCCATGCCGATGACGGTGAAGCGCGCGGCGGTCGCGTAGGCGACCAGCGTCAGCGCGAAGCCGATCCACAGCAGTTCGTAGCGTCCGCGCAGGACGACCGAGAAGTCACCGGACATCCAGGCGCCCATCGACTGCATCAGGTCGTAGCGATAGGCGATGAACGTGGTGATGGCATTGACGACGCCGCCGAGCATGAGACCGATCAGCGGCACCATAAGCGCCGAGCGCAGCGGGACGCGGCGCAGGATCTGCAGGAACAGGGCGGTTCCTGCAAGCGCGCTCAGGGCGGCGAATGCCATCTTGCCTGCGACCGGCAGGCTGGGCGCGATCAGCATGGCCAAGAGCATTCCGAGGGCGGCGGATTCGGCGGTGCCGGCGGTGGACGGCTCGACGAACCGGTTGCGCGCCAGCATCTGCATGATCGTGCCGGAGACCGCGAGACCGGCGCCCGCAAGCATCAGCGCAAGCGTGCGCGGCAGGCGGCTTTCGACGACCAGAAGCCAGCCGCGCCCGTCGTCGCTGGCGGCAAGACTGCCGACACCGGTGAGAACGCTGACGGCGGCAAGCAACAGGACGACCGGGATGGCAAACAGGACCGGCCTCATTATTCCGTCACTCTCCAGCTGCGTTTCGGTTCGACCACCGCTCTCGTATCCCGTGGCTGTATTTCCCATCGCCGTCGCGACGGGACCCCCCGGCTTGCGGCTGCCTGTGGGGTGCACGATCGAAGGCTCGCCTTAGTCATATATATGATCGACTTCGTCAAGTTTTGTGCGTGCGCAACGCGGCAGAATGCGCGCATTGCCCTCTTGGCAAAATCGCGCTAGGGAGAAAAAGAAAACATGAGGTAAATAGTCATGAATATATCTCCCTTCTCTAATGGTCTGCGCAGCCTGGTCTTTGCCGCCGCGTTGACGATCGGCGGCGCGTCGGTGGCGATCGCCGAAACATTGAAGATCGAACACAGCAGCGGCGTCACCGAAGTGGAGAAAAATCCGAAGACGGTGCTGGTCTATGATTTCGGCATGCTGGAAACGCTCGATATGCTCGGCGTTCCCGTTGCCGGCGTTCCCGGATCGGCCGTTCCTCCGTCGCTCGAAAAGTACAAGGCCGACAGCTATGCGAAGATCGGCACGCTGTTTGAACCCGATTTCGAAGCCATCAATGCGGCGGAGCCGAATCTCGTCATCGTCGGCGGGCGGTCGCAGGCGAAATATGCCGAAGTCGCAAAGCTTGCGCCGACGATCGACCTGACCTCGGACGACAACGATCTGATCGGCAGCGTCAAGAAGAATGCAGAGATCCTCGGCCAGATCTTTGGCAAGGACGCCGAGATCAAGGCAAGCATTGCCAAGCTCGATGCCTCGATCGAGGCGCTGCGCGGCCTTGCGGCCGAAAAGGGGACGGGACTCATCCTGCTGACGACCGGCGGCAAGATCAGCGCCTATGGCAAGGGATCGCGTTTCGGCGCGCTGCACGACGTCTTCGGCATCAAGCCGGCCGATCCGGCGCTGCAGGTGGCGACCCACGGCCAGGCGGTTTCCTACGAATATATCCTCGAAACCAACCCCGACTGGATCTTCGTCGTCGATCGCGATGCGGCCATCGGCCAGCAGGCACAGCCGGCAGCGGCCCTGCTCGACAACGAGCTGGTGCGGCAGACCAAAGCCTGGAAGGACGGCCATGTCGTCTATCTCGACTCCGCCAAGCTTTATCTGACGGCGTCCGGGCTGAAGTCGCAGCAGGATATTGTCGATCAGCTGACCCAGGCGCTGAGCAAGTAGTGATCGCAGCGGCGACCCGCCCCGCGGGGTCGCCGCTTGCAGCCTTAAGGCGGGTGCTACAGGAAGCCGCTCTGTGCTGCTGCACGGATCCTTTGTCATAGCCGCTTAAATACGCGTCACGCGTTATCGCAAAACCCACTGCGAATTCTTGCGCGGCATGGTTTCGGGCGCGTCTGTGGCGGCCGACCGCTTTCGCAGACCGTCTGACCTCGTCGGGCACGATTTTCGGAGATGGAGCGGATTTGGACAAAGGGAAGCCAACACCAAATACCCTTAACTCTTACGGTATTTTTCCGGTGTTGGCTCCTTTTGGAGAAACGAGCAATATCTTGACTTAGAGATTTTCGCTTTTTTGTTAAATTGATTTCTTTTTACATCTACACGCAATGTGCGCCCGGAATTCGAGCTGTCAGTATCTCTACTTGCTTTACGCTTACTCAGGGGAATGCTGACGCAACTCTCCGGGAGGACACGGTTCTTTCGCCTGAAAGCGCTTGGTCGCGCCCAGCCGGCCCTTTTGATCCATCCGGAACGAACATCCAATTTGACTCCAAATGTGCCGGCGTGGAAGATACCAATTCTAGTTAGTGGTTTGTAAGTACTGAGTCTTTCTCGCCTAATCATCGGCGGCAAGCCCTTGTGGCGGCGAGGAAAACCCGAGCTTTTTCAGAGCCATCCACCGGCCCGTTCCCTCGTGTCGTCCGCCGTTTGTGCAGGGTCGCGTCCGCTTGTCGACAACAAACGGGAGACTGCCTAGTCCTTACTAAGTATTCCCAGGTATATCCTAACCAGAATGGGGTTGAGCACTGCCGCACGGGACGGCTTAACTAATCCATCGATCGCCTTCCGTGAGGCGCCCCTTCTCAGAAACGCCCAGGACATCCCATCCCGGCGGAGGTATCCTAGCGGCTTGTTTTTGGAGGCTTTCCGAGACTTGGTAAACGGAACTTCTACAATATAACCCAAAGATGGTTCGATTTATAACGATTTAAGTGCCCCTCTGGCGCCCCTCTAATCCTTTTGGGTTGTTTCGTTGTGGAGATCTTTACGTTACATTAGCTATCGCGAATTTTATCGCGCAGGAAAAATCGTGACGCATAAATGGTTCCGAATAAATTTTTTGAGAATCGGGCGTGCCGACAGGGAAACCGGGGCACCCATAAAAACAAATGGAAAAATCCTAGGAGGGCGTAATGTATCCTGGAAGCTCCAAAGTGAGTGATTTTGAAGATAACAACAAGGCTTTGTCACAAAAGAAAAAGATCGTAATGCTTGCCAAGATCGACCTGTTCGCCGAATGCCTGATGCAGGCCGTCGGCTCCAGGTTTCAAGGGCACGATATCGTCAGCTTTTCCGACCCGGACAATCTGCTTGATGGCAGTCTCGTCGATGTCACGCTGATCATGCTTTACCGGATGCCTCCCAAATCCTTTCCGGCTATCTTGCGGACCATTCACGAGTTCCACCCGCGGGCATCGATCGGCCTGGTGGTGGAGAATGCCGAAGAACTCGACCCGTCGATTGCGGGCTTCGTGGAGGAGCGCCTGATCCATGGCGTCCTGCCGTTGAACCTCAATCTGGACGTCTGCCTTGCCGCCATCGATTTACTGATGAAGGGCGGCGAACATTTCCCGGCGGCCCTGCTGCGGCGGCTTTCTCCCGAGCCTTTCGCGGCGACCGGCCTTTACGGCAGGCGCGGGGAAGCCCCGGGTCAGGCCGCTGTGTCGGGAACGGGACGGCGCAAGCGCGATGCAGGCCCGGACGGCCTGACGACACGCGAGGTCCAGATCCTCGATCTGATCTGCAAAGGGACGCAGAACAAGATCATCGCCGATCGGCTCGGGCTGTCGGAAAACACCGTCAAGGTTCACGTCCGCAACATCTATAAGAAAATGAACGTTCGCAACCGGACGGAAGCGGCGTCTCGCTATTTCACCAACGATGCGGCAACGGAGCGCAATGGCGACGTCATCCTCTCGCGCTGGAAGAACTAGGCGTGACGTAAGGCAGGCATTTGTCTGCCGCGGGCCTGGGTGTCGGCGACGGCGCGGCAGGTCCCTGCTCAACCCCAGGGCAAGATCTCCTGGGGGTGTCCCCGAAATCAGATGCTGCCTTGAACCTGCCCGGCGAAATCCGGGCGGGGCAGCTGTGGCAATGTCTTGCGACCGGTCAGTGAAGCCCTGAAGTTCACAGTGCAGGTTACCTTAGAACATCGTGGTCAATATCTTGTTACTTTCGGCCTAGATTGGGCCGAAAGTAATCATATATGGTTATGTCAATAGTAATTTGTTGTAATTTTGGATTATTTACTGGAAATGTATTCCGTACATATTGACTGAATGTCACGTATTTGATAGTTAGCTAATATTGAAATTGAAAACCTGAAAAATATTGATTGAGATTGAATAGTTTATTTTTTGTCGGGTTGTGCGTGTCTTTATAATAAATACGTTTTTTATTATCTATTGCGCTCGCATCCCGTCTCCAAATCACCAGCGAAAATGGTGAGCACAATAATTGGAGGTGCGCATGCGAAAGGTCGTCATGGGGCCGCTGTCCGTGGCCGGACAGCGGGAGTTTCTTAAGAAGATCGCAGGAATACCGAAGAGAATACTAGTAACGGGTGGAAGTGGTTTTCTCGGATCTCATCTTTGTGAAAGACTTCTTTCCCTGGGGCATACGGTCATCTGTCTTGACAACTTTTCGACCGGCCGGCGCGAAAATCTCTCTCATCTGGCGCAGGACCCCCACCTCCACATCATCGATCACGACGTTCGAAAGCCCTATCTGATCGATGCCGATGTCATCTTCAACTTTGCCTCTCCAGCATCACCACCGGACTATCAGGCCGATCCTGTCGGAACGTTGATGACAAATGTTCTCGGCGCGCTGCATGCGCTCGAAAACGCCAAGGCCACCGGCGCCACCGTCATCCAGTCCTCGACCTCGGAAGTCTACGGCGATCCGTTGACCAGCCCGCAGCGGGAGACCTATTTCGGCAACGTCAACCCGACCGGTCCGCGTGCCTGCTACGACGAAGGCAAACGCTCGGCTGAAACGCTGTTCTTCGATTATCATCGGACCCACGGCGTGAAGATCAAGGTCGCGCGTATCTTCAACACCTACGGTCCGCGCATGCGCCCCGATGACGGGCGGGTCATCTCGAACTTCGTCGTCCAGGCGCTCCGCGGCAAGGATCTGACGATCTACGGCGACGGGCATCAGACCCGGTCCTTCTGCTATGTCGACGACCTGATCGACGGGTTCCTTCGTCTCTCGGTCTCGCCCGACCCATGCATCGGGCCGATCAATCTCGGCAATCCCGGAGAGTTCACGGTTCTGGAGCTTGCGCAGATGGTGCTTTCGATGACGGGCTCGCGCTCGCGCATCGTGCACCTGGCGGCGGCCACCGACGATCCCCGCCAGCGGCGGCCCGACATCACGCAGGCACGGACCGAGCTCGAATGGGAGCCGAAAGTGGTGCTGCGCGAGGGCCTCGAGCGCACTATCGCCCATTTTGACGAGCGCCTCAGTGCGGCAGATCGCACCGTGGCCGCCGGAGAGGCGGTATGACATGTCGCGCGTCGCACTCGTCACCGGCGGAGCCGGCTTCATAGGCAGCCACACCTGCAAGCGTCTGGCTGAGCAGGGCATCGTTCCCGTCGTCTACGACAATTTCTCGACGGGGCATCGCAACAACGTGAAATGGGGCCCCTTCGTGGAGGGGGCGATCGAGGACAAGGAACGGCTGGCAACGGCAATCCGGACCTTTTCGCCCGACTGTCTCATCCACTTTGCCGCTTCCGCCTATGTCGGGGAATCGGTCGAAGATCCCGGAAAATACTACACCAACAACGTGGCGGGCAGCATCGCGCTCCTCGAAGCCTGCCGGGCGACCGGACTTGGACGCATCGTCTTTTCCAGTTCCTGCGCCACCTACGGCATACCGCCGCGCCTGCCGATTACCGAGGACATGGTGCAGTTGCCGATCAATCCCTACGGGCGCACGAAGCTGATGATCGAGCTGATGCTTGGCGACTATGCCCGGGCCTATGGCATCCGCTCGGTGGCGCTGCGCTACTTCAATGCGGCGGGTGCGGATCCGGACGGGGAACTCACCGAGCGGCACGATCCGGAGACGCATCTCATTCCGCGCGCGCTGATGGCCGCGGCCGGCCGGATCGAAAGGCTTGATGTCTTCGGCGACGACTATGCGACACCGGATGGCACCTGCATCCGCGACTACATCCACGTGACCGACCTTGCCGACGCGCATGTGGCAGCCGTGAACTACCTGCGCGACGGCGGCGAGGTCCTTAACGCCAATCTCGGTTCGGGCCACGGAACGTCGGTCCGGCAGGTGCTGGCGGCCATCGACCGGGTCACCGGGCGATCGGTTCCGGTGCAGATGCTGCCGCGCCGGGCGGGAGATCCGCCGGTTCTCTATGCCGACACGGATTGGGCACGTCAAAGACTGGGCTTCCGCCCGCAGCTTTCGGACATCGACACGATCATCGCGACCGCCGCGCCGAGCTTCGGCCTGGAGGTGCGCTCATGATCTGGTCGTCGACAGTCGCGAAACCCGGCATGAACATCGGCCTCAAGCCGAGCCGGAAGGCCGCATCGGCGCCGACTGCCCTCTTTTCGGGCCGGCTGCGATGGCTCCATGTGCTGGGCGTCGCCGCCTGGTTCGTTGCCCTCCTGTACTTCTGGCAGTGGTGGCTTGATCCCACCCATGTCGTCGACTGGCCGTCCTATGTGCTGATTACGGTCGTCGCCGGATGGATTACCCTGCTGCCGGTCTATTTCATCGTGATCTTTTCCGGCGCCAAGGTGGCGGCGGCGAGCGCTGGTCCCGTGCCGCAGGGTCGGGTTGCGATGGTGGTGACGAAGGCGCCTTCCGAGCCCTTTTCCGTGGTGCGCAAGACGCTGCTTGCCATGCTTGACCAGACCGGCTGCGAGTTCGATGTCTGGCTCGCCGACGAAGATCCCGCGCCGGATACAGTTGCCTGGTGCGCGGCGCACGGGGTGATGATCTCGACGCGAAAGGGCGTCGCAGACTACCACCGCGCCTCCTGGCCGCGCCGGACCCGGTGCAAGGAGGGAAACCTCGCCTATTTCTACGATCACTATGGCTACGAGGGTTATGATTTCGTCGCCCAGTTCGATGCCGACCACGTGCCGGAGACCACCTACCTTTCAGAGGTGCTGCGTCCGTTCAACGATCCGTCGGTCGGCTATGTCTCGGCGCCGAGCATCTGCGACGCCAATGCCGCCACGAGTTGGGCGGCACGCGGGCGGCTCCATGCGGAGGCCAGCATGCACGGCTCGCTGCAGGCCGGCTACAACAATGGCTGGGCGCCGCTGTGCATCGGCTCGCACTATGCCGTCAGGACCACGGCGCTGAAGCAGATCGGCGGGCTGGGGCCGGAGCTTGCAGAAGACCATTCGACGACACTGATGATGAACGCCCATGGCTGGCGCGGCGTGCATGCGCTGAACGCGATCGCCCATGGCGACGGACCGGCGAACTTCGCCGACCTCGTGGTCCAGGAGTTTCAATGGTCGCGAAGCCTCGTCACGATCCTGTTGAAGTATTCGCCGGTCTACGTGCCGAAGCTGTCGCCGCGGCTGAAGTTCCAGTTCCTGTTTTCGCAGCTCTGGTACCCGCTGTTTTCGTCCTTCATGGCGCTGATGTTCCTGATGCCGATCGTGGCGCTGATGGCCGGGCGGACCTTCGTCGCCGTCACCTATCCGGAATTCCTGCTGCACTTTGTGCCGCTGTCGCTGGTGTTGATCGCGCTTGCCTATTTCTGGCGCTCGACGGGCACGTTCCGGCCCTATGACGCGCGCGTTCTAAGCTGGGAAGGCACGCTGTTCCTGTTTGCGCGCTGGCCCTGGTCGCTGCTCGGTTGCCTTGCGGCGGTGCGCGATCACCTGACCGGATCCTTCGTCGACTTTCGCATCACGCCGAAGGGGGGCGGGGTTGCCGCACCTCTGCCCGTGCGGGTGCTGATGCCCTATCTCGTGCTCGCCTTGGCGTCGGCGCTGGTCGCCTGGGTGATTTCCGATGCCGGCACGGCGCGCGGATTTTACATCTTCGCCGGCATCAACGCGCTCGTCTATGCGGGGCTGGTGGCGGTGATCCACATCTGCCACGCACGCGAAAATCGGCTGGCGCTGATCTCGCGGTCGACGATGACGGCGGCGACGACCGGCTGCCTGGTGCTGGTCTCGGTGCTCTCGGCTCAATCGGCCGTGCGCCACGGGGCGGAGGCAACGCAGGCACTGTCGCACGGCCTGCAGTTCGTGAGCTTCACCGAAACGAGGTACGCGGTTGCCGGCGCCGGGAGTGGCACCAATCTGAAGACCGTCTTGTTCCGGCTGAAATGGAGAGGGTTTTCACAACCGTCCGACGGCAGTTGGCGCGGCGAAATCAGTGCATCGAATGTCAGCCAGCAGAGTAACAGGGAGACGATGACGACGAAAAAGGTCGGTCGCTTTCATGTGCCGTCATGACGACGGCGAGCAGTCGAGTTTGTTTGGTATCCAAGGAGAAAAGCAATGAAAGGGTCGTTGAAAGTCATGGTTCTTCCGCTGCTGGTGCCGATGGTAGCGGTCGCTGTCTACTTGGGCGCGGAGCCGGTCCGGGCGAAGATGCAAGTCAAGCCCACGCCTCTCAGCGCCTATGAGGTCTATTCGCTCTACCGAAACAAGACCTGGGAATGGTCGACCGGCGGCGCCCGGTTCACCGCACACGGCCGCAAGCTCGTCGCGTTCGTCGACAAGGGCAAAGGCGACCGGTCCTTTGCCGAAGGCAATTGGTACGTCAGCGACCTCGGCATGATGTGCATGCAGGCCACCTGGACGACCGCGGCCAACGCCGGCAGGGCCCGGAGCTGCTTCGGTCATGCCCGGATCGGCGACACGGTCTACCAACGCAAAGTGCCGAACGGGAAGTGGTACGTCTTCAGCCACGCCAGGCCTCGGTCCGGTGACGAGTACAGGAAGTTCGTCACCCGCGACAACATCACGGCCAGGGCCTTACGGCTGAAGGAACAGTTCCTGGCCAAGAAATAAAGGCTCTGCCGAAGGAGGATGAAATGAAACGCAAATTGGCATTCGCCCTATGCACCGCTCTGGCTCTCCAGCTGGATCTCGGTGCAAGCTTGGTATCCGCGTTGGCGCAGGAGCAAGCCAATCCTGCGACCAATGCGGAGCAGACGACGATCGACAAGCGTCCGGTCATTCACCCGGGCGGAACGAGGTTCGGGGCCTATGATCCGCATGGCGATTTCGGCGCCCAGAGCGACGTTTCGACGGAAGCGCTGTTCCTTCCGTGGGAAGACGTGGATCTCGCCTCTCTTCAGATTGCCGACGAATATGCGCTTCAGCGCAATCGCAACCTGCTGATCACCATCGAGCCCTGGTCCTGGTCGCTCGACTGGAAACTGACGCCGGCGCAGCTTCGCGATCGGATGCTCAGAGGCGAATATGACGCCAACATGGAAGCGATCGCCGATGTCATCGCCGGACTGAAAAGCCCTGTCATCGTGCGGTGGGGACAGGAGATGGAAGACACGTCCGGTCGCTTCTCCTGGGCCGGCTGGGAGCCTCAGGACTGGATAAGGGCCTACAAGCACGCGATGGATATCGTGCGCAAGAAGGCGCCGAAGGCCCAGATCATGTGGTCGCCCAAGGGATTGCCGAACCTCGGCGACTATTATCCGGGTGACGACTACGTCGATCTTGTCGGGCTCTCGGTCTTCGGGCTCGAGCCGTACGACAAGATCGAGTACGGCGCGCCGAGAACCTTCACCGAAGCGCTGAAGCCCGGTTACGACCTGGTGGCCAAGTACAACAAGCCGATTTGGGTGGCCGAAGTCGGATGGGAGGGCAGCCAGACCTATATGCAGCCCTGGATGAACGCGGCGACGCAATCGGATCCGCAGTTCCCCAACCTCGCCGAGGTCGTCTACTTCAACGACCGCGACGTGATCGAGTGGCCGCACGACCTTGGCCGGCCGAACTGGCGGGTGGTCAACGAGCCTACGAACTGAGGTTCTCGCCCATGCGTGCCCCTTGAAGCATGCTGGATGCGGTCGCGTCGGAGCTGATGGCTCCGCCTGTAGAAAAGCCCCTCGCTCGCGGCGAGAGGCTTGAGGATCCGATAGGCCGGTGTCCGGCCGAGACTGCCGGACCGGCTTGAGATTATTCGGCCGCCTGCGGCCCCAGTTCGCCGCGACGGATCTGATCGGCCTCGATCGATTCGAACAGGGCGCGGAAGTTGCCTTCGCCGAAGCCCTCGTCGCCCTTGCGCTGGATGAACTCGAAGAAGATCGGTCCGATGACGGTCTTCGAGAAGATCTGCAGCAGGATCTTCGTCATGCCGCCGTTCACCACGCCTTCGCCGTCGATCAGGATGCCGTGCCTCTTCATGCGGTCGATTGGCTCGTCATGGCCGTGCACGCGGTCGTGCGACATGTCGTAGTAGGTATCCGGCGGGCCCGGCATGAACTTCAGGCCGTTCTCCGACAGCTTGTCGGTGGCGTCGTAGATGCCTTCGGTGCCGACGGCGATGTGCTGGATGCCTTCGCCCTTGTACTTGCGCAGATATTCCTCGATCTGGCTCGTATCGTCCTTGGATTCGTTCAAGGGGATGCGGATCTTGCCGCAGGGCGAGGTGATCGCTCGGCTGACGAGGCCGGTGATGCGGCCGTCGATGTCGAAGAAATGGATCTGGGTGAAGTTGAAGAGTTCGCGGTAGAAGGCCCACCACTTGTCCATGTTGCCGCGATAGACGTTGTGGGTCAGGTGGTCGAGATAATAGAAGCCGACACCCTCGGGCTTCGGGTTGCGCGCGCCGGTCCACTCGAACTCGGCCTCATAGGCTGAACCCTTGGCGCCGTAGGTCTCGACGAAATAGAGCAGCGAGCCGCCGATGCCGACGATCGCCGGGACGTCCAGACACTTGTCCTTGCCTTCGTAAGGGATCGCGCCCTTGGAGACGGCATGGTCGAAGGCATGTTTGGCATCGACGACGCGCCAGGCCATGGACGGGGCGCAGGGGCCGTGCTCGTCGACGAAGCGCATGGCGTGCGAGCCGGGCTCGGCATTCAGGATGTAGTTGATGTCACCCTGCCGCCAGACGGTGATGTTCTTGGTTTTATGCTTGGCGACCGGGCTGTAGCCCATGCGGGTAAAGAGTTCGGCGAGCTTCTCCGGTTCCGGATGGGCGAACTCGACGAACTCGAAGCCGTCGGTGCCGGCGGGATTATCAGCGGTAATCGTTGCCGGCGGGGCGTCATGCGGGAAGGGGCCCATCGGAAGTCTCCTCTTATTCTTCCAAACTTTGCTGGAGTATGACGCAATTCCCATGCATGATGCTTGTATTCTTGCGCAGTTTGGACAGGATGACGCACGAATCATGCAATATTGCGTATTAGGATGCACGAATGGAGCAGCTTGACGGGTTCGATCTCAAGATCCTCAGCGAATTGCAGCGCGACGGGCATCTGACCAACAACGAGTTGTCGGAACGCATCGCGCTCTCGCCGTCGCAATGCTCGCGGCGGCGCACCCGGCTTGAAGCGGAAGGCTATATCACCGGCTATCAGGCGCAGATCGACCGGCAGAAGCTCGGCCTCGATCTGATGGTGGTGATCTCGGTGACGCTCGCTACCCACAATCGCGACAATGCCAAGCGCTTCGGCAAACTGATCTCGGGCCTGCCTGAGGTGTTGGAGGCCTATGCGCTGACCGGCGAGATGGATTATCACCTCCGGGTGGTGACGCCCGACCTCGCGGGCCTGTCCCGCTTCGTCAACGACGTGCTTCTGCCGCATGACAGCGTGCAGCATGTGAAGACGTCGATCGTGCTCGAAACGCTGAAGAGTTTCGAAGGCGTGCCGATCCCCGAGCGGATGAAGGGCTGAAGCCTCAAATCGATGGCGGGGGTTCGAACCTGCCGATGGCGCGTTCCACCGCTTCCAGGCCGGTTGCCAGTGCCTGCATGCCGGCCGCGCCGATCAGCGTATCGAGTTCTGCCTGATAGCGGGCGGCAAGTTCCGTCAGTTCGCCATAGGCCCGAATGCCTGCCTTTGTCAGTTCCAGATGCTCGATGCGGCGGTCGCCTTCGTCTTCGCGCCGTGTCAGCCAGCGGCGCTTTTCAAGCGCCGCGACGGCGCGGCTCACCTTGGTCTTGTGCATGGCGGAGTGGGTCCCGACCTCGGTCGCCGTCATCGGACGGTTGTTGCTGCCAAGCGCCGCGAGCGTGCGCCACTCAGGCCGGGTGAGCTGGTAGCGCGCCTTGTATTGTGCGGCAAAGCGCAATGCGACGAACTCGGCCGCTCGGTTGAGGCGATAGGGCAGAAAGGCGTTGAGTTCGAAACCAACGGCGACCATCGGGCATCCTTGATAGTTACAAAATCGATAGTTACGATTGCAACTAATATGCCGAAGGTGGCGCTTTCGTCCATCTGGGAAAAGCGCGTTGCCGCGGTATTTGGGATTGCGCCGGACCTTTCCAGAGGTCGCTTCGAAAAGCCGAAGCGGGCGCCATGAGGAGGAGGATCGACGATGCTGGACAAGGCAGAAAAGCAGGCCGAGGTGCCGGTAAAGGCAGGCGAAGCGCTGGGTTACATGCCCGGCTTCGGCAATGATTTCGAGACCGAGAGCCTGCCTGGCGCCCTGCCGCAGGGCCAGAACAGCCCGCAGAAATGCGCCTACGGCCTCTATGCCGAGCAGCTTTCAGGCTCGCCCTTCACCGCGCCGCGCGGCACCAACGAGCGCTCCTGGCTCTACCGCATCCGCCCGAGCGTCCGTCACACCGGCCGCTTCGGCACAATAGACTATCCGCACTGGAAGACGGCGCCGCATGTCGCCGAGCATTCGCTGGCGCTTGGCCAGCTGCGCTGGAACCCGCTGCCGGCGCCGACGGAAAAGCTGAACTTTCTTCAGGGCATCCGCACGATGACGACGGCGGGTGATGCGCCGACGCATTCAGGCATGGCCGCGCACGCCTATGCCTTCAATGCCGACATGGTGGATGACTACTTCTTCAACGCCGACGGCGAACTGCTCATCGTTCCGGAGATGGGCGCCATCCAGGTGTTCACCGAGCTTGGCAAGATGGATGTGGCGCCTTCGGAAATCTGCATCGTGCCGCGCGGCACCATGTTCAAGGTGACGCGGCTCGGCGAGGAGAAGGTCTGGCGCGGTTATATCTGCGAGAACTACGGTGCCAAGTTCACGCTGCCGGACCGCGGTCCGATCGGCGCAAACTGCCTTGCCAATCCGCGCGATTTCAAGACGCCCGTCGCCGCCTTCGAGGAGAAGGAGACGCCCTGCCGCGTGCATGTGAAGTGGTGCGGCGGCTTCCACGTCACCGAGATCGGCCATTCGCCGCTCGACGTGGTTGCCTGGCACGGCAATTACGCGCCCTACAAGTACGACCTGAAAACCTACTCGCCTGTCGGCGCCATCCTCTTTGACCATCCGGATCCGTCGATCTTCACGGTGCTGACGGCCCCCTCGGGCGAGGAGGGCACGGCAAACATCGATTTCGTCATCTTCCCGCCGCGCTGGATGGTGGCCGAACATACCTTCCGGCCGCCCTGGTACCACCGCAACATCATGAGCGAGTTCATGGGGCTGATCTACGGCCGCTACGACGCCAAGGAAGAGGGTTTCGTGCCCGGCGGCATGAGCCTGCACAACATGATGCTGGCGCATGGCCCCGATGCATCGGGCTATGACAAGGCGACAAACAGTGAGTTGAAACCGGTGAAGCTCGACCATACCATGGCCTTCATGTTCGAGACCCGCTTCCCGCAGCAGCTGACCCGCTACGCCGCCGAACTGGAGACGTTGCAGGACAACTACATCGACTGCTGGAGCGATCTCAAGAAGCGGTTCAACGGGACGCCGGAAGGCGATTGGTCTTGAGTTCACGCCTGGTTTTGCTCGGCAGCAAGGGTGGTCCGGCGATCCGGCCGGGCGGCCCGTGGCCGACGTCGTCACTGCTTGAAATCGGCGGCCGTTCGATCGTTATCGACTGCGGCCTCGGCGTTACCCGTGGGGTGACCGACGCCGGCCTGCCGTTGAAGGCCCTCGATCTCATCGTCATCACCCACCTGCATTCGGACCACGTGCTGGAGCTGGGGCCGCTCATCCACACGGCCTGGACCGCAGGGCTTGCGCATCCCGTGCGCGTCTTCGGTCCCGCCGGCACCCACGCCTATTGGCGGGGCTTCCTGCAGTCGATGGCTTTCGACATCGACATTCGTATCGTCGACGAGGGCAGGCCGGACCTGCGCGCGCTGGTCGAGGTCGTCGAATACTCCGAGGGCGAAATCTTCTCGCAGAACGGCCTGACGCTTTCGGCCTTGCGCGTCGACCACCCGCCGGTCACCGACTGTTTTGCGCTGCGCTTCGACCATGCCGAGGGCTCGGTGGTCTTTTCCGCCGATACCGCCTACTTTCCGCCGCTTGCCGATTTCGCCAGGGGCGCGGACATTCTCGTGCACGAGGCGATGCTTGCCGAAGGGGTCGACCGGCTGGTGGCGCGCACCGGCAATGGCGCGCGGCTGAAGGAGCACCTGCTGGCAAGCCACACATTCGCCGAACAGGCGGGGGCGATCGCTGCAGCTGCCGGCGTCGGGCGGCTGGTGCTGCATCACCTGATACCGGCCGACGACCACGAGATATCGGAAGAGCATTGGATTGCGGCGACCCGGAAAAGCTGGACGGGCGCCTTGACGATCGCCGCCGACGGCCTTGTTGTGAAGATAGCGGACGATTCGTCCGTCTAGGCGCGGTTTCCTCCGAAACCGCGTGAAACAATGAAAAGATTGAGAGGGAGGACTGCATGAAACTGGCGACACTCAAGGACAGTACGCGCGACGGAAAGCTCGTGGTCGTCTCCCGTGATCTCACCCGCTGCTCCGAGGTCGGGCACATCGCTCGCACGCTGCAGGCAGCGCTCGACGACTGGGCGCACGCAGGCCCGCGTCTCGCGCGCGTCGCCGAGGGGATCGAGACCGGCTCGCAGCCGACGATCCGTTTCCACGAGCACGACGCCCTGTCGCCGTTGCCGCGCGCTTACCAATGGGCCGATGGTTCGGCCTACGTCAATCACGTCGAGCTGGTGCGCAAGGCCCGCAATGCCGAGATGCCCTCGAGCTTCTGGACCGATCCGCTGATGTACCAGGGCGGCTCCGACAGCTTCATCGCGCCGCGCGATCCTATCCCGCTGGCCGACGAAAGCTTTGGCGTCGACATGGAGGGCGAGGTTGCCGTCGTCGTCGACGACGTGCCGATGGGCGCGACGATCGAAGAAGCACGCGCGGCGATCCAGCTCGTCATGCTCGTCAACGACGTGTCGCTTCGTGGATTGATCCCGGCCGAGCTTGCCAAGGGTTTTGGCTTCTTCCAGTCGAAGCCCTCGTCGGCCTTCTCGCCGGTTGCCGTCTCGCCGGATGAACTGGGCGATGCCTGGGACGGCGGCAAGCTGCACCTGCCGCTCCACGTCGACCTCAACGGCAAGCCCTTCGGCCGCGCCAATGCCGGCATCGACATGACCTTCGACTTCGCGCAACTGGTGGCGCATGCGGCCAAGACCCGGCCGCTTTCCGCCGGCACCATCATCGGCTCCGGCACCGTCTCCAACAAGCTCGACGGCGGACCGGGCAAGCCGGTCGCCGAGGGCGGCGCCGGCTATTCCTGCATCGCGGAACTCCGGATGATCGAGACGATCGTCGGCGGCGCGCCGAAGACACATTTCCTCAGGGTCGGCGATGTCGTGCGCATCGAGATGAAGGACAAGACCGGTCACTCCATCTTCGGCGCGATCGAGCAGACCGTCGAAGCCTACGACAGGGCCTGAAGGCAGAACGGGCAAGGGCATGAGCGAGACCGTCCTTTACGACTACTGGCGTTCGTCGGCGAGCTATCGGGTACGCATTGCGCTCAACAGCCTCGGCGAGAGTTATCGTTCGGTGCCGGTCGACCTGCTCGCCAAGGCGCACAGGCAGCCGGAGCATCTTGCCCGCAACCCGCAAGGGCTTGTGCCTGTTCTCGACATCGATGGCGAGCGCTTCACGCAATCGCTCGCCATCGTCGAATATCTCGCCGAGACCCGGGCGGCTTCCGGTTTCCTGCCGGATGACGCCATTGGGCGCCAACGGGTGCGCATGCTCTCCTATGCGATCGCCATGGACATCCACCCGACCTGCAATCTCGGCGTCGTCTCCTATGTCATGGCGAGTGCCGAGGACGGCGAGGCGGCGCGGCGCAACTGGATGCGCAAGTTTATCGGCGAGGGGCTCTTAGCCTTCGAACGGCTGCTCGATCATCCCGCCACCGGACGCTTCTGCCATGGCGACAGCCCGACGATGGCGGATTTCTGCCTGGTGCCGCAGGTCTACAACGCCCGCCGCTGGGACGTCGATCTTTCGGCCTGCCCTCGGCTTGTGGCGATCGACCAGAACTGCGCCGAGATCGAGGCGTTTGCCCGCGCGCACCCGGATCGCACGCCGCGCTAGCGCCGCCCCGGGCTTTGTGCTCGAACCTCTCTCCAGGTGTCTCCAGAATCGCAGCTGCTTTGCTGAGCCACTCCGCTGGCCGGTTCCGTCAAGCGAATGTCGCGAATGGATCGACGGGGGGACAAAGGCCGCGCTAGTTTTTGTAGGACTGGCCGTATAAGGGGGGCCGGAAAAACCTCTGGAGCGAGAGACCTACCGATGAAAAGCTATGTGCTGAACGTCAGCTGCAAGACCACCCGTGGCATCGTTGCCGCGATCACCGGCTATCTCGCCGAAAAGGGCTGTTACATTTCAGACAGTTCGCAGTTCGACGACCTCGAAACCGGCCTGTTTTTCATGCGGCTCACCTTCATCAGCCAGGAAGGCGCTAAACTCGACGAGCTGAAGGCGGGCTTCGAAGCGGTGGTGAAGCGCTTCGACATGAACGCAGAAATCCGCGACAGCGAAGAGCGCATGAAGGTGCTCTTGATGGTGTCGCGTTTCGGCCATTGCCTCAACGACCTGCTCTATCGCTGGAAGATCGGCGCGCTGCCGATCGACATCGTCGGCGTCGTCTCCAACCACTTCGATTACCAGAAGGTGGTGGTCAACCACGACATCCCCTTCCACTGCATCAAGGTGACGAAGGAGAACAAGCCGAAGGCGGAGGCGCAGCTACTCGAACTCGTTGATCAGACCGGTGCCGAGCTGATCGTGCTTGCCCGCTACATGCAGGTTCTGTCGGATGCGCTCTGCAAGAAGATGTCGGGCCGCATCATCAACATCCACCACTCCTTCCTGCCGTCGTTCAAGGGCGCCAACCCCTACAAGCAGGCCTATGAGCGCGGCGTGAAGCTGATCGGCGCGACCGCGCACTACGTCACCGCCGACCTCGACGAAGGTCCGATCATCGAGCAGGACATCGCCCGCATCACGCACGCCCAGAGCGCGGAAGACTATGTCTCGATCGGCCGCGACGTCGAAAGCCAGGTGCTGGCGCGCGCCGTGCACGCCCATATCCACAACCGCTGCTTCATCAACGGCAACCGCGTCGTCGTCTTCCCGCCGAGCCCGGGTTCCTATGCCTCCGAGCGCATGGGTTGAGGCGCCAGGCAAATCGCATGCTGAAAACGAGAAACGCCGCCGGTTCGACCGGCGGCGTTTTTCGTAGGTTGGACCGCGAGGCGACCGGAACGCACGACGCTACTGCAACAGCTCCAGCCCGACCGCCGTCGCCTCGCCGCCGCCGATGCAGAGCGAGGCAATGCCGCGCTTGACGTTCTTGGCGCGCATGGCATGCAGGAGCGTCACGATGATGCGGGCGCCGGAGGCGCCGATCGGGTGGCCGAGCGCGCAGGCGCCACCATTGATGTTGACGATGTCGTCGGTCAGGCCGAGGTCGCGGATTGCCGCCATCGCCACGACGGCGAAGGCCTCGTTGATCTCGTAGAGCCCGACGCTGCCCTTGTCCCAGGCAAGCTTGGCCAGCAGCTTGTCGATTGCGCCGATCGGCGCTGTCGTGAACCAGGCCGGCTCCTGCGCATGGCCGGCATGGCCCGCGACGATCGCCAGCGGCGTCAGGCCGCGCTTTTCCGCCTCGCTCGCCCGCATCAGGATCAGCGCCGCAGCCCCGTCCGATATCGACGAGGAGTTGGCCGCCGTCACGCTGCCGCCATCGCGGAAGGCGGGTTTGAGCTTCGGGATCTTTGCCGGATCCGATTTGGTCGGCTGTTCGTCGCGCTCAAGGTTGGCGGTCTGGCGCTTGCCGGCGCCGGCGACTGCCACGACTTCCTCGGCAAAGGAACCATCTTCGGCCGCGCGGGTTGCGCGCTCCAGCGAGCGCAAAGCGAAGGCGTCCTGATCGGTGCGCGAGAACTGATAGTGCTCGGCCGTATCCTCGGCATAGGTGCCCATCAGCCGGCCGGAATAGGCGTCTTCAAGGCCGTCGAAGAACATGTGGTCCTTGACCTCGCCATGTCCCAGGCGGAAGCCGCCGCGCGCCTTCGGCAGCAGATAGGGTGCGTTGGTCATCGACTCCATGCCACCGACGGCAAGCACAGACGCACTGCCCGAAAGCAGCGCGTCGTGGCCAAGCATCAGCGCCTTCATGCCGGAGCCGCAGACCTTGGAGATGGTCGTCGACGGCGTTTCCTTGCCAAGCCCTGCGCCAAGGGCCGCCTGGCGCGCCGGGTTCTGGCCGATGCCAGCCGGCAGCACATTGCCCATCAGCACCTCATCGACGGCGTCAAGGCCGGCGCGATCGAGTACGGCCTTCAATGCGATGGCGCCGAGTTCCGGCGCCGTCAGATCCTTGAGGCTGCCCTGAAAGGCGCCCATCGGTGTACGTGCCGCCGAAACGATGACGATCGGGTCAATTCTGCTCATGTCTTTCTCTCCTACGGCAAACGGCAATGGTTGGCGCGAGCGGGTGCCCCGCATGTGTCCTTCTCCCCGTGTGGCGGGGAGAAGGTGGTCGGCAGGCCGGATGAGGGGCACTTTTGCCCCAACCGCCGCGCGGCGTCAGATATGCAGCGCGTGCCCCAGCGCCTTCAGCGCGGACTCCTGGAAGGCTTCCGATTGCGTCGGGTGCGCATGGATCGTACCGGCGATATCTTCGAGCCGCGCGCCCATTTCGATCGCCAGGCCGAAGCTCGCCGAAAGTTCCGAGACGCCATGGCCGACCGCCTGGATGCCGAGCACCAGGTGGTTGTCGGCGCGCGCAACGATACGAACAAAACCGTCTTCGGCAAGCGTCGTCATGGCTCGGCCGTTCGCCTGAAAGGGGAACTGGCCGATCTTGATCTCGATGCCGCTTGCGCGCGCCTCGTCGGGCGACAAGCCCGCGGTGACGATTTCCGGGTCGGTGAAGCAGACGGCCGGAATGCAGCGCTTGTCCCAGTTGCGCTTGTGGCCGGCGACGATCTCCGCCACCATCTCGCCTTGCGCCATCGCGCGGTGCGCCAGCATCGGCTCGCCGGTGACGTCGCCGATCGCGTAGATGCCGCGCATCGAGGTGCGGCACTGGTCGTCGATGCGGATGAAGCGGCCGGTGCGGTCGAGGTCGATTTCTTCGAGGCCAAAGCCTTCGGTCACCGGCTTGCGGCCGACGGTGACAAGCACCTTTTCGGCGGCGACATCGATGGCGCGGCCGTTGTGTTCGGCTTGCAGGCTGCCGGTTTCGGCGGAGTAGCTCTTGGCGACCGTCCGGGTGAAGACCTCGATGCCGAGTTCGCCGAGGCGCTTGCCGATCGGTTTCGTCAGGTCGGCATCATAGAGCGGCAGAATGCGGGGCTGAGCTTCGAGTACGGTCACGTGGCTGCCGAGCTTGGCGAAAGCGGTGCCGAGTTCGAGACCGATGTAACCGCCGCCGATGACGGCGAGGCTCTTCGGCACGCTTTTCAGCGACAGGGCCTCGGTCGAGGAAATGATCGACCCGCCGAAGGGCAGGTCCGGCAGTTCGACCGGCGCCGAGCCGGTCGCAATAACGATCGCTTCGGCGCGGATGCGCTGCAGCCCGGTTTCGGTCTCGACGTCGACGGTCTTGCCGTCGACGAAACGGGCGGTTCCGATCACCGCCTTGACGCCGGCCTTCTTCAAAAGGCCGGTGACGCCGCCGTTCAGCCGGCCGACGATACCGTCCTTCCAGGCAATCGTGCGGGCGAGATCAACAGTCGGGTTGGCGAGCGACAGGCCGAGCGGGCTGCGGCCGGAAGCGGCAGCACGCAGCTTGTGGAACTCCTCCGCCGCATGGATCAGCGCCTTCGAAGGTATGCAGCCGACATTGAGGCAGGTGCCGCCGGCCTTGGCTTTTTCGACGATGACGGTGTCGATGCCGAGCTGGCCGGCGCGGATGGCGCAGATGTAGCCGCCGGGGCCTGCGCCGATGACGAGCAGCTTGCAGGAAATTTCCTTCATGATCGCCTCACGCCTCCACGAAAATAAGCGCCGGCGTTTCGAGCAGGGTCTTCAGCCGCTGCACGAATACGGCCGCATCCCAGCCGTCGATGACGCGGTGATCGAAGCTCGACGACAGGTTCATGATCTTGCGCGGCACGAACTGCGTGCCGTCCCAGACCGGTCGGAAGGCCAGCTTGTTGACGCCGATGATCGCCACCTCCGGATGGTTGATAACAGGCGTGGAGACGATGCCACCGAGGGCGCCGAGCGACGAAATCGTGATCGTTGAGCCCGTGAGCTCGTCGCGGGTGGCGGTGCCGGTGCGGGCAGCTTCCGCCAGGCGATTGAGCTCGTTGGCGCAATCCCAGATGCCGCGCGCTTCGGCATGGCGCACGACTGGAACTGTAAGACCGGCCGGCGTCTGCGTCGCAATGCCGATATGGACGGCGTGATGGCGGCTGATGATGCCGGCGCCGTCGTCGAACGTGGCATTGACGGCAGGCTGATCGGCAATGGTGCGCACCAGCGCGCGCATCAGATAAGGCAGGATGGTCAGCTTCGGTTGATCGGGCTTGCGGTCGCGGTTCATGGTCGTCCGCAGGTCCTCGAGCGCGGTCATGTCGACCTCTTCCACATAGGTGATGTGGGGAATGCGCGAGGTCGAAAGCGACATCTTTTCGGCGATGCGGCGGCGAAGGCCGGTCACCTTGATCTCGTCGACGGCGGTCTTGCGCTGCAGACCTGCCGGCGCCAGCGCCGGCTGGGCGCCGCGGGCGATGAACTGGTCGAGGTCGTCATGGGTGATGCGGCCGGCCGGGCCGGTGCCGGTCACCTGGCGCAGATCGACGCCGCTTTCCTTGGCGCGCAGGCGCACGGCCGGTGAGGCCAGCGCCTTTTTCAGGCGTTCGCCCAGCTGGTGCACGCCGTTGGCGTGGGCGCCGTTCGTGGCCGGTGCCTTCACCTCGACCTTCGCGGGCTGGGTCGCCTTGGCGACCGGCGCGGGCGCCT
This sequence comes from Ensifer adhaerens, assembly GCF_002940685.1. Lineage (GTDB taxonomy): Bacteria > Pseudomonadota > Alphaproteobacteria > Rhizobiales > Rhizobiaceae > Ensifer > Ensifer adhaerens_E. Next base: position 377,892 of record NZ_PNFP01000005.1, on the reverse strand, counting down.
CAGCCTTCACTGCGGGCTTTTCTTCCGCCTTGGCAGCCGGCTTTTCTTCCGCGGGAGCGGCCGCTCCGCTTTCGCCAGCGATTTCGATGCGCACCAATGGCGCCTTCACCGCAACGGTGTCACCTACTTCAGCGCCGAGCCAGAGCACGGTGCCGGTGACGGGCGAGGGGATTTCGACGGTCGCCTTGTCGGTCATCACGGCGGCGAGCACCATGTCCTCGCGCACGGGGTCACCGGGCTTCACGTGCCATTCGACGAGTTCGGCCTCGGCCACGCCTTCGCCGACATCGGGCATCTTGATTACGAATTCGCCCATCTCAGGCCTCCATCACTTCGACGAGCGCGCGTCTGACGCGCGCGGGGCCGGGGAAATAGTCCCATTCCTGGGCGTGCGGGTAGGGCGTGTCCCAGCCGGCGACGCGCACGACGGGCGCTTCGAGATGGTAGAAGCAGTGCTCCTGCACGAGAGACGCCACTTCGCCGCCGAAGCCCGACGTCAGCGTCGCTTCATGCACGACGACACAGCGGCCGGTCTTTTCGACCGACTTGACGATCGTGTCGAGGTCCAGCGGCAGCAGACTGCGCAGGTCGATGACCTCGGCGTCGATGCCGGTTTCCTCGGCCGCTGCCAGCGCCACATGCACCATGGTGCCATAGGCAACGACGGTGACGGCGGAACCCTGCCGGCGGACTTCCGCCTTGCCGATCGGGACGGTGTAATGGCCTTCCGGCACCTCGCCGAGATCGTGTTTCGACCAGGGGATGACGGGCCGGTCATGGTGGCCGTCGAAGGGGCCGTTGTAGAGCCGCTTCGGCTCCAGGAACATCACCGGATCCGGATCCTCGATCGAGGCGATCAAGAGGCCCTTGGCGTCATAGGGGTTGGAGGGCACGACCACTTTCAGGCCGCAGACATGGGTGAACAGCGCTTCCGGGCTCTGGCTGTGCGTCTGGCCGCCGAAGATGCCGCCGCCGGTCGGCATGCGCAGGACGATCGGGCAGGTGAAGTCGCCGTTGGAGCGGTAGCGGATGCGGGCGGCTTCCTGGGTGATCTGGTCGTAGGCCGGGTACATGTAGTCGGCGAACTGAATCTCGACGCAGGGCTTCAGCCCGTAGGCGGCCATGCCGATCGCGGTGCCGACGATGCCGCTCTCGCTGATCGGCGCGTCGAAACAGCGGGTCTTGCCGTACTTCGCCTGCAGTCCCTGCGTACAGCGGAAGACGCCGCCGAAATAGCCGACGTCCTCGCCGAAGACGACGACATTGTCGTCGCGCTCCATGGACACGTCCATGGCGCTGCGCACGGCTTCGATCATTGTCATTCTGGCCATATCAGTATCCTGCCTTCTGCCGCTGGCGGCGAATGTGCGGCGGCATCTCGGCATAGACGCCCTCGAAGATATCGCGCACCGAGGGCTTGCCGCCGGCATGCAGCGTGCCGTGTCCTTCGGCCTGTTTCTGGGCCTGGATCACCTCGTCCACGATCTCGGCTTCCGCCTGGGCGTGGCGCTCTTCCGACCAGGCGCCGCGCAGGATGAGGTGCTTCTTCAACCGAAGGACCGGATCGCCGAGCGGCCAGGCCTCGGATTCCGTCTTCGGGCGGTAGGCGCTCGGGTCATCGGACGTCGAGTGAGCGCCGACGCGGTAGGTGACGTATTCGATCAGCGTCGGGCCAAGATTGCGGCGCGCGCGCTCGGCCGCCCATTTGGCGACGGCGTAGACGGCGAGATAGTCGTTGCCGTCGACGCGCAGCGCCGGAATGCCGAAGCCGAGGCCGCGGGCGGCAAAGGTGCCGGAGCCGCCGCGGGCAATGCCCTGGAAGGTGGAGATCGCCCACTGATTGTTGACGATGTTGAGAATGACTGGCGCCTTGTAGGTGGAGGCAAAGACGAGCGCCGAGTGGAAATCCGATTCCGCCGTCGAGCCGTCACCGATCCAGGCGGCGGCGATCTTGGTGTCGCGCTTGATGGCCGACGCCATTGCCCAGCCGACCGCCTGCACATATTGGGTCGCGAGGTTGCCGGAGATGGTGAAGAAGCCATGCTCCTTGGAGGAATACATGATCGGCAGTTGCCGGCCGCGCAGCGGGTCGCTCTCGTTCGAGAAGATCTGGTTCATCATCTCGACCATCGGATAACCGTCGGCGATGAGCAGGCCCGCCTGGCGATAGGTCGGGAAGTTCATGTCGCCCTTCACCAGCGCCTTGCGGAAGGCGCAGCTGACGGCTTCTTCGCCGAGATGCTGCATGTAGAAGGAGGTCTTGCCCTGGCGCTGGGCCATGACCATGCGCGCATCGAAGGCGCGCAGCAGCATCATGTGCCGGAGGCCTGAGAGCAGTTCGTCATCCGAGAGCAGCCCGGCCCAGGGGCCGACCGCCTCGCCGTCGCGGTTCAAGACCCGGATGATGGAATAGGCGAGATCGCGCATCTCTTCCGGCGCGACGTCCACGTCCGGCCGCGGCACGGAGCCGGCCTTCGGAATCTTGACGTTGGAGAAATCCGGCTGGCCGCCGGGCCGAACGGCGGGTTCGGGGACATGCAGGCTAAGTCGATCGAGATCGCTCATGCGGTTTCCGGCCTCCTCCGGAGTGCACAGTGCACCAAATCGTGAAGCGGGAGAACCAGGACCGAACTATGCCAAGGCGTGCGATAAGACCCACAAGGCTCCTCTGCCAAGGTCTACGCACACTCCTCCAAAGCCCCGCTCTCCCGACGGGAATGCTCTCAGACTGCCATGAGTTCCGGGGCTTATGAAGGTCTTTCAGCGCGCCGAGGCGGGTTCGAGCGAAGAAAGATAGAATCCTGCCGGGAGTGCGCTCACGCGTTGTGTCGCGCATGGTCTTGCCGGTCGCGGCTTGTAATTTTCTTTCGCGACCGGTGCACAGCCGCGGCGCTCAGACTGGCGGCGCGATGGTGATCGGCGTGCCGTCGAGGAAGCGGGAGAGGCGGAACGGGGTCGGGTCGACGATCGGCTTCGCGCCGGTCACGAGATCGGCGACAAGATGACCGGCGCCCGGCCCGATGCCGAAACCGTGGCCGGAAAAGCCCGTTGCGATGGTAAGGCCGGGGACGTCTTCTGCCGCTGAAATCACCGGAACGGCGTCGGGCGTCACGTCGATCAGGCCGGCCCAGATCTGCTGTACCTTGGTTTCGCGCAGGAACGGGAGGGCGTTTGCCGCGGCGTCGAGCGCCTGCAGGGCGCGGCGCGAATCCGGATTGGGATCGAGCACACGGTGACGCTCGAAGGCGCCGGGACGGTCGAGCGGCACGACGCCGATCTCGAACAGTTCGTTCCAGCTCTGGGCACTGATGCCGATCTGCACAGCTTCGCCCTCCGCCTTTCGCGCCGGCTGGAAGTCGCGGAAGAAGGCGAAGCTGTCGGGCACGATCGCATGCAGGTTGGCGGCACCATCGGCAATCGTGTAGCCGCCATCGAGGCGTTTGCGATAGGCATAGGTCGCAGTTGCGCCCGCCCCATCCGGACCGCCGGAGACCGGTCCGGTTCTCAAGACCGTGTTGCGGACTTTGAGCTGCGGCAGCCTGATGCCGAGCCCTTTGAGGAACAGCCTGGACCAGGCGCCGCCGGCGACGATGACCGTCGATGTCTCGATACGGCCTCTCTCGGTGACGACGGCGGAGATCCGGCCGGCGGCCCTTTCGACGCCGCGCACGGCGCAACCGGTAAGGATACGGGCACCGGCGCGACGGGCCCCGGCAACGATCGCGGGCACGGCCTTTTGCGGTTCGGCCCGGCCGTCGCTTGGCGTGAAGAGCCCGCCTTCGTAGCGGATTGCGGCACCCGGCATCATCGCTTCGGTGATGTCGGAGCCGAGTTGTACGCTATCGACGCCGTAAGGCCTTGCCATGGCAAGCCAGGCATCGCGGTTGGTGACGTCGCGTTCGTTCTCGGAGATATAGAGAATGCCGCTTCGGCGAAAGCCGGTCTCGCCACTGACACGGGCGTCGAGCGTATCCCAGATCTTCAGCGCCTCGATCGCCAGCGGGATTTCGCGCTCGTCGCGGCCCATGACCCGCACCCAGCCCCAGTTGCGGCTCGACTGCTCGGCGCCCGGCATGCCCTTCTCGCAGAGCACGACGTCGATGCCGCGTTCGGCGAGGAAGAGGGCGGCGCTGACGCCGATGATACCGCCGCCGACGATGACGACGTCGGCCCTGGCGGGCAGGGTGGTGTCTGTGGCGATGGGATCGAGCGTCGGACCGGGCATGGAGAGGTACTTTCGGGCAGGGGCGTGTCGCGGTCATCGGTGCATGCCGCCGCCGCGAGATCAAGACCTGCTATCTGGCCATCGATCGAATGCGTGGACCGGCGCAATTTGATCGGGAAACCGGGCGCGTCTCGCCATCGGACGGACTTCCGGTTTTCGCGCCGAGCTTCTATGCTCGCCGGCATGAGTGAGAGCCGCCCCGATCTTCGCCCCGTCCTGCGCATCGATTTCCCGCCCGCCGACCGGCTCGGCCGTGGCAAGATCCTGCTGCTCGAATTGATCCGCGAGACCGGATCGATCTCGGCCGCCGGCCGGGCGATGGACATGTCCTATCGGCGCGCCTGGCTTCTGGTCGATGCCTTGAACCGGATGTTCAGCGAACCTTCGGTCGATACCCAGCGCGGCGGCAAGCAGGGCGGTGGAGCCCTGGTGACGCCGTTCGGCGAGGAGCTTATCCGGCGCTACCGCGAGATGGAGGAGAAGGCGCGGGTTGCCATCGGCGAAGACCTCGCCTGGCTCGAATCCGTTCGGAGCAGCGGACCGTCCGATACGGCCGAGACTGTCTCCAAAAAGGCCTAGAGCATGTCGCGCAAAAGTGCGCAGCGGTTTCGCGATAACGACATGCGCCAAATCAATAACTTAAAGCGCATGGAGCGAATCTGAAAGATCGCGACGCGCTTTAATGGTCGATCGCGACCGACTTGATGATGGCATAGACCGTCTTGCCGGGAACAAGCTGCAGCGTGTCGCGGGAAAAGCGGGTGATGCGGGCGGCAATCGTCGCATCGCCGCAATTCACCCTGACATCGACGCTGCCGTCTTCCTCCGACGTCAAGGTGAGAATGCGCCCTTCGAGCACGTTGAGCGCGCTGATCTCCACCGGTCTCGAGGTCGCCAGCATGACGTCTCGGGCGGCGATGTGCAGGCGAAGCCTGCTGCCGGCTGTCGCGGTAACGCCAGCGATGCGCAGCCGTTCCCGTCCGACCCTGACCGTTGTCAGTTCGTGGGTCGGATCGGTCCCTTCGACCTCGCCCTCCAGCAAAACGCCGGCTTCGCGCCGGCCGGTCGCGAGCGTGGCGGCAGGCGCGCTCAACACTTCGGCGGCCGCACCGGACGCGGTGACGCGGCCGTTTTCGAGCACGACCACGCGCCGCGCCAGCCGCGCCACTTCGCCGACGGAATGGCTGACATAGACGATCGGGATGCGGGCATCGTCGCGCAGCCGTTCGAGATAGGGCAGGATTTCGGCCTTGCGTGCCTCGTCGAGCGCTGCGAGCGGCTCATCCATCAGAAGCAGGCGCGGAGCTGCCAGCAAGGCGCGGCCGATGGCGACGCGCTGCTTTTCGCCGCCAGAAAGGGCCGAAGGGCTGCGCTCAAGCAGATGGCCGATGCCGAGCAGGTCGACGATGCGGGCAAAGTCGCTGCCCGAGCCGCTCTTGCCGGCGAACCAGCGGCCATAGGCGAGGTTGCGGCGCACGCTCAGGTGCGGAAACAGCCGCGCCTCCTGGAAGACATAGCCGAAGCGGCGGCGATGCACCGGCGTGAAGATCCGCCGTTCGCTGTCGGCGATGACGTCCCCATCGAGCAGGACACGACCGCTCTCGGGCTTCAACAGGCCGGCGATGATGTTGATCAGCGATGTCTTGCCCGAACCGGAGCGGCCGAACAGCGCCGTCACGCCGCCATCCGAAGTGAAGGCGGCATCGAGCGAGAAATTGCCAAGCTGATGGCGGGCTTCGACGGTGAGGCTCATTGGGCCGCCACCCGGCGCGCGGCGAAGGTTGCCAGCAGTTCGGAGAAGATGAGCGCCGCCATGGAAATGATGATCGAGATGATCGTCAGCCGCATCGCGCCGGCATCACCGCCCGGCACCTGGGTGAAGGTGTAGATGGCGGCCGAAAGCGTCTGCGTCTCGCCGGGGATATTGGAGACGAAGGTGATGGTCGCGCCGAACTCGCCCATCGCCTTGGCAAAGGCAATGATCATGCCGGCAATGATGCCGGGAATGATCAGCGGAAGGGTGACGGTGGCAAAGACCCAGAGCGGGCTGGCGCCAAGCGTGGTGGCCGCGTCTTCGAGTTTGCGGTCCACCGCTTCGATCGACAGGCGGATGCTGCGCACCATCAAGGGGAAGGCCATGACGGCGCAGGCGAGCGCCGCACCGGTCCAGCGGAAGGAAAAGACGAGGCCGAAATAGTCGGCGAAGAAGGCGCCGAGCGGACCGCGGCGCCCGAAGAGCAGAAGCAGCAAAAAGCCGGTGACGACGGGCGGCAGGATCAGGGGCAGATGGACAAGGCCGTTGAGCAGCGTCTTGCCCCAGAAGCGTCCGCGGGCAAGCAACATGGCGACGACGAGTGCAAAGGGCAGGCTGCAGATCATCGCGACGGTTGCCACGCGCAGGCTCAGAAGGATCGCTGTCCACTCCGCATCGCTCACCGCAAGCCAGTCCAACGGATATCGCTCCCCGATACGAGGCCTTTTGGGATAGGGTTGCCCGCCCATCGCTGCCTCTGACAAATAATCGCGTCGCCCGCGTTTGGGCGCGGGCGACGCAATGATGACGATAGATGCTTCGCCTGCCTCTGGACAGCCGAGATCCAACGTCTTTCGAGACCGGCTACTTCAGAACCGTAAAGCCCTGCTTTTCAAAGAGTTCTGCAGCCTTCGCCGACTTGACGAAGTCGATATAGGCGGCGGCATTCGGGCTCTTGCTCTCGGCCGTGATCGCGATCGGATAGATGATCGGCGGATGGCTTTTTTCCGGGAAGGTACCGACGACCTTCACGCCCGGGTCGGCGGCGGCGTCGGTCTGGTAGACGATGCCGTAGGGCGCTTCGCCGCGCGAAACGAGCAGGAGGGCGGCGCGCACGCTTTCAGCGCCGGCGACCTTCGGTTCCACGGCCTTCCACGCGCCGAGCTTTTCGAGCGCGGCCTTGCCGTACTTGCCGGCCGGAACGGAATCGACCGCACCCATGGCCAGGCGACCGTCACCGAGAATGCCGGCAAGGTCAAAACCCTCCTTGATCTCGACCGGTGCCGCATCCTGCTTGCCGGAAACGAGCACGATGCGGTTGCCGAGCAGGTTTGCGCGGGTGTCGTCCTTGATCAGCTTCTTTTCGGCGAGATAGTCCATCCAGGCGAGATCGGCAGAGATGAAGACATCGGCGGGCGCGCCCTGTTCCACCTGCTTGGCGAGCGCCGAACTTGCCGCGTAGGAAACGGTCGTTTCCTTGCCGCTTTCCTTCTGCCACTCGGCATTGATCGCATCGAGCGCGTTCTTCAGGCTTGCGGCCGCAAACACCGTCACCTTCTCTTCGGCCTGCGCGGATGCCGGCAGGACGTTTGCGCCGGCCCAGGCGAGGCCGAGCGTCAGCACCAGGCCCTTCAGCCAGTCTCTTCTCTTGATCATCGATTTCCCTCCAACGATGCGTGATATCTCTTAGGATACAACGATATCGCCTCCTGATTACCGTTGTATCTGTTGAAATACAATGCTCCTCAAAAGGGCTAGCGTATTACCCCTATGGTTGCGACCGCCCGGCAAAACCGGTGCAGCATTCCTGCGGCGGGCGCGATTGGGCTTGCGATGATGTCCGGGCGGCCTAAATTGCGGCCTCGATCCCCTGACATGGAGCGGACGTGCAATGGAAACGGCAGTGAAGCTTGAAGAAAGCTGGAAGGAAGTGTTGGCGCCAGAGTTCGCCAGCGCCTACATGGCTGACCTCAAGCAGTTCCTCGTGGCCCAGAAGAACGAGGGACGGCAGATTTTCCCTCGCGGGCCCGAGTATTTTCGCGCGCTCGACCTGACGCCGCTCGACAAGGTGCGCGTGGTCATCCTCGGCCAGGATCCCTATCACGGGGACGGCCAGGCGCACGGGCTCTGCTTCAGTGTTCGCCCCGGTGTCCGGACGCCGCCGTCGCTGGTCAACATCTACAAGGAACTGAATACCGATCTCGGCATTCCTCCGGCGCGCCACGGCTTTCTCGAAAGCTGGGCGAAGCAGGGCGTGCTGCTTTTGAACAGCGTGTTGACGGTAGAGCGCGGCAACGCGGCGTCACACCAAGGCCGCGGTTGGGAAAAATTCACGGATGCGATCATCCGTGCGGTCAACGAGGCCGAGCATCCTGTCGTCTTCATGCTCTGGGGCTCCTATGCGCAGAAGAAGGCGGCGTTCGTCGACCGCTCACGCCATCTGGTCCTGAGGGCTCCGCATCCGTCGCCGCTCTCGGCCCATTCCGGCTTTCTCGGCTGCCGGCATTTTTCCCAGGCCAATGCCTTTCTCGAAAGCAAGGGCTTCGATCCGATCGACTGGCGGCTACCGGAAAATCCCGCTGCCGAGGTGAACTAGGGCTGCATTGACGCTGCTGGCGGTCTTGCTGTCGCGCGAGGAGCTTGCGCCCTCGATAGCGATGCGCCTAAGACGCCGGAATAGACAGGCGGAGGCGAGGGCATGCGCAAAATTCTGATCATCGGCATCGGCTCGGGCAATCCGGAACATATGACGGTGCAGGCGATCAATGCGCTGAACCGGGCCGATGTGCTGTTCATCCCGACTAAGGGTGCGAAGAAGACCGAGCTTGCCGAAGTGCGCCGCGACATCTGCGCCCGCTATGTCACGCGCAAGGACAGCCGCACCGTCGAGTTCGCGGTACCGGTGCGTCGTACCGAAGGCGTCAGCTATGACGGCAGCGTCGATGACTGGCACGCCCAGATCGCCGCGATCTACGAAGGACTTTTGTCTAAGGAATTGGGCGAAGAGGGAATTGGCGCGTTTCTCGTCTGGGGCGACCCGATGCTCTATGACAGCACCATTCGCATCGTCGAGCGGGTCAAGGCACGCGGTGAGGTCGCCTTCGACTACGACGTCATTCCCGGGATCACCAGTCTACAGGCGCTTTGCGCCAGCCACCGCATCCCGCTGAACCTCGTCGGCAAGCCGGTGGAGATCACCACCGGCCGCCGGCTGCACGAAAGCTTTCCAGAGAAGAGCCAGACCTCGGTCGTCATGCTCGATGGCGAACAGGCGTTTCAGCGGGTCGAGGATCCGGAGGCGGAGATCTATTGGGGCGCCTATCTCGGCACGCCGGACGAGATCGTCATTTCCGGCCGTCTTGCCGAGGTGAAGGACCGTATCCTCGAAACGCGGGCGGCGGCGCGCGCGAAGATGGGGTGGATCATGGACATCTATCTGCTGCGCAAGGGTGCCGACTTCGACGAGTGACGGCGCGGACCGATCGGCGTCGTGTTTGATCTCACTCAAGGTTTGGGGCTGTGTTATAGCGTCTTAAGAGGCTTCTTCAGGGAGGAGAACCTCAAGCGATGACGGATTTGATGAGCACCTGCGCCCTTCCATCGACCGGAGAAACCGGTGCCGCTGCTTCCATGCGGCGCGGCGCCTGCCCGTCGCTGGCGGCACCGATGCAGACCGGCGACGGCCTGCTCGTCAGGCTCCGGCCAGACGATGACAGCCTGACCATTCCCAAGGTCGCTGCGCTTGCCGCCGCCGCCGAAACCTTCGGCAACGGCATCGTCGAGATCACCGCGCGCGGCAATCTCCAGCTGCGTGGGCTGACCGCGGCGACGGTGCCGGCGCTGGCGCAGGCGATCGGCGAGGCGGAAATCACCATTGCCGAGGGCCTTGCGATCGAGGTGCCGCCCTTGGCCGGCATCGACCCTGACGAGATTGCCGATCCCCGGCCGATCGCCGCTGAGCTTCGTGAAGCCTTGCGCGCGCGTCACCTGCCATTGACGCTCGCTCCCAAGCTTTCCGTCGTCATCGACGGTGGCGGCCGCTTCGGTCTCGGCGCCGTCGTTGCCGACATTCGCCTGCAGGCTGTTTCGACTGTCGAGGGTGCGGCCTGGGTGCTGTCGCTTGGCGGCACGGCAGCGAAGGCATCGATCGTCGGGGCGTTTGCCGGCGACACGGTCGTCCCGGCCTTGGTCACCATTCTCGAAAAACTGGCGGGCCTCGGTACGGCGGCGCGCGGGCGCGATCTGGATGCTGCGGAACTTCGCGCCCTCTGTCGCTGCGACGCAAGCGTCGAACGCCCGGCCGTTCCGACTTCAGCGGCCATACCCGGCATTCACGATCTGGGTGAAGCCGGCACCGTCCTTGGCCTCGGCCTGGCATTTGCTCAGGTGGAGGCTTCCGTGCTGGCGGTTTTCCTCTATCAAATCCAGGAGCTCGGCGCCCATGCGATCCGCCTTGCGCCCGGGCATGCCTTCTTCGCGCTCGGCCTTCGCCACGAGACGGCGACTATGGCGCAGAGCCTGGCGGCAACACACGGCTTTCGCATCGCCGAAGAAGATCCGCGCAACGCGATCGCCACCTGCGCCGGCAGCAAGGGCTGCGCCTCGGCGTGGATGGAAACCAAGGGCATGGCGCAGCGCCTCATCGAGACGGCCCCCGAACTGCTCGACGGATCGCTTGCCGTGCATCTCTCGGGCTGTGCCAAGGGCTGCGCCCGGCCGAGGCCGTCGGAACTGACGCTCGTCGGTGCGCCATCAGGATACGGGCTTGTCGTAAATGGGGCTGCCAATGGCTTGCCAAGCGCCTACACCGATGAGAATGGAATAGGATCCGCACTAACCCGGCTCGGCCGGCTGGTGCGGCAAAACAAAGACGCTGGCGAATCGGCGCAGTCCTGTCTTACACGGCTCGGAGCTGCGCGCGTCTCGGCAGCGTTCGAACAGGGATAGACATGCCTGAGTATGATTACATTCGCGATGGCAACGCCATCTACGAGCGTTCCTTCGCCATCATCCGCGCCGAGGCCGATCTTTCGGGCTTCTCCGAGGAGGAAGCGGATCTTGCGGTGCGCATGGTGCATGCCTGCGGTTCCGTCGAAGCGACAAGGCAGTTCGTCTTTTCTCCCGATTTCGTGAGCTCGGCCCGCGCGGCGTTGAAGGCCGGTGCGCCCATCCTCTGCGACGCCGAGATGGTCGCGCACGGCGTTACCCGCGCCCGGCTGCCGGCCGGCAACGAGGTGATCTGCACGTTGCGCGATCCGCGCACGCCCGCACTTGCCGCCGAGATCGGCAATACCCGCTCTGCCGCAGCACTCAAGCTCTGGAGCGAGCGCCTGGCCGGGTCGGTCGTCGCCATCGGCAACGCGCCGACCGCTTTGTTCTTCCTGCTTGAAATGCTGCGTGACGGCGCGCCGAAGCCGGCGGCGATCCTTGGCATGCCCGTCGGTTTCGTCGGCGCGGCGGAATCGAAGGATGCGCTCGCGGAAAATTCCTACGGCGTTCCCTTCGCCATCGTGCGCGGCCGCCTCGGCGGCAGCGCTATGACGGCGGCGGCTCTCAATTCGCTCGCGAGGCCGGGCCTGTGAGCGGCGGCGGCGTTGGACGCCTGATCGGCGTTGGAACCGGCCCCGGCGATCCGGAGCTCCTGACGGTCAAGGCGGTCAAAGCGCTCGGGCAAGCCGATGTGCTTGCCTATTTCGCCAAGGCCGGGCGCAGCGGCAATGGCCGTGCCGTGGTCGAGGGCCTGCTGAATCCCGGGCTTGTCGAACTGCCGCTCTACTATCCGGTGACGACCGAGATCGACAAGGACGACGGCGCCTACAAGAGCCAGATCACCGATTTCTACAATGCGTCCGCGGAAGCCGTGGCGGCGCATCTGCTCGCCGGCCGCACGGTGGCCGTGCTCAGCGAAGGCGATCCGCTGTTTTACGGCTCCTACATGCACCTGCATGTGCGGCTCGCCAACCGCTTCCCGGTCGAAGTGATTCCGGGCATTACCGCGATGTCCGGCTGCTGGTCGCTTGCCGGCCTGCCGCTGGTGCAGGGCGACGACGTGCTCTCCGTGCTTCCGGGTACCATGGCCGAGGCCGAGCTTGGGCGCCGGCTGAAGGATACAGAGGCGGCCGTCATCATGAAGGTCGGCCGCAACCTGCCGAAGATCCGCCGGGCGCTTGCCGCTTCCGGCCGTCTCGAACAGGCGGTTTATGTCGAGCGCGGCACGATGAAGAATGCGGCAATGACGGCGCTTGCCGAAAAGGCCGACGATGACGCGCCCTATTTCTCGCTGGTGCTCGTGCCCGGCTGGAAGGACAGGCCATGACCGGCACGCTCTATGTCGTCGGCACAGGTCCCGGCAGCGCCAAGCAGATGACGCCGGAAACGGCCGAAGCCGTTCAGGCGGCTGAAGAGTTCTACGGCTATTTTCCCTATCTCGACCGGCTGAACCTGCGTCCTGATCAGGTGCGCGTTGCCTCCGACAACCGCGAGGAGCTCGACCGGGCGCAGGTCGCGCTGACGCGGGCGGCAGCCGGCGTGAAGGTCTGCATGGTCTCGGGCGGCGATCCCGGCGTCTTTGCCATGGCGGCCGCCGTCTGCGAAGCGATCGACAAGGGACCTTCGGAATGGAAGTCGGTCGAACTGGTGATCACGCCGGGCGTGACGGCGATGCTCGCCGTCGCAGCCCGCATCGGCGCGCCACTCGGCCATGATTTCTGCGCGATCTCGCTCTCCGACAACCTGAAGCCCTGGGAGGTCATCACAAGACGTCTGCGGCTGGCAGCGGAAGCGGGGCTGGTGATTGCGCTCTACAATCCGATCAGCAAGGCGCGGCCCTGGCAGCTCGGCGAGGCCTTCGAGATCCTGCGCGGCGTGTTGCCGGCAACTGTTCCGGTCATCTTCGGCCGCGCTGCCGGACGGCCGGACGAGCGTATGACGGTGATGCCGCTCGGCGAAGCCGATGCCAACCGCGCCGACATGGCGACCTGCGTCATCATCGGCTCGGCGGAAACACGCATCGTCGAGCGCGACGGGCAGCCCGATCTCGTCTACACGCCACGCTTCTATGCGGGAGCGAGCCAGTGAGCGATGCGGTCGAGCGCCTCGTCGCAAGTGCCCACCGTCGGCACATCAGCGGGCTTGCGCCGCTCGACCATGATCACCTCGATGCCAAGCCGACGCGCGGCGGCGATCTTGCCGTAGGTGGCGCTGCCGCCGCTGTTCTTGGCGATGATCACGTCGATCTTCCGGCTCGTCAGCAGCGCGGCCTCGTCCGCCTCCTTGAAGGGGCCGGTCGCCAGAATCGCTTCCTGGTCGGGCAGCTTGAGCGGCGGCGTGACCGGATCGACGCTGCGGATGACGTAGCTGTGCTGCGGCGCGACCTCGAAGTGGAAGGCCTCCTGCCGGCCGATGGCGAGGAACACGCGGCGCCGGCGATCGCCAAGCGCGTTCACCGCTTCGACAATACTGTCGACGGGGGTCCAGCGGTCGCCGGGCAAGGGCAGCCATTCCGGTCGGCGAAGCGCCAGCAGCGGAATTCGTGTTCGTTGCGCCGCCTCGGTGGCATTGTGCGAAATGCGCGCGGCAAAGGGATGCGTCGCATCGACCAGCAGCGCAATCCTTTGTTCACGCAGGTAATGCGCCAGTCCATCGACACCGCCGAAACCGCCGATGCGGGTCCTGACCGGCTGCGGTCGTGGGTCGGCGGTGCGGCCGGCAAGCGAGATAACGGTGTCGTAACGGGCATCTTCGGCCAACCGGCTCGCGAGTTCGCGCGCCTCGGTGGTGCCACCCAGGATCAGAATGCGAGGTTTTTCCATGGCTGACGTGTCGAACGGCGAACCCGCCATCGTCTCCCCCTGGCTGACCGTCATCGGTATCGGTGAGGATGGTGTAGCCGGTCTCGGAGACGAGGCCAAGCGGCTGATCGCCGAAGCGCCCGTCGTCTATGGCGGCCATCGTCATCTGGAGCTTGCCGCCTCCCTGATCACGGGCGAAGCGCACAATTGGGAGAGTCCCCTGGAGCGCTCGGTCGTCGAGATCGTCGCGCGCCGCGGCACGCCGGTCGTGGTGCTTGCCTCGGGCGACCCGTTCTTCTTCGGCGTCGGCGTGACGCTGGCGCGCCGGATCGCCTCTGCCGAAATCCGCACGCTGCCGGCGCCGTCGTCGATCAGCCTCGCCGCCTCGCGGCTCGGATGGGCGCTGCAGGATGCAACGCTTGTTTCCGTGCACGGCCGTCCGCTCGATCTCGTCCGGCCGCACCTTCATCCGGGCGCCAAGGTGCTGACGCTGACCTCCGATGGCGCCGGCCCCAGGGACCTTGCCGAGCTCTTGGTTTCAAGCGGCTTCGGTCAGTCGCGGCTGACGGTTCTCGAGGCGCTTGGCGGCGCCGGCGAACGGGTGACGACGCAGATCGCCTCGCGCTTCATGCTCGGCCTTGTGCATCCGCTCAACGTCTGCGCCATCGAAGTGACGGCAGACGAGGGGGCGCGCATCCTGCCGCTGGCAGCCGGCCGCGACGACGCGCTGTTCGAGCACGACGGGCAGATCACCAAGCGCGAGGTGCGCGCGCTGACGTTGTCGGCGCTTGCGCCGCGCAAGGGCGAACTGCTCTGGGATATCGGCGGCGGTTCCGGCTCGATCGGCATCGAATGGATGCTGGCCGACCCGACCATGCAGGCGATCTCCATCGAAGTGTCGCCGGAGCGCGCCGCCCGCATCGGCCATAACGCGACAATGTTCGGCGTTCCCGGGCTGGCGGTGGTCGAAGGCGAAGCGCCGGCGGCCCTTGCCGGCCTGCCGCAGCCGGATGCGATCTTCATCGGCGGTGGTGGCAGCGAAAGGGGCGTGATGGAAGCGGCGATCGCAGCACTCGGGCCCGGCGGGCGTCTGGTTGCCAATGCCGTGACGACCGACATGGAAAGGGTGTTGCTCGATCATCATGCGCGCCTCGGCGGCTCGCTGATCCGCATCGATATCGCCAGGGCCGGACCGGTCGGCGAAATGACCGGCTGGCGGCCAGCCATGCCGGTGACGCAATGGTCCTGGACGAAGATCTAAATTCTTGGAGTAGCCTATGACGGTACATTTCATCGGCGCGGGCCCTGGCGCTGCGGATCTGATCACGGTGCGCGGGCGCGACCTGATCGGGCGTTGCCCGGTCTGCCTCTATGCCGGCTCGATCGTTTCGCCGGAACTGCTGCAATACTGCCCGCCGGGCGCGCGTATCATTGACACTGCACCGATGTCGCTCGACGAGATCGAGGCGGAATATGTGAAGGCGGAGGCCGAAGGGCTCGACGTGGCGCGGCTGCATTCCGGCGACCTTTCGGTCTGGAGTGCGGTGGCCGAACAGATCCGCCGGCTGGAGAAGAACGGTATCACCTATACGATGACGCCGGGTGTGCCGTCCTTTGCGGCGGCCGCGTCAGCGCTTGGGCGTGAACTCACCATTCCGGCCGTCGCCCAGAGCCTGGTGCTGACCCGCGTTTCCGGACGCGCCTCGCCGATGCCCAACACCGAGACGCTCGCCGCCTTCGGTGCGACCGGCTCGACGCTGGCGATCCATCTCGCGATCCATGCGCTCACGCAGGTGGTCGAGGAACTGACGCCGATTTATGGTGCTGATTGCCCAGTTGCCATCGTCGTCAAGGCGTCCTGGCCGGACGAACGGGTGGTGCGCGGAACGCTTGGCGATATCGCCGCCAAGGTGGCGGAGGAGCCGATCGAGCGCACGGCGCTGATCTTCGTCGGCCCGGGGCTCGAAGCCGCCGATTTCCGCGAGAGTTCGCTCTATGACCCCGCCTATCAGCGGCGCTTCAGAGGCCGCGGCGAATAGGCCGCGGTCATCGGCGAACTGTCCTGAGTTTTTCGCTGCAACACGGTTTGAAGTCTATTCCGCCGGTTCTTCGCGTGGCGGCCGCTGCTTGAGCGGGACGCCGCGCTTTTCCTCGACGCGGTCGCGATAAAGTGCGGCCTGCCCGAGCAGCATCAGCGTCACCGGCGTGGTGACGACGACGAAGACGATGATCAGGATTTCGTGGAACACCCAGCGGCTCTGCAGCACGGCAAAGCAGATGATCGAGGCGGTGCAGATCATCAGCACGCCGCCGCTGGTCGCGAGCGTCGGCGCATGCAGGCGTTCGTAGAAGCTCGTAAACCGGAGCAGTCCGACCGAGCCGATCAGCGCAACGAGAGCGCCGAGAACCGCAAGCCCGCAGACGATGATGGCCGCCCAGACAGGAAGATCGGTGAGGTGGCTCATTCGATGATCTCCCCACGCATCAGGAACTTGCCGAAGGCGATCGACGAGACGAAGCCGATCAGCGCGACGATCAGGGCGGACTCGAAATAGAGCGAGTTGGCGGTGCGGATGCCGAAGGTCAAGAGCATCAGCATGGCGTTGATGTAGAGCGTGTCGAGACCGAGGATGCGGTCCTGTGCGCGCGGTCCCCTCACCATGCGATAGAAGGCGAAGGCCATCGCCAGGCCGAGCATGATCTGGGCAATCAGGATCGACCAGATGATTGAAAGTTCCATCATCCGAATATCTCCTTCAGGGCGGTCTCATAGCGCCTGACCGTATCGAGCCAGACATCCTCGTTCTCCATGTCGAGCACGTGGAAGAGCAGGGACTTGCGGTGGCGGTCGTATTCGAGCCAGGCCGTTCCCGGCGTCGCCGTCATGACGCAGGCAAGCAGCGCCAGGGCGTTTTCGTCATCGAGATCGAGATCGATGGTCAGGAAACCCGAGTTCGGCGGCCGGCGCTGGCCTCGCAGGATGACGGCGATGACCGCGATGTTCGAGCGGATGACGTCGAGTGCGACGGCAAAGCCGAAGCGCACGATCAACAGCATCCTGCGCGGATGCGAGCGCACGAGGCCGAGCTTCAGCGTCACCCAGCCGAGACCGGTCGCAAGCACCGTGCCCATGATGAACGTGCCGGGCGCAACCGACTGATTGAGCAGCAGCCAGATGAGGAGCAGCCCGACGGAAAGCAGCGGATAGGGAAACCAGGTGCGCATCGCCTATTGCCCTCCCGCCCGCGGTGCCGAAAGCACCCGTTCCGTATAGCCCGCCGGATCGAACAGCGAATCCGCCGTCGCCTGCATGTAACGCATCGCCGGCCCGGCCTGCAGGCTCAGGAAGATACAGGCGGCAAGCAGCACGACGACGGGCGTGATCTCGATGACGACGACGCGCGGCACGGTGTTTTCGATCGACGCCCAGAAGGTGCGGATGCCGACGCGGTTCATGGCGATCATCGCGGCGAGACCCGAGACGATCAGCAGCGTCACATAGGTCCAGTCGGCTGCGGAAATGGCGGGGGCGGCGTCCGTCCCGGAGAGACCAAAGAGACCGCTAAGGATCGCGAACTTGGCGACGAAGCCGGAGAGCGGCGGCAGGCCGGCGAGCAGCAAGGCGCTGAGGCAGAAGCAGAGGCCGAGGATCGCCATGGTGCCGGGGATCGCCGCGCCGGCCTCTTCCTCCTCCTCGTCCTCGTCGGCATCGCCATAGGCCTCCATCGTCACCGCCAGAACGTCGGCGCCGGCGTCGCGGCCGCGCTCGACCAGTTCGATCAGCAGGAAGAAGGCGGCGATCGTCAGCGTCGAGCTGACGAGGTAGAAGAGTGCGCCGGCGATCATGCTCGGATGGCCAAGCCCGATGGCGGCAAGCAAGGTGCCGGAGGAAACCAGTACCGAATAGGCGGCAAGGCGGCCCATCGCCTGCGATGCAAGCACGCCGATGGCGCCGAAAGCGATGGTCAGCAGCCCGCCCGCAAGCAGAACCGATTGCCCAAAGCCGGCGGAGGCGCCGGCACTCGCGCCGAAGACCAGCAGCGAAAGCCTGAGGATGACATAGATGCCGACCTTGGTGAGGATCGCAAAGACGGCGGCGACCGGCGGCGTCGCGGCCGCATAGGCGGTCGGCAGCCAGAAGCTCAAGGGCCACATGCCGGCCTTGACCAGGAAGGCGACGCCGAGCACCCCGGCGCCGACCTCGACCATCTGGCGATCGTCCGGCGAGAGCGCCGCCAGCTTCATCGAGAGGTCGGCCATGTTGAGCGTGCCGGTTGCGCCATAGATCAGGCTGACGCCGATCAGAAAGAGCGACGAGGCGGCAAGGTTGATCGCGATGTAATGCAGCCCCGCCTTGACGCGCAGCGGCCCGGAGCCATGCAGGAGCAGGCCGTAGGATGCCGCCAGCATGATCTCGAAGAAGACGAAGAGGTTGAAGAGGTCGCCGGTCAGGAACGAGCCGTTGAGGCCGGCGATCAGCAGCTGGAACAGCGAATGGAAGTGATGACCCGACGTGTGCCAGCGCGCGATCGAATAGGCCTGGGCGGCCAGCGCCAGTCCGCTCGTCAGGCACAGCATCAGCGCCGAAAGGCGGTCGAGCACGAGCACGATGCCGAAGGGGGCCGGCCAGTTGCCGAGCTGGTAGACGCCGCTGCCGGCGGGTGCTGCGTCCATCGAGGCGATGCGCATCAGCACCATCGAGAGGATGAAGAGGGCGAGCGTCGAGACGAAGCCCATCACCCCCTTTGCCATGCGGTTGCGCTCGTCGATCGGGATCATCGCGGCGCCGACCATCAGCGGCAGCAGGATCGGCAGGATCAGCAGATGGTGCATCCAGTTAGTCATGGCGCTGCTCCCGGCCGTCGACGTGGTCGGTCCCGGTGAAGCCGCGCGAGGCGAGCAGCACGACGAGGAAGAGCGCGGTCATCGCAAAGCCGATGACGATCGCCGTCAGGACGAGAGCCTGCGGCACCGGATCGGTGAAGCGGCCGAGATCGCCGACGCCACCGGGTTCCAGCACCGGCGGCGCGTTCACGCGAAGGCGTCCCATGCCGAAGATGAAGAGATTGACCGCATAGGACAGCAAGGAGAGGCCGATGATCACCTGGTATGTGCGCGGGCGCAAAAGCAGGTAGACGCCGGATGCCGTGAGAACGCCGATCGCGGCAGAAAGGATGATCTCCATCAGCGCGCCTCCTTTCCGCTGCGCATCGCGCGGGCCTGGGCACGCGGCGCGCGGACCGACTGGTGGGCGAGCGCGATGAGGATCAGCACCGTTGCGCCGAGCACCAGCGAGAAGACGCCGAGATCGAAGAACAGGGCGCTTGCGAGCGGGAACTTCCCGACGATCGGCAGCGTGACGTATTGTGCATGCGAGGTCAGGAACGGATAGCCGAACAACCAGGAACCGATGCCAGTCGCGGCGGCGACCAGAAGGCCGATGCTCATCCAGCGCAGCGGATGGATGCGCAGCCGTTCCTCGACCCAGCGGGTTCCGCCGGACATGTATTGCAGAATGAAGCCGATCGACATGGCGATGCCGGCGGCAAAGCCGCCGCC
Organism: Ensifer adhaerens; assembly: GCF_002940685.1. GTDB lineage: Bacteria > Pseudomonadota > Alphaproteobacteria > Rhizobiales > Rhizobiaceae > Ensifer > Ensifer adhaerens_E. The sequence continues at coordinate 358,565 of NZ_PNFP01000005.1, read as the reverse complement.
CGGCAGGTCATGGCCGCGCAGGAACAGGTAGGCTGCCAGCATGCCGATGACCGGGAACATCCAGCGCATGATTACCGACGGCACGAACAGGTATTCGGCGACGCTGTCGCCCTTGTTGCGATCAGGGTGGTCGTCGTCGAAGGCGTTCTGGACGCGCTGCTGTTCCGGGGCCTCCAGGCTGTCTGCCTGCGGGCGGAAGCGCAGCAGCAGGGCAAAGACCGTGAGCGCGACGATTGCGAGAACCGCAATCTCGCCGAGGGTGTCGAAGCCGCGGAAGTCGACGAGGATGACGTTGACGACGTTGGTGCCGCCGCCTTCCTTGTAGGCGCGCTCGAGGAAGTAGCTGGCGATCGTTTCGGGCATCGGGCGGGTCATCATCGTATAGGCAATGAGCGCCACGCCACCGCCGGCTACGACCGCCAGCAGGAAGTCGCGTAGGCGGCGGAAGCGGACCTTGAGCGAAAGCAGCTCATTTTCCTGGGTGTCTTCGATGCGCTTCGGCAACCAGCGAAGACCGAGCAGAATGAGCACGGTCGTGACGATCTCGACGAGGAGCTGGGTCACGGCCAGGTCGGGCGCCGAAAGCCAGACGAAGGTGAGGCAGGTGGTGAGCCCGGCGCCGCCGAGCAGCACGAGTGCCGCCAGCCTGTGGAACTTTGCAAGGATCGCCGCGCCGATCGCGCAGGCGATACCGACCGCCCAGAGGAGGGCGAAGGCCGGATCGATGCTGCGCACGAGAAGCGGCGGCAGTTCGAAATGATTGAACAGGAGCGGCAGCGCGCCGGCGGTGACCGCGATGAAGACGAGGAAACGCATCTGCGGCTGCAGCCGCCGCGTGCCGAGGTTCTGCTCAAGCGCGCGCGCCCACTTCCATGACAGCGTCACCAGCACGCGTTCGAAGATGCGCTGGCCGTGCAGCAAACGGAAGATTGGCGGGCCTTCGACGCTGGTCGCAAGGTAGTTGCGCATCAGGAAATAAAGGCCGACGCCACCCGCCAGCGCAACGAAGCTCATGATCAGCGGCAGGTTCCAGCCGTGCCAGACCGACAGGCTGTAGGAGGGCGTGCTGGCACCAAGGATCGAGACGATTGCGGTGTGCAGGAAGGGGCCGATGGTGATCGCCGGGATGATGCCGACGACGAGGCAGGCGAGCACCAGGAACTCGATCGGCACGCGCATCCAGCGCGGCGGCTCGTGCGGCACCTTCGGCAGGTCTTCCGGCGCCTTGCCGAAGAAGACGCTGTGGATGAAGCGGAGCGAATAGGTGACCGCAAACATGCCGGCGAGCGTCGCGACATAGGGCGTCATCGTATCGAGGATGTTGGCCTGGTGCGTTTCGATCGCTTCGGCGAAGAACATTTCCTTCGAGATGAAGCCGTTCAGGAGCGGCACGCCGGCCATGGCGGCGCTTGCGACCATGGCGAGCACCGCCGTTCCCGGCATGTACCTGATCAGCCCTCCGAGCTTGCGCATGTCGCGCGTTCCCGTCTCGTGGTCGATGATGCCGGCCGCCATGAACAGCGACGCCTTGAAGGTCGCGTGGTTGACGATGTGGAAGACGGCGGCCACGGCGGCCAGCGGGCTGCCGAGGCTCAGGAGCACGGTGATCAGGCCGAGATGGCTGATGGTGGAATAGGCAAGCAGGCCTTTGAGGTCCTGCTGGAAGATGGCGAAATAGGCGCCGAGAAGCAGCGTCGAAAGCCCGGCGAGGCCGACGATCCAGAACCAGGCCTCGGTGCCGGCCATGACCGGCCAGAGGCGCGCCAAGAGGAAGACGCCGGCCTTCACCATGGTCGCCGAATGCAGATAGGCCGAGACCGGCGTCGGTGCCGACATCGCGTGCGGCAGCCAGAAATGGAACGGGAACTGCGCGCTCTTCGTCAGCGCGCCGAGCAGCACGAGGATCAGCACCGGCATGTAGAGCGGCGAGTTGCGGATGAGATCGCCGGAGGCAAGCACGACGTCGAGATCATAGCTGCCGACGATGCGGCCCATCAGCAGGAGGCCGACAAGCATGCAGAGGCCGCCGGTGCCGGTCACGGTCAGCGCCATGCGGGCGCCGTCGCGGGCGTGCGCATTGTGATGCCAGTAGCCGATCAAAAGGAACGAGACGATACTCGTCAGCTCCCAGAAGACCGCAAGCAGGATGAGGTTGCCCGAAAGCACGACGCCGAGCATCGATCCCATGAAGGCGAGAAACAAAGCCAGGAAGCGCGGCACCGGGTCTTCCGCGGCCATGTAATAGCGCGCGTAAAGCACGACGAGCACGCCGATCGCGGTTACCAGGACGGTGAAAAGCCAGGCGAACCCGTCCATCCGCAGCGTGAAGTTGAGGCCGAGTTCCGGAAGCCAGGCGATGTCGTAGCGCAGCACGCCGCCTGAGGTGACAAAGGGATAGAGGCCGGCGGCGACAAGGAAGCACAGAAGCGCGATGGCGCCTGCGAACCAGGCCGTTGCACCGCGCTGATCGGGCGGGAAGAAGATTGCAAGGAGGCTTCCCGCAAATGGGGCGAGAATGAAGACAGAAAGCAATTTTCCCGCGTATTCGATCGTACCGTTCCCTTCGTTCGGGTTCATGGAGAGCGGGCACCAGAGCGCCGTGCTTTCCGAAAGAATGCACAAGGGACGCACCAGGATTTTGTTTCTAGAGCATCTTTTCCGCTTTCAGTGGTTCCACTTGAAGCGGGACACTCTAGAGGCCCGAAAGGGCGATCGCATCAGCGACTGCCGCAGGTGATGCCGCCATTCCCAAAAAGCGGAGGCAGGCAATTGTTTTTATGGCGATTCGCGGCAGGGCTGCCAAGCCTTGAGTGTGCGAAAAATGCACGCACCTGCGTTTTTAACAGACGTTGAGGCGTATCTCAGGCTGCGAGCCACCGGCGCTCGAAGGCGAAGGTCGCAAGATCATTGGCGCTCATCGGCCGGGCGAAGGCATAGCCCTGCAGCCCGTGGCAGCCGAGTTCCTGCAGGATGGCCGCGTGTTCGAGGGTTTCGACGCCCTCGGCGATCACCTCGATGCCGAGCGACGTGCCGATGTCGATGATGGACTCGACCAGACGCTTTTCGGTTGGCGACTTGAGGATTGGCAGGACGAGCTGGCGGTCGATCTTCAAGCGCCGTGGCGTCAGTTTCAGAAGGCTGACGATGGATGCGTAGCCGGTGCCGAAATCGTCGATCTCGATGTCGATGCCGAGTTCTTTGATCCGACGGATGTTCGACAGAACCGTCATGTCGCTTTCGTCGAAGGAGATCGATTCCAGCAGTTCGAACGACAGGCGGCCTGCCGGGATCTGCAACTGTTCGAGGCGATCGATCAGGTTTTCGTCGTGAAGCCGGGCATAGGAGAGGTTGACCGAGACCTTCGGGATATGGATGCCGCTCGCTTCCCAGCGGTAGATCTGGAACAGCGCCTGCTCCAGGATCGCCTGGTCGATCGCCGCCACCACGTTGATGTCTTCCGCCGTCTTCAGGAAGGTGTGCGGGCCGAGCAGGCCCTTGGTCGGATGGTCCCAGCGCGCCAGCGCCTCGACGCCGATGATGTCGAGCGAGCGCGGGCAGAACTGCGGCTGGAAATGCGCGATGAACTCGTTGTGCTCGAGCCCGCGCAGGATCTCGTCGGCGGTCTGCTTGGTCTTGAAGACGGCCGTCTTCAGTTCGCCGGTAAAGATCTCGTGGCGGTTGCGGCCGCGCCGCTTGGCCTCGTAGAGCGCGATGTCGGCATTGACGAGCACGTGCGACAGCTCTTCGCTCGCCTGGCTCTGGGCGGCGATGCCGATGCTGACGCCGATGCGACATTCCTGGTCCTTGTAGCGGACGGGCACGCTCATTGCCTCAATGATGCGCGAGGCCAGCCGGGCATCGGGCTCCACGCCGCCGTCCTGGCGGACGAGGACGAATTCGTCACCGCCGATGCGGGCGACGAAGTCCTTCCCATCGGCATTGCTGCGCAGGAGTTCGGCGGCGTGCCTGAGGATCTCGTCGCCGGCCGCGTGGCCGAGCGTGTCGTTGATCTGCTTGAACCTGTCGAGGTCCATGTGGAAGATGCTGAGCTTCGCCCCGGGGGTGAAATGCCGGTCGCGATCGGCCAGGACCTGGTCGAGGAACCGGCGGTTCGGCAGGCCGGTCAGCGGATCGTGCAGCGCATTGAACTCCATGCGATGGCGCGCCGCCTCGAGCTCGGCGCTGTGCGCCTCGGCCGTGCGCTTGGCTTCGAACAGCGTTTCGCGGGTCTCGAAGTCGGCGGTCACGTCCCAATTGACCCCGACGATCTTCCGGCGTCCGTCAGCGCCGACGTAGAAGGAGCCATTGGCGCGAATGTGACGCGTGCCGCCATCGGGCAGGCGGACACGGAAATCGGAACTGTAGGCAAGCCCGGATTCCAGCGCCTCGGCAAACTCCCGTTCGGCGCGGTCGAGATCATCAGGATGCAGCGCATGCTTCCAGTCGTCATAGGCCTGACGCAGCGACGCCTTTTGCCCATAAAGTTCCTTGGTCCGGTCGTCCCAGAGCAGCTTCCTGCTTGCGACGTCGAGTTCCCAGATGCCGATCTGCGACGAGTCGAGGGCGATCTTCAGGCGATGGGAGAGTTCCTGGAGCTGCGCCTTGCCATGCCTGAGGGCACGAACATTGCCTTGCCGCTCACTCAAGAGGCGCCCGGTCAGCACCATCGGCAGGATGATCATCAGGCCGCCGATGACGATGAGGCCGCGGATGAGCCAGGCATTGCCCGCAGTCGTCGGCCAGCCGCCCTTCGGAACGGCTGCGATATGCCAGGAGCCACCGGGCAGAAGCACGGTGATGTCCACCGGCGCATCGCGGAAAATCTTCGGGTCGCCGTAAAAGACCGGACCTTGCGAACCCGTGCCGTCCCGACCGGCAATGGCGACGTCAATCCCGAGCTCATCGGAAGAAAGGCCGCTGTCGCGATAGAGCCGGTCCATGTCGATGATTGCAGAGATGATGCCCCAGAAACGGTTGCTGCCGCCGCCCGCGTCGATCGACACGGGGAAGCGACCGATCAGCCCCTCGCCGCCCTGGACAAGATCGACGGGGCCGGCAAGCACCATCTGGCCGGTGTCCTTCACCCGCATGACGGCGGCGCGTTGCGCCTCGTTCTTGCGGTAGTCGAGGCCGAGCGCCCTGCGGTTATTTTCGAGCGGATAGACGAGCGAGACGATCAGATCGGGTGCCGCCGCGATGCTGCGCAATTGCGAGCGTTCCGTAAAGACGCTGCGCGATAGCGCGGCGAAACGCTGCTGATCCATTGCCGGCTCGGTGACGAGCGTGCCGATCAGCCCGCGCACAAGCTGGATGTTGCCGTTGACGTTGGCCTCGAGCTTGGAGCGGATGGGATTGAGTTCCTCGGCGACGCGCGCGCGCTGGCGCGCCTCGTCGACCACCTGATTCTGGTTGTCCGCAAGGATGCCGGCGACCAGAACCACGACGGCGGCGATGATCGCCGGAAGATAGCTTGGCGTCAAAACCCTCGAGAGCCTTTTTATTCCGAGGTTCAAAGCATGTCTGGCAGGCACAAAACACCCCGGCGGCACGCGAATGGCTATGTAACGACAGGGATTTTCCCAAAAGGGTCTTAATAATTCTTGCTTTAGGCGTCGCTTTTGTTCGAGGCGTGCAATTAACTGCCCTTCCGTTCGGGCAGCGTCTTGCCCTTGGTTTCGGCAAGCTCCTTGAGCTCACCTTCGCTCATGGATTCTTCCATTTCGCGCGAGGCGCCCTTCAGGCTGGATTTCTTGATGTCTCCGCGCTTTGCGGCAAGCGCGGCGCCGGCCGCACGCTGCTGGGCTTTCGACTTTGCTGGCATGATGCTTGGCCTTTCGGTTGGTGGTCCGATCCCAACGCGCAGCCGTCGTCAGTGTTCCCTTGATCTTCGCAGGTGTTGTTATGTGCTCTCGCGCGCTTCGATCATCGCCTGCAGCGTCTCCAGGCGATCGGCATCGCGTGGCAGCTTGTCCTGCCTCAGACGTGCGATGCGCGGGAAGCGCATGGCGACACCGGACTTGTGCCGGGTCGAGCGGTTGATGCCCTCGAAGGCGACCTCTACCACGAAGCCGAAATCGGGCTCGGCGCGCACGGCCCGGACCGGCCCGAAGCGCTCGATCGTGTTGTCGCGGACGAAACGGTCGAGGATTTCCAGTTCGGCATCGGTGAAGCCGAAATAGGCCTTGCCGACCGGCACCAGCGTTTCCTTTCCGTCGACGGCGGTCCAGGCGCCGAAGGTGTAGTCGGAATAGTAGCTCGAGCGCTTGCCGTGGCCGCGCTGGGCGTACATCAGCACCGCGTCGATGTTGAAGGGCGCGCGTTTCCACTTGAACCACGGGCCTTTGACGCGGCCCGGCGTATAGGGCGAATCCAGCCGCTTCAGCATAATGCCTTCGATTACCGGATCGGGCGGATCGGCGCGCAGCCGGTCGAGTTCTTCCCAGGACGAAAACGGCACGAGCGGCGACAGGTCGAAATGCTGCGGCGAGGCGCGCTCGACGATGTCGGCGAGCAGCGCGCGTCGTTCGACGAAGCCCAGTGGGCGAACGTCCTCTTCGCCTGAGAAGAGAATGTCATAGGCGCGGACGAAGGCCGGATAGGTTTCGATGAGCTTAGGGCTGACCGTTTTGCGGTTCAAGCGTTGCTGCAGGTCGGCGAAAGTTCGGGTAGCGCGATTGGTACGCGCGGTGCCGCCGACGAGCAGTTCGCCGTCGATGACGCCGGTGAAGTCGGCGGCGTCCAGCACGTCGGGAAAGGCGCCCGATATCTCGTCACCGCTGCGGGAGTAAAGGCGTCTGACGCCGCCGATGTTGGCAAGCTGCACGCGGATGCCGTCCCACTTCCATTCGGCGGCGAAATCCTTGGGGTCGAGCGCGTCGAGATCGCCTTCGCCGACGGGGTTGGCGAGCATGACCGAATGGAAGACTGCGGGTGTCGAAAGCGCGGGTTTCTCCGCTTCTCCCGATAGCCAGCGAAAGAGCGGCAGATAGGGCGGCGACAGGCCGTGCCAGAGGGTCTCGATCTCGGCGACATCCTTGTCGCCCATGTCGGCAAGCGCCTGCTTGGCGAGTTTCGCCGATACGCCGATGCGCAGGCCTCCCGTCACCAGCTTGAGAAAGGCGAAGCGCGCCGAGGTGTCCAGATGGTCGAGCATGTCGCGCACGACGCTGCGCACTTCCGCGCGCCCGGTTCTTTGCAGGCGCTCGATTGCGGCGCCCAAGGGGATATCAGTTTGCACTGACCCGGCAGGCGGCTCCCACGCGAGCGATACCGTCTCGGCGAGGTCTCCGACATAATCGTAGGAGTATTGGAAGAGCACCGCGTCCATACGTTCGAGCAAGAGGTCGCGGATCATCGCCGGCTTGACGGTGTTGAGCGAGAGCGTGCCGGCGATCGCGGCGAGCGCATAGCCGCGATCGGGATCCGGCGCGGCGCGAAAGTAATCGACGAGCAGCCGGATCTTGGCATTGCGCTGCGGGCTCAAGACGAGACGGTCGAGCAGTTCGGCAAAGGCGCGCATCGCTCACTCTCCCTCGTCGTCGTAGCCGACGAGATGCAGCGGGCGGGCCGCGATGCCCTTGATCTCGCACCAGCGCACGAGTGCTTCCTCGCGCCCGTGCGTGACCCAGACCTCGGCCGGTGCGATCTCGGTGATCGTCTCGGTCAGTTCGGCCCAGTCGCAATGGTCGGAGATAATCAGAGGCAGCTCGACGCCGCGCTGCTTTGCCCTTTGCCGGATCAGCATCCAGCCGGATGCGAAGATGGCGATCGGGTCGGCGAAGCGCCGGGACCAGCGATCGGCGAAGGCGGCGGGCGGGCCGACGACCACCGTGCCCCGAAAATCCTGCTTTTCTTCGGCGGCAAGCGTTGCCGGGCGCAGTTCGCCAAGGTCGATGCCCTGGCTCTGATAGTAGTCGCAGAGCCGCTGCAGGGCGCCGTGGATGAAGATCGGCTCGTGGTAGCCTTGTTCGCGCAGCAGCGCGATGACCCGTTGCGCCTTGCCGAGCGCATAGGCGCCGACCACATGGGTCCGCTCGGGGAATTGCGCGAGCGACGTCAGCAGCTTGCGGGTCTCGATCCGGTCATCGGGATGGTGAAAGACCGGCAGGCCGAAGGTCGCCTCGGTGATGAAGACGTCGCAGGCGACCGGTTCGAAGCCGGCGCAGGTGGGGTCCCGCCTCCGCTTGTAATCGCCTGACACGACGATGCGGGTGCCGCCCGCGCGAACCGAAATTTGCGCCGAGCCGAGCACGTGGCCAGCCGGATGGAAGCCCACCTCGATGCCATTGAAGACAAGTGCTTCACCGAGTTCGATCGGCTGACTCGTGCCGCAGAGGCCATCGCCGTAGCGGATGCGCATGATGTCGAGGGTTTCGCTCGTCGCGAGCACCTGGCCATGGCCGGCGCGGGCATGGTCGGAATGGCCATGGGTGATCAGCGCCCTTTCGACCGGCTGCACCGGGTCGATGTAGAAGTCGCCGATCGGGCAGTAGAGACCTTTGGGGGCGGGATAGAGCAGGGCGTCCGGTTTCATGGACATAAAGATAGCCGGCGAACGCGGGTCCGCCAGCCATCTTGTCCAAGTTTTTCGAGGCGCAACAACGGTCGCACCTCGATAAGGTTCAGCCGCCGAGAACCAGCGTGTCGCTGATCAGCTTCAGCGTGCGGGCGGCATCGATGTCGACGCAGGCCTTCTGGCTCGGCAGATCGTCCCAGGGGCTCGGCGGGAACAGCCGGTTGTCGGGGCTCTGGATCGTCTGGCCGTCGGCGATGCCGCTGCAGACGACGCGGATCGAGCCGCTTCTGACGGTGAAGAGGTCCGGCGCCACGACATAGGCGCAGGCGCAGCTGTCATGCACGACCATGCCATCGGGCACGTGCTGCTCGTAGAAGGTGACGTAGAACTTCGAGATGTCGGCGAGCAGCCTGCCGGCGTCACCGCCGCGTTCGGCGATGTCGGCGATCATCGCCTTGGTCATGACAGTCTGCGTGGTGACGTCGAGACCGACGACCGTCACCGGCCAAGGCGCCGTCATGACAACGTCGGCGGCTTCCGGGTCGCCGTGGATGTTGGCTTCGGCAGCGGGCGTGATGTTGCCGTTGACGTCGAAGGCGCCCCCCATGATGACGACTTCGCGCACGAGGGCCGCGAACTCCGGATCCTCGCGCAGCGCCAGCGCCAGGTTGGTCATGCGGCCGACGGCGATCAGCGTCACTTCGCCGGGGTGGGCGCGAACGGTGTCGATGATGAAGCGGTGGGCCGGACGCGGGTCGACCGGCAGGTCGACCGTCTCGGGCACGTCGATGTTGCCGAGACCGTCGTCACCGTGGATGAAGGTCGGCCAGCCGACATGCGGGCGGTCGGGATTGAAGGTCTTGTCGAGGCCCTTGGCGACCGGCGCGTCGATGCCCCAGCGCTGTTTCAGGAAGAGCGCATTGCGGGTGGTGGTCTCGACCGAGGCATTGCCGAAGACGGTGGTGATGCCGATCAGGTCGATGGCCGGGTGACGGTGCAGGAAGAGCAGCGCCATCGCATCGTCGATGCCCGGATCCGTATCGAAGATAACTTTATGCATTCTCGTTCTTCTTTTCTTGTTCTTGTGTTTGACGGCTCGCAATGGAGGCAAGATGGCCGCGAATGTCAATCGCCATCCGGGTTGATGGGGGAGCGGCCGCGCCTCTGACCGGTTTCCATGGGAACACCGCCAACCGGGCGAGCATGGCAAGCTCTGCGTGTGGATGGGAACGGCTCATCCAGTCAACCGGGAGGTAATGTCATGCATAGGCTGGTCCTTGTTTCCATGATCGTCGTCACCGCGGCAACGTCGTTTGCCGCTCCCTCCTTTGCCCAAAGCGCCGGCGGCAAGGGCCGCGGCGGCGGTGGTGGCGGACACGGCTCTTCTGACAGCAGCGACTGGTACGCCGGCATCGGCTCCTTCACCCATGCCAACGACAGCTACAACCGGCGGCGCCCCAAGGTCATCCTGACGAAATCGGGCGCCTATTGCGTCGAAAACCGTAGATGGGTCGACGCCTCGGGCAAGGTGCATCTTTCGCCTTACCGCGAGTGCCGCGACCGCATCGATATCGCCGTGGATTGATCGACGTACAGGCTTGAGAGGGAGGCAGGCGCGCAATCGCCTGCCTCCTTTTTGTTGATCCCCTGCCGCTGGTCTGCTGCGGGTTGCCGGCAGATCGCCACCGCAATTTAAACTTTCCGAAAGGTCGCGCGCCTAATGTTGTGCTGCCCGTTCCGGGCTTTTTGCAATTTCTGGATATGATGGCGGAGTCCACGCTCGTGAAGGCTATCCTCGGCAAGATCAAGCCATCGAAGAGACTGCTCGTCATTCTCACTGCGGCTTTCGGTGTTTCTGCCGCCTCGGGCGCTGCCGCCGTCTATGTCAGCCGCGATGCGCTGATGGCGCGGATGTCCGAGCCGAAGACCTCCGGCCTCGAATGCACGGCCATCCGCACGTTGAAGCTCGGCCATAACGGCCAGCGCTGGATCCGCATGCACATCAAGACCGATCGCGCCGACGGCGAGAGCCGCATGCGCACGGCGCTGCGGGTCGTCGGCGCCTTGGCGAAGACAGAAAAGGCAGATCTCTATCAGGTCGTCGTGCTCGATTCCGCCGGCCCTGAAAACCGGGCCGACGTGCGCGGTGCGGCGATCGGCGCGGAAGTGCTCTTCGCGCCCGGCCCGCAGAGCGTACCCGGCATGAGCGAGACGTTTCGCGCGTCCTACAATGAGGGCACGGCAAATTCCGTCGGTGCCTTCCATGGCAAGATCGTCGACCTGTCGATGGGCGATATCCGCACGATGATGGCGGCCATGGACGACCAATCTTCCTGCATCGACCCGTCGGCGGAAGCGACCGGGGCCGTAACGGCCGAGGGCGGCGCCGCGGACCAGGAGGCCAAACCGGCCGAGACCGCCGAGGCGCCCGCGGGGCACTGAGCGGGGCTCCGTTTCCGGCAGCCGGAAGATAGATCCGAAATCAAAAAAAAGCCCGGTGCTCTCGCGCCGGGCTTTCCTGTTGGTGGCAACGCCGCTCCCGGTCAGTCAGCCTTCTGGCGGCGGGCCGGGAAGAGGATGACGTCGCGGATCGACGGCGCGTTGGTCAAAAGCATGATCAGACGGTCGACGCCGATGCCGAGGCCGCCGGCCGGCGGCATGCCCTGGTCGATGGCATCAAGGAACTCGTCGTCAAGCTGCTTGGCCTTTTCGCCGCGCGCATGCGCCTGTTCCAGCTGCTCGACCATGCGGGCGCGCTGCTCTTCCGGATCGTTGAGTTCGGAGAAGGCGTTGCCCAGTTCCCAGGCGTTGCAATAGGTCTCGAAACGCTCGACGAGGCGCGGCTCGCCCGGCACTTCCTTGGCAAACGGCGAGATGTCCTTCGGGAAGTGGGTGACATGGGCCGGCTGGATGAGGGTCGGCTCGACCTTCTCCTCGAAGAGGAAGGCGAGGCACTCGCCCCAGGTCCAGTCCTTCTCGACCTCAAAGCCGGCAGCCTTGGCGGCGTCACGGGCTTCCGCGTCGGTCTTCATCGCCAGGAAGTCGATGCCGGTCGCTTCCTTGACGGCGTCGGGCATCGGCACGCGGCGGAACGGACCCTTGAAGGAGATTTCCTTGTCGCCGTAGGCAAACTCGGTCGAGCCGTGGATCGCCAAGGCGAGCTCGCCGAACAGGCGCTCGACGAGGTCCATGATGTCCTCGTAGTCGGCATAGGCCCAGTAGCACTCCATCATGGTGAATTCCGGATTGTGCCGGGTGGAGACGCCTTCGTTGCGGAAGTTGCGGTTGATCTCGAACACCTTGTCGGTCAGGCCCGAAACCAGCGTGCGCTTCAGGTACAGTTCCGGCGCGATGCGCAGGAACATGTCGAGCTTCAGCGTGTTGTGATGCGTCTTGAACGGCTCGGCGGTGGCGCCGCCATAGACCGAGTGCAGCATCGGTGTCTCGACTTCCATGAAGCCGTCGTTTTCCATGAAGCGACGGATGCCGGAGACGATGCGGCTGCGCTGCTGGAAGCGCAGCTTCGACTCTTCATTGGTCATGATGTCGAGGTGACGCTTGCGGTAGCGGATCTCGATGTCGGAGAGGCCATGCCACTTCTCCGGCATCGGCAGCAGCGACTTCGTCAGCATGGTGATTGATTGCGCATTGATCGTCAGCTCGCCGCGCTTGGTGCGGCGCACGATCCCGGTGACGCCGATGATGTCGCCGATGTCGATCATCGGCAGCAGGCCGCGGGCCTCTTCGCTGGTCACGTCCTTGTGGCTGAAGATCTGGATCTTGCCCGACGCGTCATGGATGTCCATGAACATGCCGGAGTTGCGCGAGGAGTAGACGCGGCCGGCAACGGTCACGACATCCTGCGTCTCGGTGTCCGGTTCCAGGCCTTCGTACTTGGCGGTCAGCTCGGCATTGCTCATCGTCCGGTGGAAATGCGCCGGGTAGACGTCGCCGATCTGCTCGCGCAAAAGCTTCAGCTTCTGCGCGCGCACTTCCGTTGCGTCGGAGGAGAGGCCAGTGGTTTCGGTCTTGTCGTTCATCTCGTGCTCTCCTTACTTTCCGCTGCCAACCATGGAGGCAACCACCTGGGAGGCCACCTTCAGACGCTGGCGGACCACGGCGCGGCCGAGGATCTCCATGCTGTCGAACAGCGGCAGCGAGCGCTGCGAGCCCGACACGGACACGAAAAGCGGCGCCAGGATCACCTTCAGCTTCTTGCCCATGCGCTCGGCGATCGCGCGCAGTTCGGCTTCGATCGATTCCTTGTTCCATTCTAGGATCTTTTCGAGATCCGGCTGAACGGTGTTGAGGATCTCGAGCAGTTCTTCGGGCGTCGACTTGACGCCGGCGAAGGCTTCGGGCTTGAGGCCGAGGTCGGACTTCAACAGGAAGCTTGCGAGATCGGGCAGTTCGCCGAGCTTCGAAATGCGCGACTGGCTGAGCTTCAGGCCCTGTTTCAGGCGGTCGTTTTCCATGGCCCAGGCAAGGACGCGGGCGGCGAATTCTTCTTCCGAAAGCTTCTCGCGGATCCAGCGGGCGTTCAGCCAGTCGAGCTTCTGGATGTCGAAGATCGCGCCGGCCTTGGAGAGGTTCTCCGAGTCGAACTTTGCCGCCAGTTCCTCGATCGTCAGCAGCTCCTCGCCCTCGGCGATCTGGATGAAGAACAGGCCGAGGAAGTTCATCAGCGCTTCCGGCAGGTAGCCGAGTGCGGTGTAGTAGGAGATCGACGTCGGGTTCTTGCGCTTCGACAGCTTCGACTTGTCGGCATTGCGCATCAGCGACAGGTGCATGAACTTCGGCGGCTCGAGGCCGAGATACTGGTAGATCAGGATGTGCTTCGGAACGGAAGCCAGCCACTCCTCGCCGCGCGCGACGTGGGTGATCTTCATCAGGTGATCGTCGACGACGTTTGCCATGTGGTAGGTCGGCATGCCGTCGGCCTTGAGCAGGACCTGCATGTCGACGGCATCCCACGGGATTTCCACGTCGCCATAGACGCCGTCGTTGAACTTGCACGAGCCCTCGGTCGGGATCTTCATGCGCACGACATGCGGCTCGCCGGCGGCAACGCGCGAGGTTACCTCTTCGGCGGACAGGTGAAGACACAGGCCGTCATACTTCGACGGCTTGCCGGCGGCGCGCTGGCTTTCGCGCATCTGTTCCAGCCGTTCGGGCGTGCAGAAGCAGCGGAAGCCGTGACCGTTCTCGACGATCTTCTCGACGTAAGGGCGATACATGTCCTTGCGGTCGCTCTGGCGATAGGGCCCGTAGGGGCCGCCGACGTCAGGACCTTCCGACCATTCGAGCCCGCACCATTTCAGCGCGTCCAGCACCTTCTGTTCGAACTCCGGCGTCGACCGGGTGGCATCGGTGTCTTCGATGCGCAGGATGAATTCGCCGCCGTGCTTTTTCGCAAAGAGGTAGTTGAACAGAGCGATATAGGCCGTGCCGACATGCGGCTCGCCGGTGGGGGAGGGTGCGATGCGTACCCGGACTGCTGAATTTGCCATGGTCTTTGCCCGTCTGACGTGCTTTTCGCCCCTTGCCGGAGAAGAAACCGGCCGCCGGGGGCGCGCATTTTATGGGAAGGAAAGGCCCGCAAGGGTGCCGCAACTGCGGTATCGGCAGGCTATTCCAATAGGCTCGGGTGAGACCATAGAACGCCGGTCATGTCAACGGAAACCGGATCACGCCAGTTTTTGTTGACACCGCCTCTGGCGGGCGGTAATGAACCGAAAGGTTATTTAACTGAAAGGTTTTTTAGAAAATGCCGGAAGATCGCTTGTCGACGACGCTCTCAGCCCTGGCCGACCCAACGCGCAGGGCGATCCTCGCCCGTCTCGCGCTCGGAGAAGCCTCGGTCGGCGAGCTGGCGGAGCCCTTCGAAATGAGCCTGCCGGCAGTCTCCAAGCACCTGAAGGTCCTTGAGCGCGCCGGGCTGATCAGCCGCGGCCGCGAAGCGCAATGGCGCCCGTGCAAGCTCGAAGCCGCTCCGCTCAAGGACGTCAACAGCTGGCTCGACAGCTATCGTCGCTTCTGGGAGCAGAAGTTCGACCGTCTCGACGCCTATCTGCAGGAACTTCAGCACATCGATCCCGGCGCCGGCAAAAACTGATCGCGCCACCGGCTTCCGTCTTCAGCCGTTCTAGGCTAAGCAGATCCGGTCGAAAAAGGCAGGACCGGATATGGTAAGCCCGGTCCCTTCGGTTTTTTAAACGAAGCTCTGCTCGAACGTCCCGTTCGAACCCGCGACGTGGTTCCGATGCAATCGCATCGGTCCGCGGCGGGGTGTATGCAATCGACGCAGTCCGCCGCGTTTGTCAAAACACGGAGACAGCAACATGCAACTGAACCATATCGATCTTCATAGCCCCGTCGTTTCAGAAACGGCGTCCTTCCTCGTCGATCACTTCGGCCTGACGCTGGTCGAAAAGCGCGGGAAGGATTCCTTCTATCGCCTGACGGACGGTTCTGGGCTCGTGCTCGTCGTCAGTCCGCCGATCGCCGCACTTGGCGGCGGCGACCAGGTGAGCCTCGGCGTCCAGACCTATCATATCGGCTTCCTGGTGCCGACGCGCCGCGCGGTCGACGACGTCCACCAGCGGCTGCGCGCCGCCGGCATTCAGATGAATGCGCCGCAGGAGCGGCACGGCGCCTATGTCTTCTACACGGTGATACCCGGCAACATCCTGGTCGAGGTCGGTCATCGGCCGGATGCTTGACGAGCTGAAACCGGATCGGAACGTTTCCTGAGGAGATGCGTTGTCCAACCAGAAGGCGTGGGGAACGGCCCCGGCAGGCTCGGCGGAAAGAGCAAACGACCCCGTTTGTCTTGCCGCTGATGGCTCGCGGTTGACGGCCGGTCGCCGAACCCCGCGTCTTCCAGAACTCCCGCAAGCAGAAGGCCCGCATCGTCGATGCGGGCCTTTTTCGGCTGAGATCGTCTGGTCTTGCTTGTCAGTCGAGCTTGCCGGCTTTCCTGAGGCGCGCGTTGCGCGCGACCATGTTCAGGATCTCGACGCCGGCCGAGAAGGCCATGGCGGCGTAGATGTAGCCCTTCGGCACGTGCAGACCCATGCCTTCGGCAATCAGCGTGGTGCCGATCATCAGGAGGAAGGCGAGCGCCAGCATGACGATCGTCGGGTTCTTCTCGATGAAGTTGGCGAGCGGATTGGCGGCAACGAGCATGACCGTGACGGCGGCGATGACGGCGATGACCATGATCGGCAAATGCGGCGTCATGCCGACCGCGGTGATGATGCTGTCGACGGAGAAGACGAGGTCGAGCAGCAGGATCTGGGCGATCGCGGCGCCGAAGCTGTTGATCGCCGAAGACGCGATGAAGTCCTCGCCATGATCGGCGGGATCGACATTGTGGTGGATTTCCTTGGTCGCCTTCCAGACGAGGAACAAACCGCCGGCAATGAGGATCATGTCCTTCCAGGAGAAGCCGTGGCCGAAGGCTTCGAAGACCGGCGTCGTCAGCTTGACGATCCAGGCGACGGTGCCGAGGAGGGCAAGGCGCATGACGAGCGCGAGGCCGATACCGACGCGCCGGGCCTTTTCGCGATGCTCGACAGGCAGCTTGTTGGTGAGGATCGAGATGAAGATCAGGTTGTCGATGCCGAGAACCACCTCCATGACGACCAGGGTGACGAGGGCGACCCAGGCGGCGGGGTCTTGGGCAAGCAACAGGAGGTCCTGCATCAGCGATCTTTCTCTCTTCAAAGGTTCCGCAGCGACCTTTGTGCGTCTGCAAGACGCTCGGGCGCTGAAGGTGGCGCGTCGTCGCGCAGAATCGCCGAAAGTATTTAAGAAACATTGCGGACGTGACAAGCGCCGCCGCCCATTTGCGGCGGCGCTTTACCGTTTACGATTTGATGGGAACCCACATTTCAACGACGCCCATGCCCGAATGCGGGTCGAAGCGATCGTCATAGCGCTCGATGAGATCAGGCGTTTCGCCGTGCTGAAGCCCGGACTCCGGCAGCCATGTGCCGAAGACATGGTCCGCGGTCTTGGCGATCGCCGAAATATGGCCGCGATGCAGGAAGACGGCGTAGCGCTGCTTCGGCAGCTTCAGCGTCGAAAAGCCCTCGGGCAGATCGCCGGCGTCGCTGACTTCCACGGCCGCCATGTAGCGGAAGGTGCCGGCCTCGTCGTCGCTCTCGTTGCAAACGCCATAGGCGACGTTGCCTTTCTGTCCGGGAACATTGCCGAAATGGCGGTTGAACCGCTGCCAGAGCGACGGAATGCCCTCCGTGCGGCTATAGGCGTAGGTTTCCGAAAGGCCCGCGAGCAGCAGCGGAGGGCTGTCTTCGAAGCGCGGCGGGTCGATCTTCAAGAGGCGGGTGTCGTCCATTCTCAAAGGCTCCATCAGTTCGATGTTTCGAACGTGCCTCTGCTTGCGCACGGTTTCGGGCGTCACGCCGAACTGGTCGCGAAAGGCACGGGTGAAAGCCTCGTGCGAGCCGTAGCCCGCATCGAGCGCCACCGAGAGAATGCTGATGGAGCCGTTGGAAAGCGCCCGGGCGGCATCGCTCAGCCGCCGGCCGCGAATATAGGCGCTGATCGAGCGGCCGGTGACCAGCCCGAAAACGCGCGAAAGATGGAAGCGCGAGAGGCCTGCGGCCCCGGCGATCTCATCCAGCGATATGTCCCTGGCGAAATGGCTCTCGATGAACCAGACCGCCCGTCCGATGGCACTCATCCTCACTCCCTTGGCAGTGCCCTGGTGATAGGGTGTTGCCTCAAGGCGCGCTTGATCGCAATTGCTGGATTGTAACTCCGGATGGTCGCCAGGAGTTCGGCGTCGGCCGGTCTATTTCTTCGGTCCGTAGGCGGCCATGAAGACGCGGACGGCGGCGGTGACCGTCGCCTCGATCTGTTCCTTGGGCGGCGCAGAGCACATGCCGCCGAACAGACGGTGCTTGAAGAGCCCGGCCTGCGCCATCTCGATGAACTGGCGGGCAGCCATCTCTGTGTTTTCGATGTCGAGCGTGCCAGCCGGAACCTGGCGGTCGAGATAGGACTTCAGGACGGTGTAGCCGTTCTCGGGCGCTTCGCTGAAGAAGCGCTCGGCCAGATGCGGCATGCGGTCGATCACGCCGATCACCATGCGCATGGAGCGGATGGTCTCTTCCGCCGTCATGCTCGTCGTCAGCGTCACGCCGAAATCGTAGAGCGATTCCTCGACGTCGTCGTGATCGTTGAGCGCGTGCTTGGCGGTCTGGACCACCCGGGTCTTGCCCTTGACGATGAGCGCCTTGAACAGGTCTTCCTTGTTCTCGAAATAGACGTAGAGCGTGCCCTTGGAAACGCCGGCCTCGCGGGTGATGTCGTTCATGCTGGCGGCATCAAAACCCTGGCTGAGGAAGGCACGCCGTGCGCCTTCGAGGATCTGCTCGCGCTTGGCTGGGTCTTCGCCGGCCGCATGCCGGCCACCCCCCAACGAGAGATCTTCGTCGATGTCGACAGTCGGCTCTACCGCGTCCTGGGTTCCGGTCTTTGCCCCGCTCATGATGGTCGCTTGTTTCCGTCCTGCTTGCATTAAATATTAGTCATCGAACCGCGTGGTTCGATTTCCTCTTGATATGCGGCCAGAAAGGGCTTATGTCAAGTTCCAATCGAACCGAACGGTTCAGTTCGTTCAGCAATCCTTAACCAGGCCGGTGCCCAATGTCCGCATCCAACACGTCCAGCGCTGCCCGCGTCCGTCCCGTAGACGAGAATTTCGAAGTGCAGCAGGAAACCGCGCCTGAGGCAAAGGTGCCTGCCGCAGAGCAGGCCGCAGTCGCTCCCGCCCCGGTCGCGGACGCCGCGCCGCCGCAGAAGAAGGCGCGCAAGCCCATCCTCCCGGTCCTCGGCCTGGCGCTTCTGGCTGCCGGTGGCTGGTACGGCTACGACTGGTGGACCAATGGCCGCTTCATGGTCTCCACCGACGACGCCTATATCGAAGGCGACATCGCGACGATCTCGCCGAAGGTTTCGGGCTATGTCGCCAAGGTCGACGCCGTCGCCAACCAGAAGGTGAAGGCAGGCGATCCGCTCGTCACGCTCGATGACGGCGACTACCGCATCGCTGCCGAACAGGCCGAGGCGAAGATCGCCACCCAGAAGCTGGCGCTCAGCCGCTTCGATGCGCAGATCGCCGGCGCCAAGGCGAGCCTTGCCCAGACCGAAGCGCAGAAGAAGGCTCTCGAAGCGACGGTGCGCGGCGCCGAACTCGCGCAGAAGCGCGCGAGCGACCTCCAGTCCAAGGCCGTTGGCACCGTCGCTTCGCTCGACAACGCTGATGTGGCGCTCGACCAGGCACGGGCAAACCTGGCCGGGGCGGATGCCAACATCGCCGCCGCCAATGCCAGCATCACGGTCCTCGAAGCGCAGCGCACGGAAGCCGAAAGCGAGATCCGTTCGCTGGAGCTTGCGCGCGACAAGGCTGACCGCGACCTCGGCTTTACCGTGTTGAAGGCGCCCTATGACGGCATCGTCGGCAACGTCGCGGTGCAGGTTGGCGACCTCGTGTCGGCCGGCCAGCGACTTGCCGCCCTTGTTCCGGTCGACCAACTCTATATCGACGCCAACTTCAAGGAGACCCAGATCGCCCATCTGGTGCCGGGCTCCAAGGTCAAGGTGCATGTCGATGCCTATGAGGATCACGCGATCGAAGGCACCGTCGCCTCGATCTCGCCGGCCTCCGGCTCGGTCTTCTCGCTGCTGCCGGCGGAAAACGCTACCGGCAACTTCACCAAAGTGATCCAGCGCGTGCCGGTGCGCATCACGCTGCCGGCCGACGTGCTGGCGGAAGGTCACCTGCGCGCGGGACTGAGCGTCGTCGTCGACGTCGACACGCGCACGGCGCCCGACGCAACCAAGGTCGCCGCGACCAAGTAAGCTGACGAAATGCCGGCGCGCCCTTGGGCGCGCCTTTTGTCGAGACCCCGGCGCCACGGAGCGCGGTCAAGTCCGGAACGCCGGCGCGGCGAAACGCGCATGTCCAGAACGCTGGCGCCCAAGTGCGCCCATGCAAGGAGTGGCTGAGATGGCCGCAACGGCAACAGCAGGCTCGGTGGCGGCCGCCGCACCGAAGGTCGAGGAACATATGGATCCGAAGAGGCTGATCGCCTTCTTCGCCATGGTCGTCGGCATGTTCATGGCGATCCTCGACATCCAGATCGTGTCGGCCTCGCTTGCCGAAATCCAGGCCGGCCTTTCGGCCGGTTCAGACGAGATCGGCTGGGTGCAGACCTCCTATCTCATTGCCGAAGTCATCATGATCCCGCTGTCGGGGACGCTGGCGCGCATCGTCTCGACGCGCGTGCTGTTCTCGGTTTCGGCCGCCGGCTTCACCGCTGCCAGCGCGCTTGCGGCAACCGCGACGAACATCGACCAGATGATCGTCTATCGCGCCATCCAGGGCTTCATCGGCGGCGGCATGATTCCGTCGGTGTTCGCAGCCGCCTTCACCATCTTTCCGCCGTCGAAGCGCAACATCGTCTCGCCGATCATCGGCCTGATCGCGACCCTGGCGCCGACGATCGGCCCGACGGTCGGCGGTTATCTCAGCCACGCCTTCTCCTGGCACTGGCTGTTCCTCGTCAACGTAATTCCCGGCATCATCGTCGCGACGCTCACCTGGACCTTCATCGACTTCGACAAGCCCGAGCTCGGGCTGTTCAAAAAGTTCGACTGGTGGGGCCTGGCCTCGATGGCGATCTTCCTCGGCGCGCTCGAATACGTGCTGGAAGAGGGCAACACCAACGACTGGTTCAACGACGAGCACATCGTCATCGGTGCGGTCGCGTCAGCGCTGGCGGCGATCGTGTTCTTCTACCGGGCCTTCAAGGTGGAATTCCCGGTCGTTGATCTCAGGGCCTTTGCCAACCGCAACTTCGCCTTCGGCTCGATGTTCTCCTTCGTCATGGGCATCGGCCTTTATGGCCTGACTTATCTCTATCCGCTCTATCTCGGGCGCATCCGCGGCTACGATTCGCTGATGATCGGCGAGACCATGTTCGTCTCGGGTCTTGCGATGTTCTTCACGGCGCCGGTCGCCGGCATTCTCTCGGGCAAGCTCGATCCGCGCGTGCTGATGACGATCGGCTTCACCAGCTTTGCCAGCGGCACCTGGATCATGGGCCACCTGACGGCCGATTGGGATTTCTACGAGCTGTTCATCCCGCAGATCCTGCGCGGCGTCGGGCTGATGCTGTGCATGGTGCCGATCAACAACATCGCGCTCGGCACCATGCCGCCGGCGCGCATGCGCGGCGCCTCCGGCCTCTTCAACCTCACCCGCAACCTCGGCGGTGCGGTGGGGCTCGCGGTCATCAACACGATCCTGACCCAGCGCCAGGATTTCCATTATGCGCGGCTTGCCGAGCACGTGCAGTGGGGCAATCCGGAGGCGATGGAGCGGTTCAACAACATGGCTGCCAACTTCAACGCCCACGGCCTGGACGGCACGACGATCGCGATCAAGCAGCTCGCCGCCATGGCGCAGCAGCAGGCGGTGATCCTGTCCTTCGGCGATATCTTCATGCTGCTGACGGTGCTGTTCCTGTCGCTGGTCCTCGGCGTGATGATGATCAAGAAGCCGCAGGGCGTCGGCCCGAGCGGCGGCGGACACTAGTCCCCCAGGGCAAGGCGCGGCTCGCGGTTTACGTGAGCTGCGCCTTGCTGCACACTCCCGTCCGCAAAAGTTGAGGGCGGTGGTATGCGGCGATCGGGTTCTGACGGCATATCCAGGAGATCGTTCGTCGCGGGCCTTGCCGGTCTGGGAGCAGCGCTTGCGACACCGCGCGCCCGAGCTGCAGTTCCAGCGACCGATGCGACCTTCCTGTTTTCCAACGACATCCACGCCTGCCTCGTTTCGATCGAGGGGCTGGCCCCGAATTGTGCCGCCGAAGGCAAGACCGACGCCAACCTGCTGCACCATGTGGCGGCCCTCAATGCGGTGCATGCGATGCGCTGGCCGGCGACGATTGCCGGCAAGCCGAGTGGTCTTGCAAGCGCCGGCCGCGAAATCAGCAAGCCACTCGGGCTGGTGCTCGGCGGCGACATTACCGACGATGGCGGCGGTCAGGTGCGCCAGCCGCGCGAAGGGCGGCAGCTGCAGCAGTTCTCCAGCCGCTACCAGGAAGGGGCAGGGCCCGACCACGTCCACATGCCCGTCTATGTCGGCCTCGGCAACCACGACCTCGACCAGGACGGTCCGCCGCCGCATGTCGACTGGTACCGCCGCGAACTGCGCGACTATGTCGAGCTCAATCATCGCCAGACGGTGTTCTACAAGCCGCCGGTGCCGGTGACGAACTACGATCCGCTTTCGGATTGCTACTCCTGGGATTGGGGCGGGCTGCATCTCGTGCAGCTGCAGCGCTTCGGCGGCGACCAGACCAAGGGCGCGGTCAATGCGCTACCCTGGCTGAAGCAGGATCTTGCGTCCTATGCCGGCGACGGCCGGCCGGTCATTCTGTTCCAGCACTATGGCTGGGACGCGTTTTCGACCGAGGTCTGGGATGCGAAGGCGAGGACTTTCGACGACGAAGGCGACGGCGCCCCGCACTGGTGGAGCGTTGCCCAACGGCAGGCTTTGCTAGACGTCATCAAGGGCAGCAACGTCATCGGCCTGTTCCATGGGCACCAGCACGAAACGGCGATGATCTATCGCCAGGGCGGGCTCGACCTCTTCAAGCCGAAGGCGGCCTATATGGGCGGATTTGCGCTTGTGCGCGTCACCGACGCCTTCATGGATGTGGCGTTGGCCGAAGCCGGGGCGGCGCATGGCGAAGTCGTCTTCACCGACGCCTTCAGCAGGCGGCTCGGCTGATCGCCGCGTCCGGAAATTTGTCGAAAAATCAAGCTTTATCAACCTGTTGCGAAACGCTCTCCGGGCTTTCGCACCGCCGCATCGGGTCCGGATTCGCGATCGCCGAGGATTTTTGATTTACGTACATCAAAAATTCCTCTAAAGGCAGAGCCCGGAGGAAAACATGCGCCCGACAGTTCACGATATCGCCGCCAAGGCCGGGGTCAGCCTCGCGACCGTCGACCGGGTTTTGAACAACCGTCCGGGCGTGCGCGGCGTCACCCGCGACAAGGTCGAGCGCGCCATCGAGGCGCTCGGCTACGTGCGCGATGTCGCCGCCGCCAACCTTGCCAAGAGCCGCATCTACCCGCTGGTCTTCATCCTGCCGGAAGGCGATAACACCTTCATGCGCGGCCTTGCGGCCGAGGTGGAGGCGGCCAAGGCGCGCTCCGCCGTCGAGCGCACGGCGATCACGGTCTTGTCCGTGCCGGCTTTCGATGCGCCTGCTCTCGCGCAGGCGCTGGAAGAGGCGCGTGGCCTCGATCCCGCTGGTGTCGCCGTGGTGGCGATCGATGCGACGGAGGTCGTCAGGGCAGTCGATCGGCTGCGTGAGGACGGCATCGCCGTCGTGACTTTGGTTTCCGATCTGCCGGGATCGTCGCGCGATCATTTCGCGGGTGTCGACAACGTCGCCGCCGGTCGGACGGCCGGTACCTTGATGGGCCGTTTCCTTGGCGGCCGAGAAGGCCCGGTCGCGGTTGTTGCCGGCTCGATGCTGGTGCGCGACCATCGTGACCGGCTTGAAGGTTTTGGCGCGGCCATGGCGGAAAGCGCGCCCGGCCGCCGGCTGCTGCCCGTCGTCGAGGGACAGGACGATCCGGGCGAGGTCGATCGCCTCGTCTCCAATTTGCTCGCCGATCACCCGGATCTCGCCGGCATCTACAGCCTCGGTGCCGGCAATCGCGGCCTGATCGCAGCGCTCGAAAGGACCGGTCGCGACAAGACCGTCTGCGCCATCGCGCATGAACTGACGCCACATAGCCGCACAGCACTTCTTTCCGGCACGCTCGACGCGCTCCTCAATCAGGACGCCGGTCACGAGGTGCGCAGCGCCATCCGGGTGCTGAAGGCCCGTGCCGATGGTCTCGCCGTCATCGGCGCGCAGGAGCGCATCCGCATCGAGATTTTCCTGAAGGACAACCTGCCGGTCGATCCGGCGTAGTGCTCTAGATTTTCGCAATTCTTTCGAGGAATTGCCCAAGGGAGGTTAGCATGTATCTCGGACTGGATCTCGGCACCTCGGGCGTCAAGGCGATGCTTGTCGATGGCGACCAGCGCATCGTCGGCTCGGCTTCCGGCGCGCTCGACGTCTCGCGGCCGCATCCCGGCTGGTCGGAACAGGACCCGGCCGATTGGGTGCGCGCCACCGAAGAGGCAATTGCCGGGCTGAAGGCGGCACACCCGGCGGAGCTTTCGGCGGTGCGCGGTATTGGTCTTTCCGGCCAGATGCACGGTGCGACGCTGCTCGATGCCGACGACCGGGTGCTTCGGCCCTGCATTCTCTGGAACGACACCCGCAGTTTTCGCGAGGCGGCCGCGCTTGACGCCGATCCTGAGTTCCGTGCGATCACCGGCAACATCGTCTTCCCCGGCTTTACCGCGCCAAAACTTGCCTGGGTACGGGCCAACGAGCCCGAGATCTTCGCCAAAGTGCGCTGGGTGCTGCTGCCGAAGGATTATCTGCGCCTGTGGCTGACCAGCGAACACATGTCGGAAATGTCTGACTCGGCCGGCACAGCCTGGCTCGACACGGGCAAGCGCCGCTGGTCGGAAAGCCTGCTTGCGGCCAGCGGCATGGATCAAACGCAGATGCCGAGCCTGGTCGAGGGAACCGATCCGGCCGGCAAGCTGCGCTCGGAACTTGCCGCACGCTGGGGGATTTCCGGTGACGTCATCGTTGCCGGCGGCGCCGGCGACAATGCGGCGTCCGCCTGCGGCATGGGCACGGTCGGCGAGGGCAATGCCTTCGTTTCGCTCGGCACGTCAGGCGTTCTCTTTGCCGCCAACGCCAGTTACCTGCCCAACCCGGAAAGCGCCGTGCACGCCTTCTGCCACGCGTTGCCGAACACCTGGCACCAGATGGGCGTCATCCTGTCGGCGACCGATGCGCTCAACTGGTATTCGGGCATTGCCGGGCGCAGTGCCGCGGACCTGAGCGCCGAACTCGGCGACAATCTGAAGGCGCCCTCAGGCGTCACCTTCCTTCCCTATCTCTCGGGCGAGCGCACGCCGCACAACGATGCGGCGATCCGCGGCGCCTTCGTCGGACTTGGCCACGAAAGCAGCCGGGTGGTGCTGACGCAGGCGGTGATGGAAGGTGTCTCCTTCGCCATTCGCGACAGCCTGGAGGCGCTGCGCGCCGCCGGTACGACGCTGTCGCGGGTGACGGCGATCGGCGGCGGCTCGCGTTCGCGCTACTGGCTGAAGTCGATCGCAACCGCGCTGAACCTTCCGGTGGACCTGCCCGCCGACGGCGATTTCGGTGCTGCCTTCGGAGCGGCGCGTCTTGGCCTCATCGCCGCGACGGGGGCCGATCCGGTCGCGGCCTGCTACGCGCCGCGCACGGCCGAAACCATCGCGCCCGAGGCGTCGCTGATCTCGGCCTATGAGGAGAGCTACCGGCGCTACCGCCGGCTCTATCCGGCAATCAAGGGCGCCGTGTCATGATACGGCGCCCGATGCCCCATTCAGGTGTCTCGCGCTCAGCGGGCCGGCACCTTGTCGAGGAAGCCGGTGATCGACTTCAGGCGACCGTTCTCGATCTCACAGACATCGGTGCCTTCGATAACAGAGGGAGCACCGTCCGGGCCAAGCGCCCAGGAAAAGCGGATCGTGTCGGCGTAGCCGTCGGCAGACCCCTTCAGCGTGAAGCGGAAGCCGGGGAACTGGCCGTGCACGCCGGCGATCAGCGCATCGATACCGGCATGGCCATCGCCCTGCATGACCGGGTCGCGGTAGCTGGCTTTGGCGGTGAAGGCCTTCTCGATCAGGCCCGCGCGCTTTGCGGCGTCGGTGGCGTTCCAGGCGGCCATGTAGGCTCTCGCGATGGCGTTGAAGTCATGCATCGAAGTGTTCCTTTCGTTTGGCGTTTCGATGCTTCCGGTATCGCCGGGCGAGGGAATGAAACCAATTACCTTCCACGTAATGGCCGCGCCTGTCGCATAGGCGATACCGGCCGACATCACTCTTGAAAGAGGAGCAAGACCCGTGAGCACAGGATTTTTCGGCGATATCGCCAAGATCAAATATGAGGGGCCCGACAGCACCAATCCGCTCGCCTTCCGCCACTACGACAAGGACGAGGTCGTGCTCGGCAAGCGCATGGAAGACCACCTGCGCTTCGCGGTTGCCTATTGGCACACCTTTGTCTGGCCGGGCGGCGACCCGTTCGGCGGCCAGACCTTCGAGCGCCCCTGGTTCAAGGACACCATGGACGCGGCAAAGCTGAAGGCCGACGTCGCCTTCGAATTCTTCGATCTTCTCGGCGTGCCCTTCTACTGCTTCCACGACGCGGACGTGCGCCCGGAAGGCAAGAGCTTCGCGGAGAACACCAAAAACCTCAACGAGATCGTCGATCACTTCGAAAAGAAGCAGGCCGAGACCGGCGTCAACCTGCTTTGGGGCACCGCCAACCTCTTTTCCAACCGGCGCTATATGTCGGGTGCGGCGACCAATCCGGATCCGGATGTCTTTGCTTTTGCCGCAGCAACGGTGAAGACCTGCCTCGACGCGACCAAGCGCCTTGGCGGCCAGAACTACGTGCTCTGGGGTGGGCGTGAAGGCTACGAGACGCTGCTCAACACCGACATGAAGCGCGAACTCGACCAGCTCGGCCGCTTCGTCAACCTCGTCGTCGAGTACAAGCACAAGATCGGCTTCAAGGGCGCGATCCTGATCGAGCCGAAGCCGCAGGAACCGACCAAGCACCAGTACGACTACGACGTCGCGACGGTCTACGGCTTCCTGAAGAACTACGGCCTGGAAAACGAGGTGAAGGTCAACATCGAGCAGGGCCATGCGATCCTTGCCGGCCACTCCTTCGAGCACGAGCTGGCGCTTGCCAACGCGCTCGGCATCTTCGGCTCGATCGACATGAACCGCAACGACTACCAGTCCGGCTGGGATACCGACCAGTTCCCGAACAACGTGCCGGAGATGGCGCTCGCCTACTACCAGGTTCTCGCCGGCGGCGGGTTCAAGACCGGCGGCACCAATTTCGACGCCAAGCTGCGCCGTCAGTCGATCGATCCGGAGGACCTCTTGATCGGCCATATCGGCGGCATGGATTGCTGCGCGCGTGGCCTGAAGGCAGCGGCAAAAATGATTGAGGACAAGGCGTTGTCTGCGCCGCTCGAAAGCCGCTATGCCGGCTGGCAGGTGCCGGAAGCCAAGAAGATGCTCGATGGCGGCTTCTCGCTGGAGGAGATCGAGGCCTGGGTGCTGAAGTCCGACCTCAACCCGCAACCGAAGTCCGGCAAGCAGGAGTTGCTGGAAAACGTCGTCAACCGCTACGTCTGAGCGGAGATGGATATTGAAAGGGCGCCTCGAAAGCGCCCTTTCGCTTCGTCGACGCGCACGGGAGGCGGTGATTTATGTCGCGTATTTTTGCAGCAAGGGCATGCCGTGGCCGGCCCAATGCCGTTTGTAATGAAATCGATTACAAAACTCTTCGGAATTGGGTCGTGCGCTGTTGCCCCTCGCTGAAAATCTGCTAGCTTCGGCGCCTGCAACGTTTCAGATCCGGCAGTTCTGGGAGAAAACAAAGGCGTGCAATCGCCTTTCATGCCGGCTGTCAGGACAAGGCCAACACCAATTGCGGCCGTTCCATCGGGAGGAAAATCGGGATGAAGACCATCAAGGGGCCAGGGCTCTTTCTTGCACAGTTTGCCGGCGATGCAGCACCATTCAATTCCTGGGATGCGATCACCAAATGGGCGGCCGATTGCGGTTACAAGGGCGTGCAGGTGCCAAGCTGGGACGCGCGGCTGATCGACCTGAAAAAAGCTGCGACCTCGAAGGCCTATTGCGACGAGTTTGCCGGCAAGGCGCGCGAAAACGGCGTCGAAGTAACCGAACTTTCGACCCATCTGCAGGGCCAGCTTGTTGCCGTGCACCCGGCCTATGACGAAGCCTTCGACGGGTTCGCGGCGCCTGAGGTGCGTGGCAATCCGAAAGCGCGCCAGGCCTGGGCGGTGGAACAGGTGAAGCTGGCGCTGACCGCATCGAAGAATCTGGGCTTGAACGCCATGGCGAGCTTCTCCGGCGCGCTTGCCTGGCCCTTCGTCTACCCCTGGCCGCAGCGGCCGGCCGGCCTCGTCGAGACCGCCTTCGACGAACTTGCAAGGCGCTGGAAGCCGATCCTCGACCACGCCGAGGAGAACGGCGTCGACGTCTGCTACGAGATCCATCCGGGCGAGGATCTGCACGACGGCATCACCTACGAGATGTTCCTGGAGCGCACCGGCAATCATGCCCGCGCCTGCATGCTCTACGACCCCTCGCACTATGTGCTGCAGTGCCTGGACTATCTCGACAACATCGACATCTACAAGGACCGCATCCGGATGTTCCACGTCAAGGATGCGGAGTTCAACCCGACCGGGCGTCAGGGCGTCTATGGCGGCTACCAGGGCTGGGTCAATCGCGCCGGCCGGTTCCGCTCGCTCGGCGACGGCCAGGTGGATTTCGGCGCGGTGTTCTCAAAGATGGCGGCCAACGATTTTTCCGGCTGGGCGGTGGTCGAATGGGAATGCGCGCTGAAACATCCGGAGGATGGCGCGCGCGAGGGGGCCGACTTCGTCAAGCACCACATCATCCGCGTCACCGAGAGGGCCTTCGACGACTTCGCCGACGCCGGCACGGATGACGCGGCCAACCGGCGGATGCTCGGGATCTGAGTTTGCCCCTTACAGAGCCTTGACCGTTTGCCCCTCACCCTAACCCTCTCCCCGCAGGCGGGGAGAGGGGACGCGGACGGCGGCTGATCTCATGGTTCGCATTGCCATTCGCATGGCGAGCGGGGGCCACATCGTTCCTTCTCCCCGCAAGCGGGGAGAAGGTGCCGGCAGGCGGATGAGGGGCGAAAGCCGCGACAAACAAGACAACACACAAACGGAAACAGGGGAGAAGACTATGGCAATCGAAGGAACGAGCGAGAAGCGCGAGCGCCGCATCCGGCTCGGCATGGTGGGTGGCGGCTCCGGCGCTTTCATCGGCGCGGTGCACCGCATCGCAGCCCGGCTCGACGACCAGTATGAGCTGGTCGCCGGCGCGCTGTCGTCGACGCCGGAAAAGGCGGAGAGCTCCGGCCGCGAACTCGGACTCGACCCCTCGCGCGTCTATTCCGACTTCAAGCAGATGGCGATCCGCGAGGCGAAGCTGAAGGACGGCATCGAGGCCGTGGCGATCGTCACGCCGAACCACGTGCATTACGCCGCCGCCAAGGAATTCCTGAAGCGCGGCATCCATGTGATCTGCGACAAGCCGCTGACCTCGACGCTGGCAGACGCGAAGAAACTGAAGAAGGCGGCCGACGAGAGCGATGCGCTGTTCGTGCTGACGCATAATTACACCGGCTATCCGATGGTCCGGCAGGCGCGCGCGATGGTCGAAAATGGCGAGATCGGCGCGGTGCGGCTGGTGCAGATGGAGTATCCGCAGGACTGGCTCACGGAGAACATCGAACAATCCGGCCAGAAGCAGGCGGCCTGGCGCACCGATCCGGCCCGCTCCGGCGCCGGCGGCTCGACCGGCGACATCGGCACGCATGCCTACAATCTCGGCGCCTTCGTTTCCGGCCTCGAGCTGGAGGAGCTTTCAGCCGATCTCGACAGCTTCGTGCCCGGCCGGCAGCTCGACGACAATGCGCACGTCATGATGCGCTTCAAGGCGAAGGACGGCGAGCGCGCCAAGGGCATGCTCTGGTGCAGCCAGGTGGCGCCCGGTCACGAGAACGGCCTGATGGTGCGCGTCTACGGCACCAAGGGCGGGCTCGAATGGACGCAGAAGGATCCGAACTATCTCTGGTACACGCCGTTCGGTGAGCCGAAGCGCTTGCTCACCCGGGCTGGCGCCGGAGCCGGTGCGGCCGCAAACCGTGTCAGCCGCGTGCCGTCGGGCCACCCGGAAGGCTATCTGGAAGGCTTTGCCAACATCTACACCGAAGCGGCCCGCGCCATCTTTGCTAAGCGCAAGGGCGAAAAGATCGATCCGGCCGTCACCTATCCGACCATCGACGACGGCATGAAGGGCATGGTTTTTGTCGATGCCTGCGTCCAGTCATCCAAACGAAATGGTGCGTGGGTAAAGGTGTAAGCGAAGCCTCAAGCGAGGCGGAAGGGCGGGCTCTCCCGCCCTTTTTCGCGAGTTGACATCTGCAGGCGCGGCTTTAGGTCGGCCTTCAGACAAGAGAAAACAACGTGGTCCCGCCGACGGCGGGGCCGGAACGAGACGAGACAAAGAGATGACCGATCCCAAGATCCTGGCTGAGCGTTTCCCGGGCGATTTCGTATTCGGGGTGGCGACCGCCTCCTTCCAGATCGAAGGCGCCACCAAGGCTGACGGGCGCAAGCCGTCGATCTGGGACGCCTTCTCCAATATGCCGGGCCGGGTTTTCGGGCGTCACAACGGCGATGTCGCCTGCGATCACTACAACCGGCTGGAAGAAGACCTCGATCTGATCGAGAGCCTCGGCGTCGATGCCTACAGGTTTTCGATTGCCTGGCCGCGCATCATTCCCGAAGGCACCGGTCCGATCAATGAAAAGGGTCTCGACTTCTACGATCGTCTCGTTGACGGCCTGAAGGCGCGCAACATCAAGGCCTTCGCCACGCTCTACCACTGGGACCTGCCGCTGGCGCTGATGGGCGATGGCGGCTGGACGTCGCGCACGACGGCCTACGCCTTCCAGCGCTACGCCAAGACCGTGATCGCCCGCCTCGGCGATCGGCTCGATGCGGTTGCCACCTTCAACGAGCCCTGGTGCTCGGTGTGGCTGAGCCACCTCTATGGCATTCATGCGCCGGGCGAGCGCAACATGGACGCAGCCCTTCACGCGCTGCACTTCACCAATCTGGCGCACGGCCTCGGCGTCGATGCCATCCGCTCCGAGCGGCCGAACCTGCCCGCCGGGATCGTCATCAACGCCCATTCGGTCTATCCCGGCAGCGACAGCAAGGCCGACAAGGCGGCGGCCGAGCGCGCCTTCGACTTCCACAACGGCGTCTTCTTCGGTCCGATCTTCAAAGGCGAGTACCCGGAGAGCTTCATGAGCGCGCTCGGTGACCGCATGCCCGCGATCGAAGACGGGGACATGGAGACGATCTCCCGGCCGCTCGACTGGTGGGGGCTCAACTACTACACCCCGATGCGCGTCAGTGCGGACCCGGCCAAGGGCGCGGAATACCCGGCGACGATCAACGCCAAGCCTGTGAGCGAGGTGAAGACGGATATCGGCTGGGAGGTCTACGCCCCGGCCTTGGGCAGCCTGGTCAAGACCCTCAACGCCAAGTACGAACTGCCGGACTGCTACATCACCGAGAACGGCGCTTGCTACAACATGGGCGTGGAGAACGGCATCGTCGACGACCAGCCGCGGCTCGACTACATCGCCGATCACCTGTCGGTTACGGCGGATCTGATCTCCGAGGGCTATCCGATGCGCGGCTACTTCGCCTGGAGCCTGATGGACAATTTCGAATGGGCCGAGGGTTACAAGATGCGTTTCGGCATCGTCCATGTCGATTACGACACCCAGGTGCGCACCATCAAGAAGAGCGGTGCATGGTACAAGGCGCTGGCCGAACAGTTCCCGAAGGGCAACCACATCTGACGCTTGCGCGGGCGGGCTCACCCGCCCGCAACGCTTCCGTGCGGCTCGGTCAATTCACCGCCGGACCGGCAGGACTTCCAGGCTCTGCCGGTCGAGCTGGGCCAGCACTTCCTTGAAACCGTAGCGCGGCTTCCAGTCGAGCTTTTCGATCGCAGCACTCGGGTCATACACCCGGTCGATCGTTGCGGGCAGCGGCCAGTCGCGATCGGCAAAGGCCTGCGACAGTTTTGGCGCACGCTCACGCAGGAGCCCCGCGGCATCCTCCGCCAGCCGGCGGCAATCGGTCTGAAGCAACGGCGTTTCGCCCGAGATGATGTAGCGCTGAAAAGCCGGGCCGCCATTGTCGAGTGCTGCCACATGCGCGGCAGCCACGTCGCGCGCATCGATGCCGCGGTGCAGGCGGTAGCTTGCGATACGATTGGCGGCCTCCGGGAAACAGCGCGACATGCGCAATACCCGCACATGCAAAGCACGATCGGCGGCGTTTTCGAGCAGAGCTTCGGCGGCAAGCTTGGTGTGGTGGTAGATGGTGTGCGGCTTCGGCGGCGTCTCCTCGGTGATCCAGGTGCAGCCTCCGTCTGTTACCGCATGGCCGTAGAGCGCCGTGGTGCTGGTAAAGACGATGCGGCCGACACCGGCGGCTTGGGCTGCGGCAATCACCAGGTGGGTACCCATTACGTTGACGCGTTCGAATTCCTGGTCGGCGACCGCATCCACATGCGGCGCGTGCAGGGCCGCCGTGTGGATGACGGCGTCCGCCCCCTCCATGGCCCGCTCCAGCAGTTCCCCGTCAACGAGATCGCCGACGATGGTGGTGGTGCCGAACGGCGTGCGATCGATGCCGATGACGTCGTGGTCGGCGGCGGCGAGCGCGTTATAGATCGCCCGGCCGATGCGGCCAGAACTTCCGGTCAAGACGATGCGCATTTCTACCTCTTGGCTCCGTGGGACCTGCCCGTTAGCACGAAACGCGATCCGGCACAGTCCGCCTGAACAAGGATATCCAAGATGGCGATTTGCGGAATGACGGCGCGTTGCGCAGCAAAAGAGCATGGTTTTGCCGCGGCTTGGCAAATTCGGAAAAATCATGCCTGTGAAAGGGTGCGGCAGTTCTCCATAAGAGCCGTAGATTATGTCGCATGCGGGCCATGCGGCGCCAAAGTTGAACTGACTGGTTTCTTGATGTTAGAGAAGTGCTCCCTGTTCCGAATGCGTTGTCGAATGTCGGCCTGACCAGACGCGCGTTCCATCCCGGCCGGGCCCGGGATCATGAGTTTTGAACATCCGAGAGCACTTATGTACCCGCACATTCCGACTGCGCCTCATTCGGGGATTTCCGAACGATGAGCGTCTCCGCCCAAAACACCACGCCATCGGCTGACGCGGCAGTCGTCTTCGACGGCGTTTCCAAGCATTTCCCCGCTTCCGGCACCAGCGACGCCTTCACTGCGCTCGACAAGGTCTCGCTGACCGTCGACCGTGGTTCGATCACCGGCATCATCGGCCGCTCCGGCGCTGGCAAGTCGACGCTGATCCGGCTGGTCAACGGGCTTGAAAAGCCGACGGGCGGCAAGGTGCTGGTCGACGGCGTCGATGTCGGCGGGCTCGACGAGGCGGCGCTGCGCAGCCTTCGCCGCTCCGTCGGCATGATCTTCCAGCACTTCAACCTGCTGTCCTCGCGCACCGTGTTCGGAAACGTCGCGCTGCCGCTCGAAATATCCGGCATGGACAAGCGTGCGATCGAACAGCGCGTTCGGCCGCTGCTCGATCTCGTCGGTCTCGCCGACAAGCACGGGCGCTATCCGGCCGAACTTTCCGGCGGCCAGAAGCAGCGCATCGGCATTGCCCGCGCGCTTGCGACCGAGCCGAAGCTCCTGCTCTCCGACGAGGCGACCTCGGCGCTCGATCCGGAAACGACCCAGTCGATCCTGGAGCTTTTGAAGCGCATCAATGCCGATCTCGGCCTGACGGTGCTGCTCATCACTCACGAGATGGAAGTGGTGAAGGCGGTGACGTCAGACGTCGCCGTCATCGATCATGGCCGGATCGTCGAGCGTGGCCACACCTTCGACGTCTTCACCCATCCGAAGCACGAGACGACGCGGGCGCTGCTCTCGGGCCTGCCGGGCTCGAAGCTTCCAGACGCGGTCGCCCGCGCGCTGAAGCCTGCACCTGCGGCCGGCGATCGCGCCGTCGTGCGGCTGACCTTCTTCGGGGCTGCCGCCGAAAAGCCGCTGATCTCGCAGCTCATCAAGTCTGTCGGCGCCGAGGTCAACATTATCGCTGGCACGATCGACGAGATCGGCGGGGCGCCCTATGGCTCGCTGGTCGTTGCCTATGGCGCGGACCCCGAGACGTCCGGCCGCGCCGAACGCTTCTTTGTCGAAAACGGCCTGGTCACGGAGGTGCTCGGTTATGTCGCCTGATATTCTCCTGCGCATCGCCGGCGCCACTGTCGACACCATCTACATGGTCGCCATCGCCGGCCTGATCGGTTCGCTGATCGGCGGCCCGATCGGCATCTTTCTTGCGACCAGCGGCAAGGGCGAACTGTTCCCGGCGCCGACCATCAACCGCATCGTCGGGCTGATCGTCAACGCCACGCGCTCGACGCCCTTCATCATCCTTGTCGTCGCCATCATTCCCTTCACCCGGCTTTTGACCGGAACCTCGATCGGCACCAAGGCGGCGATCGTGCCCCTGACGATCGCGACGATCCCGTTCGTCGCGCGTCTGGTGGAAGCCGCGATCCGCGAGATCGACAAGGGGCTGATCGAAGCGGCGCGCGCCATGGGCGCGACCCCGATGCAGATCGTCTTCAAGGTGCTGCTTGCCGAGGCGCGTCCGGCGCTGACGCTGGCGCTCACCATGACAGCCGTCAGCCTCATCGGCTATTCGGCCATGGTCGGCGCCGTCGGTGGCGGCGGGCTCGGAGACCTCGGCATCCGCTACGGCTACCAGCGCTTCATGCCCGACGTAATGCTTGTCGTCGTCGTCGTGCTGATCGTGCTGGTGCAGCTCGTCCAGAGTGCCGGCGACGGTCTGGCGCGACGCTTCGACAAGAAAAACCGCAAGACCTGATTTCCTCCCAAGACTGAACGTGAACAAGGAGACGACCATGAAGAAGCTCATCATCGCGGCAGCGATCGCCGCTCTTTCCGCCGGCACGGCGCTTGCCGAAACCATCAAGGTCGGCGTCACGCCGGGCGAACATGCCCAGATCATGGAGAAGGTGAAGGAAGTCGCAGCGCCGAAGGGCCTCGACATCGAGATCCTCGAATTCTCCGACTACGTCGTTCCGAACCAGGCGCTGGCCGATGGCGACCTCAACGCCAATTCGTTCCAGCACCAGCCCTATCTCGACAACCAGATCGCCGATCGCGGCTTCGAGATCGTCAGCGTCGGCACCACCATCACCACGCCGATGGGTGTCTATTCGCAGAAGGTGAAGAGCCTCGACGAACTTCAGGACGGCGCGACGATCGCCATCCCGAACGACCCGACCAATGGCGGCCGCGCGCTGCTCGTTCTCGCCTCCAAGGGCCTGATCAAGGTCAAGGAAGAAGCCGGCCTGAAGGTGACGCCCGCCGACATCACCGAGAACCCGAAGAACATCACCTTCGCCGAGCTTGACGCCGCCCAGCTGCCGCGCTCGCTGCAGGACGTCGACGCCGCCGTCATCAACACCAACTACGCGATGGAGGCCGGTCTGCATCCGAAGAAGGACGCGATCGCGATCGAAGGCGAGAAGTCGCCCTATGCCAACGTCATTGCCGTGCGCAAGGCCGACAAGGACGCGCCGTGGGTGAAGACGCTGGTCGAATCCTACCACGACGAGAAGGTGAAGACCTTCATCAACGACACCTTCAAGGGCGCGCTGATCCCGAGCTGGTAAGCTCTCCCTTCGACAGGAAATCTGAACCGCGCGCTGCAATCCCGGCGCGCGGTTTTTCTTTGACCGCGATTGTTGCTTGGCTATCCTCCTGCTCTTCGAGGAGGACGAACCATGAGTGTCATGAAAGGTGGATGCCTCTGCGGCGCGGTCCGGTACGAGGCGAAAGGGCAGCCTCTCTTTTCCGGCTTCTGCCACTGCCGCGACTGCCAGCGCACGACCGGCACCGGCCATTGCTGCTACATGATCTTCGATCGTGCCGATGTGGCGATGTCGGGCACAGGCCGCGGCTATCAGACACGCGCCGAAAACGGCAATCCATCGGTTCGCTATTTCTGTGAAACCTGCGGCAGCCAGGTCTACGGCTCCGGTCCGCCGGACGATCCGCGTGTGTCGATCTATGCCGGCACGCTCGACGACCCCTCGGCGTTTCGCCCGACCGACGCCATTTTCACCCGCAGCCGCCATGAGTGGGACCGCAGCACGCTGGCGCTTGACGAGTGCGAGGCGTTGCCAGGCTGACAGGACCCAAGGCGCCGCTGTGTTGACGTGAAAGACTTCTCTTTAGGATTGTTTTCGTCTTCACAAATGCGCCTCAGAGTCGTGTTCGTTACGGTGAGACCGTGTCCGCATTCGAGGCGCAAATGAAATATTGGGACCGTGGAATGAGCCGGCTGCTCGCTGTATCGCTTGCCATGCTTCTGCAGGCGGAGGCGGTGCCTGCGGAGTCGATTGACGAGGGCACCTTTCGCGTTCGCTATGTGTTTTTGTTGCACGGCAAGCTTCTCTCCCACGCCGAAATCACATGCAACCAAGGAAAGATCTGCCCTTTGTTCACCGACCAAAATGGCGTGGAACTGAGCTTGCGTTCGGGCAGAAATGGTGACCCCGGAACGGTAGAGGTCCGCTGCGGAGCCACCGATTGCGGTTTTGCGTTCCCGCGTCAGTGGTCAAAGGATGACCGCATGTTGAAAGAGTTTGTCGTGCTTGAACGTTCGCCGTCTGATTTTGGTCAGGAACTTGTCATCCGCATACGCCGCCCCATAGGCAGTGTGATTCTGAAGTTTGCTGCGGACGGCAACCCTTCGGCCGCTGGACCGGATATCAAGCTTTGACTTTTCAGCTGCCGAGGTGGCGTTCGCCGCGCTTTCTGGCAAGCTCGATCTGCCTCTGGCGCTGGCGGTAGCGCTCGCGATCCTCGTCGGTGCGGACCTCGTGGCAATGGATGCAGGAGACACCGTCCTCGTGGTGCGGCGAGAGGAGATCGGCCGGGGTCAGTGGTTGGCGGCAGGCGTGGCAGAGCGTGTGCTCGCCTTCCTCGAGGCCATGGGTCACGGAGACGCGGTCGTCGAAGACGAAGCAGGCGCCTTCCCAGAGGCTTTCTTCCTGCGGCACGTCTTCCAGATATTTGAGGATGCCGCCCTTCAAGTGGTAGACCTCGTCGAAGCCCTGCTCCTTCATGAAGGCGGTGGCCTTCTCGCAGCGGATGCCGCCGGTGCAATACATCGCGATCTTCGGCTTGTTGTGCAGGCCGGTGTGGTTGCGCACCCAGTCCGGAAACTCGCGGAAGGTCTTGGTCTGCGGATCAACCGCGCCCTTGAAGATGCCGATCGCCGTCTCATAGTCGTTGCGCGTATCGATGACGATCGTATCGGGATCGGAGATCAGCGCGTTCCAGTCCTTCGCCTCGACATAGGTGCCGACGATCTTGTTGGGGTCGATGTTCTCGACGCCCATGGTGACGATTTCCTTTTTCAGCCTGACCTTCATGCGCAGGAACGGCATCGACGACGCGCGGCTTTCCTTGTGCTCAAGCGCCTTCAGTTCCGGCTGCGCCCGCAGAAACGCGAGCACCGCGGCGATGCCGGCATCGGTGCCGGCGATCGTGCCGTTGATGCCTTCATGGGCGACAAGCAGCGTTCCCTTGACGCCGTTTTCGTCGCAGACGGCCTGCAGCGGCGCGCGGAAATCGGCGTAACGCGGGAAGCTCGCGAAATGATAGAGCGCAGCGACCAGGAACTGGCCATGCGTCTCGCCATGGGTCTGAGCGCGCGGGGTGGTGGAGATGTCGGTCATGGCCCGAGCAAATACAGCTTTCGCGGCTCAAGCGCAATCGCGGGGGGAGGCAAGGCCACTCTGTCGCGCAGGACGCCTCGCGCGACTGGACATGCAGTCAACGCACAGCGTCAAGCCAGAGCAGCCGGATCGTCCGGCTCTCGTCGTCCGGTTCCTCCTGGAAGACCTCGGCGGCGAGGTCGAGAGCGTGCTTTCGCAAGCTACCCTGTCGGTCGATGACGGCGGCGATGAGGTGCGCCTGATCCTGGCTGTTGCCGGCAAGGCCCGGATCCTCGTTGATCAGCTGGGTCATGACCGCGAGATCGTTGAGGTGGCCGAGCGTGTCGACCAGCGCCTTGGCCTCGACGCGCTTGGCCTGCAGGGCCGAAGGCCAGACCGCGCGCATCAGGCCGAGATGCATGCGATAGTCCTGCGCCCGCTTGCGCAGCTCGTGGAACGCCGGGGCTTCCGAAGTCTCGCTGCAGGCTTGCCTGGCGCGCTTGGCCCGCTTCAGAGTGCGCCGCCATCCCTTCGTCAGCCGGTTTGCGGTCTTGCGGCGTCGATCGTCGAATGTCACCTGGCTAAGGGCCTGCAGTGCCTGCTCGCAGCGCACGATGGTGGCTGACACGCGGTCCTCGATATCCGTTGCGCTTTCAGTGATGCGGTCCCGGCGCGTTGTCAGCCGCTCGCAGACATGGGTCAGCGCCCGTTCTTCCTCCTCGTTGCAGGCGGCCGCCTTGAGGTAAAGGGCGTTTTCGACCAGTGCCGCTGCGTCCCGAACGGTTGACAGGTTTCGGGCCATGTCGCGGATGCGCGCGTTCTCATGTTTCTGAAAAAGCGGTGCGTCCGCTGCCACGAGACGGTAGAGCGAGCGCAGGCGCTTGAAGTTCTTGCGGGCCTCGTGGATCGCCTCGTGCATGCCGTCGGGCCGATCTTCGAGCGTCATGACCGCTTGTGTCAGCTGCTCGGCGGCGATCGCGCGGAAGTCTTCCGAAAAAGGCCGTCCAGGTTCGAAGGCGTAGGTCATGGTTGCGCTTCCATCAGCCCTTCGGTGGCGAGAGACTGGTTGGAGTAGCGGCGATCGCCCGTGATCTCCCGTCCGACCCAATCGGGCAGCGCCGGCATGTCGGTCTCGCGCTTCATCTCGACTTCCGCAACGACGAGGCCCTTGAGCGCGCCTTCATAAACGTCGACTTCCCAGGTGAAGCCCTTGTGCGGCACGCGGTAGCGCCTTTTCTCGATGACGATGCCGACAGCCTGGGTCAACATCTCGCGGGCATCGTCCATCGGCAGGTCGTATTCATACTCATTTCTGACCAGCGCCGACTTGCCGATCTTGATGGTGAGCCGCGCCCATTTGTCGCCGTGGATGCGCACGCGTAGCGAGCGGTCGTCCATGGTCACGACATAGGCCTGCCTGAGGTCAATGCCCTTGTCGGCACGCTCCCGCCATCCGTCGGAAGCGACCAGAAACTTGCGCTCTATTTCCTTCGCCATGGAAAATCCGCCATTTCGAGGCCCGCGGCCACCAACCTATCGCTTTCGCGCAAAGGCTCAAGTCATCTCTTTGTCGCAAGTTGCATATTACCGTTGCCTTACGGGCGAAAGCCACGCTGCCGCCGCCTTGGGTCTCGACAACCGGTGGCCGGGGGAGTATGCGGGGGGCATATTCAATCGTTTTAAAAAGGACGATCGGCATGAGCGCGAAATCCGACAGGCTTCTTTCAACCCTCAAACTGGCGCCGGTCGTTCCGGTGTTGGTGATCGACGACGTGGCGACCGCCGTTCCCCTGGCGCGCGCGCTCGTTGCCGGCGGGTTGAAGGCGATCGAGATCACCTTGCGCACGCCGGCCGCACTCGAAGCGATCCGCGCGGTTGCCAACGAAGTGGAAGGTGCGGTTGCCGGCGCCGGCACGATCCTCAACGCCGCGCAGTTCGAAGCGGCGGTGGAAGCCGGCTCGAAGTTTATCGTCAGCCCCGGCACCACGCAGGAACTGATCGACGTCGCCAATGACCACGACGTGCCGCTTTTGCCGGGTGCGGCGACGGCGAGCGAAGTCATGGGCCTGCGCGAAGAGGGCTACGACGTCATGAAGTTCTTCCCGGCCGAGCAGGCTGGCGGCGCTGCCTACCTCAAGTCGCTGTCCTCGCCGCTCGCTGGCACGCTGTTCTGCCCGACGGGCGGGATTTCGCTTTCCAACGCGCGCGACTATCTGACGCTGCCGAACGTCGTCTGCGTCGGCGGATCCTGGGTCGCGCCCAAGGAACTGGTTGCCAAGGGCGACTGGGCCGGCATCACCAAGCTTGCGGCAGAAGCCTTTACTCTCAAGGGCTGAGCGGCAAGCGACCGCGGTCTGATTTCGAAAGCCGGGTGAAAGCCCGGCTTTTTCTTTTGGCCGCATGGCGTCTCTCGCCTCTGGCGCGAATTTGTATTTTCCCTGCAACGTTCCTATGTCTCAATCCATTCGGCGATGGGCGCGCGGGCGGCGCACCCTTGCGTTCGTCTTCAACCGCCCGGAACCGACAAGGAGCGAAACCCGATGTTCGACGCGAAGAAATTGCTGGATCAGTTTCTGGGATCGCAGGTGCCCGGTGCCGGCGGCACGGTGCGCGATCGCGCGACCCAGGCGACGCAGCTTGCCAAGGACAATCCGCTGGCGACCGGCGCGATCGCCGCGGTTCTGCTCGGCACCAAGTCGGGTCGCCAGCTGGCCGGCAACGCCGCCGTGCTAGGTGGTCTCGCGGCGATCGCCGGTCTCGGTTACCAGGCCTACAAGAATTATCAGGCCGGCACGACGCCGGGTGGTGCGACGGTCGCCAAGGGCGAGCCGGAGCTTCTGCCGCCGCCGGCCGATTCAGGTTTTGCTTCCGCTCCCGAGGCCGTCAGCCATGATTTCGCGCTGACTTTGGTGCGCGCCATGATCGCCGCATCACGCGCCGACGGTCATATCGACGAGGCCGAGCGCCAGCACATCATGGACAAGCTCTCGGTGTCGGGCCTCTCGGCCGATGCTGCGGCTTTCCTCCAAGGCGAGCTTGCCAATCCGGTCGATATCGACGCGATCGTCGGTGCGGCCAAGACCGAGGAGGAGCGCGTGGAGATCTACACCGCCTCGCGCCTGACGATCGAGCCGGAAACCCGGGCGGAGCGCGGCTATCTCGACCTGCTCGCCGGCCGCCTCGGACTTGCCGACGCGCTGGTCGATCACATCGAGGCGACGGTATCGGCCGCCAAAATGCCGGCCAGGGCCTAGCATTCCGGGGCTGCGCCTCATCGGTGCATCACCAATTCGAACAGGGTCCATAACCACTTTGAATTTGTCTCGGTCGCCACTCTGGCCTATTCCAGATGGCAACGACGGGAGGAGCGGCCGATGCGGGATCTGAAGAACTGGAAAGGGTGCCCGGCGCCGAAGGGCGTCGCGCTGGAAGGGCGTTTCGTCAAGCTCGAGGCCTATGAGCGCGACCGGCATCTGCAGGACCTCTGGGACGGCCTCGGCGGATTGGCGATCAACCCGCTGCTGAAGTATTTCACGCAGCCGGATTTCAGGGACATCGAGGCTTTCGATGCCTGGCTGACGGCGGCCCAGGAAAAGTCCGGCTGGGTCACTGAGGTCTTCCGCGACAAGGCGACCGGCATCGTCGTCGGCATGGCCAATTATATGCGCGCCGATCCGGCCAACGGCGTCGTGGAAGTCGGCTCCGTGGCGCACGGCGCCGCCATGGCACGCTCGCCGCTGTCGACCGAAGTCCATTACCTCATGGCGAAACACGTCTTCGAGGATCTCGGCTATCGCCGCTATGAATGGAAATGCCACAGCGAGAACATGGCGAGCCGCAAGACCGCCGCGCGCCTCGGCTTTACCTTCGAAGGCATCTTCCGCCAGCACATGATTTCCAAGGGCGGCAATCGCGACACCGCCTGGTTCTCGATGATCGACAGCGAATGGCCGCTGCTCAATGCCGCATTCGAAACCTGGCTCGCAGCTGATAATTTCGATGAAGACGGTCGCCAGAAGCGGCGGCTTGAAGATATACGTTCGGAGTTGGAGCGGCGGGCGTCGAAATAGGCGCCGGACGCCACGCCCAAGCAGACAACAGCAGGGAAGTCATGCAGAACAAGGAAAAGTCACCGGCGATCGCCGCTGCGATCATTCTCGTCGTCGCCGGCCTCGGCTTCTTCGTGCTGCCGTCGATCATGCTCAAGCTCGGCGACATCTCGCCCTGGCTTGCCGCCGCGTTCGGCGTGATCTTCGTGCTCGGCTTCTTCCTGCTCTTCTGGCTGCGCGCCCGCTATCAGCGCAAGCGCGGGCTCTGACGGTCAGGCGCCGGCGCGGCAGGCATCAGCTCTGCAGCGCCGCGCCGAGCAGAACCAATCCCAGCAACAGAACCAGGGCCGCACCGGCGATCTCGATGCCATTCGAGATTCGGGTCGCCGCAGAGTTACTCGACGCATAGCGCAGCGCAACGCTCTTGGCGGTGACCGCCATTGTGGCGAGGATCGAGACGGTGATCGCCGTACCGATCGACATGGCAAGGACCGAGAGCACGCCGCCGAGGTAAAGCCCGTTCAGCAGCGCGAAGGACAGCACGATGAGTGCGCCGGAGCAGGGGCGAAGGCCGACGGCGATGACCGCCGACCACGCTTCCCTGAGCGCAAAACGGTCCCCCTTCAGCATCGACGGATCGGGCGCGTGCGCATGGCCGCAGCTTGCGCAAACTTCGCCTGGGCCATGGCTGTGCCCATGGTGCCCGCCGTGTTCGTGTCCGTGGTGATGGTGGTGATGGCTGTCATCGTGGCGATGATGATGGTGATCCGGCGCGAGCTGGACGTGCCCGCCGCCGGCAACGGCGGCCACGGCAACCGGTCGCAGCATCGAGCGCAGCTTGCGCAGGAGCAGCCAGCCGCCGAAGGCGGCGATCAGCGCGTAGCTTGCAATCTCCAGCCAGCGCGTTGCGCTGGTCATGCTGATCGAGGAGCCGCGCAGGACGAGGTAGACGGCGCCGATCAACAGGATCGCGACCACGCCCTGCAGGAGTGAGGACAGGAAGGAGAGCAGCACGCCGCGCTTCAGTTCGGTCTCGTTGGCGATCATGTAGGAGGAGATCACCGCCTTGCCATGGCCGGGGCCTGCGGCGTGCAGCACGCCATAGGTGAAGGAAAGCCCGACCAGCGACCAGAGCTGCCAGGGGTTCTCGCGCATGCCTTTGAGCGCGCCGGTCATCAGCCGGTAGAAGCTCTGCTGCTCGACATTGACCCAGGCGAAGAAGCCGCCGAGAAAACCGGTCGTCTTGAATGCGGGCTCGGCCGTGCCGATGCCGAGCGGCGACTGGGCCGCGGCGAAGGTTGCCGAGAGCGCCGTGACGACAAGCGCTGCCGTGACCAGACGCCCGATCCCGCGAGTGTTCAGCATGTGATCTCGATCCTG
Organism: Ensifer adhaerens; assembly: GCF_002940685.1. Classification (GTDB taxonomy): domain Bacteria; phylum Pseudomonadota; class Alphaproteobacteria; order Rhizobiales; family Rhizobiaceae; genus Ensifer; species Ensifer adhaerens_E. Next base: position 315,974 of record NZ_PNFP01000005.1, on the reverse strand, counting down.
GTTGCAAAGAGCTTCGACATGTCGGTGCCCGTCGGATCGTTCCAGAAGGCATCGGTCAGGGTGTCCTTGTTCTCGGCGAGAACTTCGTCGGGATCGGGGCGGACGACCTTGTGTTCACAGGCATTGATCTTGTCGCCGACGACGGTCAGGTCGGTATCGGTGGCGAAATCCATCGCCGTATACATGGTCGGATCGTAGACGCCGAAGGAGAGCTTGCCCTTGAGCGGCATCGGCTCGGCCGGCTTGACCGCAAACATCATCAGGAGCTGGCCGTCCTTGTAGTCGACGGTGATATGATCCGGCTTGTTGACCTTGATGGTTTTGCCGTTGTCGAGGATCGTCGTGTAGTAATTGTACTCAGACAAGGACTCCATCACGGTCTGGCCGACTTCCGCCAGTTCGTCCGGATCGAGCGTCGCATTCGAGTTCTTGTCGAAATCGAGCACGACGCTGGAGGAGAACAGTTCGTCGAAGCGCCAGACGTTCCGGAGTTCGCTGATCTCGTCCTTGTCGTCGGAGACCACCTCGAGACGCGCTTCCGCAAAGATATGCGGATGGGCAAAGGCCAGGGTCGGCGCAGCCAAGGTGGCAAGGCCGGCCATGACGAGGTGTTTGGTTCTCATGTGGCGGCAATCCTTTCGGCTGGAGCAATCGCTCCGCGATTCGTTTCCGGGAATGTACCGGAAATGGGACGGAATTGGGACTTTGCGGCGCTCGCTCCCGCTCAGCGGGGCCTGCGGAACCAGGCGTGCAGGAAATCGACGAGGGTCCTGACCTTGGCCGGCAGATAGCGGCGGTGCGGATAGATCGCATAGATGCCGCGGTCGCGCGGCAGAAAATCGTCGAACAGCGTCACGAGTTCGCCGGTCGCAATCTTCGGGCGGGCGATGAAATCCGGAATGATCGAGACACCGATGCCGGAAACCGCGGCCCTCAAGGCCGCAAGCGGGCTGTTGACCTCGATCGGGCCGCTGACCGGTACGGTGAAGGCCGAACCGTCGGGCTCGACGAACCGCCAGTTGGAATAGGAACGGCCATTGGTGTCGAGGATGCAGGGGATTTTCGCCAGGTCTGTCGGGTGGTCGATCGGGCCGGCCTTTTCCAGAAACTCGGGCGCGGCACAGATCAGCACCTGGAAGTCGTCGAGCTTGCGGGCGATCAGGGTGGAATCTTCCAGCCGGGTAATGCGGATCGCGACGTCGAAGCCTTCCTCGACGAGATCGACGAAGCGGTCGTCGGAGATGATCTCAAGCGAGAGTTCGGGATGCTGCTTGCCGAAGTCGACCAGCGACTGGCCGATCTCGGCATCGACGAAGGTGCGCGGCGCGGTGATGCGCAGCCGTCCCTTCAGGTCGGAATTGTTGGCGCGCACCAGGTCGGCGAGATTGTCGATCTCCTTCAGGATTTCCGACGCGGTGCGATAATAGGTGTGGCCGGCTTCGGTGAGCGAGAACTGCCGTGTCGTGCGGTTGAGGAGCAGCGCGCCGAGCTCGTCCTCCAGCTCGCGCACATATTTCGAAAGCAGTGCCTTCGACTTGCCGACGCGCCTTGCGGCGGCCGAGAACCCCTCGGCGTCCACGACATCGATAAAGGCGCGGATGCGGGTGAGTGTGTCCATGGCGGTCTTTCTTTCGTGCTCTCAATCGCGCTTCGCCGATTCGCCGGCGAAGGCCTGTTTCCGCCTCGATGATGCCGACGGCAAATTGTCCGTCGCTTGCGTCATCGCGCCGGCCTCTGGCTGTCCGCGCAGGATTCCCGAAATAATAGCGTTCTTTCAATGCCTTATCACGGTGACCGATGCGGTCCTTGTCGTTCAGGATTTGTGAACGCCGACAGTTTTGCCCGCCTGGAAAAAAATTCAACTGCCGGCGCGAAAAAACTCTTGATTACGACAGGCTTTTTTCTTACCTACGCCCTTGCCCAAAGTCGCACGTGCCTGTGGGTGTCCGCCGACCCTCGATTAGGTGAGGGTATCGGTAAGGTACCTGGAACTAACCCCTCCAGTCGCTATTCCGGCCAACCGGGAAATGCGAGGACATCTTGAAGCAACGACGGTGCGGGCCTTTCTGGTGTCTGCCGGCTTTCCAACAGCCGGGGTTACTGAAGAGGCACACCTTCATTGCCGGAAGTGCGGTTGGGTTATTCCCTCCAATCCATGGCAGACAAAGCCGAATTGAAGCCTAGGCGGGCTTTGATTCACCGTTCGCGCATCGAGCGCATGCATGGTTCCGGGGTCTCCACCGGCTGGTTCCAGAGCATGTGCGCGTATGCCCTTTGTCCTCCGCGAAAGCGGAGCATCTTGGATCAGGGGAATATGGCCATGACCACGGCTCGCATCATCGACTTTCTCAACACCCGACGACCCGACGGCCCGTGCCTCGTTGTCGACCTCGACGTCGTGCGCGACAATTTCAAGGCCTTCCGCCACGCGCTGCCCGACAGCTCGATCTATTATGCCGTCAAGGCCAACCCGGCGCCGGAAGTCCTGCGCCTTCTCGCCGGTCTCGGCTCGTCCTTCGATTGCGCGTCCGTCGCTGAAATCGAAATGGCGCTCGACGCCGGTGCGACCCCGAGCCGCATTTCCTATGGCAACACCATCAAGAAGGAACGCGACATCGCGCGCGCCTTTGCGCTGGGGGTCAATCTGTTTGCGGTCGACAGCCACGAGGAAGTCGAGAAGGTCGCCCGTGCGGCCCCCGGCGCTCGCGTGTTCTGCCGCGTGCTCACCGATGGCGAAGGCGCCGAATGGCCGCTGTCGCGCAAGTTCGGCTGCGTGCCGCAGATGGCCGTCGACGTGCTCGTCTACGCCCACCAGCATGGCCTTACCTCCTACGGCGTCTCGTTCCATGTCGGCTCGCAGATGACGAAGCTCGACGCCTGGGATGCGGCTCTCGCCGATGCCAAGCGCGTCTTCGTTCAGCTTGCCAAGCGTGGCATCGAGCTGAAGATGGTCAACATGGGCGGCGGCTTCCCGACGAAGTACCTGAAGGACGTGCCGACGGCCGAAGCCTACGGCCAGGCGATCTTCGGTGCCTTGAAGAAGCACTTCGGCAACAACATCCCGGAGACCATCATCGAGCCGGGTCGTGGCATGGTCGGCAATGCCGGCGTGATCAAGGCTGAAGTGGTGCTCGTGTCGAAGAAGTCGGACAACGACGCCCATCGCTGGGTTTTCCTCGATATCGGCAAGTTCGGCGGTCTCGCCGAAACCATGGACGAGGCGATCCGCTACCCGATCCGCACGGCGCGCGACGCCGACGAGATGGAGCCTTGCGTGCTCGCCGGCCCGACCTGCGATTCGGCCGACGTGCTCTACGAGAAGAACATGTATCCGCTGCCGATCACGCTCTCGATCGGCGACGAGGTTCTGATCGAAGGCACCGGCGCCTACACGACGACCTACTCGGCCGTCGCCTTCAACGGCTTCGAGCCGCTGAAGGCCTATGTGATCTGATCCGGCCTGCTCCCGTCCTCAAACGGGAGCGCCACTTCACAATTTTCGTTCGGTCCGCCTGAAGCGGTTTTGATGACGGGAGGCCCCGATGGCCGCTGTTGTTGACGCCCTGCGCGCATTCTTCGCGCCCACCACATTTGTAATCGATGCCGAAAATCCGGGTGACGTCGTCGCCCGTGAAAACCTGCTCGACCGTGCCATGGGGCCTGAGCGCCGCCGCAAGTCCTCGGAGAAGCTGCGCAGCGGCCGGCTGCCGGCCGAAGGCCTTGCCTTCGTCGCCCGCGATATCGACGGTCATGTGATCGGCACGGTTCGGCTCTGGAACGTCGAGGCCGGCGTCAGCCGCGAGGGCCATGCCGTGCCGGCGCTTTTGCTCGGCCCGCTCGCCGTAGACCCGGGCCACGAGGGCAAGGGCATCGGCGGCATGCTGATGCGGGCGGCGATCGAGGCGGCCAAGAACCGCGGCCATGGCGCCATCCTGCTCGTCGGCGACGCTGCCTATTACGAACGCTTCGGCTTTTTCGCCAGCCGCACCCAGCACCTTGTCATGCCGGGCCCGTTCGAGCGCGACCGCTTCCTGGCGCTCGAACTCAAGGACAACTGGCTCGAAGGTGCGGCCGGCCTGATCGTCGCCAGCGGTCGCAAGCTTGCGATGCCGCCGGTTCGCCGGGCGGCCTGACGCTTTCCGCCTCCAACCCTGCGGGGGCGGATTTTTCGCCGCCCCCTCTCCAGGCGAACCGGCCGGGGAGGGGGCGGTTGCGCCCATCAGCGGAGGATCTCCTCCCGGATCACCGGTCTCGCTTGACAACATCGCCGCGCTGACCTGTGCTTGCGGGCAAGGCCTTGTTGCAAGCGGATGGAAATCTCGCGCATGGATCCGTTCATTTTCGGGGTAGCGACCCTGCTGCCCTTTCTCTTGACATCCTTCATCATCGAACTGACGCCAGGGCCGAACATGGCCTACCTCGCCATGGTTGCTGCCTCGGAGGGGCGCCGGCCGGGCATGGCGACCGTTGCCGGCGTGGCGCTCGGCCTCGCGCTCGTGGGTCTTGCCGCCTCCTTCGGCGTTGCCGAGTTCGTCGGCCAGTCGGACATGCTCTATGGGGCGCTTCGCTGGGCCGGCGTCGGCTTCCTGCTCTATCTCGCCTTCGAGGCCTGGAATGGCGACGGCGAGGAGGCGGGGCCGAGCGGCAAGCCCGCAACCTTCTATTTCCGGCGCGGCCTGATCACCAATCTGCTCAATCCGAAGGCGGCGCTGTTCTTCGTCACGGTGCTTCCGACCTTCGTCGACGATACCCGGCCGCTGCTGCCGCAGAACCTGACGCTTGCCGCACTCTATGTGGGCGTCGCGACCGCGGTGCATGCCGCGATCGTGCTTCTGGCCGGGACGCTGGAGCCGGTCCTCAACTCGCCGGCGCGCGAACGGCTGGTGCGGCGCGTGCTGGCACTGATGCTCGCGGCCGTGGCGATCTGGTTTGGCTGGTCGACGCGCCGCTAGGACCGGTCAGGACGTGCTCCCGGCCTTGCGGGCGTCGTAGCAGACGAAGGCAAGCTTGTTGCCGTCGGGGTCGCGCACATAGGCAGCGTAGAAACCTTCGCCATATTGCGGGCGGAAGCCCGGTTTTCCCTCTTCGCTGCCGCCGCGCGCCATGGCGGTCTCGAACACGCGATCGATGACCTCGGCGCTATCCACCAGGAAGGCGGTCATGGCGCCGTTACCGATGGAGGCGGGTTTTCCATCGAACGGGTGGCACGCAAAGAAACGCGGCGCCGTGCCGTCGTGCTTTCGGCCCCAGGACGAAACCTGCTCGTCGCAATAGCAGCGCTCCTGGCCGATCAGCGCCATCACCGGATCGTAGAAGCGCTCCGCTCGCCTCAGGTCCGTCGTCCCGACCATGGTGTAGCCGATCATGCCTGTCTCCTCGCCTTGCCTGATGGGGTGGCAAGTCGTCTCACACCTCTATCGGCGGTGCAACAGCGGCGATCGGGATTGGGAGGTTTGACCGACGGTGTCCCTCGCCACCGTCCACTTTCTCCTGCCGGCTATTCGCCGTCGAGATAGGCGCGCCCGCGCCCGGACAGGCGGTAGCCGACCTCAAGGCTTTCGGTCAGGCCGAGCTCCTTCAATTTGCGGATCAGTGCCTTGAGTTTCAGTTTTTCCATGCCGATGGCGGCACTCAACTCCGCCGCCGTCGTTCCGTCGCGGGCGGCGATCAGCCGCAGCACCGGACCGGTCCAGGCCAGGCCGGCGCTGTGGTCGAAACGAGCGAGCTTGCGACCGATCTCTGCCCGCCCTTCACGGTCGAGGTCTGCCGCTTGGCGCAGGGCGATGCGTGGATCGTCGCCGATCCGGTGGAAGGCGATGCGATAGCAGCGCCCTTCCGGGCGAGCGGCAAGCTCTTTCAAGAGATCGCCGAGATCGGCAAAGCCGGCCTTGTGGGCGTCGCTGTCGATGATCGCGCCCTGCTCGATCTCGTCGACGGCATCGATGGCGAGAACCCCGATTGCGGTGCGCAAGCGACCGCCGGCCTTGACCGTCGGCTTGGTCCAGCGCCGGAAGGCCAAGGTCACGTCGCCGCTGGCAATGCTGGCGAGCACGTTTTGGCGAAGCAGCATCTCAGGCGGTGGCGCGGCGATAGAGGGCGAGCGAACCAGCCAGCGCTAGCAATGCGCCGCCGCAGAGGCGGTCGAGCCAGATGGCGCCGGAGCGCTTGAGGAACGCCGCGGCTTTCGCGCCGAGCAGCGCATAGCCGAACATCACGATGAAATCGACGGTGGCAAAGACGAGCGCAAGCATGGCGTATTGCGACGCCTGTGGTGCTGCCGGGTCGATGAACTGCGGCAGGAAGGCGGTGAAGAACAGGTAGCCCTTGGGATTGGTGACGGCAACGAGAAAGCTTTTGAGGAAGATCGCGCCAGAGGAAACGGGACTGGAGCTGCCGGACGCGCCCGAAACCTGGATCGTCCCCTTCGACCTGAGCAGCATGATGCCAAGAAAGGCGAGATAGGCGGCGCCCAGCCATTTGACGACGGTGAACCAGAATTCGGAAGCCGCCAGCAGCGCGCCAAGGCCAAGCGCGACCGCCCCGATCAGCACGAAATCCGACAGCACGGCGCCGACCATGCCGGCGGTTGCGCGCCGCACGCCGTAGCGTGAGCCGTTGGTGAGCGCGAGCAGGACCGTCGGGCCCGGTGTCGCGATGCCGATGAAGGCAACCAGTGCGAATGCGAGTATCGTCATGTCGGTCATGATGTCCTCCCTCGTGGTCTCCGGTAGTCGTCCCACAGCTTTTGCGCGTGCGCAATCGCCTTTCGCGCGGGGGTGCCAGTTCCGCGGCAGGTTTGACAGGCAGGGCGGCATCCCCTATGGAGACCGCAGGGTGAAGGTCCCTGCCGTCCGCGAGCGTCATGCTTTGGTGAAGTCCTTCTTTCGAGACACGGTCAGCCGAAACGGCATGCGAACCGGTGGCAATGCGGGCTCCCATCTTCAAGGAATGCATGCCGCCTGAGGAGACCTTCTCATGACGCGCGGATCAACCACGCTTCCCTCGCTCGACGCCCTGAAAGACCAGGCAAAACGCCTGCGCGCCCGCCTTGCATCCGAAGGCGAAACCATCGGCCATTCTCGCGCGCTCGAGCTCGTCGCCGCGCAATACGGCTATCGCGACTGGAACACGCTGCATGCCGCTGTCGGCAACCGGCCACCCTTCAATCCCTGGATGCTCGGATCCCGGGTCAAGGGCCATTATCTCGGCCAGCCCTTTGAAGGCGAGATCCTGGGCGTCCAGGCGATCGCGGCGCAGCCGGGACGCTACCGCCTGACGATGAAATTCGACGAGCCGGTCGACGTCGTCACCTTCGAAAGCTTTTCGGCTTTTCGCCAGAGGGTGGTCGCGACCGTCGACGAAACGGGACGAACGCTCGAGAAGACCTCGAACGGGCGACCGCAACTCGAACTCGAATGGTGAGGCCGGCGGCCGCTCGCCCTGGCCACGCGGCCGCCTTTTCCGGTCCATGGGCCGGGTTCCGCTCAACGTCCCCGGGCCAGCGCCTTTCGGGGACGTTCTTGCTTCAGGGTCGATGGCAGGGCGGCGCGTTGGCGGAGTGGCCCTGCCGGCCCCCGGACCGGGAAATCACGCTCCAAGTTAGTTGCGAATGAGTTGCATTTGCATTGAAGATGTGATGCAAATGATTTGCAGAAGCATCTGGGCGCTTTGCTGGCCTCGGTCAGGCGTTGTGCGGGGCGCGTCATTCAATGAGGAAGAGGGGCGAACATGGACAAGCCGACGAGACCGGATCTGCTGCGAAGGCGCAGTCTGCTGATGGGCGGGCTGGCTGCAGCAGGCGGGACGGCGATCTGTACCAGCGCCGCCTTGGGCCAGCAGCAGGCGAGCCATGTCGGTCATGCCGCGCCATCGGGAGCGACGGGCCAGGAGCCGATGCCGGCCATGGGGCATGGCGCGATGATGACGGTCGGCGAGGTCGATAGCGCCGTCAATGGTTTCGATCCGACGGAGATGCTGACCGATTGGGACACGGGCACCGTTTCGACGCTGCCGGACGGGCGCACGCTACGCACCTTCGAAATGACGGCCGAGGACCGCGAGATCGAGATCGCGCCCGGCATCAAGTTCCCCGCCTGGACCTACAACGGTCGCGTACCGGGGCCGGCGCTCCGGGCGAAGGAGGGCGAGCGGCTGAGGATCGTCTTTCGCAATTACGCCTCGCATCCGCATTCGATCCATTTTCACGGCATTCACGCGGCGCGCATGGACGGCGTGCCGGGCGCCGGCATGGTCGATCCCGGTGACGAGTTTACTTATGAATTCGATGCCAAGCCCTTCGGCTGCCATCTCTATCATTGCCACGCCATGCCGCTGCGCCGGCACATCCACAAGGGCATGTACGGCGCCTTCGTCATCGACCCGGATCCGGAGCGCCGGCCGGAGCATGCCGACGTCGCCCGGTCGCGATTGCTCGGCACGCCGGAGAATGCCGGCTGGCAGGAACTGGTGATGGTGATGAACGCCTTCGACACCAACTTCGATGCCGAGAACGAGTTCTATGCCGTCAACACCGTCGCCCACGCCTTCATGAAGCGTCCGATCCGGATCGTGAAGGGCAAGCCGGTGCGCATCTATCTCATCAACGTCATCGAGTTCGACCCGATCAACTCGTTCCACCTGCACGCCAATTTCTTCGACTACTTCGATCAGGGCACGACGCTGACGCCGACCTTGAAGACCGTCGATCTCATCACCCAGTGCCAGGCGCAGCGTGGCATTCTGGAGTTTACCTTCGCCGAGCACGAACCCGGACTTTACATGTTCCACCCGCACCAGACCGAGTTCACAGAACTCGGCTGGGTCGGCATGTTCGATGTGGTGGAGGCGCTGGCATGAACGAGACCCTGCCGAGAGCCGCCTTCCGCGCGGCGAGGACCAACCTGGTGTGGCTGGCGCTGCCCCTCATCGTCTTCGGCATCGCCGTTGCCTGGATTCTGTCGACCGATCCGTTGTCGGGCTTCCGCAACGGTGCACCCCCCGTCGAAAACCTGACCTTCGAACGGACGGTGCTCGACGAAAGCGGCCTCAGCCTTCTTGTTCGCGCCGGCGGATCGGAACCGATGACGGTGGCGCAGGTCCAGGTGGACGACGCCTACTGGCAATTCACCCAGGACCCGCCGGGTCCGATCGCGCGGGGGAGGGCTGCGTGGCTGAAGCTGCCGTTCCCCTGGATGCTCGGTGAAGCGCATGCGGTGAAGGTGGTAACCAACACCGGCGCCACCTTTGCGCATGACATTGCCGTCGCCGTGCCGACGCCGCAGGCGATGTCAGGCCAGTTGCGGTTGCAGGCTCTGGTCGGCATCATCGTCGGCATCGTGCCTGTGGCCGTCGGCCTGATGTTCTACCCGGTGCTGCGCGGGGTCGGCCGCGAAGGCATGGCCTTCCTGCTGTCGCTGACGATCGGCCTGCTCGGCTTCCTGCTGGTCGATGCCAGCGGCGAGGCGCTCGAGCTTGCCGGCGAGGCGGCAGCGGTCTTCCAGGGGCCGGTCATGGTGGTGCTGGCGGGCTTGAGCAGCTTCCTCCTCTTGATGGCGATCGGCAGGCGAAGCGGCGCTCCGGCGGGGCTGGCGCTCTCCACCTATATCGCGCTCGGCATCGGGCTGCACAATCTCGGCGAGGGGCTGGCGATTGGTGCCGCCTTTGCCGCGGGCTCGGCCGGGCTCGGCACTTTCCTGGTGCTCGGCTTTGCGCTTCACAACGTCACCGAAGGCATCGGCATTGCCGCTCCCATCCTGAACAAGAGGCCGTCTGCCGGGGTTTTTGTCGGCCTGACGCTGCTTGCCGGTGGTCCGGCTGTCATCGGCATGTGGCTCGGGAGCCTGGCGACCTCGGCGCAATGGTCGGCGCTGGCGCTGGCGGTCGGCGCGGGCGCGATCCTGCAGGTGATCATCGAGGTCGGTGCCTATCTGATGCGCCAGAGCGATCGCGGGCGCGACGTCTTCCTGACGCCGCCGGTTCTGGCCGGGCTCGCGGCCGGTGCCGCCTTCATGTATCTGACGGCGGCGCTCGTGAAGATCTGAGGTGTTCCGCCTCGATCAGGGGTGGTGAATGTTGCGATTGCTCCGTGGCAGAAGCGGAAGGGCAAGCAGCGCGGCAGCGCTGAAAATCGCACCCATGACGAAGGTGGCGGCGGCGCCATATCCGTCCCACAGAAGCCCGGCCGCGAGATTGGCGACGACCACGGCTGCCCCGGTCGTGAGGTTGAACAGGCCAAAGGCGCTGCCGCGCAGATTGGCGGGAGCGGTGTCGGCGACGAGCGTTGCCAGTATGCCCTGGGAGAAGCCCATGTGCAGGCCCCAGAGCACGATCGCCACCAGGAAGAAGCCGACGCTTTCGGTCGTTGCCAGCAGGAGATCTGCGGCAACGAGAAAGACGAGGCTGACGGCAAGCAGGCCGCGCCGGCCGACACGGTCCGAGAGGATGCCGACCGGGTAGGCGGCAAGCCCGTAGACCAGATGCATGATGACCATGGTGATCGGGATCCAGGCGAGCGAGAAGCCGACCTCGCCGGCGCGCAACAGCAGGAACGCCTCGCTGAAACGGGCAAGCGTCAGCACCGAAGAAACGGCGATGACGAGCCATACGGCCGGTGCCAGCAAGGCGATATCCTTGAAACCGGGTGCTGGCTTGCGCATGCCCTCCGAGGCTTTCGGTTCGCGCACGGCCACGGCGAGCAGGAAGACGGCGAGAAACGCCGGCACGACGGCGATCCAGAAGACCGTGGTGAAGCTGCCGCCGGTGGCCAGCATCAGGCCGATTGCGACCAACGGGCCGACGAAGCCGCCGACGGTGTCGAGCGACTTGCGCAGGCCGAAACTTGCGCCACGGATCTCCGGCGGCGTGACATCGGCGATCAGCGCGTCGCGCGGCGCACCGCGAATGCCCTTGCCGACCCGGTCGAGAAACTTGGCGCCGGCGACCATCGTCAGCGAATCCGCAAGCGGAATGAGCGGCTTCGATAGCGCCGCCAGGCCGTAGCCCAAGGTTGCCAGGTGCTTGCGGTTGCGGGTGATGTCGGAGAAGGCGCCGGAAAAGAACTTTGTCACGGTCGCCACCGCAACAGACAGGCCCTCGATCAGCCCGACCATGGCAGCCGACGCGCCGAGACCGCTGACGAGGTAGAGCGGCAGCAGCGTCTGGACCATCTCCGAGGAGATGTCCATGAGCATGCTGACGAAACCGAGCAACCACACGGTGCCCGGGATCGATGGAGCCGAACGGGAGCGTTGGGAGGCAAGCGTCATCGGTGATCCTGATCAAAGCGGCAGAGATTTCGGGAGGTCAGGAACTCCAGTTATCGCGTGTTGCGCGAGGGGGCAACCGGCTGGCACAGCGCCCTTGGGGCGCGCCTTCACCGGACCACCGGTCGCCATGCCATAGCCTGCGACGCCGGCGTGCGGTCTCGCCTCGGATCAGACGATCGTCTGATCCATTTCGGCCGCCGGTACCTCGTCGACGCGGTGGATGCGAACGACCGTCGCCGGCACACCTGCGACCGTGGTGCGCGGCGGCACGGATTTCAGGACGACGCTTCCGGCCGCGACCTTGCTATAGGCGCCGACCTCGATATTGCCGAGGATCTCGGCGCCGGCGCCGATCATCACGCCGCGGCGGATCTTCGGATGCCGGTCGCCGGTTTCCTTGCCGGTGCCGCCGAGGGTGACATTCTGCAGGATCGAGACCTGGTCCTCGATGATGGAGGTCTCGCCGATGACGATGCCGGAACCGTGATCCAGCATCACGGCCTTGCCGATGCAGGCGGCCGGATGAATGTCCGGGCCGAAAACGAGCGAGGCGAGGTTGGACAACCAACTGGCCACCTCCCTGCGGTCCTCCGACCAGAGCTGGTGGGCCGCCCGATAGGTTTGCAGCGCCTGGAAACCCTTGAGGTTCAAGAGGACATGCAAGAGCCCCGGGCAGGCCGGGTCGCGCTCTTTGACCGCCTGGAGATCGGCCTCGGTTGCAAGCAGAACCTGCGGGTTGGCGCTGAAAACCTCCGCAAGCAGGGACGCAAGCGCCAGCTCGTCCACGCGCGCGACGGCGAGCGGGGCGGCGAGAACGCCAGCCAGCAGCGCGGCATCGGACCCGGCATCGGTGACCAGCGCCAGAGCCTGCGCCATGACCGGCTCACGTGCGGCAAGCGCGCGTGCCTCCAACCGGATCAGGCTCCAGACCTGGCCATCGGCGAGCGGTGCGGCGAGCGCGCCTTCGTAGCGCTGGGTCTCAATCAATGCGGTCATGCGCCACCCGCTATCCGGCGATATCGACGACACCGCAGTCGCCCTCGGCCGAGCCGAAGGCGAGCTGCTTGCCGTCTTTGTTCCAGGCCATCGCGGTGATGGCGCCCTTGCCCGGACGGCGCAGCAGCACTTCCTTGCTGTCGGCAAAGCGCGCGCCGAGGATCATGCCATCCTGATAGCCGATTGCGACGATGTCTTCGGCCGGATGGCAGCAGACGGATGTCACCATGATGTCGGCGCGTGTCCCGAGTTCCAGCGGCGCCTTGCCCATCGGACCGTCCTTGCCCTGGAAGGGCCAGACGATGGCCGCCGGTGCGCCTGAGGAGGCGAGCCACTTGCCCTTGGCCGACCAGGAGAGCGATTTCACCTTGGCCGGATAGCCGGTCATGCGCATGTGGCGCGCCTCGGCACCGGGCTTGGCGTCGAGCTTCCAGCCATGCAGCGCGTTTTCCTGCATCGTCGTGACGAGGAAGCGGCCGTCCGGCGAGAAGGTGACGCCGGTATGGGCGCCCTTCCATTCGAGGTCGATCGGCTGGCCGGATGTGCCGACCCAATGCAAGGAGACGCCATTGTAGCGGGCTGCGGCAACACGCAGGCCCTTTGGCGCAAAGGCGAGCCCCTCGACGGTGCGTTCCTCGGCAAATTCCTTGGTGGTGCCATCGGCGAGACGAACATGGCTGGTCTTGCCATAGGCGTAGGCAACGGCGCCTTGCGGGCCGGCGGCAACCTGGGCGATCCACTTGCGTGGTGCCTCGGCGACGAGTGCCGTCGTGCCGTCAGCGGCGGTGCGCATGACCTTGCCGTCTTCACCGCCGGTCAAAAGCGTATCGTTCGCTTCGTCGACGACGAGCGACAAAAGGCCTTCGTGAACCTTGGTCGTCTTGTGACCGAGGTCGAGGCGGTGAATGGCACCGGTGGCTTCGGCGAAGAAGGGGACGCCTCTGAGAAAGGTCACGCCGACGACGTGACCTTCGAGATCGAGGGGAGCGACAGTCGGCATCAGTTCGGCTGCGCCTCGCAGGCCTTGAAGGTGCGCTCGAGCTTTTCACGGTCGAGATCCCGGCCGATGAAGACGAGGCGGCTTTCGCGCTTCTCGCCTTCCTTCCACGCACGCTGGTGATCGCCTTCGATGATCATGTGCACGCCCTGGACGACATAGCGCTCGGCGTCGCCGGCAAAGGCGATGATGCCCTTCAGGCGCAGGATGTTCGGGCCGTCTGTCTGGGTGATCTTCTGGATCCAGGGGAAGAAGCGGTCCGGGTTCATCTCGCCGCCGCGCAGCGAGATCGACTGCACCGTCACGTCATGGATCGGCGAGGGGGCGTCGTGGTGATGGTGATGATGGTCGTGATCGTGGTCATGATCATGATCATGATCATGGTGGTGGTGATCGTGATCATGGTGGTGATGATGGTCGTGGCCGCAGTCCGGACCGCAAGTGTGGTCGTGTTCGTGCTCGTCCTGGTCGAGGAAATGCGGATCGTTTTCCAGCGCCCGTTCGAGGTTGAAGGCACCCTGATCGAGGACCTTGGCGAGATCGATGTCGGAGCGCTGCGTGCGGTAGATGCGGGCCGACGGATTGATGACGCGCACGGTCGCTTCGATGCGCTCCAGCTCCTCGGGGGTGACGAGGTCGGTCTTGTTGAGCAGAACGACATCGGCAAAGGCGATCTGATCTTCGGCCTCGCGGCTGTCCTTGAGGCGGAGCGGCAGGTGCTTGGCGTCGACGAGGGCGACGACGGCGTCGAGCTCGGTCTTGGCGCGAACATCGTCATCCATGAAGAAGGTCTGGGCGACCGGCACCGGGTCGGCAAGGCCGGTGGTTTCGACGATGATCGCGTCGAAGCGGCCGGGGCGGCGCATCAGGCCTTCCACCACGCGGATCAGGTCGCCGCGCACGGTGCAGCAGACGCAGCCGTTGTTCATCTCGTAGATTTCCTCGTCGGATTCCACGATCAGGTCGTTGTCGATGCCGATCTCGCCGAACTCGTTGACGATGACGGCGTATTTGCGGCCGTGGTTCTCGCTGAGGATGCGGTTCAAAAGCGTCGTCTTGCCGGCGCCGAGATAGCCGGTGAGCACGGTGACGGGGATCGGCTTCTGCGGGGATGTTTCGGTCATGGGAACCTCTGGGATTTCCGGATGCGGGAGCGGGCATCCTAGTTGCGTTTCATATAGGAGATGCGGCGACGATGCGCAAATGGCGCCGACGATTTTGCCGGCTGGAACGGGCCTCTGCTGCCGCGCCGATAACCGTCCCTTCATCAAGATCGGCGACAGTGCGGGCACATCGAGGGGGCGTGCGTGAAGACGATTTCCATCAATGGCCGGTTCCTGACCCAGCCGCTTACCGGCGTGCAGCGTTTTGCCCGGGAGATGACCCGGGCACTTGATGCCCGCATCGCCTCCGGCGCCGTGCCGCATGCGCTGAAGGATGTGCGCTGGCGGCTGCTTGCGCCGGGCAAGGCGGTTGACGATCTCGGCCTCAAGGCGATTTCGCTCGAGCGTTTTGGCGCAGGGCCTGGCCATGTCTGGGAGCAGGGCCCGCTTTGCTGGCGCGCGCGACGCGACACGCTCATCGGTTTCGGCGGTAGCGGACCGGTGCTGCATGGCGATCAGGTGGTGGTGATCCACGATGTCACCTTGTTTCGCCATCCGGCCTCGTTCGGGCGCGGCTACCGGCTGTTCCATGGAACGTTGGGCTATCTTCTTACGTGGCGGGCGAAGATCGGCACGGTTTCCAACTTCTCGCGACGCGAACTCGCCGAGGTCTTCCGTGTGCCGGCGGTCGGTATCGACGTGATCTACAATGCGACCGATCATTTTGCCGGACTTCAGCCGGACGACGGCATCATCGCGCGGCTGGGGCTTGCCGATACGCCCTTCTTCCTCCTGGTTGGCACGCTGAAGCCCAACAAGAATGTCGAGTTCGCGGTCAAGGCCTTCGAGGCGTTTGGTGCCGGTGATCACAAGCTCGTCGTCGTCGGGGGCACCGACCCGACGGTGTTTCGCGACATCGCGCCGACATCGAAGGGAAACCTGATCTTTCCGGGGCGCCTGACGGACGAAGAGGTCGCCGGGCTGCAGCGCCGCGCCGTCGCCTTCGTCTTCCCAAGCCTCTATGAAGGTTTCGGCATTCCGCCGCTCGAGGCGATGACACAGGGCTGCCCGGTGCTGGCCGCCGACATTCCGCCGGTGCGAGAGGCCTGTGGCGATGCGGTCCGCTACTTCGATCCGACAAAGACGGATACGCTGGTCGAGGCTATGCGGACGATTTCGGCCGATGGAGATCTTCGTCGCGCGCTGACGCGTGCCGGCTACGACAATGCCAAACGCTTTTCCTGGGACGGAAGTGCGGTGATGCTGCTCAACATGCTGGCGGCTGGCCGGTCGTCATAGCCTTGCGGACGACGGCAGGAACGATCAAAGCTCCAGCATGCGTTGCGGATCCATGCGGCCGCGCAGGAGATCGAGAAAGGCGATGACGTTGCCCTTGAGGCGGCCGCGCCGATCGACAAGGCCCTGCGGCTTGAGGCTGCCTGCGAGATTGGCGGCGATGTTGCCGCCCATCAGGCGCAGGGCCCATTTCAGGCTGACGGTGCCCTTGCGGAAGAGATAGAGCGGGTTGGCGACCTGCGAGTAGCCGAACCGCAGGCCGGAGGTGCGGCCGCGCTTGTTGCCGAGATGCACGCCGCGCAGGGCGTCGGATTTCACGATCCGCCCCCGTTCGGCAAGACGGCGGCAGAAATCGACATCCTCCTGCCAGCCATAGAGCGGCAGACGCTCGTCGAAGCGGGTTCCGTCGGCCGCGATGGCCGAGAAGCGGAAGACCATGTTGCAGCCATAGGCGTTGTAGACCGGGACCGGCGGATTGCCTGTGGTTGTCACGCCGTCGCGTCGGAGGATTTCCAGACCATCCCCGACGGGAATGCCCGGGCCGTGAATGCCGTCGGCAAGAACGAGCCCCGTTGCAACGACGATATCGGGCGCTGCCTCGAAGAGCTTCTCAGCTTCTGCGAGAAAATCGCCGCGCGGCAGGAAGTCGTCGTCGAAGAACACGAGCAGTTCGGCGGCACCGGCGCACGCGAGAATGGCGTTTCGCTGTTTGGTCAGCCCCCGTTCGCCGCGAACGACGGTGACCGGGACCGGTAACGTCTTGGCGAATGCCGCGTCGACATCATCGGCCGCGCTCGGGCAGACGAAGATCGCGTCGGGCAGGCGCGCCTGCCGCGTCAGATGCAGCAAGGTCTCGGACAGGACTTCGCGGCGGCCCGCGGTCGCTATGCCGACGACGATGTTCATGATGCGCTCCCCGCTCGTTTCGACGGCGATCTAACCGGAAATTCGTGCAGTTTCTGTTAGCGCCTAGGCCGGCACTCGCATCATCAGCTGCAGCTGGTTGAGCGAAAGCAGGCAGAGCAGGCCACCGATGAGGATGCCGGCGCCGATCGTCGCGTAGCTGGCATCGCCGGAGAGGAAGAAGGCGAGCATCGCCGCGCCAAGTCCGGCGGCGGCGAAGAGGACGGGCGGCCAGGAAAAATCGAAATCGAGTGAGGACATCAGCCGCACGCCAACCAATGCGGCGAGGATGGCTCCGATGGCGCCGCCCCAGGCCAGCGCCGCACCGTCCGGCCCGACCGCGACGAGGGCGGTCAAAGCGCCGAGATTGAGGAACGCACAGTCGATTACCGCCAGGAGCAGGATCAGCGCCAGGCGCTGCCTCAGGTGCAGCGGCGTCGGCAGCATGATCTGCGTCAGCGTGCGAACGAGCGAAAGCACGATGATGGCGGGTGCGGTGGCGAGAAAACCTTGCTGCAGGTCGGGACTGACGACGAGCCAGGCCGCGGGCAGAAGGACGGCAAAAATGCCGGCCGCCATCATCAGCGCAAAGCTCGTCAGCAGTGCGTAGTAGTGTCCGAGTTGGCGGGAAAGGCTGGTGCGATCCTCGCTCCGGTCGTGCGCCGCAACGATTTCCGGGTACTGGATCGCCTGCAGGGCGGAAACGATCAGCACGAAGGGGCGCTGCAGCAGGTCGAGCGCAAGCAGCGCGCCGGCGGCACCCGCCGTGCCGAGCGCCGTGGTGAAGATGGCCTTCAGCGCCAAAGGTGCAAACATGGCGGCCGTCGCTGCGCCGGCAGAAACGCTGCCATAGACGAGGTGCTTGCGGACGCGGGTGCTGTCGAGCGCTGCGGCAGGGCGGCTCTCGGCGCGGCGCGACAGTAGAAGCGCGAGCAGGCCGTAGGCGGCGTAACCGGCGAGAAGGCCGGCGACCGTCGAGAGGAAGCTGGGCGAGACCAGCGCGCCCGCAAGCGTGCCGGCGGCAAGAATGGTGGCACGCGAGCCCTGCAACACCGAGAAGGCGCGAAAATTCTGGCGGAAGCGCAGCATGGTCAGATGCAGGTCGCTGCCGCCTTGCGCGATCGAGACGAGGCCGCCGACAAGGGCGACGACGGGCGGTACGCCGAAGAGCAGCGACAGTCCCGCCGCGATCAGGCACAGGACGGCACAGGCAAGCGCTTCGACCAGGATCGCCCGCCGTTCCGCCGCTTCGCTTGTCGCGTCCGGTCCGGGGTAGAAACGCGTGCAGGCGAAGCGCACCCATTCGAAGGCGGCGATGGCAGCGAACTGGCAGATCGAGATGAAGAGCGAGTAGCTGGCATAGTCGACCGGTGCCAGCCAGTGGGCGACGACGATCAGCAGGCCGAAGGCGATGACGGCCTGGTAGAAATAGGCGCCGAGCGCAATGATCTTCGCCATGGGGTTCTCTGTCGGACGCTGTCAGCTTCGCAGTTCTGATAGCGCAAAAGCGCAAAGAAAGTGTTTTGCCGGCCCCCTCAGGTCAGATCGTCCGGATCGAAATCCCTGATGTCTTCGAGAAGTTCGATAAACCCCCTGACCGCGTGGGCGATCAGGATTTCGCCGCGCGCGGCCGTCGCCGCGGCGGCATTGCCGGCAACGCCGTCGCGATTGAGGTCGCGCATCTTCCAGCCGAAGGCGTGGGGACCGTAGGCGCGCAGATGCCTGAAGCGTTCCGCGAATTGCTGCTGGCGCGAGGAAAAGCGTGCGGCCTTGGCCATGTCGACCTTGTCGGGATGGAGCGCCAGCATCACCGATGTCTCGATATCGCCGCCATGGATATCGAGGGCCTTGTCCTCGGGCGAAATCCAGCCGTCCGGCTGGCCGAAGCGGGTCCAGCTCGTCGCGACCGCCAGCATGTTGAAGCGCACCCGCGCCTCGGTGGCGACGATCGTCATCAAAGGCGCGTTGCCGCCATGGGCGTTCAGCATCACGAACTTGCGGATGCCTTGCCGATGGACGTTGGCGGCGATACCGAGCCAGCGCTCGACCGCCTCGCCATAGGCGAGCGTGCGGCTGCCGGCAGCGTCCATGTGCTCGATCGAGTAGCCGATCGGCTCGACCGGAAGGAAAGTCACCGGCAGGTCGGCGGGCAGGGCAGCGATCGCGCGCGAGACGATGCCTTCGGCAATCAGCGTGTCGGTTTCGAAGGGCAGATGAGGCCCGTGCTGCTCATGCGCGCCGAGCGGCAGCACCGCGATCCAGTCGTGGCGGGCGCTCTCGGGAAGGTCGGCCGGATTGTCCTGCCATCGCGGCTCGGGCATCGACATTTCTCTTCGATCCTCCACGTCAATTGTCGTAAAATTGTTATTTGAGTCATACAGTTCGTAATCGCAAGCTGTATTGTTATAAGTGTGCGAGACGCGGATTCGGCAGGAGGTCCAATGGGCAAGAAGAACAAGGCCGAAAAGAAGGGCAAGAACGGCAAGAAGAAGGACGAGCTCCTGATCGAGCCCCACGATCTTGCCGCCGTCCTTGTCCAGGCTGCGCGGTCCATGCGCACCGTGCTCTCCCGCAATTTGCTCGAAAGCGGCCTCTATGCCGGACAGGATGGCGTCATGCTGGCGCTGGCCGAAACCGATGGCCTGACGGCCGGCGGGCTCGCCGCCAAGCTCGGCGTCAAGGCGCCGACCATGACCCGCACCATCGGCCGCATGGAAGCCCAGGGCTTTCTCGAGCGGCGTCCGGACGACGATGACGCACGGCTCACCAAGGTCTATCTCACCGAGCCCGGCCGCAACCGGCTGCAGACGATCGCCGAGGCTGGCCAGCATTCGGAAAAGCTCGCGACACGCGGCCTGACCGACAAGCAGGTTCGCACGCTGATGAAACTGCTGCGCGCCGTCGACAGCAATCTCCAGGCTGCGCGCGCTGCCGACTGAGCCGGCGTTGCGGCATATTGCAGCGGCGATTTAAACAGTTTAAATAGGGATTTAAAATTATGGCACGCGTGCCGTCTCAAAGGCGCGCGAAGGATGCCGAACGGTTTGCCGCATCACTCCTGGCTGGGGTTCGTGCGGATGGGGCGAAACAGGCTTACAGGGGGCATCGTGGCGCAAAAGGTCAAGCTTTCGACGATCGCGGAAACACTCGGTCTTTCGACGGCGACGGTATCCCTGGCCCTGCGTGACAGCCCGTTGGTGGCGACGGTCACCCGCGACAAGATCAAGGAACAGGCGCGCGCGCTCGGCTATATCTACAATCGCCGCGCCGCGAGCCTTAGAACATCGCGCTCCGGCATCATCGGCGTCGTCGTGCACGACATCATGAACCCGTTCTACGGGGAAATCCTGAAGGCGATCGAGGCCGAACTCGACCGCGACAAGCAGACCTTCATTCTTTCCAATCACTACGATTCCGTCGACAAGCAGCGCGATTTCATCGAGACGCTGCTGCAGCTCGGCGGTGACGGCGTGATCATGTCGCCGGCGATCGGCACGCCGCTGGAGGACATCCAGCTTGCCGAAGACAACGGCATGCCGGCGATCCTGATCGCCCGCTCGATTGAGGGCGTGGACGTGCCGATCTTCCGCGGCGACGACGCCTACGGCATCTCGCTTGCCGCCAACCACCTGATCGGCCTTGGCCACCGCTGCATCGCCATGGTCGGCGGCACGGACGAGACCTCCACCGGACGCGACCGATACCAGGGCTACGTCAACGCGCTGCGCAAGGCCAATATCGAGGTCGATCCGGAGCTGCGCATTCCCGGCCCTCGCACGAAGCAGGGCGGCTTCGAAGCCGCCGTGCACCTGCTTTCGCTGCCGCAGAAGCCGACCGCGGTCGTCTGTTGGAACGACCTGGTGGCGATCGGCATGATGAACGGCATCGCGCGCGCCGGTCTCGTGCCGGGCGTCGACATCTCGGTTACCGGCTACGACGACCTGGAAGAGGCGTCGATCGCGACACCGGCGCTCACCACCGTCTGGAATGGGCAGGCCGACGTCGGCCGCAGTGCTGCCCGCGCGCTGCTCGACAAGCTCTCCGGCAGCCACGAGCCCGATGGTATTCACCTGATCAAGCCGGAGATGCGCATCCGGCAGTCGACGGGCCCCTTGCGGGTCATCGCCTGAGGTCCATCACCCGCAAGGAAAATTGCCATGTCTGCCCGCATTCGCGTTCTCGTGCCCGGAAAAATCAATCCGCGAGTGATCGATCGTCTGGCGGACCGGTTCGAGGTGGTGCGGATCGAAGGTGCCGATGCGACGCTGGTGACGCCGCAGATGCAGGCCGTCAAGGCGATCGCCGTTTCCGGGCGCGTGCCGGCTGCGCTGATGGATGCCCTGCCTGAACTTGAGATCATCGCCAATTTCGGCGTCGGTTACGACGGCGTCGAGGTTGGACACGCGGCGTCCAAGGGAATTGCCGTCAGCAATACGCCCGACGTCCTGACGGAAGAAGTGGCCGACACCGCGGTCGGGTTGCTGCTCAACACGCTCCGTCAATTGCCGCAGGCGGAGCAATGGCTGCGCCAAGGTCGCTGGAGCCGCGAGGGCGCGTTCCCGCTATCGCCACTGTCGCTGCGGGGTCGAAGTGTCGGTCTTTACGGTCTTGGACGCATCGGTCTCGCGATTGCCAAGCGGCTCGAAGCCTTCGGCGTATCGATCGCCTATCATACGCGCAGCCCGCGCGAAGGCCTTGCCTATGCCTACCATTCGACGCTGACGGGGCTCGCAGCTGCGGTCGACACGCTTGTTGTCATCGTACCCGGCACCGAGGCGACGCGGCGGACGGTCAATGCCGAGGTTCTTGCCGCGCTTGGCGGCAATGGGGTGCTGATCAATGTCGGACGCGGCTCGACTGTCGACGAACAGGCCTTGATCGCGGCGCTTCAGGCGGGCGTGATCGCCGGTGCCGGTCTCGATGTCTTCGAAAGTGAGCCGCAGGTGCCCCAGGCGCTAATGGCACTGCCGAATGTTTCGCTCCTGCCGCATGTGGCCTCGGCCTCGATGGTCACGCGCAACGCCATGGCCGATCTCGTCGTCGATAACATCGAGGCGTGGTTTGAAACCGGCAGGGCGCTGACGCCGGTGCCGGAGACGCCGTTCACGCGGCGTAGCGCCTAAAATCCGTCACCATGGACCGAGCGTTGTCAAAACAGCCAGCTCGCCGCCCCCAGTCGCGGGTCGGGACAAGGCACCCGCTGGCGTGTCTATCCCAAATGCGGAAGCCCCCACGTTTTCCGGGAGCTAATCTATCTATCAGAGGTAGCATCTTGCCATTTATCGTGTGGGTTCTACTTGTGCTGTCCTTTCTATCTGGGCCGGCGCGTGCCGGCGGTGATTTCTTTGAAGTCATCAGAAGTGGGACCGCCGACGACGTAAGATCTGCTTTGCGAGCTGGGGCGGATGTCAACGCGTCGGACCGTTATGGCCGGACACCACTCATGTTTGCTGTGGCAGTACAAGGAGATGCGTCGGTCGTGAAAGACTTGATTGACGCTGGTGGCAGAATTGACGTGCAGGATCCACTGTTCGGCAATACGCTGTTGTTGAGCGCACTGGAGCGCTCGGACGTGAGTCCTGCACTTATACAGATCCTATTAGAGGCTGGCGTCGATTTGGGGGCAAGAACACTGCCGGCTGGACGGCGCTCATGTCAGCTGCCGCAAATCAAGAAGATCCGATGGTCGTTCGAATGCTGATCGATGCCGGTGCTGACGCAGAAGCGCGCAGCCCATTGGAAGGAAATACCTCGCTGTTGATCGCAGCCGCGTTCAGCAAAAGTCCAGAGGTCATACGAACTCTGCTCGACGCTGGCGCTAACATCGAGGCTAGAAACAATCTTGGGCACACAGTGCTTGATGTCGTGGACAAGACGCCAAACGAAGCGCTGGCCAAGAGCGATGTTATCGCAGAAATTCGGAGTGCAATGAAACCGTAACCTATGCCTCAGGCGGCCAGGCGGCCGGCGGCGTAGGTCCTGACGGCTTCGCCGAATGCCTTGAACAGGCTTGCGGACGGCGTATCCGTGCGCACCCAGTACTCCGGATGCCATTGCACGCCGACGGCAAACGCCTTGGCGCCGATCACTGAAACCGCCTCGATCGTGCCGTCGTCGGCAACCGCCTCGACCGCAAGACGGGGTGCCGCCGCGCCGATCGCCTGGCGGTGCAGCGAGTTGACGCGAATGCGGCCGGCGCCGAGTACCGGTGCGAGGCAGCTTCCTTCCTTGACGATCACGTCCTGGCGAATGCCATAGGCGGCGTCGAGTTCCTTCACATCGGGCTTGCGGTGATCCCAGATTCCCGGTTGGTCCTGGATTTCGGTGGCAAGCGTGCCGCCGAGAGCGACGTTCAGCTCCTGAATACCGCGACAGATGGCAAGCAGCGGCACGCCGCGCTCGATTGCCCGGGTGATGAGCGGCAAGCTGGTCGCATCGCGGCCGGGATCGAAGGGACCGTCACTCTCCTTGGCCTCGCGGCCGTAGAGCGAGGGATGGACGTTCGAGCGGGCGCCGCTTGCCAGTACGCCGTCGACGCGGTCGAGGATCTCGTCGATGTCGTTGCCGGTTTCGAGCGCCGGGATGAGGAAGGGCATGACGCCGGCGCCTTCGACGGCGGCGCGCACATATTGATGGGCAACGACATGCCAGACATTGCCGTCGAATTCGCGGAAATCGCAGGGGATGGCAACGACAGGTTTCGACATCATCAGGCTCCGTTGGATGCTTGAGAAAAGCCTTGCCTTCAGTTGCAGATGAAAGTCAACTGAGAAGGTGGTGAGCGCGGTTGCCGCGCCGATCCAGGGTGAAAAGACAGGAGGAGCGAGCCGAAACGGCAGGAAATCACAGGTAATTCTTCAAGAACGGGTAACCATCACGGGCGCAAGTTTGGGATCATCTCCGGGCGTCGCAGAATTGCCGAAGTTGCGGGCGAGCCCTTCTATTGTGCGAATGCCTATGTTTGGTTGTAGAAACCGAGTATTGTCCCATGCGGTTCGCACACCTGAGTTGAACTCTTGGGTGATGCTGGCGAAAGCCCGTGATTTTGCTGGGATTCGATACATTTTTCGGGGCGTTAGACGAAATCTTTCGTTAAGTCATCACCCCTAACAATCCGGTAAACCGGAGCTTGGTTCATGATGCGACTTGGACAGAGCGCTCTTCCGACTGACGTGTATCTGTCATCCGTGAGCTCGCTCTACGAACATCGCAAAACGCTGGTGATCGGCATGCTGTCGCATGTCGTGACGTTCCTGCTCGTCTATCTGAAGACCAGTGATCCGCTCTATCTCGCCTGCTCCGGCGTGATCTTCGTCCTCTGGGCGCTGCGCAATCTCGACATGGCGCGGTTCGACCGGCAGGATTTCTCCAATGCCGATCGGGCGATGGTCCGCAAATGGGAGAACCGCTACATCGTCGGCGGCGTCAGCGTCACGCTCACCTGCGGGATCGCCTGCGGCTACGCCATCGCCGTCAGCCGGGACTCCTTTTCCGAACTCGCCATCATTTCGGTGACGCTTGCGTCGATGATCTCGCTCGTCGGCCGCAATTACGGCTCGGAGCGGGCCGTCCTCCTCTTGTCCTCCTCGGCCTGCCTGCCGATCGTCATCGGCCTGATCACGCTGCAGGACGTGTTCATGCTGGCGCTTGCCGTGCTGATCCTGCCCTTCATCCTGTCCACCTGGATGATGGCCAACAACGTTCGCGCCTTTCTCTATGAGAATGTCATGGCGGCGCGCGAGATCGCGACGATCGCCGGCCAGTTCGACACCGCACTCAACAACATGACGCATGGGCTGTTCATGCTCGACGGCGATGGCCGGGTGGTCGTCGCCAACGAGCGGGCCTGCGAATTGCTGGCCCTTGGCGACCGGACCGAACTCAAGAGCTGGCTGCTCGACGACGTGATCCGGCGTGGCGCGCGGCGCATGCGGCTCGACCAGGACAAGACCAAGGCCATCCTGCGGCAGCTCGACCTCCTGCTCAAGGGCAAGCGGCCGCAGGTGCTGATCCCGGTCAGCGAAGAGCTGCATCTCGAGTTCTCGGCAAGCCGCCGCGACAACGGCGATACGGTGCTGATCTTTGAAGACGTGACAGCGCGCGTCCAGGCGGAAAAGCAGATCCTGCATATGGTGCGGTTCGACAAGCTGACACAGCTGCCGAGCCGCGACTATTTCGGGGAACTGGCGCAGGCGACCATGAGCGCGGACGACACGGGCGATCGACTGGTCGGGCTGATGGTCCTCGACGTGACGGAATTCAAGCACGTCAACGACATGCGCGGACACATTGTCGGCGACAAGCTGCTTCAGGCCATTGCCGGCCGGCTGAAGGCGCTCGCCGGCGACGATGCGATCGCCGCCCGGCTGATGGGCGATGAGTTCGTCGTGTTCTTTCCGAACGCCACCGAGGCGGCCGGACTGGAAGAGCGGATGCGCGGACTTCATGCCGACCTGCGCGGTACCTACGAAGCTGGCGGCTTCACCTTCAGCATGACGATGAGCGCCGGCTTCGTCATCGCTTCGAGCGCCGACCCCAAGCTCGAAGACCTGCAGATCAAGGCGGATCTTGCGCTTTCGGAAACCAAGCTGCGCAATCGCGGCGGCTGCACCGCCTTCGAAGTCGAGATGGATGCCCGCTACGTCGACCGCCAGAAGCTGAAAGCCGACCTGCGCGAGGCGATCAACGCCCGCAGCCTGACGCTGTCCTACCAGCCGATGTTCGCGCCGAACGGCGGGCGCGTCGAATGCTGCGAGGCGCTGGCGCGGTGGACGCATCCCGAGCGCGGGCCGGTGCCGCCGAACGTGTTCATCCAGCTTGCCGAAGAGCTTGGTCTCGTCACGGAAATCACCCGCTTCGTGCTGGACCAGGCGTGCCGGGACTGCATGGACTGGCCGGGCGACGTGTCCGTGTCGGTCAACCTGTCGGTGCTCGACCTTCGCAGCAGCGACGTCGTGGTCATGGTGACGGACGCGCTTCGCGTAACCGGTCTCGACGCCGCGCGGCTGCATCTGGAAGTGACCGAGAGCTACCTGATGGACGAGCCGCTCAAGGTGCAGGCGATTCTGCGCGAATTGCGCGGCCTCGGCATCACCATCGCGATCGACGATTTTGGCACCGGCTATTCGAGCCTCAGCTATCTCGATGCTCTGCCCGTGGACATTATCAAGATCGACCGTTCCTTCGTGCGCAACATCCGCGAGGATTCGCGGCGCTTCAAGCTTCTGCGCGGGACAGCCAACCTTGCCCGCGCGCTCGGTCTGCGCATCGTCGTCGAAGGCGTCGAGACCGCGGATCAGTTGCAACTGATCAACGAGCACAACTGTGCCGATCTGATACAGGGCTTTGTTTTCGCCGCGCCCATGCCGGCCTCGGCCATTGCCACGCTTTGCAAGAATGGTGTGCCAAAACGAGGCGCCAAGCCCACCAGCAAGCGTATCGCCTGACGCTGAAATCTTCAGAATCCGTCCTGTTTTGCTACCGTCCCTCCGATGGCAAGCCATTGATCAGGCGCGGCAAATTCATCCCGCTTTGGCGCGCTTGATTCCAAATCGACCGAAAAAGTTCACGTATTTTTAGGGTTAACAAAAAGTTAACGGTGAACTGTTTCGTTTTGTGGTTGCAGCCCCCTTTCCGCTCAATAGGTTAACGATTCGTTAACCATGAGGTGTTGAGTATGGGTGAGACGGGCCACCAGGCGGAGCCTGGGCGTTTTTCTGAAAAACTGATGCAATTGCTCGATCGCGTCGAATACCGGCGGGTCGAAACCGGCGAGGACATGGAGGACATCGCGCGGCTGCGCTACAAGTCCTACAAGTCCGTCAATCTGATGGAGTTGACCGGCTCGACGCTGATCGACGATCTCGATTTCGACAGTCACGCCTATGTCTTCGGCCTCTATCTCGACGAAGTGCTCGTCAGCACGGTGCGCGTTCATCATGTGACGCCGGATCATCGCGCCAGCACGTCGGGCATGATCTTCGGTCCGGAGATCGACGCGTTTCTCGATGCCGGCATGGTGCTGGTGGATCCCGGCCGGTTGGCGGTCGATCCGGATGTCATCGGCGACGAGATGCGGGCGCTTCCCTACTTGACGCTGCGCCCGGTGGCGATGGCCTGCGAGTATTTCTCCGCCGATCGCTGCCTGACGGCCTGCCGTCCGCGCCACACGGCTTTCTACAAGCGCATCTTTGCCTCGGAGACGGTCGTTGCCAAGCGCGAGAACCTTGGCGTCTACAATGCCGATGGCGCGCTTCTGGTGGCGCAGGTGCGGGGGCAACGGCCGTCGATCCTCGACCGCTACCCGATCTTCGATTCGGAGCCTTTCGAGCGCCGCATGATGTTTGCCGATCGTAGCGAGGTGCCGTTCGCGCCGCTGACGATCCTGCCGACCGCGCGCATGGCGCAGACCGGCTACGGCCGTTCCTACCGGACGTCCGTGTTCCGGTAGGCGGCTCGGATTGCGCTCCCGGATCGGCGCGCGCCCATGCGCGCCGCCCCTGCCGCAAGGCGCGACATTTCGCCCCATCAGGCACTGCTAAAGGACGGGTTTTCGTTGCGCCGGGCTCAAGCATTGTGTAAGGGCAGCTACAAGGGTTTTCGCGCGTTTCGCGGACCCAGCTTCGATAGGGGCGGCGATGACCTTGAGGTCGCGCCGTGGCATTCAGGGAGAATTTGAACGATGGCTGAGCATCATTCCGGACCGGTCGATGTGGGCGCGCCGATGGACTATCCGGAACACGAGAAGACCTACCTCATGTTCCTGAGCGCATCGAAGTACGGCACGCTTTTCTGCGTCGCCCTGCTGATCGCCATGGCTGCCGGCTTCTTCACGACGATGGGCCTGTTCTCCTCGATCGTGCTTTTCATCCTGCTCAACGTCGCCGGTTTCTTTTTCCTTCGCTAATCGGCGCGACCGAACCCACCGTTGAGGGAGCCCTGAACGTGCTCCCTCGGCGACCGGGCGCTTGCCCGGATGAAGCTGCATGTCGCCGGCTGGAGGCGCCGACGCATGTGGCTTGAGCCCCGGAAGCCCGTCGAAGGGCAGGGGGAGATTATCCTCACTGCGTGAGGGAGGAGTGGATAGCAGGCCCGCAGAGCCCGATCGAGGCTCGATGCCGGCGGATCGTCAACGGTCCGCGCATCCAGGCGATGGCTTGCTCCAGGAGATTGTGCCGGGCGCCCGCGCCTGACACATGGGGGCGCGCTGGCTCGGTAAGGGCCGCCCGCTTTGCAGTCGGAGAGAATGCCCGCATTCCGGCCCTGGCTCGATTGCGGCCAGGAGGGGGATTTGTGAGCGAGATTGTTTTTGTCGCCAAGGAGACGGACCCGAACGAGGGTCGCGTTGCCGCATCACCGGATACCGTGAAGAAACTGAAAGCGCTCGGCTTCGACGTCATCGTCGAGGCGGATGCCGGTTTTTTGTCGCGTATCCCGGACGCTGAGTATGAGAAGGCGGGAGCCCGCATCGGCGCGATCGCCGACGCCAAGACCGCCGATGTCGTGCTCAAGGTGCGACGGCCGACCAGCGCCGAGATCGCCGGCTACAAGTCCGGGGCGATCGTCATCGCGATCATGGATCCCTACGGCAACGAGGCGGCGATCGCCGAGATGGCAAGTGCGGGCCTGAGCGCCTTTGCCATGGAGCTGATGCCGCGCATCACCCGCGCGCAATCGATGGACGTGCTGTCGAGCCAGGCCAACCTTGCCGGCTATCAGGCGGTGATCGACGCGGCCTGTGAATATGATCGGGCGCTGCCGATGATGATGACAGCGGCAGGTACGGTTCCGGCCGCCAAGGTCTTCGTCATGGGGGCCGGCGTTGCCGGTCTGCAGGCGATCGCGACAGCGCGTCGTCTCGGCGCCGTGGTTTCGGCGACCGACGTTCGTCCCGCGGCCAAGGAACAGGTCGCCTCGCTCGGCGCCAAGTTCATCGCCGTCGAGGACGAGGAGTTCAAGGCGGCCGAAACCGCCGGCGGCTACGCCAAGGAAATGTCCAGGGAGTATCAGGTGAAGCAAGCGGCGCTCGTCGCCGAGCATATCGCCAAGCAGGACATCGTCATCACCACGGCGCTGATCCCGGGCCGTCCGGCCCCGCGGCTCGTCACCCGCGAGATGCTGAAGAACATGAAGCCCGGTTCGATCGCGGTCGACCTGGCGGTCGAGCGCGGCGGCAACGTCGAAGGCGCCGAGGCCGGCAAGGTCGCGCAAGTCGAAGGCGTCAAGGTCATCGGCCATCTCAACGTTCCGAGCCGCATCGCGGCTTCCGCCTCCGGCCTTTATGCCAAGAACCTCGTCACCTTCCTGGAGACCATGGTTTCCAAGGAGACCAAGGCGCTCGCGCTCAACATGGAAGATGAGCTCGTCAAGGCGACGGCGCTTACCCATGGCGGTCAGGTCGTGCATCCGAACTTCGGCGCCAGCAAGGGGGACAAGTGATGGCGAATGAACTTCTCGACAAGGCGCTCGCCGATCTCGACCGGGCGGTGGAAGCGGTCCGCACCGCTGCCGAATACCTGCCCGATGCGGCCGGCGCGGTTGCCCATGGCGCCACCGGCGGCGCGATCGATCCCTTCGTCTTTCGCCTGGCGATCTTCGTGCTGGCGATCTTCGTCGGTTACTACGTCGTCTGGTCGGTGACGCCGGCCCTGCACACGCCGCTGATGGCAGTCACCAACGCGATCTCCTCGGTCATCGTCGTCGGTGCGCTGCTTGCGGTCGGCATCTCGGCCTCGGGCCTTGCAACCGGCTTCGGCTTCGTCGCGCTGGTGCTGGCCGCCGTCAACATCTTCGGCGGCTTCCTCGTCACCCAGCGCATGCTCGCCATGTACAAGAAAAAAGACAAGTGAGGCCGGCACGATGAACGCTAACTTCGCAGCCTTCCTCTATCTCGTCTCGGGCGTCCTGTTCATCATGGCGCTGCGCGGCCTTTCGCACCCGACCACCAGCCGCAAGGGCAACACCTACGGCATGGTCGGCATGGGCATCGCCATCGTCACGACGCTGCTGCTCGCCAAGCCGAGCTTCGGCGGCCTGATGCTGATCGTGCTCGGCCTTGCCATCGGCGGCGGTATCGGCGCGGTGATTGCGCGCCGCATCGCCATGACCTCGATGCCGCAGCTCGTCGCAGCCTTCCACTCGCTGGTTGGTCTTGCCGCCGTCATGGTGGCGGCTGCCGCCATGTATGCGCCGGAAAGCTTTGGCATCGGCACGATCGGCGACATCCATGCGCAGGCGCTGGTGGAAATGTCGCTCGGCGTCGCCATCGGTGCGATCACCTTCACCGGCTCGGTCATCGCCTTCCTGAAGCTCGACGGCCGCATGTCCGGCAAGCCGATCATGCTTGCGGGCCGTCACGCCATCAATGCGGGGCTCGCGATCGCGCTCGTCGTGCTGGTGGTCATGCTGGTGTTCACCCAGAGCACCACGGTGTTCTGGCTGATCGTTGCGCTGTCGCTGGTTCTCGGCGTGCTGATCATCATCCCGATCGGCGGCGCCGACATGCCGGTGGTGGTCTCGATGCTCAACTCCTATTCGGGTTGGGCGGCAGCCGGTATCGGCTTCACGCTCGGCAATCTGGCGCTGATCATCACCGGTGCGCTCGTCGGCTCCTCCGGTGCGATCCTCTCCTACATCATGTGCAAGGGCATGAACCGCTCGTTCATCTCGGTCATCCTCGGCGGCTTTGGCGGCGAGACGGCGGTGGCCGGCGGCGACGACGGTGTCCAGCGCACGGTCAAGCAGGGCTCGGCTGATGACGCGGCCTTCCTGATGGCGAACGCCTCCAAGGTGATCATCGTGCCGGGCTACGGCATGGCGGTCGCCCAGGCGCAGCATGCGCTGCGCGAAATGGGCGACCAGCTCAAGGCCGCCGGCGTCGAGGTCAAGTACGCGATCCATCCGGTCGCGGGCCGCATGCCCGGCCACATGAACGTTCTGCTCGCCGAAGCGAACGTGCCTTACGACGAAGTGTTCGAACTCGAGGACATCAACTCCGAGTTCGCGCAGGCCGATGTCGCCTATGTCATCGGCGCCAACGACGTCACCAACCCGGCGGCGCGCGACGACAAGTCCTCGCCGATCTACGGCATGCCGATCCTCGACGTCGACAAGGCCAAGACCTGCCTCTTCGTCAAGCGCTCGCTCGGCTCCGGCTATGCCGGCATCGACAACACGCTGTTCTACAAGGACGGCACGATGATGCTGCTCGGCGACGCCAAGAAGGTGACGGAAGACATCGTCAAGGCGCTGCACGCCTGAACCCATCACACAGAGAATGCTGAAACGCCCGCCATCCGGCGGGCGTTTTCGTTTCGGGCGGTCCTGAACGTGCCTCAGCCGGCGGGCGCCAGCGTCAGTTCGTCGATGCCGACCGCGACGTTCACGCCTTCCTGGACCTGGACATTGACCGGCTGCAGCATGAAGGCCTTGTTGGTGCCGCCGCCGATGACCTTGGCGCCGCCGCCGACGGCGAGGCTCGCATCGGCACCGACCCCGTAATACTCACCGGCAAGGGCGAATTCGCTGATCGGCGTGCCGGTCTTGGCAAAGACATCCCAGATCATGGTGCTCTTGCCGGTCTTGCCGATGTCGATGCCGATCTTGCGGATCGTGCCGGCGTAGACGGCCTTCGGTGCGCCATTGGCGGGCGTGAAGGTGCACATCAGGTTTTTCGTCGAGGTCACAATCATGCCGGTGCCGCCTTCGGAGCCGCAGACGAGGCGGCCGAGCGCGACATAGTTCTGCGCGGCGGCCGGGCCCGTGGCAAGCGCGGCGAGCGCCAGCGCGGTGACGAGGGTTCGTTTGATCATGGCTCAGTCTCCGTTCTTGATGCCTGTTGGCAAACGGACGATGGCCCGGAATGTTCCGTTGCCGGCGTAAGAGAACGGGTCGCTCCTGCGCAAACAAAAACGCCCGCGGGTCGATCGCGGGCGTTCACAATAAGGGATTGGAGCGGTTAAGACGCCTTGACGCGGGCAAGGCCGGCGCGCGCCGGCTCGTATTTCGGGTCGAGCTGCAGCGCATGCGAATAGGACTTCGAGGCCTTGGCCTTGTCGCCCTTGCGCTCGTAGACCAGCGCCTGGTTGGCCCAGGACTCGGCAACCTTGCCGTTGAGGTTGATCGCGGTGTTGAAGTCGGAAAACGCGTTGTCGTCGTCCCCTTGAGCGACATAGGAAATGCCGCGGCCGTTATAGGGTTCGGGCGAACTCGGCGACAGCGAGATCGCGGTGGAGAAGTCCTCGATCGCCTGACCGTGCTGGTTGCGCGCCTGATAGATCAGGCCGCGATTGTGGTAGGCGCGCGGATCGGTCGTGTCGAGCTGGATCGCCTTGTTGAAATCGTTGAAGGCGGAATCGAGCTGGCCGGCCTGGCGATAGAGATTGCCGCGACCGATATAGGCGACGTCATAGTTGGCGTTGAGCTGCAGCGCCATGTTGTAGTCGGCAAGCGCTGCCTGGGTGTTGCCCATGTTGCGGTGAACCAACGCCCGGTTGGCATAGGCCTGGTAGAAGCGCGAGTTCAGCTGGATCGCCTGGTCGAAATCGGCAATGGCGCGGCGATATTCGCCAGCGCGGCCGTAGGCCGATCCACGGACGTTGTAGCCTTCCGGATCGCTCGGATTGGAGGCGATCACGCTCGAGAGCGAGGCGATGTTTTCCTGCGATCCCTGTTCGCGCTCAACCTTGTTGGTGACGGAGTCCGGACCATCGGTCGTGCAACCGGCGATGAGAAGGGCCGAACCGAGAAGCAGCATGGCGGCAAGCCGCGGCTTGCGCTGGTGGCGGCGAGACGCCTCATGGACATTAAAACCGGAGACGTCCGCAGTCATGGCAGCAAGTGTCAAAGGTTGATCCCTCAAATCGACAAGGTCTCGAAAGCCATCGGCTTTCCGTTTCTGGAGCCGCTGAACTCCCCGCGGGCTCCTCAAGCCGGGCCAAAGTCGGCCGTGGCAGACCACCGGTCCAAACACTCCGGTCGGTCGTCCGCCGTTGGCAGCGTCGAGCACGCTAGCCTGTCGGCGGAAAAGATGTCCATACCAAAAAAAGGCGGTGGCGATATTTCGCCCCCGCCACGACTTACATCGAATAGCGTCGAAAAAACGACAAATCAGCGGGCCAGGAGGCCTTCGCGCTGTGCACGCTTGCGTGCCAGCTTGCGTACGCGGCGAACAGCTTCAGCCTTTTCGCGGGCGCGCTTCTGGGACGGCTTTTCGTAGTAGTCACGCATCTTCATTTCGCGGAAAATGCCTTCGCGCTGCATCTTCTTCTTGAGAGCGCGGAGCGCCTGATCGACATTGTTATCGCGGACAAGTACCTGCACGTGAATCCCGTTCCTTAGTTCGAGTTGTTTTGCAGCTCCGTCAGGTGCGGAGGCAAAAGAATGACATTCGCTAAGCTGGAAGCTTTACGATTAGGTGAGCGGATACCAGATCGTCAGGTGAAAGTCCAGCGACGACATGAGGAGGCGCTGAAAAATCCTGAGATGCAGGCCTGGCGCTGCTTCGCGTCTGCCGCTCAATCGATCCATGGTCATGTCGCAACTGCGCGCAAGTCCGCGCAATTGCGTCGCAAAAGAAACGTTGCGCAGGTCTCGGATTTGCGATTTCTAACGCCCAAGAGAATGATTACCGGGGTTCATGGAGTTTAGGCGATGCGCAAATATTCAGTTTTCGCCGTGGCGCGCGAGGCGTTGCGCGGCCACAAGGGATGGGGCCCGCACTGGGCGTCGCCTGAGCCGCGCAAGGAGTATGATGCGATCATCATCGGCGGCGGCGGCCACGGCCTGGGTGCCGCCTATTATCTCGCCAAGGAACACGGCATCACCAATGTCGCGGTGCTCGAAAAGGGCTGGATCGGCGGCGGCAATACCGGCCGCAACACCACGATCATCCGGTCCAACTATCTCTATGAAGAGAGCATGGACATCTACGAGCATTCGCTGAAGCTCTGGGAAAACCTGTCGCAGGATCTGAACTACAACGTCATGTATTCGCCGCGCGGCGTCATGATGCTCTCGCACAACATCCATGACCAGCAGTCGTTCAAGCGCCATATCAATGCCAACCGTCTCTACGGCATCGACAACGAATGGCTGACGCCGGAGCAGGCCAAGGCCTATTGCCCGCCGCTCGATATCGCAAAGACGGCGCGCTACCCGATCAACGGCGCAGCGCTGCAGCGCCGCGGCGGCACGGCCCGCCACGACGCCGTCGCCTGGGGCTATGCGCGTGCCGCCTCCGACCGCGGCGTGCATATCATCCAGAACTGCGAAGTGACCGGCATCCGCCGCGACGAGACCGGCCGGGTGGTCGGCGTCGATACCAATCGCGGCTATATCGGCGCGAAGAAGGTTGGCATTTCCGCCGCGGGCCACAGCTCGGTACTGATGCAGATGGCCGACGTGCGCGTGCCGTTGCAGAGCCAGCCGCTGCAGGCGCTGGTCTCCGAGCCGCTGAAGCCGATCTTCCCCTGTGTCGTCATGTCGAACTCGGTGCATGCCTATATCTCGCAGTCGGATAAGGGCGAGTTCGTCATCGGCGCCGGCACCGACCAGTACAACTCCTATTCGCAGACCGGCGGCCTGCAGATCATCACCCATACGCTGGACGCGATCTGCGAGCTCTTCCCGATGTTCCGCCGGGTCAAGATGATGCGGCAGTGGGGCGGCATCGTCGATGTCACCCAGGACCGCTCGCCGATCCAGGGCGTCACGCCGGTACCGGGCCTCTACCTGAATGCCGGCTGGGGTACGGGCGGCTTCAAGGCAACGCCTGGCTCGGCTCACCTCTTCGCCCATCTGATCGCCAAGGGCGAACCACATCGTCTCGCCGCAGGACTGACGCTGGAGCGCTTCCGCACCGGCCGGCTCATCGACGAGGCGGCTGCTGCCGCCGTTGCGCACTGAGGATTTCGAGATGCTTCTGATCTACTGCCCCTATTGCGAGGAAGAGCGCTCCGAGCTCGAATTCCGCGGCGCCGGCGACGCGCATATCGCCCGCCCGGAAAACATCGCCGACATCACCGACGAAGAGTTCGAGGAGTACTTCTTCCTGCGTCAGAACCCGAAGGGTCTGATCTTCGAACGCTGGCGCCATATCCACGGCTGCGGCCGTTTCTTCAATGCCGCGCGCGACACGGTCAGCGACCGCTTCTACACCACCTACAAGGCCGGTGAGCCGAAGCCGGACATATCGGACATTCTTCAGAGCGAGCAGAACAAGGGAGCCGCGAAATGATGGGGGCCAATCGCATTCCAGGCGTCGGCCGCCTGACACCCGCCCGCACCGCGCGCTTTACCTTCGACGGCCGCACGCTGACGGCGCTCGAAGGCGACACGGTCGCCTCGGCGCTGCTTGCCAACGGCATTCACCTCGTCGGCCGCTCGTTCAAGTATCACCGCCCGCGCGGCATCCTGTCGGCCGGCGCCGAGGAGCCGAATGCGCTGATCGACGTGTCGCGGGATGCCGCCCGGCGCCAGCCGAACGTGCGCGCAACGGTTCAGGAAGTCTTCGACGGCATGAAGGTGGAATCGCAGAACCGCTGGCCGTCGCTCGCCTTCGACGTCGGCGGTTTCAACGATCTCCTGTCGCCGTTCTTTGCCGCCGGTTTCTACTACAAGACCTTCATGTGGCCGAAGGCGGCCTGGCACGCGATCTATGAGCCCTTCATCCGCCGTGCCGCCGGTCTC
This sequence comes from Ensifer adhaerens, assembly GCF_002940685.1. Taxonomy (GTDB): domain Bacteria; phylum Pseudomonadota; class Alphaproteobacteria; order Rhizobiales; family Rhizobiaceae; genus Ensifer; species Ensifer adhaerens_E. The sequence continues at coordinate 280,728 of NZ_PNFP01000005.1, read as the reverse complement.
GGCGTCGCGCCGACGGAAGCCGACCCGGATCACTATGCCAGCCGCTACGCCCATTGCGACGTGCTCGTCATCGGAGCGGGTGTCGCAGGCCTTTCGGCAGCGCTTGCCGCGGCCAAGGCCGGCGCCAAGGTGATCATCTGCGACGAGCAGCCGGAAGTCGGCGGCGCGCTTCGCTATGAAAGCGGCACGACGATCGACGGCAAGGACGGCTGGGACTGGGCGCAGGACACCGCCAAGGCGCTTGCCGCCATGGACAATGTCACGCTTCTCACCCGCACCACCGGCTTTGGCTACTACAACCACAATTTCGTCGGCCTGGTCGAACGGGTGACCGATCATCTCGCAGCGCTCGACAAGTCGCTGCCGCGCGAGCGGCTGTGGCAGGTGCGCGCCAAGAAGGTGATCCTTGCCAACGGCCAGATCGAGCGGCACATGGTGTTTGCCAACAACGACCGTCCGGGCATCATGCTCGCTTCGGCCGGCCGCACCTACCTCAACCATTTCGGCGTTGCCGTCGGCTCGAAGGTCGGCGTCTACACCGCCCATGACTCGGCCTATGAAGCCGCCTTCGACCTCAAGCGTGCCGGTGTCTCGGTTCCTGTCATCGTCGATTGCCGCGAGAACCCCGGCGAGGCGGTGCTCTCGGAAGCACGCAAGCTCGGCATCGAAGTGCTGACCGGCCACTCTGTCATCAAGGCCGGCGGCAAGCTCAGGGTCAACTCGATCAGCGTTGCCCGCAATGGCGGCGGCTCGGCGCGCAAGATCGCCGTCGACGCGCTGCTGGTCTCGGCCGGCTGGACGCCGTCGGTGCATCTGTTCTCGCAGTCGCGCGGCAAGGTGAAATTCGACGCGGCGACGCAGCGCTTCCTGCCGGGCACCTATCTGCAGGATTGCCTGTCGATCGGCGCCTGCAACGGCACCGACGACCTGCAGGCCACCATCGACGAGGCGCTGGCCGCAGGCGAACTGACCGCACGGGCGGCCGGTGCCGAAGGCGGTGCGCAGGTGGCTCTGTCAGGCGAAAACCGCTTCGGCTGGACCGGCGGCATGATCGGCGCTGCCGAGGGCGCCGGCCCGGACACGACGGTCAAGGCCTTCATCGACTTCCAGCACGACGTCTGCGCCAAGGACATTCGCCTGGCGGTGCGCGAAGGCATGCACTCGATCGAGCACATCAAGCGCTTTACCACCAACGGCATGGCCTCCGACCAAGGCAAGCTTTCCAACATGCATGGCCTGGCGATCGCCGCGGAAGCGCTCGGAAAGGACATCCCGCAGGTGGGCCTCACCACCTTCCGCCAGCCCTATACGCCGGTGACCTTCGGCGCCATCGTCAACCATTCGCGTGGGCCCCTCTTCGATCCGGCGCGCAAGACACCGATGCACGCCTGGGAAGAAGCGCATGGCGCCGAGTTCGAGGATGTCGGAAACTGGAAGCGCGCCTGGTTCTATCCGCGCTCCGGCGAAGGCATGCATGAGGCAGTCGCCCGCGAATGCAAGACGGTGCGTGACGTCGCCGGTGTCTTCGATGCCTCGACGCTCGGCAAGATCGAAGTGGTCGGGCCGGATGCGGCGCAGTTCCTGAACCTGATGTACACCAACGCCTGGGACAACCTGAAGCCCGGCCGCTGCCGCTACGGCATCATGCTGCGCGACGACGGTTTCGTCTATGACGACGGCGTTGTCGGCCGCCTGGCCGAGGATCGCTTCCACGTGACGACGACCACCGGCGGTGCGCCGCGCGTCATGAACCACATGGAAGACTATCTGCAGACCGAGTTCCCGCATCTGAAGGTGTGGCTGACCTCGACGACGGAACAGTGGGCGGTCATCGCCGTTCAGGGACCGAAGGCGCGCGAGATCATTGCGCCGCTCGTCGAAGGCATCGACCTCTCGAACGAGGCCTTCCCGCATATGAGCGTTGCCGAGGGCAAGATCTGCGGCGTGCCGACAAGGCTCTTCCGCATGTCGTTCACCGGCGAGCTCGGCTTCGAAGTCAACGTCCCGGCCGACTACGGCCAGGCCGTCTGGGAAGCGATCTGGGCACGGGCCGAGTCGATGGGCGCCTGCGCCTACGGCACGGAAACCATGCACGTGCTGCGCGCCGAAAAGGGCTACATCATCGTCGGCCAGGACACCGATGGGACGCTCACGCCCGACGATGCCGGCCTCTCCTGGGCGGTTTCCAAGAAGAAGCCCGACTTCGTCGGCATCCGCGGCCTGAAGCGCCCGGATCTCGTCAAGGACGACCGCAAGCAGCTTGTGGGTCTTCTCACCAAGGACCCGAAGGTGGTGCTGGAGGAGGGCGCACAGATCGTCGCCGATCCGAACCAGCCGAAGCCGATGACAATGCTCGGCCACGTGACGTCGTCCTACTGGTCCGAAAACTGCGGCCGTTCGATCGCGCTCGCCATGGTCGCCGGCGGCCGCGCGCGTCTCGGACAGACGCTCTATGTGCCGATGACCGATCGCACCATCGCTGTCGAAGTGAGCGACATGGTGTTCTTTGACAAGGAAGGGGGCCGCCTCCATGGCTGACCAGGTTACTGCAAGCCGCAAGGCGGCGCTTACCGCGCGCGGCGGCTCGGCCGAAGCGATCCTGACGCCGGCACCGGCGGCAACGCGCATCTCGCTGCGGGCCGGCGCCGACGCGCTGCCGGCACTTTCGGCCGCACTCGGCGTAACGCTGCCGACGCGGCCGAAGACCTCGGCGTCCTCAGGCCAGCGTCATGCACTGTGGATCGGACCCGACGAGTGGCTGGTGTTCGACGAAGGCGAAGCCGACCTGATGGCGGCCGCCGCCTCCAGCGGCACGCTGCATTCCGCGGTCGACATCTCGCATCGCAACGTTGCCGTCATCGTCAGCGGTCCGGGCGTGGACGTGGCCATCAACAGCGGCTGCCCGCAGGATCTGTCGCTGCCGATCTTTCCTGTTGGAGCCTGCTCGCGCACCATCTTCGGCAAGGCGGAGATCATCCTCTTCCGCACGGCCGAAGACCAGTTCCGGGTCGAGTGCTGGCGGTCGTTCTCGCCCTTCGTCTTCGGGCTGCTGTCTGAAGGTGCTGCCGACGCCGGCCACTAAATGAAAAGGCCGGGGGTGCGTGCAAGCGCTTCCCGGCCTTCCAAGACTACCGGTAAAGGCTGGCTCCCATTACTCGGCCAGCAGCATGCCTTTTTCCAGAAACGTGCGCCTCGTCGCCTCGTTCAGGTCGTAGTCCCGAAGGTCTTCCGGTTCGACCCAGGCATGTTCGACGAATTCGTCGTTGAGGGTGACGTCGCGATTTTCGGCCTCGCAGTCAAAGATCAGATAGATCATGTGAAGCTCTTCGGTTGAGCCATCGGCATAGGTTTTTGTCCTGATGTCGTCCCGGAACGTCCATGGCTTGATGGCTCCGATCTCCAGGCGGTCGCCAAGTTCTTCCCGTATTTCACGGCGCAGGCCTTCTTCGAGACGTTCCCCCGGCTCGAGGCCGCCGCCGGAAAGGGCCCATTGTCCGGGAAACACGCCGCGATCGAGCGGCATCTTGCAGAGCAGGTAAGCACCTTGGTTCTGAATGAGCGGGCACACGATGATACGCTGGCGCACTTGCCTCTCCTTAACTGATCTGGCGACCACGACAGCCGAGTTGGCTTTCGGACGCCTGTTTGATTTTCTCAGACGAAATGGAAATACCAGTAGAGCGCGATCTCGCGGGTTCCGGGCGTGAGCGCGGAATAGAGATGGCGATCGTAGCCGGAAAGCTCGAAGCCGTAGCGCTCGTAGAAGCGGCAGGCGGCGACATTGTTCGACTGGGTTTCGAGCCGGAGCCCCGGCAGGTCCCGGTCCTTTGCCCATACCACGGCTCGATCCATGAGCGCCCGGGCGACGCCGGCTCGACGTGCATCCTTGTCGACGGTGATGTCGTCCACCTCGGCAAAGCCGTTCCATGCCTTCGACAGCGCGATGTAGCCGGCGAGCCTGCCGTCGATGCGTGCGGCAAGGAGGGTGGTATCCGGTTCCGCGGCAGCGTCCACAAGCTCTTGCGGATCGGACTGATAGCTCTTGATATAGCTCTCGACGAAAGCGATGGCGCCAAGGCCGGGGCCGGTGAAGGGCGGCAGTGCCTCGGACGTGATCTCGAAGGAAAAATCGCAACCGGCAAAATCGCTGACGAAGCGCGCGTCGGCCGGCTCGACGATGACTGTTGTTGTCATGGGGTCCGTTCGCTCAAGCCGCGTCAGGCATCGGCGGGCCGATCCTTGGGATCGAACTGGATGATCGTCTGCCAGGTGGCCGTCAGCGCCGGCTTGCGTTCGCCTTCGATCTCGACGCTGACGTCGTAGGTGATCATCAGCATGCTGGCGCCGCGGAAGCGTGCGTCGGCCATGGTGAAGTGGCCGCGCACCCTGGCGCCGCTTTTCACCGGCGCGATGAAGCGCACCTTCTCGAAGCCGTAGTTGATGCCCATGGTCTGTTCGCGGATCTTCGGCAGGCAATTGTAGTTCATCGCCGAAAGCAGCGAGAGCGACAGGAAGCCATGCGCGATCGTGCCGCCGAAGGGCGTTTCGGCAGCGGCCCGCACCGGGTCGACGTGGATGTACTGGTAATCCCTGGTCGCCTCGGCGAACTTGTCGATCGTTTCCTGGCTGACCGTGATCCAGTCGGAAACGCCGACCTCCTTGCCGACCAGAACTTTGATCTCAGAAAGTGAAATGTGTTCAAGCATGTGAACGCCCCGAAACAAGCCCCCCGAAACGATATAGGCCTGCCCGTTGCAACCTGCAAGCGCCGGAAAAGCTTTAGAAAACTTCGACGAGGAAGGCGACGGAGCGGGGCGCGACATGGTCCGGGATGGTGGTTCCCGCAAGCGCATGCTGCCACTTTCCGTCGATGCTGTCAGGAGGCCTGACGGGATGCGGCGCGTGGCTGCGATTGATGACGACGGCAAGGCGCGTCATCCGTCTCTGGATGCGGTCACGGGTGGCGAGCACCATCATCAGATTGTCCGTTGCCGGATGCTCCCAGTCGGCCACGGTCATCGGGTGACCGTCGAGACGGCACCACTCGACATCACCGTTCCCTGTCAGGAACGCGGTCTCGTCGAAAACGCTGAAGCGCGTGCGCATGGCGGAAAGGGCGGCCGTGTGGGCGACGATCTCGTCGTCCATCGCAGCCCAGTCGAGCCAGGTGATGGCGTTGTCCTGGCAGTAGGCGTTGTTGTTGCCCTGCTGGCTTCGGCCACCTTCGTCTCCCGCCGTCAGCATGATCGTGCCGCGGGTGGCAAACAGCGTGCCGATCAGCGCCATCACGTCATGGCGGCGCGCCGCCATGATTTCCGGATCTGCGGTCGTCCCTTCGGCGCCGTTGTTCCAGGAGTGATTCTCGTTGTGGCCGTCACGGTTCTCCTCGCCGTTGGCCTCGTTGTGCTTGCCGGCATAGGAGACGAGATCGGTAAGCGTGAAGCCGTCATGGGCGGCGATGAAGTTGACCGTGCGCGTGCCGCTTTCACCCCAGCGGGCGAAACTGCCTGAGGAGCCGGCAAGGGCTGTCGCCAGCGCGCCGATCGAATGGCGATCGCCGCGCCAGTAGATGCGCATGTCGTCGCGGGCGCGGTCGTTCCACTCGAGGAAAGGGGCGGGGAAGTTGCCGAGCTGGTAGCCGCCGGGGCCAATGTCCCAGGGCTCGGCGATCAGCACCCGGTCGGCAAGCAGCGGATCGGCTGCGATCGCCTGGAAGAGCCTGGCGTCGCGATGGAAGCCACCCATGTCGCGGCCGAGGATCGAGGCGAGGTCGAAGCGGAAACCATCGACGCCGGCGGCGCGCACGAAATGGCGCAGGCTATCGAGGATCAGCGCCTCGACCGCCGGGTTGTCGCAGGCGATCGTGTTGCCGCAACCGGTGTCGTTGATGAGTTCGCCCGGCCGGTCGGTGACATGGCGGTAATAGGTGAGGTTGTCGAGGCCACGCATCGACAACGTCGTACCGAAGCGATCGCTTTCGCCGGAGTGGTTGAAGACGAGATCGAGGATGACGCCGATGCCTTCCTTGCGCAGCGCCTCGACGGTTTTGCGCAACTCCTTGATGCCGCCCGGGACCAAACGCGGATCGAGCGCCATGGGCGCGATCGGATTGTAGCCCCAGCCATTCTTCAATCCCAGCGGTGGCAGATGGCGCTCGTCGATCCAGGCAACGATCGGCATCAATTCCACCGCCGAGACGCCGAGGCGCTTCAGATGTTCGATGATGACAGGTTCGGCCAGCGCTGCCACCGTGCCACGTTTGGCCTCCGGCACATCAGGATGAAGAATGGTGAAGGGCTTGACGGCGATCTCATAGACCAGGCCGCCAGCCTTGAACCGGGGCGCCCTCAGCTTGGCTGTTTTCACCTCGGTGACGATTGCCTTCGGCACCAGATCGGCGGTGTCCTCGCCAAAGATCGTCAGGCGCGGATCATGTTGGAACGGCCGATCGAGTTCAACCGCATAGGGGTCGACCAGCAGTTTGGACGGATCGAACCAGAGACCGTGGTCGGGGGAATAGACGCCGTCGGCACGAAAGCCGTAGCGTGTTCCCTTCGGCGCGTTGGTGACCGTCAGGCTGTGGACGTCGCCGTTGCGCGCCATCGGCAGCTGGCGCAGTTGTTTGGCACCAGTCTTGTCGAACAGGCAGAGATCGATACGGGCGGAGTTTCGCGACCAGACCGCAAACACGGTGCCTTCTGACGTGATGGTTGCACCCAGGCGTGGCAGTCCGGTGGTCGGCATCGTGGCGGCCCTCTTGTTCTTGGGATGTGCCCGGCGGGGCAGAGGAGGGTAAGCGGCAAAAAGAAAGGGCCGCATCAAGCGGCCCGATCGTTCAGCATCTCAGGTGATCACGCTTGGCTCGGTGCGGCCGGTGCGGGTCTTGATGGCGGCGATTTCGTCGGCAACGGCGATGAGGTCGGCGAGCGCCTCCTGCGTGTCGATGCCGTGACGTGCGGCGTCCGGCTCGAAGCGCTCGATATAGACGCGCAGGGTCGCGCCCGAGGTGCCGGTGCCGGAGAGACGGAATACGACGCGCGAGCCGCCTTCGAACAGGATGCGGATGCCCTGGTTCTTGCTGACGGAGTGGTCGACCGGGTCGTTGTAGGCGAAGTCGTCAGCGGTCTCGACCTTGAGCGCGCCGAAGGACTTGCCGGGCAGGCTCGCAAGCTGCTCGCGCAGGTTCGCCATCAGGCCGTTGGCGGCGTCGCTGTCGACTTCTTCATAGTCGTGGCGCGAGTAGTAGTTGCGGCCGTAGGTCGCCCAGTGCTTCTGGACGATGTCGAGCGCGCTTTCCTTGCGCGCGGCAAGGATGTTGAGCCAGAGCAGCACGGCCCAGAGGCCGTCCTTTTCGCGCACGTGGTTGGAGCCGGTGCCGGCGCTTTCCTCGCCGCAGATCGTCGCCACGCCCTCATCGAGCAGGTTGCCGAAGAACTTCCACCCGGTCGGCGTCTCGTAGAGGCCGATGCCGAGCTTCTCGGCGACGCGGTCGGCGGCACCGCTGGTCGGCATCGAGCGGGCGATGCCGGCGATGCCCTTGGCGTAGCCGGGCGCCAGATGTGCGTTGGCGGCGAGCATCGCAAGGCTGTCGGACGGCGTGATGAAGATGCCGCGGCCGATGACGAGGTTGCGGTCGCCGTCGCCGTCGGAGGCGGCGCCGAAATCCGGTGCGTCCGGCGCCATCATCGTCTCATAGAGCGCGCGGGCATGCACGAGGTTCGGATCCGGGTGATGGCCGCCGAAATCCGGCAGCGGTATGAAGTTCATTACCGAGCCCTTGGGCGCGCCGAGACGCTTCTCGATGATCTCCTTGGCGTAGGGGCCGGTGACGGCGCTCATCGCGTCGAAAACGACGCGGAAGCCGCCCGAGATCATCTTGCGGATGGCGTTAAAGTCGAACAGGCTTTCCATCAATTCGGCATAGTCGGCGACCGGATCGATGACGGTGATCGTCATGCCGTCGAGTTCCTGCGTGCCCTCGGCATCAAGATTGATGTCGGCTGCGTCGGAGATCTTGTAGCTGTCGATCACCTTGCTGCGGGCGAAGATCGCGTCGGTAATCTTTTCCGGCGCCGGTCCGCCATTGCCGATATTGTACTTGATGCCGAAATCCTCGGTCGGGCCACCGGGGTTGTGGCTGGCGGAAAGCACGATGCCGCCGAATGCCTTGTACTTGCGGATAACGTTGGAGGCGGCCGGCGTCGACAGAATACCGCCGCGGCCGACGAGCACGCGGCCGAAGCCGTTGGCGGCTGCCATCTTGATGGCGATCTGGATGACTTCACGGTTGTAGAAGCGGCCGTCGCCGCCGATGACAAGCGTTTCGCCCTGAAAGCCCTCAAGCGAATCGAAAATCGACTGGATGAAGTTCTCGGCATAGTTCTTCTGCTGGAAGACCGGGACCTTCTTGCGCAGCCCTGACGTGCCAGGCTTCTGGTCGCCGTAGGGGGTGGTGGTAACCGTTCTTGTCATGCTGACTTAACCTTTCCCGAGAAGTCCGGAATAGAGAGAGACGTAACGCTCGGCACTTGTGGCCCAGGAAACGTCCGATTTCATGCCCTGGGTCTGAATTTTCGACCAGACCTTGGGCTCGCTGTATGCACGCAGCACGCGCCGGATCGCAAGCCGCAGCCCGTCGGCATTGACAGGGGTGAACTGGAAACCGGTGGCGACCTTGGCCGCAAGCCCTGCTTCGTTCGCATCGATGATCGTATCGGCCAGGCCGCCGGTGCGAGCGACGACCGGCACGCAGCCGTAGCGCAGGCCATAGAGCTGGGTGAGCCCGCAGGGCTCGAACCGCGACGGGATGAGAATGGCGTCCGAGCCTGCCTGCATCAGATGCGACAGCGGTTCGTTGTAGCCCGTGACCATGCCGATATGGCCGCGATGGCGGGATGCGGCGGCGAGCAGCGCGCCTTCGAGCGCCGCGTCGCCGGAGCCGAGCACGACAAGTTTGCCGCCCATGGCGACGATTTCATCGGCCACCTCGGCGACCAGATCCATGCCCTTCTGCCAGGTGAGCCGGCTGACGATACAGAAGATCGGGCCGTTGCCCCTTTCAAGGCCGAAGCGTTCCTCGAGCGCGCGCCGGTTGCCGGCACGCTGCTTCAGGCTCGTGCCAGTGAAATGCTGGGCGATATGCGGGTCGGTCTGAGGGTCCCAGATGTCGGCGTCGATGCCGTTGACGATGCCCGAGAGGTCGGCGACGCGGCTCTTCAACAGGCCTTCGAGACCCATGCCGAATTCCGGCGTCAGGATCTCCTGCGCATAGGAGGGGCTGACGGTGGTAATGGCGTCGGCAGTCTGCAGGCCGCCCTTCAGGAAACCGACGTCGCCATAATATTCGACGAACTGCATCGAGAAGGCTTCCGGAGGGAGGGCAAGCTCAGGGAACACCGAGGCGCCGAACTGGCCCTGGAAGGCGATGTTGTGGATCGTCATGACCGTCGGGGTTCCGGCCGCGCGGCCGAAATGCATGTAGACCGGCGTCAGTGCCGTCTGCCAGTCATGGGCGTGGACGATATCGGGTTTCCAGCCGGGGACGATGTCGCCGGCGGCAATCTCCGCGGCCGCCAGCGAAAGCGCTGCGAAACGGCGGAAATTGTCGGCGTAATCGAGGCCGGTCGCGTCGACATAAGGACCGCCGTCGCGTGCATAGAGCGCCGGTTGGTCGAGGACGAGCAGATCCAGCCCGTCGATCTCTGCCTGAAGGATGGCGGCCGGTTTGCCGAACAGGTTGTCGAAACTGCCGACCTTCTTTTTCTTCTTGAGCTTCTGCAGCACGGCCGGATAGCCGGGCACCAGAGTGCGGGTCTTGACGCCGTGCGGCAAAAGCGCTGCCGGAAGCGCGCCGACGACATCGGCGAGCCCCCCGGTCTTGATCAGCGGATAGACTTCGGACGCAACGGACAGGACGTTCATGAAGTGCCTACATTCCCAACTTGTCGATCATCGTTTGCGTGATCAGGCAGACGCCGTTTTCCGAGCGCCGGAAACGCTTGGCGTCTAGCTCCGGATCGTCGCCGACGACGAGGCCCTCCGGGATCACGACACGGCTGTCGATGACCACGTTGCGCAGCGTCGCATGGCGACCGATCTTCACATCGGGAAGAACTACGGCATTCTCCAGACGGGAATATGAATTTACCCGGACACCTGTGAACAACAGGCTGCGGTTAAGCGCAGCGCCGGAGATGATGCAGTCGCCTGAGATCAGCGACGATGTCGCGGAGCCGCGGCGGTTCTCGTCGTCATGCACGAATTTCGCCGGCGGCTTGATCTCGGCAAAGGTCCAGATCGGCCAGGTGCTGTCGTAGATGTCGAGTTCCGGCGTCACATGGGTGAGGTCGATATTGGCCTGCCAGTAGGCATCGATCGTGCCGACGTCGCGCCAGTAGGCCTCACGCTCGAAATCGGAGCGCACGCAGGACTGCGCGAAGCGGTGCGCAACCGCTTTGCCGTTGTCGACGATGTAGGGAATGATGTCCTTGCCGAAGTCGCGGCTCGATTTCGGATCGGCGGCGTCGCGGCGCAGAAGATCCATCAGGAACTTCGTGTGGAAGACATAGATGCCCATCGAGGCGAGGGCCATCTCCGGATTGCCGGGAATGCCCGGCGGATCGGCGGGTTTTTCGACGAAGGCGATGATGCGGTCCTTTTCGTCGACATGCATGACGCCGAAGCCGGTCGCTTCCATGCGCGGCACTTCCAGGCAGCCGATGGTGACGTCGGCGCCGGAATCGACGTGCTGCTGCAGCATCAACTCGTAGTCCATCTTGTAGATATGGTCGCCGGCCAGGATCACCATGTACTCGACGCCATGGTCCTCGATGATGTCGATGTTCTGGTAGACGGCGTCGGCCGTGCCTTCGTACCATTGCGTCTCGGAAACGCGCTGGCTGGCGGGCAGGATGTCGAAGCTTTCGTTTCGCTCGGGGCGGAAGAAGTTCCAGCCGCGCTGCAGGTGGCGGATCAGCGAATGCGCCTTGTACTGGGTGGCGACGCCGATGCGGCGGATACCGGAGTTGAGCGCATTCGAAAGCGCGAAGTCGATGATACGGGCCTTGCCGCCGAAGTAGACCGCCGGCTTCGCCCGTCGGTCGGTCAGTTCCTTCAGGCGACTGCCGCGACCGCCAGCGAGAACATAGGCCATGGCATCACGTGCCAGAGGTTGCGTGCGCTTTTCCACCATTTGTCCTCCCCATACATTGACCTCGGGGTCGTCAAGGCGGCTTTTCGGCGACGCCTTGCGGCCCTCGATTTTCAGCTGTTACTCTTGCTCCAGCATCAGCGTCGCCAAAGGCGGCAGCGTGATGTTGGCCATTATCGCTCCCGTGCTGTTCTTCTCGGCAAAAACGGCGCCGCCGTTGCCCTTGCCGCTTCCTCCATAGATTTCCGCGTCGCTGTTGAGGATCTCCTTCCAGCGACCCGTGACCGGCAGCGGAATGGCGTAGCTCTCCCGGTAGACGGGGGTGAAATTGGTGATGACGGCGACGAGCTTCTCGCCGGGCGCCTTGCGTAGCCAGGCAAAGATGGAGTTGTCGCGGTCGTCGGCCAGCAGCCACTCGAAACCTTCGCCCTCGCAGTCACGCGCATGGAGGGCGGGCTTGGCGCGGTAGGTGCCGTTGAGGTCACGCACCAGCCGCCGCATGCCCTCGTGCAGGTGGTATTCGAGCAGGTTCCAGTCGAGCGCGCGGTCCTCAGACCATTCGCGCCATTGCGCGAATTCCTGACCCATGAACAAAAGCTTCTTGCCGGGGTAGCCCCACATGAAGGTGTAATAGGCGCGGAGATTGGCGAACTTCTGCCAGTCGTCGCCGGCCATCTTGGCAATCAGCGAGCCCTTGCCGTGCACGACTTCGTCATGGGAGAGCGGCAGCACGAAGTTCTCGCTGAAGGCGTAGAGCAGGCCGAAGGTCAGGTCGTTGTGATGGAACTTGCGATGTACCGGTTCACGCGACAGATATTGCAGCGTGTCGTGCATGAAGCCCATGTTCCACTTGAAGCCGAAGCCAAGGCCCCCGGCATGGACCGGGTGGGAGACCTTCGGCCAGGAGGTCGATTCCTCGGCGATCGTCAGGATGCCGCCATGCAGGCCGTAGATCTGGGTGTTCATCGTCTGCAGGAAGCGGACAGCTTCGAAGTTCTCGTTGCCGCCATACTCATTCGGCACCCACTCGCCGTGCTTGCGCGAATAGTCGAGATAGAGCATCGAGGCGACCGCATCGACGCGCAGGCCGTCGACGTGGAATTTTTCGGCCCAATAGAGCGCGTTGTTGACGAGGAACGACAGCACTTCCTGGCGGCCGAAATTGTAGATCGCCGTGTTCCAGTCAGGGTGGAAGCCCTGGCGCGGGTCTTCGTGCTCGTAGAGGGCGGTGCCGTCGAACCAGCGAAGCCCGTGCTCGTCGGTCGGGAAATGCGCCGGCACCCAGTCGAGGATGACGCCAAGGCCGACCTTGTGGCAGCCGTTGACGAAACGGGCAAAGCCCTCCGGCTCGCCGAAGCGGGCGGTCGGGGCGTAGAGACCCGTTGTCTGGTAGCCCCAGGACGGATCGAATGGGAATTCCGAGATCGGCAGGAACTCGATATGGGTAAAACCCATGTCGACGCAGTAGGGGATCAGCCGGTCGGCAAGCTCGTCCCAAGAGAGCATATCGCCATTGTCGCGGCGCTGCCAGGAGCCGGCGTGGACCTCATAGATCGAGATCGGCTGCCGTCTTGCGTCGGCCGAGGCCCAATGCTTGCGATGTGCCTCGTCTTCCCAGGTCTGGGCGATCTCCGGGGTCGTCATCGAGGCGGTGTTCGGGCGAAGCTCGGAGCGCCGGGCAAAGGGATCGGCCTTCAGCGGCAGCAGCGTGCCGTTGCGGTCGAGGATCTCGTATTTGTAGGCAAGCCCGCCTTCGACGCCGGGAATGAAGATTTCCCAGATGCCGGTGTCGGCCCGCAGCCGCATCACGTGGCGCCGGCCGTCCCAGTCGTTGAACTGCCCGACGACCGAGACGCGCTTTGCGTTCGGCGCCCAGACGGCGAAGTGATAGCCGTCGGCACCGTCGTGATGGATCGGATGCGCACCCATCTTGTCGAACAAGCGGAGGTGCGACCCTTCGCGGATGTAGTAGTCATCCATCGGCCCGAGCACCGGCCCGAAGCTGTAGGGATCGACGACGACCCATTCGCCGCCCTCGTTGCGGGCGCGGTAGCGCACCGGCTGGGGTTTCTTCAGCGCGACCGGGCCTTCGAAGAAGCCGGCATCGTCGCGCCGTTCAAGCGTGCCCAGCTCCTTGCCGGCGAGTGTCTCGACCGCCACGGTCTCGGCATCGGGGACGAAGCAGCGGGCAAGGATGACCTTGCCAGCGGGGTGCAAGCCGAGAACCGCGAAGGGGTCGTCATGCATGCCCTGAAGGATGGCCGCGATTTCCGGCGCTGACAGCAGACCTGAAGCTGCGGGTTCCGGGTCCTTGCCGGCCGAAGGCGTCATCCGGCTCTCCAGATTTCCCCGGCATATTGCCGGATGGTGCGATCGGACGAGAACCAGCCCATCCGTGCCGTGTTGCGGATGGCCTGCGCATACCAGTCGGACGGCGTCGTCCAGAGCTGGTCGATCTCGCGCTGGGCCTTGGCATAGGCCTCGAAGTCGGCCGCGACCATGAACCAGTCGTGATTGTAGATGCCGTCGACGAGGCCCGAGAAGCGGTTGCGGTCATCGGGCGAGAACACGCCCGAGGCAATCGCCTGCAGCGCCTGCGACAGTTCGCGCGAACCTTCAATGATCGCGCGCGGATTGTGGCCCTCGGCGCGTGCCTTGGTCACCTCCTCGGCGGTCATGCCGAAGATCTTGATGTTTTCCTCGCCGATCCAGTCGCGCATCTCGACATTGGCGCCGTCGAGCGTGCCGATCGTCAAGGCGCCGTTCAGCGCGAATTTCATGTTGCCGGTGCCGGACGCTTCCATGCCGGCGGTCGAGATCTGCTCGGAGAGATCGGCGGCCGGAACCATGATCTCGGCGAGCGAGACGTTGTAGTTCGGCACGAAGACGATCTTCAAGAGGCCGCGCACGGCCGGGTCGTTGTTGACGACGCGGGCGACGTCGTTGGCGAGCTTGATGATCAGCTTGGCATTGTGATAGCTCGGCGCCGCCTTGCCGGCGAAGAGCTTGACGCGCGGCACCCAGTCGAGCTCCGGATGCGAGCGGATCTGGTCGTAGAGCGCCACCGCCTCGATGATGTTGAGGAGCTGGCGCTTGTATTCGTGGATGCGCTTGATCTGGATGTCGAACATCGCCGACGGATCGAGCCGGATGCCGAGCCGGCTCTGCACGAGCTGTGCAAGACGCACCTTGTTGGCGCGCTTGACGGCGGCGAAATGCTCCTGGAAATCGGGCTTGTCGGCGAAGGCATCGAGCGCCTGCAGCGCCTCGGTGTTGTCCATGAACTCGTCGCCGATCGCATCACGGATCAGCCCGAAGAGCCCGGGATTGCACTGCATCAGCCAGCGGCGCGGGGTAATGCCGTTGGTCTTGTTGTTGATGCGGTCCGGATAGAGCTTGTGCAAGTCGGCAAAGACCGTTTCCTTCATCAGCTCCGTGTGCAGCGCCGAAACGCCGTTGATCGAGTGCGAGCCGACGAAGGCGAGGTTGCCCATGCGCACCCGCCGTTCGCCGCTTTCGTCGATCAGCGAGATGTTGCGGATCTCGTCGTCGGTGGCGCCCTTCTGGCGGCGGGCCTCGATCAGGATCTTGGCGTTGATCGCATAGACGATCTGCATGTGGCGCGGCAGCAGCCGCTCGATCAGCGGCACCGGCCAGCTTTCGAGCGCCTCGGGTAGAAGCGTGTGGTTGGTGTAGGAGATCGTGCGGCGGGTGATGTCCCAGGCCTGTTCGAAATCGAGGCCGTGCAGGTCCGTCAAGAGTCGCACCAGTTCGGCGACCGAGATGGCCGGATGGGTGTCGTTGAGCTGGATGGCGACCGCGTCCGGCAGCGAGTTGAAATCCGGATACTGTTGCAGGTGGCGGCGCAGGATGTCCTGCAGCGAGGCGGAGGAGAAGAAATACTCCTGGCGCAGCCGCAGTTCCTGGCCGGCCGGCGTCGCGTCGGCCGGATAAAGAACGCGCGTCAGGCTTTCCGCCTTGTTGCTTTCCTTGAGGGCGCCGATGTGGTCGCCGGCGTTGAAGGCGGCAAGCAGGATCGGATCGATCGGCTGGGCTGTCCATAGGCGCAGCGTGTTGACGCGTTTGGCCCGCCAGCCGACGGCGGGCGTATCGAAGGCGGTGGCGATTACGCGCTCGGCCGGCTTCCAGACGAAGCGCTGGATCTCCTCGTCAATATTGGCGGTTTCGACCACGCCGCCGAAGCCGATTTCGTAGGAGCTTTCGCGCCGCTCGAATTCCCAGGGGTTGCCGTGGGCAAGCCAGGTCTCCGGCAATTCCACCTGCCAGCCGTCCGCCATCTGCTGGCGGAAGAGGCCGTGCATGTAGCGGATGCCGTAGCCATAGGCCGGCACGTCGACGGTCGCCATCGATTCCATGAAACAGGCGGCAAGGCGGCCGAGGCCGCCATTGCCGAGTGCTGCGTCCGGCTCGAGCTGGGCGACGACGTCGATATCGACCCCGAGGGAAGCGAGCGCATCGCGCATCTCGTCCATCAGGCCGATATTGGTCATGGCATCGCGCATCAGCCGGCCGATGAGGAATTCGAGCGAGAGGTAATAAACACGCTTGGCGCCGGTCGCGTAGGTTTTCCGGGTGGAGTCCATCCACTTGTCGGTGATGCGGTCGCGCGCAACGAGAATCGCCGCAGTCAGCCAGTCGTGAGGCTTTGCGACCTTCGGATCCTTGCCGATGCGGTACTTCAGGCGTTCGAGGATTTCGACGGCGAGCTGACCGGGTTCTGACGACCGTGGGGCTGGCTGCGGCACGTCGTTGGTGGAGAGCCTGTTCATCATGAAACTGTCTTTACCCTTTTGCGTTGGGAGATCGCAGGCCGGACCCGACCGGGGATAAAGGCAATTTATGCATCGATCCGAAGCGCTTGCAATAGATGTTTTTAAATGGATTAGACTTGTCTCAAACGGTGGATTGCGACCGCCGCGAAACTGAAAAATGCCGCCCGGCGAACCGGGCGGCGTGGTAGGTCTCAGATCTTTTCCATTACTTGGTCAGGCGCGTCGCCATGGCCGATGCCCGCTCGCCGATCGCCTTGAAGGCTGCGATCAGATCGGCGGCTTCTTCCGCCTGGAAGTAGTTGGCTTCGGTCGTGGCGCAGGCCTTGAGCAGCGACTTGCCGCGGTCGGGCGCCATGAAGGCGACGGTATAAACCTGCACTTTGTTCTTGCGAGCCGTATCGCACCAGGCCAGCGTCGTCGTGTCGTCGCTCGTGTTGTTGTTGTCGCCGTCGGTCATGAATACGATGTACTTCGTCGGAACCTGGCCGTTCTTGGCCTTGTGGGCCGTGTCTTCGGTCGTTGCGGTTACGCGGCTATAGGCCGTCTTGAACGCGTTGCCGGATGCCGTGCCGCCCGTTGCAACGAGGGCGTTCACGTAGGTCGAGGTTCCAGACGTACCCCAGGCCATGTTGCCGGCTGTGTCCTGAGCGGAGTTGTAGGAAACGGCTGCCGTGCGGACGTAGAGCGTAGTCGGGTCGGCGGTGTTCAACTGCTTCAGCAGATCGCCGACGGCGGTCTTCAGCGCGTCGATCTTCGTCACGTAGCAGGGGCTGGTTGCCTTCAGGTTGGGATACTTGCTCCAGTTCGATTCCGTGTAGTTCGGGCAGGACGATTTCGCGGTGTTTGGCGTATTGGTTTTCCAGGCCATCGAACCGGACCGGTCGAGCACCAGATACATGGAGAGCGCATTCTTGCTCTCGGTAGCGCTTTCAGCAGTGGCGCGGGTTTCAATAGCGATCGATTCCTGTCCAAGCAGGCGCGTCAGCGCATTGAACTGGAGCGTTTGCTTGTTGAGAACGGTCACCTTGAAGATCTTGCCGGTGGCGCCGTTGGCGCTTTCGGCGATATCGACCGTTGCCCGGTTTGCTGTGTCGGTATCGCCCACGCTTGCAGCGGCCGCGCTCTTGCTGACGCCATCTGTCGGAGTGGCTGCAGATTGTGCCTTAAGGAAGTTCAGCGCGATTTTTGTGGCGTCCTCCTTGGCCTTCTCCGGCGTCGTCGAGGTCATCGTCACCAGGGCCGATGCCGCCGCCAGCGCGGCGGCATCCGCTTCGTCCTGCATGCGGGTTTTCATGGTCATCATGCTGGCCAAATCGACGGCGACGCCGCCAGCGCCCAATACCAATGGCGCGGCGAGCGCTGCCATAATGCCGAAATTGCCACCCCGGTCCTTGAGCATAGCCAAGAAGGACCGGCCTACAGTGTATCGTCTTCCCATCTTTGCACACCCCAGAGGAACACGTTGCAAGCTTGGGGGGCATCAATAGCGGCGATGGCTTACGATATCGTTCCGCCAATCGCTGCAATTTTAACGGAATTCGGGAAAACCAGTGCTTACAGCGGGTTCTGCGGCAATTGCCGTGTGTGAAAACGGGAAATGGGCTGTCTCAAATCGGGTCACGGTACCGGAATGACGTCGACCGCCTGCTTGGTCTTCTGGCTGCCATAGCTCTTCAGGATCCCGATCACGGGTGCGACGTCGCCATAGTCGCGTCCATGGCCGACGACGATGTGGTCGGTTCCAGCCGGAATGTTGTTGGTCGGATCGAGTTCGATCCAGCCAGCGGTTGTGCCGCACCAGACGCTCACCCAGGCGTGCATGGCATCGGCGCCTTCCAGGCGTTCCTTTCCGGGTGGGGGAATCGTCCTTAGGAAACCGCTAACATAGCCGGCAGGGATGCCAAGACTGCGGAGCGCCACGATCATGACATGGGCGAAATCCTGGCAGACGCCGCGTTTCAGCTTGAACGCTTCTGCCGGCGTCGTGTTCACGGTCGTCGCCTCGCCGTCATAGGTGAAGTCCCGATGGATGCGATCACACAGCGCCACGGCGATCTGGCGCACGGTCATCGTGTCGGTGGCGGTGTCGCGCGCGTAGGCGGCAATGTCGGCGGCCTCGGGCAAGAGCGGGCTCGGGCCGGCGAAGTGATGCGGCGCCTCCGCATCGACGGACCAGCAGGCAGCAAGCTCGGCCGGCAGGCCGGCAAGGTCAGGGGAAAAGTCCGCGGTCAAGGCTTGCGCCTCCACCTGCACGCGCGCCTGCATGCGGATCGTCAGGTCGGCATGGGAGGCGCGAAAGAGGATCGACGTAAACGGGTTGGCGAAGAAGTCGATGCTCTCGGTGCGCTCGGCCGGCGCCGGGTGGCAGCTCAGCGAGCCGACGACGAGGCGCTGGCGGCCCGGCAGCGTCGCCGGCAGCACGCGCACGAGGTGGCGCCCGCCGGATACTGGCACTTCGTAGTCATAGGTGATCTTCAGGCTGATATCGTAGAGCATGGCTAGCCGAGATAGGTTCGCGCGAGCAGGTCGGACAGGTTTTCGAGGTCTCGTTCCAACCGGTTGTAGACGTCGAGGTTCATTGCTTCCGGGGTCATCACCGCCAGGCCCGAATGCAGGCGCATCGCTTCGCGATAGAAGGGCGACATCTGGCCGTTGACGAGCGCATTCGGCAGCAGTTCCACCTCGGTCTTGATCTCGTTCACCTGATAGAGCACCGAGCGCGGATTGAGGGCGTCGAGCGCCAAAAGGTCGGTGACGGTCAAGGCGGCAGTGCTGACATTGTAGCGCCGGCGGTGGGTCATGACGCTGTCGCCGATTTCAAGCAGCATGTCATAGGCGCCATCGGGCGCATCCGGCCCCGACATGTGGCCGAGCAGCCGCGTCATGTGCAGGCCGCGCTCGATGTAACGGCCGATCGAAAGGAAGCGCCAGCCGGTGAAGCGGTACATGTTTTCGTGAACGAGACCGGCAAAGCCGGCAAGCTTGCGCAGGAGCACGGTGATCGCCCGGGTCGCGTCGTCGCCGGCCTGCACCGTCGCGTGGAACTTGCGGGCCGTCTGCGAGAGGTCGTTGAGCGCCAGCCAGCCATCCGGCGAGAACCGGTCGCGGATGTTGCCGGCGCTGAAAAGGGCGCTGGAGATATTGGCAAGCAGGCTGTCGGGTACCGGCTGGCGCGCATCGATGTCGAGGGCGGAGAGATAGTCGCTGACATCCTTCAAGAGCGGCAGGTCCGGATCCGCCGTTTCGGCGAAGCGGCCATGCCAGGCGCGCAGGATGCGCAGCGCCCCTTCCGCGCGCTCGATGTAGCGGCCGAGCCAGAAGAGATTGTCGGCGGCCCGGCTCGGCAGGCTCCCCGGCATGTTGCGGGTAAAGCTCTCCTCGGCCGGAAGCAGCGTCGTGCGCTCGACCGGCCGGTCGCTGACGATCCAGACGTCGGCGGCGGTGCCGCCGGCCTGCATGGCGATCGCCGCGACGTCGTCGCCGGAGCCGATGCGCGCAAAGCCGCCCGGCATGATGTGCCAGCCGTCACGGCTGCGTGCCGCAAAAACGCGCAGGCTCATCGGCCGGGGGGCCAGCCGGCCGCGCACCCAGGCCGGCGTGGTCGAAAGCGTCACGGCTTCCTGGCCGACGAGCTTGCCGCCTTCGGCGTCGAGCCAGTCCGCGATCGAGGCCCGTGCCTCTTCATCAAGCGTGCGGCCGAGCACGGACTGGCCGTTGTCGTCGAAGAACGGGCGGGTCTGGTAGGCGGGGCCGATGACCATACGGTCGAGATTGGCGGCGACCTGCTGGCGTTCGGCACTCTGGCCGCACCACCAGGTGGCGATCGAGGGCAGTTTCTGCTCCTCGCCGAGCAGATGGCGGCAGATCGCCGGCATGAAGGCGAGGAAGGCGCGGGTTTCGACGATGCCGGAGCCGAGCGCATTGACGATCGAGACGGAACCGGCCCGCAGCGCCTCGACGATGCCGGGCGTGCCGATGTGCGAGGACTGGTTGAGCTCCAGCGGATCGGCAAAGGCGGCGTCGAGGCGGCGCCAGAGCACGCCGATCGGCTTGAGGCCGGCAACGGTGCGCACCATCACGCGGCCGCCGACGACGGTCAGATCCTCGCCTTCGAGCAGCATGAAGCCCAGATAACGGGCGATATAGGCATGCTCGAAATAGGTCTCGTTGGCGATGCCGGGCGACAGAACGGCGATGCGGTCGTCCGGATGCAGCCGGCGGCTTTGAAGCGTGTCGCGGAACTCGCCGAAGAAGCCGGCCAGCCGGTGGACGTGACTTTCGGCATAGAGATTGGAGAAGGCGCGCGTGGTCGCCACCCGGTTCTCCAGCGCGAAGCCGGCACCCGAGGGGGCCTCGGTGCGGTCGGACAGGACCCACCAGTTGCCGTCAGGACCACGGCCGATCTCGAAGGAGACGAAATGCAAGAAGTGGCCGTCGGCCGGCTTCACACCGACGAGCGGGCGCAGGAATTCCGGATTGGAGGCGACGAGCGCCGGCGGCAGCAGTCCCTCCTCGACCAGCCGGTTCTCGCCGTAGATGTCGGCGACCACCTTTTCCAGAAGCTCGGCGCGCTGCACGAGCCCTTGCGAGACGTGCGCCCATTCCTTCTCGTCGATCAGGACCGGGATGTGGGAGAGCGGCCAGCTTCGCTCGGAACTCTCCTTGGCGCCGTACACCCGATAGAAGACGCCGGCATCGCGCAGATAGCGATCGGCACGCGCGAAGCGGTTGGCAAGCTCGGTCTCGTCGAGCCGCCCAAGCGTCGCAAGCAGCCGCTGCCAGACCGGGCGGACATTGCCCTCCTGGTCGAGCATTTCGTCGGCAATGCCCGGAAGGGCACGGTAGCCGAAGACCGGGTCGTCGTCGGTGCCCGGATGGTCCGCGGCCGCTGTCTGCTTCTTCGGCATTTACGCTCCTGGCGGACGCCGGAGATCCAGCGTCATCGGGAATTCCATCGAAGGGCATTCCGGGCGAAGCGGGTAGCCGCCGGCTGTGTGGCCCCAGGGCTCGAACCGCGCCAGGCGGCGCGCCTCCGCCTCGTTGCCGTTGACCGGAAACGTGTCGTAGTTGCGCCCACCCGGATGGGCAACATGGTAGATGCATCCGCCAATCGCCCGATTCGACCATGTATCATAGATGTCGAATGTAAGGGGAGTGTTGACCGGCAGCACCGGATGCAGGCCCGAGGCCGGCTGCCAGGCCTTGTAGCGCACGCCGGCGACCGCCGTACCGTTCGAACCGGTGCGCGTCAGCGGCACCGGCCGGCCGTTGCAGGCAACCGTGTAACGCTCGGGATTGGCGGTATCGAGCTTGACCTGCAGGCGTTCGACGGAGCTGTCGACATAGCGCACCGTGCCACCGATCGCGCCCTGCTCGCCCATCACATGCCAGGGTTCGAGCGCCTGGCGGATTTCGAGCCTTGCGCCTTCGTATTCCACCTCGCCGCAGAAGGGGAAGCGGAACTCGAGCTGTGCCTCGAACCATTCGCGCTTGAGGTCGAAACCATGCGCCCGGAGGTCGGCGAGCACTTCGAGAAAATCCTGCCAGACGTGGTGCGGCAGCATGAAGCGGTCGTGCAGCGCCGTGCCCCAGCGCACGAAGCGGCCATCGACAGGGTGTTTCCAGAAGCGGGCGATGAGGGCGCGCACGAGCAATTGCTGGGCAAGCGACATGCGGGCGTTGGGCGGCATCTCGAAACCGCGGAACTCGACGAGGCCGAGGCGACCGGTCGGGCCGTCGGGCGAGAACAGCTTGTCGATGCAGATCTCCGCCCGGTGGGTGTTGCCGGTGACGTCGACGAGCAGGTTGCGGAACAGCCGGTCGATCAGCCAGGGCAGGGGCGGTGGTGTCGCCGAACCGGGCATCGGCACCTGGGCGAGCGCGATCTCGAGTTCATAGAGCTGGTCGTGGCGGGCTTCGTCGATGCGCGGCGCCTGCGACGTCGGGCCGATGAACAGGCCGGAGAACAGGTAGGAGAGCGAGGGGTGGCGCTGCCAGTGCAGCACCATGCTCTTCAGCAGGTCCGGGCGACGCAGGAACGGGCTGTCGTTCGGATTGGCGCCGCCGACAACCACGTGGTTGCCGCCCCCGGTGCCGGTGTGGCGCCCGTCGATCATGAACTTGTCGGCGCCGAGCCGGCTCTGCCGCGCTTCCTCGTAGACTGCGGTGGTGATGTCGACGCAGTCGCGCCAATGGGCGGCCGGATGGATGTTGACCTCGATCACGCCCGGGTCGGGTGCCACGCGGATGACGTTGATGCGCTCATCCTGCGGCGGCGCGTAGCCCTCGATATGGACGGGCAGGCCGATGGCGGCGGCTGCGCGTTCCGCAGACGCGATCAGGTCGAGATACTCCTCGATACTCGTCGTCGGCGGCATGAAGACGCAGAGCCGGCCGTCGCGCGGCTCGACGCTGATGGCCGTCCGCACCAGACCGGCGATCTCGTCGCGTGCCGCCGGCAGCGGTGTTTCCGGCGTCTGCGCGGGCTGGAAACGCGCCTGCTGCGGCCGGCTGATCGCTTCGGAGAAGTCCGGCAGGTCGTCTCTAAGGACGGTCGGGTCGACCGGATGGATATAGGGGTAGGCGGAGGGCGCGACATAGGGCAAGGCGCCGAGCGGCAGACGATAGCCGACGGGGCTGTCACCGGGAACGAGGAAGATGCGGCCGCGGCGCGTCTGCCACTTCTCGCTCATCCATTGTCGTCCCGAAGCCCGGGCGTTCCAGGCCTGCACCGGCAGCACGTAGCCGGTCGGCGTCGTCAGGCCGCGCTCGAAGACGCGGGCCATGCGGCTGCGCTCTTCGGGATCCTTGAGCTTGGAATTGGCCGGGTCGACATTGTCGGGGAGGTTTGCCTCCTTCAGCAGCCACTCGGCCGGGTCTTCGAAGGCGGGAACGACCATGTCAGTGTCCACCTGCAAGTCGCCGGCAATCGCCTTCAGCAGCCGTTCGGCGTCCTTCTCGGTGACGTCGTGGCGGCCTGCCTCCTCGGCGATGAGATCGGGCCGGCGCCAGATCGGCAGACCGTCCTTGCGCCAGTAGAGCGAGAAGGTCCAGCGCGGCAGGCTTTCGCCCGGATACCACTTGCCCTGGCCGTAATGCAGGAAGCCACCGGGCGCGAAGCGCTCGCGCAGACGGCGGATCAAGGCATCCGCCTTCTCGCGCTTGGTCGGACCGACGGCACCAGTGTTCCATTCCTCGGATTCGAAGTCGTCGATGGAAACGAAGGTCGGCTCGCCGCCCATCGTCAGGCGGATGTCGTTTTCCTCAAGCACCCGATCGACTGTCTCGCCGAGCGCATTCAGCGCCTCCCAGCTCTCGTCGGAGAAGGGTTTGGTGATGCGCGGATGCTCGGCGACGCGCCTCACCTTCATGTCGAAGGCGAAGTCGGTGCGGGTTTCGGGATCGCCGAAGAAGCCGCCGGAGATCGGGGCGGCGTTGCGGTAATGGGGCGTGGCGGCAAGCGGAATGTGGCTCTCGCCGGTCAGCAGGCCCGAGGTCGGGTCGAGACCGACCCAACCGGCGCCGGGCAGATAAACCTCGGCCCAGGCATGCAGGTCGGTAAAGTCATGGTCGGTGCCGGAGGGGCCGTCGAGCGCCTTGAGGTCTGGTGTGAGCTGGATGAGATAACCGGAGACGAAACGGGCGGCCAAGCCAAGATTGCGCAGGATCTGCACGAGCAGCCAGCTGGAATCGCGGCAGGATCCCCTAGCCGACGTCAACGTCTGTTCCGGGCTCTGTACGCCCGGCTCCATTCGGATGACGTAGCCGATTTCCTGCTGAAGACGCGCGTTCAAGCCCACGACCATATCGACGGTGCGCTGGCGGGAGCGATCGACCGTCGCCATGAAAGCGGCGAGCGCCGGCCCCATCGCCTCCGGCGTCATGTAGATCTTCAGGTCGTCGCTCAGATCTTCGGGGTAAGCGAAGGGCCAGTGCTCGGCCTCCTCTTCGACGAAGAAGTCGAAGGGATTGTAGACCGTCATGTCGGCGACGAGGTCGACCTCGATCTTCAATTCGCTGACCGGATCGGGAAAGACGAAACGGGCGAGATAGTTGCCGTACGGGTCCTGCTGCAGGTTGACGAAATGATTGCCGGGCGAAACCTTCAGCGAGTGGCTGATGACCTTGGTCTTGGAATGGGCCGCGGGCTTCAGCCGGATGATCTGCGGCGAAAGCCTGACGGGACGGTCATAGGTATAGTGGGTCAGGTGATAGATGCTGGCCTTGATCGACATGCCGGACTTGATCCCCTTCGTGGCGGGTCTTGCGCCCTCCATCGTCACGAAGTTTGTGCAATGCA
This sequence comes from Ensifer adhaerens, assembly GCF_002940685.1. GTDB lineage: Bacteria > Pseudomonadota > Alphaproteobacteria > Rhizobiales > Rhizobiaceae > Ensifer > Ensifer adhaerens_E. The sequence continues at coordinate 256,487 of NZ_PNFP01000005.1, read as the reverse complement.
AATCGAGAAAGCAAGCGCGAAAGAGCGCAGGGAAAATCGAGGCGCCACAACGCTTTCGCACGCCCGGACGGGCGTGCGAAATATCGGCCGTTCTCGTTCAGACAATCGGTGGGTTGATCCGCGCAAAACCTTCCTGGCGATAGTAGGGGAAGTAGGGATAGGCCGGAGTCGTTTTGCTCGCCTCGTCGAGGCGGGCGATCTGGTCCGCAGACAGCGACCAGCCGACGGCGCCGAGGTTCTGGCGGAGCTGTTCTTCGTTGCGCGCGCCGATGATGACGCTCGACACCGTCGGGCGCTGCAAGAGCCAGTTGATGGCGATCTGCGGGACCGTTCGGCCGGTTTCCTCCGCGAGTTGATCGAGCACGTCGACGACATCGTAGAGTTTCTCGTCATCGACCGGCGGGCCGAAGGCCGCAGTGTCGTGCAGGCGGCTGCCTTCAGGCCAGGGCTTGCCGCGCCTGATCTTGCCGGTCAGGCGTCCCCAGCCAAGCGGGCTCCAGACGAGTGCGCCGACGCCCTGGTCGGCGGCAAGCGGCATCAATTCCCATTCGTAGTCGCGGCCGACGAGCGAATAGTAGACCTGGTGGGCGACATGGCGCACGAGGCCGTGCTTTTCGGAGGCCGCCAGGGACTTCATCAATTGCCAGCCGGCGAAGTTGGAAGCGCCGACGTAGCGCAGCTTGCCGGCGGTTACGAGACCGTCGAGGGCCGAGAGGGTTTCCTCGACCGGCGTTCCGGCGTCGAAGGCGTGCAGTTGCAACAGGTCGATATAGTCAGTGCCGAGCCGCCTCAGGGCATTGTCGACACCCTTGACCAGACGCGCGCGCGACGTGCCGGCGTCATTCGGCCCGTCGCCCATGGGCAATGCCATCTTGGTGGAGAGAAGCACGGCATCGCGCCGTCCCTTGATCGCCGCGCCGAGCACGCTCTCGGACGCCCCGTCGGAATAGACGTCGGCCGTGTCGAAGAGGTTGACGCCGGCGTCCAGCGAGATGTCGATCAGCCGCCGGGCTTCCGTCTCGTCGCTGTTGCCCCAGGCGCTGAAGAGCGGCCCCTTGCCGCCGAACGTGCCTGCGCCAAAGCTCAAGGCCGGCACCTTCAATCCGGATGATCCAAGCCGTCTGTATTCCATGTCGTCAAACTCCTCGTTGGTTTTGCCTTTGCGAGACCAGATGTCGGCCACGCGCCGATGAGGAGAAGGTGGTGTTGCGGCCATTTGCGATGTAGACCGAATGAAAGAACATCATTTGTGAGTTGAAGTCACATGTCGCGATTGCCGATCAATCGTTCGGGAGAGATGGCGGTCTTTGCCAAGGTGGTGGAGCTCGGCGGTTTCTCCGCCGCGGCCGCAGCCTTCTGCATGACGCCCTCTGCCGTCAGCAAACTCGTCCAGAGGCTGGAGGAAAGGCTCGGCGTCCGGCTCGTCAACCGGTCGACACGCCGGCTGCAGATGACGGCGGAAGGCTGCGCCTTCTACGAACGGGCGGTGCGCATCCTTGCCGACATCGACGAGGCGGAGCGCGAGGCGGGCGCTGGCGAGGTGCCGGAAGGGCGGGTGCGCCTGAACGTCAGTGCTTCCTATGCGACCCATGTGCTGATGCCGGTACTGCCGGCGTTTCTCTCGGCCTTTCCGTCGGTCTCGATCGATATTCTGCAGACGGACGCCGTGGTCGACCTGATGACGGAGCGGGCCGATATCGCCGTGCGTGCCGGCCCGTTGAAGTCGTCGGGCCTGATTGCGCGCAAGCTCGGCAGCACGTCGAAGATGATCGTCGGCGCGCCGTCCTATCTCGAACCGTTCGGCGCCCCCGAGAGCGTCGGCGACCTCGAAGCGATGAACAGGCTGAGCCACAGCTACGCGCGTTCGGTCGATGGCTGGCCGCTCATGTCGAACGGGGAGCCGGTCACGCTGGCGCCGACGGAGCGGGTTCGCGTCAGCGACGGCGAGGGCTTGCGCCAGCTCGCGCTCGCCGGTGTGGGCCTGGCGCGGCTGCCGGCCTTCACGGTCAAGGAGGATATCCGTTGCGGCCGCCTGGTGGCGGTTGCCGAGCATCTGAACCCGGGCGACACCGAATCCTTCCACGCGGTGTTTCATGGGCAGGGTGGGGCGCTGCCGGCGCGCATGCGTGCGGTGCTCGATTTCCTGGCTACGCGCGGGCGGATTTCATCGCCTTGAAAGGTGTGCCGGTCGCTTCGTCCGGTTGGCCGCAGACCCGATTGCGACCTTCGGATTTGGCGCGATAGAGCTGCGTGTCGGCGAGTTCGATCAGGTGCTTCCAGCCACCGTTCGCGCTGCGCCCTTCGGCCACGCCGAAGCTGGCGGTGACCTTCAGCTCCTGTCCGTCGGCAAGGACGATCGGCTCGCGTGCCAGGTTGACCCTGATCCTTTCCGCAAGGGCAAGGGCGGACTCGATGCTGTCGCCGGGCGTGATCACGGCAAACTCCTCGCCGCCGAAACGGGCGACAAGATCGGAGTTGCGCACGGAGTTGCGGATAATGCGGGCGGTTTCCTGAAGAACGATGTCGCCGATCAGGTGCCCATGGGTATCGTTGATCTGCTTGAAGTGGTCGATGTCCATCAGGATCAGACAGGCGTCCTGATCCTTGCCGGCCGCCTCTTCCGCGCCGCCGATGAGTTCCAGGGCGCGGCGGTTGAGCAGGCCGGTCAGCTCGTCCGTTTCCGCCTGGCGTTCCAGATGCTGCATCAGCAGGGTGCGCTCGTCGAGGCGCTGGCGCAGAATGTCGATTGCATCGAACAGGCGCCCCATCTCGCCTTCTCCGCCCTTGCCCTGAAGGCGCGTGATCGGGCGATCGTTTGCAAGCTCGATGATGCTGTGGCGGGCGATCAGCAAGGGTTCGAAGACCAGCGAGCGGGCGCGTCGCATCAAGATCAACAGCACCAGGAAGAGCGAGAATGTCGCAAGGCTCGCGACTGCGAGCTTGATCGACGCCCGCGTCTTGTTGGTGGACAGGCGCTCGACGGTCGAATCCATGAAGGCGCGACGCAGATCCTCGAGCGGCTTCATTTTCGGAACGAAGAGGTCGGTCAGTCGCTCGGCCGTCATCGGGTAAGCGCCAGAGTGCTTGCCCACGGCGACGATGCCGTCGATGATCGCGAAGCCTTCGCCGAAGAACTCGCGGTCGATCTTGGCGAGGTCGCCGATCTTCACCGGGTCGAGACCCGGAAGCGCGCCCGGCTTGCCGACGATGGCCCAGACTTCCTGCAGCCTGCCACGCGTGCGTTCGCTGTCGGCCAGGTTCTTCGCCGCAAGCGGCTGACCGACGGCAACCGGCGCCATGACGTGCGAGCCGAGCCGGCCGCCGTCTTCACGCAGATTGGAAAGCATCTGGGCTGCAAGGGCGATGCCGGCAAGGTTCGGGTCCGTGTTGGTCAGGCGCTGAACGTTCCAGTCGATCGCGGGGCGAAGCGCGTCGATCACGCCGAACATCGCTTCGATCGTCGCCTGGATTTCGGCAAGGTTCCGCTTCTCGGGAGGGAGTGCGGCAATACGGTCCACCTCGGCCCGCGCAAGCGTCAGCCGCCGATGGACCTCGGCAAGGATAGGCGAAAGCGCGCCGGCAGGCTCCGAGCGGCTGGAATTGTCGATGTCGGCGGTGAGCTGGGCAAGTGCCGCATCGCTGCGGGCACGGAACTCTGCAAGGCGCGCCTCGACCGGAGACCCGGGCGCGACCCCGATGCCAAGCACGCCGTTGGAGGGGCCGCGCTCGGCCGACAGATAGTTGGCGGCGTCGAGCACACGGCAAAAAGCCATGACCTCTGTCAGGTTGCGGCGCGCGATGACAAAATCGCTATAGGATGCGGCGATGATTTCGGTGGCAAGAATGCCCGTGCAGGCAACGACGATGGCCACCAGCCATTGCAGCTTGCGTCGCAGGGCCTTGGCCGTGCGCGCTTCCCCAGCGCCCTTTTGAGGGGACGCATAGCTGCTGCCCTTGTTGCTCATGTGCGCGAAGTTGCTCCACTCATGTCGCCGCTCGTCTGCTCGACAATCGCGACAAATTCTTGCCCCGGCAAGAAACCCATCCGAAATCAGTGTGCTTGCCACCCCTGTTATCGTATAAGATGTTAAATAAGCTTGAAATACCCTGAAATACTAGGGGCCAATCCGCAACCGAGGGATGCGCCCGGCGCACGGCAGGCCTCGGCTTTGGCCACCTCGGTGTTCGCTTTCCGGTCCATGATCGCAACAAATCAGGCCCGTTTTCTTGCGGAAAGCGGGCCTGGACTTTGTCTGCTGTCATTTTACTTCAGCAACTCTTCACGGCAACGTGATCTGTGCTGCCGCCTGGCCTCAGCGCTTCGCTCCGACCAGTGCGAAGAGGGCGCCTTGCGGGTCGAGCGCCTGAATGATCCAGGCCCCGCCGGGGACTTCCATCGGCTCCAGCACGATCTTACCGCCGCCGGCCTTGATGCGTTCGATGGCGGCATCGATGGCCGGCACGTTGATATAGTAGAGCCAGTAAGGCGCGGGCACTTCCTTCGGCTTGGTCATCATCCCACCGATCGGGGCGCCGCCATGGGCGAAGATCTGGTAGATGCCCATCTCGCCCATGTCCATGCCCTGATCCTTCGTCCAGCCAAAGAGTTCGGAATAGAAGGGAAAGGCGGTGTCGAGATCGCCCGAGGCGAGTTCGTGCCAGCCGATCAGCCCGGGCGCCATCGGGTCGGTGACCGGCGGCGGATCGCCCGTGCCCTTGAAGATCGCGAACACTGCACCGTGCGGGTCGGTGACGACGGCAAAGCGCCCGATGCCCGGGATATCGTCCGGCGCCCGGTGCACCTTGCCGCCCTTGGCGGCGATGTTGGCGGCGGTCGCATCGACATCGTCGACGCCGACATAGCCGAGCCAGGCCGGCGGCACCTTCATTTCGAGCGCGCCTTCCGGCATCGTCATCAGTCCCGCCACCGGGATCTCGCCGACGTTGAACAGCGTGTAGCTGATGCCGGCCATGCCGGCATCGCTGGCGTCCCAGCCGACCACGTCCTTGTAGAACGTTTCGGCGGCCGCCATGTCGGTGGTCATCAGTTCGTACCAAACGAATTTGCCGTGATCTGCCATTGCCTTCCTCCGGGTTGGTCTGGCGCGGCGTATCTGGTGCCGCTTGTTTCCTGTTCGAGTGAACTGTCTTCGGGTCAGGGTCACAGAGGGCGCGGACGGAAAGCCGAGGGCCGTGGTCAGGCCGGGCCCCGCCTTCAATCCCGACGCGTGTATTCCGCGGTCATCATGCCTTTCCAGCTTCCGTCCGCTGACTGCACCTGCGACGTCAGCAGGCGACGGGATTGGCCGGCGAGGGTGATGACGTCGCGATAGCGCGCGGTCCTGCCGGCGTTCTCGAAGTCCGGCCCCTCGCAATAGAGGGACAGGGACGTTCCGTCTGGGTCCAGTTCACCGTCATAGACCCACATATGGCTCATCATCGAGCCGACCCAGGTGCCGACGTAGCGCCGCGTCTGCGGATTGTAGCCGAGGGTCATCAGCGTCCGGCCGAAACTCCCGCCCGGCATCGTTCCCTGACCCTCGCAGACGATCCACATGCCTTCGAGCGAACGGACGTGCTCGGTCCAGGGGCCGCTGCCATCGGGCTTGCCGTCGGAGCCGGCCGAGCGAATGTGCCAGTCGCCCAGCAATTGTTCGAGCCAGCGGTGCGCTTCTTCCGGTTCTGCTTCCACGGGATTTCCTTCTTGGAGCCGGGCGCAGGTCATCGACCCGGCATGCGAGCGTTGTCAAAACGATCTCGCGGGCGAAAGGTTCCGCCCGCCGACAATGCCGAGGTCAGCCCGCCTTGCGCCCGGGTTCCCGATCGTATTCGTCGTGACGGCGGACGAAGCTCATGGTGCCGTCCTCGTTGCGGCCCTTCGGCGCACGGTCGAGCAGCATCAGCGTACCCACCAGTTCCTCGAGCCCGCGGGCATAGCACGAGTAGGTGTGGTAGATCGTGCCGTCCTCGGCTTTCTGGAAGGCGCTGAGGCCGGGCAGTTCCTCATGCGCATTGGCGCTTTCGATGTCCGTGAAGTTGTAGCCGACCCTGCCGCTTGAAAGCTCGTCCGCCGAAAAGGCGACATGGAAATCGTGGTTGAAGCCGTTGCCTTCCGCCGAGACCCAAGGGAAGTGCCAGCCCATGCGTTTCCTGTAGGCTTCGATTTTTGCCAGCGGCGCATTCGATGCGGCGATCAGCGTCACGTCATGGTGGTTGAGGTGCGACAGCATGCCGTCGAAGTGATCGACCAGGAAGGAGCAGCCCGGGCAGCCGGCCTCCCAGGTGGGGCCGAACATGAAATGGTAGACCATGAGCTGGCTGCGACCGTCGAAAAGCTCGGACAGCGACTTCGGGCCCGCCGGCGCGTGGAAGACGTAGGTCTTTTCCATCTTCACCCAGGGCAAAGCCAGCCGGGCGGCATTGACCCTGTCGCGCGCATGGGTGTGTTCCTTTTCCAGCGCAAGCAGATCTTTGCGCGCTTTCAGCCACTCTCCAGGCGATACCACTGCGTGGTCCTGTCTCATGCCCGTTCCTCCTTCCAACGTTGCACTTGACTATTTATGTTGATATCAACATTAATCGGGCATGTCAAAGATGCCGCTCGTTTCGTTCGATACCACCCTGCATGTGAAGGACACTTGTCTTTGTCTGCATGTGCAGCGCGCCGCTCGCGCCCTTGCCCGCCGTTTCGACGAGGCGCTGCGCCCGCTCGATATCACCAACGGACAGTTCTCCCTCATGATGTCGCTCAACCGCCCGGCGCCGCCAAACATGGGCGCGGTGGCATCGCTGCTGGCCATGGACCGGACGACATTGACGGCGGCCCTGAAGCCGCTGGAGCGGCGCAGCCTGGTGGAGAGTTTTCCGGATGCCGACGACCGGCGGTCGCGGCGGTTGCGGCTGACGCCGGAGGGACAGGCGCTGCTGGCGCGTGCCGTGCCGATCTGGCGGGACCTGCATACGGCGATCGATCCGGTGCTCGGTGACGGTGGCCCGGATCGCCTGCGCGCAGATCTCCTCAGCCTCGCTTGACCGGCGCCGGGTCAGTCCTCCGGCGCCTCTGGCGATGGGCGCTCCTTGAGCACCTCGATCACCTCCGCGATCAGGGCGGAGGCCTGCCGCAGCCGTCTTTCGCCCAGCGCCCCGCCAAGGCTGTCCGCCCAGCTCGCCTGCCGCTCCTTGATTTCGTGCAGCGCCGTTTCGCCGGTCGCAGTCAGGACCATGAGCTTTGCTCTCTGGTGGGTCGGGTTGTCCCTGTAGGCGATCAGGCCTTCCGCCTCCAGCAGATCGGCAATGCGCTGCACGCCCTGGCGCGCAAGGCCGAGTGCGCGGGCGGCATCGGCAACCGACATCGGGGCGTGGTTTGCCGCGGCGAGCACCTGCCAGCGGGCGCTCGTCTGTCCGGAAGGCTTGGCGAGCGCGTCGCCCGCCTGCGTCAGCGGGCCGGCAAGCCGCAGAACGGATATGGCAAACTCCGCAAAGGCGTCGCCGGCGGGCGTCCGGTCAGGGTCTTTCATATTGACAGCACCACCTTTGTGTGGATGTTCTATATGACATCATGTTGTCATTTAGAGTTCGTTTGAGCAAGTCATTTCAGCAAGGGAGAAGAGAGCATGGCGAGAAGGACTTACACGGGCGGCTGCCATTGCGGCAAGGTGCGATACGAGGCGACGTTCGATCTTGATGACGGGACGACAAGATGCAACTGCTCGTTCTGTGCCAAGGCCCGCTACTGGGGTGCGCAGGTTCGGCCGGAGGATTTTCGCCTCCTGTCGACGGAGGACCAGGTTGGGCTCTATCAGTTCGGCGCCAAGGTCGGCCATCATCGCTTCTGCCCGACCTGCGGCGTCGTTTCCTATAGCCATGGATACGTCGAGGAACTCGGCGGCGCCTATTGCAGCATCAATGTCGCGACCCTCGACGATGTCGATCCGTCCGTCCTCGCCGCGGTGTCGGTGCAATATCTTGATGGCCGCAACGACCGGTGGGATGAAACCCCCGCCGCGTTTCGTCATCTCTGACCGGCACATCGGGATCTTGCTTTTATTTGACAATATGTTGTCAATGTGGCACATGCACTGCATGGGCTTCATCTGGCAGCACATTGTCAACCGGGTGACGGCGATATGGGCCTGGCTGGCCCCGAAAAGCAGGAGCGACGGCTATGAAACTGACCTACAAAGGAAGCTGCCATTGCGGAAACATCCGCTATGAGGCCGATATCGACCTCGATGCCGGCACCGGAAAATGCAACTGCTCGATCTGCTGGAAACGGCGCTATTGGGGAGCGATCGTGAAGCCCGATTCCTTCCGGCTGCAGTGCGACGAGGCCGACATCGCCGACTACCAGTTCGGCAGCAACAGCGTGCACCACCGCTTCTGCAGGACCTGCGGCGTCGCCGCCTTCGGTCACGGCTATATCGAGGAAATCGGGGGCGCCTATTATTCGGTCAACGTCGCCTGTCTCGACGACCTCGACCCGGCGGTTCTGGCCGAGGCGCCGGTGCAATACATGGACGGACGCAACAACAACTGGTTCCACGCACCGGCGGAGACGCGCCACCTCTAAAACCCATAGCTAAGCTGGTTACATCTTGCGAAACTCGAGGTGGTAGATGACCTCCTCGCCGGTTGCCGGGTCCACGCCCGGCGCACCGTAGATCACCAACTTGTCTCCTTGCAGGACAAAGGGGCGGATCAGATCGGAGACGCCCCAGGCCGGGTTCCAGCTTGCCTCGACATGATGGATGATCCGGCCGTCCTTGAGCGAATAGGAGCCGGAATAGGCGAGCATGGAATCAAACAGTGCCGCCTTTTCGTCGTGAGAGGGTACGAGTCCTTTGAGCGGCGGCCGATCGCGTTTCACCACCACGGCTGTCATACGGCCGTCCGGAAAATACGAGAGATAGCCGATGGGGTCAGGGCCCATGGCATCGGTGACCTCGCCAGTGGCGACGACCTCGCGCGTCCAGGAAAGCATCTTCCAGGTGCCGAGCAATCCAGACTCGTCCGCCATGATCCACCTGTGTGATTTTAGGGTAATCTAAAATAACAGATGGTTCCTGTCCGGCAAAGCCGGACCTATCCTTAGGACGGGATCAAAGAAAAGGGCCCCCGACGCGCGGGAGCCCTTCGTTGTTTCTGCGCCGCTCGGGCGCTGCCAGAACGTAGCTGGTCAGTGCTCGCCGAGGTCACGCACCGCGCCGCGGTCGGCGGAGGTGGCGAAGGCGGCATAGGCCTTCAGCGCCGTCGTCACCTTGCGCTTGCGCTGTTCGGTCGGCTTCCAGCCCTTGGCGTCCTGCTCGGCGCGGCGGCGGCTAAGCTCCGCCTCGTCGACGCGCAGGCTGATGGTGCGGTTCGGAATGTCGATGTCGATCATGTCGCCTTCGCGCACGAGGCCGATCGTGCCGCCGTTTGCCGCTTCCGGTGAAACGTGGCCGATCGAAAGACCCGAGGTGCCGCCGGAGAAGCGGCCGTCGGTGATCAGCGCGCAGGCCTTGCCGAGACCCTTCGATTTCAGGTAGCTCGTCGGATAGAGCATTTCCTGCATGCCCGGGCCGCCCTTCGGGCCTTCGTAGCGGATGACCACGACGTCGCCGGCCTTGATCTCGTTGCCGAGGATCGCCTTGACCGACGCATCCTGGCTTTCAAAGACGCGGGCCGGGCCCGAGAACTTCAGGATGCTCTCATCGACGCCGGCGGTCTTCACGATGCAGCCGTCGATGGCGATGTTGCCCTTGAGAACCGCAAGGCCGCCATCCTTGGAGAAGGGATGCTCGACCGAGCGGATGACGCCCTTTTCACGGTCGGTGTCGAGTTCGTCCCAGCGGGCTTCCTGGCTGAAGGCGACCTGGGTCGGGATGCCGCCCGGTGCTGCGCGGAAGAAGGTGCGAACCGTCTCGCTCGACGTGCGGGTGATGTCCCAGCGGTCGATGGCCTCGCCGATCGTGGCGCTGTGAACCGTCGGGCAATCGCGGTTGATGAGGCCGCCCTTTTCGAGTTCGCCGAGGATCGACATGATGCCGCCGGCGCGGTGCACGTCTTCCATGTGCACGTCGCTCTTGGCCGGCGCCACCTTCGACAGGCAGGGCACCTTGCGCGACAGTCGGTCGATGTCGGCCATGGTGAAATCGACTTCGCCCTCGTGGGCGGCGGCGAGAATGTGCAGCACGGTATTGGTCGAGCCGCCCATGGCGATATCGAGCGCCATGGCGTTCTCGAACGCCTGCTTCGAGGCGACGCTACGCGGCAGCACGCTTTCGTCTTCCTGCTCGTAGTAGCGGCGGGCAATGTCGACGACCAGGTGGCCGGCTTCGACGAACAGGCGCTTGCGGTCGGCGTGGGTGGCGAGCGTCGAGCCGTTGCCGGGCAGCGACAGGCCGAGCGCTTCGGTCAGACAGTTCATCGAGTTGGCGGTGAACATGCCGGAGCAGGAACCGCAGGTCGGGCAGGCGGAGCGCTCGATGACCTTGACGTCTTCGTCCGACACGTTGTCGTCGGCGGCAGCGACCATGGCGTCAACGAGATCAAGCGCGTGCGTCTTGCCGTGCAGAACGACCTTGCCGGCTTCCATCGGGCCGCCGGAAACGAAGACGGCGGGGATGTTGAGGCGAAGTGCCGCCATCAGCATGCCGGGGGTGATCTTGTCGCAGTTGGAGATGCAGACCATGGCGTCGGCGCAATGGGCATTGACCATGTACTCGACGCTATCGGCGATGATTTCGCGCGACGGCAGCGAATAAAGCATGCCGTCGTGACCCATGGCGATACCGTCGTCGACGGCGATCGTGTTGAATTCCTTGGCGACACCGCCGGCAGCCTCGATCTCGCGGGCCACGAGCTGGCCGAGATCCTTCAAGTGCACGTGGCCGGGCACGAACTGGGTGAACGAGTTTACCACCGCAATAATCGGCTTGCCAAAATCGCTGTCCTTCATGCCCGTCGCGCGCCAGAGGCCGCGGGCACCGGCCATGTTGCGGCCGTGGGTGGTGGTACGTGAGCGATAGGCAGGCATGGCATGTTCCTTCACGGACAAGGGGTATTGCTCGGGAAATGGCGATCCCGGATCGCCACCGAAGGGGCTAACTAGCGCAAAATTGCGTGCACGTCATCTTTCGCGTCAGATTATTTCGACGCCGCGCGCCTGCATTTTGTGCGGTTTTCGTCTCTTTCGGCGCCAATCTAACGGCGCGGCGGCACCTTGCACAGCGGCAATCCGGGAGCTTTACGGAAATCTTATGCCGGGCAACTGAAGTCGGAATCGAATCCGGACGCCGGGCGGCGGTAGCTTCTCACCCATCGAATACGGATGAGTGTCATGTCTTTGCACGATTTCAGCCTTTCCGTTCATACCCTCGGCGGCCCGTCCAGTTCGGCAGCGCACGAGCCGCTTGATGGTGACGAGCGTGCCTACGATGCGCTGGATGCCTTGCTCCTGCGGCTGACGGCGGTTCGCCGCCTGCGTGAGCACCATGTCTGGGAGGCGGTGCGGGTGATCGCCGAACTGCCGGATATCGCGCCCGGCGAATGGCCGTCGCGTCGCTTCCGTGACCTGATGGCTGCCGATGCGTTGGTCGATGCCGTCATCCACCTGACGTCCGCAACCGAGGCGAAGCTGTGCCTTCGAACGCTCAGCCACGAGTTCGGGCTGTGGACCTGCGCACTGCGCTACCAGCCGCCAGGAGCAGGCCGCATCACCTTCAAAGCGCGGCACGCCGATCTGGCGGCGGCGATCCTTGGCGCGTTCCTGCGCTCCTGCCGTGGCCACCGGCTTGCCGCTGCGCGCTGCGGCCGTCTTCCCACCTGAAGGACACTTTCCATGAACAAGAATTTGCTGCGCCTCGACGGGGCGATCACGGCGCTCGTCACGCCGTTTCGCGACGGCAAGGTCGATGTCGTCGGCCTGATGTCGCTGGTCGAATGGCAGATCCGCCATGGTATCTCCGGCCTCGTTGCCTGCGGCACGACCGGCGAAGCGCCGACGCTGTCGCGGGCGGAACGCGCCCTGGTGATCGAACGCTGCGTCGAGGTGGCGGAGCGGAAGATCCCGATCATCGCCGGAACCGGCACCAACAGCACCGCGACGACGATCGAACTGACGGCAGAAGCCAAGGCGCTTGGGGCCGATGCGGCGCTCGTCGTTACGCCCTACTACAGCAAGCCGTCGCAGGAGGGGCTCTATCGCCACTTCGAGGCGGTCGCCGGGGCGGTGGACCTTCCCATCATCGTCTACAACGTTCCGTCGCGCGTCGGCGTCGATCTGGCGCCGCGGACACTCGAGCGGCTGGCGGCGCTTCCGGGCATTGTCGGCATCAAGGATGCAACCGGCGACATCGGCCGTTTCCTCTCTTCTCCGGCGGCGGTGAAAACCGGGCTCCGCCAGCTCTCGGGTCATGACCAGACGGCGCTGCCGTTCAATCTCTGTGGTGGCCACGGCAGCATATCGGTGGCGTCGAATGTGGTTCCGCGGCTGATGGTGTCGATGCATCAGGCGATTGCGACCGGCAATGTGGCGGCGGCGATCGCCATCCACGAACGGCTGCGGCCGTTGTTTGTGGCGCTGGAGCGCGAGACCAATCCGGCACCGATCAAATACGCGCTGCACCTGGTGCGTGCGCTGAGCCCGGATGTTCGGCTGCCATTGACGGGTGTTGCGCCCGAAACGGCTGCCGAGATCCGCGCAGCGCTCGAACCGCTCACCGAAATCAGGGGCGAAAGCCTGATCGGCCGCAGCGTGCGTATCTCGCTCGCGAGCTGAACGGGCGGCGGCCTGCACCTACCTTCCGGCCCTGAACAGGCCTGGCCGGATTTTTCCCTGAACACCAAAGGAGACAGATGATGTCACGCCTTCCTCACCTTGCCGCCCAGGCCGAACTGCGCCGTCGGGCACAAACTGGCGAGCATGCCGAAAGCCATCGTGGCAGCGAGACGGCTGTTCGCGACGCCTTTCTCGGTATCGGTATTCGGCTCGGGATCGTGCTCGGTCTTGCCTACGGCATCCAGGCCGCCATTCCGTGGATCGCCGGCTAACCCCTTCCGATCATCAACAGGAACCATTCCACATGGGCAGTATGCAGCAGATCCGCCGCGGTTTTCTTGCGCGCGCACGTTTCGTCGTCGGTCGCGACCGGCACGGTTGGTGGGTCGTGTCCGATCGCAAGGGACTGGTCGGCGGTCTCTTTACCAACGAAAGCGCCGCGATCCACTTCGCCGTCGAGGCGAGCGACCGGCATCCGGAAGAGGTGTGCCGCGCGCCGGAAGGGGCAGCGATCGATCTCGATACGTTTTCACGCGGGCCACGATCCATGCGGCAGCGCCGTCGCGGCGCCTACGCCTGACGCCTCATCCCGGTTGAGGCTGAAGAAGGAAGTCCCGTCGGCTCGGCGCCGACGGGTTTTTTCTCGTCAGGATCCGGTGGTCTCGGACGTTCAGCCGAGTGAAGCGATCGCCTCGTCGATCAGCGTCACGATCTCCTTGGCATGCGACGCAAGCGAGGCGTGGCTGGCGTCGAGCGTGACGATCTTCTTCGCCTTGATGCGCTCGGCCATCCATTGCTCGGTTTCAGGCGGGATCATGTTGTCGTGGCGCGAGACCTGATACCAGCTCGGTTTCGTCTTCCAGGCCGGAGCGCCTGCCTTGTCTTCGAAGCAACGCCCGGCGATCGGCTTCTGGGCGACCGCCATCACCAGCGCCTCGGTCTCGCTCAGGTCCTGTCCGAAACTCTCACGGAACGTGTCCTGTGCAAGCCAGAGAAAGCCGTCCTGGTCAGGACGGATGCTGGCGGCCCCGGACGGCGGCTCGCGCCTTGCAAAGATGCTGCCGAGGCTGTCGCCTTCGTCCGGCGCGAAGGCTGCGACATAGACGAGGCCGACGACGTTGGCCGCATGACCGGCGCCGCTGATCACAGCACCACCATACGAGTGGCCGACGAGCAGGGTCGGACCCTCGAGCGATTCGGCAAGCTTGCGGGTGCGCTCGACGTCATCGGCAAGTGAGGTGAGCGGGTTCTGTACCGCTGCAATTCTGTATCCATTGGCATGCAGCGGCGGGATGACGTGACGCCAATGGGAGGCGTCGCCCCAGGCGCCGTGCACAAGCACGATGTTCTTGACTGCCGGCATGATCAGTTCCTTTCGCTCGAATGGAGAGGTGCTCGGTTCGGCATCTCACGCGCTCGTTGCGAGGCACGCGAGGAATGCTGCCCGTCGTCTGTCTGATGGGGTCCTCTGCTTTGCGCCGGGCGCGCGGCAAGGCGTTGAGATTGCAGATGCAAATTAGGGCGGGAAGGCGTGCCTTCCATGACGAAAGCCACAAATATTCGTGACAGCAAGGCCAACCCCACGCGTCCGTGGAGACCGGGCGACCAGGATAGCGGCGATGGCGACAGAATGAGGAGGAGGCGGGGTCCCAGAGCGGCGTATTGGGGCTACGGGGCATCGCTCTGGGACCGGTTGCACCCAGGAGGCGGGCTGTGCTTCCGGGCGCTTCGGCATCAAGTCACCGCGAAGCCGATTCGACAATGCGCCCCGGACCTTTGCCGGCCCCCGTCGGACCAAAGTCTGAGCGTCGGCTGTGGGCAACTTGGCGCGCAGCGTTTCGATCGACGCTCCTTCAAGCATGCTGTTCGGTTGCTGCAGCCAGAAAGAAATGAGGAAACGAAAAAGGCCTCTCGATTTCTCGAAAGGCCTTCTGAATTCGAATGGTGGGCGTGACAAGGATCGAACTTGTGACCCCTACGATGTCAACGTAGTGCTCTCCCGCTGAGCTACACGCCCATCCGATGTGGCGCATAGACCACAAAAGCCGTTGCCGCGTCAATAGGGTTTTCGAAGGTTTTTTGACAGAAATTTCGAGCCGATGATTTTCCTCATTGGACGGCGTCGATGAGACATCGGCAAAGCCCTGGATTTCCTGGGTTTGCGCTAAGGCATTGAAACGAAAAGACCGCCAGAGATCCCTTGTGGATCGCGGCGGTCGGTTCGAAGTCGCATTCCGTACAGTCGCGGAAGGGCGCGCCTGTGGAAAACTGTCGTGATCAGGCAGCAGCCAGCATCTTGTTGACCTCGTCGACGAGGTCGCGCAGGTGGAAGGGCTTGGACAGCACCTTGGCATCCTTCGGCGCCTTGCTGTCCGGGTTCAGCGCCACGGCGGCAAAGCCGGTGATGAACATGACCTTGAGGTCCGGATCGAGTTCGGTGGCGCGACGCGCCAGTTCGATGCCGTCCATCTCGGGCATGACGATGTCGGTCAGGAGAAGCGAGAAGGGCTCTTCGCGAAGCCGGTCGTAAGCGCTGGCGCCATTGTCATAGGACATGACCTTGTAGCCGGCCTTTTCCAGCGCCTTCACCAGGAATCGGCGCATATCGTTGTCGTCTTCGGCAAGAAGGATTTTCGCAGTCATGAATTGGGCCGTGCTTCTCTTTATTCAGTTCATTGCGCGTAGATTGCGGCGTTTTATCCAAACCGCAACGCGGTAAATATCTCGTGAACGGGGGACGTCAATTCCCCTGAATGCTGTGATTGGCCACTATGGACACAGAGCGGGCCAACTGGCAACATGATGACAATTGCAAGAACCGCATATGGTAAAAAAGGGTTCAGATGGGGGAAATCGCGGAGAGGGAACTGTTCGAGGTCCTGGAACCTCCAATCCAGCGCATTCCCTTTGTGTTCAATTCGCCGCATAGCGGCCGCTGCTATCCCCAGAGCTTCCTCGACCAGTCACGACTTGACGCGCTTTCTATACGCCGGTCGGAAGACCATTATGTCGACGAGCTGTTCCAGAACGCGACGTTCCTCGGCGCGCCGATGCTGCTCGCGCATTTCCCGCGCGCCTTTCTCGACGTCAACCGCGAACCCTACGAGCTCGACCCGCGCATGTTCGAGGGGCCGCTGCCGCCGCATGCCAACATCAGTTCGATGCGCGTCGCCGGCGGTCTCGGAACGATCCCGCGGCTCGTCGCCGAGAACATGGAAATCTATCGCCGGCGTTTTCCGGTCGAGGACGCGCTGACGCGGATCGAGACGATCTACAAGCCCTACCACGCGACCTTGCGCAAGCTGATCGCGCGCACCCATGTTCAGTTCGGTCTCTCGGTGCTGATCGATTGCCATTCGATGCCCGGAAACGTGCATCTGCCGGGCAGCGCCCAGCGCCCCGACTTCATCATCGGCGACCGCTATGGCACCAGTGCCGCCGGCGAGTTGTCGCGCGCCGCGGTCGATCTGCTGCAGCAACTCGGCTACAGCGTCGTGCGCAACAAGCCCTATGCGGGCGGTTTCATCACCGAGCACTACGGACGTCCGACGCGCGGGCTGCATGCGCTGCAGATCGAGATCAACCGGGCGCTCTATGTCGACGAGACGACGCTGGTGCGCAAGCCCGGTTTCGGTGCGCTGGTCGCTGACCTCACGACCTTCATCGGGTCCCTTGCACGCCATGTCGAAGACTATGGCGCTTACCTCCCGCTGGCTGCCGAGTAGCCTTTTCCCAGCGAATTCACGCGTGATGGCGTCCAGCAACATCCTGGAGGCGCTACGCATTCTTGTGTCGGGGAGCTTCAAAAAAAACCGCGCCAACGGCGCGGTCAAGTCTAGGGAGGAAACACCCAAGGAGGGTATTTACAGTCACAGGTGACTGTACCCAAACCTTAATATTGCACTGCACAATTGTCAAGTTGGAGCGCTGAAAACTTTTGCGCTGCGTCAAAAGATTTTCACGCGCAAATGCAGTCTGAACCGATTGAATCGGTCAATAGCGGCGTCCGGAGCCGGATGGCTAAAGCGCGCGGCGATCCTTCAGATTCGCTCCATGCGCTTTAAGTTCCTGATTTGTCGTACGTCGTTATCGCAAGACCGCTGCGCATTCTTGCGCGACATGCGCTCGTCGGACCTCGTTGCCTTTCGCCGAATATCGGCTATGCAGAACAAGCTCTTCCTTTGTTCCTTCCTTGAGAGATCGCCATGTTGCCCGACCGCGCCTTCTTCGATCGTCTTGCCGATGCCGCCAAGGCGGAAACCCTGCCGCGCTTCCGCATCGGCACCAGCGTCGTCAACAAGCTGGAAGGCGGCTTCGATCCGGTAACGGAAGCGGACCAGTCGGCGGAGGCGGCGATCCGGGCGCTGATCGAGGCGCATTTTCCGGACCATGGCATCCTTGGCGAAGAGCACGGCAATGTCGGTCTCGATCGCGAATATGTCTGGGTGATCGATCCGATCGACGGCACCCGCGCCTTCATCTCCGGCCTGCCGGTCTGGGGCACGCTGGTGGGCCTCTATCGCAACGGCGAAGCGGTCATGGGGTTGATGGATCAGCCGTTCACCGGCGAACGCTACTTTGCCGACGGCACGAAATCGATCTATCGCGGCCCCGGCGGCGAACAGGTGCTTTCGACCCGCGCCTGCCGATCGCTTGACGACGCGGTGCTTTTCACCACGTCGCCGCATCTCTATGCCGGCGATCTCAAGACCCGTTACGAGACGCTGCAAGGCAAGGTCCGGCTCTTCCGCTACGGCTGCGATTGCTACGCGTTCGCGCTTCTCGCCGCCGGTCACGTCGATCTGGTAATCGAATGCGGGCTGAAGCCTTACGATGTCGGCGGGCTCATCCCGCTGATCGAGCAGGCCGGCGGCATCGTCACGAACTGGCAGGGCGGCCCGGCGGAAATGGGCGGCGAGGTTATCGCTGCCGGCAACGCCGAACTGCACGCACAGGCGCTGGAAATCCTCAAGGGCTGATGCCTCCGGCGCAGTCGCGCGGCGGACGAAGAGGTCGATGACATCTAGGGATTGGCGAAGCGCCGCTTGCTTCAGGCTGCGGTGGTTTCGCGCGCGTCGCCTTCTTCGGGGATGACGAAGGCGAGGATCGCCGCCATGGCCTGGGCGCGATAGCGGTCGGCCTCGTGCAGCAACTCGTGGCGGGCGCCGTCGATGGGGATCATCTGCGCGGCGCGGAAGTTGCGCGCCAGCCACTCGACAGCAAGATGCGGCACCAGGCGATCGGCCGTCGGCGCCAGAATGATCGTCGGCAGGGTGATGCGCGTCAGATGTTCGCGACGAATGATCCGGCGCATGGCGCGGAATGCCTCGCTCAGCCAGCGCGCCGTTGGCGGGCCAAGCCTCAGTTCCGGATGAGCGTCGGTCAGCGCAATGTTGCGGGTATAGCGGCGGCGATCTGCCGTCAGCACGTTGTTTTCGAAGGGGCGGTTGCCCTTGTCGGGATGCGCCGGCAGCGCGCCGAGCCCAACCAGGCGCATGAGGGTGGCGACCGTCGCGATGCTCTTTTCGCCCAGCGCCTGACCGCCGAGGCCGACGAAGGGCGCCAGAACGACAAGCCGATCGATGCGGCTTGCGAGCATCGGCGCCAGGGATAGTGCCACCAGCGCGCCCATGGAATGGGCGACGATCGAGAAGGGCAGGCGCGTATCCGGCAGCACGATCTGTTCGAGGAAGGTGCTGAGGTCGCGTTCATAGTCGGAGAAGTGATCGACATAGCCGCGTCCGGCGTGCGGCAACAGCCGCTCGGAGCCCGCCTGGCCGCGCCAGTCGAAGGTTGCGACCCAGAGGCCGGCGGCCGTCAGGTCGGCAATCGTCTCGAAATATTTCTCGATCGATTCGTTACGGCCCTGCAGGAGCACGACGGTGCCGCGCGCCACCGGCAGTTTCGTCTTGAAGATCGCATAGCGGATCTTGCGGCCGCCGACGCCATCGAAAAAGCCAGCGACATGATTGTCCGGGATCGGATTGTCCGGTGTCGCGTGGAGGATCGAGGTCATGACGTCGTGGCGGCCAAGTGAGCGGGTTGATCGATAACATCAGGGATAGGCGGGAGGGTCTTCGCCGTCAAAGAAAAAAGCCGGAAACGGTGGGTGAAATCCGGACGATCACCGTTTCCGGCCGCTGAAGGGGAAGGGACATGTCACTTCAGCCTGGGCTTTGCGGCCCAGGATTTTGTTTTAGTCCCGCCCGGCTGAACGGCAGCCGAAGCCGGCGTTCATGTCGGGTTCACGGAAAAATCGTCGGCGGGGGCGTCTTGAAGTCGTCAAATCGCCTCCCCAAATCAGGGTCACGGGCGCCGAAGACGGGTCCGTTCACCGGTCCTGCCACTGCCAGAATGGGGTGGCCGACCAGACATCGCAAATCGTTGCTCCAAGGAGGACACCATGCGTCACTTCGATTTCTCTCCCCTTTACCGCTCCACCGTTGGCTTCGACCGCCTGTTCACCATGCTCGACAGCCTCGGCCAGCCGGGCGAAGCTCAGACCTATCCGCCCTACAACATCGAGCGCACCGGCGAGAACGCCTATCGCATCACCATGGCCGTTGCCGGCTTTGACGAGAGCGAGCTTTCGATCGAGGCCCGTGAGCACACGCTGACGGTCAAGGGCGAAAAGGCGGATGAAAAGGGTGAGGAAAGCCAGTTTCTCCATCGCGGCATTGCCAAGCGCGCCTTCGAGCGCCGCTTCCAGCTCGCCGATCACGTGGAGATCAAGTCCGCTTCGCTGAAGAACGGCCTGCTGCACATCGATCTTACCCGCGAGATTCCGGAAGCTGCCAAGCCCCGTCGGATCGAGATCGCGTCGGTCGCATCGCAGCCGAAGCAGATCGAGGCTCAGACCCTCTAAACATCACGCCCGAACAGGGCATGAAACAGACCTCCCACAAAGAACGGCGTCTTTCACGGGCGCCGTTTTTTGTTGTCGGATCAATCAGGGCTGGGCCGGTACCGGCACGGCGGAAGCCGCCGCTTTCCTTGCTGCATAACGCTGGGCGATCACCGCGCAGGCCATCAGCTGGATCTGGTGGAAGAGCATGACCGGCAGCACGATGGCGCCGATGTTCTGGCCGGCGAAGATAGCGCTCGCCATCGGAACGCCGCTCGCAAGGCTCTTCTTCGAGCCGCAGAAAGTGATGGCAATTTCATCGGCCTTGTCGAAACCGAGCAGGCGACTGCCGTACATGGTGACGGCGAGCACGATAGCCAGCATGACGATTTCGATGACGACGAGCACGCCGAGATCGGTCAGAGAAAACGTCTGCCACAGGCCGGAGGTGACCGCCTGGCTGAAGGCGAGGTAGACGACCATCAGGATCGAGCCGCGATCGACCGGCGCCAACAGTCCCTTGCGGGCGCGGATCCAGTTGCCGATCAAAGGCTGCAGCATCTGGCCGATGACGAAGGGGGCAAGCAGCTGCAACAGAATCTGCTTGACCGCATCGAGCGTGACGGTGCCATGGCCGCCGGCGGAAAATAGCAACCCGACGAGCAGCGGCGTCAGGAACATCCCGAAAATGTTGGAGGCCGACGCCGAGCAGATCGCCGCCGGCACATTGCCACCGGCCATGGAGGTGAAGGCGATCGACGACTGCACTGTCGAGGGCAGCACGCAGAGAAACAGAATGCCGGTATAGAGCGACTGCGGCAGGATCGATTCCGGCAAGAAGCCGATCGCAAGGCCGATCAGCGGGAAGAGCACGAAGGTCGAGGCAAGGATCGTCAGGTGCAAGCGCCAATGCAGGATGCCTGATATCACCACGTCGCGCGACAGGCGCGCGCCGTGAAGGAAGAAGACCATGCCGACAGCCACCTTCGTCGCCAATCCGAACCATTCGGTTGCCTCGCCATGGATCGGCAGTACGGAAGCGAGCAGCACCGTCGCCAGAAGCAGGATCGTGAAGGTATCGGGAAGGTAGCGGCGCATGTCGGGTCACTGGCTCGTCAATCA
Source organism: Ensifer adhaerens (assembly GCF_002940685.1). Taxonomy (GTDB): domain Bacteria; phylum Pseudomonadota; class Alphaproteobacteria; order Rhizobiales; family Rhizobiaceae; genus Ensifer; species Ensifer adhaerens_E. Next base: position 235,764 of record NZ_PNFP01000005.1, on the reverse strand, counting down.
AACGTCTTGCCGGGATCGCTCATTGTGAAGCAGGATGCAAGGAATAACAGTTATCATGAAATGAGATGAGCCATGTTGGATCTCGTGCAGTTGCGCAGTTTCGTCGCCCTCGAACAGATGGGCAGCTTCACGCTTGCGGCGGAAAAGCTTTCGCTCGGGCAATCGACGGTCAGCCAGCATATTCAAAGGCTTGAGGCCTCGCTCGGGCGCATACTCGTCGACCGCGACACCCACCGCGTTTCGCTGACCGCGGACGGGCAGGCGCTGCTTGCCCATGCGCGCTCGATGCTGGCGATCGATGGCGAGGTCAGGGCGCTGTTTGCCGAAAGCAGCCTCAGAGGTCGCCTGAGGCTCGGGGTTTCCGAGGATTTCGTCATGAGCCGGCTGCCGGCTGTGCTCGAAGATTTCGTGCGTGCCCATCCGTCGGTCGATCTGGAACTCACCGTCGCGCTCAGCGGCGTGCTCTACCAGATGCAGGACAACGGCGAGATCGACCTGGTGCTCGCCAAGCGCAGGCTCGGCGACGTGAGGGGAGAGCTCGTCTATCGCGAACCGCTGGTCTGGCTCGCCCGCGATCCCGAAAGGATCAAGCGCGACAAGGTGCTGCCGCTGATCGCCTTTCCACCGCCGAGCATCACCCGCAGCGTTGCGCTCGAGGTGCTCGACCGGCACCGCCTGCCGTGGCGTATCGTCTGCACCTGCGGCAGCCTCAGCGGCCTGACGGCGGCTGCCCGCGCCGGCATGGGCGTGCTGGTGCAGCCGCGCAGCATGGTGCCCGCTGGGCTGAAGGAAATCCCGGCCGGCTGGCTGCCGCCGCTCGAAGACGTGGAATTCGTGCTGGTGCCGAGCAAGGGCGTCGACCGAAAGCTGAGTGCGGCGCTTTCGGTCGAGATCCTCGCCAACTTAGGGACTCTGCAAGGACAGGGCTGAGCGGCCACGGCTGGCGCAGCCGTGGCTTGACCGGGAGCCGCTGGCGGGGAAAATGCGCCTTGCCGGTAGAGGTCAGCAGCCGGCAACGAATTGGTCGACGTCGTCAACCTTCGTCGCAAAACTGGTGACCAGGCGATAGAGACCTTCGTTGTCCGCGAGCTTGCCGTCGAGGTCGTGCGGCACCGGCCAGTCGTAGAAGACGGCACCCTGTTGCCGAAGCTTTGCGGTCACGTCCTTCTTCAGAATGGCGAAGACCTCGTTGGCGTCGGCCTGCCAGGCAAGCCGGCTCGTCTTCGATGCGGCGATCCCTTCGGCCAGGCGCGCTGCCATGGCGTTGGCGTGGCGGGCGAGGTTCAGCCAAAGATCACCGGCAAAGTAAGCGTCGAACTGGGCAGAGACGAAGCGCGACTTGGAGAAGAGCTGGGCTCCACGCTTGCGCAGGAAATGCATCTCATGCGCCTTCGAGAGATCGAAAAGCACGAGCGCCTCGGCGCACCAGCAGCCGTTCTTCGTGCCGCCGAAGGAGACGAGATCGACGCCGCGTTTCCAGGTCATTTCTGCCGGCGTCGCGCCCAGGCTGACGAGCGCATTGGCGAAGCGGGCGCCGTCCATGTGCAGCGGCAGCTTGTGTCCCTTGGCCACGGCCGCGATCGCCTCGATTTCGGCGAGCGAATAGACCGTGCCGCTTTCCGTCGCCTGGGTCAGCGATACCGCCGCCGGCTGGCCGCCGTGGACATTGTCGAGCGGGTAGCGGCGGATTTCGGCTTCGAGCCGTACCGCGTCCATCTTGCCGCGGGGACCGTCGACGGGCTTCAGCCTGGAGCCGTGCGAGAAGAATTCCGGTGCGCCGCATTCGTCGGCGATCACGTGGGCCTCGCGGTGGCAGAAGGCGACGCCACCGGCGCGATGGGCGCTCGCAAGCGCCAGCGAATTGGCCGCGGTGCCTGTGCCGACGAAGAAGACGGCGACGTCCCTTTCGAAAATTTCCGCGAACTTCTTTTCCACCTTCCGGTCAAGCTCGCTGGTGCCATAGGCGGACGCATAACCGCCAGCATGCGCCATCAGGCTTTCGGCAATCGCGGGATGGGCGCCAGCCCAGTTATCAGACGAAAAAATCATCACTTCTCACCCTGTTTCACCGTCATTTCGACGGCTTTTGCCGACCTTAGCCGAGTTTATAGCCGGATCAATCACGGTCAGCGGCCTCAGGGCCAACCGGAGACCAGTTTGAAACCAAAAGGAAGAAAACGCCCGCAAGCCGTAATTAAATTATAAAAGCCGGAAATTTCCGGCAATGTTCGGCAAAATCTTCTCTATTATTTGCTGATATGCCTCTTGCGGAGGGGGGTGGTTTCTGGCATAGAGCACATGAAATAGGACAGGTTTGCTGTCCTATTTCGGTCTAGGGACCGGAACAATCGCCGCGAGTGCCTAAAAAAATGGCACCGGGCGTGCGCAGCGGGGGGATTCGCCGGATTTCATCCGGTTGTTATCGCCCGCCGTCAGGATGGTCGCAGACATCAATGCCTGATGATGCCGTGCTTATTTGCGACCTGATCAGGATCATGAGACGATGAGTGCCCCGGCTTTTTGGCGTGCCTTTGCACGCAACGAAGAGTCATGCGCGGGCGGTGCCATGCCCGGCGGTGCCGGGTTCAACAGGAGGGAAAACGATGACGGATCATTCGCCATCACAGCAATCTGGGCTCAACCTCGCACACGGCGTTGCGACGGCTGAAAAAACGCCCGCATTCCCGACTGGCCTGCCGCGAAAACAGGGGCTCTACGATCCGCGCAACGAACATGACGCCTGCGGCGTCGGCTTCGTCGCCCATATGAAGGGCCAGAAGTCGCACCAGATCGTGCGCGACGGCCTCTTCATGCTCGAAAACCTGACGCACCGCGGTGCCGTCGGCGCCGACCCGCTGATGGGCGACGGTGCGGGCATCCTCGTGCAGATTCCCGACCGTTTCTTCCGCGAGGAGATGGCCAAGCAAGGCATCACCCTGCCGAAGGCCGGCGAGTATGCCGTCGGTCACATCTTCATGCCGCAGGACGATGCGCTGGTCGAACACTTCAAGCAGGTGATCAAGGACGTCGTTGCCGAAGAAGGCCAGGTGCTGATCGGCTACCGCGACGTGCCGGTCGACAATTCCTCGCTGTCGAAGGCGCCGGAAATCGCTGCAACCGAGCCGCGCCATGTGCAGATCTTCGTCGGTGCCGGTCGCGATGCCGCCACGAATCCGGAGTTCGAGCGCCGTCTCTTTACTCTGCGCAAGGTGATCTCCAACCGCATCTATGACGAATACAAGGGCGAGGAGAGCAACTTCTACCCCGTGTCGCTGTCGTCCTCGACGATCGTCTACAAGGGCATGTTCCTCGCCTATCAGGTCGGCGCATACTACAAGGACCTGTCCGATCCGCGGTTCGAAAGTGCGGTGGCGCTCGTTCACCAGCGCTTCTCGACCAACACCTTCCCGTCGTGGAAGCTCGCGCACCCTTACCGGATGGTGGCGCATAACGGCGAAATCAACACGCTGCGCGGCAACGTCAACTGGATGGCGGCGCGCCAGGCGTCGGTGTCTTCGCCGCTCTTCGGCGAGGATATCTCCAAGCTCTGGCCGATCTCTTACGAAGGCCAGTCGGACACCGCCTGTTTCGACAACGCGCTCGAATTCCTGGTCCAGGGCGGCTATTCGCTGTCGCATGCGGTCATGATGCTGATCCCGGAGGCCTGGGCTGGCAACCAGCTGATGTCGCCGGAGCGCAAGGCGTTCTACGAATACCATGCAGCACTGATGGAGCCGTGGGACGGACCGGCCGCCGTTGCCTTTACCGACGGTCGCCAGATCGGCGCGACGCTCGACCGCAACGGTCTGCGTCCGGCCCGCTATATCGTCACCTCAGACGATCGCGTCATCCTCGCGTCGGAAGCCGGCGTGCTTCCGGTCGATGAGGACAAGATCGTCAAGAAGTGGCGCCTGCAGCCGGGCAAGATGCTCTTGATCGACATGGAGCAGGGCCGCATCATTTCCGACGAGGAGGTGAAGTCCTCGCTCGCGCAAAAGCACCCCTACAGCAAGTGGCTCGAAGACACCCAGCTGATCCTTGAAGAGCTGAAGCCGGTGGAGCCGCGCGCACTTCGTCGCGATGTGTCGCTGATCGACCGCCAGCAGGCCTTCGGCTACACGCTTGAAGACACCAAGATCCTGATGTCGCCGATGGCGACGACCGGCCAGGAAGCGATCGGCTCGATGGGCACCGACACGCCGATTTCGGCGATGTCGGACAAGCGCAAGCTGCTCTACACCTATTTCAAGCAGAACTTCGCGCAGGTCACCAACCCGCCGATCGACCCGATCCGCGAAGAGCTGGTGATGAGCCTCGTCTCCTTCATCGGTCCGCGCCCGAACATCCTCGACCACGAAGGCATGGCGCATGCCAAGCGGCTCGAGGTGCGCCAACCGATTCTCACCAATGGCGATCTCGAAAAGATCCGCTCCATCGGTCACACCGAGGATCGCTTCGACACCAAGACGCTCGACTTCACCTATGACATTTCGCGCGGTGCCGAAGGCATGCCGGAAATGCTCGACCGCCTCTGCGAGCGCGCGGAAGCGGCGGTGAAGGGCGGCTACAACATCATCGTGCTTTCGGACCGTCAGGTCGGCCCGGACCGTGTGGCTATTCCCGCGCTGCTCGCAACCGCCGCCGTGCACCACCACCTGATCCGCAAGGGCCTGCGCACTTCGGTCGGTATCGTGCTCGAATCCGGCGAACCGCGCGAAGTGCACCACTTCTGCCTGCTCGCTGGCTATGGCGCCGAGGCGATCAATCCCTATCTCGCCTTCGACACGCTGACCGACATGCACAAGCGCGGCGACTTCCCCAAGGAAGTCGACGGCAGCGAGGTGGTCTACCGCTACATCAAGGCCGTCGGTAAGGGCATCCTGAAGGTCATGTCCAAGATGGGCATCTCGACCTACCAGTCCTATTGCGGCGCGCAGATCTTCGACGCGGTCGGCCTGTCCTCGAAGCTCGTCGACCAGTTCTTCTTCGGCACGGCAACGACGATCGAGGGTATCGGCCTCGAAGAGATCGCCGACGAAACCGTCGCCCGTCACAAGGCAGCCTTCGGTGCCGACCCGGTTCTTGCCAACACGCTCGATATCGGCGGCGAGTATGCCTACCGCATGCGCGGCGAAAGCCACGCCTGGACGCCGGACGCGATCGCCTCGCTGCAGCATGCCGTGCGCGGCAACGCTGAGGATCGCTACCGCGAATTCGCCGAGATGGTGAACAACTCGGCGCTGCGCATGAACACCATCCGTGGTCTCTTCACGGTGAAAGGCGCCGAGGCTCTCGGCCGCAAGCCGATCTCGGTCGACGAGGTCGAACCGGCTGCCGATATCGTCAAGCGCTTTTCGACCGGTGCCATGTCCTTCGGTTCGATCAGCCGCGAGGCGCACACGACGCTGGCCATCGCCATGAACCGGATCGGCGGCAAATCGAACACCGGCGAGGGCGGCGAGGAAAGCGACCGCTACCTGCCGCTGCCGGATGGCTCTGTTAACCCCGAGCGCTCGGCGATCAAGCAGATCGCGTCCGGCCGCTTCGGCGTGACCACGGAGTACCTGGTCAATGCAGACATGCTGCAGATCAAGGTGGCGCAAGGCGCCAAGCCCGGCGAAGGCGGCCAGCTGCCCGGCCACAAGGTCGATGCGACGGTTGCCAAGACCCGCCACTCGACGCCCGGTGTCGGCCTGATCTCGCCGCCGCCGCACCACGACATCTATTCGATCGAAGACCTGGCGCAGCTGATCTACGATCTGAAGAACGTCAATCCGGAAGCGGACGTCTCGGTCAAGCTCGTCTCGGAAGTCGGCGTCGGAACGGTTGCCGCCGGCGTTGCCAAGGCGCGTGCCGACCACATCACCGTTGCCGGCTTCGACGGCGGCACCGGCGCCTCGCCGCTGACCTCGCTGAAGCACGCCGGCAGCCCATGGGAAATCGGCCTGGCCGAGACCCAGCAGACGCTGGTGCTGAACGGTCTGCGTTCGCGCGTCGCCCTTCAGGTCGACGGTGGCCTGAAGACCGGCCGCGACGTCATCATCGGGGCGCTGCTCGGTGCCGACGAGTTCGGCTTCGCCACCGCACCGTTGATCGCCGCCGGCTGCATCATGATGCGCAAGTGCCACCTCAACACCTGTCCCGTCGGTGTCGCCACCCAGGATCCGGTGCTGCGCAAGCGCTTCAAGGGCACGGCCGAGCACGTGATCAACTATTTCTTCTTCGTCGCCGAAGAAGTGCGCGAGATCCTGGCGTCGCTCGGCGTCAAGAAGCTCGACGAGATCATCGGCGCGTCCGAGCTGCTCGAAAAGGACGGTGCGCTTGCGCACTGGAAGGCGAACGGCCTCGACTTCTCGAAGATCTTCCACAAGGTGGAAGCAAAGAAGGAAGAGACCTACTGGACCACGCGCCAGAAGCACCCGATCGACGACATTCTCGATCGCAAGCTGATCAAGGAAGCAGCCACAGCCCTTGAGACCAAGGCTCCGGTGAAGATCGAAGCCGAGATCAAGAACGTCGACCGCTCGGCGGGTGCGATGCTTGCCGGTGCGCTTGCCAAGCGCTGGGGCCACAAGGGCCTGAAGGACGACACCATCCACGTGACCCTCAAGGGCACGGCGGGACAGTCCTTCGGCGCGTTTCTCGCCCGCGGCATCACCTTCGACCTCGTGGGTGACGGCAACGACTATGTCGGCAAGGGTCTCTCGGGCGGACGCATCATCGTCCGGCCGCCGGAAAACGCGACGATCGTTCCTGAGCAATCGATCATCGTCGGCAACACCGTGCTCTACGGTGCGATTTCGGGCGAGTGCTACTTCAACGGCGTCGCCGGCGAGCGCTTCGCCGTACGCAACTCCGGCGCAGTGGCGGTCGTCGAGGGCGTGGGTGACCACGGCTGCGAATACATGACCGGCGGTGTCGTCGTCGTGCTCGGCGGAACGGGCCGCAACTTCGCGGCCGGCATGTCGGGCGGTGTCGCCTATGTGCTCGACGAGGAGGGCGATTTCGCCCGTCGCTGCAACATGGCGATGGTCGAGCTGCAGCCGGTTCCGGAAGAGGACGATATGCTGGAGAAGCTGCACCATCACGGCGGCGACATCATGCACAAGGGCATGGTGGATGTCTCCGGCGACATGACGCGCCACGACGAGGAGCGGCTCTACCAGCTCATCTCCAATCACCTTCACCATACGGGTTCGCCCCGGGCGAAGGAGATCCTCGATCACTGGACGGATTACCGGCCGAAATTCCGCAAGGTCATGCCGGTCGAATACCGCCGTGCGCTCGAGGATATGGAACGCATGAAAATGGCAGAGGCGGCCGAATAGGAGGCCCCGGTGACCAAGGCTCCCGGTTCATCACAGATCGGTTCGGGGGCCCCTCACGCGCGCTTGTCAAAAGCGCCTGTTCAGACGCAAAGCTTTCAGGATGATACGATGGGTAAGGTAACTGGATTTCTCGAGATCGACCGGCAAGTGGCAAAGTACCAGCCGGCATCCGATCGCATCCGCCATTTTCGCGAATTCACCATTCCGATGTCAGAACCGGAAGTGCAGAAGCAGGCCGCTCGCTGCATGGACTGTGGCATCCCCTATTGCCACGGTCCGACCGGCTGCCCGGTGCACAACCAGATCCCGGACTGGAACGATCTCGTCTACAACGGCAACTGGGACGAGGCGATCCGCAACCTGCATTCGACCAACAACTTCCCGGAGTTCACCGGCCGCGTCTGCCCGGCGCCGTGCGAGGAAGCCTGCACGCTGAACCTCGAAGACACGCCGGTCGCGATCAAGACCGTCGAGCAGGCGATCGCCGACAAGGCCTATGAGATGGGCTACATCGTGCCGCAGCCGGCCGTCACCAAAACCGGCAAGAAGGTCGCGGTGATCGGCTCTGGCCCTGCCGGCATGGCGGCGGCCCAGCAGCTTGCCCGCGCCGGCCACGAGGTTCACGTCTACGAGCGCGAGACCAAGCCCGGTGGCCTGCTGCGCTACGGCATCCCGGACTTCAAGATGGAGAAGAACTTCATCGACCGCCGCGTCGATCAGATGCGGGGCGAAGGCGTCACCTTCCACTGCGGCATCAATGTCGGCGTCGACGTGCCGATGCAGCGCCTGCTCGACGATCACGATGCCGTGCTCTATTGCGGCGGCTCCGAGACGCCGCGCGACGCGGGCATCCCGGGCGTCGAGTTCGCCGGCGTCCATGACGCGATGCCGTACCTCGTGCAGCAGAACCGCCGCGTCGGCCGCGAGAACATCGACAGCGTCGGCTGGCCGTCGCAGCCGATCCTTGCCGGCGGCAAGCACATCGTCGTCGTCGGCGGCGGCGACACCGCGTCCGACTGCGTCGGCACCGCTTTCCGCCAGGGCGCGGTCAAGGTGACCCAGCTCGACATCCGCCCGCAGCCGCCGGAAAAGGAAGACAAGCTCGCCGTCTGGCCGTTCTGGGCGACGAAGATGCGCACCTCCTCCAGCCAGGCCGAAGGCGCCATCCGCGAGTTCCAGGTGGCGACACTCGAATTCATCGGCGACGAGGACGGCAACCTCACCGGCGTGAAGTGCTGCCAGGTGGACGACCGCCGCAAGCCGGTCGCCGGTACGGAGTTCATCATCAAGGCGGACCTCGCCTTCATCGCCATCGGTTTCCGCGGGCCCTTCACCAACAGCGTGCTCAAGGACCTCGGTGACAAGCTGACGCTCAACACCGACCGCCGCGGCTCGACCAACGTCGTTGCCAACGAGCGCGACTACAAGACCTCGCTCGACAAGCTCTGGACCGCCGGAGACGTGCGCCGCGGCCAGTCGCTCGTCGTCTGGGCGATCCGCGAGGGCCGCCAGGCGGCGCGCGCGATCGACGAGGCGCTGATGGGCTCCACCACCCTGCCGCGCTAAACAAGCTTACTCCCAAGCATGAAAAAGCCCCGCAGCGATGCGGGGCTTTTTTCATGGCCGGGTCAGTCGGCCGAATGGTGACCGTCGATCTAAAGCGCATCGCGATCTTTCAGATTGGCTCCGTGCGCTTTAAGTTATTGATTTGGCGCATGTCGTTATCGCAAATCGCTGCGCACTTTTGCGCGACATGCTCTAGTTGCGGATCACCGGGTTGCTGATGACCGTACTCGGCTTCGACAGGCGGAAATCATCGACGCGGCCGGCCGGGGCGGTGGCGACGTCGCCCTTGCCCACCAAGAGATCGCGCGGGCTCTTGCCGTTGCCCTTGTCCGGTGCGGCGCTGCCGAGCAGGGACGCGGCGCCATCGAGCGCCGGATCGGTGAGCCCGATCGGCTGGGTCTTGACGATATCCTCGTTGCCGAGCGGCGCCGTCACCACCAGGTCCTTGAGTTCGTCGGCGCCCGGTACGTTCTTGTCGGTGGCGGCGGCATCGCCGAGCAGCCGGCGGATGTCCTTTTCGACATAGAAGGCGAGCTTGCGCTTGCCGGCCTTGGTGAGGTTGACGCCGTCGGCGCCGCGCAGGCGCACCTGCTGGCCGTTGATGTCGGAGCCGGTCAGCACGAACTTGCCGCCTTCGTCGACGAAGCCGTCCCAGATGTCGACGAACTGGCCGCCCACCTTCTCGATCTCCTCGCGGTAGATGCCGTTGAAGGTGACCATGTCGGCCGTCATCGCGGCCGACTGGAACGGCGGCATGCCGACCCAGAGAACCGGCAGCTTCTCCTTGCGCGCAAGGGCGGCCAGCGCGTTGACGCGCTTGCGATATTCTTCCGTCCAAAGGTCGGAGCGGAATTTCTCCTTGGCGCTGCCGATCTGCATCTGCTGGCGATCGTTGGCGCCGAGGCTGATGATGATGACCGACGGCTTTACTTCGCCGACATAGCCCGGCAGCGTGCCCGGCCAGTTGAAATAGTCTTCGCGCACGAGGCCGGATGAGCCGTTCGCCCGCGTCTCGATGGTGATGCCGGGCGTCATCTCGAAGGCCGTCTTCAGGCCGTCGCCGAGGCTGCCGGCCATGAAGTCGCCGACGACGAGCACCTTCTTGGCATCCGGCGCCTTCTCCACCACCACCGGCGCCGGGGCAGGGGTGTCGGCAACCTTCGGCTTCTGCTTCTGCTGGCCCTGGCCCTTCTGTCTCTGCTGCGGCTGGCGCTGGCGCTTTGGGCGCGGCTGTTCGGGATAATAGTCGCGATCCTGGTAGGTCGGACGTTCGCGGGTCAAGCCGCCGAAGAGCATCTGAAACAAGGTGCGGCGCTGAACGCGCTCCTGCGCCTCGGCAAAGCTCGCAAATAGGCCGACGGTGAGCATCGCCATAAGCGCGATGCAGATCGTGGCAACCCCGAACGGCGTTCGGCCAATTTGCCTGCGGCGCCTGCTGATCATCTGCTTCTCTGCCCCGTTCATCGCGCGTCCGGGCGGTCTTGCCGCTCGAAAGTTTCAGCGCGCCGCACGGGGGGTGCAGCGCGCTTGGCCTATTGTATCTCACGGATACTCGGATCGTGAAACCGTTTCGAGCCTGCTAGTTGCGGAGCGCCCGCAGCAGCATCTGCGTCGGTTCTCCATCCGGCGCCAGTCCGTTCTTCGACTGGAAAGCCTGGATCGCAGCCTTCGAACCGGAGCCGAAATTGCCGTCGACTTCGCCGCTGTAGTAGCCAAGCTCCTTCAACCGGTTCTGCAGCTCGAACTTCTCGCTGATGTCAAGCGATCCGTCCGGGCGCGGCCAGCGCTGCTGCATGCCCTGGTAGCCGGCGATCTGGTCGGCGAGCAGGCCGACGCCGAGCGCGTAGCTATCCGAGGCGTTGTAGCGCTTGATGACGAAGAAGTTCTTGGTCATCAGGAAGCCGGGGCCGTTGCCACCGCTCGGCAGCTTGAGTTCGGCGCGCGTGCTGCCGTTGCGGAAGCCCTTGCCGTTCGGCCGGGCAAAACCGAGCGACGCCCATTCCTTGAGCGTCTTCGTCTGGCCGGAGTATTTCGCGGCATTTACCGGCGGGGCGACTTCGTAGCCCCAGGTCTCGCCCGGCTGCCAGCCATTCTTCTTCAGAAGGTTGGCGGCGGTCGCCAGCGCGTCCGGCACGGAGTTCCAGATGTCGCGGTGACCGTTTCCGTCCGCGTCGACCGCATAGAGCAGGTAGCTCGTCGGGATGAACTGGGTGTGACCCATTGCGCCTGCCCAGGAGCCGGTCAGTTCGCGCGGCGTGATGTCACCCTTCTGCAGGATCTTGAGTGCGGCGATCAGCTGCTTCTTGGCATAGTTCGACCGCTTCGGGTCCGCATAGGCAAGGGTAGCGAGTGCGCGCGGCACATAGTGCAGGCGGTCATCCTTCTCCAGCACGGCGCCGTAGTTGGACTCCATCGACCAGATGGCGAGAAGAATCGTCTTGTCGACGCCGAAGTGTTTCTCCAGCGCGTTCAGCGTGCGGGCGTGCTTGGCCGCCATCTCCTGGCCGACGCGCTTGGTGTAGGGGTTCACGCGGGAATCGATATATTCCCAGATCTTGTGCTTGAACTCCGGCTGGTAGTTGGCCTTGTCGATGACGGTCTGGTCCGGCGACTTCACGCCGGCAAAGGCCTGACGGTAGGTTGCCTTTGTGATGCCGGCCTGGGCGGCCGTTGCGTAAAACTCGTTGATCCAGTTCTGGAATCCGGTATCGGCGCGCGCAGGCGCGGTGCCGAGCGTGGCGGCGGATAGGACGAGGGCGGCTGCGATATGACGGAAAAACGTCCTGCGGTTTCTGATCATCAGCTGTCGGTTCCGTTTCTCTGCGGGGCTTCGGCCGTCATGGCCCGAATCACTCCGCAAGGTGGCAGTCTGGGGCCAGCCTGGACGGTGGGGGCAGTCGTCGGCGGCTCCTGTTTCGGATCCGGCCGCGCTTGTTGCATTGCCGGATTGCAACGAATCTACAGAAACGTGGTCAACAAACCCTTTACCATGAAAATGTGGTGGCGTCTTCGGCCACAGAAAATGTCAAGCCTTGGTCGCGGAGTTCGCATATGCATTTGTTCCGTCGGTTCATGCTGTGTTCAGCTGACGGCATAGAGATTGCGGCTCCATTACGGAGCGCTGTATGGTTCGGGACAGATTGATGCCCGGACCGTTCGGCAAGAGTTATGAGTGAAATCCTATTAAGGAGGTATCGATGACCGACAAGCGTAAAGTCCGCAAAGCCGTGTTCCCGGTCGCGGGACTGGGCACCCGTTTCCTGCCGGCTACCAAGGCCGTGCCGAAGGAAATGCTGACGGTGGTGGACAAGCCGGTCATTCAATATGTGGTCGACGAGGCGCTGGAAGCCGGCATCGAGCATCTGATCTTCGTCACCGGCCGCAGCAAGGCGGTGATCGAGGACTACTTCGACATCCAGGTCGAGCTCGACCAGACGCTGCGCGAGCGCAACAAGAAGGCCGAGATCCAGCTGCTCGACAGCATCCTGCCAAAGGCCGGCACCACCAGCTTCACCCGCCAGCAGGCGCCGCTCGGTCTCGGCCACGCGGTCTGGTGCGCCCGTGACCTCGTCGGCAACGAGCCCTTCGCGCTGCTTCTGCCTGATATGATCATGAAGGGCGAGAAGGGCTGCCTCAAGGGCATGGTCGAGCTCTATGAACAGAGCGGCGGCAACGTCATCGCCGTGGAAGAGTGCGCGCCGGACCAGGCGCACAAATACGGTATCGTCGGCGTCGGCGACAAGGTTGGCGACGGCTTCAAGATCACCAAGATGGTTGAAAAGCCGGCACCGGGCACGGCTCCGTCCAACTTCTTCATCAACGGCCGCTACATCCTGCAGCCGGAGATCTTCCCGATCCTCGAAAAACAGGAGCGCGGCGCCGGCAACGAGATCCAGCTGACCGACGGCATGCTCAAGCTATCCGACAACCAGCAGTTCGCAGCCTACCACTTCCGTGGCGATACCTACGACTGTGGTGCCAAGGACGGCTTCATCCTGGCCAACGTTGCCTTCGCGCTCGAGCGTGGCGATATCCGTCCGACCGTCGAAGGCCCGCTGAAGAGCCTGCTCGGCGCTCTGAAGTAACCGGTTTCTTCTCAAGGGCAGAAAGGGCCGCGCCCATCGGGCGCGGCCTTTTCGTATCTGGACAACGGGATTGCCTCAGCGGCGGAGCGTCAATCCGACGCCGACGCGGGTGATGTCCGTCGTGTCGCCGCGATCGCGGGTCGTGCGCTCGTAGCTGACGTCGCCTGTCAGCGCCAGGTAGCGGTTGATGTCGTAGGTCAGACCCGCGCCAGTGCGCCATGTGGTTTCGTCCGACGAACGCGCGTCCGAGGGGTAGTTGCGCAGCGTCAGGCTGTTGGTCAGCCGCGCCACCAGATCCGAGCGCATCTGGTGGGTGATGATGTTGGTGAGGTTGTAGTCGATCGAACCAGCATCGCCCGGCGTCGTCGACGGGTTGAGGTCGGTCGAAACGGCGAAGAGCACGTCGGTGCCGCGTTGCGGCGACCAGTTGAGCCGGCCATCGACCGAAAGGCCGCTGAGATCGCCGAGCCGGCCGTCCTCGAAATTGTAGGTCTCGTAACCGAGCCCGAGTTCGCCGTAGAGTTTCTCGCCGAGGTCAAGCTCGACACCCCCGCGCGCCGCATAGGTCTGGTAGGAACGCTCGAAGCCGAGTGGATCCTCGCGCAGATCGTAAAGAGACTTTCCGACGGAGCCCTCGATGAACGGGATCAGCGCCGGCGACAGCTCATAGCCGACGCGGGCGGTGAGGGTGCCGGTGTTGCGGTTGCGGTATTTGACCGACAGGTTGGTGCCGTTCTCCAGCTCGACGTCGCCATAGGTACGCCGGTCGAAGTCGATGCCGACCGAACCGCGGATCAGGCCGAAGTCGCGCTCGATCGCCGCGCCGAGGCGATAGGTGTTGACCGCGGATTGTTCCTTGGCGTTGGAAATCGCGTTCGGATCGTCGGCGTCCTCGCGCTCGAAGCTGTAGCCGGCGCGCAGACGCGCGACCGTCTCGTCCCAGAGATCGAGGCGCAACTCCGCGTCGACATTGGCGCGCGGCTCTTCCTCACCCTCGCCGGAGATGTTGTTCTGCAGCACGCCTTCGCCGGTGACGGTCAGCTGGTGGCGCGACCAGTCCGACGTCAGGGTGCCACGGATTCCCGTCTCCAGATAGCCGCGGTTGGTCTTGGTGTCGCCGTCCTTGCGCCATTCATGGTTGATGCTCTCGCTGATGCTCGGGCGCAGCGTGAAAGTGCCGATGCGGACGCCCGGGGCGCGATCGTATTCGGGGTTATAGGTCCGCAGCCTGAGGCCGTCGATGGTCGGCTCGCGCTGGTTCAGGCGGAGGTAGTCCTCGTTCGAGGCTGGCGTCAGGTCGTCGGCGCTGACGGCGCCGGTGGTCTGCGGGTCGGCGATCGCGGGTGTGGCCGGGCTGGCTGAAGCCGCGGTGCCCGCGCCATAGGTCGTCGTCGGCGCAGTGATGGCGGGCGCGGTCGTGGCGGTCTGGGCGTTCAAGGACGTGGGAACAAGCAGCGCCGTGCCGGCCAGCAGCAACGCCAGCGAGGCTGAACGCCGCACGTCTCCTTTGGTCGAGCGAGATAAGCCTGGCACCATATGCCGTTTGTCCACGAGCCTGATTGCAATCCTTTCGCAATCGTAAAGCGACGTGGTTAAGCAATCGTTTCCATCGGCAAAAAACCTCGCGGCATCAGCCGCTTGCGGTCACGCGCTTTCGACGGTCAGGTTGCGGCCGTGGGTGGAAACGACGCGCACCCGCGTGCCGGCCGGCAGGTCAGGTCCCTCGACGATCCAGAACGTATCGTCAAGCCGGATGCGCCCACGGCCCTCGGCGATCGGTTTGTCCAGCACCGCCGTGCGGCCGACAAGGCTTTCGGTGCGCTGGTTCAAAAGCGGTTCGTCGCTGATTTCGGAGGAGCGAACGAAGCGGCGTCCAAGCAGGACGGCCGCCACAGAAAGCAGTGCGAACAGCACGAGCTGAACCTGCCACGTCCAGAGGCCGACCTCCCACAGCATGAGGGAGAGGATGCCGACGGCCAAGGCGGCAACGCCGATCCAGATCAGGAACACACCGGGCGCGACAAGCTCGGCGGCCAGAAGCACGAAGCCCAGAACCCACCAGCTCCAGGGCCCGAGCTCTTGAATGGCGCGTTCGATCATCGGTTATTTCCCTTGCGAGGGGTCGGCCGGGAAGGCCGGCGTGGTGCGCGGCGTCGACTGGCGTGGACGCGCTGCTTGCGCCGACTGGCTGTCGCCGAAGACTTCCCTGGCGATGGCGCCGATGCCGCCGAGCGAACCGAT
The DNA here is from genome assembly GCF_002940685.1 of Ensifer adhaerens. Taxonomy (GTDB): domain Bacteria; phylum Pseudomonadota; class Alphaproteobacteria; order Rhizobiales; family Rhizobiaceae; genus Ensifer; species Ensifer adhaerens_E. The sequence continues at coordinate 220,544 of NZ_PNFP01000005.1, read as the reverse complement.
GAGCGCCGAGGCTTCCATCGGCATCAGCACGATCTTCTGGTTGTTGGCGGTGCCGATCGAGGCGAGCGCTTCGGTATACTTCTGCGCGACGAAGTAGTTGATCGCCTGAACATCGCCGGCAGCAATGGCCTCGGAGACCATCTTGGTCGCCTTGGCTTCGGCCTCTGCCAGACGTTCACGCGCTTCGGCGTCGCGGAAGGCCGCCTCGCGCTGGCCCTCGGCCTGCAGGATCGCCGACTGCTTGGCACCTTCGGCGCGCAGGATCTGCGCATTTCTCGAGCCTTCGGCTTCGAGCACCTGGGCACGCTTCTCGCGCTCGGCCTTCATCTGCCTTGCCATGGCGTCGACGAGATCCTTCGGCGGCGCGATATCCTTGATCTCGATGCGGGTGATCTTGATGCCCCAGGGGCTGGCGGCTTCGTCGACGACGTGCAGCAGCCTGTCGTTGATGGTATCGCGGTTGGAGAGCAACTCGTCGAGATCCATCGAGCCCATGACCGAGCGGATGTTGGTCATCGTCAGGTTGAGGATGGCGTTTTCGAGATGCGCGACCTGGTAGGCCGCCTGTGCTGCGTTCAGCACCTGGTAGAAGGCGACGGCATCGGCCGAGACGCTGGCATTGTCCTTGGTGATGACTTCCTGGGTCGGAACGTCGAGGACCTGCTCCATCACGTTCATCTTGGCGCCGATCCGGTCGATGAACGGGACGATCAGGTTGAGGCCCGGTTCCAGGGTTTTCGTGTAGCGCCCGAAGCGTTCGATCGTATAGCGGTAGCCCTGGGGCACCGTCTTGATCCCCATGAAGAGGACCAGGATGATAAGCACCACGAAGCCAATGACGACGATATCCATTCCGCCCAAGACATACCCCCTTAAATTGCAATCGCGACCTGTGGCTGCACTCTAGCGCATTCCGTTTGCCTTCGGAATCGGTTTTCCGTGGATTGCGCGTAAATTCAAAATGTTAGAATGGCGCACTCGCCGGTGGGCAAGCGCGCGGCTCCTTCATCCTGAGGTGGTGATCCGGGCGTCGGTTTCAAGCGCGGCGCGCTCTGAAATCAGAGCCAGCCGGCAAGTTCCCGGCGAACAACGTGTTCGAGCACGGCCATGCCTTCGGCGCTGTCGTTCAGACAGGGGATGTGGGTGAATTTCTCGCCACCATTGTGATGGAAGCTTTCGGCCGCCTGTTCGGCGATCTCTTCCAACGTTTCCAGACAGTCGGAGACGAAGCCGGGGTTGAGGACGGCGATGCGCTTGACGCCCTCCTGCGCAAGCTTTTCGACCGTCTTGTCGGTGTAGGGCTGCAGCCATTCCTCGGGCCCGAAGCGCGACTGGAAGGTGACCTGCAGCTTCTCCTTCGGCCAGCCGAGTTTTTTGCGCAAGAGCCGCGCCGTCTTCTGGCACTGGCAATAATAGGGATCACCCTTGTCGAAATAGCTCTTCGGGATGCCGTGGAAGGAGGTGAGCACCACTTCCGGCTCCCAGTCGAGCGTCGCCAGATGCCGTTCGATCGATGTTGCCAGCGCGTCGATATAGACGGGGTCGTCGTGGTAGGGCGGTACCGTGCGCAGCGCCGGTTGCCAGCGCATCTTCAACAGCGCTTCGAAGGCCTTGTCGTTGACGGTTGCCGTCGTCGCCGCCGCATATTGCGGATAGAGCGGGAAGACGAGGATGCGCTCGCATCCGGCCTTCTGCAGGGCCTCCATGCGCGAGGCGATCGAAGGCTGGCCGTAGCGCATGCCCCAATCGACGATCACGTTAGGCTGGTCGGCGAAGGACTTCGCCATCAGTTCGGACTGGTTGCGGGTATAGGTGCGCAGGTAGCTCTCGTTCAGATCCTTGTTCCAGATCGTCTCATAGGCTTTGCCGACCTTGCCCGGACGGGTGTTGAGCACGATGCCGAAGAGGATCGGATACCAGAAGAGCCGCGACCATTCGATCACCCGGCGGTCGGTCAGAAACTCCTTCAGGTAGCGGCGCATCGAGGTGTAATCGGTGCCATCAGGCGTGCCGAGATTGACCAGCAGGATACCGACCTTTCCGGATTTGACGGACGGGTGGTTGGCAGGGGTGGTCACGGCAAGCTGATCGGTCATCTGGGTCCTCGTCGGCCCCGTTCAATCGGGACACTGTCGGTTTCAAATCCTTCTAAAAAGAAAAGCCGGCGCGGGGAAGCCCGCGCCGGCTCGGAAAGTAGAGGCAAATTGTCTTACTTTGCCGGAATCTCCAGTTCTGTGCCGACATGCAGGTGGCGCGGCGCCGGCTTGCCGTTGGCCTCGGAGATCTTTGCCCAGAGCGCGCCGTCGCCATAGAAGGCCTTGGCGAGATCCCAGAGCGTATCGCCCTTGGCGATCACGTGCTTCTGCGGGCCGCTCGCAGCGGCCGTGCTGCCGGCGGTTGCCGCCGGCTGGGCTGCCGCGGCGTCGGCCGCAGGCTTTGCTTCGGCTGCCGGCTCCGCTGTCGCAGCGCCTGCGGCCGAAGCGACCTCGGTGATGCGGCCGTCGGTGTAGGGCTTGAACGGCTGGTGGGCTGCGAGGTAGTCGGCAAGCACGGTTTCGAGGCCCGGACCGTAGTCGTAGGCGTTCTCACCCTGCGTCTTGAAGACGTCGTAGCCGTCGCCGCCATTGCGCATGTAGTTGTTGGTGACGAGCGAATAGGTCTTGGCCGGGTCGAGCGGCACGTAGCCTTCGCCTTCCTTGACCTCGACCGAGACGACGCGGCTGCCGACCGGCTTCGACTTGTCGAAGGCGTACTTCATGCCGGCCACCTGCGGGAAGCGGCCGCCGCCTTCCTCGAGCTTGCTCAGGCCGTTTTCAAGGGCTGCACGAATGCCGTCGCCCTTGATCTGGAAGGTCGCAACCGTGTTCTGGAACGGCAGGACGGTGATGGCTTCGCCCATCGAAACGTCGCCGGCATCGATCGACGCGCGCAAGCCGCCGCCATTGGTGATGGCGATGGTCACGCCCTGGCCCTTGACGCGGTCGAGCATGGCGTCGGTGAGCAGGCTGCCCATCTCGCATTCCCGGGCGCGGCAATTGTCGCGCGAGCCGTCGATCGGCGCCTCGGTCTTGGCGATGATCTTCGAGCGCAGTTCCTCGATCGGCTTGCCGAGTTCGGCGACGCGCGCAAGCACTGCCTCATCCGGCTTGACCGAGCTGTCGACCAGGATCGGGTCGCCCTTGGCGGCCTTGACAACGCCCTTGTCGTCGAAGGTGACGACGAGGTCGCCGAGATACTTCGTATAGGAGCCGGCCTGGACCACCGGAACCTTGTAGCCGCCGGGGTTGTCGACCATGGTCGGGTAAGGACCCTCGGCTTTCGCGTCGGTGTTCGAAAGCAGGCTGTGCGAGTGGCCGCCGACGACGACGTCGACATCCGGGATCTTGGCGATCGCCGCGAGGTCACGCGGATAGCCGACATGGGTCAGCGCAATGATCTTGTCGACGCCCTGCTTCTTCAACTCCTCGACGGCTGCCGTCGTGGTGGCGACGTCGTCGCCGATCAGGATGTCGGGGCCCGGGGAGGAGAGTTCAGGCGTGTCGTTGGCGACCGCGCCGACGATGCCGACCTTCTGGCCGCCGACATCGAGCACGATCGACGGCTTGATCCGGTCGCCGATCTTCGACTTCTGGCTCGGCAGCACGTTGGCGGTGACGACCGGGAAGGCGATCTTGTCGAGGAAGCCGGCAAGGCCGTCCTCGCTTTCGTCGAACTCGTGGTTGCCGACGGTCATCGCGTCGAACTTCATCAGGTTGAGGAATTCCGCTTCGGCGAGGCCCTTGTAGGTGGTGAAGAACAGCGAACCCTGGAAGTTGTCGCCGGCATTCAAGAGCAGCACGTTCTTGCCCGAGAGGTCCTGGCGCTTCTGGTCGATCAGCGCCTTGAGGCGCGCGACGCCACCGAAGCACTCGTTCTTGCCTTCCTCTTCCGCCGAGCAGGTGGAATCGAACTTGTTGATCGATTCGATGCGGGAATGGAGGTCGTTGATATGCAGGATATTCAACTCATAATCGGCGAAGGCTGCGCCCGAGGAAAGGGCAAGAATGGACGCGGTCATCAGGCCGGTCCGCACGTGTCTGATCATGATGTTCTCCTGTTTTTGCCGGTTTTCGTCCGACCGTCTCCGGTCCGTCGAAACGGGTCCGGTCCCCACGGTCGGGGTGGCTTTGCCGGGCCGATGTTTTCATCACTTGAAGGCGACTTCAAGCGCTAAAACCATCCTCCGATTGCTGATTTGCAACTAGGTTAAGCCTATGGCCGGCAACAAAAAAAGCCCCCGGACGGGGGCCTTTCGTGCTTGCCTGTTTACGGTATTAGCCGCGTCGCGCCAGCGAGAACTGCGCGCCGGCGTCGGTGGTGCAGTTGAGCTGGTTCTGCGTGACGAGGGCACAGGCGACCTTGGACTGGGTGTTGCGCACCAGCGAGGTCATGTTGATTTCGACGAGCGTCGGGCTCGTCTTGACGTAGTTGCCCGAGGCGAGCAACTGGTTGGTGTCGGTCGTGCGGGTGGAGAAGGTCCCGCCGGCAAAGGTCGAGACGATGCCGTTCGGGTCCACCCAGGAGCCTTCGACGCCCGACGCCTGGCGTGCCGGCTGTCCGCCCTCATCGATGATCCGGGGCGACGACTGGCAGGAGGCAAGCGCCGCCGCGGTTGCGAGTAGGGTCAGAACGGCGAATGGCTTCATAGGCGATTTCCCCCGCGTTTGGGTCGAGCGGATTGTTTCATTCCGGCAGACCATGCCGCGATCATGAGTTGAAAGCAAGAGCGGCGGGCCGCCGCCTTGGGCTTTTCCGGCAGAGATGAAAAGGCCCGGGGCACGTTCGTGTCCCGGGCCGGATGCGCTTACGCCTCAGCAGCTTAGCGAACGAGGATGTTCTTGAACTGCCACGGATCCTTGGTGTCGATGTCCTCGGGGAACAGGCCCGGGCGACCGTCGAGCGGGGTCCAGTCGGTGTAGTGACCTTCGACCGGGCCGAGATACTGCAGCTGGACTTCGAGGCAACGCTTGTAGTCCATCTCGTCGGCTTCGACGATGCCGGCCTTCGGGTTTTCGACAGCCCAGACCATGCCGGCGAGAACGGCCGAGGTCACCTGCAGGCCAGTCGCGTTCTGGTAAGGCGCGATGCGGCGGGTTTCTTCCAGCGACAGGCGCGAACCGAACCAGTAGGCGTTCTTGTCGTGGCCGTAGAGCAGCACGCCGAGTTCGTCGACGCCGTCGACCAGTTCCTTTTCGTCAAGGACGTGATGGACCGGCTGGGCGTTGCCGCCGTTGCCGAACATCTCGTGCAGCGACAGAACGGCGTCGTTGGCCGGATGGTAGGCGTAGTGGCAGGTCGGGCGATAGGTGACTTCGCCGTCCTTGTCGCGAACCGTGAAGAAGTCGGCGATCGAGATCGCCTCGTTGTGGGTCACGAGGAAGCCATACTGCGGGCCGGGGGTCGGGCACCAGGTGCGCACGCGGGTGTTGGCGCCCGGCTGCTCCAGGTAGATCGCCGCCTTGCAGCCCTTCTTGTGCTTCTTGGCGTTCTTCGGCATCCAGTTTTCATGGGTGCCCCAGCCGAGTTCGGCCGGCTGCAGGCCCTCGGAGATGAAGCCTTCGACCGACCAGGTGTTCCAGAAGGTGTTGAAGGGCTTCGGGTTCTTGGTGCGCTGGGTGTCGCGCTCGGCGATGTGCACGCCCTTGACGCCGACCTTCTTCATCAGCTTGGCCCAGCCTTCGCGGTCGTCCTGATGCGGTTCTTCGTACTTCACGCCAAGGTCGTTGGCGAGGTTCAGGAGGCCCTGCTTGACGAACCAGGAGACCATGCCGGGGTTGGCGCCGCAGGTGGACACCGCGGTCGTGCCGCCCGGGTTCTTTTCCTTTTCCTTGCGCACGGTTTCGCGCAGCGCATAGTTGGTGCGCTCGGAATTGTCCATTTCGGCGTCGAAGTAGAAGCCGAGCCACGGCTCGACGACCGTGTCGACGTAGAGCACGTCGAGCTTGCGGCACATCTTCATCAGGTCGAGCGAGCCGGTGTCGACCGACAGGTTGACGCAGAAGCCCTGGCCTTCGCCTTCCGTCAGGAGCGGCTTCAGCAGTTCCTTGTAGTTGTCCTTCGTCACGTGCGCGCGAACGTGGCGTACGCCATGCCGTTCGAACAGTTCGTTGTCGGCAGCGTCCTCACGGGGCTCGACCACGATCAACCGGTTCTTGTCGTATTTGAAGTGGCGCTCGATCAGCGGCAACGTGCCGCGACCGATCGAACCGAAACCGATCATCACGATCGGACCGGTGATCTCGCCATAAACCGGATAGGTGGTATCTGCCATTTTTGTCTTACTCCTGAGAAAACTTTCCCTGTGGCGGTGGGTGACCAAGCATGAGGAAGCGGCTGTGGCCGCTGTTCTGGCTCGTATGAATGTGCCGAAACGGCCGCTGTGCCCGTGGGGCACGCGGCGCTGTAGAGCATAGATTGCTGTCACAATAAAGAGCGGGAAGGTCAACCGCTATTTGAGGGTGTGCTTAACCGGCGATCGATTGCAGGGCCGCAATCAGCCCGTCCCGCTTGCTGACAAGCCCCTTGTAGGCGGCCTGCGGCAAGGTCAGGGCGCGCAACTGCTCGATGAAGGAGGATGCCAGTGCCGCGGCATCGGGTCGCTTGCGCAGCATCGTCAGCGGGTCGGAGTAGATGCGGATGGTGAAGACGAGCGCGCCGGTCTGAGGCAGCTTGCGCAGTGTCTGCCGTTCGATGCGGATGAAGGTCCGCTCCTCGGTCATTTCGATCGCGCCGGCTGCAATGCCCTCGGATTTCGATTTCGGCAGATGCAGCGCGCCGTCGACATTGACCGCCCAGTTGAAGCGCTCGACGAAACGGCCAGGCGGCAGATTGTCGAACATGCGGGCAATCAGTTCGGCATTGCGGGTGCCATGCTCGAAGCCCGGGACGGGGCCGTGGATCTCGTTCATGGTGCGGCCGTATTTCTCGGCGAGCGACCAGGAGGAGGGGAAGGCGACATAGGCGGCGTTGAGGCGCCAGCCGTCGTCGGTCTTCTGCATGATGGCGAGATCGTCCTGGACGAGCGATCCGGCGATGGCCAGCGGGACATCCCCTGCGAGCGGCACGGGCTCGCCGCCGACGATCATGCTGTCGCCGTCACGGCGATAGACTTCAGGGTATGCGGCGGGCAGGTAGTCGAGCAGAACGCCGAGCAGTTCCCTCTGGGCCTCCTGCGTACCGTCGGCTGCTGCGAACACGGCGCCACGCGCCTGCGCGAGCAGCCGCTTCTTTTCGTCGAGATAGCGCTGCAGCTGGTCGTCCGGCTCGATCCAGCGATCGGGTTCGAGCTGGGCAAGGCCGATGGTGAAAGGTTTTGAAGAACCGTCGTAAGGCGTATGCTTCATGCGGAGCGATCGGTCCAGGTTGCGATTTAACCATATCACTATCGTTTCGCACGGTGAAACGCTTGTCACAAGCGGTTCGTGCTATAGCTACGTTAGAAGCATCCGCTTCGCGCCATAATTGATTAGTTCCCGGAGGCGTGACAGACCGTGACCGGTAGTCATCTCAAGGCTCTTGCGGCCCTACAGAGCAAAACACCCGTGCTGATCGCACTTTATGATCAGCACGATCGACTGCGCTTCGCCAATCCGGCGTTTCGCGCGGCCTACCATCTCGGTCCGGACGAGAGCCCGACCTGGGAAGAGATCATGCGCCGGAACCATGCCGCCGGACAGGGCACGGTCCTGAAGTCGGAAGATATCGATGCCTGGATCGCCTCGACACTGCACCGGCGCGGCAAGGTGCCGTTCCGCGCCATGGAAACGGACCTGCACGACGGTCGCTGGCTGTGGATGACGGAAACGGTGGATGCGGATGGCTGCATGCTGTGCATCGCCGTCGACGTGACGACGATCCATGCGGAAGAGCGGGAACTGCGCCAGGACCGCGACTTTGCGCTTCGGGCCGCCCAGGTCGACGAGCTGACGAGCGTGCCCAACCGCCGCTACACGATGGGGCGTCTCACCGAGTTCATCGCCAACTGCGCCGAGAACCCGCATATGTGGGGCTGTGTCGCGATCATCGACATCGACTACTTCAAGGCGATCAACGATCGCCACGGGCACCAGCGCGGCGACGAGGTGCTGCTCGATTTCGCCCGCCAGATGCAGGAATTCGTGCGCCGTTCGGACTGCTTCGGCCGGATTGGCGGCGAGGAGTTCATGCTCATCCTGCCGGATACGACCATCAGCGAGGGCCACCGCATTCTCGATCGTCTGCTCGAACGGGTGCGCAATTCCCGCCCGCTCGAGAACATCCCGGAGTTCTTCTACACCTGTTCGGTCGGGGTTGCGGAGTATCGCGACGGGGACACGGTCAGCGACCTCTATGCGCGCGCCGATCAGGCGCTCTATCTCGCCAAGCGCGATGGGCGGGACCAGGTCAGACGCCACACGCTTCCCGGCTCAGACCATGAGGTTCACCCGGATCAGGCCCCGTAGCGAATTGCCGACGTAAAGGTTGCCGCGGGCGAGGTCGTTAAGCGAAAGCCGCGCGACCCGCGCGCGGCGCTGGCAGATGAGTTCGGTGCGCAGCACGCCGGCAAGCAGGCCACAGGCGATTGGCGGCGTCTTGAGAATGCCGCTGCCGTCGTCGAGGAAGACCGAGGTGATCGTGCCTTCGCAGACCTCGCCCTTCTCGTTCAGAAGCAGAACCTCGTCGACCTCGCTTGGCGCAAACTCGGCGCGGGCGGCTTCATAGGCGGCGCGGCGGCTGGTCTTGTAGCGCAAGAGCGGATCGCTCGAATTGAGCCGCATGGCGGCAATCCGCACCCGCCAGACCGTCTCTTCGGGCAGCGGCGTGAAGGGCGCGGTCTTCACCTCGATGCGGCCGTCCGGGAAAAGCTCGAGGCGCACGCGAAGCGCGGTTCCGGCATTGCCGGCGGCTGCCTCGACCGCCGCAAGCAGCGCGGCTTGCGCGCCATCGGCGCCGGACATGCCGAGACGGCGGGCGGACCGGACCAGACGCGCGAGGTGCAGGCGCAACCGGACGAAGCCGGCCTCGGGCTCGTAGCGCAGGGTTTCGATCAGCGAGAAATCCGTCATCGGACGACCGCGCTGTCGGCTGGCGCGACATCGCGTTCACCGAGCGCGATCCTGTCGTCGCCAACGGCGAAGCGGGCCTTCAGGAGGCACTCCTCGTATTCAGATTGGGCGGTGCTGTCGAAGACGATGCCGCCGCCGACATTGAAGACGGCGTCGCCATTTTCGAAAAGCGATATCGTCCGGATCGCGACGCTGAAACGCATCACGCCGTTTGGCGCGATGAAGCCGATCGCGCCGCAATAGGCGTCGCGAGGGCCATCCTCCAGGTCGTGCAGGATCTCCATCGCGCGGATCTTCGGCGCACCGGTGATCGAGCCGCAGGGAAAAAGAGCGGCGAAGATGTCGCTGAGGGTGATTTCGGGCAGGAGCCTTGCCCGGACGTGGCTCACCATCTGGTGCACGGTCGGGTAGGTCTCGATGTCGAAGAGCTTGGGGACATCAAGCGTGCCGACCTCGGTGATGCGCGAAATGTCGTTGCGCAGGAGGTCGACGATCATCCGGTTCTCGGCCTGGGTCTTTTCATCGGCGCGCATGGCGGCGATGATCTCGGCATCTTCGGCGGCCGTCGCGCCGCGCTTGGCCGTGCCCTTCATCGGGTGCGTCTCGATCCAGCCGTCCGCATCGACACGGAAGAAAAGCTCCGGGGAACGCGACAGGAGCACCGGCCCGTCGAGCGCGACGAGCGCGCCGTATTTGACCGGCTGCCGGTCGATCAGCGACCAGAAGGCGGCGCGCGGGTCGCCAGACCAGCGGGCGCGGATCGGCATCGTCAGGTTGGCCTGGTAGCAATCGCCCTGTCGCAGGTGCTGGTGCAGGCGGTCGAAGCGTTCGCGGTAGGTGTCGAAGTCCCAGTCGGCGCGCGGCTCGCTCAAGAAGGGTTCGTTCTCGGTTCGCCGCTGCGGCTCGGAAAGGGGATGATCCTCGCTCGGCGCATCGAAGATGCCGAAGGACATCAGCGGCGTTTCGCGGCCCTCCTCGGCGTAGCCTGCGAGTTTCGCCTCGAAGAGATGCCCGGCCTCGTAGGACATGAAGCCGGCGATCCACTTGCCGGATTTGTGCGCGCGTTCAAGCTCCGCAAGGCCGCGGACAAATTCCGCCTTGGTGCGGGCGGTTATGACGCGCGAAGGCGAGGCGAAAACCGTGGTGCGGCTTTCGCTGTCGTCCCGGAACAGCACATAGGGTGCGGTGTCGTTCATAAAGTCGTCTTGTCGATCGCTCCGCGATCCGGATTGTTTCCGGATCAGGCCTTATCAAGTGCCTCGAGTTCGTCGATGAGCCCTTCGATCATCGACAGTCCCTGTGCCCAGAACGACGGATCGGTGGCATCGAGGCCGAAGGGCGCGAGCAGTTCCGAATGATGCTTGGTGCCGCCGGCCTTCAGAAGCTCGAAATACTTGTCCTGGAAGCCCTGCTCGGCGTTCTGGTAAACGGCATAGAGCGAGTTCACCAGGCAGTCGCCGAAGGCATAGGCATAGACGTAGAAGGGCGAATGGATGAAGTGGGGGATATAGGCCCAGTAGGTCTCGTAGCCCTCGGAAATGCGGATCGCCGGGCCGAGGCTCTCGTTCTGCACCGACAGCCACAGCTTGCCGATATCGTCGGCCGTCAGTTCGCCTTCCTTGCGGGCGGTGTGCACCTTGCGCTCGAACTCGTAGAAGGCGATCTGGCGCACGACCGTGTTGATCATGTCCTCGACCTTCTGGGAGAGCATGGCCTTGCGCTCGCGCTTGTCCTTCGTCCGGTCGAGCAGCGCCCGGAACGTCAGCATCTCGCCGAAGACCGAGGCGGTTTCGGCAAGCGTCAGCGGCGTCGAGGCCATCAGCGCGCCCTGGCCGCCGGCGAGCACCTGGTGCACGCCATGGCCAAGCTCGTGGGCGAGCGTCATCACGTCGCGCGGCTTGCCCATGTAGTTGACGAGCACATAGGGATGGGCCGAGGGCACCGTCGGGTGCGCGAAGGCGCCGGGCGCCTTGCCGGGCCGCACCGGTGCGTCGATCCAGCGCTCGTCGAAGAAGCGACGCGCAATCGCGGCCATTTCCGGCGCGAAGGCATTGTAGGCGGAGAGCACGGTGTCCCTGGCTTCATTCCACGAGATCAGCGCGTTCGGGGTTTCCGGCAATGGTGCGTTGCGGTCCCAGAAATCCATCTGTTCCATGCCGAGCCACTTCGCCTTCAGCGAATAGTAGCGATGCGACAGGCGCGGATAGGCGGATTTGACCGCTTCGGCGAGCGCATCGACGACCTCGCGCTCGACGCGGTTGGCCAGATGCCGGCTATCGGCGATATCCTTGAAGCCACGCCAGCGGTCGGAGATTTCCTTGTCCTTGGCGAGCGTGTTGGTGATCAGCGTGAAGGTGCGGATGTTGGCCTTGAAGGTTTCGGCAAGCGCCATCGCCGCCTTCTTGCGAACGTCGCTCGACGGGTCCTGCAGCAGGTTGAGGGTGACCTCGAGCGGCAGCGCTTCACCGTCGACATTGAAGGTAAGGCTCGCCATCGTCTCGTCGAACAGCCGGTTGAAGGCGGCGGCACCCGTCATCGACTTTTCCAGGAACAGCTGTTCCAGCTTGTCGTCGAGCTGGTAGGGCTTGTCCATGCGCAGATCGGTCAGCCAAGGCTTGTAGTGAGCGGCGAGCGCATCGTTTTCGAGCGCCTTGTCGAGGATCGCGTCGTCGATCCGGTTCAGCTCCAAGGAGAAGAACAGGAGATGCGCCGACATGTCGGTGAGCTTCGACTGCACGTCGCCATAAAGCTTGCCATTCTCCGGCTTGGACGTGTCGGAGAAATAGGTGAGGCCGGCAAAGGAGGCGATGCGGCCCATTATGTCTTCGAGCGCTTCGAATTCCCTGACGGCCGCGCCGATGCCGGCGTCGCCGCTCTTCGTCGCCGCTTCGGCCAGCTTGCCCTTCCATTTGGTCTCGAAGGCGATCGCGTCGGCATCGGCCTTCTTCAGATCGTCGCGAAACGCATCCGAGGAGGCGGAGGGATAGAGATCCTCCAGCCGCCAGGAGGGCAGGTCACCGAGGTCGGCAGCGGCGCCATGGCTCTGGCCGGCGGCGGCGCGGACAACGAATTGCTCGGGGGCGAGGGGGCGGAAGGTCATCGTCGGATTTCTCTCGTTCGTGACAGGAAGAGGCAAGCGATATGGGCCCCATTGCTATCGCCGGCAATGGATAAAATGCAAGCATTTCTCAAAACATGATGTTCAGCCCTTTATGGCACAGATGCCTGACGTGATTTGGCACATGACGTTGGCCAAAGAGTACCGCGTGTCCAGAGCAGGAGGCTTCCGTGACATCACACATTCTGGTCATTGATGACGATCCGGTGCAGCGCCGGTTGCTGACGAACATGATCGAGCGTCTCGGTCATGTGGCGCATCTCGCCGATAACGGCCGCAGCGGTCTGGAACTGCTTGAGCGCAAGGGTGGCATGATCAATGTCATCCTGCTCGATCTCCTGATGCCGGAAATGAACGGCCACGGCTTCCTTGAAGCGCTGGCCGAACGCGGCGTCGACACGCCGGTTATCGTCCAGACCGGACAGGGCGGCATCGAGACCGTGGTGCACGCGATGCAGGCCGGCGCCTTCGACTTCCTGGTGAAGCCGGTCTCTCCGGAGCGCCTGTCGGTGGCGATCGGCAACGCGCTGAAAATGGCGAGCCGCGACGGCAAGGTCAAAACCTCGCGCCGTCCGCGCGGCGGCGCCGTCGGCTTCGACGACGTCGTCTCGGCAAGCCCGGCGATGATCCGGGTGATCGATCTTGCGCGCCGCGCCGCGCAGTCCAACATCCCGATCGTGCTCGAAGGCGAATCCGGCGTCGGCAAGGAAATGGTGGCCCGCGCCATCCAGTCGGCAAGCGATCGGGTCGGCAAGCCCTTCGTCACCGTCAACTGTGGCGCCATCCCGCACAATCTGGTCGAAAGCATTCTCTTCGGCCACGAAAAGGGCGCCTTTACCGGCGCGACCGAAAAGCACACCGGCAAGTTCGTCGACGCGGACGGCGGAACGCTGTTCCTCGACGAGATCGGCGACCTGCCGCTCGAGGTTCAGGTCAAGCTGTTGCGCGCGGTCCAGCAGGGCGAAATCGAGACGATCGGCGCGCGTCATCCGCAGAAGGTGAATGTGCGACTGATCTCCGCGACCAACAAGGACCTCATCAACGAGGTTCGGGAGGGGCGGTTCCGTGAGGATCTCTACTACCGCCTCAATGTTTTCCCGATCACCATTCCGGCGCTTCGCCGGCGCAAGGAAGATATCCCGGTGCTGGTGCGCTCCTTCGTCGAGCGCTTCGCCGCCGAGCAGCGGCTGAACCAGCCGCTGGCGGTATCGAGCGGCGCGCTGGCACTCCTGACCGCCTATGACTGGCCGGGCAACATCCGCCAGCTCGAGAACGCGATCTTCCGCGCCGTCGTGCTTGCCGAGGGCAACGAGCTGACGGTGAAGGACTTCCCGCAGATCGCCACCCAGATACCCGGCTATGTGGTTTCCGACCGCGCCGGCTTTTCCTGGGGCGAGGCAGGGCCCGAGCGGGCGGCGGCTGGTGAAGCAGCGTCGAGCGTCTATCCCGACTTTGCAAGTGCGGCAAAATCGATGGAGACAGAGACCTCGGGCGATCCGCGCATGGAGAACGCGATCGCCAGCGTCGACGAAGGCGGAGACGTCCGCAAGCTTGCCGAAGTCGAGGAGGAACTGATTCGTTTTGCGCTGAAATTCTACCGCGGACAGATGAGCCAGGTGGCCCGCAAGCTCGGCATCGGCCGGTCTACCCTCTACCGCAAGCTGAAGGATTATGGCATCGATCCCGATAACCCCTTGAGAGAGGCGGCATAAAATCGACGCATTCACGCTTCATTAGCCGTGCTCTTCAGTCACCGCCGTTTAGACCTTGTTAGTGAAGTATTCACTATATTATAAGGGGCGGTGACGACTGTGGCAAATTTGCCATGCTGTCACCTTATTTGACAGTCATCTGAGACAGCGAAGCACGGTTGTCCGTCGGACGGGGATTGAATGCCAAATTTGTTCGGTTTTAAGAAGCCGCTTGGCTCCTTAGCGAGAGTCTGCGCGGCGGTCACCCGCCGGGTGCCGCAGGTTCTGACATCCGTTGCTCTTGCGGCTGCCCTCGTGACGCCTGGTTTTGCACCTCCCGTGGAGGCCGCAGGACAGACCCGGACACTGAAGCTCTATTTCATTCATACCCAGGAAAAGGCGCAGATCACCTTCAAGCGCAATGGCCGCTACGACGCCAAGGGTCTGCAGGAAATCAACCGTTTCCTGCGTGACTGGCGCCGCAACGAGCCGACGAAGATGGACCCGCGCCTGCTCGACCTCGTCTGGGAAGTCTACCAGAAGAGCGGATCGCGCGATTATATCCACGTCGTGTCGGCCTATCGTTCGCCGGCGACCAACGGCATGCTGCGCTCGCGCTCGAAGGGCGTTGCCAAGAAGAGCCAGCACATGCTCGGCAAGGCGATGGACTTCTACCTGCCCGACGTGAAGCTGAAGACGCTGCGCGAGATCGGCGTGAAATTCCAGGTGGGCGGCGTCGGTTACTATCCGACCTCCGGTTCGCCTTTCGTCCACATGGACGTCGGTGGCGTTCGCGCCTGGCCACGCATGAGCCGTGCCGAACTCGCACGCATCTTCCCCGACGGCAAGACCATGCATCTCCCCTCCGACGGCAAGCCGTTGCCGGGCTATGAGCAGGCGGTCGCCGACTACAAGCGTCGCGTCGGCGCCTCGGCGATCGAGGTTGCCGGTGGTGGCGACAAGGGGCCGGGCGATACCAGCGGCAAGCGCCGCGGCAACCTGTTCGCCATGCTCTTTGGCGGCGGTGGCGACGAGGATGAAGAACCCTCGGCAATCGCAGCCGGTCCCGGCACCGACGACGAAGGTGGCGCAGTTCCAGCTGCCAAGGTGCAGACGGCCGCCGCGCCCGCCGCTCAGGAAGCGTTGCCCGGCGTCGCCGGCTCTGTCGCCGCCGAGCCGACGGTTGCTGCCACTGCCTCGACAGAACAGAACATCAATGCCCCGGTCCCGGCCGTGCGGCCCGCCTTCAAGCAGGCGCCTGCCGATGGCGGCGTAGCCGTGGCGCTGGTTGCGCCCGAGACGAACCCGGCCCAGGAGGCCCTTGCCGCTGCCCTGCCGCAAGCCTCGGAAACGCCGAGCGAATTTGCCGACCTCGCCTCGATGAAGGTTCCGGTCCCGCAAATGCTTGACCGTCGCGACATGAACACGCTCGTCGCATCCGCCGACGCAGCGCCGGACATGCAGGCGCTCGGCTTCGTGCCGGTTCCGGCCGGCCGGCCCGCGGGCGATGCGGCCCTTGCCGCCGTTGCCGATGCGCAGGTCGTGATCCCCTCCTTTGCCGAGCGTCCTGTCGTGGCATCCGCAGAACCGTCGCGCGACGTGGCGGCCGAAGCCAAGACCCGTGTCGCGCTTGCGCAGCCGACGCCGGCTGAACGTCAGCCCGTCGCCCAGCCGCAGCCGATCGAGATGGCGGCCTACGCGCCGCAGTCGGGCACGAATGCGCGCGCCGCGATCTTCGACAGTGCCTTCGACACGCAGGCGGAAGCGCCGGCCAAGGGTGGCCGGCCGAAGAAGAACGACGCCGAAGCCGCGACCCGCTCGTCGGTGCGCGCCGAACCGAAGCTGACCCAGAAGATCATTTCCGAATGGGCGCTTTCGACCGGCCGCGTCGCAACGCTTTCCAAGCCGGTGAAGGCGCCGCGCTTCGTCAGCAAGTCGCTGCGCACCGCCCCGACGACGGTCTATGCGGCCGGCTTCTCCAGCAGCGCCGGACCAAACGTCGACACGGCCCGCTTCAGCGGCAATGCCGTCAACTTCATGGAAGTGAAGAAGTTCAGCACCAACTGAGCTTCCACCAAACGCCAGACACGAAAAAGCCCGCCGAACCGGCGGGCTTTTTCGTGTCTGTACCGTGCATTCGCCTGATCCCGGCTCCCGGCTGCATTGGGAGCCTCAGCTGCGGCAGTTTACGGGCGGAAGGCGAGGGCCGCCCGTCGGCGGCCCCTAGTAGACCTGCTTATTCCTCGTCGGCCGCCGGCACCATGCCGAGCGCCTGGAGGTAGGTGTCGAGGATCGCTTCCTGTTCCATGCGCTCGTCGTGATCCTGCTTGCGGATCGAAATGACCTTGCGCAGGATCTTGGCGTCGAAGCCTGTGGACTTGGCTTCACCGTAGACGTCCTTGATGTCGTCGGCGATGGTCTTCTTTTCTTCTTCCAGGCGTTCGATCCGTTCGATGAAAGCACGAAGCTGATCGCGTGCGACGCCGTGAGCATCCGACATGGTCTTCTCCTTGATAGGGGGAATGGAATTTCTTGGGTGCCGTGACGTGCCGAAAACGGCCGCCAAGGTCAAGGGTGATTGCGCAACAACGCGGTCATTTCCGTGGCAGAGGCGGACGAAACGACCCTATTCCTTCGGGCGGTTGAGCTCGAACGCCGCCTTTTGTTCGACGGATGCTTCCCTCTGGTTGCGCTCGCGCCATTCCTCGTAGGGCATGCCGTAGATGATCTCGCGCGATTCCTCCTTGGCAAGCGGAACGCCCGCCTGTTCGGCCGCCTCGCGATACCAGTTGGACAGGCAGTTGCGGCAGAAGCCGGCGAGGTTCATCAGGTCGATGTTCTGGACATCGCTGCGCTCGCGCAGATGGTTGACCAGCCGGCGAAAGGCGGCGGCCTCGAAGGCGATCTGTTGCTCCGGGGTCAGTTCGGTCATGGTCGCTCGTCCTCTTCATCATAGGCGCCGGTGCGCGAGATGTGGCGCTCGTAGCGATGCAGCTGCGGCATGGCGTTGAGGCTTGCCAGGACCGGCGCCAGCCGCTCGGCCCATTCTGCCACGCCCGCTTCGTCGGCGATCAGATCCTGCCGCACCTCGATCAGGGCGTGGGCAATGCCCGGTACCATGCAATGCCTGAACATCGTATCGCCGCGCAACGCGCCGTCATAGGGTTCGTTGTTGCCGACGACGATATCGCCCGGTGCCTCGAGTTTCTCGATCAGCGGCAGCACGGCGCGGGCATCGCTGTCCCACAGGACGGCGGCGTGCCACGGGCGGGCGACACCCTTCCAGGCCGGCGTGAAGGAATGGATGGAGATGACCAGTGGTGCTGCGCCATGCGCCTGGGCGCTTCGGTCGATGGTCTCGGACACGGCACGGTGATAGGGACGATGAAACCGGTTCAGCCGGTTCTCCCACTCCTGCTCGGTGATGGGATGGTTCCCCGGAATGATCGCCCCGTCGGAAATCCGCATGATCAGCGTCGGGTCGTCCTCGCTGCGGTTGGGATCGATCAGCAAGCGCGAGAAGCAGCCGAGAACGGCCGGCGCATCGAGCATTGTCGACAGGCGCCGCACGAGCGCTTCGACACCGATGTCGTAGGCGATATGCCGCTCGAAGGCCGAGGCGGGAAGGCCGAGACTGCCATACTCGGCGGGCAGCCGGTTCATGGCGTGATCGGCAAGGAGCACGAGCCCGGTTGTGGGCTTGGCTTCGATAATCTCATAGGGAGAATAGTGTTGCATGCCGGTCCAGTCCGTTTCAGCGCCCCGTCTCGCTGATCGCACGCGTGGGCGTCAATCGCAAGAAAAACGCAACTGTTTATCGAAATCCGAAAGCAATTTACCGATTGTAATCGATTAGAGTTGCGTTGACTTTCGGGGCCACCCGTCGCAAGAAAGTGCCACGCAAATCAAAACGGAGTTCCATCGGAAACCGTGTCCAGAAATCCTTTTTCCAAAGCGAAGCCGGGGCTGGCGACACTGGGAGGCATCCTCCTGTTTCTCCTGGCAACATCAAGCTCATTTCTCTTTGCCAGCGACGCACGCGCCGACTTTCGCGTGTGCAACGGCACCCAGACACTGGTCGGCGTAGCCATCGGCTACCGGGCCAAGGATGGCTGGATGACGGAAGGCTGGTGGCAGGTGCCCGCCAACACCTGCGCGACCCTGATCGAGGGCGAGCTTCAGTCACGATATTATTATCTTTACGCGGAAGATGCGGCCCGTGGCGGTCGCTGGACCGGTGACGTCAACATGTGCGTTGCCGAGAACGAATTCAAAATCACGGGCGTGCAGGACTGCTTTGCCCGCGGCTTCCAGCGCATGGGATTCAAAGAGTATGACACGGGGCGGCAAGGAAGCTGGATGGTTCAGCTTTCGGATCCGTCCGGCACGCAGGAAAGCCAGAATTGATGAAGCGGAACAGAAAAGTCAAAATCCTCGCAACGCTCGGACCGGCGTCTTCGGACGAGCAGATGATCCAGAAGCTGCACGAGGCCGGGGCCGATCTGTTCCGCATCAACATGAGCCATGCGAGCCACGACGTGATGCGCACGCTGGTGCAGCGCATCCGCGCAGTCGAGGCGCGCTGTGGCCGGCCGATCGGCATCCTCGGCGACCTGCAAGGACCGAAGCTGCGCGTCGGCAAGTTCGCGGAAGGCAAGGTGGACCTGAAGGTCGGCCAGACCTTCACGCTCGACAACAACGACGTGCCTGGCGACAACACCCGCGTCTATCTGCCCCATCCGGAGATCCTCGAAGCGGTCAAGCCCGGCCATCGCCTGCTGATCGACGACGGCAAGCTGCACCTGAAGGCTGAAAAGACCGATGGCAAGAGCATCGTCACGACTGTTGTCGCCGGCACGAAGATCTCCGACCGCAAGGGCGTCAGCCTGCCCGATACGCTGCTTGCCGTCGGCGTACTGACCGACAAGGACCGTGCCGACCTCGACGCCGTCCTGGCGACCGGCGAATTCGACTGGGTGGCGCTCTCCTTCGTGCAGCGTCCGGAAGACCTGGCAGAGGTTCGCAAGATCGCCCGCGGCCGCGTCGGCCTGATGTCGAAGATCGAAAAGCCGCAGGCGCTCGACCGCATCGACGAGATCATCGAGCTCTCCGACGCACTGATGGTTGCCCGCGGCGACCTCGGCGTCGAAATGCCGCTGGAATCGGTGCCCGGCCTGCAGAAGCAGCTGACGCGCGCATGTCGCCGCGCCGGCAAGCCGGTGGTGGTTGCCACCCAGATGCTGGAATCGATGATCTCGGCACCGGTTCCGACGCGCGCCGAAGTCTCGGACGTCGCGACCGCCGTCTTCGAAGGCGCCGACGCCGTCATGCTTTCCGCTGAATCGGCCTCGGGCGAATATCCGGTGGAAGCCGTTTCGACCATGGCGTCGATCGCCAGCAACGTCGAGCGCGACCCTCATTATTCCAGCATCATCTACGCGCAGCGCACGCCGCCGGAGGCAACCGGTGCCGATGCGATTTCGCTCGCTGCCCACCAGATCGCCGAGACGCTCCGGCTTTCGGCCATCGTCTGCTACACCTCGTCGGGCACCACGGGTCTGCGCGCCGCCCGCGAGCGGCCGCAGGTTCCGATCATCGCGCTGTCGCCGATCGTGCAGACCGCGCGCCGCCTCTCGGTCGTCTGGGGCCTGCACTGCGTCGTCACCGAAGATGCGACTGACCTTGACGACATGGTCAACCGCGCCTGCCGCATCGTTGCCTCGGAAGGCTTCGGCAAGCCGGGCGAACGCATCATCATCTCGGCCGGCGTGCCGCTCGGCACTCCCGGCGCGACCAACATGCTGCGCATCGCCTATATCGGCTCGGACGGCATGAGCGGCGTCTGACGCCTAGTCTCTTTTTCGAACTGCAACGAAACCCCAGGAGCGCTGATCCCGCTCCTGGGGTTTCGTGTTTTGTTGATGATGTGGCAGGTCGCGGGATGAGGGGCGCGCCGGCAAAGCCGGCCAGATCCCCTACGCATCGCCTGGCGCCGTCAGGGCGCCTTGGCTGCGGCAAGCCTTTCTTCGGCGCGCTTTACTGCCGCATCCAGATCCCCGGGCTTGCCGGCCAGCTTCTCGACCGCGGCGACGATGACGTCGGTGACCACATAGTCGGGCTTGTGGCCGAGATTGCCGATCCACAGCAGTTCGGCGCCTGGGATATCGCGCGCCAGCCCGCGTGAGTGGATATCGGCCAGCACGATGCCGTCGCTGTCGCCGGTGATGATCACCGTCGGTGCGGCGATCTCCCGGTAGCGCGGCGCGGTCGCGGTCAGATAGGCGTGCAGGTTGGCGATATCGCGAGCATTGCTGAGGAAGGTCGAGGGACGCAGCACCAGATGCGGGCCGGTCTTGTCGATATAGTCGGCCGGCCGTGGATTGGGCGAAAAGATCGAGTGCGTTCCGCCCTCGATACGCCGCTGCCCGAGTGGCGTCACCAGCGTGTGGGCGAAGAGCCAGCCGACGAAGGGCAGCGCCGTCAAGCGGTAATACCAGTCGATGCCGCCGGGCCAGGGATGCGTCGCTGGCGCCAGCAGCACGAGGCCGGCGGTCTTGTCCGGATGGTTGAGGGCGAAGCTCGCGGCAATCGCGCCGCCGAAGGAGTGGCCGACGATGACGGCGTGCCGGAGACCGCGCCTGTCCATCAGTTTTGCGATCGCTTCCGCCTGGCCGTCCGGAAGGTCGTTTTGCGGCCCGCCGCGTTCGGAGTAACCGTGGCCCGGCCGATCGACGAACAGCATCTCGGCGCGGCCATCAAGCGCCGGCGCGAAGGCATGCAACTGGTCGAGCAGGTTGCCGCTGGCGCCATGGATGAAGACGACGGGCAGGAGATCGGCTTGCCCGCCGGCGGGCACGTGTACGCTATTCATGCGATAGCCGCCGATGTCGATCAGTTCGCCGACATTGGGAAACCGCCGCGCAAAGGCGCGCGCATGCCAGAGGCTATAGGCGACGCCGGCAAGTATCAGAGCAATGAACAGGAGCGTGACTGGAAACATCGTCTCTATCTGTCTTCCCGCGCCGGGCTTTCAAGGCATCCGTGAGCTCTTGAGGCCCCCGGCGTTTATCCTTTGCCATTGCGGCCAGATGTCGTCCACGGCGCGCTGGCGGGCGAGCACGAACGTCGGCAGCGCCGCATCCCGGTCGCCCCTGTTGTAGCGCTTGTCCGTGCGGTCGACAACGAGAACCGGGGAGGCGCCGAACTGGTCGGCGGTGATGTCGACGATGAAATCGCCGCACTCGACCCAGGCATGGCTTTGCCAGCTTTGCCCGCAAAAGAAACCGTAGGGTCCGATCTCAGGCTCAAAGGGCGCGCTGCGCGGCGTTCCGGAGACCCAGTTGGCGCCGAAGCCCTGGGTACTCAAGACGCGCTGCAGGAACAGGCTCGTGCGGCCGCAGGTGCCTTGCGAGGCAATTGCGGGGTGATCGGCGCCGGAGTGGCGATGCCATTCCAGCCAGATCGGTTCGATGAAACGGCGTGCAGCGATCGCGATCTCGAATAGAGGCGCCTGGTCGGCGGGAAGGGGCTTTGACGGGCTCGGCAATCGACTGGCCGCGGCTGTCAGGTCTTGCTGCCGGCGAGCTTCTCGGCCAATTCACCGAGCTGTTCCTGCGCCTTGCGGTCTGCGGGGTAGATCGCCAGGAACTGCTCCCAGGCGCGCAGGGCGAGCTCATCCTTGCCGGAGGTGCCGAGGATCGCCGCCATGCCGGCGAGCGCGCCGAAGTGACGTGGCTCGATTTTCAGGACCTGGTTGATGTCCGACATGGATTTTCGATAGTTGCCCATCGCGTAGTGCAAGGTCGCACGGCGGTTCCAGCCTTCGACATAGTTGGGCGCAAGCGTGATGACCTGGTCGAGAATGTCGAGCGCTGCTGCCTGCTTGTTGTCGGAGATGGCCTTGTCTGCCCATTGCATCAGCAGGTTGACCGTCGCGCTACCGGAATCCTGCCACTCCAGGCGGATCTGATTGGAAAGCTCGCGCGCCTTGTCGGCGTCGCGTTCCTTCTTGAGGTCGGCGAACAGTGCATCGAGGCGTTGTTTGGGAGTGGTGAGGCTGGCCGATTCCGTCTGGGGCGAGGCCTCCGCCGCGAAGGAGAGGCTGCCAGCTCCGATGGAGGTGGCGACCAAGGCGGAACACGCCAGAATCAAGGGTACAAAAACTCGCATGGCGAGCATGTTAGCTCGCCACGGAATAACTTCAAAATCAATTATGGGGCATCGCCGAGGCGGTATCCCCAAGCACCCTGCCGGGTCTCAGCCCTGACGAGCCTTGAAGCGCGGGTTCTGCTTGTTGATGATGTAGATGCGGCCCTTGCGACGAACCAGACGGTTTTCGCGGTGGCGGGTCTTCAGCGACTTGAGCGAATTCTTGATCTTCATTTTCCTGATCCGCAGGTTTCGGGGAACGAAAATTCGCCCGGTATCTCTAACAATCAAAAGCGCGCCCGAGAGCGCGCTCCTTTAAGGTGGGATGGCAAATACCGTGTCACCCCTGACGTGTCAACCACAAGACGCCCCATTTTGGCGTCTTGCCCCGCATTTCTGCGGTCCTCAGCCGCGGACGAGCCGCGTGACGTGGCCCATCTTGCGGCCGGCGCGTGCCTCGGTCTTGCCGTAGAGGTGCACCAGAACGTCATCCTCGGCGAGCCATGCGGGGACAGCATTGAGGTCGTCGCCGATCAGGTTCTGCATGACGCAGTCCGAATGGCGACGCGGGTTGCCGAGCGGCAGGCCGGCGACGGCCCGGATATGCTGCTCGAACTGCGAGACGACGCAAGCCGCTTCCGTCCAATGGCCGGAATTGTGCACGCGCGGCGCCATCTCGTTGGCGATCAGGCTGCCGTCGGCCAGCACGAAGAATTCGACGCCGATGACGCCGACATAGCCGAGCGCGTCGAGGATCGCCTTGGCGGCGACGCGTGCCGCTTCGCCCGTCGCCGCGCCGATCCCTGCGGGGACCGTTGAGGTGTGGAGGATGCCGTTGCGGTGCACGTTTTCCGCCGGGTCGAAACAGGCAACCGCGCCGTCGGTCGAGCGGGCGGCGATGATCGAGATCTCGCGCTCGAAGGGCACAAAGCTTTCAAGGATCAGCGGCACGCCGCCGAGTGCCGCGAAAGCGCCGGCCGGGCTGTCTGCAGACGAGCGGAAGACGCGCTGTCCTTTGCCGTCATAGCCGAGGCGGCGGGTCTTGAGCACGCCGGTCCCGCCGAAATCGGCAAGCGCCGCTTCGAGGTCGGCCTGGCTGTCGACGGCGTGGAAACGCGCCGTGGCGATGCCGCAACCGTTGATGAAACGCTTCTCGACGAGGCGGTCCTGGGCGACTTCCAGGGCTTTCGGCGGCGGAAAGACCGGGCGTTTCGCAGCCAGCCGTTCGGCGGCTGCGACCGGAACGTTCTCGAACTCGTAGGTGATGATGTCGCTGGCTTCTGCGAGCTTCCCGAGCGCGACTTCGTCGTCATAGGCAGCGACGATCTGGTCGCTGGCGACCTGGGCTGCCGGACAGTCGACCTGCGGCTCCAGGATGACGGTGCGGAAGTTCAGTCGGGCGGCTGCCATCGCCAGCATGCGGCCGAGCTGGCCGCCGCCGATAATGCCGATGGTGGTCATGCCTCGTCCACCGGATACTCGGCAACGGCAATCGTCTGCTGTTCACGCCAGTCGTCGAGCCGGTCGGCGAGGTCGTCGTCGGTAAGCGCAAGCACGGCGGCGGCAAGGAGCGCTGCGTTGACGGCGCCGGCGCGGCCGATCGCGAGCGTCCCGACCGGGATGCCGGCCGGCATCTGGACGATCGACAGCAGGCTGTCCTGGCCGGACAATGCCTTGGATTGCACCGGAACGCCGAAGACCGGGAGCGGCGTCATCGAGGCGCACATGCCGGGCAGGTGCGCGGCACCGCCGGCGCCGGCGATGATCACCTTGAAGCCTTCGTCGCGGGCGCCCTTGGCGAAGCTGACCAGCCGATCGGGCGTGCGATGGGCCGAAACGATGCGCGCCTCATAGGGAATGTCGAGCGCGTCGAGTGTATCGGCGGCGTTCTTCATCGTCTCCCAGTCCGACTGGCTTCCCATGATGATGGCGACGGGTGGGGTCGTGGTGTCGATCACGTCTGTCCTGTTCCGCGTTCAGGCAATGATATCGGGAATGATCTGGTCTTCGATCTTGCTGATCTTGTCCTTGATCGCCAGCTTCTTCTTCTTCATGCGCTGGATCCTCAGCGCGTCGCAGCCGGTCTCGATCATGGCGTTGATGGCAGCGTCATAGTCTTCATGTTCCTGCCTCAGCCGCGCGGCGGTCAGTCTGAGTTCGGCCTGGTCCTGGTCCGGCATGCAAAGCGATCCCCATCAGCCCGGTTGCGAAGTCCTCCTCGAACCGGAATTTCATGCGCCGCTCTATCACATCTTGGGCGGTAACGGGAAGTTATCCCTCGTCATCATTTCGCCTTCGACAAATGAAAAATGGCATGGCACAGTAGTAAGGTTACAACCATGGAACATCCGGCATTTGCGTGCCGGATGCAAGCAAAAGGAAGGGACTGCCAAATGACTGTTGAGGCTCATCTTGCAACGCTTGAGAAAAAACATGGCGCCCTGGAACAGGAGCTTCATGCAGCGATGAATCAGCCGTCAGTGGAAGACGAGTTGATCACCGACATCAAGCGGAGGAAGCTGCGCATCAAGGACGAAATCGAAAGGCTTCGTTCCTCGACTCACTGATTATCAACGGTATTTCCCAGAACTTCGGGAGGCGCCATCTCCCCTCTGAGCAGGCGCAACAAGGTTTAGAACCAATCCCCCACAGTGGAATATACGGAATCCTGGACCGGGCGTGACGCCCGGTCTGTTTGTTTCCGGAGCCGCCTTCGCGACCGGCGCGCTCAGGACCAGAACTGGTCGAGCCACAGGTTGAGACGGTCGAAACCGGGCCGGTTGATCGCATAGATCCGCCGGGTGCCGCTCGCCGAAACCGACACCAGATTACAGTCCAGCAAGGCCTTCAGGTGCTGCGATACGGCCGGACGGCTGATCGGCAGGCCCTCGGCCAGTTCGTTCACGGTTTTCGGCGCGCGTCGCAGTTCCTCCAGCAGGTGGCGCCGGTTCGGGTCCGCAATGGCATCGAATGGGTCCGCGATCGTCATGGGCGGACGTTAGGCGAAATCCTGCAAAGCAGCAAGAATTTTGTGCGGTGCGAAATGCTAATTTTGCTTTGCAATATTTCCGCAATACTTGAGCGCCGGCTCAGCCGGTCGCGACCAGGCCGACGATACCGTCCCACAGCAACTTCGAGCCCGCGATGAAGGCCATGGTATACATGAACGGGTAGAAGATCTGCGGCTTCATGCGGCGAACGATGAAGGCTCCGCAGACCGTCGCGACGATCGCCAGCGGAAAGAGCGTCGCCGAGATCTTCAGGTTGCTCAGATCCAGTTGTCCGAGGGCGAAATAGGGGATGAGCTTCACCGCGTTCAGGATCGCGAAGAAGCGCACGATCGTGCCGGTGTACTCGCGCGGGTCGAGCTGAAGTGGCAACGCGTAGATCTGGAAGGGCGGGCCACCGGCGTGCGCCACGAAGCTGCCGTAGCCGGCGAACGAGCCCCAAAGCGCGGCCGGTCCGGCCCGCTGCTTCTTCGGTGCGATAGTGACGCCAAGCCGCATGCGCCAGACATTGTAGACGTAGCGAAGCACGAAGAGCACGGTGATCAGGCCGATGATCAGGCGGAGCAGGTCACGCGAGACGTAGGCCGAGGTCGCCCAGCCGATGAGGATGCCGGCAATCGCGCCGGGCAAAAGCATCAGAAGCGTCTTTCGGTCGCCGTGCTTGCGCCACATCCAGAGCGATACGATGTCCATCGCAATCAGGATCGGAAGCAGGAGAGCCGCGGCCTGGACCGGCGAGACCGCCATCGACAGGATCGGCACCCCCATCAGCGAAAGCGCCTCCCCCATGCCGCCCTTGCTGAGGCCGACAAGCAGAACGGCCGGGATGGCGATAAGGTAGAAGTCGAGATCGGGAAGCATGGGTGGCGGTTGATCCTTTTGCCGTCTCCGTCTATCGGTTTTCGGAATTGAAATCGAGCGCTGGTTTCGCGGCTCACGCGCTACAGCCGGAAATGGATATCTGAGCATGACAACAGAACGCTGCCGCCTGGTGCTGATCGCGCCCGACATGTCCGATGCGGCGGAACGTGCCAAGGTGCTCGCCGACGCGCTCAAGGGCGGCGATGTCGCTTCGGTCATCGTGCCGCAGTATGGGCTTGATGATAGCGAGTTCCAGAAACATGCCGAGCGCCTCGTGCCGGTCATCCAGGAGGCGGGTGCTGCCGCGCTGATCGAGGGCGACTCCCGCGTTGCCGGCCGCGCCAAGGCTGACGGCCTGCATATTGCCGGCAATGCCGAAGTGCTCGGCGAGGCGGTCGAGAAGCACACGCCCAAGCTCATCGTCGGTGGCGGCAACGCGGCCGACCGGCATCACGCGCTCGAGATCGGCGAAGTGCGCCCGGACTACGTGTTCTTCGGCAAGACCGATGGCGACATCAAGCCGGAAGCGCATCCGAAGAACCTGGCCCTTGCCGAATGGTGGGCGTCGATGATCGAGATCCCCTGCATCGTCATGGGCGGCACCGATCCGCAATCCGCGCTTGCGGTGGCGGAGACCGGTGCCGAGTTCGTGGCGCTTCGACTTGCCGTCTTCGGCGAGGCTGGGCAGGCGCCTTCGGTCGTGGCTGCGGTCAACGCACTTCTTGACGAAAAAGCGCCACGGTTTGAAGATTAAGACGTCTCGATGTTGAACCGTCCGTCTTCCAGATTCTGTCGAGGTCTTTCCCTTGTTGCCGTGGCTGTTGCCCTGGCGCTGCCGGCGCATGCGCAGGAGCAGCCGCCCGGAGGCGACGATGCCGGCGTCGAGAAGCGCGGCCGCATCACGCCATTCAACGGGGCGGCGATGCCCGAGGGGACAGCGCCGGCCGGGACTGGCGACAAGTCGAGCGCGGCTCCGGGAAAGAAGCCGGCGGACGGCACGGCGCCATCCGGAGGCGTCGGCGTCTTCGATCGCATGGGCGCCGAACTGCCGGCGCTGCCGGCGGAAAAGCCCTTTGCCGGCAAGGTCGACGAGGCCTATGGAGCGTTCCAGCGCGGCTATTATCTGACGGCGATGGACCTGGCGCTGCCGCGGGCGCAGCTCGGCGACCCGGCGGCGCAGACGCTGATCGCCGAAATCCTGCAGCAGGGACTCGGCGTCGTGCGCAATCCCCAGCAGGCCGCCTTCTGGTATGGCCAGGCGGCGGAAAAAGGCGACCCGGCGGCGATGTTCAAATATGCGCTGATCCTGATGGAAGGGCGCTACGTCAAGCGTGACCGGAAGAAATCCGAAGAGCTGATGAAGAAGGCCGCCGATCTCGGCAACGGTTCGGCACAGTTCAACTACGGGCAGACGCTCGTTGCCGACAATCCCGGACCGAAGGGGTTGAAGCTGGCGATGCCCTATTACGAGAAGTCGGCCGAGCAGGGGATCGCGGACGCGCAATATGCGTTGTCGCAGATCCTCGTCAATGTCGACGGCATCGACGAGAACAAGCGGGCGCGCGCCCGCGAGTGGCTGATCCGGGCGGCCCGTGCGGGCTTCGATACGGCGCAGCTGGATATCGCGATCTGGATGATCGAAGGCATTGCCGGCGATCGGAACCTGGAAGACGGCTTCGGCTGGATGCGCCGCGCCGCCGAGGGTGGCAACGTGGTTGCGCAGAACCGGCTCTCGCATCTCTATGTCAACGCCATCGGCACCCGGCCCAACCCGGTCGAGGCGGCGAAATGGTATGTGCTGTCGCGCCGCGCGGGGCTCAAGGACGACTCGCTCGAGGACTTCTATCTCGGCCTCAATGAAGAACAGCAGAAACAGGCGCTGAGCGCCGCCAACAAGTATCGCCGCAGCTGATCGGCTCGGATCGGGGCGGAATCGGCCGCGGCTGCTCCGCCAATATGCTATTTCGCTTGAACTTGCGGGCCATTTGTGGTTCTGAAGCCGCGGTTTGCTCGTGGGGCCGCGACATCTTGGCGGCGATGGCGAGCGGAGTGACAATTCACTCGGTTTTTTGACGACGGAACTCAATCTGCAGCTTGCCCCGCGACCCTGGATCGGTTCCGATCGAGGCCGTTCGCAGCAGGGCCGGCGATGTGGCCCATGTTCCGTCAAGCAGGTTCAACGTCCGATCGAGCGCGCTCGATCGGCTCTCGTTTTCAAAGGGATCGCCAGATGGCCCGTTCAGCTCTTCTCAATGTCATGGTTCAGGCCGCCTTCAAGGCCGGCAAGTCGTTGGCCCGCGATTTCGGCGAAGTCCAGAACCTGCAGGTCTCGCTCAAGGGACCGGGCGACTATGTTTCGCAGGCCGACCGCAAGGCCGAAAAGCTCATCCGCGAAGACCTCCTGAAGGCGCGCCCGACCTACGGCTTCCTCGGCGAGGAAGGCGAAGAGATCGTCGGCACCGACGGCGCGCATCGCTGGATCGTCGATCCGCTCGACGGCACCACCAACTTCCTGCACGGCATTCCGCATTTCGCGGTCTCGATCGCGCTGGAGCGCCAGGGCGAGATCGTCGGCGCCGTCGTCTTCAACCCCGCGACCGATGAACTCTACACCGCCGAGCGCGGTGGTGGCGCCTTCCTCAACGATCGCCGCCTGCGCGTCGCCGCGCGCAAGCATCTTTCCGACGCGGTGATCGCCACCGGCACGCCGCATCTCGGCCGCGGCAACCACGGCAAGTACCTGATCGAACTGCGCCACGTGATGGGCGAAGTCGCGGGCATCCGCCGCATGGGCTCTGCCGCGCTGGATCTTGCCTACGTCGCGGCCGGCCGTTTCGAC
Source organism: Ensifer adhaerens (assembly GCF_002940685.1). Lineage (GTDB taxonomy): Bacteria > Pseudomonadota > Alphaproteobacteria > Rhizobiales > Rhizobiaceae > Ensifer > Ensifer adhaerens_E. Next base: position 191,796 of record NZ_PNFP01000005.1, on the reverse strand, counting down.
GGCTACTGGGAGCGCGACCTTGCCGCCTGGGACATCGCCGCCGGCGTGCTTCTCATCCGGGAGGCTGGCGGCTGGACGCACGATATCAACGGCGGCGCGAAGCCCGTCGATGATGGTTCGGTCATCTGCGGCAACGAGTACATCGTCAAGGCGCTGACGGAAGTCGTTCATCGCCCGGTGCCGACCAAGTAAGGCGCAATCCCGTTCGTTTCGAAGCCTCCGATGCGCACCCGCATCGGAGGCTTTGTTTTTGGGCGAAGCTTGGCGCAGCAACACGACGCTGCCACAGGCCCGTGCCTAACTGACGACCTGCAGGCCGCGGCGTCATCCCGGCTGCATGTACAAATTGGCCCTTGAATCGATTTCGGTTTCAGGAATTATGCGGTAGGCTCCGGGCCGGCGCGGCGCCGTTCCGTCAAGCAAAGCGGGAGATACTCATACCCATGACGAAACTGCATCTGTCCGGGTGGAACGGTCGGGAAGGCATGGAAGACGGCTACAACCCGCACAAGCTCTCGAGCCCCATGCACTATTTCTGGACGATGGTGGTCTTCCTGATCATCGTCGGTTTCGTGGGTGCGATCCTCTTCCGCCAGGCGCAAAATGCCTTTCTCGCCAATCCGGGCCTCAACGGCCTGATCCTCGGTGTCCTCCTGATCGGCATCCTGCTCGTCTTCAACCACGTGCTGGGCTTGCGTCCCGAGGTGCGCTGGTTCAACTCGTTCCGGGCCGCCGGCAGCGCCGACAAGGTCGGGCGCGATCCCGTGCTGCTCGCGCCGATGCGCGCCCTGATCGGCGGTCGCCAGACGGCGATCTCGACCACGGCGCTGCGCTCCATCCTCGATTCCATCGCCACCCGCCTCGACGAATCGCGCGACATTTCCCGCTACCTGACCGGGCTTCTGGTGTTTCTCGGCCTGCTTGGCACCTTCTGGGGACTGCTCGGAACGATCGGCTCGATCAACACCGTCATCCAGTCGCTGGATGCCGGATCGGGAACGACGGAAGACATTCTTTCGGCACTGAAGAATGGCCTGTCGGCGCCGCTCACCGGCATGGGCACCGCCTTTTCGACGTCGCTGTTCGGCCTTTCCGGCTCGCTGATCCTCGGCTTTCTCGATCTGCAGGCCGGCCGGGCGCAGAACCGTTTCTATACCGAGCTCGAAAACTGGCTCTCGTCCGTCACCGATGTCGGCTCGGAGCTTTCTCCGGCGCTCGACCTGCCCGCCGGCGCTCCGGTCGAGGAGCTGAAGAGACTGACCGACCAACTCGTGCGTCTCAACCACGAGGGCGGTGCGAACCAGCGCACGACCGCGGCGATGGCGAGCCTTGCCGAAGGCATTCAGGGCCTGGTCAAGAACATGCGCGGCGAACAGCAGATGCTCAGAGACTGGATCGAGGCGCAGCAGGACGAGGCAAAGGCGATGCGCAAGACGCTCGACAAGCTGGCGTCGCGGGTCGCCGCTTCCGACCGCTCCCTCTCGCATGGAGACAAGGCGCCGGTGCCGGCCAAGATCGCGCGCATGGACGAGACCGGAGGGGAGTGATCCATGGCGCTTGCCCGAAAAGGCCGCTCTCAGCGTACGATCGACTACTGGCCGGGCTTCGTCGACGCGCTGTCGACGCTGCTGCTGTCGATCATGTTCCTGCTGACCGTCTTCGTCCTGGCCCAGTTTCTGCTCAGCCGTGAAATCAGCGGCAAGGACGAGGTGCTGACCCGGCTGAACAGCCAGATCAACGAGCTCACCCAGCTTCTGGCGCTCGAGAAGAGCGGCAAGCAGGATCTCGAGGACTCGCTTGCCAATCTGCAGGCGTCGCTCGCCACGTCCGAAGGCGAACGCTCGCGGCTGCAGGCCCTTCTCGACCGGGGCGCCGGCAGCACGGACGCCGCCAACCAGAAGATCGGCCGTCTCGGCTCGGAGCTTGAGACCGAGCGGGAAGTCAGCGCCCGGGCCATGAGCCAGATCGAACTCCTGAACCAGCAGATCGCGGCGCTCCGCAGCCAGATCGCCGCCATCGAAGTCGCGCTACAGGCATCGGAAGCCAAGGACCAGCAGTCGCAGACCAAGATCGCCGATCTCGGACGCCGGCTGAACGTCGCGCTCGCCCAGCGGGTGCAGGAACTCAACCGCTACCGCTCCGACTTTTTCGGCCGCCTGAGGGAGATCCTGTCCGACCGCGAGAACATCCGCATCGTCGGCGACCGCTTCGTCTTCCAGTCGGAGGTGCTGTTTCCCTCTGGTGGCAACGACCTCAATCCCGAGGGGCAGGCGGAAATGGCCAAGCTCGCCACCGCGCTGCTCGACCTCGCCAAGGAAATCCCCGCCGAGATCAACTGGGTGCTGCGCGTCGACGGCCACACCGACAACGTGCAGCTTTCCGGCGCGGGACGTTTTGCCGACAACTGGGAGCTTTCGTCAGCGCGCGCGACCTCTGTGGTCAAGTTCCTGATCTCCAGGGGCGTGCCGGCGGACCGGCTGGTCGCGGCCGGCTTCGGCGAGTATCAGCCGATCGCGCCGGGGGAGAGTCCGGAAGCGCGAGCGCAGAACCGCCGCATCGAGCTCAAGCTGACTGAGAAATAGCCGACCCCGCGGTCATTTGGCCGCCATCGGCGGCGCCTCTTGAATTGACCTTGACGTACGCGTAACAGTTTCCGGAGCCATTTCATGGCTGCGGCAACTTTCGCGTGTCATGGCGCGATGCGCCGGATGGGATGCGAGGGGAGAGCATTTCATGGATTGCGACGTATTGATTGTCGGCGCTGGGCTTGCTGGCCTTGTCGCGGCGGCGGAGGCGGCAGCGCTCGGCCGCAGGGTCATCATACTCGACCAGGAAGGGGAGCAGAATCTCGGGGGACAGGCGTTCTGGTCGCTCGGTGGCCTGTTCTTCATCGACAGCCCGGAACAGCGGCGCATGGGCATTCGCGACACCCGCGAACTCGCCCGCCAGGACTGGATGGGGTCGGCGCAGTTCGATCGCCCGGAAGATCACTGGCCGCGGCTCTGGGCGGAAGCCTATCTCGACTTTGCCGCGGGCGAGAAGCGCTCCTGGCTGCATTCGCTCGGCATGCGCTGGTTTCCGGTGGTCGGCTGGGCCGAACGCGGCGGCGGGCTCGCCCACGGCCACGGCAATTCGGTGCCGCGGTTCCATGTCACCTGGGGGACGGGGCCGGCGGTGCTCGAACCGTTCATCCGGCTGACCCGTGAAGCGGAGAGCCGCGGCCTCGTCCGGTTCCGTTTCCGCCACCAGGTCGATGAACTCACGACCGCAGACGGCCGGGTAACGGGTGCACGCGGTGTGCTGCTGAAGGAGGACCCGGTCGGGCGTGGTGAACGCAGTTCCCGCGACGTGGTCGGCGAATTCGAGATTTCGGCGGACGCGGTCGTCGTCACCTCGGGCGGCATCGGCGGCAACCACGATCTGGTCCGCCGCAACTGGCCGCGCAAGCGGCTCGGCCAGCCGCCGGCGACGATGGTCGCCGGCGTGCCCCATCACGTCGACGGGCGCATGCTGGAAATCGCCGGGCGCGCGCGCGGCTCGGTCATCAATTCCGACCGCATGTGGCATTATACGGAGGGACTGAAGAACTTCGATCCGATCTGGCCGGAGCACGGCATCCGGATCCTGCCGGGGCCATCCTCCTTCTGGTGCGACGCGGACGGCAACCGTTTTTCCGCCCCGGCCATGCCCGGCTTCGACACGCTCGGCACGTTGCAGGCGATCCGAAACAGCGGCCATGATTACAGCTGGTTCGTGCTGACGCGGGCGATCATCAAGAAGGAGTTCGCGCTTTCCGGCTCCGAGCAGAATCCCGATCTCACCGGCAAGAGCATATCGCTTCTCTTAAAGCGGCTCGGCAAGAACCCGCCGGGACCGGTGCAGGCCTTCATGGACCGGGGCGAGGACTTCATCGTGCGCGACCGGCTCGAAGATCTCGTGCCGGCGATGAATGCGCTGACCGGCGAGAACCGGCTGTCGCTGGAGCACCTGCGGCAGCAGATCGAGGCGCGCGACCGCGAGATCACCAACCCGTTCTCCAAGGACGCGCAGGTGACCGCGATCCGCGGTGCGCGCGCCTATCGCGGCGACCGGCTGCTGCGCACCGCCAAGCCGCATCGGCTGCTCGACCCCAAGGCCGGACCGCTCATCGCCGTTCGCCTGCATATCCTCACGCGCAAGACACTCGGCGGGCTTCAAACAAATCTGTCGGGCCAGGTGCTGGAGCAATCGGGCGAACCGGTACCGGGTCTCTTTGCTGCCGGCGAGGTCGCCGGTTTCGGCGGCGGCGGCATGCACGGCTACAACGCGCTCGAGGGCACCTTCCTCGGTGGCTGCATCTTTTCCGGCCGCGCGGCGGGGCGGGGGGCTGCGGGTCTTTGATCTGCGGCGTCCAGAGTAGCCACTCTCCCGTCCCCTCTCCCCGCAGGCGGGGAGAGGGGACGGGAGAGTGTGCCGCAAACCTCTTGTTTGCAACTGCCGCCGAGCTGCTTGGATGCTGAGTCGGTCAGTGCTTTCAAAGTATCGAGAACGCGGCTGAAACGGCGGGCACAACGTTGCCACAGATCCCTTCTCCCCGCGTGCGGGGAGAAGGTGGCGGTAACCGGATGAGGGGGCCTACCGGGCGGATAGGGGCAAGCCCTCACCGGACGGATGAGAGGCCGCGCGACGCTAGATCGTCAATCCATTTGCACATTTGCGTCGCGAACGACCGGCGTCCACTTCGCCAGCTCAGCCTTCACATGGGCTGCCAGTTCGTCCGGCGTCGAGCCGACGATCGTGGCGCTGAATTCCTTCATGCGCTCGATGACGGCGGGATCCTTCAGCGCCTTGTTGGCCGCCTCGTTGAGGCGGGCGACGACCGGCTGAGGTGTATTGGCCGGGGCGAAGAGCGCGTTCCAGGTGTAGGTCTCGTAGCCCGGAATGCCCGCCTCGGCGACCGTCGGCACATCGGGGAAGGAGGGCGCGCGTTCGGCCGTGGTCACGGCAAGCGCCCTGAGCGTCCCCGCCTTGATGTGGCTGGAGGAGGAGGGGAGGTTGTCGAACATGATCGGCACCTGGTTGCCGATGACGTCGTTCAGCGCCGGGCCTGCGCCCTTGTAGGGAATATGCTGCATGCTGACGCCGGCCATCTTCTTGAAGAGTTCGCCGGAGAGATGCAGCGGCGTGCCGTTGCCGGATGACGCGTAACTGTACTCGTCCGGCTTGGCCTTCAGGAGCGCCAGCAGTTCCGCAACGTTCTTGGCGGGCAGTTCCGGGTTGACCACCAGCACGTTGGGCACCACCACGAGCAGCGCGATCGGCGCGAAATCCTTCTCGGGATCATAGGGCTTGGTCTTCAGGATCAGCGGGTTGAGCGCGTGGGTAGCGACGGTGCCCATCAGGATCGTGTAGCCGTCCGGATCGGCGCGGGCGACATTGTCGGCGCCGAGATTGCCGCCGGCGCCGGCAACGTTCTGGACGATGACCTGCTCGCCGAGGTCCTCGGACATTTTCTGCGCGACGATGCGGGCGACCACGTCAGTGGAACCGCCGGCGGCAAAGGGAACGACGAGCGTAATCGGCCGGTCGGGAAAGCCCTGGGCCAGTGCCGTCGAGCCAAAGGGCAGCGCCGATAGCGCCATCAGGCCCAGCGCCAGGGTGGCGCGCCGGGTCAGGTGCGAGAATGCCATGCGGTAGTCCTCCCGATCAATTCAGCAGAAAGTGATGCCGGCCTCCTCGGCCGGACCCCATTACAATAGGGCTCGGCCTTCCGACGGCAACCGCTTTACAGCAAATCGGAGGACGCTTTTCGCGCCCTTGTCGTTCGTTCAGCTCTGCGCGTTGACGAACAGGGCTTCGGCGCCATGGTTGAACTGCAGGCGCGCAAGCTTGGCATAGAGCCCGCCATGGCGGATGAGGGAGGCGTGCGTGCCTTCCTCGACGATGCGGCCATGATCGAGCACCAGGATGCGATCGGCCTTCAGCACGGTTGCCAGCCGATGAGCGATGATGATGGTCGTGCGCTCGTGCAACAGGCCGTCGAGGGCCTTCTGGACCAGGGTTTCGCTCTCGGCGTCGAGCGCGGACGTTGCTTCGTCGAGAAGCAGCACCGGTGCGTTCCTGAGAATGGCGCGGGCAATTGCGATCCGCTGGCGCTGGCCGCCGGAAAGGGTAACGCCGCGTTCGCCGACATAGGTGTCGTAGCCCTTGTCGAGCCTGTTGATGAACTCGTCCGCCTGCGCGGCGATGGCGGCGGCACGCACCGCCTCGCGGCTGGCATCGGGCATGCCGAAGGCGATGTTGTCATGCACGGACGAGGCGAAGATCGTCACATCCTGCGGCACGATCGCGAGGCGCTCGCGCAGATCCTTCGGATCGACGGTGCGAATGTCGACGCCGTCGACGCTCACCGCGCCCTTGGCGGGATCGTAGAAGCGAAGCAGCATGGAGAAGACGGTGCTCTTGCCGGCGCCCGACGGCCCGACGATCGCAACGGTCTCGCCGGACGCGATGTTGAAGCTGAGGCCGTTGAGGCTCTTGTAGTCGGGGCGCGACGGGTAGGCGAAGTGAACGTCGTCGAAGGTGATGGCGCCGGTTGCCGGGATCGGCATGGCGACCGGATTTTCCGGAGCCTGGATCTCGGGGATTTCGGTCAGCAGCTCGTTGAGGCGCTCGGCGGCACCGGCGGCCTGCGAAAGTTCGCCCCAGACTTCGGAGAGCGAGCCGAGGCTGCCGGCGGCAAACACCGAATAGAGCAGGAACTGGCTGAGCGTGCCGGCGGAGAGATTGCCTGAGAGCACGTCATGCGCGCCGAACCAGAGCACGGCGACGACGCTGCCGAACACCATGGTGATGGCGAAAGCGGTGAGCACCGAGCGCGCCTTGATCGCTGAACGCGCCGCGCCATAGGCCTCCTCGACGGCGGCTCCGAAGTGATTGTTGGCAAGCGCCTCGCCGTTGAAGGCCTGGACGGTGCGCGATGCGGCAATCGCCTCGCCGGCATAGGCCGATGCAGTGGCGAGCGTATCCTGCGCCTGGCGCGAGCGGCGGCGGACGGAACGGCCGAAGCCGACGAGCGGGAAGACGATGATGGGGATTGCGATCAGCACCAGGCTCGACAGCTTGGGGCTGGTGTAGACCATCATGCCGATGGCCCCGAGACACAGGATCAGGTTACGCAGCGCGACCGAGGCGGTGGCGCCGACGGCTGACTTCACCTGGGTGGTGTCGGCGGTCAGCCGCGAGACGATCTCGCCGGACTGGTTGACGTCGAAGAAGGAGGCGGAAAGGCGAGTGACGCGATCGAAGACGTTGCGCCTCAAATCGGCGACGATGCGCTCGCCGAGCGTGATGACGAAGTAGTAGCGCGCCGCACTCGCCAGCGCGAGCACAATGGCGAGCATCATCAGCATCGAGAAGTAGGTGTTGATGAAACCGCTATCGGGACTGGAGAAGCCGTTGTCGACCATGCGCCTGACGGCGAGCGGCAGCGCGAGCGTGGTCACGGCGGCAAGGATCAGCGAAACGCCGGCGCCGACGACCAGGTGACGATAGCGCGCCAGGTAAGGCAGAAGCGTGGCGAGCGGGCGGATGGACTTGCGCGCTGGCGCCTGGTTTTCTCTTGACGACACTTGACCCCTTTCGCCAAACACGGAGGAAGGGTTTGCCCATGAGTCTTCCGCGCGGCACTTGTTATCCCGCAGACCTTGATGTATAGGCACGGCATCGAATTGGGAAGCCGTGGCCGTTCAGCCGGTCCGCGGCTTCATTTACGTGTTCGGTCTCGAAGTCGCAATGCCTTGCGACAATTGGACCCTGGAACTCTAGGAAGATCGTTATGAAGGCAGACATCCATCCCGACTACCACGTCATCAAGGTAGTTATGACCGACGGCACCGAATACGAAACCCGCTCGACCTGGGGTTCGGAAGGCGCCACCATGAACCTGGAAATCGACCCCAAGTCGCACCCGGCCTGGACCGGCGGCAACCAGCAGCTCATGGACCGCGGCGGCCGCGTCTCCAAGTTCAAGAAGCGCTTCGAAGGCCTCGGCCTCTAATCGAACGCCTCTTCGGCAATTTCAAAGCCCGGGTCATTGGCCCGGGCTTTTGCCGTTTTGGTCCCGGCGCGCGCCTGGCGAGGTGTGTGGCATTGCGCCGCGTGGAGCCGTTGCGGGGATTGGTGCTCAATCGCTGTTCCAGCGACGGGCAGCATAACGGCCTCGCGGTGCGGTTCGTCGTGCCAGTCGGCGATGGCGCTGAGGGGCGGTGCACCCTGTGTGACGCGATCAAGATTTTCCTGCGTCGCAGCGGCGAAGCGCTCAGATTGTCGTGGTGGAGAAGGCCGGCATCCGCATCATAAAGCTCTCGGACAATAGCGTCCAAGGATGAAGCAGTCTCAGGTCTGGGGCGAAGGCACGCCGCGACCATCCTCATCCGCCGGCACGATGCGGCATTGCTTCTATCGAAACGAAGGCAGGGGGAGGGGGAAGCCCCGCTTGCCGGGCCACGCTCACAAAAGCGAAACCCGCCGGGTTGTGCGGCGGGCTTCATGAATTCCGTTGGAACGTTTGTTCGAACTCAGTTCGTTCCGAAGGCCGTCTGCAGCAGCTTGATCTGCGCCTTGACGCCGTTCTGGTTGTCCGGGACGATCGCGGCCGCCTCGTTCGGGCGATAGATCTCGCGGTCGAGCAGGGCGACGCGGTTCTGCAGGCGCAGCGAGCGCTCGATCAGGTCGCGGAAGGATTCCGGCAGTTCGGCCCAGCCGGGCGCGGACTTGTCGACGTTGAAGCTGTCGAGGCGAACCTTGCTCTTTTCCGACATCACCTGGTCGCGGCTCATTTCGCCGTTGTTGACGGCGCGCTGCAGGAGCAGCCAGGAGGCCATCTGCATCAGGCGGGTGGTGAGCCGCATGGATTCAGCCGCATAGAGAACCGATGCCATGCGCGGCAGGACCTTGGAGGCGGCGCGGCCGGGTCCGTCGAGATAGGTGGCCGTTTCCTCGACCAGTCCCATGCCTTCCGAATAGAGCGTCTTGAATTGTGCCGAGGACGCCGCGTGTCCTGCGAAACTGACCGTATTCAATCCTCTCTCGGACATGACCTGTTTTCCCTGGTTCAAACGCATCACGACAGTCAGGTAGCGGACGGTTATGGGAAATAAATCCTTGCCCGTCTCTATGCTTGAAGAATGATCCGATAGCGCATTTCGCGCAAGGGCATTCTTAAGAAAGGGTTAATCTCCACAGTTCTTTAGACAAACCTATGCCAAAACAAAAAAAGAGCCGCGGAAAGCGGCTCTCAAGGTAAAACAGGGAGAAAAATCAGACCCATTCGCCAGTCGGAGAAATTGTCTGAAACCGGAAAGCTCCGGATGCCCTGACAATCGCAGATAATGCTTAATGCCGCGTTAAGTGCGCTCCGTTCTGCTGCGGTGCGACCTTGTGCCGCCGGATCAGCGAAACAGGTTCTCGGCGGCCGAGCGGCTGGCGGATTTGCGTGTTCGCTCCGCCTCCAGCCGGGTGATCTCCTCGCTCAGGAGCGCGATGCGCTGCGTCAGCTCATCGACCGACAGCAGCGCGAGATCGCTGCCGATTTCATGGGCCACCTTCTTCTGCGGCCGATCGTCGTCAAACAGGCTCATCCGACTGGTCCTCCCATTCCGGACGCTTGTCCGGCTCGTTGCGTGCTTCTTCCAGCGGGGCTGCGCGCGGCGAAAGCTGCAGGCTTTCGGGCGTCGTCGGCGCCACGGCATTGACCGGCGAGAAGGCGTCGCGGTCGGAGACCGGAACCGGCGCGCGCATCCGGCTGCGGATAATGGCATAGGCCGTGATCAGGATATGGGCGCAGGCGGTGATCATGAACAGACCATAAGGGCCTGCCGCCGTCATGACCGGACCGCCGATCGTCGGGCCGATGATGGTGCCGATGCCGTAGAGCAGCAGCAGGCCGCCGGACACCTTGACGAAGTCCTCCGCCGTCGCGAAGTCGTTGGCGTGCGACACGGCGATCGGATAGAGCGCGTTGGCCGCAGCACCGTAGATCGCGATCAGCGTCAGCACGATCCAGACCTGGCTCGGCTCGATCAGGAAGATCAGCAAGCCGGCGAGCGCGCCGATGCCGGCAAGGGCGGCAAGCACGTAGCGCCGGTCGATGCGGTCGGAGAGGCGGCCGGCCGGCAATTGCATGACGGCGCCGGCAAAGATCGCCACGCTCATCATGGCGGCCACGGTGCTGTCGGAAAGGCCTGCCTGGCGACCGAAGACGGCGCCGAGCGTGCCGAAGGCGCCGTTGGCGATGCCGACGAGCAGGATGCCGAGGAAGGAGACCGGCGAGTTCTTGTAAAGGCCGCGCAGATCGAGGCGTACCTGCTTCAGCGGCTGCGGCGAGGCGGCCTTGGACAGAAGCGTCGGCAGCATGGCGACGCAGTAGAGGATGCCGCAGATCATGAAGAAGATGGTGGTCGACGTATCACCGAACGGGATCATCATCTGGCCGCCGACGACGCCGAAGAGGGTGATGGCGATATAGAGCGAGAAGATGACACCGCGGCTCTCGTTGGTCGCGCGCTCGTTCAGCCAGCTTTCGATGATCATCGAGGTGCCGGCCGTTGAAAAACCTGTCAGCGCTCTGAGGATCAGCCACGAGGTCGGATCGATCAGGATGCCGGTGAGCAGCGCCACGATGGCGATGAGCGAGGCAAAGACGCTGAAGGCGCGCACGTGGCCGATGCGCTTGACCACGGTGGGGGCGAAGAAACAGCCGAGAACGAAGCCGGCAGCCCAGGATGTGCCGATCAGGCCGAGGATGGTGGTGGGATAGCCTTCAGCGGTGCCGCGCACGGGAAGAAGAAGTCCCTGCAGACCATTGCCCAGAAAGAGAAACAGCGTGCCGAGCAGGAGGGCGGCGACCGGGAGCAGGTTATTTCTCATCATTCATCCGAAATTCGTTCTGCCGTCAGCAAGTTAGGGCGGTGCCTGGTGAATTGCCAGACGATTTCTGATTGCAGCGCCTGGCGTTGCCGCAGGTCTTGTCCTTCGATCGGAGACGAATGACGCAACATGCGGCGGCCGGTCATTGCAAATCGCCCGCGGAAACACTAGCCCTTTTTGCTAGGCGCAACGTATCGCTAGTCCTTGGGAGAGACGGTGCTGCGTGCGACGAACAGTGCCGGCGTTTGCGAACGCGTCGCCGGTCGAGGCAGCCTCCCGGTAGACGAGGGCAACATGCAGAAGGCGATCGCCCTTTTTCTGCTCCTGATCATGGCCGTTCAGCTCATCTGGCCGATCGGCATTCCGGGGCTGCGCCACCGTCGCGATTTCTGGAAGGTCGCGGTCTTCGCCATCGTGATGATGATGGTCACGGTGCTGATCCGCCCGTAGCGCCAGCACGCGCGACGCAACTCCCCGTTACCTTTGGAACTCCATCGCCACCGGTCCACCGTTACTTTGGTTGCGAAACCTGTCGTTTCAACCAGAAAAGGGCGCAGGACAGATGGGAAAGAAAGCGCTAAAGTGCGCACTTCATTCGGGAGATGATTTCGAGGGTTTCTTGGAACGCCGGCTTGCCGCCATTCTCGCTGCCGATGTCGTGGGGTACAGTCGCCTGATCGGCGCTGACGAGACCGGCACGCTGGCCGCGATGAAACGGCACAAGAGCGAACTCGTCGATCCGAAGATCAGCCGCCACAAGGGACGCATCGTCAAGCTCACCGGCGACGGTATCCTGGTCGAGTTCGCAAGCGTCGTGCACGCGGTCGCCTGCGCCGTCGATATCCAGCGCGGCATGCTTCTGCGCAACGAAAGCGTATCGCCGCTGAAGCGTATCGAACTCAGGATCGGCGTGCACCTCGGCGACATCATTGTCGAGGATGGCGACATCTTCGGAGACGGCGTCAATGTCGCCGCACGTCTCGAGGGCCTCGCCGAGCCTTCGGGCATCGCCGTGTCGGCATCCGTGCGCGATCATGTCGGCTCACGCCTGGATGTCGGCTTCATCGACAAGGGCGAACACACGCTGAAGAACATCGCCGCCGGGGTTCACGTCTATTCGATTGCACTCGGCGCGCCGACCAAGGTCGCGTCGGCGCCGAACGGCTCGTGTCCGGTGGTGCTCGACGACGGCTACGGGCTCTCGGTTGGCGTGCTTCCCTTCACCAATATGAGCCATGATCCGGAGCAGGAGTATTTCTCCGACGGCATCACCGAAGACATCATCACCGATCTCTCGAAGATTTCGAAGCTGCACGTCGTCGCCCGCAACACGGTGTTCACCTACAAGGGGCGCTCGGTGAAGGTGAAGCAGGTGGCCCAGGAACTGGGCGTCCGCTACATCCTCGAGGGCAGCGTGCGCAAGGCGGGCGCGCGGGTGCGCATCACCGGCCAGTTGATCGATGCGCTCACCGGCACGCATCTCTGGGCCGACCGCTATGACCGGGACCTGACCGATATCTTCGCCATTCAGGACGAAATCACCCATGCGATCGTCGACCAGCTCAGGATCAAGCTGTTGCCGGCGGAGAGGCGGGCGATCGAAAGCGACCCGACCACAAGCGTGGAGGCCTATACCTACTACCTGCGCGGCCGCCAGTTTTCCCATGCCTGGACGCGCTCCTATCTCCTGCTCGCGCGGCGCATGTTCATGAAGGCGGTGGAGCTCGATCCGGATTTCGCCCGCGCCTATGCCGGCATTGCCGATTGCGAGTCGGCGCTTCGCGACTGGCACGAGGACGAGTTCCCGCTGCAGGGCATCCTGTCCATGGCCGACAAGGCGCTGGCACTCGATCCGAACCTGGCGGAGGCACATGCGTCCCGCGGCCTCGTGCTGCACCAGGACGGCCAATGCGAGGAAGCGGTCGCAGAGTTCGAGCAGGCGCTGGCGCTGGATGCAGGGCTCTACGAGGCGAACTTCCACTATGGCCGCTTCCTGTTCATGCAGGGCGCGTTCGAAATGGCGATCCAGTTCTTCAAGCGCGCCGCCGACATCCGTCCCGACGATTACCTGTCACCGATCCACCTGATGAGCGCCTATCGCACGCTCGGCAGGGATGCCGAGCGCGCGCAGTGGGCGCGCATCGGGATCGCGCGGGCGGAGCGGGCGCTGGAACTCAATCCCGAGAACTCAGGACCGGCGCATCGCGGCGCGCTGGCGCTTGCCCATATGGGCGAGGCCGACCGGGCGCGGGAGTGGGCGGCGCGGGCACTGGCGATCGATCCCGACGACGTGGTCGCCCGCTACAACACCGCCTGCGTCTACTGCATCCTCGGCGATATCGACGCGGCGCTCGACCTTCTCGAAACCTTGCTGCCGCAGAGCTCGTGCTACCAGCTTCTCTGGTTCAAGCAGGATTCCGATCTCGACGCGGTTCGCCATCATGTTCGCTTCCAGGCGATGGTCGAGGCGATCGCGAAATGCGAGGCGGGCTTGCGCTGAGCCGCCGGACAGTCGCTTCCGCCCGGCGGTCCGCGATTTGCGGTCAATGGTGTGCCTGGCGCGATCCTTGAGGGGCGCTGGCGCGCCCGGCCGTCAGCCACCAGATCGCCGCCCCGGTCACGAACAGCATGACTGTCGCCACCATCACGACAGCGGCAAATGCCCCTTCGAAGGCGAGGCGGGCACGGGTCGCCAGCTCGCGCGCCACATCCGCCGGCAGCTTCTCGGCGAGAAGCAGGGCTTCGTCGAGGCTGTCGCGCGCCATCGGCGGGATCGCGGCACCCTCCGGCAGGACGAGGAAGGCGGTGTAGACGATCGACATGACGGTGCCGAGCACCGCGATGCCGATCGCACCACCAAGCTCGAACGAGACCTCTTCTATCGACGCGGCCATGCCGGCCCGTTCCGGAGGGGCGTTGAACATGATGGCGCTGGAGGCGGCGGTCATCGACGCACCGATGCCGAGGCCGAGAACGACGAGGGTGACGATCTCGGCGATCGCGCCGGTCTCATGAACGAGCAGGTAGCCGCCAAGACCGAGGGCCGCCAGGATGAGGCCCGAGCGCAGCACCACCTCGGCGCCGAGGCGCGGTAGCAAGGTACCGGTCAGCGGACCCGCAACGAAGGCCGCAAGTGGAATCGGCAGGATGAAGAAACCGGCCTCGAGCGGCGAAAAGCCCTCGACCAGCTGCAACTGCTGGCTCAGCACCAGTTCGATGCCGACGATCGAGGCGGATGCCACCAGCGCGGCGGCAACGCCGGAGGAAAAGGCGGCATTGCGAAAGAGGCTGAAATCGATCAGCGGATGCGGGCTGCGGCGCTGGCGGCGCACGAAGAGAAAGAGCGCGATCGCGCCGATCACTGCCGCAGCAAGACCCGCTTCCAGCGACGGCTCGCGCTTGCTCGTTTCCTTGACGGCATAGGCAAGGCCGATGAGGCCGACCATGATCTGCAGCGAGCCGATCGCGTCCCACGGATGTTTCGGATTGCCGGCGTTGTTCGGCAGCACGACGAGGCCGAGCACGAGGGCGATCGCGACGACGGGCACGTTGATGAGGAAGACCGAGCCCCACCAGAAATATTCGAGCAGGAAGCCGCCGAGCACCGGGCCGATCGCCGCGCCGCCGGAAGCGATTGCTGCCCAGACGCCGATCGCCAGCGCCCGCTCGCGCTCGTCGGTGAAGGTGAGCCGGATGATCGACAGCGTCGCCGGCATCATGAGCGCAGCGCCGACGGCGAGCAGGACGCGACCGCCGATCAGGATCGCCGGTGTCGGCGCATAGGCGGCGATCAGCGAGGCGATGCCGAAGACCGCAAGACCGGCGATAAAGGGCTTCTTGTGGCCGAGCCGGTCCCCAAGCGTGCCGAGTCCGGGCAAAAGGCCGGCGACGACCAGGGCATAGGCGTTGACAATCCAGAGCTTCTCGGTCGCGGTGGCGCCGAGGTCATGGGTCAGGCGGGGAAGGGCGGTATAGAGCACCGTCATGTCGACGACGATCAGAAAAAGGGCGCTCGATACGATGGCGAGTATGAGCCAGCGATTTTGCGGAAGCATGGTACACCTCAGTGGCCGCCCACAGGGAATTGACGGCAGGGTCTTGTTAACATCAGGATCATTATTTAAATACATACGTATGGATTTGAAATAGGAAGTCAAGATGGGACGGCGACGAACAATCGATCGGGACAAGGTTCTGGACGCGGCGGAGGCGGTTGTGAGGTCCGTCGGCGCGGCCGGACTGACGATCGATGCCGTCGCCAAGGCCTCCGGCATTACCAAGGGCGGCGTGCAGTATTGCTTCGGCAACAAGGACGGCCTGATCGACGCGATGATGGAGCGCTGGTTCAACGAGTTCGACACCGCGGTTGCGGCGGAGGGCGGCGACGATCCTGATCCGGTCAAGGCGATGCGCGCCCATGCGTCTGTGACGGCCCGAATGAACACGGCCGACAATGCCCGCACATCGGGCATGATGGCTGCGCTCCTGCAGCGCGAAGAACACATGGCCAAGAACCGCGCCTGGTATCGCGCCCGCCTCGACGGTCTCGATCTGTCGACGGAGAAGGGGCGCAAGGCGCGGCTTGCCTTCCTTGCGAGCGAAGGCGTCTTCCTGCTGCGCGGCTTCGGCTTCGTCGAGATGGACGACGCCGAATGGCAGGATATGTTCGCCGATATCCTGAAGCTCCTGCCTGAGCCCGACGGCGCCTGAGCGGTGTCGGCCGAAAGGCTAGAACATGTCGCGCAAAAGTGCGCAGCGGTTTTGCGATAACGACATGCGCTGAATCAATAATTTAAAGCGCACGGAGCGAATCTGAGAGATCGCGACGCGCTTTAGAGGTCGACCAGCCCGCGCATGGCGCTGACGCAATGGCCGGAAAGGCTGACCTTCCGAACGACGCCACCCTGCTTTCGGACACTTGCCCCGATGAGGCTGCGGCGGCCCATCTCCACACCCTGCTCGATAGTGATTTCGACATCGATACCCTCTTCGGGGATGAGCGAGACGAGATAGGCGGAAAGCGCTGCCGAGGCGCTGCCGGTTGCCGGGTCCTCGTTGACATTGTCGAGCGGTGCGAACATGCGCGCCCGGACCTGCCACGGCGCCTCTTTCGAGCGAGCGTAGAGGAACAGGCTGAAACTGTCTTCCTCGGGTTTGTAGCGCTGATTGGCCGCCTGGAATGCGGTGACGTTGGGCCTGGCCGACGAGAGCGTCGCGATATCGCTGATCTCGGCGACGGCGAAGGGCAGACCGACGGACAGGCGGGTCGGCGCATGGACGCGTGTGCTGACGGCGTCGGCGGCAAGTGAAGCGCAGGCCGCGATCGTGTCTGCGTCGATCTCAGGGCCGACGGCCAATCCGCGCGGAACGACGATGCTGGCGCCGATAACCTCGCCCTTTTCCCTCAGCAACGTCGCCTCGACCAGGCCCGCCTTTTCCTCGAAGCGCAGGACGTCGCCGGGCGCGCGGCCGAAGATTTCCTTCTGTCGGCCGAGCACGAAGGCGGTGCCGACATTCGGGTGGCCGGCAAAGGGGATTTCCGTCGTCGGTGTGAAGATCCGGACTTCGGCCGTGTTGGCGAGGTCGCGCGGCGGCAGCACGAAGGTGACTTCGGAGTAGCCAAATTCGGTCGCGATCGCCTGCATCTCTCGGTCGCTCAGGCCGCGCGCGTCGGGCATGACGGCCAACTGGTTGCCGGCAAAACGCTCGGATGTAAACACATCGACGGTGACGTAGGCGACGGATCGGGGAGCGGTCATGGTCTCGGCTTTCGCTGGAGTTGGCTGCGAAGCCAAGGCTTATTCCAGCCTCTCCAAGGGGCAAAGGCTGCAACTTGTCTCCGTGACAAGTTCGATCGGGGCGGGCCTGCAGCTCATGTCTCTCCGCCGGTTCCGTGAAGGCTCCGGCAAACGGTCCCAGCCAGGGAAAAGAAAGGGGCCCGTTGGGGCCCCTTTGTCATTGTCTGCCCCGCCTGGCTCAGGCGGCTTTCTCCAGATCCTTCTTCCACGTGCCCTTGGCCGCAAGGCTGCACATTTCGGCGCGATGGGCGAAGGCGCGCTGGCCGGCGGCGATGTTGTCGGCCTTGCCGTGCCAGGCATTGAGCGCCTCCTGCTGCAGGGCGCGGCCATAGGAGAAGGTGAGCTTCCACGGCAGGTCGTGGCTGGCGTTCATCGCCGAGAGATGGGCCGTCGCCTCTTCGGTTGACTGGCCGCCGGAGAGGAAGGCGATGCCCGGCACCGCCGAAGGCACCGTGCGCTTCAGCACGCGGATGGTGCGCTCGGCCACTTCGGCGACGGACGCCTTGCGCGCCTTCTTGCCGTCGATCACCATGCTGGGCTTGAGGATCATGCCTTCGAGTTTCACGCGCATGGCCGCCAGTTCCTCGAAGGTGGTGCGCAGCGTCCACTCCGTCACCTCCTCGGAGCGATCGATCGAGTGGTCGCCCGGCGCGCCGTCCATCAACACTTCCGGTTCGACGATCGGCACGATGCCGGCTTCCTGGCAAAGGGCGGCATAGCGGGCAAGCGCATGGGCGTTTGCGCGCACCGCACCGGGGCTCGGCAGCGTATCGGAGATGGCGATCACGCCGCGCCATTTGGCAAAACGCGCACCGGCCTCGTAATACTTCGCCAACCGCTGGGCGAGGCCGTCGAGACCCTCGGTGATCGTCTCGGCCGGAAAATTGGTCATCGGTTTGGCGCCGGCGTCGACCTTGATGCCGGGGATCGAGCCGGCGGCCCGGATGATGTCGACAAGCGGCGTGCCATCGACCGCATGCTGGAACAGGGTTTCTTCATAGAGGATGACGCCGGAAATATACTTGCGCATCGCCTTGTCGGCGCGCAGCAGCATCTCGCGGTAGTCGCGCCTGGAGGTCTCGGTGGATTCTAGGCCGATCGTATCGAAACGCTTCTTGATTGTGGCCGTCGACTCGTCGGCGGCAAGCAGGCCCCGGCCGTTAGCGACCATGGCGACAGCGATGTCTTCCAATCTTTCCGTCATGCTTTTTCTCCCTAGACAACGCCGATCGTCAGGATCAGGCGGGTACTGAAACAAACAGCTTCGGACCGACGGCGCACTGGGCGGCCGCCACGCTCCAAACGAGGGCGCGAGTAACAGGCGAAATTGTCCAGGAAAATGGCAAGAAAAGCGACTGAAACGATTTAAAATTTTTTAATCGATTGAATAGTAACGATTTTTTCTTGAAAGACTGGCGCGCGGCGGTTGTGCCGCGCGCCAACTGTAAGGCTTACTTCTGCTTCAGGATGTCGACGCCCGGGAGCGGCTTGCCTTCCATCCACTCGAGGAACGCGCCGCCGGCGGTCGAGACATAGCTGAAATCGTCGGCGACTTCGGCATGGTTGAGCGCCGCAACCGTGTCGCCACCACCGGCTACCGAGACCAGTGAACCCTGGCGGGTGCGGGCGGCGGCATGCTTGGCAACGGCGACGGTCGCCTTGTCGAAGGGAGCGATTTCAAAGGCGCCGAGCGGGCCGTTCCAGACGAGCGTTTCGGCCTTGGAGATCCAGTCGTTGACGGCTGCGATCGACTTCGGGCCGACGTCGAGAACCATGGCATCGGCGGGGATGGCGTTGATGTCGACCACTTCGTTGTCGGCGCCGGCCTTGAACTCGCGGGCGATCACGCCGTCTTCCGGCAGAACGATGGCGCAGCCGGCCTTGTCGGCAGCCGCGATGATCGCCCTGGCGGTGTCGGCGAGGTCATGCTCGCAGAGCGACTTGCCGACATTGACACCCTTGGCGGCGATGAAGGTGTTGGCCATGCCGCCGCCGATGACGAGCGCATCGACCTTGGTCACGAGGTTCTGCAAAAGGTCGATCTTGGTCGAGACCTTGGCGCCGCCGACGATGGCAACGACAGGGCGCTTCGGCTGGCCGAGGCCCTTTTCCAGCGCCTCGAGCTCGGCCTGCATGGTGCGGCCGGCATAGGCGGGCAGATGGTGCGCGAGGCCTTCGGTCGAGGCATGGGCGCGATGCGCAGCCGAGAAGGCGTCGTTGACGTAGATGTCGCCGTTGGCGGCAAGCGCCTTGACGAACTCGGCGTCGTTCTTTTCCTCGCCCTTGTGGAAGCGGGTGTTTTCGAGCAGCAGCACGTCGCCGTCGCTCATCTCGGCGATGGCGTTCTTGGCCTTGTCGCCGACGCAGTCGGCGCCGAAGTGGACGCGCTGGTCGAGCACGTCCTCGACGGCGGTCGCGATCGTCTTCAGCGACATGTCCGCGACCGGCTCACCCTTCGGACGGCCGAAATGGGCAAGCAGGATGACCTTGGCACCCTTCTCGGACAGTTCGCGGATGGTCGGGGCGACGCGCTCGATGCGGGTTGCGTCCGTCACCACGCCGTCCTTGACCGGTACGTTGAGGTCGACGCGCACCAGCACGCGCTTGCCGGCGATGTCGGTCAGATCGTCGAGGGTCTTGAAAGTCATCAGATGGTCTCCGGTGATAGTCTCTGGAAAAGGGTGGGATAGTCGATGACGAGGCCGTCCTCGTCCACGGGCAGGTCCGCTCTAAAGCTGCGGTCCTCGGCCTCGTAGCGGTAGAGCCTGAAATCATCGAGGCAGGTGTAGTGCTGGCCGTCGACCACGGGTTCGAACGTGTCGAACGGCACGTAGAGCATCTTCAGCCTGGCGGTGCCGGACTGGCGATCGAGCTTGAGGCGGCGGATCGGCAGCGTGTTGGTGAAGGGCGTTCCGGCGAGGTCGATGTCGATGCAGCCGTCGAACTCGGGGAGGGGGAGGCCTCGCGCCGTCAGCCATTGTCCCGGCACGTCCGAGCGCAGATGCAGGCTGCGGCCGTCGGTCGTGTCGATCATCAGCTTGCGAACGTGCCAGCCGTCGTCACAGTCGATCCGGTAGCGCACGCCATAGGGCGTGCCGCCGCGGCTGCCGATCAGAACGCCAACGGCGCGGATGACCGCGCCGTCGGTTGTTTCGATTTTCGTCAGCGTCAGGTGTTCGAGCCCTTCCCCTTCCAGCGGACGCCAGCGGACCGTCGTTGAGGAGAGGGCGCGAAACATCTGTCTTAGATGAGCTTGGCGAAGGCGATCGCCGTGTCGGCCATGCGGTTCGAGAAGCCCCACTCGTTGTCGTACCAGGTGAGGATACGCACGAAGTTGCCTTCGACGACCTTGGTCTGGTCGATCGCGAAGATCGAGGAGTGGCTGTCATGGTTGAAGTCGCGCGAAACGAGCGGCTCTTCCGTGTAGCCGAGAACGCCCTTCAGCGCGCCGTTGGCGGCAGCCTTGATGGCGTTGGTGATTTCCTCGACCGAGGTGTTGCGCTTGGCGACGAACTTGAAGTCGACGACCGAGACGTTCGGGGTCGGGACGCGGATCGACGTGCCGTCGAGCTTGCCTTTCAGTTCCGGCAGAACCAGGCCAACGGCCTTGGCGGCACCGGTCGAGGTCGGGATCATCGACAGAGCGGCAGCGCGGGCGCGGTACAGATCCTTGTGCATCTGGTCGAGCGACGGCTGGTCGTTGGTGTAGGAGTGGATCGTGGTCATGAAGCCATGGTTGATGCCGATGACATCGTTCAGGACCTTGACGACCGGAACCAGGCAGTTCGTCGTGCAGGATGCGTTGGAGATGACCAGGTGGTCCTTGGTCAGCTGGTCGTGGTTGACGCCGTAGACGACCGTCAGGTCGGCGCCGTCGGCCGGAGCCGAAACGATGACGCGCTTGGCGCCGGCCGTCAGGTGGGCTGCAGCCTTGTCGCGGGCGGTGAAGATGCCGGTGCATTCCATCGCGATGTCGACGCCGAGTTCCTTGTGCGGCAGCGTTGCCGGATCCTTGATCGCGGTCACCTTGATCGGCTTGCCACCGTTGATGGTGATCGTGTCGCCTTCGACCTTGACCTCGGCCGGGAAACGACCGTGGATCGAGTCATAGCGCAGCAGGTGAGCGTTGGTCTCAACGGGGCCGAGGTCGTTGATCGCAACGACTTCGATGTCGGTGCGGCCGGATTCGACGATGGCGCGGAGCACGTTGCGACCGATGCGGCCAAAACCGTTGATGGCGACTTTCACTGTCATGGGGTCTCTCCCTGTCTGAATGACGTGGTACGAAAAAAAGCGGGGCGCACCTTCCGGCGCGCCCCGCAGATTGATCAGGCGAGCTTCGTTTCCGCAGCGGCGACCACCGCCTCGGGCGTGATGCCGAAGTGCTTGTAAAGCTCCTTATAGGGGCCGGAAGCGCCGAAGGACGACATGCCGATGAAGGTGCCATCGCTGCCGATGAAGTGATCCCAGCCCTGACGGATGCCGGCCTCGACGGCGATCTTGACCGGCGAATTGCCGATGATCGCCTGCTGGTAGTCTTCGCTCTGCTCGGCAAAAAGCTCGAAGCAGGGGACGGAGACGACACGGGTCGAGATGCCCTTGGCGGTCAGCGTCTGGCAGGCCTTGACGGCGATTTCGACTTCCGAGCCGGTCGCGAAGATCGTGACCTTGGCGTCGGCGGCCGAGATCAGATCGTAGGCGCCGCGGGCGCAGAGGTTCTCTTCCTCATACTCGGTGCGAACGGCCATCAGGTTCTGGCGGGTCAGCGCGATGCCGGACGGACGGTTGTGGCTTTCGAGCGCCAGCTGCCAGCACTCGGCCGTTTCCGTGGCGTCGGCCGGGCGGAACATCAAGAGGTTCGGGATGGCGCGCAGTGCTGCCATATGCTCGACCGGCTGGTGCGTCGGGCCGTCTTCGCCAAGGCCGATGGAATCGTGCGTCAGCACGTGGATGACGCGGATGCCCATCAGAGCGGCCAGGCGGATCGACGGACGGCAGTAGTCCGAGAAGATCAGGAAGCCGCCCGAATAGGGGATGACGCCGCCATGCAGCGCCATGCCGTTCATGGCAGCGGCCATGCCGTGTTCACGCACGCCCCAGTGGATGTAGCGGCCGGAGAAATCGTCAGGCGTGATCGACTTGGTCTGGCTCGTCTTGGTGTTGTTCGAGCCGGTGAGGTCAGCCGAGCCACCAATGGTTTCGGCGAGAACACCGTTGATGACTTCGAGCGCGTCCTCGGAAGCCTTGCGGGTTGCCGGCGACGGCTTGGTTTCGGCGAGCTTCTTCTTGTAGTCGTCGATGGCGGAAGACAGACGGCCTTCGAGTTCGCCGGAGAAGCGGCGAACGAACTGGGCCTTCTTCTCGGCCTCGCTCTTTTCCAGGCGGTCTTCCCATTCCTTGCGCGCCTTGGTCGAGCGCAGGCCGGCCAGACGCCAGGCGTCGAGCACGTCGGAGGGAACGACGAAAGCTTCGGCTTCCCAGCCGAGCGCCTTGCGGGTGGCGGCGATTTCCTCGGCGCCGAGCGGCGAGCCGTGGACCTTGTGGGTGCCGGCCTTGTTCGGTGCGCCGAAGCCGATCGTCGTCTTGCAGGCGATCATCGTCGGCTTGTCGGACTTCTGGGCCTGGTCGATCGCAGCGGCGATCGCGTCCGGGTCGTGGCCGTCGACGGCAATGGTGTTCCAGTTGCTGGCGCGGAAGCGAGCGTGCTGGTCGGTCGAGTCGGCGATCGAGATCGGGCCGTCGATCGAGATGTTGTTGTCGTCCCAGAAGACGATCAGCTTGTTGAGCTTCAGGTGGCCGGCGAGCGAAATCGCTTCCTGGCTGATGCCTTCCATGAGGCAGCCGTCACCGGCGAGCACATACGTATAGTGCTCCATCAGGTCGGAGCCGAACTCGTCGCGCAGCTTGCGCTCGGCGATCGCCATGCCGACGGCGTTGGCGATGCCCTGGCCGAGCGGACCGGTGGTCGTCTCGATGCCGGCAGCATGGCCATATTCCGGGTGGCCGGCGGTGCGGGCGCCGAGCTGGCGGAAGTTCTTGATCTCGTCGATGGAGATGTCTTCGTAGCCGGTCAAATAGAGCAGCGAATAGAGCAGCATCGAGCCATGGCCTGCCGACAGCACGAAGCGGTCGCGGTTCGGCCAGGAGGGGTTCTTGGGGTCAAAGCTCAGATAGCGCGTAAAGAGGACTGTCGCTATGTCGGCTGCACCCATGGGCAGGCCAGGGTGGCCGGAATTTGCCTTCTCGACGGCATCCATGGAGAGGAAACGGATCGCATTCGCCATCCGGTCGTGTTTTTCGCGAGAGATCATGACTGTTCCGTTTGCGTTCGGTGGTCAGGGAACGGTCTCTATCCTCCAAAGACCGCGCAAGAAGCGGCTGACACATAGCAGGTGCGCCGTGCGAGTCAACAAATACGGGGCTTCCGCGGCCATTTGACGGCAGGCTGCTCCGGGCCCCGTTCCGGAGCTTGTCCCGCATTGCAACAAGCCTATCGCACTGCCGTTGAGGAAAGCCGGCTACGCAATCCATCCACAGCTTCCGCTGTTGTTTGCAGTACTTGGCATTGTTGAGACTTACGTAATAGGTTTAAAAAAGATCGAGCCGAAGCGGCGGACGGGATTCGGGCGATTCGGCCTCACGGGCGAGGTATTCGGAACACATGCCGGCAAAGACTGTCAAAGCGGCGATCGACGAACTGCGAAATGCAGTGCAATCCCTGGAGAATGCGATCGACGGTCGGTTTGACAGGGAGCGGGACTTCAGCGAGTTCGAGGGCGAGGTGCGACGCGTCAACACCGACCGGTCGCGGCTGGCGCAGGAGCTCGACCAGTCGCAGTTCCGGGCAAACCGGCTCGAGGAGGTCAACCGCGAGGTTTCCCGTCGCCTCGTGACGGCGATGGAAACCATTCGGGCGGTGCTCGACCGCTAGGAACAAGCGACATGGCGCAGGTGACAGTTTCGATCGACGGCAAGGCCTATCGCATGGCCTGCGAGGAAGGGCAGGAAGATCATCTGATCGAGCTTGCCACCAATTTCGATCAGTATGTCGGACACCTCAAGAGCCAGTTTGGCGAGATCGGCGATCTGCGCCTCACCGTCATGGCCGGCATCATGGTCATGGACGAGCTCAGCGAGGTCAATCGCCGGCTGAAGAAGCTCGAGGCCGAGGTCGGGAACCTGACGGACGGTCGCGACGCCGCTCTTTCGGATCAGATGAAGAACGAGGAGGCGCTGGCCTCGGCGCTCAGCGAAGTGACGCAACAGATCCACGGCATTGCCGCCAAGCTGAACGGCCGCCCCACAACGCCGTCGAGCTGACGAGGTTTCGTCGGCGAGCCACTGGCGCGAAGCACCGAGACACTTTATATATCGGCTGCGGTCTGCGCTTCCCGACAGGAACCACAATCCCCGGGGCCATACTCGATCCTAAGGGAGCTGTCCCTGTCCGGACCCGTGGGTTCGGACACACGGCGCCCACCTACTTTGTAGGCACCCGGGATCGTAAACTATCCATCGGTTGTGTGGATCGCACTTCTTCCCCTGTTCGGTTGGTCGTTTAGTCTCCGGCGAAGGCCCGGCGGATGGCGTCGGCCATGGCCTCGACGATCCGGTCCTTGCCGTTTCCGGCCTTTGAAATCCGCAGCACGACATTCGAGTGATCGATCACGGTGTAGCCGTCATCGGCGGTCAGCTCGCGGCAGCCGGCCGGAATGCTGCTGCGGGCAAGCGGCGCGATCGCCAGGCCGGACACCACCGCCGCCATCAGGCCGCCGCTGGTGCGGCTGACATAGGCGACGCGGTTGTCGATGCGGCATTTCCTCAAGTTGCGCTGGGCGAGGTCGTCGCACCAGCCGCCTTCGAGATAGGTATAGGTCGCGATCGGTACCGGGCGGCGCTCGTCGGTGCGGTGCTGCTCCGACGTCACCCAGACGGTCGGATCCATCATCAGCACTTCGTTCCTCGTCTTTCCGCCGGGCTCGAAGACGACGGCAAGGTCGATCTCGCCCGCTTCCAGCGCCGCGACATTGGTCATCGACGCGCCCTGCTGCACGGTCACTTCGACGCCCGGGTGGATGGCGGCGAAACTGCCGAGCGCCTTGGGCAAGGTGGAGTTGATGTATTCCTCCGGCAATCCGATCCGGACCGCACCGTCGAGCGCCGGCTGGCGCAGGGCGGCGGCGGTGTCGTCGAGCAGGGTCACAATGCGCCGTGCATTGTCGACGAGCCGCAGCCCCTGCGGCGTCAGGACGACGCCGCGCGAATGGCGCTCGAACAGGGCGTCTCCTAGCACATCCTCGAGCTTGCGGATCTGCATGCTGACGGCCGATTGGGTGCGCCCGACGATGTCGGCGGCGCGGGTGACGCTGTTGGTATCGACAACCGCGAGAAAAGTCCTGAGCAGATCGCTGTCGAGGGGAAGAGGCATGGTATCAACCATCAGATTTTCTGATGACAGCCATGCTTGCAATTCGTTTGTCAGATGTCAATGCGAGGGTGAAAATCGGCCGGTCAGATCATCTTGCGCCGAGTTGTCCCATGAGCGTGCTTGCCGTTCTCGCCTTTTCCGACACATTCGCAGCCGCCAGGCGCCGGGCAAGGCAATGGGCGGCCAATTTGCTGTTTGTCGAGGCGCCCGCCGAGGTGCCGGTGGACAGGCCGCGGCTGCTGCGCGACGTCGGGATCCCGGCAGGGGACTTCGACCTTCGGCAGCGGGAGCGGATCTTGGGGCAGGCGATCTATCGGTCGCACTGGATGCTCTAGGTAGTCCCCGCGCCAATCCTTACGAGATGAGATCGAGCCTTGCGGCACGAAAGACGGCTTCGGCCAGATTGCCGGCCTGCAGCTTGCGCATGGCGTCTTCCAGCGCCCGGTCGATCCGGTCGAGCGGAATATCGGTTTCGCGCATCATGTCCTGGCGCGTGCGGCCGCGGGCGGCGAGCGTCAGGCAACGCAGTTCCAACGGGTCGAGTTCGTTCATCTGGTCCTTCATGGACGTCGGCTTTTCCACTGCTGCCTGCAGGAGCGCGTCCATACATCGAACACGGGAATTAGTTCCTGCTAATTATTTGAAATCGTGTCCTTATTTGCATGCGCTCGCCAATCCGCGAAAGCAGAACCATCGCCCATGATGAACGGAACGCTAATCCTGTGCCGAACCGGGAAGGCGCTGGCATTGCTGTCGCAAACCGCGGCAAAAGCGGCGATGCGGGTGAGCGCTTGACGGTGCTATCGGGTATATAGGCTGGCGATCGAGCGAGGAATCGGCGAGAAAGTGACGGGCTGTGCCATTTCGGGAAGAAATTTTGTCCGCGACAATGGCATGAGGCAGGGGAGGCAGGATGTCACCGAAGGATTTGAAGGCGGCGCTACGCAAGGAGCGGTTGGCATTGCGCGATGCGATGCCCGCAGAGATACGGATCGAGGCGAGCCTGACGATGGCCGATCACGCGGGCGACGTCATCGCGCTCGATCCGGGGCACATCGTTTCCGGCTTCTGGCCGATCCGCTCCGAGGTCGACATCCGGCCGCTGATGGCGCGGCTGAAGAGCCGCGGCGCCCGGCTCTGCCTGCCCGTCATCATGGACAAGCAGACCATCGTCTTTCGCGAGTTGCTCGATGGCATCGACATCATCGCCACCGGTTTCGGCACGACCGGCCCTGGCCCCGAGGCGCCGGTGCTCGACCCGGATATCATGCTCGTGCCGCTTTCGGCCTTCGACGCGACCGGTCACCGCATCGGCTACGGTGCCGGCTATTACGACCGCGCCATCGACCGGCTGCGCAACAAGGGACATCTGCCGAAGCTGATCGGCATCGCCTTCGACTGCCAGGAAGTGGACGCCGTGCCATCCGAACCGCACGACGTGGCGCTGGATGCGGTGCTCACCGAAAGCGGTTTCCGGCACTTCTAGGTCATCGCCGACACCGGCAAACGGGGCTGCTGTTCCTTAGTCGAGGCAGCCAGATCCGAAAGGTCGTCGTCCCCTCGTTTTCCTTGAAGCCGATCTAAAACGTTTCCAGCGGCGCCGCGATCGTGTAGACGCTCAATCTCTTTGTTTTACGCAGCTCCGGACGCCAACATCACTGACGCGCTTCCACCGGATCTGCTCTGGTGGGATTGAACGGGCATGAGGCTTCTGTTTCTGGGCGATATGGTGGGCAAGACGGGCCGCACGGCGGTCTGGGAGCGGCTTCCAGGGCTGATCGGCGACCTCAAGCTCGATTTCGTCATCGTCAACGGCGAGAATGCCGCCGGCGGCTTCGGCATCACCGAAGACATCTTCCTCGAGACGATCAACGCCGGCGCCGACGTGGTGACCACGGGCAACCATGTCTGGGACCAGAAGGAAGCGGTGGTCTTCTGCGAGCGGCACGACCAGTTCCTCCGCCCGGCCAACTATCCGGCCGGCACGCCCGGTCGCGGCTCCAATCTGTTCTTTGCCCGCAATGGCGCGCGCGTGCTGGTCGCCAATGTCATGGGCCGGGTCTTCATGCATCCGGAGCTCGATGATCCCTTCAAGACCGCCGAGGCGATCCTCGATGCTTGCCCGCTCGGCGAGCAGGCGGACGCGATCGTGTTCGACTTCCATGCGGAGGCGACCAGCGAGAAGCAGTGCTTCGGCCATTTCGTCGACGGTCGCGCCAGCCTCGTCGTCGGAACGCACACCCATGTGCCGACCGCCGACCACCAGATCCTCAACGGCGGCACGGCCTATATGAGCGATGCCGGCATGTGCGGCGACTACGATTCTTCGCTCGGCATGGACAAGGAAGAGCCGCTCAATCGCTTCATCTCGAAGATGCCGAAGGGCCGTTTCGAAGCCGCCTCGGGGCCGGCCACCATCTGCGGCCTCGGTGTCGAGATTTCCGATCGGACCGGGCTTGCCGAAAAGATCGCGCCGTTGCGCCTCGGTCCGAGATTGGCGGAAACGATCCCCGATTTCTGGTCATAAGACCAGGGCAGGCGGCATTCTAAGCGCCGCGCACCGCTACGGGGCGCGCACCTTTGGCGCTCCCGTATCGCCTTATCGGAATTGATTTTTTTCAAGGTGACAACCCCATCAAATGATGGCAGGTTATCGCGAAATCACGCCGGGCCGGGGCGTGATTAATCGTGGGTTTTAGCAGAATGAGTGATGTCCGCAGTCCTGGATTGCGGGCATGTACTGTTGTCGCCGCGTCACGGACCATTGCCCGCAGCCGGCGATTTTGACCTGACAGCGTTCGCGGGCCGAAGGGCGCAAGGCGCTGTACCATTTGATTGCTTGTGTGACTTTGCCCCTTGGATCGCTGCCGATCCGAGGATTTGTGCGGAGCGGGACGGGTAATGCGGCTGTTTTGCGCACAGGCCCCGCTCTGAAATATTCAAGGCGATTGCGCAGATGTGGCCGATTGGCCGGCTCTCGTGATCCAAAGTGCATTCGGAGGGCATGCATGTTGTCTCAGTGGCATTTGCCGATGATCGTCGGCGCTTCTCTTTCCCTTCTTTCCGCAATCGGTGCCCAGGCGCAGGACGCGCAGTTGCCGGTTGTGACCGTCGCCAAACCGGTCGTGCGGGACGTCATCGACAGCGACGAGTTCATCGGCCGCTTCGAGCCGGTCGACGAGGTGCAGGTTCGTGCCCGCATCGGCGGCTATCTCGACGAGATCAATTTCACCGACGGCGCGCTGGTGAAGAAGGGCGACAAGCTCTTCGTCATCGACCAGCGTCCCTATCGCACGGCTCTGTCCCAGGCCGAGTCGACGCTGGAATCCGCGCGCTCGACGCTGGAGTTCGCCGACGCCCAGTTCAAGCGCACGCAGTCGCTGACCGGCACCGGCACGCTTTCGATCTCGACGCTCGACGACCATCGCCGCGAGCTTTTGTCAGCCCAGGCGTTGGTGCGAGGGGCTGAAGCGGCTGTCGAGCGCGCCAAGCTCGACCTCGACTACACGACAATCATGGCGCCGCTCAGCGGCCGCGTCGACCGGCGCCTGCTGTCGACGGGCAATCTGGTCCAGGCTGACCAGACGGTGCTGACGACGATCGTGTCGCTCGACCCGATCGATTTCTACTTCGACGTCGACGAACGGCGGTTGCTCTCCTATGCCCGGGTTGCACGCGAGCGCGGCAGCGCGTTGCAGGAAGGCGGCGGGGCGCTGGAGGTGATGGTCACCATTGCCGACACCAATGAAGAACCGTTCAAGGGCAAGCTCGACTTCGCCGAAAACCGCGTGGACCCGCAGAGCGGAACCATGCGCGTGCGCGCCCGTCTCGAAAATCCGAACCTCGTGCTGCAGCCCGGCCTTTTCGGCCGCGTTCAGATCGAGGGCTCGAACACCTACAAGGCCGTTCTCATTCCCGACGAGGCGATCGGCGCCGACCAGAACGAACGCATCGTCTACGAGGTGACGGCCGATGGTACCGTGGTGACCAAGCCGGTTCGCCTTGGCCCGAGGCTGCATGGCTACCGCGTCATCCGCTCGGGCATGACGGGTGAGGAAACCATTGTCGTCAATGGCCTGATGCGGGCGCGTCCCGGCACGAAGGTCAAGCCCGAGACGATCCAGTTGCCGCCCGAGGGGCCTGCCGCGGGGGCGGCGCCAGCCACGGGAGCGGCGCAATGAGGTTCGCGCACTTTTTCGTCGACCGACCGATCTTCGCATCGGTGCTTTCGATCGTGCTGCTCATCGTCGGCAGCATCGCCTATTTCCAGCTTCCGGTGGCGCAGTACCCGGAAATCGCGCCGCCGACCATCGTCGTTCGCGCCGCCTATCCGGGTGCGGACGCCAATACCGTCGCCAACACCGTTGCCACCCCGCTCGAGCAGGAGATCAATGGCGTCGAGAACATGCTCTACATGTCCTCCTATTCGACCGCCGACGGCTCGATGGCGCTGACGATCACCTTCAAGCTCGGCACCGACCTCGACCAGGCGCAGGTGCTGGTGCAGAACCGGGTGTCGATCGCCGAGCCGCGGCTGCCGGAAGAAGTCCGGCGCATCGGCATCACCACGGCCAAGAGCTCGCCCGACCTGATGATGGTCGTGCATCTGCTCTCGCCGACCGAACGCTATGACCAGCTTTACGTCTCCAACTATGCGCGCACGCGCATCCGCGACCTGCTGGTCCGGCTCGATGGCGTCGGCGACGTCATCCTCTTCGGCGAGCGCGAATATGCGCTGCGCGTCTGGCTCGATCCGGAGAAGCTGTCGGCCTACGGCATGACGGCGGGCGACGTGGTGCAGGCGCTGCGCGAGCAGAACGTGCAGGTCTCCGGCGGCTCGATCGGCGGTCCGCCGGCCCCCGGCGACAGCGCGTTCCAGTATACCGTCACCACCGACGGTCGCTTCAGCGATGCGCGGCAGTTCCGCTACGTCATCGTCAAGGCGACGGAGAGCGGCCGCCTCGTGCAGCTGCAGGATGTCGCACGCGTCGAACTCGGCGCCCGCGAATACGTCAACAACAGCTATCTCGACGGCAGCCCGGCGGTGGCGCTCGGCATCTTCTCGCGGCCCGGCACCAATGCGCTCGACGCGGCCGAGCAGATCCAGAAGGTGATGACCGACGTTTCGCGGGATTTCCCCGAAGGGCTCGAATACCGCATCGTCTACAACCCGACCGAGTTCATCTCGGAATCCATCAACGAGGTCTACAAGACGATCGCCGAAGCGGCGATCCTCGTCGCCATCGTCGTTCTCGTCTTCCTGCAGTCCTGGCGCACGGCGATCATCCCGATCGTCGCCATCCCCGTGTCGCTCGTCGGCACCTTCGCCTTCCTCTACGCCTTCGGCTTCTCGCTCAACATGCTGACGCTGTTCGGCCTGGTGCTGGCGATCGGTATCGTCGTCGACGATGCGATCGTGGTGGTGGAGAACGTCGAGCGAAACCTGGCGCGAGGGATGACCCCGCGCGAAGCCTCGCACGTGACCATGGACGAGGTAGGAGCCGCGGTCATCGCGATCTCGCTGGTGTTGACCGCCGTCTTCGTGCCGACGGCCTTCATCCCCGGCATCGCCGGCCAGTTCTATCTGCAGTTCGCCGTGACGATTTCGGTCGCGACCGTCATTTCGGCCTTCAACTCGCTGACGCTGTCGCCGGCGCTTGCGGCGATCCTGTTGAAGCCGCACGAGAACGGTCATCATGAAAGCCGCAACCCGTTGACCCGCTTCGGCAAGTCGCTGGCAAACGGCTTCAACAACGGTTTCGACCGCATGGCCGAGGGTTATGCCTTCATCGTGCGCAAACTGGTGTCGACGAAGACGGCGCTTGCCGCGGCAATCATCGTCTTCGTCGGGCTGCTCGGCGCCACCTGGTACATGGCGCAGATCGTGCCGCGCGGTTTCGTACCGACCATGGACCAGGGCTATGCGATCGTCGTCATCCAGCTTCCCGACGGTGCCTCGCTCGAGCGTACGGACGCCGTGGTCAAGCGCGCCTCGAAGATCATCGAGGACGTCCCCGGCGTAAAGAGTGCTGTTGCCTTCGCCGGCTTCAACGGCGCGACCTTTACCAACGCGTCCAATTCGGGCGTGGTCTTTGCGTCCTTCGAGAGCTTCGAAGAGCGGCTGAAGCACGGGCAGGGGGCCAACCAGATCATCGGCCAGCTCTATGGCAGCCTGCAGAGCATCCAGGAGGCCTTCATCATCGCCGTGCCGCCGCCGTCGGTGCGCGGCATCGGCAACTCGGGCGGCTTCAAGATGCAGATCATGGACCGGCAGAGCGCCGACATGCGTCGTGCTCTCGGGCTCGCCTATCAGATGATGGGGGCGGCCAACCAGACGGAGGGGCTGACCGGCGTCTTCACCACCTTCTCGGCGTCGAGCCCGCAATACTTCCTGGCGATCGACCGCGACAAGGCGCGCACGCTCAACGTGCCGATCCCCAACATCTTCGAGGCGCTGTCGATCAACCTCGGCACGTCCTATGTCAACGACTTCAACGCCTTCGGCCGCGTCTACCAGGTGCGGGCGCAGGCCGACCAGCAGTACCGCGTCGAGCGTGACAACATCCTGGCGCTGAAGGTTCGCTCGGCAACCGGTGCGCTGGTGCCGATGGGAACCCTTGTCGAGATCCAGGATACGGCCGGCCCGACGCTCGTGCAGCGCTACAACATGTACGTATCGGTGCCGATCCAGGGCAATCCTGCCGTCGGCGTCTCGACCGGTACGGCACTCGACAAGATGGAGGCGCTCGCCGCCCAGATCCTGCCGCAGGGCACGACCTTCGAGTGGACGGAGCTCGCCTTCCAGGAACGCCAGACCGGCAACACCGCGGTCTTCATCTTCGCGCTGTCGGTCATCTTCGTGTTCCTGGCGCTGTCGGCCCAGTATGAAAGCTGGGTGCTGCCGCTGGCGATCATCCTGATCGTACCGCTCGGGGTGCTATCGGCTCTCGTCGGTGTGTCCATCCGCGGCCTCGACAACAACGTGCTGACCCAGATCGGGCTCATCGTTCTCATCGGCCTTGCGGCCAAGAACGCCATCCTGATCGTCGAGTTCGCGCGGCAGGGCGAGGACGAGGGCAAGACGCCGATCGAGGCGGCGGTGGAGGCGAGCCAATTGCGCCTTCGCCCGATCCTGATGACGGCCTTCGCCTTCATCCTCGGCGTCGTGCCGCTGATGATCGCGACCGGCCCGGGTGCGGAAATGCGCCAGTCGCTCGGCACCGCCGTGTTCTCGGGCATGCTCGGGGTGACCTTCCTCGGCCTGTTCCTGACGCCGGTCTTCTACGTCGCGCTCCGGTCGTTCCGGCGACGCAAGGCGGCGGTGAGCGAGCCGGCGCCGCATCCCGCCGAATAGGGCGAGCACGAGGGCCAAGTGACAATGCCCCGGCAGCGATGCCGGGGCATTTGTCTTTGAACCGCTGCCGTTTCAAGCTGTCCCTGGGCCGGTGACGCAAACGTGAGCACGGTCTGCCGTTTGTAACTGGACGCGGCCAGGTCCTTGAACAATTCTCTCCCGGCCCCGTGACGCCACCGTTCGGTCGAGCGAAGGCAAAGGCTTCCATTCGCTGTTCAACACCTGCCTGCCCCGTGTCCCTAAGGCCCGAGATCAGGCGGCAAGTGAGAGAGGTGAAGGCTGATGCTCCGGTACTTCGTCTACACGTTCGCCGCCATATGGCTCATCCATGCGTTCTGGCCGTCGGTCGCGCATGCGCAGCAACAGCCGCGTCCTGTCAGCCAATGCCAGGCGATCGCCGAGACGCTTCCCCAGGCGACCTTTGCCAGTTTCACGCCCGCGGTGAACAAGGCCGGGCAAACGGCGACCGGAGAGGTGTCCATCAGCTATCTTGGCCATTCCACCTTTCTGATCGAGACGCCCGGCGGGGTCTCGATCGCGACCGATTTTAGTGGCTGGTACGCGCCCTCCGCCCCGCCGACGGTGGTGACGATGAACAAGGCTCATTCGAGCCACTACACGCTGACGCCGGATCCGGCGATCGGGAACGTGCTGCATGGCTGGAGCGACGACGGCCGACCCGCGCGGCACGATCTGGTCGTCGGCGACACCTACATCCGCAACGTCACCACCGACATCCGCGCCGGCGGTGGGGCGATGGAGCACGACGGCAACTCGATCTTCATCTTCGAAGTGGCGGATCTGTGCATCGGCCATCTCGGCCACCTGCACCACGAGCTCGATGACAGTCACTACAGCCAGATCGGCCGGCTGGACGTGCTGATGGTGCCTGTCGACGGCGGGCTGACCATGGGAGCAGAAAGCATGAGCCGTGTCGTCAGCCGGCTGCGCTCGTCGCTGATCCTGCCGATGCACCGCCGCGGCCCGCCGATCGACGTCTTCCTCGACATGTTCGGCGACGACTACGACAAGCGCTTCGCCGACAGCGCGAGCATCAAGGTATCCTTGCGTTCGTTGCCGAGCAAACCGCTGATTTATATTCTGAAGGGCGTTTGACCGGCGTGGTGCCCGACTGACGGGAGCTGGTCGTTCTGGCCGTTCTCGTGCCCGTCGGGACGCAGCGGCCTTTCCTGCCGCCGCAGCGACGGTCACAGCCTCGTCCTCGGCCGCGCGCAGGTCTCGGCCGACTGAAAAACCGCCGCCCGGCTGGACGGAAAGCGGCAATAAAACTATAAGGCGCCCCATTCCAATAAAATCATGCATGCAGAGGGTGCCATGGCTGGCCATTCACAGTTCAAGAACATCATGCACCGCAAGGGCCGTCAGGATGCGGTGCGCTCGAAAATGTTTTCCAAGCTCGCGCGCGAAATCACGGTTGCCGCCAAGTCCGGTATGCCTGACCCGGCGATGAATGCGCGCCTGCGCCTGGCGATCCAGAACGCCAAGGCACAGTCGATGCCGAAGGACAACATCGAACGGGCGATCAAGAAGGCTTCCGGCGGCGACGCGGAGAACTACGAGGAAGTCCGCTACGAGGGCTACGGCCCGGGCGGCGTCGCCGTCATCGTCGAGGCGCTGACCGACAACCGCAACCGCACCGCCTCCAACGTGCGCTCGACCTTTACCAAGGCGGGCGGCGCACTCGGCGAAACCGGCTCGGTTTCCTTCTCCTTCGACCGCGTCGGCGAAATCACCTACAAGCTTTCGGTCGGTGATGCCGACAAGGTGATGGAAGCGGCGATCGAGGCCGGCGCCGACGACGTGACCACCGATGAGGACGGTCATTCCATCATCTGCGGTTTCGAAGCGATCGGCGAAGTTTCCAAGGCGCTCGAGGACACGCTCGGCGAAGCCGAAACCGTCAAGGCGATCTGGAAGGCCCAGAACACCGTGCCGGTCGACGAGGAAAAGGCGCAGTCGCTGATGAAACTCATCGACATTCTCGAAGACGATGACGACGTCCAGAACGTCTATTCGAACTTCGAAGTATCGGACGAGATCCTGGCGAAGCTGTCGGCCTGATCGGGCGACTTGTCGCTTCGGGGAAATGCACCCGTGTCCGAAAGGGCACGGGTTTTTCTTTGGATGGCCCATGACCTACGACTTCGCGATCTTTGATTTCGACGGCACGCTTGCCGACACAGCGGCGAGCTTCATGGCGGCGTGCAACGCGGCCGCTCGGCGCTATGGCTTCCGCGAACTGTCGGTCGACGAGTTCCAGTCGTTGAGAACCATGGGCAGCCGCGAAATCATTGCGCAGCTCGGCGTGCCCATGTGGAAGTTGCCGCAGATCGCGGCCTTCATGCGTCGTGCCATGGCGACGGAGGCTGCGTCCGTCCGGTTGTTTCCCGGAGCCGCCGAGCTGCTCGCGCGGCTGAAGGCTGCCGGTGTCGGGATTGCGATCGTCAGCTCGAATGCGGAAGAGAGCATTCGAGCCGCACTCGGCGAGACGGCGGCGATGGTGGACCTTTTCGAGTGCGGCGCCGCGCTCTTCGGCAAGGCGCAGCATTTCAGGACGGCCATCCGCCACTCCGGTTTCGATGCGTCACGCATCCTGGCGATCGGCGACGAAGCGCGTGATATCGAGGCGGCGCGCAAGGCCGGCGTGGCGGCCGGCGCGGTCGCATGGGGGTACGCCGACCCGGTCTTCCTCAAAGGGCTCGGGCCGGACCGGTTCTTTTCGCAAATGGATGAGATTGCGCCCGCTTTCGGGGTGGCCTGAAAGCTCTTCAGGCCGCCTTTGCGAGGTCCTTTCGCGCGTCTGCGAAAAGGCGGAGCGAATGCAGGCGTGCCTCCATGTCGAAGATCGGCATGGAGATGATCAGCTCGTCGGCCTTCGTCTGGTCGAGGAAGGTTGCGATCTTGCGACGGATCGTCTCCGGCCCGCCGACCACCGCATACATCATCGCATGGTCGACAAAGATCTTTTCGTCGTAGCTCCAGAGCCCGTCCATGGACTGAACCGGGGGCGGGAACTGTCCGCGCGCATTGCGCCGCAGCGCCACGAAGGACTGCTGCATCGAGGTGAAAAGATGGTTCGCCTCCTCGTCCGTGTCGGCGGCGACACCCATGACGCCGACCATGACCTGCGGCCTGTCGAGCGTTGCGGACGGGGTGAAGCGCTCGCGGTAGATTTCGAGCGCCGACAGCAGCATGTCCGGCGCGAAGTGCGAGGCAAACGCGAAGGGCAGGCCGAGCATGCCGGCGAGATGGGCGCTGAAGTGGCTGGAGCCCAACAGCCAGATCGGCACGTTGGTATCGGCGCCCGGCACGGCGATGATCTTCTGGTCCTCGGCCACCGGCCCGAGCAGCGCCTGGAGCTCGACGACATCGTTCGGAAAACTGTTGCCGCTCGCTTCCATGTTGCGCCGGAGCGCCTGGGCCGTGCGCATGTCCGTTCCGGGTGCGCGGCCAAGGCCAAGGTCGATACGACCGGGATAGAGAGCCGCGAGCGTGCCGAACTGCTCGGCGATGACAAGCGGCGAGTGGTTCGGCAGCATGATGCCACCGGAGCCGACGCGGATGGTCTTGGTGGCGGCCGCCACGTGCGAGATCACGATCGAGGTCGCGGCACTCGCGATACCCTTCATGCCGTGATGTTCAGCAAGCCAGAACCTGTTGTAGCCGTTCTCTTCGGCCGCCTGGGCCAATCGGCGCGAATTCTCCAGCGATTGGGCGACGCTGCCGCCTTCAGTGATCGGGGAAAGATCGAGGACGGAGAAAGTCGCCATGACACGGGCCTTCATTGAGAGAAATTGATTCAAGGCTATGTAAGCTCAATTTTCCTCAATCCAAGGGCGGCGCCGAAGAAAACCCGAGGCCGCGTCTCGACTGTGCGTATGTTTTTGTTTTGTTCACTTTTTGCTGGCAGCGTCCGGGCTGACATCATAGGGTGAAATTCATGCAGACCACGATTCGCATCATCGGCATCGATCCGGGGCTCCGCCGTACCGGCTGGGGTATCATCGAGACGCTCGGCAATTCGCTGCGTTTCGTCGCCTCGGGCACCGTGACGTCCGATGGCGACATGGACCTCGCCTCCAGGCTTTGCCAGCTGCATGACGGCCTTGCCGAAGTGGTGCACAGCTATCAGCCGCTCGAGGCGGCGGTCGAGCAGACCTTCGTCAACAAGGACGCGACTGCGACGCTGAAGCTCGGCCAGGCGCGCGGCATCGCCATGCTGGTGCCGGCGCGCGCCGGCCTGAGGGTTGCCGAATATGCGCCGAACGCGGTCAAGAAGGCGGTGATCGGCGTCGGCCATGGCGAGAAGCAGCAGATCCACATGATGCTGAAGGTTCTGATGCCGAAGGCAGAGTTCAAGGGCAACGATGCCGCGGACGCGTTGGCGATCGCCATCTGTCACGCCCATAACCGGCAATCGGTGACGAGCCGGCTTGCGGCATTGATGGCGTAGCTGCGGCCGTCCTAGAGTGTTACAGCGACCTTAGCGCATCTTCACGGACGCGCGGCGCTGTAGAGAAGATTTCCCGATGGTCCGGGCGACCATCCCAGTCCACCGCGAGAGACGCCACATGATCGGCAAATTGAAGGGTACCATCGACGAGATCGGCGAAGATCATGTCGTGCTCGACGTGCATGGCGTCGGCTATGTCGCGTTTTGTTCGGCGCGGACATTGTCCAAGCTCGGTTCGGCCGGCGAGGCGGCGATACTCTTCATCGAGACCTATGTGCGCGAGGACCAGTTGAAGCTCTTCGGCTTCCTGACGGCATTGGAGCGGGAGTGGTTCCGCCTGCTGCAGAGCGTGCAGGGGGT
Organism: Ensifer adhaerens; assembly: GCF_002940685.1. Lineage (GTDB taxonomy): Bacteria > Pseudomonadota > Alphaproteobacteria > Rhizobiales > Rhizobiaceae > Ensifer > Ensifer adhaerens_E. Next base: position 154,474 of record NZ_PNFP01000005.1, on the reverse strand, counting down.
CGGTTCGAAGGTGGCACTCGCCGTGCTCTCGACACTTACGCCGGGCGAGCTGGCCAATGCCATCGCGCTGCAGGACAAGACCTCGGTCTCGCGCGCTCCCGGTGTCGGGCCGAAAGTGGCGGTGCGCATCGTCACCGAGCTCAAGAACAAGGCCCCGTCCTTCGCCGGGGAGATGGCATCATCGATCGGTCTGAAGCAGGAGCTCGGCGAAGGCGTTGCGTCCGCGCCGGTCTCCGACGCGGTTTCGGCGCTCACCAACCTCGGCTACTCGCGCGATCAGGCGGCGAACGCCGTTGCGGCCGCCTTGAAGAACGGCGGCGAGGGGGGCGACAGCGCCAAGCTCATTCGTCTGGGGCTGAAAGAACTGGCGCGATGAGCGCTTGCCTTGCGGGAGCGCGCAAGGCAGAACGGAACAGGCCGGGCGCAGGGCATGAGCCTGCACGACAATGGCCACCGATTGGAACGAATGCATGACTGATGCGGCACGCCTGATAACTCCGGAAAAGCGCGGCGAAGACCTCGACGCGACCATGCGCCCGCAGTCGCTGGACGAGTTTACCGGCCAGGCGGAAGCACGCGCGAACCTCAAGATCTTCATCGAGGCGGCCAAGAACCGCGGCGAGGCGCTGGACCACGTGCTCTTCGTCGGCCCCCCCGGCCTCGGCAAGACGACGCTGGCGCAGATCATGGCGAAGGAGCTCGGCGTCAACTTCCGCTCGACCTCCGGCCCCGTCATCGCCAAGGCCGGCGACCTTGCGGCCCTGCTCACCAATCTCGAAGAGCGCGACGTGCTCTTCATCGACGAAATCCACCGGCTCAATCCGGCGGTCGAAGAAATCCTCTATCCGGCGATGGAGGATTTCCAGCTCGACCTGATCATCGGCGAGGGCCCGGCAGCGCGGTCGGTGAAGATCGACCTGTCGAAGTTCACGCTGGTGGCGGCAACCACCCGCCTCGGCCTTTTGACGACGCCGCTTCGCGACCGTTTCGGCATTCCGGTGCGGCTCAATTTCTATACGGTCGAGGAACTGGAATCGATCGTGCGTCGCGGCGCCCGGCTGATGGGCCTCGGCATGACCGACGACGGCGCGCGCGAAATCGCCCGCCGCGCCCGCGGCACGCCGCGCATCGCCGGCCGGCTGTTGCGCCGCGTGCGCGATTTCGCCGAGGTGGCGCGCGCCGAAGCGGTGACCAAGGAAATTGCCGACGAGGCCCTGACGCGGCTGCTCGTCGACAATATGGGGCTCGACCAGCTCGACCGGCGCTATCTCTTCATGATCGCGCAGAATTTCGCCGGCGGTCCCGTCGGCATCGAAACCATCGCCGCGGGGCTTTCCGAGCCGCGCGATGCGATCGAAGACATCATCGAGCCCTATCTCATCCAGCAGGGTTTCATCCAGCGCACGCCGCGCGGCCGTATTCTGACCGCCAATGCCTGGAAACATATCGGCCTCAACCCACCCAAGGAGGTCGAGGCGGCCCAGTTCCGCCTGACGCTCGAGGACGACTAGATGATCAGCCGCCGCGGATTGCTGAAGATGATCGGCGGCGGCATCGCCAGCATGGCGGCGCTCGGCGGCTACGCCTTTGCCGTCGAGCCCCTGGCCCGGCTGAATGTCACCCGTTACAGGCTGACGCCGCCCAATTGGACGCCGGGGCTGAAGCTGCGCGCCGTCGTGCTCACCGATATCCATGCTTGCGAACCCTGGATGCCGGCGAGCCGCATCGCCTCGATCTGCCGGCAGGCGAACAGTCTCGGCGGCGACATCACGCTGCTGCTCGGCGACTATGCGGCCGGGATGAACCTCGTCACCCGCTACGTGCATTCCAGCGAATGGTCGAAGGCGCTCGCGACGCTGACCGCCCCGTTCGGAGTACACGCCGTCATGGGCAATCACGATTGGTGGGAAGACCGGACCGCACAGAAGAACGGCGGCGGGCCGACTTTCGGGCACAAGGCGCTGCAGGATGTCGGCATCAACGTCTACAGCAACCGTGCCGCCCGGTTCGAGAAGGATGGGCAGGGTTTCTGGATTGCCGGCCTGGAAGATCAGCTGGCGCTGTTGCCGGGCAAGAAATGGAAGCGCAGGCACATGGGCGGTCTCGACGATCTCGACGGCACGCTTGCGCAGGTCAGCGATGGCGATCCCGTCATCCTCCTGGCGCACGAACCGGATGTCTTTCCGCGCGTTCCCCCGCGTGTGGCCCTGACACTGTCGGGCCATACCCATGGCGGGCAGGTGCGGTTTCTCGGCTATGCGCCCGTCGTGCCGTCGCGCTTCGGCGACCGCTTCGCCTATGGCCATATGGTGGAGAACGACTGCAATCTGATCGTGTCAGGCGGCCTCGGCTGCTCGTTGGCACCGGTTCGCTTCGGCGTGCCGCCGGAAATCGTCGTCATCGATCTCGGCTAGAGGGAGAAAAAGTGCGCGACGACAAAGAGGCACTGGTAACGCGTGCGAGCACGGTTCGGCTCGATCAGCCGATGGAGGGGCGCTGGCAAAGCCATGATCTCCTGGAATTCAACGGCAACAAAGTTCGTTACAGGATCATGCAGGATGCCGAGGCCAAATGGCATATCCACCGCGGAAGCGACGAGTTCTTCGTCGTCCTCTCCGGCGAACTTGAAATCGATGTTCGTGACGGTGGTTCGGAAGGCGTTGTCACGAGGTACACCCTTCAATCCGGGGACATGATTGCCGTGCACCCCAACACCGAGCATCGGGCGCGCTGCCGGGGGCGGGTCACCTTGCTCGTGATGGATGCCATCGATCATCTTGGATGAAGCGCACGGCTTTCCGGCACGGCTTTCCGGTTGAGCGCTGATGACGTCAGACAAGCTGCAGCCTGCTTCAAACCGGGCTGATATCCGCCAGCAATTCCCGTACAGTCGCCTTCAGTCGTGCCGTGCCGCCCGGTTGCCAGCCAAGGGCGCGCAGCTTGTCGGTGGACATGACAAGATAGCCCGTCGGCGGGACTGTCGCTGGCAGTGGATGGGGACATTCGGTCAGCATCCGAACGATCGACAGGATTTGGCTGGTATCGAGCAGCAGGTCGGAGACGTTGAAGACCTCGCCGCTGACCGCACCCGCGTCGGCCTCGAGCATCAGGCGCACGGCCGCTGCGACGTCGTCGCCGTGGACCTCCGTTCCGATCCGCGGTTCGACTGGCCGCCCGTCGAGGTAGGCCGAAAAAAGTTCGGCCCATTTGTGTTTCTTGCCGGGGCCGACCGCGCCGTAGACGCCGGTCACGCGCAGGTTCGCAACGCAAAAGTCGTGGGCGGCAAGCGCGCGGAGCAGGCTTTCGGCAGCGCGCTTCACTTCACCATAGAGCGTGTCCGGTTCCGGGGGCGTGGTCTCGTCGGCCGTGCCCGCCAACCGGCTGCCGTAGACGGCCCGGCTCGACAGGAACACGCAGCGTTTGACGCCGGCGGCACGCGCCGTTTCGAACAGGCGGCGAGAGCCGTCGATATTGGCATGGCGGAAACCATCGGGATCATCGCCTTCGCCGCCGCGATACTTGCCTTCGACATGCTCGAAGGCGGCATGGACGAAACCTTCCATCCCGGCGAAGGCGGCGGCCTGGTCTAGACCCGGATCGAGCGAAAGCGGCACGAAATCGACAGGCTTTGAGAAAAGGCCGCGGGCGGGCGCTGTGCGGCCGCCGACCGCAACCTCATAGCCATTTTGCAGCAGGTGCTCGACGATGAAGCGGCCGACGAAGCCGGTGCCGCCGGAAACCAGAACCCTCGTCATGGGCGTGCCGGATTGGCGAGCGATGCGATGTCCGGAATGCCTTCTCCCGTCAGATAGGCGTGCCAGAGTTCGACCAACGGCTGCAAGGCTCCAGCGCGGGGATGATCTTTCTCCCAGGGCTTTTCGTACTGGAAATGAAGCACGCCGATGGAACGCCAGTCCCAGAGTTCGGGAAGGTTGAACCAGACATATTGCAGCATGTTCATGGTCACCGGCAGGCCGTGCCAGTCCGGGAAAAAGGTCTGCAGGAAGGTCTGGTCGGTGCGCGGCCAGAAGGCATCCGGCGCGTCGAGGCAGGCCAGCATCCGTTCGAATGTCGCCGATGACGGTTCGGCGACGAAGACGCCGGAATTCAGCCGATGAAAGTCCGCAAGGCTTTCGTAGACATTGGGGGCGGCCGAGAATTCCGGATAGGCAAACAGCCGGTCGATGTTCCGAAGCACGATCGCGTCGGCATCGATGAAGACGCAGCGCCGGTATTCGTCGAGTTGCCAGAGCCGGAGCTTGCAGAAATTGTCGAGCGGCGAATGGAAGTCCGGCTTGCGCCCCTTGGTGAAGGGAGCTTTCTCATGGACGTTGCGGCGCTGATGGCGTTCGTTGAAGGCGTCGGAGAGCGGCAGGAGGTCGGTCTCGACCATGCGGCAGCCGAAAGCGGCAAGCGGCGCCAGCGCTTCGAGCGACACGCCGCCCGTGTGCAGAACGACGATATCGGCCCCGGTGCCCGTCAGCCGGATGGAACGGGCCAGCGCCCGTGCGCCGAGCGCATAGTCGGCATTGGTGACGAGCGTCACGAAGGCATGGCCGGCAGTTGGAGGCGAGGAGGGGCTGAGCCCCTCCGAAGGATCGTTCGATGTCATGAAACGGATTTCAGCCGCTTGCCCTCTGGGTCGTGGTTGATGAGCGGCGCGATGTCCTTGGTCCAGGCGGAGACGGCCGGCACGCGCGTTCTGTCGACACGATAGGCGAATTTCTTGGCGACATCGACGATTTCCGAAAGCAATCCGTCCTGCAGCCGCGTCGGGTTGAGGCCGAGGCCCAGGAATTTCTCGTTGTGCACGACGAGTTCGTTCTCGGCGGCTTCCTTGCGCGGGTTCGGCAGCCAGGCGATCTCAGCGCCCGATAGCGATGCGATCATCTCGGCAAGGTCGCGCACCCGGTGGGTTTCGGTCATCTGGTTGAAGATCTCGACGCGGCTGCCGCGTGCCGGCGGGTTCTTCAGCGCGAGTTCGATGCAGCGCACCGAATCCTGGATATGGATGAAGGCGCGCGTCTGGCCGCCTGTGCCGTGCACCGTCAGCGGATAGCCGATCGCCGCCTGGATCAGGAAGCGGTTCAAGACGGTGCCGTAGTCGCCGTCATAGTCGAAGCGGTTGATGAGTTGCGGATGGCGGCGCGTCTGCTCGGTGTGGGTGCCCCAGACGATGCCCTGGTGCAGGTCGGTGATCCTCACGCCATCGTTCTTGGCATAGAACTGGAAGAGCAGCTGATCCAGACACTTGGTCATATGGTAGATCGAGCCCGGATTGGATGGATAGAGGATTTCCTGGCTGACCGTCTCGCCGCTCATCGTCTCGATGCCGACGGGCAGATACCCCTCGGGGATCGCCGCGCCGATGGTGGAATAGCCGTAGACGCCCATGGTGCCGAGGTGCACGAGATGGGCGTCGAGCCCGAGCTCGACCAGCGCGTTCAGAAGATTGTGAGTGCCGTTAACGTTGTTGTTGACCGTGTAGTTCTTGTGGCGGTCGCTCTTCATCGAATAGGGGGCGGCGCGCTGTTCGGCGAAATGCACGATGGCATCGGGGCGATGCTCGGCGAGCCAGTTCTTCAGGAGTTCGTAGTCGCGAGCAAGGTCGATCAGGTTGAAGTGGATGCGGCGGCCGGTTTCGGCATGCCAGATGCGGGTGCGTTCCTGGATCGAATCCATCGGCGTCAGGGATTGCACGCCGAGTTCCGTATCGATCCATCGGCGGGAGAGGTTGTCGAGGATGTGAACGTCGTGACCGGCATCGGACAAATGAAGGGCCGTGGGCCAGCCGACGAAACCGTCGCCGCCGAGAATTGCAATCTTCATGCACGTTCTCCTGATCGCAAGGGAAGTCGGTCACGTGATAGGATAGGATTGTGACAACGCTGCAATGCTTGCAAACGGCTTTTTGTTCCTGCACAGGAAACGGGAAATTCTTTCGGAGAGAAGTATGTCCCTGATTTCGCTCGCAGGCGAACTGACCGAAAACGGCCATCGGCTGATCCAGCGCGTCTATTACGAAGACACCGATTTTTCCGGCGTCGTCTACCACGCCCGCTACCTGCATTTCATGGAACGCGCCCGCACCGATTTCCTGCGGCTGCTCGGCGTGGAGCAGGCGACGCTGGCGATCGAGGGCGACAGCGAAGGTCTCGTCTTCGTCGTGCACCGCATGGAAATCGACTTCAAGCTGCCGGCGCGCATGGACGACATCCTGACGATCACGACGGTCACCGAGAAAGCCGGCGGCGCCAAGATGGTGCTGCAGCAGGAGATCCGCCGGGGCGAGCAGCTGCTGATCGCCGCCAAGGTGATCATCGCCGTCATCAACGGCCAGGGCCGGCCGCGGCGGCTGCCTGAGGCGCTCGCCTACAAGTTCCAGCATGCGAAGGAGAGCGCCGGCTAGGTCGCGGCGCTCCAACCTCGATCCGATCGCAACGCCCCCGAAGTGGGGCGTTTTTCGTTGGCAACGCTCCTCGTTTCCACTTTCGGTTTCAACGATTGACAATAATACGTACGTACGTATTATTTCGCTATGTCCAGAAAATCGATACGCGAAAATCTTCTGAAGGCGGGCGATCAGCTCGTATGGAACACAGGCTACGCCGGCACCGGCGTGCGCGACATCGTCGAGGTTGCGGGCGCCCGTCCCGGGTCTTTCACCAATCACTTCGCTTCGAAGGAAGACTTCGTCATCGAAGTGCTCGATCGCTACTTCGCCTATGTCTCGGGGCTCGTCGAAGAGGCGCTTGGCGACAGAAGCGTGCGCCCGGTCGATCGGCTTCGCCGCTATATCGACCTCATCACCGGCAAGCTTGCCGATGCCGACTACAGCCGCGGCTGCATGATCGGCAATCTCAGCCTCGAAGCCTCGTTCGACAACGAAAGGCTTCGTGCGCATCTGTCGAAACTCTTCGAGACCTGGCGGGCCCCTTTCGAAGCCTGCATCGCCGAAGGGCTGGAGAAGGGCGAAATTACGCCGCTCGGCTCGGCGGCCGAGCTCGCCGATTTCCTGCTCAGCGCCTGGCAAGGGGCGATGCTGCGCATGAAGGTTGACCGGAGTCCGGCGCCGCTTGCGACCTTCAGGAAGATCGTTTTTTCAACAGTGTTTGATGGAGGAAAGCATGCGTGACGAGACATTCGCAGCCGGCAAATCGTTCGTCGATATCCTGGGATCGTCGATGGCCTATGTCGAGCAGGGCTCGGGGCCGACGGTCCTGTTCCTGCACGGCAATCCGACGTCGTCCTACATCTGGCGCAACATCATTCCGCATGTGGCTGCGATCGGACGCTGCGTCGCGCCGGATCTGATCGGTTATGGCCACTCGGCCAAGCCCGATATCGACTATTCCTTTCTCGACCAGTTCCGTTATCTCGAAGCCTTCGTCGAAAAGGTCGTGCCCGGTCCGCTCTTTCTCGTCGCTCAGGACTGGGGAACTGCACTCGCCTTTCACTTTGCTGCGCTTTATCCGGAAAAGGTACTGGGACTGGCCTTCATGGAGTACATCCGGCCGGCCGAGACATTCGACGCCTTCCATCAAAAGCCGCAGGCGCGCGAATTGTTCAAGGCGTTCCGTACCCCTTGTGTCGGTGAGCGATTGATCCTGGAAGAGAACGTCTTCATCGAGCGGGTGGTGCCGAATGCGATCCTGCGCAAACTGAGCGATGAGGAAATGGATGCCTATCGTTCGCCGTTTCCGGACCCGGCCTCCCGTCGCCCCGTGCTTCGGTTGCCACGCGAACTGCCGATCGAGGGCAGCCCGAGCGAATTCCACGCGATCAATGGCGCGGACCATGCGGCCCTTCGCGCTTCGCACTATCCGAAACTGTTGTTCTCGGGCGATCCGGGCGCCCTGATTTCTCCGGCGGAGGCGGAAGCCTGTGCCGGTGCGCTCGCCGATTGCCGTCTCGTGAAGCTCGGAGCGGGTGCGCACTATCTGCAGGAGGATCATCCCGATGCAATCGGCACGTCCATTCGAGCCTGGATACTCGATCTACAGCGGGAGGCGGCGGCCTAGTCCGCCGCTTTCGCCCCAAGCCTGTCCAGCATCTCCCGGGTGAGCGATTGCCTGACGTTTGCGAGGTCTCGCCACGGATCGCATCCGCCTTCAATGCGCGCGAGAATGTCGGGGATATGAAAGCTATTGGCGGACTTGAGATCGGCAAGTTCGTCCCAGCTGGTGGGCGTGGCGACCGGTCCGCCGGGCCGCGCCCGGGTCGAATAGGGCGCGACCGCGGTGGCGCCGCGCTCGTTTCTCAGCCAGTCGATGAAGATCACGCCCTTGCGCTTCTCCTTCGACATGGTGGCGATGAACTTTTGCGGTTCGCGCTCGGCGAAGCCTTGCGCAAAGGCTTTGGCAAAAGCCTTTGCTTCCGGCCAGGTGGCTTGGGCAATCAAGGGTACGATGACATGGACGCCCTTGCCGCCCGTGACCATCGGCATCGACTTGAGCCCGATCTCCGTGAGCGCTTCGCGCAAGGCGGTGGCGGCGTCCTTCACGGTCGTGAAATCAAGACCTTCATCGGGGTCGAGGTCGAAAACGAGGCGATCGGGCGTTTCCAGCGCGTCGAACCGCGAGCCCCAGATGTGGAATTCAAGCGCTCCCATCTGCACCGCGGCGATCAAGCCTTGGGCATCCTGCACATACATGTAGCTCTCGGTTTCGCCGGAGCTCTCCCTGACCGGGATTTCCCTGATCTCCTGCGGAAAGCCATCGCCGGCATGCTTCTGGTAGAAGCGCGGCCCCTTTAGCCCTTGGGGCGCGCGCACCAATGACAGCAGGTGGCCGGCGGCGAAAGGCAGCATGCGATCGGCGACCGCCGCGCAGTAACGGGCGAGATCCCCTTTGCTGATGCCCCGCTCCGGAAACAGGATCCGTTCCGGATGGCTGATCCTGACGCCGGAAACGATCTCTTCGGACGCAGCGGAATGTGCCTTGGCGGCGGGCGGCTTTTGCGCCCTGGCCGCCGGTTTGGCTTTGCCGCTATTCGTGGATGCCTTTCCGGAACTGGTCATTTGCTCACCCGGGATCAGTTGCACGGCCGTCGACTTCGGGGTCGCCTTTGTGATGGGCATGGTGGCAGCGCGACCGTCAGACTATCGCGAGAACGGCAGCTTTTCGCAACGCCTCGTCGTGGATCCGCTTGTCGCCGGACAACGTGGCCGGCCAGTGTAAGTTCCGCCGCTCCGGTGAGACTGCAAAGACACACTGCGGTAACGGTCTCTTAACCATAATGGTGTCTTAATCATCGCATCAGGATTTGTGCAGTGCACGTCATCCTTTGACCAAAATTGACGGCAAGAAGGCAACCTAAAGCTAATTAAGGTCGCGATGGTGCGATCTGCGGCGGTGCCGGGCACTCTTGCAAACAGGACGTTTGGGCTACCCGGTCACGAGCATGAACCGCTCTTGCCGGGTGTTTGGATTCGGGGACTGAAGACGATGGAACAGGTTGGATTGGCCGCTGCGACGCACGACGTGAGTCTCTGGTCGCTATTCATGCAAGCGGGCTTCGTCGTGAAGCTGGTCATGCTGGGGCTGGTGGCAGCCTCCGTCTGGACCTGGGCGATCGTCGTCGACAAGACGCTGAACTACGGTCGCGTTCGTCGCCAGCTCGACAGCTTCGAGCAGGTGTTCTGGTCGGGCCAGTCGCTGGAAGAGCTCTACCGCACGCTCGCCGACCGGCAGACCGCCGGCATGGGTGCGATCTTCGTATCGGCCATGCGCGAATGGAAGAAGAGCTTCGAGCGCGGCGCCCGTTCGCCGATCGGCCTGCAGATGCGCATCGACCGCGCCATGGACGTGACCCTTGCCCGTGAATCGGAATCGCTCGAAGCCCGCCTCGGCTCGCTCGCGACCATCGGCTCGGCCGCCCCGTTCATCGGCCTCTTCGGTACGGTTGTCGGTATCATGACCTCGTTCCAGGCGATTGCCGGCTCGAAGTCGACCAACCTTGCGGTCGTGGCGCCCGGTATCGCCGAGGCGCTGCTCGCCACCGCGATCGGCCTTCTCGCCGCTATCCCCGCGGTTATCGCCTACAACAAGTTCTCGGCCGACGCCGGCAAGCTCTCGGCCCGCATGGAAGCCTTTGCTGACGAGTTCTCCGCCATCCTGTCGCGCCAGATCGACGAGAAGCTGCAGAGCCCGCGTCAGGCCGCACAATAATCGCCAGAGAATACGGAGACCACGCTGATGGGTATGTCGGTTGGCGGAGCCAAGGGTTCGGGTGGCGGACGTCGTCGCCGCGGCGGCAAGAAAGCCATGATGAGCGAGATCAACGTGACGCCGTTCGTCGACGTCATGCTCGTGCTCCTGATCATCTTCATGGTGGCAGCACCGATGATGACGGTCGGCGTGCCGATCGACCTGCCGGAAACGCAGGCAAAGGCGCTCAATTCCGATACGCAGCCGATCACCGTCTCGGTCAACCCGGCCGGCGAGATCTACCTGCAGGAAACCGCGATCGCCATCGACGAAGTGGTGCCGAAGCTCGAGGCGATCGCCACCACCGGCTACAACGAGCGCATCTATGTGCGCGGCGACACCAATGCCGACTACGGTACGGTCATGAAGGTCATGGCCCGCATCTCGGCCGCCGGTTTCAAGAACCTCGGCCTCGTCACGCTGCAAGAACAGGAAAAGTGATCGTCCACGATGAAGGGCAGTCTCGCTACATCTGCTGTCCTCCACGCCATGGTCTTGACCTGGGCGCTGGTGTCGCTTGGCAGCCCGGCTGACTTCCAGGTCGCCGACGTCGAGGCTTTGCCTGTCGACATCGTTCCCTATTCGGAAATGACCCAGGTTCAGCAGGGCGACAAGAAGGCTCCGAAGAAGGAGACGTCGTCGCCGGTTCCGACCAAGCGTCCGGAGACGAACCAGCCAGCCGAAAACATCGGCGACAACGACACGGACCTGAAGACGCCGCCGACGCCGAACGCCAAGCCGTCGAAGAGCGAAGCCACGGCCTCGCCTGAAAAGAACGAAAAGCCCGAACCGACGCCCGATCCGGTCGAGCAGGAAATCAAGAAGGTCGAGGAGAGCAAGCCTGCCTCGGAGCCCGCGACCGAAGTTGCAGCCCTGCCGGAACCCAAGCAGGAAGTGAAGCCGGAAACGAAGCCCGATCCGGCGCCCGCCGAAGAAAAGCCGGCCGAGAACCCGGAAGCCGAAGCGCTGCCCGAGAAGGTGCCGACGCCGGCTGCAAAGCCGAAGGTCGAAAAGCCGGCGCAGAGCGCAAAGACGCCGGAGCGCAAGAACGAGGCGACGCCGAAGGAACAGAAGAAGGCGGCTTCCACCGAGGAAAGCAAGTTCAACGCCGACGAGATCGCAGCGCTGCTCAACCGGCAGGATCCGTCCGCCGGTGGCGCCAAGCGCTCGACGCAGGAAGCGGCTCTCGGCGGCAAGAAGACGATCGGCGTGGGCTTGAGCGCCAACGAGATCGACGGCGTCAAGGGCCAGATTCAGGGCAACTGGTCGCTGACCCCAGGCCTGACCGGCGTTGAGGAAGTTCGCGTCACGGTCCGCGTGCAGCTCGACCCGTCGGGCAACATCGTCGGTACGCCCGAGGTTACCGCAACCGGCGGCCCCGAAGGCACCCGCCGCGCCGTTGAGAGCAGCACCTTGCGCGCGATCCGTCGCTCGGCGCCGCTACAGAATCTCCCGCCTGAAAAATATGAGGGCGAAAAAGGATGGAATACCCTCGTGCTGAACTTCGACCCCTCGGAATTCGCACTCTAGAGCTGCCGGGATTGGAACCCATGCCGGATAGCACCCCAACCCTGCAAACCCTTCGTACGAAGCTGAAAGGCTTGTCCCTATGATCAAGGTCTCTCTTATCCGCGCCATGATGGTGGCCGCGGGCATGTTAGCCGCCGTCGTGGCGGCGGTGACACCGGCAAATGCTGAAGTTGAAATCAACATCAACAAGGGCAACGTCGAACCGCTGCCGATTGCTGTTACCGACTTCCTCCAGGGCGAACTCGGTCAGAAGATTTCCGACGTTGTCGCAGCCGATCTGAAGCGTTCGGGCCTGTTTGCGCCGATCAACAAGGGTGCCTTCATCGAGAAGATCAGCAACCCGGACGCGACGCCGCGCTTTGAGGACTGGAAGGTCATCAACGCACAGGCGCTCGTCACCGGCCGCGTGACGCAGGAAGGCGACGGCAGGCTGAAGGCGGAATTCCGCCTGTGGGATACGTTCGGCGGCTCGCAGATGACCGGCCAGCAGTTCTTCACCCAGCCGGAAAACTGGCGCCGCGTCGCCCACATCATCGCCGATGCCATCTATGAGCGCATCACCGGCGAAAAGGGCTATTTCGACACCCGTATCGTCTATGTCGCCGAAAGCGGGCCGAAGACGGCACGCAAGCGGCAGCTCGCCATCATGGACCAGGACGGCTTCAACGCCCGTGCGCTCACCAATTCCAACGACATCGTTCTGACGCCGCGCTTCTCGCCGAACCGCCAGGAAGTCACCTACATGTCGTTCGAAAACCAGCAGCCGCGCGTCTACCTGCTGCAGCTGGAAACCGGCCAGCGCGAGGTCGTCGGCAACTTCCCCGGCATGACCTTCTCGCCGCGCTTCTCGCCGGATGGCCAGCGGGTCATCATGAGCCTGCAGCAGGACGGCAACGCCAACATCTACACGATGGACCTGCGCTCGCGCACGACGACGCGCCTCACCAACACCGCGGCGATCGACACCGCACCGTCCTATTCGCCCGACGGCAGCCAGATTGCCTTTGAAAGCGACCGCGGTGGTCGCCAGCAGATCTACGTCATGGGTGCCGACGGCTCCGGCCAGCGCCGCATCTCCTTCGGCGACGGCTCCTATTCGACGCCGGTATGGTCTCCGCGTGGCGACCTCATCGCCTTCACCAAGCAGTCGGGCGGCAAGTTCTCGATCGGCGTGATGAAGACCGACGGTTCGGGCGAACGTATCCTCACGACCGGCTTCCACAACGAAGGCCCGACCTGGGCGCCGAACGGCCGCGTCCTGATGTTCTTCCGCCAGGGCGCCGGCTCCGGCGGGCCGCAGCTCTACTCGATCGACCTCTCCGGTTACAACGAGCAGCTGATCCAGACCAAGGGCTTCGCATCCGACCCGGCCTGGTCGCCGCTGCTTGAATAGGGTGACCCGATTTGCGGCGGAGATTGTGGCAGCGGTGCCGCTTTCTCGCCGCAAAGTGCTGGTCTAGCAGGGCCCGGGCCGAAATTATCGATTTGTTAACCATAACTGTTGAAAAGCGATTAACCGCTTCCGGTTACAGTCTGGCAACCGTGAATTCAGACACTTCTCAAGGAGACCGGCGTATGAGCCGAATTGACACCCCGGCCGCAGGCCGCATGCAGACCATCGCTCGCAACCCGGTCATGATCGCCCTGGTCATGACGCTTGCCCTGGCTGGCTGTGCATCGAAGAAGAACCTGCCGGGCAGTGCTGGCGAACTCGGTCTCGGCGGCGCCGGTTCCGCAACGCCGGGCTCGCAGCAGGACTTCACCGTCAATGTCGGCGACCGCATCTTCTTCGACACCGACTCCACCTCGATCCGTGCCGACGCACAGCAGACGCTCGCCCGTCAGGCTCAGTGGCTCGCCAAGTATCCGAACTACGCGATCACCATCGAAGGCCATGCCGACGAACGCGGCACGCGCGAATACAACCTGGCGCTCGGCGCCCGCCGTGCGGCTTCCACCCGCGACTACCTGATCAGCCAGGGCGTTCCGGCGAACCGCATGAAGACGATCTCCTACGGCAAGGAAAAGCCGGTTGCCGTTTGCGACGACATCTCGTGCTGGTCGCAGAACCGCCGCGCGGTTACCGTTCTCGGTGGCGCCGGCATGTAATGATGCCGTGGCCGCGCGTCTCGCGTGGCCGGGAATCGATGCGTGATCGCGCAAGACACATCGTGTTCCCGAGATCACAGATCGCTAAAATTAAAAGGGCGGCCCTCGGCCGCCCTTTGCTTTTTTACCACACTTTGGCCGAACTCCGTTGCTTTTTCAGGGTAATTGGAAAACTGTGCGGCAATCACCCAGTTGACTCGGCGAGATGTATTGCGGGCCCCGGCTCAAGGGTGGGACAACCGGTATTCGAACAGGACAAATGAAATGAAGAAATTTGTCGTGGCGGGCCTGATCGGTCTTGCGACCCTTGCGGGTCTCGGCCAGACGGCGAACGCCATGCCTCTTTCAGGGCTGCTGGCCCGAACGGCTGACACCAACGCGTCAGCGCAGCAGAAGCTGCCTGTGGTGAAGGTGCAGTCGGCCGAAACCGCACGGATTGGCCAGCTCGAGGAACAGATCCGCTCGCTCAACGGGCGTATCGAGGAAATGAGCTTCCAGCTCCTGCAGATGCAGGAGCAGATCCGGAAGTTCCAGGAGGACAACGAGTTCCGCTTCCAGGATCTGGAAAGCGGCAAGGCCTCCCCGAAGAAGAGCGGCGCTCTGCAGACGCCGAAAACCAGCGATCAGGCGTCCGTCACCCCGGGGGTGACGGATAGCCAGACCATGGCGCCGGCAGGCGGCGGCAACGACATGGCGTCGTCGGGCGTTTCGCCCGGTGCGGGCCAGGGCGCCACCGGCGCTGCGCCGCCCTCGACGCTCGGCCAGATCGTATTCGACGAAAACGGTAATCCGGTCGCAGCCACCACCGACACGCAGCCGGGCGCCAATGCCACGCTACCGGGTGTCGATTCCGGCGCACCCAGCGATGGCGGATTGAACAGCAATCCCGGCAGTCAGCAGACGGCGTCTCTCGACAACCCCGGCGACCTCTATCAGTCGGCCTACGGTCATGTCCTCTCGGGCGACTACAGCACCGCCGAACAGGAATTTGGCGACTACCTGGCCGCGTTTCCCAATGGCGACAAGGCGGCCGATGCCAGCTTCTGGCTGGGCGAGGCCCAATATTCGCAGGGCAAATACAGCGACGCTGCCAAGACCTTCCTGAATGCGCATCAGGCCCACGGCAAGTCGCCGAAGGCACCGGAAATGCTGCTGAAGCTCGGCATGTCGCTGGGCGCGCTCGACAACAAGGAAACTGCCTGCGCAACGCTGCGCGAGGTCAACAAGCGCTATCCCAAGGCCTCGCCCGCGGTGAAGGCGAAGGTGACGAGCGAGCAGAGCCGCTTTGGCTGCTGAGGCTCAAGCGCCGACGGCCGTTGTCGAAACGGCAAAACGATTTCTCGCCTCCTTTCTTCGCCCGATGCGCATCCTCGTCGCCATCTCCGGCGGGAGCGACTCCAAGGGCCTGCTTCTCGCCCTGAACGAGGCGATCGAGGCAGCCGAACCCAACAGATTGTCCCTGGTCGCGTGCACGGTCGATCACGCCCTGAGGCCGGAATCGGCCGAGGAAGCGCAAGGCGTTGCCGCGTTCTGCGCAAGCATCGGCGTGCCGCACCTCACCATGCGATGGGATGGCCCCAAACCGCTGACCGGCATTCAGGCAGCCGCGCGCGCGGCGCGCTATCGCCTGCTGGCGGATGCCGCCGAGCGGCTCGAGGCCGGCTGCATCGCCACCGGCCACACCGGCGACGACCAGCGCGAAACGATCCTGATGCGGACGCAAAGGGCGCAGGGGCCGGGTGCCTCCGGCATGGCGAGCGCCACCCTCTACGATCGCCGGATCTGGGTGCTGCGGCCGTTCCTCGACCTCGAGCGGGCGTCGATCCGCGCCTTTCTTGCGGCCCGCAGCGCGACCTGGTTCGATGACCCGAGCAACGCCAACCCGGTTTTCGAGCGGGTGCGTGCCCGCGCTGAACTGGCGCGATCTCCGCAGGCGAAGGCGGGCGCATGGGATGCGGTGGCCAGAGCCCGGTCGTCGGCAAGAGCCGCCACCCTCATCGCCCGACACGTCCGCGTGCATGCGGGCCTGGTGGCGGAAATCACGCGCACCCCGGCCGAGGAACGCGACGTCGACTGGCAGCGGGCGCTGCTGGCGCTGGTGGCCGTCATCGGCGGTCGTGCGCATATCCCTGCCGCCGACACTGTGGAGCGGCTGACGACGTTTCTGCAGCAGGCAACACCCGGCCGGCTGACCGCCGGGAGATGCGTGTTCGACCGGCGTTCGAGCGGGCTCTACCTCTATCGCGAGGCGCGGGGTCTGCAGGCTTTGAGGCTTGCGGGCGGCGAGACCGGACTGTGGGACGGTCGCTTCCGTGTGCACAATGGCCGAGACGCTCCGGTCTCCGTGGTGGCGGAAGGCGGGCGTGGACCACAACAGCAGAGACTTATTGCCGCAGGCCTGCCACCGGGCGTTGCCGGCCGTGCGTCGCTCTCGGCGCCGCAGATACTCGCGGAGAACGGTGAAAGTGTCGCATCCGTCACAATCGAGCCGCGGATCGGGCTCTACGACACCTTTTTGCCGGGTTTCGACCGGATCATGGCCGATCGGATCGCCGGATTGTTCGGACGAGCGCATTATCCTCCGCCGCCGGTTCACGATCTATTGACAGAAATGGAACGGTAGCCGGCGGTTTGCCTTGGCAATACGTCACCAGAACCCTATGTTAGGGAGCAAGACAGCGGCTCGCGAAATGCGCGGGTCGTGACAGGTTCCGGGGAGTTCGATGAACCCTAATTTTCGTAATCTTGCCCTTTGGGCAATCATAGCGCTTCTGCTGATCGCGCTGTTCAGCATGTTCCAGCAGCCGACGGAGCGCACCGGCTCGCGCGAGATTCCGTTCTCGCAGTTCCTCAAGGACGTGGATGCGAGCCGCGTCAAGGAAGTGGTCATCACCGGCTCGAAGGTGATCGGCAGCTACTCCGAAAGCGGCGCAACCTTCCAGACCTATGCGCCATCCGTTGATACGGCGCTCACCGAGCGCCTCGAGGCCAAGGACGTGACGGTCACGGTTCGCCCGGAAACCGACGGTTCGTCCGGGTTCCTCAGCTATATCGGAACGCTTCTGCCGATGCTTCTGATCCTCGGCGTCTGGCTGTTCTTCATGCGCCAGATGCAGGGCGGCTCGCGTGGCGCCATGGGCTTTGGTAAGTCGAAGGCAAAGCTTCTGACGGAAGCGCATGGCCGCGTCACGTTTGACGACGTCGCCGGCGTCGACGAAGCCAAGCAGGATCTGGAGGAAATCGTCGAATTCCTGCGCGACCCGCAGAAGTTCCAGCGCCTTGGCGGTCGTATTCCGCGCGGCGTGCTGCTCGTCGGTCCGCCCGGTACCGGTAAGACGCTACTTGCCCGCTCGGTCGCAGGCGAAGCCAACGTGCCGTTCTTCACGATCTCCGGCTCGGACTTCGTCGAAATGTTCGTCGGCGTCGGCGCCAGCCGTGTGCGTGACATGTTCGAGCAGGCCAAGAAGAATGCGCCCTGCATCATCTTCATCGACGAAATCGACGCCGTCGGCCGCCATCGTGGCGCCGGTCTTGGCGGCGGCAACGACGAGCGCGAACAGACGCTCAACCAGCTGCTGGTCGAGATGGACGGCTTTGAAGCCAACGAAGGTATCATCCTGATCGCTGCGACCAACCGTCCTGACGTTCTCGACCCGGCCCTTCTACGTCCGGGCCGTTTCGACCGCCAGGTCGTCGTGCCGAACCCGGATATCAACGGCCGCGAACGCATCCTCAAGGTGCATGTGCGCAACGTGCCGCTGGCGCCGAATGTCGACCTCAAGGTGCTCGCCCGTGGTACGCCCGGCTTCTCCGGTGCCGACCTCATGAACCTCGTCAACGAGGCTGCCCTGATGGCCGCCCGGCGCAACAAGCGTCTTGTCACCATGCTCGAGTTCGAGGATGCCAAGGACAAGATCATGATGGGCGCGGAGCGCCGTTCGTCGGCGATGACCGAAGCCGAGAAGAAGCTGACCGCCTATCACGAAGCCGGTCACGCGATCCTGGCGCTCAACGTTCCCTCGGCCGACCCGCTGCACAAGGCGACGATCATCCCGCGCGGTCGCGCGCTCGGCATGGTCATGCAGTTGCCGGAAGGCGACCGCTATTCGATGAGCTACAAGTGGATGGTCTCGCGTCTTGCCATCATGATGGGCGGTCGCGTCGCCGAAGAGCTGACCTTCGGCAAGGAGAACATCACCTCCGGCGCATCGTCCGATATCGAGCAGGCCACCAAGCTTGCCCGCGCGATGGTGACGCAATGGGGCTTCTCCGACCAGCTCGGCCAGGTTTCCTACGGCGAGAACCAGCAGGAAGTCTTCCTCGGCCACTCCGTTGCCCAGCAGAAGAACGTGTCGGAGGCGACCGCCCAGAAGATCGACAACGAAATCCGTCGTCTGATCGATGAGGCCTACGAGACCGCGCGCAAAATCCTGACGGAGAAGAACCACGAGTTCGTGGCGCTTGCCGAAGGGCTGCTCGAATACGAGACGCTGACCGGCGAAGAAATCAAGGCGCTGATCCGCGGAGAGAAGCCGGCACGTGATCTCGGCGACGACACGCCGCCGCATCGCGGCTCGGCCGTTCCCTCGGCCGGCGCCAAGAAGGAAGGTTCGGCCGGCAGCAAGGGCGAAGAATCCGAAGGCGGGTTCGAGCCGCAGCCGCAATAACCGACGCCTCTCGGCCATGTATTGGAGCCGCCGTTCCTTGAGTGGAACGGCGGCTTTTCGTTGGCGGTTCGGCGTCTGGCATTTGGTAACGGGATGTAATGATTTCTGATGCTAGGCTTGCTGCCGTTTGCTGCGCTTTTGTGTCAAAGAAGACTCATGTGTCTTGCGATCGCATGCCATGGTCCGGCACGACGATCCGAGGCGTACGGCAACCGCCGATTTGAAATGAGGTCCGGTCAATGAAACCCAGTCGCGCACCCCGCAGACAGGCGAAGCTGGCAAAGCCAGCGCTGACCCGGCAGAACGATGGAGCTCTTATGAAGCGCAAGTATTTCGGTACCGATGGTATTCGCGGCCAGTCCAACACGTTTCCGATGACGCCGGATCTGGCGATGCGGGTCGGCATCGCCGTCGGTACGATCTTTCGCAACGGCGCCCATCGCCACCGGGTGGTGATCGGCAAGGATACGCGTCTTTCCGGCTACATGCTCGAAAACGCGATGGTGGCAGGCTTCACCGCTGCCGGCCTCGACGTCTTCCTGCTCGGGCCGATCCCGACGCCGGGTGTGGCCATGCTCACCCGTTCGCTGCGCGCCGATATCGGCGTGATGATTTCGGCCTCGCACAATCCCTTCCAGGACAACGGCATCAAGCTTTTCGGTCCGGACGGCTACAAGCTTTCCGACGACATCGAGGAGAAGATCGAGGCGCTGCTTGACCAGGATCTTTCGGGCCAGTTGGCTAGGTCGGAAGACATCGGCCGGGCAAAGCGCGTCGATGGCGACATCTATCGCTACCTGGAGCACGCAAAGCGCACCCTGCCGCGCGACGTGACGCTGCAGGGCCTGAGGATCGCCGTCGACTGCGCCAATGGCGCAGCCTACAAGGTGGCGCCGACCGCTCTTTGGGAACTGGGCGCGGAAGTCGTCACCATCGGCACCGAACCGAACGGTCAAAACATCAATCTCGATTGCGGCTCTACCCATCCGGCTGCGTTGTCGAAGAAGGTCCACGAGGTGCGCGCCGATATCGGCATCGCGCTCGACGGTGACGCCGACCGCGTACTGATCGTCGACGAGAACGGCACGGTCATCGATGGCGACCAGCTGATGGCCGTCATCGCCGACAGCTGGGCCGAGGACGGCATGCTGCGCGGCGGCGCCATTGCCGCCACCGTGATGTCCAATCTCGGTCTCGAGCGCTACCTGAAGGGACGCGGCATCGACCTGCGCCGCACCAAGGTCGGCGACCGTTACGTCGTCGAGCAGATGCGCCAGGACGGCCTGAATGTCGGCGGCGAGCAGTCGGGCCATATCGTGCTGTCCGACTTCGGCACGACCGGCGATGGTCTCGTTGCCGCACTGCAGATCCTTGCGGTGATCAAACGCCAGGGCAAGGCCGTCAGCGAAGTATGCCATCGCTTCGAGCCGGTTCCGCAGGTCTTGAAGAATGTTCGTGTTTCCGCCGGCAAGCCACTTGAGAATGCAACCGTGCGCCAGGCGATCGCGGATGCGGAATCGGAACTTGCCAAATCGGGCCGCCTGCTGATCCGTCCGTCCGGCACCGAGCCGCTCATCCGCGTCATGGCGGAAGGCGACGATCGCGGCCAGGTCGAGCGCATCGTCGACGAACTGGTCAATGTCATCGGCAGCGTTCGCAACGCCGCCTGACCGACGTCGCCGCTACGACTTACACACCGAAAGACAGGATGCCGACTGCTATCGCGGTCGGCATTTTTCGTTGGCCTCTGCGGTTTGAAGATGGTTAACGCTGCAGCGCAATTGCCCGCTAAGCTTGCGATCGTGGTAAATTTCTATGCTTAATCGGATATTAACCCGCGCATGCGACTTCTAGCGAGAAAAGTCGCCGAACCTGCTTCCGGTCGCGACCCAGGAGTTCGCTAGTATTCGCGGAGTGATATTATGAAAAGGCATTTTCTGGCATTGGCCGCCGCGATTTGCGGCGGGATCCCCGCTGCGGCGGCTGACCTTTATGTTGAGCCCGATCCTGTGGTCGTACCGGTCGGTGGATGGTACCTGCGTGGATATCTGGGCATGAGCAACCAGCGACTCGGCAGTCTGGAGAACGCCGACTTCTCCCTTGCCCCTTTTCACGAGCTAGTGGATGAAGGTGGCTTCAACAGCGCACCGCTTGGTGGCATTGGCGTCGGCTACCAGTTCAATGACTGGCTGCGAATGGACGGCATCGTCGAATATCGTGGCAAGGCGGATTTCTCGGCGCTCGACCGCTACACCTACAACACGGACGCGAGCGGCAACCCGATTTGGGAAGGCACCAACGACTATGACGGAGCCAAATCCGAATGGCTGCTGATGGCGAACGCCTATGTCGATCTTGGTGACTGGTACGGTGTCGTTCCCTACATCGGCGCCGGCATCGGCGCGTCGCGCAACACCATTTCGGGTTTCCGTGACGTCAACGTACCGAAGCTGGGCCTGGCTACGGCCGACAGCGATCCCACCTGGAACTTCGCCTGGGCGCTGCACGCGGGCGTCGGTTACAAGGCAAGCGACAGGCTGACACTGGACGTCGGTTACAGCTACATGAACCTCGGTGATGCCAAGACCAAGGAGATTCGGTCCTACGACGGAAAATACACCAGCGCGCCGATGCACTTCAAGGACATCACCTCGCACGACTTCAAGGTTGGCCTTCGCTACGCGCTGGAATAGTCGGCAGCAGCGCTCGATGCATCACAAGGGGTCCGCCATTGGCGGGCCCTTTCGCGTTTCTGGGGTGTCCGGATGGTTAACGGGCATGGTTAACCGTGGATTAACCTCGGCTTGCAATAGTTAACGCCGAATCGGGCGACGTATGGCCCACCGTGATGGAAGCGAAAGGGCATGGGCATGGGTTGGCGAGACGGGTTCTGCGGAGCCGCTTTTGGTGCCGGCCTGCTCCTTTCCGGCGCGGCGCTTGCTGCCGACGAGGATCTTCTGAACGCCCCGGAAATCACCATCGAAAAAGAAGCGACCGGCGCCAGCGCGATCTATCTGCGCGGCGATATCGGCTATGCGCCGTGGCGAAGCGAAGGCGATCCCTATTACCGGACCTTCGATGCGGGCACGTCGACCTATGACAGCGTCCCCTTCGACCATGCGCGTTTCGACAAGCCGTTCTCAGGGGCGCTCGGCGTCGGCTACCAGTTTACCGACACGTTCCGCGCCGACCTGACGGCCGAATATTTCGAAGGCCGGTTCAACGGCTCGTCCTCATCGGCAGGCCCGTGCGCGGGGCAGGGGGCGGGCACGTCCTGTGCGTTTTCGACCGGGGCTGACTATTCCGCTCTCGGCCTGATGGCGAATGCCTATGTCGACTTCGGCACGCTCGCCGGCTTCACGCCCTATGTCGGCGCCGGTCTCGGCGCGACACGTCTCAATTGGGACACCGCCGTCGAAAAGGCGACCTGCGTTGCCGGCGGCGGCGCCTGCGCCGGGGCGGCCACCTCGACCTCCTATGAGGGGCGCGACAGCTGGCGTTTCACCTATGCGCTGATGGCCGGCGTCTCCTACGATCTCAGCGATCAATTGAAGCTCGATGTCGGGTATCGCTATTCCCATATTGCCGATGGCGAGATGTTCGGCTTCGGTGCGGAAGCGCTTGCGGGCGCGCGCGGCGACAAGGGCTTTGACGATGGTCTTTCCCGTCACGAAATCCGGGCCGGCCTGCGCTTCTCGTTCTGACGCGATCGCCATGGAAGGATCGGGCAGGATCAGCGCGTTCTTTCCGCGATAGCTCCCGCGCTGCCCGAAGCAGGGTGGTGCGTGGCAACAATCGCTCGCTTGTGGCTGCGTGCCTTTGCAGATGTTGCCCGCGACGCCATAAATTTTGTCGATTGCGACAAAGCGCTTGACTTCCGATCCCGTCGCCAATATCGACGACGGCGGGACACCCTTCCCCAACGAAGGGCTATCTATCTGGAAGGATAGCACATGGCAAAGCCTGCACAGCCGGACCTCCGTCCGAACAATACCCATTTCTCTTCTGGCCCTTGCTCGAAGCGCCCCGGTTGGACGCTCGACGCTCTCTCCGATGCTCCGCTCGGTCGTTCGCACCGCGCCAAGGTCGGCAAGACGAAGCTGAAGCAGGCCATCGATCTTACCCGTGACATTCTCGAAGTGCCGGCCGACTACCGCATCGGCATCGTGCCCGCTTCCGATACCGGCGCCGTCGAAATGGCGCTCTGGTCGCTGCTCGGTCCGCGCGGCGTCGACATGGTCGCCTGGGAAAGCTTTGGCGCCGGCTGGGTGACCGACGTGGTCAAGCAGCTCAAGCTCGCCGACGTGCGCAAGTTCGAAGCCGGCTACGGCGAACTTCCCGATCTTTCCAAGGTCGATTTCGACCGCGACGTGGTCTTCACCTGGAACGGCACGACCTCGGGCGTGCGCGTGCCGAACGGCGACTTCATTCCGGCCGACCGCAAGGGCCTGACGATCTGCGACGCGACCTCGGCCGCCTTCGCGCAGAACCTCGATTTCGCCAAGCTCGACGTCGTCACCTTCTCCTGGCAGAAGGTTCTCGGCGGCGAAGGCGCCCATGGCGTCATCATCCTGTCGCCCCGCGCTGTCGAACGCCTGCTTTCCTACGTTCCGGCCTGGCCGCTGCCGAAGATCTTCCGCATGACCTCGGGCGGCAAGCTGATCGAGGGCATCTTCACCGGCGAAACGATCAACACGCCGTCGATGCTCTGCGTCGAAGACTACATCGACGCCCTTCGTTGGGCCCAGCAGGTCGGCGGGCTCAAGGGCCTGATGGCCCGCGCCGACGCCAATGCCGAAGCCATCTTCGATTTTGTCGCCGCCAATGACTGGATCGCCAACCTCGCCGTCAAGGACGAGACCCGCTCCAACACCTCGGTCTGCCTGAAGATCGTCGACAAGGACGTTCTGGCGCTCGATGCCGACGGACAGGCAGCCTTTGCCAAGGGTGTCGTTGCGCTTCTCGAAAAGGAAGGCGTCGCCTTCGACATCGGCCATTACCGCGATGCCCCGTCCGGTCTTCGCATCTGGGCCGGTGCCACGATCGAGACCGCCGACATGAAGGCGCTGATGCCGTGGCTGACCTGGGCCTTCGAGACCCAGAAGGCGACGCTGGCGCAGGCCGCGGCCTGATCAGACAAGGGTGAGGACAATGAACTTCGCCCGCATCTCACACTGATTTGAGTGATCCGCTTCGCTCCCGATGGGGGCGAGGCCCGGCTACCCGCATTCCCATTCAGACCTGATCTTTAAGGAGGCCTCTCATGGCACCTCGCGTTCTCGTATCCGACGAACTGTCGGAAACCGCCGTCCAGATCTTCCGCGACCGCGGCGTCGAAGTCGATTTCCAGCCGAAGCTCGGCAAGGACAAGGACAAGCTCGCCGAAATCATCGGCAACTATGACGGTCTGGCGATCCGCTCGGCCACCAAGGCGACGGAAAAGCTGATCGCGGCTGCGACCAACCTCAAGGTCATCGGCCGCGCCGGCATCGGCGTCGACAACGTCGATATCCCGGCCGCCTCGCGTCGCGGTATCATCGTGATGAACACGCCCTTCGGCAACTCGATCACGACCGCCGAGCACGCGATCGCGCTGCTCTTTGCCGTTGCCCGCCAGCTGCCGGCCGCCGACACCTCGACGCAGGCCGGCAAGTGGGAGAAGTCCCGCTTCATGGGTGTCGAAATCACCGGCAAGACGCTCGGCGTCATCGGTGCGGGCAATATCGGTTCGATCGTCTGCTCGCGCGCCATCGGCCTCAAGATGCACGTGCTTGCCTATGACCCGTTCCTCTCCAAGGAGCGCGCCGAGGAAATGGGCGTCACCAAGGTGGAGCTCGACGAGCTGCTTGCCCAGGCCGATTTCATCACCCTGCACGTGCCGCTGACGGACAAGACGCGCAACATCCTGAACGCTGAAGCGCTTGCCAAGACCAAGCCTGGCGTGCGCATCGTCAACTGCGCCCGCGGCGGCCTCGTCGATGAGAAGGCACTTGCCGAAGCGATCAAGTCGGGCCACGTTGCCGGCGCCGGCTTCGATGTCTTCGAGGTCGAGCCCGCAACCGAAAGCCCGCTCTTCGGCCTGCCGAACGTCGTCTGCACGCCGCATCTCGGCGCTTCGACCACGGAAGCCCAGGAGAATGTCGCGCTGCAGGTGGCCGAGCAGATGTCGGACTACCTGGTGAAGGGCGCCGTTTCCAACGCCATCAACATGCCGTCGATCACCGCCGAGGAAGCGCCGATCCTGAAGCCGTTCATCCGGCTTGCCGACGTTCTCGGCGCCTTCGTCGGTCAGGTGACCGAAAGCGCGATCAAGGAAATCGAGATCCTTTATGACGGCTCGACCGCCGGCATGAACACCAAGGCGCTGACGAGCGCTGTGCTTGCCGGTCTGATCCGGCCGCAGGTCGCCGACGTCAACATGGTTTCGGCGCCGGTGATGATCAAGGAAAAGGGCATCATCCTGTCCGAGGTCAAGCGCGACAAGACCGGCGTCTTCGACGGCTACATCAAGCTGACGGTGAAGACGGCGAACCAGACCCGCTCGGTTGCCGGTACGGTGTTCTCGGATGGCAAGCCGCGCTTCATCC
This sequence comes from Ensifer adhaerens, assembly GCF_002940685.1. GTDB lineage: Bacteria > Pseudomonadota > Alphaproteobacteria > Rhizobiales > Rhizobiaceae > Ensifer > Ensifer adhaerens_E. The sequence goes on along the minus strand of NZ_PNFP01000005.1, from coordinate 129,373 downwards.
AGATCAAGGGCATCAACCTCGATGCGGATGTCGGCAACCACATGGTCTACATCACCAACACCGACGTTCCCGGCATGATCGGCTTCATCGGCATGACGCTCGGTGACGCCGGCGTCAACATCGCCAACTTCCAGCTCGGCCGCGAGAAGGAAGCCGGCGACGCGATCGCGCTGCTCTACGTCGATGGTGCGGTTTCCGAGGCCGTGCTTGACAAGCTGCGTGCCAATCCGGCAATTCGCCAGGCAAAGCCGCTGGTCTTCAACATCGATTGATGCCGGCATGGCAAGCGGCAGCGCAATCTGCCGCTTTGTCGACCCAATCGTGGGACAATGGAGCACGCACCGGCCGCCCGCCGGTGCGTTTTCCTGTTTTAGACCGCTTGTGACGTAAGATGACCGAAATGACATTCCGCTGGCGCGAGGCAAGCCTGCCTGACCTTGCCTCCGTGTCGGAGATCCAGCTCGTGGTGCATCAGGCCTTTCCCGAGGATGACGCCGTGCTCGCCGACCGCATCGCGCTCAGCCCTGCCGGTTGCTTCATGCTGGACGCAAGGGGAGAGTCGCGCGGCTATGTGCTCAGCCACCCCTGGCTCAGGCGCGCGCCGCCGTCGCTCAACACCATGCTCTGCGAAATCCCTGACGCTGCCGATACCTGGTACATCCATGACCTCGCCCTTCTGCCGGAAATGCGCGGCTCCGGGGCAGGGGGTGGCGTGCTGCCGATGCTCGAAGACGTCGCCCGGACGGAAGGGTTCCGCTCGATGTCGCTCGTTTCGGTCAACGGATCCCGCGGCTTCTGGGAACGGCAGGGCTTTGAGGTCCGCATGGACGAACGGCTGGCGTGGAAGCTTGCAAGCTACGGCGAGGACGCGCTCTACATGGAGCGGCGTCTCGCCTGAATGAAAATGGCGCCCGTTCGGCGCCATTCTCCTTTGTGTCGGTTCGTGTCAGGCTGCCCGCTGTGCGGCGGGGCGCCACCCTCTGTCCTCGACCGTGAACTGTGCGAGCCGGCCGGAAAGCACATTGCTTTCGCCGGCGAGCGCCTGGCTTGCTGCCGAGGTCTGCTCGACCATGGCGGCATTCTGCTGCGTCATCTGGTCCATCTGGTTGACGGCGGTGTTGATCTCCCGCAGCCCGACCGACTGTTCGCGGGCGGCCGTCGCGATGGCGACGATGCGGTCGTTGATCTCGTTGACCCGCCGCTCGATGTCGCCAAGCGCCGAGCCGGTCGCCTCGACGAGACGCACGCCGGCGGAGACTTCGACACCCGATGCCGTGATCAGGCCCTTGATCTCCTTGGCAGCCGTCGCCGAACGCTGCGCCAGTTCTCGCACCTCCTGGGCGACCACCGCAAAGCCCTTGCCGGCGTCACCTGCGCGGGCCGCCTCAACGCCGGCGTTCAGCGCCAAAAGGTTCGTCTGGAAGGCGATGTCATCGATCACGCCGATGATTTCGCCGATCTTCGAGGACGAGTTTTCGATGCGCCCCATGGCGGTGATCGCGTCGCGAACGACTTCGCTTGAGGTGGCCGCACCCTTGCGGGCTTCGGCGACCATGCGGGTGGCCTCCTCGGCGCGGTTGGTGGAGTTCTGGACCGCCGAGGTGATCTCGTCGAGAGCCGCCGCCGTTTCTTCAAGCGATGCCGCCTGCTGTTCGGTGCGCTGCGACAGGTCGTTGGCCGCCTTGCTGATCTCGTTGGCATTGCCGGTGACGACAGATGTCGAGTCGGCGATCGCGCTGACCGTCGAGCGCAATGCGGCAACGGCGGTGTTGAAGTCCTGGCGCAGCTTTTCGTAGTCGGCGCCGAGGTCCGGGACGTGGGTTGTAAGGTCGCCGCTCGCCAGCCGTTCGAGTGCGCCGCCGATGCTGCTGACGACGTGGGCCTGGCTGCGCGCGGTCGCCTGCTGCATTTCCTCGTTGGCGCTGCGCTCGTGGTCGAGCGCCGCCTGCTGTTCGCGCTGACGAACCTCGAGGGCGTTGCGTTCGATCACCGATGCGCGCAGCACGACGAGGGCATCGGCCATATGGCCGATCTCGTCGCGGCGGCCGGTATCGGGGACCTGCGAGCGGGTGTCGTTGTTCGACACTTCAAGCATCACGTCCTTCAGCCGGTTGATCGGACCGCTGATCGAGCGGCCGATCGCCATCGCGGCGGCAAGCGTCGCGATTGCGGCAATCACCGTCGTGATGATCGTCATCAGCAGAGAAGCGTTGTACTTCGCAGCGAGGTCGTCGGCATATACGCCGGTGCCCACACCCCAGCCCCAGGGCTTGAAGCCCTGGATATATGAGTATTTCTCAACCGGCTCCTCGTGGCCGGGCTTGTCCCAGTAGTAGTTGACGATGCCGCTGCCCGGGTTCTGCGCAAGCGCGATGAGCTCGACGTTGAAGGCCTTGCCGTTGGTGTCCTTGAGCCCGCGAACGTCGGTTCCAATCAGCTTCTTGGCCAGCGGATGGGCGATCATCATGCCGTCGAAGCCGTTGATGAAGAAGTAGCCGTCCTGGCCGAAGCGCATGGCCATGACGGCGGAAATGGCACGGTTCTGCGCCTCCTCACGCGAGAGCGTGCCATTGCGCTCCTGCTCCTCGAAGCTTGCGATCGTCGAGATCGCCGCTTCGGTAACATTGCGCAACATCTGCCGGCGCTCGTCGCTGACTTCCGAATTGGCAACTTGCGTCTTGTAGGCCATGGCTGCGGCCATGAAGACCAGCGCCATTGCCGTCAACAGATAGATACGTGTCGAAATTCTAATATTTTTCACTGCCTTAGCCCCAGGGAGAATATCCTGGAGGCGACAGAAACAGTCATCTGCTAATCAAGCCTTAAGTCGCCTCCCGAGTTCTAGCGATTGCATTGCCTGAAACCTACCCGGTAGGCGCGAGAACCGCTCAGCGGGGGCGCCCCTTTTCCGCGATCGCGATGCCGCCAAGCACGAGGAGCAGGGCAAAGAGATGGAAGAGATGGAAGGTCTCGCCGATCAGCATCACCGATAGCAATGTGCCGAAGACGGGAATGGCGTTGATGAACAGGCCGGCGCGGTTGGCACCGATCATTTCGACGCCGCGCACATAGAGCACCTGCGACATCAGCGACGGGAAGATCGCGGCATAAAGTACGATGATCCAGCCTGTCGTGTCGGGTACGATCGCCGTGCCGGTGCCGATTTCCCAGAACAGCAGCGGAATGGCGCTCAAAAGCGCGCCGAAGGCGGGCGCGGCGATGAAACTCTGCCAGTGCATGGTCGGCTTGTAGCGCAGCGCCACGGTGTAACCCGCATAGACGATGCAGGCGCCGATCATCAAGGCGTCGCCGAAGTTGAACTCGAGCGACAGAAGGCTGGTCACGTCGCCATGCGCGGCGGTGACCAGCACGCCGATCAGGGTGACGGTAAAGCCGATGACCTGGGCGACCGAGGCTTTCGTCCGGAACAGCGCAAAATTGAACAGGAAGATCAGCATCGGGATGCCGGCCTGAAGAATGACGGCGTTGATGGCGCTCGTATATTTCAGCGCCGAATAGAGCAGCGCGTTGAAGGTGGTAAAGCCGATCGCGCCATAGGCGAGAAGCTGCAGCCAATGCCTGCGGATCTTGTCCCAGTCGCGGCGGATCTGCGGTGTCATCAGCACCAGAATGACGATCAGCGCGAAGACCCAGCGCAGGGTCGTCAGCATCATCGGGCTGACATGGCCGACCGCCATCTTGCCGGCGACCGAGTTGCCGCCCCAGAAGAGGGCAGTGATGCACAGATAGAAATAGGCCCTGGAATTCACGATGCTCAGACCTGCATGGGGATGGGCGACCGGTTGTCGCCATGGCGGGAAAGCACAAGATATAGGCGCTAAATCCCGGCCTTGTCATGCAAAAAGGGCGGAACGCCGGGCAGAACGGGGTCGCTTTCCAGATGACAACACAGTATAGATGCGCGGGTTTGAGAACAGCGCAGCCTCGTTTGCGCGCCTGCACAGGAAGAGAATTATGACGAATGTCGTAGTGGTCGGCTCCCAATGGGGTGACGAAGGCAAAGGCAAGATTGTGGATTGGCTCTCCGAGCGCGCGGATATCGTCGTGCGCTTTCAGGGCGGTCACAATGCCGGCCATACCCTGGTGATCGACGGCGTCAGCTACAAGCTGTCGCTCCTGCCTTCGGGCGTGGTGCGTCCCGGCAAGCTTGCTGTCATCGGCAATGGCGTCGTCATCGATCCGCACGCACTGATCGCCGAAATCGACAAGCTCGGCAAGCAGGGCATTGCGATCACGCCGGATAACCTGCGCATCGCCGACAATGCCACGCTGATCCTGTCGCTGCACCGCGAACTCGACGGCATCCGCGAGGACGCCGCCTCCAACAGCGGCACGAAGATCGGCACCACCCGCCGCGGCATCGGCCCGGCCTATGAAGACAAGGTCGGCCGTCGCGCCATCCGCGTCATGGATCTCGCCGATCTCGATACGCTGCCGGCCAAGGTCGATCGCCTCCTGACGCACCACAATGCGCTGCGCCGTGGCCTCTGCGAAACGGAAATCAGCCACGACGCGATCATGCAGGAACTCTCCTCGGTCGCCGCCAAGGTGCTGCCGTTCATGGAAACCGTCTGGGTGCTGCTCGACAAGGCGCGCCGCAAGGGCGCCCGCATCCTGTTCGAAGGCGCGCAAGGCACCCTGCTCGACATCGACCACGGCACCTATCCGTTCGTCACCTCGTCGAACACGGTTGCCGGTCAGGCTGCCGCCGGCTCGGGCATGGGTCCGGGTTCGCTCGGTTACATCCTCGGCATCACCAAGGCCTATACGACGCGTGTCGGCGAGGGGCCGTTCCCGACAGAACTCACCGATGAGATCGGCCAGTTCCTCGGCGAGAAGGGGCATGAGTTCGGCACGGTTACGGGTCGCAAGCGCCGTTGCGGCTGGTTCGATGCGGCATTGGTGCGCCAGTCGGTCGCCGCCAACGGCATCACCGGCATCGCGCTCACCAAGCTCGACGTTCTCGACGGTCTCGACGAGCTGAAGATCTGCGTCGGTTATACTCTGGACGGACAGCAGATCGACCATCTGCCGGCCAGCCAGGCGCAGCAAGCTTCGGCAAAGCCAGTCTATGTAACGCTCGAAGGCTGGAAAGAATCGACGGTTGGCGCGCGCAGCTGGGCAGATCTTCCGGCGCAAGCGATCAAGTATGTCCGCCAGGTGGAAGAACTGATCGGTGCACCGGTCGCTCTTCTTTCGACCAGCCCCGAACGGGACGACACAATACTTGTGACGGACCCCTTTGAGGACTAGTGTCGGCGAACTCACATCGCGTCGTGATCGCAAAGACATACCTGGGCGTATGAGAAAGTACTAATGGCGGATTTTGTTGCAGTTATTCGCAGGACCGTTGACGGCCTGTCGGAAAACACACCTGAAATGCGGGACAGGGTATACGAGAAGGCGCGCGCGGCCGTGCGCCGCCAACTCGAAAACATGAACCCGCGACCGTCGGACGACATGATCAATCGCCAGCTGGCGAAACTCGAAAACGCGATCGCCGAAGTCGACAGCGAACATGCCGAGGCCTTGCCCGCGCTCGACGAGCCGGAGGCTCTGGAAGCGGAGACCGTCGAACCGGTTGCCTCGGCGCCTTTCGTAGAGGAGCACGCTCCGGAACCGGAACCGGAACCGGAACCGGAACCGGAACCGGAACCGGAAGCCGAGCGCGCGCCGCTTGTCGAAAGTGAGCCGGTGGCCGAAAGCGAACCGGTGCATGCCGTCGAGCCGCTGGCACCGCAAGACGAAGGCATTGCCGAGACTTACCACCAGGCCGTGGCCCACGAGGAGCCGGCGCATGTCGTCGAGCCTGATGCCGGGCCGGCCGAGGAAGCCCCGGCGGAACCGGTAGAATACGAACGCGCAGAGCCTGTAGAATATGAACGCGTAGAGCCTACGGGAACCGTTACGGCGCCGCTGGACGAAACCCCCGTTGCTCTTCAGCCGGACGCGGACGCGCCGGTCTATGAAGCGCCGGAACATGCCGAACCGGTGGCAGAAACACAGGATGAGCCGGTGGCTCCCCCGCCGGTCGAGCCGCAGCACCAGCCTGCGGACGAGACGACCTGGGACGACGCGCCGGCTGCAAGCGCTGAACAGAAGCCGCAGCTTTCCGAATGGGACCTGCCCGAGTGGGAGACCGTCGGTCCGACGTCGACCGTCGCGCCGGCCAGCGAGCAGATCAGCGAAGAGCGAGCCGACGAGGTCCTCGAACCGGTTAGTGCGCCCGAACTTTTGGGGATGCATCCGGTCGATGAGCCGGAACAGCCGGCGCCTCAGGCAACGCCCACTGCGGAACCTGTGCGCGGCTGGTCGTTCGACGACAATGATCCTTTCGCCCCGATCGAGGAGCGGCGAGCCGAAAAGACCTCCGAACCGGAGATCAGTGACTGGTCATGGCCGGTCGAAAAGCCTGTTCAGGCGAACGCGACGCCGGCAGCGCAGGATCAGCAGGAACGCGTTGGCACCGCTTGGGATCATATCGATGACCTGCTCGGTTTCGAGGACGCGGCCAACGCTGCCGCGGCGGGAGCCGGAGCAGCGGCCGCGGCACGCGAACCGGAACGGAGCGTCGAGGCTGCAGCGCCGACTGCCCCAAGGCCGGGATCCTACCGGGCGACGCCGAAGCCGTCGCGCTTCAGCGCCAAGCGTCTTGCCATTGCCGCCGTCGCCCTTCTGGTCGTCGGCGGTGGCGGGTTTGCCTATTGGCAGAACCGCGAGGCCGGCAATGCCTGGATTTCCGGCATTGCCGCATCGATAACCTCGGCCGTGTCCAACATCGGCGGAGCGCCGGCAGAGCAAGCCACGCCGCCTCAGCCCGCTGGCGAGACCGCCAAGCAGGAACCGGCCGCGCATGACGATACGGCCGTTCCGGACGACGCGTCGACGAAGTTCACGCAGCGCCTGATGGCGGATGGTTCCGAGACCGACGACGGGCCGGCCAATGCAACCGGCGAGAGCGCGGCCCAGGAAGGCAAGTCCGTGGCGCCTCAGACGGAAGCCGGCAAGCCAGTCGAAACGGCGGCCGGGCAGGGCGGAACCGCCGGCCAGGCCGGGGCGCCGGCTGCGGGACAGGCCACCGGCCAGCCGAGCCAGACTGAAGTCGCGATTGTCAGCGGCGAGAAGATGTTCCTCTATGAGGAGCGCCTTGGCCAGTCTTCGCCCACGGCCGTTCCGGGGACCGTGGCATGGTCGGTGAAGCAGGAATCGCCCGGTGGCGACGCCAAGCCCGAGCCGGCAATCCAGGCTCAGATCACCGTTCCCGACCGCGGCCTGACCGCGCTGATGACGATCAAGCGGAATGCGGATCCGTCGCTGCCGGCAAGCCACGTCGTCGAATTCGTGTTCTCGCTGCCGCAGAACTTCGAGGGCGGTGCCATCGACAGCGTCCAGCGTGTATCGATGAAGCGGACCGAGCAGGATCGGGGAGACGCCTTGATCGCCGTTCCGGCCAAGATCACCGACGATTTCCACATGATCGCGCTGAACGATGCGACGGACGCCATCAGCAACAACACCGAACTGCTGCGCAGCCGCAGCTGGATCGACATCCCTCTCACCTACCGCAACGGCCGCCGCGCGCTGCTGACGCTTGAGAAGGGGCCGAGCGGCACGGATGTGTTCAACCAGGCCATGCGCGCCTGGACGGCGACGGGAACGGCTGCCCAGAGCAACAGCCAGTAGGCTCTCACAGAGAACCGTTGATACAGAAAACCCGGCGGAAGCGACCGCCGGGTTTTTTTGTCGGGCTACGCGTTCCTGAGGCAGGACCGTCGCCGAATTGCTTCGATGGCCTCAGGCGCCTTCGACGACGCGCAGGGCATTGGCGCGCTCCAGCGCTGCCTTGCGCACGGCATCCTGCACCTTTTCGAAGGCGCGGACTTCGATCTGCCGCACACGTTCGCGGCTGATGTCGAACTCGGCCGAGAGATCCTCGAGTGTCAGCGGATCTTCGGTCAGACGGCGTGCTTCGAAGATGCGACGCTCACGGTCGTTGAGCACCTTCATCGCGTTGGCAAGCAAGGCTCTGCGGTTTTCGAGCTCGTCCTGCTCGATCAGGATTTCTTCCTGGTTGTCGTGGTCATCGACGAGCCAGTCCTGCCATTGGCCGGAATCGCCTTCGCTCGCCTTGATCGGCGCGTTGAGCGAGGCGTCGCCGGACAGGCGGCGGTTCATCGACACGACTTCATCCTCGCTCACCTTGAGCGTGGTTGCGATTTCCTTGACCTGCTCGGGCTTGAGGTCACCCTCGTCGAGCGCCTGGATCTTGCCCTTGAGGCGACGCAGATTGAAGAACAGCCGCTTCTGGTTGGCGGTCGTGCCCATCTTGACCAGCGACCACGAGCGCAGGATGTACTCCTGGATTGCTGCCTTGATCCACCACATCGCGTAGGTGGCGAGACGGAAGCCGCGATCGGGCTCGAACTTCTTCACGGCCTGCATCAGACCGACATTGCCTTCGGACACGACTTCGCCGATCGGCAGGCCGTAGCCGCGATAGCCCATCGCGATCTTGGCGACGAGGCGAAGGTGACTGGTGACGAGCTTGTGCGCCGCCTTGCGGTCGTCATGTTCCTGGTACCGCTTGGCGAGCATGTACTCTTCCTGCGGCTCCAGCATCGGGAACTTGCGAATTTCGTCGAGGTAACGATTGAGGCCGCCTTCTCCAGCGGCAATCGTCGGCAAATTGTTTCGGGCCATATGAAGCACCCCCCTTTTTAGTCTCCGGCCTCCGGTCGGCAAGCCGGGCATGTGGGTCTTCGTCAAGACCCCACGAACGTAGAAAATAAGTACGGCGAAAGCATGATTCAAGGAGTCCGGTTCACGAGCATGTGACGCCGGAGCGACGGAAATGTCACGAATAGAGGCCAGTGTTAGATCGGAATTCCAGCGCCGGATTTCAAGGGGCGATCAGTCTCCGCTGCGCAGCGCTTCGATCAGTGCCGCCATGTCGGCCGGCATCGGCGCTTCGAAATGCATGGTTTCGCCGGTCGACGGATGTTCGAACTGCAGCATGAAGGCATGCAGCGCCTGGCGATGAAACTGGTTGACCACGGCCTTGGCGGCGTCGGGCAGAAGGTTTGCCTTGGTTCTGAAAGCGGCGCCGTATTCGGGATCGCCGATCAGCGGATGGCCGATATGGGCCATGTGCACGCGGATCTGGTGGGTCCGGCCCGTTTCCAGGTGGCATTCGATTGTCGAGGCGAGCGAAGTGCCGTCGGGTTTTTCGAGATAGCGCTCGACCACCTCGTAATGGGTGATGGCCTCGCGGGCGTCATCGCTGTCCTCGCGCTTGACGGCGCGCTTCGTCCGGTCGCCGGCGCGGCCGAGTGGCGCGTCGATCGTGCCCTTCAACTGCCGCGGCCGCCCCCAGACGACGGCACGATAGGCGCGCTCGAGCGGGCCGGTGCGGCCGTGGTCGGCAAACTGGTCCGAGAGATGGCGATGCGCCGCGTCGTTCTTGGCGACGACCATGACGCCGCTCGTCTCCTTGTCGAGGCGATGGACGATGCCCGGGCGCTTGACGCCGCCGATGCCCGACAGGCTGCTGCCGCAATGGTGGATCAGCGCATTGACGAGGGTTCCGGTCCAGTTGCCGGCGCCCGGATGCACGACGAGACCGGCGGGCTTGCACAGCACGATCAGGTCACTGTCCTCATAGAGCACGTCGAGGGGGATGTTCTCGCCCTTCGGCTCGGGATCTTCCGGCTCCGGCAGGTCGATCTCGAAAACGTCGCCCGGTTGCACCTTCTTTTTCGGTTCGCTCACCGGCTTGCCGTTGACCGACACCGCACCCTGTTCGATGAGCGCCTTGATGCGGTTGCGGGAGAATTCACCCGAAAGTGCGTCCGTCAGGAAGGAATCGAGCCGCCCTGCGGCATCCTCGCCCGCCGTCAGGACTTTCCTATTGGCCGTTGCTTGTTTAAAGGGGTCGTTCATTCCGTTAAAAATCCGAAAAAAGGCCAGCCATGACCGCAATCGAGCCCGATGACCAGGAAGACAAGCCGCTAGATCCGGCGATGGAAAATGTCCGCCGCAAGATGGTGAAGCTGCAGCTCGTCTCGGCCGGCGTCATGTTGGTCATGCTTATGGCTGTCCTTGGAACGATTGTCTACAAGCTGACGCGCACGGATGCGAAAGCACCGGCCGAGGCGTCCGCCGCTGTCGTTCCGAGCGAAGCGCCGGTCAATGCGGTTGCGGCACTGCCTGCAGGTTTCACGGTGACGAATGTTTCGCTTTCGGGCTCGCAGGTGCTGTTCTACGGCAACCTGCCCGGCGCCGAGCCGCGCGCCATCGTCTTCGACATCGGCACCGGCCGTGTCGTAGCCGATATTACCGTTCGGACGAACTGACGGCATGCCAGGCGCCCTCCCGCCCGTCTTGCGCATCGACGATCCCGCCGATCCCCGGATTGCCGGCTTCGTCTCGATCAAGGAGCGCGATCTGACCGGGAGGCACGGTCGCTTCATCGCCGAAGGGACTGTGGTCCTGCGCATGCTGGCCGCGGCGCACGAGGCCGGGCGCGGCTTTGCGGCGGAGGCGATCCTGCTGCTGGAGAACCGTCTGGAGGGCGTCAGCGACATTCTCCGGCGCTTCCCGCCTGATGTGCCGGTCTATGTGGCGAATGCGCCGGTGTTCGACGCGGTCGCCGGCTTCAACATGCATCGCGGCGTTCTGGCGCTCGGGCGCCGTGACGGGGAGCCGGATCGCGACACGCTGATTGCGTCCCTTCCCGCGTCAAGCCTGGTTCTGGCGGCCTGCGGCATCTCCAACCACGACAATATGGGTGCGCTCTTCCGCAACGCCGCCGCCTTCGGCGTCGATGCGGTGCTGATGGACGAGACGAGCTGCGATCCGATGTATCGCAAGGCGATCCGCGTTTCCGTCGGTTCCGTGCTGACGGTGCCCTTTGCCCGCGAAGGATCCATCGCCGTCATGCTGGAGCGGCTGCAGGACGCGGGCTTTGCGATCTGGGGCCTTTCGCCGGCGGGAACGACCGACATCGGCGCGATCCCGGCCGCACCGCGCACCGCACTTCTGATGGGAACCGAAGGCGAGGGGCTGCCGCAAGCGGTGCTGACCTCGATCCGGACGGCGCGCATCCGCCAGCGGCCGGGGCTGGACAGTCTCAATGTCTCGACGGCGGCCGGTATCGCCTTGCACCAGGTGGCCTTGATCAACGGCCGGATCTGACACGTTGCTCTAATGTGAGCGATTGACGCGGGCGCCTATTCGCGCGGCAGGATGTCCTTGACGCGCCTTGCCAGGCTTTTCCGGTTAACAGTGCCTGCCTCCTCGCCTGAAAGCAGGCCGCGGATGGGGGAGGTGCCACCTTCATTCGTGGCGGTCAGCGCCACCATGCCCGCGGCGATTGCCGCAACTTCGTCGCGGAGCGCCTCGTCGTGGGCGGCGGACTTGGAGTTGGTCAGGCGTTCCGAAAGGGCGGTGGCGCGATTGCGCAGGTCGTCGGCGGCCATCGAGGAGCCGGGCTCGCCGTTCGCCGCTTGAGCCGGTTCCGCTGCGCCATTGACCGTCGGTTCGGCTGCGACCCGGCGGTCCTTGCGCAAGGGGAAGGCGACGCCTGCGGCGCGTAGTGCCTTGGCGGCGTCGCGCATTTCCTGGTTCGTGTCCTTGACCTTGGCCTTCAATCTCTCGATCTCGCCGGCGCGTCTTTCGAGCGCGCTCTCGCGGTCGGCGCTGGTTGCCATTTCGCGGGCAAGCTTGTCTTCCAGCCGGTGCAGACGGGTCTCGTCGCGCGACAGGCGGAGCTCCATTTCCTTGGCATGGGTAGTCTCGGTCTTGAGGTCGCCGCGAAGGGCCTCGCGCTCGTCGCGCAGCGTGGCGATCCGGCTTTTCAGGTGCTCGACCTCGGTCTCGCGCGCGGCCAGGTCGATGCGCAGATTGTCGGACTCCGCGGCATTTTGAGCAAGCTGAACGTCGCGTTTCTGAAGCTCGTCGGACTTTCCGGCATTGTCCCGCTCAACACTGTCGAGCGTCGCCTTCATCCGTTCCAGGCGCTGCTCGAACTGGCGGATGGACGAGCGCATGTCTGCCGCTTCGACGTTCATGTCGGCGAGCTGGGCATGCAGGTCGGCGTTTTCGCCGCTGAGGCGACGGGCCTCCTGCAGGCTCTTTTCGTTCGTGAGCATCAGCGACACGCCCTTGTCCCGCTCGCGCTTCAGGGCCTGAAGGGTGCGGGCGTTCTCGGCGGCAAAGGCGGCGCGGGCAGCATCCTTCTGCGCGCGCACCTCCTGGGGGCTGAGCGGCATCGTCGCCTTCAGCCGGTCCTCGGCGAAGCGCACGATGCGGCGGTGGATCGCCGGCGCGACCAGGAGACCGATGATGATCGCCGTCAGAAAGCCCAGGGCAAAGAGAAGCGAGAATTGGATCACGAGCTGGCCGTTTCAAAACTGGACCGGAAACCGAACCGCCTGCCGGGCCGCAAGGGCAGGCAGGCGCTCCATTTTCCGCTTCCTTGCACTAAACATGACGTTTCGTGCGCTGCAAGTCTGTGGTGCCGGAATTTGCGACGGCAGGTCCGGCAAAAGTCTCAGAAGGGATTCCAGGTCGGGGTCTGGGTCATCTTGAGGTAGCCGACATTGACGCCCAGCCGTGCGCCGATGCCGGTGCGGATCGGCACCACGACGATGTTTTCGTCGGTCAGCACCGTCATGCCGACGCCGGCAACCACATAGGCCGAGCCGGAGACGCCGCCGAAGCGCTTGTAGAGCGCCGGCACGCTCGGCAGATTGTAGACGAGCATCATGGCGCGGCTGCCCTGGCCGCCCCAGTCGATGCCGAGCGACGGCCCCTGCCAGAACACGCTATGCTGTCCGGCGTTCTTGGTGTTGAGTTCGCCTTCGCCGTAGGTAAGCCCGGCGATGAAGGCGCCGGAACCTTCCTGCCCGAGGATGTAGCCGTTCGGCAGGCCATAGCGTTCGAAAGCGCGTTCGACGACCTTGGCAAGGCCGCCCGAGGTCTCGCCGAAGAAGCCGTGACCGGCATCGACGATTTCCTGCATGGTGTATTGGCTGTTGTTGTTGGCCGACTGGGCCTGCGCGGCGGACAGGGTGCCGGCGACCAGAAACATCGCGGCCAGGACAACACGGCCAGCCGATGAGGCTGCCTTCATGATCTGATGCATCATATCCTCCGTCAGGCGCGAAAATTGCTCGCTTGCGGGTTTGCAGTGGCCGCCAGTCAGATCACTGCGCGGCCAGTTGGGGTCTGGACCAATTCCATGCAATTTGAACCGATGGTCTTAACAATCGGTTTACCAAATGTGGTGTCATTATGTTCCACTGATGAACGGCTGCGCCGGGCAGCGCATGACTTGCGTCTTCACGCATGAGGCTTTACCGGCGTGACCACGGCGCGTGCTCCGGAAACGCGCCGTCGGCACCAAACAAGGAACCAAGATGGCAACGAATCCGAACCTGACTTTGACGGGACCCGATCTGGCCGCGCTTCTGTGCAGCCGGGTTTGCCACGACATCATTTCCCCGGTCGGCGCCATCAACAACGGCCTGGAACTGCTCGATGAGGGCGGCGCCGATGCCGACGCGATGGACCTCATCCGTACCAGCGCGCTCAACGCGTCTGTCCGCCTGAAGTTCGCCCGTCTCGCCTTCGGCGCCTCCGGTTCGGTCGGTGCTTCGATCGACACGGGCGAAGCGGAAAAGGCCGCCAAGGACTTTGCCGCCGCCGAGAAGAAGACCGAGGTCAATTGGCACGGTCCGCGCGCGATCATCGCCAAGAACCGCGTCAAGCTGCTCTTGAACCTCTTCCTGATCGCCTACGGCGCCATTCCGCGCGGCGGCTCGATCGACGTCACGCTGGAGAATCCGGAGTTCGACGCCGTGTTCACCCTGGTGGCGAAGGGCCGGATGATGCGCGTGCCGCCGAAGCTGGTGGAGCTTCTGTCCGGCACGCCGGAGGAAGCGGTCGACGCCCATTCGATCCAGCCCTACTACGCGGTGCTTCTCGGCGAAGAGGCAGGCATGGAGATTGCCGTAGCCTCGACCGGCGAGGAAATCATCTTTACGGCCAAAATGCAGCCTGAGGTTTAATTCGGCAGCGCCAGGCGTTCCGACTTTTTGACGTTTCGACATCCGCCGGGTGCCAACGCATCCGGCGGAAACGTATCTGCCATCCGCGTTTCAATGTCGCCTCGGTTCTCGAAAATTTAATATTTTCAAAGTGTTGATCGCGCGCGAAAAAGCTTCGTTAAGCAAACTCCGTAACGAAATCTTTCCCAAATTTGTATAGAGTTGTTTCAAGAATGCCGATACGCGTATAGGTAAGTGGCGAAGGGAGTTGGACATGCGACGTTTGATGATTGCCGACGGCTCGGATGTCGTCAGGAAAGTTGGAAAACGTATCCTCTCCGGCATGGGCTTTATGGTTTACGAGGCGTCGAACAGCCTCGAGGCGCTTGTGCGCTGTGAAGCGGAACTCCCGAACATCCTGATCATCGATGCGGGTCTCGAAGGCGCGCTCGAGCTCATCGGCAACATTCGCCGGCTGCCGAATGGACCCTCGGTGCGGATCTACTACTGCGTCGTCGAGGCGGACCTGAAGAAGATGATGGCCGGAAAGCGGGCTGGCGCAGACGATTTCCTGCTGAAGCCTTTCGACCGCAAGATCCTGACCAGCGTTTTTGCGAGCCAGTCGATGGCGGCCTGAGCCGCCTCTTTTGCCGATCGCTTCGAAGCGAATGCGAGCCGTGGCCTTTGCCGCGGCTTTTTGCTTGTCCGCAAACCGGAAAAGCGAGCGGCTCTTTCAAGAGGGCAGGGTAGGGGTGGATGGCTGATGAACAGCGCGCGAAGGTTGCCGGGATGCCGCTTGCGAAACCGGTGGGCGCGGTCGGTCATGCCCAAAACAAAACCCGCCTCATAGGCGGGTTTTGCGAAACTCTTCAATGTCGGGCCCGCATCATGCGGGGTCGGTGCAAGCCCTGACGGGAAATCAGGCAGTTTCGGCGTACTCGGCGCCATCCGGCTCGCGCAGCACATAGCCGCGGCCCCAGACGGTTTCGATGTAGTTGGCGCCGCCGGCGGCGTTTGCGAGCTTCTTGCGCAGCTTGCAGATGAAGACGTCGATGATCTTCAGTTCCGGCTCGTCCATGCCGCCATAGAGGTGGTTGAGGAACATTTCCTTGGTGAGCGTCGTGCCCTTGCGCAGCGAGAGCAGCTCGAGCATCTGGTATTCCTTGCCGGTCAGGTGGACGCGCTGTCCGCCGACTTCAACCGTCTTGGCATCCAGATTGACGATCAGCTCGCCGGTCGAGATGACCGACTGGGCGTGGCCCTTGGAGCGGCGGACGATCGCATGAATGCGAGCGACCAGTTCGTCCTTGTGGAACGGCTTGGTCATGTAGTCGTCTGCGCCGAAGCCCAGGCCGCGGACCTTGTCTTCGATGCCGGCCATGCCCGAGAGAATCAGGATGGGGGTCTTCACCTTGGAAAGACGCAGCGTTCTCAAGACTTCGTAGCCGGACATGTCCGGCAGGTTGAGGTCGAGAAGGATGATGTCGTAGTCATAGAGTTTGCCGAGATCGACGCCTTCTTCACCGAGATCGGTGGTGTAGACGTTGAAACTCTCGGACTTGAGCATCAGCTCAATGCTCTGAGCCGTTGCGCTGTCGTCTTCAATTAGTAGAACCCGCATATTCTTCCCCTTTTCCGCCGCCCAAGGTTGTCGTGGCACCCTTACGCGATACGGATCCAGTCGTTGCCTGATTTGGAGGCTGCCACCAAATGGTTAACAAATTCTGATTCCCTCTGGCAAGGTGTATCGAGTTTGTTAAATATTTTTAGCAGTCTCCTGTTTTCAAACGTGAATCCAGAACGGCTAATCTCATGTGAAACATGAGGAAATGCCGCTATCTGACTCTTTCGACTCGTTAATGCCGGGCGGTCACATTTCGTGCCTCAGCATTTACGGAGCCTTAAATCATCACGCCTATGATTAACGATGCCCGTAAACGAAAGGTTACCAGCGGTAGGCTTTTGTTAATATCGCTGAAGATTTTTCGTTTCCGGCCCTGTTCGGGCCGGCTCGCGGGCAAATCAGTAACCGGGGTCTCGTTATCCACGGGAGTATTGCGTATGAAAGCACGTGAGAGCCTTGTCCGACTGAAGGAGTTTCAGGTCCGGGAGAAGCAGCGTCAGCTGAACCAGCTTCAGATGATGATGTCTGAGTTCGAACGGATGACCAAGGATCTGGAAAATCAGATTATTTTCGAGGAGAAGAAGTCGGGCATCTCCGATCCCCTGCACTTCGCCTATCCCACTTTCGCCAAGGCCGCACGTCAAAGAGCCGACAATCTTCAGGTTTCCATTCGCGAACTGAAGACGCAGCAGGATGCTGCCGAACTCGCGCTCGAAGAAGTGCAGGCCGAATACGCGAAGGCGGCGGCCCTCGAAGAGCGGGACACATCGACCCGCCTGCGGGCATAGCTGCGGCTCCTGCGCCTCAATCTGGCGCAGCGGGCCGCAACGCCTTGTTCCAAAGGGTGATTTGAACCCCGAGCCGGGTCCGGCAGGGGGAATTTGTCCGTTGGACGGGCAGGTAGCCCGTTTCGGAGCAGATGGTTCCATCCTTGACGGATCATGCGTCTGGCATGATCCGATCCGGCACGATCGTGACAAGACGAAAAGACCCGCCCGATGCCTCGGCATCCGGGCGGGTCTTCTCATTTCAGGACCGGACTTTGAGCGCCGCGCGTCTCAACCCTGGATGACATCCTGCCATTCGGGGTGCCGCATGGCCTGTGCCTTCATGAAGGGGCAGAGCGGAATGATCTTCCAGCCGCCCTTGCGGGCCTCCTCGATCGCGTGCTTGGCCAGCGCCTGGCCGACACCCTTGCCGCGCAGCGCATCCGGAACGAGCGTATGGTCGACGATGATCAGTTGTGGCGAGGTGCGCGAATAGGTCATTTCACCGGTGTGGCCTTCGACTGATGTCGAGTAGCGGCCGTGCGATCCGGTTTCCTCGTGCATGATTTCCATGGCAGCCTTCCTTGGTGAACGGGTTTGTCTGGCTGGAAGCTAGCGCAGATTTCCGGAAATCGGAATCGTTCGCGCGGGCCTCGCCGGTGTACGGAGTGTTCGCGAAACGGAACCAATGCCCGGGGATCCGGAGCATATCGTGCAACGTGCGCAACCATTCTGCGATTACGACATGCGACAGATCAACGAGTTGAAGCGCATCCAAGCCTTGAAACGACGGCGGCGGCCCCGGGGAACCCGGAGCCGCCGCGCGACCTATGGCCCTGTGATGGGCGAATTAGTGGCGATACTGCTGGATGCGAGTGGTGCGCAGGCCGGCGAGACCGTGATCGTTGATCGAGGACTGCCAGGACAGGAACTCCTCGACGGTAAGGGTATAGCGTTCGCACGCCTCCTCGAGACTCAACAGGCCACCGCGCACGGCGGCAACAACCTCAGCCTTCCTGCGGATCACCCAGCGCCGGGTATTGGCCGGCGGTAGGTCCGCAATCGTCAGAGGGCTGCCATCGGGGCCGATGACATATTTCACGCGTGGTCGCATCATTTCGGTCATGGGACTCTCTACACAAACTCAAGACCATATGACCGTGACCTTAGCCTGCCACATTTAACATTTGCCTAAGCGTCAAGTAACAATTTGCTCATAATTTGAGACACTTCCGCTGGCCGTCGCCGCGTCGCGGCGCCCCTGAAATCTTATGGCAGTATCTCCCGGACTTGTGGAAACGCTTGAGAACAATCCGGAATCTCCCGGAATTGACATGGGAGCCATGCAAATACCACATTTCACTTTAACTAAAATTTTTGGTAACGAAGCGCCGAAATAAGGATGAGCGTCGTGTATGCGCTCCCGCATTTATTCTTGGTGCATCGTCATTTTTTTCACAACCGGACGCGTTTCTTGCGCGGGCAGGCCGGTAGCGGCAGTTTTATTTCGTCTGCCGGGTGAAATTCATGCGCCTGACAATGTGGGGCGTTGTTTGTATTTCTCTCGACCGGGCGCGGTGGCGCCAGGGGATGTGGTGATCGCAGATGAAGGAATCGCAGGAACCGGCCTTGCTGCGCGAGGCTGAAACGGTGGAGATGTTTTCGGACATCGATACGGCCACCGTCCGCACCGAATACGAACTTCTGCATCTGATGCGGCGGTTGATCGCGCGTTATGGCTTTGCCCATTTCATGATCGCGCGGATGCCGCTCGCCGAACAGCAGCGCTTTTCCGAGCGGTTGGTGCTGAGCAACTGGCCGTCCGAACTGGTGCGCCAGTACGATGCCTGCGAAACCTTCCAGTCGAGCACGCTGGTCGAAAAGTTGCGCTACACCAAGCTGCCGGTGACCGGCGGACCCGAGCTGCTCGACGTCGCGGCCAAGGCCGCGGACGAGGCGACGGTTCACCGTCTGCTCGCCCACCCGGAAATGGCGCGCCATTTTGCGGTGCTTCTGCACACGAGCGGCGGGGACCCCTTCGTCGCCATGCTGTCCGGCCGCCGCGAGGCCCCCGCCGGCGTCGAGCGCGCCACGCTGTACCTGACGCTGATCCAGCTTTTCGAGTGCCTGGAGCGTACCTTCGACACCGGCAATTCGGCACGCGAGAGGCTGTCGAGCCGTGAGGTGGAATGTCTGCGCTGGGCGGCGGCCGGCAAGAGCAGCGACGAGATCGGCATCATTCTTGGCATTTCGACCTACACGGTCAGCAGCTACTTCAAGAGCGCGACCCGCAAGCTCGACGCCGTCAACCGCATGCAGGCGATCGCTCGTGCGATGCGGCTGAAGCTGATCTGAGGCCTTCGAGCGGCCCGATTGCCGCGCGCGGCCCTCGGCGGCCGGCCTTGCCGCCGGACGGACAAGTTTCTATATGTCGCGGAACTGAAAGTGCTGCGGCGCGCATCGTGCATCCGGTTGGGTGCCGGCCGCCACGGAACCGAAGATGCCGTGGGCCGAGAGTTGCTCGGCGAAGCATCGCATGAAGCGTGAAACAGGGCAGGCGCTTATCGCCGCCCGAAGGCCGGATTGGATCCCGTGAACAGTCTCGATTTTGACCGCAAGCCCGAAGATACGCGTGTCGTCGTCGCCATGTCCGGCGGCGTCGACAGTTCTGTCGTCGCCGGCCTGCTCAAACGCGAGGGCTACGACGTTCTCGGCATCACGCTGCAGCTCTACGATCATGGCGCTGCCGTGCACCGTGCCGGCTCCTGCTGCGCCGGCCAGGATATCGACGATGCCCGCCGCGTCTGCGAGACGCTCGGCATCCCTCATTACGTGCTCGACTACGAAGCGCGCTTCCGCGAAACGGTGATCAATCCGTTTGCCGAAAGCTACATCGCCGGCGAGACGCCGATCCCCTGCGTTGCCTGCAATCAGACGGTCAAGTTCGCCGACCTGCTTGCGACCGCCAAGGAGCTCGGCGCCGATGCATTGGCGACCGGCCACTATATCCGCTCGCGGCCGAGCCCGAACCCGCGCTATGCCGGCCAGCGGGCGCTTTACCGGCCGACCGACGCCGAGCGCGACCAGAGCTACTTCCTGTTTGCGACGACGCAAGAGCAGATCGACTATCTGCGCTTTCCGCTCGGCGGCTATTCCAAGGCCGAGACGCGGAAGTTTGCCGAGGAGATGGGCCTCGTCGTCGCACAGAAGGCCGACAGCCAGGACATCTGTTTCGTGCCGCAGGGCAAGTACAGCGACATCGTCGCCAAGCTGAAGCCGAATGCGGCGCTCTCCGGCGAGATCGTGCATCTCGACGGTCGCGTGCTCGGCACCCACGAAGGCATCCTGCACTTCACCATCGGCCAGCGCCGCGGCATCGGCATCGCCACCGGCGAGCCGCTCTATGTCGTCTATCTCGACGCGCGCTCGCGCCGCGTCATCGTCGGCCCCAAGGAGGCGCTCGAAACCCGCCGCGTCTACCTGCGCGACGTCAACTGGCTGGGCGACGAGGACGTCGAGACGGCAGCCGCCCGCGGCTTCGACTGTTTCGCCAAGGTACGCTCCACCCGCCAGCCGGCGCCGGCGATCCTGGCGATGGACGATGAGGGCATCTATGTGGAACTCGCCGAAGGCGAAGCCGGCATCGCGCCCGGCCAGGCCTGCGCGCTCTATTCCGGCGTCGGCGAGGACGCGCGCGTCTATGGCGGCGGATTCATTCGCAAATCGGAGCGTGAAGCGAGCGCGGAAGCGGCGCTCAAGGCGCTTCTTTCGGCTCCTGCGGCCGCTTGAAGCCCATGATTTCCGGGCTGTTGTGAAAACTTCACATTTTCCCGGAGACTTGGCTTGACACTGGACGGAAGCGGGCCGTATAAGCCGCCCGTCCAGTCAAGACGGCTTCCCCTTCGAAGCCCTGACGCGGTACCCGGCGGAGTAGCTCAGTAGGTTAGAGCAGAGGAATCATAATCCTTGTGTCGGGGGTTCGAATCCCTCCTCCGCTACCACGTCCTTCAGCCATTGAGCCTTGGAACTACCGAGTCCCGACAACTGGCCAATCAAATCAAATTTGACGCTGTAGCGCCGCGATTTTCCCGGAGTCTCGACAGCCAAAACGCAATTCCGGACAGGGTGTCAAAATACCCTTCAATTGCGTTTTGAGGCGTCGCTCGGAGGCGATTCTAACTCTTCAGGCTCTCCTCCAAATGGACGTTATCCGAGATAGGCGGACGAATGGAAGCCGCAAGACCAAATGCGGCCGCTCTTAAACGAGGACCATTCCGCAAGAAATACTTGGATCGCAAGTTCATCTCATAGTCTCGTGGAGGCGCACAGAACCTGGCTCATTACCATCCCCATGACGCCTAGGTCTGCGGCGTGATACGGGCGGTGGATCGCAACACTCTTCAAGCCAGAATCATCGACTGCGATAGTCTCAATGACATCGAGCAACGTCTGCGCCGCAATACCTGCGGCGCCAAGGATGCGAAGTCGATGCACGACTATTTCGCCGCTGCCCGAACGAAGTGATAAACGCTGACACTCGGCGAAACCCGATTGGTCCCACCTTACTCTAGGATGCAAATCAAATGCAGATCGAAGTCACTCCAGAAGAGCTTCGCTATCTTATCCGATGCGGAGCTGCCTTGACCCAAAACGTACCAGAGCAGTCACTTCCGACATATTGCGGTTTTGATAAAAAGCAGATCGTCGAATTTTCATCGAGGCTGCGAGAGGAGCTAGATAACGCCGGCTTAGATCTGTAGCGAAAGTCAAATGCAGTGCCGGACAGGAGGCCATCAAACGTACCTCCGCGACGCTTACTGCCACGGTAGAATCGCCCAAGTTGGACAGAAAACTCTGCTCCCATGGAGTGCGATGTCAGGCCAAAAAGCGTCCGAAAGAAATCTGGGGGGTGACGTGAGACGGTCCTCCGCTACCATTTCTTCCCGCATCCATCCCGATAGCGTCGATCTAGAAACGTCCGCAATTCACGGATGATTTCATCCGTCTTGTGCCCTGAGACGGCGAGGCGACGGCAAAGGGCCTATCGTCGCCACGCAACCAAGTTCAGTTCGAGTCCGATCTCGCCTCGCTCTGCGTCAACGCTCGGTCGGCTTCAGCGGCAAGGTCAGCGCCGGGCCGCTCTTCACCCCGAACTGCCGTCTGAACTGCCGTGACGCGCTGCCGTCGAACAGCGATTGCGGCAACGGTGCGCCAATGGCCCATTTGTACTTCGCTTCGTGATCGCTGCTCAGCGCCTGGTGCGCCACGGCGCTCAAGGGCAGGACATATTCCGGCTTGCGCAGGCCGCGCTCGGCATTGCCGAGCCATGTGAGGACGACCAGGATTTCGCCGCCGAGCTCGAGCGCATCAAGTGCCAATGATTTTCCGCCGACCGAGGCACGGACGGCCTGTTCGTGGAAGGTGAAGGCGCTGAGTTTCAGTTCGTTTTGCGGATCCGTCATTTCGGGCCTTCCTGGATATGCTGCCAACGCTGTCTTGAGCGACGATTCGTTCAGTCAGCGTTCCCTATCATAATCCCTATGGCCATGCATGGAGCCGACGATTGATGCAAAAAAGGCGCCGCCATCATCGATGGCAGCGCCTGCAGAGGATTGCGCTTGAGAGGGTGTGCGTAGAAACCAGCCAGGCATGCTGCCCGGCTGCCGCTGCGGGGTGGGTCGCCTCAGCGATGGATCGACGAGGTGATCGTCGTGTAGTCGGGCAGGTTGATGTCAGCGATTTCGGCTGCGCGGTATTGGGACAGGGCGAAGTGCATGATCGCGATCACGGTGATCGAGAAGGCCAGTACGGTGACGTTGACGCCGAAAGCGGTTTTGATCATGTCCCTTGTCCTCCGAGCCCTGTGCTTGTTGATGTGTGTGGCTAGAAACCGTGAGATGGAGACTATCGTGTGGCGTCAATTGCGCTGTTCCCCGGGGAACACAGAATATGGTTTCTGAATTCTTAACCGTCGCAGCCTGAAAAGCGCGGGTGCAGAGAACGGTTGCGATCGCCGGTCCCGCGATTAAGGTGCGCGGCTCGGACCGGACCGGATTTGGGCCGGACAACTCAGCATCTGGCGTTCCCTGCACAGTTGCGTCGGCCTATACCGGACGCTCGGCGGGCTTCACGGACGCCCATTTTCAAAAGTGATTGCTTCATGACCATTTCCATCCGCACGTCTCGCCCTTCCGATTTTCCGCGTACCTTCGAGATCTGGCGTAGCGCCGTCATTGCCACGCACGATTTCCTGACGCCGGAGGATTTCGCGACGATCGAGGCGCTGGTGCGTGACCAGTATCTGCCGGCCGCCGCGTTCTGGATTGCCGCTGACGAGAACGACCAGGCACTCGGTTTCATGGGCATGAGCGATGCCCAGATCGATTCCCTCTTCGTCCATGCGCAGGCGCGTGGTGCCGGCGTCGGCCGCTCGCTGATCGAGCACGCCATGAGCCTGCACCCGGTGCTGACGGTTGACGTCAACGAACAGAATGCCTCCGGTGCCGGCTTCTATCAGCGGATGGGGTTCGACGTGGTCGGGCGTTCGCCGGTCGACGATGCCGGCCGGTCCTATCCCTTGCTGCATCTCAAGCGCGGCTAACCCGACAAGCGCAGGCGCGCCCGATCAGCCGGCCGGCGTGTCGATGGTGATGAGGAACACGACGGCAGAGGCAGCCGGTTCGATGGTGATAGCGGCAGAGCCTTCGAGGATGGCCGTGTCGCCCGCCGCGAGATCGGCCGTGGCTTCGCCTGCGGTCAAACGCACGGCGCCGCCATGGCAAAGCGCGAGCGTCGTTCCCCCCAAGGCTTCCGCCCTGTACGGATGATCGAGCGCCACGCGCTGGACCATATGGGCAAGCTTGCCACGCCTTGTCATGACGTTGAGGTCGACGATCGGACCATCGACCAGCGTTGCCGTGGTGGCGGCGTCGGCCGGGAAGGGGAGCGGAGCCGTTCCTCCGGTCATCAGGACGGGTTCACGGCCATCGATCATCAGCCGCATGCCCTTGCCCTGAAGAATCGACAGCGTGCGGTCGATGCCGGGGAAGCTGGAGAAGGGGCCGTCGGTGGCCACTGTCGCCATGCTGACGCGCCAGTCGAAATCGGCGAGCGAGGCATTCTCGGGGGAGACGGCGATCTCCACCGTCTCGCCGCCGCCGTTCTTCCAGGGCATGCGTTTGTAGCTACTGGCGCTGAGGACCTTCATGGCATGGTCTCTTCAATGAGTACCCGCATGTGCGCGAAGTCGCCGTTCAGCGGCCGGCCGTCGGCATAGGTCGGGATCTGGGTACGGATGCGCCGATAAAGCGCGTCGGTGCGTGCGGCGCGGCCACGGGGCTGCAGGTCATAGGCCTGCGATGCGGCGAGCAATTCGATCGAAAGGATCGTTTCGAGATTGTCGGCAATCGACAGCGCCTTCCAGGCCGCCGGCGTCGCATGGGTGAGGATGTCTTCCTGCAGCGCCGAGGTGATGCCGCCATCGAGGCTGGCGGGGGCGGCGAGGCGCCTGTTTTCGGCGGCGAGCGAGGCTGCGGTGTACTGCGCGATCATGAAGCCCGAGGAGACGCCGCTGTCGCCGGCAAGGAAGGCCGGCAGGCCGCTGACGAGCGGATTGACCAGCCGGTCGATGCGGCGTTCCGAGATTGCGGCGACTTCGGCCACGGCGACCGAAAGGCTGTCCATGGCAAGGCCGAGGGCAGCGCCGACGGCATGCGCCTGCGAGTGCACCTCCGGCGCTTCGGGCGTACCCGATACGGCCGGATTGTCGGTGAGGCTTGCCAGCTCGCGGTCGACCACTTCGGCCACTTGGGCCAGCGCATCGCGCGCAGCGCCATGCACATGCGGCACGGCGCGAAGGCTCAAGGGGTCCTGCGTGCGCGTGCCGGCGGTCTCGGCGAGCATCGGGCTACCCAAGAGATAGGCGCGCAGCGACGCGCCGACGTCTTCCAGCCCCTTGGAGCGACGAAGCGCCAGCGGGACGGCGGCAAAGGCGTTGGCCTGGCTGCCGAGGTTTTCATAGGTCATGGCGGCAGCCGCATCCGCCCAGTCGAACAGGCGGTCGGCGCGCGAGAGCGCCAGAGCCGCAAGACCGGTGGCGCAAGGCGTGCCGTTGACGAGGCTGAGGCCTTCCTTGGCCTCAAGCGTGAGCGGCTTGAGACCGATCCGGGCGAGCGCTTCGGCGCCGCCGATCCTGCCCTTGCCGTCATTGACACTTCCGTGGCCGATCAGCACGAGGCCGATCGCGGCCGCGTGGGTGAGGTAGCCGACCGAGCCGCGTGACGGGATCTCCGGAATGAGATCGGCATTGAGCAGCGCCAGCAGCGCCTCGACCGTTTCGACACGAACGCCGGAATAGCCATGGGCGAAGTTTGCGATCTGGGCGGCCATGACGGCGCGGGCTTCGGGCCGGGAAAGCGGCGCGCCGACGCCGCAGGCATGGCTGAGGATGATGTTGCGCGAGAGTGCCTGCTGGTTCTCCCGGTCGATGATGACATCGCAGAGCGCGCCGACGCCGGTGTTGATGCCGTAGCCGCGGATGCCCCGCTCGACCAGCGCGTCGACGATGCGGCGGGCATGGACGATGCGCTGGCGGGCGGCATCGGAGAGTTCGAGCCGGGCGCCATTGGCGACCGCCGCGATCTCTTTCCAGGTCAACGGCGCATCGAGGGTGATGGTCTCATTCCTCAGCTCAGTCATGGGCTTCCGGTCGTCCCTGTCGGCGTTGCACGAAGCGGGCAACGTAATCGTTGGCCGGCCGCTCCAAGATATCGTCCGGCGTGCCGACCTGCACCACCTGGCCGTCCTTGAGGATGGCGATTTCCGAACCGATGCGCAGCGCCTCGTCGAGATCATGGGTGATGAAGACGATGGTTTTCGACAGGTTCTGCTGCAGCTGCAGCAACTGGTCCTGCATGTCGGCGCGGATCAACGGGTCGAGCGCCGAGAAGGCCTCGTCCATCAGGATCACGTCGGTATCGGCGGCCAGCGCCCGAGCAAGACCCACGCGTTGCTTCATGCCGCCCGAGAGCTGGTGCGGGTACTTGGCGTCGTAGCCGGCGAGACCCACGGTCTCGATCCACTTCATGCCGATGTCGCGGGCCTCGGCCTTGGGCAGGCCGCGCACGCGCTGGCCGTAGACGACGTTCTGCAGCACGGTTCGGTGTGGCATCAGCGCGAAACTCTGGAACACCATGCTGACCCGGTGCATGCGGAAGGTGCGCAGCGCCTTGGCGTCGAGGTCCAGGATGTTGCTGCCGTCGAACGCCACTTCGCCGCTGGTCGGCTCGATCAGCCGGTTGATGTGGCGCACCAGCGTCGACTTGCCGGAGCCGGAAAGCCCCATGATCACGAAGATCTTGCCGGCGCCGATCGTCAGGCTGACATTGTTGAGGCCGACGCTGCAGCCGGAGCGGGCGAGGATTTCGGACTTGTTCAGCCCTTCCTTGGCCATGGCGAGTGCCGCCTTGGCGTCCTGTCCGAAGATCTTGTAGACGTTGCGGATCTCGATATCAGCCATTGCGGGGATCCTCCGTCCGGCTCTTGCCGAAGCCTTGCGTGATGCGGTCGAGTACGATCGCGAGAATGACGATGCCGATGCCGGCTTCCAGCCCCTTGCCGACGTCGAGCGTCTGGATGCCGTTCAGCACCTGTTCGCCGAGGCCGCGGGCGCCGATCATCGAGGCGACGACCACCATCGACAATGCCATCATGATCGTCTGGTTGAGGCCGGCCATGATCGTCGGCGTGGCGAGCGGAAGCTCGACGCCGAAGAGGATCTGGTTGGGACTGCCGCCGAAGGCGGTCGCCGCTTCCACCACCTCGTGATCGACCTGGCGGATGCCGAGATCGGTGAGGCGAATGAGCGGCGGCACCGCATAGATGATGGTGGCGAGGATCGCCGGCACCTTGCCGAGGCCGAAGAGCATCAGCGCCGGGATCAGGTAGACGAAGCTCGGCATCGTCTGCATGACGTCGAGCACCGGCAGGGTGATGCTGCGCACCGTCCGGCTCTTGGCGACGAAGATGCCCATGGGCACGCCGATGACGACCGACACGATCGTCGCCATCAGCATTAGCGCCAGCGTCTGCATCGTCAGGTCCCAGAGGCCGAGAACGCCGACGAAGAACAGGAGAACGCCGACGACGACAGTCAGGCCCCAGCGCTTCGAGCTCTGCCAGGCAAGCGCCATGAAGATCAGGATGACGACCCACCAGGGCAGGCCGCGCAGGATCCATTCGATATAGAGAACGGCCTTCAGGATGACGGCGCTGATCGCCTTGAAGACCCAGCCATAGCCGCTGACCAGCGCCTGGATGAAATCGTTCACCGGCCCGCGAATGGAGAGATTGAGAGAATCCGGAAACATCGGACGCGTTCCTTGCTCGGGCTGCCAGCGGACACGGTGAGCCGCCGACGGCGCTTGCCTCGGGTATTGTGGCCTGCCGCCGGCTCGGGTTCACGCGTCGCGTCAGACACGGCGGCGAAACCCGAGCCGGCGATCAGTCGCGATTACTTCAGGCTGGCTTCGATCTTGCCGCGGGCTTCATCGGAAACCCACTTGCCCCAGACGTCCGCCTTGGTCTTCAGGAACTCGGCGGCAGCGGCCGTCGCGTCGACCTTGTTGTCGGCCATGTAGGCAAGGCTGCCATTGACGGCTTCGAGCGGGAAGGTCGCCTTTTCAAGGATGGCGATGATCTCAGGCGCTTCCTGCGCGAAGGTGCTGTTGACGCCGTAGGAGACATCGACCGACGGGAAGGCGCAGCCCTGTTCGCGCTTGCCGTTGGCGCTCGAAAGCTCCTTCCAGCAGGCTTCGCTATAGGCCGGCTCCTCGAGCTGGACGAGCTTGAACTTGCCCATGATCGCCGTCGGCGACCAGTAGTAGAAGAGGATCGGCTCGCCCTGGAGATAGGCAGAGGTGATGGCGGAATCGAGCGCCGTGCCGGTGCCCGGGCGGAAGTTCACATAGGTTTCGCCGAGCTTGTAGGCTTCGAGCTTGGCGGAGCTGACGCCCTCGCAGGTCCAGCCCGACGGGCAATTGAGGAAGCGGCCCTTGGTCGGCTCTTCCGGATCGGCGAAAAGCTCGACGATCTTCGGATCGGAAAGCTGCGAGACGTTCTTCAGGTCGGGCGCCTTGGCTTCGAGATTGCGCGAGGCATCGCCCTTGATCACGTATTCCGGCACGAACCAGCCTTCGCTGGCGCCGACGAAGGTCTTGCCGACGGCAACGACCTTCTTCTCCTCGACCGCCTTGTTCCAGACGTCGGAACGGCCGAGCCATTCCTCGGCGAAAATCTGCACGTCGTTGTTGGCGGTCGCCTGTTCCAGCGTCACCGAGTTGCCGGGGATCGAATCCACCTGGCAGTCGTAGCCCTTGGCAAGGATGGTCTTCATCACCTCGGTGATGAAGGCGCCGCTTTCCCAATCGATGCCGGCGAACATGACGGTCTTGCCATCGCCGCAATAGGAGGCGCTGGCGCTGCCAGTGGAAGCCGCAAGCACGAGGCCGGTGGCGGCAAGGGTGAGTTTCAGTTTGTTGATCGACATTAAGCTGTTCCCTGATTTGATTTTTGGCTTTGACGATTACTTCAGTTTCATCAGCACCCGCGCAAAGGCGCGGTCGATATCGTCCTCCCGGTCGTGGCGTCCGTTCTGGATCTTCCACGCGCCCGCGACCATGACGTCGCGGACAGTCTCGCCGCCGAGTGCAAAGAGCCAGCGGTCGAGGATCTGGTTGTCGGTGGCGGCGGCGATGTAGGGGTTGCTGCCGTCGAGCACGACGAAATCGGCGCGGGCGCCGACGGTGACCCCCGCCGTCGTCTGGCCGGCAGCCTGGGCACCGCCCTTATGGGCCGCGTCGAAGATGGTCCGACCGATCGAAGCGCCGGGGCCGGTGGCCAGCCGGTTGCGGCGGCGGTCGCGCAGGCGCTGGCCGTATTCGAGCAGGCGCAGTTCCTCGGCGACGCTGGTCGCCACATGGCTGTCGGTGCCGACACCGAAGATGCCGCCCTCGGCCATGAATTCGACCGCCGGGAAGATGCCGTCGCCGAGATTGGCTTCGGTTGCGGGGCAGAGGCCGGCAACGGCGCCGGAGCGTGCCAGGCGCTGCCGCTCGGCTTCGGTCAGATGCGTCGCGTGGATTGCGCACCAGCGTTCATCGACCGGCATTTCATCGAGCAGCCACTCGACCGGGCGGCGGCCGCTCCAGGCGAGGCTGTCATCGACCTCCTTGGTCTGTTCGGCCACGTGGATGTGGATCGGGCCGGCAACGGGTGCGGCATCGAGGATGGTGCGCATTTCCTCGGGCGTCGCCGCGCGCAGCGAATGAATGGCGTAGCCGAGCGTGTGGCCTTGCTCGCGGCAGGGCGGCTCGAGGCGTTCAAGCAGAGCCAGGAAACGCTCGGGATCGTGCAGGAAGGGACGCTGGCCGGGATTGGGCGCGACACCGCCGAAATTGGCGTGGGCGTAGAAAACCGGCAGATGGGTGAGGCCGATGCCGGTCGTGCGGGCGGCTGAGAGAATGCGCAGCGACATCTCGGCCGCATCGGAATAGGGCGTGCCGTCGGCCTGATGGTGCAGGTAGTGGAACTCGGCAACGTGGCCGAAGCCGCCCTTCAGCATCTCCATATAGAGCTTGGCGGCGATCGCCTCGACATCGTCGGGGTTTACGAGGCCGACGGTGCGGTACATTTCCTCGCGCCAGGTCCAGAAGCTGTCGTTACCGCTGCCCGCCACTTCCGCAAGACCGGCCATGGCGCGCTGGAAAGCATGGGAGTGCAGGTTGGCGATCGCCGGGACCAGTGGCCCGGCCGCGCGCTCGTCGCCACCTGAGGCGGTGCTGCCGGTCTCGATCGCTGCAATGCGGCCGGAAGCGTCGAGTGAAATCGCGACGTTTTCGGCCCAGCCGCCGGGCAGGAGAGCCCGTTCTGCAAAGATCCGGTTGACGGGAAAACTAGCCATGTGCATTTTCCTGTACGTAGTTGTATATGGAACTATAGATATTTTACGCTGGCGCGCAAGCGTGAAATGAACGAAAAGATTCTTGGGCGAATGCGCATGATTTGTTCGGCATTCCGGAAAGGCGGGGCGTGAATTGATGACGGCACTGGGAAAACGGAATGAGACGGTCGTTTTTGAAGACGGCCCGGTGCCGCGCTACGAGGCGGTCAAGCAGTTCATCCGCAGCCGCATCGAGAGCGGCGAATGGCCCGCCCATCACCGTATCCCCTCGGAAAACGAGATCGTCGCCGATCTCGGCGTCAGCCGCATGACCGCCAACCGGGCGCTCAGGGAGCTTGCGACCGAGGGTGCGATCACCCGGGTGCAGGGTGTCGGTTCCTTCGTGGCGGCCCATAAGGGCAGCACGGCGCTTCTGGAAGTGCGCAATATCGCCGACGAGATCCATGGACGTGGTCATACGCACACGTCGCTGATGACGCTTCTGCAGGAGGAGGTGGCGACGCCCGAAACCGGCTACGCGCTCGGCCTTGCCACCGGCGCCCGCGTCTTTCATTCGATCATGGTGCATTCGGAAAACGGCCTGCCGATCCAGATCGAGGATCGTTTCGTCAACCCGGCGATCTGCCCGCGCTATCTGGAGCAGGATTTCCAGGCGATGACGCCGAATGCCTATCTGACGGCGATGGCCCCGATAACCCGCACCGAGCAGATTGTCGAGGCCGTGTCGCCGCAACTCTGGGAATGCAAGTTGCTCGGCATCGACCGCAACGAACCGTGCCTGATGATCCGGCGTCGCACCTGGTCGGACGCGGGCAATGTGACGACCGCGCGGCTGCTCTATCCCGGCACCCGCTACCGGCTGGAGGGCATGTCGCAGTAATCGCGGGCAGGATGTAAGCGGAAACCGCGCATCTTTTCCTCGATCCCGCTCTAATCTCGACAACATTCCGGTCGATTCGGAGGATCGACCGCCGAATGGGAGGAAGATGAGACCATGGTTGAGGACGCGCTGAAGCTTCGCACCGAGCTCCCGAGACCCGATGTCAGCGCCGAAGAGGCGCACGCGCTGCTGTCCGACCACTACGGTCTGTCAGGTACCATCATGGAACTCGGCAGCCAGCAGGACCGTAATTATCGCCTCGACACTGGCGCGCGGCGCTATGTGTTGAAGATCTGCCGCGCGGAATACGAGCCGCTGGAACTGGAAGCGCAGAACGCGGTCCTGCGGCACCTTGCCGGACGTCTGAGCACTGCAAGGGTCGCGGAGGTCGTGCCCTCACTCAAGGGCGATGCGATCGAGAGCGTTGCCGTCCGGGACCAGGCCTATCGGATCCGCCTGCTCACCTATCTCGATGGCGAACCGCTGACCCGGCGCAAGCATCTGTCGCACGAAACCGTTGCCGCACTCGGCCGGCTGGCGGGCAAGCTCGCCGCCGCCTTGCAGGATTTCGAGCATCCCGGGCTCGAGCGCGAACTGCAGTGGGACCTGCGCCGCGCCGGCCCGGTCGTGCTCCATCTCCTCGCCGACATGCCGGACCAGCAGCGCCGGAAGCGCATTGCCGAAATCATGGTCGGCGCCATGCGGCGGCTGCAGCCGCTCACGGCGGACCTGCGCACGCAGGCGATCCACCACGATGTCACCGACGACAATGTGGTGGGCCAGCCCGACGCATCCGGCCGACCAATCCCCGATGGCGTCATCGATTTCGGCGATATCCTCAACGGCTGGCTGGTCGCCGAACTCGCCGTCACCTGTGCTTCGCTGTTGCATCATGCCGATGGCGATCCCTGGTTCATCCTGCCGGCGGTCAAGGCGTTTCATGCGGAATGCCCGCTGACCGAGGCGGAGCTGAAGGCGCTCTGGCCGCTGATCGTCGCCCGTGCCGCCGTGCTGGTCGCCAGCTCCGAACACCAGCTTTCCCGCGAGCCGGATAACGCCTATGTCGAGGGCAATGCCGCGCATGAGCGGGAGATTTTCGAGGTGGCGAGCTCGGTTCCGACGGCGCTGATGGAGCACGCCATCCTGGCGGCGGTAGGGCTCGCGCCGGTATCAGCGCCGGTTGGCGGCGACAGCCTGATCCGGGGGCTCGGCCCGACAGACGTGCGCCAGATCGATCTGTCGATCCTGAGCCCGCTGTTGCCGGAGGAGCGCTGGCAGCACCAGGGATTGCCGATCTCGTTGCTGCAGCACGCCGCACACGCGATCGGTGTCGCGACCACCCGCTACGGCGAATACCGGATGACGGAGACCCAACTGCGGTCGCCGAAGCCGGACGCGACGCTGGCGCTGCACGTCGATATCTGCCTGGCGGCGGGCCGCGAAATCACCGCTCCCTTCTCCGCCCGTGTCGTCCGGCAGGATGGCTTGCTGGTGCTCGAAGGCGCCGAGGCCAGCCTGTTTCTCGAAGGCGTGGAAGCCCATGCCGACCTTTCAGAGACGGTTGTCGCCGGGGCGGCGCTCGGCATGGTCTCCGGCGAACAGCAATCCTACGGGCTGATCCGCGTCCAGCTTTGCCGCGAGCATGGCCTCGTGCCGCCGCTATTCGCCATGCCGCATCAGGCGGAAGCCTGGAAGCATCTCTGCCCTTCGCCGGCCGGTGTGCTCGGTTTCGAATGCGACGGGCCGGAACCCCATAGCGAAGCGCTGCTCGCCCGCCGCCAGCAGCACTTTGCCAGGCCGCAGAAGAACTACTACCTGAAACCACCGCAGATCGAGCGCGGCTGGAAGGATCATCTCTTCGACATCGAGGGCCGCAGCTACCTCGACATGGTCAACAACGTGACTATCCTCGGCCATGGGCATCCGCGGCTTGCGGCTGCCGTGGGACGGCAATGGTCCCTGCTCAACACCAATTCGCGCTTCCACTATGCCTCCGTCGCCGACTTCTCGACGCGGCTTGCAGCACTCGCCCCCGACGGGCTCGACACGGTGTTTCTGGTCAACAGCGGCTCGGAGGCGAACGATCTCGCGCTTCGGCTCGCCTGGGCCTATTCCGGCGCGCGCAATGTCGTGAGCCTGCTCGAGGCCTATCACGGCTGGACGGTCGCCAGCGACGCCGTATCGACCTCGATCGCCGACAATCCTCAGGCGCTCGAAACCCGCCCGGCCTGGGTGCATGCGGTCACCGCACCCAACACCTATCGCGGCGAGTTCCGTGGCGGCGATACCACCGACAGCTATGTCCGCTCGGTCGTCAAGAAGCTCACCGAACTGGACGCGGCCGACGAGAAGCTCGCCGGCTTCATCTGCGAACCGGTCTACGGCAATGCCGGCGGCATTCCTCTGCCAAAGGGCTATCTCGACGCGGTCTATGCCATGGTGCGGGCACGCGGCGGCGTCTGCATCGCCGACGAAGTGCAGGTCGGCTACGGCCGCCTTGGCGATTACTTCTGGGGCTTCGAGGAGCAGGGCGTGGTGCCCGATATCATCACGGTCGCCAAGGGCATGGGCAACGGCCATCCGCTCGGCGCCGTCATCACCCGCCGCGAGATCGCCGATGCGCTGGAGAAGGAGGGATACTTCTTCTCGTCTTCCGGCGGCAGCCCGGTGAGTTCGGTCGTCGGGCAGGTGGTTTTGGATATCCTGACCGAAGAGCGGCTGCCGGAGAACGCCCGTGTCGTCGGCAGCTATCTGAAGGCCCGGCTCGAAGCGCTGGGGCAGCGCTTTCCGCTGATCGGCGCCGTGCATGGCATGGGGCTCTATCTCGGCGTCGAATTCGTGCGCGATCGGGAGACCCTGTCGCCGGCAACGGAGGAGACGGCAGCAATCTGCGACCGGCTGCTCGAGCTCGGCGTCATCATGCAGCCGACCGGCGACCACCTGAACGTGTTGAAGATCAAGCCGCCGCTCTGCCTATCCCGCGAGAGCGCCGATTTCTTTGCCGACATGCTGGGCCGGGTGCTGGAGGAAGGCTGGTAAAAGCGAAAACGCCGCGGGGAGGGCCGCGGCGTCTCGTTGGCGCTTTTCCTTGGATGAGCAATTCCGAACGGAGACTTTGCCGGAACTGCTCCTGGGGATCAGCGTGCCGGCGGGGCGTACATCAGGCCGCCCTGGCTCCAGAGTTTATTGAGACCGCGATCGATCTTCAGCGGGCTGTCCTTGCCGAGGTGGCGTTCGAAGACTTCGCCATAGTTGCCGACGGCGGAAACCACCTGGTAGGCCCACTTCGGATCGAGCCCCAGCGACTTGCCGGCTTCGTTCTCGATGCCGAGGAAACGCTTCTGGGCGTTCGTTCCGCTTTCGATGAGCTTTGCGGCATTGTCCTTGGTGATGCCGAGTTCTTCCGCCTCGGTCAGTGCGAACAGCGTCCAGCGCACGACCTTGAACCACTGGTCGTCGCCCTGGCGGACGGCCGGACCGAGCGGCTCCTTGGAGATGACTTCCGGCAGCACGACGAAACGATCGGGATCGTTCAACGTCAGGCGCTGGGCATAAAGTGCAGAAGCGTCGGTCGAATAGACGTCGCAGCGGGCGGTGTTGAAGGCCTGGATCGTCTGGTCGGCCTTTTCGAAGGCGACGACCTGGTACTGGATGTTGTTGGCGCCGAAATAGTCGGCCATGTTCTGTTCGGTCGTCGTGCCGGTCTCGGTGCAGACGGAGGCGCCCGAGAGTTCCTTGACGCTCTTCACGCCGAGGTCGTTGCGCACCATGAAGGCCTGGCCGTCATAGTAGTTGACGCCGACGAAGCTCATGCCGAGATCGGTGTCGCGCGACAGCGTCCAGGTGGTCTGGCGCGACAGGAGGTCGGCCTCGCCGGACTGGAGCGCGGTGAAACGCTCCTTGGTCGAGAGTGGCACGTATTTCACCTTGTCCGGATTGCCGAGCGCTGCGGCGGCGACCGCGCGGCAGAAATCGATGTCGAAGCCGGTCCACTCGCCCTTGTCGTTGGGCGCGGAAAAGCCGAGTACGCCCTGGCTGACGCCGCAGCGAAGCTCGCCGCGTTCCTTGATGACGTCGAGCATGCCGGCGTTGGCGGCGGTGCCGGCAAGAAACGCCGCGCTCGCCAGTGCCAGAACTCCAAGTTTCACTCCAAGTTTCATTGTCCTGTTCTCCTCTTTCATTGTTTTAGGCATGCGTCTTCGCTGCCGGGATGGGTTCACATCCCGGCCGGTCGGTTATGGTTTCGGCGGTATCGCGCCCGGCGTCAGCCGAGCCTGCTGCTCACATCCGCGAAGGTTTCTTCGAGCACGGCGATAAGGTGGTCGGCATCGCGTTTCGAGAAGATCATCGGCGGACGCATTTTAAGAACGTTGTCATGCGGACCTTCGGTGCCCATCAGCACGCCGCGGCGGCGGGCACCATTGGAGACGGCGCGGGCGAATTCGGTTGCCGGCGCCTTGGTCTTGCGATCGGAAACAAGCTCGATGCCGAGGAACAGGCCCATGCCGCGCACGTCGCCGATCACCTCGTAGCGGGCCTGCATGGCACGGAAGGCGTCGATCAGGTAGTTGCCGATCTCAAGCGCGTTGCCGCGCAGATCATGCCCTTCGATCACGTCGAGCACCGCAAGCCCGACGGCACAGGAGACCGGGTTGCCGCCGAAGGTGTTGAAATACTCCATGCCGTTGTTGAAGCTGTCGGTCACCTCGCGGGTGGTGACCACGGCTGCGAGCGGATGGCCGTCGCCGATCGGCTTGCCCATGGTGACGATGTCGGGCACGACGCCTTGCGTCTCGAAGGCCCACCAATGGCTGCCGACACGGCCGAAGCCGACCTGCACTTCGTCGGCGATACAGACGCCGCCGGCTTCGCGCACGAGGCGGTAGACCTCCTTCAGGTAGCCCTCAGGCAGGAACACCTGGCCGGCGACGCTCGGGATCGATTCCGCGATGAAAAAGCCCGGTCCTTCGCCCTTGGCCTTCATCGCCTGGATCAGTTCGGCGACGCTTGCGGCAAAGCGCTTGCCGTGTTCCTCTGCTGGCCAGTCGGCCGGTGCATGGTAGCTGTCGGGAACGGTCGCCACATGGACGTGCGGCTTCGGACCCTTGCCGCCCTTGCGGCGGAACTTGTAGGGGCTGATGTCGATCAGCTCCTGGGTCGTGCCGTGATAGGACCAGTCGAGCGTGATCGCATTCTCGCGGCCGGTATGGGCGCGCATCAGCCGAAGCGCCAGGCCGTTGGCCTCGGAGCCGCTGTTGACGAAGCCCGCGACCGTCAACTCCTTCGGCAGCGTCGCCGTCAGCCGCTCGGCATAGGCGACGATGTTGTCGTGCAGGTAGCGGGTATTGGTGTTGAGAATTGCCGCCTGCTTTGCCATCGCCTCGACGACAGCCGGATGGGCGTGGCCGATGTGGCAGACATTGTTGAAGCAGTCGAGATAGGCGCGGCCGCTGTCGTCGATCAGCCAGACGCCTTCGCCACGCACGAACTTGATCGGCTTGTCGTAGGAGATCGAGAGGTTCGGCAGGAGCAGTTCCTTGCGGCGCTTGACGATCTCCTCGTGCGAGCGACCTTTCTTCTCGTAGAATTCGTCGGAAATGCCGGCAAAGGTGCGCGCATCGGGGAAGAGCTCGGCCCAGACGTCGAGAAACTGCGGTTCGCCGACGCCGAGGATTTCGGTCGCCGAGAGGCTGGTGTCGGTCGAAAGCTGCAGATGCAGATGCGGCGCCCAGCCGCCGTTTTCCTTCGGCGCGCCCATTTCGCCAACGAGCGCGCCGGCCGCAAGCCGATCACCGGCCTTGATGCGTCCCATGGCTT
This sequence comes from Ensifer adhaerens, assembly GCF_002940685.1. Classification (GTDB taxonomy): domain Bacteria; phylum Pseudomonadota; class Alphaproteobacteria; order Rhizobiales; family Rhizobiaceae; genus Ensifer; species Ensifer adhaerens_E. The sequence goes on along the minus strand of NZ_PNFP01000005.1, from coordinate 93,258 downwards.
CATGCGCCATGTGCCCCCAGAGGGTGACGAAGGGCGGGCAACCCTCCGGCTCGTGGCGAAGCGCGATCAGGCAACCGTAGCCGAGCGGGTCTTCTTCGATCTCGACGCTGACGACGGTCGCTGCGAGCGGGGTGTAGAGCCTGGTGCCGGCGGCCATGAACAGGTCGAGGCCGAGATGGCGGGTGCGGCGGGTGTGATCGATGAAGCGCGAAACGAACATCTCGCCCGCATAGACGGTACGCTCCTCGCCAAAGGGGCCGATGCCGAGTTCGACGCCGTGCTCGCGGCAATAGTCTTCCCAGATCGCCTGAGCCTCGTCCGGTTGTTCCCCTGCGGATTTCACCGTCATCGGGTGCTTGGGGTCGCCATAGGGCACCAGCGCTGCCGGGTAGGTTGCGGCCGGGCGCGCAAGCAGCGGCTTCAGTGTCTTGCGGTTCTCTCGGATCCAGGCGGAAACCGCGTGGGCGCCCGGGGTTGCCTCGAAGCCGCAGGCATGCCGCAGGATGGCGGTGGCGAAACGCGGGTTCATCCGGTCGAGCTTGCGCAACAGCGTCCAGGCCGGCCGCTCGCTGATCGCGAGATAGGGATTGTCGTCGGTGTGGGCGCGGCGCGAGGCCGAGATGGTGACCGATGTGACGAGGCGCATGGCGATGAGATCGAAGAGCAGGTCGACCTCCTCTTCCGCCAGCGGATATTCGGTATGGAAGCCGCGGGCGATCGCAGCGGCGGCGCCGATCGGATCAGGGTGGTCGAGCCCGGCATAGGCGGCGGCGATCGCGACCTCGGCAACCACGGGCGCATGCAGGGCGTCGCCGAAATCGATGAGGCCGGAAATGGTGTCGTGATCGACTTTATCAACCAGCACGTTCCAGTCGTTGGCGTCGTTGTGAATCACGGCGGCGCGGAGGGTGGCAAGACGTGGCGCCACGGTCTTTTCGAAGCGGACAAGGAAGCGTTCGAGCAAAGCACGATCGTCGGCCGAGGCGACGTGGTGCAGCCGGTCAGCCGAGCGGCCGGCGTGGCGGATGTCCCAGTCGAGATCGCGCAGCGCGCCCGGATGCATGAAGCCCTTGAGCGAGGCATCGAAGCGGCCGAGCATCTGTCCGAGCGACTGAAGCGCTGCGTCGCTGCGCCCGGTTTCGGCAAGCGGCAGGCCCTCGACCCAGCTGACGAGCCGCAGGCGATGGGTGACGCCGCGCGCACTTGTCGTCGAAGCCAGGCTCGCGCCGGCAAGCGTCGGCCGGACATGCGGTACCGGCAGATCTGCGGCGTGGGTACCGACATGCTTCAGCAGCGCCGTCTGGAAATCGCCTTCGATTTCGGGCTCGGCGGCATTGATGATCTTCAGAATGGAGATGCTGCCGTCCTCAGCCTCGACCTTGAAGTTCTGGTCGCGTTCGCTGGCGAGCAGCGAGAGCGTACCGGCGAGGCCGTAATGCTCCTTCAGCACGGCGGCGGCCGCTTCGGTCGAAAAGTCAGGCGTGGTCTTCAGCATATCGTTCATGGGGATCCTCATCTCGATGAGGAGATTTGCATGGGCGCTGCCGTGATGCATCCGGCAATATGCCGGTTGCACCGGCACTATGTTTATAATAACCGTCATCTTGTCGGCGGGCACGGAGGAGGGGGCATGCAGGACATCGACGCGATCGACCGCACCATCCTCAGCATCCTGTCGCAAGAGGCGCGGATCCCGATGAAGTCGCTGGCCGGCCGCATCGGACTGTCCAGAAGTGCGACGACCGAGAGGGTCACGCGACTGGAGAAGGCCGGCGTCATCCGAGGCTATCGCGCCGATATCGGCCAGCTGGAGGAGGGCACGATCCAGGCCTTTCTGCTGGTGACGCTGAAGCGCACGCCGTCGATCGGCGTGCTCGACCGGCTCGCCGGCTTTTCATCGGTACGCAAGGTGTCGTCCGTCAGCGGCCAGCTCGATCTGGTCGTCGAGGTCGAGGTCGGCTCGATCAACGCGCTCAACGAGCTGCGCAACGAAGTGGCGACGATGGACAATGTCGAGGACCTGACGACCTCGATCGTGCTCAGGCGGGATATCGAGCGCAGCTGATTTTGAAGGATACCGGCTTGGGCCACCGGCTGCGTCAGCCCTCGCTGAGCAGTTCCGCCTCGCCGCTGAAACGTTCGAGCAGCGAGCGGCGCATGCGGCCGATGTCGCGCATCGGCGGTTCGCCGAAGTGACGGGCATATTCGCGGCTGAACTGCGACTGGCTTTCGTAGCCCACCTGATGGCCGGCATCGCCGGCGTCGAGGCTCTCCTCCAGCATCAGCCGCCGCGCCTCCTGCAGCCGAAGCTGCTTCTGGTACTGCAGCGGGCTCATGGCGGTGATCGCCTTGAAATGATGATGCAGCGACGAAACGCTCATCGACACCCGGCTGGCGAGATCATCGATCCGGAGCGGCCGCGAATAATGTTCCTTCAGCCAGGCGACGGCGCGGCCGACCTGGTGCGGCTGGCTGTCGGTCGTGGCCATCTGCCGGAGACGGTGGCCGTGCGGGCCGCTCAAGAGCCGGTAGAGGATTTCCTGTTCGATCAGCGGCAGCAGCGCCGGGATATCGTCCGGCCGTTCGAGCAGGCGCAGGAGGCGAAGGGCTGCGTCTTCGAGATCCGGCATAATCTTGCTGACGCTCATGCCGCGCACGGAGGCGGGCGGCGCCGGCAATTGCGAAAGCGACGCCAGCAGCGCCTGGATCTTGCCGGGGTCGAGCGTGAAGGCCATGCTGAGATAGGGTTCTTCCGCCGAGGACTGGCAGACCTGGGACAGAACCGGCAGGTCGATCGAGGTCAGCAGATAGTCGGAGGCGCCGTAGATCAGGGTCTCTTCGCCCAGCACGACGCGCTTCGCACCCTGCACGATGATTGCCAGGCTTGGCCGGTAGGCGGAGCAATTGACCGGAGCCTCACCGCCATGGCGGTGCAGGCTCAGACCGGAGATGTCGGTCATGTGGTCACCATCCCGTTCGGCGAACCGGGCAATGATGTCGATCATCTCTTGGCGGGCGGTCTGTCGCGTGACTGTCATAATCTACGGTCTTTCCAGCGGCTTAGCATTGTGTGAGGCAATGCTCAGATAGGGCATCGAAGTGCCATCTCCAGGACATCCCTGTCAATCTTGGAGGATCGTGCAAAAACTTTGCAGGATCGCTCTAACGCTCACCGTGCCTGCGCCGCCATAGTTCGAGGTGCGTCAGGCCGGGCTCCCTCCGGACCTGCACCCTTTCCCAAAATGAGGACAGACTGATGGCCATTGCAAGAGGATATGCGGCGACCGATGCGTCGAAGCCGCTGACGCCCTTCACCTTCGAGCGCCGCGAGCCGCGCGACGACGACGTGGTGATCGAGATCAAGTATTGCGGCGTCTGCCATTCGGACATCCACCAGGCCCGCAACGAATGGGGCAACTCCGCCTTCCCGATGGTTCCCGGCCACGAGATCGTCGGCATCGTCACGGCGGTCGGCTCCAAGGTGACCAAATTCAAGGTGGGCGACCGCGCCGGCGTCGGCTGCTTCGTCGATTCCTGCACCACCTGCGCCACCCGCGACCTCGATCTCGAGCACTACATGCCGGGCCTGATCGTGACCTATAACGGCGTCGAGGCCGACGGCAAGACGGCGACGCAGGGCGGCTATTCCGACCATATCGTGGTCAAGGAAGGCTATGTGCTTTCGATCCCGGAAAACCTGCCGCTCGACGCTGCCGCTCCGCTTCTGTGCGCCGGCATCACGCTCTATTCGCCGCTGCGCCACTGGAAGGCCGGCCCCGGCAAGAAGATCGCGATCGTCGGCATGGGCGGTCTCGGCCACATGGGTGTCAAGCTGGCGCATGCCATGGGCGCGGACGTCACAGTTCTCAGCCAGACGCTTTCCAAGAAGGAAGACGGGCTGAAGCTCGGCGCCGATCATTACTATGCCACCAACGACCCCGAGACCTTCAAGACGCTGGCCGGCACCTTCGACCTGATCATCTGCACGGTTGCCGCCGAGATCGACTGGAACGCCTATCTCAACCTGCTCAAGGTCGATGGCGATCTGGTGCTGGTCGGCATTCCCGAGAATGCCGTGCCGGTGCACGCCTTCTCGCTGGTGCCAGCGCGCCGCAGCATTTCCGGCTCGATGATCGGTTCGATCAAGGAGACCCAGGAAATGCTCGACTTCTGCGGCGAGCACGACATCGTTTCGGAAATCGAGACGATCCGCATCCAGGAGATCAACGCGGCCTATGAGCGCGTCGTCAAGAGCGACGTGCGCTACCGCTTCGTCATCGACATGGCATCGCTGCAGGACGCCGCCTAAGCTGAAATGAAAAGGCCCGGAATCCGATGGATTCCGGGCCTTTTTCTGACTGCGGCAGAGGCCTAAACCAATGGCAGCGGCCCGTCGTTCTTGATCTCTTCCATGACAGCGTAGGTGCGGGTCTCCTTGACGCCCGGCAGCGTCCAGAGCACCTGGCCGAGGAAGTTGCGGTAGGCCGCCATATCCTCGAAGCGGGTCTTGACCAGATAGTCGAAGCCGCCTGCCACCATGTGACATTCGAGCACGGCCGGCGCCTGTTTGACGGCGGCGGCGAACTGGTCGAAGACGTCGGGCGTCGTCTTGTCGAGCATGACCTCGATGAAGACCAGCAGGCCGAAGCCGAGCTTGTGCGGGTCCAATCTCGCGCCGAAGCCCGAGACATAGCCTTCCTTCAACAGCCGACGCAGCCGTTCGCTGGTCGCAGTCGGTGACAGGCCGATGCGATCGGCAAGCTCCAGGTTGGTGATGCGGCCGTCCGCCTGGAGGATGTTGAGAATTCGACGGTCAATCTTGTCGATCTGATGCATGGAGCCTCCCATCCGTGCCTCAGGCGGCAAGTCGCGTTTCCGCGAGCTTCACCCAGTAGGAAATGCCGTGCGGGATCGCCTCGTCGTTGAAGTCATAGGCGGGATGATGCAGTCCGGCGGTGTCGCCATTGCCCATGAAGATAAAGGCGCCGGGACGGGCGAGCAGCATGTAGGAGAAATCCTCACCGCCCATCATCGGGTCGAGCGACGGCTGGACGTTGCCGGCACCGGCAATCTCGGCTGCCGCCTGCAGGGCGTAACCGGTCTCGTCGGCATGGTTCACGGTCACCGGGTAGTTGCGGTTGTAGGCGACCTGGACGGTCGCGCCGTAGATCTGCGCAACGCCTTCGGCGATCGTGCGGATGCGGCTTTCGCCGATCTCGCGCACCTCCGGCATGAGAGTGCGTACGGTGCCGCCGAGCACCGCTTCCTCCGGAATGACGTTGTGGGCGAAGCCGGCGTTGAACTTGGTGACGGAGACGACGACGGAGGCCAGCGGATCGACGGTGCGCGACGCGATCGTCTGCAGTGCCGTCACGATCTGCGTGCCGACGACGATCGGGTCGATTGTCTTGTGCGGCTGGGCCGCATGGCCGCCGCGGCCCTTGATGGTGATGGTGAACTCGTCGGTCGAGGCCATGATCGGGCCGACGCGGCTGCCGAACTGGCCGACGGGCATGCCCGGCATATTGTGCATGCCGTAGACTTCGGCGATGGCAAAGCGTTCCATCATGCCGTCCTTGACCATCTCGTTGCCGCCACCGCCGCCTTCTTCGGCGGGTTGGAAGATGACCGCGACGCTGCCGGCAAAGTTGCGGGTTTCGGCGAGATATTTCGCTGCGCCGAGCAGCATCGCCGTGTGGCCGTCGTGGCCGCAGGCATGCATCTTGCCCGACGTCTCGGACGCCCAGGCCTTGCCGCTCGTCTCGGTGATCGGCAGCGCGTCCATGTCGGCGCGAAGGCCGATGGTGCGGCCGGCGCCGAGATTGCCGCGGATGAGGCCGACGACGCCGGTGCGGCCAAGGCCCGTCACGACTTCGTCAACGCCGAACTCCTTCAGTTTCTTTTCGACGAAGGATGCCGTATTTTCGACCGCGAACAGGAGCTCCGGGTTCCTGTGCAGGTGGCGCCGCCACTCGGCGACTTCGTTTTGGAGCTCGGCGGCACGGTTGAGTATCGGCATCGGTTCGTCCTGTCGGTCTGTGCGATCACTAATTGTATCTGCGTATCGGTGTGGATTGGCAGCAGTCCCTGTGAATGGGCTTTGCCATCTCCTCGCCATATAGGCTAAATAGCCGGACGAGACGAGGCAACAGCGGATTTTCGAGGTCCTATCGTGGTGACAGCAGGATTTTTCACGCGTGGCAAGGTAAAGGCGCTCGGAGCGACCGTAGCGACGTGCGCCACGCTTCTTGCGGCTTTCCCGGCCGCGGCCAATCCGAGGCTGGTCGTCGACGTCAATTCGCTGAAGGTCTACGAGCACCAGGATATCTTCCAGAAATGGTATCCGGCGTCGCTGACCAAGCTGATGACGGCCTATACGGCCTTCCGCGCGATCAAGTCCGGGCAGCTCACGCTCGAAAGCCCTGTCGTCATGACCAAGAACGCGGCGGCCGAGCCACCAAGCAAGATGTTCTACAAGCCCGGCCAGGCGATGACGCTCGACAGCGCGCTGAAGATGATGCTGGTGAAATCCGCGAACGACGTGGCGGTCGCGATCGCCGAAACGGTCGCTGGGTCGGAGCCCGCCTTCATCGAGCGGATGAATGCCGAGGCGCGGCGCATCGGCATGACGTCCTCGAACTTCATCAACCCGAACGGTCTGCCCGGGCCGGGACAGTACACGACGGCGCGCGACCTTGCGGTGCTGGCCATCACGCTCAAGCGCGAGTTCCCGCAATACGCCTCCTATTTCTCGCTAGAGGGCTTTACCACCGGCAAGAAAGACTATCCGAACTACAACAAGCTGATCGGCCGCTTCGAAGGCGCTGACGGCATGAAGACGGGCTTCATCTGCGCCTCCGGCTTCAACCAGGTTTCGTCTGCCACCCGAGAGGGCCGCAGCGTCGTTTCGGTGGTGCTCGGCGAAGACAGCCTCGGCGCGCGTACCGACGAATCCGCGCGGCTGTTGCAGATGGCGCTGACGACGAATGGCACCGGAAAACCGTCGCTGGTGCAGATCTCACCCTATGGCGAAACGCGCGACATGGTGGCCGATGTCAGCAAGCAGATCTGCTCGAAGGCGGCCGCCAAGGTGCGCAGTGAGGGTCGCGACGAGGCTGGACGCCAAAAGCTGCTTTCACCCTATATCCACGAAATCAACCGGCCGCTGAAGCTCGCCTTCGCCGGTCTTATCGCCGGCAGCGGTGAAAAGGCGCCGAAGGTCGCCGGTGATCCGGACGGCCAGGGGGATGCCGTCAATGTGCCGATCCCCGTGCCGCGGCCGACATTCTGATCGGAGTCTATGATGGTTAGCCCCCTGCCGGCGGTGCCGGTCTCCATCCTCACCGGCTTTCTCGGTGCGGGCAAGACGACGTTGCTCAACCGGCTGCTGAAGGATCCCGATCTCTCGGACACGGCTGTCATCATCAACGAATTCGGCGACGTTTCGATCGACCATCTGCTGGTGGAAGCCTCCAGCGACGGCGTCATCGAGCTCTCCGACGGTTGCCTCTGCTGCACGGTGCGCGGCGAACTGGTCGACACGCTCGCCGATCTCATGGACCGGATGCAGACCGGCAAGATCAAACCGCTGAAGCGCGTCGTCATCGAAACCACCGGCCTTGCCGATCCGGCGCCGGTGCTGCAGTCGGTCATCGGCAATCCGATCATAGCGCAGAGCTTCCGGCTGGATGGCGTCGTCACGGTCGTCGATGCCGTCAACGGCCTGCAGACGATCGCCAACCACGAGGAAGCGCTGAAGCAGATTGCCGTTGCCGATCGCATCGTCATCAGCAAGACGGGGCTTGCCGAGGCTTCCATGCGCGATGCGCTGACGGCCCGGATCCGCGCGCTCAATCCGCGCGCGCCGCTGATCGATGGCGACAGCGCCGAGGCGGGACGCGCAGGGCTATTTGACTGCGGCCTCTACGATCCCTCGTCGAAGATCGCCGATGTCGGCCGCTGGCTGCAGGACGAAGCCCATCAAGACCATCACCATCATGGCCACGATCACGAGCATCATCACCACGACCATGGCGACCATCACCACGATCATGACCATGGTCACGATCACCACCACCATCACGATGTGACACGACATGGCGGCGATATCCGCTCGTTCAGCATCGTGCACGACCGGCCGATCGAGCCGATGGCGCTCGACATGTTCATCGATCTCCTGCGCTCGGCGCATGGCGAGAGGCTGCTTCGGATGAAGGCGATCGTCGCGGTTGCCGACCGGCCGGAGAGGCCACTGGTGCTGCATGGCGTACAGAACGTGTTTCACACGCCGGAGCGCCTTGCCGCCTGGCCGGACCCGAAAGACCGGCGTACACGCATGGTGCTGATCACCAAGGGGCTGACGGAAGATTTCGTCCGCGACCTCTTCGACGCCTTCACCGGCAAGCCGCGCATCGACCGGCCGGACGCGCAGGCGCTCTCGGACAACCCGCTCGCCGTTCCCGGCATGCGGTTCTAAAGCAAACTCCAGGAAAAGTGCGAAGCGGTTTTCCGTCCGGAGTTGCGTTGTTTGAGGCAAACTCCAGGAAAAGTGCGAAGTGGTTGTCCGTCCGGAGTTGTGTCGAGGCAAACTCCAGGAAAAGTGCGAAGCGGTTTTCCGTCCGGAGTTGTGCCTGCGTAGAACAGGCCAAGCCGCGTGGCGACTTGGCGTCTCACGCGCCCTTGCGGATGAGGAACCGGTGGCCGCCGTCGAGGGGCGCCGCTTCTACGAGCTTGTGGCCGTCCTCGTTGCAGAAGTGCGGGATGTCGATGACCGCCAGAGGGTCCGTGGTTTCGACCTCGATGAGCGCACCGGGCGCCAGCGCGCTCATGCGTTTGCGCGTCTTCAAAACGGGAAGGGGGCACTTAAGCCCCCTCAGGTCGTAGACGATCTTCTGTTCGTCCGGCATCAATTGCCCCAGATCTTCCAGAAGGGGCGCTTCTTCGGCGGCTCTTCGGTCAGGACAGGCGTTTCTGCAGCCGCATCGGGTGCGGGCGCCGTTGCAACGGCCGCGGTCTGTTGCGGAGCGGCAGCCGTCGCTCCGGTTCGCGCCTGCTTCTCGGTCTTTGCCGGCTCCTGAGCCTGTGGCGCAACGGCGGCCTGCTGTTCCGGCGCAATGACGACGGGAGCGGGCATCTGCAGTTCCGGTTCGCTCTTGGAGAACAGGCTCCAGAAGGATTTCTTCGGCTGTTCGACGGCCGCCTGCATGACGGGCTGCGGAATGGGATTGGCGGCCGGGACGGGCACGTGCTTGCCGCCGTCCGTCGCCTTTTCGAGTTCCTTCTTCTGGATCTCGACGGCCTGCTTGGTCTCTTCCGCTTCCTTCTGATCGGCGAGTTTCTTTTCGAGATCGCTCGCCTTCATCATCTTGCCAGCGTCAAGCGAGTTGCCGGTCGGGGCATAGGCGAGTTCGCGGCCGACGCGCTGCTTGGCGACGATCGCCTTGCGCTCGGCTTCACTCGGCTCGTACCAGACCATGCCGTCATACTTCTTCATGGCCTTGTCGTAGTCGGTCTGGTAGCTCTTCTCGAAGCTCGCCATCGCGACCTGCAACGCCGGCGGCGTGGACATGGCCGGGCACTGGCCGCCCGGATTGAACGGTCCGGAGGCCTGCTGGTTGAAGACGTACTTCTTCTCGCAGACGTTGATTTCCGGCGGACGCTTCGTGACTTCGAACTGGTCGTAGCCGACCTTCAGCATCTTCCAGAAGTCGATGTTCGGATTGTCGCGGTGACGCGCCATGTTTTCGGCGGTCATGCGGAAGGGGAAGGCCTGCAGCTGCACGCTCTCCTGGCCGCCCTTGAAGCTATCGCGGGCGAGCGCGAAAATCTCGATCATCTGCTCGTCGGTCATCGAGTAGCAGCCCGACGAGGAGCAGGCACCATGGATCATCAGGTGCGTGCCCTGGCGGCCGTTCGCCTTGTCGTAGGCGTTGGGATAGCCGGTATTGATGGCCAGATAGTAGTTGGAGTTGGGGTTCATCTGGCGCGGGAAGAGCGGGTAGAAGCCTTCCGGCGCCTGACGATCGCCTTCCTTTACCTTGGGCCCGAGCTTGCCCGACCAAGCGCAGATCTTATAGCTTTTCAGAAGCTGGAAGCGGTTGGCGGTATTGGCCTTCCAGACTTCGAGCGTGCCCTCTTCCTTGAAGATGCGCAGCGCGATCGGGGCCTGCTTCTGCATCCCGAGTTCGGCCATCTTTTTGACCATCGGGGCAGAGACCTGGTACTCGGTCTTGTTCTTGACGGACTTGATGTCGACCGACGTCGTGGCGTCGAGCGCGTCGTTGGTGCAGCCGGCAAGTGCGGCGACAATGGCGGCGGAAGCTAAAAGGTGCCAGAAACGCATCAGCAGAGGCCCGTTCAAACCCAAACTCGACTAGGAAAGCCCAGGTCCGCAACGGGTGGGCTCTTCAGAGAATCACTAAGCGATTATACTTCACGAATTCTTAACCCTGCAGGGTGGCCCTGCCGATGCGCTGTTCATGACCTCATGAATATGGCCAAGATTTGGCCACACTCCGCTTTGCGGTTGCGAAATCCTTTTCCGCAATCCGTGCGCCATCAGGATGGGATCAGGAGGAGGGCGTGGGAATTCCGTTCCGCTCCCTCTCAGGATCCCGTCCCGACTTAGAGGTTGCGGCCGATATTCAGGTATTTTTGTCGGCGATCGGTGCGCAATTGGTCGCCATCGCGTCCGGACAGTTCCTTCAGCGCGTCGGCGATCACGGTTCCGGTGCGTCCGATGACCGCGTTCGGGTCGCGGTGCGCGCCGCCGACCGGCTCCTGAATGATGCCGTCGATGACGCCGAGCGCCTTCAGATCGTCGGACGTGATCTTCATGTTGCTGGCGGCTTCCTTGGCGCGGGTGGAATCGCGCCACAGGATCGAGGCTGCGCCTTCCGGCGAGATGACGCTGTAGATCGCATGCTCCAGCATGTAGACGCGGTTGCCGGTGGCGATCGCAATCGCGCCGCCGGAGCCGCCTTCGCCGATGACGACGGTGACGATCGGCACGCGAACGTTGAGGCACATCTCGGTCGAGCGGGCGATGGCTTCCGCCTGGCCGCGCTCTTCGGCGTTGACACCCGGATAGGCGCCGGCGGTGTCGACCAGCGTGATCAGCGGCAGGCCGAAGCGATCGGCCATTTCCATGACGCGGATCGCCTTGCGGTAGCCTTCGGGGCGCGGGCTACCGAAATTGTGCTTGATGCGCGATTTCGTGTCGTTGCCCTTTTCCTGGCCGAGGACGGCGACCGGCATGCCGCGGAAACGCGCAAGGCCGGCCTGGATGGCGTCGTCGTTGGCGAAGTTGCGGTCGCCGGCAAGCGGGGTGAACTCGGTGAAGAGTTCGGCGGCATAATCCAGGAAGTGCGGGCGCTGGGGGTGGCGGGCGACCTGGGTCTTCTGCCAGGGCGTCAGCTTGGAATAGATCTCGACCATCGCGTCGCGCACGCGCGTCTCCAGCCGTTCGATCTCATCCGAAGTATTCACGCTCTCGTCTTCGCCGGCGAGCTTCTTCAATTCGAGAATCTTGCCTTCGAGGTCGGAGATGGGTTTTTCGAAATCGAGATAGTTGTGCATGAGATGCGTTTCCGATCATTTTGCGACAAGGGTCTGCGGGCCGAAACCAGCCTGCCCGGCGGTCCTAATCCTGTTTTTTCGCCTGTTTGGCAAGAGGGTGATGGTTTTGCACCAGGTTGTGCAGCCGTTCTTCGAGCACATGTGTATAGATTTGTGTCGTTGAAATGTCCGAATGCCCCAGCAGTTCCTGCACGGCGCGAAGGTCGGCGCCGTTGGCGAGCAGATGGCTGGCGAATGCGTGCCTGAGCACGTGCGGGGAGATCGTGGCGACGCGGATGCCGGCGCGCGCGGCAAGCGATTTCAGGTCCCGGGCAAAGACCTGGCGCGGCAGGAAGCCCTGCTTGCTCGAGGAGGGAAAGAGCCACGGGCTCTCACGGTTGCCGCTTTCCTCGCGTGCCATCTCGTCGGCGAGCGCCTCGCCATAGGACCGCATCGCCCGGATGGCCGCCTGCGACAGCGGCACGAGCCTGTCCTTGTTGCCCTTGCCGCGAATGACGAGGAAGCGACCGTTTTGTTGAAGCACGCTGGCCGGCAGCGAAACGAGTTCGCTGACGCGCATGCCAGTGGCGTAGAGCAGTTCGATCAGCGCATGCATGCGCAACTTGGCCAGCCGGTCCGCTCCGCCGGCTGCGGCTTCGGTCTCGGCCTGTCCGATCAGGCGCGAAACGTCGTCGACGCTCAGCGTCTTTGGCAGGCTGCGCCCTTTCTTCGGTGCGTCGAGAATGCCGGTCGGGTCGTCGCCGCGCATGCCTTCGGCATAGAGGAACTTGTAGAACTGCCGAAGTGCCGAAAGGCGTCTTGCCTGCGAGGAGGGCTTGAAGCCCTGGCCGGAGAGGTGGGAAAGATAGGCGCGAAGATCGTCCGATGTTGCCGCCGTCAATCCGGTGCCGAGCGTGCGCAGATGGGAAGTGGCGTCCTCGAGGTCGCGCTCGTAGGATTGCAGCGTGTTGACCGCGGCCCCCCGTTCGGCGCTCATCATTTCGAGGAAGGCTTCGACATGGGCTGCGGAAAGATCGCTCATTGGGTCTTGTTCACCCGTTCCGACGGAATCTTAACGGTCACGTCCCGCTCCGTCGGTTCGACGAAGGTGACGAGGGATACCATCGTGCCGTAAACTATCCCGGCGATTACGGCGCAGAAGAACAGGAACCGGAAAAGGGTCGGCATTTCAATCTCCTCTGCATGTGCCGCGTCGATCAAGGCAGGCGCAAGGATACATGCAGGCGTTCAAACGGCCAGTGCGTTGCGGGCGCTCGAATGCGCGCGCGACGCCATGGCGGGTGCAAGACCTATATGAACGCCGCCTCGGCCGAGTTCAAGAACCGTGAGCGGACGCGCGCGACGACTTGACGCTACACCCCGATTTGTCGATACCGAAAGGGAATGGGGAATAAGAAGTCCAATGAACGACGTGATCGAACCGGTTTCCGCAACGCTTGCCGAGCGGGCGAAGCTTGTACTCGGTAAACGCAATCTCGTGTTCATCGGCCTGATGGGGGCCGGCAAGTCGGTCATCGGCCGCTTGACGGCCCAGGCGCTTGGCGTTCCCTTCGTCGATTCCGACCACGAGATCGAGCGCGTGTCGCGCATGACGATCAGCGATCTCTTTGCCCGCTACGGCGAAGAGGAGTTCCGCGCGCTGGAGACGCGGGTGCTGAAACGGCTCTTGCGCAGCGGGCCGCGCGTGGTCTCGACCGGTGGGGGCGCCTATATCAACGAGCGATCGCGCCGCCAGATCAAGAAGGGCGGCCTGACGGTCTGGCTCAATGCCGAACTCGATGTGCTGTGGGAGCGGGTCAACAAGCGCGACACCCGGCCGCTGCTGAAGACGGAAAATCCCAGGCAGACGCTCGAAAACCTGATGAACGCGCGCTATCCGATCTATGCCGAAGCCGACCTGACGGTGTTGTCGCGCGATGTGAGGAAAGAGACGATGGTGGAAGACGTTCTGACCGCCGTCATCGACTACCAGGACAAGAAGAACCATGAATAGCCATGCGATGCCTGCCGCCGAACGCAAAGTCCGCGTCGACCTCGGTGACCGTTCCTACGATATCCTCATCGGCCCCGGGCTGATCGCTGCGGCCGGTGAGGAGATCGCGGCGCGTCTCAAGGGGCGCAGGATGGCCGTGATTACCGACGAGAACGTGGCGCCGCGCTATCTCGAGCCGCTGATGGCGAGCCTCAAGGCGCGCGATATCGACGCCGTGTCGCTGGTGCTTCCCGCCGGCGAGAAGACCAAGAGCTTCGAGCACCTGATCCCGGTCTGCGAAACGGTGCTTGGCGCCCACATCGAGCGCAACGATGCGGTGATCGCGCTTGGCGGCGGCGTCATCGGCGATCTCACCGGCTTTGCCGCCGGCATCGTGCGTCGCGGCTCGCGCTTCATCCAGATCCCGACCTCGCTCCTGGCCCAGGTCGATTCCTCCGTCGGCGGCAAGACCGGCATCAATTCGCCGCACGGCAAGAACCTGATCGGCGTCTTCCACCAGCCGGACCTGGTGCTTGCCGATACCGACGTGCTCGATACGCTGAGTGAGCGCGAGTTTCGCGCCGGTTATGCCGAGGTTGCCAAATATGGGCTGATCGACAAGCCTGACTTTTTCGCCTGGCTTGAGAAGAACTGGCAGGCCGTGTTCGCCGGTGGAGCTGCCCGCATCGAGGCGATTGCCGTCAGCTGCCAGGCCAAGGCGGATGTGGTCGCCGCGGACGAGCGCGAGAATGGTCTGCGGGCGCTGCTCAATCTCGGCCACACCTTCGGCCACGCGCTGGAAGCGGCGACCGAATACGACAGCGCCCGGCTTGTGCACGGCGAGGGCGTCGCGATCGGCATGGTGCTGGCGCACCAGTTCTCGACGCGCATGAACCTTGCAAGCGCCGACGACGCGACCCGCGTCGAAGCGCATCTGAAGGCCGTGGGCCTGCCAACCCGCATGTCGGAAATTCCCGGCACCCTGCCGCCGGCCGAACGGCTGATGGACGCGATCGCTCAGGACAAGAAGGTCAAGGGCGGCAAGCTCACCTTCATCCTGACGAAGGGCGTCGGGCAATCCTTCGTTGCCGACGACGTGCCGGCGTCGGAGGTCTTAAGCTTCCTGAGGGAAAAACACCCGCAATGACCGGCGAAGCCTTCATTGCCTTTCTGGCGGAGTACTGGCTGTCGATCCTCTCGGTCTTCTGCCTGCTGCTGCTGTCGGCCTTCTTCTCGGGCTCGGAGACGGCGCTGACGGCCGCCTCGCGCTCGCGCATGCACACGCTCGAAAACAACGGCGAGGAGCGGGCGGGTATCGTCAACCGGTTGATCGAGCGGCGAGACCGGCTGATCGGCACGCTCTTGATCGGCAACAATCTCGTCAACATTCTCGCGTCGTCGCTGACGACGAGCCTCTTGATCGGCCTCTTCGGCGACAGCGGCGTTGCGATCGCAACGCTCGCCATGACCGTGC
The DNA here is from genome assembly GCF_002940685.1 of Ensifer adhaerens. GTDB lineage: Bacteria > Pseudomonadota > Alphaproteobacteria > Rhizobiales > Rhizobiaceae > Ensifer > Ensifer adhaerens_E. The sequence continues at coordinate 78,235 of NZ_PNFP01000005.1, read as the reverse complement.
TGCTCGTCATCTTCTCGGAGGTGCTGCCGAAAAGCTGGGCGATTGCCTCGCCCGACCGGTTCGCGATTGCCGTCGCGCCGCTCGTCCGGCCCTTCGTCGCGGTCGTCGGCCCGGTTTCGAGCCTCGTCAACGGCATCGTGCGGCGTATCCTCAATCTCTTCGGCGTCAATCTTGCCGCCGACATGTCGATGCTGTCGGCGCATGAGGAACTGCGCGGCGCCGTGGACCTGCTTCATCGCGAGGGCTCGGTGATCAAGGCGGATCGCGACCGGCTGGGCGGCGTGCTCGATCTCGGCGAGCTCGAAATTTCCGACATCATGATCCACCGCACGAGCATGCGGGCGATCAATGCCGACGAACCGCCCGAGAGCTGTGTGCGCGACATCCTTGAAAGCCCGTTCACGCGGCTGCCGCTGTGGCGCGGCTCGACCGACAACATCATCGGCGTCGTACATTCCAAGGATCTTTTGCGCGCGCTCGCGGAGCCGAATGTCGAGCCTGAGAACCTCGATATCGTCAGGATCGCGCAGAAGCCCTGGTTCGTGCCCGATACGACCAATCTCAAGGACCAGTTGAACGCGTTTCTCCGCCGCAAGCTGCATCTGGCGATCGTGGTCGACGAATATGGCCAGGTTCAGGGCCTTGTGACGCTGGAGGATATTCTGGAAGAGATCGTCGGCGACATTGCCGACGAGCACGACCTCGACATTCAGGGCGTCAGGCAGGAGGCTGACGGCTCGATCGTCGTCGACGGTTCGGTGCCGATCCGCGACCTCAATCGCGCGCTCGACTGGTCGCTGCCCGACGAGGAGGCGACGACGGTCGCGGGTCTCGTGATCCACGAATCCAAGAGTATCCCGGAGGAGCGTCAGGCCTTCACCTTCCACGGCAAGCGCTTCATCGTGATGAAGCGGGTGAAGAACCGCATCACCAAGCTGCGCATCCGCCCGGCGGAAGAGGGCGCCCCGCCGGCCTGATTGCCGCGACGGCTGCTACCAGCGGGTAGGCTCGCCGGGGGCTGTGGCCTCGACAGCGAGCGCATGCAGGCCCGCGTCGAGTTCGGGCTTCAGGAGGTCGTTGATGGCGCGGTGCCGGGCGACCCGGCTCATGCCCGTGAACGCGCTCGAAACGATGCGAACGCGCAAATGCGACTCGCCACTGCCATCGAAGCCCGGCTGATGGCCGGCATGCATGTGGCTCTCGTTGATGACGGCCAGTCTCTCCGGATGGAAGGCCTCGATCAGCTTCTTTTCGATCGTGTCCGTGAGCGACATTCTTCCGTCCCATTTTGCTGTTTGCTTGGCGCCCCCTCGCAGTTCTTGAGAACCTGGCAATCGCTGGCTGGGCGGCGCAAAATGCCCGCACAAAGCCAGCAACATTCCGCTTTGTCAATTCTTGTTGTGGCCTCGGCCAAACCCCATAATGAGCGCCATGAGACTCGATTCAAAATACTTCGATCGCATTCGAACCCGGCGCAAGGTCGAGCCGCAGGCGGAGCCGGCGGCCCCCGTCTGTCAGTGGGACGGTTGCGATCAGAAGGGTGTGCACCGGGCGCCCGTCGGTCGCAACGCCGAAGGGCAGTACTTCATGTTCTGCTTCGAGCACGTGAAGGAATACAACAAGGGCTACAACTTTTTCTCCGGTCTCTCCGACAGCGAAGTCGCGCGCTACCAGAAGGAAGCGATCACCGGCCACCGGCCGACCTGGACCGTCGGCGTCAACAAGAACGCCAAGAACGGCCCCACTCAGTCGCAGATGCGCTCCGGCTCCGCCGGCGCCCAGGCGCGCATGCGCGATCCCTTCGGCTTCGTCAGCGAAGCGCGCGCCCGTTCCGGCCGTCCGGAACCGCGCCAGCGCAAACTGAAGACACTTGAAGCCAAGGCCTTCGACACGCTCGGTCTTGGCGCCTCGGCGACGGCTGCCGACATCAAGGCGGCCTACAAGGATCTCGTCAAAAAGCATCACCCCGATGCCAATGGCGGAGATAGAGGATCGGAAGAGCGTTTTCGCGCCGTTATTCAAGCCTACCAATTGTTAAAACAGGCTGGTTTCTGCTAACAACGCGGATTATTACAGAAGCACTTTTGCAGGCGAATGCGCGGGTGCCGTCCGGTGGCCGCTCTGGAGACATGATGAGCAAGATTGACCTCGACATTTCGAACCTCCCCGACACGACGATCTCGGTCCGGGAGGTTTTCGGCATTGATACGGATTTGCGCGTTCCTGCCTATTCGAAGGGCGACGCCTATGTTCCGGACCTCGATCCGGACTACCTCTTCGATCGCGAAACGACGCTCGCCATTCTCGCAGGCTTCGCCCACAACCGACGCGTGATGGTGTCGGGCTATCACGGCACCGGCAAGTCGACCCATATTGAGCAGGTCGCTGCCCGCCTCAACTGGCCGTGCGTGCGCGTCAACCTCGATAGCCATGTCAGCCGTATCGACCTCGTCGGCAAGGATGCGATCGTCGTCAAGGACGGCATGCAGGTCACCGAGTTCAAGGACGGCATCCTGCCCTGGGCCTACCAGCACAACGTTGCGCTTGTCTTCGACGAGTACGACGCCGGCCGCCCGGACGTGATGTTCGTCATCCAGCGGGTTCTCGAATCCTCCGGCCGCCTGACGCTGCTCGACCAGAGCCGCGTCATCCGCCCGCACCCGGCCTTCCGGCTGTTTGCGACCGCAAACACGGTCGGCCTCGGCGACACCACCGGCCTCTATCACGGCACGCAGCAGATCAACCAGGCGCAGATGGACCGCTGGTCGATCGTCACCACGCTGAACTATCTGCCGCATGACAAGGAAGTCGACATCGTCGCCGCCAAGGTCAAGGGCTTCACTGCCGACAAGGGCCGCGAGACCGTCTCCAAGATGGTGCGCGTCGCCGACCTCACGCGCGCAGCCTTCATCAATGGCGATCTTTCGACCGTGATGAGCCCGCGTACGGTCATCACCTGGGCCGAAAACGCCCATATCTTCGGCGACATCGCCTTCGCCTTCCGCGTGACCTTCCTCAACAAGTGCGACGAGCTGGAGCGGGCGCTGGTCGCCGAGCACTATCAGCGCGCCTTCGGCATCGAGCTGAAGGAAAGCGCTGCCAACATCGTGCTCGAAGCCACCGCCTGATCCCACGGCCTGCCGTCCCCTTCGGGGGAGGGCGGGCCATGACGCTGTGGCAAACCGGATGACGCCCCACTGGGGCGCCGTCGCCTCTGGCTGAAGAAGGAACTGTCGTGAGCTCGAATTCGAAGGCAAAGCCAACCACGCGCGAGAATGCTGCGGAACCGTTCAAACGAGCGCTTTCCGGCTGCATCCGATCGATCGCGGGCGATGCCGAGGTGGAAGTCGCCTTCGCCAACGAGCGGCCGGGCATGACCGGTGAGCGCATCCGTCTGCCGGAGCTTTCCAAGCGTCCGACGCTGCAGGAGCTTGCCGTCACGCGTGGTCTCGGCGACAGCATGGCGCTGCGCAAGGCCTGCCACGATGCGCGCATTCACGCGACCATGTCGCCGCAAGGGGCGGACGCGCGCGTGATCTTCGACGCGGTGGAGCAGGCTCGCGTCGAGGCGATCGGCGCGCTGCGCATGGCTGGTGTCGCCAAGAACCTCAACGTCATGCTCGAAGAGAAATACGCCAAGGCGAATTTCGCAACGATCGAGCGCCAGGCGGACGCGCCGCTCGGCGAGGCCGTGGCGCTGCTGGTGCGCGAAAAGCTCACCGGCCAGAAGCCGCCGGCATCCGCCGGCAAGGTGCTCGACCTCTGGCGGGAGTTCATCGAGGGCAAGGCTGCCGGCGACATCGCGAACCTGTCGTCGACGATCAACGACCAGCAGGCCTTCGCCCGGGTCGTTCGCGACATGCTGACGTCGATGGAAGTCGCCGAGAAATACGGTGACGACGACATCGAGCCGGACGAGCAGGAGAGCGAGACCGACGAAGACCAGCCGCGCAGCCAGGAGCAGGACGAAAACGCCAGCGACGAGGAGGCCGGCGACGACGCTGCCCCCGCCGATGAAAACCAGGCTGCCGAAGAGCAGATGGAAGAAGGCGAGATGGACGGCGCGGAGATCTCCGACGACGATCTCCAGGACGAAGGCGACGAGGACAGCGAAACGCCCGGCGAGGTCAAGCGTCCGAACCAGCCCTTCGCCGACTTCAACGAGAAGGTCGACTACGCCGTCTTCACCCGCGAGTTCGACGAAACCATCGCCTCGGAAGAACTGTGTGACGAGGCCGAGCTCGATCGGCTGCGCGCCTTCCTCGACAAGCAGCTCGCCCATCTCCAGGGCGCGGTCGGCCGGCTTGCCAACCGCCTGCAGCGCCGGCTGATGGCGCAACAGAACCGTTCCTGGGAGTTCGATCTCGAAGAGGGTTATCTCGACTCGGCGCGGCTTCAGCGCATCATCATCGATCCGATGCAGCCGCTCTCCTTCAAGCGGGAGAAGGATACCAACTTCCGCGATACGGTGGTGACGCTGCTGATCGACAATTCCGGCTCCATGCGCGGCCGTCCGATCACCGTTGCCGCCACCTGCGCCGACATCCTGGCGCGCACGCTGGAGCGTTGCGGCGTCAAGGTCGAGATCCTCGGCTTTACCACCAAGGCTTGGAAGGGCGGGCAGTCGCGCGAAAAGTGGCTTGCCGGCGGCAAGCCGCAGGCACCCGGCCGGCTCAACGACCTGCGCCACATCGTCTACAAGTCCGCCGACGCGCCATGGCGCCGGGCACGCCGCAATCTCGGCCTGATGATGCGCGAGGGCCTGCTCAAGGAGAACATCGACGGCGAGGCGCTGATCTGGGCCCATGAGCGACTGATGGCGCGGCGCGAGCAGCGGCGTATCCTGATGATGATCTCGGACGGTGCGCCGGTCGACGACTCGACGCTTTCGGTTAACCCCGGAAACTATCTGGAGCGGCACCTGCGCGCGGTCATCGAGCAGATCGAAACCCGCTCGCCGGTGGAACTGCTGGCGATCGGCATCGGCCACGACGTGACGCGCTACTATCGTCGCGCCGTTACGATCGTCGATGCCGACGAACTTGCGGGCGCGATGACCGAGCAGCTGGCCGCGCTCTTCGAGGACGAAAGCCAGCGCCGCGGTTCCTCGCGCCTTCGCCGCGCCGGGTGATCCTTCGATCGGGGGCGGTCCTCAACCGCCCCTGGGCCGCCATTCGGCGGCTGCACGCATTGCTGCTACGCGAAGTCAATTTACGGACATAGTTTTACGGTCTACCAAGCTACCATGCGTGGTGGCGCTCCCTGTGGTCACACGCCGCCTCATTCCCGACGCTCCCCTGAAGGTACTTCTCCTTATGCTTGGCCGTGGACTCCTAGCGCTTTTCCTCCTGGTTTCGGCCTGTCCGGCATGGTCCGCTCCCGCTAGCGAAGACCTGCCGATCCGCAGCCGCCAGATCAACAATTTCGCGGTCGGCTCCAGCGCCACCCGATTTGGCGCCCTGGAGTTTCTGGGCGGCCTGGAGATGACCTCGTCAAACCCGCTGTTCGGCGCCGTTTCGGCGATCCGTTTTCGTCCAGACGGTACGTCTTTCGTCGCCATCATGGACACCGGCCACTGGCTGGAAGGTGCGGTGACTCGCGACGAGCAGGGGCGGCTTTCCGGTATCACCAAGCTGACCGCCACGCCGATGGCGGATCGCAACGGCGATGTCGGCCTGGCGAAATGGAAGGTGGATTCGGAAGGACTTGCGCTTCGCAATGGGCAGGCGGTCGTCAGCTACGAGCAGGCCCATCGCATCGACATCTATCCGGATCCGGGTTTTGCCGGTTCAACCCCGATCGGCAGCCTGGCGCTGCCGTTTCCAATCAGCGAGCTGCGCAACAATGCCGGCATCGAGACGATTGCCGTTTCGCCCAAGGATAGCCCACTTGCAGGCGCGATGATCGCGATTGCCGAGCGAAGCGTTGACAAGGCGGACAATCTGCTCGCGGGCATTCTCGACGGGCCGCAGCGCGGCGCATTCAGCGTCGTGCGCAAGGACCCCTATGCGGCGACCGATGGTGCGTTTCTGCCGAACGGCGACCTGCTTCTCCTGGAGCGGCGCTTTTCCTTCGGCTCGGGGCTCGGCATGCAGATCCGCCGGATTGCCGGCGACACCATCAAGCCCGGTGCTGTGGTCGATGGCGAGATCATCTTCCAGGCGGACATGCGCTACCAGATCGACAACATGGAGGGCCTCGACGTCGTCGTGCTGCCCGATGGCGAAGTCCGCGTCATCGTCGTCTCCGACGACAACCACTCGATCCTCGAACGCAACCTGATGCTCGAATTCCGGCTCAACGCCGCGCTGACGCAGTAAGCTCAATCCTGAAAGCGAGGTCTCCGTTTACCACTGCGGAGGTTAGAACGAGGACGGGTGAAGGAACGGGCCGTTCCGCCTGCCCGGACCCGCAGGAGGCGCGAACAAGCCGGTCCGGCGCTTGACGCCATCCCGACAAGGGCCTATTGGCCGATTGTCCGTTGAAGGAGATTTATGCGCAGAGGCTGAAAACTTACCCGCATTCGCGGTTGTTCAAGGCGCCGAACAGGCGTCCCTCTTGACGCATATCTATTGAACGGAAAAACCATGAAAAATATGGATGTGATGATCCGCGCCTACCGGGCTGCGGACCTGGAAGAACTGTCGGCCATCTGGTTCGATGCCTCGCTGACGGCCCACGCATTTATCGGTGAGGCGCGACTGCGCGAGCAGCGCCTGCTGATCGAGACCGTCTATCTGCCGAACGCCGAGACCTGGGTTGCCACGCGCGGTGGCGAACCGGCCGGGTTCATCAGCCTGCTCGACGATTTCATCGGCGGGCTGTTCGTGTCGCCGCGACACCAGGGTGCCGGCATCGGCCGCTTGCTGACGTCGCACGCCCTGCAGCTGAAGGGGCAGCTCCGGTTGGAGGTCTACACCGCCAACGCGCAAGCCTATGCCTTCTACGAAAACCTCGGCTTTGAAGAGCAGTCGCGGCGGTCGGAAGACGACGAGGGTCTGCCATTCGAAAACGCGCAGATGCTTTTGAAGAGGCGCTAGAATGTGAAGTGCGGGGAAGGGCTGCCGCTCTTCCCCGCATTGGCAATTCATGTTCCGTCACCGCCCAAACACGCGGGGCGCAGCGTGCCGGAAAGCGGCCTTCAGGCCGCCTGCTTTTCCGCAGCGGGCATCGGCTTCACGATGCTCATCAGCGCGCCATAGGGGAGCAGCATGACGAGGCCGCAGAGGATCTTGACGCTCAAGTCGCCGATCGCCCAGGAGATCCAGCGCGGCGCCTCGGTCGAGAGCACGCCGAGCAGCGGTGCGGTTTCCAGCGCGAAGCTGTCGTTCGGGCCGAAGAACACGAAGAATGGCGCAAAGGCGAAGGAGAAGAACATCGCCGTATCGAGCGCCGAGCCGATCAGCGAGCCGGCCAGCGGAGCATGCCACCAGCTCTGGCGGCGCAGCCTGTTGAACACCGAGATATCCAGGAGCTGGCCGAACAGGAAGGCCGAACCGGAAGCAATCGCAATGCGCGGCGTGGCGGCGACGAAGGAAAGCAGGATGGCGACGATGAAGCCTGCGACCACCACGCGGCGTGCGATACGCGGTCCAAACTGGCGGTTGGTAAGGTCGGTCACCAGGAAGGCGAAGGGATAGCTGAAGGCGCCCCAGGTGAGCAGGTCACCGAGCTGCATGCCGGCGATCGAGCCAGGCAGCGGAAACTGGACGAGGAAGTTGGAGGCGACGACCACGAGGGTCATCAGCGCGACATAGACGAAGAAGGTGCGATTGATCAGCATTTTTTTATCCTGGGGTATGCCACCAGCTAGAGGAACGGAAGTCGGGCAACGTACCCAACCGATGAGGCAAAAGATGCGCACGAGAAAAAGGCTTGCCGGATGAACCCGCAAGCCTTTTAAACGCGTGTCAAAGACGGTGCGCTGGCGCCGATCAGGCGGCTTCAGCAACCTTCTTGACGATCTGGCGACGCAGCAGGCGAGCGCGCATGCTCAGCTCGTTCTCGTCCGACTTCAGCAGGAAGGCGTCGAGGCCGCCACGGTGTTCAACCGAGCGGAGAGCAGCTGCGGAAACGCGCAGGCGGTAGCGCTGGCCGAGAGCATCGGAAATCAGCGTGACGTTGCACAGGTTCGGCAGGAACCGGCGCTTGGTCTTGTTGTTGGCGTGGCTTACATTGTTGCCCGACTGGACGCCCTTGCCGGTCAATTCGCAACTACGGGACATAGTACACCTATTCTCTTTTATCGCCGCCGGACAATGCGGTAGCGGGCCCAGAGCCCAGGCCGCGTTCCTATTGGCCATTATTGGAAAGTCGCGGTTCTATAGTCAGAGACGGCCCGTCCGTCAAGCCAAACCTCTTGCATTCTCGGAAAACCGTGGTTTTTCCCGGCAGTTCTTCGTATGCGAAGCGCTGTCAGGGCAAGAATAATGCCTCACGAGACCCATTCCAAGCGGTTTTGCTATGCGCTATTTCTTGACCGAGGACACACGATGGTCTGGTTTCCGTGAGCGGACCGACCCCGTAGCCGGCGGCAGCGGAATGGGCGCAGAAAAGCCGTAAATACCCTGCATTTCAGGGTATTGCGGCGACATTCAAGTGATGGATTTCTTAGGGCATGAAGTTGCGAAATGGTTTTCGCGGGGCAGTGCTGCTTTCCGCGGTCTTGTTTTCCACAGCCTCATCGGCCGCCGATGTCGAGCATCTGACGGATTACAGCATCTCGCTCGCCGGTCTGCCGGTGGCGCGCGCGTCTTTCCACACCGAGCTTCAAAAGAATCGCTACACGATTTCAGGAACGCTGAAGTCGGCTGGCCTGCTCGACATCCTCAGCCGCACGTCAGGCCAGACGCAGGTTTCGGGTGTGGTCGACAAGAATTACCTGCGCGCGTCGCAATATTCGATGTCCTATCGCAGCGGCTCCAAGAGCCGCGCTATCAGCGTTACCTATCGCGACGGCAATGTGGTGCACGCGAGCATGACGCCGAAGCGCACGCCGCTGCCGAAGAACTGGGTTCCGGTCACCTCGCGCGACATGCGCAATGTTCTCGATCCGCTTTCGGGCCTGATCATTCCCGCCGAGGCACGCGTCTGCCCCAACACCCTGCCGATCTTCGACGGCGAGTCGCGGCTTGACATCAAGCTTTCGCCCAAGGGCACCAGGCCCTTCAAGACCAAGGGCTTCGAAGGAGAGGTGATCGTCTGCGGCATCCGCTTCGTGCCGAAGGCCGGCTACAAGAAGGGCCGAGAGGATGTCGAATATCTGCGGCGCCTGCAGACGATGGAGATCTGGTTTGCCAAGGCGCCGGCCGTGAACGTCTATGCCCCCGTCTATGTCCGCATCCCCACCAAGCTCGGACCGGTCACGGTTTCGGCGACGCGATTTGGTGGTTGACGCGCGATCGCGTGCAACTAAAAGGTTAAATACCACCAAGCACCGTGATTTTGACGGCGCAGGTTTCCGTTGAGAGAAATCGCGCCCGGGGACGACTATGAAACTCAAGGCAACTCTGATCGGGTTTTCGGCCATCCTGATGTGGTCGCTTCTGGCGCTGTTCACGACGGCCTCCGGCAAGATGCCACCCTTTCAGCTTTCGGCGATCTGCTTCCTGATCGGCAGCCTGCCGGGGCTGGTCGTGCTGGCGCTGAGGCCGGAACGGCTGGCGCTGCTGAAGCAGCCCGCGAAGGTCTGGATCACGGGCATTGCCGGCCTGTTCGGCTATCACTTCCTCTACTTCACGGCGCTGCGCAATGCGCCAGCGGTGGAGGCGGGGCTGATCGCCTATCTCTGGCCGCTCTTGATCGTCGTCGGTTCGGCTTTGCTGCCCGGTGAGCGGCTGCGCTGGTATCATATCGCCGGCGCTCTATCGGGCCTTGTCGGCACGATCCTGATCGTCGCGCGCAATGGCGTTGCCTTCGACGATGCCTATCTCATCGGCTATGGCGCCGCCTTTCTCTGCGCTTTCACATGGTCGGGCTATTCGCTCATCACCCGTCGCTTCGAAGCGGTCTCGACGGATGTGGTCACCGGTTTCTGCCTCGCCACGTCTCTCCTGTCCTTCGTCTGCCATCTGGCGCTCGAAACGACGGTCTGGCCGGCGACGACCTTCGAATGGCTGGCAGTCGCCGGCCTCGGCCTGTTGCCGGTGGGCGCGGCCTTCTATGCGTGGGATTACGGGGTGAAGAACGGCGACATCCAGCTTCTCGGCGTATCGAGCTATGCAGCGCCGGTGCTCTCGACGCTGATCCTGATCCTCTTCGGCTTTGCCGAGCCGTCCTGGCGCATTGCGCTTGCCTGTATGTTCGTCACCGGCGGCGCGGTGCTCGCAGCGAAGGATCTGATCTTGCGCAAGGATCAGGCGGCCGCGCAGCCGGCGGAGTAGTGTCGAATTTTGCTATCGGGATGGCGGCTCCCAGTCCGGAGCCGCCATTTCGAAGGCAGCAAAGTCGAATGCCGGCGCGACCGTGCAGCCGACCAGCGTCCAATCGCCAAGCGAAGCCGCAGACTGCCACCAGTTGGCCGGGACCACACCCTGCGGCCGCTCGCCTGCCCGGATGTCGGCGCCAAGCCGCAGCGTTTCGGCGGGCTTGCCGTCCTCGGCGATGCTGAGCTCGAGCGGCGCGCCGGCGTGGTAGTGCCAGATCTCCACGGCGTCGCGAACGCGGTGCCAGTGGGAGCGTTCGCCACGCTCCAGGAGATAGTAGATCGCCGTCGAATGGCCACGCGGTCCGCCGGCGGGGTCGCGAAAGGTCTCGATGTACCAGCCGCCCTCCGGATGGCGCGTGAGGCCGAGCGCCGCGATGATCTGTGCCGCCGTCTGTGCTTCAGCCACTAGAAATTATCCTTGCGCTTGCGGATTTCCGCGAAGACCGCGGCATTGTCGGCGTCTGGCATGCCGAGATGGGCGCGGATGCCGGGGTCGCTGGCGCGCAGGAACGGGTTCGTGCGCTTTTCCAGACCGATCGTCGTCGGCGCGGTAAAGCCGCCGTCGCAGCGCGTCTCCTCGATTTCGGTCGCGCGGGCCTTGAGTTCGGCATTCTCGGGGTCGACGGTCACGGCAAAGCGGGCATTGGACAGCGTGTATTCGTGGCCGAAATAGACGGTCGTGTCGTCGGGCAGCGCCATCAGCCGGCTAAGGGATTTCCACATGGTCGCCGGTGTCCCCTCGAACAGGCGGCCACAGCCGAGCGCAAACAGCGTGTCGGCGGCAAAGAGCAGCTTGTCCTCCGGGAAATGGAAGCAGATGTGACCGGCCGTATGCCCCGGCGTCTCGATCACCTCGATGGGGCGGCCCGCAAACTCGAAGCGCTCGCCGTCGCGCACGGCCTTGTCGAGGCCGGGGATTTTCGAGGCTTCGCCGAAGGGGCCGATGATCGAGACGCCGAAGCGTTCCTTCAGCGCGTCGTTGGCGGCGACGTGGTCGCCGTGGTGGTGGGTCGTCAGGATGTGGGTAAGGTTCCAGCCGCGGCGCTCCAGCGCCTCCAGGATCGGTGCCTCCTCCGGCGCGTCGATCGAGGCCGTCAGACCGCTTTCGGGATCATGGATGAGCACGCCGAAATTGTCGGTGCGGCAGAGAAAGAGGTCGAGTTCGAGCGCGGCCATGGCAGGTCCTCCGGTCAGGAGAGAGGGGATGCTGCCGAATGTAGCGACGCCCGCCTTGAAGTCTACCGCTTCGAAGCTAACATGTTGCGAATGCATACCGATATCGTCGACCTTCGCGAATTCTATCACTCCGAGCTTGGCCGGATGGCGGAGCAATCCGTCACGATGGCGTTGTCTTCCGTCTGGGCGCGCCTGCCGGACGAGCGGCTGGTCGGCCTCGGTTATGCCGTTCCCTATCTCGAACGGTTCCGCAAGGACACGGAGCGCACCTTCGCTTTCATGCCGGCGGGGCAGGGCGCGGTGAACTGGCCGGTTGCCGAGCGCTCCTCGACGGCGCTGGTGTTCGATGAGGAGTTGCCGTTGCCGGACGCTTCGATCGACCGGGTGCTGATGGTGCATTCGCTGGAATTTGCCGAGAGCCCGCGCGAAACGATGAAGGAGATCTGGCGGGTGCTGGCGCCGGGCGGCCGGCTCGTCATCGTCGTGCCCAATCGGCGCGGCGTCTGGGCGCGCATGGAGCATACGCCCTTCGGCTCCGGCCGGCCTTATTCGCGCGGGCAGCTGACGGCGCTCCTGCGCGAGACCAACTTCACCCCCGGCGCCACGGCGGATGCCTTGTTCTTTCCGCCGTCGAAGCTGCGGGCGATCCTCAGGCTGCGTCGGGGCTTCGAGCGCCTTGGCCGCTGGCTCTGGCCGGTCTTTTCCGGCGTCATCGTCGTCGAGGCGCAGAAGCGGCTGTATCAGGGACTGCCGGTTGCCGCCCGCGCGTCGCGCCGCGTCTTCGTGCCGGTGCTTGCGCCGCAGGGCGTGCCGAGCACGCGCGAACAGGCCCGGCCCACCCGATAACGTGCAGCGTCCGGCGGCGGACCCTCGACAAAAGCCGCTTGCGCCGGTAATGGCTTGACCTCTTTTCCTGCCTATCGCGCCCCGCGCCTGCCAAGGCGCGCAAAGGTCGCCGTAGCACCTAGATGGCAATAGAAAGCTGACCTGATGAGCCTTGCTTCGAAGAGCCCTGAGCCGCGTCCCGGAATTATGGACATTGCCGCTTATGTGCCGGGCAAGGAGCATGCGCCCGGCGTCGCCAAGGTGCATAAACTCTCGTCGAACGAGACGCCGCTCGGCGCCAGCCCGAAGGCGATCGAGGCCTTCCAGGCGATGGCCTTCAATCTGGAGCGCTATCCGGATGGTCAGGCACGCGCGCTGCGGGAGGCGATCGGCGCCGTGCACGGGCTCAACCCTGCAAACATCATGTGCGGCAACGGCTCGGACGAGTTGCTCGGGCTGCTCTGCCACACCTATCTCGGGCCCGGCGACGAAGGCATCATCACCGAGCATGGCTTCCTCGTCTACAAGATCCAGATCCTGGCGGCGGGTGCGACGCCCATGACCGTCAAGGAAAAGGATGCGCGCGTCGATGTGGACGCTATCCTTTCCGCGGTCACCGAGCGGACCAAGATGGTCTTTCTCGCCAATCCCGCCAATCCGACCGGCACCTATATCCCGGTCGACGAAGTCCGCCGGCTGCACGCGGGCCTGCCCGAAGGCGTGCTGCTGGTGCTCGACGCGGCCTATGCCGAATATGTGCGCCGCAACGATTACGCCGCCGGTCTTGAACTCGTCTCGGCCAGCCGCAACGTGGTGATGACCCGCACCTTCTCGAAGATCTATGGCCTTGCGGGCCTGCGCATCGGCTGGATGTATGCGCCGCCGGAAGTGATCGACGCTGTCGACCGTGTCCGCGGGCCGTTCAACCTCAGTGCGCCCTCGATCGCCGCGGGTGCGGCCGCGATCCGCGATCAGGCCTTCGTCGCGACGGCCGTCGATCACAATCTCACCTGGCTTGGGCGTGTCAGCGAGGCGCTCTCGGCGATCGGGCTGCGTATCACGCCCTCGGTCACGAATTTCGTGCTGATCCACTTCCCCGACGAGGACGGCAAGCGGGCGGAGGAGGCCGATGATTTCCTGACCCGTCGCGGCTACATCCTGCGCGCGGTCCGCAGCTACGGCTTCTCGAATGCCTTGCGTATGACGATCGGCTCCGCGGAAGCCAACGAGGGCGTCATCGCGGCGCTGACCGAATTCATGGGACGGAAATAATGGCTCAGCAGTTTGAAACGATCGCCCTCATCGGCATTGGCCTCATCGGCTCGTCGATCGCGCGCGAAATCCGCGAGAAGCAGCTTGCCGGCACGCTCGTCGTCTCCACCCGCAGCGAGGCGACGCTGAAGCGCACGCAGGAACTCTCGCTCGGCGATCGCTATACGTTGTCGGCGGCGGACGCCGTACGCGACGCGGACCTCGTCATCGTCTCGGTCCCGGTCGGTGCGTCCGGCGCCGTTGCCGCCGAGATCGCCGCGCATCTGAAGCCCGGCGCGATCGTCACCGATGTCGGCTCAACCAAGGGCTCGGTGATCGCGCAGATGGCGCCGCATCTGCCCGAGAACGTGCATTTCGTGCCGGGGCACCCGATCGCCGGCACCGAGCATTCCGGCCCGGACGCCGGCTTCGTCGGCCTCTTCCGCGGCCGCTGGTGCATCCTGACGCCGCCCCCGGGCGCGGACGAGGAAGCAGTGGCGCGGCTGCGGCGCTTCTGGGAAACGCTCGGTTCCATGGTCGAGGAGATGGATGCCGAGCATCACGACAAGGTGCTGGCGATCGTTTCGCACCTGCCGCACATCATCGCCTACAACATCGTCGGAACCGCGGATGACCTGGAGACGGTAACCGAGTCCGAAGTCATCAAGTACTCCGCCTCCGGCTTCCGTGATTTCACCCGTCTGGCGGCATCCGATCCGACCATGTGGCGCGACGTCTGCCTGCACAACAAGGATGCGATCCTGGAGATGCTGGCGCGGTTTTCGGAGGATCTTGCCTACCTGCAGCGGGCGATCCGCTGGGGTGACGGCGACAAGCTCTTCGACCTTTTCACCCGCACCCGCGCTATCCGCCGCTCGATCATCCAGGCGGGCCAGGATACAGCGATGCCCGACTTTGGCCGGCATGCCATGGATCAGAAATAACCTGAGCAGATCAAGGAAGACCGTAGAGCGGTCTTCCTTCCTTCCTTTAAGGCGTATGACCATAGCCTAAAGCGTCGGCAGAACGCCGATCGGGATGAAGGCCAGAAACGCCGTACCGTCGCGCACGTTGAGCTTCACGGTCGCCGCGTTCTTGCCGTTGGCCAGCGCCTTCAGCATGTTGGCGGTGTTGTCGACGAGGTTGGCGTCGTCGGGGATGAGCGTGACCAGGTTGGCGCGCCAGGCCTCGATGTTGGTCATCGTCAGCGAGAACTCGCCGGAGATCAGTCCCTGATCGTTGACCGAGAACGGCCCGGTAAGCTTGGCGTTCATGCCGGAGCCGAGGTCGAGGGTGAGCTGCCTCAGCTCGCCCTTGCTGCCGCGAAACATCTCCGGTGTCGGAGGGGTCGTCATCCATCCGGCCCGGTCGGTGAAGGTCAGGTCGGCGGCAACGGTCGCCGGCGGTGCGAGGCTCGGGCCTTCCTCGGGCCGCAGGTCGAGCTTGTCGACGCTCAGGGCCGCGTCAAGGTCCGCGCCGTTCTGGCGCAGATGCACCTCGCCGTGGCTGGCGCCGAAGCCGAGGCCGTCGCCGGAAAGCGGCAGCCGCACGCGACCGGTGAGGTTGTCGTAGGTCAGCGACGTGCGGTCAACGCCGGACAGGGTCGCGCGCACGCTTGCATGCAGAAGCGTCCAGTCGGCGAAGATGTTGAGGCCGGGGGAGGCCCGGATCTCGGCCGGACCGTCGAGCTCGATGATCGCGTGGCCCGGCTGGTAGACCTGCGCGGCAGTCCTGAGCGCTCCGAAGGAAGCCGAGGTGCCGTTGCGGGTGTCGTCGAGATGGACCTTGTCGCAGAAGAGGCCGATACGGAACGGATAACCGCGCACGTCCATGTTCGTGCATTCGCCGCCAAGGCCGGCTGCCTGTCCCTCGGCGAGGCGGGTTGCAAGCCGCTTCTCGATCTGATCGGCGGCAAGGAACCAGCCGGCCGAATAGATACCGGCGACAAGCACGACGCCTGCCGTCAGCCAGCGGAACTTCCGGCTGACCGGCGATGGGTTGGAGACTGCGGTGGCCGACATGGGCGCGAATACCTCACTCAATAGGATCGAGGCTGCCTTTCGGGTGGCGCCGTCGATCCGCAAAACTATTCTTCCGTTCAGATGCACGAGGACGAGCTTGTCTCTTTCGTGCCGGGATGCTGTGCCGTAGAAACCGACATGGCCGACCGTCCCACGGGGCCGATCGTGATTCGGCGGCGAGAACAGCAGCGCGGGTTGAATGACAGTGGATATGGACGAATTTTGGGTCTTTGGCTACGGCTCGCTGATGTGGAACCCGGGCTTTGCCTTCGAGGAGAAGCTGACGGCGCGGGCCTTCGGTTTTCGCCGATCACTCTGCGTGCATTCCTGGGTGCACCGCGGCACCGAGAAGCGGCCGGGCCTGGTGCTCGGGCTCGACCGTGGCGGCTCCTGTATCGGAACGGCGTTTCGCGTCGAACGCGGACAGCAGTCAGATGTCGTCGACTATCTGCGCGAGCGTGAACTGGTGACCCATGTCTATAAGGAGCGCACCATGCCGGTGCTGCTTGCCGACGGCCGCCGCGTTCCGGCGCTCGCCTATGTCATCGACCGCGCCCACATCCAGTATGCGGGCGCGCTGAGCACGGCGGAGGCGGCCGGCATCGTCGCGGTCTCGACGGGAAAATCCGGGCCGAACAGCGAATACGTGTTCAACACGCTCGCCCATCTGAAAGAGATGGGCATCCGCGATCACTGGCTGGAAGAGGTGGTCGGATTGCTGGAACAGGCGCCGCGTTCGGCCCAGGCCTGACGGTTCAGGCCCGGCCTTCCGCCTTCAGTTCCTTCATCCGCTGCTCGGCGGTCGGCGGCAGCGGCACGTGCGGATTGGCCTTCACCGTTTCAACGAGCAACTCGTCGCTCGCCTTTTCCGTTACCTCGACAAGCTTCTTGAGGAAGGCGTCCGGGTCCATGCCCGCCTCGATCGGCGGCAGGATGCGGACCTTGAAGTGGCCGGGGAAGCGCAGGAACTTGCGGCGCGGCCAGAAAAGGCCGGGATGCATGGCGACCGGCACGACCGGCACGTTCAGATCGCGATAGAGGCGGGCGATGCCGTACTTGTATTCCGGCGGCGCTCCCGGCGGACGGCGGGTGCCTTCCGGGTAGATGATGAGCTCGCGGCCCGTCGCCATTTCCTGCTTGGTGCGGTCCATGACGCCGGTCATCGCCTTGCCGCGCGCCGCGCGGTTCACCGGCACCATGCGCTGCTTGAGGACGTACCAGCCGAAGAGCGGAATCCAGGTCAGCTCGCGCTTGAGAATGTAGAAAGGATCGCTCAGCCAAGGAAGCAGCGCATAGGCGTCCCAGAAAGACTGGTGCTTGGGCGCGAAGATGTAGGGCACATCAGGAATATTCTCCAAGCCCTCGATCTCGAAGGTCGTGCCGACCATCTTTTCCATGAGCCAGTGATTGCTGCGCACCCAGTTCTTCGGCACGAACCAGGCCTTCTTGCGTGGCAGCAGGAAGTAGATCGGGGTCAGCACGATCATCTGCACGATCAGATTGGCGTAGAACACCACGTTGAAAAGGATCGAACGCAAGACGATCATCAGGCACGCTCTCGTAGGCGAGGTCTCAAGGGGACCGGCGTCTTTGAGCCGGTTGATCGCTGCCTACACGATTAAGTGCTGAAGGAAAACTGCTCTGTTTCACTTTGCAGCGGCGAAGGCTGTTCCTGCCGGCCCTTATTCTTCGGCGGGCGTCGCGCGCGACGCGTCGGTGCGCAGGCCGCTGGTCGGGCGGGCGCCGGCGAGGTCGCGTATCGAAGCCACCGTATACTTGCCGAATTCCAGAAGGATCGACTTCAGCACCATCGGGTTGCGCAGCCAGTTTGTCGTCTTCAGATCGGAGTTGACGACCGGGTAGGGGATGAACTCCGTTTCCGGACGGGCGCGGCGCAGTTCCAGGAGGCTTCGCGGCATGTGATAGTTGTTGGTGACGACGAGCACGCTCGCATAGCCGCGATCGCGGATCCATTGGGCCGCTTCCGTGGCGTTGCCGATGGTGTCGATCGCCTCGTGGCCGATATCGACGCAGCACTTGAAAAGATCGGCCGAGCTCTGGGTGTTGCGGCGGATCTGGCTGCCTGTCGTCGTCGGGTGTACGCCGGAGATCAAGAGGCGCTTGCCGGCGCCGCCCTTCAGGAGATCGACCGCCTGGTCGATGCGCTGGAAACCGCCGGTCAGAACCACGATCGCGTCGGCCTTGGGATGAACAGGCGGCTGCAGGGAGGCGACCGAGTCGGCAAAGTTCAGGAAGGCGGCGATCAGGATTGCCAGCGGCAATAGCAGGACGAAGAAGGTTCGGCGGAGAATTTTGCGCAGCAGACTGCGGGGCCGCCGGCGATCGTCGGCATTCCCGTGCCATTTGCCTCCTCCGGCCATTCCGTTCCCGCGTAGCTCTCGCGCCATCATGATTCTCTTCACATAGCCGCAGATTGCGGCAAGGAATAGATCGGGTGGCGGTGAAACATCAGGCGGCTCAGCTTTGGTAGAGGTCGGTGCGGCCGGGGTCCGAACGGATGAGGTCGATCTCGTAGATCGTGCGGGTGACCGTCAGCCGCGCCGTGACCGTCGTCAGGATGGCGATGACGACGATGATCGCGGCGATGCCGAGATAGCCGCCGTAGCCAATGGTGAAGGTCCCGAAGAGGGCGGTGGCCTGGTCGGTCTCGGGTGTCGCCAGGGTCCGGGACTGCCAGAAGCCCGCGAGCGCGAAGGAGAGTGCTGCCAGCAGGCCGCCAGCACCGGCGCCCTTGAGGCTGATCCTGAGGAAATGCTTCTGGAACTCCGAGGCGACGAAACCGGCTTCGGCGCCGACGAAATGCAGCACCTCGACGATATGCCGATTGCCCGACAGCGCGCCACGCGTCGCGAAGACCACCGTCAGCACCATGGCGGAAAACACCAGTGCCAGCACGCCGGTGCCGATCATCGCCGTGGTGTTGGCCATGGCGACCAGCCGGTCGACCCAGGTGCGGTGGTCGTCGAGGAAAGCCTGCGGGATCGTTTCGGTCAACGCCTTGCGCATGCCGGCGAAGTCTGGCGGGTTGTTTTCGTCGATGGTGATGATGACGAGGCGCGGAACGGGCAGTTCATCAAGATCGAGGCCTTCGCCGAGCCAGGGTTCGAGCAGGCGGGCGGTGGCGGCGCGGTCGACGATCTTGCCGTCCGTCGTGCCGTTGAAGGTCAACGCCAGATCGCGGGCGTCGGCGAGCGCCTTTTCCATGTCGAGGTTGTCGTCCGGCTTGATCTGGATGGTGATCTCGCGGGAGATCTGCGACTGCCAGCTCTGGGCCGTGGCTCGCACCATGCTGACGCCGCCGAGCGTCAGGCAGGCGAGGAACGACATGATGGCGATGACGCACATCAGCGCATGGCCGGACACATTGCTCGACGGCACGATCGGGCCGGTCGGGCGCACGCGCATCTCCGTCCGCCGCTGTTGTGCCTCCGGTGCCTGTTCGGGCACATCCTTTTGGCGTTTCGTGCGGCTGTCACTCATAGATGTCGAGCCGCCCCTGCGAGAGGATCATGCGTCGCGCCTCCACCTGGTCCATCAGCGACAGATCGTGGGTGGCGATGACGACGGCCGTGCCGAGCCGGTTGAGCTCGAGGAAGAGATTGAGCAGGCGCTTTGCCATCGGCGGGTCGACGTTGCCGGTCGGCTCGTCGGCGAGCAGGATTTCCGGTCGGTCGATCAGCGCCCGGGCAATCGCCGCACGCTGCTTCTCACCGCCGGAAAGAACCGGCGGCAGCACGTTGATGCGCTCGCCGAGACCCACCCATTTCAGGAGCTCGATCACGTCGGCCCGGTAGCTCGCCTCTTCCTTGCCGCGCACGCGCAAAGGCAGCGCGACATTCTCGTAGGTCGTGAGATGTTCGAGCAGGCGAAAATCCTGGAAGACGATGCCGACCCGCCGGCGCAGCATCGGGAACTCCTCGCGCGGGATCGACGAGATGTTGCGGTCGAACATGCGGATCAGCCCGCGCGTCGGCTGCAGCGAGAGGAAAAGAAGCCGCAGGAGCGTGGTCTTGCCGGCGCCCGACGGGCCGGTCAGGAACTGGAACGAACGGCGTGGAATGTCGAAGGTCAGGTCCCGGAGGATTTCCGGTCCCATGCCATAACGCAGTCCGACGTTCTCAAAGTGAATCAAGCGGCAGCCCAGTCTCTCTCACGGCCTTGCAACCGATGGCCGGTTCCGGTCCTCCGCGCATAGGACGACCAGCCACGAAAGGCAAAACCGCCAGCGGAATCATGGTTAAGTGACGGTTAATTTTTCATGAAAAGGCGCCGCTTTCGCGACGTCTTTCCGAAACATTAACCATTCCGGTTTACGTGTCGGAAAGATTTGATGCAATGCCTAGATTCTTGCACCGCAAGGGGCTCTGCATCGCCCGATGGTTTCGCAGATCGACTGGCCGCCCGCGGCCGATGTCCTCTTGCGGGACAGGAGGAAATGATCATGCAGGCATTCCGGACCAAGTCCGCCAGCAGCAACAGCGCCCATACGGATTTCCTGCCGCCCGAGCACGGCGGACGCGCTGCCGCGCCGAGGCGTGCCGACTATGTGGATGCGGAATTCGAGGTGATTTCCGCTTCGTCGCGCCGGACGCCCTATCCTGTCTTCAACGACAATGCCAGGACAGGCGGCCGCCGGCGGCCGACGCTGACGGTCGTGGAGCAGCAGCCGTCGCTGGGCGGCCGATTGCTGCGCCTTGCCGAAGCGCGGCTGCGCGACATGCCCGCGCGCCGCTTCGCCGGGATGGTCGCGGGCGTTGCGCTCGCCTCCTTTCTGGCGATCGTCGGCTTTGCCGGCGATGGACAGGCGGACGTCCAGCCGCTGACGATATCGGGGATCACGAGCGCGCTCGACTATTCCGGCGGCATGCAGGTGCTTTCGGTCTATGGTTCGGTCGACAATCGTTCGGATGCCGAACAGCGATTGCCGCTCGTCGTGGTGGAGATCACCGCCAACGGGCGCAAGGTCACGACGACGCGGGTGATGCCCGAGGGCGCGGCCATCGCACCGGGCGAGAGCCGCCATTTCATGACGAGACTGCCCTACGCAGGCGGAAAAATGCCGGATGTTACGGTTTCCTTCGCCGAAAACGGTGTTTCGGCGCGCTGATTGTGCTAAGCGGCGCCAAAGGGAAGGCTTAAGGTCTTCCGGATGAAACGCTGGAGAAGCCTGGATGCCCGTCGTTCGCGGTAAGAATATCGAACCTCTCTATACGGCCGAAACGATCGCTGCCCGCAACAGCGAGCTGGCCGGTATGATCGTCAACGGTCCGCACAACGACCTCCTGGTGATCGCGGTGCTCAAGGGATCGTTCATCTTCGCCGCCGATCTGATCCGTGCCATGCACTCGGCCGGCCTTGCGCCGGAAGTCGAGTTCATCACGCTGTCGAGCTATGGCACCGGCACCGTCTCCCAGGGCGTCAAGATCACCAAGGACATCGACAGTGACGTGCATGGCCGCGACGTGCTCCTGATCGACGACATTCTCGAATCCGGCCGCACGCTCCGCTTCGCCAAGGAACTGATGTACGAGCGCGGCGCACGCAACGTCACGATCGCCGTGCTGCTCGACAAGCGGGTCAAGCGAAAGGTCGAGCTCGAGGCGGATTATGTCGGCTTCGAATGCCCGGACCACTTCGTCGTCGGTTATGGCATGGACGTCGCCTATGCCTTCCGCGAGCTGCCTTTTGTCGGCGTTGTCACCGGCGACGCCGAGTAAGCGTCCCGTTTTGGGGCATGCGCCCTGAAATCCGGTCGTTCGGCGTTTACCGAACACAAACGAAAAACTGGTTGTTTTGGTGCGTGCCGCAGTGATTCTCGATGGGATCGGCGGCGCTGCAGCGCCAGTGTGTCTCCCGATGATCCACGCGCTGTATCTTTCGATCAGGTGCGGGTGCCGGCGTGAACGCCGGACTCGGAAGCGAACGCGGAGGCCATGATGGCGAAGATCCTGATTACCGAGGACGAGGATGCATTGCGTTCCTTCGTCGCGCGGGCCCTGAGGCTTGATGGCCACGAGACGGTTGAGGCCGGCGACGGCGCCGATGGCCTTGCATGCCTCAACGAAGAGGCATTCGACCTCCTGCTCTCCGACATCCGCATGCCCGTCATGGACGGCATCGAACTGACACACCAGGCGTCTGCCGCCTTTCCGGCAATGAAGATCCTGCTGATGACCGGCTATGCCGAGCAGCGCGAGCGGGCCGACGATCTCACCGACAAGATCGTCGACGTCATCTCCAAGCCATTTTCCCTTCCCGATATCCGCAAGGCCGTCGCCCTGGCGCTCGCCGCCTGACGCGTTCGAACTGACGACCGGCCGCCGCAACAGCTCGACCCGACGCATGGATCTGCATGCGACGGGAGCCGATGTCGTTGCTGCTGAGGCAAAGAGCGCTCCTGCATGTTTCCTTCAATCGCAGCCGATTAAGGGACGAAACATGCAGGAATTCAAAGGTCGTTATCGGCCGGGCGGGCGTTCGGGCTCAGCGCATATCGAGCAGGCGCTCCAGGTATTGGCGCTCCGCCTCGGGTGAGAGGCTGTCGCCGAGCCTGCGGCGGATCTCCTCGAGGATCTGCCGGGCCCGTTGCGAATCGATCTCGTCGGGAACCTTGACCTGATCGCCGAATTCAGGGCCAAGGTTCTGCTGCCGCCGGCCGAGCGGGTCGCGCCCGTTCTGACCGTATTGCGGCACGCCCATGCCAGGGCCCTGACCCTGGCCCTGCATCTGGTTCATCATGTCCTGCGCACCCTCGCGCAACGCCTGCAGGGCGCGGCCCTGATTGCCAACGGCCTGTTCGCCCTGGCCCTTGCCAAGGGCGCCGGAGGCGCCATCCATTTCGCGCTTGGCGTCACCAAAGCCCTTGCCCGGCTTGATGCCCATGTTTTCGAGGCTCTGGCTCAGTTCACCGAGCTGCTTGCCGAGCGCATCCTGCTGCTCTTTCAATTGCTTCAGGGCGTCCTTCAGCTGTTCGGCGGTCATGTCGTCGAGCGGGTTGGGCTGGCCGTTCGGATCACCCTGCTGACCCGGATCCTGCGGCATTTCCTGGCCGAAGAGCTCGTTGTCCTCGCCTTGCAGCGGATCGCCGCGCTGCATCCGGTCACGCAAGGCCTGATCGAACTTGAAGGTCTCGTCCATCAGTTGCTGCTGCTGCTGCATCAGCTTGCCGAGCTTGTCCATCTGCTGGCGCATGGCATCGTTCTGCTCGCCCATTTGTTGCTGGCTGCGGCCGGCCTGCAGGTTGTTCATCATGCGCTGCAGTTCCGAAAGCAGCTGCTGCGCCTGATCGCGTGCACCGGAGCGGGCGAGGTTCTCGATCTGATCCATCATCTTTTCGAGATCCTGCTGGCGCAGGATGTTGTTCGGATCGAGCTTACCGGTCATGCGCGGGTTCTTCATCGCCTGCTGCGCCAGCGCCTGCATGTATTCCTGCATCGCCTGACGCAGTTCCTGCATCAGCTTGGCGATTTCCTGGTCGGAAGCGTTGCGTTCCAAGGCATCGGACAGCGCCTGCTGGGCTTCGCGCAGACGCCGCTCGGCAAGCGACAGGTCGCCGTCCTCGATGCCAAGCGCGATCTCCCAGAGGTATCCGGCCGCATCGCGCAGCATGTCGTCGTTATAGGCAAGCGCCATGCGGGTGCGTGCCGATTTCAACAGCAGGAAGTGCGTGAGATTCGGGATCCAGTCCTCGGCAAGGGAGGTGACGGCGTCGTTGAGGTCGATGGCGCGCGGCAGGTCGTTGGCATTGAGCGCGAAGACCTGGCGCTGTTCGGCCACGGCGCCGGCGAGCGGCTGCATGAACTGGCGAGCCGGCAGGATCATGTCCTGCGGCGGGCTGCGGCCTTCCTGCCCGGCGGCGTCCCGGGCGACGAGCGTGACCTGCACGCGCTTGCCGGCGAGCGGGTGCTCGCTGAGGTTCCTGCTGGTTGTGCCTTTGGCCTCGCGCGCGTTGCGGCGCGGCAGGTCGAGCCGGTATTCCGGCAGCGGATAGAGCGCGCGTGCACCTTCGGCCGGCGCGTCGAGCGGTTTGATTTCCGCGAAGGCCTGCGCCACGCCATAGTCGTCCGACGCGACGAAGGAGATTTCCAGCGCCGCGTTGACGGTGGGGCGGGGGATCCCGTCGAAGGCGATCTGCGGAACGCCGTCCGGGTTGATCTTGAACGCCCAGCGCTGGCTGCCGACGACGAGCTCGCCATCCTTGACGACCTTGTAGACGTGGTTGCGCACGGCGGCTGCGCTGCGCGCCGGATCCGGCGATGCGACCTCGGCGGCTTTCGGTTCCGCTTGTTTTTCGTTGTCTTCCGCGCCGACGACGGGAATGGCGACCGGTTCGCTCGCGCCGGTCTCCGCATAGCTTACGGGTGCGTCCGCCCCGGTGCCGGTGATCCGGACGGTGATGTCGCTGAACTGCGGGATGGTGATCGCTCCGGGTTCTTCCTCTCCGGCAGCGGCCGCTTCCGGCCTGCCGGTCAGAAAGACCGGCGCCCGCCCGGTGTAGGGCGGCGGCGTCACCCAGGCATCGACGCGCAGGTTGGCGGTCTCGATGGAAGTCTGCGGCAGCCGGAAGGCGTCGCTGAGCAAACCGGCGCGATTGGAATAGGAATAGGCAAAGGCCACACAGGCGAGAAGCACCGGCACGGCTCTGAGCGCGAAGGGGTCATGCCTGGCGATATCGGGCCGCGGCAACCCGGTATCGAGGGCGCCGATCATTCGCGCCATGCGCGCCTGGTGTTCGCGCCACAGCGCTTCGCCCAGGGGATTGTCGGTCGCGGGGCGATCGTCCTGCACGCGGATGGCCTGATGCGGCAGCGCGTTGCGCTCCTCCAGCATGCGATCGGCATCGGTACTGTCGGGCAGGCGAATCCTGCTGAGGGGGACGAGGGAGGCGAGGAAGGCTAGCGCAAAGGCAAAAAGCGCCGCCGCATGCAGCCAGAAGGGTGCTGCGCGAAAGAAGCCGAGCCAGGCGAAGGCGAGAAACAGAAGGGCGATTGCGCCCGGTAAAAGCATGCGCGGCAGAAGCTGCTCGGCGACCAGCACCGCGCGCGCCAGCCATCTCTTCAGCGCCAGAGTTCTCGAAAACGGCTTCGGTTGTGGCGTTTCATCCTGCCGGAATTGCGTCATCCGCCCAAGTTTCCTTTCGGTCGCCCATCAACGCTTGTGGCTGACCCAATATAGTGAGGCGACGGGGTACGCTCAAAAAAAGCGCGCAGTTTCGCCGATCCCGCTTGTGTTCAGGATACCATCGTTTGTGGCGAAGACGAGGGCGCAAACACAATCGTGATCGTCCGGGCGGCCGATCCACAGATTGTCGTTGTTGCGCCGGGGCCGCTCAGTCGAGCCAGTCCGGCA
Organism: Ensifer adhaerens; assembly: GCF_002940685.1. GTDB lineage: Bacteria > Pseudomonadota > Alphaproteobacteria > Rhizobiales > Rhizobiaceae > Ensifer > Ensifer adhaerens_E. The sequence goes on along the minus strand of NZ_PNFP01000005.1, from coordinate 53,167 downwards.
CCGAATCGAGGCCGATCAGCGCGTCGTAGTCCTGGCGCGGGCGAACGACGTGGAAGCGGTCGCCCTTGACCAGCACTTCGGGGATCAGCAGGCGGGAATTGTAGGTGCTGGCCTGTACGGCCCCATAGGCGCCCGCCGAGCTGATGGCGAAGAGATCGCCGGGCTTCGGCATAGCCATTTCACGGTCGAGCGCGAGATAGTCACCGGTTTCGCAGACCGGGCCGACGACATCGGCGCGGATGCGCGGAGCGTTCGCGGCGGAGATGCGAACGGGGCGGATCTCGTGATAGGCCTCATAAAGCGTCGGGCGGATGAGATCGTTCATCGCGCCGTCGACGATGACGAAGGTCTTGTCGCCGCCGTCCTTCACGTAGATGACTTCGGTCACCAGAATGCCGGCATTGCCGACGATCAGCCGGCCCGGCTCGGTGACGATCTTGCAGCCGAGCGATTGCAGCTGGCTCTTGACGATTTCGGCATAGGCATCCGGCAGCGGCGGCGGGTTGTTATCATCCTTGTAGGGGATGCCCAGGCCCCCGCCGATATCGACGTGGTCGATCGAATGGCCGTCTGAGCGCAGCGTGTCGACGAGCTCGCGCAGGAGCTTGAAGGCGTCGTCGAAGGGCTGCAACTCGGTGATCTGGCTGCCGATATGCATGTCGATGCCGGTCACCTGGATGCCGGGCAGGGTGGCCGCATGCGCATAAACGGCGCGCGCGCGCTCCCAGGAAATCCCGAACTTGTTTTCCTTCTTGCCGGTCGAAATCTTCGAATGGGTCTTCGCGTCGACGTCGGGATTGATGCGGAAGGAGACATGGGCTCGCTTGCCGGCGCGCACGGCGCGCTGGTTCAACACTTCGAGTTCCGGCTCGGACTCGACGTTGAAGCAGTAGATGCCGGCCTCGAGCGCGAGGTCCATTTCCAGAGGCGTCTTGCCGACGCCGGAGAACATGATGCGGTTTGCCGGGATGCCAGCTGCAAGTGCGCGGCGCAGTTCGCCGCCCGAGACGACATCGACGCCGGCGCCGAGGCGGCCGAGCGTCTTCAGCACTGCCTGGTTCGAATTGGCCTTCATCGCATAGCAGACCATCGCGTCCACATCGGCGAAGGCATTGGAGAACACCGTGTAGTGGCGCTCGAGCGTCGCAGTCGAATAGCAGTAGAAGGGCGTGCCGACGGCGCGGGCGATATCGGTCACCGGCACGTCTTCGGCGTAGAGAATTCCGTCGCGGTATTGAAAATGGTTCACGTCAGGCAGCTCGGCTTTGAGCAATTCCAGGAAAGTGTGAAGCGGTTCCGTTCGGAATTGCGTAATTTCAACTAAAGGAGGGGATCGAGCAGGAACGAACGCTCGTCGGCCTTTTCTTTCTGTTCGACGGTTCCGGCCGGCGCCTTGGTGTTGATCGGCGCGGTCGAGCCGGGACGATCGAGATCGCCCTTGCGTCCGCAGCCGACAAGAACCAGCCCGGGGATCGCCAGCAGAAGTGCAAGCCGGGCCGCCTTCGTGAATGTCATCGTGATTTTCCTTCGCGGGAACTGATGCAGGTGCGATGTCTTACCGATTTTTCAGGCGCTTGTGCACCCTGTTTCTGCGGGCGGAAACCGCCCGCAGCTCCCCGCCTAGTTGCGGGCGCGCCACCAGGCGATCTGCTTGCGGACCTCGTTCGGCGCGGTGCCGCCGAAGGACGTGCGGCTGGCGACGGAGGCTTCGACCGTCAGGACATCGAAGACCTTGTCGGTGATGTCGGCATGGATCGACTGCAGGTCGGCAAGCGAAAGGTCCGCAAGGTCGCAGCCCTTCTGCTCGGCGAGCGCCACGGCGCGCCCAGTCACATGGTGGGCATCACGGAAGGGCAGGCCCGCTTCGCGCACCAGCCAGTCGGCAAGATCGGTCGCGGTCGAATAGCCGGAGCCGGCGGCCGCCTTCATGCGGTCGCTGCGGATGGTCATGTCGCGCACCATGCCGGTCATGGCGGCAATCGCCAGCTCAAGGCTTTCGGCGGCGTCGAAGACCTGTTCCTTGTCTTCCTGCATGTCCTTGGAATAGGCGAGCGGCAGGCCCTTCATGACGGTCAGAAGGGCGATCAGCGAGCCGTTGATGCGGCCGGTCTTGGCGCGCACCAGCTCGGCGGCATCCGGGTTCTTCTTCTGCGGCATGATCGAGGAGCCGGTTGAAAACGCGTCGGACAGGCGGATGAAGCCGAACTGCGGTGTCGACCAGATGACGATCTCTTCAGCGAGGCGCGACAGGTGCGTGGCGGTGATCGACGCCATCGACAGGAATTCGAGCGCGAAGTCACGGTCGGAAACCGTGTCGATCGAATTGCGTGTCGGGCCGGCAAAGCCGAGCGCCTTGGCTGTCATGTGGCGGTCGATCGGGAAGCCGGTGCCGGCGAGGGCCGCGGCACCGATCGGGCTCTCGTCCATATGCTCGATGGCGTGGCGCACGCGCGAGCGGTCGCGGCCGAACATCTCGACATAGGCCATGCAGTGATGACCGAAGGTGACCGGCTGTGCGGTCTGCAGATGGGTGAAACCGGGCATGACGGTATCGGCATGTTCCTCGGCGCGGTCGAGGAAGGCGGCGATCAGTGCCGTCAGCGCCTTTTCGGTGCGCTGCAGCTCTTCCTTGACCCAGAGGCGAAAGTCGAGCGCCACCTGGTCGTTGCGCGAGCGGGCGGTGTGCAGGCGACCGGCCGAGGGGCCGATCAGCGTCGCCAGCCGCGCCTCGATGTTCATGTGAATGTCTTCGAGGCGGCGCGAGAACTCGAACTGGCCACTTTCGATCTCTGACAGGATCGTGTTCAGCCCGTGAACGATCTTGTCTTTGTCGTCAGCCGAAATGATGCCTTGATGCGCCAGCATCGTCGCATGCGCTATTGAGCCGCGGATGTCCTGGGCATAGAGCTTCTTGTCGAAGCCGATCGAGGCATTTATTTCCTCCATGATCGCGTCCGGACCCGAGGCAAAGCGACCGCCCCACATCTGGTTGGAGGATTTCGTCTCGGAATTGCCGTCAGCCATGAAGAATGCCCGCCTTGGAGAATGAAATGCCCGACCAGAAGAAATCCCCCCCGGCCGTGAAACTGTTCGCGCTCGCCGCCCTGTTCGGCGTGATCGTCGGTGCGGCAGCGGTATACGTGAAGGAGACCGGGTCTGGCAATGGCGACACGGCTGAAACGGCGAGCGCGAGCTGCCCGCTGACCGGCGAAAAGGTCGCCTCGCTGACGCCGTTCATGAAAGGGCAGGTGGCCGCCATGTCGCCGGCGTCCTCGCCGCGGCCGATCGCGCTCGACTTCAACGGTCCCGACGGCAAGCCGACCAATGTGTCGGCCTTTGCCGGCAAGACGCTGCTCGTCAATCTCTGGGCCACCTGGTGCGTGCCCTGCCGCGAGGAAATGCCGGCGCTCAACGCGCTGCAGAAGTCGCTCGGCAGCGACAAGTTCGAGGTGGTGGCGATCAACATCGATGTCGGCGACGACGAGAAGCCGAAGGCCTTCCTCGACGAGACCGCCGTGCACGAGCTTGGCTATTATCGCGATGCCTCGATGGGCGTGTTCAACGCCATGAAGAAGGAAGGGCTCGCCTTCGGCCTGCCGGCGACGCTGCTTCTCGACGACAAGGGCTGCCTGATCGGCTCGATGAACGGCCCGGCCGCCTGGGACAGCGACGACGCCAAGGCGCTGATCAGCGCCGCCGTCGGACCCTAAGGGGCACTTCCTCCAGCGACCTGCCGATTGTCGCGCAACAGGTACCACTGAACCTTGTGGGGCGTGAAATGGCTTGCCGCTGCACGGTTCCATAACGGTGTGGGATGGTCGCCGACGATGAAGATGTCGGTCGGCGGCAAGGCCGGGTCCTCGGCAATCGCAGCAACATTGGCGAAGACGTCGGCCCACAATTCGGTCAATTCGCACACTTGCGTGTTCGCGATCTCGGCTGAATCACTGCCACAGTTCAGCTGGCCTTTGTGCTTGGGCACGTAAGGTATGTGGGAGTTCAGCGTCAGCCAGTACAGGAACGTCCGCTCGGCCGGCTTTTTCGTCAACCGGTCACGGATCGCCCCGGCGACGTCATTGTCGCACAGTCCCGCAAAAACGCTGCCGCAACGCTGGCTGAACCGATCGTCGTCGGTCGCAAGGTTCTCGAGGAAGTACGATTCCTGGAAACCAATGCTTGGATACCATTTGTCCCGTTCGAACATCTCTTCAGAAAATCCGTGGTACGACACGGTGCGATAGCCGCGGTCGACCATGGCTGCGGGAAAGCAGTCATAACTCGCCTTGCCAAGATAATCCCTGTGGTCGCCCCATTGCCCGCAGAGTTCGCGGGATTCAGCCCCGGTCGTCGAGCCCTCGAAGTTGCTGAGGCCGCTTGAAAGCGTGTAGCGCCCGCTTTCGATCGCCGGTTGGAGGCGCTCCGAGAGAATGGCCGCGTGCGCGGGATCAGACAATGCACCGAGCCCTTCCACCATGACGAAAAGCACGTTGCGGCCAGCCTGCGCTATGGTTGCGGGATCGGCGCCATTGTTTGATAGGGCGCTTTCAAAAAATTGCGCAGGTTGCTTCAGGAAGGGGCGATTGATGTGGCGCTCCAGCAAGGTCACGCCGAGTGCCAGCAGAACCGCTGGCAGCACCATTGCGCCACGCAGGGCCTGTCGGTTGCGATTGAAAAGGCAGGCGATGCCGATGCCATTGGCGACAAAGACGCCGAGCACCGCCAGATAGAAGGCCGACGCGGTAAGATCCACGGACGCCAGGTAGCGCATTGACTGGACCGCGGTGTCGAATGGCAGATTGAACACCGCCATAGCCACGAGGCCCAGATCGGCGACGGCGATCACCGGGAACAGCACATAGGCCAGAGCGGGTGGAGCACGCAGCGCGATCTGGCCGGCAAAGACATAGAGGAGGGGCGAAAGCGCTCGCGTGGCCACGTAGAATGGCAAGGCCAGCAACATGACCAGATTGGGCACCACTCCGAGGAGCAGGGCGAAACGCCACGCCCTCGCACTCGACAATGAAGGGACCGACCGTGCCGCTACCGCGGATATGGTTCTCGAATTCATCGTCTCCCCCACCTGTCTGGGAGAGATAACAGCACCGTCTTTAGATTACATTACCACCGCCGCAGGCACTCTGGGCCTGAGCTTGTATCCGGAGTTGCGACGCCGAGCGGACGGGGCGTCCCGTCGTTGTCCGGACGAGGCTTAGCGGGTCGGAACCGGCACTTCGCCGCGATAGTCGTAAAAGCCTCGGCCGGACTTGCGCCCGAGCCAGCCGGCTTCGACATATTTCACCAGCAGCGGGCAGGGGCGATACTTCGAGTCCGCCAGGCCGTCATAGAGCACCTGCATGATCGACAGGCAGGTGTCCAGCCCGATGAAGTCGGCGAGCTGCAGCGGGCCCATCGGGTGGTTGGCGCCGAGCTTCATCGCCGTGTCGATGGCCTCGACGCTGCCGACGCCTTCGTAAAGCGTGTAGATCGCTTCGTTGATCATCGGTAGCAGGATGCGGTTGACGATGAAGGCGGGGAAGTCTTCGGCGACAGTCACGGTCTTGTCGAGCGTTGCGACGAATTCCTTGGCGGTCTTGAAGGTCTGCTCGTCGGTGGCGATGCCGCGCACGAGCTCGACCAGCTTCATGACCGGAACCGGGTTCATGAAATGGATGCCCATGAAGTGCTCGGGGCGATCGGTCGCCGATGCGAGGCGGGTGATCGACAGCGAGGACGTGTTGGTTGCAAGGATCGCTTCCGGCTTCAGGATCGGACACACCTGGCCGTAGATCTTGCGCTTGATCGTCTCGTCTTCGGTCACGGCCTCGATAACGAGGTCGGCCTGCGACAGGTCGTTGATATCGGTCGAGCCCTTGATCAGAGCAAGAGCTGCCTTGCGGGCCTCGTCGGTCATCTTGCCGGAGGATACCTGGCGGGCGAGGTTGCCGTTGACGGTGGCAAGCCCTGCTTCAATCCGGTCAGCGGCCAGATCGTAGATCTGGACCTTGTATCCGGCGATTGCCGAAACATGCGCGATGCCGCAGCCCATTTGCCCAGCACCGATAATTCCGACCGTCTTGATCATCGCGGCGAACTTCCATCTTCAGAGGTTGGCGGCGAGGCCGCCATCAGACATGCAAACCGGGCCGGTTTGGCCGGCCCGGTAGATTGTTAATGCCAAGTCCGCGCTTTTGCCAGCCCTTTTCAGGGGCCAAGCGACCGGCCCTGGCGAATGCTTACAGGGCCTTCTGCAACTCGGGCAGGGCGTCGAAGAGATCGGCAACCAGGCCGTAGTCGGCGACCTGGAAGATCGGTGCCTCTTCGTCCTTGTTGATCGCGACGATCACCTTGCTGTCCTTCATGCCGGCGAGGTGCTGGATGGCACCGGAAATGCCGCAGGCGATGTAGAGATCGGGTGCGACGACCTTGCCGGTCTGGCCGACCTGCCAGTCGTTCGGGGCGTAGCCGGCATCGACGGCGGCACGGCTTGCGCCGACGGCAGCGCCGAGCTTGTCGGCCACCGGCAGGATCACTTCCTGGAACTTCTCCGAGGAGCCGAGTGCACGGCCGCCGGAGATGATGATCTTGGCGGACGTCAGCTCCGGACGGTCGGACGACGACAGGGCATCGGCGACGAAGGAGGAAACACCGGGGTTGGCGGCAGCCGAAACGCTTTCGATCGCCGCCGAACCGCCTTCAGCGGCCGAGGCAAAGGAGGCGGTGCGCACGGTGATGACGCGCTTGGCTTCGGTCGTCTGCACCGTCTGGATGGCGTTGCCGGCATAGATCGGGCGCTTGAAGGTGTCGGCGGCGACGACCTCGATGATTTCCGAGACCTGAGAGACGTCGAGCAGGGCGGCGACGCGCGGCATGACGTTCTTGCCGACCGAGGTGGCGGCCGCAACGATCGTGTCGTAGTTGCCGGCGAGCGAGACGATCAGGGCTGCGAGCGGTTCGGCGAGGTTGTTGGCAAGCGAGGCGTCCTCGGCGACGAGCACCTTGGATACACCGGCAAGCTTCGATGCCTGTTCGGCCGCCGTCTTGGCGCCGGCGCCGGCGACCAGGATGTGCACGTCGCCGCCGATTTTCGAAGCGGCGCTCAGCGCCTTGGCGGTCTGGTCGGAAAGGTGGTTGCTGTCGTGGTCAGCCAGAAGAAGAATGGCCATGATGATTTCTCCCTTTCCCTGAACTTACAATACGCCGGCTTCGGTCTTGAGCTTTTCGACGAGCTCGGCGACCGACTTGACCTTGATGCCAGCCTTGCGGCCCGACGGCTCCTCGGTCTTCAGCACCTTGAGGCGGGCTGCGGTGTCGACGCCGAAGTCGGCCGGCGACTTCTTGTCGAGCGGCTTCTTCTTCGCCTTCATGATGTTGGGCAGCGAGGCGTAGCGCGGCTCGTTCAGGCGCAGGTCGGTGGTGACGACCGCCGGAAGCTTGATGTCGATGGTCTGCAGGCCGCCGTCGACTTCGCGGGTCACGGTTGCCTTGCCGTCGCCGATCTCGACCTTGGAGGCAAAGGTGCCTTGCGCCCAGCCGAGCAGCGCCGACAGCATCTGGCCGGTCTGGTTCGAATCGTCGTCGATCGCCTGCTTGCCGACGATGATCAGGCCCGGCTGTTCGGCCTCGGCCACACCCTTGACGATCTTGGCGACAGCAAGCGGCTCGACCTGGTCTTCGGTCTCGACCAGAATGGCGCGGTCGGCACCCATGGCGAGGGCCGTTCTCAGCGTCTCTTCGGCCTTAGCCGGACCGACGGAAACGACGACGACTTCCTCAGCCTTTCCGGCTTCCTTCAGCCTGAGCGCCTCTTCGACCGAGATTTCGTCGAACGGGTTCATCGACATCTTCACGTTGGCGAGCTCGACGCCCGAACCGTCTGCCTTCACGCGGATCTTGACGTTGTAGTCAACCACCCGCTTCACCGTCACAAGTATTTTCATGGATTCTTCCCTCCAAGAGCTTTCGCAGGAAAATGCGCCTTAACGGAGCCGCCTGATTGTCGGTTGGCGACATCGATACGCGTTTTTTCTCCAATTACAATCGCTGTGCATGGCGCTAAATCGATATAATCCCGAGAATTGGAATTACGTTTACGTACACGTAAGAATGATCGATGGCAAGTGGCTTGGAGGCTGACCCCACGCTATCCCAGCAGGGCCGGGCCTGTCGCTGGCAAGCCATTGAAATGACGGCTGATCCTCGCCGGTGCCTCGCGTTCGCGGCTGTCAGGATCAGGTCTGGCGTCCCCAGGGGATGGGCGGTCTTGTCGCATCCGGCGGCGGCTGCTGGCCCGCGGTGACCGGCTCCGCCTTGTGCTCGACGGCGCGCGGGGTGACGATCGTGCGGTCGAAAAGCGGGACGTCCCGGCGTCGCAAAATGACCACCAGCACCAGGCCCGCGACAATGCCGCCGACATGGGCGCTCCAGGACACGCCGCTGCCGGGATCGACGACCAGCATGAAGAATTGCTGGCCGATCCAGAAGGCAAGCGGGATGGCGGCAGGCAGCGGCAGCGGGATGCGGAAGAACACCAGAACCCAGACGCGCACCTTCGGATGCAGAAGGAAATAGGCGGCAACGACCCCTGAGATCGCCCCGGATGCACCGATCAGCGGCGCTTCGGAGGCCGGGTCGAGAAGCCCGTGCGCCAGCGCCCCGGCGGCGGCGCACAGAAGATAGAAGACCAGGTAGCGGAAATGCCCGAGCGCATCCTCGACATTGTCGCCGAACACCCAGAGGAAGAGCATGTTCATGGCCAGATGCATGAAATCGCCATGCAGGAAGGAATAGGTGACGAAGGTAAAGCCGTCGGGGATGACGACGAGCGAGGGATCGAGCTGGGCGTAGTCGAAGATGAGCGCGGGGATGTAGCCGAAGCCGAGCAGTGCGGCACTGGCGAATTCTTCCGAGGCGATCGGACCGGTGATCAGCCAGACGGCGATATTGATCACGATCAGGCTGATCGTGACGTACTGGACCTTGATGTGCTTGAGGGTGTTCGTATCGTGAAGCGGTATGAACATGCGGTCTCCCGAAGCCCAAGTTGCGGCATGTTCCTCCCGCCGAATCTGGATCGGGCGACGATGCGCAAGCCGACGTTATCTGTTTTTCCCGGGAATCCAAAGGACATCGGCTTGACCTTTGTCATTTGCAAAGCGTGCCGCGACGAACAGGAAATCCGACAGACGGTTGATGTAGGCGATCGCGTCTTTGCTGACGATCTCGCCTTCGACATTGGCGAGCGCCACCATCTGCCGTTCGGCCCGGCGTGCCACGGTGCGGGCGACATGCAGGGCGGCGGAGGCAGGGCTGCCGGCCGGAAGCACGAAGGAGCGCAAGGGATTAAGCTCCGCATTCAGCCGGTCGATTTCGGTTTCAAGCCAGGTCACCTGGGCTGCCACGACCCTCAGCGGCTCGTATTGCGGCGTCTCGCCGGTATCGGGCGTTGCGAGATCGGCGCCGAGATCGAAGAGATCGTTCTGGATCCGCATCAGTGCGCCGTCGAGATCGGCGTTGCCGGCCGTGTGCTGGCGCGCCAGGCCGACGAAGGCGTTGGTTTCGTCGACCGCGCCATAGGCATCGACGCGGAGATCGCTCTTCAGCCGGCGCGGACCGGCGACGAGCCCGGTGGTGCCGTTGTCACCCGTCCGGGTATAGATCTTGTTGAGCTTCACCATCGGTCGTCATCGTCCTCTAAGGCGCGTCGCGATATTTCAGGTTCGCGCCGTGCGCTTTAAGTTATTGATTTAGCGCATGTCGTTATCGCAAAACTGCTGCGCACTATTGCGCGACATGCTCCAGGGCAAGTCCACGAAGGATTACGTCCGGGAATGCCCTCAGGTCGGACGGCCGCCGCCGGTGATCCAAAGGGTCACCATGATGAGCACGATCGCGATCGCCTGCAGCAGCACGCGTGCCTGCATCAGCTTGTTTGAGGTGTTGCCGCTGCCACCCCTTGCCATGTTCACGAGGCCGCGGATCAGGACGATCACGACGAGGCCCATGACGAACAGGGTCAGGCCGGTAAAGAAGCTGGACATCGAACTCTTCCTTGCAATTCTGCGTCAGCCAAGTCGGCCGATGATGCGATAAAACAGTGCCGCCGGCAGGAGCTTCTTCAGAAGCGCGCCCTGTCTGGCAGGCCTTGTTACAATATAGTGCGGTTTCGGTTTCTTTGCTGTCAGCGCGTGCTTCAAAACCGCGTAAACCGCATCAGGCCCAAGCTTGCCGGGCGCTGGTTTGCTTTCACCCTTCAGGCGCCGCATCTGCCGTTCGTATTCGGCCCGGTGCACCGAATTCTTGAGATCGATGAAGCGCTCGATATAGGCGATGGCATTGGTGGTGAACTTGGATGCGATCGGCCCCGGCTCGATCAGGCTCACCTCGATGCCGCTGCCGGCGAGCTCCATCTTGAGGGTGAGGGACAGGCCCTCGATCGCAAACTTGGAGGCGTTGTAGGCGCCGCGCCAGCGGTAGGGCACGATGCCGAGGATGGAGGAGCATTGCACGATGCGGCCCTGCCCACGCGCCCGCATGGACGGGATCACCCGCCGCGTCAGGTCATGCCAGCCGATGACATTGGTCTCGAGCTGGAGCCTCAGCGCCTCGGTCGGCAGATCCTCGACGGCACCCGCCTGGCCATAGGCGCCGTTGTTGAACAGCGCGTCGATGCGCCCGCCGGAAAGGGCCAGCACCGTATCGGCCAGTGCGGCGATGGTTTCCGGCTTCGTGTAGTCCATCAGGAAGGTCTCGATGCCCTCAGCTTCAAGGGTTTGGCGGTCCTCTTCCCGTCGCACGGTGGCAAAGACCCGCCAGCCGTCCGCATGGAGGGCACGGGCGCAATAGGCACCGATCCCGGACGAGCATCCGGTGACAATGATTGTGGGGCGAACCGTCATCCGGTCGAATCCTGTAGAAATCCTGCCTCGGTTTCCCATATTCATCGGCGGGATACAATTGAATTGCGCAAGCCGAAACCCGCCAGCGTTGTCGCCGCCGGGATCGTGCAGAGCCAAGGAAACGGTGTCGGGACGGACGCAGGAACGGTGCGGTCCCGGTGCCTCGTAGGATTGGAATGGAATGCCGGCATTTATACGCATCACCTGGAAAGTCGTGTTCGATGCGCTCTGGCATTTCAGCCTCGACGACGGTTGGGCGATGGCAAGTCACGTGGCGCTGTCGTCGCTCTTGGCCGTCTTCCCCTTCCTGATCTTCGGCACGGCGCTCGGCAGCTTTCTCGGCGCCGATCAGTTCGCCGAAACGGCGGTACACCTGATTTTCGACGCCTGGCCGGAATCGATTGCCAAGCCGGTCGCCGACGAGATCGTGCGGGTGCTGACGATCCCGCGCGGCGGACTGTTGACCATTTCCGTTCTCGCTGCGGCCTATTTTGCCTCCAACGGCGTGGAGGCGCTGCGCGTCTCGCTGAACCGCGCCTATCGCGTTACCGAGAGCCGCTACTGGTACGTCACCCGGCTTGCGAGCCTCGGCTTCGTGCTCGCCGGCGTGTTGATCCTGGCGGCGCTCAGCATCCTGCTGGTCGCAGTGCCTCTGGCCGTGCGTTACGCCGAAGAATGGTGGCCATGGTTCGGTGGGGTGCTTGCGACCGTCGACAATTGGAGCCTGCCGCTTGCGCTCGTCATGCTGACCGGCGGTCTGCTGGTGTCGCATCTCTGGCTGCCCGACGGCCACCGCAAGGTGGTCGACGTGCTCCCCGGCATCGTGCTGACGCTCGTCTGCTGGACGATCGGCGCCTATGCCTTTGCCTCTTATCTCGCGGCCTTCGCCACCTATGTCTCGACCTATGCGGGCCTGGCGTCGATCATGATCGTGCTCGTCTTCCTCTATATGATCGCGGCAATCTTCATCATCGGCGCCGAGATCAACGCGGCGATCCTCAAATACCGGGTCAAGCGCATGGTGCGGCGCAGCTTCCAGCTCCGCAACGGTGGCGAAGCGGCGAGCGAGGAGCAGGACCTGGCCGACTAGCGCTATAGGCGTCGCGATTGTTATCGCAAACCCGCTAGGCACTCTTGCGCGACATGCTCCAGGACTTCCTCAGGCGCGCGGCCGGCGGCGCGGAAGGCGGCGATGCCGGTATCCTGATTGCTCTTGGAGAGCTTGCGCCCATCCGGGCCGAGCACCAGCCGGTGGTGGTGATAGAGCGGCTCCGGCAGGCCGAGAAGCTGCTGCAGCAGCCGGTGAACGGCGGTGGCGTGGTAGAGATCGCGGCCGCGCACCACATGGGTGATGCCCTGAAGCGCATCGTCGACGACAACAGAGAGGTGGTAGCTCGAAGGTGCATCGGAGCGTGACAGGATGATGTCGCCCCAGGCAGCAGGATCCGCCGTGATGGCGCCGGTTTCGCCCGCCGGCCCCGCACCACTCTCCCTCCAGCTGAGTGGACCGCCGCCAAGAAGGGCAAGCGCCTTTGCCATGTCGAGCCGCCAGGCATAGGCCTTGCCGCTCGCGATGAGAGCCGCGCGCTCGCTTTGGCGCAATTCGCGCTCTCGGCCCGGATAGAGCGGGCTGCCGTCCGGATCACGCGGCCACGCTTTCCCGCCGGCCTCCGCATCGGTCACCGCCGCCTTGATCTCGCCGCGGGTCATGACGGAGGGATAGACCACGCCCAGCTCGCCCAGCCGGTGAAGCGCCGACGCGTAGGCGTCGAGATGTTCCGACTGCCGGCGCACCGGGCGTTCCCAGTTAAGACCGAGCCAGGCGAGGTCTTCGAAGATCGCCGCTTCGAATTCGGGCCGGCAGCGGGTCTGGTCGATATCCTCGATGCGCAGCAGGAAACGTCCGTTTGCGGCCTTCGCCATGTCGTGGTTCAGCAGCGCCGAAAGCGCGTGGCCGAGATGGAGCAGCCCGTTGGGGCTGGGGGCAAAACGGAAAACGGGTGGCGTGTCAGGCATGCTTTCCCTTTGCCATGGAAGGCGTATAAAAATCATCCGCTTTGTGGAGGCGTCATGCGGATCATCCGGACACATGAAGACATCGAGGCCGGGCTTTCCGGCCTTGTGATGCTCGATGCGCGCCTCGGGCACGTCGTTGCCAGAGCCGGCCCGGTGCCGCTGCGGCGCACCGATCCCGGCTATCGCGGGCTCGCCAGCATCATCGTTTCGCAAATGGTCTCGAAGGCGAGCGCTGCGGCGATCTGGCGGCGCATGGAGGAGAGGCTCGGCGAGGTCACGGCGGCAGGCGTCAATTCGCTGAGCGACGAGGATTGCCGGGCGATCGGTCTGTCGCGGGCCAAGGCCGAAGCGCTGAGGCGCGTGGCCGAAGTGGTCGTCGGCGGCGAGATCGATCTCGACGCCATCTGCAACGTCGAGGCGGCGGAGGCGATCCGGGAGCTGACGGCGATCAAGGGGGTGGGGCGCTGGACGGCGGAGGTCTATCTGCTTTTCTGCGCCGGCCATCCGGATGTCTTTCCCTCCGGCGACGTGGCGCTGCAGAACGCGATCGGTCACGGACTGGGCCTGGATTTGCGCCCGACCGCACGCGAAATTGATTCGCTCGCCGCCTCCTGGTCGCCCTGGCGCAGTGTCGCCGCACGTCTCTTCTGGGCTTATTACTCGCAGGAAATGCGCCGTGATGCTGTTCCTGTGACACCTTGAAGGAAAAAGCGAATCCAGCGCACGCATTTTTGTTTCCGGCTTCACAATCCTGTTGCAACGGGCCTAATATAGAAGGTGCAGATGCCGAATCGATCAGGAGAATACGCTTGACGATTGCAGTCTCACCACAGGCCTTGCCGGCGCTCGTCTTGAACGCTGACTATAGGCCGCTGAGTTACTACCCCTTGTCGCTTTGGTCCTGGCAGGACGCGATCAAGGCCGTCTTCCTTGACCGCGTAAACATCCTTGCCGAGTACGAACATTCGGTGTCGTCTCCGAGCTTCTCGATGCGACTGCCGAGCGTTGTTTGCCTCAAGAGCTACGTGCAGCCCTCGCGCCACCCGGCCTTCACCCGGTTCAACGTGTTCCTGCGCGATAAATTCGAATGCCAGTATTGCGGTTCGCCCGACGATCTCACCTTCGATCACGTGGTGCCCCGCGCTCACGGTGGCCAGACGACCTGGGACAATGTCGTCGCAGCCTGTTCGCCCTGCAATCTACGCAAGGGCAGCAAGCTGCCGAAGCAGGCCGGCATGTTCCCGCACCAGAGGCCCTACCAGCCGACGGTCCAGGATCTGCACAACAACGGCCGGCTCTTTCCGCCGAACCATCTGCATGAAAGCTGGATGGACTATCTCTACTGGGACGTCGAACTGCAGCCCTGACGCTGTTCGTGCCTTCTTGCCGGATCAAGCCCAAAGCGGGAGCAGGGAAGGTGCGTGCCTTAGCGCGCGTCTGCCACCCTGTGCAGTTCCCGCTCGTTCGGATCAGCGGGCCTTGGCAGCGCCGCGAAGCGCGATCGCTGCGAGCACGAGGCTGGCGATCACGTTCCATCCGGCAAAGGACAGGCCAAGAACCCGGAGCGCGGCATCCGTGCAGGACGGGGCATGTTTGGAATCGAGATCGCCGAGCAGGTCGCCGACATTGGACGAAATCCCTTGAGCGGTCGTCGCGCAGGTGGACGGACCTTCCCAGAAGCCCCACTCGGCGCCCGAATGATAGACGCCCATGCCGGCGCCGACGAGCATCAGGATGCCGATGATGAGAAGCAGCGTGCGTGTCGTCCACGCCGGCAGCTTGAACGCGCTCGTGGCGATGGCCAGAACACCGACCGGGATGCCCCAGTAATAGGGATCGCGCTGCAAGAGGCAGAGCGCACAGGGGATATAGCCACCGATATGCTCGAAGCCGAGCGCCCCGCCGACGGTCGCCGCCATGCCGAGCGTGACGACAAGGGCGATGAAGAGATGCTGGCGGGATTGGGTGGCGGCGTCGATCATCTGTACCTCGCGGGCGGCAGCTCTAAACCGAGGGATGCCGCAGTGCAAACTGGATGGCGCCTTCTTAGGCAGGATCGGTCACGCTGTAAATCGCAGCCGCCGCGACCGGTCCGCACGCTTTCGTGATTGTCTCCGGCGCATCCCGAAAATGATGGTTGACCGCGGCGAAATCCTCAGTGTAAACCCGAGCCGCTGATATCGCACTTCCCTGAGCCCCATTGGCGGAATTGGTAGACGCGCTCGACTCAAAATCGAGTTCCGAAAGGAGTGCTGGTTCGACCCCGGCATGGGGCACCACCTACACCAATAAGCTATTGTTTTTGTTGTTCTTTTTCGCTGTATTGCCCCACATTTCGCACTCCGAAATGTGTGGGACAAGATAAGGCCTACTTTTGTTCCGGCACGAGCTTGTGCATGGCTCCTGCCGATCAAAGTGGAGGGGTCAATGCCTCATCATCGAACTTCCGGATTTCAACTAGTCCTAGTCCGGACTTAAGCTTGACTCCCCACGGCCCAATTCGCATTTTTACAATTCGTCCATCGTCATGCGTAATCCAAAAATCCACTTTAGAGACCTGCGGCACCTCATGACGGATAGCTGAATAGTGCTTTGCTGCGAGACCCAGGTGACTCTCATCACCCTCAAATACACAGCCAGTTATTTTCGGGCCAGATTGGTCCGCTGGAACCCACTTTGTCTGTGGGTACCGGATCCATTGCTTTCGCGTTGAATCTTTCAGATAATTAGTACCTGACTGGGTTCGCAAATCGGCAGTAAACACTAAAGATCCATCGTCCTGCTCGGCATAAACCGTCACGCTCGACCGGGTAGCGTTCATGGTTGCCGCGTATGCTAAGTTGACGATTTCACAAGATTGGTCTTGGCCAATGTCACTGTTAGCTTCCGCCGGTTGAACTGCGCTAATGACGACCAATGTCGCTCCCGCCAATCCCATCAAAAGTTCAGAGATGCACTTCATGAATCGCCCCTATCTTGACGGCCTCACCATGTAGTCAGATGAGTCTGATGCAAAGCTAGAATGAAGTGCAATTTGAGCGCTGTTCTGCCACTTCACTCCAGATGGTTCATTTCCTTTCTAGGTGGGACATGAGCGAGAGAAAAGATAATAAAACGGCGCTGGCTTGATGTGTCTCGCAAACTGGTAAGCCACTGATGCCGCTCGTTTGCTTTGCTTCGGCATGGGGCACCACCATCCAAACTGACACCGTTTCTTGGTTCGCAAGCCGCCGCATGCGCATCGCGCCCGCGCGTTCGATGGCCAGGGTCAGCCTATGGCTGCGCCCCGGCACGAAGAGATCGTGCGCTCACCCGTCGGTCGGTTCCCAAAGCTCGATCGGGTTGCCTTCGGGATCGTGGATGCGGGCGAAGCGGCCGACCTCCGAATCCCACTCGGCTCGCGTTTCCACCGTGATCCCGCTCGCCTCCAGCGCCGTTATGAACCCATCGAGATCATCGACCCGGAAGTTGATCATCCATTGCTGCTCGGCCCGGCCAAAGTAGTCGGTGCTTTCCGAGAATGGGCCAAAGATCGTCGTTCCCGCCTCCTGCCGCCACACGGATTTGTGCAGGTCGTCAATTCCAAGATGCTTTTCGTACCAGGCGGCGAGTGCGGCCGGGTCTGCTGCCCTGAAAAACACCCCGCCAATTCCAACGACCTTGGGCATCGACTTTCTCTCCCGCTGTCAGCGGATGATGCCGCTGAATTCGCTTGCAGACAACTCTAGGTGATGGTTTGGATCAGGACTTGCCGTGACGGTGGCCTGTCGGGTGGCCATATCACCCAATCGTACAGCCGATTTGTCGCAGTGACATTCGAGCATGCTTCGATAAAACAGAATGATCTTTCTGTTTTGGATTCGCGATGCTCGAATTGATTTTTCCGTACTACCTCTGGATCAAGGCGGCCCATGTCGCTTCGGTTGTCCTGTGGCTCGGTGGGCAATGCGTGCTCGTCGTTCTGCTATCGAGCCAACGGCGGCTAGTTGCCGAGAACGGGGACGCTGCAGTCTTGAATGTCGTGGTGCAGCGTGGGCTGCGCCAGGTGGTCAATCCGGCGATGCTTGCGACACTGCTGCTTGGCGCGACACTGTTTTTTCTGCGAGGGCCAGAAACGCTTGGCGAGCCCTGGTTTCAAGTCAAGCTTGCCTGCGTGCTGACGATGACGGCGTTGCACGGCGCGATCGCGGCAACGGCTGCCGGGCTTCGTCGTGCCGATCGAGGCGTTTCGGCCCTTCGCCTGCGCACCCTGCAACTGGCTGGCCTGCTGCTGACCGTCACCATCGTTTCCATTGCCGTCGTCAAGTGAGGTTCTCATGTCCGAAGAGCAAACGCGCCACCCATTCTCCCGCCTGCTGCGCATCGCCGCGATCGTCGAGGGAACGACGCTGCTGCTGCTCGTCTTCGTCGGCGTGCCCCTGAAGCACGGTTTCGGCATCGCCGAGGTCACCCGCTTTCTCGGTCCGTTGCACGGGCTGGCTTTCCTCACCTACATCTGGGCCGTGATCAACGAACTGAGCTTGCGCGACCAGCCGCGCGGATGGGCCGCAAAGGCGATGCTGTTCAGCTTCGTGCCGGGCGGGACTTTCTGGTTCTTCCGGCGTTCGATCGCCTCGGCGAGGTAGGCGCCATGGGCTACGACAAAGGGCTGCGTACCCGAGACGAGATCCTCGAAGCCGCCGCGCGGCTCGTCTTCGTCCGCGGTTATGCGGCATCCTCCTTTTCGGAGATCACGGCCGCACTCGGCATATCGCTTGGCAAGGTCACGCACCACTTTCCGAGCAAGGCAGCGTTGTTCGAGGCCCTGTTTGCGCAGGCGGTGGCACATTTTCGCGATGAAACACTGCCCATCTTCGAGGACCCGGACCTTTCGCCGTTGCAGCGCATCGAGCGGGTGCTTTTCCGGATCGAGACGTTCTATGCGTCACAGGGAGAAATCATCGGCTGCCCGGTCGGGCAGACGATGGCCGATCCGCTGACGACAACCCCCGCGATGCGCGACCTGGCGGCAGGCGTGCTGACGGACACCGAACGGCTGATGGCGGCGAACCTCGTTCAAATGGGTTGGCCGCCGCAGCAGGCGGCGTCGCGGGCGGCCATCGTGACGGCGGCATGGCAGGGGGCGGTCCTGCTTGCCCGCGGTGGCAGCGGGATCGGCGGCTTCCGCCGGATACTCGGTCACGTCCGGCTGCTCATCAGCGAGCCACCGCAGGGCTGAGCGCGGCAAATCCTTGACGGCGCTTGCGACGATGCAAGGAAAATGCAGACGGACGCGCGGTCATTGAACATTTTGTGACGAAGGTGTTAGGTGCGCTGCAGCAAGAAAACTGTCATGGCAGCGTCATGTTACCGAGAATAGAGACCTACGACGAACTCTACCGCGCCTTCCGCTGGCAGATTCCTGAAAAGTTCAACATCGGCGTGGCCGTCAGCGACGCCTGGGCGGCGCGTGAGCCGGAGCGTGTCTGTCTCCAGCATTTCGACCCTGATGGCGCGCACCGGACGCTGAGCTATGGCGAATTTGCCCTGAAGTCCTCGGCCTTTGCCAAGGGGCTCGCGGGGGAGGGGATCGCGCCCGGGGAACGGGTGGCGATCCTGCTGCCCCAAGGGTTCGAAACGGCGATCGCCCATGCGGCGATCTACAAGCATGGCGCGATCGCGCTGCCGCTGGCGCTGCTCTTCGGTGTCGAGGCGCTCGAATACCGGCTGCGCGATGCCGGTGTCGCGGCTATCGTCACCAACGGCTTCGGCTTCGAGCGCATCGCGGCGATCCGCGAGCGACTGCCGCAGCTGCGGCTGGTCGTGCTGGCGGAGGAGGAGCCGCAGCCGGGAACGATCGCCTTCTCGGCGCTCGCGTCCGGGGATTCCTCCGGCTTCGTGCCTGCCGATACCGGCCCTGACGATCCGGCGCTGATGATCTACACGTCAGGCACGACGGGGCCGCCCAAGGGCGCGCTGCACGGGCATCGGGTGCTGCTCGGCCATCTGCCGGGCTTCGAGTTCCACCATCACTTCCTGCCGCAGGCGGGCGACCGGATGTGGACGCCGGCGGACTGGGCCTGGGCGGGCGGGCTGCTCAACGCGCTGTTGCCATCGCTGCTGCACGGCGTGCCCGTCGTGTCTTCGCCGGCGCAGAAGTTCGATCCGCATACCGCGTTCCGAATCCTTGAAGAAATGGACGTCCGCAACGCCTTCATTCCACCGACGGCGCTTCGGCTGATGAAGGCGGTCGAAAACCCGCGCGAGCGCTACCGGCTCAACCTCAGAACCATCGGATCGGCCGGAGAATCCCTTGGCCGCGAGACCTATGAATGGGCAAAGGCGGCGCTCGGGATCGACGTCAGCGAGTTCTACGGCCAGACCGAGTGCAACATCGTCCTTTCGTCGGCCGCCGATCTCGGCGTTCTCAAGCCGGGATCGATGGGCAAGGCGGCTCCCGGTCATCGGGTTGCGATCATCGATGCCGAAGGCCATGAACTGCCGGCCGGCAGCGTCGGCCAAGTCGCGGTCGGGCGACCGGACCCGGTGATGTTCCTCGGCTACTGGGGCAACGAGGCGGCGACCGAGAAAAAATTCATCGGCGACTGGATGACGACCGGGGACCAGGGCGTGATGGACGAGGAGGGTTACTTTACCTTTTTCGGCCGCGACGACGACGTCATTACCTCGTCGGGTTACCGCATCGGGCCTGGCGAGATCGAGGATTGCCTTGCCGGCCACCCGGACGTGCAACTGGCCGCCGCCGTCGGCAAGCCCGATCCGCTCCGCACCGAGATCGTGAAGGCCTATGTGGTGCTGAGGCCCGGCGTCATTGGTGACGACCGTGTCGCCAGCTCCATCCGCGAATGGGTAAAGACCCGGCTGTCGATGCACGAATATCCGCGCGAGATCGCCTTCGTCGACAGCCTGCCGTTGACGACGTCGGGCAAGGTCATCCGCCGGTTCTTGCGCGAGCAGGCGGCGGCGGAAGCGCGCGGCGAGCACATCGGAGAAGCCGTATCGTAAAGGGGCGGTGCCGGGCTAGCGCCCGGCCAGCGCCTTGATCTTGTCGCGCAGGATCCGCGCCATGTTGCGGGTGTTGCGATAGAGATGAAGCTGGGCTGCGACCTGGCGCACTTCGCGGTCGCGGGTCTGCTGCAGGCCGATGACCAGCGTTCCCATCTCCTCGCGCTCCTGCCAGAACCGGCTCATGATCGGGTGATCGGGCACGGCGCAGGAATCGGAGCGGGCGATGTTGGCATCGTCGAGATGCCATTCCGTCAGCTCAGCCAGAAGCAGCTTGCCCGGGGAGTACTTGGCATAACGCTCGTCATAGGCGGTCTTCCAGGTATAGGCCTCGCCCGACATCAGGAAGACGACCATCGAGGCGATCGCCTTGCCGTCGAGATCGAGCGTGTGGATGCGCACGCTGTCGCCGTCGGCGAGATTGGTGATCGCCTCGCGTGCGAAGGCGGCGCGGAAACGGTCGAGCACCATGGCGCTGCGCGCCTTGCCCTTCCAGCCGGAAGCTTCGAGCGCCAGGAATTCCTCCATGCGCAGGCGGACGTCGGCGGGCTGGCGGGCGACCGAATAGACGAGTTCGCCCTGCTTTTCGAGATTGTTCCACTGCCGCCGCAACTCGCGGAAATGCGCCGCGCTGATGGAATTTCGCAGATAGGTCGGTCCGTCCAGCAGGCTTTCGAGCATCGGCCGGCTGAAGGTGTCGGTCACCGTCAGCGGCAGGTTGCGGCCGATGGCGACGGCGCGGGTAAGGCGGGCGACCTTGCCGTTCAATCGCATGTCGGGCAGCACCAGGATCGAGGGCAGGCCCGTTGCCGGCGCCGCAAATGCTTCGAACAGGTTGTCGATGGTCTCGGCCGCATCCTCGGCGTCGAGCAACGGCACGCCGAGCGGACCGAACGGGTTCGACCAGGCGCGAATGATCGGCGCGCCGATCGAGAAGCCGGGCTTTTCGATCGAGAACGGCATCAGGAAGCGCAGCCGGCTGCGGCGCTCGTCGTTGTCGCGCATGATCGCAAGCCGGATGACGCGCTCTTCCAGCCGCGGCATCGCCGGCGCCAGGAAGCGGCCGGTGAAGAAGACGTTCGGCTCCAAGGCCCGGTTCGACAAGAAGTCGAGCTCGCGCTGCAATTCGTAGCCGGCCCGGGCCGGATAGATGGCGAGATGGCGTCCGGGGCGTCCGACCTCGATCAGGTGCTCTGCGGTCGGTCCGCTTTCGCCGTCCTGCGCCAGACCGCCCAGAACCCGTGCGGCCCGGCTGTTTGCATCGCTCGGAAGATTGGTATTGCCGATCATGGATGGACAGCCCCGTTGTTATCATGGCCGGCCCGTGCGCTTGCGAAGGCAAAGAGCGCGAAGCCGAAGGTACGCCGGACGGCGATGTGCAGCAGCATCGCCTCTACGAACATAGCACCAGCGGTTGCAAAAGCAGCACCGTTCAGTCCGAAAAGAGGGATGAGGCTCAGGTTGAGTGCGATGTTGACCACCAGAGCGCCGGCGTAGAGAACCACGCACAGCGTCTGTTGGCCGGCCATTGTCAGCAGCGTTTCGGCCGGGCCGACAAAAGCCTTGGCGAGCATACCCGCAAAAAGGACCATCATCAGCGGCAGCCCGGTGACGAAGGCCGGCCCGAACAGTGAAAGCAGGAAGGGCCCCGCCAGAAGCACCAGCGCGCCGACCAGCAGCGACGGCCAGAAGGCCCAGCGGGCGCTTTCGATTGCGATGCCGGGGATCTGGCCGGGATCGCGCGCCATGGCGTTGGAGACGCGCGGGCCTGCGGCTGCCTTGACCGCGAACATGACGAAATGCACAAGCGCCATGGTCTTGGCGGCAGCGAAATAGATCGCGACGTCGTCCGGCTCGAGGTAGAGGCCGACGATCACCACATCGGAATTGGTCAGGAGAAACCCGAAACCATCGACCAGGAAGACGGGGACCGAGACCTTGAGCCAGCGGCGAAGCTCGATGCGCCGCGGCCCCGGCACATAGCGTGAGCGAAGACGGTAGGTCAGCACCAGGAACTGCCCGACGGTGGTGACATAGGCCGCCGCCATGGCTGCGATCATGGCGGTTTGCGCCGTATGGGGCGCCCCTGCGATGACCGCGAGAACCATGAAGACGAGGACGAGCACCGGCCGAATGATGAAGGTGGGGCTCAGGGCGGAGAGCGCCCAGCCATGGGCCCTGGCCGTACCGTCCATGACATCGCCGAGCGAGATCATCGGCAGGGTGAAGAGCCCGAGATAGAGAGGCACGAGGTAATAGGCCTCGATGTGGGCTCCAAGGAGCCAGAGACAGGCAAGACCGAGGATCGCAACCGTGGTGGCGGAAGAAAGGGCGAAGACACGGACTGTCGTCGTCACGCCGCGGATTTCGTCCATGGCCGCCGAGGCCTGGTACTCCGGCAGGAAGCGGATGACGACGGAGTGAAATCCGACGCAGGAGAGGCTGCCGAACAGGATGACCAGCACCCAGACGAAGACGAAGATGCCGTATTCGAACTCGCCCATCAGCCGCGCGAGGATGATCTGCGACAGGAAGGCGATCGCGGCGCTGACGATGCGGACGGAAAAGGCAACGAGCGCCATGCGGCGCGCGGCGTTCTTCGCATCGGTGCCGGTCAGGATGGAGAGGAGGCCGCTGATTATTGCGGACAGGCGGTGTCTCAATGCCGACGGCAGCATTCGTCCGGCCGTTTGACATACCGCCATGAACACGAGAACACCCTGAGATTACGCAATACAGGGTCTCAGTACTGCCAGAACAGCGTTAACAAAGGGTGCAGCGCGGTTGTAAGGATTGGGGGCAACCATGCCGATTGTGGACAGTGACAGCCTGTTCCCGATCGCCGTCAACCTTTGTTGACGAGGCCTGCATCGTCAACTAAGGTTGACGCATGGTTGACCTGCACGACATTACCATTCCGACCGACCCCGACGAAGCGCTCGCCGCTGTCGTCGCCCTGCGAAGGCTGGCCGACAGCATCGAGCGCCAGGCCGTGCGTTCCGCACTGCGCCAGGGCTGGTCCTGGTCGAGGATCGCCCAGGCGCTCGGGATCAGCAAGCAGGCAGCCCACAAGCGGCTTTCGGACGTGGCCGCAGACAACGGCTCGACATGACGGGAGATTGCGATGTTCGAAGCTATCAAATCGAAACTCAATGACATCGGCACCATCAAGTTGCTCTGCGAGCGGGCGGAAGCCCACGCTCTCTTGGACCAGCAGCGGGAACCCGGTGCCGAACATTTCCTGTTGGCCGCGCTCGATCTGCCTGACGGGACTGCGCGTCTCGCCTTGGAGCAGGTGGGTACGGAGCCTGACGCCGTGAGAGCGGCGATCGAGCGGCAATACACCGATGCTCTTCGCTCGATCGGCCTGAACGCAAACATGCCAGCCGACCCGCCGATGGCGGCAAAGCCTGGCGTCTATCAGGCTGCTGCCTCGGGTCGCGAAGTCATGGAGGAACTGGCGGCAACCCGGAAGCATCATAGCCCGCTGCTCGGCGTTCATGTCGTTGGAATTGTCGCGGGCATGCCGCATGGTGTGGCGGCGCGGGCGTTCCGCGTTTTGGGCGTCGATTGCAGTGCCCTGAAATCGGCAGCCGATGCGATCGCCGAAGGTGGTCGCGTGAAAGCGTTCGATCGTTGAGCGCTGTTCTCTAAAAGCAAAATGCCGCCGAAGAGGCGGCATTTTCTATTTTGGGGGAGGGCGTGCAGTCGACAGCCTGCGTGCCCGGATCTTGCTTCCTATGCCTCGTAGATGCCGTGGCAGTGCTTGTACTTCTTGCCCGAACCGCAGGGGCAGGCTTCGTTGCGCGAGACCTTGCCCCAAGACAACGGGTTGGTTGCGTCGCGCTGCACCGGCGGGGCGGCCAGAAGCGTGCCGCCGCCGAAATCGTCCTCGCCGGTGAGCGGATCGATGTGGTGGCCATGCATGACCGGCGGAGCCGGTTGCGGCGCTTCGGCCGCTTCGCGCACCAGTTCAACGCGCATGAGCTGTGCGGTCACGGCCTGGCGCAAGTTGCCGAGCAGCGCCTGGAACAGTTCGAAGGCTTCGGACTTGTATTCCTGCAGCGGATCGCGCTGGGCGTAACCGCGGAAGCCGATGACCGAGCGCAGGTGGTCGAGGTTGACGATGTGCTCGCGCCACAGATGGTCGAGCGTCTGCAGCACGACCGAGCGTTCGACATACTGCATGATCTCCGGACCGAAACGTTCGGCACGGTCGGCGGCTTCCTTCTCGGCAGCGGCCGAGACCCGCTCGAGGATATCGGCCTCGTCGATGCCTTCCTCGGCCGCCCATTCGGTGATGGGCAGATCGAGGTTGAGGTACTGCTGCACGTCGGCCTTGAGGCCCGCGACATCCCACTGCTCGGCATAGGCCTTCTCGGGAATGCGCTTGCCGACCATCTCCTCGACGACTTCGGTGCGCATGTCGGTGACGGTTTCGGTGACGCTTTCGGCATCCATCAGCTCGATGCGCTGCTCGAAGATCACCTTGCGTTGATCGTTGAGGACGTCGTCGTACTTCAAAAGGTTCTTGCGGATGTCGAAGTTGCGCGCTTCGACCTTCTTCTGGGCGCGTTCGAGCGCCTTGTTGATCCAGGGATGGACGATCGCCTCGCCTTCCTTGAGGCCCAGCTTCTGCAGCATGCTGTCCATGCGGTCAGAGCCGAAGATGCGCATCAGGTCGTCCTGAAGCGACAGATAGAACTTGGAGCGACCCGGGTCGCCCTGACGTCCCGAACGGCCGCGAAGCTGGTTGTCGATGCGGCGGCTTTCGTGACGCTCGGTGGCCAGAACGTAAAGGCCGCCGGCGGCGAGCGCCTGCTCTTTCAGCTTCTGTACCTCGGCGCGGATCGTCTCGATACGCTGGTCGCGCTCGGGACCTGGCTCGACTTCGGACAGCTCCTGCTGGATGCGCATGTCGATGTTGCCGCCGAGCTGGATGTCGGTACCGCGACCGGCCATGTTGGTGGCGATCGTGACAGCGCCGGGCACGCCGGCCTGGGCGACGATGAAGGCTTCCTGCTCGTGGTAGCGGGCGTTCAGAACCTGGAAGTTCGCGAAGCCGGACTTCTTCAAGAGGTCGGCGAGCTGTTCGGACTTTTCAATCGAGGTCGTGCCGACCAGCATCGGCTGGCCGCGCTCATGCGCCGACTTGATCTCGTCGATGATGGCTTTGAGCTTCTCGCCCTGCGTACGATAGACTTCGTCGTCCTCGTCGATACGCTTGATCGGCAGGTTGGTCGGCACTTCGACCACTTCGAGGCCGTAGATGTTGCCGAATTCTTCCGCTTCGGTGGAGGCCGTACCGGTCATGCCGCCAAGCTTGGAGTACATGCGGAAATAGTTCTGGAAGGTGATCGAGGCGAGCGTCTGGTTCTCGGGCTGGATCTGTACCTTTTCCTTGGCTTCGAGCGCCTGGTGCTGGCCTTCGGAGTAGCGCCGGCCCGGCATCATGCGGCCGGTGAACTCGTCGATGATGACGATCTCGCCGTTGCGGACGATGTAGTCCTTGTCGCGGGTGAAGAGCTTGTGGGCCTTCAAGGCGTTGTTGACGTGATGGACGATCGCGACGTTTTCGATGTCGTAGAGCGACTCGCCCTTCAGGAGCCCCGCTTCGCGCAGCAGGTTTTCGAGCTTCTCCGTGCCGTCTTCCGAGAAATTGGCGGAGCGCTGCTTCTCGTCGATTTCGTAATCTTCCGGCGAAAGCAGCGGGATGAACTCGTTGATCGTGTTGTAGAGATCCGAACGGTCGTCGAGCGGGCCGGAGATGATCAGCGGCGTGCGCGCTTCGTCGACGAGGATCGAGTCCACTTCGTCGACGATGGCGAAGAAGTGGCCGCGCTGGACCATCTGTCCGCGCTCGTACTTCATGTTGTCGCGCAGATAGTCGAAGCCGAGTTCGTTGTTGGTGGCGTAGGTGATGTCGCAGGCATAGGCGTCGCGGCGTTGTTCGTCGGTCAGGCCGTGGACGATGACGCCAGTGGTCATGCCGAGGAAGCCGTAGATACGGTCCATCGTGCCGGCGTCGCGCTGGGCGAGGTAGTCGTTGACGGTGACGACGTGCACGCCTTTGCCGGCAAGCGCATTCAGGTAGACGGGAAGCGTCGCGACGAGGGTCTTGCCTTCGCCGGTCTTCATTTCGGCGATCGCGCGCTCATGCAGGATCATGCCGCCGATGAGCTGGACGTCGAACGGGCGCAGGCCGAGCACGCGGCGAGCTGCCTCGCGCGCCACCGCAAAGGCCGGAACCAGGAGATCGTCCAGCGTCTTGCCTTCTTCCAGCTGCTTGCGGAACTCCACCGTCTTGCTGGCGAGGGCCTCATCCGACAAAGCCTTCATTTCGGCTTCGAGAGCGTTGATGGCATCCACCCGGGCCTTGTAGCCGCGCACGCGGCGATCATTGGCGGAACCAAACAACTTGCGGGCTAGGCCGCCGAGACTGACCATATGAATGGTCCTTTCTTTTTTGTTGCCTTGGGTCTCATGGCCGCGCCGCCAAAACCGCGCAATGCCGTGAAACGCCCGGAAACTGTTCTGGACGCGAGGTTGCGTGACAGATAAGAGGGGGGTCGAATTATGTCAACGCACTTGCGCTGCCGGACGGCTACAGAACCGCCACATTCTGGTGTTGTGCAGCCGCTACAAGCTGCAGGCAATTGCGCCGAAGGCCAATGTGAAAGGTTAGTGAGCATGACCAAGTTGAAAACCCTGGCCGCCGCGGCACTGGTTGCGGCGATGGCCGTCCATGGTGGCGCGCGGGCGGAAGACGCCGATCCGGTGATCGCCAAGGTTGGCGGCGAGGAAGTGCGCCAGTCCGAGCTCAATCTCGCTCTGGGCGGTCTCGATCCGCAGCTGCAGCAGATGCCTGAAGAACAGAAGCGCGCTGCGGCGCTTTCGGCGATCATCGACGTCAAGCTCTTGTCTGCGACGGCCGAAAAGGAAGGCCTGCAGGACGACGCAACCTTCAAGCAGCGTCTCGCCTATCTCACCGAGCGCGAACTGCACAACGCCTACTTCAAGAAGCATGTCGTCGACGCCATCAGCAAGGAAGAGGTGAAGGCCCGCTACGACAAGGAAGTCGCGGCCATTCCGGTTCAGGAAGAAGTGAAGGCGCGCCATATCCTGGTCAAGACCGAAGACGAAGCCAAGGAAATCATCAAGGAGCTCGACGCCGGCAAGAGCTTCGTCGAACTTGCAAAGGCGAAGTCCACCGACCCGAACAAGAACGAAGGCGGCGACCTCGGCTACTTCACCAAGGGCCGCATGGTACCGGAATTCGAAACGGCAGCCTTCGCACTCGAAAAGGGCGCCTATACCAAGACCCCGGTGAAGACGCAGTTCGGCTTCCACGTCATTCTGGTCGAGGACAAGCGTCC
Organism: Ensifer adhaerens; assembly: GCF_002940685.1. Taxonomy (GTDB): domain Bacteria; phylum Pseudomonadota; class Alphaproteobacteria; order Rhizobiales; family Rhizobiaceae; genus Ensifer; species Ensifer adhaerens_E. The sequence goes on along the minus strand of NZ_PNFP01000005.1, from coordinate 25,875 downwards.
GCAGGCCCCGCCGCCGCTGGAGCAGGTCGAACAGCAGGTTCGTCAGCTTGTCATGCGCGACAAGTATGTCGAGCTGCTTGCCACCGCCAAGAAGGATGCGGGCGTCGAGATTTCCGACCCGGCGCTGAAGAAGGCCTATGACGAGGCCAACAAGGCGCAGGAAGCGCAGGAAACCAAGTAATTCGATGGGCCGGCCCTGCCACTGGCGGGGCCGGCCGTCACCGCTTTTTGTCGATGCCCGGCGGTGAAAACCGTTCGGGCATTTGTCGCAACATAGCTTCCGTTCCAACACGTCACAGCAGGTTTCCCATGTCCGGCTCCGTTTCTCCGCTCGCTCCGAAAACCTTTGCCGAAATGCCCTCCGTGCGCGGTGTCCGCATGGCAACCGCAGCCGCCGGCATCAAGTACAAGAATCGTACCGACGTGCTGATGATGGTGTTCGACCGGCCGGCCGTTGCGGCCGGTGTCTTCACCCGCTCGAAGTGCCCTTCGGCTCCCGTCGATTTCTGCCGTCAGAACCTTTCCGGCGGCGTCGCGCGTGCTGTCGTCGTCAACTCCGGCAATGCCAATGCCTTTACCGGCAAGAAGGGTCGTGAAGCCACGGAACTGACCGCGAAGTCGGCGGCGAAGGCAGTCGGCTGCGCGCAGAGCGAAGTGTTCCTGGCATCGACCGGCGTCATCGGCGAACCGCTGGATGCAACCAAGTTTGCCGGCGTGCTCGACGATCTGGCCACCACCGGCAAGGAGGACTTCTGGTTCGAGGCCGCCAAGGCCATCATGACGACGGATACCTATCCGAAGGTCGCGACGCGCAGCGCCGAAATCGGCGGCGTCAAGGTGACGATCAACGGCATTGCCAAGGGCGCCGGCATGATCGCGCCCGACATGGCGACGATGCTCTCCTTCGTGGTCACCGATGCCGACATCGCCGCGGAAGCGCTGCAGGCCCTGCTTTCGGCGGGTGTCGGCCCGACTTTCAATTCCGTCACGGTCGACAGCGACACCTCGACGTCCGACACGCTGATGCTCTTTGCGACGGGTGCGGCGTCGGCCGATGGTCAACCGGCCATCTCCGATGCGGCCGATCCGCGTCTCAACGCCTTCCGCGCTGCACTGAACGACCTTTTGCGCGATCTCGCGCTCCAGGTGGTGCGTGATGGCGAAGGCGCGCGCAAGATGGTCGCCGTGACGGTCGAGGGCGCCGAGAACGACGCGGCCGCCAAGCGCATCGCGCTTTCGATCGCCAACTCGCCGCTGGTCAAGACCGCCGTTGCCGGCGAGGACGCCAACTGGGGCCGGGTGGTCATGGCCGTCGGCAAGTCCGGCGAAATGGCCGAACGCGATCGGCTGGCGATCTGGTTCGGCGATGTGCGCGTGGCCGTCGATGGCGAGCGTGATCCCACCTATTCCGAAGCGGCTGCCACCGCCGTTATGAAGGAAGAGGACATCACGATCCGCGTCGAAATCGGCCTCGGCTCGGGTCGCGCCACCGTCTATACCTGCGACCTGACGAAGGAATATGTCGAAATCAACGGCGATTACCGGAGCTGAGGCGCCGGTTCGGTGATGATGAGCGGCCTGGCGTGCCGGGCTGCCCAGAGGTAGCAAGATGACATCGAGTGATATTCGGCCCGCGACGGGCAAGCCCAAGGCCGAAGCTGGGGAAGTGGCAATGGTGGATCTTCCGAACGTGCGCCGTCTCGAGGCCGTGGGTTTCCGCGCGTGGCCGGCAGCGTCCGTGCAATATGACGGCAGCTGGCTGATCCGGCTCAATGCGGGCCACGATTCCAAGCGGCTGAATTCCGTCAATCCGCTTGATCCGTCCGACTATCGCGACATCCCGATCCGTCTCGAAAAGGCTGCAAGGCGGTTTGCCGATTACGGCCGGCCGCTGACCGTGCGCCAGACGCCGCTGACGCCGCCGCAACTCGTTGCCCATATGGATGCCGAAGGCTGGACCGCGTTCAGCCGCAGCCTCGTCATGACGGTCGATCTTGTCGAGCGCGAGTTTGGCGACGGCATCGACCACCTGCCGATCAAGGATGTCGGCCGCTTCGTCGACGCCTGCATCGGCATTGCGAAGGGCGATCCGAAGCGCAAGGCGGCACTCGCCGAGATCATCAACGCGATCAAGCCGGAGAGTGGCCTCTTCCTGTTCGAGGATGCGGAAACGGGGCCGACCGCCGTGGCGCTTGTCGTCCAAGACAACGATCTTGCCGGCATCATGCAGTTTGCCGTGGACGAGCAGGTCCGCGGCCAGGGCGTCGGCAAGGCCATGCTCGACGTCTGCCTGCGCTGGGCGCGCCTGCGTGGCGCCAAGAAGGCCTGGCTGCAGGTGGAGGCGGACAACAGCGCGGCGCTCGCGCTTTACCGTGGTGCCGGGTTCTCCGAAGTCTACAACTACATCTACCGAACGCCGGGAGCTTGAGGCCATGGACGCCAACGGAAAGAAGATCGTGCTTGTCGCGGCCTGCGCGCTTGTCGATTCCGATGGCCGTATCCTGCTCGCGCAGCGGCCGGAAGGAAAGTCGCTCGCCGGCCTCTGGGAATTTCCGGGCGGCAAGGTCGAAGCCGGCGAGACACCGGAGGAAACCCTGATCCGCGAGCTCGAGGAAGAACTCGGCATCCGCACCAAGGTCGCGTGCCTCGCACCGCTCACCTTCGCCAGCCACACCTATGACGATTTCCACCTGCTGATGCCGCTCTATGTCTGCCGCCGCTACGAGGGGATGGCAACCGGTCGGGAAGGCCAGGCGATCAAGTGGGTCCGGCCGAAGGCCCTGCGCGATTATCCGATGCCGCCAGCCGACGAGCCGCTCATCCCGTTTCTTATGGATTTGCTCTGAACCTACCCGAATTCTGATTGATTATTAATCGATCGTTTATCTCCCTCGCGCAAAGATAGCTCCAATTCAGTTTCGGTACGGATCGTTGGCAAACGGCGTACTGATTTCAGGCAGTGCGGTTGAACCAAGCTTGGGAAGGACGCTTGCGTTCGCCGTACTTTGTGCGTTTGTGAGGCTGGGATGGTGGATGACGATTTCTGGAGCACGGTTCAGGAAAAGGATCTGATGACAAATCAGTCCCGCCGGACAGGTGTGCTCAATCTGTCGCTGCTGTTTGGAACGGCGGTGATCGCGCTGACGCTGATCCTGACGCCCATGCTGTCGTCCAAATCCGACAAGCGCATCATGGCCAACACCCCCGTCGACTACGACAATATTTCCACCGGCTCCATCCCTTCGAACGGGACCACCAAGCGCTACACGGTTCGGCGCAGCGTCCTTCAGGAAATGCCCGGAGCGGTTTGCATTATCGATGCCGACGGCCGCAAGAGCGGATGCTGAAACGAACGCTGTCGGTCCGTTTGGTGCTGGCTTGCGTTTCAGAGTGAACACGGAATCAGGCTGGGGACGCATGGAAACGCTAAGACGCTTGCTTCGCGGTGCGGACGGTGGCATCGCCATCGAGTATGCGCTGATCGCCGCCGTCGTCGCTCTCAGCCTGATAATCGGAGCCGAAAGCATCGGCAGTGCCCTTTCCTCCATCTACGAATCGCTCGCGGCAGTGCTTCCGAGCGCCTAGGCAGAGTTCCGGGATGGAGCGTCAGCGCCGCCGTTAAAGCGGCTGCTCCTTCGTGCCAAGCGCTGCCGAAAGCCGTTGTTTCGCGGAGCCCGGCTTCAACGGCTTCTGCTGGCTTTCGTGCGGCGCCCAACCGGACAGATAGATGATCGAGAACGTTGCACGAATGCGGCCGTCCGGATCGGAGAAACGTTCCGCGTAGATTTCCGCAGCTCTGAGGAAAAAGCGCCGGGAAACGGGCAATCGGCTGCGCGCAGAAAGCGGGCTGCTCATGCCCATGGCGCGCAGGTCCCGGATCAGGGCGAACAACGAATCATAACGCACCGTGTAGGTTTCCGTGTCGGTGACCGGCAGCGCGAAGCCGGCCCTCTGCAGGAGCGCGCCGACGTCCCTGACGTCGGCGAAGGGAATGACGCGCGGACTGGCGCCGCCGGTCAGCTCGGCTTCCGCAGCCAGCAATGCCTCGCGCAGTTCTTGCAGCGTGCCGCTGCCGGGAATGGCGGCAAGGAACAGCCCGTCGGGCTTCAGCGCCCGCCGCACCTGGATGAAGGCGCCCGGCGTATCGTTGGTCAGATGCAGCGAAAGCGGCGAGACGATCAGGTTGAGGCTCTCGGGTTCTGCCGGAACCTCCTCGAGCGAGGCGATGGTCACCGGTGCTTCGTCCGAGCCGAAGCGGGCGTCGGTCTCGACGCGCTCGATGGCGTCGATCTTGCCGGTCGCCATCAGCTGGCGGGCGGTCTCACCGGTGTAGCCGTGCAATTCCAGCGCGCGGTCAAAGTGACGCTCGACGACGCCGACCCGTTCGGCAAGCTCCTGGGCGACGATGTCGAGAAGGAAACCGGCCTTCGGATCTGCGTTTCTAAGCGCCCTTGCCCGGTGCGCCTCGACGAGGCTCTGGTCAAAGATTTTTTCCACGATAGTCTCTCCGCGCGATGGGCAGCAAAGAGACCTTCGGAGGCACAAAGTCAACCGCATGGTATGGGAGAGGTTGCGTATGCCGCAGGCGTGGCGAGGAGGATTGCTGGGAAGGCTCGGCTCAGGGCTCGTCGACCTCGTTTTTCCGCCGGTGTGTTGCGGCTGCGGCCGAATGGTCGGCGACCATCGCGCGGTCTGTTCCTCGTGCTGGGCGACGCTGCCGCTGATCGAGCGGCCCTATTGCGACATTCTCGGCACGCCGTTTTCGATCGACCACGGCGCCGGGTCGGTATCGCCTGAAGCGATCGCCAACCCGCCGGCCTTCGACCGTCTTCGCTCGGTGGCGATCCACGAGGGCGTCGCCCGCGATCTGGTCCACGGGCTGAAGTATCGCGACCGCACGGATCTCGCGCCGATGATGGCGGCATGGATGATCCGGGCGAGCGACGGCGCCGTCGCTTCCGCAGACGCGATCATTCCGGTGCCGCTGCATGCCTTCCGGCTGTGGAAGCGGCGGTTCAACCAGTCGGCCGAACTGGCGCGGGCCATTGCGCAACTCTCCGGCCGACCCTATCAGCCCGATATCCTGAAGCGCGTCCGGCGCACGAGCCCGCAGGTTCGCCTGGGGCTGCGTGCCCGCGAGGATAACGTGCGCGGCGCTTTCGCGGTCTCGAAAAGCGGCAGGGCGGGTCTCAGCGGGAAAAGCGTGGTTCTCGTCGACGATGTATATACGACGGGTGCAACCGTGGCCGCAGCGACCCGTGCGTTGAAGCGGGCGGGGGCCGGGTCGGTCACGGTTTTGACCTTTGCAAGAGCCGTATCCGGTCTTATATGACAATCAGATGTCCGGCACGGTCGCCGGCAAGGGAGCGGTTCAGGATCATGGCTTCGGTGGTCATTTATACGCGTCAGTTCTGCGGTTATTGCTCGGCCGCGAAGAAACTCCTGGAAACCAAGGGCGTTTCGTTTCTCGAGCACGATGCCACCTATGATCCGAAGGTCCGGCAGGTGATGATCGAGAAGTCGCATGGCGGCTCGACGTTCCCGCAGATCTTCATCAACGACATTCATGTCGGCGGCTGCGACGACCTGCATGCGCTGGAGCGCGCCGGCAAACTCGACGCGATGCTGGCTGCCTGAGGCACCGCACCCCTGCAAGAGGCGACGTCCCGTTTTGTCAGCGGTGAGCGCCGGGAGTTGGACGAGATGATTTTCAAGGCCGCAGCCATCCAGATGTGTTCCGGCGTCGATCCGCGCAAGAATGCGGAGACGATGATGCGGCTGGCGCGTGAGGCGGCAGCTCAGGGCGCGACCTATATCCAGACACCGGAAATGACCGGGGCCCTTCAGCGGGACCGGGCGGCTCTGCGCGCGATCCTGAAGGACGAGGCCAACGATCTCATCGCTGCAGCGGCCGCGAAACTGGCTGGCGAACTCGGCGTCTATCTCCATGTCGGCTCGACGCCGATCGCGCTTGCCGACGGCAAGATCGCCAATCGCGGACTGCTCTTCGGACCGGACGGCGGCAAGATCTGTGACTACGACAAGATCCACATGTTCGATGTCGATCTCGACAACGGCGAAAGCTGGCGGGAAAGTGCCGCCTACCAGCCCGGCAGCATCGCGCGGCTGGCCGAGCTTGATCTCGGCAAGCTCGGCTTTTCCATATGCTACGACGTGCGCTTCCCGGAGCTTTTCCGGCAGCAGGCGGTTGCAGGCGCCGAGATCATGTCGGTGCCTGCCGCTTTCACCCGGCAGACGGGCGAGGCGCATTGGGAAATCCTGCTTCGCGCCCGCGCGATCGAAAACGGCCTCTTCGTCATTGCTGCGGCACAGGGCGGCACGCATGAAGACGGACGAGAGACCTTCGGTCATTCGATGATCATCGATCCCTGGGGTCGCGTGCTCGCCTCGGCCGGCCCGACCGGCGAGGCGATCGTACTTGCCGACATCGACGTGGCCGCCGTGCACGCGGCGCGTGCCAAGATACCGAACTTGAAGAACGCCCGCAGTTTCGTGCTCGACGAAGTGGTGCCGACCGGGAAGGGAGGCGTTGCCGCTTGATCCGCTATACACTTTCCTGCGACAACGGCCACGATTTCGAGGGCTGGTTCTCGTCGAGCGATGACTTCGACCGCCAGGTCGAGCGCAAGCTGGTTTCCTGTCCCGCCTGCAACTCCACCACCGTCGCCAAGCAACTGATGGCGCCGTCGGTCGCGACTGCACGCAAGAAGGAAGCGACGCGGGCGGTGATCATGGATCAGGCGCAGAGGGAAACGATTGCCAAGATCCGCGAGCTGGTAAAGACCGTGCGCGAGAACGCCGAGGATGTCGGCGAGCGCTTCCCGGAAGAAGCGCGCAAGATCCACTATGGCGAGGCGGAAGAACGCGGCCTGATCGGCAAGGCGACGGCGGAAGAGGCCGTTGCACTGCTCGAAGAAGGCATTGCCGTCGCGCCGCTGCCGATCCTGCCCGACGAGGTCAACTGACGCGGCGCACTTTCTTCTGCGCGCGCCTAAATTTTGGCGACTGCTCTTTAAAAACAATGCCTTGGTTCCCATCTCGCAGCTTTGCAATGGGAGATTTCCAGACAATGGCATTGTCCGAAGTTCGCATTTCCACCGATCGCCTCGTTATCCGGCCCTTCGCGCCGGACGATTTTCCAGCGTTCTTCGCCTATCACAGCCTGCCTGAGGTTTATCGCTATCTCTATCAGGAACCGCTCGACGAAACGGCGGCGCGGGCAAAATTCGCCAAGGCGTCGCTGCCACGTCTCGACGATGACGGTGATGTCGCGGTGTTTGCCGTCGAGCGCCGGGAAGACGGGGCGCTGATCGGCGAAGTGCTGCTGAAGCTCGCAAGCCGTGCGGCCGAGCAGGCGGAGACCGGGTACATCTTCAATCCCGACTTTGCCGGCAAGGGCTATGCCACCGAGGCGATGAAGGCCATTCTCGACCTCGGCTTTTCGACGTTGAAGTTTCACCGGATCTTTGCCCGCCTGGATGCCCTCAACAAAGGGTCGGTCGGTGTCGTCGAGCGTCTGGGCATGCGCCGCGAAGCGCATCTGATCGAGAACGACCGGTTCAACGACGCTTGGGGCGACGAGTATGTCTACGCGCTTTTGAAGCGCGAGTGGCAGGCCAGGTCCGAGCTTGCTTGATACGCCGGAGGCGGTCGGCCGCTTACAGCGGCCGCTTGGCGGCGATCATGTAGTTGACGTCCATGTCGTTCGACAGGTTCCACTGATTGGCGAGCGGATTGAAGAAGACACCGGTCCGCTCGGTCACTTCGAGGCCGTTGGCCACGAGCGGTTTCTCCAGCTCTTCCGGGCGCACCAGCTTTTCATACTGGTGCGTGCCGCGCGGCAGCCAGCGCAGAACGTTTTCGGCCGCGAAGATGGCGAGCGCTGCCGCCTTCATGGTGCGGTTGATGGTGGCGACGAACATGAGGCCGCCGGGGCGCACCATATGGGCGCAGGTGGTCATGAAGAAATCGACGTCGGCGACATGCTCGACCACTTCCATGTTGAGCACGATGTCGAAGCTCTCGCCGGCTTCGGCGAGCGCTTCGGCGGTTACGGCGCGGTAGTCGACGGCGACACCGCTGCCGGCCGCATGGGTCTTGGCGATGCCGATGTTCTTTTCCGAGGCGTCGGCGCCGAGAACGTCGGCGCCCATGCGCGCCATCGGCTCCGACAGCAGACCGCCGCCGCAGCCGATATCGAGCAGGCGCAGACCTTTGAGCGGTTGCGGGCTTTTCGGATCACGGCCGAAATGCGCGGCCACCTTGTCGCGGATATAAGCGAGACGAACGGGATTGAACTTGTGCAGCGGCCGGAACTTGCCGGTCGGGTCCCACCACTCCGCAGCCATGGCGGAAAACCGGTCCACCTCGCTCTGGTCGATCGTCGTGCGTGCGGTCTCGCTCATGTCGCCGTCTCCTTGCGTCGTCCCGACAGCGCCGTGCGTCTTTCAAGGCGCGCTAAGGACGCTGTAGCACTTTGAAGTGCTGCATCATTCTATCCTTAAATCGATCTCGATTTAGGGACCTATGCAGCAGTGAAGTCGGACGATCGGGCAAGGAAGTCAAGAGGCGGTGCTGGGCCAGATCGGCGCATACGGGCGCGTGGCGGCCGTTGCCTGCTAGGTGTCGGCTTGCGGCTGGTAGTGCAGGATGACCACGCCCGATTTCAGCGGACGTGTGTGGGTGAGCTTGAGTTTCGTCCGCTTCAGCCCCGGCTTGAACAGCGGCACACCCTCACCGAGCAGCACCGGCTTGATGCCGAGACGGTATTCGTCGACGAGGCCCTTCTCGATCAGGCCGCTTGCGAAATCGGCGCTGCCGAAGATGAAGATCGTGCCGCCTTCGCGTTTCTTCAGGCGTTCCACCTCCTTGACGGCGTCGCCAGTCACAAGTGTCGTCCTTGCCCAGTCGGCCGATTTCAGCGTGCGCGAGAAGACGAATTTCTCGACGCCGTTCATGAAGGTCGCGATGTCGCCTTCGGCCGATGGCCAGTAGGCCGCCATCATCTCATAGGTCACGCGCCCGAAAAGCAGGGTGTCGGCCTCGAGCTGCGTTTCGCCGATATAGGCGGCAAGCTCGTCCTCGAAAACGAACCAGCCGATGTCATGACCGGCAGCCTCGAAGAAGCCGTCGACACTGACCATGTCCCACATGATGACCTTGCACATTGTCTCTCTCCCATTGCGGCCTCTCTTGTAAGATTGGCAAAACTGATATTATATTGCAAGTGGTTTAGTTAATGCATCAGATGGGCTCGCGCTGCCGTTTGTCTCCATGCTAATTTCTCGTGATCGGGGAGGAGGGGAATCCGGATGTCGCTGGACAGGATCGCCTGGGCCGTTGAGGTCGTTTCGCCGCGGCCCTCGGAGCGGCTGCTCGAAGTCGGCTGCGGTCACGGTGTTGCGGTGACAAAGGTCTGCGAGCGGCTCGTCGATGGGGAGCTTGTCGCCATCGACCGATCGGCTGCGATGATCGCGGCGGCAACGCGCCGAAATGCCGAACATGTTGCTGCGGGCCGGGTAACCTTGCAGGTCGCTGAGCTTCGGTCGTTCGATCCGGGCGAGCGACGGTTCGACAAGGTGTTTGCCATCCGTGTCGGCGTCTTCACTCGCGGCGATCCCAAGCAGGAATTTGCAGCACTGGTGCGGCTTTTGAAACCGGATGGGCACGTTTTTCTCTTCCACGATGAGCCGTCCACCCGTGCGGACGAGGTGGCTGCGCGGCTCGAGGTCGCGGCCCTTCGGCATCAGTGGATTGTCGAGGCGCGCCTCGCCCACGCCTTCGACGGTGGCGAGGTTGCCTGCCTGGTTGCCCGGCCGCCGCCGTCGCGATGATCGCGAAGACGCCCGCCTCTTGCGGGCGCCACGGGATGCGGCGGTCGCCGGGTTCGCCAGCGCGATCGTCAGCCGACGTCGCTTGCCGCGGCCTGCGCGAAGAAGTCTTCGGGGTCGTCGACTTCGACGAGACGGCGCTTCTCGATCAGCCAGAAGCGGTCGCCGACATTGCGCACGAAGCTGCGGTCGTGGGAGACCAGCAGGCAGCTGGTTTCATGCTTCAACAACTCGGCTTCGAGCGCCTCCTGGCCTTCGATGTCGAGATGGTTGGTCGGTTCGTCGAGCAGGTAGAAGTTGGGCTCCTTCAGGCGCAGCACCAGCATGGCAAGCCGCGCCTTCTGGCCGCCCGAGAGACGGCCGATCGCCTTTTCCTGCATGTCGATGCCGACGCCGACACCGACGAGCAGGGTACGGGCGCGCTGGTCGCCGAGCGAGAAGCGGCGGGTGAGGGCGGCAAGCGGCGTCTCCTCGTCCGACAGCCCGGCAAGCGCCTGGTCGCTATAGCCGAGCACGAGCGAGGGTGTTGCCTTCAAGGTTTCCGGCGCCTGGCCGGGCTCTTCGATCGCAGCACGGATCAGGTTGACGAGCCGGGTCTTGCCGGCGCCGTTTTCGCCAAGCAGCACGATGCGGTCGCCCTGGCAGATCCAGCGTTTGCCGGTGCGGAAGAGCGGCGTGCCGTCGGGCGTCTCGACCTGGACGTCGTCGAGCGTCACCAGGATCTTGGCGTGGGTGCCGCGATTGGCAAGCCGGATCGCGCCGGCGGAGCGCTCCTGATGCGCGGGTTTTGCCGCGTCTTCCAGCCGCTCCGCCCGCTGCTTCAGCTGCTTCGTCTTCACCGTCAGAAGGTCGCTGCCGGAATTGATGCCGATGTTGTTGAGCTTGGCGGCCTGGCGGCGAAGCTGCTGCGCCACCTTCATGTCGCGCTGGTAGCGCCGCTCCTCCGACGCGTCCACGTCATCGAGAGCCGCGCGTGCCCGCGAATAGGGAAGCGCGAAGATCGGCGATTGCTCCGGCCGCAGGAACAGCGTGCGGTTGGTGGTGGCGTCCAGGAAGGCGCGGTCGTGGCTGGCGACGAGCACCGGCACGTCGCGTGGCAGTGCGTTCAGCCAGGCTTCAAGCCTTGCGATCTTGGCGAGGTCGAGATGGTTGGTCGGCTCGTCGAGCAGCAACGCATCCGGCTCGCTGACGGCGATGCGGGCAAGCAGCATGAGCCGCTGCCAGCCACCGCTCAAGGCCGAGACGGCCCGATGGCGCAGACCCTCCGGCACGTCGAGCTGGTCGAGCACGATGTCGACGCGCCAGCTTTCGTTTTCCGCCTGGTCTGTCGACAGCGCTGAAAGAACGGCTTCGTGGAAGGAGAGGGGCAGCAAGCTGGGCGAAACGTTCTGCTCGACGTGACCGATGGTCAGGCCGCGCGAACGGGTGATCTCGCCCGCGGTCGGGTCGAAGGTGCCGGCAATCGATTTCAGGAGCGTCGACTTGCCGCGCCCGTTGGCGGCGACGATGCCGATCCGGTCACCTGACGCGACGGAGAGGTTGAGGCTGGAGAAAAGCGGTGCGCTGAGGCTGACGCCGAGATTGCGGATATTGATCAAAGCCATGGTCGTTCTCTGGACTGCACGAGCGACGATGAGGCATCCGGGGCGGCACTTCTGGCCGGGGTTTCGGATGGTTGGGCCCGAAACAGCAGGCATGCTGTCAACGGACCGCGTCGGCTCGGTATTGGAAGACGATGCAGGCGCTCAAACCGGGACGGTTGCGCACTGCATCACTCTGGGCAGACCAGGGATAGGCTCGCGAAGTTGCGAAGTATGTCCGGTCAGCCCTGCAAACGCATCTGCAGGGCTTGGACGGGGCCACGCTGGCGGTGGTGCCGGAAGAATGTCATTGCGCGCAGCCCCCTTTCTCGATTGAAGTTGCTGACCTCGTTTAGCATCGACGCCGGTAATTTTCAACGCGGCATTGTGGGGCTATGCGGCACGGAAATTTCCATCATTTGCAGCCTTCGGCAATATTGTTGCGAAAGGTGGCTGCCGGGCGTGCGGCAGAGGTGCCGAATCTGTGCCGTCTTGCCATTGCGTGCAGCCCCCCGATCCGCTAAGAGACGCCGCGACTTTCCGCTCCCCGAAGCGGTGACTGCCGATGTCCGAGAAGTCTCCCAAGCTTTTTGACCGTCGGGCGCCGGCGGGGGCTTTCCTGTCACGCGCGCCTCACGCGCGCAAATTGGGTACCGGTAGAGGCACATGGCACGCATCGTGATGAAATTCGGCGGAACGTCCGTCGCTGATTTGGACCGCATCCACAATGTCGCCCGCCATGTGAAACGCGAGGTCGATGCCGGCCACGAGGTTGCCGTCGTCGTTTCCGCCATGTCCGGCAAGACCAACGAACTGGTCGGCTGGGTGCAGAACATGCCCAAGGCCACCGGCGCCAACTCACCCTTCTACGACGCGCGCGAATACGACGCGATCGTCGCTTCCGGCGAGCAGGTGACCTCCGGGCTGCTGGCAATCGCGCTGCAGTCGATGGGCATCAATGCCCGCTCCTGGCAGGGCTGGCAGATCCCGATCCGCACCGACAACGCCCATGGCGCCGCCCGCATTCTCGACATCGACGGTGCCGAACTCATCCGCCGCATGGGCGAGGGGCAGGTTGCCGTCATCGCCGGCTTCCAGGGCCTGGGCCCGGACAACCGCGTCGCCACGCTCGGCCGCGGCGGCTCCGACACGTCGGCCGTGGCGATTGCCGCGGGGGTCAAGGCCGATCGCTGCGACATCTACACCGACGTCGACGGCGTCTACACGACCGACCCGCGCATCGAGCCGAAGGCGCGGCGGCTGAAGAAGATCGCGTTCGAGGAAATGCTGGAAATGGCATCGCTCGGCGCCAAGGTGCTGCAGGTGCGCTCGGTCGAGCTCGCCATGGTGCACAAGGTCCGCACCTTCGTGCGTTCGTCTTTCGAAGATCCCGATGCGCCGGGCATGGGTGACCTTCTCAATCCGCCCGGTACGCTGATTTGTGATGAGGATGAGATCGTGGAACAGGAAGTCGTAACCGGCATTGCCTATGCCAAGGATGAAGCCCAGATTTCGCTGCGCCGTCTCGCCGACCGGCCGGGCGTTTCCGCCGCGATCTTCGGCCCCCTGGCTGAAGCCCATATCAATGTCGACATGATCGTCCAGAACATCTCTGAAGACGGCTCGAAGACCGACATGACCTTCACCGTTCCGTCTGGTGACGTCGACAAGGCGCTGAAGGTGCTCGGCGACAACAAGGAAAAGATCGGTTACGACGTCGTTCAGTCCGAAGCCGGCCTCGTCAAGGTTTCGGTCATCGGCATCGGCATGCGCAGCCACGCCGGCGTTGCCGCTTCCGCCTTCCGTGCGCTTGCCGACAAGGGCATCAATATCAAGGCGATCACCACTTCCGAGATCAAGATTTCGATTCTGATCGATGGTCCTTATGCGGAATTGGCGGTTCGCACTTTGCATTCCGCCTACGGTCTCGATAAGAGTTAATCGACAGGCGACTGATTTGGGATTCGCAGCGGTTTCGCTGCGCATCCCATTGCCGCTGTCTACTCTATTTCGGGAGACCCTACGCGATGAGAGACCTTTCCGCAGGTCCGCGCGTTCTCCTCAAGCGGTTGCGCGAGTTGATGGCGGAACCGCTGGAGCCGCAGGAGCGCCTTGACCGTATCGTGCGCCAGATCGCGCAGAATATGGTCGCGGAAGTGTGTTCGGTCTACGTGCTGCGCTCCGACGGCGTGCTCGAACTCTATGCGACCGAAGGTCTGAACAAGGCGGCCGTCCACCTGGCGCAACTAAAGATGGGGCAGGGCCTCGTCGGCACCATCGCGGCCTCGGCCCGTCCGCTCAATCTCTCCGACGCCCAGTCGCATCCGGCCTTTACCTATCTGCCGGAAACCGGAGAAGAAATTTACCACTCCTTCCTCGGCGTGCCGATCCTGCGCACGGGCCGGGCGCTTGGCGTTCTCGTCGTCCAGAACAAGGCGATGCGCAACTATCGCGAGGACGAGGTCGAGGCGCTCGAAACGACCGCCATGGTTCTCGCCGAAATGGTGGCGACCGGCGAACTGAAGAAGATCACCAAGCCTGGTCTCGAACTCGACCTGTCGCGTCCCGTCTCGATCGAAGGCAACAGCTACGGCGAAGGCATCGGGCTTGGCTATGTGGTGCTGCACGAACCGAGGATCGTCGTCACCAATCTGCTGAACGAAGATACCGACCAGGAACTGCAGCGGCTTGCCGAGGCGCTGGGGTCGCTGCGCATCTCGATCGACGACATGCTGTCGCGGCGCGAAGTGTCGATGGAAGGCGAACACCGGGCGGTGCTCGAGACCTATCGCATGTTCGCGCATGACCGCGGCTGGGTGCGCAAGCTCGAAGAGGCGATCCGCAACGGCCTGACGGCGGAAGCCGCGGTCGAGCGGGTGCAGAGCGAGACCAAGGCGCGCATGATCCGTCTGACGGATCCTTACCTGCGCGAGCGCATGCATGATTTCGACGATCTTGCCAACCGGTTGCTGCGCCAGCTCTCGGGCTATGGCGCCAAGCTTTCGGCGAGCGACTTCCCGACGGACGCGGTGATCGTCGCGCGCGCCATGGGCGCTGCCGAACTGCTCGACTATCCGCGCGAAAACGTGCGCGGCCTCGTGCTCGAAGAGGGCGCCGTCACCAGCCATGTGGTCATCGTCGCCCGCGCCATGGGCATTCCTGTCATCGGCCAGGCGACCGGTGCGGTCGCACTTGCGGAAAACCGCGATGCGATCATCATCGATGGCGACGATGCCAAGGTGCATCTGCGGCCGCTCGGCGACCTGCAGCGCGCCTACGAAGAGAAGGTCCGGTTCCGGGCGCGGCGCCAGGCACAGTTCCGGGCGCTGAAGGACGTCGATCCGCTGACCCGAGACGGCAAGCGTATCACGCTGCAGATGAATGCCGGCCTCCTGGTCGACCTGCCGCATCTGAACGAGGCGGGTGCCGAGGGTATCGGCCTGTTCCGCACCGAACTCCAGTTCATGATCGCCTCGACGATGCCGAAGGCGGAGGAACAGGAAGCGTTCTACCGCAATGTGCTGAAGCAGACCGGCGGCAAGCCCGTGACCTTCCGCACGCTCGACATCGGCGGCGACAAGGTGGTTCCCTATTTCCGTGCGGCGGAAGAGGAAAACCCGGCGCTCGGCTGGCGCGCGATCCGGCTTTCGCTCGACCGACCCGGTCTCCTTCGCACCCAGTTGCGTGCGATGTTGCGCGCTGCCGCCGGGGCCGAGCTCAAGCTGATGCTGCCGATGGTGACCGAGGTCTCGGAACTCAGGATCGCGAGAGACCTGCTGCAGAAGGAAATCGAACGGCAGTCGAAGCTCGGCGAGCAGTTGCCGCGCAAGCTGCAGTTCGGAGCGATGCTCGAAGTGCCGGCGCTGCTCTGGCAGCTCGACGAACTGATGACCGAGGTGGATTTCGTCTCGGTCGGCTCGAACGATCTGTTCCAGTTCGCGATGGCGGTCGACCGCGGCAATGCCCGTGTCTCCGACCGCTTCGACGTGCTCGGCCGGCCGTTCCTTCGGATCCTGCGCGACATCGTGCGTGCCGGCGACAGGCACGATACGCCGGTGACGCTCTGCGGCGAGATGGCGAGCAAGCCGCTTTCGGCCATGGCACTGCTGGGTCTTGGCTTCCGTTCGGTGTCGATGTCGCCGACGGCGGTGGGGCCGATCAAGGCGATGCTCCTGGCGCTCGACGCGACCAAGCTGGCGGATCTGCTCAACACGGCGCTGGACGATACGCGCGACCAGACGCCCGTTCGCCAGATGCTGGTGGATTTCGCCGCGGAAAACGGCATTCCGGTTTAGATTGAATTGACGCGTCGTAACCCTCGTCCGGACCCGCTCCCGGCGAGGGAGGACGCATTTGGAGTGAGACTTGGCAAAGCTTCCCGTTGAAAAGATGCGCGAACTGGAACGTCGCTTCGGTGAGATCGAGGCGCGCATGTCCGCTGGCCCGGCGGCCGACGTTTATGTCAAGCTCGCCTCGGAATATTCCGAACTGCAGCCGGTGGTGACGAAGATCCGCGCCTACGAAAAGGCGACGGCCGAGCTTGCCGACATCACCGCCATGCTCGCCGACAAGGCGACCGACCGGGAGATGCGCGACCTCGCGGAAATGGAGAAGCCCGAAGTCGAGGCGACGATCGAGGGTCTCGAACAGGAAATCCAGATCCTGCTTCTGCCGAAGGACGCGGCCGACGAGAAAAGCGCGATCCTTGAAATCCGCGCCGGCACCGGCGGCTCGGAAGCCGCGCTCTTTGCCGGCGATCTCTTCCGCATGTACGAGCGTTACGCGGCGGCCAAGGGCTGGCGTGTCGAAGTGCTTTCGGCGAGCGACGGAGAAGCCGGCGGTTTCAAGGAAATCATCGCAACGGTCTCGGGACGCGGCGTGTTCTCGCGGCTGAAGTTCGAATCCGGCGTTCACCGCGTGCAGCGCGTGCCGGAAACAGAAGCGAGCGGCCGCATTCATACGTCGGCGGCAACCGTCGCCGTGCTGCCTGAAGCCGAGGACATCGACATCGAGATCCGGCCCGAGGATATCCGCATCGACACGATGCGCTCGTCAGGCGCCGGCGGCCAGCACGTCAACACGACGGACTCGGCCGTGCGCATCACGCACCTTCCGACCGGACTTGTCGTCACCAGTTCGGAAAAGTCGCAGCACCAGAACCGCGCAAAGGCGATGCAGGTCCTGCGCTCGCGCCTCTACGACATGGAGCGCCAGCGCGCCGACAGCGAACGCTCGGCCGACCGCAAGAGCCAGGTCGGCTCCGGTGACCGCTCCGAGCGCATCCGCACCTACAACTTCCCACAGGGGCGCCTCACCGATCATCGCATCAACCTGACGCTCTACAAGCTCGACCGGATGATGATGGGCGAGATCGACGAGGTCGTCGATGCGCTGCTTGCCGATTACCAGGCAAGCCAGCTGGCACAACTCGGCGAACAGCGGGGCTAGGAGATGGCCGAGACGCTCGCGAGCCTTGTTGCCGAAAGCCGCGACCGCCTGCAGGCGGGCGGTATCGAGCATGCGGCGCTTGACGTCCGGCATCTGATCTCCGGGCTGCTGGATCTTTCGCTGAGCGCGGTCGTGTCCCGGGGCAGGGACCCGGTTTCGGATGAGGATGCCCAGCGGATCCGGGCAGCGGTTGCGCGGCGGCTGGCGCGCGAGCCGGTCTACCGTATTCTCGGCGAACGCGAGTTCTTCGGCCTGCCGCTGAAGCTGTCGAAGGAAACGCTGGAGCCGCGTCCGGACACCGAGACCCTGGTCGACCGGATGATCCCCTATCTGCGGGAGGTGGTCGGCCGAAAGGGAAGCTGCGAGATCATCGATCTCGGCACCGGCACCGGCGCGATATGTCTCGCCCTTCTGTCTCAGGTTCTTGAAGCGCGGGGCACGGCTACCGATATATCCGGGGACGCGCTGGCAACGGCGACGGCGAATGCAGGTGCTCTCGGACTTGCGGACCGCTTTCGACCCCTTCTCAGCAACTGGTACGACAAGGTGGACGGCCGCTACGACGTCATCGTCTCAAATCCGCCGTATATCCAGTCCAGTGTTGTCGAAGAGCTTGAGCCGGAGGTGAGACTTCACGACCCGGCCGCAGCGCTTGATGGCGGAGTAGACGGGCTGGATGCCTATCGCGCCATCGCTTCTCAAGCTGGTCATCATCTTGAGACAAACGGCGTGATAGGCTTGGAAATCGGTTTCGACCAGAAAGAGGCGGTGACGGCGTTGTTTTGCGCCGAAAAATTCCGTCTGCGTGAAGAGGCGAAGGATCTCGGTGGCAATGACCGTGTCCTGATCTTCGAACGCGACACAAACCGTTGAAAAAATGCTGCACTGGCGCATCTTCTTTCTTGCAGAGGCAAAGAAAGGGCTTGGAATCCCGGAGGAAGCGGGCTAGTTTGCCCGCGCACTGGGCAGAAGGTCATGGACCTAAGATTCGTTCCGGTATGACCTGGCCACGGGGATTGCTCTCAAGAAAGAGTTGCTAGGGTTCAACAAGTGCCTTGTGCGGGTACCTGTTAATTTGACGTCAGTCGGCGCCGAAGCCGCCATTGTGCGAGCGCAACGGCGCGTGTTCTGTCGGGCGTGAACGGATCCGGCCGGAAGACGAAACCACATGATCATCATTATCAAGAGAATTCGGGTGAATGTACTATGAGGCCAGGACAGCAAAACAAGCGCGGCCGCGGGCGGAATAACAACAACAATAACAACAATGGAAACAACAACAATCACAACCGCAAGGGCTCGAATCCGCTGACGCGGACCTATGACAGCTCCGGTCCGGATGTGAAGATTCGCGGTACTGCCCAGCACATCGCCGAGAAGTACTCTGCACTTGCGCGCGATGCCCAGAGCTCCGGCGACCGGGTCATGGCTGAAAACTACCTGCAGCACGCCGAACACTACAACCGCATCATCGCAGCCGCGCAGGCGCAGATGCAGGATCGGTTCCAGCGTGACGATCGCCAGGATTTCCGCGGCCACGATGCCGCCGACCAGGATCAGGACGATCTGGATCAGGGCTACGCCGACGACATGCCGACCCCGGTTGCCGCCGCCGCTGCTGCCGCACCTGCTCCCGAGCCGCAGCCTGTCGTCATCGACGGCACGGGCCCGCAGCCGGTGATCGAAGGCACGCCGGCCGAAGTCGTGATGGAAGAAGAAGCGCCGGCCGCCTCCGGCCGCGCCGCTTCGCGCCGCCGCAACGCGCCGCGTCCGCGCCGTCCCCGCCGCAGCGCGGAAGGTGCTGCCGACGAGGCTCAGCCGTCGGGCGAGGACGCATCGGAAGCACCGGCTCTCGCCGCTTCCGAATAAGCGAAGTCACAATTGACCCGTTTCAAGCGGGGCATCAAAAACCCGGCCCCTGTGGCCGGGTTTTTCTTTGTCCGATCGCCGCGGTCAGCTTTTGGTACTGTCGATGATGAGCGCAGCAAGGTTGCTGCTGGCGGCCGCCTCGCTTGTCCGACCGCGGATCAGTTCGCGCCCGATTGCCTCGGCTGCGCCCGCGATGCCCGTGCAGCGCAGTCGCAGATCGTCGTCAGGAACGCCCGAGAAAGGGGATAGTGCTGCCTTGATCATGGCGACGTAGTCGTCGACCTGCTGCTGCTGTGTGGCGATCATGTCCGCATTGCCGCGTAGTGCGCCGGAGATTGCCTGCCATTCCTCGCCGCTCTCGACCGCACAGTCGATGTAAACCGCACTGATGATGCCGGCGATCGCGTCGAGCTGCTTTGCGGCGGTGTTCAGCGCGGCCCTCAGTTTTTCCGTGTGACGATCTTCGATTTCCTGGGAGAGCGCGATCAGCAACCCGTCGCGCGTACCGAAATGTTCGTAGGCGATCGGTTTGCTGACGCCGGCGCGTTCGGCGAGATGGCCGAGCGTCAGGGCATCAGCGCCGCATTCGCGCAGAATCTCCTTGGCCGTATCGAGCAGCTGGGCGCGCCGCTCGGGCTTCGCAAGCTTTCGGCCTTTCGTCGGGCTCATCGATCGCAATCCTCTTTTCGCGTCGGCTCCTGCCTCTTGAAAGTGGTGTTCGTCATCTTATTTACCAATAGTAAGTTACCAATGGTAAGTTCGGTAGATGCCGAGCACCTCTCGTTTAGGAGATAGGAAGATGTCGAGCAAGTTTTTGCCTGTTTTGATCATCGGCGGTTCAGGGGTCGTCGGGTCGCAGGCCGCAAAGATCATCCGTCGTCTGCACCCGACGCTGCCGATCGCGATCGGTGGCCGCGATCTCGGCAGGGCCGAAGCGGTCGCACGCGAGGTTGGCGACGCAATCGGGGTCAGCGTCGACCTCGGCCGCCCGGACCTCGGCCTTGGCAATGAGCCTCGTTTCAGTGCGATCGTCATCTTCCTGAAAGACGAAAAGCTGAGTTCGATGCGCTACGCCCAGCGCCACGGCATTCCCTATATCAGCCTTTCGAGCGGTACCTTCGAGGTTGGTCCGGAGATGGCGCAGTACATCCACGCGCCCGACAGGGCGCCGATCCTGCTTGCCAGCCATTGGCTCGCCGGCGCCGCCATCTTCCCGATCCTCGATTTTGCGAAGGCCTATGAGGCGATCGAAACGATCCGCATCGGGGTTCTGCTCGACGAGGAGGACATGGGCGGGCCGGCAGCACTTGCCGACTACAACCGCATCACCGGTCTCGCTCCGGCGGCGCTGACGGTCAGGGATGGCAGGCTTCACTGGGCTGGCGGCGAGGATTCCAAGGCGCGTTATGTCAGCGTCGACGGCGTCGAACTCGAAGCGACCGCCTACTCGCCCTTCGACGTCATGGCGCTCTCGGCGCGCACCAACGCCAGCGATATCCGGCTGGATCTTGCCTATAGCGTATCGGCGAGCAGGCGGCGCGGCGAACCGTTCTCGACGGAGATCGCCATCGATATCAAGGGGCGCGACAAACACGGTGAACCGGTCGACCGTCGCTATGAGATCGTGCACCCTGATGGCCAGGCCCCACTGACGGCGCTTGGCGTCGCCCTTGCGGTCGAGCGCATGCTCGGCCTTGCAGGCGGCGCGGCACCGGCGGCGGGCCTCTATCTGCCGGAGGTGCTGATCGAGCCGGACTACTATGTGCGGCGCATGAAGGAATTCGGCGCGTCCTTTGCCGAGCGGCCGCTCGCGGTATAGACGATCCCGCGGCCGCGTTACCCTTTCGGCGCGCGGCCGCCTCGCGGTTGCAGATTTCCGTCTTAGGAGCGCCGAGAGGCTCTTTAATTTCCAAAAACGCTGCCCCATATTCGCTTCGGACGCGTTGATCCCGAGCAAAGCGGGGATCGCGCCACACTGACAGGCTTGCCGAATGCGGGAGCCTGATCCTGAAACACCGACGGGTGCCATGATGGGCCTGCCGGGCTATGGAGGTAGAGTATGAACATCGAAAAATATTCTGAGCGCGTGCGCGGTTTTCTGCAGTCGGCGCAGACCTATGCGCTGGCGCAGGGACATCAGCAGTTCACGCCCGAGCATGTGCTGAAGGTGCTGCTCGACGACGACCAGGGCATGGCCGCCTCGCTGATCGAGCGGGCCGGTGGCGACGCCCGCGAGGCGCGCGCCGGCAATGACGCGGCACTGGCCAAGCTCCCCAAGGTTTCCGGCGGCAACGGCTCCGTCTATCTGTCGCAGCCGCTTGCGCGGGTGTTTTCGAGCGCCGAGGAAGCCGCCAAGAAGGCCGGCGACAGCTTCGTCACTGTCGAACGTCTGTTGCTGGCGCTGGCGATCGAAAGCTCGGCTGCGACGGCCGGCGTGCTGAAGAAGGCCGGCGTGACGCCGACCAAGCTCAATCAGGTGATCAACGACATCCGCAAGGGCCGTACCGCCGACAGCGCCAATGCCGAGCAGGGTTTCGACAGCCTGAAGAAATACGCACGCGACCTGACGGCCGATGCGCGTGAGGGCAAGCTCGACCCGGTGATCGGCCGCGACGACGAGATCCGTCGCACCATCCAGGTGTTGTCGCGCCGCACCAAGAACAATCCCGTTTTGATCGGTGAGCCCGGCGTCGGCAAGACCGCGATCGCCGAGGGCCTGGCGCTGCGCATCGTCAATGGCGACGTGCCGGAAAGCCTCAAGGACAAGCGGCTGATGGCGCTCGACATGGGCGCGCTGATTGCCGGCGCGAAATACCGCGGCGAGTTCGAGGAGCGGCTGAAGTCCGTGCTCAACGAGGTGCAGGCCGAAAACGGCGAGATCATCCTGTTCATCGACGAGATGCACACGCTGGTCGGCGCCGGCAAGGCCGATGGCGCAATGGACGCCTCGAACCTGCTGAAGCCGGCGCTTGCGCGCGGCGAGCTGCATTGCGTCGGCGCGACCACGCTCGACGAATACCGCAAGCACGTCGAAAAGGACGCGGCCCTTGCCCGCCGGTTCCAGCCGGTCATGGTCGAGGAGCCGACGGTCGAAGACACGATCTCGATCCTGCGCGGTCTGAAGGAAAAATACGAGCAGCACCACAAGGTCCGCATTTCGGA
The DNA here is from genome assembly GCF_002940685.1 of Ensifer adhaerens. Taxonomy (GTDB): domain Bacteria; phylum Pseudomonadota; class Alphaproteobacteria; order Rhizobiales; family Rhizobiaceae; genus Ensifer; species Ensifer adhaerens_E. The sequence goes on along the minus strand of NZ_PNFP01000005.1, from coordinate 3,965 downwards.
CTCGGCCCTGGTTGCCGCCGCCACGCTTTCGAACCGCTACATCACCGACCGGTTTCTGCCGGACAAGGCGATCGACCTGATGGACGAAGCCGCGTCGCGGCTGCGCATGCAGGTGGATTCCAAGCCCGAGGAGCTCGACGAGCTCGATCGTCGCATCATCCAGCTGAAGATCGAGCGCGAGGCCCTGAAGAAGGAAACGGATGTCTCGTCGAAGGATCGGCTGGAGAAGCTCGAACTTGATCTCGCCTCGCTCGAAGAGCAGGCATCCGCGCTGACGGCCCGCTGGCAGGCGGAAAAGCAGAAGCTCGGGCGTGCCGCCGATCTCAAGAAGCAGCTCGACGACGCCCGCAACGAACTGGCGATCGTCCAGCGCAAGGGCGAGTTCCAGCGTGCCGGCGAATTGACCTACGGCGTCATCCCGAAGCTCGAAAAGGAGCTTTCCGACGCCGAAAGCCAGGAAAACGCCAATGCCAACCCGATGGTGCAGGAGGTCGTGACCCCCGACAACATCGCGCACGTGGTTTCGCGCTGGACCGGCATTCCGGTCGACAAGATGCTGGAAGGCGAACGCGACAAGTTGCTGCGGATGGAAGACGAGCTGGCGAAATGGGTGGTCGGTCAGGGTGACGCCGTGCAGGCGGTCTCCCGTGCCGTCCGTCGCTCGCGCGCCGGACTCCAGGATCCGAACCGGCCGATCGGCTCGTTCATCTTCTTGGGTCCGACCGGCGTCGGCAAGACGGAGCTGACCAAGGCGCTTGCCCGCTTCCTCTTCGACGACGAGACCGCGCTGATGCGTGTCGACATGTCGGAATACATGGAGAAGCACTCCGTCGCCCGGCTGATCGGCGCGCCTCCCGGCTATGTCGGTTACGAGGAAGGCGGCGCGCTGACCGAGTCCGTCCGCCGCCGGCCCTACCAGGTCGTGCTGTTCGACGAGATCGAGAAGGCGCATCCGGATGTCTTCAACGTGCTCCTGCAGGTGCTCGACGACGGCCGCCTGACCGATGGTCAGGGCCGCACGGTCGACTTCAAGAACACGATGATCATCATGACCTCGAACCTTGGAGCCGAATATCTGACCGGCCTCGGCGAGAACGAGGACAGCGACACGGTTCGTGACCAGGTGATGGACGTGGTGAAGTCCGCCTTCCGGCCGGAGTTCCTGAACCGCGTGGACGAGATCATCCTGTTCCACCGGCTGCGCCGCTCGGAGATGGGCGCGATTGTCGACATCCAGCTCGAAAGGCTGCGCAAGCTGCTTGCCGAGCGCAAGATCACGCTGGAACTCGAGGACGACGCCCGCGCCTTCCTCGCCGACAAGGGCTACGACCCGGCCTATGGTGCGCGTCCGCTGAAGCGGGCGATCCAGAAGTACGTCCAGGACCCGCTGGCCGAGAAGATCCTGCAGGGCGAGTTCCCGGATGGTTCGAGCGTCAAGGTGCTTTCGGGCTCCGACCGCCTCAACTTCAAGCGCGGGGCGGCGCCGGACAAGGAAGCCGCATAAGTCGAGCACGGCGCAAATCAGGAGGCCGCCCTTCGGGGCGGCCTTTCTGTTTGTGCAGATTTTCGGGAAGGGGAGGGGAGCGGTTAGTTGCTCGCCACCTCTGCGCCGGTGCCGTCCTTGTCGAGCAGTTCGTCGATGCGGTCGCGTTCCTTCTCGAACTTCGCCAGAGCGTCGCCCGAAAGGGACTTGCCGCCGGGCAGGCGGATGCGCAAGGGATCGACCTTGTTGCCGTTGACGATCAGCTCGTAGTGCAGGTGTGGTCCGGTCGAAAGGCCGGTCGTGCCGACCCAACCGATCACCTGGCCCTGGACGACCTTGTTGCCGACCTTGACGTTCTTGGCGATCGCGCTCTGGTGGTTGTAGGAGGACACGTAGCCGTTGGCATGGCGGATCAGCGTCTGATTTCCGTAGCCGCCGGAATCCCAGCCGGCCTTTTCCACGACCCCGCCGCCGGCGGCGATGATCGGCGTGCCGCGCGGGGCTGCCCAGTCGACGCCGGTGTGCATGCGCGAGAAGCCGAGGATCGGGTGGCGGCGCATGCCGAAGCCCGAGCGGAAATGGCCGTTCGGCACGGGGTTGCGCAACAGGAACTGGCGGATGCTTTTGCCGTCCTGGTCGAAATAGTCGATCGTGTTGTCGCTCGGGTCCTGGAACCGATAGAAGGCGGTAACGGCATCGCCGAACTTGGCGCGAACATAGAGAAGTTCGGAGTCCTCGGTCGCCATGCCGCGTTCGTCGGTCACGGAGAAGAAGGCTTCAAGCGAATCCGTCGGTTTCAGCTGGGCCTGGAAATCCACATTGCTGGCGAGGAGCTTGACGACGAGGCCGACCATGTCGGCGCTCATGCCGTAGGAAAGGGCCGCCCGATAGATACCGTCATAGACCCGCGGCAGATCGTGGCTGCTGGTCATGACGGGGGCGCCGTTGTCGTCGAAGGCGGTGGCGACGGCGTCGAGCCTCGGCGGTTCGGCGCCGGGCACGAAGCGGCCCTTGTCGTCGACCGCCATTGTCAGCACGTGCCGGTTGCGCGAATAGATCGTTGCCCGGACGATGCGTGCGTCCTGACCCTTCTGCGTCTCGCCGTTCTGGATGATGCCGATGCGCAGGACATCGCCCTCGGAAAGCTCACTGGCGCCGAGCGCCTGGCCGAGATAGCTGGCGGCATCATCGGCCTGCGCCTTGGCGTAACCGGCATTGCTCATGACGGTCGCGATGTCGGTCTGGCGCCGCACCGGAATGATGTCGTCGGCGTATTCGGTGGTTTCCTCGTCGATCGTCTCGTAGGCGGCGTCGCTCTTGTTCTGCTCGACGATGCGGGCGGTCAGGCCCTGGAGAAGGTCGAGCCCGTCACTCTCCGAGGCGAAGCGCTGCGGGTCGACATAATAGAGCGAGGCGACCTGGGTGCTGCCCTCCGTCAGGACGGAACCGTTGGTGCGGACGTTTTCCTCGACTTCATCGAGCGACATCGAACGGTCGAAGGTGGGGCCGCCGCGCAGCGGGAAGTCGACGGTTTTCAGCGCCACCTCGGAATCGACATTCGAGCCGTAGAGCGTGCCGGTTCGCGAGACGGGCGACTCTTCGTCGGCCTCTTCCGTCGAGAAGATCGCCAGCGGATCGAAGTCCGGATAGCTTTCCGAGGCCTGATGATTGGCGGCCAGCGCCATCTTGACGTGAACGAAGGGCTGCTTGCGCACCACTTCCTTCTCGCCGTCATGGGTCATCGTCGAGACTTCCATGACCGTCTTGTCGGCCGGCTTGGCGACGAGCTTCGGCGAGAGGATACGGCCGCCGCGAACGGCGATCGCCTGCTCGTCGCCGTTCGAACCGGCGTCGAGCGCCGCGTAGGCCTCGGCCGGGATTGCGAGCTGCTGGCGTCCGTCAAGGGCTGCAAAGAGAGCGACCCCCATCAAGAGGCTCGAGGTGATCCCCGTCAGGAAGGTGCCCGACAGCCAGCGCAAGGAGATCTCGCGCCTGTCAGGCGCGCGTCGGCCATGCGCAAGGATCGGTGGCTGATCGCCAAGCGACCTGACCATGTTCTTGTCGGTGATCATGCCGAACTGAGGGTCCCCGATTTCTCTAAACCGTATTCTTGCCTGCGATACGTTGCGCGAAGGTGTGCATCTTTCACGCGGCGGAGTCAAATCACGCGCGCAGAGGATGGGCGATATCCCATATATCCCAAGCCTGTGCCCGTGCCCGCATCCGCGACGCATCTTCGTTTTCGCTTAGATAGGCCGATTGTGAAAAAGGTAGGGCCAAATTGTGTCTCCACAGGCCCGGGGGAGGGGGTAAAACTTTTTTGGGGGCGCAAAGCCCTCAGTTTCCGGGCTTTGTCAGAAATCTGTCATTTTTTCCGAAAATCCCTGTTGACGTCTGCGAGGCTGGGGGTCTATAAGCCCGATCACTGACGAGGGCGGCGGCGCTGCTGGCGACGACGACCTTCGCTCTAGAGTTTCCTGGT
>NZ_PNFP01000049.1 GCF_002940685.1 Ensifer adhaerens | reverse complement strand
ATCGTTGGCTAGCTCCGCTGGTGGTTCATCACGGGCCCGACTATCAGGTACGCTTTCCCACACGCCGTCGTAAGCTGAACAGCGGCTACTTTTGTATTACTTCTCAGCGTTTCGCTGAGGTTTTACAGCGACAGTTTGGCCCGCACTTGTGGATGGATACCGCGGTCGCAGAGGTTAATGCGGAATCTGTTCGGTTGAAAAAGGGTCAGGTTATCGGTGCCCGCGCGGTGATTGACGGGCGGGGTTATGCGGCAAATTCAGCACTGAGCGTGGGCTTCCAGGCGCTTATTGGCCAGGAATGGCGATTGAGCCACCCGCATGGTTTATCGTCTCCCATTATCATGGATGCCACGGTCGATCAGCAAAATGGTTATCGCTTCGTGTACAGCCTGCCGCTCTCGCCGACCAGATTGTTAATTGAAGACACGCACTATATTGATAATGCGACATTAGATCCTGAATGCGCGCGGCAAAATATTTGCGACTATGCCGCGCAACAGGGTTGGCAGCTTCAGACACTGCTGCGAGAAGAACAGGGCGCCTTACCCATTACTCTGTCGGGCAATGCCGACGCATTCTGGCAGCAGCGCCCCCTGGCCTGTAGTGGATTACGTGCCGGTCTGTTCCATCCTACCACCGGCTATTCACTGCCGCTGGCGGTTGCCGTGGCCGACCGCCTGAGTGCACTTGATGTCTTTACGTCGGCCTCAATTCACCATGCCATTACGCATTTTGCCCGCGAGCGCTGGCAGCAGCAGGGCTTTTTCCGCATGCTGAATCGCATGCTGTTTTTAGCCGGACCCGCCGATTCACGCTGGCGGGTTATGCAGCGTTTTTATGGTTTACCTGAAGATTTAATTGCCCGTTTTTATGCGGGAAAACTCACGCTGACCGATCGGCTACGTATTCTGAGCGGCAAGCCGCCTGTTCCGGTATTAGCAGCATTGCAAGCCATTATGACGACTCATCGTTAAAGAGCGACTACATGAAACCAACTACGGTAATTGGTGCAGGCTTCGGTGGCCTGGCACTGGCAATTCGTCTACAAGCTGCGGGGATCCCCGTCTTACTGCTTGAACAACGTGATAAACCCGGCGGTCGGGCTTATGTCTACGAGGATCAGGGGTTTACCTTTGATGCAGGCCCGACGGTTATCACCGATCCCAGTGCCATTGAAGAACTGTTTGCACTGGCAGGAAAACAGTTAAAAGAGTATGTCGAACTGCTGCCGGTTACGCCGTTTTACCGCCTGTGTTGGGAGTCAGGGAAGGTCTTTAATTACGATAACGATCAAACCCGGCTCGAAGCGCAGATTCAGCAGTTTAATCCCCGCGATGTCGAAGGTTATCGTCAGTTTCTGGACTATTCACGCGCGGTGTTTAAAGAAGGCTATCTAAAGCTCGGTACTGTCCCTTTTTTATCGTTCAGAGACATGCTTCGCGCCGCACCTCAACTGGCGAAACTGCAGGCATGGAGAAGCGTTTACAGTAAGGTTGCCAGTTACATCGAAGATGAACATCTGCGCCAGGCGTTTTCTTTCCACTCGCTGTTGGTGGGCGGCAATCCCTTCGCCACCTCATCCATTTATACGTTGATACACGCGCTGGAGCGTGAGTGGGGCGTCTGGTTTCCGCGTGGCGGCACCGGCGCATTAGTTCAGGGGATGATAAAGCTGTTTCAGGATCTGGGTGGCGAAGTCGTGTTAAACGCCAGAGTCAGCCATATGGAAACGACAGGAAACAAGATTGAAGCCGTGCATTTAGAGGACGGTCGCAGGTTCCTGACGCAAGCCGTCGCGTCAAATGCAGATGTGGTTCATACCTATCGCGACCTGTTAAGCCAGCACCCTGCCGCGGTTAAGCAGTCCAACAAACTGCAGACTAAGCGCATGAGTAACTCTCTG
>NZ_PNFP01000048.1 GCF_002940685.1 Ensifer adhaerens | reverse complement strand
GTCTCCGGCCGCCCTTCCCTGAAGAGCTTCCACTTTGTCGGGCGGAAGGCGATGCGGCTGTGGTCGCCGGCGGCGGCGCGTTCGGGGGAGAGTTCGATCTCGACATGCGGATGGTTGCGGCCGAGGTCGAGTTCGAGATGGCGGGTGCCGGCGACGCGGCGGCTGGCGGTGACGAGGCCGGCGAGACAGCCGCCGCAGCCGTCGATCAGCTCGATGTCGTGCGGGCGGAAGTAGAGTTGCGCCGGACCGTCCGGTTCGGAAGGCGCGCGCAAGCCGATCGGCCGGTCCTCGAACCAGATCTCGCCGTTCGACAGCGTGACGGCGAGGTTGTTCGACTGGCCGATGAAGCCGTAGACGAAGGGCGAGACCGGATGGTCGTAGATCTCGTCGGGGGTGCCGACCTGCTCGATCACGCCCTTGCTCATGACGACGACGCGATCGGCGAGCTCCAGCGCCTCGTCCTGGTCATGGGTGACGAAGATGGTGGTGTGGCCGGTGCGGTCGTGGATGTCGCGCAACCACTTGCGCAGCTCTTTGCGGACCTGCGCGTCGAGCGCGCCGAAGGGTTCGTCGAGCAGAAGCACGTTCGGTTCGACCGCCATGGCGCGGGCAAGCGCCACGCGCTGGCGCTGGCCGCCCGACAGCTGCGCCGGATAACGCTTGTCGAGGCCGGAGAGCTGCACCAGGTCGATGAGGTCGAGCGCGCGGCTGCGGATCTCGGCGGCCGGCGGCCGGCGGCCCGCCGGCCGCACCTTCAGCCCGAAGGCGACGTTGTCGAGCACGGTCATGTGGCGGAACAGGGCGTAGTGCTGGAAGACGAAGCCGATGTTGCGCTCCTGCACGGTCTTTTGCGAGGCATCCTCGTCGCCGAAGAAGATCGTGCCTTCGGTCGGGCTTTCGAGACCGGCAACGAGGCGCAGAAGCGTCGTCTTGCCGGAGCCGGAGGGGCCGAGCAGCGCGATCAGCTCGCCGGAGCGGATGTTCAGCGAGACGTCGTCGAGCGCCGGGAAGCGGCCGAATTCCTTGCGGATGTTGTGAACGCGCACGTCCATTGCGTTTGACCTTTCAGTGCCTGCGGCTGGCGGCGATCTCGGCGCTGTAGCGGATCTCCAGCGCCGTCTTCAAAATCAGGGTGATCAGCGCCAGCAGCGCCAGCAACGCCGCCACCGCGAAGGCGGCGACGAAGTTGTATTCATTATAGAGGATTTCGACCTGCAACGGCATGGTGTTGGTCTGCCCACGGATATGGCCGGAGACCACCGACACGGCGCCGAACTCGCCCATGGCGCGGGCGTTGCACAAAAGCACGCCGTAAAGCAGCCCCCATTTGATGTTGGGCAGCGTCACGTGCCAGAAGGTCTGCCAGCCGGATGCCCCAAGCGACAAGGCCGCCTCCTCGTCGCTCGATCCCTGTTCCTGCATCAACGGGATCAGCTCGCGGGCGACGAAGGGGAAGGTGACGAAGACGGTGGCGAGCACCAGCCCCGGCACGGCAAAGAGGATCTGGATGCCATGGCTCTGCAGCCAGGGACCGATCAGGCTGTGCGAGCCGAACAACAGCACGAAGACGAGGCCGGAGATGACCGGCGAGACCGAGAACGGCAGGTCGATCAAGGTCGTCAGGAAGGCCTTGCCCTTGAACTCGAACTTGGCGATCGCCCAGGCGGCGGCGACGCCGAAGACGAGGTTGAGCGGCACGGCGATGGCAGCGACGATCAGCGTCAGGCGGATGGCGGAAAAAGTCTCGGCATCGCCCAGCGCTGCGACGAACTCGCCGATGCCCTTGCGCAGCGCCTCGGTAAAGACGGCGGCAAGCGGCAAAAGCAAAAACAGCGCGACGAAGGCAAGCGCCGTGATCGTCAGCGTCAACCGGGCAAAGCGGCTTTCGGAGGTGGCGGCAGCCAGTTCCGGCAGGGCGCGTTGCGGGCCGGGGGCCGGACCGAGGCCGGGACTGGAAGCGGCGCTGGCGGTCAGATCATGCGACATAGACATATCTCCGCCGGCTCCAGGCCTGGATCGAGTTGATGAGGAGCAGCATGGCAAAGGAGATCGCCAGCATCACGGCGGCAATGGCGGTGGCGGCGGCGTAGTTGAACTCTTCGAGCCTTATGACGATCAGAAGCGGCGCGATCTCGGAGACATAGGGCAGGTTGCCGGCGATGAAGATCACCGAGCCGTATTCGCCGACGCCGCGGGCAAAGGCCAGCGCAAAGCCGGTGAGGCCGGCCGGCAGCAATCCCGGCAAAAGCACCCGGCTGATCGTCTGGAAGCGGCTGGCGCCAAGGGTGGCTGCGGCCTCCTCGACCTCCTTGTCGATCTCCTCCATGATCGGCTGCACGGTGCGCACGACAAAGGGCAGGCCGACGAAGATCAGCGCGATGACGATGCCGGCCGGGGTGAAGGCGACCTTGATGCCGAGCGGTTCGAGGAACTGGCCGATCCAGCCGTTGCCGGCATAAAGCGTCGTCAGCGCGATGCCGGCAACCGCGGTCGGCAGCGCAAACGGCAGGTCGACCATGGCGTCGATCACCCGCTTGCCGGGGAAGCGATAGCGCACCAGCACCCAGGCGAGGATGACACCGAAGATCAGGTTGACGACGGCGGCGACAAAGGCGGTGCCAAACGAGATCTTCAGGGCATTGAGCGTGCGTGGATCAAGCGACAGCGCGACGAATTCAGACCAGCCGAGCCCGCTGGCGCGAAACACCAGACCCGACAACGGGATCAACACGATCAGAACCAGCCAGCTCAGCGTGATCCCGAGCGACAATCCAAATCCAGGCAAAACACTCGGCTGGCGAAATCGCCA
>NZ_PNFP01000047.1 GCF_002940685.1 Ensifer adhaerens | reverse complement strand
GTGAGCGTCCGGCGAATGCATTTTCTGCCGTGGTCGAGGCGCAGGGTTAGGGCGCGCGCTTTAGCTCGTCGGTCATTATGCGCTCGATCCTTTCAGGGTCGCATTGTTCATCGACCAAGAACTGACGGACTCCTCCGTGCCATGTCCGGATATCCGCTAGGAACTCCTCGAGGCATTCGACGCCTCTGTCCGTGAAGCCGGTTGTGCCCTCTTCGGTCGTGTTGTGGACGTGCACCATTTCGCCGTAGTCGATATTGTCCGAGTTGGCGGAGATTTCTCTGAGCAGTTCGAGGTTTTCGCCGATCATGGCGGCGACGTTTTCGATCGTATAAATGTGCATCGAACGAGCCATCAGACAGCCTTCTGCAGTGCGGATCCTGCTGGGAGCATATTCCATGGCAACAGATCTTCCAGCCTGTCTGTTGGGTGATCTTTGATCCGGGTTAGCACGTCCGTGAGGTAGGTTTCGGGATTGTGGCCATGCAGTTTGGCCGTTTCGGTGATGGTCAGGATATTGGCGATGCGCTCTCCGCCCTTGTCCGAGCCGGCGAAGAGCCAGTTCTTACGGCCAATCCCGAGGGGGCGCATCGCACGTTCGGCTATATTGTTGTCGATTTCGACACGGCCGTCGTCGATGTAAACGCTCAATGCGGCCCATCGCGAGAGTGCGTATCGCATCGCTTCCGCCAGCTTCTGTTTCTGCGGCAACGTCGGAAGCGTATCCTCGATCCACACCTTCAAGTCCCTCAGGATGGGCCTGGCATGTTCCTGGCGCAGTGCGCGTCGCTCGTCAGCCGGCATGCCGTGGATACGATCCTCGATATCGTAGAGCGCGCCGATGCGTGTCAGCGCCTCGTCGGCGATCGGTGACGGCTTCAGTTTGATCACATCATGGAACTTGCGGCGCACATGCGCCATGCACGCAGCCTCGATGATCTGGTTGCCGTAAAGCTTCTTATAGCCACCATAGCCATCGGCATGCATCACGCCGCTAAAGTCAGCGAGGTGGTCTGCCGGATGTGCGCCCTTACGATCGGGGCTATAGTAATAGGCTATGGCTCTGGGCGTTGGATCTTGATAGCCACTGCCATCGAAGACATAGACCCAAACCCTGCCTGTTTTCGTCTTCCCGCGCCCAGGGTCGAGAACATCGACTGGGGTATCGTCCGTATGTATTCGGTCGACTGCGGCGATATGGGCTCTGATCAGCAAAATGAGGGGCGAAAGCAGAACAGACACACGGCCCATCCAGTCCGCCATCACGGACCGGGAGATGTCTATTCCCAGCCGGTCGTACATCTCGGATAGACGATAGAGCGGAATGTGATCGTCGAACTTGGCGACCATGATGTGGGCGAGCAATCCCGGTCCGGGCTTGCCTTTCTCAATCGGCAAGGTCGGCATTTCGCCGGACACTGTTGTATCGCAGTCCCTGCAGATCATGCGCTTTTCGACGTGCCGGACAATCTTTACGGATGCCGGTACGTGCTCCATCACCTGGACCACCTTGTCAGCCGCCTTCAGGAACGATGTGCCGCCACAGGTCGGACAACTGCAGGGCGCTGTGTACACCCGCTCTTCTGTTGGAAGGCCATCCGGCAGCGGTTTGCGCTTCGGCTTAGCCGGTGCGTCGTCCAGTTCCGGCAAAGGGAGTTTCCCGGAGCGCATCTCAGCCTCGGCGCGGGAGGCCTCGATCTCCTCCAGCATCAGCTCAAATTGCTCGATCTTCCGATCGATCTTCTCCGAAGCGGGGCCATGCTGTCGATGGCGGAGCAGTTCCAACTGCGCGCGCAGAAGGCTGATAATGGAGTCGCGCTTGGTGACTTCGGCTTCTTGTCGCTCAAGTTTCGCCGCCTGTTCAGCGACGAGCACGCGCAAAGCAGCAAGCTCGTCCTGACTGTCCAGCGGCGTTGTTTTCATGCCAGAAAACGTAGCCGATTTGCGCCTCAAGCGCTAGCATTTTGCCCGGATTCCCTTGTAAAATAAGGCCTTTACCGCGTTCGGCCGGGAGCGGAAGTCCACGCCGGTCGACGCCAGTCGATCCCCTCGATAAGCATGGAAAGTTGGGCCTGTGTCAGGTGCGCCACGCCATCCTTCGCCGTCGGCCAAGGAAAATATCCGCGCTCCAGAACCTTGTAGAACAGGCAGAACCCCTGGCCATCCCACCATAAAAGCTTGATCCGATCCGCGCGCTTGCCACGGAACCCGAAGATGGCGCCAGATCCTGGCGCTTCCTTTATGACTGTCTCGGCCAGGGCCGAGAGACCATCAATCCCACGCCGCATGTCGGTCACCCCGCAGGCCAAATAGACCCGCACATTCCCCGAAGGCCCGATCATGCTGCCTCCACACAGGCGATCAACGATGCCAGCATCTTTCGCTCGATGTCGGCTGGAACTTTCAAGCCCCGACCGTTTCGTAGCAAGATCTCGATAAACACTGGCGCCGGCGAAGCCGCAGGCGTCTGCCCGAGGCTTACGTCGTCGACGAGCTGTACCGGAAGAAACGAGGTTGACGCCTCGAAATGGCTAAGTGTCTTCCGCCATAGACGGATCTGAGCCGGATAGATGTCATGGCGACGAGCTACATCACCAATGCGGACGCCAGGCTGGTCGGCTTCTGCCAATATCTCCAGCTTAGCTTCTTTCGACCATCGCCGCCTACGCTCGACGCCGGAAATGATCTCCATGCGGGCCATGCCAACCTCTCAGATCTGGAATTAGTGTCAGCACTAATGCACTAATGCTGGTTCTAATGCCAGAACATCGCCTAACTGGCTCGTTCAGCAAAATCCGCTCACCGGACGCTCACG
>NZ_PNFP01000046.1 GCF_002940685.1 Ensifer adhaerens | reverse complement strand
CCAAAACTCCCGTTAGCCAGGGCAGTGAATCATGCAGTAGCAATTCGATCAATTGCTTGATTGGGTTTCGACCCTAGCGTTCTTTCCATGAGAGCGTGTGCTTCGTCAGGCGATGCTGTCAGGCTTCGCGCCCATGCCGATAAATCCGGCAGCACGTCTATCACCTGAGTTCCGACCGCCGTCGATGATTGCTCCCAGCCGCTCGACTGCCGGGATGTATCAATTAACCGCAGTTCGAGTTCACAGGCGCTGCGGGTACCGTTCATATAGAGGTAGAGCGCCTTGCGAGCGAGACAGTCGGCTTCGTCGCTATCGCGCGCAATGTTTCGCGCCCTTATGGTTTTCCCGGCCGGCCACACCATGCTTTCCAGAAATCGCCGACACTGCTTCCTCCTCGTGAAAGGCCACGACCATATCTTCCGCGGTCCGAATGGTGGTAAGCGCTGCAAGCGTCTCCGACATTCTCATCTCCTTCGGATCATGTCCGAAGAATCACACGGTAACCCTTGAGCATCAAGCTTCTTGCTGTCTTTGGTTGATAAGGGCCCGATACATTATGCGATCTTCTGTAACGGGGGGGTACATTCTAATTCGAAGTGCGACATGCCAATGATTTCAATGGTTTCCTCTTGGAGATTTTGGCATGTCCCGACGCTATTCGCAGCTGAATCTGGCCGATCGACGCCGCCTCTTCTGTCAGGCGACATGTAAAACTGGTCCGGTCGCGACACCTAAAACTGGTCCCCCTTTCAGACCTTAGGAGGGACTAATGGACGTTGAGACAGGTACGAAGATCTCCGCGAGATTGGCGCGGAGAGAAGCGATGCTCGAACCGGACGAGGTGACTGCGATGCTGCGGCTCAAGAAGCTGGGGTGGGGCACGCGGCGGATCGCGGCGGAGCTGGGATGCTCGCGCACGACGGTACAGCGATACATCGAGACGGGTGGCTGGCGCGGGTATCGGCGAGCCCGCCGGGAAACGCAGCTCTCGAAGCATGAAGCGTGGGTCCGTGAGCGGTTCTTTCGCCATGGCGGCAATGCTGATGTCGTGCGGCAGGATCTGGCTCGAGAACTCGGCATTGAGGTCAGTCTGCGCACGGTTGAGCGAGCGGTCGCGGGGTATCGGCAGCAGTTGGCGGCATCGGCTTTAGCGACGATGCGCTTCGAGACACCGCCAGGCCATCAGATACAGATTGATTTTGGCGAGAAGCGAATGGAGATCGGAGGCGAGAAAGTCCGCGTCTACATCTTCGTGGCAACGCTTGGCTATTCGCGTCGCACATACGCGACGGCGTTTCTCCACGACCGTCAGTCTGCCTGGTTCGATGGGATGGAGGCAGCCTTCAGGCATTTTGGCGGTGTCACAAGCGAGGTCCTTCTCGATAATGCTGCGGCATTGGTAACACGGCACGACGCGGTGACCCGCGAGGTCGTGTTCAACGATCGGCTGCATGCCTTCTCCCGCTATTGGGACTTCCGTCCTCGCGCATGTGCACCATACCGGGCTCGTACCAAAGGCAAGGACGAGCGAGGCGTCGGGTATGTGAAGCACAACGCACTTGCCGGACACAGCTTTGACAGCATGGAAGGCCTTCACCTGCACCTTGCGTGGTGGATGCGCACGGTTGCCGATCTTCGATGCCATGGCACGACAGGCGAACCACCACTTGAGCGCTTTGTCCGCGACGAAGCTATGACGCTACACCCACTAAATGGCAGGCCGCCATTTCGTCAGATCCGAGAACTGCTGCGCAAGGTCCACGCCGATTGCGCCGTTGAGGTCGACACCAACGCCTACTCAGTCCCGTGGCGGCTCATCGGCGAGATTGTCGAGGTGACGATCAGCGGTGGCCAGGTCCGCGTATTCCATGCTGGTCAGCTTGTCGCGAGCCACGCCGAGTCACATGGGCGTCATCGTCGCCTGACGGATCCCGCCCATTTTGTCGGCGTCAGCGGCTTCGGCATGCCTGTCAAGCAAGCCGCGCAGGCCGATCCGCCCGCTCCCAAGCTGCCCGAACTTCTTCGCCCATTGTCGGAATATGAGCGGTTGATCGGAGGGCAATGGTGATGGCAGTTGATCACGACACGCTGATCGGCTGGCTGAGCCGGCTGAAGCTCACCGCCATCCGCGACCAGCTCGACAACCTTCTTGACGAAGCCTCGCGCGCGGATCTCACCATTCGCGAGACGCTCGCATTCCTGTGCGAACGCGAGATTGCAAGGAAGGACGAGAGACGCATCATCATGGCGATGAAGATCGCGCATTTCCCGCATGCACGAGATCTCGAGGGATTTGATTTCGAGGCGCAGCCCAGTGTCGATCCGCAACAGATACGAGAACTCGCCACCGCCCGTTGGGCGGCAAATGGTGATGCCTTGCTGCTGCTCGGTCCACCTGGCGTTGGGAAGTCCCATCTCGCGATTGCGCTTGGAAGAGAGGTCATCCGTCAAAACTACACGGTGTTGTTCACAACGGCGCAGGCATTGGTCGCAACGCTCGTGAGAGCACATGGCGAAGGACGCCTGGAAGAACGACTTGGGTTTCTCGCCAAGCCCAAGCTGCTCATCATCGACGAGCTTGGCTATCTTCCACTCGAGCCCAATGCAGCCCACTTATTTTTCCAGCTCGTATCAAGGCGCTACGAGCGGGGTGCAATGCTCGTCACCTCCAACCGCAGTGTCGGAGAATGGGGAACAGTGTTCGGCGACCCCGTCGTGGCAACTGCTATCCTTGATCGGTTGCTGCATCACAGCCACGTCATCACAATCCGTGGCGACAGCTACAGGCTACGAGAAAAGCGCCGTAGCGGGCTTCTACAGAAGTCCACGACGGCAGCCGGTATGGAGAGTAACTAAACACCCGTGGCGGACCAGATTTGCGTGTCGCCTAAGGACCAGTTCACGATGACGCTTGATATCTTCCACTTTGTCGAACGCAAACTGCCGATCAAAGAAATGGCGCGCGAACTTGGTCGTCATCGATCGACGATCTATCGTGAGATCCGGCGC
>NZ_PNFP01000045.1:0-2500 GCF_002940685.1 Ensifer adhaerens | reverse complement strand
GGGGTGAAAGGCCAATCAAACTCGGAAATAGCTGGTTCTCCGCGAAATCTATTTAGGTAGAGCGTCGACCGAATACCCTCGGGGGTAGAGCACTGGATGGGCTATGGGGACTCACCGTCTTACTGATCCTAACCAAACTCCGAATACCGAGGAGTACTAGTCGGCAGACACACGGCGGGTGCTAACGTCCGTCGTGAAAAGGGCAACAACCCTGACCTCCAGCTAAGGTCCCCAAGTCATGGCTAAGTGGGAAAGGATGTGAGGATCCCAAAACAACCAGGATGTTGGCTTAGAAGCAGCCATCATTTAAAGAAAGCGTAACAGCTCACTGGTCTAAATAAGGGTCTTTGCGCCGAAAATGTAACGGGGCTAAAGCCATGCACCGAAGCTGAGGATGTATCGCAAGATACGTGGTAGCGGAGCGTTCCGTAAGCCTGTGAAGGGATACCCGTGAGGGGTCCTGGAGGTATCGGAAGTGCGAATGTTGACATGAGTAACGATAAAGAGGGTGAGAGACCCTCTCGCCGAAAGACCAAGGGTTCCTGCTTAAAGTTAATCTGAGCAGGGTTAGCCGGCCCCTAAGACGAGGCGGACACGCGTAGTCGATGGGAACCACGTTAATATTCGTGGGCCTGGTGGTAGTGACGGATCGCTTAACTTGTTCACACTTATTGGATTGTGTGGGCGGGGACGCGGTTCCAGGAAATAGCTCCACCGTATAGACCGTACCCGAAACCGACACAGGTGGTCAGGTAGAGTATACCAAGGCGCTTGAGAGAACTATGCTGAAGGAACTCGGCAAATTGCACGCGTAACTTCGGAAGAAGCGTGACCCCAAAGGACGCAAGTCTTTTGGGGTGGCACAGACCAGGGGGTAGCGACTGTTTATCAAAAACACAGGGCTCTGCGAAGTCGCAAGACGACGTATAGGGTCTGACGCCTGCCCGGTGCTGGAAGGTTAAGAGGAGGGGTGCAAGCTCTGAATCGAAGCCCCAGTAAACGGCGGCCGTAACTATAACGGTCCTAAGGTAGCGAAATTCCTTGTCGGGTAAGTTCCGACCTGCACGAATGGCGTAACGACTTCCCCGCTGTCTCCAGCATAGACTCAGTGAAATTGAATTCCCCGTGAAGATGCGGGGTTCCTGCGGTCAGACGGAAAGACCCCGTGCACCTTTACTATAGCTTTACACTGGCATTCGTGTCGGCATGTGTAGGATAGGTGGTAGGCTTTGAAGCAGGGACGCCAGTTCTTGTGGAGCCATCCTTGAAATACCACCCTTATCGTCATGGATGTCTAACCGCGGTCCGTTATCCGGATCCGGGACAGTGTATGGTGGGTAGTTTGACTGGGGCGGTCGCCTCCGAAAGAGTAACGGAGGCGCGCGATGGTGGGCTCAGACCGGTCGGAAATCGGTCGTCGAGTGCAATGGCATAAGCCCGCCTGACTGCGAGACTGACAAGTCGAGCAGAGACGAAAGTCGGTCATAGTGATCCGGTGGTCCCGCGTGGAAGGGCCATCGCTCAACGGATAAAAGGTACGCCGGGGATAACAGGCTGATGACCCCCAAGAGTCCATATCGACGGGGTTGTTTGGCACCTCGATGTCGGCTCATCGCATCCTGGGGCTGGAGCAGGTCCCAAGGGTTTGGCTGTTCGCCAATTAAAGCGGTACGTGAGCTGGGTTCAGAACGTCGTGAGACAGTTCGGTCCCTATCTGCCGTGGGTGTAGGAATATTGACAGGATCTGTCCCTAGTACGAGAGGACCGGGATGGACATATCTCTGGTGGACCTGTTGTCCTGCCAAGGGCATAGCAGGGTAGCTATATATGGAATGGATAACCGCTGAAGGCATCTAAGCGGGAAACCAACCTGAAAACGAGTATTCCCTTGAGAACCGTGGAAGACGACCACGTTGATAGGCTGGGTGTGGAAGTGCGGCAACGCATGAAGCTTACCAGTACTAATCGTTCGATTGGCTTGATCGTTCCCATTGCTTGTGTTCATCGAAGATGAACGACGTGTTCAAAACAAAACGAGGTGGCATCACCATCTCACCAGCTTCTCATCCGGTTTGCGCTTCGCTGGCGCAAATCTTGCGCTTTGCCGACCTGGTGGTTCTGGCGGGGTGGCTGCACCCGTTCCCATTCCGAACACGGCCGTGAAACGCCCCAGCGCCGATGGTACTTCGTCTTAAGACGCGGGAGAGTAGGTCGCTGCCAGGTCTGCAAATCGCAAGATAAAATCCGGAAAAAAGATCACCTTCTCTTCATCCCTCGGCCCAGCCGAACACGGGCCGCCCTCAAGCGGCCCTTTTGTTTTGCTAGACCAAAGATCGATGAGATCAGACAATCAACGGGATTTTGCCTCCGGCAAAACCCGGACCGGATAAACGGGATTTTGCTTCGCAAAACCCGGATGGCGCGGGGTGGAGCAGCCCGGTAGCTCGTCAGGCTCATAACCTGAAGGCCGCAGGTTCAAATCCTGCCCCCGCAACCAAAT
>NZ_PNFP01000044.1 GCF_002940685.1 Ensifer adhaerens | reverse complement strand
CATGTTAGGTTCTGCGTCGCAACTGTCCTGTTGAGTTCGTATGACCGTCATGGTTGTGGGCCATATTCGCGGGGCATATCGAGGAAGGCACACGGACGTCCGGGTCAAGTGTTCCCGCAGCGTAGCGAGGACAACACTTGAGGCGGCGGCGACACCACAAGCTTTTTTGATGGGGTGCAGGCGAAGTCCTGCACCCCTGCCACGTGGCGAACGGGAGAGCGCGAGGGGAACCCCTCGCATTCAAAAGAGAAGAGTGCGCCGAAGGCGCTCCGCTCAAGATAACATCCGGTTCGAGAAACTGTCTTCTTTGTTGCTGGGCAGGGCTTTGGGTCCTGCTGATGTCTTTTGTTGTTTTGAGCGACGGCGGGCAAAGAGGACAGATCGTGGTGCGGATCATCAGGGCGGCGATGGGTTATGCCGCAATCCCGGCCGGCTTTCCAATTTTGGTGTCGGAACGGATGTCGATCATCGAGCCGGCGTTTGCCTGGCTGATGGAACTGGCGACGATTCCCGGTCGTAGCCACGCCGCGGAAACTATCCGGACTTACGGCGAGCACTTGCATGACTGGTTCGACAGCCTGGAGCAATCCGGTCTCGACTGGCGCGGTGTGAGCGAGGCGGAGATTGCGGCCTGGCGCAATCGCATGCTGTCACAGCCGAGCCCGCATACGAAACGGCCATACGCGCGCTCGACGGTGAACGATCGGGTCCGTACGGTCTGCCGGTTCTATGCATGGGCCCAGGGCCGCGGCTGGATCGAGAGTCTGCCGTTCCAGTTCGTCGACGTTCGAGTGGGCTCCGGCCGGCGACAATCATTCCTGGCGCATGTGGATGGGCGTCCGGGGATCATGGCGGCGAATATCCTGACGGTCGCCGAGCACGAACGTCTGCCGAGACCGTTGCGTGTCGATCAGTTGCGCCGGGTGTTTGCGCATCTCGAGATGCCCTACCGGTTGATGGCGGAATGGGCGCTGGCGACGGGATTGCGGCGCAAGGAGCTTTGCGGCCTTGCCGTCTTCCAGGTTCCGGAGACGGCGCATCTGGATGACGACGATCATCCTCTGATCGGCGTGCCGCTGACAATCACCAAGGGTGACAAGCCGCGCACGATCTACCCGCCGATCCGCCTGGTCGACCGCACGCAGCGCTATATCGACGAGGTTCGCACGCCGCAGGTCCGGGCGTTGCGGCGCCAGCGACCGGATTATCGGCCGCCCTCCACGCTCTTTCTCAACCTTCAGGGAAACGCCGTCAGCAAGGCGCGATTGACGGCGGTGTTTGCTGAGGCCTTCCGGGCGGCCGGTGTGACGGGAACCTTGCATTATCTGAGGCACACATTCGCGATGACGATGCTGGTGCGGTTGCAGCGGCAGGGATTGACCACGCCGGACCTCAATCCGCTGAAGATCGTGCAGGTTCTGCTGGGGCACAGCTCGATCCAGAGCACGGCGATCTACCTGCGCTGCGTCGAGCTCAATGCCCGGGAACTCGCCGACAGCATCGACTATCTCTATGGCGAGTTGATCCCCGATGGCCGTTAGACGCGGGCACATCGACCGGCGGCTGTCGGCTGCGACACCGATCGTTCTGGACCGGCCGGCCGACACCATCGTCGTCTTCCGCGACGGCTGGGGCGAGGTCACAAAGCGTTACGATCCCGGCACTCTCGGCTTGCCGTTGGACGTCGCGATGCTTCTGGCCGATGCCTTCCGCCATCATCATGCCGCCTCGAGCCATGACACGCAGCGTCATTGCTGGATGGCGCTGCGGTCGTTCGCGCGCTTTGTGGCTGAGGACGGCCAGGTGCTGTCCGCCGACGATCTGACCAGTGCGATGGTAGGGCGCTACATCGCGTGGCTGGATCGCCAGGTTGTAGGACAGACGAACCAGCCCTGGTCGAAGGGATCGCGGGCGAATGTGTTGATGCAGCTTCGCCAGATGATCGACTGGACCAAGCGCCGGCATCCGTCGCGGCTGCCGGCCCGCATCGACTTCCCCTTGCGGGTCTGGCCGAACCGCAATGCCGACGCTCGACCGCGTCTTGGCGGGGAGGATCTCAAGGCGATCCTGGGCGCGTGCTATGAGGAAATCGACGAGGCGTGGGAGCGCTTCGAAACGGGACGGACCATCCTTGCTGTGAGCGGCCCGGTCGATGGCGTCGATCCCGAGCTGTGCCACCTGGTCCGGGCGCTTGCGGGTGTGAATGCCGGCGTGCTGCCGTCGCGGACGCTTGCGATCCGCAGCGGCGTCAACATATCGGCGGTCAATCGTCATGGCGGCCTTCGTCACCTTGGCGGTTATCTTCACCTGACCGGCGAAACGGTCGTCGCATTCTTTATCGCGCTGTCGATCCAGACGGCGGGCAATCCGGATGCACTGCGACTGGTGACGCGCGACTGCCAGGTGGCGCATCCGCTCGATGAGCATCGTATCATCGTCGAATGGGCCAAGCCCCGGGCCGGTGCGCAGGTGAAGCGCGCGCAGCGGCGATCCTTCGACCGCCGTCGGCGACATGCGGCGCCGAACTTAATCGATAAATTGCTGGCGATGACCGCGCCGCTCGCGGCCCGGGCCAGCCGCCAGGATCGCAACCGGCTATTCCTGGTGAAGAGCGAGAAGAAGGACGCGGTGACGCTCGTCGTGGAGGCGACCTTGTCGCATGCCCTGAAGGCGTTCATCAAACGCTCGAATGCCCGGATATCCATTTGGAACAAGGCGGCGCCCGAGCGCGCACGCCAACTCTTGCCGGATTTTGCCGCCGTTCTGCTGCGGGGCAGCGTCGCCACCGAATATTACAAGGCGTCCGGCGGCGACATCGTCGCGACACAAGACGTGCTCAATCACGCTCGCGCCGACACGACTGAGCTTTATATCAAGGGACCTCAGACACGCCGCATCCAGCGCGAGACCATCGTCCGATTGCAGGGGCTGATGCTTGGCTGGATCCTCGGCGCGAAGGCTGACCCGCAAGATCAGGCGCAGCGAGACAGCATTGCGCTGGCGAACGATGCGACGGCTCCGTTCAGCCATGATTGCCTCAACCCGGCCACTGGCACAGCGCCTGGATCGGCGACTGGCAGGATCTGCCGGCACTTCGGCGGATGCCTGCGCTGCCCGGGACTGGTCATCCCGATCGATGCGGAGCACATGGCGCGCATCCTTCGAGCGATCGGCGAACTGGAGCGTGCGCGTAAGCGCATCGATCCGCGCCGCTTCGAGCTTCTGTATGCGCCGAGCCTGCGCATTCTGACCGACGACATCCTGCCCGACTTCCCGCCCTCGCTGCGTGCGGAGGCCGAAGGTCGAATGTTGGCTCTGCCAATCCTGCCGGAGCTGGAGTGAGCGATGCAAGCGTCCACAGCACCTGATCTTGCAGTCACGGCAAGGCCAGCGCTTCGGATATCGGCGCGCTCGGTATGGTCAGACCAGGTCTGGCATCTCGACGGCCATCGCCCCGGCGCAAACCGGAGTGACTTCTCGCTCGACTGGGGATTTGCCCTGGCCGACGACAGCCGGTTCAGCGATCCGCAATGGGCTGACTGGCGAGAGGCGGCCAAACTGTTCCTGTGGAGCCTGAAGCTGGACCCGCCTGCAGGCCGCCGCAACGTTCACGATTCGACGATCGTCCGCGTCTTTAATATGCAGAGGACGCTGATCCGCTGGATGGCGGCGCAAGGGTACCGCAGCTTCGCCGATCTCGACCGCGATGGCAGCGATAGGTTCTTAGCGGCGATGGCGCAGCGTCCTGGCAGCAAGCCGGGCAAGGCGCTGTCGGCCATGACCCTGCAACACTACGCAAATTTGCTGACGCTTCTGTATCTCCAAGGATCGAAGTTCCCGGAAGTGGCAATTGATGATCCATTCCCAGGGACAGTGCCGCCGTTCGTTCGGCATGACCGAGGCTGGCTTCCCTATACACCGGACGCGGTCGCCGTGCCATTGGTCTCGGCGGCCTTGCGGCTGATCGAACAGCCGGCGGACGAAGTCATCGCTTTGCAAACGCAGGCGCAGGTTGCGTATGATGATGCCCTTGCCAGGGGCATCAGCCAGACGAAGGCCGGGTTCGTCGCGACCGACGCGATCAGGGAGTTTACCTTCTCGACCCTGTCCGGAGAGGAATCTCCCTGGCATGAAGCGCCTATCACCAGCACTAAGCAGGTGCGGTATCTTGCAGATCGCATTTACGACGCATGCTTTGTCGTCATCGCTTATCTGGTCGGCGCCCGCGTCTCGGAGATCCTTGGCCTTCAGGTCGGCTGCATCGAGCAGCATCCTGCCAGTGATGGCAGGGAGAGCTTCGCCTATCTCGCCGGCCAGATCTACAAGACGGCGGGCGGCGTCGACGGCGAAGCCCACCGCTGGGTTGCTCCAGCGCCCGTCGAACGGGCCGTCTTGGTCATGGAGCGACTGACCGCTCGCCTGCGGGCCCAAAGCGGGCGATCCGAGCTCTTTCTGGTGATGGCCAGCACGGGCCTTGTCGGTCCCGCTGCGAGAACTGACCTGCCCGTCGTCTCCACGATCATACGGCGGCTGAACGATCTGTTCGCACCGTTCATCGGCCTGCCGGACCACGAGGGCGAGCCCTGGCATCTGAACACCCATCAGGGCCGAAAGACCTTTGCGCGCTTTGTCGGCAAACGCGACCGCACCGGACTACATGCGCTTCAGGCGCACTTCGGCCATGTGACCCGGGCCATGACCGATCGTGGCTATGTCGGAACCGACTTCGCGCTTGACGACCTGATCGATCGGCATACCCGGGAAGAAACCCGCGCCGCCCTGGAAGAGGTGCTGACGGCGACGACGCTCGCCGGCAAGGGTGGACGCATGATTGCCGCTCGCTCACAGTTCCGCGGGCGCACACGCGACGGCGATGTCCAGGCTTATGTCCGTTTCCTGATGGAAGAAACGGACCTCCGCCTCGGGGTCTGCGACTGGGGCTATTGTGTCTACCGCGTCGAAACGGCTGCCTGCTTCGGCGACGAGAAAGGACCCAACCCCGCGCTGCGGACTGAAAGCACGTGTCTCACCTGCGCCAACTTTGCCGTCACGGCCCGGCATCGACCGGTCTGGCAGGCGCGCCGCGACCGCAATGCCGATCTTCTCGCTCATCCTGGCCTCGACCCGGTCAGCCGCAGGGTTGCGGAAACACGGATCGCCGAATGCGATCGCATCCTCGGCGAACTCGATCATGGAAAGGATGGTCGCGATGGCGCGTAAATCCAGAAAAACACCGGCGCTGACGCCGCAGGAAAAACGCCTGCGCAACACCGACCGCAAGCTGCGGGAGGCTCTGGAGCGCCTGGTGAAGGGACTGCCCGCACACCCGGACCTGCAAAAGCGATCCTACCGTCTGACCGTTGCCACGCTCGCACGCGAAGCGCGTGTCGGCCGCAACGCCATCTACACCAACCACCGCTCGATGATCGACGAGTTGCGTCGCGCCAGCGATCGCAAGATCGTCCCCGAGAAGCTGGCGGCCTGGGAAGACAAACTCGCCCAGCAGCGCGCTCTGATCCAGGTCTTGCAGATCGAGGAGCGGCGTATGGTGACGGAAAATGCCGTCCTACTGAAGCGCATCCTCGAAGCCGAAACGGAGGTTGAGCGGCAGAAACGTCATAATGCCCGCCTTGTTGCCGAACGCGATCGCGGCATGAAACCCGTTCCTATCCCGCGCGGACCAAAATCCTGATCGCGATCACGGAGTACTTTGTGTCGCCACACTCAACAATTGCTGGCTCATCCATTGCGTGCGACCATTATGCCCGGCATGATCCCGATATGCTCGACCCGTTTGACCCAGATAGCTTCATCGTGCGCGCCGAGGTTCATATCCTCGACATCGATCCCGAGATCAGCCGCACTCTCGAACTGCCAATCACTCTCAACCTCGCCCAACTCCACGAAGTGCTGCAGGCTGCCTTCGGCTGGACCGACAGTCATCTGCATCAGTTCAACATCGGCGGTCTGATCTACGGCGCCCCGGAGTTCGATGAGGACGGTCTGTCAGACAGCCGGACCTTTGAGGCGACCGAGGTCAGAATGATCGACCTTCACTTCCCGTACGACCGCGACGAAAGCGCTCTGACGATCCTCTACGAATACGACTTCGGCGATAATTGGCGTCATCTGCTGCGTCTGGAGCGCGTCGCCCGCGAGGAAGGTGTGCAATATCCCCGCTGCATTGCCGGCAAACGGTCCGGGCCTCCAGAAGATGTTGGAGGAACTTCAGGTTATGCCGACTTCCTCGACGCCTGGCTCGATCCTGAGCATGATGAGCACAAAGCCATGCGGCGATGGGTAGGCCGCAAGTTCCATCCGGAAACTTGCAATCTCGATGACATCAATAAGGCGATTGCCAAGGCCATGCGCGTATCAAAGGGCAACTATCGCTTCCGTCGCGAATGTGCCTGATTGACGGCCCCAAGAGAGTTGCGGAGCCAAAGATACACTCGAAACACCGGTCAGAGCTGAAAAGCCCCCACGATCAGTATCTTCCAGCTAAAAGGACACTTGACGCATAACCTAAGA
>NZ_PNFP01000043.1 GCF_002940685.1 Ensifer adhaerens | reverse complement strand
GTGGCGGGAGGTGTTGCGGTTTGCGCGAGCGCGCCAAGGGTCGACGCGCCGAGGAATACCGCGGCGAGCAGCAGATTCTTCATGATGTGGTTCCTAGTTCTCAAGCCCAGGTAGGCAGCATTCAAACTCAGTAGGTCCGGTTTTTGTTCCTTGATTTCATTGAGAATTGTCTGGTTCAGGTTTCCAACTTCGCGGTCGGGGCAACGTTAGGTGGGATAATGCGAGGGAAAACCTGGTTCGATCAGGCGGGCCCGGCGTTGGCTTCTCAAAAGCCGGCGAGGTTTTTGCATCGAGACGGAACTACTCTGGCGCGCGTGAGTTTCATCCACGGCCAGCGGGGGCGAAATCACACGCAAACCGAGAGAGGGTACAATGGCAAAGTCCCCCAGCAGGACTATTGGCGGTTCAGAGGAGCTACGCGAACATTTCGCCGAGCTCGAAGCGAAAAGCTCCGCGGAAGATCCACCGTCTGACGCCAATCTTGCTGCGGATGAGCAGATCGCAGAATTGCGCCGACAGGTTACTGACCTGCAGGAACGTCTTTCTGCCATACGAGAACAAACCGAGGGCGTGTACAATCCTCCATCGCGAAGAACCGATGTTCACCCTTGGCTGAGGGTCGTCATTACGGCGGCGACCACGTTCGTTCTTGCTCGCCTGTTGCAACACTTCCGGTTGGGCACGGATGGAACGGCGATTATGCCGATGCTGACAGATCGGCTCCAAAGCCGAACCAGATGACCTTACGGCGCGCTCGGCCGGGCATGCGGATTGCGGAACAAAATCCGAGGGTGGCGGTTAACATGGCGGGTCTGGTTGTGACCAGGTCCGATGTTGACACGCACGTTTTATGGCCCCGTCAGTCGCCTTTCGGGGCCATTTTTTCGCGCAGATGCCCGGACTTTCCACCGCCGAAATCGTTTCTCCTTCGACTATCGAGCCTGCTCGGGATCAAGGAGAGGTTTTCAGAGTGACCTCTGAGGTGAATTCGCCTCTGAAAGTGCCGTAGGCCTCGCCGCCGGCGGGGACCTCTTTTCTTCTTCCAGACCCCATCGTTCCTCTGCAGGATCGCTTCG
This sequence comes from Ensifer adhaerens, assembly GCF_002940685.1. Lineage (GTDB taxonomy): Bacteria > Pseudomonadota > Alphaproteobacteria > Rhizobiales > Rhizobiaceae > Ensifer > Ensifer adhaerens_E. Next base: position 7,769 of record NZ_PNFP01000043.1, on the reverse strand, counting down.
ATATAACCTGAATTTGCAATGCCAGTTTTCTGACTAATACGCGCGAAACATCTTGAGAACGCAGCAAGTACAGAGATGGTATTCTAGCTCGTTCGGATTAGGTGTTTTACAGGGGCGCTGGCTCCGCATCATCAGGCGGAACCAGTCCCCGTTGCGGGCGTTTCGGCATTGAAGGAAATCCGGCGTCGCTCAAGGAAGCACCCTTCCAGCGACAACGAGCGCCGAGACCCTTCTGGGAGGTTTTCGATGTACAGGCTTTCAGAAGTTCCAAGCTGCGATCTGAGCCCGGAGGATATAGTCATGTTGCAGGGCATTTATGACAAGGTGTGCCTTGTAACAGCATTGCCGAAGCGATCGGCTCGCAGCAACCAGCTCGCAAGGTTCCTTGTCGAAGAATTCCGGCTCGGGCATACCGACGAGGCCTGCCTGCTCGAATGCGCGCTCTGGTTTGCGAAGAAGCCGTCGAAGTGATTGGCGTCCGCCTTTCGAACAGACGTGGCGATACCGGCGCCCGGTCAACGAATAGCGGGGAAGCCAACATAGAATTGATGCATTGCCCGGCAATGGCCCTCCCTCGCCAACGCGAGCGGCTGCGCGCCGCCAAGGACAACCAACTGAATAACCTGTTCGAAGAATACGCGCTGGCGGCAAGAACTCCTGACACACTTTTGTGGAAGGTGCTTCGTCAGGAAGAGTGCATCAGCAGTCCTGGGAATACGGCTGGCAGAACGAGAAAGGGCTGCTTGGCAAGGGCGACATCCTCGTCATCGATGAGGCCGGCATGATTGCAAGTCGGCAGCTTGCAAGGTTCCTCAAGCAAGCTGAAGTGAGAGGCGCCAACAGCTGCAGGCGATCGGCGCCGAGTCTCCCTTCCGCGCGATTGCGGAACGGATCGGAGCGGTCGAGCTCTCTGAAATTCGCCGCCGCCAGAAAGTCGCCTGGCAGTGCGAGGCGTCGATTGCCTTTGCGACGCATCGCACCGAGGAGGGGCTGGCGGCCTATGCCGAGCGTGGGGCGGTTCAATTCCGCGATCATCGCGCACAAAGGGCTTGCTGACTACTATCACGTAGAACACCCGCCATTGCAGGGCCACATCGCGTTCGATGCTTTCTCTGTCATATACGCTCCAATGAAAATAGGAAGGCTGCTGCAGGATGCTTTTGACATTACGGCGCCGGCGGCCGCGGCCATGCAGGGCTACGCGCTCACTTATCTCGATTGTTGCGTCGAACCACGCGAACCGGTGCGGGTCGATCACGAGCTGGTCCTTTGGCTTGCAAAGCCGCTCACGGGGATGGTCAAGTCGGCCGAAGCCCGCCGCTGAGGGAGGATCCAGGGGCGACCGTTAGGCCGCCCCACGCATTGCGAAATTGCTGAAGCCAGCAGTGGGCCTTCGTCGTATGGCGCGTTTGACGCTGCGCGCAACCGCAATAGGGAACTCGCGCCCCTCAAGCCCGTTTTCCTTTCGATAGGAGTAACGGCAAATGGCAACCAAAGACACCAATGCAACGCCTGAGCAGGCGAAGCCGAAAGACATCCATCAACCGGCGGACCGCAAGAAGCACCCCGACGAGCAGTCGATCGCGCCACCAACCGTTCAGCCGGCTGGCGCCAAGGATACCAGCGAAAAACCTGAGGTGAACCCCGTCACTGGCGTGGCGATCTAGATCGCTGTTGTACGGGAACCGCTTATTGGGTCATCCGCGCTTTCAACGCGGGCTCCGCGTGGCCCAGCGACGCGCAGTGGTGTCGTTGGCCGACGGGAATCATCAGCCGCTAGGCGACCTGCGAGCGACAGCGCCAAAAAAACGCTCGGTTTGTCCGGCTTTGGGTCGGACGAAGCTGCCATTTAACAGCCGTCGGACGTCTGTCAGAATAGCAGAAAGTGTGCATAATTAACGGGTGAGAACAATCAGTCGTTGAGGCTGGTGGCGAAGAAGTTGGGAGCCGTCTTCGTCAAGAAGCGAACTGTCATCGGATTATAGGGAGAATTGGTACCAATCCAGGGAGGAAGAGCAATGGACAAAGGGAACGTATCGCGTCGAGAACTGCTGGGAGCATCGACGCTTGTTGGCGTAACTGCGGTTGGGACTCTTGCTGCACCGCCCGTACTGGCCCAGGCACCAACCGTCATCAAAATGCAAACTTCGTGGCCCGCGTCGGATATCTGGATGGATTTTGCCCGCCAGTACGTAGAAAGGGTTCAACGAATGTCTGGCGGACGCCTGAAGTTCGAACTCATGCCCGCCGGTACAGTTGTCGGCGCGTTTCAAGTCCTCGACGGTGTCAATGATGGCGTGATCGACGCAGCCCACACCGTTCCGGTCTATTGGTATGGAAAGCACAAGGCAGCTTCCCTTTTCGGTACCGGACCGGTATTCGGCGGCAGCGCAACCACAATGCTCGGATGGTTCCATCAAGGCGGAGGCAAGGATCTCTACCGAGAGCTCACCCAGGACATCATGGGTCTGAACCTCTACGGCTTTTATGGATTTCCGATGCCCGCACAACCGTTTGGCTGGTTCAAGAATCCGGTAGCGACACTGAACGACATCAACGGCCTCAAGTACCGTACGGTCGGGCTCGCCGCCGATCTGATGCAAAACATGGGCATGAGCGTTGCTCAACTTCCGGGCGGTGAAATCGTACCAGCGATGGAGCGAGGCGTCATCGACGCTTTCGAATTCAACAATCCTTCGTCGGATCTACGATTTGGTTCGCAGGATGTTGCCAAGAACTACGTGCTGTCGTCCTACCATCAGGCGAGCGAATCCTTCGAGTTTCTCTTCAATAAGGATGTATTTGACGACCTTCCCGACGATCTCCAAGCTATCCTCGAATATGGTGTGGAGGCCGCAAGCACGGCGAATACAGCATCCGCGATGGACAATTATTCAAGTGACCTTCAGAAGCTCCAGGCCGAACATGGCGTGACCGTGCACCGCACGCCGAAGGAAATTCTGGACGCGCAACTGAAAGCTTGGGACGAGATCATCCCTAAGCTTGAAGCAGATGCCTTTATGAAGAAGGTGCTCGACAGTCAGCGGCAGTGGGTGGAGAGGGTCGTGTACTACGAGTTGATGAACTCAGCTGACCTAGCACTCGCCTATGAGCATTACTTCCCCGGAAAATTGAACTTCGGAAAATAGCAGGTGAAGGCCCGGTACTCCGGGCCCAATCCTGTTCACCGGAGCCAAGGAGGCGCTTGCATGCTCCGCTACATTGCATTCGCCGATGACTTGTCGGCGTGGTTTGGCAAGGTGTTTGCGTGGGGGATACTCATCATGGCCTTCGGCGTGGGGTACGAGGTTGTCGCACGCTATCTCTTCCGCGCTCCGACCCCATGGGCCTTCGACCTGAGCTACATGCTCTATGGAACGCTCTTCATGATGGCGGGAGCCTACACACTCTCGCGAGACGGCCATGTACGCGGCGATTTCATCTATCGGCTCTGGAAGCCGCGCACGCAGGCCAGACTGGAGCTGGTGCTGTACATCATCTTTTTCTTTCCCGGCATCACCGCGCTGGTGTTCTCGGGCTGGAAATATGCCGAGCGCAGCTGGCGCTACTTGGAGGTCAGTTCAAACAGCCCGGCGGGTGTACCGATTTTCCAGTTCAAGGCGGTGATCGTCGCAGCCGGTATTCTTTTGTTTTTGCAAGGTGTAGCGCAGGTCTTCCGCTGCATTCTCTGCATACGAACAGGAGAGTGGCCGAAAGCGGCCGAAGACGTCGAAGAACTGGAAAAGGTGCTTCTGGAAACGAAAAGCCTGGACGTCCTCAAGTCCGAGGACGAGGGATTTCTTCCGTCTAGTAGACCTGACCCTCGACGCGAACGGCGGGAGCAGGACGCTCAATGACGGATGCACACATAGCCGTCGGGATGCTCCTCATCCTCATCCTTACCATCTTCCTCGGCTTCCCCGTGGCTTTCACCTTGATGGCTCTTGGCGTCGGCTTCGGATATTATGCCTATTTCGATGCCGTCCGTATGTGGCGTGCCTATGATCGCGCGCTCGAATCCGGCGGCGACGCCCTTACGCTGACGGAGACCTGGGTCAGCGGTTTCTTCAACAATCGGATCTTCGATCTATTCGTCAACCAGACGTACTCGGTCATCCAGAACGATGTGCTGACGGCCATCCCGCTCTTCCTGTTCATGGGTTACATCGTCGAGCGGGCCAATATCGTCGATCGGCTGTTCTCAACGCTTTACAATGTCACGCGCAGGCTGCCCGGCTCGATGGCGGTCGCGGCGCTTGCCACCTGCACGCTCTTTGCCACGGCAACTGGCATCGTCGGAGCGGTGGTGACGCTGATGGGGCTGCTCGCCCTGCCGGCGATGCTGAAGGCAAGATACGACGTGCGCTACGCGACGGGCGTGATCTGCGCGGGCGGCACGCTTGGCATCCTGATCCCACCTTCCATCCTGCTGATTGTCTATGCGGCAACCTCCGGAATTTCGGTCGTGCGCATGTACGCAGCGGCGCTCTTGCCAGGTCTCGTCTTGGCGGGGCTCTATCTCCTATATGTCGTAGTGCGCGCAATCCTACAGCCACAAGTGGCGCCACAGCCATCGAAAGAGGAGGTCGGTGATCACACGCCAGTCGAACTCGCTTGGATGATGCTGACATCCTTCGCGCCGCTCGCTTTTCTGATTCTTGCGGTGCTCGGTGCCATTCTCTTTGGCCTGGCGACCCCTTCGGAAGCGGCCGCTATCGGCGCATTGGGAGGGCTGGCCCTTGCGGCGGCCTATCGGGCATTGACTTGGCAGCGACTGAAGGAGTCGGTGTATTTGACGGCACGGACGACCGCGATGGTGTGCTGGTTGTTCGTCGGTTCGGCTACCTTCGCATCGGTGTTCGCCTACCTCGGTGGCCAACAATTGATCAGTGACTTCGTGACCGGCCTGGACATGTCGCCGCTGATGTTCCTGATCATGGCCCAAATCATCATCTTCATCCTCGGCTGGCCCCTGGAATGGACGGAGATCATCGTCATCTTCATTCCCATTTTCATTCCATTGCTACCGCATTTCGGGATAGACCCGCTGTTCTTCGGTATTCTGGTAGCAATCAACCTGCAGACAGCTTTCCTGTCACCACCTATGGCGATGTCGGCCTACTACCTGAAGGGCGTCTCACCTGCGCATGTCAAACTGACAGACATATTCCGCGGCATGATGCCGTATATGTTGATCGTCATTTTCTGCATGGTGACGATCTATCTGTTCCCGAGCATAGTCTATATGCTGCCAGATCTGCTCTATGGATGATACACTGTGTGGCCCCCCGTATCGACAGGATCTACCGATGAGCAGAAACCGGATCTTTGCAATAATTGCATTCGTGACGCTCATCGCGTTCTGCGCCGTCATTCTGGCATTTGTTCCGCGGTTCGATCTGGCCGCCGCACTGCTGATCGGAATTGTCCCTGCTGGGTACGACATCTGGGATCAGCTCTTTCGGCGACGTCCAGCGAAATCGTCTGAATAGGCTAAAAGCACGCTCGGTATGCCTTCATCAAACAAGGGGCGGGTTCGGAGGCTCAGCTCGTTCAGCTTGAAAGCGAAAGGTTGCTGAAGATTTTGCCGCACAGGGGAGCGATCGCCTCGCAACTGACCGTGGATGAGATCGCAGCGGTCAACCCCGTTGCTTTTGGCAAAGGACCTTGAGGCGTTGCGTGAGATTGTGAGATTGCGCCAACGGGACTGCAGCTGCGAGTCAGGGGTTCGAATCCGTTCATCCGCCCGGGAGAAAACATCGGGTCCTTGCGCTTCTTCTCGATCGCACACGAGCGCTATCTGCTGGCAGTCAAAACGAGCCCGCTGGCAGAAGGACTTGCCGAACCGTGGTTTCGAGCTTCGACGATATCATCTTTTCGGTCGCCGGCGCGACCGGGAGAACGAGCATACTGAAAGGATAGAGCCAAATGGGGCGCCAGCGACCTGCCCGGCGCCTCGATGTCACCCATACGCGCGCATCGAGATCTGCAGTTTGAAAGAGGACGCGCATCGCGACGATAGATATCGCCAAGAGGGGTGAGCGCGACTTTTGAACCATGGAATTGCGCCTCAGCATTCTGCCTTTGGCCCTTAAATTCGCCCATGCAAAAAAGAAAACTCGCGTCAGTTTTGACGGAACTGTCAACGCCTGAAGGATCGCTATCTGTGTCTGCGTTAGCGTCTGAGCGCAGGTGGCGCCGGTGAACAATGGCGCCTTCGACGCGCTATGTTCCTGGTCGTGCCAATCGACAACGTTTACCCATCGACTCATAGCCTTTGTCGCATTCCCAATCATTGCCCGAGTAATCGAGGTGGGCATTGTCGGGCAGCTTGATTTTCGAACAGGAAGATTCCTGCTTACGGTATCCGCGCTCGCACTTCCATTTGTCTCCCTCTGATGTCAGGAACGCATGCGGAGGAACTTGGACAACGCGGCACGCCTCGCCTTCTTGTCTGTAACCGCGCTTGCACATCCACCCCGGTCCGTAAGTGGCGAAGTCGGGATAAGCGTGGGCGGGCACTATTACCTCAGCGCAGGAGCCATCGCTTTCCCTGTAACCTCGATTACAGGCCCATCCAGGTCCATGTCTGGTGAATGTCGCGTGAGCGTTCACAGGAACTTCGACCTCTACGCAGCGCGAGCCGCTCTTTCGGTATCCCCGTTCGCAATCCCAACCGTCAGATGACAGCTCGTCAAGATAGCCATATGCTGGAACCGTAACTGCTGTGCACCGGTTCAGTTCCAGGCGAAACCCTCTTTTACATTTCCATCCGTTTCCCCAGTTGCGCAAATAAGCGTTCGCAGGGATCTCTATTTCGACGCAGGCGCTAGCGGAGCGGCTATAACCTCGATCGCATTCCCAGCCATCGCCGCGTTGGACGGGGTGAGAGTTTGGCGGCGCTTCCGATTTCGTTTGGGCTGGCGAGCTGACTGAACTCAGCGCGAGAGCGCAAGCAAGCGCAAGAGACCACAAAGCGAATTTGGCGTCGAGTTTCCAGTTCAATGGAATTCCTTCGTCAGCAGAAACAACAACTGCACCAGACGTCCATGGGAGCGACAATGCGCGGATCGCTGCGGTCGTCTTGCGGCGCGGTAGCCGAAGACAATCCATCGAACCAAACTATATCATATCATGATATTTCTCGGAAATCGACATGCGTGCGCGCTCGAACACACGCGCGGTGGGGTGAGAGGTGCCTATCTTCTCACACGAGGGTATCCCTCGCCGAGCATGCGATACGGCATTTTATGCGTCGTGCGAAAAACGCAATCTGGGATAACTGCTAGGCTTGATCTTGGCGGCGCGACAGTCCGAGGCAAATTTCTGACCAGCCTTTTTATCGCTTCCATTGATCCGGTTTTCGAGCTTTCCGAGTCGTCCACCGGCACGACGATTGAGGTTCAGCTTGACCGATACGGCGCAGACAATGAATTGGGCACTTGCGCAGTTCCGGGCCAGGTCAGGCAGCAGCGTTTGGCGACGGGATGTGATGGCAAGGGCTTTCTGGGTGACTCCAGCCATTTTGCGAGGAGTGGGTTGCGTGCTTGCGGCGCTATCGCCCTGATTGCAGGGGTGCTTTTGGGTCGATCCAAGAGCTCTACGCGTTACTTACTCGCCCAGTAGCCAAGCTCCGCCCAAGGGCGCATAATGATCGCGTCCCGTGAGGTGGTGTAGCAGACGGCATTGGTTGCCGTGCTCTCCGGCATGGACCGGGATGATCAGCGCGCCACGGCTGGCAGGCTGATGAGCGGATCATCGCTCATCTG
>NZ_PNFP01000042.1 GCF_002940685.1 Ensifer adhaerens | reverse complement strand
CAGATGAGCGATGATCCGCTCATCAGCCTGCCAGCCGTGGCGCGCTGATCATCCCGGTCCATGCCGGAGAGCACGGCGACCAATGCCGTCTGCTACACCACCTCACGGGACGCGATCCGCTATAGTGCATGATCGGGCACCAGCGGCTACCCCAACTGACTGAAAGGGGTTCACATCTACCACCCAGGTGAACGATCCCGTGCCTTGCGGGGACAAGTCGGTCGACGATAGGTGACGAAGGCGAAGGACGCGCGCGGACGTTCAGGGCGTCGCCGGCAGCAACGTTGACGATGACCAGGCATCCAGGTCCCGAGGTTGCATTGGCGGGCGTACCGGCGACGAGAGTTGCCCCACTGCCAGACTTGCTAGTATTCTCATTTTGCGGCCTCCTCGAAGATCTCGCGCGGCTGCAGTCATGGCGCATCTTCGGCTGAGGAGCCTGCTATGCGGCCGATGACCCGTTCCCGGCGAGACCTGCCCAAAATCATACATCCAACCCTACCAATCCAGCGTGGAAGAAGTTGTCTCCCATGAACGGCAGCGAGGAACACCCCGCAAGCCGTGCCGGAGCGCCGCAGCGAACGTCGCGAAGGGGTTGGATTGGTTTCCTCGCCTTTGCATTGGCTCTCCATCGGGAGTATATGCTATTCGTCTCGCAGGCCGATCATTGCAACTTCGGGCCGGCGACCTGATGCAATGGGAATGCTAGACTGTGGCTTCTCGCTAGGAGTCTTGGCCATGCTCGGGGCTCAGCGCTTCGCGATACCGGACGTTCTCGTCCTGGGCGACTGAGTATACGCCTGGTAGTGGCTGCGAAATAATGTATATCATGGCATCATGAACAGGCGGCGTCCTCAACCCAGGCTGTCCAAAAGGCAGTTAATCGCGCTTGCGGCCATCTGCGCTCTTGGGCTCGCCCAGATCCTGGGTAGCATTGCCTGGTATTTCGCTCGTTCGTAGCCGCCCTGCGTACAGGATGTCGACGCGTTGGGTGAGCGAAGCTCCGGCGGACCGTAGACGCGGCACGCGCAGCGGCAAAGGTGCTGGCCGGAACAGGTTCGATCATTGACCGTAACCGTGAAGGCGGTTGAGACCGCTGACCGTTCCCATCCTCGTGTAAGTCGCCACTGGGCGCAGGATCCTTGAGGCGTTCGGGAAGGCCGACGCGCTTGAGGAGGCCCGGTGTCACGCTGCCCAAGTAGCCGCGCGATAAGAACCGGGAGGGGTACGAACGACGCAAAGTGTCCGATATGGCGGGTGACCGGCGCTACCGGTCCGATCGCCAGTTCCGAACTACCGTCCTTAAAGATAGTGGTACACCAAGGGCCCCAACGAAAGGCCCCAAGCAACAACAGTGACGGCAAAACCCAATATCGTCCCAATACGCCGCGCGATGGGAAACTGCTCATGATCTTTCATCGGTTCTCCTTCCCGTTCTGCGAAGAAACAATAGTACTTCCTTTTTCGAGTCATGAACTTTTTTTTGCCAACGCCGCTCTTGCGCGAAAACAAACTTCGGGGGCGGTTTGGCATGCAGTCGCATAATCCGTGCGGCGGTCGGAGCCCTTCGCCGCCGAGCGCGCTGCGACAAGCACTCAATCATCGGTCGATCACATGTGGGCTCGGATACAAACTACTAGTCAGGCAAGTTTTTGCCGATGTGAAATCGGGGCCGGCGGAATTTTGCCCGATGATACCGACGGGATCGAGAAGGCGCCAGGGAATTGAAGGTATCGTGTTTGGCCCAGTTCTTGCTGAGATTGGGAGGGGCGTAAACGGGAGAGATTACGTCCCCGAACACAACGGGAGGAATGTGCATGAAAAGTCTCATGAAACGTGCCGCGATTGCGGCCATCACCACCATTTCCATCGCCCTGCCTTTGTCATCCGCAAAGGCTGACGAGTTCGTCAACGTTCTGACCGGCGGCACCTCGGGCGTTTACTATCCGCTTGGGGTCGCACTATCGAAAATCTATGGCGATAAGATTGGCGGGGTTCGCACCCAGGTCCAGGCGACCAAGGCTTCGGTCGAGAACCTCAATCTGCTCCAGCAGGGCCGCGGCGAAATCGCCTTTGCGCTTGGCGATTCCGTCAAGCTTGCCTGGGAGGGCAATGCCGAGGCCGGCTTCAAGGCGCCTCTCGACAAATTGCGCGGGATCGCCGCCATCTACCCGAACTATATCCAGATCATGGCGTCGAAGGAATCGGGTATCGCCACGCTCGCCGATTTCAAAGGCAAGAGCCTTTCGGTCGGGGCTCCGAAATCAGGCACCGAGCTCAACGCGCGCGCGATCCTCTCGGCAGCCGGCATGAGCTACGAGGATCTGGGAAAGACCGAGTACCTGCCGTTTGCTGAATCGGTGGAACTGATGAAAAATCGGCAGCTCGATGCTACGCTCCAATCGGCAGGACTGGGCGTCTCCTCGTTCAAGGATCTGGCGACTTCGCTCGACGTGACGATGGTATCGGTGCCAGAGGATATCGCGACCAAGCTCGGCGCACCCTATATCGCAGCGACCGTGCCAGCTGGACTCTATCAGGGGCAGGAAGCGGATGTTCCGACCGTCGCGGTTGTGAACTTCCTCGTCACCCATTCCGAGGTTTCCGAAGAGACCGCCTATCAGATGACAAAGCAACTGTTTGAGAATCTCCCGGCCATGGCAGCGGCTCACAAGGCCGCCGAGAAGATCAAGCTCGAGGAAGCCATCAAGGGCATGCCGATCCCGCTGCATCCGGGCGCTGAACGCTACTACAAGGAAAAAGGGCTGCTCTGAGGGGTTTGGGGTGGTCCATGCGGCGATGGAGGAATGGCGCACGGACCACTTCAAAGCGAGATTTTCCGGGAGGACGATAATGCGCGACAATGACACTGGCGGCACGGCCGTCGATTTGAGCAAGCACGACGCGCTCGCCGGTGCGTTTCCGGCGACGAATGAGGGGCGGCTGCTCTTTGCGATCGCTTTCCTGTTCTCAATCTTTCAGATCGCCACGGCCGCTCACCTCATCGACCCCCCGAGCCAGCTCGTGCGCGCCATCCATGTTGGTTTCGTCACCGTGCTGATCTTTCCGCTGCTCGCGGCAATGGCTGACAAGGGCAAGGCGCGACGAGCAATCGCCTGGGGCCTTTCCACCGTGGGAATGGCCGTCGCATTCTATCAGTGCTACGAGTACGCCGATCTTCTCGTGCGGGCGGGTGACCCGTTGCCGCTCGACATCTTCTTTGGCGTGCTCGGCATCGGGATCGTCTTTGCCGCCGCGTGGGTCTTGATGGGGCCGGCGCTGCCAATCATTTCCGGCATATTCCTGGCCTATTGCCTGTTCGGCGAGCACCTGCCCTCCCCGCTCAATCACCGAGGCTATGACTTTTCTCAGGTCATCGATCACATGGCCTATGGGACCGAAGGCATCTACGGTATTCCGACCCTGGTCTCATCAAGCTACATCTTCCTTTTCATCCTGTTCGGAGCCTTTCTGGAAAAGGCAGGCATGATCCAGCTCTTCAACGATGTCTCGCTTAGTCTCGTGGGGGCGCGGCGCGGCGGACCGGCGAAGGTATCGATCATTTCCTCCGGCCTGATGGGCACGATTTCCGGTTCGGGCGTTGCCAACGTCGTGACGACTGGCCAGTTCACGATCCCGTTGATGAAGCGGTTCGGCTATCGTGCGGCGTTTGCCGGCGGCGTGGAGGCTACCGCATCGATGGGCGGCCAGATTATGCCCCCGGTCATGGGTGCGGTCGCCTTCATCATGGCAGAGACGCTGGGCGTGGAATATCATGAGATCGTCAAGGCAGCACTGATCCCCGCTATCCTGTATTTCGCATCTGCGTTCTGGATGGTGCATCTGGAGGCCGGGAAACAGGGATTGCTCGGTTTGCCAAGAAACGAACTTCCATCCGCCAGGGCTGCAATCGCGAAGGGCTGGTACCTGATCCTACCACTTGCTGCCCTCGTCTGGCTGCTGTTTTCCGGATACACGCCGCTGTTTGCCGGCACGGTCGGCCTTGGCTTCACGCTGCTGCTTATCCTTGGCAGCTCCATCGCGCTTGGAATCAACTCAACCATCATTCGCGTCATCTTCTGGATCGGCCTGGGTCTCATCGCCGCGGCGTTCTTCCAGTTCGGCATCGCGGTCATCGTGGTTGCGCTCGCCGCACTGATCGCTGCGAACGCTGCGGCCAAAGGGGGCCGGGAGACGCTCGTCACTTGTCGCGATGCCCTGGCGGAGGGTGCCAAGACTGCTCTGCCGGTTGCAATCGCCTGTGCCCTCGTCGGCATCATCATCGGCACCATGACGCTGACCGGTGCCGCAAACACCTTCGGCCAGTTCATCGTTTCTGTCGGCGGCAAAAGCCTCTTCTTGTCCCTTCTGCTGACAATGGTTACCTGCCTTGTTCTTGGGATGGGCATCCCGACGATCCCGAACTACATCATCACATCATCGATCGCGGGCCCAGCATTGCTGGAACTTGGGGTGCCGCTGATCGTCAGCCACATGTTCGTATTCTACTTCGGCATCCTTGCCGATCTGACGCCACCAGTGGCGCTCGCCTGTTTTGCCGCAGCACCCATCGCGCGCGAAAGCGGCCTCAAGATTTCACTCGAGGCGATCAAGGTCGCAGCAGCCGGTTTCGTTATTCCGTTCATGGCCGTCTACTCCCCGGCGCTCATGCTCCAAGACGGAGGACCGCTGGCAGCGAGCATGGGTTATCCGGCGGCGGTCGCCTATATCGTTTTCAAGACTGGCCTTGCCGTTGGCCTTTGGGGTGCGGCGGTGATCGGGTTTGCCGCGGTTCGGCTCTCCCCATTGGAGCGAGCCGTGGCGGCCGCTGCCTCGTTCAGCATGCTGGCAGCACTGCCGACAACCGACGAGGCAGGCTTCGCGCTCGCCGCGCTTTTTGCGCTTCTCGTCTGGCGCAAGGCAAGGGCGGCGAAATCGGAGCCGGCAACGACCACACCGAGAGCGGTATGAGCGCCCTGCTTTGCATATCCGGCGGCAAGGCGATCGCCATAGCAGCTGGCGTCTTTACCCTCGGCTGGACCCACTCCGTGGAAAGGGCCGGATGGCAGGAAAGCTGGGCGGTAACCGGTGAGGGGCTGGTCCTGCAGGAGGCAAGAGTGAAAGGATCGGGTGCCGGCATGGAACCGGGCGACGGCGCGCGGCTCGAAGACGGCTGGTGGGTATGGCACCCCCACCTTCCGCCGTTACCCGAACTCGTGCTTGCAGCATCGGGCTCAACACTTTCGGGCTGGACACTTTGCGACATCAGCAGTTGCACGGAGCTCGGCCGCAGGAGCGGGGAGCCCATCGTTCTGCGGCCCTGTGGAAAGTGATGATGGGCTGGCGCACCCATGGCACCGAAGGAACAAGAGAAACTTGTCGAGAAACGGAGGGCAAGGCATCGCAATTATCCAGTTCTCGTGCTGCGGCTGTGGCGGTAAGGTCGACCTACAAGAACAGCAAGCGGATCGATCCGAGGATGACGCGTACCATCGGCCGTATGACCATCGCAATGCTCGTCCTGACATGCATTGCACCATTCATTTCGTATTACCTTGCAAACGGCGTAGCGCTCGGAAACCTCGACGGCCAGCTTCAGCGCAGCCTGGTTGTCACCAACCGCGCTATCGCGACGGAAATCGAGCGTTTTCGTTATCTTCCCCTGGTGGTCGGCCAGGATGCGCGCATTCGCGCACTCGCATCGGGCGAACGCGGCGCGCCGGTGGTTGCAGCCGCAAACGATTACCTGGAAACGATCGTGCGTCAGGCGGGCCCTGCCGAGCTCTACATCCTCGACGAGAACGGCACCACCTTAGCCGCAAGCAATCATAAAACCCCGGAGAGCTTCGTCGGCCATGACTATAGTTTCCGGCCCTACTTCCGAAATGCCATGCGTGATGGCGATGGACGCTTTTATGCAATTGGGGTTACGACGAAGAGACCGGGTTATTTTCTGGCTTCTCGTATCGACGTTGCGGGCCGGCCGCCGATCGTTGTCGTGGTCAAGGCGGACCTCTCCCCTCTTGAATTTGCCTGGGAAGCCGCCGGCGTTCAAACGGCGATTGCAGACCGCTGGGGCATCGTTTTTCTCACCGGTAATCCGCGATGGAAATACCGGCCGCTCGTGGCGCTTGGCGAAGCCGCCACAGCCAGAATAGACGCCGAGCGCACTTACGAAGGCGTCGATCTTGCAGCAAGCCAACCGATCCTTTCGACCGCCGCGGACCTGGCTTCGGCAGGACCAGAAGGACCGGCCATTCGGATCGACGATGAAGGGGCACAATTGCTAGCGCGCTTGTCAGAAGTCGAGCCGGACGGGTGGAGGGTGCTGGCGGCAACCGGCATGGAAAACACGGCTCAGCTTGCCGGCTTCTGGGCGCTCTCAACCCTCATCGCCGGCCTTTCGGCAACGGGCGCACTCTACTTTCTCCACCAACGCGCCCACGCCATCCGAATCCGGTTGCGTCAGAGTGAAACTCTTGAGCGCATGGTGGCCGATCGCACACTGGACCTCGCCTGCGAGGTCGAAATGCGCAAGAAGACCGAAGACGAACTTAGACGCATGCAGGAAGGGATTATCCATTCGGAAAAGATGGCGGCGCTCGGCCGCATGTCGGCAGCGATCGTGCACGAAGTGAGCCAACCGCTCGCCGCGCTTGACGCCACGCTCGCGACCGCTGGTGTTTTCGCCGAGAAGGGCGAAGCCCATGCTGTGGGGACACGTCTTCTCGATGCCCGCGCACTCGTCAAACGCATGCAGCGCACCGTCAAACACCTTAAGACCTTTGCGAGAAAAGATGCCTCGGAGCTCGAGGATGTCGCTATAGACGCGGTTATCGGCAACGCGGTCGATCTCGCCGCCCCCAAGGCAACGAGCCTTGGCGTGTCCCTGCGCATCGTTGCGCACGCTCCTTCCCCGGTCGTCAATGCTGTCGCGCTCAAACTGGAACAGGCAATGCTGAACCTCTTGCTCAACGCGCTTGATGCGGTCGAGGGCCGCCACGCCCCCTCGATCATCATTCGCCGAACCGAGGACGATCAGCGCGTGAAGGTAGAGTTCATCGATAATGGGACGGGGATTGCGCCGGAACATCGCGAGCGCATCGTCGAGCCCTTCTTCACCACCAAGCTGACGGGTGAAGGCCTGGGGCTCGGGCTATCGATCGCGACGACGATCGTACGGGAATGCGGTGGAGAGATCGGATTTTCGCAAGCGCCTGGCGGAGGAACTTGCGCGACAATTTCGGTTCCACTCGCAAAACGAGAAGGCGTCAATATGGAGGCCGCGCAGTGAGCCGCGGACATGTGCTTCTGGTCGATGACGATCACGACCTCCTCAAGGCCGCGACAGACTGGCTTTCGGTGAGTGGCTTTTGTGTCGACGCCTTCCATCGAGCGGAAGAGGCCTTTCAGTTCCTGCTACGGCACGACCCGGATGTGGTGGTTACGGATGTGCGCATGCCCGGCATAGACGGGGTGACACTCATGAACTCGATCACCCGTCACAAAAGCGACATCCCAGTCATTCTCATCACGGCGCATGGCGATGTGAACCTCGCGGTGCATGCGATGAAGCAGGGAGCGGAGGACTTCCTCGAGAAGCCGTACGATGCCGAACGGCTGCTTTCAATGCTCGACAAGGCAGTAGAGAAGCGCCGTCTGAAACAGGAGATCGGGCGTCTGCAGGGAATTGTCGACGAGGGTAAGGATAAAGGAGGTATTGTCGGCGACAGCGCGGCAATCCGCGATGTGCGTGAGCGCGTCACCGTCCTTTCCGACGTCGACATCGATGTTCTGATCATCGGAGAAACAGGAACAGGCAAAGAACTTGTGGCGCGGGCGTTGCACCAGCAGAGCCGTCGCTCGGGCGGTCCTTTCGTCGCTGTCAATTGCGCCGCATTGCCCGAGAGCATCTTCGAAAGTGAGATCTTTGGCCACGCGAAAGGTGCGTTCACCGGGGCTGTGACAGAGCGGGAAGGCAAGTTCGAACATGCCGGCGGCGGAACGCTTTTCCTCGACGAGATCGAATCGATGCCAGTGCCGCTGCAGGCAAAGATCCTGCGAGTGCTGCAGGAGCGAACGATCGAGCGTTTAGGAGAAAACAGATTGCGCCCTGTCGATGTGCGTGTCGTTGCCGCAGCCAAAAGCGACCTTTCAGTGGATATTGAGGCGGGTCGCTTCCGCGACGATCTCTTCTATCGGCTGGCAACCGTCGACATCCGCATACCGGCGCTTCGTCAGCGGCGGGGCGACATCGGCCTGCTGTTCATGCATTTCGCAAACCTCGCGGCTCGCCGCTACGGCCGCCCGGAAAGAACGATTTCGCCCGAGGCGACATCTCTCCTTGAGCAGCGGGCCTGGCGCGGCAACGTTCGTGAACTGAAGGCCCTTGCGGAACGCTTTGCCCTCGGGCTTGACGAACTGCCGGCGCCCGACGTAGCGGAGGTTGCGGAAAACCCCGGTTTGTCGCTGCCGCAACGATTGGCTGCTTACGAAACGGATATCATCTCCGAAGCGCTCAACCGACACGCCGGCAATATCTCGCGCGCCGCAGCAAGTCTCGGCGTTCCGGTGCGCACGCTCAATGAAAAGGTGAGCCGCCGCGGTCTCGACGGGCTGCGAAAGAGACGCGCGGATGAACCCGAATAGCGCCTTGAGCGCTCCGGAACTTGGATGCGCGCGGCGGCTGCAATCCAGGCAAAGGCATGGCTAACGCAGTTGTGTCACTTCCATGCCCCAGCCGATTTCCGCTTTAGGCTCCAGACTCAATTGAGCCACGATGTGACGATTGCCGCGATGTAGCATGTCGCGGCAAAGTTCAGCATGAGCTTGTCATACCTTGTGGCAACGCGGCGCCAATCCTTGAGGCG
>NZ_PNFP01000041.1 GCF_002940685.1 Ensifer adhaerens | reverse complement strand
CAGATGAGCGATGATCCGCTCATCAGCCTGCCAGCCGTGGCGCGCTGATCATCCCGGTCCATGCCGGAGAGCACGGCGACCAATGCCGTCTGCTACACCACCTCACGGGACGCGATCAACCGAGTTCGGTGGCAGACCAAACCCGCAAGCCTGCTGTTGTGCGATAGCCTGCCCTGTGGACGGAAGGTGCTGCGCTTCGAGCGATGAAAGCTGTGACCTTTGCTTTGCAACAGCCTCAAGCATGGGACAGGAGTGCAGCATCCGACGCACAAGTTGCACGACCGGCGAAAGCAGACGACGCGTTCATTTGCTGTCTTTTTGACCCGGCTTAGCCTTCTTTGAGTATCTAGGCATCCCATCAGGTAAGTTGCATGTCGCTGCCGTGGCTGTAACGTGACGGATCGCGAGGTATGCCCTAGGTGCGATTGCGCTAAACTACTGCTGGCAAAACGGCGAAGCTGAAAGACATTCCAATGTCGAACGTATTGATCGTTGGAGGCGCAGGTTTCATCGGATCGCACCTCGTGGCACGGTGTTGTGCGGAAGGACACACAGTCCACGTGCTCGCTCGACGCGGTACAGATCTGCATCGATTAAAATACATCGATGGGGCCTGCATATTTTGGAGCTTGCAGACACCGGAGCCCTTAAGCGTTGTCTTGCGGCTGCCAAGGCGCGTTACATCTTTTATCTTGCCGCTGCCACCCGACGTACGCCGAAACCGAGTTTCGCAGACGCTTTCGGAAGCGTTCAAGAGGATCTGCTAGGTCTGTTGCAAACCATCGCTGCCGTGGCAGAGGCGCCTGTTTCTCCGGTCGCCTTCGTGCGAGCGGGGACCTTGGCCGCTTATGGCAAAGCGCCGATGCCTCATCTAGAAACGCAGCGCGAGATGCCTTGCACAACCTATGCCGCTGCCCTTGTCGCGGGTCAGCTTTATGTTGAAGCGCTGCAGCCGCGCCTGGCGTTTCCGGTCTTGACGGCACGGCTTTCGCTTGTCTTCGGGCCTGGCCAGTCGGGCGATTTCCTCATCCCGTCTTTGATCCGAAAATGCCTCGTCGGAGAGCCTTCCATCGTGCGTCGACCCAACGAACGCCGTGATCTCTTGTTTGTGCGGGACGCCGTGGAGGGGCTGTATCAGATGGCCAACATTTGTCAGCAAAAGACACCACTCGTCAACATTGCCTCGGGGTACGCACCGACAATGCGAGAGGTCGCGACCCTCATCGTTGAGAAAGTCGGAGTGAATCCTACTCTGGTCGAGTTTCCCCAGACGAGCGCATCCGACGACGTTGATCTCTGTCCTTCACCAGCCTTAGCAGACGCGGTGTTGGGTTGGAAAGCGCTCGTACCTTGGCGCGATGGTATCGCGCGAACCATCGAATGGGCGAGAAAACACACGTAGCTCGCGCGTGATAAACGGCCTGGATAAAATAGATTTGTGCAGTGCCGGCGCCTGGAAGGCGCGCCTCGGCCTGGCTCAGCGCCATAGGAGGCAAGCGCGTTCTGCTCCTCCTAGTTCAATATCCCGCCGCACACGACCTATGGCACGTGTTGCATGATGATTTGAGTGTGCAGCATTGGCGCTTCGCCTCCGAAATAGGTTACCAGCAGCGGTAGAAAATCGTCCGACAGGTAGAAATCTGTCAGCGCGCGGTCTGCCAGCAGGCGGAAGTCGGCGTCGTCGCGACGCAATGCGATCGCATAGGGTTCATGCGTGATCAGGCGATCGCCGACCTCCAGCGAGGATGGATCGCGCGCCCGCTTGGCCAAGCTGATGAGCAGAACCTGATCGGCGATGTAGGCATCGATCCTGCGGTCCTCCAGCGCCTTGAGCCCGTCCTCATGCGTCTTGAAATCGGCAAGCTTTGTCTTCGATTCTTGGACTGCGAGTGCGTCGCGAAGTGTCGCTGCCGTCGTCGTGTTTGCGCGCATGCCGATGACGTTCGTGGCTACGCGCTCGCTGACCGCGCGAACGGCGGGTCCGTTGAGAAAGAGCGACTGCAGGTAGCTGGGCGAATCCTTGCGTAGCAGCGCGCTCGCCCCGGTGAGGAAGATCGGTTGTGAGAAATCGACGATTTCCCGCCTCTTCAAGTTCACGGTGATGGAGCCGCAAAGCAAGTCGATATCTTCATTCTCTACTGCATCAAAGCCGTCGGCGAGCGTCACCTCAACAAATTTTCGTTTTAGTTGCGGAATGTGATGTTCGATCTCGTCAGCAATCTTGCGGCACAGGTCGATGGCATATCCCACCGGTTCGGCCCCTGGCTTGCTGGAGGAAAATGGCGCTTGATCGGAGATGTAACCGATATGCACGGTTCCACGCTCCAAAATGGTGTCCAGCGTTGCGGCGCCGGACGCCAAAGCCGAAAAGCAAAGGGCGAGGCTCACGAGCAGAAACCGTCTCATGCGCTTGGCCATACTTGTCTGAGGGGCACCTGCATGATCCCTATCTCCGGAAAACGGTGTCGATCTCAAAGGCGTTGGCCCAGCTTATGGGCTGCTCCTCATATGTCAATCAACGACGCATGACGTCGCTCGGCGGCATCGTCACCACAGCAAGGTGCTTGACGGGAGGGTCGTGCTTTCCGTCGATCTCGCGTATGACGCCTTCAACCAGAGCTCTTCTAGCCAGCCAGACCATCCCGGCGGCTAGCACGGACACGTCGAGGCATCGGTTGCCACAATCGGAGAGGACGTCTCGGAGATGAAGCCAGTTGCCGAAGACGTACAGCGCTGGAAGCCGACGGGGATCGGCGCCCACGGGTGACCGGCAAAAAGCTTCGTTTTTGTGATCGTCGGGAAGGGATAACAAACTTCGAGCACAGTCTGTGCACTTTGCATGTGACTACCAGCTCTCCTCGTGCAGCCGGTCGAGCACAGCGACGACCTCAGCCTGCAAATCCAGACAAAGCTGCTGAAAACAATGGATTTGCTCCTCCCGCCGGGGCGCCTCTCGCTGAAGGGCATCGAGTGTCTTTGCCGCCAACGCATACTTTTCGAAGAGGTCGTACAATCCATGATCTTTGACCGAGCGCAAGCGTTCCCGATGACGGGGCAGCGCCATTGCCAAGCGCGCCCTTCCGAGATGCACCAAACCCATATCGCCTCCAGATTATTCGTTTGCGGGTCTACGAACACCCGATACTTCAACCCGCCCAGAATGAGTCGTGGAGAACTCCGATTGTCGCGCATGTCGCTTTGTGAACCAGAGAGCGCACTCCAGGAGGCAAGCCTCGTCGGTGTGGCCGAAACGGAACTCGTCGATCAGGAATCTTGCCAGTTGATTGCCTCGATCAGAAAGTTTGGGGATTCCTGCTAAAAAGCAGGTCCGTTCAAATACTCGATGCAGCATTTCTACGTCTTTAGGGCCGAGAGTGCAGTCCAGATCATCCGAATGGAAATACATTTGGGACCTCCCAATGAAGGGGCGGCACCAGCGTTCGCGGTCGGCAAGTGCTTGCACGCGAGGATGGGCCGCGCAACACCACTTTGGTCCAGAAAACGTCGGTAGGACTTGCCTGGTTCCACCGGGGGGAATACCCATTTCGGGCTACTCGGTGAAAGTAATCCATGAGTTTCGCGGGACGAGGGCGGCTAGTTGAGGGGATAAACGACACACGAAATTATGGCGCCAGGGCGAGGGCGACCAGGCATGCTGCCAAGGCGATCAAAAGCCCGAGGCGTGCGCGCCTAGAGCGTTGCCGTCTGATGCTTTCCCAATCTTAGTTCAAGAAGCGAAACTTAATCATATCGGCGGTGCATGCACTTCCATTGGGTGAATTGTGGTCCCGCGCTCCATCTGTAGCCTTTGAAGCGTGCGCTCCGTCAGTCCAGACGACCCTGGCGGCGTGTACCAGCCTGCTTTGGCCTCTGCCGATCCTGGCAGAGGCTTTTTTCTATGTCTGCCCATAGGGGCTTGCGAAACTAGTGACGGGTGATTTCGGACGTGAGTTCTAGGAACCGGCCGATCGACCAAAGGTAGCCGACGATCTCCCATCTCAGGGCATCGCGATTGCCGTACTTCTCTATTATTCTGTCGAGCTTTTCCTTTGTTGCGGTCTGCTCCACAATTTCGCTAATCACGTAGCTGTCATGCCCCACGGCACAGATGTCGCAGCCAGCCTCGAGAACGTCGACGACGAATGCCGGGATTTCACCGGGGTCCATCTGACGTTGATTGTGTTCAGTCTTGCCGGTCCTCCATTGAGGCCGTGAAGCTATCCCGCGATCCGCTGCGCTATCGGGCGCAAAACGGTCTCCGGCTTTGTCGGGGATGCCGGGAAAACGCATGTACTTGACGCTGCTCATGGAAATAGTCGCTCATCGGTTAGCGTGAGTAGGGCGACGATCTCTGCCTGCATGTCGGCGCAGGTCTGCTGGTATTCGGCAATCAGCTCTTTGCGGGCCGGGTATTCCCGCTGAAGCTCTTCGAGCGTTGATGAGGCGAGCGCATAAGCCTCGAAGAGATCGAGCAGGCAGTGCTCTCTGGCTTGGCGGAGCTGAGGGCGATATCGTGGCAGAGCCATGCCAAGACGGGCTCGCCCCAGGTGCATCAATCTCATGGCTGCTTCCCTGTTTCAGCGAAGACTACTTCGATGGTGCTACAGGTGTCGGAAGGACGATGGCGACGGATTGTTGAGGTTCGTTCAAGAGCGCGCTGTCCACGAACAGGTACCCGCCGATGACGAGCATCGCCAAGAGCATTTTCGCGGCGGTTCGCCGTAGCGGTATTGCTCGTACATAGTCCATTCCTCCGGTCGGCAACGACACCAGAGCGAACCGAAGGGACGGGCAGTCTGCCCTGGTGTCATTGTCGGCCTACGCCGCACAGTTGGCCATAGGCTGAGGTTAAAAATAGCGTATCGCGGCCAGTCCTCCACTGGACCAGGACCTTTGCGCCGGGGTCATGGGACTGAAGTCCCATGGTGGAACCTTTGACGCTTTCCTATGTTCTAACGTGCTGCTTCGGTCCGCCGCTGGGTGATCGAAAGCGCCTCTGGGCCCCACCTACATTCTCAACTCCGCAGATGGGGCCTATCGAGCGCGGGTGGCGACCGGACAATCACAGCAGCCTCAGTTTTTTCACCTCACAGCCCCAGCGATGGGGCTGTCTTTTTGCCAATTGCTGACGCACGCATCCATTCACGACGATGAGCCTCATGGCGACCTCCAACAGCGAATCCTCGATCTGATCAATTCATGGACATGCAGATGTGGACAGGGGCTAGGCGGAGCCCGCGCAGTTCTTCATCGCTCATTTCGGTGACGTCTGGTTGATTGTCCCATGCCAGGTCCTTCGTTGATATCGGAGGGAAGCCTATGACGAGACCCGCCGTGGCCGAACAGCGCAAAAGTGGTCACTAGATTTCGGGGTAGGTGAAAATGAAGGCCCCGTTGTGGGGGTCGCGACGGGGCCAGGTTGGCTCCATTAATGATGAAGCCCGGTTGCGCTCTCAATACCCGGAGGGCGGGTATTGCATGCGCTATGTGATGCCGAACATTTCCTCGACATCGAAATCCCTCAAGAAGCGATCGTCCCGGAAATGCTTTCCGCGCCTTTGGTGCCGCCATGAACGACGACAGAAAAATCCGGCCCATGAGATGGCGCGGGTAAGCCCAATTCTCCATCTTCGGAGCACGTGACGAGCCTCAGGATGCGATGTCTTCTTCCAGTATCGGAAACGATGCTTCTATTGCGGCGCCGACGAAAGCTTTCCGAGAGAGTCAAGCGCATCCCTGCGCTCCAGAGCGGCGCGGCAGCGATTTCTAGCCCGCTCATAGAACCATCCGCCCTGGGGCATTTCGCTCAGATATTGCAGCGCATCCTGCGGTCCGTCGATGCGACGCTCGCCTGTCGTACCGAGCCTGACAGGACGGTCCCAAATCAAGGCTTGCATGGCCGTTACCTCCGATACGCCACAGAACGCTCGGCCTTACGGTTTGTTCCAATACGACGTGGCGGCTTGCGCGGTGGCCATGAGGGGCCGGCGGCTAACCCGCAGCATTATGCCGAACACAACGGAGTTAAGAGGGGATTCGTTGCGCAGATCGCCACACAGCAATTGGCATCTTCTCAGCGGTGCCGTGTTCAATCACAAGCACGCTGTCGAAGAACTCCACCCCGATTTCTGATTGGATCGAGGAGGTATCGTGCATGATGGCGACAACTGTCGTGTTTGGGCAATCTGCTTTGATCGATTGATAAAATGCCTGGACCGCCTGGCCATCAAGGGCGCTCGTCGCCTCGTCAAGAAAGAGCAAACCCGGCTTCAGCAACAGGATCTTTGCAAGAACGAGTTTCTGTTTCTCCCCTCCGGAGAGAAGCTTGTCCCAATGCTGCCCTTCGCGGCCCTCATCCGGAAGCTCGCGCGAAATATCTTGGAGACCCGCCTTTTCCAACGCCATTGAGACTGCGACGTCACTATGTGCTCCGGCCTCATCGGGCAGGCACACGAGATCCTTAAGGCTAACGTCCTGGAGTTTGACGTCCTGCGCGGCATAGAGAGTTCGCATGCCGTCCGGCAATGTAATCATGCCCCGCCCATGCGGCCATAGACCATGTATTGCCTTCAGAAGAGAGGTTTTGCCACTTCCCGATTCACCGATCACCAACGTCCACTCGCCGGGGGCGAAATTCAGGTTGCTAGCGGTCAAGAAGGGGGTTTGGTCGCCGGTGTGCAGGAGCTCGACAGAATGAACGGTCAGGCCATGCGCGTCGTCGTCGGACGCATACTCGAATGCGGAAGGCCCGCTCCGAGCGTAATAGTCTTGCGGCTGTTGCACCGCTTCAATTGCTTGCGCGAGTTCAGTGATGCGGTGCGCGTCGGCTCTTAGTGTCGCGATGTCAGGCATCGCATGAATGAACCACGAGCATTCATTGATAAGGGACGTCGCAAGTTCGGCTCCTGTGACATAGTCCTGCAAGCTGATTGTCTTGTCGACATAAGGAAGGAGACCTGGTGCGTAGGCGACAATGCGTGATCCAATGAAATTGTGCACCAGTTCAAAGCCCATATAGCTGGCAGAAACCCGGTTGAGCCTGGCCCAGGTATCGTCGATTTCGCTGTATCGGCGCACGTTCACGGCCTTTTGCGCCGGTTCCCCTCTGATGACGGCAACATGGAAACTGCGATGCAACAACTGGTTCAGTTCGCTTCGATAACTGCCTTCGGCCGACTGGATGCGTATGGAGAGGCCCTGCAGCATACCGCCAAGCTTGGCGGCGATGAACGTATTGAGGGGCACGTAGATCGCGATCGCGAGAAGTGTCAGGCAGGCGCTGCCGTAGCTGCCGAGAAGATCAAGCCCTCTGACGGGGCTGGAGGTTTCGATCAGCTTGCCCCCCACAAAGGCAAGCGACATCACGACGCCGGCGATACCCAGGCCAAGGCCGATCGCACCGCCTGTCATGCCCTTTATAGCCTCTTGTACCCTTTGATCGATGTTGTCGGGTGAAGAAGCGTCTTCCTTGCTTCCCTCACCACGCCCGTTCTGCTGCAGATGGAAGTGGGTGTGGTTGGAATCGAGCAGCGCCTGGTTGAAGCGTTCGTCCAACCATTGCCGCCATTTTCGATGGAGACTGGTGGAAAAGAAGTGGCGGACAGCGGTGAAGCCTGCATCCCTCGTGATCGCGATGGCGGCGAGTGTGGCCGCCGTTGTCAAAAGCGACGACGGCGTCGTGGGTACGGTGGGATGATGGAAATTCGCGATCCGATTGACCAGTTCGCCTGAGGTCAGCGCGAACCAGACACTTGCCTGGGCCGACAATCCGGTAAGCAGCATGATGACGAAGGTGAGCCCCCAGGCCTCGCGCCACCGTTCGGACAGCCAGTAGGCGAGCAGTAGGCCCCAGAAACTGCGCATGGAGGACACGGGACTGTGCGGGCGGCGCCTTTTACCACTGAAGGGCCGTTTGACCAGTGTTGCTGCCTTCTGTGCGCTGCTTCGCACGACTTTGCGTGAATTCATCTTATTGAATTGGATCGAGGATGCTGCGTGTCAAACCGGCAGGGCCTAGCTGCAACGGCGCCGATAGAGCGCGGCATGCGCCCGGCCGAATGCCGGGCGCATGCCGAACTGAGAAATAAGCGATGGTCGCGCGCCCCTGCCATTTAGGCGGCTTTGCGGGCCGTGGTTGCCTTGTTGATGGATGTCACCGCAAGATTGGTCAGCTTGTTGTTGGTCGCTTTTTCCTGGTCGAGGATCTCCGAAAGAAGAGTATGGGCCTCCTCGTGCCCGAGGTCCTTTGCCCATTCCCGAAGCGATCCGTAGCGGGCAATCTCGTAGTGTTCTACGGCTTGGCACGCAGCCAGAAGGCCTGCGTCGAGCGCGGTCCCCTTCGCTTCCGATATCAGCCCATCGACCTCCTTGATCAATCCCTCGATCGCGTCGCACTTTTCGCCGGCGGGTTTCTTGCCGATGGATTTGAAGACCTGATCGAGCTTCTTGATCTGGTCCTTCGTTTCCGAAAGATGATCCTCGGCCGCCTTTTTGAGCTCCGCGCTCTTGGCGGCCTTGGCGACCTTCGGGAGTGCCTTAACGATTGCATTTTCTGCGTAGTAGACGTCCTGAAGTGTGTGTTCGAAAAGTTCTGCAAGCGAGTTCATGCTAGCTCTCCTCTAATACTGAACGCTGTAGAAGAAGCCGCAGCTGCGCTTTTCGTTCCAGGCAGCGAGCTATTTTTGGACGTCGGGCCGCGACACGCGCCGTAGCGATCGTGTCACGCCCCTTGTCAGTCGACTTGCTTTTCGCCGGCGCTCTTGCCGTCGGAGCTTTTCGACCGTTCTTCGAAGCGCTCCGCCCCCTTCTTCAGGGGGGAACCTTTGACACTCTCGACTTTTTGCTCCTCGGCGGCGGCTTGTTTCTTGAACTCTTGCGACGACTCTCGGCCCTTGGCCGTCTTTGACTTGGGGCTTGCCATTGTTGCTCCTCCACCCTCTGACCGCTTAACGTTTGAAGCGTCGTTGAGTTTCCGCTTCTGCCAACTGATAGAAAAGGAGCCACTGCTCGTTAACATGGGCTGTTTTATCCGGCTCCAGCATCGGACATGCTGACCGGGCCCGCCGATTTCCGGTGGTTCGATCGCGGCGGATAGCCTGGCGCCCACATCCCGTCATCTTGCAGCTTTTCCAATCGTGTCGGCCATATGCGCTCCACGAAGCCCCATGGGAAGAGGGCGCCCAGTGGTCGAGTCCTTGGCGGTCTGATGTTCGAGTTCAGCGTTGAGTTCGGCGCCCACGATCAAGAGGGTCACCGATAGCCAGAGCCAGATGAGGAACCCGACGAGGCCGCCTAAAGCACCGTAGCTGGCTGCGTAGTCAGCAAGATTGTTAAGATACCAGCCATAGACCAAAGACATCAAAATCCACGCGGATGTTGCGAAGATTGCCCCCCACGTCAACCAGCGGAGCTTTGCCGGCTGGCGACTGGGACCGAAACGATAGACGACCGCCGCCCCGGCCAAGGCGGCGACGACCACGAGTGACCAGCCTGTGGTGAGGACGATCGTCTCATCGGACGCATCAAGCAGCGCGACGCGAAGGACTGTGGGGAGCGCTGCGGTTATGCCTATCATCAGGATGAGGGCGATCATGGCGCAAAACGTAAAGACGATGGCGATGAGATTGAGCCTGACAAAACCTCGCTTCTCGACTTCCTGGTAGGCCACATTCATGGCGTCGAACAGCGCGAGCGTGCCATTGCGGGCACTCCAAATGGCAATTGCGAAACCAATGAAAAAGGCAAGGCTCAATGTCGCGTCACGCATCTGCAAGAGTGCACGTAGCTGGGTCTCGAGGATGTCGAAGGCCCCCGGCGGGAGGGCATAAGCGAGCGTTCTCAAGTGCTCCGCAATATCGACGGGATCGGCGAGCAACCCATAGAGTGCGACGATCGCGCCTAAGGCTGGAAACAGCGCGAGAAGCAGATAGAAGGTGACGCCTGCCGCGACGAACGCAACTCGGTCACTGGAGACTTCGTGGACGACGCGCCAGAGCACGTCATAAAGGCCCTCAGGCGGTATCTCTTCTGGGACGTCGGCGTTACGACCGCGGTCTTGGTCAATTTCATCGCGTGCGTCGGGGTGATCCCGTCTTGCGCGCGACGTAGGGCCGTCTTGCCGCAACAGGACTAGGCTCCAGACTCAATTGAGCCACCATGTGACGATTGCCGCGATGTAGCATGTCGCGGCAAAGTTCAGCATGAGCTTGTCATACCTTGTGGCAACGCGGCGCCAATCCTTGAGGCG
>NZ_PNFP01000040.1 GCF_002940685.1 Ensifer adhaerens | reverse complement strand
TACTCCTCCTGAGCGAGTGCTTTGATGCAGCCTCACTCTGCCAGAGCGCCGACCGCTGTTCACTCCTCATGGGATCTATAGGCGATGTTGCCGGACAGACCATGGGTCTCGAACATCTCGGAGAAGTAGCGCTCGGAATAGGAGAGGTTCTGACGGAAAAAGGCGATGATCTTCTCTCCCCTCAGATCCTCGATGTCGATCTCGCTTCGAAGCGCCAAAGGGCTCGTCTTTTCGACCGCCAACAGATAACGCTCATGCGCGATCGAGAAGAAGCGCAAGGAGCCGATGTTTTCGACCGGACGGATGAAGCCGAGATTGATCTGGCCATTCTCCAGTCCGCGAATGATGTCGCTGGTCGAGCCGCTCGTCACATGCAGCGCGACGTCAGGAAACTTACGGCCAATGCGAGACAGAAACGCCGGCAGCACGCCGATCGTTGCTGGATAGACGGTTCCGATCTTGATCGTCCGCGCCGCCTTGCCGGCGGCAGACCGCGCCACATCCATCGACAGCCCGACATCGCCGATGATCCGCACCGCCCGATCGTAGAACACCTCCCCTGCCCGCGTAAGCTCGACCCGACGCGTCGACCGCTCCAGCAGCCGCACACCGAGCTCCTTCTCCAGCGCCTGGATGTGCGCGCTCAACGCCGGCTGTGCGATGCACATGCGCGCCGCCGCCCGGTTGAAATGCAGCTCTTCGGCCACAGCAACGAAAAACGAGAGTTGGCGCAGTTCCATGGCGTCGCTCCGTTGTTCGGATAAGACAAAGGTCTGCGCGCGCAGGACGGAATACGCCCAGCGAACAACGCGGAATCGTTGAAGGAAATATCGATGCAGTGTATCTATATAGCGTCTGGGTATTTGTCAATACCGTGTATCGAAATAAATACGAGGTCGTCGTGAATCCTGCTCAAGCTCGTGCTGCGCGTGCTATTTTGAAGCTCGGAGTGCGGGAAGTCGCTGAACTCGCCAAAGTTACGGCGAATACGGTCAGCCGTGTTGAGCAGGATGATGCGGGCCCAAGGGGGCCTCAACCAGTAACAATTGAAGCAATCAAACGCGTCTACGAAGAGCGAGGCGTTATCTTCTTCGAAAGCGGGCCGGGGCCTGACGGTGGTCCAGGGGTGCGATTGGCAAATCGCTAAGGTGGCGAACCTTTTGAGCGGCCGAGCCGCACTAGTTGCCAGATCGTTTCAAAATGTTCAGCCCGCATGCGTGCGCGCTCAGCATGAGGTGCTCATTGAGATGAGCCCGCGATCCGCTCAGCTTGACAGATCAAGCTAACCCCGAGATTTAGATCGTTCAGCTTTGCCTCGAGAGCTTCGATTTCTTCATTGTCAGGCATGGTCGGCCGATATCTAGCAAAAAACCGGTTGTAAGTTGGGAAGCCCCGGCTTTCAACTCGCGCCCTGCCCTAGCTGATCCCGGTTTACTCGCACGGCGAAGCTTGCTTGGCGCCGAACGCGCGGTTTCACTTACCGAAAATCCCGTGTCTTCACCTTAATCTGATCGAGATGCAGATAAGGATCGACGATGTCACGCGGCCGCGGCCCCTTTGGCAGACCGCGAGGATCGGGTGCCGGCGCCC
Organism: Ensifer adhaerens; assembly: GCF_002940685.1. GTDB lineage: Bacteria > Pseudomonadota > Alphaproteobacteria > Rhizobiales > Rhizobiaceae > Ensifer > Ensifer adhaerens_E. Next base: position 8,953 of record NZ_PNFP01000040.1, on the reverse strand, counting down.
CATGATGAAACTCGTCGCCTCTTCCATGCGGAAGTGGAAAACTGGCATCTCGGTCGCCAACGCTTGCAAGCTCGGCTGAAAGGTCGGTCAGGCGATGGGCAACGAGATGCACGACCTCGCCTTCCCGTTGAACGCGACCATAGACGCCGAGCATGCCGGCGCCGAGCACCACCCGGCGAAACGTCTCGAAGGTCTTTGCCCAGACGACGAGATTGGCGATCCCGGTCTCATCTTCGATGGTGATGAACATGACGCCCTTGGCCGAACCCGGCCGTTGGCGGACGAGCACCAGGCCTGCGGCTTCGAGCCATTTTCCGTCGCGTGTCTGCAACGCTTCCCGGCAGGTGACGATGCGGCGTTTTGTCAGATCGGCGCGCAGGAACGAGAGGGGGTGGCTGCGCAGTGTCAAGCCGACATGGCCGTAGTCTTCGACCACCTCACCGCCTGTAGTCATGGGCCTGAGCACCACCAACGGTTCGTCGAGTTCTGCGACGGTCCGGCTTTCACGCTCAGAGGCGGCCGCAAACAGCGGCAGCGGCTCGTCACGCAATGCCTTGATCGCCCAGAGCGCCTCGCGCCGTGCAAGGCTCAGCGACGGATGAAACGCATCGGCTTCGGCAAGCTGAACCAAGGAGGCGGCCGGAACCCCTGCCCGGCGCCAAAGATCGTCGACGGTTTCGAAAGGTCGTTCGTCGCGCGCGGCAACGATTGCCGCGGCGTCAGCGTTGGCCAGCCCCTTTACCATGCGAAGACCAAGGCGGACGGCAAAGCGAGTTTCATCCTCCGCTGTCTCCAGCGAGCAATCCCAGCGGCTGGCATTCACACACACCGGCCGGACTTCAACGCCATGGTCGCGCGCGTCCCGCACGATCTGGGCCGGCGCGTAAAAGCCCATCGGTTGGGCATTCAGGAGCGCCGCGCAGAAGACATCGGGATGCCAGCATTTGAGCCAGGAGGAGGCGTAGGCAATCAGCGCGAAGGAGGCAGCATGGCTTTCGGGAAAGCCGTAGCTGCCGAAACCTTCGAGCTGCTTGAAGGTCTTGATCGCAAAATCCGGTTCATAGCCGTTTGCGACCATGCCCCGAACTAGCTTCTCGCCGAACTTCGAGACGCCGCCAGTATGCTTGAACGTTGCCATGGCGCGTCTCAACTGATCGGCCTCGCCCGGCGTGAAGCCGGCGCATTCGATCGCGACCCGCATCGCCTGTTCCTGGAAGAGCGGCACCCCTAGCGTCTTGCCAAGCACCTGCTCCAGTTCGGGCTTCGGAAAGACGACTGCCTCCTTGCCCTCGCGGCGCCTCAGATAGGGGTGCACCATGTCGCCCTGGATGGGACCGGGCCGAACGATCGCCACCTCGATGACGAGATCATAGAAGGTACGGGGCTTGATCCTCGGCAGCATCGACATCTGCGCGCGGCTCTCGATCTGGAAGGTGCCGAGCGTGTCGGCCCGCCGGATCATCGCGTAGGTGCGCGGATCCTCTGGCGGAATGCTCGCGAGATCAAGATTGATGCCCTTGTGCTCGGAAAGCAGATCAAAGCCGCGCTTAATGCACGACAGCATCCCGAGCGCCAGGCAATCGACCTTCATGAACTTCAGGATATCGATGTCGTCCTTGTCCCATTCGATCACCTGCCGGTCGGCCATGGCCGCCGGTTCGATCGGGACGAGCTCGTCGAGGCGATCGTTCGTCAGGACAAAGCCGCCCGGATGCTGCGACAGGTGACGCGGCGCTCCCATCAGCTGGCGAGCTAGATCGAGCGTCAGCCGCAGGCGTCGGTCGGAAAGATTGAGATTGAGCTCCTCGGCATGCTTCTCGCCGATATCCTCGCCCCAGCCCCACACTTGAGAGGACAGCATCTTCGTCATGTCCTCGGGCAACCCAAGCGCCTTGCCGACATCGCGAATGGCGCCTTTCGAGCGATAGCGGATTACGGTCGAGCAAAGGGCAGCATGATCGCGGCCGTAGGTGTCGAAGACCCATTGCATGACGATCTCGCGGCGTTCGTGCTCGAAGTCGACGTCGATATCCGGCGGCTCACGCCGCTCCTCCGAGACAAAGCGCTCGAAGAGAAGGTCGTTTATCTCCGGGTCGATGGATGTGATGCCGAGCACATAGCAGACGGAAGAATTGGCAGCCGATCCCCTGCCCTGGCACAAAATGTCCCGTGAGCGGGCAAAGCGCACGATCGCGTTCACCGTCAGGAAATAGGGCGCATATTGCAGCTTCTCTATCAGCCGCAATTCGTGCTCGAGGTTCTTTCTGACCTTCGCCGGCAGCCCCTCGGGATAGCGCCATTTGGCGCCCTCCCATGTGAGCTGCGCCAGTGTTTCTTGCGCCGTCAGCTCCGGACCGGAGCGCTCTTCCGGATATTGATAGGCGAGCTCGTCGAGCGAGAAACGGCACCGGCCCATGATCTCGATGGTTCGGGCAAGCGCTTGCGGGTAGCGCACAAAGAGACGCGCCATTTCTTCAGGCGGCTTCAGATAGCGGTCGGCGTGACGCTCGCGGCGCGAACCCGCCTCGTCAATAGTGATGTTGTGGCGAATGCAGGTGACGACGTCTTGGAGTATTCGCCGCTCCGGCACATGAAACAGGACGTCGTCGGTGACGACCGTCGGCACGCCGATCGAAGCCGCCAGATTGGAGAGGTCGTGAAGCCGCAACTGGTCGTTCGGCCGACGGCGGAGCGTCAGCGCCAGGTAGGCCCGATCGCCGAAGGATTGCCTCAGGCGGCGAAGATTGAGCGCGCAGTCCTCATCGGCCGCATCCGGAAGAAGGACCGCGATCAGGCCCTCGCCGTAGGCGACGAGATCCGACCAGCCGAGGCGGCATTTCGCCTTGCCGCCGCGTTTCTTGCCGAGCGACAGCAGCCGGCAAAGGCGCGCATAGGCGGGTCGGTCGGTCGGATAGACGAGAACGGACAAATCGTCATCGAGATCGAGGCGGCAACCGACGATAAGCCTCACTCCAACATCCTTCGCGGCCTGATGCGCGCGCACGATGCCGGCGAGGCTGTTGCGGTCGACTACCGCCAGCGCCTCGAGCCCAAGCTCCGCGGCACGCTGAAAGAGCTCTTCGCACGAGGAGGCGCCGCGCAGGAAGGAAAAATGCGAGGTCACCTGCAGCTCGGCATAGCGCGGGCTCGTCATCCGAATATCCCGTGCAGGAACCACTTGTGGCTGCCAGTCTCGCTGTGTTCGCCGTCGCCTGCGCGGAAGATCCAGTAACGTTCTCCGGCGTCATCCTCGACCTGGAAATAGTCGCGCACGGCGACGAGCTCCGCATCGCGTTTCCACCATTCGCCGAACACGCGTTCGGGCCCGTCAGCGCGCCTCACCCGCCGGCGCACGCCGCGCCAGGTGAAACTGACCGGCGGATGATCGGGAAGCAGCGCCATCGTCTCGATAGGCTCAGGACGGAGCAGCAGACGTATGGGCCGTGGCCAATGGCCGGGCCAGCCGAGGCCTTCGTCCGGTGCCATCGGAGCGATGCGATTGATTGAGCGCTCGGGCACGTCGCTTGCAACAGGTGCGAAGCGGTAGAGCCGCCGTGCACCTATGCGGTTTCCCAGGATGTCGATCAGGCCGGAAACATCCGCTTCCGGCTCCTCGACCAGCGAGGAGATGACCTGGGTTGCCACAAGCGGCTCGGCATGGGTCGCCGTCAGTGACATGATTTCGATCCCGAAGCCGGGATCGATGGTCTCGATCCGATCGGTGATGAGCCGTGTCAGACGCTTGGCGTCACGAACAGGCGTTGCGGTGCCGGCCCGGATCGCCTGGTAGGTGTTGTCGACCCGGTGGAAGAGAAGATCGACGCGTCGCGCGCCAAGGCCCTTTTCTTCCAGTACTCGACAGAGCGCACCCACAAGATTGGCGGCATAGCGCGCGATCGTCTCGGCAGCCGCAATCGGCTCACCGAATGATCGGCGGACTCCGATAAGTTCAGGCGTGCGAACCGGATCGATCGGCTCGGCGACCTTTCCCAGCGCCTGGTCGAGCCGGCGGCCGAGCTCGGGCCCAAATCTAAGCGTAAGCGGCGCCCGCGGCACGCCGGCCACCTCACCGATCGTGTTGAAGCCAAGCACGCGAAGGCCATGGACAATTGCGGAATCGAGGCGAAGCGCTGCAATGGGCAGCCTCTCAACCAAATCCCGCTGTCCTCCAGGCGCGATGACGTGCGTTGGCCGCGCAAGAAACCGGGCGCCGGCATGGGCCGCCCCCCAGGTATCGGCGACCGCCGCCCGGGCTTCGATGCCGGATCCAAAGAACCGATTGACCATGCCGGACAGCATCAGTTCTTCGCCACCATGCAGGTGATCGGCACCTGATGTGTCGATCACGAGGCCATCGGGGGGATCGGCGGCAACGATCGGCGCGTAACGCTGCAGCGCCCAGAGTGCCAAGCGTTCAAGTGCTTCCTGGTCTGCCACAGGATCGGCGTCCATGACGACAAGGCCCGTCACCAGTGCCTGAGCTTTCGTGGCCGCCATGCCGGGCCTCAAGCCCGCGGCGATCGCCGCAGCGTTCACCGATAGCACCAGGCGCCGGCGCTGTTGGTGGCCGACAAGGACGAGAGGCGTCTCAGCCGGCGGCGCCGCTTCGCCGAGGTTGCGCCTCAGGCGATCCGTGGGCCAGCTCGGAAGGAAGAGCGATACGACCCTTGGCATCTGGGGCCTCCACTTCGAAATCTGCACTTTCGCCGGCGCGGCAGCGGATGAGTTCGACTAGCCAACGCGCGCGGCCGACACCTGGAACTGGCAAGGGCGTGGACGGCAAAACGGATACGCGCCAACGCGTGACCGATGCTGTCGGCTGCCCGAAATCCGACGCCTCGGCCTGTCGCCGCCAGCGGCGGATCACGATGCCCACGGTGCCTGAGCCTTCGGCCGCAAGCTGCAAGCGGCGCGAGGCGTTCATCGGAAGGCGGGCGAGCTCGCCGACGACGGCACCGAGCCCACCATGGCGCAGCCCCTCTTCCATACACGCAAGCAGCACCTTTTCGTCGCCGGCCTCCACATAGATGATGCGGCTCGGCGCCAGTCCCACCTGGGCAAGCGCCGGCGCGAAGAGATCCGGCCGCGTCACGCACCAGAGCACCTTGCCCTTGGTGCGGCCCGCGATACCCGCCGAAAAGAGCGCGGCCGCCGCACCGTCGATCGCACCGTTGCCGCCGCCGGCGACCTCATGTAACGAGCCGAGTGCAAGCCCCCCACCCGGCAAGCGCCGATCGATCTGCGAGACACCAAACGGCAGGACCTGTCGCCCGCGACCGCTCGGCCCTTCGAGACGCTGGATCCGGTCCCGTAGCTCAGCAACAATCGAATTGGCAACTGTATCGGGCATTTGGGAAAGAAGATCTCCTTGGGGCTTTGCATTAGTGTTTCCTGTTGGTATGTTCTCTATTTGTTCCTATTTGAGTTTCGAGTCAACGGCGTTCAGAAGCGGGCCTGTTGATTGCGATCCAAACAAGTGGAGGCATGGGCCGTTGCTGAGATTGAACGCATCGGTGCGCTGGAGAGCGGCGACAGAGCTGTCCGGTCGCTGGTATGAAGCAAAGGTGAGAACGGGAGACTGAAACTTTGTGCAATCTCTACAATATCACCACGACACGCGATGCCGTGATTGCGTTCACCAAAGCCTTTCGAGACAAGGCGGGCTGGAACCAGCCGTCCTATGACGTCTATCCGGGTTATCAGGCTCCGGTCGTTCGCGTTGGGGACGACGGAGAGCGCGAGATCGCGCGCATCACCTGGGGCATGCCCTCGCCGCCGGCCTTTGTGAAGAACTACGATCCTGGCGTCACGAACATCCGCAATGTTGCTTCGCCGCACTGGAGACGTTGGCTCGGGCCGACCAGTCGCTGCGTCGTGCCCTTCACTTCCTTTGCCGAGCCGGATCCGGCCGCCAAGGTTCCCGGCGGGAAGATCCCGAATGTCTGGTTTGCCGGAACTAGGGATCGGCCGCTTATGTTCTTCGCGGGCTTCTGGACACCGTGGAAGGGTGTCAGGCGCGTGCGCGACGGTGAGCGCGAATACGAGCTCTTCGGTTTCCTCACCACAACCCCGAACGAGATCGTCGCTCCATTCCATGAGAAGGCCATGCCGGTCGTCCTGACAACACCGGAAGAGGTGGACCTGTGGCTCACCGGTGCCTGGGACGAGGTCAAGCACCTGCAACGGCCGCTTCCGGGCAACATGCTGGTTGTCGTCGAGCCTCCTGCGGTCCTGCCCGAAGAAGACCTCTTGCTATGACAGGTCGCAGGTCGGGTGATCGCTGATGGAACGCTCTGAGCGCACACGAAAGATCATACATGTCGACATGGATGCCTTCTACGCATCGGTGGAGCAGCGGGATAATCCAGAGCTTCGCGGGCTTCCGATTGCGGTCGGCTTCGGCGAGGCGCGCGGCGTGGTCGCCGCGGCAAGCTACGAGGCGCGAAAGTACGGCGTTCATTCGGCCATGCCGTCCGTCACCGCCAAGCGGAAATGCCCGGAGCTGATTTTCGTGAGGCCGCGCTTCGACGCCTATCGCGCGGTGTCTGCGCAGATCCATGCGATCTTTGCCGAGTATACGCCTCTGATTGAACCCCTTTCGCTCGACGAAGCCTACCTCGACGTTACCGAAAACCTCAAGGGAATGGAGCTTGCGACCGAGATCGCCGAGGAGATCCGCGCGAAAATCAAAGCGCGGACCGGGCTGACGGCTTCGGCCGGCGTTTCCTACAACAAGTTCCTTGCCAAGATGGCGTCCGACCAGAGAAAACCCGACGGCCTCTTCGTCATCACCCCGAAAAACGGTCCTGCCTTCGTCGAGGCTTTGCCCGTCAAGAAGTTCCATGGTGTGGGACCTGCGACCGCCGAGCGCATGCACAAACTCGGCATCGAAACGGGTGCCGATCTGAAGGCACACGATGTCGCTTTCCTTCAGAAGCACTTCGGAAAATCGGGGCCATACTTCTACTGGATCGCCCGTGGCGTCGACGAGCGGCAGGTCAAGGCTGACCGTGTGCGCAAGTCAATCGGTGCGGAGGACACATTCTCGGTCGACGTGCACGAGTTCGAAACGGCTCAAGCCGGCCTCGAACCGCTGATCGAAAAGGTCTGGCGCTATTGCGAGGCGAACGGCATTTGCGCCAAGACCGCGACGCTCAAGGTAAAATGGGCGGATTTCACGCAGATCACGCGGAGCAAGACAACCGCGGCCCCGATCGCGAGTGCCGCCGAGCTCGCAGCGATCGTGACGATGCTGTTGTTGCCGCTTTTTCCTGCTCAAAAAGGCATCCGGTTGCTAGGCGTGACGCTGTCGTCGCTTGAGCGCGCGAAACTCGAAAGCGCACCGCAGTTCTCGTTCGCACTTTGAGGAAGACGAAAAAGCTGGCCGCGCCAGCGGCATCAGACCCAGCCGCCTCTGCGCACAATCAGCCGCCGGACACCATGAGCGGTATCGACAACGCCGTCTCGGTCTCATCCAGGATATCGAACGTGTACTTGCCTGATGCATCGACCCCGACAGAGTAAGTGAGGCGATCTCGAATGTGGTTGTCCTCGTCGAAGGTTAGGATCTTTGGCTTCAAGGAGACAAGCCGGCTTTCATCCAGATAGACCGAGTTGCAGATGATGATCTGGTCACCGGGCTGGCAGGTGCGCGCGGCCGCACCGTTGAGGATGCAACACCTGGATCCGCGCTCACCAAGGATGACATAGGTGGAGATGCGGGCGCCCGAGTTCTTGTTCCAGATCTCGACGAACTCCATCGGCAGGATACCGGCCTCCTCGCAATGATCCGGGTCAAGCGTGATCGACCCATGATAGTTGAGGTTCGCCTCAGTGACATGGATGCCGTGAAGCTTTCCTGCGACCAGCTTTCTCATGCTTCCTCACACATTCCTTCGATCAGGATTCGCCGCAACCCGGTTTTGGACAGGGAAAGGAAGCGCCCGCGTGTCCGGCTCAGGGGTAAACGACGAAGGTTGAAAGAAAACCCCGCCGGGGAAGGCGGGGCAAGGCTCGCATCCAGATGGCTCTCTGAACACGGGGAAGAAAAACTCCATCGGCCAAGCCGATGCACCCAGATACGAACAAAGACCCACGCAAGGAAGGTCGCTTTCGGCAAATCCGGTACGGTTTTGCTAATATATCAACCTACTCAACTGACGGATCTCTTGATGATCGGCGCACGCCACAATGCGCGAAACATTACTGATCTCTGCTTTGCAGTCCGTACGGCGAACGTACTAGGCGCGCCGCCCAAACGTATTGTCGTGGCTGCAGTCGACGCTCATAGCAGAGATCGAATACCGGGCGCGGACAAGCGACGAGAAGCTGCGGCCCCCTACAAGGGCTTGCGCGAGTTCCAGGACAATGCAGCCGTCTGCCGTCTCGCTAGCCAAGCGTAGAAGCCACCCATTCACCTGCCCGAACAGGTCAGCGGCAGCCGAGCTGTCAGGCTCGGATGGCTTGAAAAGTGAGCGTACCAGGCGCCGGCCGCGACACGCGGCCAGAGCCCGTTCGCGCGCGACTTGACCGGTTAAAAGGGTCGCCGCAGGAGGTTCAGCATAGCGCCGGCCAGAGGCCGGGAACCGGGACCGACTACCCCCGGCAAGACGCTCCGCTCGATCGAGGGATGGAACCGGTCGCGATGGTGCACCCTCCTCCCCTCCCCGGCCGAACCAGCGACCGGGCAATATTCGATGATGTCGTCGCGCGACGCCGTCGGGTCCTCCTTACTCCAGGCAACCCCAAACCCGATCTTCAGATCGACGCCCCTGACCGGACGAAGCTCGAAACCACGGTTCGGCAGATCCTTCGTCCATTCCGGCGCAAAGCCGATGCCGAGGCCAGCCGAGACGAGCGATACCAGCGAGAAAGTGTCGTCGCAGCTCACATGAGGATTTTGACGTCAAGATCGATCATCACTACATCGCGTTCATTCTCCCATTTTCTTGCA
>NZ_PNFP01000004.1 GCF_002940685.1 Ensifer adhaerens | reverse complement strand
TCGCTACGGCGCTGTCGAGGGCGCGCTCGCGAGCGGCTTCGCTACCGCCCAGCTACACCACTTGTGGGGACGCGACCGGGGCAGCGGCGATGACCGTACAATCGGCGGACTTGCGATCGTTGACGATCGGAGGGGAGACCCAACATGCAGAGGATCGAGCCGGCCCCAGTGCAGAAATCCGTCACTGTCAGCGTGCCGCCGGAGCGCGCCTTCGAGATCTTCACGGCCCGCATGGGCGACTGGTGGCTGAAGACCCACAGCCTGACGGAAAGCGGCCAGAAGACCGTCGTCGTCGAGCCCGCCGCCGGCGGCCGCTGGTATGAGATCGGCACTTCGGGCGAGGAGAGGGAATGGGGGCGGGTGCTCGCCTGCGAGCCGCCGAAGCGCATCCTCTTTGTCTGGCAGCTCAACGCCGACTGGGTTTTCGATCCGGAGTTTCAGACCGAGGTGGAGGTGAGGTTCGAACCGACGGCCGAGGGCGGCACCACCGTGCGGCTGGAGCATCGCGATCTCGCAAGCTACGGCGCCAAGGCGGAAGTCGCCCGCGCGTCGCTCGATTCCGAGGGCGGCTGGGCAGGGTTGCTCGGGGCGTTTGCGGCGAAGGCCGGTTGAGGGGCGGGCGCTAGCCGCCGCAATAGAGCTTCATCGACGCTGCGCGCTTGCCGATCTCGACCGACCTTGCAACGCCGTGAGGGTTCTGTTCCGGAAGCCTGCCTCCGCTGGAACGCGTTACCGCCGCGAGCGCCTGCTCGAACTCCGTGAGATCGAGCGCCTTCTTCTGGGCAAGAAACCACTGCGAGGTTTTCGTGCGGATCATCTGGCGAAACCCTGACTCAATCGCGCCCTTGTCCTTGAGCGGAGCAACGACGCGCATGCGCGCCGGCTTTTTGTCGGCGGTGCAGCCATAGACAAGAATGCCGTTCCTGGCGGCATTCGCATTTCCGCTTGAGAGCGCGAGCGTTACCGCCACCAACAGCGTTGCAGTCCGCGTGTTCGTCATTTGCTGCCCTTTCCGCCCCTTCCGCTTGCCCAACCCAAGGTTCACGCAAGGCCGAAGCAAATGCAAGCTGTGGCGGTGATGCCGAGCGGTCGGGCTCAGGAGGGTGCCGAAAGTTCGCAGGTGCTAAGGGAGAATGTCTGGTGGCCAAGCCCTCCATGTTCATCCCAGGTTCATGCGTGGGCCGGAAAATGGGCCGACGAAAAACAGTTGGATGAGATGATGAAAAGAATAGGTGCAGTCCTCGTGGCTGCTGCCACGGCGCTGTCGGCGGTCTCGGCCCAGGCCGTGCCCATGTCCCCCGTTTCGGCCGGGCAGGCGGTTTCCCAGCCGGTCGAGTTGATCCACCACAAGCCCGGTCATTACGGTGGCCCGCCGCACAAGCGCGGATATGACGGCTACCGCTACAGCGGCAAGCGTTACAATGCCGGCCCACGATACGGCTATTACAATGGCTATGAGGGATACCGTTACCGTCGCGACGGCTACCGTCGACACAGTGACGGCTGGTGGTATCCCCTGGCGGCCTTCGGCGCCGGCGTGGTCATCGGCGGCGCGATCGCGCAGCCACCCCGCAGGGTCTATTCCAATGCGCCGTCTGCCCATGTCGAATGGTGCTACGACCGCTATCGCTCGTACCGGGCCTACGACAACTCGTTCCAGCCCCATTACGGGCCGCGCCAGGAATGCGTGTCGCCGTATTACTGAGCGGGACGACCATCGGAGGGCAGCCATCGCTTTGGTACGGCGATGGCCTCTGAAGATCGGGTGAGGCGGGCTCGTCGATCGATCGGCGCTTTGCGTGACGAGTATTCAGGCGCGTCGGAATCGCGACCAGCGTAGGATATCGAGGACGGCCCCAACCGCCCTCGATGATCTCAATCGTGGTTCGAGATCCTGCCCCTTTGGCGGTTCTCGTTGGCTTTGCCATGTTTTCCGGGGTTCCCGGGCTTGTTAACCCCGCCGGCAAGCTCCAATGCCCCGCTGGTTGTGGCTAAGGGCTGCTTTTGGGCGGGCGCAGGCGAAATGGCAGCGACGGCGGCGCCCGCGAATGCGAGCGACGCCGCCATGGCGATAACGATCTTCATGTGATGTCTCCTGGGTTCAAACCACCTGCACGCGGCAGGAACCCTGGCGTACCCCTGCCTGGGGTAGCGGGACATACGGCAGTTGGCGTATTTCGACCCGCCGCCGCGCCGCCAAAAGCGGAAATGGTTAGCTGCAGATTAAACGCAGGACGCCCACCGTGGTGTCTCCAGGGTGGGCGTCGCCTCGGAACTGAGGTGTCGGAAACTCTTGGATCTGGCGCTTACTTCGTCGGTGTCGGACGCACCAGCGTCACGACGCGCGGCTTTGACGGGGCGTCCAGCCACTCGATCCACTTGTCCCGTTCCTCGATCGTGTCGAAGAACCGCCAGAGCTTGTAATCTTCCTCGGTGGTCTGCAGCATCTCTCCGAGCGAGACGAGCTCCATCGGCAGTTCCACCTCGTTGCCGTCGTAGCGAATGAAGTAGATGCCTTCGGCCGCAAGCCGGATGACCTGGCCGGTGCCGTAGGTGCCATCGGGATCATCGACGGTGAAGTACATGCCGGTCAGGGTATCGAGAATTTTGTCGTTCATGGGTTCTGGATGCCAGTTTAAGGAATAGGTTTCATCAGACCGTCGCCCGCCGCCGGAATTTAGGCAAGCTGAAATATCGAGTGTCCACGTCTGGTGCAGCGTAAGGCCGCTCGAACGCCCGCCCCTCATCCCGCTGCCGCGACCTTCTCCCCGCGCGCGGGGAGAAGGGGCATGCCTCGCCCGCACGTATCCGTGATCCGTTTGGAGCCGCCGCAATCTCGATCGTTGCCGTCGCCTGGTACCGGTGCCGCGACCTCGTCTCCTCTCCCTGCCTGCGAGGAGAGGGCCAGGGTGAGGGGCATACGCCCGGCCCTCTGGGAGAGGCACGAACGCGACGGCGTCCCGAACGACTTCGAGCCTACTCCCGGCTTCTCCGCCGCCGGCGTCCGCCGCCTTCACCGTCGTCGCCGCCCACCTTGCGCTCCGGCAAAGTGACGACAGTCGAGAGCTTCGGGAAGGCGTCGACCTTGTTCGGCATCGCCATGGCGTTGACGAAATGCTCCTGAAATTTTGATTCAAGAGCCGTCTCTATCTTCTCGATTTTGCTGACGGTTTGCTCGATCTCGCGGCGGTGGCCGCGGTTAAGCAGCGCCATTAGCGCGCCGGTGCCGGCGGCGTTGCCGACGGCCTTTACGTCTTCCAGGTCGCAGTCCGGGATCAACCCCAGCACCATCGCGTATTTCGGGTCGATGAAGGAGCCGAAGGCGCCGGCGAAGCGGATGGTGTCGACATGGTCGACGCCCTGCTTTTCCATCAGGAGCTTGATGCCGGCATAGAGCGCTGCCTTGGCAAGCTGGATGGCGCGGATGTCGTTCTGCGTTACCGTGATGCGCGGCTCGCCGTCGTGCAGCAGGTAGGAGAAAGTGCGGCCGTTCGGGATGATGCGCGGGCTCTTTGCCGCCATTCCGCCATCGACGACGCCGTCCTGCGAGATAATGCCGGAGAGATACATTTCGGCGACGATCTCGATGATCGCCGAGCCGCAGATGCCGGTGACGCCGACAGAGGCTGCGGCTTCAGTGAAGCCTTCCTCGTCCGACCACTTCTCGACGCCGATGACGCGGAAGCGCGGCTCCAGCGTCTGCGGGTCGATGCGCACGCGCTCGATCGCGCCGGGGGCGGCGCGCTGGCCCGAGGAGATTTCCGCGCCCTCGAAGGCGGGGCCCGTGGGGGAGGAGGCGGCGACGACGCGGTCCCTGTTGCCAAGCACGATCTCGGCGTTGGTGCCGACATCGACGAGCAGCATCATCTTGTCCTGGCGATAAGGCCCTTCCGAAAGCGTGGCGCCGGCCGCATCGGCGCCGACATGGCCGGCGATGCAGGGCAGCATGTAGAGCCGCGCACCGCGGTTGACGTCGATATCCAGTTCATGCGCCCAGTATTGCAGTGCGCCGGATACGGCGAGTGCAAACGGCGCCTGGCCGAGTTCCGTCGGGTCGATGCCGAGGAACAGGTGGTGCATGATCGGGTTGGCGACGAAGACCATGTCGAGAATGTCGTGGCGGTCGACCTCGCCCTCGGCGCAGACCTTGCCGATGAGGCCGTTGACGGCCTCGCGCACGGCCTTGGTCATCGCCTCACGCCCATCCGGGTTCATCATCACATAGGAGACGCGGCTCATCAGGTCTTCGCCAAACCGGATCTGCGGGTTGGAGGCACCGGAGGAAGCGGCGATGCGGCCGGAAAGCAGCGACACCAGATGCATGGCGATCGTCGTCGAGCCGATGTCGCAGGCGACGCCATAGGCCTCGTTCTTGAGGCCCGGCCAAAGGCCGACGATGAAGGGGCGAGAACTATCCATGTCGCGGTGGATGGCGGCGGTGACGGCCCAGTTGCCCTTGCGCAGGATGCCCTGCACCTGCGGGATCAGGTGCGGCGCGATCAGGAGATCCTTCCAGCCCCAATCCTTCTCCAGCATCACCTTCAGCCGGTCGAGGTCGCCGAGCGGCTTGTGCATGTCGGGCTCGTCCACCTCGACATAGCAGAGCTGGACGGCGGCATTGCGCTCGATCACCCGGTCGGTTGCGGCCTTGCGCACGACCTGGGCATTGATGACGGTATCCTGCGGCACGTCGATGACGAGATCGCCGAGGATCTGGGCGGAACAGGAGAGGCGGCGGCCATCGGGCAGCCCGCGGATCTTTTCGTAGCGTTCTTCCTTGGCGCCTTTTTCCGAGATGTGCTCCAGCGAGGAGACGATCTTGTGCTTGGCGAAATTGCCTTCCTGCACCTCGATCTGACAGCGCCCGCAGGTGGCGCGCCCGCCGCACACGCTTTCGACATAGACGCCGAGCTTGCGCGCCGCATCGAGCACCGGGGTGCCCACCGGGAAGCGGCCGCGCTTGCCCGAGGGCATGAACAGCACCAGAGGTTCCTTTTGCGCGGCTTCGGTCATGTTGGTCTCGATCTCGGCGTTACCTTCGATGCGCATGCTCGGGGTCTTTCATCAGGTCGCTTCGCGAGGGCAGCGAAGCACGGGTAAACGGTTTCAGACTGCACCGGAACGGCGCCCGATAGTTGTCCAATCCCGACATGGAAGCATCTGTTTCAAACAGTTAGGTCTGGGGCTCGGCGGCGCGTCGGGCTTACTTGCGCGACAGCCGCCGGGCGTTGCTGCGCACCCGCTTGCCATAGGGCCTGAGCGCTGCCGAAGCAATCGCCGTTCCGTGGCCCGAAGCCGTGCCGCCGGTCATCAGCCGCATCGTGTTGTCGAAGGCGGCCTTCCACAGCGCGACATTGACGGCGACGACGCTCTCGGCTGTGGCGGCAATCTTCTCGGAGATCATGCGCTGAAGCTCGGCCACGTCCTGCGACTTGCCGGTCAGCGCCGCCATCTGCATCTCCTGCAGGCGGACGGCAATGACGAAGGGGGCTTCAAACCAGAGGGATGCAGCATCGAGGCGAAGGCGGCGTGTCATGGTGATCTCCACTTTGCGTTGGCAGATGGATGAACCGACGTCCGTTGCTACGGCGCCCCGGCAATTTTCACGACTGCGAATGCGTAGGTAAAGGCTGCTACCGCGACGGCCGAGCTGCCCCAGGCGAGGGCGTTGATCACCCGCTCCTCGGGTCCGAGATAGACCTTCTTCGTGACAGTGGCGATCATGACAGCGAAAACCACCGCCGCAACGACAAACAAGACCGGGACGACATGCGTTCGCAGCACGTCGTAGAACCGTTGAAACTCGGCCGCATCGTCAAACAATGTGTACCGGGCGACGAGGAGTAAAGGGAGAATGACGGCGAAGAGGCGCAGCTGGCTTCTCATCGTCTTTCTCCCTTTCGATTACCCGTTGGCGGGAAGCTATTCGCTTGCAGCCGCACCACCCGTGCGGGCCGCGCGGCCACCGCGACGTCCGCCGCCGGCGGCTGCCGCAGGTGCTGCTGCAACGACATGGCCACCTTCGGCCGGCTTGTGGTCGCGGTAGGTCTTGATCCAGTGGGTGCAGTTCGGGTCGGTGCCGTTCAGGACGTTTGCGGCGCGCACGGCCTCCATTTCCTGCGGACGGCAGGGGTTCATGATCGCCGACGTCATGCCGGCGCCGATGACCATGGGGATGAAGCCGGCATTGATGCCGTGGCGGTGCGGCAGGCCGAAGGAGATGTTGGAAAGGCCGCAGGTGGTGTTGACCTTCAGCTCCTCGCGCAGGCGCCGCAGCAGCGCGAAGACCTGCCGGCCAGCGTCGCCCAGGGCGCCGATCGGCATGACCAGCGGATCGACAACGATGTCGTGCGGCTTGATGCCGTGATCCATGGCGCGCTCGACGATCTTCTTGGCGACGGCAAAGCGCACGTCCGGGTCCATCGAGATTCCGGTTTCATCGTTGGAGATAGCAACCACCGGTACGTCGTATTTCTTGACGAGCGGCAGGATCGCCTCGAGCTTCTCCTCTTCGCCGGTGACGGAATTGACCAGCGGTCGGCCCTTGGCAACGCGCAGTGCCGCCTCGATCGCGGCGGTGACGGAACTGTCAATCGCCAGCGGCACGTCGACGAGGCCCTGGACGATTTCGAGCGTCTTGACCAAGAGCGGCGGCTCGGTCTCGTTCGGGTTGACGGCGGTGACGCCGGCGTTGACGTCGAGCATGGTCGCGCCCGCGGCAACCTGTTCCAGCGCATCCTTGATGACGGTGTCGAAGTTGCCCTCGATCATCTCGGCGGCAAGCTTCTTGCGGCCGGTCGGGTTGATGCGTTCGCCGATGACGCAGAAGGGCTGGTCAAAGCCGATGATGATCTCGCGGGTGGCGGAGGCGACGATGGTGCGGGTCATTAAGGGTCCTTTGTCCTCAAGCGGCGGGCGCTATGTAATCACGCCCTTGAAATCGATGATAGGCGTCGAATGACCGGCGCCGGCTTTGTTGTCTTCAATGCTGATGATGGGCCGCGGCTTCGGCCATCTGCTGTTGGTTCTCTTCCTTGCCTTCGCGAATGTGCTCCAGGCGCTCCGCCACCACCGCATCCGCGGGCAGCGTCTCGTGCTTCCACGGCCTGCGGCCCTTCAGGACGCCCGATTCATGCACGATCTCTGCGACATATTCTTCCTGGCGATAGGCCATCACGTGGATGCCGGAGACGCCTTCGATCTCCTTCACCTCGTTGATGATGTCGATGCAGAGCTGCTTGCCTTCCTTCTTCTGGTCCTGCGCGCCTTCGAGCCGGGTGATGACGCTGTCCGGGATATGGATGCCCGGCACGTTGGAGCGGATCCAGCGGGCGGTCTTGGCCGACGCCATCGGCCCGACGCCGACGAGGATGTAGCACTTCTCATGCAAGCCGAGGTCGCGCACCTTCTTCATGTATTCGCGGAACATCGGCACGTCGAAACAGTACTGGCTCTGCACGAACTGCGCGCCGGCCTCGATCTTCTTGGCCAGCCGATAGGGGCGGAAGTCATAGGGCGGTGCGAAGGGGTTGATCGCAGCGCCGAGGAAGACCTGCGGCGGCGTCGTCAGCTTGCGGCCCGAGAGGAACTTCGAGTTGTCGCGCATGATGCGCACGGTCTCGAGCAGCGACATGCAGTCGAGGTCGAAGACCGGTTTTGCACCCGGCTGATCGCCCGCCTGCACGCCGTCGCCCGTCAGGCACATGATGTTCTGCACGCCCATGGCGGACGCGCCGAGCACGTCGCCCTGGATGGCGATGCGGTTCTTGTCGCGGCAGGCGATCTGCATGATCGGCGCATAACCCATGCGGGTCAGAAGCGCGCAGATGCCGACCGAGGACATGTGGCAGTTGGCGCCCGATGCGTCGACCGCGTTGATGCCGTCGACCCAGCCGTCGAAGATCGCGGCACGTTCGTAGACGTCCTGCGGATTGGCGCTGTCTGGCGGGTTGAGCTCGGCGGTGACGGCGAATTCGCCACGGCGCAGAACACGTTCGAGCCGGCCGCGTGAGGAATGGCCGGGCAGGGGCTCGAGCGGCGCACCTGGATCGAAGGGATTGATGTCGGGGCTCATGCCTGGCCTTCCTTGGATGCCGCTTCACGGCGGGCTGCTGCTTCCGCCGTCACGCGCAGCCAGGACGAGGTTTCGCGCAGCGACTGGTTGACCGGCTTCTGCACGTTCATGATGGCATTGCCCTTCTCCATGTTCTGCGAGCCCTTCCAGGCCTGCACCCAGACGCAGGGCATGTCCGGCTCGACCTCGCAATTGCCGTTGGCGCGCACGCCGCCGCAGGGGCCGTTGCGCAGCTGCTTCGGACAGTTCATCGGGCAGGACATGCCGGTCGAGGACAACGCGCACTGGCCGCACATGCGACAGTCGAAGAGGAAGCCCTTGACGTGGCGCTCGACGAAGGTCACCGGGCGCTCCACTCGGCCGTAGCCGATGGCGTTCCAGAGCGGATGCAGCAGCAGGAACAGGTCGGCGAAGCGGTTGTAGAACCACTCGAGGAAACGGGAATTCCTGACCGCCCAGAGGCGGACGGTGTATTTGTGGCGCGAGCGGCGGCTCGGCGAGACGCCAGACGGCGTAAACGCGCCGGTCGCGGCCTTGGCGGCCGGGGCCGCGTTGCCCTTCATGATCTTCGGTTCGCCTGGCGGTTTGGCGTCAGCCATTGTCGCGGCCCCCGGCTTTCACGAGGGCGACGAGGCGTTCGCGGTCATAGGCGGCTTCGAGCTCGGCGGCAGCCTGGTCGGCTTCCGTTTCCAGATCGTCGGAGACCGGAACCGGGTCGGCCTTGCGCCATTCGGCGAGATAGTCGTCGGTTTCGGCGGCGCCGGTGCGCATCGCGCACATGTCGATCGCCTCGGTGAAGCGCAGCGACAGTTCGCGCTTGGCCGTCGTGCGGCCCTTCTTGATGATGACCTGGGCCGGAATGTCGCGCCAGTAGACGATAATGCGATCTGCCATGGGATGTTGTTCTCCTCGTTCTGCGACAATGCGCATGTACCGGCGTGCGGGCTCATCTCGCCACGACGTCGGATATGTCCAAAAACGACGCTGAAGCGGAAGCCATATCAGACGTCCTGAGGGCAATGCGCAAGTCGCAGTTGAGGCGATTGTTGCCGGCAAGAGCCGTTGGCCCGGATTGCCCGCAGTTTCAGGCTTTTAGCCGTTGTCGGATGTGGGCAGGCGGCGGCTTGCCGGCCTACCAGATGCCGCGAAGAATGCCGTTCGACACCCATGTCCAGATCGGCGGGTGATACCATTGCCGTGACGGGCCTGCGACATCGACAGGCTTGAGCTTGCCGTCGAGCGCGTCCGCGACCGCGGCAATCGCAATGTCGGTGGAGGCGGCGGTCTGCAGCAGCGGATAGGTGTGCATGCTGTCGGTTGCAGCGGGCTTCGGGCGCGACTGGTAAAGCACGCCGCCGGTATCGACGCCGGCGTCGACCAGATGCACGGTCGCCCCGAAATTCTCCGCGTCATCGTTGACGAGCGCCCAGTAGCCACCCATCAGGCCGCGATAGGCGGGGTTGATACCGGCGTGGAAATTGATGACCGTGCAGGGCATCGCCGCAAGCGTCTCTGCCTTCAGCATGCGGCAGCTGATCAGGAAGACGACATCGGGTTTCAGCGCGCGCATGTGAGCGATGGCTTCGGCGTCGTTGATCGAAACGACAGGTTTGACGGGGATCGCCGGATCGGGCGTTCCCGAAACCTTGTAGGTGGCGAGGATCTCTGCTGCGCGCCTGCGGGTAAAGCGCTTGCCGAAGCGCGAGGCGACCATGGTCGCAAGCTGCCCCAGCGCCGTCGGCCAGCCGAGCCTGCGGGCGCGGCGGCGCAGAAACAGGCCTTTCGATTCCGGCTGCTCCTCGACGACGGTGACGTCGGCAAAGCTTGCCGAGAGCGCGTTGATCATGATCCACGGGTTTTCGCCGCCCGCAGTGACGACGACGACACGGCCGGGACGCTTGCCCATGTGATTCTGGCTGGCGATGTCGGTCATGGCGGCCCCGTGCTTTGACAGGGCCGAGTTATGAGGGCTTGCCCGTTACCGGCGGCTTAACTGGTCCAATACCATTCGGCGACGCCGCCGCCGAGAACGACGAGGGCCACGGACTCGACCATCTTCACGTCGTCCGAGAGGCCGCAAACCGCGCCGATCACCAGGGACAGAACCAGGCCGGCAGTGCAGCCGATGGCGTAAGGCAGGTATGCGAGGAATTTCATCGGCGTCCCCCAGGTGGATGCAAGGCCGTTGCCCTGCATCTCGTTCTAGGTCCAGCGGTTGCGCGCTGGACTGTCTACAGGTTAGCGCGGATTCGTGTTTGAGGAAGAGCTGATTTTTTGCCGTCGCCGGATGGTTCGTGGGGAGGCTCGCCGACCGGACCTTGGTGCCGCCGATGATTGCGTCGGGCTGCCCCTCACCCTAGCCCTCTCCGCGCAGGGGGAGAGGGGACGTGCCCCGATCCTAGTTTCGCGAAAGCAAGCCGCAGCCAGGCGGAAATCGTGGTGCTTATTGTTGGCGGAGTGGGGCCTGCGAATCTCCTTCGCCCCGCTTGCGGGGAGAAGGTGGCCGGCAGGCCGGATGAGGGGCATTCCTCAAGCGTTTCGGATCCTCACGACGCCGCGGTAATCCGCCGATGAATCCCGCCGAGGCTCTCCTTCAGCCGTTCGAACGTGCCGTGTTCCGTCAGTTCGCGCAGCACCTGTTCGTTGATGCCGCCGCGCGTTGCATAATCCGCGGCCAGATGCGCGAAGCTTTCGGGCGTGGTTTCCGGCGCCTGGCCCAGGGCGGCAGAAAGCGAGGATACGTAGTCGCGGCCCTTGTTTTCCTCGACTCCGTGGTCCTTCAGCCAGCCATGGATCGTTTCCAGGTATTTGAAGTAGCTGGCATAGGTGGCGGTCGCCACGCTCAGGGCATCGAACTCGCTCTCGCTTGTCACCTCGATCGCATTGCCGAGCCGGCCGAAGAACGCGGCCACTTCGGGATCGGGCGGGAAGAGGATTGTCGGCCCCTTTCGAATGGCGATCATCGGCATCGGCAAGGCCTTGGTCAGCCGTTTCACCGGACCGACCATGGCGGCGATCTCGGCGCAGGAGAAGGTCGCGATCAGGCTGACGACGTGATGATCCGGCCGAAAGCGCAAGCCCGGCAGCACATCGCGGGCAATCTGCGGGCGCACGCCGAGCATCACCATGTCCGAGGCGTCGAGCACCGCCTGATTGTCGGCCGCAACGGTGACGTCGGCAAAGCGGGCGGCGAGGCCCGCTGCGATCGCTTCGTTGCGCGGCGAGAGGATGACGGAGGTGGTGTCGCCGGGAAGCGTCTTGAGGCCGGTGACGATTGCCGAGGAGAGTGCGCCGGTGCCGATGAAGCCAAGTTTCATGGAAGTTCCTGTCACCTGAAAATGCGTGGGTTCGACCGCGATGCGCGCTCTATTTCATATAGGCGCGCACCACGTCGACCAGTTCGGCTGCCGCTTCGTCGCGATCCTTCTGCGACAGGTCGGCGGCGGCCAGATGCATGTGGATATGGTCTTCGACCACTTCCGCCATCAGCCCGTTGACCGCGCCACGGATGCCGGCGATCACCTGCATGACTTCGGCGCAGCCCTTTTCCTCCTCCAGCATCCGCTCGACCGCCTCCATCTGGCCTCGGAGGCGTCGGACCCGGTTGATGAGTTTCTGCTTCTCGCGGATCGTATGGGTCATCGGATGCTCCGGTTTCGGGCGACGACTATGCGGCCCGTGGTTCCACCTCTACGGTCACATGCGACAAATCGTGAATGGCGGCAAGCTTCTCGCGATAATAGGACGGCGCCCGCGGGTTGTCGGCGACGATCGAGACGATGGCGCCGTGGTGGCCGGGACCGAGCTGCCAGACATGCAGGTCGACAATCTCGGCATCTTCCCTGGCGACGATTTCGCCGATCTCCTCTGGCAGGTCCTCGCCATCGGGAATGTAGTCCAGCAAGGTCGCACCAGTGTCGCGGATGAGGCCGAAGGACCAGCGGGCAATGACCAGCGCGCCGACGATGCCGATCGCGGGGTCGAGCCAGAGCCAGCCATAGAGCGCACCGAGGCCCAGGGCGACGATCGCGAGAACCGAGGTCAGCGCGTCGGCGAGCACGTGCAGATAGGCGGCGCGCAGGTTGCGATCCTGCCCGCGATGGTGGCCCTGTTGGTGTCCGTGATGATGCCCATGGTGATCGTGATGGTGGCTGTGATCGTCCTTCAGCAGCCAGGCGCAGACGAGATTGACGATCAGTCCGGCGACGGCGACGAGGATCGCCTCGCTGAAATCGATCGTGACCGGCGCGTTCAGGCGCTTCAGGCTCTCCCAGCCGATCAGAAGCGCGATGAGCGCCAGCACGATGGCGCTGGAGAAACCCGCGAGATCGCCGAGCTTGCCGGTGCCGAAGGTGAAGCGGCGATTGTTCGAGTGCTTGCGCGCATAGAGATAGGCAAGCGCTGCGATCAGCATCGCGGCCGCATGCGTCGACATGTGCCAGCCGTCAGCGACCAGCGCCATCGACCCGAAGATCTCACCGGCCGCAATCTCGACCACCATCATCGTTGCGGTCACTGCGATGACGATCCAGGTCCGCCGCTCGTTGCGCGCGTGATTGCCGCCGAGGAAGACATGATCGTGGCGCGCCGCAAGCACGCGTCCGTTGTCGTGCGAATGCCGGTGGTGATGATGGTCGTGATTGCCCATGTGATCTCTCCCGTATTATATAGGGGGGTACCCTATATAATTGGCAGGTGCAAGCGGGCTGGACTTTGGTTGCAACTTACGGGAAGACTTGCGTTGAGTTGCGTTGCTTGGGGACCTTGGTGGCGAACAGCAATACGTTGCGAGTGCAGCAGATCGCCGATGGTGTAGAAGACCCGCCTTTCCAGCGGTTCTATCGGTTTTTCGTTGGATGGGGGACGTTGCCGTTCACCTACGGCCCCTATATTTTCTTTCTGATGCTGCCGCGCCGCTGGTTCGACTTTGAAGGCCCCAAGGCCATGATGACGGTGCTGCCGAAATTCTGGTTCGAGGCGAGAAACTTCAAAGCAAAGTTTCCCCTTGAAGACACCCACTTCTATTTTTCCGCCAGCCTCTTCGCTTATCTCGTCGTTTGCGCCACATCCATAGCCGTCGCTGTACGCTGCTACCGTGTGGGACGACGATACCCGTTCACGCTGGCGCAATCGCAACCCTGGAACCCGTATCGACATTTCGGTCTGCCGATGTTGGTTTCAGTGCTCTGGATTGCTTTTGTCCCGATGCCGGTCGGCTGGGACTCGACTGGCGTCAAGGGCAATCCTTTCGAAAATCCTGTCCTTCTGCCGGTCTACAATCTCGCAGGCGTCGGAGTGTTGCCGACTATAGGTGCGGCTGCCGGCCTGTGGCTCGGGCGTGAGCGGGCTCGGCGAGAGGTGGACCGACAAAGGCCACCAAGACGGATGATTTCTATTTGCCTCGATGGAGATGACCATTCGGAACGAATGCCGCCGCGCAAGGCTGGGCTCGATGGCTCAAGCCCGCTTGAGTGACGTCGTCAGATCGCCATAGCCGGTGAAGCGGTATTCGTACTGAAGGCCTAGCGTCTCCGCTGCCTTCTTCGCCTTTTCCTGCAAGGCCGCGTCCTCCAGCTGTGAAAGGTAGATCAGCTTGCGGTAATGGCCGAAATACATGTCCCGGAGTTCCGGGTGCCGATCGAGGCCGAGCGGCACGATGACGAAGGCCTCGAACTGGCGGGCGAGGAAGTCGGTGAGGAAGAAGGCGGTGATGTCGTCGTCCCAGCGGCGGGCGAAGTCCTCGTTGCCGGCAAAGAAGGAATAACAGTGCGGGCCGGGGATGCGCTCGACCTTTTCCTCCTCGAGCAGCCGGTCGAGTTGCCCGCCGGTGCCGCAATCGGCATAGGCGACAAAGATGCGCTTGAAGCCTTCAGCCCGCGCCTTGGCGATCGCGTCGCGAATGCCCGGCGTGATCTTGTCCGGGGTGTTGTGCCAGATGGCGGGCAGACAGTTGAGGTCGATATGGTCAAGCCCGTTCGCCTCGCAGACCGCAAGGATTTCCCGCGCGATGGCGCCACAACCGATCACGTGAACTTTTTCCGGTTGTGCACGTTCTATTGCGGGCGATACTTTTTCCATCTTGATTCCATGTGGCTATCAGCGGGAAGGACCCTGACCATGACAGTAAAGACCCTTGCAATCGTCGGCGCCGTTCTCGTCGCCCTTTCGACGCTTACCGCCTGCGGCAACACCATCCGCGGCATCGGGCAGGATACCGCAAACACGGTCAACGCGACACAGTCGGCCGGCAAGAAGGTGGCAAACTCCGTCAACTGACACTGTCCCGGACCGGATCGTTCCTCGGAACGTAGCCGTTTGGTGTTTCGATGAAACAAGGAACGGTTACGGTCCGGTGCTTCGACTGGCCGGCAGACCCGCCAGACATAGGAAAGCCGGCCGCGGATTTCACCCACGCGGCCGGCTTGTTCAGTTCGGACGATCCGAAGCTCAGCCGGCCAGGCGGTTGTGCTTGCGCTTCATGAAGTCCTTGGCGGTTTCAACGGCGATCGCCGCATCGCGGCAATAGGCGTCGGCGCCGACGGCCTTGCCGAATTCCTCGTTGAGCGGCGCGCCGCCGACGAGAACGACGTAGTCATCGCGCATGCCCTTTTCCTTCATCGTGTCGATCACGACCTTCATGTAGGGCATGGTGGTGGTCAAAAGCGCCGACATGCCGAGAATATCCGGCTGCTCGCGCTCGATCGCTTCGAGGTAGTTCTCGACCGGGTTGTTGATACCGAGGTCGACGACGTCGAAGCCCGCACCTTCCATCATCATGCCGACGAGGTTCTTGCCGATGTCGTGAATGTCGCCCTTGACGGTGCCGATCACCATCTTGCCAAGCTTCGGCGCGCCGGTTTCGGCGAGCAGCGGGCGCAGGATCGTCATGCCGGCCTTCATGGCGTTGGCCGACAAAAGCACTTCCGGCACGAACAGGATGCCGTCGCGGAAGTCGATGCCGACGATGCGCATGCCTTCGACCAGCGCCTGGGTCAGCACGTCGTAAGGCGTCCAGCCGCGCTTGAGCAGGATGTTGGTGCCGTCCTCGATTTCCTCCTTCAGGCCGTCATAGAGGTCGTCGTGCATCTGCTGCACGAGTTCTTCGTCGGAAAGGTCCTCGAGAATGATTTCATCGTCTGCCATATTGGGGTTCCTCGGTTCCTGGCACGGTCGCGCGAAATTTTCGGACGCGTCCATTCATCCATAGCGGTCGACAGCTAAAAATCTGTTTTCGAAAGCGACGTCGCATATGACAAAAAGCGACGGCGGGGCGGCTTCTTTTGGCCCCTGCATATTGTTAACAAAAACAATATATTCGCGCCACGCGGTTTTTGTCGTCCCGTGGTCGCTTCTCGGTAGTGTTCGAGTTGCGCCATGCCTTGGCGCATTGAGACCCGCAAGGCCCCCGATGCTTGGTAGCATTAAGGTCAAATGATGCTTGAAGGCGCAAAAAGTGATGCGCGGGAGAGGAAAGAGCGAATGAGCGACGTGACAGATCAGGGCGCGGTTGAGGGCGGCGGTCGCCGCGCACGCGGCGAGGGCCGGGGAGCAGCGGCAAGGCGCGCATCGCGCACCGGCGGCGGCCCGGGGCCGTCTCTGCCCTATATCCAGCGCGAGATTCGCGAATACGAAGTCCTCGACGAGGAAGGCCTGCAGCTGATCGAGCGCAACGCCGATACGATCCTGGAGGAAATCGGCATCGAATTCCGTGACGATGCCGAGGCGCTTGAATTGTGGAAGCAGGCGGGTGCCGACGTGCGCGGCCAGCGCGTGCATTTCCCTAAGGGACTCTGCCGCGAACTGCTGAAGACGGCGCCATCGGAATTTACCTGGCATGCCCGCAATCCGGAGCGCAGCGCCCAGGTCGGCGGCAAGGCGACGATCTTTGCCCCGGTCTACGGCCCGCCCTTCGTGCGCGATCTGGAAGGCAATCGCCGCTATGCGACGATCGAGGATTTCCGCAATTTCGTGAAGCTCGCCTATATGGCGCCGTCGATGCATTCGTCCGGCGGCACGGTCTGCGAGCCGGTCGACATCCCCGTCAACAAGCGCCACCTCGATATGGTCTACAGCCATATCAAATATTCCGACAAACCCTTCATGGGCTCGGTGACCGCACCGGAGCGCGCGGAAGACACGATCGCCATGGCGAAGATCGTCTTTGGCGACGAGTTCGTCGAAAACAACTGCGTGACGCTCAACCTCATCAACGCCAACTCGCCGATGGTCTTCGACGAGACCATGGTCGGCGCGCTCAAGGTCTATGCCCGCCACAACCAGGCCTGCGTGCTGTCGCCCTTCATTCTCTCCGGCGCCATGAGCCCGGTGACGGTTGCGGGCACCTTGACGCAGATTCTGGCCGAAGTGCTTGCAGGCGCCTCCTTCACCCAGCTGATCCGCAAGGGCGCGCCGGTTCTGTTCGGCACCTTTGCCGCCTCGATCTCGATGCAGTCGGGCGCCCCGACCTTCGGCACGCCGGAGCCGTCGCTGGTCTCCTATGGCGCCGCCCAGCTTGCCCGTCGCCTGAAGCTTCCCTTCCGCACCGGCGGTTCGCTCTGCGGCTCCAAGGTGCCGGACGCGCAGGCAGCGCACGAGTCGGCCAATACGATCAACATGACGCTTCTTGCCGGCACCAACTTCGTGCTGCATGCGGCCGGCTGGCTCGAAGGCGGCCTGGTCTCGTCCTACGAGAAGTTCATGATCGACCAGGACCAGCTCGGCATGATGCAGAAGATGGCCGAAGGCGTGGACCTCTCGGAAAACGCCCAGGCGCTCGACGCGATCCGCGAAGTCGGCCCGGGCAGCCACTATCTCGGCTGCGCCCATACCCAGGCCAATTTCCAGACGGCCTTCTACCGGTCGCCGCTTGCTGACAACAATTCCTTCGAACAGTGGGAAGTGGAAGGCGAAAAGCGCATCGAGCAGCGCGCCAATGCACTCTGCCGCAGCTGGCTGGAGCACTACGAGGCGCCTTACCTCGATCCGGAGATCGACGAAAAGCTCAAGGCCTTTATCGCCAGCCGCAAGGATTCGATGCCGGACGCTTTCACCTGAAAGGGTCCCGAGCGAGCCAGGGAGCAAGGCGGCGCGGCGCAGGTGGCCGACATGATCCAGAAAGAGGTCTGGCGCCCGCATTACGAACACCAGGGGCCGAAACCGAAATGACGGCGCCTTCCGCAACTGCGGACAAGACGATCGAGATCATCCGTGCGGCGCTCGCGCCGCACGGACTTTTTTTGCGCGGAACCGTGAATTTCGAAGCGGGCGAGGCGGCACCGCTGCTCGGTGACGGCCGGCCGGCGGCAAGCGTGGTGTTGATTGGCAATATCGGCGGTTCGCTGTGGCAGCCGTTCAGCGCGTGGCGCGAGACCGAGCCGGAAGGCAAGAGCACCGATCCGCTCGACACATGGTCGAAGGCGACGATCGAACCGGTTGCGGCAGCCTGCGGTGCGACCGCCTATTTTCCTTCCGACCCGCCCTGGCAGCCGTTTCAGCAGTGGGCGATGCGGGCGGAAGGCCTGAAGCCGTCGCCATTGGGCATCCTCATCCATCCGCGATACGGGCTCTGGCATGGGTACCGCGGCGCGCTCGGGTTCGACAGGCCGCTTGGAGAAACAGGCGAGCGTGCGACAGGACATCCCTGCGACAACTGCTCGGCAAAACCCTGCATGTCAGCCTGTCCGGCCGAAGCATTGGCCGGCGAACGCTTCGATGTCGGGCTCTGTCGCGGCCATCTGTGCACGGATGCGGGCAGGGCAGGTTGCCTCGCACATGGCTGTCTTTCGCGCGCCGCCTGTCCGGTCGGCGCCACGCACCGATACCCGCCGGAACAGCTTTGCTTCCATATGGCTGCGCTTGAACTCTGAGTGTCCTCCTCCACCTTGGCGCGCAAATATGGTGCAAATCTCCAAAATGACTAAAATTGGAGGTGTCGTGGAAAGGTAATATTATCGAATTTATAACGATCTGGACGGCGTGGCGTTGGAGTCCATCGTATGAGAGGTAGCCCAGTCGTATCCGTGAGCAACTATCCTCCGCATCTGTCGCGCGAGGATGTGGAAGCGCAGATCTCTCGGCTTGACAGCATTCACGCGGCCAACAGCCAGATTTTGAACGAGGCCTACAAACGCCTGCTGGCGGTCGGCGCCGGCCATGCGGCCGTCATCGCCGCCTGCATCACCGGCTTCGACGCGCTGGTCGATCGTTCGGTGTTTGCCGGCGATCTTCTGCCTGGCGCGATCGACATCCTCAGGAAGTTCGCGCTCACTGTCAGCGCACTCGGCCTGTTTCTGACCTTCCTGGCAATCGGCAGCAATTTTCGTCTGGTGCAGAAGGAAGCCAGGCGCCACGCGGTAAAGCTGGCAACGACGCTCAGGGAAAAGCGGCTGCTTTTGTCACTGTCGCAGGATGTGCTCAACCGCGACCCCAAATCATACCTGCTGTCCGGCGTCGGCGGCTTTGCCTGTCTCTGCGTGATTTTCGGACTTGCAGCCGCCGCCGGATGTTACGGCCTCGTCATGGCGATGGGGCTGCTGGCGGCTGGCTAGCGGCAGGTCTGGCCTCAGCCATCCGGTCCTCACTCGATCAGTTGCAATGGGTACAATGCTCAAAACATTCTCGTTACAGGGTAGGCTTAATCGTCTTCGCTATTTCCTGTTCAACGTGGCAGTTGTCGCTATCGCTGCGGTCGCGGTATCCGCGCTCACTCGCCTGATGGCGATGGTCGGAGATCGACAAGCGCTTTCAGTGATTCATGGAATGGTCGCCCTAACCTATGTGCTGGCTATCATCGCCAGCCTGTGCTTGATGGTGAGGCGACTGCATGACTTCGATCAGAGCGGCTGGTGGACCCCTTCGGTCTTTTTGCTTCACTTGGTCCACGGCCATTTCGAGGCAGTTGACTCCCTGATCGCAACCATTCTCACGGGCATCTTGGTGCTGGCGGTCCATGTTGCAATCATCGTTACCCCTGGCTCGAAGAACTCCAACAGGTTCGGCCAAGTGTCAGGCTCCGCTGCAGCGCCCGTTTAGGCTAGCCCGGCCGATAATGACCCTCGCGCGCAACCTCGGCGTTGCGGAGATCAAGCGGTCGCATTGCTACCTCCGGCGATTTCCGCCGCGATCCTGTGATCTTGGAGCCAATGGGGAGCCGCCAGGCGCGGTTGCCTGCGGACTTGGGGCAATTGAAGCCGTTTCTCCACCTCTTCCTCGCCAAGCAATCGGCGCAGGCGTAGTCGTCGGCGAACTCCGACCTGAACTTGTCCAGCGACGATGGCGGTTGCAGTGCTTCGCTTCCGATCCTGCGCCAGAACCGCCTTAATCTGCGTCATGCTTGACGTCTGATTCGATTGGACCTTTTGCCATGCCGCTTTTCCCAAAACCCTTCCTCGTCGGTGCTTTCCTGTCGGCGGGCCTTGCCGGTCCGGCGCTCGGCGCCTGCCGCGATGTCAGTCATCTCGGGCAGGACTATGTGACCTGCAGCTTCGATCCGGCGACAAGCGACATCCGCGTCTACAACAAGGACCAGGCGGGCGTGCCGTTCCGCTCGTTCCGGGCGCTGTCGCTGGAGTTGCGCCATCGCGACGAATACATGGCCTTTGCCATGAATGGCGGCATGTATCACGAGGACCTGTCGCCGGTCGGCCTGCATATCGAGGAGGGGCGTGCGCAGGCGCCGCTCAACACCAATACGGGCTGGGGCAATTTCCACCTGCTGCCGAACGGCGTGTTCTATGTCGAGGACGGCAAGGCGGGCGTGATGGCGGCCGACGCCTATCGCGATGCCAGGATCGCTCCGCGTTACGCCACCCAATCCGGGCCGATGCTCGTCATCGACGGCAAGCTGCATCCGCGCTTCCTGGCTGACAGCACCAGCTTCAAGACCCGCAACGGTGTCGGCGTGACGGCAGAGGGCGAGGTGGTCTTCGTCGTCTCGAAGCGCCCGGTGCGCTTCCACGACTTCGCGACGCTGTTCCGTGATGCGCTCGATTGTCCCAATGCGCTCTTCCTCGACGGCACGATTTCGAGCGTCTATGCGCCTGATATCAACCGCCACGATCGGCTGTTTCCCATGGGCCCGATCATCGCCGTCGTCGGACAGTTTCCGCGCTGACTTTCCATGGGCGCGGGATATGGGCGCACGCACTTTTCCTCATCCGGAAAAAAATCTTCGCTTGCACCCAAGGAATGATCGGCCTGCAACGTCTAAGGTTCAAATGAGGTGAGGGCGGGCACGGATTTGGACGCTGAACTCGTCGAAAAGGCGGTAAGTGGAGACCGGCAGGCGTTTGGTGCGCTTGTCGAACGACACTATGATTTTGTCCATGCGGTCGCCTGGCGCTGGTCCGGCAACGTGTCGGATGCGGACGACATCGCCCAGGATGTCTGCCTGCGGCTGGGCGCGGCGATCCGCGGCTTTCGCGGCACCAGCCGGTTTCGCACCTGGCTCTATACGCTGACGCTGAATGCCGCGCGCGACCACAGGCGGCGGCAGACGCGCGACGATCGCCGTATGCAGGCCTATGCCAGCGAGCAGGCGACGGTTGCACCGCCTGAAGATCCGGACGAAGAACAGCGCGAGGCGCTGTGGACGGCGGTGCGAGCGCTGCCGGAAAAACAGTGCGATGCGGTGCTGCTCGTCTACGCCGAAGGCTTGAGCCATCAGGCTGCGGCCGACGTGCTCGGCTGTTCGGAGGCAACCATATCCTGGCATGTGCACGAGGCGCGCAAGCGCCTGAAGACATTGCTGGGCAAGGAGGCAGTGTGACCATGCGCGACGATTTCGAAAAGCTCTCCGGGCTGATCCCGCCGAAGGCTTCCGCCGAAGCGCGCGCCCGCGCGCTGGCAGCCGCCATGCAATCTTTCGACGAGGCCGAGAAAAATTCGAGTGCCACCCAAGGATCGTCATTCCCGGTTCGTCAAAGCTCCATCTTCAACCGGATATGGAGCCCCATCATGAACCGGAAACTGCTTGCCGGATCGGCACTGGCAACCCTTCTCGTCGTGCCCGCCGCCGCTTTCCTGACCTTCGAGCTGTCGCGTGACGGCGCGCCTTTCGGCGAGTGTGCGCAGGAGATCGCGCTGAAGGGGGAAATAAGCAAGGAAGAAGCACGGCAGAAGCCAGAGCCCCAGGTCGCTGCCAGGAAGGCGGCTGCCGACGAACGCGCCCGCCAGCAGGAAGCGAAAACCGTGGAGGCGCCCTCGACCGTACAGGCCGAGAGCGAGGCTGCGGCCCCTGCTGCGCAGGCCGATGCGATGGCCAACAGTGTTGCACGCGACAGCGTCGCTCCGCTCTCGGCCGTCGGCGGTGCGCAGCCGCAGATGACATACCTGCCGGCCCCCGTGGTCCAGGAGGAGCTGATCGCTGCGCCATCGGAAAACCGCGAACGTTTCGGCAAGGCCGACGCCAATCCGGTGAAGAGCGTTGCGACCGATCCGGTCTCGACCTTCTCGGTCGACGTCGACACGGCATCCTACGCCTTCGTGCGCCGCTCGCTGATGGAAGGGCAGATGCCGGAGCGCGACGCAGTCAGGGTCGAGGAGATGGTCAACTATTTCCCCTATGACTGGCCGCGCCCGGAAAGCGCTGCCCAGCCCTTCAAGGCGACTGTGACCGTGACGCCGACCCCCTGGAACGGCGGCACGCGGCTGATGCATGTGGCGATCAAGGGCTACGACGTCGTGCCGGCCGAAGCGCCGAAGGCGAACCTCGTCTTCCTGATCGACGTTTCCGGCTCCATGGACGAGCCCGACAAGCTGCCACTCCTGAAGGGCGCCTTCCGGCTGCTGGTCGAGAAATTGAAGCCGGAGGATACGGTCTCGATCGTCACCTATGCCGGCAATGCCGGGACGGTGCTTGAGCCGACAGCGGTGAAAGACAAGGCGAAGATCCTTGCAGCCATCGATACCTTGCAGCCCGGCGGCTCGACCGCCGGCGCCGAAGGCATCGACGCGGCCTACGGGCTTGCCGAGAAGGCCTTCGTCAAGGGCGGGGTCAACCGCATCATGCTGGCGACGGATGGTGACTTCAATGTCGGTCCGTCGAGCGACGAGGACCTGAAGCGGCTGATCGAGGAGAAGCGCAAGAGCGGCATCTTCCTCTCCGTTCTCGGCTTCGGTCGCGGCAATTACAACGATGCGCTGATGCAGACGATCGCCCAGAACGGCAACGGCACGGCCGCCTATATCGATACGCTTGCCGAAGCGCAGAAGACGCTGGTCGAGGAGGCGGGCTCGTCGCTCTTTGCGATCGCCAAGGACGTCAAGCTGCAGGTGGAGTTCAACCCGGCCGCGATCGCCGAATACCGCCTGATCGGCTATGAAACCCGCGCGCTGAAGCGGGAGGACTTCAACAACGACAAGGTGGACGCCGGCGACATCGGCTCCGGCCACAGCGTGACGGCAATCTACGAGGTGACGCCGAAGGGCAGCCCGGCGGTGCTGAACGACGACCTGCGCTACGCGGAGGCGGAAAAACCGGCGGCAGAGACAGGTGCAAATAGCGGCGAGCTCGCCTTCCTGAAGATCCGCTACAAGAAGCCGGACGGCGACAGGAGCGAACTGATCACCACGCCGGTGACCGAGGCCAATGCGGTGCCGTCGCTCGATCAGGCATCGGGTGACGTGCGCTTCTCCGTGGCCGTCGCCGCCTTCGGACAGAAGCTGTCCGGCGTGACGGCGCTCGACGACTATTCCTATGACACAGTCATCGATCTCGCATCAGCCGCCAAGGGCGCCGACCCGTTCGGCTATCGAGCTGAGTTCGTCAATCTGGTGCGGTTGGCGAAGGGGCTCGGTGGCGCTGGGAAGTGATGTCGAGTGGGGCGGGGCAGCCCTCAACCGCGAGGTGAGGACGTACCCTTATCTATGCGGTGAGGGTTTGCCCCTCATCCGCCTGCCGGCACCTTCTCCCCGTTATGACGGGGAGAAGGGAACAAGTGGCGACCGTTTCGCCCATCGTGAAGGCTGAGATTGTCGCTGACGTTGAGGTCTGGCACCGGAGGGTGCGCCTACCGGCTCTTTCCCCGCCTGCGGGGAGAGATGTCCGGCAGGACAGTGAGGGGGCACCCGTCACGTGCGAGTGTTGGTCACCTGTCGCCTCAAGCCTTCGGGAAGGCGCGGTCCAGGCCGCCGGCCTTCGAGAGACCCGCCTTGAAGGCCTGATAGGCGGCGTGCTGGCTGGAGCGGCCGGCTTCCATCAGGCGCATCTGCAGGCGCGCGGGGGCGTGGCTGCCGAGCCATTGCCCGAGCTTTTCGAGCTTCAGAGAATTCAGGAACTTCGCCTCGGAGGCGATGTCGAGGTGACGATAGAGGCCGTCCATCAGCCGCTCGTCCTGCTCCGGGTTTTCCATCAGCAGGCGCAGGAAGGACTGGTCGGCCTCGCTGAAAATCCCGAGTTTTTCGGCGACGGTGTCCCGGTCGGGAAAAGAGGCTGGGCCGGCGTTCATGTAAGTCTCCCGTCTGCATTTGCGATCGCGCCGTACGTTTTGAGAAAACGCCGGGGGCTGCTGTAGCGCCTTTGTCGCCGCAGGGTTTCGTCCCTGGGCCGGACACGAACAGGCAAGCCGCGAATCTTCCCGAGATCGGGGATAGGCCAGCAGTCAGCGGTGTGCAAGCGCAAGCGCATATGCTGAATATGAACGTATTGTCCAATATTGACAATAAGTCCAAATTTGCGCATAAACGGCGCATGACCATTGCACCCGCCTTCGCTTCCATCCTTGCCACGCACGCGCCGACCGCCGCTGCAATCAGCGCTCTGCTTTACCCGCATGGGGAAGTGGTTCTGCACGACCTCAAGGCCGGCACGATCGCGGGGATATGGAACTGTTTTTCCGGTCGCGCGGTCGGCGAGGATTCGCTGATTGAAGAGGAGTTCGCAGCCCTTGGCAGCACCGAGGCGGTGCTCGGGCCCTACGAGAAGAGCGGCACCGACGGCCGGCGCTTCAAGTCCATCTCCGCCGTGTTGCGCGACGGGGCGGGCGAAGCGGTCGGTCTGCTCTGCATCAATCTCGACATGTCGATGATCGATCAGGCGGTGAAGCTGCTCTCGGCTTTCGCCGGCGCCGAGCAGCCCAAGCCGCAGGCGCTGTTTTCGCGCGACTGGCGCGAGGAGATCAACGCCACCCTGCATGGCTGGCTGAAGGAGAAGGGGGTGGCGCTCTCGGCGCTCAAGCGCGGCGATCGCGTCGCGCTGGTGGCGGCACTCGACGAGCGCGGCCTGTTCCAGACCCGCAACGCCGTCGATCACCTCGCAGGCCTCATCGGCGCCTCGCGCGCCTCGATCTACAACTATCTCGCCGCCGCCCGCGGCGAGGCGCCCTGATTGCTGGGCGCAACTTCGGACGAAGACCGCTTCGCGGCCCTCCGGGACTTGCCTGACCCATAATCGTTCGCGCGCCTCTGTCCGCGTGAGGAGGAGACTTCCATGACGACCTTGCCTGATTTTCGGCTTGAAACCCATTTCTCCCGCTGGGAGTTCAGCGCTCGTCACCATATGACCGCGAGCGACAGCCAGACGACGAGCATGAGCGCTCTTCTGGCGCTTGCCGACGCCGAGGACCGCGCCGCCTGGGAGAACATCGCGCTCGGCTATACCGAAACCTGGGGCGCGCCGGCTCTGAGGGCAGCGATTGCCGCCACCTATGAGGGGATCACGGCGGCCGACATCCTTTGTTTTGCCGGCGCGGAGGAGGGGCTCTATTGCGCCATGCTGGCGCTGCTCGGGCCGGACGACCATGCGATCGTGACGGTGCCGAACTATCAGTCAATGGAAACCCTGCCGGTCACCATCGCCGGTTCTGTCACCGGCGTGCCGCTCCGCCCGGAAAACGACTGGCGGCTCGACATCGCCGATGTCAGGGCGGCGCTGAAGCCGAACACGAAGCTCATTTGCATCAATTTCCCCAACAACCCGACCGGTGCGATTGCCGACCAGGAAACGT
The DNA here is from genome assembly GCF_002940685.1 of Ensifer adhaerens. GTDB lineage: Bacteria > Pseudomonadota > Alphaproteobacteria > Rhizobiales > Rhizobiaceae > Ensifer > Ensifer adhaerens_E. The sequence continues at coordinate 482,784 of NZ_PNFP01000004.1, read as the reverse complement.
TTGCGGCGCTTTCGACGCTCTGCGCCGAACGCGGCATCCATCTCTTCAGCGACGAGGTCTATCGCGGCCTCGAGCGCGATCCTGCGCTGCGGCTGCCGCAGGCGGCCGAACTCTTCGAGCGCGGCGTCTCGCTCAACGTCATGTCCAAGGCCTATGGGCTTCCGGGCCTGAGGATCGGTTGGATCGCCTGCCGCGATCATGCGCTGCTCGAGCGCATGGAGAAGATGAAGCACTACCTGTCCATCTGCAATTCGCGGCCGTCGGAAGTGCTGGCAACGATCGCGCTCAAGGCGCGTGCGACGATCCTCGATCGAAACCGCGCGCTGGTTGCAGCCAACCTCGAAACGCTCGGCGCGTTCTTCGGGGAGTTCCCCGATCTTTATGACTGGCGGGCGCCGGACGGAGGCTGCGTCGGCTTTGCCCGCTATCTCGGCGCCGATGGCGTCGAGAGCCATTGCCGGCGACTGGTGGAAGAGGCGGGCGTGCTGCTCTTGCCGTCGAGCCTCTTCGTTTCGGATCTTCTGTCTGTCGCCACCGACCGCTTCCGCGTCGGCTTCGGGCGCAAGGACATCGAGATCGGGCTCGATGCCTGGCGCCGGCATATTCTGAAATAGCCCCAGTCTCGCCATCTTCGGCCTGCTTTGTGCCGGCAGGTCCTGTTCCGGCGGCATTTGCCACTGGAACTTTAGAATGCACGCATGTGGATACGGACCGCGCGACAATGGTTCCATTGTCAGGATTGTGTTAACGAGCGGCCCCCGCCACCCGAGTGTTTCCTCTGCTGATGCGATATAGACCCGAAATCGATGGACTGCGCGCGCTTGCCGTCGTGCCGGTCCTCCTGTTCCATGCCGGTTTCGGCCTTGTCTCCGGTGGCTTTGCCGGCGTCGATGTCTTCTTCGTCATCAGCGGCTACCTCATCACCGCGATCATCCACCGCGAGATCGGCGACGGAAGTTTCAGCATCGTGCGTTTCTATGAGCGGCGCGCCCGCCGCCTCGCGCCGGCGCTGTTTTTGATCTCCGCCGTCTCTGTTCCGTTTGCGCTGATGTGGATGCTGCCGGGAGAGCTCAACAGCTTCGGCAAGAGCCTTTACGCGGTGAACCTGTTTGCCTCGAACTTCTTCTTCTGGGACCAGACCGGATACTTCGCGCCGAGCACGGCGCTGCTTCCATTGCTGCACACCTGGTCGCTGGCGGTCGAGGAGCAGTTCTACCTCGTGTTCCCGCTGCTTCTGCTCCTCCTTCGCCGCTCCTCGCGGGCAACACTCCTAAAGGTGGTGGCGGGGCTGGTGCTCCTGAGTTTTGCCGCGACGCAGGTCCTTGCGAACCTGGACCCGGCCGCGAATTTCTACCTGCTGCCGAGCCGCTTCTGGGAGCTTGGCGTCGGCGCATTGCTGGCGCTCGTCGGCGTCGAAAAACTCGATCTTTCGAAAGGCAGCCGTGAGCTTCTGTCAGCCCTCGGTCTGCTGGCGATCGTCGCGAGCTATGTGTTCGTGGCGGATTCGGCCTTCTATCCCGGCTGGACAACCGTGCCGGTGGTGCTCGGTACCGCGCTCGTTCTGGCCTTTGCCCGCGGCGATACCACCGTTGGCAGGCTGCTGTCGCTGAAGCCGCTGGTCGCAATCGGCCTCATGAGCTACAGCCTCTACCTCTGGCACCAGCCGGTCTTTGCCTTCGCGCGGCTGCGGGCGATCGACGAAATCCCGGCCGAAGGCTACGCGCTGCTGATCGCGCTGTGCTTCGTGCTTGCCTATCTCAGCTGGCGCTTCGTCGAACAGCCTTTCCGCAAGCCCGGCCGCTTCAGCCGCCGCGCGGTCTTCGGGGCGACCCTTGCCGCCGGATCGGTGGCGATCGCGTTTGGCTTCACGCTCGACGGCTCGGACGGTTTCGCCGCCAGGAACCGCGCGCTTGCGCAACTGACCGAGCCGAGTGTCGGCCTTGGCAAGAAGTGCGATGCCGTCGCCGACCTGCGCTGCGCCTCGAGCCCGACCCCTGAGGTCGCCGTCTGGGGCGATTCCTTTGCCCGACACCTCGTCGACGGCATCATCGCGTCGAAGCCAGACGTGCGGCTGGTGCAGCTTGCCAAGAACAATTGCGGGCCGTTCTTGAACCTTTCGCCGATCGTGCCGCGGCTCGGCCGCGACTGGTCGGACGATTGCGCCCGCTACAACGACGAGGTCCGCCGTTTCCTGCTCGCCAACCGGTCGATCCGTTACGTCGTGCTGTCGTCGGAGCTCAGCCAGTACCTGAAGGAAGAAAAGGTGCTGGTCGACGGTCGAAACGAGGTGGCGACCGAGACGAAGCTTCTCATCGACGGCCTGCGGGCAACCTTTACCTGGTTGCGCTCGAACGGCTTCGAACCCGTCTTCGTCGCGCCGACGCCGCATGACGGCCGCGATACCGGGCTTTGCGTGGCAAGAGCCCGTCTGCTCGGCCTTTCGGACCAGCAATGCGAGCCGGCGCTAAAGACCGCGCGCGAATACCACCGCGACGTGCTGAACGTGGTTGCGGATATCGCCGACGAGTATCCTGTCGTCAGCTTCATGGACTATCTCTGCGACGAAGACAGCTGCAAGATCGAGGACAAGGGCGTCGCGCTCTTCGAGGACTTCGGGCACTTCTCCAAGGAAGGATCCCGCCAGATGGGGCGCGCCTTCGACTTCTACCGCGCCTTCACCCAGGCGGCGAAAAGCGGGCCGATGGCTGTGCGGGCAACGGACGCCAAGGCCTTCGACAACGCCGCCCTTTAAGGCAACCGCGACATCGAAGCACAAACGCAAACGCCCCGGATCTTTCGATGCCGGGGCGTTCGCTTGTCGATTTGCCTTGCCTGGCTTGATCAGGCGCGGCGGCTGCGGCGCTCGCGGGTGGGCGCTGCTGCCGTCTCGTTGGCGGTCTTGTTGCGCAACGGGCCGATCTTTTCGATGATCAGCTCGAGCGTCGGGCGCTCGCGGCGCACATGTTCGTCGAGCGCGACGCGCATGGCGGCGAGGTGGCCGCAGGTGGTGCCGCAGCAGCCGCCGATGATCTTCGCGCCGGCGTCAGCCGCAAGGCGCACGTATTCGGCCATCAGCGGCGGCGTGCCGGAATAGTGGATCTCGGAGCCGCGGAATTCCGGAATGCCGCAATTGCCCTTGACGATCACGGTTGCCTGGGGTGCTGCCTCGGTCATGTCGAGCAGCGAGGAGAGGATGTCCGAAGCGCCGACGCCGCAATTGGCGCCGACGGCGACCGGGCCGTCGCCGAAGTCGTTGGCAACGCCGTGGATATCCTTCGGGTGCAGGCCCATCATGGTCTTGCCGGCGGTGTCGAACGAGCCGGTATAGACGTAAGGCAGGCCGACCTTGGCAGCGGCTTCGGCGGCCGCGCGGATCTCGTCCGGCGAAGACATGGTCTCGATCCAGGCGACTTCGGCGCCACCGGCCTTCAGGCCCTCGATCTGTTCGACGAAGGCGGCAACTGCATCCTCATAGGAGAGCGCACCCAGCGGGATCAGCAGTTCGCCGGTCGGGCCGACGGAGCCGGCGGTGATCACCTTGCGCGGCGCCTCGTCGGCAACGGCGCGGGCGATCTCGGCGGCGCGCTTGTTCAGCGCATGCACGCGGTCGTCCGCCTGGTGCAGCTTCAGGCGATGGCGGGTGCCGCCGAAGGTGTTGGTGAGGATGATGTCGGCGCCGGCATCGACAAAATCCTGGTGCAGCTTGGTGATGTTTTCCGGCTTGGTCTCGTTCCAGAGCTCGGGCGCTTCGCCGGCCTCCAGTCCCATCGCAAACAGCGAGGTGCCCGTCGCACCATCGGCAAGGAGAACGCCTTTTTCGGCAAGCAGGGCGGACAGGGCATTGGTGGCTGCGGTCATCGGTTTTTCCCGGCTGGAATGGAGTGCAGAGAGATATAAAGATATCTTTATGTCTTTGCAAGCCATTCGCGTTGGGAGAGCAACTATTGTCGCGCGCGCATGCGCATGCGGCCGGCAAGCCCGAGCCCGAAGACGGCAAGCGCCGTCAGCAGCCACATCGGATCGGCACGATTGAGGAAGAAGCTCTCGAGCATGGCGTTATAGGTCATGAAGATCACGACCATGACGCAGAAATCCGCGAAGATGCGGCCCTGCGGCTGACGGTAGGCGCGCACATAGTCAAAGAGCGGTTTGACGAAGAGCAGGGCCGTCATCAGGATGCCGCCGGGCAGGCCGAACATCAGCACCGCGTCGAGGTAGCTGTTGTGGCCGGTGACGATGCCGCGCACGTCCCAGCTTGCCTCGAAATTCGCCTCCAGGCCCATGATGACCGGCGACAGCCAGAAGCTGGCATAGCCCTGGCCGAGCCAGGGTCGTTCGGCGATGCTGGCGCTCGCAAATTTCCAGATGTCGTCGCGGCCGGTGAAGGTCGCATCGTCGATCAGCACCCTGGTGATCGAAAGCAGCGCGTCGGAATAGATGGTGCCGAGGGTCAGGCCGAAGACCAGCACCGACATGGCGAGGTGGGCAAGGATCATCAGCCCGGGGCTGCGCACCGCGCGGCCGGCAAAGACGAGGCCGATCGCGATCGGCAGGAAACCGATCGTCGTCTTCGAACCTGTATGCAGCACGAAATTGGCGGCAAGCAGCGTGATCGCCCAGCCGCGCAAGGGGGCTCCGGCGCGCAGGCAATAGATGCCGAACATGCAGAGAATGGAGAAGACCGGCGCCGAGACGTTCTTGTGGAGGAGATGGCCGCGCCAGAAGCCGGCATGCCAGGGCTCGTCGCCGAAGGCCGAATGGATGGCGCGGTCCGGGGCCACGAAGAGCGCTGCATAGTCGATCAGGATCAGGAGCAGGATCGCATTGGCGCCGGCATTGACGAAATCCCTCTCGCTCTTTGGCAGCACCAGCACGCCGGCGACCATGATCATCGCCACGAGGCTCAGCGTCAGGCCGCGGGCGGAGGCGGCCGGGTCGTAGGATTGCAGGCAGGAGAGATAGGCGATGGCAAAGATCGCGATCCAGGCCGGAGAGACGAGGCGAGCGAGCACCCGCCGGTCGACGGTGAGCAGCATGGCGAAGAGATAGAGCGCGCCGAGCACCAGGTAGCCGACCTGGTTGATAATGTTGCCTTCGTTGGCGGCGTTCGGATCCGTCGTCACCGCGCCCTGGAACGGGATCAGCGTGAAGACGATGAGGAACAGGCCGAGGCCCGAGAGTAGTGCTGCAAGACCATTGACGAGTTCCGCCAGGCCGGCATCGAACGCCGCCGGCACGCGCTGGCGCGCGGTGGAAGGCTCTGCCGTGGCTGTGTTCGGGTGCATGGCGGCTTAAAAACGAATGACTGGGACGCGGTTCGGCATCGTTGGTTCATGGCTCCTGGCCGTCCTGCCGTTCGGGCAGGGCCGGTCTCGGGAGATCCACACCTTGCTGCAATCAGGTTAAACCTCGGTGAAACCGCGGACGGGTCCACCCGGGCTGGGGTTACTGTCTGCAAAGCCGCCTGCCTCGAAACTGGCGCGCCGATTGCCGCAGGTGCTTGCCGCCCGGCCGCCTTGCCCTTAAAAGGCAGGGGTATGTCGGCCGTGTGGAAAACGCGGCCCTTGCCGTATTTCGCGGTCCGTCTTCCATAATTCGATCACGATTTTCGTCCCGAGGTCGTTCGATAGCGTCGAAACGAGAAAACACGATATGCAGTCCCTTATCCGTATGGTCGCGTCCGCCGCGGTCTCCGTAAGCCTGCTGCTTGGCAGCGCATCCTTTGCCGCCGCCGGGCAGGCCCATTTCGTCATCAATGCCGAGACCGGCTCGATCCTCGAGGCCGCCAATGCCGACGAACTGAACTTCCCGGCTTCGCTGACGAAGATGATGACGATCTATCTCGCCTTCGAGGCGCTGCGGAACGGCACGCTCACTTGGGACCAGAAGCTGACGGTTTCGGAACACGCAAACAGCCTGGAGCCCTTCAAGCTCGCCGTTGGCGCCGGTCGCCAGATCACCGTGCGCGAAGCGGTCATGGGCATGGTGGTGCTCTCGGCCAATGACGCCGCCGTCGTGATCGGCGAGACGCTTGCCGGAACCGAAACCGCCTTCGGCGAGATGATGACCCGCAAGGCGAGGACGCTCGGCATGAACAGCACCGTGTTCAAGAACGCCAACGGCCTGCCGGATCCGGCCCAGGTGACGACGGCGCGCGACATGGCGACGCTCGGTCTCGCGCTGATGCGCGACTACCCGCAGGAATTCCAGCTTTTCGCCAACAAGACGATCGAGTTTCGCGGCATGAAGCTGCGCGGCCACAACGGCGTGATGAAGCGCTACGAGGGCGTCGACGGCATCAAGACCGGCTATACCGACGCCTCCGGCTACAATCTCGTGACCTCGGCCAAGCGCGGCGACACCCGCCTCGTCGCCGTCGTCATGGGCGGCAAGACGGCGCAATCGCGCGACGACGACATGATCGCGCTGCTCGACAAGTTCCTGCCGCCGAAGGAAGACGCAAGCGCGGCCAGCGTCACGGAACCGGCAGCTGCTACGGTGACGACCACGACGAACTGATCTTCCAGATGACTGTCTGAAATTTGCCCCTCACCCTAACCCTCTCCCCGCAGGCGGGGCGAGGGGACGAGGGCTGTTGCTCGCCGTCGGTTGCTTGGCCGCCGCCAGAGACGGCCATGATGAGTTCGGAAAACCGCAGGATGTCGTCGGGTACCGACCGCCGGGCAGCCTGTCAGAGATTGGGACGTTGGAGAGGGAGCGCGGCATTGCCACGTGTCCCTTCTCCCCGTCAGGACGGGGAGAAGGTGCCGGCAGGCGGATGAGGGGCAGGCGCCGGTCTCAACCAGGTTCAGCCAAGTCTCACGCCGCCGCGCGGTCCTCGTGGCTCACGGGCGTCACCATGGCGGCGATGACCGTCGAGAGGTCGAGGGCGCCGAGCGGGCGGCCGTTGACGTCGACGACGTGGGCGGTTGCGACGCGGGCGGCAGTCATGGTGCGGGCCGCCGATTCAAGCACCGTGCCCGTGACCAGCGGCACGCCTTCGGCATTGCCCGACAGCGGCCGCATGATCGTCTCGACATTGATCACCCGTCCACGGTTCACTTCCTTGACGAAGGCGGTGATGTAGTCGTCGGCCGGTGAAAGCACGATCTCCTGGCCGGTGCCCTGCTGCACCACGCGGCCATCGCGCAGGATGGCGATCTTGTCGCCGAGGCGCAGCGCCTCGTCGAGGTCGTGGGTGATGAAGACGACGGTCTTCTTCAGTTCCTTCTGCAGGTCGAGCAGCACCGTTTGCATGTCGACGCGGATCAGCGGGTCGAGCGCCGAATAGGCTTCGTCCATCAGGAGGATATCGGCATCGTTGGTGAGCGCGCGGGCAAGGCCGACGCGCTGCTGCATGCCGCCCGAGAGCTGGTTCGGGTAGTGGTTCTCGAAGCCCTTCAGGCCGACGCGCTCGATCCAGCCGCGGGCGCGCTTCTCGCTTTCCTTGCGCTCGACGCCCTGGATCTCGAGGCCGTAGACGGTGTTGTCGAGCACGGTGCGGTGCGGCAGAAGCGCGAACTTCTGGAACACCATCGCCGTCTTGTGGCGGCGGAATTCCCTGAGATCATTGTCGTTCATCTTGCAGACGTCGACGCCGTCATAGAGCACTTCGCCGGCGGTCGGGTCGATCAGCCGGTTGATGTGGCGGATCAGCGTCGACTTGCCGGAGCCCGAAAGCCCCATCACCACCATGACGCCGCCGGCGGGCATGGAGATGTTGATGTCCTGCAGGCCGAGCACGTGGCCGTGCGTCTCGTTGAGTTCGGCCTTGCCCATGCCTTTCTTGACGGCATCGACGAAGTCGCGGCCGTTGGGGCCGAAGATCTTGTAGAGGTTCTTCACCTCGATCGCGTGACTAGCCATGGATAACCTCCGAGTGCTTTTGCAGCCGCTTGCCGAAGGCCTGGCTGGTACGGTCGAAAATGATGGCGATGCCGACAAGGGCAAAGCCGTTGAGGAAGCCGACGGTGAAGAACTGGTTGGCGATCGCCTGCAGCACGTTCTTGCCGAGGCCGCCGACGCCGATCATCGATGCGACGACGACCATCGCCAGCGACATCATGATCGTCTGGTTGATGCCGGCCATGATGGTCGGCAACGCCAGAGGCATCTGCACGTTCTTCAATTTCTGCCAGGTCGAGGAACCGAAGGCGTCGGCCGCTTCCAGCACTTCCTTGTCGACGAGACGGATGCCGAGATTGGTCAGCCGGATCATCGGCGGCACCGCATAAATGACGACGGCGATCAGGCCCGGCACCTTGCCGATGCCGAAGATCATGACGACCGGGATCAGATAGACGAAGCTCGGCATCGTCTGCATGACGTCGAGAACCGGATTGACGAAGGCCTGAACCCGGTCCGAGCGCGCCATCAGGATACCGATCGGAATGCCGATCAGGATGGAGATCAGCGTACAGACGGTGACCATGGCGAGCGTCACCATGGTGTCGTTCCAGAGACCGACGAGGCCGATGGTGATCATCGACAGCGCCGTTCCGATGGTGATGGCGATGTTGCGGCTGCCGAAATAGACGACTGCGACCATGAGCGCCAGGATGACGATCCAGGGCGAACTGACGAACAGGCTCTCAAGATAGTTCAAAAACCATTGGAGCGGCTGGACCACCGTGTCGATGGCGTTGCCGTAGGATCGCACGAAGCCCTTGAAGCTATCGTCGACGGCCTTGCGCGCGAGCCGGATCGTGCTCTCGTCAATGGCAGGGAACTTGCAGAGCATCGCTGGCAAGACACTGCAGATGGAGGCCATTTGTTTCCCCTTCTTGGCCGGAAGTTTTTTTAAAAGCCGGCCGCGTCTCGGCATCGAACGGGTCGATGACGGCGCACACTTGGGTGACCTCTTTGGGTCCCGGCACTTAAACTGTGGCAGCGAAATGTGGCGTCCGCTTACCTGATAGCGACGCGAAGGCTCCCGGTTCGCCGCCTCTGGGACGATGAACGTTCAAACGAAACCCGCAAGGACGCCCCATCGTTCCCTGTCCCGGCATCAAAACCGGAACGGGCAGGCGGCCGATTCCACGGTCCGCCTGCCGTCATTTTCGATCAGAGCGCTGCCTTGACCTTTTCGGCCACTTCCGGGCTCACCCACTGTGTCCACATATCCGGGAACTCGGCGAGGAAGTGCTTGGCGCCGTCCTCGTTGGTGCCCTGGTTCTGGTCCATCCAGGCGAGAACCTTGTTGACGGTGCCATTGTCCCACTTGCGCGCCTTGACGTAGTCCATGGCGACGCTCGCCTTGTCGGCGAAGGACTTGGTCACGACGGTGTAAACGTCGGAAACCGGATAGGAGTTGACCTTCGGGGTCGGGCAATCCGGCACGGCGGTGCAGGCGTCCCAATCGGCCTTGTCGTGATCGACGCCGAAGGAGAGGCGGGTCATCTCGTATTTGCCGAGGATGGCGGTCGGCGCCCAGTAGTAGCCGAGCCAGCCGGTCTTCTTTTCAAAGGCATTGGCAATCGAGCCGTCGAGGCCGGCGGCTGAGCCGGTGTCGACCAGCAGGAAGCCGTCCTTCTCCGCGTTCAGTGCCCGGTAGAGATTGGCGGTCGAGACCTGGCAGTTCCAGCCCGACGGGCAATTGTGAACGGCGGCCTTGGACGAATCTTCCGGCGCCGGGAAGAGTTCCGGATGCTTCAGCGCGTCCTGGACCGTCTTGATATCCGGATGGGCGTCGGCGAGGAATTTCGGGATCCACCAACCCTCGACGCCGCCTTCGCTCAGGATCTTGGCGGCTTCGATCAGGCGGCCTTCCTTGATCGCTGCGTCGAGCGGCGTGCGCACGGCGTTGACCCAGAGTTCCGGCGCCATGTCGGGCTGCGCCTTTTCGTTCATCGAGGCGAAGGTCGGCATGGTGTCGCCGGTCACCAGCGTCACGGTGCAGCCGTAGCCGTTTTCCAGAATGAACTTGTCCACCTGGGCGGCGACGCCGGCGGAAGCCCAGTTCATTTCGGCAATGCTGACTTCACCGCATTCCGCAGCCTGCGCGGAACCCGCCATGGCATAGAGGCCAGCGGCGAGAATGGTGGAAGCGAGGAGTTTCTTCATGTTGCAAGACCTCCCAGTCTTATTTGCAGCCAAGATCCAAACGGGAATGTACGGCGGACGCGACGCATCCTCCGTCACCCGAAACAACGATGCAGCCTGGGGGTTCGGCATCAATCAAGCCAAGGTTCACCCTTGCTGCGGACGGTGCGGGAGTTCGTTTTCAGCCCTGGCCGCGGAACCCTGTCGCCGGCCAATCTCCTCTTATACCGCCACCCAAGCCTAAGGTTTCTCGCTGAGAAATCAACCTCTTCAATCGGATGTGCGGCCGGCGCGGGGTCTCGTGCGTTCTGTCTGCGACATCGCTGAAGCGCGCATTTTGTGCGTGAGAGACCCTGAATTTAAGCAATAGCGACAATTCTTGCCGCAAAAAATGGCGCTGGGCACCACGGACCTCAAAACCCTGTCGAGATCCTGACGTTTCCTGTCGTGATTGCGTCATGCCAAAGGGCGCGCATGTCGCGAAAAATTTACAAAAAAGTCCGGAATTCATCTTTGGTTAAATCCTCAATAACCATCCGGTAACGATGTCCGGCTAATTGTTCTTCTCGCGGCGGGGGACTGCCGCCGGTCCGGATCAGGTTCTAGCGTCCCGGGCTTTCAGCGAACCTTCGGTGCGTTACTCCGAAGTGACCAGGTGTTTTTTGGCGGCCGCATCCCTCGCAGAGAGGTCGATGCGGCCTTCGCATTTTCAGGCCTCCGTGGTCTGGCGTGGCCCTGCCGCTGGTGATTGTCGCTCCATCCTGTAGGCTCGTCCTGGTCGCATTTGATGCCGAAAGGGGGCGGGCCCGGTCATGAAACTGCAATTGCTGTTGCTTCACGCGCTCCCGCTCGATGGCTCGATGTGGGAAGGCCAGATGACGCTCCTTCCAGATGCGACCTACGCGCCGACGCTCTATGGTTACGGTGACAGCATCCAGGCGTGGGCGAGCGCGGTGCTCGGCCAGGCGACTGGTGAAAAGCTCATCGTCGTCGGGTGCTCGGTTGGCGGATCCTGCGCGCTCGAGGTGGCGGCGCTGGCGCCTGATCGGGTGGCCGCGCTTGTTCTCATCGGCACCAAGGCCAGGCATCGGCCTGAACCCGCCCTATGCAGCGGCGCTCTTGCCCTGCTTGCCGAAAAAGGGCTGGAGGAAGCCTATCGCCTTCTCTGGGCGCCACTGCTTTCGCCAAGGGCGACTGCGCGCGCCATCGCCGAAACGAGGCGGATCGCGCTCGCTCAAACGCCTGACGATGTCGCACGCGGCGTTGCCGTCTTTCACAGCCGGCCGAGCCGGGATGAGGTTCTCTCCGCGTTTCGGGGGCCGGTCGTTGTCGTGAGCGGTGGCGACGACTGCGCGCCCGGGCCGCAGAAAAGTGCGGAGCAGGCGGGCACCGCGCGGATGGGCGAACTGCATATCGTGCCCGACTGCGGCCACTATGTGCCGCTGGAGCGTCCCGATGTCGTCAACGCGATCCTGAAGAGGCTTATTCGTCGCTGGCGCCGCACAGCTCGCCTGACCATGTGCGTTGACCGAAGGCCGCCCCTTGCGGGCCGGCGACCCCACAAAAAAGCCGCCCCTTGCGGGGCGGCAGGAGGAGAGCTCTGGGAGGAAGCTCAAGTCGGAGGGCGTGCCGCCGATCGCGGCTTAGCCGACGTTCGAGGTGCGGATGACGCCGAGCGGGCCGAAGGGGGCGTCGACGACGAGGTTGCGCACGCGCGACTGGCTGGAAGGAACCTTGGAGTTCCAGGCGATCTGGACGAAGTTGGGCTTGCTGAAGATATACAGCATGGACGTAAACCTTGAGAGGCCGGAGGCCTTTGCTCCGGGGCTTGTTGCTATGCCGCTGATATAGGTGTGCGCTGCGAAAAACTGAATACCAAACTCGCCACGCGATGTCGCATTCTGGCTACCCGCCGCGACATTTTCGACAAGCCTTGCGAAGGCGCGAAACAATGCGTGAGCGGCAAGGTTCAATTGCGGCGAAATCGTGTCGAAACAGACCTTTGCCGCTGCCCGTTTCAGTGTTACCGGTTGTCCCATGACACGCAAAATCATGTTGCAGGGAACCGGCTCGGATGTCGGAAAATCGGTACTCGTGGCAGGGCTCTGCCGGCTTGCTTCCAACTACGGGCTGAAAGTCCGGCCGTTCAAGCCGCAGAACATGTCGAACAACGCCGCCGTATCCGATGACGGCGGCGAGATCGGTCGGGCGCAATGGCTGCAGGCGCTGGCCGCGCGTGTGCCCTCGTCGGTGCACATGAACCCGGTGCTTCTGAAGCCGCAATCCGATGTCGGCAGCCAGATCGTCGTCCAGGGCAAGGTGGCGGGGCAGGCGAAGGGGCGGGAGTATCAGGCGCTCAAACCCAGGCTGCTTGGCGCCGTGATGGAGAGCTTCGAGCAGATTTCTTCGGGTGCCGATCTGGTGGTGGTCGAGGGAGCGGGGTCACCGGCCGAAATCAACCTGCGCGCCGGCGACATCGCCAATATGGGCTTTGCCACCCGCGCCGACGTGCCCGTCGTGCTCGTCGGCGACATCGACCGCGGCGGGGTCATCGCTTCGCTGGTCGGCACGCATGCGATCCTGTCCGACGAAGACCGGCCAATGGTGACCGGCTATCTCATCAACAAGTTCCGCGGCGACGTCACGCTGTTTGACGACGGCATTGCCGCCGTCCACCGCTTCACCGGCTGGCCCTGCTTCGGCGTCGTCCCGTGGCTGAAGGCGGCCGCACGGTTGCCGGCCGAGGATTCGGTGGTGCTGGAGAAGCTGACGCGCGGCGAGGGGCGGGCGCTGAAGGTGGCAGTACCCGTGCTGTCGCGCATCGCCAACTTCGACGACCTCGACCCGCTCTCAGCCGAGCCCGAGGTCGATCTCGTCTTCGTCCGGCCGGGCAATCCCATTCCTGATGATGCCGGCCTCGTCGTCATCCCCGGATCGAAATCGACCATCGGCGACCTTATCGACTTCCGCGCCCAGGGCTGGGATCGCGACCTTGAGCGCCACGTGCGTCGCGGCGGCCGGGTCATCGGCATTTGCGGCGGCTACCAGATGCTCGGCCGGCGCGTCAGCGATCCGCTCGGCATCGAGGGCGGCGAACGTGACGTCGAAGGTCTTGGGCTGCTCGACGTCGAAACCGAGATGGCGCCGGAAAAGACCGTGCGCAACAGCCGCGCCTGGTCGCTGGAGCATGATGTCGCGCTCGAGGGCTACGAGATCCACCTGGGCAAGACGCAAGGTGCCGATTGCGATCGCCCGTCGGTGCGGATCGACAACCGCGCCGACGGCGCGCTCTCGGCCGATGGCCGGGTGATGGGCACCTACCTGCACGGCCTGTTTTCAAGCGACGCCTATCGCTCGGCACTCTTGCAGAGTTTTGGCATCGAGGGCGGGGGCAGCAACTATCGCCAGTCGGTCGATGCCGCACTCGACGATGTCGCAGGCGAGCTGGAGGCGGTGCTCGATCGGCGCTGGCTGGACGGGTTGCTTGGACAGTAGGGAAGACCCGAAATTCCGAACGATCTTCATCGTGTCGCGCTAGAATACGCGATGAAACGGCGCTCGACGGTTGAAAACACGGCAGGCAGACCCCTTCGATGACGGACGAAACCAGACGAAGCCATTGGGACGCGGCCTATCGAGCCAAAGGCGAGGTGGGCGTCAGCTGGTTTGAGGATACGCCGGCCGTCTCCCTCGATCTTATCCGGAAATATGCGCCCGATCCGTCGTCGTCGCTGATCGATATCGGCGGCGGCGCCTCGCGGCTGGTGGATGTGCTGCTTGATGAGGGCATGAAAGCGATCACCGTCCTCGATCTTTCGCCAGCGGCGCTCGATGCCGCCAAGGCAAGGCTCGGTGCGCGTGCCGGTCAGGTGCAATGGCTTGCCCTCGACGTGACACAATGGGAGTCGGATCGGACCTACGATATCTGGCACGACCGCGCCGCGTTTCACTTCCTGACCGATGCCGGCGACCGCGGCGCCTATGTCGAACGGCTGATCGCGGCTGTCAAACCGGGTGGGCACGCCATCATCGCCACCTTTGCGCCCGATGGGCCAGAGCGATGCAGCGGTTTGCCGGTGGTGCGCTACGATGCGGCGGCGCTCTCGGGCGTGATCGGGTCCTCTTTCCGGCTGGTCGAAGCGCTGCGGCATGTGCACACCACGCCCGGCAACGCGACGCAGGCCTTTCAGGTCAGTGTGTTTCAGCGTGTGGCGCAGTAGATGAGAACCAATTGCGCAGTGCTTGGCGGCAACGGCAGACCCGGTGAGGCTAGCGGATCTGCGAGAACGTGAAGGCCCTGTCGCCGTGGTACCAGATGAATTCGTTTTCCCTGGCCCTTGATCCTCCCGGGTTGCGCAGGACCACGCCACAGAGGTTCGTCGTCTTCAGCCACAGGAAACAAACCGCGTCCTTCTCGAATCTGACTTCGACATCGGTCATGCGACCCGCACCGAGTGAGGCCCAATCACCGGTCAGAGTGGCTATGCCGTCGGTTGAAACCAGAGCTTGATGTTCCTCTCCCGAATCCAGCAAGCGGCCACGCAGCTGGTGCCCAAGGAACAAGGAGCGGGCTTCGCCGACCGCCAGCTGGTTCCGGAGGTTGGAGTCGGCATCCATCAAGGTCTCGGGCACGCCGGCCAGCCGCAGTCCTTCGTGGAACTGGTCGCGGATCTGCTGATTTTGCAGGTCCAGCGGCGGGTACGCTGAGAGCGTGACGGCAATGCCTCCGCGGCTGAGGCGCAGGGCATTGAAACGCGCCACCGCTTGCTCGGCCTCCGTGCGGTGGCCAAGCTGCCCGGCTGCCGAGGCAAGGAGGAGGAAGGAGCCGTCGTCCTTGGGATTGAGCCTGATACTGTCCCTGGCTGCCGCCGCGGCCGCTTCGAAATCCTCCAGGCTGAATTGAGTGAGCGCGAGAACGTAGACGAAAAAGGACGGAGGGTGGGGGTCCAGACGCATGGCCGTGCGGATATAGGGCAGGGCCTCCGCCGGCCGGCCGGCGCAGGTCAGCACGAAGGCCGTCAGCGCGTAGCTCCAGGAGTCGCCGGGTTCGAGCGCAATCGCCTGTCTGAGCTCGGCGAGCGCATCGGCATGCTGCCAGTCCGCTTCCGACAGGAGTGCCGTGGCCTGAAAGGCCAGCGCTGTCTTGTGCTTCTGCGCGGTGCGCAGATATTGCCATGCCCTTGCGCGCGCTTCGACCCGTGAAATCCCCAGCTGGTAGTGCCAACGCCACAGGTAGATGCGCGCATAGACCATGGCCGCCGCGGCATAGGCACGCCCATAGGCCGGATCGAGCGAAATTGCCTGCTCGAAATACGGCACCGCTTTTTCAAAGTCTTCGGGGGTCGTGCGTCGGTGGTGCTCCCAGCCGCGCAGGAACGCATCGAAAGCTTCGGGCACGGTCGTTTCCTTGCGGCCGGAGGCCATCTGCTGGTCAGGGTTCAGCCGAAGCGCCAGTGCCTCGGCAATACCGCGCATCACCTTGTCCTGCAGCGCAAAGACATCGGAAAGGGACCCGTCGAACCTTCCTGCCCAAACGTTTCCGCCACTCACTGAGTCTATGAGCTGGGCGTTGATGCGGAGTTGTTCTCCGGCGCGCTGTACGCTGCCTTCAAGCACATATCTGACACCCAGTTCTTCTGACACTTGCCTCGGCGTTACCGACCTGCCCTTGTAGGTGAAGGTCGAGTTGCGCGCGATGACGAACAGGCCGGACACCTGAGCAAGTTCCGTGACAAGGCCGTCAGTCATGCCATTGGCGAAGAAATCCTGTTTGGGATCGTCGCTGACATTGGCAAAGGGAAGCACGGCGATCGAGGCTTTGTCCGCCATGCTCAGATTCACCGGCTGATCCTCGATGGTATTTGCCGGTGGCGCCCATGGTCGCCACCAGGCTGCAGCGGCAAGCGCTGCCAATACCACCGCAGATAAGCCGAGCGCTGCCCAGCGCTTCGGGTGGCGCGCGCTGACCTTTGCCTTTGCCGGGCGGGTTTGGTCCACCCACAGGCGATAGGTCCTGACCGGCTTTTCGACATGTTTCAGGCGCTGCTCGCCGAGGAAGACGAAACCGACATCGAGGTGCTTCTCGACCTGGTCGTAGGCGGTGCCGGAAATGACGATGCCGCCCGGTTCGGCAAGGCTCTGCAGCCGCTCGGCGATGATGACGCCATCGCCCTGGATGTCGTCGCCCTCGACGATCACGTCGCCGAGATTGATGCCGATGCGGAACTCCAGCCGCCCTTCGTCGACGCCGCGGCTTGCAGATTTGGCGCGCTGCACCTCCACCGCGCAGCGAACCGCCTCGACGACACTGTGAAACTCGACCAGCAGGCCATCACCCATGGTCTTGATCAGTCGACCGCGGTGGGCGGTGATCCTCTGCTCAAACAGGTCGTGCAGGTCGGTCTGAAACCGGGCGCAGGTACCCTCTTCGTCGGCCTGGGTGAGCAATCCATAGCCGCAAACGTCGGCAATCATCACGGCGGCGAGCCTGCGTTCCATCTGCCTTCCGGATAATCGAAACCCCTTGGCCAGCCAGTTTAACGCAATATCCAGCGTTGCTAAAATAAAGTTAGCTGTGATGGTGCGCTGCTTTTGCCCTTCGACGGCTCCAGGTCTCTTTCCGCCTCGACAAATCGTCGCGTGGCGCAACTCGGCCGGGGAGGCGTCGCATGCGTCGATTGACTTTGGGCTGGCCGCTTCCTAATCATCGGACGTTGGATGGTTCCCTCCTGTCGTGGCGACATGGGGGAATAATTGGGAATGTGACGGATGGACCCAAATCGGGCATCCTTATCGCAGCCGACCCCGCGACTGTAGAACGGTCAGGGTTCGCCATCGGGTTCAGGCTCAGGCCTGCCAGGCGCTTGCATGGTGCAATCGCGGCAGACGTGGACGGAACCGGAAAAGCCACTGGCGTGGCATCGTGATCAGCCGGGCTGGACGCCTCTTCTTCTACGAATCGTCCGCCTTTCACGAACTTGAAAAACGCCGGGAAGGTGAGGCGGGCCGCTCGGGTCCTGACATCGGATCCTCGCTCCTTCGGGGCGAGGCGATGCCGGGCCCCGTGACGCCGTGAGCCAGGAGACCTGCCATCCGGCATGGGCATTCCGCCCGAGGAGACCTGTCGTCTCCAACGCCATCACGGAGGTTGTTTTGGCTCACAGATGTTTTCAAGAACGCGCCGCCGGCGCGCCCCACGGCCGTTGCCGCCTGCCGCTGATTTCGGCGTGTTGAGGCGGTGGCGATGAGCAGTCTCAGCGCCGGACCGGTCCTGGTCCTCGGCGGCGCCCGCTCCGGCAAGTCCGGCTTTTCCGAGAGGCTGGTCGAAGCGTCCGGCCTCACCAGACATTATGTCGCCACGGGACGGGCCTGGGACGACGAAATGCGCGCGCGTATCGACCATCACCGGACGAGCCGCGGGGAAGGCTGGACGACGCATGAGGAGCCGGTCGATCTCGTCGGCGTGCTCAGGCGCATCGATGACGCCAATCATGTCGTCCTTGTCGATTGCCTGACGCTGTGGGTCACCAATCTCATGCTTGAAGAGCGCGACATGGCCGCGGAGTTCGCAGCCCTTGCCGCGTACCTGCCCGAGGCGCGGGCGCGTCTCGTCTTTGTTTCCAACGAGGTCGGCCTCGGCATCGTGCCCGAGAACCGCATGGCCCGCGAGTTCCGCGACCATGCCGGCCGGCTTCACCAGATCGTTGCGGAGAAATCCGCTGAAGTTTACTTTGTCGCGGCCGGTTTGCCGCTGAAAATGAAGGGTTGAACAATGACCACTGCGAAGGCCAGCCACGGCAAGATCCCGGCGACCGTCATCACCGGCTTCCTCGGCGCCGGCAAGACGACGATGATCCGCAACCTGCTGCAGAATGCCGACGGCAAGCGCATCGCGCTGATCATCAACGAGTTCGGCGATCTCGGCGTCGATGGCGACGTGCTTAAGGGCTGCGGCGCGGAGGCCTGCAGCGAGGACGACATCATCGAGCTTACCAATGGCTGCATCTGCTGCACCGTTGCCGATGATTTCATCCCGACCATGACGAAGCTGCTCGAGCGTGAAAACCGTCCTGACCACATCATCATCGAAACCTCCGGTCTCGCGCTGCCGCAGCCGCTGATCGCCGCCTTCAACTGGCCGGATATCCGCAGCGAAGTGACGGTCGACGGCGTCGTGACCGTGGTCGACAGCGCCGCCGTTGCTGCCGGCCGCTTCGCCGATGACCACGACAAGGTCGATGCGCTGCGCGTCGAGGACGACAATCTCGACCATGAAAGCCCGATCGAGGAGCTGTTCGAGGACCAGCTGACCGCCGCCGACCTCATCGTTCTCAACAAGACCGACCTCATCGACGCTTCGGGCCTCAAGGCCGTGCGCGACGAGGTATCCTCGCGCACCAGCCGCAAGCCGGCGATGATCGAGGCGAAGAACGGCGAGGTCGCCTCCGCCATCCTGCTCGGCCTCGGCGTCGGCACCGAAGGCGATATCGCCAACCGCAAGTCGCACCACGAGATGGAGCATGAGGCGGGCGAGGAGCACGACCACGACGAGTTCGACAGCTTCGTCGTCGAGCTCGGTGCGATCGCCGATCCCTCGGCCTTCATCGATCGCCTGAAGGGCGTGATCGCGGAGCACGACGTGCTGCGGCTCAAGGGCTTTGCCGACGTTCCCGGCAAGCCGATGCGCCTGCTGATCCAGGCGGTCGGCGCCCGCATCGACCAGTATTATGATCGTGCCTGGGCCGCCGGCGAGAAGCGCGGCACGCGCCTCGTCGTCATCGGTCTGCACGACATGGACGAAGCGGCCGTGCGCGCTGCGATCGCCGCGCTCGTCTGATCATTTCTTGAGGGAAATGATCTAACGCATTGAAATGATGCAATTCCGAACGGACGTCGCGACACGCGGTTCCGTTCGGGATTGCCCGAACGGACAAGACGAATGCATCTGCTTCTCGCCCAGAAGGGAACGATCGCCGACGGTAACGAGGCAATCGATCTCGGGCAAACGCCGGCCGATATCCTGTTCCTGTCGGCGGCCGACACCGAGCTTTCCTCGATCGCTGCGGCCCACGGTCGCCGCGATGGTGGCACGAGCCTGCGCATCGCCAGCCTCATGAACCTGATGCATCCGATGTCGGTCGACACTTACGTCGAGCGCACGGCCCGTCATGCCAAGCTGATCGTGGTCCGTCCGCTCGGTGGCGCCAGCTATTTCCGTTATCTGCTGGAAGCTTTGCATGCCGCTGCCGTCACGCACCGTTTCCAGATCGCGGTGCTGCCCGGCGACGACAAGCCGGATCCGGGGCTGGAACCATTCTCGATCGTTGAAGCCGACGACCGTCAGCGCCTCTGGGCCTATTTCACCGAAGGCGGCGCCGACAATGCCGGCCTGTTCCTCGACTATGCCGAGGCGCTGGTTACGGGCACTGATAAACCGCAGCCGGCCAAGCCGTTGCTCAAGGCCGGCATCTGGTGGCCGGGCCGGGGCGTGATCGGGGTTTCGGAATGGCGGGAGTGCATCCAGCAAGCGCGGTCGCAATTGGTAGCTGGGGAGGGATTCGAACCCCCGACAGTCGCCATCTGCTTCTACCGCGCTCTCGTCCAGAGCGGCGAGACGCGGCCGGTGGAAGCACTGATCGCCGCGTTGGCGGCGCAAGGGGGCCGGGCGTTGCCGGTGTTCGTCTCGAGCCTCAAGGATGCGGTCTCCGTCGGGACGCTGCAGGCGATCTTCGCCGAAGCCGCCCCCGACGTGGTGATGAACGCAACCGGCTTTGCGGTGTCCTCGCCGGGTGCCGACCGGCAGCCGACGGTGCTGGAATCGACCGGTGCGCCGGTGCTGCAGGTGATCTTCTCCGGCTCGTCGCGCGCGCAATGGGAGGCCTCGCCGCAGGGGCTGATGGCGCGCGACCTCGCCATGAACGTGGCCTTGCCGGAAGTCGACGGCCGCATCCTTGCGCGCGCCGTCTCGTTCAAGGCGGCATCGATCTACGATGCCAAGGTCGAGGCCAATATCGTCGGGCACGAGCCGCTCGAAGACCGGGTGCGTTTTGCAGCTAGCCTTGCCGTCAACTGGGCGACGCTGCGTCGTGCCAGCCCGTCCGAACGGCGCATCGCCATCGTCATGGCCAACTACCCGAACCGTGACGGCCGGCTTGGCAACGGCGTCGGGCTCGACACGCCGGCCGGCACCGTCGAGGTGCTGCGGGCGATTGCGAACGAAGGCTATGTCGTCGGCGATATCCCCGAGGACGGCGACGCGCTGATGCGCTACCTCATGGCCGGGCCGACCAATGCGGCAAGCCGTGACCGCGAAGTCCGCGAGCAGATTTTGCTTAAGGATTACAACGCTTTCTTCGATTCGCTTCCGAAACGTATTCAGGATGAAGTCGCCGGGCGATGGGGCGCACCGGAGGCCGATCCGTTCTTCCTCGATGGCGCCTTCGCGCTGCCGCTTGCCCGTTTCGGCGAGGTCATCGTCGGCATCCAGCCGGCGCGCGGCTACAACATCGACCCGAAGGAAAGCTACCACTCGCCGGACCTCGTGCCGCCGCACGGTTATCTCGCCTTCTATGCCTTCCTGCGCCGGCAGTTCGGCGCACAGGCGATCGTGCACATGGGCAAACACGGCAATCTCGAATGGCTGCCGGGCAAGGCGCTGGCGTTGTCGGAAACCTGCTATCCCGAGGCGATCTTCGGGCCGCTGCCGCACATCTATCCCTTCATCGTCAACGATCCGGGCGAAGGCACACAGGCCAAGCGCCGCACCAGCGCCGTCATCATCGACCACCTGACGCCACCGCTGACCCGAGCCGAATCCTACGGGCCGCTCAAGGATCTGGAAGCGCTGGTCGACGAGTATTACGACGCTGCCGGCGGCGACCCGCGGCGCCTGCGTCTGCTCAGCCGCCAGATCCTCGATCTCGTGCGCGACATCGGCCTCGACAGCGACGCCGGCATCGACAGGGGGGACAGTGACGACAAGGCGCTGGAAAAGCTCGACGCCTATCTCTGCGACCTCAAGGAAATGCAGATCCGCGACGGGCTGCACATCTTCGGCGTCGCCCCGGAGGGACGGCTCCTGACCGATCTGACCGTGGCTCTGGCCCGTGTTCCCCGCGGTCTCGGCGAGGGCGGCGACCAGAGCCTGCAGCGGGCGATCGCTGCGGATGCGGGGTTGAATGGCGTCACCGCCGACGGGCAATCCTTCGACCCGCTCGACTGCGTCATGTCGGGCGCCTGGACGGGGCCGAAACCATCCATCCTCGCCGACCTCTCGGATGCCCCCTGGCGCACCTCCGGCGATACGGTCGAGCGCATCGAATTGCTGGCGGCGACGTTCGTCTCCGGCGAACAGACCTGCCCTGATGGCTGGACCAACACCCGTGCCGTGCTCGATGAAATCGACAGCCGCCTGAAGCCCTCGATCGCCGGCTCGGGTGCTGCCGAGATGGCCGGCTTCCTCACTGGCCTTGACGGCAGCTTCGTTGCGCCCGGTCCCTCCGGCGCGCCGACGCGTGGACGTCCGGACGTGCTGCCGACCGGGCGCAATTTCTATTCGGTCGACAGCCGCGCCGTGCCGACGCCGGCGGCCTATGAACTCGGCAAGAAATCCGCCGAACTGCTGATCCGCCGCTACCTGCAGGATCACGGCGAATGGCCGTCCTCCTTCGGGCTCACCGCCTGGGGCACGGCCAACATGCGCACCGGCGGCGACGATATCGCCCAGGCGCTCGCGCTGATCGGCGCCAAGCCCACCTGGGACATGGTCTCGCGCCGGGTGATGGGCTACGAGATCGTGCCGCTTGCCATGCTCGGCCGGCCACGCGTCGACGTGACCTTGCGCATTTCCGGCTTCTTCCGCGATGCCTTCCCGGACCAGATCGCGCTCTTCGACAAGGCGATCCGCGCCGTCGGTGCGCTGGAGGAGGACGACGCCGACAACATGATCGCCGCGCGGATGCGGGCGGAAAGCCGGCGGCTGGAGGCGGAGGGCGTGGAAGCCGCAGAGGCCGCACGTCGCGCCTCCTATCGCGTCTTCGGCGCCAAGCCCGGTGCCTATGGTGCCGGCCTGCAGGCGCTGATCGACGAGAAGGGCTGGGAGAGCAAAGCCGATCTCGCCGAGGCTTACCTCACCTGGGGCGCCTATGCCTATGGCGCCGGTGAGGAGGGCAAGGCCGAGCGCGACCTGTTCGAGGAGCGCCTGCGCACGATCGAGGCGGTGGTGCAGAACCAGGACAACCGCGAACACGACCTCTTGGACAGCGACGACTACTATCAGTTCGAAGGCGGCATGAGTGCTGCTGCCGAACATCTCGGTGGCAGTCGCCCGGCGATTTATCACAACGACCATTCCCGCCCGGAAAAGCCCGTCATCCGGTCGCTGGAGGAGGAGATCGGCCGGGTGGTGCGGGCGCGCGTCGTCAATCCCAAGTGGATCGACGGCGTCATGCGCCATGGCTACAAGGGTGCCTTCGAGATCGCCGCGACGGTCGATTACATGTTCGCCTTTGCTGCAACCACGGGTGCGGTGCGCGACCATCATTTCGAGGCCGCCTATCAGGCCTTCATCGTCGACGAGCGCGTGGCTGACTTCATGCGCGACAAGAACCCGGCCGCCTTTGCCGAGCTTGCCGAACGCCTGCTTGAAGCAATCGACCGCAATCTCTGGACGCCACGCTCGAACTCGGCGCGGTTTGAACTTGCCGGCATCGGCACGGCAGCAACCCGGCGTCGCGCCGGCAACCAATAGAGCGGTTCCGGGGTGACGGTTTTCCGTCCGGAATTGCGTGGAAGCAAAGACCTGGTTCCGTTTCGCTGTTCAGTGCAACGCGGACAGGAACCGAAGCGGGACGAGGGCGGCTGTCCATCCCGCGAACTCAAGACCTGAGGGAGTTATCATGAGCGAAGAGATCACAAACAGCGGCGAAGCCCCCGCCGAGAAGGACGATGCCCGCCACGCCATGAAGATGGCGAAGAAGAAGGCGGCGCGCGAAAAGATCATGGCGACGAAGACCGATGAGAAGGGTCTGATCATCGTCAACACCGGCAAGGGCAAGGGCAAGTCGACCGCCGGCTTCGGCATGATCTTCCGCCACATTGCGCACGGCATGCCCTGCGCCGTCGTGCAGTTCATCAAGGGCGCGATGGTGACCGGCGAGCGCGAACTGATCGAAAAGCACTTTGGCGACGTCTGCCAGTTCTACACGCTCGGCGAAGGCTTCACCTGGGAAACGCAGGACCGCGCCCGCGACGTGGCGATGGCCGAGAAGGCCTGGGAAAAGGCCAAGGAGCTGATCCGCGACGAGCGCAACTCGATGGTGCTGCTCGACGAGATCAACATCGCGCTGCGCTACGATTACATCGACGTTGCCGAAGTCGTACGCTTCCTCAAGGAAGAAAAGCCGCACATGACCCATGTGGTTCTGACCGGCCGCAACGCCAAGGAGGACCTGATCGAGATCGCCGATCTCGTCACCGAGATGGAGCTGATCAAGCATCCGTTCCGCTCGGGCATCAAGGCGCAGCAGGGCGTGGAGTTCTGATGAGCCAGAGCTGGCAGTTCTGGGCGCTGCTTTCGGCGGCCTTTGCTGCGCTGACGGCGGTGTGCGCCAAGGTCGGGGTCGCGCAGATCAATTCAGACTTCGCGACGCTGATCCGCACCGTCGTCATCTTACTTGTGCTCGCCGGCATCGTGGCCGCGACCGGGCAATGGCAAAAGCCGTCCGAGATCCCGGGCCGCACCTGGCTGTTCCTAGCCCTGTCCGGTCTTGCGACCGGCGCTTCGTGGCTTGCCTATTTCCGCGCGCTGAAACTCGGCGACGCGGCCCGTGTCGCGCCGATCGACAAGCTCTCGATCGTCATGGTCGCGATCTTCGGCGTGCTTTTCCTCGGCGAAAAGCTCAGCCTGATGAACTGGCTCGGCGTCGTTTTCATTGCTGCTGGGGCACTGCTGCTGGCGGTGTTTTGACGTTCAGCATCGGCTAGCTGAACGCATGAACTGGTGACAGCTGCCATGCCCCAAGAAGAGAGTTTTGTTCAGTTTAGAGTGGTGTTTGCAAATTGAACTACAGCGATCTTGACCTCAGAAAGGCATTTGGTCCTTATGCGGCACTCCTTGCATTTGGTTTTCTTCTCGCGACCGTCTTTGTCTATTTTTATGTAACCCTTTTCGACGGCCATGATGTTGTTAGACGGTTCGGAATCAAGGGATTGAGTCTCGATACCTGTGTGAGTGCGTCCTATTGGATTGCAAATTCGATTTACATTGCGCACACGATTCTATCTGTTTCTGTATTTATTAGCTTTGTTTCGTCTTTGTATTGTTCGTATAAATTGGATTCTATGTTATTTATGGGCGTTTTTATATTTGGAATAATATTTATCGCTCCATTTTTGGTAATGTTGTTGAGCGATGAGGTATTTGTTATTCCAGTACTGCTCAGGATCTCGTGTGATATCGCGGGCGCGTCGGTCCTTTATGCATTGATCATGCTCATTAACATGACGTCAGCGTATGCGATGTCGGGGACTGCATACTTTTTGTTCAGGGCTTACAGAGATCGAGCTCGTTGTGGGTGATGCGGAAAGACAGCAAGGGAGGCCGGATGCGTGCTCTTCCTCCAGTCAGACCCACCGGCGAACACTCCTGCAGTAAGCGATGTAGGATTCGCCGAACGAACGGGCGAGGTGCGTTTCCTCCATGCGGATCTGGTAGGAGATCGAGATCCAGGCGGAAAGCGCCAGCGCCACCGAAACGACGTTGGGCACGGCCAGCACGGTGCCGATCAGTGCTGCGACCATGCCGACATAGATCGGGTTGCGGGAGAAGGCATAGAGGCCGGAGGTGACGAGCGGCGCGTCCTGCTTTTCGGGGATGCCGATCTTCCAGGAATGGCGCATGGCCCATTGCGAAAGCATGGTCAGCCCACCGCCAAGTGCCATCAGCACGATACCGACGGCTTGAAGGATGGGCATATCGAGCGCCGGGATCCGGCCGAATGCGGCGGTGACGGCTTCGGGGAAGGCGGCGATCGCCAGCAGATGCACCACCAGCGCCGCCACGATCACGCGAAAGAGCTTGCCGGCAAAGCCTTCCGCATCGTCGCCATAGGTCAGAACCACGGGCGAGCGGCCGGATTGCACGCGGCGCAGGATCGCGAGCGCCAGGGTGAACAGGCCGACGACGAGCATCAGGATGGCGGGCAGGGCGGTGGACATCGGAACCTCGACGAGAGCGCAATAACAGGACGATGCTTGCCGGTACAGGCGGGTCCGCGCGGCCGCCGCCTGCCTGTTGGAGAAGCACTAGCGTCACCTTGCAATCTCTAGTGACTGGAGGTTCAAGGGGTGGGAAAGCTCAACTTTGGTCTTGGTTAGCGGATTTCGGAGATGAGTTGGCGTGGGTTGCTTGTGGGGCCTTAGGGAGGACGTCACCGCCTCCCGCCCTAGCCGCTTATTACCGAAAATCAGGGCGGCCGGAGCCGCCCTTTTTTGGTCAGTTGATGTGCGCTGCTCTTGAGGGGGTGTTGCCCTTCCTGGGACCATTGTTGCCCGTGCCGGTAGCGTTTCGGCTCCGATTTTGGCCGGCGGCTACTTCAATCTGATCGGCTGCTTTCACGCCGGCTTTCTTCTGGACGGCCGTCGAGGGAACGGCGGCGAAGGCAGAACCGGCAAGAGCGAGCGATGCCACTGCGGTAATAACGAACTTCATTAGTAGTCTCCCATGTGTGATTTTCCCGCAAAAGTTGCGAGAGTCATCGCGTAGGACGAGCGCTGAGAAAATGCAATATGGTAGGTTGCGTTTTCCGATAGCACTACAACCGCAATGTCGACCATGATTTACCGACGGTTTCAGATCCAGCGCCACTCCAATGGCGACCTTTGCCTCCCGCCGGAGAGGTGGATGAAACCGGCGACAGATTAGACGTGGCGCGATGCGCAGGGCGCGCGCTTCTAGGCAGAAGGCCTTAGTTGCTTGGGACCATCGCCGGCAGCTCCGGTGGTGCTGTCTCGACCCCCGGTTCGAACATTAGGATGCTCAATACCAAGACAACGAGAATGCAGATGAGCACGAGGAAGGCGACGCCGGCTTTGTCCATGGCCTACTTCAGCCCTCGAATGTGAGCACAAGGAGGCAGAGCGCGCGACCATCGCCTGGATAGGCTGGCCTGGAAAATGCAGATAGACCCCGACTGGGCAAGCGCGACCACCCAAGGACCGTCGTCTACGCGCAGGGCGGTCGCTATAAATACGGTTCTGATCCGGCCAATCCTAGAATGCGGCAACCTTCCCGCAATAGCCCTTTGACGTCTTGACCTCGCACCAGATCATTTCTCTTGTTTGGGTGTTGTAAAAGAATCCGGCACCCCCGGAAACGGTTTCCCAGGCCCCTGCGTCTGTCATGCCAGGCTTTGCTGACGCGAGTATTCCGCCGGCGATTAGGGATGCAGAAATCAGAAGTGCTTGCCACGTCTTCATGTAACGCCTCCGGGCTTGTTGTTGTGACGGGATCGCTCCCTTGCGGTCTATCCGCCTCACTTAATGGTTGAGTTTTGAGTATGATACACCTGGAGTGTAGAGCGCTTGCATCCCCCAATTGGGTGAAGCTTCAGGTTGCCAATGAAGGGTGCCAACGCGCCGCCGGTCCGCAATCCAGGCCACCCGCCAGTTTCGGCTGGCCTAACGCACCTCGTTCATCTCGAAGAGCGGCAGGGCGAGGCAGAGGGAGAGGACCTGCCATGGCTCGCCTTCGATCGTGGCGCCGTCGGCCATCTCGCTCAGGGTGAGATGCGGGGCGATATCGGCGCATGTCTGCTCCAGGAGGGCGATGCCTTCCTCGGCGGTCACGCCGCTCGGGTAGCGGACAGTGTATTTCCTGCGGGGTTCTGCGTCTTCTGAGGTCATTTTGACGGGGCTTGGGCGTGGCTATGGCGAAACGAAACATTCCGATGCGGTCTGAAAACCTACATCGTGCGGCCCCGGAGAAGTGTCGATAGCCCTTCGGTGGTAGGGGTGGCAGTCAAAAAGGAATAGGCAGAAAGGGCAGGGTCAGCAGACGATCTTCGGTCCGCGGGCGGGACAGCCGGCACCGTTCCTCGCCCTGCCGGCGGATATCGCTGACTTCTTGTGGCCTGGTTGAAGGCGCCTCGCCTCAGAGCCCCAGCCAGATCCGCAAGGGATGCGTCGGGTCGGCAAGCAAGCGGATCGCAAGTGCGATCGAGACGATGACGAGCAGCGGCTTGATGATCCTGGCGCCCTTGGCCATGGCGTAACGCGAGCCGACCTGAGCGCCCAGGAACTGGCCGAGGCCCATCAAAAGGCCAACCTTCCAGAGGATGGCGCCGAAGAAGAGGAAGACGCCGAAGGCGCCGACGTTCGAGCCGAAGTTCAGGAACTTCGTGTGTGCCGTCGCCTTCAGGACGCCGAAGCCGGCGAGCGTGACGAAGCCGAGCATGAAGAAGGAGCCGGTGCCGGGGCCGAAGACGCCGTCGTAAAAGCCGATCAGCGGCACCAGCGTCAGCGTGAAGACGAAGGGCGTGACGCGGCGGTGCTGGTCGACATCGCCCATGTTCGGCTTCAGGCCGAAATAGAGCGCGATCGCGATCAAGAGGAAGGGAAGCACCGCCTTGAGCACGTCGCCGGGAACGACGGTGGCAAGCAGCGCGCCAAGCACCGAACCCGCCGCCGACATCAATGCCATCGGCAATTGCTCTTTCAGGTTCACGTGGCCCTTGCGCGCATAGGAGAGCGTTGCCGAGCCGGAGCCGAACAATCCCTGCAGCTTGTTGGTGCCGAGCGTCTGTAGCGGCGGAATGCCGGCGATCAGCATGGCCGGAATAGTGATCATGCCTCCGCCGCCGGCAATCGAATCGATGAAGCCGGCGATGAAGGCGGCAACGAACAGGAAGGCGAGCAGGTGGAAGGCGAGGTCTTGCACGGGAGGACTCAAGGGAGGGAGAGGTTTGGGGCTTTGGCGCCTTGTGTCAGAGCCGGGCGCGATTTGCAAAGCCTTCTGTCGCGGCGTGGTTGAGGAGTGGGGCCGGAAGAGGTCAAATCTTTCAAGGATTCAAAATCTTGCCCTGAGTCGCTGTGTTTCCGGATAGAGGCGCTTTCTATCGCGTGATGGCCGGAAAAGGCGGTTGTAACGGTACGGCGGGCTAGTGACCGTCTTCCCCAAAGGCGACATCGCCATGGCGCAATCCGGTTTGACCGGTCTTGCGCGCTCCGGTAAAAATGACGGACATGCGACGGCGTCCGCTTTGGCGGACTGAAAGAGCGTCCGGTGCGGCCGACCCAAGTAGGGGGCCTCCAGCCGGTGCTGTCCAGATCGGCCCGGGACGTCCGTTCCGGCCGGCGCTTCGTTAAGGAAAACCGACGAAGGGAGCCGGCCGCCGATGGCATCGGGCCAACAATCTGCACAGACGACAAGAGCAGGAACCGGACTGGTCCTCGGGCTCGGCTGCGAGCGCGGCACGCCCGCCGACGAGGTGATCGCCCTTGCCGAGCGCGCGCTCGCGGATGCCGGGGCGAGCGCGGGGGACCTTGGGCTGGTCGCTTCGCTCGATGCGCGCGCCAGGGAGCCGGCGATCCTGGCTGCGGCCCGACATTTCGCGGTGCCGGCGGCCTTCTACGATGCCGCCACGCTCGAAGCCGAGGCCGCGCGCCTCGCCACGCCCTCAAAGATCGTCTTTGCCCATACGGGCTGTCATGGGGTTGCCGAGGGGGCGGCGCTGGTCGGCGCCGGCAGCGCAGCCGTGCTGATCGTGCCGAAGATCGTCTCCGCGCACGCAACGGCCGCACTTGCCGGACCGGCGAGCTTGCGCGTCGAGAAGCGCACCCAGGCGGCGGAGATCGTCTGATGGGCTTCCATGTTATTGAATTGAATCAATATTTTGTCCGGGTTTGCTCTGAAGGGGAATCCGGATGTTCAGGGATCGCGTCAGGCGCACCTTCGGGCGGCGCCGGTGTAAGGGTGAGGCAGCACGCATGATCGACGACCTCTTTGCCGGATTGCCGGCGCTCGAGAAAGGTTCGGTCTGGCTGGTCGGTGCCGGGCCGGGCGATCCAGGCCTTCTGACGCTGCATGCGGCCAACGCACTGCGCCAGGCGGATGTGATCGTGCATGACGCGCTGGTCAACGAGGACTGCCTGAAGCTGGCGCGGCCGGGCGCGGTGCTCGAATTTGCCGGCAAGCGCGGCGGCAAGCCATCGCCGAAGCAGCGCGACATCTCGCTTCGCCTCGTCGAGCTCGCACGCGCCGGCAACCGCGTGCTGCGGCTCAAAGGCGGTGATCCCTTCGTCTTCGGCCGCGGCGGCGAGGAGGCACTGACGCTGGTCGAGCACCAGGTGCCGTTTCGCATCGTGCCGGGCATCACCGCCGGCATCGGTGGCCTTGCCTACGCCGGCATTCCGGTCACGCATCGCGAAGTCAACCACGCCGTCACCTTCCTGACAGGGCACGATTCCTCCGGTCTGGTGCCGGACCGCATCAACTGGCAGGGCATCGCCAGCGGCTCGCCGGTGATCGTCATGTACATGGCGATGAAGCACATCGGCGCGATCACCGCCAATCTCATTGCCGGCGGCCGCTCGCCGGACGAGCCGGTTGCCTTCGTCTGCAACGCGGCAACGGCGGACCAGGCGGTGCTCGAAACGACGCTTTCGCGCGCCGAGGCCGATGTCGCGGCGGCGGGCCTTGAGCCGCCGGCGATCGTCGTCGTCGGCGAGGTGGTGCGGCTTCGCGCGGCTCTCGACTGGATCGGCGCGCTTGACGGGAAAAAGCTTGCAGCCGATCCCTTCGCCAATCGCATTCTCAGGAACCCGGCATGAGCGGTCTTTTGATCGCCGCCCCCTCGTCGGGCTCCGGCAAGACGACGGTGACGCTGGGGCTGATGCGTGCCTTGAAGAAGCGCGGCGTCGCGATTGCGCCCGGCAAGGCGGGGCCTGACTACATCGACCCCGCGTTCCACGCGGCTGCGACCGGGGAGCCCTGCTTCAACTACGATCCCTGGGCTATGCGGCCGGAGCTGCTGCTTGCCAATGCGTCGCACGCCGCTTCCGGAGGGCGCACCCTGATCGTCGAAGCGATGATGGGGTTGCATGACGGCGCTGCCGACGGCTCCGGCACGCCCGCGGACCTTGCCGCAACGCTGAACCTCGCGGTCATTCTGGTCGTCGACTGCGCCCGCATGTCCCAATCGGTCGCCGCGCTCGTGCGCGGCTATGCGGATCATCGCGACGATATCCGGGTCGTCGGCGTCATCCTCAACAAGGTCGGCAGCGACCGGCATGAAATGATGCTGCGCGATGCGCTCGGCAAGGTGCGCATGCCTGTCCTCGGTGTGCTCCGGCAGGACAAGGCGCTGCAACTGCCGGAACGCCATCTCGGGCTGGTCCAGGCCGGCGAACATGGGGCGCTGGAAGGTTTCATCGAAGCCGCCGCCGAGCGCGTGGAGGCGAACTGCGACCTCGATGCGATCCGCCTGATCGCAACGATCCTTCCGCAGGAGGCGGCACCGACGGGTGTCGAGCGGTTGCCTCCGTTCGGCCAGCGTATCGCTGTGGCGCGTGATATCGCCTTTGCCTTCAGCTACGAGCATCTGCTCTTCGACTGGCGCCGGGCCGGCGCCGAGATCGCGTTCTTCTCGCCGCTCTCCGACGAGGCGCCGAATCCCGATGCCGACGCTGTCTATCTGCCCGGCGGCTACCCGGAGCTGCATGCGGGGCGGTTGAGCGCGGCCTCTCGCTTCCGTTCAGGCATACATGCGGCGGCCGACCGCGGCGCCCGGATTTTTGGGGAATGCGGCGGCTACATGGTGCTCGGCGAAGGGCTTGTCGCTGCCGATGGCGCGCGCTACGACATGCTCGGCCTGCTGCCGCTGACGACCAGTTTTGCCGAGCGCAGGCGGCACCTCGGCTATCGCCGCGTCGTGCCTGTCGACAACACATTCTTCGATGGACCCATGACGGCGCACGAATTTCATTACGCGACCATCGTCGCCGAAGGGGCGGCCGATCGGCTGTTTTCGGTGAGCGATGCCGCCGGCGAGGGTCTCGGCCATGCGGGCTTGCGGCGCGGCAATGTCGCCGGCTCCTTCATGCATCTCATCGACATCGCAGGCGCGGCATGAGTGCGCCGATCGTTCATGGTGGCGGCATAACCGAGGCCGCGGCACGCTTTGGCGGCCGGCTTGAAGACTGGCTCGATCTTTCGACGGGCATCAACCCGTGCCCCGTCGCCGTGCCTCAGGTCCCCGAGCGTGCCTGGCACCGGCTGCCGGATCGGCAAACGGTGGACGATGCCCGGCAGGCGGCTGCCCGATACTACCGTACCAACGGCGTGTTGCCCTTGCCGGTGCCGGGCACCCAGTCGGTGATCCAGCTTCTGCCGCGTCTGATGCAATTCCAGCAAACGTACGAAGCGGTCTTGCGCCCGGGATTGCATGGAAGCGTGAAGCCGTCCGCAAACAGGCGCGTCGCCATCTTCGGGCCGACCTACGGCGAATATGCCCGTGTGCTCTCGGCTGCGGGTTTCGCCGTCGATCGCGTCGAAGATGTCGATGGTGTCGGCGCCGAGCATGGCCTCGTCGTCATCGTGAACCCCAACAACCCGACCGGCCGCGCCTTTGCGCCGGCGGAGCTTCTGGCGATTGCCGCAAGGCAGAAGGCGCATGGCGGGCTGCTTCTGGTCGACGAAGCCTTCGGCGATCTTCAGCCGGAATTGAGCGTTGCCGGCCACGTGCGCAGTGAGGGCAACCTCATCGTCTTCCGTTCCTTCGGCAAGTTCTTCGGGCTTGCAGGCCTGCGCCTCGGTTTCGTCGTCGCGACGGAGCCGGTGCTTCAGTCCTTTGCCGACTGGCTCGGCCCCTGGGCCGTCTCCGGCCCGGCTCTGACGATCTCGAAAGCCTTGATGCAGGGCGATACGAAGGCGATCGCCGCCGGCATTCTCGAGCGTCACGCCGGTCTCGGTGCGGCTCTCGATGGGGCAGGGCTCACCCGCATCGGCGGCACGGGGCTCTTCGTCCTGGTCGAGCATGCGCGGGCGGCTCTGTTGCAGGAGCGGCTCTGCGAGGCCCATATCCTCACGCGCAAGTTCGACTATGCGCCGACCTGGCTAAGAATCGGCCTTGCACCGGATGCTGCCGGCGACCGGCGGCTGGCGGACGCGCTTTCCCGGATGGAGCTCTGACGTGTCGGAGACCATCCTTCTTATCCTCGCGCTCGCGCTGGTGATCGACCGCGTTGTCGGCGATCCGGACTGGCTCTGGGCGCGTGTGCCGCATCCGGTTGTCTTCTTCGGCAAGGCGATCGGGTTTCTCGACGGCCGATTGAACCGTGACGACCTGGAGGATGGCGCGCGCAAGCGTCGGGGCGTCGTCACCATCGTGCTGCTGCTTGTCTTGAGCGCCTGGTTCGGCCACCTGCTGCATCGCCTGTTTGCCGCCTTCGGTCCGCTCGGCTTCCTGCTGGAAGCGGTGCTGGTCGCGGTCTTCCTGGCGCAGAAGAGCCTTGCCGATCACGTGCGCCGTGTCGCCGAGGGCTTGCGCCAGGGCGGTCTCGAAGGTGGGCGGGCGGCCGTCTCGATGATCGTCGGCCGCGATCCGAAGACGCTGGACGAGCCGGCGGTCTGCCGTGCGGCGATCGAAAGCCTCGCCGAGAATTTCTCCGACGGCGTCGTGGCGCCGGCCTTCTGGTATGCGGTTGCCGGCCTGCCCGGACTTCTCGCCTACAAGATGCTGAACACGGCCGATTCGATGATCGGGCACAAATCGCCGAAATATCTGCATTTCGGCTGGGCTTCGGCCCGGCTCGACGATCTCGCCAACCTCCCGGCAGCAAGGCTTTCGATCCTGTTGATTGCAGCCGGTGCGCTGATCCGCAGCGGCGCGCGGGCTGCCAGGGACGCGTTGACCGTGGCGCTGCGCGACCACGGCCTGCACCGTTCGCCCAACTCCGGCTGGCCGGAAGCGGCGATGGCCGGCGCGCTCGACCTGCAACTGGCCGGTCCGCGCATCTATGGCGGCGTCAAGGTCAGCGAGCCGATGATCAACGGTCCGGGCCGGGCTGTTGCAACCAGTAAAGACATCGATGCGGGCATCGCCGTCTTTTACGGCGCCTGCACGGTCATGACCGCAGCCGTTGTTGCAATCGCAATGATTTGATCGCGGAAGTTGACCTTCGCGTTAAGACTTTGCTTTCCATATGTATTAATATCGGATCATATTCGGTCAGTTATTCTCCCTGGGACGTCTGGTTCCACCGGTAAGTGTTCTTTTTTCCGGAGAGAGAAGCATGCGCAAAACCCTTTTGACTGCGCTGATTGCCGCTCTGCTGCAGTTTCCCGTTCAACCGGTGAACGCCGCCAATCTCATTGCCGATATCAGCCTGTCGTCGCAAACTATGACCGTCCGCCAGTACGGCGTCGTCATGTATCGCTGGAAGGTGTCGACGGCCCGCAGGGGCTACGTCACGCCGCGCGGCAGCTGGAGCGCCAAATGGCTCTCGCGCTACCATCGCTCGCGCAAATACGACGATGCGCCGATGCCCTACGCCGTGTTCTTCAACGGCGGCTATGCCATCCACGCCACCTATGACATCAAGCGGCTTGGCCGCCCGGCATCGCACGGCTGCGTACGGCTGCACCCGAACAACGCCGCCGAGTTTTTTGCGCTGACGCGCGAGCATGGGCTGAAGAACACCCGGATCGTGATTACGCGGTGATTCTGCGCCCTCATCCAATTGTCGACGGACGTTGCCCCTCATCCGCCTGCCGGCACCTTCTCCCCGCAGGCGGGGAGAAGGGAAGTTGCGGCACCCGCTCGGTCTCAACAGGCCCGTTTGATTTTCAGCTATGACGGCGCCGCGGAAGGCGGCGTTGCGGCCGCCCTCGTTCCCTCTCCCCGCCTGCGGGGAGAGGGTTAGGGTGAGGGGCAATCTCGTGCAGATGTTTTGTGCGGCGTCGAGCCAGGGCGCCTGAGAGCCGCTGAGCGTCGCTCAGTCGATCCCGGCCACATGCATCAGCCGGTCGAGGCTCGGCACGGTGACGTGGCGGCTGTTTTCGATGCGGATGACGTTGTCCTTGCGCAGCTTGGTGATCTGGCGGCTGACGGTCTCGATCGTCAGGCCGAGATAATCGGCGATGTCGGCGCGCGACAGTGGCAGGTCGAACTCGTTAGCCGTGCCCTTTTCCGGGTCGATATGGGTGGCGATGATGTAGAGGAAGCTTGCGACCTTCTCCTGCGCCGTCTTGCGGCCGAGCGTCAGCATCCAGTCGCGCGCTTCGTCCAGTTCCTTCAGCGCCTGCTCGTGCAGCCGGTGCTCCAGGCCCGGCGCTTCCGAGACGAGACGATCGATGACCGTGCGCGGGAAACAACAGATGTCGGTGTCGACGGCCGCTTCGGCGGTCAGCGCGCTTTCGCGGGTGAAGGGGCGGCCCATGAAGTCAGGGGCGAACTGCAGGCCGACGATCTGCTGGCGGCCGTCGGCCAGAACCTTGCTGAGCTTGACGACGCCGTTGATGATGTTGGCATAGCTGTCGGTCGTCTCGCCCTGGCCGATGACCTCGCGGCCGGGCTCGATGCTGCGGCGGGTCGAGTGGCGGCTGAGGTCGAGAAGCTGATCCGGCGTGAGTGTGCCGCATACGCCGCCATGGCGCGCCTCGCAGGCAGCGCAGACGGTCGGAATGTCCGAGTTATGGATATCCTTGCGGCGATGTTCGTTCACGATCTGCAATTCTTTCTACCTGCATGTCGTTGCTCTGACAGCGCCGCGCGTCTCATCGGACGCGCAAAGGTCGCTGTAGCACTTTGAAGTGCTGCATGTTTTGTCCCTTGAAGGATACATGCAGCAGGATGACCAAAGAGGATGCCGGCCGTTAAATCAAGAGTTGACAGGTGCTAATTTCGAAAGCGCGAAACAATGTCTCACGCCGGCTTGAGCATTGTCAATTTTAACGTGTTAATTCGGCGACTTGATCAAAATCAAAGGCGGGTTTCGCGATCCGTCCTATCTCATCCGCAAGACAGCGGAGAGACCGATGGAAGACGCACTCATCCTCAAGCATGCCAGCCCAGTGCCGCGCTATACCAGCTACCCGACCGCGCCGCATTTCTCCGAGGCCGTGGGACAGGGCGACTATCAAAACTGGCTCGGTACGATCGGCGCCGGCGAGGCGATCTCGCTCTATGCTCATGTGCCCTACTGCGATCGTCTCTGTTGGTTCTGTGCCTGTCATACCAAGCAGACGCTGCGTTACGACCCCGTGGCAACCTATCTTCGAGGTTTGCATCGCGAGGTTGCGGAGATCGGTGGTCGGGTGAACC
Organism: Ensifer adhaerens; assembly: GCF_002940685.1. Lineage (GTDB taxonomy): Bacteria > Pseudomonadota > Alphaproteobacteria > Rhizobiales > Rhizobiaceae > Ensifer > Ensifer adhaerens_E. Next base: position 447,424 of record NZ_PNFP01000004.1, on the reverse strand, counting down.
GCGAAGCGCGGGTGACGGCACTGCATCTGGGCGGCGGTTCGCCGACGCTCGTCAGGCCGGAGGATCTGATCGCGCTGAAGCGCACGCTTGCCGATCACTTCACCTTCGCGCCCGACTGCGAGATCAGTGTCGAGATGGATCCGAACGACCTCGACGAAGCGCGCCATGATGCGCTGGCCGAGATCGGCATGACGCGGGCGAGTTTCGGCATCCAGGACTTCGACCCGCAGGTGCAGAAGGCGATCAACCGCATCCAGACCTTCGAGCAGACGCGCGATGCGATCGAGGCGGCCAGAGCGCGGCGCGTGCACTCGGTAAACTGCGACGTGCTCTATGGACTGCCGTATCAGAGCCTCCCGTCGCTGGAACGCACGATGGAGGCGGTGCTGACGCTCGATCCAGATCGTGTCGCGCTCTTCGGCTATGCGCACGTGCCGTGGATGAAGACGCACCAGAAGATGATCCCGGACGAGAGCCTGCCCGGTATAGTCGAGCGCTTTGCCCAGATGACGCGGGCGGCCGAGATGCTGCTGGCTGCCGGCTACGAGGCGATCGGCATCGACCATTTCGCCAAGCCCGGGGACAGCCTGGCGCGCGCCAATCGGGAAGGGCGCCTGCGCCGCAACTTCCAGGGCTATACGGACGATGCCGCCGAGACGCTGATCGGGCTCGGTGCCTCGGCGATCGGGCAGTTTCGCCAAGGTTACGTGCAGAACATGCCGGCAACCGGCGAATATCTGCGCCATGTGGAGAACACGGGGTTGGCAGCGGTCCGCGGCTACCGCTTCACGCCGGACGACCGGTTGAGAGCAAAGGTGATCGCCGACATCATGTGCCATTTCGAGTTCTCTTTCGGAGAGGTCGAGCAGGCATTTCCGGGTTTGGCCGGCACCGTGATCGAGGAAGCGAGGCTCTTTCGGGCGCGCGATGGCGACGGGCTGACAACGATCGAGAACGGCGTTTTCCGGCTCACGGAGCGCGGCCGCCCCTTTGCCCGTTCGGTCGCGGCGGCGTTCGACGCCTATCTTGGCAATGGTCGTGGCCGCCATTCGGTGGCGGTCTGACCTAGCTTTGCGGCAACACCGTTGTCCAATTCTCAGGCCTTTGCCATCAAGGCCATTGGCTTTTGCGGCGCATTTACCTATAGGATCGCCGAGACTCGACTTTAAAATATTAGAGGTATGCGCGTGACAGCTACATTCGACAAGGTTGCCGACATCATCGCGGAAACGAGCGAGATCGATCGCGAGACGATTACGCCGGAAAGCCACACGATCGACGATCTCGGCATCGACAGCCTGGACTTCCTCGACATCGTGTTTGCGATCGACAAGGAGTTCGGCATCAAGATCCCGCTCGAGCAGTGGACGCAGGAAGTCAACGAAGGCAAGGTTTCAACCGAAGAGTACTTCGTTCTGAAGAACCTCTGCGCCAAGATCGACGAACTGCGGGCTGCCAAGGGCTGATCGGGCTTTCGCCCGGGCCTTGCTACTCGATTTCCAATGCCGCCCGTCGCGCCCCGCGCTTGACAGGCGGCATTGGCGTTTTTACTTGAGCCCGAACATACGGCCTAAAAACCAACAAGGTGAGCCTCAATGCTCCTTGAATACTTCCAGATGATCGATCGTGTCGAAACGGTCGATCTTTCGGCTGGCCGGCTGACGGCGCGGTCCGTGGTTCCCGAAAAGAGCCCGGTGTTCGAAGGCCATTTCCCGGGCTACCCGCTGGTTCCGGGCGTGCTTCTGATCGAGACCATGGCCCAGGCGTCCGGTTTCCTGGTGCTCGCCGCCACCAATTTTGCCGCCATGCCTTTCCTGATGTCGGTCGACGGCGCCAAGATGCGCACCTTCGTCGAGCCGAATGCCGAACTCGAGATCGAGGCGTTCCTCGAGCACGAAGGTTCGGGTTTTTCCGTCACCAAGGCGAAAATCACCTCGGCCGGCAAGAAGGTCTGCGACGCCCAGCTGAAGCTGCGGACGATGCCGTTCGATCAGGTCCCGCTCGGCGATATCGTGCGCAAGCGGGCTGGAGAAGTGGGTCTGATGGCGGCGCTTTCGGCGGCAGCCGGTTCGGAGAAGTAAGATGAGCAAATCTGCAAACGACGTTGTCATCACCGGCGTCGGTATCGTCACCAGCCAGGGCGTCGGCGTCGAGCCGCATCTGGCATTGCTGACCGCCGGCACTTCGCCGGCCGTGCGCGTCGAGACCGAAAGGTTCAGCCCCTATCCGGTGCATCCGCTGCCGGAAATCGACTGGTCGCAGCAGATCGCCAAGCGTGGCGACCAGCGCCAGATGGAAAACTGGCAGCGCCTCGGCGTCTTTGCCGCCGGTCTGGCCCTTGATGACGCCGGCCTCAAGGACAATCTGGAAGCCTGCGGCAGCATGGACATGATCGTCGCTGCCGGCGGCGGCGAGCGCGACATCAACGTCGATTCGCTGATCGTCGACGAGGCGCTGAAGCGCAACGATCGCGAGCAGGTGCTGAACGAGAAGCTGACGACCGAACTGCGCCCGACGCTGTTCCTGGCCCAGCTTTCCAACCTTCTCGCCGGCAACATTTCCATCGTGCACAAGGTGACGGGATCGTCGCGCACCTTCATGGGCGAAGAGGCGGCCGGCATCTCGGCGATCGAAACGGCCTTCTTCCGCATCAAGGCCGGACAGTCGACGCACACGCTGGTCGGTGGTGCATTTTCGGCCGAGCGTCTCGACATCATGTTGATGATCGAGGCGATCCAGGGACAGGCCACCGGCCAATGGCACCCGATCTGGTCGCGCAGCCGCGAAAATGGCGGCGGCATGATCCCCGGGTCGGTCGGCGCCTTCCTGATGCTGGAATCCCGTGAATACGCCGAAGCCCGCGGCGCCCGCATCTATGCGACGATCGACGCGATCGGCAGCGATCGCGGCAGCCGCGCCGACGGCAGGCTCGAAGCCCGCCTTGTCGATCTCGTAAAGCCGGCCGAAAAGCTCGATCCGGCACAGACGGTGGTCTTCTCCGGCACATCAGGTTTTCACGATCTCGTCGCCAGCGAGAAGGCGTTTCTGCAAGCCAAGCTTGCCGGCGCACCGGTGCGCGCCTATGGCGGCCTTGTCGGCCACAGCATCGAAGCGCAGTTTCCGGCGGGCCTGGCGCTTGCCGCACTGACGCTCGGACACGGCGCCAAGGTTCCCGCCTTCGACGCCAGCTTTGAAAAGCCGATGACGGCTGCTGCCCAGTCGGCGGTTGTGACCACGATCGGTCACTCACGCGGCGAAGGTGTCGCGGTCCTTTCGGCCGAATAAGAGGAACGATTGATGAGCAACGCTTACAAGGATCATCTCGGCCGTCCGATCGTCGCCGTCACCGGCATGGGCGTCATCACGTCGCTCGGCCAGGGCCTCGAAGACAACTGGGCGGCGCTGACCGGTGGCGTCTCCGGCATCCGCAAGATCACCCGCTTTCCGACGGAAGGCCTGAACACGCGCATTTCGGGCATGGTCGATTTCATCGAGGTGCCGGCTGCCAATTCGGTCGAGCGCTCCTACGCCATGGCGCGTGAAACAACGCTCGAAGCCCTGGCGCAGGCCGGCCTTTCCGGCGATTTCAACGGCCCGCTGTTTCTCGCCGCCCCGCCGATCGAGCCGGAATGGAGCGCGCGCTTCGAACTGGCCGACCGGTCGCCGCCGTCGACCCAGCCGGGCGACGCCTACAATCGCTTCCTGACCGCGATGCGCGAGAAGGCCGATCCCGGATTCCATGAGGCCGTGCTCTTTGGCGCGATCTCGGAACGCCTTGCCGATCGCTTCGGCACGCGCGGCCTGCCGGTGACGCTGTCGACCGCTTGTGCATCGGGTGCCACCGCGATCCAGCTCGGCGTCGAGGCGATCCGTCAGGGCCGCACCGATCGCGCGCTGACGGTTGCGACCGACGGTTCGGTCAGCGCCGAGGCGCTGATCCGCTTCGCGCTGCTGTCGGCGCTCTCCACCCAGAACGACCCGCCGGAGAAGGCGTCCAAGCCCTTCACCAAGGACCGCGACGGCTTCGTGATTGCCGAAGGTGCGGCGACCCTCGTGCTGGAATCGCTCGAAGCGGCAGTTGCCCGCGGCGCCCGCGTCTTCGGTATCCTGAAGGGCTGCGGCGAGAAGGCCGACCTCTTCCACCGCACGCGCTCCTCGCCGGACGGCGGCCCGGCGATCGCGACGATTCGCGCGGCCCTTGCCGACGCCGGCATCGACGAGAACGGCATCGGCTACATCAACGCCCACGGCACCTCGACGCCCGAGAACGACAAGATGGAGTATCTGTCGATGTCGGCCGTCTTCGGCGAACGCCTGCCGTCGATCCCGGTGTCGTCCAACAAGTCGATGATCGGCCACACGCTGACGGCCGCCGGTGCGGTCGAGGCGGTGTTCTCGATCCAGACGATGCTGACCGGCACGCTGCCGCCGACGATCAACTACCAGAACCCCGATCCGGCGATCGTGCTCGACGTGGTGCCGAACGTGAAGCGCAGCCAGCAGGTGTCTGCGGTGCTGTCGAACTCCTTCGGTTTCGGCGGCCAGAACGCCAGCCTGGTGATGACGGCCGAGCCGGCTTGAGCCGGAAAACCCGGCGAAACGAAATACCCCCTCTGGCCTGCCGGCCATCGCCCCCACAAGGGGGGAGATCGACGCGCGGCCGGCCGATCGCTCCAATAGCAAGGCCCGATTTCGGTGCTTTTCGTGAAGGGCAAAGGGGTGCCACATCCAATCTCCCCCCTTGTGGGGGCGATGCCCGGCAGGGCAGAGGGGGGTAGCGCCGCTCTCTGTAGAATGGCGACATGCCCACAAGACGTGTATATGCCGCCTGTCGATCTGAACATTTAAAGGAAGAACCATGCGCGCCCTGCAACTGCTCGATGACCGCAAGCTCGAAATCACCGACATCCCGGAACCGGAAGCACCCGGCCCCGGCGAGGTGACGCTGCGCGTCAAGGCGGTCGCGCTCAATCATATCGACGTCTGGGGCTGGCGGGGCATGGCCTTTGCCAAGCGCAAGATGCCGCTCGTCATCGGTGCGGAAGCCTCCGGCGTCGTGGACAGCATCGGTCCGGGCGTTTCGAGCGTGCTTCCGGGCCAGCTCGTTTCGGTCTATGGCGCGCGCACCTGCGGTCTGTGCCGGCCGTGCAAGGAAGGCCGCGACAACCTCTGCGAACATGTCGGTGGCGTACACGGCTTCCATCTCGACGGCTTCGCTCAGGAAAAGATCAACCTGCCGGCGCGCCTGCTCGTTCCGGCGCCTCCGGGCGTCGACGCGGTTGCCGCAGCCCTTGCCCCGGTCACTTTCGGCACCGTCGAGCACATGCTCTTCGACAATGCCAAGCTCGAGCCCGGTGAAACCATCCTCGTCCATGCCGGCGGTTCCGGCATCGGCTCGGCGGCGATCCAGCTCGCCAAGAAGATCGGCTGCACCGTGATCACCACGGTCGGCTCCGACGACAAGATCGAGAAGGCGAAGGCGCTTGGTGCCGATCACGTCATCAACTACCGCACCGACCGTTTCGAGGGTGTGGTGCGCAAGCTCACCAAGAAGAAGGGTGTCGACGTCGTCTTCGAACATGTCGGCAAGGACACCTGGGCCGGTTCGATGCTCTGCATGAAGCGTGGCGGCCGTCTCGTCACCTGCGGCTCGACCTCGGGCGTGTCCACCGACATGAACCTGATGATGCTCTTCCAGCAGCAGCTGAAGCTGCTCGGCTCCTTCGGCTGCCGCATGGAAAACATGGCCAACGCCATGCAGAAGATGGCCCGCGGTCTCGTGCATCCGGTGATCGACACTGAAATCAGCCTCGATGAGATCGACCGGGCGCTGGAGCGCATGGAATCGCGCCAGATCTTCGGCAAGATCATCCTGAAGATGGATTGATCCGACGTGCGCATGGTGATCACACGGCTGGTGCTGGCGGCGGATCGTTTCCGCCAGTGGCTGATTGCGCAGTTCGTGTTCCTGCTCTTGACGATCCTGAAGATGTTTCCCGCCGACGGCGCGATCAGCTTCATGGATCGCGCCCTGCGGTTCATCGGCCCGAAGACCAGCCGCCAGAAGCTGACGCTCACCAACCTGCGCAACGCCTTTCCGGAAAAGAGCGAAGCGGAGATCAACGAGATCGCGCTCGAAAGCTGGGGCAACATGGGCCGCATGGCGGCCGAATACGTGTTCCTTGATCGGCTCTTCGACTTTGACCCGGAGCGCACGACGCCCGGCCGGGTCGAGGTCTCGGGCATTCCCTTGTTCCTTGAGCTTCGCGACAATCCGCGTCCCTTCATCGTCTTTACCGCCCACAGCGGCAATTTCGAGATGCTGCCGGTGGCCGGCTCCGCCTTCGGGCTCGACGTGACGGTGCTCTTCCGCCCGCCGAACAACCCTTATGTGGCCGAAAAGGTGTTCAAGTTCCGCGAGGAGCGCATGGGTAAGCTCGTGCCGTCGCATGCCGGCTCTTCCTTTGCGCTCGCCCGCCAGCTCGAACGCGGCCAGGGGGTGGGTGTTCTGGTCGACCAGAAGTTCCGCAAGGGGCTGAAGACCAAGTTCTTCGGCCAGGACGTGCAGACCAACCCGCTGCTTGCCAAGCTCGTGCGCCAGTTCAACTGCGAGGTGTACCCGGCCCGCTGCATCCGCCTGCCGGGCGGCCGTTTCCGGCTGGAGATCGAACCGGCGATCGCCATCCCCCGCAAGTCCGACGGCAGCGTCGACGTCACCGCCACGGCGCAGGTGCTGAACGACAAGGTCGAAAGCTGGGTGAGGGAGTATCCGGGTCAATGGCTCTGGTATCATGACCGCTGGCACATCAAACGGTACTTGAAAGACTGATTCTCATCAGCACCCGCCCTCAGCCAGCTTGCGTCCGGCGCACGGCGGCTTGACCTTCCGCAAGCTCGGCAGCCTGTGCCGGGCTTTTGCGTTTTGCCCATGCCCCGGCGGGCCGGCGCGCCGAACCTCCTTTGAAAACGTGCGTAAACGTTAAGTTTTTCTTTCTGCTGTTGAACGCTATCGCAATGAGTGTAAACTTATGCCCGTTGCGTGCGAAAAAGACTGCAAGCGCTTTGGGTGGCCCGGGTGGTGCGGTTTTACGCGAAAGCGGTGGGGGAAACATCAAGAACCAGATCGGTGTCCTGAACATCTGCGCCTGAATTGTAAGTGCATCGAAGCGGCTTTGCCGTGGGGGAATTGGGGTTTCGAATTGAACGCACTGATTGAGCTGTTCTGGTTCAAGTATTCGCAGCTGCAGTATGCCGTACGTACGGCAGACGAGCATCTGATCGGGATTCTGGATCGCGAACTGGATCCGATCTTGAGATCCGTCTACGACGAAAAGGCGGTGAGCGTCGAAGACGCCCGGCTTCAGTTCCAGTTCCTGATCGACATCCTGCGCGTCGAGGCCGACGACATTTCCTGCGTGCTGCGCCATTCGCAGCTGCTGCAGTCGCTGATCAACCGCTATTTCGCGGCGACGGGTGCGGAGAACCTGGCCGACCTGCAACTGGAACGCCTGCCGGCGCAGCCCAACAAGGGCAGGGCGGACGAAGGATTGCTCAACGAGGCGATTCTCGACAGCTTCCCGGACCGGCTGGCGGTGATCACGCCCGATTACCGCTATCTCTACACCAATCCGCGCAATGCCGACCATCTGGAAAGCCGCCCGATGGATCTCATCGGCCGGCACATCGTCGAGTTCATCGGCATCCAGCGTTTCGAACTCCGGGTGAAATCCTATCTCGACCGGTGTTTCGCCGGCGAGGTGGTCGACTACACCTTCGCCAAGACGGTCGATGCGCGCACGGTGGTGGTGCGCTGCCGCTTGACGCCCTGCATGTCGAGCACCGGCAAGCTCATCGGCGCCATTCTGGTGATCCAGGAACATGCCGACCGCCGCCGCGCGATCGCCGCCTAGTCGTTCCCGGCATTCCTGACGTCTTTTTGTTTCGGGCTGGACCTGGCCGTGGAACGATGTGCGGCGCCGTGCCGATCTCTTCAACACAAGGCCGGGAAGGAGCCTGCAACGTCGTGGGGATCAGAATAGAAGCGCCGCGCCTTATCCTCCGACCCTGGAGTGAGGAGGACATCGAACAGCTCGCGCTCGGCTTGAACGACCTTCAGCTTGCAAAGTGGCTCGCCTTCGTTCCCAACCCCTATTCGATCTCGCATGCCGAGGATTGGATCCGTCGGTGCCAGGCGATTTCTACCGCAAGCACTCGGCCGGTCGCATATGAATTTGCGATCGAACTCAGATCCGAACGACGGATGATCGGGGGCGTCAGTCTCAACAAGATCGACTGGCAGGCCGGGACGGCCGGCGGCGGAATCTGGATCGCCAAGGCTTACCAGGGGCGTGGCTATGGACGTGAAGCGTTCGAGGCGAAGATCCGTTTCGCCTTTCGCGACCTGGGCCTGAAAAAGCTGATCAACGGTTACTTCGACGGCAACGAAAATTCCTGGGCAATGCAGCGGAAGCTCGGATATCGGCGCGTCGCTGAAGTCGCCAGCCGCTGCATGGCCGATGGCAGGCAGACGATCGAGCATGTCACGACGTTGCTGCGCAGCGACTGGGACGAGCGCGAAGCGGAGACGAGCGAAGCATGATCGTTGACCACTCGCTCGAAACCCGGGTCGGTTCATTCACCGACGATTGCGGCACATCGGCAGCGGCGGCCAGCTATCGTCCGGCGGCGACGGCGGAAGCGCCCGCTATCCGGCCGGCGCGGTGATGCTGCGCAGGCATTCCTGCTCGAAACCGACGTGCCGTCTGAGGCTCGTAAAGAAGCCGCGCAGCATGTAGCCGGCGGTCTCGGCGTTGACCGTCTCGTCGGCCGCCCCCAGGCGCTCCAGCATTTCCGTCAGTTCCTCCGCGAAGCACTCGTCCTCGCAGTGTTCGTATTTCAGCCGCTCCAGCGTCGCGCCGAGCGTCGGGTCTGAGCGGTAGGTGCGTTCGATCCAGGGGAAGACCAGGTTTTCCTCACCCGAATGCATCTCGCGGATCAGCGGCTCCAGAACCTTGGCGGCGTAGACGCATTTCTGCCGGTCGATCTCCGCAGGCAGGCTGTCGGCGATTTCCTCGAGACAGGCGCAGAGCGCCAACTGCTCCTCGTGGGCGCGGGCAAGCCAGGCAAACGGCTCGGCGACCGGCTGCTGCCGGGGCGCGGGGTCCAGGCGGCTGCGAATTCGTCCCTCTTCAAAAGTCTTTTTCATCTGCTTCAGACGCCAACTCCCACGGCGCTCCCTATTGTTTGCCGAGGATGATCCAAACGAGGTGGCATAGCCTTGATCTGAATCAAGGCCGGACTGCCCCGATTCTGACACTTTCCGGCAAGCTGCGGTGACACCCCTCGTTTCGGGGTGTTGTCGCGTGCGTTCGGACCAAGTTGGGGACCCAACCATGAAATACACTTTCGAGATGATCCTGCTCGGGGTCGGTGCATTCCTGGCGCTCATCGGCGCCGGGTTTGCGCAGGACCGGCACTTCGAGGCCCATATGTGGGTGCTGTTCTTCGTGCTTCTTGCCGGCACGATCATGCTGATGCGCCGCATCGAATTCAGCCCGGCTTCCGCGGGCAGGGCATCGCCGCCGCCACCGCAGTCGGAATATTTCGACGAGGTGGTCAAGTATGGCGTGATCGCCACCGTCTTCTGGGGCGTCGTCGGCTTTCTCGTGGGCGTCGTGGTTGCGCTCCAGCTCGCCTTTCCGGACCTCAACATCGAGCCCTGGTTCAACTTCGGCCGCATGCGGCCGCTGCACACCTCGGCGGTCATCTTTGCCTTCGGCGGCAACGCGCTGATCGCGACGTCCTTCTACATCGTCCAGCGTACCAGCCGCGCGCGTCTCTTCGGCGGCAATCTCGGCTGGTTCGTGTTCTGGGGCTACCAGCTCTTCATCGTCATGGCGGCCACCGGCTACCTGCTGGGCATCACCCAGTCGAAGGAATATGCGGAGCCGGAATGGTATGTGGACCTGTGGCTGACGATCGTCTGGGTCGCCTATCTCGCGGTCTTCCTCGGCACGCTTCTGACCCGCAAGGAGCCGCATATCTATGTGGCCAACTGGTTCTACCTCGCCTTCATCGTCACGATCGCGATGCTGCACATCGTCAACAACCTGGCGGTGCCGGTCTCCTTCCTCGGCTCCAAGAGCTATTCGGCCTTCGCCGGCGTGCAGGATGCGCTGACGCAGTGGTGGTACGGGCATAACGCCGTCGGCTTCTTCCTGACGGCCGGCTTCCTCGGCATGATGTACTACTTCATCCCGAAGCAGGCGAACCGCCCCGTCTATTCCTATCGTCTGTCGATCATCCACTTCTGGTCGCTGATCTTCATGTACATCTGGGCAGGCCCGCACCACCTGCACTATACCGCGCTGCCCGACTGGGCGCAGACGCTCGGCATGGTGTTCTCGGTCATGCTGTGGATGCCCTCCTGGGGCGGCATGATCAACGGCCTGATGACGCTGTCTGGCGCCTGGGACAAGATCCGCACCGACCCGATCATCCGCATGATGGTGATGGCGGTCGCCTTCTACGGCATGGCGACCTTCGAAGGTCCGATGATGTCGATCAAGACGGTCAACTCGCTCAGCCACTACACCGACTGGACCATCGGCCACGTGCATTCCGGCGCGCTCGGCTGGAACGGCCTCATCACCTTCGGCGCGATCTACTATCTCGTTCCGAAGCTGTGGAACCGCGAGCGCCTCTACAGCGTGCGCATGGTCAACTGGCACTTCTGGCTCGCCACGCTCGGCATCGTCGTCTACGCGGCGGTCATGTGGGTCGCCGGCATCCAGCAGGGCCTGATGTGGCGCGAATACGACGACCAGGGCTTCCTCGTCTATTCCTTCGCGGAATCGGTCGCAGCCATGGTTCCCTACTACGTGCTGCGTGCCCTTGGCGGCGCACTCTTCCTCGCCGGAGCTCTGCTCATGGCCTTCAACGTAACCATGACCATCCTCGGCCGCGTGCGTGACGAAGCTCCGATCTTCGGAGCGACGCCCGCGCTCAAGGCTGCGGAATAGGAGGGCATCACCCATGTCCATTCTCGACAAACACGCGACGCTCGAACGCAACGCGACGCTGCTTCTCGTCGGCTCGCTGCTCGTCGTCTCCGTCGGCGGCATCGTGGAAATCGCACCGCTGTTCTATCTCGAAAACACCATCGAGAAGGTGGAAGGCATGCGGCCCTATTCGCCGCTGGAGCTTGCCGGCCGCGACATCTATGTGCGTGAGGGCTGCTATGTCTGTCACAGCCAGATGATCCGTCCGTTCCGCGACGAGGTGGAGCGCTACGGTCACTACTCGCTGGCGGCGGAGTCCATGTACGACCATCCGTTCCAGTGGGGCTCCAAACGCACGGGACCGGATCTCGCCCGCGTCGGTGACCGCTACTCCAACGAATGGCACGTGCAGCACATGATCGAGCCGCGCTCGGTGGTGCCGGAATCGGTGATGCCGAGCTACGCCTTCCTCAAGGCGACGCCGCTCGACGTGAACAACATCGCCGCGAACCTCAAGGCCAACAAGGCCGTCGGCGTGCCCTACACGGACGAGATGATCGACAACGCGCTTGCCGACATCAAGGCGCAGGCCGATCCGAACGCTGACACGTCGGGCGTCGAGGGCCGCTATCCGAAGGCCAAGCTCGGCGACTTCGACGGCGATCCGCAGAAGCTGACGGAGATGGACGCGCTCGTCGCCTATCTGCAGATGCTCGGCACGCTGGTCGACTTCTCCACCTACGACGACACCACCGGTTATCGCTAAGGAGATCAGCACATGGAAACCTACACGGCCATGCGCCAGTTCGCCGATAGCTGGGCGCTTCTTGCGATGACGCTCTTCTTCCTCGGCGTCGTTGCCTTCATGTTCCGGCCCGGCGCCAAGAAGGCCGCCGATGATGCCGCAGCCATCCCCCTGAAGGAGGATTAAGAGAATGGCGGACAAACACGTCGACGAAATCAGCGGCGTCGAGACCACCGGTCACGAATGGGACGGTATCCGCGAGCTCAACAACCCGATGCCGCGCTGGTGGGTCTATACCTTCTACGCGACCATCGTCTGGGCGGTCGGCTACATGATCGTCTATCCGGCGGTGCCGCTTCTGACGGACGCCACCAAGGGCGTGCTCGGATATTCGAGCCGAGCCGAGGTCAGCGCCGAACTGGCCAGTGCCAAGGCGGCCCAGGCCGGCAACCTCGAGAAGATCGCGTCGAGCTCGCTTGCCGAGATCATGGCCGATCCGCAGCTGCAGCACTTCGCCGTGTCGGGCGGCGCCTCGGCCTTCAAGGTCAACTGCGCCCAGTGCCACGGCTCGGGTGCGGCCGGTTCTGCCGGCTTCCCGAACCTGAACGACGACGACTGGCTCTGGGGCGGCAAGCCCGAGGAGATCTACCAGACGATCGCCCACGGCATCCGCTACAACGGCGACGACGAGACCCGCGTCTCGGAGATGCCGTCCTTCGCGGAAATCCTGCAGCCGGAAGAGATCAAGCAGACGGCGGCCTATGTCGTCAGCCTCACCGGCACGCCGTCGGATGCCGCTCTGGTTGAGCCGGGCAAGGCGCTGTTCGAGGCCAACTGCGCCTCGTGCCACGGTGCCGACGCCAAGGGCAACCGCGAGTTCGGCGCGCCGAACCTTGCCGATGCGCTGTGGCTGAACGGCTCGAGCGAACAGGCGATCGTCGCGCAGATGAAGGCACCCAAGCACGGTGTCATGCCCGCCTGGCTGCCGCGCCTCGGCGACACCACGGTCAAGCAGCTCGCGATCTTCGTGCATTCGCTGGGTGGCGGCGAGTAAGAGGAACGAGGGGCTTGCGGACCTGCCACACATCCGTAGGTGATGGTGGCGCCCCTCATTCGCCTGCCGGAACCTTCTCCCCGCCAGGCGGGGAGAAGGGCGCAAGCCGCGCTAGCCTCGCGAGGTTAAAAGCAAGATTGGCGATGGAGCCGCCCATCACGTTCTTGAGTGGGCTGCCGCTCAGTCTTTTCAGGCTGGATGCCGGGCGGGCGCCCCCAGCGTTTCTCTCCCCGCCTGGCGGGGAGAGATGTCCGGCGGGACAGTGAGGGGCAGCTCTGATCCAGACAATCAAGAAGGCCGCGTCGCAGGATGCGGCCTTTGTCGTTGGCGGATCGCGCGCCGCCGGCCAGCGACCCTAAAGCGGGGAGTTCCGTCGAGGGACCGCCGGCGCTCCATCACGATTTCGCAGCCTTGCCGGCGGCAGGCTTCCGCAATGTCATGGCTGCCAGCGTCGCCATGAGAGCGATGGCGAGGGCGCAAATGGCGGCGGCTGCGTTGAAGCCGGTCATGAAGGCGGCCTGGGCTTGCTCCAGCATGCCCGCCGGCAGCTCGGTCGCGACTGATACGGCGCCGGTGAGGCTGTCCGACAGCCTGTGGCCGGTCTCGCCGGAGATCAGCGTCTGGCCGGCCATTTCGGTGCGGTAGACGGCGGTGGTCAGGCTGCCGAGCGTAGCGATGCCGACGGCAAGGCCGAGTTCCTGCACCACTTCGGAGAGGGCCGAGGCTGACCCGGCCTTTTCGGCGGGAGCTGCGCTGACGACGAGATCGGTGCCAAGCGCCGCAATGGTGCCGAGGCCGAGATAGACGAGCGCGAATGCCGCAGTCACCAGCCCGACGCCGGACGGCGCGGCATCGAGTTGGGTAAGCAGCAGGTAGCCGACCACGGAAAGCGCCAGCGCCGCTGCGATCACAGGGCCGGCGCCGAAGCGCCTGGCGACGAGCGGTGCGGTGATGCCGGCCAAAAGCATGGCAAGCGCCGAGGGGCCCATTCTCAGGCCCGCTGAAAACGGCGACAGGCCGACGACCAGTTGCAGATACTGGGTGACGAGCAGCATCGTCCCGCCGACCGCCGTCAGGCCGATCAGGAGGATCAGGAGCGCTGTGCTGAAGGCGCGGTCGGAGAACAGGTCGAGGTCGATCAGCGGGCTTCGCAGCCGCCGTTGCCGTCGGATGAAGAGGAGGCTGGCGACGAGGCCGACGGCAAGGCCGAGCATGGCGCCGAGCTCAAGGCCATCCTTGGCAATCTGCTTGATGCCGTAGACGATGGGCAGCAGGCCCGCCAGCGACAGCGCCACACTGGTCATGTCCAGCCGGTCCGACTGTGGCGCACGGTATTCGGGCAGCAGCAGCGGCGCGACGATGAGCAGCACCCCGACGATCGGCAATGCGACGAGGAAGGCAGCGCCCCACCAGTAACGTTCGAGCAGGATGCCGCCGACGATCGGCCCTGCCGCCATGCCGAGCGCGAACATGGTGGCCCAGACGCCGATCGCCAGCGCGCGCTGGTGCGGGTTCAGGAACATGTTGCTGATCAGCGCCAAGGTCGGTGGCATCAAGGTCGCGCCGGCAACGCCGAGCGCTGCGCGCGCGACGATCAGCATGGTGGCGCTGGTGGAATAGGCCGAAAGGATCGAGGCAACACCGAAGGCGGCCGCGCCCAGCATCAGGAGCTTGCGGCGACCGATGCGGTCGCCGAGCGTTCCCATGGTGATCAGGAAGCCGGCGATCATGAAGCCGTAGGCATCGACGATCCAGAGCGCCTGCGTGCTGGTGGGCTTCAGATCCGCCGCCAGCGCCGGCAAAGCGAGATGCAGCAGCGTCAGGTCGAGGCCGAGCAGGATGGTGGGGAGCGCGAGCAGGGCGAGCCCGGCCCATTCACGCGCGCCGGCGCGCGCTTCGCGGGGATCCGGGTGGGCGGGATATCCCTCGGTCACGAGGGGCGGTCGGTCGCTGAGCATTGTCAAAGGTGATCTCCGTCTTGGCTTGGGCTGGTTGCGGAAACCACATCTTCAGGGCACAATCATCCTGTTACAATTTAAGTATTTATCCTATTACTGTGGGCAACAACGTGAGCGAACGAAGCCTTGAGCGAAGCAAGAACGAGCTGTCCGAGTTTTTGACGCGGCACAGGGCGAAGCTGACGCCGGCCGATGCCGGCCTTGCCTTTACCGGACGGCGCCGCACGCCGGGCCTCCGGCGCGAAGAGGTCGCCGCCCTCGCTGGCGTCGGGCTCACCTGGTACACCTGGTTCGAGCAGGGGCGCGATATCAAGGTGTCGGAGGCGTTCCTGCTGAATGTGGCCCGCGCACTGAAGCTCGACGATGCCGAATGCAGCCATCTGTTTCTGCTCGCCCACAAGCGGCCGCCGCCGCCGGAGGCGCATCATCGCATCTCGATCTCGCCGCTGATCCAGCAGCTATTGGATGAGTTGACCGCGCGGCCTGCCTATGTGCTGAACCTGCGCTGGGATGTCGTTGCCTGGAACGCGGCGGCAGAGGTTCTGTTCGGCTTCAGTGCCCGGAAGCCGGAACTTGGCAACATCCTGCAGATGGTGTTTGCCGATCCCGAGATGCGACGGCGCATGCCCGCGTGGCGCGACGATGCGCCGAAGCTGCTCGCCCAGTTCCGCTATGATTTTGCCGTGGCGCCGGATGATCCGTCGATGCTGGCTCTGGTCGAAAGCCTGAAGGACCTTTCGGCCGATTTCAGGCGCTGGTGGGCAGCACCCGGCGGCGATGAAGCCCGCCGCGGGATCGGCACGCTGATCGATGCTGCAGCCGCGCGCCTGCGTTTCCGTCATGAGACGCTGGTGGTGGACGAGCACCGGCATCTCAGGATGGTGGTTTATTTTGCCGAACCGGTGCCCGCCTGAAGGCAGCCGCCGAAGCGGCGCGACGAAGCGCCGTGCGCTCGGGCTTTCCTATTCGAGGGCCGCGGCGATCGTCGCGCCGACCACGACGCTTGAGAGCGCCGTGCCGAGAAGCAGCGACGTGTTGACCGGCCTCTTCACCACGGTGCCGAAGTTGAAGAGGTTCATCGGCAGGAGATGAAAGCCGCCGCCTTCGGGCTTGCTGCGCGGCGCTTCCATGAAGCACTCGTCGTCGAACCAGATCCAGTCATCGCGCCAGGTCCAGCAGCCGTGCTGGCGGTAGACGGAGGCGACCTGTTCGGCAAACGCCTTGTCGGCGGGCAGGCGGATGTATTCCTGCGGCTTGCGGCTGAAATACTGCATGGCGAGCGGCATCGAGCGCTCGGTGCAGTAGTTCGACATC
The DNA here is from genome assembly GCF_002940685.1 of Ensifer adhaerens. Taxonomy (GTDB): domain Bacteria; phylum Pseudomonadota; class Alphaproteobacteria; order Rhizobiales; family Rhizobiaceae; genus Ensifer; species Ensifer adhaerens_E. Next base: position 431,353 of record NZ_PNFP01000004.1, on the reverse strand, counting down.
CAGAGCGTGAAACCGATCTCGTCGCGCAGCCGGTCGAGCACACGGAACACCTGCACATGGTCCTCATGACCGTATTCGCCCCAGGGATTGTGGGTGAAGACGTTCATGTCGGGTTTGAGCAGCGGCAGCAGCGTGCGGTAGAGCGTCTCGTAATTGTCGCGATAGGCCTGGGCGATCGGCCGGGTCGAGTGGCGGAAGTTGCCGGGCATGATCTGCGACAGCGATTTCTTGACGATGCGCTTGGCCTCGCGGCGCGTGCCTTCCGTGCCGAATTCCATGCCGAACGGCCCGGGCTTCGGGTTCGTCCAGTCGGCGCAATCGAAGGAGCCGGTTTCTTCCATTTCCAGAAAGCGCACATTGCCGCGCGGATAGGCCCTGATGGCAGCGGCGCGCGCGTCGCCCATCTGCGGCTCCGACCAGATGTCGCGGTAAAGGATGATGACCTCGTCGACCTCTTTCAGGATCGAGGTGAACCACAGCAGTTCGTCGTCGGGATGGGCGCCGATGATGACGGAGTTCTTCAGAAAATCATGCGTATCGGCCATGCTCTTGCGCGCCCTCGTGTTCGTCGCGCGCAATTCTGACGTGTAGAGATTAAACCGGCGTAAAGCGGGAGGGCGTGTCCACAGGTGGGGCGGTGCGGTTGCAAAGCCATTTTACCTCTTCGGACCGACTAGCTGCTGGTCAGCCGATGTGAAGTGGGCCTCACCAACATCCTCATTTCTGTGCTTGTCACAGAAATCCAGCCGCGCCGCGTCGGCGGGGCGAGAAATGCGGGTGCCGGCATTCTTAGGTGGCATCTCTGCCGTGCAGACGCACGGCCGCTGGATCTCTGTGACGAGCACAGAGATGAGGGAGGAGAGGGAGCGGCCGTTCGCCAATGTCCAAGTGTTGTTTCAGTGCCGCGCCTTCATGGGCCCGCTTACTGCGCCGACCAGACCGCCAGCTCGTATCCGTCGGGATCGGCGAAATGGAAGCGCCGGCCTCCGGGGAAGGAGAAGATCGGCTTGACGATCCTGCCGCCGGCCTTTTCGACGCGGGCGAGCATGTCCTCGAGCTTGTCGGCATAAAGAATGATCAGCGGGCCGCCGCTGCCGACGGGGCCGGTGGTGGTGAAGCCGCCGGTCAGCCGGCCGTCCTGGAACTCGCAATATTCCGGGCCGTAGTCGGTGAAGGTCCAGCCAAAGGCGCTGCTGTAGAAGGCCTTGGTGGCGGTGATGTCGGAGACGTTGAACTCGACATAGTCGATGCGGCTGTCGTTGCCCTTGTTACCCATTTTTCTACCTGTCTTTTCCGGATTCCATGATCGATTTCAAAGTGGCGAGATCCTTTGCCACCCAACCGGCATCGCCGGCAAACTGTTCCGCGCTCATGCCGGGCTGGCGCAGCAGCGTGAACATCACCTCGGCGCCGGCGCCGTTCGGCACGACGCGGAGCGCATTGTGGACCTCTGTGCCGTCCTCCAGCGTGACGAGATGATCGGTGACGCCGAAGGCGCTGTCAGGCGCAAAGTGCACGCGGGCGTTGCCGAGCGGCCCCGGCGCCAGCCAGTGATCGCCTTCGCGGGTCAGGCCGGACGAGAGGCCGGATGCCCAGCGTGGCATGTTTTCATGTCTTGCCATGAAGGCATAGACCTCGCGCCAGTCGCGGTCGATGCTGGTGTGAACGATCTTCGCTTCGAGTGTTGCCATGCCTTGTTCTCCTGAGGAAGGCCTAGCACGGGCGGCCTGACCGGTCTTGAACGAAACGGCCAGTCAGGCCGCTTTCCTGCTACCGCCGAGCTGGCGGCGGATTTCGGCCGGGGAGAGCGAGGTCAATTCCCGGGCCTCACGCGACAGGTGCGCCTGGTCGGCATAGCCGGCATCGAGCGCGAGCAGGCCAAGGGTTGCAGACGGCTCGCTTCGACATGCCCCGAGAAAGCGTTGCAGCCGCAGGATGCGATCGAGCGTCTTGGCACCATAGCCGAAATGCTCGTGGCAGCGGCGCCTCAGCGTTCGTTCGCTGGTGCCGGTCGCGACAGCCAATGAACGGACGGGATTGTCAGAAGAGTGTTGGCCCAGCCGGAGATGGGCGAGGGTGGCTTCGATATCGTCGGGTGGCGGGGAGGCGGCCGGCAGGCGCTGCAGCACGGCGTCCGCGAGCATGTCGGCACGGCGGGTCGCATCGGGCGCGTCCTGCATCCGGGTTTCGAGTTCGCGCGCAGCACGACCCCAGAAGACCTCGAGCGGGACAAACTCGCCGGCGATCTGCGAGAGAGACGTGCGCAGGAACGATGCGGCGACACCCGGCCGGAAGCGCAGGCCGATGATGTCGGTGCCGGGAGCGATGACGGGAAAGGCGGCCACCCGATCGGGGCCGGCGACGGCAAGGCCGTGCGTCGACCAGAGGATATCGACGCAACCGTCTGGCACGACCGCCATCGGCGATGGCGGTCCCTCCGGTATGCGGTGGTTCCAGAGGCATTCGACATGGCGGCCGAGGGCTTCGGGCGCGGCACGCTCGCGATAGATGCCGCGCTGCTTGGCCAGTATCGGCTTTGCCGATGTCGGTCGTGTCGATGTCAGCGGCCCGCTGGAGCCGTCCATGCCTTGTCCTCCACGCGCCCACCCATGCCGATCGCTTCTTCGCGCGACCAGATCTCGCCGTCGATCTGGCCCTGCAGCTCCGGATAGTCGGCCGCATGGAAAACCGGATCGAGACCTTGCCGGCGCTGGGCGAAATAGTCCTTCGTCAGCTTGGCAATGGTACCGGAGAGAAGCACGATGGCAATGAGGTTGATCGTCGCCATCAGGCCCATGGAGGCGTCCGCCGCGTCGAACACCGTGGTGATGCTCTCGGACGCACCCCAGACGACCATGACAAGCACGGCGCAGCGCATGATCAGCACGCCGAGACGGTTGCCGCCGCCGAGATAGGTCAGCGCGTTTTCGGCATAGGAATAGTTGCCGATGATCGAGGTGAAGGCGAAGAAGAAGATCGCGATCGCGATGAAGTAGCTGCCGGCCCAGCCGATATGCACATTCATCGCCGCCTGTGTCAGTTGCGTGCCGGTCACGCCGGAGCCCGGCTCAAGCGTGCCCGAAAGCAGGATCATCACCGAGGTCGCGGTGCAGATCAGGATGGTATCGATGAAGACGCCGAGCGACTGCACGAAGCCTTGCGATGCCGGATGGTGCGGAACGGGCGTGGCGACTGCGGCGATGTTCGGCGCCGAGCCCATGCCGGCTTCATTGGAGAACAGGCCGCGCTTGACGCCGTTCATCATCGCGGCTGCGACACCGCCGGCTACGCCGCCTGCCGCTTCCTGCAGGCCGAAGGCGCTGGAGATGATGGTCCACAGCACGCTCGGCACGATCGCTGCATTGGCGACGAGCACGTAGATCGCCGTCAGCAGATAGGCGATCGCCATGAAGGGCACGACGATTTCGGCGACGCGGGCAATCTGGCGGATGCCGCCGAAAATGACGATGCCGGAGATGGCCGCAACCGCGAGGCCGACGGCGATCTTCGGCACGCCGAAGGCGCCCTGAACCGCGTCGGCGATGGAATTGGCCTGGACCGCGTTGAAGACGAGACCAAAGGAAAGGATCAGGCAGACCGAGAAGATCGTTGCCGCCCAGGGCGCGTTGAGGCCGCGGGCGATATAGAAGGCGGGACCGCCGCGATACTGGCCATTCTCGTTGCGCACCTTGTAGAGCTGCGCCAGCGCGCTTTCGGCATAGGCCGTCGCCATGCCGACGAGCGCCACCATCCACATCCAGAAGGTCGCGCCCGGACCGCCGAGATAGAGTGCCACGGCGACGCCGGCGAGGTTGCCGGTGCCGACGCGCGAGGCGAGGCTGACGGTCAGCGCCTGGAACGGGCTGATGCCGGCCGCATCCTTCGAGCCGCCGCTGCTCAAGACCCGGAACATTTCGCCAAAATGCACGATCTGCGGAAAGCCGAGGCGCAGCGTGAAATAGATGCCGACGGCGAGCAGGCCGTAAATCAGCACGTAGCCCCAAAAGATCGTGTTCAGAAAGCCGATGATCGTGTCCATGCGGTTCCTCATTGGTATTGCAAGGTGTGGCGATGTGACGAACCGCAGTGCGGATCGAATGGGAAAGGCCTGCACTTCTTCTGAAGCCTGGGCATTTCATGCGAAAGGCTGGGCATCGCCTGCGAAGGCCCGGGCGTTTCGCCGCATGTGGGGGCTTTAGCCCGCAAACTTGACACAGATCAACGTTTTCCGGCGCCAAATCGGGCAAAACGTGGTGCAATACATGACATATCCGGGGATTTCCCACAAATGAGCCCACATTCAGCCGCAAATCCTGCCTCTGTCGAGCGCCACGAGGCCGAGCCGGTCAATGCGGCGCACGTGCGCAAGCCGCTTTACGAAAAACGCAAGAAGATCTTCCCGAAGCGCGCCGAGGGGCGCTTCCGCCAGTTCAAGTGGCTGGTGATGCTGGTAACGCTCGGGATCTATTATCTGACGCCCTGGATCCGCTGGGATCGCGGCGAGCATGCGCCGGATCAGGCGGTGCTCGTCGATATCGCCGCGCGGCGCTTCTATTTCTTCTTCATCGAGATCTGGCCGCAGGAGTTCTTCTTCGTCGCCGGCCTGCTCGTCATGGCCGGTTTCGGCCTGTTCCTGGTGACCTCGGCCGTCGGGCGCGCCTGGTGCGGCTATACCTGTCCGCAGACGGTGTGGGTCGATCTGTTCCTGGTGGTCGAGCGCTATATCGAAGGCGACCGCAATGCCCGTATGAAGCTCGACGCCGGTCCCTGGACGTTCGGCAAGGTGATCAAGCGGGTGTCGAAGCACTCGATCTGGATCATGATCGGCATTGCCACCGGCGGCGCCTGGATCTTCTATTTTGCCGATGCGCCGACGCTGCTCAAGAGCTTCGTTTCACTGGAAGCGCCTGTCGTCGCCTACATGACCGTCGCGATTCTCACCGCGACCACCTATGTCTTCGGCGGGCTGATGCGCGAGCAGGTCTGCACCTACATGTGCCCGTGGCCGCGCATCCAGGCGGCGATGCTCGACGAGAACTCGCTGGTTGTCACCTATAACGACTGGCGTGGCGAGCCGCGCTCGCGCCACCAGAAGAAGGCCGTTGCCGCCGGGGAGGCCGTCGGCGATTGCGTCGATTGCAACGCCTGCGTCGTCGTCTGTCCGATGGGCATCGACATTCGCGACGGCCAGCAGCTCGAATGCATCACCTGCGCGCTCTGCATCGATGCCTGCGACGGCGTCATGGACAAGATCGGCCGCGAGCGCGGGCTGATCTCCTATGCGACGCTCAACGACTATGCCGCCAACATGGCGCTTGCCACCAATGGCGGCACGGCGGCGATCGAGCCTTCCCGGGTGCGCAATGCGGACGGCAATTTCTCCGACAAGGTACGTCACTTCAACTGGAAGATCGTCTTCCGTCCGCGCGTGCTCGCCTATCTCGGGGTCTGGACGCTTGTCGGCATCGGGTTGCTTTACGCGCTTCTGTCGCGCGACAGGCTGGAGCTCAACGTCCTGCACGACCGCAATCCGCAATTCGTCCTCGAATCCGACGGTTCGGTGCGCAATGGCTACATGGTCAAGCTCTTGAACATGATCCCGGAACAACGCACGATCACGCTTGCAATCGACGGCCTGCCTTCGGCAACGATGCGCATCGCCGGTCAGGCGCCGGGCGACGGCCGTACATTCAATATCGGCGTCGATCCGGACAAGGTCACGGCGGTCAAGGTGTTCGTGACGCTGCCGAAGGACAATCTTTCCGAAGCGGCTGACGGTTTCAGCCTGATCGTCGAGGATCCGTCGAGCCACGAGCGCGACGTCTACAAGGCCAACTTCAACAGCCCGGGAACCGCGAAATGACACCGAATCAGGCAGGGGCGAAACAGGCAAAGGCGCCGCGGCCCTTCACCGGCTGGCATATGCTCGGCGTCATGGTGCTGTTCTTCGGCACGATCATCACCGTCAACCTGATCATGGCCTGGAACGCCAGCCATAGCTGGAGCGGGCTCGTGGTGCAGAACACCTATGTCGCGAGCCAGCAGTTCAACGGCAAGGTGAAGGAGGCGAAGGCCTTTGCCGCCGACGGACTCGACGGCAAGCTCAGCGTCGAAAAGGAGGCGCTGCGCTACACGCTGACGCGCCGCGGCAATCCGGAGATGACCGCCGACAAGGTGGTGGCGGTGCTGAAGCGCCCGGTCGAGGAGCATGAGGACGTGACCGTCGAGATGGCGCATCAGGGCGAGGGCATCTTCGTTGCCGCAACCGCGCTGAAGCGCGGCCAGTGGATCGCCGATATCACCGCGACCTCGGGCGATGCCATCGTCTACCGCCAGGCGATCCGCTTCATCGTGCCGGGAGATGCCCAATGAGCTGCTGCGCTCCGGGAACCGAGGCGGCTCTGGAGATCGACAGAGCCGGGCAGGGGCTGCCGACCGCGGAAGAGCTCTGGCTGATGAGCCGGTCGCTCGGCGGCGGGCTGCGCCAGACGGACTTGAGTGTTCCCGGCGTGCATTGCGGCGCCTGCATCACCACGCTCGAAGGCGCGTTGAAGGCTCGGCCCGAGGTCGAACGCGCGCGCGTCAACCTTTCGTCGCGCCGTGTATCCATCGTCTGGAAGGAAGAGACGGGCGGCGCTCGCACCGATCCGCGCGAACTGGTGCAGGCCATCCGCGCACGCGGCTACGAGACACATCTGTTTGCGCCGGGCGAGGAAGACGGCGACCAGACGCTGAAGAAGCTGGTGCGCGCCGTCGCCGTCTCGGGCTTTGCGTCTGCCAACATCATGCTGCTTTCGGTCTCCGTCTGGTCGGGAGCGGAGGCGGCGACCCGCGATCTCTTTCACTGGATCTCGGCGCTGATTGCCGCCCCGACGCTGATCTATGCCGGGCGCTTCTTCTATGCATCCGCCTGGAACGCGCTGAAGCACGGCCGCACCAACATGGACGTGCCCATTGCTTTGGCGATCACGCTCTCCTTCTCGATCTCGCTCTATGAGACGATCACCCACGGAACCCATGCCTGGTTCGACGGCACCGTGATGCTGCTCTTCTTCCTTTTGATCGGCCGCACGCTCGATCACATGATGCGCGGCCGCGCGCGCTCGGCGATCAGCAGTCTCGCTCGGCTCTCGCCGCGCGGCGCGATGGTCATCGATGCCGATGGCGGGCGCGAGTATCGTCCGGTCGACGAGATCAAGCCCGGCGAAAAGCTGGCGATCTCAGCCGGCGAGCGCATCCCGGTCGATGGCCGCATCCTCATGGGCACCAGCGATCTCGATCGCTCGATCGTCAATGGCGAAAGCGCGCCGGCCCCGGTCAAGGTCGGCGATACCGTGGAGGCCGGCACGCTGAACCTTACCGGACCGCTGACTGTCGAGGCGACCGCTGCGGCACGCGACTCGCTGCTTGCCGAGATCATGGGGCTGATGGAGGCGGCCGAAGGGGGCAGGGCGCGCTATCGCCGCATTGCCGACCGCGCGGCGCAACATTATTCGCCGGCGGTGCATCTGCTGGCTCTGGTCAGCTTCATCGGCTGGATGTTCGTCAATGGCGATTTCCACCACGCGATGCTGGTGGCGGTCGCGGTGCTGATCATCACCTGCCCCTGCGCACTCGGGCTTGCGGTGCCTGTCGTGCAGGTGATTGCGGCCGGGCGGCTCTTCCAGAACGGCGTCATGGTCAAGGACGGCTCGGCCATGGAGCGGCTGGCCGAGATCGATACGGTTCTGCTCGACAAGACAGGCACGCTGACGGTCGGCGAGCCGCGGCTCGTCAATGGCGGGGACATTCAGCCTTCCAAGCTGATGATCGCCGCAGGCCTTGCCGCCCATTCCCGTCATCCGCTGGCGATGGCCATTCACGACGCGGCGAAGCTTGCACCGGTCGTCGCCGGCGAGATCCGGGAAATTCCCGGCGCAGGCATCGAGGCCCGCACCGAAGCAGGCATCTACCGGCTCGGCAGCCGCGCCTTTGCCTGTGGCGACGCCGGCGAGGCGACCGGGCAGTCGGAGGTGATCCTGTCGCTCGACGGTCGCGAACTTGCGTGCTTCCGCTTCGAGGACCGCCTCAGGCCCTTTGCCCGCGAGAGCATCGAGGAACTCGGGCGGCTCGGCCTATCGAGCGGCATTCTCTCTGGCGACCGTGAGCCGGTCGTCGCAGCCCTTGCCCGCCGGGTCGGCATCGAACGCTTCAAGGCGGAACTCACGCCGCGCGGCAAGGTGGACGAATGCGCGCTCGCCGCCGCGGGCGGTCATCGCGTGCTGATGGTCGGCGACGGCATCAACGATGCGCCGGCGCTGCGCGCCGCCCATGTCTCGATGGCGCCGGCGACGGCAGCCGATGTCGGCCGGCAGGCGGCGGATTTCGTCTTCCTGCATCAGGGCCTGAACGCGGTGCCGATGGCGATCGACACCTCGCGCCGGGCAGGCCGCCTGATCCGCCAGAACTTCGCGCTGGCGATCGGCTACAACGTCATTGCCGTGCCGATCGCCATCCTCGGCTATGCGACGCCGCTGATTGCGGCGGTTGCCATGTCGACCTCGTCGGTGATCGTCGTTGCCAATGCCTTGCGCCTGCGTGCGGCGACCGGCAATGTCGCGGAGGCAGCCGAACAGAAGGCACCTGTCACGCTGCGCGCGGTCGGGAGCGCCTCATGAACACGCTGATTTATCTCATTCCAATCGCATTGTTTCTCGGCGGCATCGGTCTCGTCGCCTTCCTCTGGGCGCTGAAAAGCGGCCAGTACGAGGACCTGGAAGGCGCCTCCTGGCGGGTGCTCGACGACGGTGACGGCAAGCCTGAAAAGAAGTGATTTTCTCAGTAATCGCTTGTCCTTAATCGATTTGAATGCCAAAACAACCTCCGCCGTCGCTTCTTGCGCCCGGGCCTTCGACAGAGCCCCGCGCGAAGGGGCGAAGTTCAATTCGAAGGGCCGGTACAGACGCGTTTATCCCGATCGCGCCCGGCACTTCTGTCCAATGGAGGCAATCACGTGTCACAGGCGGAAATCGGCCTAATCGGTCTCGGCGTCATGGGCTCGAACCTGGCGCTCAACATCGCTGAAAAAGGCAACAAGATCGCGGTCTTCAACCGCACCGTCGAAGCGACGCACAAGTTTTACGCGGAAGCCGGCGAACTTCAGGGGCAGATCGTGCCCTGCGACACGATTGAAGAGTTCGTCGCTGCCATCCGCCCGCCGCGTCCGATCATCATCATGATCAAGGCCGGCGAGCCGGTCGACCAGCAGATGGAGATCCTGAAGCCGTATCTGGCCAAGGGCGACATCATGATCGATGCCGGCAACGCCAACTTCCGCGACACGATGCGCCGCTTCGAGGCGCTGAAGGATAGTGGCCTCACCTTCATCGGCATGGGCGTTTCCGGTGGCGAAGAGGGCGCGCGTCACGGCCCGTCGATCATGGTTGGCGGCAAGGAAGAGTCCTGGAAGCGCGTCGAGACCGTGCTGACCTCGATCGCCGCCAAATACGACAACGTGCCTTGTGTTGCCTGGCTTGGCGAAAACGGCGCCGGCCACTTCGTCAAGACCATCCACAACGGCATCGAATATGCCGACATGCAGATGATCGCCGAAATCTACGGCATCCTGCGCGACGGGCTGAAGATGTCGGCGAGCGAGATCGGCGAAGTCTTCGGTACCTGGAACAGGGGCCGCCTCAACTCCTACCTGATCGAGATCACCGAGAAGGTGCTGAAGGCTGCCGATCCCCTGACCGGCAAGCCGATCGTCGACCTGATCCTCGACAAGGCCGGCCAGAAGGGCACCGGCAAGTGGTCGGTGATCGAGGCGCAGAACATGGGCGTGCCGGCAACCGGCATCGAGGCGGCGGTTGCAGCCCGCAGCATCTCTTCGATGAAGGACGAGCGCGAAGCGGCCGAAAAGATCCTCGGGCTGCCCGCAGTCGGCGAGTTCAAGGTGGCCGACAAGGCAGCCTTCATCAAGGATCTCGAAAGCGCGCTGCTCGCCGCCAAGATCGGCGCCTATGCGCAAGGCTTCGCCGTGATGTCGGCAGCCTCCAAGGAGTTCAACTGGAACCTGCCGATGCCGACGATTGCCAAGATCTGGCGCGCCGGCTGCATCATCCGCTCGCAGTTCCTGGATGAAATCACCACCGCCTTCACCAAGGCGCCCGACGCTGCCAACCTGATCGTGACGCCTGCCTTCGCGGCCATGGTCAAGGAAACCGACGGGGCCTTGCGCCGCGTCGTCTCAGCGGCCGTTCTCGGCGGCCTGCCGGTTCCGGCCCTTGCCTCGGCACTCGGCTATTTCGACAGCTACCGCCGCGGCCGCGGCACGGCCAACGTCATCCAGGCGCAGCGCGACTTCTTCGGTGCGCACGGCTTCGACCGTGTCGACGGTGCCGACAGCCACCACGGCCCATGGGGCAGCGGCCTCAACGCCTGAGCGTTCAGATAAACAAGTGAAACGGGGCGGCCTTAGGGTCGCCCCGTCTTCGTTTGGGCATCGTGATGCCTGGACTGGTTGCTAGCCGGTCATCGGGACGGGCGCCGATCGTTCCGCGGTTCCCCCACCGCCTGATGCACCGGGATTGGAGCAGGACTTGATCGGCAGGACGGCGAAAAGCGAGGCAATCATCAGCACAATGATGATCAACACCAGCCTGTCGGTGAAGGCGGCGCGAAAGATCTGAAGAACGTAATGTTTGGTCTTCATCGTGCCCACGCGCTTTCTTCGCCATCCGCGTCGGATGGCCTTCGTGCACCGTGGACGTCATGCGTCCATTCCTTTGAATGTGTGTCAGACGGGAAACTGCCGAAGAGGCCCATTGTTCCCGGCTGGGAGACTAGTATGCCATTTGCCGCCAGCCAGCTCACAGGCCCCTGGCAGGCGGCGCTAGCGCCGAGTAGCGCGGTGGCCGTCCCGAGTTCGGCTGCGCTCACCGGGGTTCTGCGACCCCCGCATTGTTTCGCGCTCATCCGTTCGCCGCACGAACGGCGTAGCCGTGTTTGCCGTTGACGTGCGGCGGTGGCGTTCGCGCAGCTTGCCGAGCCTCTTCGGCGGATCGACAATGATCACCAGCAGAAAGCCGATGGCCATGAGCAGATAGGCCGGAATGCCGGTCGTCGCGCTGCCGGCGAAAGCGCAGAGCATCGCCAACGCAAGATAGAGGCCGATGGTGAAGGGATTGGCCAGGAAGCCCCAGGCGCGCTCAGTCAGCCGGTTCTTCCATGCAATTCTCGATGTCATGCCTGATATCACCTGTTCGGAGTGATTGGCAGCAGTTGCTGCGATGGCGCCCCAACCGGTGCAATATGCGTCCGGGGCATGGCGCGGCAATGACACTCAGACCTTTGGCAGCGCGAGTCGGACCAAAGTCCCATCGATTTCGAGCAGCGATCCGGTAGGATCAACAGGGCTGCCAAGGCAGCGCCTGACAAGAACCTAGTTGTATTAGAGCCGATTTAGAGCCGAGCCTTGTCGAGAGGCAAGGTCTGCTTGTTGGTCCGATCTCCGCCGAGCGCGGGCGGGTGTCGCGAAAGGTTGGGCGTTGGCGCGCAGCGCCCAACTCTCGTTGCTCAAGGTCGGCTTCGCCTCAGCTTCTCAGCCCCGGTGCTTCCTGGCCGGTGCGGGCGACATATTCCGTATAGCCGCCGCCATACTGATGGATGCCCTCGGGCGTCAGTTCCAGCACGCGGTTGGAAAGGGCGGCAAGGAAGTGGCGATCGTGCGAAACGAAGAGCATCGTGCCTTCGTATTCCGCCAGCGCCTTGATCAGCATTTCCTTGGTGTCGAGGTCGAGGTGGTTGGTCGGCTCGTCGAGTACGAGCAGGTTCGGCGGGTCGAAGAGCATGATCGCCATGACCAGGCGCGCCTTCTCGCCGCCGGAGAGCACGCGGCACTTCTTCTCGACATCGTCACCGGAAAAGCCGAAGCAGCCGGCAAGCGCACGCAGCGGTGCCTGGCCTGCCTGCGGAAAGGTGTCTTCGAGCTGCTGCAGCACCGTGCGGTCGCCGTCGAGCACGTCCATCGCGTGCTGGGCGAAGTAGCCCAACTTGACGCTGGCGCCCAGCGTGACATTGCCCTCGTCCGGCTCGGTGGAGCCGGCGACGAGCTTCAACAGTGTCGACTTGCCGGCGCCGTTGATGCCCATGATGCACCAGCGCTCGCGGCGGCGCACCATGAAGTCCAGGCCCTCGTAGATGCTGCGGCTGCCGTACTTCTTGTGCACGCCCTTGATGTTGATGACGTCTTCGCCGGAGCGCGGGGCCGGGCGGAATTCGAAGGCGACCGACTGGCGGCGCTTCGGCGGCTCGACCCGGTCGATCTTGTCGAGCTTCTTCACGCGGCTCTGCACCTGGGCGGCGTGGGAGGCGCGCGCCTTGAAGCGCTCGATGAACTTGATTTCCTTGGCGAGCATCGCTTGCTGGCGCTCGAACTGCGCCTGCTGCTGCTTCTCGTTCTGGGCGCGCTGCTGCTCGTAAAAGCCATAGTCGCCGGAGTAGGCATTGAGCTGACCGCCGTCGATCTCGATGATCTTGGTGATGATGCGGTTCATGAACTCGCGGTCGTGCGAGGTCATCATCAGCGCGCCGTCGTAGTTCTTGAGGAAGTCTTCGAGCCAGATCAGGCTTTCGAGATCGAGATGGTTGCTCGGCTCGTCGAGCAGCATCACGTCCGGGCGCATGAGCAGAATGCGGGCAAGCGCCACGCGCATCTTCCAGCCGCCCGACAGCTTGCCGACGTCACCGTCCATCATTTCCTGAGAAAAGCTCAGGCCCGCCAGCACTTCGCGGGCGCGGCCCTCGAGCGCGTAACCGTCAAGCTCTTCATAGCGCGCCTGCACTTCGCCGTAGCGCTCGATGATCGCGTCCATCTCGTCAAGGCGATCCGGATCGACCATGGCGGCTTCGAGTTCGCGCAGCTCGGCGGCGACTTCGCTGACCGGTCCGGCGCCGTTCATGACCTCCGAAACCGCGCTGTTGCCGGACATCTCTCCGACGTCCTGGTTGAAGTAGCCGATGGTGACGCCCTTATCGACGGCGACCTGGCCTTCGTCGGGGATTTCCTCGCCGGTGATCATGCGGAAGAGCGAGGACTTGCCGGCGCCGTTCGGGCCGACGAGGCCGACCTTTTCGCCGCGGTTGAGGGCGGCGGAGGCTTCGATGAAGAGGATGCGGTGGCTGAGCTGCTTGCTGATGTTTTCGATACGGATCATGTCTGCGGTAGCCTGAAGGGAGGAGCGGGGCGCGCTCGCGCCCAATTGTTGCCCCGGCCTGTCGCAGGTTTCTGCGTCACAAGCAAGACTTCAGGCTGTTTCCGTGTCGTTTCACCCGCCGCCGACAAGCTTTCGGATGGCCAAGGCAATGGGGGTAGGCCACCTACAAGGTCCTCATTCCTGTGCTTGTCACAGGAGCAAGCCAGCCCAAGTCATTGGGCTGAAAAGACACTTCGGCGCCGCGGATGCGGCGCTGCTGGATCCCTGTGAGCACAGGGATGAGGGCGGAGATGTTTTCTCCAAGCCCAATTACATTGATGCGCACGCGTCAAACTCAGGCGCGCAAACCGCGCGTGATCGGCGGCTGGAACTCCGGCTGGCTGAGGCTCTGCAGCGTTTCCGGCGGCTCCCCGTCGATATGGCCGATCACGGCCTTGGCGAGTTCACGCCCGGCAATGCGGATGTCCTCGTACATGGTCATCACTTCCGGGCGCAGCCAGCGCAGGAAGTCGCTCGGGGACTTCGAAACCATGTCGCAGTCTTCGGTGAGCTTCTTCTTGGCCATCTCCAGGCCGGCGATCAGCGCGATCGCGCCGGAGCCGCTGCCCGAAACGATGCCGTCCGGCGCATCTTCCGAGCGCATCAGCACTTCGAAGGCGTCGCGGATCTCGACCAGAGAATGGTCGATGTTGGTCTGGTGGAAGCTGACCGCATCTGCCTGGAAGTCGCGCAGGCCCCGCTCGAAGCCGGCGCGCATGTGCGAATAGAAGGTGAGGTGCGGCGGCGGTTCGAGCAGCACCAGCTTGCGCCTGCCGCGTGCCACCAGCTTGCGCACTGCCTCATAGGCGAAGCGCTCGTTGTCGAAGTCGTGATAGGGGTGGACGATGCCCATTTCGGTCCGGCCGTGGGTGACGAAGGGCAGGCCGCGTTCGGTCAGAAGTGCGACGCGCGGATCGTGCGGCTCGGTGCGCGAGATGATGACGCCGTCGGCGGCACCCGTATCAAGAATGTAGCGGATCGGCGCCAGCGCGTCCTTGACGGCGCTATAGGGGGTGACGACCAGATGATAGGGCGTCCCGGCGAGGATCTCGGTAATGCCGACGACCATCGGGCTGGTGATGCCCATGATCTCCTCTTCGAGCGTCAGGACGAGACTGATGACATTGGTCTTGCCGGTGCGCAGGCGCACGCCGGCACGGTTCGGCTGGTAGCCGATCTGCTTGGCGACGAGGCGCACGCGTTCCTTTGTCTCCGCGCCGATATCGGGCGCGTCCTTCAGCGCCCGTGAAACCGTGGTGATGCCGAGCCCGGTCATGAAGGCGATCGTCTTCAGCGTCGGCCTGGCTCCATCCGGCAGTGTCTGCGGCCTGTTCTTCGTCTTGTTGTCCATTGCCGTTACCCGCCCATTCTCTGCTCGCGCGCAGCCAACCTTGCCCGGCTGGCCGCAAACACGTCGGTTCGGCCCTGTCCATCGCGCCGTCGCCTGTCCCTTCTTCGCCTTATATACGAAAAGTCGAGGGCGGCTATGCTGCTTTGGACGGATCAAATTGCTTCAAATCTGTAACGATACAGTCGCGATGTCGAGCAATTTCGTTGCTGCGGTGCGAAAGATGGGGCCGTCTGGTTGAATCGTGCCGCCGGGCGCAAGTTTTTTGCGCTTGCGAAATGCCGACCTCCGTCCGGGCGCGTGACTTCTGAAAAAACACCTTAAATATCAGTCTTATAAAAGAAATTCCTGCGCGTAGCGAATTGATCCACGCCGGATGCCAAGCGCTTTGAATGGCCGCTGTCATCTGCACGCAATGGGTGTTTTTTAAGATTCTGTTTAAATCGATTGTGGTGGGTGTTGCGTCCTGTAATCGATTGCACTAAGTTTTTTACGGTAACGTTACAGTGAGGGAGGAGACTCATGAAATTACGTTCTTTCGCAGCGATGCTCGCGACCGCCGTGGCCCTGCCGCTTGGTGCGGCCAGCGCCGCCGATCTTGAAGTGACCCATTGGTGGACGTCGGGTGGCGAAGCTGCCGCGGTTGCGGAACTCGCCAAGGCCTTCGACGCCACGGGTAACCACTGGGTCGATGGTGCGATCGCCGGTTCTGGCGGCACGGCACGGCCGATCATGATCAGCCGCATCACCGGCGGCGACCCGATGGGCGCCACGCAGTTCAACCACGGCCGTCAGGCCGAGGAACTGGTGCAGGCCGGCCTGATGCGCGACCTGACCGATGTCGCGACCCGCGAGAAGTGGAAGGACATCGTCAAGCCGGCGAGCCTGCTCGATTCCTGCACCATCGACGGCAAGATCTATTGCGCGCCGGTCAACATCCACTCCTGGCAGTGGCTGTGGCTGTCGAACGCGGCCTTCAAGACGGCCGGCGTCGACGTGCCGAAGAACTGGGATGAATTCGTCGCCGCAGCGCCTGCGCTCGAAAAGGCCGGCATCGTGCCGCTCGCCGTTGGTGGCCAGCCGTGGCAGGCCGCCGGCGCGTTCGACGTGCTGATGGTGGCGATCGCCGGCAAGGATACCTTCCAGAAGGTGTTCGGCGACAAGGACGAGGACGTGGCGGCTGGCCCTGAGATCGCCAAGGTCTTCAAGGCCGCCGACGATGCCCGCCGCATGTCCAAGGGCACCAATGTCCAGGACTGGAACCAGGCGACCAACATGGTCATCACCGGCAAGGCCGGCGGCCAGATCATGGGTGACTGGGCTCAAGGCGAGTTCGCGCTTGCCGGCCAGAAGGCCGGAACGGACTACACCTGCCTACCGGGTCTCGGCGTCAACGAGATCATCTCGACCGGCGGCGACGCCTTCTACTTCCCGCTGTTGAAGGACGAGGAAAAGTCGAAGGCGCAGGAAGCGCTCGCTTCGACGCTGCTCGATCCGAAGACGCAGGTCGCCTTCAACCTCAAGAAGGGCTCGCTGCCGGTGCGTGGCGACGTCGATCTGGCGGCTGCCAACGACTGCATGAAGAAGGGCCTTGATATCCTTGCCAAGGGCAACGTGATCCAGGGCACCGACCAGCTGCTTTCGGCCGACAGCCAGAAGCAGAAGGAGGACCTGTTCTCCGAATTCTTCGCCAACCCGTCGATCACGCCGGAAGACGCGCAGAAGCGCTTCGCCGACATCATCGCGAACGCGGAGTAACCGCAACTGCCTTGGCCGGCCTCGCTTGGGCGAGGTCGGTCAGGCCTCCCACAGGGCATGGCGCGTCCGTGCCGGCAGTCTGCGTGTGACGTGTTCACGGACTGCTTGGGAGTGGTTGTCGCCCTGATGCGGCAGGACGCTGCGCCTGAACGCGCCGCGCTGCCCATCGTCCGAAACCCAATGCAGTTCCGGAGGAACGAAACATGGCGGGTCACACACAGAGTTCGGGTCGACCGAACCAGTGGCTGCGGAACCTGAACGCGAAGATTGCCTCCGTCCCGATGATCCTGACGGCCGTGGTGATCTTCCTCGGCGGCACGATCTGGACGGTCGTCTATTCCTTCACCAATTCCAAGCTGTTGCCGCGGCTCACCTTCGTCGGCTTCGATCAATACGAACGCCTGTGGGACGCGCCGCGCTGGCTGGTCTCGGTGCAGAACCTTGCCATCTACGGCATCTTCTCGCTGATCTTCAGCCTCGTCATCGGCTTCGTGCTGGCGGCGCTGATGGACCAGAAGATCCGCTTTGAAAACACCTTCCGCACCATCATGCTCTACCCCTTCGCCCTGTCCTTCATCGTGACGGGGCTGGTGTGGCAATGGCTGCTCAATCCGGAATTCGGCATCCAGTCGGTGGTGCGCTCGCTCGGTTGGGAAACCTTCACCTTCGACCCGCTCTACAACGCCGACATCGTCATCTACGGCATCCTGATCGCCGCCCTCTGGCAGGGTACCGGGCTCGTGATGTGCCTGATGCTCGCGGGGCTTCGCGGCATCGACGAGGATATCTGGAAGGCCGCGCGCGTCGACGGCATCCCGATGTGGAAGACCTACATCTTCGTCATCATCCCGATGATGCGCGGCGTCTTCATCACCACGCTGGTGATCATCGCAAGCGGCATCGTCAAGGTCTACGACCTCGTGGTGGCGCAGACGAGCGGGGGCCCGGGCATCGCCTCGGAAGTGCCTGCCAAATACGTCTACGACTACATGTTCCAGGCGCAGAACCTCGGCCAGGGCTTCGCCGCCTCGACGATGATGCTCATCACCGTCGCCATCATCATCGTGCCTTGGGCCTATCTGGAATTCGGGGGAGGGCGCAAGCGTGTCTGATATCGTTGCTTTCAACTCTGTGGCGGAAGAAGCCGCACCCAAGGCGCAAGCCCAACGGGTTCTGGCTGGTCCCCGCGGCGCCAAGCCGCGCCGGGCACTGTCGGGCCGGAACATCATGATCTACGGCACGCTTGTTGTCGTGGCGCTCTACTACCTGCTGCCGCTCTACGTGATGGTCATGACCTCGCTCAAGGGCATGCCGGAGATCCGGCTCGGCAACATCTTCGCGCCGCCTGTCGAAATCACCTTCGAGCCCTGGGTCAAGGCCTGGGCGAGCGCCTGCACCGGGCTCAACTGCGACGGGCTTTCGCGCGGCTTCTGGAACTCGGTGCGCATCACCGTTCCCTCGACGCTCGTCTCGATCGCGATCGCCTCGGTCAACGGCTATGCGCTGGCCAACTGGCGCTTCAAGGGTGCGGAGCTGTTCTTCACCATCCTGATCGTCGGCGCCTTCATTCCCTATCAGGTTATGATCTATCCGATCGTCATCGTGCTGCGCGAAATGGGCATCTACGGCACGCTGACCGGCCTCATCATCGTGCACACCATCTTCGGCATGCCGATCCTGACGCTGCTCTTCCGCAACTATTTCGCCGGCCTGCCGGAGGAACTGTTCAAGGCGGCGCGCGTCGATGGCGCCGGCTTCTGGACGATCTACTTCAAGATCATGCTGCCGATGTCGCTGCCGATCTTCGTGGTGGCGATGATCCTGCAGGTCACCGGCATCTGGAACGACTTCCTGTTCGGCGTCGTGTTCACCCGGCCGGAATACTACCCGATGACGGTTCAGCTCAACAACATCGTCAACTCGGTCCAGGGCGTGAAGGAATACAACGTCAACATGGCGGCGACGATCCTCACGGGCGCCGTGCCGCTCTTCGTCTACTTCGTCTCCGGACGGCTTTTTGTCCGCGGCATCGCCGCCGGCGCAGTGAAAGGGTAAGGACATGCAAAACGTCAGCGTATCGGTAAAAGACCTGTCGTTGAGCTTCGGCGCCGTCACTGTGCTCGACACGCTCAACCTCGACATCAAGGACGGCGAGTTCCTGGTGTTGCTCGGCTCGTCCGGGTGCGGCAAGTCGACCCTGCTCAACTGCATCGCCGGGCTGCTCGATGTCAGCGACGGGCAGATCTTCATCAAGAACAAGAACGTCACCTGGGAGGAACCCAAGGACCGCGGCATCGGCATGGTGTTCCAGTCCTACGCGCTCTACCCGCAGATGTCGGTGGAGAAGAACCTCTCCTTCGGCCTGCAGGTGGCGAAAGTGCCGAAGGAGGAGATCGACAAGCGCGTCAGCCGTGCGGCCGAGATCCTGCAGATCCAGCCGCTCTTGAAGCGCAAGCCCTCGGAACTCTCCGGCGGCCAGCGCCAGCGCGTGGCGATCGGCCGGGCGCTGGTGCGCGATGTCGATGTGTTCCTGTTCGACGAGCCGCTCTCCAATCTCGACGCCAAGCTGCGCTCGGAGTTGCGCGTCGAGATCAAGCGGCTGCACCAGTCGCTGAAGAACACGATGATCTATGTCACCCACGACCAGATCGAGGCGCTGACGCTCGCCGACCGCATCGCGGTCATGAAGAGCGGTGTGATCCAGCAGCTGGCCGATCCGATGACGATCTACAACGCGCCGGAAAACCTGTTCGTCGCCGGTTTCATCGGTTCGCCGTCGATGAACTTCTTCCGCGGCGAGCTGCAGCTTCGCGACCAGCGCGCCTATGTCCACGTCAACGGCGTCGATTTCGACGTGTCGGCCTATCCGTCGCGCGCCCCTTTCGTCAACGGGCAGAAGGTCGTGCTAGGCTTGCGGCCCGAGCATGTGCGCGTCGACGAGACGGCAAGCGGTGCTCAGGCCTCGCATCGCGCGACGGTCGATATCGAGGAGCCGATGGGCGCCGACAACCTGTTGTGGCTGAAGCTCGCAGGCCAGTCGATGTCGGTGCGCATCGCCGGCCAGCGCCGCTATGCGCCGGGTACGGCCGTCACGCTCTCCTTCGACATGGCCGTCGCCTCGATCTTCGATGCGACAAGCGAGAACCGGCTCTAGGCACATGTCGCGCAAAAATGTGAAGCGGTTTCGCGAAAAAGACACGTGCGGACGTAAAGGAATAGGAGATGTCGGGCAGGGCGTTCTGCCCGGCATCTCCCAGCAATGATTGTGCCGGCGTCGCCGGTCGACCGATGGAATACGATGATGCTCTCTGAGGACTATACCCGAACCGCCATCCGCCTCGACCTCGCAGGGGACTGGCAGCTCAACTCCGTTGACAACAGCCATACGCTGACGATCGCGCTGCCGGGCGACGTGCACACGGCACTGCTCAAAGCTGGCGTGATCGACGATCCCTATGTCGGCCGCAACGAGAACGACGTGCAGTGGGTGGCGCACAAGGACTGGGTGATCGAGCGCACCGTGTCGGTCACCGCAGGCGATCTCGCCGGCTATTGGTATCTCGACCTCGAAAGCCTGGATACGGTCGCTTCGGTCTTCGTCAACGGCGTGGCCGTGCTCGAAGCGGAGAACTGCTTCCGCCGCTATCGCCCTGATGTCTCGAAGGCGCTGGTCGCCGGTGAGAACCGCATCCGCATCGTGCTGCATTCCTCGATCGCGGAGGGCGTGCGCCGTCAGGCGGAGCAGCCGTTCTACGTGCCCTACCATCCCGGCAATTCACCGATTGCCAACGGCAACATGCTCAGGAAGCCCCAGTGCCACTTCGGTTGGGACTGGAACCTTGCGATCGCGCCGCTCGGCGTTTACGGCGAGATCGCCCTTTGCCGGCTGGAGATCGCCCGCATCGAGCATGTGACAACCAAGCAGGTCTGGCTGGAGGATGGCAGCGTCGATCTGGTGGTGACGCTGACGCTGTTTGCCGATGGGCCGGGCATCGTGCCGGTGCATTTCTCGCTCGACGATGACCGCGAGCGCCTCGACTGCGCCGTCGGCAAGGGCGAGACGCGCATCACCCATGTCTTTTCCGTCGCGAAGCCGAAGCGCTGGTGGCCGGCCGGCAGCGGCGAGCAGCACCTGTCAACGCTGACCGTCGAGGTGCCGCAGGAGCAGGTGACGCGCCTGATCGGTTTCCGCACCATCGAGCTTCTGACCGACAAGGACGAGGCCGGCAGCCGCTTTGCCTTCCGCGTCAACGGCCGCGAGATCTTCTGCAAGGGCGCCAACTGGATCCCGGCCGACGCGCTGGCCTCACGGGTGACGCCTGAGGGCGTCGAGGACCTCCTGACCTCGGCGGTTGACGCCAACATGAACATGATCCGGGTGTGGGGCGGCGGCTTCTACGAGCCGGACTGGTTCTACGATCTCTGCGACCGGCTCGGGCTTCTGGTCTGGCAGGACTTCATGTTCGCCTGCAATCTTTACCCCTCGACGCCGGATTTCCTTGAAAATGTCGCGGCCGAAGTGGATTACCAGGCCAAGCGCCTGTCGTCGCATCCGTCGATCGCGGTGTGGTGCGGCGACAACGAGCTCGTCGGCGCGCTCACCTGGTTCGACGAGCCGCGCAAGGATCGCGACCGCTACCTCGTTTCCTACGACCGGCTGAACCGCACCATCGAGGTGGCGCTGAAGGCGGCATTGCCCGAAGCGATCTGGTGGCCGTCGAGCCCGGCATCCGGCTATCTCGATTTCGGCGACGCCTGGCACGCCGACGGTTCCGGCGACATGCACTACTGGTCGGTCTGGCACGAGAACAAGTCCTTCGACAATTACCGCACCGTACGTCCGCGCTTCTGCTCGGAGTTCGGCTTCCAGTCCTACACCTCGATGCCGGTCATCCGGCAGTTCGCGGGGGCAAAGGACCTCAACATCGCGTCGCCCGTGATCGAAAGCCACCAGAAGAATGTCGGCGGCAACGAGCGCATCGCCGGCACGATGTTCCGCTACTTCCGCTTCCCGAAGGATTTCCCAGCCTTCGTCTACCTGAGCCAGATCCAGCAGGGGCTGGCGATCCGCACGGCGGTCGACTACTGGCGCTCGCTGAAGCCCCATTGCATGGGCACGCTCTACTGGCAGCTCAACGACACCTGGCCGGTCGCCTCGTGGTCGAGCCTCGACTATGGCGGCAGCTGGAAGGCGATGCACTACATGGTCCGCCGTTTCTTCCAGCCGGTTTCGGTTGCGGCGATCCCGTCCACCGACGGCAAGGAGATCGCCTTCTCGATGGTCAACGACACGGCCGAGCCGGTGACCGTCGAGCTTCAGACCTTCCTGGTTTCGCTCGACGGCCGGCGCACGCCGCTGACGGCGGCTGCCGGCACCTGCAGCCCGGATCGTGCCGCCACGCTGGTGACGATTGCCGCTTTCGACATTCCCGAAGGCAACCTGCTGTTCTGGTCGTTCGAGGCGTCGAACGGCATGTCAGGCGAAGGCCACCACGTCAACGGCACCTACAAGGCGCTCGACCTGCAACCCTCCGGTCTGACGCTCGACGTGTCGCCGGCGGGCGAGGGTGCGTTCGACATCACCGTCAAGGCGAGCGGGCTGGCGCTGCACGTGATGATCGAGGCGGATGTCTCCGGCCGCTACTCGGACAATGCCTTCGACCTCCTTGCTGACGAGACGAAGGTCGTTCGCTTCACGCCGAAGGTGGCGCTCACTGCGGGCGAGACCCCAAGCTTTGCCGTCTTCGATCTCGAATCCTGCCAGGGAAAAGGTTGACCGCCATGAAACGCAGCCTCGTCAACGACATCATCGCCAAGAGCGACGCCTTCATGAAGAGCTTCGGCTTCACGCTGCCGCCCTTTGCCTTTTGGTCGCCGGAGCAGCTGAAGGCGCGCATCGCTTCCGACAGCCCGACGATCTTCGACGCCCGGCTCGGCTGGGACATTACCGACTACGGCAAGGGCCGCTTCGACGAGTTCGGGCTAGTGCTCTTCACGCTGCGTAACGGCAATGCCGCGAACCTTGGGACCGGGCAGGGCATGGTCTATGCCGAGAAGCTGATGATCACCGCCAAGGACCAGGTCAACCCGCTGCACCGTCACGCGGTCAAGACCGAGGACATCATCAACCGCGGCGGCGGGTCGCTGGTGCTGCAGATGTACAATTCCAAGGCGGACGGCTCGGTCGACGAGGAGAGCGACGTGCTCGTTGCCACCGATGCGCGGCTGCGGACGCTGAAAGCCGGCGAACTCTTGAAGCTCAAGGCCGGCGAAAGCGTCACGCTTCTGCCCGGCAACTGGCACGCCTTCTGGGCGGAGGGCGCCGACGTGTTGATGGGCGAGGTTTCGACCGTCAACGATGATCTCACCGACAACTATTTCCGCGAGCCCGTCGGTCGCTTCTCGGCGATCGAGGAGGACGCAGAACCCACCCACCTTTTGGTGTCGGACTACGACACGTGGCTGAAGTGATCCCAAGATCCCGACAATCCCAAGACCCAACAATCCCAAGATGATGGGACGAAATCGAGGAGGATTTCATGAAGGACGTCAGTTTCCAGCTTTATAGCGCCCGCAACTTCCCGCCTTTCGCCAATGTGCTCGAAGCGCTCGGTGAGGCCGGCTACAGTCAGGTCGAAGGCTACGGTGCGCTCTATGCGGCGCTCAGCGACGCCGAGATCGCGAGCTTCAAGGAAGGTCTCGAAGAGAACGGCCTTGCCATGCCGACCGCTCACTTCGGTTTGGACATGCTGGAGAGCGATCCGGCGCGCGTGCTCGAGATCGCCAAGGCGCTCGGCATCAAGGCGATCTATTGCCCCTACCTGATGCCCGACCAGCGCCCGACGGATGCTGCCGGCTGGCGTGCCTTCGGCGAGCGGCTGCAGAAGGCCGGCAAGCCCTATCGCGATGCCGGGTTGATCTTCGGCTGGCACAACCATGATTTCGAGTTTGCGGCCCTGCCGGACGGCAGCATTCCACAGGACCTGATCTTTGCGGGTGGACCGGATCTCTCATGGGAAGCCGATATCGCCTGGATCATCCGCGGCGGTGCCGATCCCATCGCCTGGATCAAGAAATACGGTGACCGCATCACCGCCGTGCACGTAAAGGACATCGCGCCTGCGGGCGAGAAGAAGGACGAGGACGGCTGGGCCGATGTCGGCGACGGCACTGTCGACTGGAAGGGCCTGTTCCAGGCACTCGCCTCCACCAAGGTCCGCTATTTCATTGCCGAGCACGACAATCCGAGCGATTTCAAGCGCTTCGCCAAGCGTTCGCTCGCCTCCATTCAATCCTATTGAGAAGCAGGTTCATCCATGACCAAGGAACTTGGCGTCGGCATCATCGGATGCGGCAACATCTCCACCACCTACTTCAAGCTTGCGCCGCTCTTCAAGGGCATCAGGGTCGTCGCCTGCGCCGACATCAACCCGGCGGCGGCCGAGGCGCGGGCGGCCGAATACGGCGTTCAAGCCCAGAGCATCGAGGCGCTGCTCGCCAATCCCGATGTCGACATCGTCGTCAACCTGACCATTCCGGACGCGCATTATCCGGTCTCCAAGTCAATCCTCGAAGCCGGCAAGCATGTCTATTCGGAAAAGCCGCTGGTGCTCTCGCTCGAGCAGGGCGAAGAGCTTCGAGCAATCGCCAAGGCGAAGGGCCTTTCCGTCGGCTGCGCGCCTGACACCTTCCTCGGCGGCGCACACCAGCTTGCCCGCAGCACCATCGATGCCGGCAAGATCGGCCGTGTGACTTCGGGCACGTGCCACGTGATGAGCCCGGGCATGGAGATGTGGCATCCGAACCCGGACTTCTTTTTCCTGCCCGGCGGCGGACCGATCCTCGACCTCGGCCCCTATTACATCGCCAACCTGATCAACCTGATCGGACCGGTGAAGCGCGTCGCGGCGCTGTCGTCCATGGCCAGCCCGACCCGCACCATCACCAGCGAGCCGCGCAAGGGCGAGGAGATCCCGGTCAAGACGCCCACCAACATCCACGCTTTGCTCGAATTCAAGAACGGCGCGACGATCACGCTGTCGGCAAGCTGGGATGTCTGGTCGCATCGCCACGCCAACATGGAGCTTTACGGCACCGAGGGTTCGCTCTACGTGCCCGATCCGAACTTCTTTGGCGGCACGGTGGAAGCAAGCGGCCGCGACAAAAAAATCGAGCCGCTGGAGCCTTGGGATCATCCTTTCGGTGTTGCCAACCAGGAGCATCCGCAGGGGCCGATGGCGAACTACCGCACCGCCGGCCTTGCTGATATGGCGCTCGCCATCCTCGAAGGCCGCGATGCCCGCTGCTCGCTTGACCGCGCGCTGCATGGCGTCGACGTCATGGTGTCGATCCTGAAATCCGGCGAGGAGGGGCGCTTCATCGAGCTCTCCACCACCTGCACCCAGCCGGCGGCTCTCGGTATCGAGGAAGCGCGGGCGCTGCTGCGCGAGGTGGACGAAGAAATGTCGGGAAATCGCGTCGCTGCCGCTTCATAGCGGCGGCGGACAGGTTTAGACCTTTGTGAACAAAGGTTTCCGTTGCGGCCAGCCGCAGCGGAAACCGTTTCATTTTGAGGGTGGCGGAGAGGTTCGCCACCTGCACCCGATCGCGGAGGATTTTGCGATGACCTGGCTACCGGCGGATAACCGCTACGACACCATGAAGTATAACCGCGTCGGCCGTTCGGGCCTGAAGCTGCCGGCGATCTCGCTCGGGCTCTGGCACAATTTCGGCGGCGACACCCCGCATGACCGCAAGGTCGACATGTGCCGCACCGCCTTCGATCTCGGCATCACCCATTTCGACCTCGCCAACAATTATGGTCCGCCTCCGGGCTCGGCCGAGACCGCCTTCGGCGAAATCATGCGCACGGACTTTGCGCATCTGCGTGACGAGCTGATCATCTCGTCCAAGGCCGGTTATGACATGTGGGCCGGCCCCTACGGCGAGTGGGGCAGCCGCAAGTACATGATCGCCTCCTGCGACCAGAGCCTGAAGCGCATGGGTCTCGACTATGTCGACATCTTCTATTCGCACCGCTTCGATCCGGAGACGCCGCTTGAGGAAACCTGCGGCGCGCTCGACCATATCGTGCGCTCGGGCCGGGCGCTCTATGTCGGCATTTCCTCCTACAACTCGCAGCGCACCCGCGAAGCAGCCGCGATCCTGAAGGACCTCGGCACGCCCTGCCTGATCCACCAGCCGAGCTATTCCATGCTCAACCGCTGGATCGAGGATGACGGCCTGATCCACACGCTCGAAGACCTCGGCATCGGCTCGATCGTGTTCTCGCCGCTTGCCCAGGGCATGCTGACGACCAAGTATCTCGGTGGCATCCCGACAGACAGCCGCGCGGCGCAGAACCATTTCCTGAAGAAGGACTTCATCCGCCCGGAGATCATCGACAACATCCGCAAGCTGAACGGCATTGCCGAGAAGCGCGGCCAGACGCTGGCCCAGATGGCGCTTGCCTGGGTGCTGCGCAACGGCCGCATCACCTCGGCGCTGATCGGCGCCAGCCGCTCGGAGCAGATCGTCGATTGCGTCAAGGCGCTCGAAAACGACACGTTCACGGCCGACGAACTGGCAGAGATCGATCTCTATGCGCGCGAGGCCGACATCAACCTCTGGGCCAAGTCAGCCGAGCTCTAAGTTCTGCTGAAAACATTGATTTGCCTGCATTTTAGGCAAAATTTCATGCTTTCCGGCGCATTAGACAAAAGTCGAATAGGTGCCGGAAAGCGCCTTCTGGACATGATCAGGTGTTTCTGTAAGGTGCGATCATGCCCGTCGATTGCGGCGCCGATTTGCGCCGTTTCGGCAGGTTAACGAGGAGGAGCCACCGTCGTCCGGGAAGGGGCAGGGTGGATTGAATGGGTGGTGGCGCTGATCGCGGCCGCCCTTTTGGCGAGAACTAGGGGAGGAACCATGGATCGCCGTTCATTCATTAAAAACGCAAGCCTTGGCGGCTTGGCCGCAGCGGGTGCTGCAGCACTTGCAACGCCGGCCATCGCGCAGGCAAACCCGAAGGTGAACTGGCGTCTGGCATCGTCGTTCCCGAAGTCGCTCGACACGATCTATGGCGGCGGCGAAGTGCTGTCGAAATACGTTTCGGAAGCAACCGACGGCGCTTTCCAGATCCAGGTCTTCGCCGCTGGCGAAATCGTTCCCGGCCTGCAGGCGGCTGACGCGGCTGCTGCCGGTACGGTCGAGGCCTGCCACACGGTCGCCTACTATTACTGGGGCAAGGACCCCACCTGGGCGCTGGGCGCTGCCGTTCCCTTCGCGCTCAACGCGCGCGGCATGAACGCCTGGCACTACCATGGCGGCGGCATCGACCTCTTCAACGAATTCCTCGGCACCCAAGGCCTCGTCGGCTTCCCCGGTGGCAACACCGGCGTTCAGATGGGCGGCTGGTTCCGCAAGGAGATCAAGACGGTTGCCGACATGCAGGGCCTGAAGATGCGCATCGGCGGTTTCGCCGGCAAGGTCGTCGAGAAGCTCGGCGTCGTGCCGCAGCAGATCGCCGGCGGCGACATCTATCCGGCGCTCGAAAAGGGCACCATCGACGCCGCCGAGTGGGTCGGTCCCTATGACGACGAGAAGCTCGGCTTCTACAAGGTCGCGCCCTACTACTACTATCCCGGCTGGTGGGAAGGTGGCCCGACGGTCCACGCCATGTTCAACAAGGCGGCCTTCGAGGGCCTGCCGAAGAACTACCAGTCGCTGCTGCGCACCGCCTGCCAGGCGACCGACGCGAACATGCTGCAGAAGTACGACTACCTGAACCCGTCGGCGATCAAGCGCCTGGTGGCTTCCGGTGCCAAGCTCAGCCCGTTCAGCGCCGAAATCCTTTCGGCCTGCTTCGACAAGGCGAACGAAGTCTATGCCGAAATGGAAGACTCGAACCCGACCTTCAAGAAGATCTGGGACTCGATCAAGGCCTTCCGCGGCGAGTACTACCTCAACGCCCAGATTGCCGAATACAACTACGACACCTTCATGATGATCCAGCAGCGCGGCGGCAAGCTCTAAGCCCAGCCTGTTTCAGATGATCAAGGGCCGCTCGCAACTCGGGTTGCGAGCGGCTTTTTCGTTTCAGGAACGGTCGCGTGTGCGGTGGACACGACGTTTTCGACGATTTCGTGGTAGTGTGTCGCCTTCAATTTTCGAGGAGAAGGTGCAATGCCAAGCGAAGGCCAATCGGTCGTGCTCGGCCCCGACGAGGGCCGAAGGTACGACATGGGCGCCATCCAGGCCGTCTTCAAAGCCGATGGCGCCGAAACCTCGAACCGCTTTTCCGTCTCGGAATGGTGGCTTGATGCAAAGCACGAAGGGCCGGGCGCCCACAAGCATGATGACAATGACGAAATCTTCTATGTGATCGAGGGCACGGCGAGCGTATTCGTCGGCGACACCTGGCACCAGAAGCCGAAGGGCTCGCTGTTCGTCATCCCCCGCGGCACGATGCATGATTTCCGCAACGAGAGCACCGCGCGCATGGGCTTGCTCAACGTCTATGTCGGCGGCCCATTCGAGGAGGCGATGCCGATGATTGTCGACTGGTACCGCGACAATCCGGCCAAGCGGCTGGAGTGAGACGGGCGGGGTCGTTGGTCGGCTGGGTTATTGCCGCCGCCCCAGAATCTCCCCTCATTCCTGTGCTCGTCACAGGAATCTAGCCAGCTCAAGTCCCTGAGCTGAAAAAGGGTTTTTGACCCGACGGACGTCGGGTCGCTGGATCCCCGCCACAAGGGCGAGGATGAGGGAGTGTGGAGCGACCTCCGGGTCACAAGGTCGCCCCCGAGGGTTTGTGAGCAGTCAGTTGGCATGCCCCTTGAACCGTCTGTATGGCGCTTCTCGGCAAGGCTCCATTCATCAAAAGCATCTTTGCAAAACAGAAAGGGCGGCCCTTCGGCCGCCCTCTCTGTTTCCACCCTGCCGGCCGTCCTACTTGAACGACGGTGGCTGGCTGAGGTCGTTTGATGGCGCCGGCTGCGGCTCAGCACCCGGGCTGCCAAACGACGGCGGCTGGCTGAGGTCGTTCGACGGAGCCGTCTGCGGCTGTGCGCCACCCTGGTCGGCCGGCTTCTGGTCGAGCGGGCTGCCGCCGGGAAGCTGCAGGCCACCGGGCAGGCCGAGGCCGCCGCCGCTGTCCGGCAGCCCAAGACCGCCGCCGCCGGCGCCAAAGCCCGGAACCTCGATCTTGATCGTGTTCGGATCGACGGCCGTGCCGGTTCCCTTGTAGTGCATGACCATCTGCGGGAACATGATCGTCAGCGCCACCATCAGGATCTGGATGCCGACGAAGGGCACGGCACCCCAGTAGATCTGGGCGGTCGTGACCGGCTGGATATTCTTGCCGGTGATCTTGTCGAGATAGGGCACCTTGGCCGCGACCGAGCGCAGGTAGAAGAGCGCGAAGCCGAAGGGCGGGTGCATGAAGCTCGTCTGCATGTTGATGCCGAGCAGCACGCCGAACCAGATGAGGTCGATGCCGAGCTTGTCGGCAGCCGGCGCGAGCAGCGGCACGATGATGAAGGCGAGCTCGAAGAAATCGAGGAAGAACGCCAGGAAGAAGACGAGCACGTTGACGGTGATGAGGAAGCCGGTTTCGCCGCCCGGCATCGCCGTCAGCAGATGCTCGACCCAGATGTGGCCGTTGACGCCGTAGAAGGTGAGCGAGAAGACGCGGGCGCCGATCAGGATGAACAGCACGAAGGCCGAAAGCCTGGTCGTTGCCGTCAGTGCCCCGCGCACGACGTCCATGTTGAGGCGGCCCTTGGCGGCCGCCATGATCAACGCGCCGACTGCACCCATGGCGCCGCCTTCGGTCGGCGTCGCGATGCCGAGGAAGATGGTGCCGAGCACGAGGAAGATCAGCGCGAGCGGCGGGATCAAGACGATGATGACCTGCTGGGCAAGCCTGGACATCGCGTTGATCTTGAAGCCCTTGTCGATGAGAGCGACGACGTAGATGAAGGCAACGCCGACCGTACCGCCGAGGATATCGGCGTTTTCGCCCTGGGTCGGGTAGAGATAGACGTGGGCGGCATAGGCGATGCCGGCCGCAACGGCGAGCGCGATTGCCAGCGACGTGACGCCGGAGCCCAGCGTGCGGGCTTCGAGCGGCAGCGCCGGCATGGAGTCGCGCTTGAGGAACGACATCAAAAGGATGTAGCCCATGTAGAGGCCGGTCAGCACCAGGCCCGGGATCAGCGCGCCGGCATACATGTCGCCGACCGAGCGGCCGAGCTGGTCGGCAAGAACGATGAGCACCAGCGACGGCGGAATGATCTGGGCAAGCGTGCCCGAAGCGGCAATGACGCCCGAGGCGACCTTGCGGTCATAGCCGTAGCGCAGCATGATCGGCAGCGAGATCAGGCCCATGGCGATGACGGAGGCGGCAACGACGCCGGTCGTGGCTGCAAGCAGCGCGCCGACGAAGATGACCGCATAGGCAAGACCACCACGGACCGGGCCGAAGAGCTGGCCGATCGTGTCGAGCAGGTCTTCCGCCATGCCCGATTTCTCGAGCACGATCCCCATGAAGGTAAAGAAGGGGATGGCGAGCAATGTGTCGTTGGACATCACCCCCCAGAACCGGTCAGGCAGGGCGTTGAGCAGCGGCCAGGAAAGGTTGATCGAGTCCGAGAGCGGCGCGAGTTCGACGCCGATGATGAAGAAGAGCAAGCCGTTGGCGGCGAGCGAGAAGGCGACCGGGTATCCCAAGAGCAGGAACACGATCAGCGACGCGAACATGATCGGCGCCAGGTTTTCAGCAATGAATTCGATCATGGACGGGTCTCCGGAGACACGACATCGTCAAGCGGCGCATGGGTCGGCACATAGGGTGTCGGGTCTTCCATGTTTCCGGTCATGATCGCGATTTTCTTGATGATTTCCGACACGCCCTGGAAGGCGAGCAGCAGGAAGCCGAAGAGCAGAATGGCCTTGGCCGGCCAGATGATCAGGCCGCCCGCCGACGACGAGACTTCGCCCGAGACGTAGGACATCTTCACATAGGGGAAGAGGTAATAGAGCACGAGCAGCACGAAGGGCATCAGGAACAGCAGGTGTCCGAGCAGGTCGATCCAGTGCTGGACGCGGCGCGAGAACTGCCCGTAGACCACGTCAATGCGGATATGTTCGTTCTGGCTGAGCGTATAGGCGGCGGCAAACATGAAGGCGGCGCCGAACAGGTACCACTGTGCCTCGAGCCAGGCGTTCGACGACATGTTGAAGATCTTGCGGATGATCGCGTTGCCGGCGCTGACGAGCACGGCCGCCAGGATGAACCAGGAAACGCTCTTGCCGATAAATTCCGTGATCGTGTCTATAAGTCGGCTGAAGCCGAGCAAAGCTCTCATCGATTTCCTCCCCGCGATGGCTTTTATGGTTCTTGTGCCAAGCACAGCCAGAGTGCCGATTTCAAGCGCGCGTTCAAGTCCGGGCCGCGATTTTCCCGCGTAGTTCGGCTGCCTCCGACTAAAGTAGAATGGGGTGATCCAGTGCATTGCCCATTGTTTGTGCAAACCGGTTGCCGGCGGCGAGGCGCGACGATCGTCCGCCGCCCTAAGGTGCAGGTCGCCGGCCGAATCGATGTGGAAAGCAGTTTGAAAACGGTCCGGTGCGTGACCTACTGCAACGTTGCAGTCTTGAATTTGTATGATTTTTGAGGTCGGATGGCGCCGCACAGGGAGGATGCCAAACCGATGACCGCCATGATCCGCAACCCCATTCTGCCGGGCTTCAATCCGGACCCTTCGATCTGCCGCGTCGGCGACGACTATTACATCGCGACCTCCACCTTCGAGTGGTATCCGGGCGTGCAGATCCACCATTCGCGCGATCTGGTGAACTGGACGCTGGTGCGCCGGCCGCTGGAGCGGAAAAGCCAGCTCGACATGCGCGGCAACCCGGATAGCTGCGGTGTCTGGGCGCCGTGCCTCTCCTATGACGACGGGCTGTTCTGGCTGGTCTACACCGACGTCAAGCGCTTCGACGGCAACTTCAAAGATGCGCATAACTACATCGTCACGGCCGAGGCGATCGAGGCGACCTGGTCGGACCCGGTCTATGTCAATTCCTCCGGCTTCGATCCGTCGCTCTTCCACGACGACGACGGGCGCAAGTGGTTCCTCAACATGCAGTGGAACCACCGGACGATGAGCTTCGGTGGCTCGCCCAAGCATCCGGCCTTCGACGGCATCCTGCTGCAGGAATGGGACGAGCGCACGAGGAAGCTCGTCGGTCCGGTGAAGAACATTTTTGCCGGCTCGCCGCTCGGGCTCGTCGAGGGCCCGCATCTCTTCAAGAAAAATGGATGGTACTACCTGACGACAGCCGAAGGCGGCACCGGCTACGACCATGCGGTGACGATGGCGCGATCGCGCTCGATCGACGGTGCGTACGAAATGCACCCGGATACCTATCTGATCACGTCGAAAGACCACCCCGAAGCACCGCTGCAGCGCGCCGGCCACGGCCAATACGTCGAAACGCCCGACGGACAGGCCTATCACACCCACCTGACCGGCCGGCCATTGCCGCCGCACCGCCGTTGCACGCTCGGCCGCGAGACGGCGCTGCAGAAATGCGTCTGGCGCGAGGATGGCTGGCTCTATCTCGAAAACGGCGGCCCGGTGCCGGAGGTTCTCGTCCCGGCTCCGGCGCCAGTGGCGCGGCGTGCTGAACCGTCTGTCGTGGAACGCGATTTCGACGACAGAGCGCTCCCGGTCGAGTTCCAGTGGCTGCGCACACCGGAGCCGGAGCGGCTCTTCTCGCTCGAGTGGCGGCCGGGCCACCTCAGGCTGTTCGGTAGGGAGAGCATCGGCAGCTGGTTCGAGCAGGCGCTGGTGGCGCGGCGCCAGGAGCATCATTCCTTCCGCGCCGAGACGACGGTCGATTTTGCGGCCGTAACCTACCAGCAGGTCGCGGGGCTGACGCATTACTACAATCGCCACAAGTTCCACGCGCTCGGCGTCACCTGGCACGAGACGCTGGGGCGGGCGCTGACGATCCTGTCATGTGCCGGCGATTTCCCGCATGGGCGGCTGGAATTTCCTGTCGGCGGCGGCATCGCCATTCCCGATGGGGCGATCGAGCTCGCGATGGACGTTCGCGACAATGACCTGCAGTTCTTCTGGCGGGCAGCCGGCGGGGCGGATTGGCAGCCGGTCGGTCCGGTCCTCGATGCCGGCGTAGTCTCGGATGAGGGCGGTCGCGGCGAGCATGGATCCTTTACCGGCGCCTTCGCCGGCCTGTTCTGCTTCGATACGTCGGGCGCGGGCAGGGCTGCCGATTTCGATCACTTCCGCTACGTCAGCCTTATATAGGGCTGATCTTATTACATTAGGTATGCGGAATAAGCGTCGGATATCATTACGCATTTGTAATGTAGAGTTTCATATTCGGTTCAGGAAGCGGCGGCTAATTTTCGGGTGCAGACAACGAAAGGACACCCGAATGAAACGTCTCCTGATCGCGCTCGTCGCCAGCTCCGTTCTGATTACGCCGGTCGCAGCCCTTGCCCAGCCGGCAGGATCCTTCGAGGTGGCGCAGAACTATGATCGCTCCCGCCGCCCCGTCGATCGTCATGTGGATCGTCACGTCGATCGCCACGTTGACAAGCATGTGACGATCGAGAAGCGGGTAATCGTCAAGAAGAAGGAGCGCTGGGCGCGCGGCCATCGCCTGTCGCCGGCCGAACGCCGCCACATGGCGCAGGTGCGCGACTATCGTTACTACAAGCTGCGTCCGCCGCCGCGTGGCCAGCAGTGGGTACGGTCCGGCAACGATTTCCTGCTGATCAGCCTTGCGACCGGCGTCATCGTCGGCCTGGCGGCGGCGCGCTAGGAAAATACTCGGCCTTCAGCGAAGGGGCGGCGCTCTTGCGCCGCCCCTTCGCTTATCGGTGAGCGGCGCGTGGGTTCTGCCGTTCACCAAACAGCAAGCCTTCGATCTCGCCCATCGGCTCCGGCACCTCCTCATCCGCGGGCGCATCCCCGAGAAAAGCATCGAACATCGGCACTGGCCGGCCGGCGCTGTTCAACGCCATGCAGACGAAGCGTGGTCGGCGTAAAGTGGGCGCGGCTGCCCCCATCAGGCGGCCCGCGGCGACCAGTTGGCGAAGGGATCGGCCAGATCGCGCCAGCGCTCGGGTCGGAAGCGCTCGTCGGGGAGCAGGCAGGCGTCGAGTTCGTCGCGCAAGGCCGCCTCGTCCATCGGATCGGCGCCGATGAAGACGATCTCCTGCCTCCGGTCGCCCCAGACCGGATCTATGTAGCGGCCGACGGCGGCAAGAAATCCGGGTTCGCGCGGCCATTGCTCCTGCGGCACGGCCGACCACCAGAGGCCCATCTTGCCGGTGCGCACCAGCGGGCCTGCCTGGCTGATCTCGCCGACATAATGCGGGCGGGTGGCGAGCCAGAAGAACCCCTTGGCGCGCAGCACGCCCGGCCAGGACCGGTTGAGGAAGGCCTGGAAGCGCATGGGGTCGAAGGGGCGGCGGGCGCGGTAGACGAAGGAGCGGATGCCGTATTCCTCGGTCTCCGGCACGTGGTCCTTGAAGCCGTGCAGCTCCTTGTACCAGAGCGGATGTTCTTCGGCCTTGGCGAGATCGAAGCGGCCGGTTCCAAGCACGTCTCTGAGCTTGACCTTGCCGAAATCGGTCTCGATCAGCTGCGCATCCGGATTGAGCCCGACGATGATCTTGCGGGCGGCGTCCACCTGCTCGGGCGTCGCGGTGCCGACCTTGTTGAGCACGACCACATCGGCGAACTCGATCTGCTCGACCAAGAGGTCGACAAGGGTACGTGTATCGCCTTCGCCTGATGTCTCGCCGCGATCGGCGAGGAAATCGAGCGAGGAATAGTCGGCAACGAGGTTTGCCGCATCGACCACTGTCACCATCGTGTCGAGGCGGGCGACATCGGCGAGGCTTTCGCCTGCTTCGTCGCGAAAGTCGAAGGTGGTGGCGACGGGCAGGGGCTCGGAGATGCCGCTCGATTCGATCAGCAGGTAATCGAAGCGGTTCTGTTCGGCGAGGTTGCGGACCTCCTTCAGGAGGTCGTCGCGCAGCGTGCAACAGATGCAGCCATTGGTCATTTCCACCAGTTGCTCTTCCGTGCGCGACAAGCCGGCACCGCCGTCACGCACCAGCGCCGCGTCGATATTCACCTCGCTCATGTCGTTGACGATGACGGCGACGCGCAGCCCGTCGCGGTTGGAAAGCACATGGTTGAGCAGGGTGGTCTTGCCGGCGCCGAGAAAGCCGGAGAGCACGGTAACGGGAAGCTTTTCCATCGGATTGTCCTATAATGTTATACCGTTACATATCTAGCGGTAAAAAAAGGCGAGCGCGATCGCCCGCCTGAGCAGTTGGGTATTCGGGTGTTGTTATCTCTGCCGCCTGGGTCCTTGCCTATCCGGCGGCGGTCACCTCCCGGTCGTGTGACTTTCCGTCATCCTTGGGCCGGTTGCGTGGGCCGTGCCCGAGGATGACGGAAAGAAGAGCGAGCGGGGCTCGCCCAAACCGTCTTGGGAGGACGGATCAGCTGGCCGACGAGAGGCAGGTCTTCAGCGAGGTGCCGATCCCTTCCATCATCTGGAAATAGAGATCGGGGCCGGCGTCGAGCGTGCCGGCTTCCGGATCGAGCGTGCCGGATTTCGCCGGCGTGCCCTCGATCACCACATTGATCAGCTTCGGCTCGAACTGCGGTTCGGCAAAGACGCAAGTTGCGCCCAGTTCCTTGATCTTGGCATGGATCTGCGACACCCGGTCCGCACCCGGCAGCACCTCGGGGCTGACGGTGATCGAACCGGCGACGCGCACCTTGTAGCGGTGCTCGAAATACTGGTAGGCGTCGTGGAAGACGACGAAGGGCTTGTCCTTGACCGGCGCCACGGTCTCCGTGAGCTTGGCATCGAGCGCGTCCAGGCGCTTGTTCAGCGCATCCAGATTGGCCTTGTAGGCGGTCGCATTGTCCGGATCGGCCGCGGCAAGCGTCTTTTCGATCTCGGCGGCCATCGCCTTGGCATTCATCGGGTCGAGCCACATGTGCAGGTCGGTATCGCCGTGGCCGTGATCGTGGCCCTCATGGCCGTGATCGTGCGCGGCTTCGCTCTCGGCATGCTTGTGACCCTCCTCGCCGTGCCCTTCATCGCCGTGGTCATGCGCCTCGAATGCGCCGCCCTCGCGGAATTTCAGCTTTTCGATGCCGGGCGCTTCGCTGAGTTCCACCACCGTGGCGCCGCTGGAGAGCGCGTCGAGCGGCTTGTCGAGAAAGGCCTCGAGGCCGGGGCCCACCCAGAAGACCACCTTTGCCGCCTGCAGGGCGGAGGCGTTGGAGGGCTTCATGTTGTAGGTGTGCGGGGAGGCCGCACCCTCGACGATCAGCGACGGTTCGCCCACACCCTGCATGATCGAGGCGACGAGGGAGTGGATCGGCTTGATCGAAACCACCACATTGGGGCTATCCGCCATAGCGGGTGCAGCAAAGAGCATGGTGGAGGCAAAAAGCAGGGCGGAAGTCGATTTCATCGGGTTCTCCGGGCTTGATTGGCGCGTCCGGCCACAGCGACCAGGCACGCTTTGGGCATGCAAAGCTTTCACTCCGACAGGCCGTTGATGACCTTGAAGTCGTCATGTAATGTTATTACATCAATTGCGTTATGCTATAACGTGTGCGATAGCCAGTGGCAACCATCCAATCCGGAATTTTTTCATGCTGAATTTCCGCTCCCCAGAAACGCTGCCGCTGGTCAATCTCAGCAATGCCGGCGTGCGCCGCAACGGCCGTTGGCTGGTGCGCGGCGTCGAGTTCTCGATCAGCCCG
This sequence comes from Ensifer adhaerens, assembly GCF_002940685.1. Taxonomy (GTDB): domain Bacteria; phylum Pseudomonadota; class Alphaproteobacteria; order Rhizobiales; family Rhizobiaceae; genus Ensifer; species Ensifer adhaerens_E. The sequence goes on along the minus strand of NZ_PNFP01000004.1, from coordinate 395,174 downwards.
GGCGAGATCGTCACGCTGATCGGCCCGAACGGTTCAGGCAAGTCGACGACCGCGAAGACGGCGATCGGGGTGCTGAAAGCGGACGAGGGCCATGTCGAGCGCAAGCCGGGGCTCAAGGTCGGTTATGTGCCGCAGAAGCTTGCCGTCGACTGGACGCTACCCTTGACGGTCGAGCGGCTGATGACGCTGACCGGGCCGCTGAAGGGCCGGGAGATCGAAGAGGCGCTTTCTGCGACCGGCGTTCTGCATCTGGCCAAAGCCGAGGTGCAGCATCTCTCGGGCGGCGAGTTCCAGCGGGCACTTCTTGCCCGCGCGATTGCGCGCAAGCCGGATCTGCTGGTGCTCGACGAGCCGGTGCAGGGGGTGGATTTCAGCGGTGAGATCGCGCTCTACGAATTGATCAAGCAGATCCGCAACCGCACCGGCTGTGGCATCCTGCTCATCTCGCACGACCTGCATATCGTCATGGCCGAGACCGACACGGTCGTTTGTCTCAACGGCCATGTCTGCTGCCGCGGCACGCCGCAGGCGGTCAGCCAGAGCCCCGAATACCAGAAGCTCTTCGGCAGGCGGGCGGCGGGTACGCTTGCGGTCTACAGCCACCATCATGACCACACCCATCTGCCCGATGGACGGGTGCTGCATGCGGACGGTTCGATCACCGAACATTGCTATCCCGGCGACGGCCACCACCATGACGACGAGGAAAACGTGCACGACCATGGCGAGGATTGCGGCTGCGGCCATCACACCCGGTTGCATGGCTATGACGTGAAGGAGAAGGGCGATGCTTGACGATTTCTTCGTGCGCGCGCTGATCGCCGGCATCGGCATTGCGGTTATGGCTGGCCCGCTCGGCTGCTTCGTCATCTGGCGGCGCATGGCCTATTTCGGCGACACCATGGCGCATTCGGCCCTGCTCGGCGTCGCGCTGTCGCTGCTCTTCGAACTCAACCTGATGGTGAGCGTCTTCATCGTCGCGGCCGTCGTCTCGGTGCTGCTTCTTTTCCTGCAGCGGCGCGGGGCGCTTTCGACCGACGCGCTGCTCGGCATCCTCTCGCACTCGGCGCTGTCCTTCGGGCTCGTCATCGTCGCCTTCATGACCTGGGTGCGCATCGATCTCGTCGGCTTCCTCTTCGGCGACATTCTTGCCGTTTCCGAATCCGACATCGACATCATCTGGGGCGGCGGCATCCTCGTCATCTTCGCCATCGTCTATCTCTGGCGGCCGCTGCTCGCCTCCACCGTCAATCCGGAACTGGCCGAAGCCGAAGGGCTGAAGCCCGAGCGCACGCGGCTGTTCTTCATGCTGCTGATGGCGCTTGTCATCGCGATCGCCATGAAGATCGTCGGCATCCTCTTGATCACCTCGCTGCTGATCATCCCGGCCGCCACGGCCCGGCGCTTCTCGACGTCGCCTGAGGTGATGGCGGTGCTTGCCTCCGTCATCGGCGCGCTTGCGGTGACCGGTGGACTTTTCGGCTCGCTGCACTGGGATACGCCGTCGGGACCATCTATCGTCGTTGCGGCCGTTGGGCTTTTCGTTCTCAGTCTGCTACCGATCGGACGCCGCCCGATCGAGGCAGCGCATCATTCCACGCCTGGAGGGCATCACTGATGGCTACGCCGCAACTGACCAAGAACCAGACGCTGGTGATGGATGCGCTCAGCCATTCAGAAGGGCCTATGAGCGCCTATACCATTCTCGACAAGCTGCGCGACCATGGCTTTCGCGCGCCGCTGCAGGTCTACCGGGCGCTCGACAAGCTGCAGGAATACGGCATGGTGCACCGGCTGGAGAGCCTCAACGCCTTCGTCGCCTGCACCTGCCCGCATGACCACGAGCACGATCATGGCGTCACCGCCTTCACCATCTGCGAAGGCTGCGGCCAGGTGACGGAGTTTCATGACGAGGCGATCGAGCAGCGGCTTTCGACCCTGACGCGGGCGCAGAACTTCAAGACCGAGAAGACGACGATCGAGATCCGCGGCCATTGCCAGAGCTGCGCGTAAAGGCGACTCCGCCGGGGCGGGCGGAGATCCTTCCTCAGGAAGCAGTGCTCAGTCGTCGAGTCGGCTGAGGTCGGCGGCGTAGCGCCGCCAGTTCTTGACGTAATGCGCTGCCGAGCGCTTCAGGCCCTCCACCGCCGCATCGTCGAGCGTGCGGATCGCCTTGGCCGGCGCGCCGACGATCAGCGAATTGTCCGGGAATTCCTTGCCTTCGGTGACCAGCGCATTGGCGCCGACCAGGCAGTTGCGGCCGATCCTGGCGCCGTTGAGCACGGTCGCGCCCATGCCGATCAGCGAGTTTTCGCCGATGGTGCAGCCGTGGATGATGGCGCTGTGGCCGATGGTGCAGCCTTCGCCGATCGTCACCGGGAAGCCCGGGTCGACATGGATGACGACGTTTTCCTGGATGTTGGTGCGGGCGCCGAGCCGGATCGGCTCGTTGTCGCCGCGCAGCGTCACGCCGAACCAGATTCCGACTTCGTCGCCGATCTCGACCTGGCCGATGACATTGGCGTCCGGCGCTACCCAATAGCTACCCTTCGGCGGCGTCTGTGGGCGAAGTGATCCGAGGGCGTAAAGCGGCATCCATTCTGTCCTTTTCCTAACATGGCCGATCGGGGCCGGGCGGCAGGCGGCGGGCCGCCTGCCGAAACTGAGCCGCTTAGACGACTGTCACGGCAAGGGCTGCAACGCCGTCGACGCCGCAGGTGACCTCGTCGCCGCGCGCGACCGGGCCGACGCCCGAGGGCGTGCCGGTCATGATGATGTCGCCCGGCGCCAGCGTGAAGAGCTTCGAGAGCTCGGCAATCACTTCCGGCACCTTCCAGATCATCTGGTCGAGATCGCCCTGCTGGCGCAGTTCGCCGTTGACCTTCAGCCAGATGTTGCCATTGACCGGATGGCCGATGGTTTCTGCCGATGCGATCGCCGAAACCGGGGCCGAATGTTCGAACGCCTTGGCGGCGGCCCAGGGTTTGCCAGCCTTCTTTGCCTCGGCCTGCAGGTCGCGGCGGGTGAAATCGATGCCGACGGCATAGCCATAGACGCATTCCAGCGCGTCCTCGACGGCGATGTCGCTGCCACCGCGCTTCAGCGCCACGACGAGTTCGACCTCATGGTGAACGTCGGTGGTCAATGGCGGATAGGGGAAGGTGTTGCCGGCGGCGAGCAGATTGTCCGGATTCTTCTGGAAGAAGAACGGCGGCTCGCGGTTGGGGTCGTGGCCCATTTCGATCGCATGGGCGGCATAGTTGCGGCCGACGCAATAGACCCGGCGGACCGGAAATCCGACGAGGCTGCCGGAAATCGGCAGCAGCACGGGAAGCGGAGGAGGGATGATGGTTTCCATGATCGTCCGGTCTTGGGGCGCCGCCTGTCTTGACCGACAGGAGAACCGCGTTTGATGGGCGCTCGCCCGTCGACCGATTTCGGTGTCAGGCGGGGCAGGAGAGAATCCGGACGTTACTGCATAAATCCGCGAACCGGAATCGATCCGTAGAAAAATATAGGAAGGATTGGGGAAGACTGTTCCGGCTGGAGCGCGCCCGGATGGGCGCGCGCGATCACGGCATCCGAAGGGATGCCATCATCGGCAAACTTAGGCGCACTGCGCGTAGGCCTGAAGCTGGTCTCGGGTCAGGAACCGACCGTCCGAACGCGAGTTGAGTTCGGGATGGCTGTATTCGAGGCTTGGGACCTGGGGAAGCTCAAGGGCCTGGCGCACGGTCATGATGCCGAGATCACGACGGCCACCTTCACGCTTCACGGTGACTTCAACGATGCGATAGAGATTGCTCTCGCTCATATGTTCTCTCCCGTATATCGTTTTTCTTGAATTCCCTTGCGGGGATTAAGGCGCTCCGAAATTGGTTTTTGTGAGGCACCTCAGAATATAGTAGAAAGAAATGAATGCTTCACGACAGAAATCGGGCCATTTCTGGAAAAATCACCCGAGATTGGGCAGTAATGTGCTGAAATGATGCGTTTTCCGGGCGAATGCCCGGAGGCTGAACAATCGCATGCGGCCGTCAGGGGCCGTTGCTTCAATCAAAAAAACCACGGTGTCGCTTGCCCCGTGGCAAGCGCTTGCCGCGCTCCTGCGGCAGCTACGGTCGAGCGCCGGCTGGCGCGTTAGTGTGTATGCAGCTCGGCTTCTTCGGCGGCCGAGATGAACAGCGATCGGGCTTCCTCGGCGGTGCGACGGCCGTCGATGGCGGCGCGGCAGGCACTGCGGGCGGCGACATAGAATGGTCCGCGGTGAGGCCAGTGGTCTGCAAGGCAGGCGAGGGCGTCTGAGGGGCCTTTGACGGTACGGCAATCGCCGCTCACGAAGTCGAGTTCGATCGGCTGTTTCCAGACTAATTGCATGCGTCTCCTCCTCGAGATCATCTCAATGAACATCGGCATTGCGACTGCCGGCCTCTGGCTCCTCTCGAGAACGTCGACAGTCGATCTTGCTAATGTAACGCAGGAGTTCGCTTTTGTAAGCAGATTTTCGGATTCGATAGGGCAGGTTGCAAGCGCGGGCAGCCGCGCCGCCTCGTGCAAGCACCGCGATCGTTTGCTATCGCGGCATGTTGCGCCGCAATCGCTCGGCGAAGGCGCGACCGGCAATGAGCAGGCGCCCCTCGCTCGTATTGCCTGCGAGATAATCGTCGATCAGCATCCGGGCATGGCGCCGCGCCGGCTCGCCGTCGCGTGCCCAGCCCTGCTCGATGCAAAGCGTATCAAAGACACGCTGCAGCCTGGCCATGTCCGTCTTCGACAGTGCCAGGCATTGTGTTGCACGCAATGGGGCCACCCGTCCCTCCCGCAAGGTCGCATTCCCGCGGCCACTATGACAGAACGCGGAGGAATTGAACCCCTCGGGAATGAGGGGGCAGAGAGGTTCCGATGCGGTCGGGATTTTCCGCTTGGCCCGCTTAGGCCGCGGGCACGACGCGGTCGACCTTGGTGCGGCGGCCGCCTTCCTCGATGCGGTAGTAGTCGGGGCCGATCTGGGCATATTGGTCGCAGCGCCGGCCGCCATCCTCGAAGGTGATGCAGACTTCGTCGCCAGTGATCGTGTAGCTGCCGCCGTCGCGCACCTCGTAGTCGCGATAGCCATAGCGGCCGTCGGCGTAGAAGGTGGAATTGACGCCGTTCAGGTTGTACCGCAGCGTCTTGCCGACGAGGAAGGCCTGGAGCGCGTCGCCCGAGAGCGTCGGCACGGAAGGGGCGGCCGGTCTGGGCTTTGCGATTTCGGGCGCCTCCAACTCCATCGATTGGCACCCGGCCAATAGAAGCGTGAGCAGTGCCACGATCGCGCGTTTCATGCCGTCCGTCCTTATTCCTGTGATCGGTAACGATACAGGAACGCTGCCCTAGTCCTGTCCGCGAGCGTCGTCAACCCCGAGCGGGGCGCAGCCGCGCGACGAAGACAAGCCCAATGTTCGCCTTCGCCCCACCGGCGAGTGCGCGTCCCGCGTGGTCCCGACAGCTCCTGTCGCTCAGAAAAGCGCGCTGCCAACCGATGCTGCCACCGTGGCGGCCAGCGCCAACAGCAGGAATGCGGCGCCGATGACGGTCGCTATTGTTCGCCGGCGCCGTGCGCCGCTCCAATCGTAGCTCATGTTTCGCTCCGACGAGGATCATCTCGATGCGGAACAATCGACGAATTTCGTTAACAAGATGGAAACCATGGCCGGCGGAGCGGGCGGCCGGCGAGGGGGCATTTCGGCAAGCCGTCCCGTCGCCGCCTTGGTGGGGATGCCGTCAGCCGCGTATCGCGAGCAGTTCAGGTTGAGACACGAGGACCGATTCGGGTGCCGGTGGCTGGCATCCGGAAAGCGCTGGCGCGGCAGGCCGGAGATAAAGGCATTTCAGCATTCCGTGTCCCTCCTGTGTCTTGTCGTGCAGGTTGTAGGTGGCGAGCCGGAAGCCTGCAAGATCAACTTCCAGGCAAGTCGCCCCGGTTGCACTGATCGTTGTGACGCGGTGCGATCCGTGATAGCCGGTCAGAAAAGCGATACGAATCCCGGTGATGCGCTTTGTCGCGTTGCCGTTGATTTCGGAGAGTTTTCTGTAATTCAGGTGTTCAGGCGCGATAGGCTGGCCAAGCGGCGGTCGCTTTGGGCCTGCACACGCAAAGATGGAAGGACACAGGACGTTTGCCATGCGCTGCCTGGTGATCAATCTCGACCGTTCCCCCGAGCGACTGACCCACATCGGAAGCCAATTTTCCATTCTCGGCCTGAATTTCGAGCGCGTCGCAGCGGTCGACGGGCGAGAGCTCGATGATGCCGTGCTGACAATGCAGCCGGCGTCGAAGCAGTGGAAGAGGATGAACAAGGCGGAGATCGCCTGCTTCATGAGCCATCGGAAGTGCTGGGCGATCATCGCGGAAGGCAGCGATGCCTATGGCGCAGTGATCGAGGACGACGTCTTCTTTTCGCCGGGCGCCGCCCATGCGCTCTCGTCAGCGGCTTGGATCCCGGCGGAGGTGGGGCTGCTGAAGATCGAAACCTTCCGGCAAAAGGTCTTTCTCAGCCGTGCCCGTGTGCTTGCCGATGCCGGGCGCTCGATCCACGGATTGAGGGGCTGCCACGTCGGCACGGGCGGCTACGTCATTTCTCAGGGCTATGCAAAGCGACTGCTCGAGCTCTCGCAAGATGCGTTTCCATGCCCTGTCGATCATTTCATGTTCGACGATGAAGTGCCGCGGCCGGACGACTGCCGCATTCATCAGCTCTATCCGGCCGTCTGTATCCAGGGCGTGCTGCTCGACAGCGCCGATCCCGCGCATGGAAGCACGATCCGCAAGGCGGTCGACGCCACGGTTCGCGTCAAGCCAAAACTCAAGGTGCACCAGAAGCTCTGGCGCGAGTGCAAGCGGCTGTCATTGCAGGCAGCGGCGCTGCCGCCGTTTCTCTTCCGCTGCATTCGTTACCGCTGGACGGCCGTGCCCTTCGGGTAAATCGGACGCTGCCCATTGCGGCAGGGTCGACACGCATTTGCACAGCGAGGTCTCGGGACGAAAGCCGGGCAGGGCGATCTCGCCCGAGCCCGGCCTTTCAGGCGCCCTCAATTGTCACGCGTTCAGAATTTCATGCATCGGACTGCCGGCCGGAACGCCACTTGGCTTCAGGCGGGAATTGCACAGATGAAGAAAAGAGGAACGCCTGGTCGCCAGGTCAAGAACGGAAAGCCCGGGCTCGTACAGCAAACCCGTGCATTCGAAATGCAAGTTGTAAAAGCTATCGATGCTGGACGCATGGTTCGTCAGCTCGAACTCGCGCACATAATGCGTCAGAAGTTGCGGGCCGATGACGCCCCACGCCTGATCTGCGACGTGGACCGGGAAGCCGAGCTTTTTCCGCAGTGCCATCTTGTTTCTTTTGCGGCGGGGTAGCCACGGCGGAATGAAATGCAGGTCCTCGGACGCTTCCAGAATCTTTTGCAGCAAACGACTTCCGGATGGAATCTTGAGGACCGCATTGCAAATCAGCTTGGAGCTTTCCCAGCCGAAAACATAGTCATTCTCTTCAAAAGGTTTCAGGCAATACACGTCGCAATCAACGTAGAGTCCCATGTTCTCCCGTTGGATGCGATAGCGATAGATATCTGATGCGAAAGCCAACCTGTTGGTTTTTCGGAAAGCGTCGACTTCCGGCAAGGACATCAGTTTGCTTGCATCGAACAATTTCACGCCTTCAGGTGCATCTTCCGGCATACCAAACGAATGCAGCACCACGTCATAACCATTGCGCAAGAATGATCGCAAACAGGCGGCATGAACTGGACCAAGCTGCTTGCCGATCCAAACCGTGTTGACAATATTCGACATCAATCCCTCATTGCAGCGATCCGCTCTAACTAAACAAAAATTGTGGTTTGTAAACGAGTTAGAGGGGAGGCCGTGTCGCCATTCCTGCTCCTGCTCCTGCTCCTGCTCCTGCTCCTGCTCCTGCTCCTGCTCCTGCTCCGGCGCCATCGCCTGATCGGCCGCACGGCACCAGATGTCGACCGATCGCGTCGGCGAGCTGCCGATACAGCGGCAATCTGGCTGCGAGACTGTCCTGGAAATCTCTGCAACCGAGCGCGCAAACAGGTCATAGTGGCCTCGGAAGGTCGCGCGGAGCATTCTTAAAGTAAAATCGATTTAGCGGCAGTCCTTATGTAGCAATCGTGTGACAGTTTATGTTTTATGTAATATGCTTTCAGTACTGCATCAGCAATTTCCTGGATCTGATTTTGGTCGGGTCGGGAAGCAAAATCAAAATGCGGCGTTGCATGTAATTATCATTTTCCATGGGTAGTAGTCGCCAGTTGACGGCATGAATTCATTTGCTTTTCTTATTCTTATGGAGGGAGAGGGGTAATGAGGTGCGCTTCCGTTTTCTTTGCGATCCCATTTTTCACGCTCTCTTATTCAGCGTGCTCAGCGGACGACACGCCGCCACAGGATTTACATCCACCGCCGGCCCTTACGAGCGATGTCACCGTCAACGGCAAATTCCGGTTCGGATCCGATGCGGAGACATACGCCAACGGAACCTGGATCAACCACTGGGTCTGCAACATGGACGACGAGGGCCTGGTCTTCGTCTGGGAGAAGGCGAGACTGAGCCGCCCGACCGGCAATCCGTTGCCGAAAGGGTGCCAGGATGATCCGCATCCGGTGGGAAAGGTTGCTGAACAGCCGGATTACGATGCGCCGATCCGCTACACCCAGAGCGGGCGGAACCGCTCCGCCGCCATCTATGTGCCGGATACGACGGCATCGCCGACATCCGGCGGCGGCGCGCAACAGGCTCAGCCGGCGACGGACCCGAACGTGAACCCAGGCACGGGGACGGAAAACAAGGGGGATGGGGCGCAGGGGAAAATCAACGGAAACTCGAGGTTCAGGACAATCTTCCTGAACAGTGACAACATCCCGACGCCAATCGACGTCAATCTCGATCTAAGCGTCGAGAATGACACGCTGAACGTCAACCTGAAGGTGGAGCCATCCTATCTGAAGGTTGCATTGGGCTCCATGGGGTGGGTTCAGTCGGGCGATTTTGTCGCCAATGTCGAGGCGATCTACTCCGCGGCAAAAGAGAAAGATCTGGAAGTCCTGGTAACGGAGCCGACAAAGGTGCTGGGCAGCGAAGACATCGCTTGGATCCCCAACGTCTCCAAGACCGAGTCGCTTCTCCTGCTTTCCACGGGCAAGGAAGTGTTTTCGAGCGAGATCGGGCTTGGCCTCAAGGCGGGAATAGGCGCAACGATGCATCTGCGAACCGCGACCCTGTTCATCCTGGATGGCGACAATGGGCTGATCGGCACGGGCGCCTATTCGGCGTTGACGCCGGAGTGATGGGGGAAGTCGTATGTGGTCCTTCATAACGGAGAACAAATTCGTTGAGGGCATGGCCGTGATTGCTGCCGTCGTCGGCCTATTCTTCTCGGCGCCGCTCGGAATGGAAGGATACTTCCAATACGGTCTCGGTGTCGTCGCCGCATTCCTGGGAATATTGGTCGCGAACCGCATTTACGACAAGTACAATAGCGGGGTCATCGTGGCTGTCATCCTCGCATGCATTCTCCTGTCGGGCTTTTTCTATCTTTATCTCTTCTACAATATTGACACTCCCGGTTTACCGATTCAGATCCTGGAAGGTTTCCTGTTTACGCTGTTTGTCGGCGCATTCTTCTGCGCGGCGCGTTTGGTGGATCGGTCGTTCGCTCCCTGATGCGACGCGGCTGATGCCCCGGCGGCGGGCGGTATCGCCGAACGGCGCATCGGTGACGCCGGTGCTCTACGATGGCGATTTGGTGCGACAGTTGACGTACTTTTGTCTAGAAAAAATAAGAAACGCCGTTAAACGCTAGAAACTGGTACGACGAGAAAGCGCTCACAATGCCCAGCAATCCGGGAAAACTCTACGATTTCAAAGGCAAGGTTTTCGCCGTTGCACCGATGATCGATTGGACGGACAGGCATTATCGCTTCTTCGCCCGGCAATTGTCGCAGCATGCGCTGCTCTATACCGAGATGATCGTCGCCGAGGCGATCCTGAGGGGTGACCGGCAGCGGCTGCTCGGATTCGATGGCTGCGAACATCCGGTAACGCTGCAGCTCGGCGGTAATGATCCGGCGAAGATGGCTGAAGCAGCGCGGATCGCCGAGGCGTTCGGCTACGACGAGATCAACATGAATGTAGGCTGCCCGTCGGACCGGGTGCAGTCCGGCACTTTCGGCGCGTGCCTGATGCAGGAACCGGGAACGGTTGCCGCCTGCGTTGCGGCGATGAAGGCGGCGGTGACGATCCCGGTGACGGTCAAATGCCGCATCGGCGTCGACGATCAGGATCCTGAAGTGGCGCTGAGGACGCTGGTGTCGCAGGTGGTGGATGCCGGCACGGACGCCGTCTGGGTGCATGCGCGCAAGGCCTGGCTTCAGGGCCTGAGCCCGCGGGAGAACCGCGAGATCCCGCCGCTCGACTATGGCCTCGTGCATCGGCTGAAACAGGAAAATCCCAATCTTTTCATCGGCATCAATGGCGGCCTTCAAAGCTTGAATCAGGCGCTTGAACAGCTGCAGCATCTGGACGGTGTGATGCTTGGGCGCGCCGCCTATCACGACAGCGCCATGCTGACGGCGGCTGATCGCCATTTCCCGCATCCGCTGACCGGCGCCAAGCCTGTCGTCGAAGACGATGCCATCTTCTCCGAGCGCGGCCATCGCCTCGATCTCGATTTCTGGGCCGGTGTCCGCGACGCGATGGCCGACTACGCCGCCGCGCATATCGAGAGTGGCGGTCGTCTGATCCACGTGACCCGGCATATGGTCGGGCTGTTCCAGGGCTGGGCGGGTGCGCGCCGCTATCGCCAGATCCTGTCTTCCGATGCGACCCGCCAGGGTGCTGGGCCGGACGTGATCCATGCGGCCTTCGACGCGGTGTTCGAGGCGACGGCGGCCAAGCAGGCGGCGGAATAGCTCGCCGAGGAAGACGGCCTAGGCTCAACCCGAGCAAACGTTGCTCCCGGACGTCCGACTTCATTCCTGTGCTCGTCACAGGAAACCAGCAGCGGGCCGGGTCGGCGGCGCGGAGGGCTCTTTGCCTATCGCGGCAACTAAGGCGCGACAGCGGGCGCATTTATCGCCGTGCCGATGCTCCGCGGATGGATGCCCGTGACTGGCATGGACACGGGGAGGGTGCGGAGAAATGATCCCCCAAACGAAAACGGCGCCCCTTGCGGAGCGCCGTTTCCAAATGAATGTCCGACTGGACGATCCGGCTTAGGCAGCCTGGATGTTGACGGCCTTCGGGCCCTTGCCCATGCGATCCGGCTCGGTGTCGAAGGTGACCTGCTGGCCATCCTTGAGGGTCGCGAGGCCAGCGGCCTGAACGGCGGAGATGTGTACGAACACGTCCTTCGCGCCGCCATCCGGCGTGATGAAGCCGAAGCCCTTGTCCTGGTTGAAGAATTTTACGGTGCCCTTAGTGGCCATGGAAGAAGTCCTTTTCCTTCAGTCAATTTGCGTTGCCCGCGCCCCCTGGGGGATGTGGGCATCTCGTCTTCCGCTTGCAAGCGGAAAGGCGTCGAGTGGTCACGATTCGGGGAAAAGACGTCTACGGTGCCGCTGCCGGCGGTCCCAGCACGAGGCCGGGCGCAGTTGAAAGTCCAGTCTCCGGGATAGAAATCGCCCGAACGGCGCAAGGAGTGACAGGATTTGCAGAAAAAGGCAAGCGCCTTGTGGGCCGCGCCGAGGCGTGCGGTCTCTGCCTTTGCAAGGCTTTGACCGGTTCTCGACGCGCGGCTGGGCAGCGGGCGGAAAAATCGGGGACTGTCCTTTTCTCGACACAATTTCGTCCCGACCACGACCGAACGTGCGCGCCGCCGACGGCCGTTCGCACGTCGGGGTGGAAGGTCTTCGCTTCGCCAGGCCGCTGCCGAAGGCTTCCGCTTCCAGGGATAAAGCTTGCGCATATCAGGGATAACGCGCAGGTTTTACCGAAGGTTGGTTCCGTCTTCGGCCGCGATGGCTTAGCGATGCGCTGCCGGCCACGCAAAGCGGGACGGCGTGACGAGCCTGGAGAATGCGCCGACAGGCCCCGGCCTGTGGCGGGAGTGACATACGGAGAGGGACAGCGTGATCGACCCTTACGAACTGCTTGGACTGGAACGCGACGCCGACAATCAGGCAATCCGCAGCGCCTATCGCAAGGCGGCGAAATCGGCGCATCCGGATTCCGGCGGCGATCCCGAACAGTTCGCGCGGCTGCAAGTGGCCTATGAGCTGCTCAAGGATCCGGTGCGCCGCAAGGTCTATGACGATACCGGCTACGATCCGCAGCTTGCCGACGCGCGCGACCTCAAGGGCCTGATGATGCTCGAAACCCTCGTCAACGAGTTCATTCTCGACGAGCGCGAGCCGGGCAGCTTCGATCCCGTCGCCGCCATGCGGCGCAAGCTCTCCGACGATATCGTCAAGAGCCGCTTCCATATTCTCGAGCTCGAGCGTCACCGCGCCCGCGTGCGCAAGCATCTCGACCGGCTTGGCCGCCGGCCGGAAACCGACGTGCTCGGCTCGATGCTGCGCGCCCGGTCGCGCTCGATCGCCGAGGCGATCAAGAGCACCGACGAGCAGATCAAGACGATCGAGCAGGCCTACGAGATGCTGGAAGGTTATTCCTACGAGCTGGAGGCGCTGGAGGTGAACGCGCACGCGGCGGAATAGGGCGGCGGCGTCCCGACTGATCGCCTCTGAAACGTGTGCGGCGATGAATTGAGGAGGCGCGCGGGACACGCGGCCCGCGTGATCAGCGCCCTTCTGCCACCTGCATCCGCCTCTGCGGTGCTGCTGTGCAGGCGCCTCGCGCGGTGTCATAGTCTTCTCCTGTCCCGGGTGGCCGGGACCTTAGCCATCGTCGGGAGCAAAGGAGACCGCATGAGCCGCCGCTCACACATGCGCGTTGTCTTTCTCCTCCTGGCGATCGTGCTCGCCGGCTATCTCGCTGTCAGTTATTTTCTGGTCCCGGAGCTATGGCTCTTCCACGATGACCGCCGGAAGGTTCCGCTCAACCCCATGGTGACGTCCACGGCGCAGGGCATTGCCGGTGACCCGATCAATGTCGGGCTGGTCGGTTCCAGGGAGCAGGTCATCCGTGCCTTCAGCGCTGCCGGCTGGGACGCAGCCGACAAGGTCACGCTCAGGTCCTCGGTCGACATCGGTCTCAGCGTCGTGCTCGACCGCCCGGATCTCGATGCGCCCGTCAGTCCGCTGTTTTACGAAGGGCGCAAACAGGATCTGGCCTTCGAGAAACCGGTCGGCCACAGCGCCGACCAGCGCAACCATGTGCGTTTCTGGCAGACGGCCAGGCCCGCGGAGGGCGATCGCCCGCTCTGGCTCGGCTCGGCAAGCTTCGACCGCGGCGTGGGCGTGAGCCACGACACCGGCCAGATCACCCACCATATCGGCCCCGATCTCGATGCCGAACGCGATCTCATCATCGGCGACCTCGACAAGGCCGGGCAGGTGGCGTCGACCTACGAGATCCCCGGCATCGGCGCCACCAAGGCTGGCCGCAATGGCGGCGGCGATCCCTATTTCACCGACGGCAAGGTGCTGGTCGGCGTGCTCGGGCCGGCGCCGGGACGCAGCGCCGAGGCGGCCAAGTGAAGTGTGGGCATCTTGCGGGTGATCCCGGCTTGCGCAGTCAAGGCCTCCTGCGCTGCAGGTGTGGCGCGGCTGGGTTCCCGTGACAGGCATAGGAGCGGTGGTGCAGCCATGTCTTGGGGGCACCAAAAGGGAAGGTTTCAGTCGGCCGTTGGCAGCGCGGCCGCCAGCCGCCGCGCTGCCTGTGCCTTACGCCGGCCGCCCCATGAACAGCGACAGCGATGCGAAGTCGTCGTGCAGGTGGCCGGCGTCGATCGCGCGGCGGAAGATCGCCTCGTAGCCGTCGGTGATCGTCCGGTCGATGCCGCGGGCGGCCATCAGCTCGACCAGATGGTGGAAGGCGCCGTAATGCGGCGAGACGGAGGAAAGGGTCTCGTCGTCTGCCGCATAGCGCCCGGCGGCGCTGCGCTTGATGAGGTCGGCGACGAGACCGTCGATGACGGGCGCCGTCGCCGACCATTGCCTTCCGAGCGATTCGATATCGATCGCTTCGGCGCGGCAGACCGCGATCGACTGCAGGGCGCCGAACAGCGCGCCCCACATCAGGGCGAGCACGGCGCTGTCGAGCGCGTTGGCAAGACCCGGATCCTCGCCGATGAACTGCACATTGCCGCCGAGCGCGCCGAGCACCGTGCGGCTTTCCTCAAACACGGCGGCCGGGCCGGAAACGAGCAGCGTGCCCGCTTCGGTACCGATGAAATCCGGCGTCGCCAGGATCGCGCCGTCGAGATGGCGGATGCCATGTCGCCCGGCCCAGTCCTGCACTTCGCGGGCGCCGGCCGGCGTGCCCGAGGTCAGCTCGATCAACAGCTTGCCCTTAAGCGCCGCGGCGACAGCGCCGTTGCGCAGCAGGCTTTCGGTCGCCGCGTAGTCGCTGACATTGACGATGACGATCTCGGACGCGGCAACGGCGTTGTGCACGCTCGCCGCCACCTCCGCTCCGGAAGCGGCGAGCGGCACTGTCCTTTCCCGCGTGCGGTTCCACACCGTCGTCGGGTGCCCGGCCTTGAGCAGCGCGCGCGCCAGTGCCGATCCCATCCGCCCCATTCCCAAAACGCTGATTGCAGCTTGCATGTTCACTCTCCATATCCATGGCGCGGGAAGGCGCTTGCGCCCGCATCCCGCTCTGGTTTTCGACGCGCGGCGGTTGCCGTCGCTGGAGAGAGGTAAGGGGGAGCGTCCGGGTCGCAATACGCACCCGGCGGTAAGTGCTTACCCCGCAGTAAGGGAGGATGACGTGACGAATGCGATGGAAAACTGCGGCTTCATGACCGCGCTCCGGGCAATCGAAGGCAAATGGAAGGTCGATATTCTCTGCGAACTCGGCAAGGCCGCCCGCCGCTTCGGCCGGCTCCGTCAGGCGATCCCCGAGATCAGCGAAAAGATGCTGGCACAGCAGCTGCGCGAGCTCGAAGCCGACGGTCTCGTTTCCCGCACCACTTACCCGGAGACACCGCCAAAGGTGGTCTATTCGCTGACCAAGCGCGGTGCCGCGCTCAATGTCGCGGCGGGAGCGCTCTGCCAATGGGGCGAGGAGTTCGGCGACACTGTCGATGCGCGGGCGGTCGCGGCTGAATAGCTTTTTCACCGACGCCGGCTGCGACGTCTCGCGCCTTAGCCGATGTCTCGAACGGGTCTGGCCATCCGCAGCGTGTCGGATGGCAGCTCGCCGTAGCTGAGCTGATAGTAGCGTGCGAAGGCACCGAGATTGCCGAAGCCGCAATCGAAGGCGACGGAGGTCACGCTCGTTCCGGGCTCGGGCGCTGAAAGCATGGCATGCGCCTGAGTGAGCCGCACCCGGCGGGCGAAGGCGATCGGCGAAATGCCGCGGGCGCGCTTGAATGAAAGGAAGAGGCTCCGGGCGCTGGTGTTGGCGGCTGCCGCCAGTGCTTCGATGGTGATCGGCTTGTCCCAGTTGTCGCGGATGTATTCCTCGGCGCGGCGCACCTGCCAGGGCGCCGCCGCCGGCGAGCCGGTCTCCAGCGCCTGCGTATAGTTGTGCCGCGAATTGCAGAGGTAGGCGACCATGATCGCCTGTTCCATTTCCGCAAGCAGGACCGGCGGCAATCTCGCCCCCGATCGTCCGAGTTCCCCGGCGATGAACTCGATCAGCCTGAACTGCGCATCGTTGCCGGCGATCTCCGCGATGATCTGCAACGGTGGATCGACCGGCCCGCCGATCAGGTTGGCAAGCTTTCGTACCAAGCCGGCCGGCCTGATCCGGAGGATCAGGTGCTCGAAATCGAGCGAGTAGCGCAGCCTCATCCTTACGCCCGGCCCACCGACGATCCCCCGGTTGCGCGACAGCGTGCCCGATGCCTGGTCGATCGTCGCGTCGCCATTGCCGCTGAGCGGAAAGCCCTGGAGATAGTGGTCCGCCTGCTCGACGACCGCATGCATCGGCGCGCCATAGCGCGCATAAGTCAATCCGACATCCTGCATCTGGCAATGGTTGAGCTGGGCATCAAAGCCGCCGTCACGCCCCGGAAAATCGATGGATCGAACCGCAAACAGGCCCGAGATCCGTGTCAGCAGTTCGTCCGGGTCAGTCGTGGCCAGTTGCGGGAACCGATCGAGCGGGCGAGTGCTGACGGCGTCCATGACCTCGATCCCGCGCTCCCGCACCGTTGCCGCTTGCTTGTTTGCAGTCTGAGGCCGATTTTTGCGGGAATCAAGTAGCCCGCCGGCCGCCGCCGGTCCGAAACTCCTCACTATCGTGCGGGTGCGTCAAGTCACGCGTGTGCCCGGCCAATGGACGATTGCCAGAGGAGGAAGGGACATGAGCAAGGACATCATCAGGGCTGAAGCGACCGCCGGCCTCAGCCGTCGCAATCTTCTGCTGCTCGGCAGCACTGCACTCGCCGCCGCAATGTTCGCTGCACCGGCGACGATAACACGGGCGCGGGCGCAGACGGGCACGCGACCGCCGAACATCCTGATCCTGTGGGGCGACGATGTCGGCTACTGGAACGTCAGTTCCTACAATCAGGGCATGATGGGCTACAAGACGCCCAACATCGACCGGATCGCCCGGGAGGGCGGGCTTTTTACCGACTATTACGGCCAGCAGAGCTGCACGGCCGGGCGCGCCGCCTTCATCACCGGCCAGTCTCCCTATCGCACCGGACTGCTGAAGGTCGGCCTGCCGGGCGCCAAGGAGGGCATGCAGGCGGAAGACCCGACGCTCGCCGAACTCCTGAAGCCGCATGGCTACATGACCGGCCAGTTCGGCAAGAACCACCTGGGCGACCGTGACGAGCACCTGCCGACCGCGCACGGCTTCGACGAGTTCTTCGGATCGCTCTATCACCTCAATGCGGAGGACGAGCCGGAACACCCCGATTACCCCAAGAACCCGGCGTTCCGCGAGCGCTTCGGGCCCCGCGGCGTGCTGCACAGCTATGCGGACGGGCGCATCGAGAACACGGGACCGCTGACGAGGAAGCGGATGGAAACGATCGACCAGGAGGTCACGGATGCGGCGATCGGCTTCCTCAAGCGGGCCAAGGAGGAGAACAAGCCGTTCTTCCTCTGGTGGAACTCGACGCGCATGCATGTCTGGACACGGCTCAAGGCCGAAAGCCAGGGCAAGACCGGGCTTGGCATCTACCCGGATGGCATGGTGGAGCATGACGAGATGGTCGGCCAGATGCTGAAGGCGCTCGACGATCTCGGCCTCGCCGAAAACACCATCGTCATGTACTCGACCGACAACGGCGCCGAAAAGTTCACCTGGCCGGATGGCGGACAATCGCCCTTCCGCGGCGAGAAGAACACCAACTGGGAAGGCGGCTTCCGCGTGCCCTGCGCCGTGCGCTGGCCGGGCACGATCAAGCCGGGCACGATCTACAACGAGATCGTCGCGCATGAGGACTGGATTCCGACGCTGGTGGCTGCAGCCAGCGAGCCGAAGGTCAAGGACAAGCTGCTCACCGGCTACGAGGCCGCTTCCAAGACCTTCAAGGTCCATCTCGACGGCTACGACATCACCGACTATCTCGCAGCAAAGGGCCCGAGCCCGCGCAAGGAGTTCATCTACTTTGTCGACGACGGGACGCTGGTCGGCCTGCGCTACGAGCAGTGGAAGATCGTCTTTGCCGAACAACGTGCCGAAGGGCTCGATGTCTGGCAGGAGCCTTTCGTGCCCCTGCGGCTGCCGAAACTCTTCAACCTGCGCTCCGATCCGTTCGAGACGGCCGACCATGAAGGCATGGACTATGAACGCTGGCGCGTCGAGCACCTGTTCGTCATGGTGCCGGCCCAGGCCTATGTCGCGAGCTTCCTTGAAACCTTCAAGGAGCTTCCGCCGCGACAGAAGCCGGGAAGCTTCTCGATCGACCAGGTGATGGAAAACCTCCAGGCCTCGAGCGGGAAGTAAAGCCTGTTGCGCCTTGCCGGATCAAGCGCGACTTATGCGGGTGCGCCATGCGTCGGGCGAGCGTGCCTGGTCCGCCTGATACGGACCGACAGGATGACGCGCCGGGAACCATCGCCTCCCGGCGCGCCGTCGGTTACTTCACCACCACGTGCAGCTTGCGGCCGAAGGAAAGCCGCAGCGGCAGCGTCTCGGGCCTGATGATCGTGTCGACGACCGCGACGACGTCTCCGGCAAGCCGGATGCTGCGGCCGGCGATCGCCCTGCGGGCCTCGCTTTTCGAGGCGGCCAGTCCTGCCCGCACCACGAGATCGACGAGACCGATGCCGCTCAGGCGCTCGGCATCGCTGAGCACGACCGTCGGCAGCCCCTCGGCTGCTTCGCCCGCGCCAAAAGCCTGCCGCGCGGTTTCCTGCGCCTGCCGGGCTGCATCGACCCCATGCACCAGCGCCGTCGCCTCGTTGGCGAGCCGCTCCTTCACCGCGTTCAGTTCCGCACCCTCGGCGCGGCCGAGCCGTTCGATCTCGTCGAGCGGCAGCTCGGTGAAGAGTTTCAGGAACCGCACGACATCGGCATCCTCGGCGTTGCGCCAGAACTGCCAGTAGTCGTAGGGCGACAGCCGGTCGGCATTGACCCAGACGGCGCCGGCCGCCGTCTTGCCCATCTTGACGCCCGAGGCGGTGGTCAGAAGCGGCGTGGTCATGCCGAAGACCTCCGCGCCCTCGATCCGGCGCAAGAGATCGACACCG
Source organism: Ensifer adhaerens (assembly GCF_002940685.1). Taxonomy (GTDB): domain Bacteria; phylum Pseudomonadota; class Alphaproteobacteria; order Rhizobiales; family Rhizobiaceae; genus Ensifer; species Ensifer adhaerens_E. The sequence goes on along the minus strand of NZ_PNFP01000004.1, from coordinate 376,390 downwards.
CCGACGATGTTGCCCCACTGGTCGCCGCCGCCGAGCTGCAGCCGGCAGCCGGTGCGGCGGAACAGTTCGAGGAAATCGACCGCCTGCAGGATCATGTAGTTGAACTCGAGAAAGCTCAGGTTCTCCTGCTGCTCCAGCCGCGACTTCACGCTGTCGAAGGAGAGCATGCGGTTGACGGAGAAATGTTTGCCGACGTCCCGGAGCATGTCGATCCAGGCCATCCGGTCCAGCCAGTCGGCATTGTTGACCAAAACAGCATCGGTCGGCCCGTCGCCAAACGTCAGCAGCCGCTCGAACACCGTGCGGATGCCGGCGACATTGGCCGCGATCTCCTCCTCCGACAGCATCGGCCGCGCCGCCGAGCGAAAGCTGGGATCACCGATGCGGGTGGTGCCGCCACCGATCAGCACGATCGGCTTGTGGCCGGCCTGCTGCATCCGCCTGAGCGACATGATCGGCATGAGATGCCCGACATGCAGACTGTCCGCCGTCGCATCGAAGCCGGCATAAACAGGCACGATCCCGGCCGCAAAGGCACTGTCGATGCCCGCAAGGTCGGTCACCTGGTTGACATAACCGCGCTCGACCAGCGTCCGGGCGATCGCCGAGCGCGGCTCAAAGGCATCGGTGGGATTGTCGGAATGGGTCATCGGTACTCTCCATGGCTTTGCCGCCAGGGAGCACTGAGCAAAACAAAGCCGCCTGACGGCGGCTTGTTTCAAGGCATGATCGAAACGCGCCGCTCCCTATGGAGACGTCGCATAATAGGTGGCAGCGATGTGCGCGGTGCTGATCATGCTGTGGTTGTAGCGGGGAGTGGGGGAGGTGGCAAGGGTGTGGGTGCGGCGCAGTTCCAAGCGACGTTCACGGTACACATTTCGGGTTTCCGTTCAATCGAGGTGTCGCAGAGAAGGATAAACCTCGACGCTTCAGCCAACTACATCTCGGACGCGAGGGGCGCTTCTAACCGGCGCCCCCCGGCATATTCTGTACAGAGGCGGAGCTATGCCGAGCGAAACGCCTAGTCCTTTGATATCTCCGTCATAGCAAAGTCAATCGCGCTAGCAATTTCATTAAAGTCTTTTAAAGACGACGGCGGTGAGAAGGAAAATCGCAATCTGTTTGCGCCCATGTTAGTCGCAGTTCCCCTCTCGTCCACTGTGGCAACCTTCTGAACCTTACTTTTCGCCCGAAATAGAGAATTGGTAAGTGTCTTTCCTCTCGTGACACGGTTAGCGCTTTCTCCTATGGTGTAATCCATAGTACAAAAAGCGTTTCCACCATTAACGGAGAAATTAATTTTCGTTCCAGCTTTTGAGGTGTAACTTCCCTCCCTCGTACTTCTATTGAAGGAAAATTCTTCCCCAGATCCGGAAATTCTTGAAAGAATCTCTAGAACACAAGAATCAATGTCTAGTGGGTATTTCTTGTCGAATATTTCAATGATCCTGTTAAGATCTTGAATGAAGTCCTGCAGAGTCGGTCTTTTTGATTGATCTTCGTCCGTCGCTCGAGAAATCAATTTCTGGAACAGGTATTTCGTCGAGCGCCAATCTCTGTTGAATACAGACGATGAAGCGTTTCGAACTCTCAGGGGCCAATCGGTTCGAGTTGACGCGCTTGCTAACGGTATTTCGCTTGATACGACAAAGTACAGCAGCATAGCTAGACCATAAACGTCAACAAGAGCAGAGCGTGTGCTGTATTTGGATCGGGAATCGAGTTGCTCTGGAGCCAGGAAACCCAATGCTTGGGACGCATTCATGTAAAACTCAGCACCAGACGCCCCCTTGAACCAAGCCAAATCAAAATCAAGAACTCGGATCTTCTCCTTTGAAACAGATTCCCAATAGTCTCCGCAAATCATGATATTACTGGGTCTTAAATCTCTGTGCAGGACAGCCATTTCGTGAGAGTGGCATTCGAATATTATTTCAGATATCCAAAGGCATATTTGAAGTTTATCAGAAATTGATTTTGTATAGTGATCGTTTATGTATTTCTGTAGGTCAACTCCCTGAATATATTCCATAACCAAACTTGGTGGAAGCTCAGATGCGTCCTTTATTTTAACGATTCCACTAATGCTGCTTTGGCCGAGTAGGCGCATTGATTCTACGCCACGCCTAAAGCTGTTTAGCATCGCTTCGTCGTCGCGTACCTCCATGTGGGCGACCTTAATGGCGATCGACTCCTCGTTCTTGTCAAAGGCTTGGTACACCCTTCCGAAGTTCCCTCGGCCTAGTTCGGAAGATATTCTATTCCCTAGCCAGTATTGATCGCTTGAGTTTGGATTCACGCGAGTCGATATGTGGATGGCTGTGTCGTATTCACTGCAAAACGATTGGTAGGCTCTATAATCAAAGTTTCCATCTTCGGAGAAATGCTTTGTGGCAGAAGCCAGGTGTAGACGAATTTGGTCCGGCGTAAGCTTCAGCATTTCATCGAGGCTTGGAATAGCATTGTGTTCCTCGATGATTGATAACACTGGAGCAGCCGTTGGTTCCTTCGGTCTAGCCTTCTTCAGCTCGTCAACAAAGTATGAGAACCCTTCTTCCCAGCTTTTGTCTTCTCCAGTGTAAATAATGTTTAACGGTATGCTTTTGGATATATCCAGATCTCGCGTCTCTTCTTTTCGTTTAATAAGAAAATAGTCTCCAGTGACAAAATTTATTGACTTCAAGTAGTTCAATTGTCCTGTGACTGACAGATCATCGACGCCAACTCCATAGAATATCACTAGGTTGTGAGTGAACATGCTCTTTAGAAATTCTATGTACGAATAGTCGTTAATCAATTCGCCTAAATCAGTGTTCGTGAGCACCCACGATCTTGGATTTTCAATATTGCCGTGGAGATCTACGATTAGCGGACGGCCGTCACCCAAACTCGTGCGACTTGATGCTGCGTCTTTTCCTAAGAGATAATTCGGGACAGCGCCTGTTTTTCTCTCGGCAAATGAAGTGTTGGTCAGATTGTCTAAGTTGAATGAAAGTAAAGCGTGGGGCTCTAGATCCCAAATCCTCTTGTGAAACGTTGGGATTTTTCCCGGTTTTGGCTGCAGTACTGCTCTAACAATTTGTTCGTATTGCTCGCCGAGCGCCTCCTTGAGCATCCCCCTCTTATTCCAGTTGCTTGGTTCAGCGTCTATTTGTTCGGAGAAACCCTCGGCAATTTTCTCACCTAACGTTGTGTGAGCAGACGTTAGGTAATGGGTTTTGAGTACGTCAATTAGTCCAATCCAATTTGGTACGTCTGCTTCAAGTGAAGCCCCAGCTCCGCAAAATACAATGAGCCTCTTTGTCTTTTCGGCATATATTTTTGAAAGTTTCTTAAAGTACAATTGGTCATGTAGTGTTTGCATGATGATGCGATTTCTTTCTTGTTTTAGATGTGCTTGATCTAGGGTTGTGCCCGTTGATTGCATCCTAACGACACGTCAACAAGTAGCAAGCGGCACTTGAGGACCGACGAGCGGTTTAACTCGGGCAGGATTGGTCTCGTCGGGATGTGGCCGGGCACCGGCTTTGGTGCGGCCGACGATTGCTTGTCCGGGGTTTTCGCGGAACAGCGGGCGCTCAGTCTCGGTGCCCATGTGGTAGAGGGATGGCTTCTGGAAGTAGCTCTTAGATGATCTCCGCTTTGTCGGGAGATTGTGCTGGATACCGTTGCGGGGCCACATGGCGTCTTCTGAGCGCAGACTACCGCCCGGGCCGCCCCGTCTTTCCCTTGGTCCGGCCCTTCTGCCGCTTCTGGTCCGCCGGGTCTTCATAGGACCCGACACCCGGCTTCGCCCGCGTAAGGATCGGCTTTTCCGGGACGTGACCGATGACCGGTTTTTCGGTGCGGCCGACGGTCATTTCGTCCAGGGTGTTGCGGCGGAACAGCGATTTGTCCGCGCCGGCTGGCGTGGCGACGTCGCGGCCCATTTCGTCGAGGTCGGGCTTGCGGAACAGTGGGGTTTCCGTGTCGGTGCCGGGGCCCATGTCGTCGAGCGAAGGCTTCTGGAAGAGGGACTTGTCGCTCGTGGGTTTGGATCCTCGGCTCGAGGCCGAGGATGACGACGGAGAGGAGGCGCCCTTGTTGCCTTTGCCGGTCGCACCCTCCTGCGATTTCGCCTCTTCCCGCGCCATCGGGTCGTCCATCGCGGCCAGTTCGGCGGCCTTGAGGCGTTTGATTTCGTCGCGCAAGCGGGCGGCCTTTTCGAAGTCGAGGTCGGCGGCGGCGTCGCGCATCTGTTTTTCGAGCGCGTTGAGGTGGGCCTGCAGGTTGTTGCCGACGAGGTGGCCGCCGTCGGCAAAGCCCTTGCCGGCGACGCCGGAGATGTCGGCGCGGACGTGGTCCTTCTCGTAGACCGAGTCGAGGATGTCGGAGATCTTCGCCTTCACCGATTCCGGCGTGATGCCGTTGGCCTCGTTATAGGTCATCTGCTTCTCGCGGCGGCGGCTGGTTTCGTCCATGGCGCGCTGCATCGAGCCGGTGATCTGGTCGGCATAGAGGATGACCTTGCCGTCGACGTTACGGGCGGCGCGGCCGATGGTCTGGACCAGCGAGGTCTCGGAGCGCAGGAACCCTTCCTTGTCGGCGTCGAGGATGGCGACGAAGCCGCATTCGGGAATGTCGAGGCCTTCACGCAGCAGGTTGATGCCGACGAGCACGTCGAAGGCGCCGAGGCGCAGGTCGCGAATGATCTCGATGCGCTCCAGCGTGTCGATGTCGGAGTGCATGTAGCGCACGCGAATGCCCTGTTCGTGCAGGTATTCGGTCAAATCCTCGGCCATGCGCTTGGTGAGCACGGTGACGAGCGTGCGGTAGCCGGCGGCCGCCGTCTCGCGGATTTCGCCGAGCACGTCGTCGACCTGGGTTTTCGCCGAGCGGACTTCCACCGGCGGGTCGATCAGGCCGGTCGGGCGGATGACCTGTTCGGCAAAGACGCCGCCGGACTGTTCCAGTTCCCAGCTGCCGGGCGTCGCCGAAACGGCGATGGTATCGGGGCGCATCGCGTCCCACTCCTCGAAGCGCAGCGGGCGGTTGTCCATGCAGGAGGGCAGGCGGAAGCCGTATTCGGCCAGCGTCGCCTTACGGCGGAAGTCGCCGCGATACATGCCGCCGATCTGGCTGACGGAAACGTGGCTCTCGTCGATGAACAGCAGCGCGTTGTCGGGAATATATTCGAACAGCGTCGGCGGCGGCTCGCCGGGATTGCGGCCGGTGAGATAGCGCGAATAGTTCTCGATGCCGGCGCAGGAGCCGGTCGCCTCCAGCATCTCGATGTCGTAGCGGGTACGCTGCTCCAGCCGCTGCGCTTCGAGCAGGCGGCCGCCTTTTTCCAGCTCGGCAAGCCGGTGCACCAGCTCTTCCTTGATCGCCTTGATGGCGCCGTTCAGCGTCGGGCGCGGCGTGACATAGTGCGAGTTGGCGTAGATCTTCACCGACTTCAGGTCGCCGGTCTTCTGTCCGGTGAGCGGATCGAACTCGGTGATGGCGTCGATCTCGTCGCCGAACATGGAGATGCGCCACGCCGCGTCTTCCAGGTGGGCCGGGAAGATCTCGATGGTGTCGCCGCGCACGCGGAACGAGCCGCGCTGGAAATCCATGTCGCGGCGCTTGTACTGCTGCGCCACCAGGTCGGCGAGCAACTGGCGCTGGTCGAGCCGGTCGCCGACGCTCATCTGGAAGGTCATGGCGGTATAGGTCTCGACCGAGCCGATACCGTAGATGCAGGAGACCGAGGCGACGATGATGCAGTCGTCGCGCTCGAGCAGCGAGCGGGTGGCCGAGTGGCGCATGCGGTCGATCTGCTCGTTGATCGAGCTTTCCTTCTCGATGAAGGTATCCGAGCGCGGCACATAGGCTTCCGGCTGGTAATAGTCGTAGTAGGAAACGAAGTACTCGACCGCGTTATCCGGGAAGAAGTTCTTGAACTCGGAATAGAGCTGGGCGGCGAGCGTCTTGTTCGGCGCCAGGATTACCGCCGGGCGCTGCGTCGCCTCGATCACCTTGGCCATGGTGAAGGTCTTGCCCGAGCCGGTGACGCCGAGCAGCACCTGGCTGCGCTCGCCGGAGTTCAGGCCCTCGACCAGATCGGCGATTGCCGTCGGCTGGTCGCCGGCCGGCTGATAGTCGGAGGCCATGCGGATTTCGACGCCGCCTTCGGATTTCGGCGGCCGGGCCGGGCGGTGCGGCGTCCAGAGCTTTCCGTCCTTGAACAGCGGGTTGCCGCTTTCGATCAGCGCCGAAAGCGCCTCGACGGTGGCGGTGACACCCGAGGTGGAGGTCAGCTTGGCGGCGTCTTCCAGCGAGACGTCGAGGCCGGCCACCGGATTGAGGCCGGCGGCGGCGCGGGTCTTCGGGTCGGTCGAGCCGCCCATCGAGGTGCCGCGAGCGGACTTGCTGCCGACGATCTCGACCTTGCCCTTTTTCGCACCCTTCTTCGGCTGCGCCTCCTCATCCGCGCCGGCGGCCTTGCGCGCCGCCTTGGAGGCGGCGATCTCCACCGTCTTGCGGTGCTTGCCGGCCTTCGACGCGATCTGGCGCTGGGTTTCGAAGGCGGAGGCCTCCGCATCAGCCTCGAGCTGCTTCACCCAGTCGGAGACATTGCCGGACAGAGGCGTGCCCGAGAGCGGCGCCTGTGGCGCTTCTTCGAAACCGGATGGGGAGGTTTTCTGGGGAGCATTCTTCGGGGCTTTGGTCATGGCGGGGAATATGGAGAGAGTCCGGCGGAAAGTGAAGGGGCGAGGGAGTACAAATAGGCAACATTTCGCCCCGGTTGCCGAAGTCGCTTCCGGCGCCGTTTGCGCCTTGAATCACGGGCTTCAACCGAGGCGGGTCGGATTCCTGTCGCATTCTAACCCTTGCGGTTGTGGCCTGACGCTGGGTTACCTCGATTGGGCGAGAAGACATCAAAGCCCGCCGCGTGATAATTATAGTTCTTTGGAGGGCGCCATGTTCTGCTTGCGTGGTGCCGCGCTCGTGCTTTGTGCCGCTGCGTTTGGTCCGATGTCCGCGATTGCTGCCGAACCGGTCGGCAAGGCGGTGGAAATCCGGACGGCCGTCAACGGTGCGCGCGGTGCGATTGCGGTCCGAGACCCTGTCTACAAGAACGAACGGATATCGACATCGAAGTCCGGGCTCGGACAGTTCGTCTTTGACGACGGTACCAAGCTTGCCGTCGGCTGGGGTTCCTCCGTCGTCATCGACAAGTTCGTCTATGACGACAAGAAGTCGGTGAAGAAGCTCACCATCATGGCCGCCAAAGGCACGTTCCGCTGGATCAGCGGCAAATCCGGCCACTCGGCTTACGAGATCGTCACGCCGGCCGGCACCATCGGCGTGCGCGGCACCGCCTTCGATTTCTTTGTCGGTCCGGATGGCACCACCGCCGTGGTGTTGCTCAGCGGTGCTGCCGATTTCTGCGGCCCTGGCGGCTGCCGGCAGCTGACACAGCGCTGCGATTGCGTCGTTGCCAAGCCCGGCCGCCGGGCCACCGAACCGAAACGGGTCAGCCGCACGACGCTGAAGGCGCTCGGCAATGCCCAGGCTCTGCCGTTCCTCTCCGGCGGTCAACGCCTGACCGGAGCTATCGGCTGGGTAGGAGGCGGTTGCGGGCTGCGCGCGGCGCAGTTCGAGGGCACCACCCGTACGGTGCCCGAGCGTCCGGCTCCCGTCGAAGAGAAGCCGCGCGAGGAGAAGCCGCCGCCCAAACAGGATCCGGGTCCGCAGCCGCAGAACCCGGGCGATCCCGGACCGCGGCCTGAAAATCCCGGCGATCCGGGACCGCGGCCTGAAAATCCCGGCGATCCCGGTCCGCAAAACGAGAACCCCGGCGACCCGGGACCGCAGGACGGCGGCGGCGGAGACCAGTCGGGCGGAGACCAGGGGGCGCAGCAGGACCAGGCCCCCAGCCAGGATTGATGCATGTGTCGGCACGGGATTCGCCGCCGACCGTTGCACGCCGAAGCCAGTTGCGTGCCACCAGGCCGTTGATCTCCGGCGATGATCCTCCGCATGAAAATACCCGTGAATCAGAAGCCTCTGGCTATTTCCGCATGTATCGCGTGAGGTCGCTCGCGCGTGATCTCAACAGTTGAGCGGCGGAGTCATTCGGCCGGGCGCCTGGCGGTCTCTTCCGTCGCCTGGGCAAAGTGCTCGGCGCGGCGGCCGATGCGGGCGTAGAAGCCTGTCAGTGCCGGCGTCAGCGCCGGCGCCTTCAGTTTGGCGGCATTGATGATGCTGCGGCTGGTCTGGGTGCGGGTGCGCAGGGCTTCGACGAGCCGATCGTGCAGGCCGCGCAGGTCCTGAAAGGCGAGCGAGGCGGCGAGGGTTTCGTCGCCGGCGACGGCGTAGACGCGGGTTCGGTTCGTCTTGCCCTTGAGGCTGAGCGCCCCTGCATCGAGCATCGCATGGTCCGGCAGCGCCTGGGCGGTCGCCTCGGAGACGAGGATGTCGATGTTGACGTCCTTGCAGGCGGCCTCGATGCGCGCGGCGATGTTGACGGTGTCGCCGACGGCCGAATAATTGAACCGCGCTTCGGCACCCATGTTGCCGACGCAGGCGAGCCCCGTATGGATGCCGATGCCGATGCGGACCTCCTGATCGGTGCCGAAGCCGAAGGCATTGTCGGCGTTGAGCCGCGCCAGCGTCTCGCGCATGCCAAGCGCCGCGCGCACCGCTTTTTTCGGATGGTTGGCGACGTCGACCGGCGCATTCCAGAAGGCCATGATCGAATCGCCGATGAACTTGTCGAGCGTGCCCTCGTTGGCCAGCACATGCCGGCTCAGCGCATCAAGCAACGTGTTGAGAAAGGCGACGACCTCGGTCGGCGTCATGCGCTCGCTCATCTCGGTGAAGCTGCGCACGTCGACGAACATCACGGTGAGCTCGCGATCGTCGCCGCCGAGGCTCAGCGCATTGCGCGTATGCTCGATGCGGTAGAGCAGCGACGGCGAGAGATAGCGGCCGAAGGCCTGCCGCACTTCGCGCCGTTCGCGATCGGTGACCAGGAAGCGATAGGCGGTGGCCGCGAAATGGGTGATCGAGGCGGCAAGGATCGGCGCAAGCGGGTCGAAGAGCCGCCCGCCATAATAGAAGGCAATCCAGGAGGCGACGAGCGCGAGTGCCGTGACCGCGAGGCCGCAGACGAGCGCCACGACCGGGCTGACGAAGGTGGTGAGCAGCACCAGCAGCGTTCCGGCAAGCGCGATCGACAGGATTTCGAGCCCGTTTGCCCAATCGGGGCGCGAGAGATAGCGGCCGGACAGGATCTGCTCGACGATCTGGGCATGGATCGAAACGCCGGGCACGTTCTGGCCAAGCGCGGTGGTGCGCACGTCCTGCAGCCCCGCCGCCGAGGTGCCGATGAAGACGATGCTGCCTTCGATGCCGGCGCGTATGTCCGGCGAAGGGTCGCCGTCGGCGAGAATGCGGCGGGCGGAGATGTAGCGTTCGGTCGTGTCGGGCGTGACGTAGAGCCAGAGTTCGCCGCTCGACGTGAGCGGCACGACGAAATCGCCGATCTTGACGGCGGTCAGCGTGTTGGCGACGTCGGGTGCGGCGGCCAGCACATAGGTCGACGCGCCCTGCGCCATCCGCAACGCCTCCATGGCCAGGCTCGGATAGAACTGCTGGCCGTCACTCAGGAACAGAGGCGCCGCGCGGACGACGGCGGAGGAGGAACCAGGGTTGAGGCTGATATGGCCGAGGCCGGCGGCATTGGATTCGAGTTGCGGCCTGAGCGGCGTGGCTGCGCGCAGGCGCGGCGGCGCCTCGGCCGCACTCTCGCCGGTCACGGCGAAGCCGGCCTTGACCGGGGGCAGGTAGCTCCCTTCGTTCGTCAACCCGAAGCCGAGCACGACGGGCTTATCGCGGATCGCCTCAGCGAAGATCTCGTCATTGTCGGGCAGGGTGGCGATGAAGGACGGATCGACGCCGCCGACATCGCGCACGACGGTGCGCGGCGAGAGGCGGTCGGGCTCGGCAAAGAGCACGTCGAAGGCGATCGCGGCGGCACCCATCTCGCTCAACCGGTTCGTCAGCTTCGCCAGCCGGTCGCGCGGCCAGGGCCATTGCCCGAGTTCGCGCAGCGACGCCTCGTCGATGTCGACGATCTTGACCGGCATGGCCTCGAAGCGGCGCGGCGCGATGCGCTGGTATTCGTCGAAGGTGACATCGCGGGCCTGGCGCAGCAGTTGCGGATCCTGGGTGCGCAGGATGGTGAAGAACGCCACCACCGTCATGCCGATCAGAACGCCGAACAGTTGCGATCGTGTCATGGCGGCCTACGGAACGATGGGCAGGCCCGCCTTGACGAGCCCGTCGTTGAAATGCGTGTGGTCGGCGGGATCGACATAGGCGGTGAAGAAGCGCCAGTAGCGCGGCACGTCGCTCGGCGCATTGGCGATCACTTCGGGAAACAGCTTGCGCGCCTCGTCGATGCGATCGAGCTGGCCGAGGCAGGTGATGAGCATGACGAGATTGAAATAGGTGCGGCGCAGAAGCAGCGCCCGCTCGGCGTGGCGCAGGGCCTCCCCGTAGCTGCCGAGATGGTAGTGGGCGAGCGCGATGCGGTTGAGGAAGAGGTAGGTCAGCGGATCGTGCGGGCTCAGCCGCAGCGCCTTGTGCAGCGGGTCCAGCGCCTCGGCAAAGCGGCCGATATAGATGCGCGCCCAGCCCAGTGCCATGTGGGCGAGCGCAAAGTTGGAGTTGATGTCGATCGCCTGCTGCGCTTCCTCGACCGCGGCGTGCGGCCTCTGGGCGGCGAAGTTGGCGAGACACATGACGTAGTGGCAATAGGGGTCGTGATCGTCGATCACCACCGCGCGGGCGGCTTCCGCCTGCAGTTCGGCGCTGTCGCGGTCGATGTCCTTGCTGAAGCCGAAGAAGCAGCGGGCAAAGAGCGAGCGGGCGAGCATCATGTGCGCGCGGCCGAATTCGGGGTCGAGGGCGATCGCGCGGCGCTGCCACTCGATCGCCTCGTCGAAATGCGCGGCGGAATCCTGCGCGTTGTGCAGCAGCGTGCCGCGCATGTGGCATTCATAGGCGTCGAGATTGTCGGTGCCGCGCAGCTGCGCGCGGCGGTTTTCGCCGATCAGGATTTCCGGCTCGATGGCCGCGACCACATGCTGGGTGATCTCGTCCTGAATGGCGAAGAGGTCGGCGAATTCGCGCTCGTAGCGTTGTGCCCAGAGGTGGTTGCCGGTCTCCGCCTCGATCAGCTGGCCGGTGACGCGCACGCGGGAGCCGGAGCGGCGCACGCTGCCCTCGACGATGTAGCGCACGCCCAGATCCCGGCCGATCTGTTTGACGTCGACGGCGCGGCCCTTGTAGGCGAAGGAGGAGTTGCGGGCGATGACGAAGAACCAGCGGTAGAGCGACAGCGCGGTGATGATGTCTTCGCTCAGTCCGTCGGCGAAGAAATCCTGCTCGGGGTCGCCGGACATGTTGACGAAGGGCAGGACGGCGATCGACGGCTTGTCGGGGAGCGAAAGCGGCATGCCGGGCAGATCGCCGCCCGCCGGGTCCTCGCGCCAGTCGACGCGGTGCACCAGGACCGGGCGCGGTATGTTCTTCAGCGCGCGCTCGCCGAGGCGCTGCATCGGAAACTCGAGCTTGCCCTCGATCTGGTCATGCAGCGCCCCGGAGATGCAGATGTCGTTCGGCTGCGCCACCTGTTGCAGCCGGGCGGCGACGTTGACGCCATCGCCGAGCAGGTTGCCGCCGTCGACGACGACGTCGCCGAGATTGAGGCCGATGCGGAACTCCATGCGCCGTTCCGGAGAGAGATCGGCGTTGCGGCGCTGCAGCGTCCGCTGGATCGCGACCGCTGCCCGCACCGCCTGCACGGCACTCTGGAATTCCGCCACCAGGCTGTCTCCGGCCGCGCCGAAGACACGGCCGCCATGCTCCGCAGCCAGGCCGGAAATCGTCTCGCAGTAGGTGGCCAGCGTCGCAAGCGTGCCTTCCTCGTCGGTCGCGACAAGGCGACTGTAGCCAGCGACATCGGCAGCAAGGATCACGGCGAGCTTCCGTTCCAAGGCGGCGGGCCCTCCTGCGGCATCTGGTCAGAAGGAAATTAAGCGTAACTTAAATTAGAAAGTCCGAGAAGCGTAAATCGCCCTGATCCGGCCTGGAGTCGCTGCGCAATGCGCAAAAATGTTCCGCGCGGCTTCTACGGCAGATTGTAGGCGCCGCCACTTCCACGAGGCGGTCGATTGTGCAAGGTTCGCGGCGTTCATGCCGCCGAGCTTCGTTCGGTGCGCAAACTCTATCGCGCACGGGATCGACAGTGATGGCGCCTTTTTCCATTCGCCGGCTCAACTCCTGTGATGCCGAGGCCTATCGGGAGGTCCGGCTCGACGGGCTGCTGAAGCATCCGGAGGCCTTTGGCGCATCCTACGACGACGAGGCGGGCCGGCCGCTCGCGGTAACGGCGGAACGCCTCGACGGCGGCTTCGTCCTCGGTGCCTTCGATCGCGGCGAAAAGCTGATGGGGGTTGCTGGCCTCGCAATCCCGACGGCGGTCAAGGCAAGGCACAAGGGCACCCTCTGGGGCATGTATGTCTTGCCGGAAGCGCGGGGCAGCGGGCTTTCGCGCCTGCTGGTGGACGGGATCATCGCGGAGGCGCGCGGCAGGGTGGAACGGCTGCTGCTGACGGTCGTTTTGTCCAACGCCGCTGCCCTCAACCTTTACCGGAATGCGGGATTTGTCGAATACGGGCTGGAACAGCGGGCGTTGCGGGTCGACGATGCCTATTTCGACGAGATGCTGATGGCGCTGCCGCTCTAGGTCGCGCACTTCCGTGCCGTCGCCACCCGCGTCGAAAAGCACAGCGAAAACCTTGCTCTCGTCAAACTCGCTTCAGCCATAATCTGGATGCGCTTTACGAGTCGGTGAGCTAGAAATGCCCCTCGAACGCTCGCAGAGGCGTTCAGGCAGGAGCCCGACCATGATCAAGATGAGTGTCTACTATCCGTCCGATGGCGGTTCGAAGTTCGATCACGACTACTACCGCACCCGCCATATGCCACTGATCCAGGAACGGCTCGGCGATGCCTGCCTGCGCTACGAGATCGATAAGGGCCTTGCGGGTCGCGAACCTGGAAGCGCGCCGGAGTTCGTCGCGGCGTGCCACGTCTACTCGCCGAGTCTGGCGATATTCCAGGAGGCGTTGGGTCCTCACCGCGCAGAGATCGCCGCGGACGTCGCCAGCTATACGGACATCGCCCCCATCGTGCAGATCAGCGAAGTCGTTGAAGAGTAGGGGTTTCGCGTCGGCGTAGCGTTGAACTCTCGGGGATCGGCGTAGCGCTGTCCCAACTGATCCATGGTGACGTAGCCGGTGCCGAACCGGTCGACGATCGGGAAGGTGCAGCTACCGTCGAAGCGAAAACGACCTTGCTCTCGTCAAACGCGCTTCAGCCAAATCTGGATACGCTTTGTCCGTCGGTGACCTAAGCGACATGGCAGTCGGCCAAGGGATTGCAGCGCAGGTGTCGACGTGGCGCCCGGCAGCGGTAGGATGGCGCCATCATGCCTTTGATTCGACCCACACGAAAAGACGACGCCGCCTTGCTTCCCGCCATCGAGCGCTCCTCGGGCGAGGTGTTCCGAGCCATTCCCGAGCTTGCCTGGATTGCCGACGACGACGTGCAATCGGCCGAAGCCCATCGCGAATTCCTGCGCAGCGGGCTGTCGGTGGTGGTCGTCGATGCCGCCGACCGGCCGATCGGCTTTCTTTGCGCGAACGTTGCCGGAGATGCCATGCACATCTGGCAGCTTGCCGTCGAGGCGGAGCGCCAGGGGCAGGGGCTCGGGCGCATGCTGATGCTGGCGGCGATCACGCATGCGCGTGTGACATCGCTCGCCGCCGTCACGTTGACGACGTTCCGCGATCTTGCCTGGAACGAGCATTTCTACCGCAAACTCGGGTTCGTGACGCTCGACACAAGCGCGCTCGACACGCGTCTCGCGCAAATCCTTGCCAACGAGGCCGCGCACGGTTTGCCGCCGGAGCGCCGGTGCGCCATGCGATTGTCCCTGCGTTGAGGGCGCGTGTCGTCTATCCGGAAAGCCGGTCCTGAAATCAGCTCGATCGGGCGTGGCTTGTGGCCGCGCTACCGCCTGATGGCGACGACCTGGCCGCGTGCGAACTGCGAGACCCTGACGCCGCCGGACTGGTTGCCGCCGATCAGCTGGGCCGTCGACTTCGACAGCGTGGACAGGATGCCGACGTGATAGCCGCGGCCGGTGCGCACGACGACGACGTCGCCGGGACGGGCATAGCCGAGCTTCACCGGCGCGCCGAAACGCAGCCATGAACGGGCGATGCCGAAGCTCTGCGGCGGGCTGCGTCCGGCCTTGCGGGCGACCATGCCCATAAAATGGCCGCACCAGGGCGTGCGGGCCGGATTGATGCCGAGCGCTGCGCGAAGGGTCTTGTTGTTCTTGACCTCGTGCAGGCCCTTGTATTGCTGCGCCTGGGCAAGCATGCCCGCATTGGCGAATTCAGGTGTCAGTAGCGCGACATAGGCAGCCGCAAGAAACGCCAGGACCTTCATGGTCAGGTCTCCTTGACAAGTTGCTTGGTGCGAACGGTTGGGGCGGCCAGGCAATCGCCGGCATGGCACCCGGTTGCTCAACGGTTTCCAATGTTGGGCGGGGAGATATCAGCGGGCGCGCGCGTGCAGGCGTCCGAGACGCCGCATCGGGCACGTCGGCGAACCGCGTCACACCGCGGAGCCAGCTTCACGGCAACTGCCGTTTCGAAGTGTGGTATTCCCCTGTCTGCCCCGTCGGGCAGCAAGGCTTCATTGACCATGCGCCGGTGCAAAATTGTGGCAAAACCCGTAAAAAACTAGGGCAGGGATTGCAAACTCGCGAAATTGCTGAGCGATTCGCGCCGGTTCGCCACCGTAAGTACTAGAAAAATCGTGATCACGCGCGCATCGGTAGTGGTCCGGGCATCGAAATACGGGCGGCGCTTGCGCACGGACGGGGCGGCGGCGCATCGTCTCAGCGTGATTCGCGCGCCGAGGTTCTTCATGTCGTTCACCCTTGCACCGGCCTATCTCTGGCCCGTTCTTCTGCTCCTGATCTCCAACGTCTTCATGACCTTCGCGTGGTACGGCCACCTGAAGTACACGTCGTCGCCGCTCTACATGGCGATCGTCGCGAGCTGGGGGATCGCCTTCTTCGAGTATTGCCTGGCGGTGCCGGCAAACCGTATCGGCCACCAGGTCTATTCGGCGGCCCAGCTGAAGACGATGCAGGAGGTGATCACGCTGATCGTCTTTGCAGCCTTCTCGGTCTTCTGGCTGAAGGAGTCGATCGGCTGGAACCATCTGGTCGGTTTCGCGCTGATCGCTGCGGGTGCTTCCTTCATCTTCAAGGGATGACCGGCCTCGCGCGGCATCGCCTGAAACGGCTGCAAAGAAAAAGGCAGGGCGCGACCCCTGCCTTTTTGCATGCGTAGATTTCGCGGGGTGGCGTTAGACCACGGCCGCCACCGCGGCGACGGCCGGCGCCAGATGCGGCCAGACTTCGATGGCGCCGCGATAGATCATGTCAAGCGAGACATAGAGGATGATCGCGAGACCGATATAGGCGATCCAGTGGTAGCGGTTGAGCAGCCGGGCGATAAAGCCGGCCGCCACGCCCATCATGGCGATCGAGAGCGCAAGCCCGATCACCAGGATCGTCGGATGTTCGCGGGCAGCGCCTGCGACGGCGAGAACGTTGTCGAGCGACATCGAGATGTCGGCGATGACGATCTGGATCGCCGCCTGCATGAATGTCTTCTGCGGCGCATTGCTGGCAGCGCCGCTTTCGCCTGCCGCGTGCGCCGCCTGCTGTTCGCGAATTTCACGCCACATCTTCCAGCAGACCCAGAGCAGCAGAATGCCGCCGGCGAGCAGCAGGCCGATGATCTCCAGCAACTGGACGGTGACGCTTGCCAGCGCGATGCGCAGCACCGTCGCTGCGATGATGCCGACCAGAATGACCTTCTTGCGCTGGTCCGTCGGCAGTCCGGCGGCGGCGAGACCGATCACGACGGCGTTGTCGCCGGCGAGAACGAGGTCAATGACGATGACTTGAAGAAGCGCCGCCAGACCGGCAGCGGTAAAGATTTCCATGATGCAACAGTCCCCCGACCTGCATATGCGAGATATAGATATGACTAACGGATAAAGCACTGCATGGCCGCCGGATCAAGACCGCCGGACGGAAATCCTTAAACGACGGCCTCGCGATTGCAGCGTCTCAATCCAGCAGGTCGAAGGCCCGGTACATCCAGATGAGCTGGTAGGCGACGGCCGCGACGACGAAAGCCGCGTGAAAGCGCCGGTTCGGGGTCCAGGCCGCAGCAACGCAGAAGAGGATGTAGGCGGCGTTGCGCAGCGGATACTCAAGGCCGTAGGAGGCGAAATACATCTTGCCCTTCAGCGCGGTATCGACGAGGTCGACGGCAAAGGCCACAGCCAGCGCGCCGAAGAACCAGGCCCGGCGCGACATGAAGTAGTGTTCGTAGTCGCTGTAGTCGTCGAGCGTCGTTGGAAACAGCATGACGCAAAGGAAGAAGAAGACGCAACAGTAAAGGACGACGAACAGGTAGACGCTGACGTCGATCACGGCCAGCGAATGCAGGTGGAACTCCCACCACCAGAAATGCACGAGGAAGACGAACATGAAGAGGACCCAGCCGAGGTGGATCCAGTAGACGCGCGTCTTGCCGGGGTGCTGGACGAAGAGCGCAACGCCGCTCAAGAGCCGCGCCAGGCTGAGGCTGACGATCATGCCCATGACGACGCGGATATGCGAGAAGATCTCCGGGTCGGTCTGGACAGGCTCCATGTGCGCCGCTCCTATTCTTCCGCCGGCACCGGCTTGGGCTTGCCGTGCTCGTCGAGCGCGACCATGACGAAGATGGCGTCCGTCACCTTTTCCATGAGATGCGACAGATAGCGCTGCGCCCAGGCCTCGACCTTGAGCGTCATCGAGGTGCGGCCGACCTTGACGACGTCCGTGTAGATGCAGAGCGTGTCGCCGATCTTGACGGGCAGCGCGAAGGCCATCTCCTTGACGGCCGCAGTCACGACGCGGCCGCGGGCGCGCTCGGCCGCGCGAATGCCGCAGGACAGGTCCATCTGCGCCATCACCCAGCCGCCGAAGATATCGCCGGCCGCATTGGCATCGCCTGGCATGGCGAGCGTGCGCAAGGTGAGTTCGCCGGTGGGTCTCGTCTGTGAGGTCATGCAGCCTGTCTCCCTGTTGGAGAAAAGATGTAACCCGAGCGCACTTCTGGAGGGAAGACCCGGTGCCGCACAAATGCCGGCTCGGCCCTTGAACCGCCTGCTCGTTAGACTTTCGCATAAGCTGATTGAGAATTGTCAAATTTAGGGGGTGCTCGTTAGGAGCTTTGCAAAGACCTCATCCTAACCTGCAGGCTCTGGGAGTGCCTGCCGGCTTTGCCGCGGCAGCCAGGATTTGGGGCGGCGCGGGGAGCGCCGAGGGGCAGGGGATTGGCAATGAAGAAATTCAGGATTTCGGCGCGTCTCTACGCGCTGGTGGCATTTGCGCTTCTGACGATGGCGGCGGCGCTGACCTTCGGTCTGTTCCAGGCGCAGGAGAAGCTCGTCGGCGAACGCAAGGCGATGCTCGCGGCGATGGACGAGAACGCGATCTCGGTGTTCGACGCCTACCACAAGCTGGAAGCGGCCGGCACGCTGTCGCGCGAGGAAGCACAGAAGCGCGCGCTCGAGGCGATCAAGGCGATGCGCTACCAGGGCAGCGGCTATTTCTGGGTCAACGACATGCATCCGACCATGGTGATGCATCCGATCAAGCCGGAGCTCGACGGCAAGGACCTTACTGAAAACAAGGATCCCAACGGCAAGCAGCTCTTCGTCGAGTTCGTAAAGACCGTGGAGAAGAGCGGCCAGGGTTTCGTCGACTACTACTGGCCGAAGCCGGGTGCCGATGCGCCGGTGCTGAAATATTCCCATGTCGCCGGCTTCAAGCCCTGGGGCTGGGTGGTCGGCACTGGCGTCTATGCCGACGATCTGGCGGCGATGTTCCGTGAGCGCGCCCTTCAGGTGGCGGGTATTCTTGCCGCTGCCGCGCTTGCCATCCTGATGGCGGCACTGGCGATCGTGCGCAGCGTCGTCAAGCCGGTCGAAAAGCTGAAGGCCTCGATGCGGGCAATCGCAGACGAGGATCTTTCCTCGGAGGTTCCGGAAACCGACCGTGGCGACGAGATCGGCCAGATGGCCAAGGTCCTCGTTGTCCTGCGCGACTCGGTGCGCGAACGGCTGGAGCTGCGCTCGCGCGAGGCGGAGCAGCAGGAGCGACTGAGTTCCGAGCGGCGCGGCAACGAGCAGCGCCAGCGGGCGACGGCTGAAGCGCAGGCCGAGACGATGGAAACCGTCGGTGCGGCGCTCGAACTCCTGGCGAGCGGCGACCTCACCGCCGAGATCGGCCATATCGCGCCGGAATACGGCAAGCTGCGGCACGACTTCAACACCGCCGTCGCAGCCCTTCGCGATGTCATCGGCTCGATCTCGCATTCGACCGAGATCGTCACGGCCAGCGCCGGCGACATTTCCGAGGCCGCCAACAATCTTTCCCGCCGCACGGAGCAGCAGGCAGCCGCCCTTGAAGAGACGGCCGCGGCGCTGGACGAAATCACCTCGACGGTTCGCCACGCCTCCGAGCGGGCGAACGAGGCACGCGAGATGGTCGATCAGACCAGGGTGAGTGCCGCCAGGTCCGGCGGCATCGTGCGCAACGCCATCGACGCCATGGGGCGGATCGAAAGCTCGTCCGGCCGCATCGGCCAGATCATCGGCGTCATCGACGAGATCGCCTTCCAGACGAACCTGCTTGCACTCAACGCCGGTGTCGAGGCGGCGCGTGCGGGCGAGGCGGGCCGCGGCTTTGCCGTCGTCGCCCAGGAAGTGCGCGAACTGGCGCAGCGTTCCGCCGGTGCCGCCAAGGAGATCAAGGAACTGATCGGCGCCTCGGTGCGCGAGGTCGGCGCCGGCGTCGATCTCGTCCGCTCGACGGGCGAGGCGCTGTCGGAGATCGAGGCGCAGGTCAATCGGGTCAACGAGCAGGTGGCCTCGATCGCGACTGCCGCGCGCGAGCAGGCGACCGGGCTGCAGGAGGTCAATGTCGCCGTCAACAGCATGGACCAGATGACGCAGCAGAACGCCGCGATGGTGGAGGAAACGACGGCCGCCAGCCAGACGCTCGCCGCCGAGAGCCGCGAGCTGAAGTCGCTGCTGACGAAGTTCCGGCTGCAGCCTTCGGCGTCGCACGCAGGTTACGGCCGCGCAGCTTGAGCACAAGGCTTGCAGTTCTTGTTACATCCGCGCGGCATGCCGCGCGGGTTTTTCGCGCCCTGCCACCGTGGGCGTTTGCCACCCTCATGCCGTGCGCAAAGTGCGGCGACAACCGGAAGGTTGACTGTCGTTCCAGGCAATGGTCATGGTCGGGATATGAAAGAAGTTGTTGTCGATTGTTCCGGAATCCGATCGTCCGCCGAATTTTGGCAGCGCTATCTCGATGTCGTGAAGCCGGAGGGTGCGGGCATGTTCGGCTGCAACCTCGATGCATTCTGGGATGCCGTTGAGGGCGGTGGACCGGGATGGCCGGGTGAGGTTGCGCTCGTTTTTTCGAACTCCGACGAATTGGCGGGGGTACGAACCGGAAAGGGCAACGTGCTATTTCTCGATGCGCTGAAAACGATCGCGAGCGAAGTGACGACGATAAGCGTCAAGTTCATCTAAGGCCGACAGCGTTCGTCAGCCGGCTAAACCGGACACGCTCGCGGGCTTCGATTGCGGCGTCGTCGCAACGATGGGCTGCCGGCAATCGCAATGCTGTGACAACGATTGTGGCCTATCTGCCGATCTCGCCTCCGGTTACCGTGCACGACGAGAATCTCCGTCTTGACCTGATCGTGGCTGGGGATAGATACGCGAGAAGCGGGAGACAATCGACGGGGCGTCGCTCCGGTTGCCGACCGCTGCACCAGAGGGGACACCATGGCACTTCTCAAACTACTTCTCACCAGGCCGATCGCCGTGCTGATGCTGGCGCTCGGCTTTCTCTCGGCCTGTACCGTCGTCGTCGACGAGCCGCGGCCGGGGCCGAGGCCGACTCGCCCGCAGGCCTGCACGATGGAATATGCGCCGGTTTGCGGCGAGCGCGGCAATCGTATGCGCAGCTTCCCGAACTCCTGCCAGGCGCGCGCCGACGGCTTCAACGTCATCCACCGCGGCGAATGCCGTCCGGACTATCGCCCGCCGGATCGCGAGCCGCAGGCCTGCACCATGGAATACAATCCGGTGTGCGGCCAGCGCGGCCGTCGCACGCAGACCTTCTCGAACGCCTGCCAGGCGCGTTCCGAGGGCTTCCAGGTGATCGGCCGCGGCGAATGCCGCCGCGAGGACGACCGTCCCTCCGAAGGCCAGTTCTGCACCCGCGAATATGCGCCGGTCTGCGGTCAGCGCGGCAGCCGCATCGAAACCTTCCCGAACGCCTGCGAGGCGGGTGGTGCCGGCTTCCAGGTCATCCACCGGGGCGAGTGCCGCTAACATCAGAGCGGTCAAGCGTTGAGCATGCGAGCCCGCGTCCGACGAGGACGCGGGCTCTCTTTTTGTCGGTCTTGGAGTGGCCGGCTCTGGCCTGGCGCACCCGATTTCGTGGGCGTGATGCGCAAGCCTTCGTTTACCGTATTTGAATAAAATGTACGGCAAATCAGCCTTTTCTGCCGCTGTGCCCGGTTTGCGACACAGGCAAAAGGCAGCAATTGCAGGTGCTGCAGCAACCATTGCGTGCCAATCGAGCGCAATGGAGCTGACGGGGCAGCGGGGCGATGACGGTGGTCTTTTCTGGCCACCCGGAGGAAGGCGCAGTTCGGTATGGCCTATGTTACTCGTCTCCATCGCCCTCTGACGGCACTCATACTCTCGTTTTCGCTCGTCGCCTGCTCGACCGATGATGCGCTTTCGCCGCCCGGTCGCATCGATGGCGGCGCGCGTGTCGGGTCGATCGGCCCCGTGCCCGTCGATGCCGTGCCGCAGGAAGAGGTGGCAGCCTATCCCGCCGCCGCACCGGCGGCGACCTTCAACGGCAATCCGGAACATGCCGTGGCCACGCAGCCGCCCCGGCAGACGCGCCGCGCCCTGCCGATGATCGATAGCGACGAGGCGGTGGCTTCGGGGGCGCAGCCGGCAAGCGCCGGGTCGGCCGCCATTCCCGAAGAGGGCGTCAACATGGACGCCATGCTCGGCGTGGAGCAGCCGGTGGTGGGGCTGGCGGAGGAACAGAGCAACGACATCGCCGAGGGCAATGCCAGCCAGCCGGTGGTCGGCGGCATAGGCGAGGAGAACGTGCGCCAGCTCGGCGGCACGAGCGGCTCTGCGCCGGCCGAGGCGAACCTTGGCTACGACCCCGACCTGCCGCCGCTGTCGCCGGAGAAGATGGCGGCGGAGGAGGCGCAGCGCACCCGCGCAATGGAACAGCAGCGCGCCCGTCAGCGGGCGCAGGAGCCGCAACAGGTCGCCTTCCTGCCGCGCGCCAACAATCCGATGGCAACGCCTGAATACACGGGCCAGATGCCGGGTTCCGAAATTGCCTGCCGCCAGCGCCTGAAAAAGCTCGGCGTCGTCTTCCGCGACATTCCGCGCATCAGCAACGGGCCGTCCTGCGGCATCGACTATCCGATCGAACTTAGCGGCCTGTCCGGCGGTATCGGCGTGAAGCCGGCGGTCAAGCTCAATTGCGAGGTGACCGAGGCCTTCGCCAAGTGGGTGAAGTACGAGCTCGCGCCATCGTCGCGCTACCGCTACTGGTCCGGTGTCAAGACGATCAAGCCGCTCGGCGGCTATTCCTGCCGCACGATGAATTCGCGCCGCGGCAATCCGATGTCCGAACATGCGCGCGGCAATGCCATCGACGTCGGCAAGTTCGTGCTGAAGAACGGCAAGGAAATCGACGTGCGCAAGCCGGGCTTTTTTGCCTTCCGTGAAAAGGGGCTGTTGAAGGCCGTTCGTTCCGACAGCTGCAAATATTTCAACACCGTGCTCGGCCCCGGCAGCGATCCGTTCCACAAGGACCATTTCCACTTCGACCTGAGAACCCGCAAGACTGGCTACCGGCACTGCGACTAGGTCCTGTTCCGAGCTGCGACCGGGCGCTTTCGGCTCGCGGTGTCGAGCGCGATTAATGGCCTCCGGCTACCAAATCTCGAAAGCCGGCAAAAAAAGAGGCCGGCGGGGAGGCCGGCCCAACGACCGGAGCAAAAGGGGGAGGCTCCGGTGTGCAAATCACGAGTGCGAATCAAAGGGCGATGTCGCAACCCGCGCGACGCAAACTGATCGAAGAGCGTCACGGTTTCGTGACAGCGGCCGTGGAATTGCCATGGCCGGGCGAGGAAATCTTGCGCCGGCTGTCGTTTGCGTGCGCTTCGGCCGCTTGCCGAGGAGGAGTCGTCCGTCGGTGTCTGGATCGAAATAAATAGTATTATACTTTAAGTTATACTGCTGCGGATCCCGCTCCAGCCGGTTGCCCCAAATATGGCGAATTCCCGCATTTCCGGTACTTCTTGTAACTACATGAATTTTTTATAGTTTGTCGCAGAGGTGCCAAAACGGCAGGATGTCGGATCCGCCGTCGCTTTTCCCTTTCGTCTGGTTTCGCAATAAGTAATACGATATTATATAATTTTGTATAACAATCTTGGGTGGTGTCTGGTTGGCTGCCACAAGCATTGAGGCCCGCACACGCCTTGGCGCCACAGGAGGACGAAATGGGAACGGTCATGCAATTTCCGGGAATGCGCAGCGATATGGCGGTGCATGCTGGCGAAGTTTCCAAGATCCTGAGAACACTTGCCAACCGTAACAGGCTGCTGATCGTGAGCGCGCTGCTGGAAGGCGAGCATTCGGTCGCTGCGCTCGAGGAAACGCTGGGCATTCGCCAGCCGACGCTTTCGCAGCAATTGACGGTGTTGCGGGATGCCGGCATTGTCTCGACCCGTCGGCAGGCCAAGCAGGTGTTCTATCGGCTCAGCCACGACAAGGTAGCGCGTCTCGTCGGCGCGCTCTATCAGATCTTCTGTCGGGATGGTTCAAAGGCATGAGTGAATACGGGAATGCGTTGGCAGGCGGGCTTCTGATCGGTCTGTCGGCGGCGATCCTGATGGTGGCAAATGGCCGGGTGGCCGGCATCAGCGGCATCGCGGGACGCCTGTTGCAGGGCATGCAGGTTTCGTCAGGTGCGTTGTTCGTGCTGGGTCTGGTCTCCGGGCCGCTGCTCTACCGCCTCATTTTCGCTGCCTGGCCATCGGTGACCGTAACGGCCTCCTGGCCGCTGCTCGTGGCTGGCGGCCTGCTGGTGGGCTTTGGCTCGCGCATGGGCTCGGGCTGCACCAGCGGCCATGGCGTCGTCGGGCTCGCAAGGCTGTCGCGTCGTTCGATCGCCGCGGTCGCCACCTTCATGGGGGCGGCGATCGTCACGGTCTTCCTTGCGGGCTTCTTCGCATGAACAGCACCTTGCTCCGCCCCGTGGCAACCCTCGTCTCCGGCGTCCTATTCGGGTTCGGCCTTTCGTTGTCCGGCATGCTCGATCCGGCCCGGGTGCGGGCATTCCTGGATATCACCGGCAACTGGAACCCGAGCCTTGCCTTCGTGCTCGGCGGCGCCGTCTTCGTTTCGGCGCTCGGCGTTCTCGTGACGCGCCGGCTGAAGCGCCCCCTGTTCGACGAGGCCTTTCATCTGCCGGACAACCAGGTCATCGACAGGCGACTGATCGTCGGGTCGGCGATCTTCGGCGTCGGCTGGGGACTTGTCGGGCTCTGCCCGGGCCCGGCACTTGCCTCGCTGTCGCTCGGCCTGCCGGCGACGATGGTCTTCGTGGCGGCGATGGTGGCCGGAATGCTGGTCCATGACCGGCTGGTTGGCCGCAAAGTCCCAGGGCAGACATCTGCCGGAACGGGCGCCGGCACGCGACTGTCACAGCCCCGTTGACGCACAGTCATCTTGTTTTTTAATTCCAGCCGGCTGCAAATCGGAATGAATTGTCCCATATAGGGCGGGACCTCACGACTCTGCCCCTCCTTCCGGATCAGTTTTCATGGCGCCCATCGTTTCCGTTTCCAATCTGTCGAAGACCTATGCCTCCGGTTTCAAGGCACTGAAGGGCGTCAGCCTCGATATCGAGCAGGGCGAGATTCTCGCGCTGCTCGGGCCGAACGGCGCCGGCAAGACGACGCTGATCTCGATCATCTGCGGCATCGTCAATCCGAGCGGCGGAACCGTGACGGTCGGCGGCCATGACGTGGTGCGCGATTTCCGCGAGACCCGTGCGATGATCGGGCTCGTGCCGCAGGAACTGACGACCGACGCCTTCGAGACGGTGTGGAACACGGTTACGTTTTCCCGCGGCCTGCACGGCAAGAAGCCGAACCCCGCGCATATCGAGAAGGTGCTGAAGGACCTGTCGCTCTGGGACAAGAAGGACAACATGCTGCGCGAGCTTTCGGGCGGCATGAAGCGGCGCGTGCTGATCGCCAAGGCGCTGTCACACGAGCCGCGGGTGCTCTTCCTCGACGAACCGACGGCGGGCGTCGACGTCAACCTGCGCAAGAGCATGTGGGACGTCGTCGAAAAGCTGCGCGCCTCGGGCGTGACGATCATCCTGACCACGCACTACATCGAAGAGGCCGAGGAGATCGCCGACCGCATCGGCGTCATCAATGGCGGCGAGATCCTGCTGGTCGAGGACAAGGCGGCGCTGATGTCGAAGCTCGGCCGCAAGCAGTTGCGCGTCGATCTCGCCCATCCGCTGGACGATGTTCCCGACGTGCTGTCGAGCTACAACCTGACGCTGGAAGGCGACGGCCACTGCCTGATCTACGACTACGACACCAGCGCGGAGCGGACCGGGATTACCACCTTGCTGGCGGCGCTCGCCGAAGCCGGTATCCGGCTCAAGGACATTTCCACGCGGCAGAGCTCGCTGGAAGACATTTTCGTCGAAATCGTGGGGGCAGGGCGATGAACATCGAAGCGATCAAGTCGATCTATTTCTTCGAGATGGCGCGCACCCGCCGCACCCTGCTTCAGAGCGTCGTGTCGCCGGTCATCTCCACCTCGCTCTACTTCATCGTCTTTGGTGCGGCGATCGGCGGTCGCATCCAGGAGATCGACGGCGTGTCCTACGGCGCCTTCATCACGCCCGGCCTGATGATGCTGACGCTTCTGACGCAGTGCATTGGCAACGGCTCCTTCGGCATCTACTTCCCGAAATTCACCGGTACGATCTACGAGGTCCTGTCGTCGCCGGTCTCTATGGTCGAGATCGTGCTTGGCTATGTCGGCGCGGCGGCGACCAAGGGGCTGATGATCGGAACGATCATCCTGCTCACGGCCTCGCTGTTCGTCGACCTGACGATCGCCCATCCCTTCGTCATGGTGTTCTTCTTCGTGCTGACCGCCATTTCCTTCAGCCTGTTCGGCTTCATCATCGGCATCTGGGCGAAGGATTTCGAGCAGTTGAACCTGATCCCGATGCTGGTGATCCCGCCACTCGTTTTCCTCGGCGGCAGCTTCTATTCGGTGAAGATGCTGCCGCCCTTCTGGCAGGCGGTCAGCCATTTCAATCCGGTGCTCTACCTGATCAGCGGCTTCCGCTGGAGCTTCTTCGAGGTCTCCGACGTCAACCCGATCTTCAGCGCGGTGATCATCCTCGCCTTTCTGACGATCTGCATGTCGGTGCTGGCGTGGATCTTCCGCACCGGTTATCGCTTGAGAAACTGACCGTCGGGCAGTTTCCGAGCCAACCGGTCAGTCGCGCAGACGCAACTCGTCCGAGCGCATCTGCAGCATTTCGAGCGTCGACAGGAAGCTCATGCCGAGCAGGCTCTGGTCGAGCTTTCCCTTGGCGGTAACCGTCGCGCCGATGTTGCGGCGGGTGATCGGGCCGATCGAAATCTCCTCAAGCATCACCGGGGCGGCCTGGGCGCGGCCGTTGGCGGTCATGACCGTGACGATGTAGTTGAGGTTGGCCGGGTCCAGACCGATCCTTTCGGCATCTTCATAAGTCAGCGCGATGCTGCTGGCGCCGGTATCGACCAGCATGCTGATCTCCTGGCCATTGACCGTGGCGCCGGTCTCGAAGTGGCCGTTCAGCATCTTGTGCAGCACCACCTCCTGCTGGCCCTCGCTATCGGTGATGATGGTCGCGCGTCCCGGAACCAGGCCGGCGAGCAGGCGGTTGCCGAAGCCCTGCAGCTCGAAGCGGTAGACATAGGCCGAAACCAGCGCCAGCACGATGAAAAGCCACAGGGCGACCTGACGCAGCCCTTCGCCGAAGCGCCGGCGGCTCTGTATAATGCCGGCGCCGATGAGTGTGGCGATCGCGCCGAGCGACACGAGCTGTCCGAAGTCGTCATTGGCAAGGCCGAGTGTCCGGCCGGCATCATGATTGATGATCAGCAGAATGAGGCCGATGGCCAGGATCGAAAGCAGGATGGCAAAACGAGTCATGCTTGGCCGCGTTCCCTCGCCATGCGGCTGCGGCGGGTTTCGCGCCGCGGCTTGCGTTCGACGGTATCCAGGCGGGCGGGCAGCGCGTTCATGATCGCGCGGCGCTCGCCATCGGTGTAGAGCGTCCAGCGGCCGATTTCGTCGCGCGTGCGGCCGCAGCCGAAACAGTAGCCGGTCTTGTCGTCGATCGAACAGACGAGAATGCAGGGAGATTCCATGGGCTTGCTCAGTTTTCCCTTGATATATCGATGCTTCAGACCGTCAGTGCAAGGGCACCGAGCACGGCGATTTCCGTCAGCTGCTGCGTGGCCCCGATCGTGTCACCCGTTTGTCCGCCGATCTTGCGCATCGCGAGGCGCGCAAAGCCCTTCACGGTGGCGAGGAACGCGGCGAGCGCAAAGACGAGGCCGGGGGCCGGAACCTGCGCAAGATAGAAGAGCAGCAGCGCGGCGAGAAGGCCGGATCCGAGCGCAAAGCGTGTCGCTGCCGGCTGCGGCTCGCCAGCCGAGGCGGCAACGCCGCCGCTGCGCGCCGGCGGAAGCGACGACCAGTGCCAGACCATCGCGGCGCGGCTAAGGGCCGCTGCGCCAAGGATCGCCATGCCGGCGCCGAGCGGCGAAAAGAGCGGCAGGATCGAAGCGAGCGCCGACACGCGCAAACCGAAGGAGAGGATGAGCGCGACCGCCGCATAGGTGCCGATGCGGCTGTCCTTCATGATCGTGAGCGCCGCTTCGCGGTCGCGACCGCCGCCAAAGCCGTCGGCGGTGTCACCAAGCCCGTCTTCGTGCAGTGCGCCCGTGACGAGCGCCTGAATGGCGACGACGACGAAGGCGGTAAAGAGCGAGCTTACATGGAGCGCGACGAGCGCTGCTGCAACGGCGGCCGATGGCAATGCGATCAGCAGGCCGGCGAACGGGAAGGCGCGCACGGCGCGGCTCAAGCGCCCGTCGTAACCTTCGAAATGGCGCGCGGGCATCGGGATGCGGCTCAAGAAGCCGATCGACCGTGCCACATCGTCACAGAAATCGCCAACGAAGCCCATGGCTCCTCCAAGTTCCGGCCACTGATCGGCCGCCGCCAAACTCGCCGACCCCGGCGAGTCTCGCAAGCCGGGACGAGGTATGGGCGAACGCCGCGCACACTTTTCCAGCACCCGTCCTAGACCGCTTGCCAACGCCGCTGAGCCCGAACGGCGACGCCGATTGGCGCAAATGTCATTGCCCGATTTTTCGGGGCCCTCTATGAGGGGCGTAGATTGAGCTTCACGATGATGCAAGGATTCTTCCCATGAGTGCCAGCGGCCTGCCATTTGATGATTTTCGCGAATTGCTGCGCAACCTGCCGGGCCCGGACGGAGCCGCGCTGGTTGCCGCGCGGGAGCGGGATTCCCAGCTGACGAAGCCGCCGGGCGCACTCGGACGCCTCGAGGAGATCGCCTTCTGGCTTGCCGCCTGGACGGGTAAGGCGCCGGCCGTCAACCGGCCGCTGGTCGCGATTTTTGCCGGCAACCACGGCGTCACCCGTCAGGGCGTGACCCCGTTCCCGTCCTCCGTCACCGCGCAGATGGTCGAGAATTTTGCCGCCGGCGGTGCTGCGATCAACCAGATCTGCGTCAGCCACGACCTCGGGCTGAAGGTCTTCGACCTCGCGCTTGACTACCCGACCGGCGACATCACAGAGGAGGCGGCGCTGTCGGAACGCGACTGTGCGGCGACCATGGCCTTCGGCATGGAGGCCATCGCCGGCGGCACGGATCTTCTGTGCATCGGCGAAATGGGCATCGGCAACACGACGATCGCGGCTGCGATCAATCTCGGCCTCTACGGCGGCACGGCGGAGGAATGGGTCGGTCCGGGCACCGGCTCGGAAGGGGACGTGCTGAAGCGCAAGATCGCGGCGGTCGAAAAGGCCGTGGCGCTGCATCGCGATCACCTGTCCGATCCGCTCGAACTGATGCGCCGTCTCGGCGGCCGCGAGATCGCGGCGATGGCCGGCGCCATCCTGGCTGCCCGCGTCCAGAAGGTTCCGGTCATTATCGACGGCTACGTGGCGACCGCAGCGGCCTCGATCCTGAAGGCGGCCAACCCGTCGGCGCTCGACCATTGCCTGATCGGCCATGTCTCGGGCGAGCCCGGCCATATCCGTGCGATCGAGAAGCTCGGAAAGACGCCGCTGCTCGCGCTCGGCATGCGGCTTGGCGAGGGTACCGGGGCGGCGCTCGCCGCCGGCATCGTCAAGGCGGCGGCCGCCTGCCACAGCGGCATGGCGACCTTCGCGCAGGCCGGCGTCAGCAACAAGGAATAGTGAAGGTTCGGCCGGGCTTTGCCGGAAGGCCGGCCGGTTTCTGTCCAAGGCCTGTCACGGGCGCAATGCCGCCGCGTGTCGGGCCTTGATGGATGCGTCCTTGTCGCCTATCCAAAGCGCAGATGCGCGCCCTAGCTATAGTCTGGGGTGCCTGCAACCGAGACCGCCTTGCATTCGCCTCAATCACGATGTCGAAGCAAGCACGGTTTCAAGCCCAGTCGAGAAGAAATGGACGCCAAGAACACCACGCACCGCATTGGACAGACGGGTCCCGTCGAGAAGCAGACCGGTATTCGGCATCTCTTTGCCGCCGCGAGCTATTCGCTCGGCGGCGCCAAGCGGCTGATCGGCGAGGCTGCCTTTCGCCACGAGCTGATCGCCTTTGCCGTTGCGATGACCGCCTTCGTCATCGTCGGAGCGACCTTCTTCCAATATGTGGCGATGGCGATCCTGTTCCTGCTGATGATGGCCTTCGAGGCGATCAACACCGCGATCGAGGAAATCGTCGACCGCGTCTCTCCGGAGATCTCGGAAATGGGCAAGAACGCCAAGGATCTGGGCTCGTTCGCCTGCCTCTGCCTGATCGTCGCCAACGCCGTCTATGCCGGCTATGTCGTGATCTTCGACGGCTTCATGAAGTGATCGGCGAAAGGGCCGCAGCCTTTAGCCGATAGAGCACGTGCGGACGCAACGGATTGCCTTCGGGCACCGTCACGTCGTCGAAATCCTCGATCGCATCCGACCGCATGCCCAGCTTTTCCATCAGTGCCCGCGACGGGTGATTGATGCGCGAGGTGTAGCCGATGACCTCGCCAAGCCCGAGCGTTTGCCACGCGTGGTCCAGGCAGGCGCTTGCCGCCTCCAGCGCATAACCCTGTCGCCAGTAGGGACGGGCGAGGATCCAGCCGATTTCCACATGGGGTCCGCCGGGGATTTCGTCTCCAGCCCTTGAAAGGCCGAGGCCGCCGATGAGCGCGCCATCGGACCTGCGTTCCACGGCGACGAAGCCGAAACCGTGGTCGGCAAGGTGGCGGGCGCAATCGGCAATCATCGCCGCCGTTTCCTCGCGCGTCAGAATGGCCGGGTAATAATAGCGCCGGACTTCCGGATCGGCATTGGCGACTGCAAAGGGCGCAATGTCGCGTTCTTCCCAGGGCCGGAGCCTGAGGCGCTGCGTTTCAATCTGCATGGATCAGGCAAAACTCTTGCGGCGGCGAACGGGCGCTGCGACATCCTCGATCGCCGGCAAGCTTTCGAGCACGCGGCGGGCCGGCAGGATGGCGATCGCCTCCGTGCCTTCGCGCAGCTTGGAGCGCAGGATGAATTCGCCATTGTGCTTGGCGAGAATGGCCTGGACGATCGGCAGGCCGAGACCGGTGCCCTGTTCGGCGCTCTTGATGGCAATCGAGCCCTGGCCGAAGGCCGAAAGCACGATCGGGATCTCTTCCTCGGGAATGCCGGGGCCGTTGTCCTTGATCGAGAGGTACTGGCCGCCACCCGCTGTCCAGCCGACCTTGAAGGTGACTTCGCCGCCGGTATTGGTGAACTTCACCGCATTCGACAGCAGATTGAGAATGACCTGGCGCATCGATTTTTCGTCGACCCAGACCGAGGGCATGCCGTGCTCGAACTGCTGGTGGATCGTGATGTTCTTGGCGCGAGCCTTCAGCTGCACCATGCCTGTGCAATCCTCGGCGATGTCGACGAGGCTGACGGCATCCTCGTTGAGGTCGTAACGGCCCGCCTCGATGCGCGAGAGGTCGAGGATCTCGTTGATGAGATTGAGCAGGTGCTCGCCCGAGCGGTGGATGTCGTTGGTGTATTCCTTGTAGGTCGGGTTGCTGAGCGGGCCCAGAACCTCGGTCGACATCACCTCGGAGAAACCGAGAATGGCGTTCAGCGGCGTGCGTAGCTCGTGCGACATCGATGCCAGGAAGCGCGACTTTGCGAGGTTGGCCTCCTCGGCGCGCCGGCGGGCCTCGTCCGACATCGACTTTGCGACCTCGAGCTCCGCGATCAGGTCGTCCTTCTCCGACTGGACGGAGAGAATATGCACGCTTGCGCGGTTCATGCGGTCGGTCATCAGCACCAGGAAGAGCAGCGACAGCGAGATGACGCCGGTGAGCCCGACATAGATCGGGTCGCCTGTGGTGAGCGATGCGAAGGCGAGCGCCGCCACGACCGGAGCGAAGGTGTAGAGCAGCGCATTGCGCAGCAGGAACGTGCCCATGGCGGTCGCGGCAAGGGCGACGAGCAGCACCGTGCCTTCGAAGAACCCGAAGCGCACATTGCCGCAGCTCGTGCAATCCTGCGCCACGAAGGTCGCCCAGCAGAGACCCATCAGCACCTGCCCGAGCAGGAAGCGGCGCCGCCAGACCGGAACCTTCTCGGCGCTCATGTCCTCCCGGCGAGCCTTGCGGGCGAGGAAGAGCGTGACGGCATGGGCCGACAGGGTCATGACCGCCCAGAGGATGAAGCCGAGTTCGCCGGAGAGGTAGATGGCGACCGCCGCAATCAGCGTGACGAGCACCGGGATGGCGATTGCGCCATGCAGAGCACTGTCGATGTAGTGATTGAGCATCTCGCGCTCGAAGCCCGAGGGCACCGACGAGCCAGTTTGCAGCCGTTCGCGCGTGGCACGGACCGTCCTCGAAACAGCCTTGTTTCGATGGCTCCTCGATTTGTCGACGATAATCTTATCGGTCGATGTGCTGGCAGCGATACTCATGCTCATATGCGACGGGTTGCGATTGCGTTGCAGTCTAGTGAGCAATCCTTAAGAAGTTGCTGCGGTGTGTGAAGGATTCGACAACCATTGTGGCGCCGCCGTGTCCAAGGTCGCGACAGATCGTGCGGCATCTGAAGTTCCTTCTCTAATCTTTTGGAATCGACCATGTTTATGACGCGCCGATCTGCGAGGCAGTCGTGCAGACAATCAAGGTTGGGACAGACGTGAAATTCGGACGGACGACATATCGGCAGCCGAGGGGCAGCGGCAGGACGCAGGGTGGCACGCGGCCCGGCGGCCGCGGCGGCATGGCCGGGGGATGGGCCATTCTGTTGCTGCTCGCGATCGGTGCCTATTTTGCCGACCGGTTGCCCGTGGGCGAGAGGTCGCCAACCGGGGAAGCCCGTGGCGCGGCCATTGCAAGCGACGGCGACAGCCTGCGGATCGACGGCAAGCGCGTCCGCATCGAGGGCATCGACGCGCCGGAGCTTGGCCAGACCTGCAAGCGTGACGGCGCCCCGTGGGACTGCGGGCGCGAGGCGCGCGACCGGCTGAAGGCGCTCGTAACGGCCGGCGATGTGCGTTGTCGTTTTCATGGTCGTGACAAATACGGCCGCGAACTCGGTGTCTGTGATGCCGCCAGTCGCGATGTGGGGCGCGAAATGGTGCTTTCCGGTTATGCAGTCAGCTACGGCCGCTACGAGGCCGAAGAGGCAAGGGCCGAAAAGGAGAAGCGTGGGCTCTGGGCGGGCCAGTTCGTCAAGCCGCAGGAGTGGCGCCGGACGAACGGCCATCCGGTCGAGGAGCCGCACCTGATCGATGGCTGGCTGGCGGCGATCCGCGGCTGGCTGCTCGAGCGTCTGACCGCGCTCGTTTCCGGTATCGCCGATGCCTGAGGACCGTATTCCTGAACTCGAACGGCTGAGAGCCGAAATCGCCGCCTGCCGCCTCTGTCGCGACAACCCGCTGCGCGGCGACGACGACCGGCTGCCGCATGAACCTCGGCCGGTCGCGGTGATCTCGACGACCGCACGCATCCTGATCGCCGGGCAGGCGCCGGGGCTTCGCGTTCATGACAGCGGTCTGCCGTTCAACGACGCCTCCGGCGACCGGCTCAGGCAATGGCTGGAAGTCGACCGCGCGACCTTCTACGATCCGGAACATTTCGCGATCGTGCCGATGGGGTTCTGCTTTCCCGGCTATGACGCGCATGGCAGCGACCTGCCGCCGCGGCGCGAATGCGCGCCTCTCTGGCGGCAGCGCGTGATGGATCAGATGCCACAGGTCGAGCTGGTGCTCGCGATCGGTCACTATGCGCAGCGCTGGCATATCGGTCGGGATTGCCCGAAGTCGATGACCGAGACCGTGAAGGATTGGCGGCGCTACGCGATGCGCAACGCAGTCCCCGCCATTCTGTCTCTGCCCCATCCGAGTTGGCGCAACACCGGCTGGCTGAAGCGCAATCCCTGGTTCGAAGCGGACGTGCTGCCATTCCTGCGCGAGCGCGTGTCTATTCTAACGAACTGAAACAATTTTCTTTATCTTCACCAAATTCGCGTTATAGAGGGAAAAATAATTCGAGAGGGACTCTTATGGATCGCCTAGACCGCAAAATCCTGCGCCTGCTGCAGGAGGATTCCACGCTGGCCGTCGCCGACCTTGCCAAGAAGGTGGGACTTTCGACCACGCCGTGCTGGCGGCGCATCCAGAAGATGGAAGAGGACGGCGTCATCCGCCGCCGCGTCGCGCTGCTCGATCCGGTGAAGATCAACACCAAGGTTACCGTGTTCGTGTCGATCCGCACCAATTCCCACTCGATCGAGTGGCTTCGCCGGTTCTCCGAGGTCGTTTCCGAATTTCCCGAAGTGGTCGAATTCTACCGCATGAGCGGCGACGTCGACTATCTGCTGCGCGTGGTCGTGCCCGACATCGCCGCCTATGACGCGTTCTACAAGCGCATGATCGCCAAGATCGAGATCCGCGACGTTTCCTCGGCCTTCGCCATGGAGCAGATCAAGTACACGACCGAGCTGCCGCTCGACTACATGGTCATCGACCAGGCGAAATCCGCCGAGGATTGAGACGCCTGCGGCGAGGGGCTCAGCCCTCGGTCAGGCCCAGCCGCACGCGCACCTTTTCGCTCGTCAACTCGCGAACCGCGTCCTTGCCCGTCCAGCGGGCGGCGCGGTTTGTGCTTTCGGCCAGGCGTTCTGCGAGCGCCAGCGCCGGGCCATGGCATGAAGCGTTGCGCTTGCCGATCTGCCTGAGCGCCCAGTTGACCGCCTTCTTGACGAAGTTGCGCCCATCGATCGAATGCCGCTCGATCAGCGGCAGCCAGGCGATGAGCGCGGAGTCCGGCTCCTTCTTCAGATGAACTGCCGCCGTCGCGATCATCGCAAAGGCGATGCGGCGGACGAATTCGCGTTCGTCGGCCGCAAATTCCGGGATCAGGTCGCGCTCGAAGCGGGCGGTGACGAAAAGGTCGGCAACGGTATCGACGACCTCCCAGGAATTGCAATCGTCGGCCCAACGGCGCGCCTCGTCCAGCGTCAGAGCCTTTGGATCGGCGGTAAAGGCGGCAAGAATGCGCGCTTCGCGTATGCCGGATTGCCAGAGTTCACGGGCCCGGCGGTGGTCGGTCTTCACCAGCCGGGTGATC
This sequence comes from Ensifer adhaerens, assembly GCF_002940685.1. Lineage (GTDB taxonomy): Bacteria > Pseudomonadota > Alphaproteobacteria > Rhizobiales > Rhizobiaceae > Ensifer > Ensifer adhaerens_E. The sequence goes on along the minus strand of NZ_PNFP01000004.1, from coordinate 342,149 downwards.
TTGTGCAATTCGACATTGGAAAGTCCGATGGCGGTGTCGGTGACGATGCCGAAACGTGCCATGCCGGCGAGATTGTCTTCAGACCCGAGAGACCGCAGATGAGCGATGATCTCGTCTGCGGTCGAGGAGGGGGCGAGGCTCACTTTTCGAGGCGGGCGAGCAGCGAGGACGTGTCCCAGCGATTGCCGCCCATTTCCTGGACATCGCCGTAGAACTGGTCGACGAGGGCAGTTACCGGCAGCTTGGCGCCGTTGCGGCGGGCCTCGGCGAGCACGATGTCGAGGTCCTTGCGCATCCAGTCGACGGCAAAGCCGAAATCGTACTTGCCGGCGTTCATCGTCTTGTGGCGGTTTTCCATCTGCCAGGAGCCCGCAGCACCCTTGGAGATGACGTCGACCACCTTCTCGATGTCGAGGCCCGCCTTCTTGCCGAAATGAATGCCTTCGGCGAGCCCCTGGACGAGACCGGCGATGCAGATCTGGTTGATCATCTTGGTGATCTGGCCGGCACCGGCCGGACCCATCAGGCCGACCATGCGCGCAAACCCCTCGATGACCGGCTTGGCGCGATCGAAGGCGGCCTCGTCGCCGCCGCACATCACGGTCAAAACGCCGTTTTCAGCACCCGCCTGGCCGCCGGAGACGGGGGCGTCGATGAAGTGGGCGTTGCGCGCCTTCGCGGCCTCATAGAGCTCGCGGGCGACTTCGGCCGACGCGGTGGTGTTGTCGATGAAGACCGCGTTGGCGCCAAGCCTTTCGAAGGCGCCATCCTTGCCCGTCGTGACCGAGCGCAGGTCGTCGTCATTGCCGACGCAGGAAAAGACGAAATCGGCGCCGTCGGAGGCCTCGGCCGGCGTGCGCGCTACGCGGCCGCCGAATTCGGCCGCCCATTTCTCGGCCTTGGCGAAGGTGCGGTTATAGACCGTGAGTTCGTGTCCGCCGCGGACCTTGAGGTGGCCGGCCATGGGATATCCCATCACGCCGAGACCAATGAATGCGACCTTTGCCATTTTCAGTATGCTCCCATTGCTTTCGCTCTGGTGTAACTGATGGCGGGCGCACGGAAAAGAGAGAAGGGAGCATCGTGCGATGCTCCCTTTTCATGATGCTATCCGGGTCTGATCAGGGCTTGAAGCGGGCGACCACCAGATGGCCGGCGATTGGTTCGCCCTCTTCCAGGCGCACTGTGATGTCGCCGACCTCGACGATCTCGAAGCCGGTGGCCGCAAGCCGGTCGCGCAGGTAGCTTTCGGCGTGGGCAAAGCGCTGATGCGGGCCGACCATGAAATCGCGTCCGGCGAAGCTTTCTGCCGGCAAGGTCTCGCTGGAGAAGATCAGCAATCCTCCGGGAACCAGATTGTCGACGGCGCCGAAGAACAGTGCCTCGAGCGCGCCCATGTAGGGCAGCACGTCGGTGGCGACGATCAGATCGAAGGGCGCGTCGTCGTTGTCGTCGAGAAAGTCGACGGCTTCGGCGACGTAGAGCGTTTCGTAGAGGTCCTTCTCATGGGCGATCTCGACCATGTTTTCCGAGAGATCGACGCCGGTGATGTCTTCCGCCATGTCGCGGAGCGCCCCGCCGGTCAGGCCCGTGCCGCAGCCGAGATCGAGCACGCGATCGAAGGGGCCGAGTTCGAGCGCCTGTAGCCGCTGGCGCACGAGAAGCGGCACGCAGTAGCCGAGCTGGTCGACGAGCACGTTGTCGAAGACTTCGGCGTGCTGGTCGAAGAGGGTAGCGACATAGGCATCGGGCGCCTTCACCGGCGTCTCGCCGCGTCCCATCGAGGCCAGCCGCACCGCAGCACCGCCGTGGTCTTCCGGATCGAGCGCCAGCACCTCGTGATAGGCTTGCGCCGCCGCGTCGAGTTTGCCGGACTTTTCCAGGGAGAGGGCGCGGTTATAGGCTTCCGCCAGCGCTTCCTCGTCGATTTTCGTGCTCTTTTGGGTCATGGGCGCTTCATACGTCCGCGGACCCGTTTTGGCAATCGCCTCCCGCGCCCGCCCCCTGGCCAAAGCCGGCAGCAAAACGCGGTTCCAACGCCGAAAAACGCCGCGACGCGGCGCTGTCGGGATTTATCGGCGGGCGGAAAGGAGTCATGATCATAAGCATAAGAAAAGACGGGAGGAATGCCGATGTCCGCCGAGCTTGGGCCGCTGATCTTGAGCACCGAGATCAAGGAGCCGAAAGGCCCGCCTTTGCCGCAGACGTCGCAGGAACAGATCAACGCGGTGGTGCACTATTATCGCGGTGAAATGGGACGCATGGCCGGCTGGCGCGATCGCATCGACCGGACCTCCAACTGGGCGATCACCGTCGTTGCGGCCTTGCTTTCGGTCTCTCTGTCGACGCCGTCGTCGCATCATGGCGTGCTTTTGTTCGCCATGCTGCTGATTACGCTGCTGCTCCTCATCGAGGCCCGGCGCTATCGCTTCTTCGATGTCTATCGCGCCCGCGTGCGCCAGTTGGAGCGCGGATATTTCGCGCAGATCCTGGCCCCCGACGGCACGCCGAACCTCAACTGGGCCGCTTCCATCGCCAAGAGCCTGCGCAAGCCCGCCTTCCTGATGAGCTACCGCGAGGCGGTCTGCCGGCGGCTTCAGCGCAACTATTGCTGGATGTACCTGATCCTGCTCCTTGCCTGGGCGCTGAAGATCTCCTCTCCGAAGATCTCTACCAATGGCGAGCCTTTCGGCCATGTGCGCTCCTGGGCCGATGTCGCCCAGAACGCGGCGCTCGGTCCGGTGCCCGGCTGGCCGGTGATCATCGCTGTCGCGCTGTTTTACGGGCTGGTACTCTATGGCTCGCTGCACAAGGAGCCGCGCGAAGGGGAACTCGCGCATGGGGAAGTGCATGTCTGAGGCTGGCCATGCCAGCTGCGGCTGCCGACGTTAACGGGTCACGCTGACACAGGCTGATCGGCTGACGGTGGCTGCTCAAGACGCGCAGGCTATGCCCCATCGTTCAATGCAGTATGAACTCGCCCTTCAGTGCACGCCATTCCGTCGCCGAGATCAGCTTGCGGTGGACGTAGCGCACCGAATGCAGCGGGCCGTCCAGTTTCTCTTCCCAGAATTTCAGGAAACTGCGCATCTCCGGAAAGTCCGGGGCGATGTCGTAGTGCTGCCAGATATAGGTTTGCAGGAAGGCCGGGTGGTCGGGCAGGCGATAGAGGATCTGCGCCGTCGTCAGTCCGTAGCCCTTGAGCTGAAGTTCCATCTCGTTCGTCATGTGGACCTCACTTCTCGCAAAGGTTGGTCCCTATGATGAAACGCCTGATTTATTAATCAAGGGCTAATATTTGTCCCGAAGTGAAACTTTCTCGTGAAATAACAAAAGCTTGGCAGCATATCCTGGGGAGTGCTGCCAAGCTTTCGGACGTGAACGGCGCGTGCTTATCGCTTCAGATGGCGCGTGAGCCGCGCTTCCAGCAGGCTCCAGATGTTGCGCAGGATCTCGACCATGACGAGGTAGAGAAGCGCGGCCCAGATATACATCTGGAAGTCGAAGGTGCGGGAGAAGGCGTAGCGGGTTTCGCCCATGAGATCGAAGACGGTGACGATCGCGACGATCGCCGAGCCCTTGATCATCAGGATGATCTCGTTGCCATAGGGGCGCAGCGCCACGATCATCGCCTGCGGCAGGATGATCTTCCAGAACGCGACGCGCCCGGGCAGGCCGAGTGCGGCCGCGCCTTCGCGCTGGCCTCGCGGCACGCTCTCGATCGCGCCGCGCAGGATCTCTGCCTGGTAGGCTGCCGTGTTGAGCGTGAAGGCGAAGATCGCGCAGTTCCAGGCGTCGCGGAAGAACCACCACACGCCGATCGCTTCGAGCTGCGGGCGGAAACTGCCCAGGCCGTAGTAGATCAGGAAGAGCTGCGCGAGCAGCGGCGTGCCGCGGAAGAAATAGACATAGGCATAGGCGAACCAGGACAGGAACCTGTTCTTCGACATGCGGGCAAAGGCAATCGGCAGGGACAGGATGGCGCCCATGACGATCGAAAGGCCCACCAGCATCAGCGTGACGCCGAGACCGTTGAGGAAGCGCGGGCCGTACTTGGCGAACTTGTCCGGGTCCCAGCCGCCGACGACGGTGAGGAAGATGCCGACGGCGAGCGCCAGCCAGATGCCGAGTGCGACGCTGCCGACGAAACGGGTGAGCGTATAGGGCTTCGGCGGAACCGGTGGCGGCGCCTGCGGCGGGATCATCGTTGCAACGACACTCATCGGCCCATCTCCGCACGTTTGGTTCGACGTTCGAGGTGAGAGAAGACGATCGACGAGATCATCGCGAGGATCAGGAAGAGCACGCAGGCGACGCCATAGAACTCGAAAGCCTGCTTGGTGACGCGGGCGGCAATGCCGGTCTGGCGCAGGATGTCCGTCAGTCCGACGACTGAGACGAGGGCGGTGTCCTTGAGCAGCGCCATCCAGAGATTGCCGAGACCGGGAAGCGCGATACGCACGAGCTGCGGCAGAATGATAAGGCGCATGGTCCGGCCGCGATGGAAGCCAAGGGCGTCACCGGCTTCGTATTGTCCATGCGGGATGGCCTTGAACGCCGAAAGCAGCACTTCCGAGCAATAGGCCGAGAAGACGACGCCGAGTGCGATCATGCCGGCGAAGAAGGCATTGATCTCGACCGGCCCCTCGTAGCCGAGCGACGCCAGCAGCTGTTGAACGAGGATCTGCAGACCGTAATAAACGATGAAGAGCGTCAGCAGTTCGGGCAGGCCGCGGAAGATCGTCGTGTAGATGTTGGAGGCCAGTCGCACGGTGCGCTCTTCGGACTGCTTGCCGAGAGCGATGAAGAAGCCGATCAGCAGGCCCACGGGCAGCGTTGCGATGGCGAGGCTTGCGGTAATGATGAAGCCATGGGCGATATCGTCGCCCCAACCGGTGTCGCCGCAGGCGAGCAGGGTGCCCGGTCCGAACCAGGTGAAGACCCCGACCGGGCCGCAGAATGGATCGACGATCGATCCGATCCAGGAGAGGATGGAATAGAAGCCGGCAAACAACCCGCTCATGTCAGAGATTTCCCCTTTTGCGCTGTTCTTATGCGTATCGATCGCGCTTTTGTATTAGGCTCTTGTCAAACAAAAACGGCGGAAGGGCAAGCCATCCGCCGTTGCAATTTTCGCATCAACCGACGTTTTTCCGGCATGATTCACTAGGAAATCGTGCCGGAAACCGTCAATCAGCTGCCATAAACGTCGAACGGGAAGTACTTTTCGTTGATTTCCTTGTACTTGCCGTTGGCGCGGATCGCTTCGATCGCCTTGTTGAACTTTTCGCGCAGCGCGTCGTCGCCCTTGCGAACGGCAATGCCGGCGCCATCGCCGTTGATAACAGGGTCGATCGGCAGGGTGCCGAGCAGCTTGCAGCAGGCGCCGTCGGTGGTCTTCAGCCATTCCGAGAGAACGACCACGTCGTCGATGACGGCGTCGATGCGACCGTTGGCGATGTCGAGCTTGTACTCGTCAGCCGTCGGGTAGAGCTTGATGTCCGCGCCCTTCATATGCGCTTCGGCATAGTTGGAGTGCGTGGTGGAGCCCTGAGCGCCAAGCGCCTTGCCCTGAAGGGCGGCTGCGGTCGCCTCGGTGATCGGCGAATCCTTCGGCACGACGATTGCCGGCGGGGTGTTGTAGTACTTGTTGGTGAAGTCGACCTTTTCCTTGCGCTCGGCGGTGATCGACATGGACGCGATGATGGCGTCGAACTTCTTGGCGATCAGCGCCGGAATGATGCCGTCCCAGTCCTGCGTCACGAAGGTGCATTCGGCCTTCATTTCCACGCAAAGCGCCTTGGCGATGTCGACGTCGAAGCCCGTCAGCGTGCCGTCCGCTTCCAGGTTGTTGAAGGGCGGGTAGGCGCCTTCCGTGCCGATAACGACCTTTTCGCCGTCGGCCATGGCCGAGCCTGCCATGAGCACGAAAACGGCAGCCGATGCGGCGGCTGCCAGCCGCTTGGAAATACGCATGATAGTCCTCTCTGTTGGCCGACATCCGGTTTTCTGTTTTTCGCGGATGCCAATTTCAGCCGGGGCGTCTGCCGCCGGTTGTGGCGATATTCGTACTCTTTTCCAGTAAAAATCAACAGGAAAGCGAAGGCCGTCACCGGGAAAAGGATTTCGACCGGAGATTGCGTTCGCGGTGGCGCAATGAACATGAACGGCGCGTTCAGCGGCGGTTAATCTTCGCTTCGCTAGCCCTAGTGGAGGAACCGGTTCGTGGTTCGGGCGTTGCGTTGGACCGGGCGTTACGCGGCCAACACAAAAAAGCCGGAACCTTGGGTCAAGGCCCCGTAAGAATTCACGTTCGCATTCGATTCTTCCATATGTCATGGATCGGAAAATGGATGCGGGCCAGGACCTCCCAGGAAGAGGAAGGAAGACAAAGTGTCGATTCGATCCAAACTTTTCGCGACCGTTGCGCTGCCGGTGCTGTCGGTGTCCGTGGCGGTTCCGCCCGCTATCGCCGACAACCTGATGAAGCCATTCGAGGTTGCACAGGAGGGCGGCGGTCAGCCTGACGAAGAGCAGCTGCTGTTGAAGCAGCGCCAGGCCGAGGAGGAAGCCGCACGTCAGGCCGCCGAACAGCAGCGTGCCGCCGAGGAAGAGGCTGCCCGTCAGGCCGCCGAGCAGCAGCGGGCCGCCGAGGAAGAGGCCGCCCGTCAGGCGGCCGAGCAGCAGAAGGCTGCCGAAGAGGAAGCCGCGCGCCAGGCTGCAGAGCAGCAGAAGGCTGCCGAAGAGGAAGCTGCCCGTCAGGCCGCCGAGCAGCAGAAGGCTGCCGAAGAGGAAGCCGCACGCCAGGCTGCCGAGCAGCAGAAGGCTGCTGAAGAGGAAGCTGCCCGTCAGGCTGCCGAACAACAGAAGGCCGCTGAAGAGCAGAAGGCTGCTGAAGAGCAGAAGGCTGCCGAGGAGCAGAAGGCTGCCGAGGAACAGAAGGCTGCCGACGAGCAGAAGGCTGCCGAAGAGCAGAAGGCTGCCGACGAGCAGAAGGCTGCCGACGAGCAGAAGGCTGCCGAGGAGCAGAAGGCTGCCGAGGAACAGAAGGCTGCCGAGGAACAGAAGGCTGCCGAGGAACAGAAGGCTGCCGACCAGCCGGCCACGACTGACGAACAGAAGGCCGGTGGCGAAACCGCGCCGGCTGTCGAGCCGCAGCCGCAGACTGGCGAAGGCCAGCCCGCTCCCGGTACCGAGCAGCCGCAGACCGGCGAAGGCCAGCGTGCGCCCGGTACGGAGCAGCCGCAGACTGGCGAAGGCCAGCCTGTACCCGGTACCGAGCAGCCGCAGACCGGCGAAGGTCAGCCGGCCCCAGGCACTGAGCAGCCGGTAACTGCCGAGCAGCCGCAGGTGCAGCAGCCGGTTCCGGAAGTGGTCGACACCCGCACGGAAGAAGAGAAGGTGAAGATCGCCGACGACCCGGCGGCGACCGACGAAACCGTGGTCCTGCCGGTCGAAAACGGTGCGGCCGTGCTCGACAGCGACAAGGACGCCGACAACGCCGGCGGCAACCAGGCGCGCGAAGAGCGCCAGAAGCTGCGCGAGGAACTGCGCGCCAAGGAAGAGGACGCGCCGCCGCCGGCCGACGATGCCGCTGCCCAGGCTGCGATCGCCGCTGAAATCCAGGCCGACCTGCCGCAGAAGATCGAGGCGAACCTCAACGAAAAGGGTACGCGCGTCGACGAGGCCCCGGTCTTCGTGGTTCCGGAGACGACCAACATCGTCAACAACACCATCATCAACAACACGGTGATCAACAACAACACGACGGTCAACAACATCACCAACAACATCACCGAGGTGAAGATCGTCGAGCAGGTCGACAACCGCGTGATCCTCGGTGTCGGCGACCAGATCTTCGTGCGCGGCGACGATCGTCCGCGCCTGCGCTACGACGCCGAAGAGACTTTCTACGACCAGTTGCCGCGCGGCCGTACCCGCGAAACCATCGTGCGCCCCGGCGGCTACCGGATCGTCACCGTCTACAACCGTTACGGCGACATCCTGCAGCGCTCGCGCGTCGACCGCGACGGCAACGAATACCTGATGATCTACGCACCCGAGCGTGACGAAGGTCCGCGTCCGGCGATCATCGACGTCGGCTACGAACTGCCGCCGATGCGCCTGCGCATTCCGGTGCGCGACTACATCGCCGACGTTTCCGACGATCCGGACCGCGACTACTACGAGTTCCTGGCCGAGCCGCCGGTGGAGCGCGTCGAGCGCGTCTACACGATCGACGAAGTCCGTCACTCCGCTCGCCTGCGCGACAAGGTGCGCCGCGTCGACCTCGACACGATCACCTTCCCGACGGGCAGCGCCGAAGTGTCGATGTCTCAGGCCAAGACCATGCGCAAGGTTGCTGCCGCCATGGAGAAGGTCCTCGCCAAGGATCCGGGTGAAACCTTCTTCATCGAAGGCCATACCGATGCCGTGGGTTCCGACCGCTCGAACCTCGTGCTCTCCGACAAGCGCGCCGAATCGGTCGCGTCGCTGCTCACCGAGGTCTACGGCATCCCGCCGGAAAACCTGGTGACTCAGGGCTATGGCGAGCGCTTCCTGAAGGTGCGCACGCAGGATGCCGAACAGCAGAACCGCCGCGTCACCATTCGCCGCGTGACGCCGCTGGTTCGCCCGGTCGCGCAGCGCTAACAAAGCGGGTCAGCGCCGGTCTCCGGCGCGGATCAAGCTTCGGGCAGGACTGCCCGCCTAAATCCCGGAAACCCGCCTCGCAAAAGGCGGGTTTCTGTCGTTTCTGATATCGCCTCTCATCATTTCATTCCCCGGATTGCCATGAAGACCTTTGCCTTGCCGTTTATCGCCGCCACTCTGTTTGCCCAGACGGCTGCAGCCGCGCCCGGGCTTGTCGAGCCCGATCTGCGCCTGCCGGCCAATCCCGAGGGAAAGGCCGGTTCGCCGCGAGTCGCATTGACGCTCGATGCCTGCAGCGGGGCCACCGACATGCGCATCCTTGGAACCCTGATCGAGAACCGGATCCCGGCGACGATCTTCGTCACCGCGCGCTGGCTGAAGCGCAACGGCCTCGTCGTCGAAGTGATGAAGGCGCATCCGGACCTGTTCGAGATCGAGGACCACGGCGCCATGCACGTGCCGCCGATCGACGTGAAGATCTCGGTCTACGGTATCGCTGCAGCGGGCTCGGAAGCGGCGGTAGCAGCCGAAGTCGATGGCGGGGCCGGCGCGATCAAGGCGCATGGCCTGCCGGCGCCGAAATGGTTTCGCGGCGCGACAGCGAAATACACCCATTCGTCGATGAGCCAGATCCGCGCCATGGGCTATCGCATCGCCGGCTATTCGGTGAACGGCGACGGCGGCTCGCTGCTGGGTGCTGCGATGGCGGAGAAGCGCATCCGCAGCGCCAAGGACGGCGACGTGATCATCGCCCACATCAACCAGCCGACCCATTCGGCCGGCGCCGGCGTTGCCCGCGGCATCCTCGACCTCAAGGCGAAGGGCTACAGCTTCGTGCGTCTCAACGATATTCCGGACGAAATGATCGTCGGCGCGACGAATTGACGGAAAACGACGGCTTTGGCCGGAAAATGTCCGCTGCATTGAGGCATGCCTGAGATCTGGCAGGTGCAGGTGCGAGCGTGCACCTTGAAAGCCGCTGCTCGACGCTTTGAAGCGGTCCGTCGAAATCAAGTCCTCCTGGCCGAAACCTCATCATAGGATCGAAGCGCTGCGCGTGCGCTACGGGAGGTATTGATGAAGCGTGTCGTCGTCGGACTGTTGGCCGTGCTGATGTCGCCCGTGCGCCCCCTGCCGGTGCTTGCCGACAGTGGCAGCGCGCCGGCGTTCGAACAGGTGCTGGCCCGCGCCGAAAACGGCGACCCCGAAGCACAGGTCAGCGTCGGCTTGCGCTACCAGACGGGTGACGGCGTCGGGCGCGACGCGATGAAGGCCATCGGCTGGTATCGCAAGGCAGCCGAAAGGGGCAGCGCCAAAGCCCAGTTTTATCTCGGCACCCTCTATTTCGCCGGCGGCGATGGCGTGAAGCAGAATTATGCCGAGGCTGCGCGCTGGCTTCGGCTGGCGGCGCAACAGAAATCGTCCGGCGCCGATTACAATCTCGGCGTGATCTACGAGCAGGGGCTGGGCGTCGAGAAGGACGAAGCTCAGGCGGCGGCGCACTATCGGCGGGCGGCCGACGGGGGTTATTCGCTGGCGCAATACAACCTGGCGATCATGCTGCAGCAAGGGCGTGGCACGGCGCGCGATGACACGGCGGCGGTCGGCTGGTACAGGAAGGCGGCGGACCAGGGGCTGGCTGCAGCCGCGCACAATCTCGCTTTGGCCTATGTGCACGGTACCGGAACGGCGAAAGACGAACAGGAAGCCTACCGGCTGATGTCGAGAGCGGCGATCCAGGGGCATGAAAGCGCGCAGTACAATCTCGGCTACATGTATGAAAAGGGCATCGGCGTCGTGCGCAACGATGCGGAGGCCATGCGCTGGTATCTGCGCGCGGCCGAGCAAGGAAATACTCAGGCGCAAGTGAATGCCGGCAGGCGCTACTTCGATCCGGCGGCAGGGCGGACGGACCACAGGCAAGGCTTGCGCCTGCTGCGTGCCGCGGCGGAAAAAGGCCACCCGGCTGCGCAGTACCTGCTGTGCGGTATCTATTCGCGCGCAGTCGGCGTCGAGCGAGATGACCGGGAGGCGGTAACCTGGTGCCGCAAGGCGGCTGATCAAGGCGTGGCGGAGGCACAGGCCGATCTTGCGACATTCTACATTCTGGGCCGCGGCGTCCAAAAGGACGACGCCACCGGCTTCGGCTGGCTGCTCCAGGCCGCCAAGCGGGGGCATGCGAAGGCACAGATGAATGCCGGCGTGATGTATCTCGAAGGCAGGGGTGTTCCCCAGGATTACGGTGAGGCCGAACGCTGGTTCCGGCTCCTGGCCAACCGCGGCGACCCGTCCGGGCAGTTCAATCTGGCGCTGATGTATGCGGATGGCCGTGGCGTCGAGAAGGACGAAAAGGAGGCGGCGCGGCTCTATACGCTTGCCGCCGAGCAAGGGTACGCAGTCGCCCAGAACAATCTCGGAATGGCCTATCTCAACGGTATCGGGGTTCCGCTCGATCCGGCCGTGGCTGTCTCGTGGTTTCGCAAGTCGGCCTTGCAGGGATTTGCCGATGGACAACTCAACCTCGGCATCTCCTATGCCAAGGGCGTCGGTGTGGCGCAGGACCTGTCGGAAGCCGCGAAATGGTATGTGAAGGCGGCCGCCCAGGGGAAAGCGGAGGCGCAACAGGGGCTCAACGCACTGCCGAAGGAGTTTCGCGGCTCGGATCCGCCTTAATCGTTGGGCGAGGAAACCTTGGCCGTGCGCTTGAGGCCCGTGACCTTCTCGACGAAATCGGCGATCGCCGGGGTATCGTCGAGGTCGAAGACCGGGAGATCGCTGTCAGCGACCGGGTGATCGGCGGCGATCGCGCAGATGTGCGGATCGGTGGGAGCCAGCGGCTCGCGGTTCGCCGATTCCAGGCGGCGAGCCTCGATCTTCGGGATCGGCTCGCGCTTGTAGCCTTCGATGAGCACGAGATCGCAGGGCGCAAGCCGCGCCAGGATATCCCCGAAGGAAGGCTCGGGCGCGCCACGCAACTCGTGCATGATGGCGAAGCGCGTGCCCGAAACGATCGTCACCTCGTGGGCGCCGGCCTCGCGGTGGCGGTAGCTGTCGGCGCCGACCTTGTCGATGTCGAAGTCGTGATGCGCGTGCTTGACGGTCGAGACCACGTAGCCGCGCCGCGTCAGCTCGCTGACAAGCCGCACCATCAGCCCGGTTTTTCCCGAATTCTTCCAGCCGGCGATGCCGAAGATCTTCATGGCACTCATGGTTTGTTTCCCTCGAAGAAGCGCAACCATTCCTCCGCCTCGGCCAGATCTTCAGGCGTGTTGACGTTGAAGAAGGGGTCGAACGCGCCCTTCGACGTCATGATAACCGGAAAATCGACCGTGACCGAGGCATGGCGCTCGATGAAGGCGCGGACGCGCCGCTTCGCGTCCTTGGCCATCCAACTTTCCAGATCATCCGCAAGCGCCACCGGCCAGAGTGCGAACAGCGGATGCATCTGCCCGACGGATGCCGCAACGGCAATCTGCTGATGCTCGGTCATTGCGGCGGCCATATACGAGACGAGATCATGCGGAAAGAACGGCGTATCGGTCGGAACGACGACGACGTGGCTGGCGTCTGGGGTGGTCGCCGCAACGTGGCGCATGGCCGTGAGCACGCCGGCGAGCGGCCCGAGAAAGCCCGGAACCGTGTCGGCGATCACAGGGATGCTGCCGTCGATGCCGACTGCCGGCTCGGCGTTGAGGTTGACGGCAATGTTTCCAACCTGCGGTCGCAGCCGGGCGACGATGCGCGACAGCATCGTCCGGCCGCCGAGTTGAAGATCGGACTTCGGGCTTCCCATGCGGCGCGACAAGCCGCCGGCGAGGACGACTGCGGGCGGCGTTGCGCTGATCAGAGGCGAGGGACGGCTTTCCGGCATCGGCAGCTCCTATTCCAGCGGGCCGGTCAGCGAACGCTGGGCGACGGCTTTGCGGCCGCGTAGCGTCTCGCGATAGAAGGTGTAGAGGCCCGAACCGATGATGACCGCGACACCGACCAGCATCCAGTGATCCGGCACTTCGGCAAAGAAGAAGATGCCGATCGCGATCGACCAGATCAGGCTGGTGTAGCGGAAGGGCGCGATCACCGAGATGTCGCCGGCGCGCATGGCGAGAACGATCGTCTGGTAGCCGAGCATCAAGAGCACGCTTGCCGCGGCGATATGGCCGAAGGTCGTCGCCGACATCGGCTGCCAGCCGCCCATCGGCTGGATGAGCAGGGCGCCAACGATGGTGGTGACGAGCGAGGTCGACACGGTGATGTAGAGTGACGGCACGTCGTGGCCGATGCGACGGGTACAGAGATCGCGGGTCGCGGTGACGAAGACGCAGGCGACAACGGTCAGCGCCGCCGGCGTGAAGCCCTCGGGACCGGGCCTGAGCACGATCAGCACGCCGATGAAGCCGGCGATGATTGCTGTCCAGCGCCGCCAGCCGACCGGTTCGCCGAGGAAGAGTGCGGCGCCAAGCGTGACGGCCAGCGGCAGCGCCTGCATGATGGCAGAGGCGTTGGCGAGCGGGATCTGACCGAGGGCCGAGATATAGGTGACGGAGGCCAGTGCCTCCATGGCGATGCGCAGCAGGATCGCCGGGCGCATCAGCGTTGCGAGCGGGCGAAAGGCGCGGAAGTGCCAGGCGGCGAGCAGCACCATCAGTGTCGTCAGCAGTCCACGCACGAAGATGATCTGGCCGACATTCATGGCGCCGGTGACGGATTTGACGAGGGCGTCGTTGCAGGAGAACGTGACCATCGCCAGGCACATGAAGAGAATGCCGCGGAAATTGGTGGAGGCTTGCATGCGGGTTGTCCTGCGACGCCGGACAAGCGGGCTTGCGCTGCCGGCGGATGGGAGGCGAATCCACGGGATGGGATCGCCCAATGTTTAAGCATTGGCTGCCGGCTTGTGCAAACGGGATCGCATGTCGCCGCGACTTTTCTTCTCCGACAAGTAAAAAGCATGCTTTCGGGCGAGCCCCCTTGCCGGAAAGACTGCCCGCAAGCCGGTAAAACGGTGCGAACGAACATAAGCTTATTCGCGGAATCTTAAGTTTCGCTGCCTATCGTCGCCACAATTCCGCATCCATTCGCATGACGCGATCGGCGGGGTGGCGCCGCAGCAGACCTTGCAGGGTGGCCATTCCAGGGACGTTGCCCAAGGCTTGGGAGAGCCTGCGGCCTGCTTCCCGTCGGTGTTCCCACCAAAATAAGCCGCCGCGCGGGCCTGCTTCCCATAAGAATAATCAGGGGTGCGCAATGTCTTTCATCGATCGCTTGCTGCAACGGCTGCGTATCGTCACCAAGGTTCTGCTTTTTGTGGTCCCGCTCGTGGCGCTCATCGCCGGCATTGGTCTCATCGGCTTCTTTACCGCCCGCACGCTCAACGGCCACATGACCGTGACGCGCGAAACCATCAACAACCTCTCGGACTTCCAGGCATTGCGCGGCGCGCTGCAGGCCTTCTCGGATGCGCCGAGCGAGGAAACGCGCACGGCGCTCTCGAGCCAGATCGACCAGCAGGAAAGCGGTGTGAAGACACTCGACGGCCTGCTGACGCGCGGTGAAGACAAGGCGGAAATAGCCTCGGTGCTGGCGTTGGGCGAGGCGATGCGCGGCCAGACGGGAAAACTCTGGGCGACCAAGCTCGAGCGCGACCAGGTGACGGCGTCGCTCGACAAGGCGCTCGCCGACATGACCGAACAGGGCAACGGCGCCTATAAGCAGATCGACATCATCCGCAAGGAATCGGGCGAGAAGGAAGCCTTTGCCAAGGCGCTGCTCTTCGATGCGGCCGCCTATCAGGGGCTTGCCGAACGGATCAAGAAGTTCCGCCTGCCGGTGACGATGGCCGTCAATCCGGATGCCAAGGTCGACCAGGCGGGCAAGCTTCTGCCGCATCTCCTGAAGCAGATCGAAGAGGCGGAAAAGATTGCCTCGGAGAAGGTGCAGGCGCCGATCGCCGAAGTGAAGGACCAGGCGCTCAAGGTGCAGGCGATCCTTGCCGGCGGCGAGGACAACGAGGCGAAGAAGAATGCGCTCGTGCCGATCCTCAGCAAATTCTCGAAATACGAGGCCGGCTTCGCCAAGGAAGCGGCCAAGAATTCGGATACCGCAGCCAAGCGTTTCGTCGGCATGGATGCCGAGATCTCGCAGCTGAAGACGCTGATCGCGCTGATGGGCGACACCTTCAAGGGGCTCGACAGCACGCGGCTGCACATCAGCGAGTTGCATCGCAAGCTCGATGCCGCCGGCCGCGAGCCGGTCATGGCGGATATCCAGGCGGTGCGCGAAACCGCGGGCAAGCTCGGCGAACTCGGCGGCAAGAATGCGGCTCTCCGTGATCTTCCGGGCAAGCTCGGTCCGTCGCTCGACAATATCGACAAGGGCACCGCCGCACTGATCGACGTCGGCGGCCGCTGGCAGGCGGCAAAGAGCGAAGCGGCAACGATGGTCGCCACTGCCAGCACGACGCTCGAAAGCTTCGTCAGCAGCGCCCAGGAAGCCGGCAAGGTCGACAGCCAGCGCTCGGCCGATGTCTCGATCGTCGCCATGATCGCCGGCACCTTGCTCGCCATCATCGGCGGCCTGATGCTGGTTGAAACGCTGCGCGGACCGCTGAAGCGCGTGACCGAAACGATGACGCGGCTTGCCGGCGGCGATCTCGACGTCGCGATCGAAGGCCGCAACCGCGGCGACGAGATCGGCGACATGGTGCGCTCGGTCGCCGTCTTCCGCGACAATGCGGTCGAGAACGTGCGGCTCGGACGCGAGGCGGAAGCAGCACGCGCGCTTTCGGCCGAGGAGGAGGCACGACGCGCCGCGGAACGTGCGCGCGTCGAGGCCGAGCAGATGCAGGCGCTGAATGCGCTCTCCGACGTGCTCGCAGCACTTGCCGACGGCGACCTTGAGGAAGGCATGTCGGAAGACCTGCCGGCCGATTACGTGATCATGGCCCGCACCTACAACAACGCGGTGGAGGCCTTGCGGGCGACGCTTGCCGACGTGCGCGTCGTCACCGGCGAGATCACCGGCGGTACGGGCAATCTCGCCTCGTCGGCGGACGATCTCGCGCGCCGGACCGAGCAGCAGGCGGCAGCGCTCGAAGAAAGCTCGCGGGCGCTGCGGCAGTTGACCGACATCGTTCGCGCAACGGCCGAAAGCGCGCGCAAGACGACGGTCTCGGTCGGCGAAACCAACTCCTACGCCCAGCATTCCGGACAGGTGGTCGCCAAGGCGATCGATGCCATGGCCGAGATCAACCGCTCCTCGGAGAAGATCAGCACGATCATCGGCGTGATCGACGAGATCGCCTTCCAGACGAACCTGCTGGCGCTCAACGCCGGCGTCGAAGCGGCTCGCGCGGGTGAGGCCGGCCGTGGTTTCGCGGTCGTCGCGCAGGAAGTGCGCGAGCTCGCCCAGCGTTGCGCCGGTGCTGCCCGCGAGATCAAGGGGCTGATCTCGGAAAGCTCGGCACAGGTCAGAAGCGGCGTCGCCCTCGTCCAGGAAACCGGCGATGCGCTCACCGTCATCAACAGCCACATCGGAACGATCCACGACCTCGTCAGCAACATCGAGGCGTCCGCGGCCGATCAGTACACCGGCCTCAACGAAGTGAATTCGGCCGTGCACGAGGTCGAGCTGATCACCCAGCAGAATGCTGCCATGGTCGAGGAAAACACGGCCGAGATCCACGGGCTGCGCCGACAGGTCGAAGCGCTGAACGAGAAGATCGAGCGGTTTCGTACCGGCACCGAGGGGATCGGTGGGCGCGGAAACGGTCGTGCGAGTTACGCGGCTTAGGGCTCCATAGTCACAAGGGGTACGTGGGGACACGCATGTGTTCCCCACATCCCTTCTCCCAATTGCGTGGAGAAGGTGCCGGCAGGCGGTTGAGGGGCCGCCTGCCGGTTGTTTTTCAGGTCAACTTGTGCGGAGCGATCAGCCGCCGGTGACGCTCATGTGGCGGGCGACGGCGGGGCGGTTGTGCTCGCGGTCGATGATGAAGTCGTGGCCCTTCGGCTTGCGACCGATCGCCTCGTCGATCACCTGGCTGAGATAGGCATCGTCCTCGGAGGCGCGCAACGCCGTCCTGAGATCGGCGGCATCGTTCTGGCCGAGGCACATATAGAGCGTGCCGGTGCAGGTGAGGCGGACGCGGTTGCAGCTCTCGCAGAAATTATGCGTCATCGGCGTAATCAGGCCGAGGCGGCCGCCGGTTTCCGCCACTTCGAGATAACGGGCCGGACCACCGGTGCGATAGGGTATGTCGGAGAAGGT
Source organism: Ensifer adhaerens (assembly GCF_002940685.1). Taxonomy (GTDB): domain Bacteria; phylum Pseudomonadota; class Alphaproteobacteria; order Rhizobiales; family Rhizobiaceae; genus Ensifer; species Ensifer adhaerens_E. The sequence goes on along the minus strand of NZ_PNFP01000004.1, from coordinate 325,232 downwards.
GAACTGCTCTTCCAGCTGCCGGCGCATGTCCGAGAGCGGCATGTAATGGTCGGTGCGGTCTTCCTCGATCTCGCCCATCGGCATGGTTTCGATCAGCGTCAGGTCCATGCCGCGGCCGTGGGCCCAGCGCATGAGATCGGGGATCTCGGCGTCGTTGAAGCCTTTCAGCGCCACTGCGTTGATCTTGATCTTCAGGCCGGCGGCCTGGGCCGCGTCGATGCCTTCCATAACCTTGGAAAGATCGCCCCAGCGGGTGATCTGATGGAATTTCGCCGGATCGAGCGTGTCGAGCGAAACGTTGATGCGCTTGACGCCGCAGTCGGCGAGTTCGGCGGCATATTTCGCAAGCTGCGAACCGTTGGTCGTCAGCGTCAGCTCGTCGAGCCGGCCGGCTTCGATTTCCTTGCCGAGTTCGCGCACCAGGAACATGATGTTCTTGCGCACCAGCGGCTCGCCGCCGGTCAGCCTCAGCTTGCGCACACCCTTTTCGATGAAGGCGGAACAGAGACGCTGCAGTTCTTCGAGCGTCAGCAGATCCTTCTTCGGCAGGAAGGTCATGTGCTCGGCCATGCAGTAGGTGCAGCGAAAATCGCAGCGGTCGGTGACGGACACGCGCAGATAGGTAATCGCCCGGCCGAACGGGTCGATCATCGGAGCGGTTTTCTGCTCGAGCGGCAAAGCGCCAAATCTGTCTATCGTCGCTGTGTTCAATCGTCTTTCTCCCAGCCCTTTCAATGTCGTCGTCGAGGCCGCTCGCGTCAAGGCGCATACTGTCGCAAAGTGTTGATCGGAAGAGACGGGTAATTCTCGCGGGCCGATTTCCAGAACGCCATGCGTTCATGCGAACGCACAAAGGACACTCTAGCACCTTGATTATAGTGCATCTTTCTCCTTTAAGTGATTCCACTTGAAAACAGGATGCCCTAGGCTGGTGCATATCCGCCGTCAGGAATTTGGATAGCGGCGAAAGAGCGGCATCGAGTTTGCCGGGCGCGAACGGGAGCAGATCACATGAGCGAAATCTGGCCGACGGAACTGCGGGTGTCGAAGGATCGCCACCGGCTGGTCGTCACGTTCAACGATGGTGCTTCCTTCGATCTGTCGGCGGAGATGTTGCGCGTGCTTTCGCCGTCGGCCGAAGTGCAGGGCCATGGACCCGGCCAACGGGTGACGGTGCCCGGCAAGCGCAATGTGCAGATCATTTCGGTCCAGCCGACCGGCAACTATGCGGTGCGCATCGGTTTTGACGATTTTCACGATACCGGCATCTTCACCTGGAGCTACCTGCGGGAACTCGGCGAAAAAGGTGCGGACCTGTTTGCGTCCTATGAGCAGGAACTGACCGACAAGGGCATGTCGCGCGACAAGGCCGAAAAGCCGCGCTGAGGACGACCGTACCGCGCGCGCTTCCGGACGCGCAACGGTCGCATCGCGCCCGTCTCAGGCCAGTTCGCCTTCCGCCTTCAGGAGCAGGCCGATCAGCCGTTCCATGGATCGGGTAACGACCAGGCAATCATCCAGAGGTTCGTCGTCGAGCAATTTTTCGATCAGCGCGGTGTGGATCTCCATCGCGGCCTCCGTCAGCGTCCGGCCCTCGGGGGTCAGCGATAGCCTGAGAACCCGCTTGTCCTTCTCGTCGCCGCGCCTGACGATCAGGCCGCGCTTTTCCAGATGCGGCAACAGCATGCTCATGTTGGAGCGGCCGACCAGAAGCTTGCGCGCCAGCTCCTGCTGCGAAATGCCATCGAAGCGATAGAGATTGATCAGGATATCGAGGTGTGGCGGCTTGATATCGAGATGGGCGATCTCGCGTGTCACGGTCTGCTGCATCAACTGGCAGGCACGGGCAACTGCGATCCAGCTGCGGAAGCGGGGGTGGTCCCAGGGAAAATGATGTTCTGTCGTCACTTGATTTTTGTTCATCGTTGTACAATTATGTTCAGCATTGAACATATTTAGAGATTCCCACTATGGCACCCTTTGCGATCAAGGTCATCCGTCAGGCGCTAAAAGGCGTCGCCGCGTTCTCACCCGAGGCAGCCGGCAAGCTCGCCTTCAGGCTGTTCACCCTTACGCCCGGCCGAAAGCCCAGGAACGCCAAGGAAAAGGCGGCGCTCGCCGCTGCAGCGCCGGTGATTGCCAAGGGGCAGCCGGTGACCCTTTCCTATGCCGGAGGCTGGGTGCTCGCACGCCAGTTCTTTCCGGCGCGCACGGCTGCCAACGTCAAGCGTGTTCTGCTCGTGCACGGGTGGGGATCGCGCAGCGACTATCTGGCCGTGATGATCGACGGACTGGTCAAGGGGGGCGCCGAGGTGGTGACGCTCGACTGGCCCGGGCACGGCGGCTCGCCGGGGCGCACGCTGACGATGCCGGCGGCGGTGAGGGCGATCGATGCCGCCTGGCGGCATTTCGGCGATTTCGATGTCTGCGTCGGCCATTCCTTCGGCGGCGGCAGCCTGGCATGTGCGGCCGGCGGCATCGTCTGCGACGTGCGCAATCATGTGGCACGAAAGATGGTGCTGATCGGCGCGCCCAGCGAGATGACCTGGCTTTTCAAGGGCTTCGGGAAAGTTCTTCGCCTCGCGCCAAGGACGCAGGCTGCCTTCGAGGGCGTCGTGGAGCGCCTCGCCGGGCGTCGTCTGGAGGATTTCGATGCGGCGAGGGTCGTGGGTAACCTGCGCACGCAGACGCTCGTCATCCATGCCGAAGACGACAAGGAAGTCTCGGCCGACCATGCACGGCGCTATGCGGCGGCCGGGCCGAATGTCGAGATGCACTGGGCCAACGGCCTTGGCCATCGGCGCATCGTTTCGGCTGCTCCGGTGATCGAGCGGGTCAATGCCTTCATACACGCGGAAGATCAAAAAGCCGCCGCCTGACCATTTTTCGTTGACCTCGTCATCAGACTGTCATGCTATCGGCCGAAGGGTCGCAAGCCCGGGATTCTCTGCGCAACGTCGCGCCCCTCATTCTTTCCCGGGATTTTGGCAGCATTGGAGGACGGCATGTCGGTCATCACCTCGGTCGAGGAACTCAGCGCGCTCTATGGCGGTGTCAGCGAAGCGTCGGTGGCCAAGGTCACCAAGGCGCTGACGGCGGAATATCGTCAGATGATCGAGGCTTCGCCCTTCTGTGCGCTCGCGACCGTCGGGCCCGAGGGGCTTGATTGCTCGCCCCGTGGCGATGACGACTGCGTGGTTCGGATCGCCGACGACAGGACGATTCTTCTGCCCGACTGGCGCGGCAACAACCGGGTCGATTCGCTTGCCAACATCGTGCGCGATCCGCGTGTGGCGCTGATGTTCCTGATCCCCGGCTCGAACACGACGATGCGCATCAATGGCACGGCCGTCCTCAGCATCGATCCTGGCTTGACGGAGAGCTTCGAAGTCGACGGCAAACATCCGCGCAGTGTCATCGTCGTCACCATCGGCGAAGTCTATTTCCAGTGCGCCCGCGCCGTCATGCGCGCGCAGCTCTGGAACCCCGAACGCTTCCTCGATCCGGCATCGCTGCCGACGCCGGGCACGCTGCTCAAGGCCGCCAAGGCGGATTTCGATCGCGACACCTATGACCGCGAATGGCCGGAGCGCGCCGCCAAGACCATGTGGTAGGCTGCCGCGGGGAAGCTTACCCGTTCCACGGCCGTGAACAGGAACGACAAAGGCGCCCAAGAGGGCGCCTTTGTCGATCTGAACGGGAGCGCCCGTGCGTCAGCGCCGGTAGATCAGCCAGTTGCGGCCCGATTCCTTGCGCATACCGTCTTCGAACAGCGTCGTCTTGTTGCGGCCGGCATTCTTGGCCGAATAGAGCGCGATATCTGCCTTGTTGTAGAGGTCGACCGGATCCTCCGCTGCGGTCGCCATGCAGACGCCGACGGAAAGCGTGATCGGGCCGTAATTGACGCCCGTCTTCGAATTGCGGAACGGCGTTGCGGCAAGCACGGTGCGGATGCGGTCGGCGATCTGCAGGCACTCTTCCTGGCTGCTGTCGCTGAGAATGATGGCGAATTCCTCGCCGCCGGTGCGGGCGACGAAGGCCTCGCGGCGCAGATTGGCGCGAAGCACGCCGCCGACGGTTGCGAGGATCTTGTCGCCGACCGGATGGCCGAAGGTATCGTTGACCTTCTTGAAATGATCGATGTCGGCGACGAGCAGCCCGGTAAAATTCTTCAGGTGCTCATTGTTGTAGACGGCGGCCAGATTGTCGTCGAAGGCGCGGCGGTTGGCGAGCCGGGTCAGCGAATCGGTGTTGGCGATGCGCTTGTACTCGTCGAGCTCCTGCCGGATGACTTCCATCTCGAAGGATTTCTGCACGACGGTCTCGACGCGCTCCTTGCCCTGGCTCATGGTCTCGGCCGTCGCCTCGGTCAGGATGCCGATCGCGTGGCGCAGAATATCGGCACTCGACGCGCTCTTGCTGACGATGTTGACATAGGCTTCGTCGAGAACCTTGTTGTAGGTCTCGAGCGCGTATTGCTCGTCGCGCAGCAGGGTCACGAGTTCGGCAAGTTTCGCCGCAAGCGTGGTATGGGCACGCTCGATGCCGTGCGAGCGGTGAATGTGACTGAAGTACTGGGCGCCGATCGCGTCCAGCTCTTCCTGGGTGGCGCGGCTGCCGAGCGCTGCCAGTTCCTTCGACAATTGCGGATTGGAGCCGAGATAGGCTTCGTAATAGAGCTCGTAGTTGCGGGGGATGGGTGCCACACCCATCATGCGCATCGCATGGGTTACCTGCGCTGCGATATCGGGCGTCTGAGCCTTGCCCGAGTTTGCCGTTTGCATCTGCAAACCCCCTAGTATGAATCGCTGCTTACTGGTCGTTATTTTTAGGGGCAAATGATTTGCGAAGTCTTAATATTTGCCGCCGCCGCGACGCCGCCAGTCGTTCGATCGCGGCCGTTCAGCCGCTCGATTGCGCGCGTTTGCGACTTGAAGCCACGGCGCCAAGCCGGCGCCGTGGTGTATCAAAATGGATCAGGCCGGGCTGATCATCGTTTCCGGACGAACGACCGCGTCGAACTCTTCGTTCGTCACATAGCCGCCACCGACGGCTTCTTCACGCAGCGTCGTGCCGTTCTTGTGGGCGGTCTTGGCGATCTTGGCGGCGTTGTCGTAGCCGATCTTCGGTGCAAGCGCCGTTACCAGCATCAGTGAGCGGTCGAGCGCCGCCTTGATGTTGTCTTCGCGCGCCTCGATGCCGACGACGCAGTTGTCGGTGAAGGAGACCGCCGCATCGGCGAGCAGCTGCGCCGACTGCAGGAAGTTGTAGGCCATCAGCGGGTTGAAGACGTTGAGCTCGAAATGGCCCTGGCTGCCGGCGAAGGTGAGTGCGGCGTGGTTGCCGAACACCTGGACGCAGACCTGGGTCAGCGCTTCGCACTGGGTCGGGTTGACCTTGCCCGGCATGATCGACGAGCCGGGCTCGTTTTCCGGCAGCGACAGTTCGCCAAGGCCCGAGCGCGGGCCGGAGCCGAGGAAGCGGATGTCGTTGGCGATCTTGAAGAGGGCGGCGGCCGTCGCGTTGATGGCGCCATGGCTGAAGACCATGGAATCATGGGCGGCGAGTGCCTCGAACTTGTTCGGGGCGGACGTAAACGCGATGCCGGTGATCTTGGCGATCTCTTCGGCAACCTTTTCGGCAAAGCCGATAGGCGCGTTGAGGCCGGTACCGACGGCCGTGCCGCCCTGGGCGAGTTCGCAAAGGCCCGGCAGCGTCATTTCGATACGCTTGATCGAGGAAGCGACCTGGGCTGCATAGCCGGAGAATTCCTGGCCGAGCGTCAGCGGCGTTGCGTCCTGTGTGTGGGTGCGGCCGATCTTGATGATGTGGTCGAAGGCCTTGACTTTGGCCTCCAGCGCCTTGTGCAGGTGCTTGAGTGCCGGCAGCAGGTCATGGATGACGCGCTCGGCGCAGGCGATGTGCATGGCCGTCGGGTAGGTGTCGTTCGACGACTGGCTCATGTTGACGTGGTCGTTCGGATGCACGGGCTTCTTCGAACCCATGACACCGCCCAGAAGTTCGATGGCGCGGTTGGAGATAACCTCGTTGGCGTTCATGTTCGACTGGGTGCCGGAGCCGGTCTGCCAGACGACGAGCGGGAAGTGGTCGTTGAGCTTGCCGTCGATCACTTCCTGGGAAGCCTTGACGATGGCATCGGCAACACCCGAATCCAGCCGGCCGAGCGCCTGGTTGGTGCGGGCAGCCGCCTGCTTGACGATGCCGAGCGCCCGGACGATCGAGGCCGGCTGTTTTTCCCAACCGATCTTGAAGTTGCCGAGCGAACGCTGGGCCTGGGCGCCCCAATAGCGGTCGTTTGCCACTTCGATGGGGCCGAACGTATCTGTTTCCGTGCGCGTCGATGTCATCGTGATACCTGCCTTGATCATGCGGTTCATGAAGCCTGGGTGAGGGGCCGCGTGGCGTCTCTCTCCAGGGTGCCGGGCCTCTCTCTGCCCCGACGGCCGGTGCTTGTAAAGGGGCGGGCCTTGGCTGGCTATGCTACAATCGTTTGAAACCCGATGGCGCAGCGGGAGGCGCGCGCAGCCATGGTGATTCGGTCCTTGCCGGCCTGCCGCGCCGTTGTGATGTTTCGGTCACAGACGCCGTCTTCTTTTCCGGCGCCGGTCGCCCGCCGTTGTCGGCGCAGATGCGTCCAGCCAAATAAAATCCATTGGGATCAAATTTTTATAACCGCCCGAACGTCTTGAAAATGAGGCGCTCGGGAGATTTCGCAGGGAGGTTCAAGGACGATCGGTTTTGGCGCGTTTCCTTTTCATTCACCATCCTTTTCTATAACTTTTAGCGCACGAGGGCGTGGCGAGAATCTGGCTTCAGCCGAATTCGGCGACAACGCGATACGGGGACGTAGTTTCATATGAGAGTTCTTAAAACGGCAGCGATCGTAGCGCTCATGAGTGGCTGTGCGATCGCGACCATGGACGCGCGGCCGGCTTCGGCCTTCACGTTCGGCGATTTCATCCGGGCAGGCAGAAAGAAGCCCGAGGCGCAGCAGGTGCAGCCGACCCAGCCGCTCCCCGGCGTCGGCACGATGGCTGACCCGCAGCAGGCGGCCAAGCCGCTGCCGAAGATCACCGGCCCGAAATACTATACCTACAAGGCCGAACCGCTGCGCCGGATCGCAACCGACAAGCTGCTCGATCCCGTCGTGACCGGCTCCGTGCGCAACGAAGCTCTGCCGCCGATGCTGCGCACGCCGCTTGCCGATGCGAGACAGTTCCTCCCCGGCATCGACGTGCGCGCTTCGGGCGATGTCGCAAAGGCGGTCGAAGCCCATTACGGCGCCCGCATGGACTACATCTGGATCGGCGCAGAAGGCGTGAACGCCAAGGCAAAGGCGGCGATTGCCGTTCTCGCGGATGCCGGCAAGGTCGGTCTCGACCCGCAGGATTACGCCGTCAGCGTGCCCTCCGATACGTTTGACCGGGGTGACATGATCGCCCGCGAAAAGGAACTGGTGCAGTTCGAGATCGCGCTTTCGGCAGCGGCGCTCAGCTACGCGCAGGATACGGTGCGCGGCCGCATCGATCCGAACAAGATCTCCGGCTACCACGATTTCAAGCGCAAGACGGTCGAGCTTCTGCCGCTTCTCGACAGGATGTCGACGAGCACAGACGTTGCAGCCCTTCTCAATGAGCAGAACCCGAAGAGCGCGCAGTTTGCGGCACTCTCGGCCGAGCTTTCCAAGCTGCGCGCGGAAACGAACGTCGAGCAGCGCGTCGAGATCGCGCCTGGCACGCTGCTGAAGCCGGGCCAGAGCAATCCCGAGCTTGCCAACATCATTGCGGGCATTCGCCTCAAGGGCTCGGAGACGCTGAAGACCGACCACGCCACGGTGCTTGCCGCCTACCAGGGAACGCCGGAGTACACGCCGGAGCTGGTCGCCGTGGTCGAAGCGTTCCAGCAGGAGAATGGGCTCAAGGCCGACGGTGTCGTCGGTCAGGCGTCGCTTCGCATCCTGACTGGCGGCGACACGGTCTCCTCCAAGATCAACAAGCTCGAAATCGCCATGGAGCAGGCACGCTGGTTGCCCGATGGTCTCGGCGACCGCTATGTCTTCATCAACCAGCCGGCCTTTACCGCCACTTACGCCGACAAGGGCGCCGAGCAGTTTTCCATGCGCGTCGTCGTCGGCTCCAAGGCGAACCAGACCTATTTCTTCCAGGACGAGATCCAGACCGTCGAGGTCAATCCCTATTGGGGCGTGCCGCAGTCGATCATCGTCAACGAGATGCTGCCGAAGCTCAGGAGCGACCCGAACTATCTCGACCGCATGGGCTACCAGGTCGAGGTCGGCGGCCGGCCTGTACCTTCGGCATCGGTCAACTGGAACGGCTCGACCGCTTCGGTCGCGGTGCGCCAGCCGCCGAGCAGCGACAATGCGCTCGGCGAGTTGAAGATCCTGTTCCCCAACAGCCACGCGATCTACATGCACGACACGCCGTCGAAGAGCTTCTTCAAGCGTGACAATCGCGCGCTCAGCCACGGCTGCGTGCGGCTTGCCGATCCGCGCCTGATGGCGGCGGCCGTGCTCGGCACGAGCGTCGAGGATGTCGGCAAGGAGATCGCCGGCGGCCACAACAAGGCGCTGCAGGTTCCGGTGAAGGTTCCAGTCTACGTCGCCTATTTCACGGCATGGCCGAACAAGGACGGCGTCGTCGAGTACTTCAACGACGTCTATGAGCGCGACATGTATATGAACCGGGCGTTCGACGCGACGCGGGGCGCCCGTCGGGCAGAAGGATAAAGCATTGAAAAAGGCCGCTTCGAGCGGCCTTTTTCTTGTCTTCTATCGGCTGAACAGGCCCGACACGAGGTCCGGCGTCAGCTCATCGAAGTGCCGGATGATCACCGTCGGTTCGAGGCTTTCGACCGGAACGTCGGAATAGCCGAAGGGAACGGCGATCGAGGGGACCTGCGCATTGCGGGCGACCAGGAAGTCGTTGAGGCTGTCGCCGACCATCACCGCGCGCTCGGCAAGGCCCCCCGCATTGGCAACGGTCCTTAGAAGGTGCTCGGCATTCGGCTTGCGTACTTCGAACGTGTCGCCGCCCGAGATCGCCGCGAAGCGCTCGATCAGGCCGAGCCGCTCGAGCAGGCGGGTTGCGAGCTTCTCGGGCTTGTTGGTGCAGACGGCAAGCTTGAAGCCGGCGCTGGAGAGACGGTCGAGCGCATCGATCAGGCCCGGATAGGGCAGCGAATCGCCCGGCATCGAGCCGTGGTAGAAATCGACGAATTCCTTCAGTTGCCATTCCAGCGTGTCTTCGGCGAGCGGCTTCTGTCTGAGCGCGAAGGTGCGCTCGATCATGGCGCGGGCGCCGTGGCCGACGAGATGCGTGAGATCGCCGTAGGTGACCGGCTCGACGCCGGCCTGGGTGACGGCGTGGTTGAGGCTGGCGACCAGGTCCGGCGCGGTGTCGACGAGCGTTCCGTCGAGATCGAAGACGACAATGGGAGAAGACAAGGGGAAAACCTCTTGGTGCTGAAAACCGTTGCTGATCGGGTAGGCGAACTGGTCGGCGATTGCAATGGCAGGCCGGCGCGACCAGCCAGGCGGAATCCTGAACGCTGATTCATTTTGACTTTTGTTTGCGCCGTCGGGCGTGTAAGTGTCACAGCGGAAAACGGGCGGCCGTTCGCTGATTGCGGCCTGCTGCCCGTGCGAATCACAAGGGAGCGACCGGCGCATGGACGCCCGCGAAATGAAAATCAAAGCCGCGGCCGCGGCGCTGGAATATGTCGAGGACGGGATGCGTCTCGGCATCGGTACGGGCTCGACGGCCGAGGAGTTTGTCCGGCTCCTGGCCGAGAAGGTCGCCGCAGGCTTTCGCATCGAAGGTGTTCCCACCTCGGAGCGCACCGCGCGTCTCTGCCTCGAACTCGGCGTTCCGCTGAAGTCGCTCGACGAACTGCCGGAGCTCGATCTGACGATCGACGGCGCCGACGAGGTCGATGGCCGGCTGCGGCTGATCAAGGGTGGCGGCGGCGCGCTGTTGCGCGAAAAGATCGTGGCGGCCGCTTCCAAGCGCATGATCGTGATTGCCGACGAGACGAAGGTCGTCGATGTTCTCGGCGCCTTCAAGCTGCCGATCGAGGTCAATCCCTTCGGTCAGGTGGCGACGCGGATCGCGATCGAGAAGGTCGCCTCGCGCCTCGGGCTTTCGGGTGAAATTGCCGTGCGCCAGTCCCATGACGGCGCCTTCCTGACGGACGGCGGACACCTCATTCTCGATGCATCTTTTGGCCGTATTCCTGATGCAGATGCGCTCGCGGGGGAGCTGAATGCCATTCCCGGCGTCGTCGAGCACGGGCTTTTCATCGGTATCGCTTCGCTGGCAATCATTGCCGGGCCGCAAGGCGCGCGCACGCTGACGGCGTCCTGAGCCGGCCTCTTAGCCCTCAAGGGGCAGGGGCGGTGAAGACAACAGGTTTCCATACATGCGGGCCTGGCGGCGGCAATCGCCCGGGCAGCATGCGACAAAAACAGGAGCAAGGGTAAAAATGAACAAACTCGCAGGTCTTGTCCGCACTTTCGCTGCCACCGCGGTTCTGCTGTCCGCGTCCGTTCCGGCGGTCAAGGCACAGGACGTCTCCGAAGACCAGATCAAGGCGGCGCGCGCGACGATTGCCGCTCTCGGCGTGACCAACAGCTTCGACAACATTCTGCCGAACCTTGCCGAGCGCCTGAAGAACACGCTGATCCAGGCGTCGCCGAACCACCAGGAGCTGATCACCGCGACCGTCGACGAGAAGGCACTGACCCTCGCCGCCCGCCGCGCCGATCTCGAGAACGAAGCAGCGACGATCTACGCCAAGACGTTTTCGCTCGAAGAGCTGAACGCAATCACCGAGTTCTACAACTCTGCCGCCGGCAAGAAGCTGTTGAACGACGGTCCGATCGCCTCGCGCGAACTCCTGAAGGCCGCCGACATCTGGGCGTCCGGCGTTTCGCGCGATCTCACCCAGGAAGCGACCAAGTCGCTCGACGAAAAGGTCGGCAGCACCCAGCCCGTACCGGAAGGCGCGGTTCAGGCACCGGCACAATAAGCCGCGGCGCCGGGCGCCTTCATCATCACGTTTCGAGGAGCCCGGAGCGATCCGGGCTTTTCTTTTGGCCGGGGGCTCCACTATATGTGCCTGCGGCGCGGCCTTTTGGCTGCGCCCGGTTGCGCGTCGCCGCCAAGATCGACCGGCGCGCTTTTCAGATCGCCATTTTTCGGCCCGCTTGCTTTCAGGAGACTGCCATGCCCGCTTTCGACTATGACCTCTTCGTAATCGGCGGTGGTTCGGGTGGCGTCAGAAGCGGGCGCCTGGCTGCAAGCCTCGGCAAGAAGGTGGCGATCGCCGAAGAGTTCCGGTACGGCGGCACCTGTGTCATCCGCGGCTGCGTGCCGAAGAAGCTCTATGTCTACGCGTCGCAATATTCGGAGCATTTCGAGGATGCGGCCGGATTCGGCTGGACGGTCGGCGAAAGCCGGTTCGACTGGAAGAAGCTGGTCGCCGCCAAGGAACAGGAAATCACCCGGCTCGAAGGGCTCTACCAGAAGGGCCTCAACAATGCCGGCGCCGAAATCCTGCATACGCGCGCCGAGCTCGTCGGCCCGAACACGGTCCGTCTGGCCGACAGCGGCAAGACCGTGACGGCCGAGCGCATCGTGATTGCCGTCGGCGGCCATCCGACGCCGCATGACGCGCTGCCGGGCCACGAGCACTGCATCTCGTCCAACGAGGCCTTTGACCTCGCCGAACTGCCGAAATCGATCCTGATCGCCGGCGGCGGCTATATCGCCGTCGAATTCGCCAACGTCTTCCACGGCCTCGGCGTCGAGACGACGCTGATCTATCGCGGCAAGGAAATCCTGTCGCGCTTCGACCAGGACCTGCGCCGCGGGCTGCATGTGGCGATGGAGGAGAAGGGCATCCGCATCCTTTGCGAGGACATCATCCAGTCGGTCACGCTCGATGCCGACGGCAAGCGTGTCGCCCACACCATGAAGCACGGCGACATCGCCGCCGACCAGGTGATGCTGGCGCTCGGCCGCGTGCCGAACACCAGGGGGCTCGGCCTCGACGCTGCCGGCGTGAAGACCGATGAGCGCGGCGCCATCGTCGTCGACGCGTTCTCGCGCACCAGCGCGCCGGGCATCTATGCGCTCGGCGACGTTACCGACCGCGTGCAGCTGACGCCGGTCGCGATCCACGAGGCCATGTGCTTCATCGAGACCGAATACAAGAACAATCCGACGTCGCCCGATCACGATCTGATCGCAACGGCCGTGTTCTCGCAGCCGGAAATCGGCACGGTCGGCCTGACGGAAGAGGACGCCGCGCGCCGCTTCGACGAGCTTGAAGTCTACCGCGCCGAGTTCCGGCCGATGAAGGCCACGCTTTCGGGGCGCAAGGAAAAGATGATCATGAAGCTGATCGTCAACGCCGCCGACCGCAAGGTGCTCGGCGCCCATATCCTCGGCCATGATGCCGGCGAAATGGCGCAACTGCTGGGCATTTCGCTGAAGGCCGGCTGCACCAAGGACGATTTCGACCGGACGATGGCAGTACACCCGACGGCGGCGGAAGAACTTGTGACGATGTACGCGCCATCCTACCGCATCCGCAAAGGCGAGCGCGTCTGAGCGATCTCAGGCGGACTCGCCCGCAAACCGTGCTTCCTCGCGCTTGAACAGGTCCGCGAGCCTGTCGATGACCGTCCGGACTTCCGGGCGGCGCCGGTCGTCGTCGTTGGCCGCGATCCACAACGGATGCTTCAGGCCCTCGATCAACCCGCCTTCGCGCTTGAGGAGCGGATCACCGTCGCCGACGAAGGCGGGCAGGACGCCACGTCCGGCGCCGTTGCGGATCAGCGGCACTAGAAGGGCGGCACTGTCGGTCCACGTATGGATCTGCTGTTCGCGGTTTTCAAAGACCCACCGCTCGGCGGGCGAACTGGCGACTTCGGTACCGATCGATATCCAGGGAAAGTCGTCGCGCTCCGGCATGTTGCCGGCGCGATAGACGGCGTAGGCGATGTTTACCGAACGGCGTACCGCAACGTTGCCGGAGCGGGGCTGTTCGTGCAGCACGGCGACGTCGGCCTCTCTGAAGGTCAGGTCGAGACCGCGATGCGCGTGCTTGCAGCAGAAGCGAAAACCATCGCCGGAGGCGCGGATGTCGGTCGAATGATCGGCGACGAAGCCTGCGACCCAGGCGTCGCTTGCGACCGACACGATCGGCAGCGCGAAGGCGTCGCGGTGCCAGTCGGAGATGTTCTCGGCCGCATTCTGCATGGCGCGGACATGTTCGAGCAGGATCTGGCCATCGTGGGCGAGGCTGTAACCTTGCTGGCTGCGGATGAACAGCGCCCGGCCGGTCGCTCGCTCGAGTGCCAGCATGCGGCGGCCGATGGTCGGCGCGCTCAAGCCTGTGCGCGTCGCAGCACCGCTCAATCCGCCCTCGGTCGCAACGTGATAAAACAGTTTCAAGTCGTCCCAGGCTGCCTCGGCCATAAGCACTCCATGGCGGTCATTGTCTCGTCCTAACGCCAGTCGCCCGCCTTGGCTTCCGTTCGCGGATGAAAGACGTCTTTCAGCGGTGCGCCTACAACGCTGCCCGCCAAGACATTAGGTCTCCCATTGTCTCAAGGCAAAGGAGGCGAGACCATGTTTGAACATTGGGCTGTCATGTGGATGGTTCTGCATCGCGAAGGCCGCCACGGGCAGCGCGGCGGCCTGGACGATCCGCTCGACGGGCCGGAATGGCGCGGCCTGCACTGGGTGCTGCCGGTCTTCTCTTTCCTGCTTGGCCGGCGCAGGCCGGGCGCGTGGTCGACGCGCGCCGTTGCCGCGCCCGCAGGGGCGCACCGGGACGGGAGTGCGGGCCGTTGCAGGCCGCAGGCCGCCGGACACCATCGATGAACACACCGTTTCCTGTCGCGGCAGCGTCGCCGCGCGGCCGTGGCGGCGGCGCGCCGGCGCCACTATCCTATTGAAACCGCGCACAGTTCTTTCGATATATGGGGCTATGCTTTCGGGATCATGCGCCCTGTGGACATATCCTTGCGCACCGGGCGTCCTGCAAAGCAATGAATTCTGATAGGATGGCTTTCCAAGCGTTTCCTTAACGTCTATAAGCCCGCATTCCGCGGCGTTTCCGGCTGGGCGGGCACGAGGCTTGGCCGAGTGACCGGGGCAGGGCGAGCGGATGGTGAGTGAAATTTCAGAATACCGGGCGGCCGCCTTGGCCGTCGGGGCGTGACCCGCGCGGTTGGAACCGCGGCAGACAACAGGTGATCGAAATGGCACAGACTTGGACTCCAAACAGCTGGCGGCAGAAACCCATCCAGCAGGTGCCGGACTATCCGGACCTGGCAGCGCTTGAGGCGACCGAAGCGCGCCTCGCGAAGTATCCGCCGCTGGTGTTTGCGGGCGAAGCCCGTCGTCTGAAGAGTGCCCTTGCCAACGTTGCCGAAGGCCGCGGCTTCCTGCTGCAGGGCGGCGACTGCGCCGAGAGCTTCGCCGAACACGGCGCCGACACGATCCGCGACTTCTTCCGCGCCTTCCTGCAGATGGCCGTCGTGCTCACCTTCGGTGCGCAGCAGCCGGTGGTCAAGGTCGGCCGTATCGCCGGCCAGTTCGCCAAGCCCCGTTCCTCGGGCGTCGAAAAGCAGGGTGACGTGACGCTGCCGTCCTACCGCGGCGACATCATCAACGGCATCGAGTTCACCGAGGAAGCGCGCATTCCGAACCCGGAACGCCAGATCATGGCTTACCGCCAGTCGGCCGCGACGCTGAACCTCCTGCGCGCCTTTGCGATGGGCGGTTATGCCAACCTCGACAACGTGCACCAGTGGATGCTCGGCTTCGTCAAGGACAGCCCGCAGGCGGAACGCTACCGCAAGCTTGCGGACCGTATCTCCGAGACCATGGACTTCATGAAGGCGATCGGCATCACCTCGGAAAACCATCCGAGCCTGCGCGAGACCGATTTCTTCACCAGCCACGAGGCGCTGCTGCTCGGCTACGAGCAGGCGCTGACGCGCGTCGATTCGACCTCGGGCGACTGGTACGCCACGTCGGGCCACATGATCTGGATCGGCGACCGTACCCGCCAGCCCGACCATGCGCATATCGAGTACTGCCGCGGCATCAAGAACCCGCTCGGCCTCAAGTGCGGCCCGTCGCTGACGGCCGACGGTCTCCTGGAGCTGATCGATCTGCTCAATCCGGCCAACGAAGCCGGCCGCCTGACGCTGATCTGCCGCTTCGGCCACGACAAGGTTGCCGAGCATCTGCCGCGCCTCATCCGCGCGGTCGAGCGCGAGGGCAAGAAGGTGGTCTGGTCCTGCGATCCGATGCACGGCAACACGATCACGCTCAACAACTACAAGACCCGTCCGTTCGAGCGGATCCTGTCGGAAGTCGAAAGCTTCTTCCAGATCCATCGCGCCGAAGGCTCGCATCCGGGCGGCATCCATATCGAGATGACCGGCAACGACGTGACGGAATGCACCGGCGGTGCGCGTGCGCTTTCGGGCGACGATCTCGCCGACCGCTACCACACCCATTGCGATCCGCGCCTCAACGCCGACCAGGCGCTGGAACTGGCGTTCCTGCTCGCCGAGCGCATGAAGGGCGGCCGCGACGAGAAGAAGATGGTCGTCAACGGTTAAGCTACTGTCATGGTTCAGGTTTTCTGAACTTCGACTTGATGCTTTGAATTTGACAATGCCGGGCCGGCTCTGGAAGCTGGCCCGGCATTTTCGTGTCTGGAGCAGGGCGCGGCGCAGGCGATTGCTTGCGCCTGGCGGCTCCATGGCAGGATGGAGCGATCATGACTCTTGGGAGGGGCGATGCAGGACGTTCATCACGGGGGCTGCCTTTGCGGTTCCATACGCTTCAAGGCGCGCGGCGAATTGCGCGAACTGATCTTCTGCCATTGCAGCCAGTGCCGGAAGCAGACCGGGCTCTACTACGCCGCGACCAATGTGCAGGACCGGGACTTCGAACTGGAAGGTGCGGAGAACGTGACCTGGTACAGGGCCAGCGACAGCGCCAGTAGAGGCTTCTGCCGGCGCTGCGGATCGGCGCTGTTCTGGAAGGCGGACGGTTCGGATTACACCTCGATCCTCGCTGGCGCCTTCGAGAAGCCGACCGAGCTGAAGGCAGGCTATCACATCTTCTGTGAAGATCAGGGCGATTTCTACGAGATCAAGGACGATCTGCCGAAATTCGCGGCCGGCCGGGTGTGAACTCTTACTCCGGCGCGCTTTCCGCGGGCCGTTCGGCCTGCCGGAAACCATTGGCAAGGCCCGCCAGCTTGACGGCCTGCCAGTGGCAATATTCCTCAATCAGCCGCTCGCTCAGCCAGAACAGGCCGCGCTGCCCCTGATCGGCCCTGCCAAGCAGGCCGAGGTCCTGCGCCCGCGTGAAGATGCGTCGGATATGGGTGTTCGAAATCATGTAATGCGTGGCGAGATCCGAGAGGTTTGCTTCCAGCCAGACCTTGCCGTCCACGGGGTCCAGGCTTTTCGGTCGCGCCATCAGGTCGTCGAGAAGGAGGCCGCCGCACTCGGTCCAGACGAACGCCGCGACACCCTCCGGCGGTTCGGTCCAGCGGCGGTCCGAAAGCAAGAGGCGCGCGCCGATCGGCTGCGCCCGCTCGAAAATCGAACGGTCGGCTTCGACGCGTGCGACACGGCTTTGGCCGTCGAAGCGGTCGAGCGTTCCCATCTGGCTCATGAACCAGCGCAGCATGGCGCCTTCGCTGACTTCCGTCGGCTCAAGCGGACGGATCTTCTTGCGCGCGCGCCCGCCTTCCGCGTCGCGCAGAAGCTTGTAGGTCACCAGTTCGGCTATGAAGGCCGCGGCCGTGTTGCGGCTGGCGCCGCCGGTCTCGTGGATGAACTTCAGGAGGCGCGCGGTGGTGATCCCGGTTTCGGGATTGCCGGGCTCACGCTCGAGGTGAAGGGCGTAGACCGCCTGGCTCAGCGTCCATTTCTGGTGGGAGGCGACAAGGCGGGCGATGCGGGGGAACATGTCGTAGGCGGCCATGAGATCGCGTGCGCTCGCCTGCAGCACGCTGCGCAAATCCGGATGACGAAGAAATCCTTCCGCGGTGAAGGCGAGCGAGCCATCCCGCGCTGCGCCTTCCTGCTCTGCCATCACACGCATCTGCTGCGCACACCCCCAATGCTCGCGCGGCGCGTCCAATGCCCGATTCGAGGCCACAGATCGCCACTCAGCTCCGCCCGCTCTAACAGGGCTACCTTGCGCACAACGTGTCAACTCACGAAATTGTTCATCGGGGCGCCCGACGGTCTGTCGCCGGGCGCCCCGATCACGCGTTCGGTCCTGCTTACTGAACGAGCACCGGTGACTGGCACTTGACGCCGGTGACGCGGACGTCGGCCTCGCCGACGCGGACGCCGACCAGCAGAAGCAGGTTGTAGAGCAGATCGTCGACCGGTTTGGTGACCGCTCCGAGCGTCTGGGCCAGCGCCTGCTGCACGATCGTCGGGCTGCCGAGCGTCAGGAACAGGACCTGGATGTTCAGGTCGAGATTGTTGAGCAGCGTCTGCGTCGTCGACGTCAGGATGTCCTTGGTCGAAACGGTCTTGATCGACCGGGCGGCGACCTCGGACGGGCTGAAGCTCAGGCGCGTTGCCTTGAGGTTCTGCGCCTCGACATGGGCGAGCGCATCGATCTTGACCACCAGGGCGTCGACGAGCTTGGCTCTTTGGACGCGCGCATCGGACGAGAAGTTGGACAGGACCGCCGGATCGACTTCGCCGATTGCGATCTCGGCTACGCCAGGCACTGCATCGACGGTGACCGAGGCATTCTCAGGCGTGCCGCCATAGCATCGGATATCGGCGAGCTTGGCTTCCGCATAGGCGAGCTCGACATAGATCGGCAGGCGGATGCGAATGCCGGCAAGTGCCGCAAGCCCATCGACGTTGACTTCGACGGCAAGGCGGGTCTGGGCGGTGCGAACCGCAGCGCCAGGCGTGCCGAGGCGGTGGCTGGGCGTTTCGACGGGCGGCTCGCCGATCGCGAGCTTGACCTTGGCAGACGCGATGCCGGGGAGGCCGGCCACGGCATTCAGCGCGATCTGGTTCTTGCCATTGGCAATCGCCGCTGCAGCAGACACGATCTGCAGCGCGCTCACCCGCATCGCCCAGTTGGAGCCGGCGTCGATCTGCAGGCTCTTCTTCGGGTCGAGGTTGAGGATCTGCGCCAGGGTGAACGTGCGCTTGTCGTTCGCGGTCGCAAGCTCGATGCTCCTGAGGGCCGCTGTCACGGTTCCGGACAGGCCCTGAACGAGCCGCATGGAGGAGAGCAACTGCGGCATCGTCAGTTCGGCCTTGAGCACGTCTTCATAGGACGCGGTGGTGAGGCTGAGACGGGTCGCAATGATCTTCAGGAACGGCTGTATATCGATGTCCGCAGCGATCAGCGCCTGGTAATCCATGACCTTCAGCGAAACCGTCGTGCCGAGCATCTGCCCGAGGATGGAGTTGAGCAGCCCTTCGTTCAGGCTGGCAAGGCGCGAGCCGACGGAGAACGCGGCGATCTTCGAGCTCGCCGCCGTGCCGACGACGCTGAGATCCGGCGCGGTGGTAAAGATCGAGGCGAGGAAGATGTCGCCCTTCTTTTCGAGCAGCACCTGTACGGCGTCGGTCGGCGTGGCGTCCTTGACGAAACGCTGACCGGCATCGACCGACGGGTCGGGGATGTAGCGCCCGCGCACAACGGTTGCAACGCCGTCAACCTTGGCGATGTTGAGGTCGCCAGGTGCCAGGACCTTGCCGTCGACGGTCATCAATCCGCTCGCGGTCATAACGCCGTATTTCAGGCCGTTGCTGGCAAAGTGGTTGAGCACGGCCTTCTCGGCGCCACTGACGTTGGCGGCGGCGGCTATGGCGGCGAGATCGACCGCCGTCTGCATTTCGCGCTTCTGGACGGTGAGATAGCCGTAGTCGATCGCAAGGGCCATCGACGTGATGACCAGGGGCATGGCGAGGGCGGCCGAGATGCCGATATTGCCGCTGCGCTCTCGGGCAAGGGCCCGAACAGGTTTCCACAGCATATCAGACCCCCCCGATGCGTATCGTTGCGAAGCGCTCGATCTGTTCGCTCGGCATGGCGAACGTGAAAAGGTTGAAGATCGGCAGGTCGCCGGCGTCGTACTTGATGCGGACGGTGAACTGGTTCGAGTTGTTGGCGTCATCCTTGACGGTGACGGTCATCCGCGAGGACTTGATGAAGGTCTGGTCCATCGTCGTGCGACGGATGTAGTCGGTCGCGAGCCGTTCACGCTCGGTTTCGGAAAGGCCGGCGATTGCGGTGCGGGCCGCATCGGCGGCGATCTGCTGGATGGAATGGGCGGCACTGAGGTAGATGCCATAGGCGATCAAGGTCAGCACGCACATAAAAAACAGCGGTGCTATGATTGCAAATTCGATCGCGGCGGCCCCGTCTCGGCCACCGAACAGGCGCTTGAAGTTGGACATTGCAGCATCTCCGCGTACCCACGTTGCTGTATCTTTCGAATGTCCCTGCACCCATAACGTGATCCTCAAATATTAATTTTTTCATACTCCGATAAGTTGTTGAATCGATGCAATTTTCGCGCTTGTTGTAAAATGTGTAGTCGTGGTTGAATTAGGGTTTATGAAAGTGAGCCAGTTTTCGCCCTGTCACGCGGGCTGCACGCACCGTTTCCGTGATGCCTGAAAAGCGCTGAGCGCTGCCCCCGTTTCGCTTGCGCGCCGGCCCGCATTGGTCGGTGTGCGGTCACTCCTGCGCAGGCGGCGCGCGGTAACGTTCGAGCTGACGGTTGAGCGCTGCCAGGTCAGCGCGCAGCTCGGAGATCTCGCGCAGCAGCACGTCGTCGACCTTGTGGTGCAGCGCGATCAATTCGACCTCCGATTTGAGATTGACCTCGTAGTCCTTCGAGGCGGCGAAGCGATCGCGCTCGGCCTGGCGGTTCTGCGACATCATGATGACCGGCGCCTGGAGCGCCGCGAGCATCGAAAGCATCAAATTGAGAAAAATATACGGGTAGGGATCGAAGGCACCCGCGGCGAGCAGGACGGTGTTCAGAAGCACCCAACATACGAGAAAGCCGCAAAAGCCGATGATAAAGCTCCACGAGCCGCCGATGCGCGCGATATTGTCCGCGAGCCTTTCGCCGAAGGAGAGGCCGGCAGCGAAGGTCGCATGTGAATCCGTCGCGATCGCGCGCCGGTCGCGGGCGTGGGCGAGAATGCGGCGCTCGATCTCTCCAAGCTCGCTGAGCGGCTTGCCGAAAAGCTGTTTTGAAATGTCGTTGAAGTGCGGCATGGCGATCTCCGGAGTTGGCCGGAGACAATCTAACGCGTCAGTTCCGCAAGGAAATCGTCAAGCAGCGGAAAATGCTGCGGGACCGGAGCGACTGCTGCCGCTCCGGTCCGGTTGCTTAATGGGTCTCGACGCTTGCGAAGAGATCCGCATGCGACTTGAAGAACCGGTCGGTCGAGAACCGTTCGCCGAACATCATGTCGTGCTGCAGGAACCGGTAGTCACGCAGCAGCGCCGGCACCTTCGGCTGGCGCGACCACTCGGCGACTTCCTTGCCGTTCTTGCGGATCAGCATGTAGCGGTCGACGACGCGGTACTGGTCGTAAACCTTGCCGAGGAAGCCGGTGTAGTAGGGGTGCTCGTAGCCCGACTGCTTGAGGATCTGGTAGGAGAGGAAGGCCGGGCTGATCGTGCCGACGTTCTTCCTCGGGCCGGTCTTGTTCGACCAGACGACGAGCGGCGTTTCGTGCTGCGCCTTCATCTGCTCCTTCGAACCTTTGCGCTCCGCCGTCACGCCCTTCATGAAACCGGTGCTGGTATAGACCGTGTTGAGCGGCGGCAGGTGGTCGCCGAAGAGCACGATGATCGTTTCGCGGTCGCGCTTCTTCGCCCAGTCCATCAGCATCTTCAGGCTGTCGTCGGCCTCCTTGATGCCTTGCGCATAGGTGGCGAGCACCTGGCGATCGGCTTCCGGCAGGTCGCCTTCGACCTTGATGGTGTTCTGGGCATAGCGGTTCGCCTCATAGGGGCCGTGGCCCTGGAGCGTGACGGCGAAGAAGAAGAACGGATCGTCCATCGCGTCGGCCTGGTGGATAATCTCCTTCGTCAGAGATTCGTCCGAGGCGAAGATGCCGCGTTTCTGCATCGCCGGCATGTTCTCTTCCGACTTGAACATGTCGAAGCCGAAGGCCTTGTAGACGGCGGTGCGGTTCCAGAACCAGCTCTGGAAGGGGTGGATGGCGCGCGAGACATAGCCCTCGCCACGGAAGAACGTGGCAAGCGACGGGATCGGATTGCGGATGTACTGCTGGTAGGGAATGCTGCCATAGGGCAGGAAGGCGTTCGAGAAGCCGGTCAGCGCCTCGAATTCGACATTGGCGGTCATGCCGCCGAATTCCGGCGAGAAGACGTTGCCCGACTGCATTTCGCGAATGGTCGGCATCGGGTCGGGCGAGAGCTTGACGTTCGGCAGGCGGGTCGGATCCCAGAAGGATTCGCTCATCAGCACGATGACGTCGGGCTTGCCGCGATGCGAGGTGCCGGCCGGAAGGGGCTTGACCGGAATGCGGTCGATCGCGTCGACCATGTAGCCGGCGGGCGCGCTGACATTGGCCATCGGCAGGTTGATGGCAAAGGCGAGCGCAAAGCCGTTGTGTTTGTAGTTCTCGGTCTGATCCCACATGATCGGGATGACCTTCAGGCGATCACGGATCCAGGAGAACTGGTTGTAGTCCATGATGTTCCAGAAGGCGACCAGCAGCGGCAGCGCGAAGGCGAGCCGCGCCACGCGCTCGCGCTTGGAAAGCTTCGGGAAGGTCCGCCAGGCAAAGCGCAGGAGAAGGGCGATGGCGACGACGGTGGCGACGAGGCCGACCGCGATGCCGACGGCCGTCCACGGGCGGTCCTTCACCAGTACCGGCATCAGTTCCATGATCTGGCGGCCGAACAGGAAGTCGGTCGGGTAGAGCGGGTCGGACAGGAAGACCTGCTTCTGCTGGCAGATGACGGCCGGCAGGAGCGCGAGCGGCGCGATCACCACGGCCGACTTGTGCTCGCGACCGAAAATGCCGTCGACAGCCAGCAGAATGAGAAAGAATATGCCGATGGTCGTTAGCGCCGGGCGCGTGGGATCAAGCACATAGGCGACGGTATCGGTCAGCGACTGACGGACGATCAGTTCAACGGCGAAGACAAGGGCAGTTGCAACAAAAAGGGAGAACAGTGCGCTGCGCGTGGAAGCGAGCGTCTTGGCGTGCCGCGCGGTGAAGCCGGGTCGGTCGACATAGACACGTGAGCCTCTCGCGACAGCGGAATCGATACTGGCCAACATATTCTCCAATTTCATAAATGCGTCGTGTAACTGTCATACGCCCGTCATTTTGAACAGGGGATGAATGGTTTCTTAACCGGGATGGAGGGGGGCTTTTCGTGGCGTGAAGACGCGCGAACAGCCCGGTATAAGGACCGGGAAAAACAGAATTTTTCGGATTTTTTCGCGTGTCGGCGATTGCCTGTGGGTATTTTCCCGCAGATTGCGCTAAAGAACATTGCGAAAGTCAGATGCAATCGTTCAGAACAGACCGACAGGCCCGCTCATGACCGCCCATAAAAACGCCCCCTCGCTCCTTCGCATCGCCGTCGCCCAGCTCAACCCGACCGTGGGCGACATCGCCGGAAACCTGGTCAAGGCGCGCGAGGCGCGCACCGATGCGGCGCGCCAGGGCGCCGATCTCCTGCTTTTGACGGAGCTCTTCATCTCGGGCTATCCGCCGGAAGATCTGGTGCTGAAGCCTGCCTTTCTGAAGGCCTGCCTGCAGGCGGTCGAAAAGCTTGCCGCCGAAACGGCCGACGGCGGACCGGGTGTCATCATCGGTTTCCCGCGCCAGGCAAAGACTGGCCGGCACAATTCGGTAGCGGTGCTCGACGGCGGCAAGGTGATCGCGATCCGCGACAAGGTCGATCTGCCGAACTATGGCGAGTTTGACGAAAAGCGCGTCTTTGATCCGGGCGAGATGCCTGGGCCGGTCAATTTCCGTGGCGTGCGCATCGGCATTCCGATCTGCGAGGATATCTGGGGCGATCTCGGCGTCTGCGAGACTTTGGCCGAAAGCGGTGCAGAAATCCTGCTGTCGCCGAACGGTTCGCCCTATTATCGCGGCAAGGTCGACGTGCGCCACCAGGTGGTGCTGAAGCAGGTGATCGAGACCGGGCTGCCGATGATCTACGCCAACCAGTTGGGCGGCCAGGACGAACTGGTCTTCGACGGCGCAAGCTTCGCCTTCAATACGGACAAGTCGCTCGCCTTCCAGATGAGCCAGTTCGAAGAGGCGATCTCGATCGTCGAGTGGAAGAAGGGCGAGGGCGGCTGGCATTGCGAGAGCGGCCTGAAGTCGCGGCTGCCGGAACGGGAGGAGGCGGACTACCGCGCCTGCATGCTCGGCTTCCGTGACTACGTCAACAAGAACGGCTTCAAGAACGTGGTGCTCGGCCTTTCCGGCGGCATCGATTCCGCCATCTGTGCGGCGCTGGCGGTGGATGCGCTCGGCGAGGAGCGGGTGCGCACCGTCATGCTGCCTTACCGCTACACCTCGCAGGAATCGCTGAAGGACGCCAAGGAATGCGCCGCAGCGCTTGGCTGCCGCTACGACATCGTGCCGATCTCGGAGCCGGTCGAAGGGTTCCTCAGCGCGCTCTCCGATACGTTCGAAGGCACCGAATCCGGCATCACCGAGGAAAACCTGCAGAGCCGCACGCGCGGCGCGATCCTGATGGCGATCTCCAACAAGTTCGGCTCTATGGTGGTGACGACGGGCAACAAGTCGGAGATGTCGGTGGGCTACGCCACGCTCTACGGCGACATGAACGGCGGCTTCAACCCGATCAAGGACCTCTACAAGATGCAGGTCTATGCGATCTCGCGCTGGCGCAACGCAACCGTGCCGCCGGGCGCGCTCGGTCCTTCCGGCATCGTCATTCCGCAGAACATCATCGACAAGGCGCCTTCGGCCGAGCTTCGCCCCAACCAGACGGACCAGGATTCGCTGCCGCCCTATCCGGTGCTCGACGACATTCTCGAGTGCCTGGTGGAAAAGGAGATGGGGACCGACGAAATCGTCGCGCGCGGCCACGACGAGGCGACGGTGCACCGGGTCGAGCATCTGCTCTACATCGCCGAATACAAGCGCCGGCAGTCGGCGCCGGGCGTCAAGATCACCAAGAAGAATTTCGGCCGCGATCGCCGCTACCCGATCACCAATCGCTTCCGCGACCGGGGTTAGGAGATGGACGCCCTCTCCGCAGAAGAGGACGGCCGGCAAGGCCGTCCAGCGTTCACGGACGAGGAAATCCGGCTGATGCGGCTGTGGTCGCTCAGCGATGTCTCCGCCGGCCGGCAGCTTTCGGCGCAGATCGCCTATTTCGCTACACCGGCTATCTTCGGGATCTACGGCCTTGCGACCGGCAGCCTCACCATGATCGGCGTCGCCTTCGTCTGCATCCTGCTCCTGCTCGCCTGGGGGTTGGTTTCGACGTGGCGGGAGCGACGCGATTCCGTCCTGATGCAATCGGTCTGTGCCAAAATTCTGGCGACACTGTCGCCGGGTGAAGAACGCAAGTAGCTGCTTTCCAGGCGGGAGAAGAGAATGCGCAGTTCCGTCGAAATCCATGACATCGCAAGCGGCGAAACGCGGGTCGTCTGGCAGACGGACAGGCTGGTCGAGGCGCCGAACTGGTCGCGGGACGGATCGCATCTGATCATCAACGGCGACGGCAGGCTCTATCGGCTTGGTCTTGATGGTTCCGAGCCGGTGGAGATCGACACCGGCTTTGCGACGCTCTGCAACAACGATCACGGCATCTCGCCGGACGGCCGCACACTTGCGATCAGCGACAAGACCGAGTTCGGAAAATCGGCGATCTATCTGCTGCCGGCGGAAGGTGGCCGACCGCGACTCGTCACCCGCAACCTGCCGTCCTACTGGCATGGCTGGTCGCCGGACGGGCAGACGCTCGCCTATTGCGGCATCCGCGACCAGGTCTTCGACATCTACACGATCTCCGTCGATGGCGGCGAGGAGACGCGCCTGACCCATGGCGAGGGCCGCAACGACGGGCCCGACTGGTCGGCCGATGGTGAATGGATCTACTTCAACTCCAGCCGCACCGGGCAGATGCAGATCTGGCGCGTGCGGCCTGACGGTAGCGACGTCACGCGGATCACCGACAGCCCCTATGGCGACTGGTTCCCGCATCCGTCGCCTGACGGCAAGAACCTGCTGGTGCTTTCCTATGACGGCGATGTCTTCGATCATCCAAGAGACCTCGACGTGCGGCTGAGACTGATGAACATGGACGGCGGCAATGCGCGGGAGCTGTTCGAGCTCTTCGGCGGACAGGGAACGATCAACGTTCCCAACTGGTCTCCATCAGGCGACCGCTTCGCCTTCGTGCGCTACGAGCCCGAAAGATGAGGACGCTGGACAAGTATAATCCCGCGTGCTAGCGCTTCGTTCGTTCGCAGGGCGCATCCGATCCGCGGGAAGGGCAAGGCCCACCTGTCTCACTGAACTTGGTTGCCACACCTCTTTTCAGTCTGTGGGCGCGGATACCGGACGTGAATGAAAGGAGGTCTTTCATGATCACGCGCGATCTTTCCGCGAACCTTACCCTCGATACCATCCGCAAGCAGGCCAAGGCTCTTCTGAAAGCCGTGAAGGCCGGCGATGCCAGTGCCCGCCAGCGGGCGCTTCCCTATTTCTCGGATCCTGCCGAAATGGGTCTCCAGGATGCCCAGCTCGTGCTTGCCCGCGAATTCGGCTTTGCGAGCTGGACGCGGCTGAAGCGGCAACTTGAAAAGGCGGGCGCCGCGCAGCCGGCGACAGAGCAGCTTGCCAATCGCTTTCTCGGTCTCGCATCGGTCTCGTATTTCAGTGACATAGCGGCAGATCCTGAACGGTTTTCTCAGGCACTTGCCCTCCTGGACGAACACCCTGAGATCGCCGGCGACAGCATTCATGTGGCCGCGGCGCTCGGCGACGCCGAGGCGATCGACCATTGGCTCGATCGCGACCCCAAGCTCGCAAACAAGCGTGGCGGTCCCTACGACTGGGAGCCGCTGCTCTACACCGCCTATGCCCGCGTGCCCGGTCGTTCGTCGCTACCCGCTGCCGCGCGGCTGATCGCCCGCGGCGCCGACCCGAACGCCCATTGGCTCGACGACGGTCAGTATCGTTTCACGGCGTTGACCGGGGTTTTCGGCGAGGGCGAAGCCGGACCGGAGCGGCAGCCGCCGCATCCGGATTGCGTCGCCTTTGCGCGGCTGCTGCTGTCTGCCGGTGCCCGGGCCAATGACAGCCAGGCGCTCTACAACCGGATGTTCGAGCCCGACAACACTTGCCTCAAGCTGCTGCTCGACCACGGCCTCAATGCCGACGACCGCAACAACTGGCTTGTGCGCAACGATGGCCAGTTGGTCGAAAACGGCGAGCGCGTGTTCGACTACCAGCTTGCCTGGGCACTGGAAAAACGCATGGCCGACCGGGTGCGGCTGCTTGTCGAACACGGCGCCGACGTCAACCGCCCGATCAAGGGCCGCACGCCCTACCAATGGGCGGAACTCGGCGGTGATCCGGCACTGGCGCAGTATCTCGTTTCGCGTGGCGCGAGGGTGATGCCCCTTGGTGATGTCGACCGGCTGGCCCGTGCCGTTGGGGAAGTGAAGGTCGACGAGGCGAGGGAACTCGTCGACGCGGATCCGACGCTTGTCGCCCGGACCGAAGCCGCGCATCCGGCGATGCTGCACGAGGCGGCGGGTGAGGACCGGCATGATGCGGTCGCGCTGATGCTGTCGCTCGGCTTCGACGTCAACCGCATGACCTCGCGCACGCCGATGCACGAGGCGGCGCTGCATGGGCATATCGACATGGCAAGGCTCCTGCTCGATCACGGAGCCGATGCCATGGCCCGTGACCCTTACCACCACGCGCCGCCGATCGGCTGGGCGCAGTATAACGGCAAGGCCGAGATGGTGCGCTTCCTCAAGGCGCAGCCGCTCGATGTCTTTGCCGCCGCATCCTTTGGCGTGACCGGGCGGCTGGCGGAGATCCTCGACCGGCAGCCGGCACTGATCGAGACGGCGTTCGGCACGTTCCGTGGCCGCGGGCGGCCGGAGCCGCAGCACGATTGGATGACGCCGCTCGCCTTTGCCGTGATCAACGGGCAGGCGGATGCGGTGCGGCTGCTTCTCGACAGGGGAGCGAATGCGCGCTTGCGCGATGGCGCTGCCGGCCCGTCGATAAGCGCGCTCGCCCTGGAACGTGGCAATGAGGAGATCATCGCCTTGTTGCGCGCTTCAAAGGCGGCTCGACAATAACGAGGTGCCGGGAGAGGGCGCGGACGATGATCCGCGCCCTCTTCCATCCCCTGCGACCGCTGATTGTCAGCGGATTCAGCCGGTTGAAATCGTTAAGTATTTCAACACCAGCTTATTTAAGCCAAACTTCGATTTTGACCGCTAGGGTGCGGCAGTATCGGCTGCCGTCGTCGCGCATCGCACTCCACAAGTGCTAGAATGCCCGGCATGGCCGGTACGGACGAGGGGGACTGGCGTGGTGGAAAAGGCGTTGCGGCAGGCAAAGCGGGACAAGACGGTCTGGGCGATCCACGCCGCCTGTACCCTGGTCGCGGTCCTGATCATCGCAAGCCTCATCTATGTCCTCGACCGATCGGTCAGGGAGGCCGATCGCTTCGGTCTTTCGGCGGAACGGCGGCTCGTCGCAAACGAGTTGCGCCACCAGATGGATGCAGCCGTCCAATTCCAGGCTCAGCTTTCCTTCTGGGACAAGACCTACGCGGAACTGAAGGCCGGTCATGTCAGCGACAGTTTCGTCGGCGACGAGCTGACGGGATGGCTGTGGGAAGACTACGGTTTCTCCTGGATCATCTTCACGGATCCGGAACGCAACGTGTCGACTGCACTCAAGGACGGCGCGTCGGTTCCAGCCGCGATGGCGCGCGGACCGCTCGATGAGGTCGACGATCTCATCGAGGAGGCCAGGCGCCGCTATGACAACGTACTCAGAAACAACCATGGCACCTATCAGCTGGATGTCGTGACGCCGGACCCGCAATCGGTGATCCCCGCCGTGCCCGGCATCCATGCGGTGGACCTGCGCGAGATCGAAGGACGCATGAGCGTGGCCGTCGTGCAGGCGGTCATTCCCGAGACGTTGCTGGTCCCGACAGAGCGGCGCGCACCGGTGCTGATGGTTTCCGTTCGCCCCGTTACCCCGAAGATGACGCGCGAGATCGCCGCACGGCTGGGCATCCGGGGATTGACCTTCGTTCCCCTCAACGAGCGTCCGGCAGGCAGCGCTTACGCGTTGGTCGGGCGCTGCTCCGATGCGTCCTGTCTCGTGGCGGCCTGGATGCCGAAATCACCCGGCGGGTTCGTGCGCGCCGAGCTGTTGCCGAGCGTCATCATCATGGCGATCGTCGCAGCGCTGCTGATGGCCTTCGTGGCGCTGCGCTTCTCGACGCTGTTTGCCGCCCTGCAGCAGAGCGAAGCGCTGAACCGGCACCTCGCCAAGCACGACCGCCTGACCGGGCTGATGAACCGCAGCGGCTTCGACGACATGCTGGCAGCAGCGCTGCTGCGGGCAACGACGCATCCCTTCACGCTCGTCTATGCCGACCTCGACGAATTCAAGGCGGTCAACGACCGCTACGGTCACGCCGCCGGCGACGCTGTGCTTGTCGCCATGGCCGAGCGCTTTCGCAACCGCGCGGGGCCGAAGGGCATGGTCGCCCGGCTTGGGGGCGACGAGTTCGCGGTCATTCTCGGTGATTGCAGTGAGGCCGACGCCCGCAGCCTGACCGCCGGCCTGATCGCCGATGCGCAGACGCCGGTCGCCTTCGAGGGGCAGATGCTGGTCGTCGGCGGCAGCGCCGGCATCGCCTTTGCGCCACGGCACGGGCAGACGGCGCGCCAGTTGCTTCTGGCGGCCGACGAGGCGCTCTACCTCGCCAAGCGGCGCGGCCGCAATCGCTTCGAAACGGCCGACGACATGGTTCTGCCGGCGGAGAAGGACGGCGACCAGTCGGCCGCCTGAAGGCGCTGGCAGGCGGGGATGTTACTCCGGGACATTGTAGGGCGTGATGACCACGACGGCGGAAAGCTGCGGGCCGATCGCAGGCGTACCCGGCCGAAGCATCATCGTCCGAAAGGCGGTGCGGGCGTCGGTCTTGAGATCGTGATGCAGCACGAAGTGAATTCGCCGATCGCGCAGCAGCGCCCGATTGTCCCCGTCGAGATCGTGCGCGACGTAGAGTGCGCAGTGGCGGCCGAGGCGTTCGAAGGCCGCCAGCACCGAGCGGTTGCCGCCACCGATCGAATAGGCGGCATTGATATCGGGATTGGCCGCGAGCGCCACATGCGCCAGGATACCGGTCTCGCTGTCGCGGCCGTGGCCCTCGCTGATCTCGACCATCCGGATCGCAGGATAACGGTCGCGCAGCACCCGGCGAAAACCGATCTCACGTTCTTCCTCGCCGCGAAAACGGCCGCTCGACAATGTCACCAGCACCGTCGCCGCGGCGCCGGAAAAGCGCTCGCCGATGAGATAAGCGGCGGTTTCGCCGGCTGCCCGGTTGTCCGCGCCGGCATAGGCGGTCCGCTTTGAATGGGGCAGGTCGGTCACCAGCGTCACGACGGGAATGCCGCCCGTCTCGAAGCGGCCGACGGCGGCGACGATCTCGGGCACATCGGGCGCCTTCAATACGAGGCCGTCGGTCCCGCGCAGCCGGATCCGGTCGAGCAGTTGCACCGTATCCTGCGGGCGCATCGTCTCGGCGAAGTGGAACCGACAGCGGAAGATGGTCGGCGCGAAGGTCAGCGCTTCGCTTTCAAACGCGCGGCGCACCGCGTCGGTGAAGCGTTCCGGCGCCTCCATGACGATATCGATCGCAAACTTGCGGCCCTGGATGTCGAGGCCGGCCTGCTGCTTCTCCAGCTCCTCGATGGCTGCACGAACGCGGGCGATGGTCTGGCGGCGCACACCGGCGCGCTCGTTGAGCACACGATCGACCGTCGCGGTGCTGAGACCGGCCTGAAAGGCGATGTCCTTGACCAGAAACGGATGCGCCATCGCCTCGCTCTGCTGATGGTTTTTTGATGGATTCTTGCTCTATATCATGTTTTGCCGCCGCCTATAGTCGTCTTCATCGGGATGTTCCAGAGGAGGAAACGGGATGAAGACCGACAACAAGGCGCGCCAGCGGATCGAGCGCGTCTGGCTGACCGAGGAGGCCTGCGATCTCGAAGCGTTCCGGGCGGAAGTCGAGCGCCGGACCAGCTTGGCCGACTATCCCCATGCGTCTGGCTGCGAAAAGAACGTCCTGATCTATGACAGCGCCGAACTGCTTGCGGCCTGTGGCGGCCCCGAAACGCGGCGGGCGGTTCTGGCGGAAATCTGCGAGGTGCTGGCAACGGGGCCGGGCGTGGCGGTGTTCAAGCGCGCCTTTGCCGACACGGCGCCGATCGATGCCGCCAGCGCCGTCTTCGACGCGATCATCGAGGAGCAGCATCTAAGCAACAGCGGCGGCGGCGATCATTTCGCCAAGCCCGGCGCCAACGACCGCATCTGGAACTCGCTGGAAAAGCACTGTCTGAAGGCACCGGAGAACTTCGCCGCCTATTATGGCAACGCCGTCATCGCGCTCGTCAGCGAGGCCTGGCTCGGACCGAACTATCAGATGACGGCGCAAGTCAACCGCGTCAATCCGGGCGGCGCGGCGCAGTCGGCGCACAGGGACTACCATCTCGGCTTCCAGACGGCCGCCGTGATCGAGCAGTACCCGGCGCACGTGCACAAACTCTCGCCGGTGCTGACGCTGCAAGGGGCGGTCGCCCATTGCGACATGCCGCTCGAAAGCGGGCCGACGCTGTTCCTTCCCTATAGCCAAACCTACGTGCCGGGCTATCTGGCGCTCAACCGGCCGGAATTCCGCGCCTATTTCGACGAACATCACGTGCAGCTTCCGCTCGAAAAAGGCGATGTCGTCTTCTTCAATCCGGCGCTCTTCCATGCCGCCGGCACCAATCGTTCCGCCGACATCCGCCGCGTCGCCAACCTGCTGCAGGTGTCCTCGGCCCTCGGGCGCGCGATGGAGACGGTCGATCGGCTGACGATGAGCGCGACGCTCTACCCGGCCTTGCGGGCGTTGCTGGCGGGCGGCAAGCTGACGGACGCGGAAGCGTCCAATGCCATCGCCTCCTGTGCCGAAGGCTACTCCTTCCCGACCAATCTCGACCGCGATCCACCGCTCGGCGGACTGGCGCCGAAAACGCAGGCGCAGTTGATGCGCGAGGCTCTGGCGGCCGGAACGGACGAGGCGGATTTTCGCGCGGCGCTCGAGGCGCAGGCCAAGCGCAAGCTGAGCTGACGGCTCAGCCTCGCATTCGACAGGCTCCCGGCGTGTTTCGGCCGGGAGCCGAAGCCGTTTCCAACGATCATTTCCAAGGGAGGAATTCGATGAGCGCACAATTGCAAGGCAAGATCGCCATCGTCACCGGTGGCACGCAGGGACTGGGCGCAACGATTGCCGGCCTCTTTGCCGAACGGGGTGCTGAAGGCATCGTTATTTGCGGACGCAACGCCGCCAAGGGGCGGGCGAAGGCCGAGCAGATCGGCAAGGCGAGCGGTGCGAAGGTGATCTATGTCGAGGCCGATCTCGAAAGGGTGGAGGACGCCCGCAAGGTGGTCGCCGCCTGCGATGAGGAATTCGGCCGGATCGATGCGCTGGTGAATGCCGCCGCCATCACCGACCGCGGCACGATCCTCGACACGACACCGGAACTGTTCGACCGCATGTTTGCGATCAATGTGCGCGCACCGTTCTTCCTGATGCAGGAAACGGTGAAGGTGATGCGGCGCGAGAAGACCGAAGGCACGATCGTCAACATCGGATCCATGTCGGCGATGGCCGGCCAGCCGTTCATTGCTGCCTATTGCTCGTCGAAGGGGGCGCTGGAAACACTCACCAAGAACACGGCTTACGCGCTCCTGCGCAACCGGATCCGCGTCAACGGGCTCAACATCGGCTGGATGGCGTCCGAAGGCGAGGACCGGATCCAGCGCGAGTTTCACGGCGCGTCTGCCGACTGGCTCGAAAAGGCGGCTGCCAGCCAGCCGTTCGGCCGGCTCGTCGATCCGGCCGAGGTGGCCCGGGCCTGCGCCTACCTGTCATCGGCTGAATCCGGCCTGATGACCGGATCGATGATCTGCTTCGACCAGTCCGTCTGGGGCGCCTATGACGGTTCGCCGCACCCGGTAGCGCCGCTCTGAGCTGCGCTTGTCTTTCCGCCGGCGCTGTGCCCTTATGGCGCCGTCAGGTGCCCGCGCGAGCGGGAGAATCGGGAATCCGGTGTCATTCCGGAACGTGCCCAACGCTGTGACGGGGACGGTCGCCTCCAAGTGCCTTGATTTGATTCAAGGTTTTGCCACTGGATCTTCAATCGATCTGGGAAGGCGGGGCGGCCGGTTGAACCGCAGTCAGAAGACCGGCCTGGCGAGATAGACCGAACCCCGCGTGGACGGCGGGAGGTTTTCGCATTGTTGGGGATCGAACGATGCTGACTGAACCGAAGGGTGGCCTTGCGGCTGCCGGTGCCTTCTCGCAAGACGAGCGGGAGGCCGTCTACCGTGCCATCGAAACACGCCGTGATGTGCGCGACGAATTCCTGCCCGAGCCGTTGCCGGATGATCTGATCAGGCGCCTGCTGACCGCCGCGCACAGCGCGCCGTCGGTAGGCTTCATGCAGCCCTGGAACTTCGTGCTCGTGCGGGCCGAAGAGACGCGCGAACGCGTCTGGCAGGCGTTTCGCCGCGCCAATGACGAGGCCGCGCTGATGTTCGAGGCGGAGCAACAGGCCAAGTACCGTGCGCTGAAGCTCGAAGGCATCCGCAAGGCGCCGCTCAGCATCTGCGTTACCTGCGACCGCACGCGCGGCGGCGCCGTCGTGCTCGGGCGCACCCACAATCCGCAGATGGACGTCTATTCCACCGTCTGTGCGGTGCAGAACCTCTGGCTTGCGGCGCGGGCCGAAGGGGTGGGCGTCGGCTGGGTCAGCATCTTCCACGAGGCCGAGATCAAGGCGATTCTTGGGATTCCCGACCATATCGAGATCGTTGCCTGGCTCTGCCTCGGCTATGTCGATCGCCTCTATCAGCAGCCGGAACTGGCGGTGAAGGGCTGGCGGCAGCGCCTGCCGCTGGAAGAACTCGTCTTTTCGGAAGGCTGGGGGCGCTGCGAAAAGGCGTAAAGCCGCGACGGGATCAGTTCTGGACCGGTTGATAGGCCGGTCCCTTCGGGTGCTTGAGGTCGATCGAGGTTTCTTCCTGCGGCAAGTAGGTCGGGCCGACGACACGCACCCTGTTCTTCTCGGGGTCGTAGGGGCGTTCTTCGGCCGGCGCTTTGGCCGTCGAGGTATCGGCGGGCTTCTTGGTCTCGATTACGATGATGGACGACTGGTCGTCACCGATCTTCGTTCCGGTTGCCTTCGGCGTGGTTGCGGCCGTCTGCGGTATCTGGCAGCCGCACTGGCCGGGCTTGCCGACGGTGCGGGTGCGATAGGCGAAGGCGTTGGGCATTTCGGTATAGGGGCGCCCGGTCACGGCCGAGACCATCTTGTCGCTCTCTTCCGTGTTGAGGTCATGGAAATAAAGCTCGGTCTCGGCACCCGGGCAACGCGCCCGGCAGGCCTGTTCGTCGCGCGGGAAGTCTGCCGGTGTCGCGTCGGACGAGATCGGGAAGAAAGCGCCGTCGCAGGTGCGCACGCACATGGTGCGCAGCGTGCCGGCGTAGTAGCGATCCTGCGGCGCGTAACCGTCTTCGCCGTGTCCGAGCATCGGGCCGTAGGCGTCTTCGGGCGGCAGGTCGGCAATGATGTTGCGGTGGCTTTCCGGCACGTCCGGTTCGACGCTCGCGAATTCCTCGCGGTCGCCATAGCAGCCGTTGATCTCGAGCGCGGCGAGGATGCGGCGACGGCTGTCGTCGCTGCCGCCGGCGACGATCTGCTCGCGCTCGGATTTCAGCATGCGCAGATTGTCTTCCATCTCGGCGATGAGGCTGTTCAGCCCGCCGCAAGTGTCGGCGTCGCCGCCGTCGAAGACGGGGGCGTTGCCGCCACCGCAACCGGCGCGGCGGCGGTCGTTCTTCGCCCGCCGCAGTTCGATGTTCTGGCGCGAGATGGCGCTCGCGTAATCTCGCGCATCGGCATTGCTGGCGACGTAATCGGGCAGTTGCGCGAGGCGGGCGTTCAGGCGGTCGCAGGTCGTCGATGCCAGTGACGGACCGGCACCGATCAGAACCAATGGCACAAGGGCCGCAGCGACGTGTTTCAGGCGCGTGAACACGGGGCGAAAGTCTCTTCCTGTTGCCAGGTCGGCGCCAACCTTCTCCGGGCGGCTGCCAGCGGCATTCCTGTTTCGCCCTCCATCATAGAGCTTGCCGATGATCGTGCAACGACAAGCGACGGTTTGCGTTAACAGCGCCGATCGACTGACGCACTCAGGCGGCGCGCGCGGTTTCCAGCGACATCGGACGTTCAAGCACGGTCCCTTCGATGGCGGCGACCGCCTTCATCCGCGAAAGCAGATCCGGGGTCACTTCCCAGGCGACGGCGACGGCAAAGACCGAGCCAATGCGATGCGGTTCGGCGATGCGTTCGCCGGGGCATCCCATGCGCCGGAACATGCGCTCGAGGAACACGTCCGTTACCGTGACGATGTGGCTGATGCCGGAGGCGAGACCCAGTTCGCCGACGCCGCACATCAGTTCGGCCGCCGCGACCGTCACCTGATTGGACGCGCGGTCCTGCGAAATCTCCGGCTCGATGCAGAAGCGGCTGGATTCCCAGACGGAAGCGCTGCGGATTTCCGGATTGTCGCCGAGCAGGATCGGGAAGGTATCGTCCAGCATGTTGGGGCCAAGCGTCGGCAGGAGCCGCAGGGCGCCGCGCAGCCGGCCGGTGTCGGGCGCATAGGACAGGACGTAGAGCGGGTTGGCCTGATCGTAATTGTCGATCTCCCATTCGCCTTCGGTCTTGACGTCCCATTTCAGGAAGTCGTGGAAGACGCGCTTGCGCAACCGGAACATGTCGTCGACGGCCGCCGGGTGTTGTGCGCGGGTCTTTCCGTTCAGGATCCTGATCATCGATTTCTCCATCCGAGTTTGGGGATGGGGCGATGCTGTCAGGCTCGCGGCGGTTGCGTAACTGTCAGTAGCGACAGTTCAAATGCGCGATATTTGCCACTAGATTTCGAGGGGTTTCGGTGGAGGTGTCTTGTCGGGTGTCAAACGGAGGGGATCAGCGCGTGCCGCACGGCCTGTGCCACGGCCTGGGTGTTGGAAACGACGTTCAGCTTGCGTCGCGCATTGGTCATGAAGAAACGCACGGTACGCTCGGAAATGCCGAGGATCGTGGCGATTTCCCAATAGCTCTTGCCGGCGGCAGCCCAGGTCAGGACTTCGGTTTCGCGGCCGGTGAGCCGCATGTCGCGGGTCGAAATGCTGCCGGCCATGGCGCCATGCTCCAGCATCGCGGCGTGGAAGAGATTGGCGGCCAGCTGGAAATCGCGCAGGTGATGCCGCCTATAGGTTGTCCACTCGCCCGCCGACATGTTGACGTTGATCGCCAGAAGCGCCATGCGGCCGGCCGGCGACGGCAGCGGCAGGGCGACACCCTCGGTCGAAATGCCAATTTCCTGGGCCGCTTGGAACAGCGGTTCGCATTCGGGGAAGCGATGCCGCGCCATCGTCCATTCCACCGGCCGCACGCCGCCAAGCGCCAGTTTCAGGATCGGATCGATGCGGTGAAGGCCGCGCGCGCGGTAGATCTCGGCGGCATAGGCACCGAAAGTGTGATGCAGCCGGCAGACCTTGAGTTCGTCGGCGTAGGGTTCGGCCTCGAGGTAAAGCAGGTGGGCGATGCGAAAAGTACGACGCATCAGGGTAAAGAAATGAGCGGGCTCGACGCAGCCGCCGCATTCCAGGATTTCCAGCATGTCGAGGACAGCCTGCTGCTCAGTCATGCCACAACACCGAATCTCGTCCGAGGTCCCAGCATGGTTAGAGGTTCACCTTTTGTCCAGCGCAAACTTTCCTGTTTAGTGTATAATACCAATTGTGCGCGTCTTGATTGTGATTGCCGGGCGGCTGCGTGAGGGGCGCCCAACCGCGGGCAATCCGATGGGCGAGCGATGCCGCGCCTGAAGCAGGCGCGACACCCGGATACGGTTTTGCCGGCGCCGGCGTGGCGCCCGAAGTCGGCGAAGATCGGTAGCGATCTCCGCGTCTCCATCTCAGCCCGGATGGCTGGCTTCGACGACCGCAAGGGCCGCCATGTTGACGACGCCGCGCGAGGTGACCGACGGCGACAGGATATGTGCCGGCAGCGCCGAGCCGAGCAGGATCGGACCGACATGCAGGCTGTCGGTCATGGTCTTGACGACGCCGAGCGTGATGTTGGCGGCATCGAGATTGGGGAAGACCAGCAGGTTGGCTTCGCCCGTCAGGCTGCTGTCGGGCATGACGCGTTGACGCAGCGCTTCCGAGATCGCCGCGTCGCCGTGCATTTCGCCGTCGACCTCGAGGTCGGGCGCCAGTTCCCGCACGAGCTGCAGGGCCTTGCGCATCTTGGTGGCACTTTCCGAATCACGCGAACCGAAGTTGGAATGCGACACGAGGGCGGCACGCGGCGTGATGCCGAACCGGCGGATTTCCTGCGCCGCCATGACCGTCGTCTGCGCGATCTCTTCCGCGCTCGGGCAGTAGCTCACATAGGTATCGGTGAAGAAGGTGGCTCCGCGCTGCGAGATCAGCAGGCTGAGCGCCGAGAAATCGAGCACGCCGTCGCGCTTGCCGATGATCTGCGACACGTCGCGCAGGTGCTTGCTGTAGCGGCCTTCGACGCCGCAGATCAGCGCATCCGCTTCGCCGCGCTTGACCGAGAGCGCGCCGATGACGGTCGTGTTGGTGCGCACGATGGTGCGGGCGGCTTCCGGGATGACGCCGAGACGGCCGACGAGGGCGAAATAGTCCTCGACATAGTCGCGGTAGCGCGGGTCGCCTTCGGGGTTCACCACCTCGAAATCGACATCGGGACGGATGCGCAGGCCATAGCGACGCAGGCGCGTCTCGATGATCTGGGGACGGCCGATCAGGATCGGGCGGGCCGTGCCTTCTTCTAGCAGCACCTGGGCCGCCCGCAGCACGCGCTCGTCTTCGCCTTCGGCAAAGATGACCCGGTTCTTCTGGGCGTTCTTGGCGGCGGCAAAGACCGGCTTCATGATGAAGCCCGAGCGGAAGACGAAGCGGTTCAGCTTGTCGAGATAGGCGTCATAGTCCTGGATCGGACGGGTGGCGACGCCGCTCTCCTCCGCAGCCTTGGCAACCGCCGGCGCGATCCGGAGGATCAGGCGCTGATCGAAGGGCGAGGGGATCAGATAGTCGGGGCCGAAGACCGGGGTCTCGCCGGAATAGGCGCGGGCGGCGACATCGGACGGCTCCTCGCGGGCAAGGCCGGCGATGGCGCGCACCGCGGCCATCTTCATTTCTTCGTTGATCGTGCTTGCGCCGCAATCGAGCGCGCCGCGGAAGATATGCGGGAAGCAGAGGACGTTGTTGACCTGGTTGGGGAAATCCGAGCGGCCGGTGCAGATCATCGCGTCGGGACGGGCAGCGCGGGCGGCCTCCGGCATGATTTCCGGCGTCGGGTTGGCAAGCGCCATGATCAGCGGCTTTTCCGCCATCTGCACCAGCAGTTCGGGCTTCAGCACGCCGGCGGCAGAAAGGCCGAGGAAGACATCGGCGCCGCCGATGCTGTCGGCGAGAACGCGGTTGCTGCTATCCTGGGCGTAGACGGACTTCCACTCGTCCATCAGCACCTCGCGGCCCTTGTAGACCAGGCCTTCGAGGTCGTGGACCCAGATGTTCTCGATCTTGGCACCGAGCGTCACGAGCAGGTTGAGGCAGGCAAGAGCGGCCGCACCCGCACCCGAGGTGACGATCTTCGCCTTGGCGATGTCCTTGCCGGCGAGTTCGAGGCCGTTGAGGATCGCGGCGGCGACGATGATGGCGGTTCCATGCTGGTCGTCGTGGAAGACCGGGATCTGCATCTTCTCGCGCAGGCGACGTTCGACTTCAAAGCATTCCGGTGCCTTGATGTCTTCGAGGTTGATGCCGCCGAAGGTCGGCTCCAACGCCGAGATCACGTCGACCATGCGATCGATGCTCGACGCATCGATCTCGATGTCGAAGACGTCGATGCCGGCGAATTTCTTGAACAGGACGGCCTTGCCTTCCATGACAGGCTTTGACGCCAGCGGGCCGATGTTGCCGAGACCGAGCACGGCCGTGCCATTGGAGATCACCGCGACCAGGTTGGCGCGGGCGGTGAAATCGGCAGCCTGCTCCGGGTTGTCACGGATGGCGATGCAAGGGGCGGCAACACCCGGAGAATAGGCGAGCGCCAGGTCGCGCTGGTTGCCGAGCGGCTTGGTGGGCTGGATTTCGAGCTTACCCGGGCGCGGATAACGGTGGAAGAAAAGGGCCTGCTGGTCGATGTCGCCGCTGGCCGGACCGGTATGGGATTTCGTCTTGTCGCCCGTATTCATGCTCTCACATTCCTCATTCGTGGTCGTGCCTTTTGGCATGAATTCGAAGCAAGGTACAGTTTGCAGCGCTGAATTCAGCGGGCGGACCGGCGACGCAATGCTGATGTCATCTTCCTGAAACACGAGTCTGGTTCTCACGAGGGCAGAAAGCGTAACCTTAAGACGAGGCTGGCATGATGGCGGCGCAGCAAGACAACTCCGTACGAAAGCTCAGGACGTTGTTCATCTCCGACGTCCATCTCGGCTCGAAAGCCGCCAAGACCGACTATCTGCTTGATTTCCTGCGGCATCATGAAGCGGAGACGATCGTGCTCGTCGGCGATATCGTCGACGGATGGCGGCTGAAGCGGAGCTGGTACTGGCCGCAGAACTGCAACAACGTGGTGCAGAAGCTCCTGCGCAAGGCGCGCAAGGGCACCCGCATCGTCTACATCCCCGGCAATCACGACGAGTTCCTGCGCGACTTTCCCGGCGTACATTTCGGCGGCATCGAGGTGGCGCAGCGCTACATGCACGAGGGGGCCGACGGCCGGAAGTATCTGGTGCTGCATGGTGATGAATTCGACGTGGTCGTGCGCAATGCCCGCGTGCTCGCCTATCTCGGCGACTGGGCCTATGACACGGCGATCGCCATCAATATCGGTCTCGCCGCAATCCGCCGGCGTCTCGGCATGCCCTACTGGTCGTTCTCGTCCTGGGCAAAGCTCCAGGTCAAGCACGCCGTCAACTTCATCGGCGAGTTCCAGAAGGTGGTTGCCGAGGAGGCGCGCCGCCACGATGCGCAGGGCGTGATCTGCGGCCACATCCATCACGCTGTCATCGAGGAGATCGGCGACATCCGTTACATCAACACCGGTGACTGGGTGGAAAGCTGCACGGCGATTGCCGAGCACCACGACGGCACGATGGAGCTCATCACCTGGCACCGGATGCGCGGCGGCGCCAGCGAAGGCGAAGCTTCGGCCGAAGCCGACAAGCTGCTCGCCCAACTTCTGACCCAGCGCGCGGCGTGAGCTTCGCGCCGCACCGAAAGTCGTGTCGCGAAAACTAGGTTATGGCGAGGGGCGCCCGGCTCGTGCTAGAGATCGGGCACAGCCATCAGGTCAGACGATGATTCCCTCCCAAGCGCCCGCCTATGTGGGCCCTCCGCCGCGCCATTTTGCGCTTCGCATTGCTTTGCTCTTCTGTGCGCCGCTGATCGTCAACGGCTTTGCGATGCCGTATTTTCCGATGTGGCTCCACACGCTGTCGATGACCGACTTCGAGATCGGCGTGGTTCTGGCGCTGCCGATGTTCGTGCGCGTCATCACCGCGCCGATCGCCGGCGTTATTGCCGACCGGCTCGGCGAGCGGGCGATCGTCCTGATCTGGTCCGGTTTCCTGTCACTTGGCACCGCTTTGGTGCTGTTCTACTTCCGCGACTTCTGGCCGGTGCTGGTCATCTATACGCTGCAGTCGGCGGTCTATTCGCCCTATGTGCCGATCGTCGAGGCGATCGCGCTCTCCGGCGTGCGACGCTGGGGCTTCGACTATGCCCATATGCGGCTTTGGGGTTCGGTC
This sequence comes from Ensifer adhaerens, assembly GCF_002940685.1. Taxonomy (GTDB): domain Bacteria; phylum Pseudomonadota; class Alphaproteobacteria; order Rhizobiales; family Rhizobiaceae; genus Ensifer; species Ensifer adhaerens_E. The sequence goes on along the minus strand of NZ_PNFP01000004.1, from coordinate 284,923 downwards.
GCCTTCATCGGCGCGACCATGCTCGGCGGCTGGATGGTCGGCATTTTCGGCAGCGACATGGTGTTGCCGGCGATGGCCGTCGGTTTCGGCCTGACCATCGCCATGGCCTACGGGGCGCCGCGCGTCGGCAAGCCGCGGCGGCCGTCGCCGATCACCGCGCTCACCGAGCCGCCGCCGAAGTCGCTCCGGCAGCTCGACCTGCAACTGCTTCTGATCGGCGTGACGCTGGTCAATGCCAGCCACGCGATGCTCTTCGCCTTCTCGGCAATATACTGGCAGCAGATCGGCTACAGCGGCACCGAGATCGGCCTGCTCTGGAGCGCGGGCGTGGCGGCGGAAGTGACGATGTTCATCTTCGCCAAGGCGATCAGCCGCCGCTTCAGCGTCTGGGTGATGATTTTGTCAGGGTGTTTCCTGGCGGTGGTGCGCTGGATCATCTTCCCGATGGATCTCGGCTTCGGCGGCTACTTCATCCTGCAGTGCTTCCACGCCTTCACCTATGCGATCATGCACACCGGCATGCAGCACAAGCTCGTCGAGCGGGTGGTGGAATCCCAGGAGGCGTCGGCCCAGGGACTCTATTTCTTCTACACCGGCATCTTCACCGCGATCTTCACCTTCCTGTCGGGCTATTTTTATGCCTGGTACGGGGTGAACGGCTTCTATTCGATGTCGGTCGTCGCCTTCGCCGGCTGCTGCTTCGCGGTCAGTGCCTGGTATCTTCAGCCCCAGAGACGCGGTTCCGGCGGAAAGACGAGCGAGGCTTCGTAGCGCAGGCCCGGCTCGCGATCCTGCGCCAGCAGCAAGGGGCCGTCGAGATCGACGAAATCCGCCCCTTGGGCAACCAGGATCGCCGGCGCCATCGCCAGTGAGCTGCCGACCATGCAGCCGACCATGACCTTCAGTCCGAGTGATACGGCCTCGTTGCGCATGCGCAGCGCCTCGGTGAGGCCGCCGGTCTTGTCGAGCTTGATGTTGACCGCATCGTAGCGGCCGACGAGAGCAACGAGGTCCTTGGTCGCGTGCACGCTTTCATCCGCACAAATGGGGACGGGGCGGGCAATCGTCGCCAGCGCCTCGTCGCGGCCGGCCGGCAGCGGCTGCTCGATCAGGTCGATCCGTTCCTCCGCGCAGATCGCGAAGTGATAGGCAAGTGTTTCGGGCGTCCAGCCTTCGTTGGCGTCGAGGATGATGCGGCTGTCCGGTGCGCCGGCTCTGACGGCACGGATGCGCGCCGCGTCGTCCGGTGTGCCGACCTTGATCTTGAGCAGTGCACGGTGGGCATATTTCGCCGCCTGTTCGCGCATCACATCGGGCTCTGCGAGCGAAAGCGTATAGGCCGTGGTCAATGCTTCGGGTGAAGAAATTCCGGCAAGAATATGGGCCGGTTGGTTTTTCTTCTTTGCCTCCAGGTCCCACAGGGCGCAATCGACGGCGTTTCGGGCTGCACCCGGTTTCATCTCGCGCTGCAGGTCGGCACGGCTGAGGCCAGCCTCGATGCGTGGTCGGACGGCTGCGATTTCAGCAAGCACCGTGTCGATCGTTTCGCCGTAGCGGCCGTAAGGAACGCATTCGCCGGAGCCCACATGGACACCGTCGCCGATACGGCAGGTGACGACGCTTGCCGTCGTCTTGGAGCCGCGCGAGATCGTAAAGGTGCCCGCGATCGGGAAATGTTCCACGGCGGCGTCGAGGGTAAGTGACATGAAAGCGTCTCCGGCAGGTAATCTGGTGGCCCGGCGTCATGGTGCCGTAACGTTCGGGTGACAGCAAAGGTGCGAGCCGTTATGACGGTGTAAGGATTTACGAATCTTTACACCGTCGTTGCGTCCGCTCGGACACCCAACGGTCGCGATAACACTTTAGGTCTGCTGCATAATTTTGTCCTCAAATCAGTTGAGATTGCAGGCGTTGTGCAGAGGCAAATCGGGATAACAGAAGACACGTGTCGCAAGCCGCCCGCAAGATGACCGCCGATGTCGCGCTGGCCGAAAGTGGCAGCGGGCGAAGCTATGTCTTCACCGGCGCGTGGCGGCACGAGACGGCCGAAGCCATGGCTGCAAAGCTCGACGGCCTTCCGCGCAAGGGTGACGGTGTCGCCCGGTTCGATCTGTCCGGCGTGACGGCCATGGATACCGCTGGCGCCTGGATCATCCGCCGCTTCATGACCCGCGTCGCCGGCCCGTCGCGTGACGATGTGCATTTTGCCGAGGGCGGGCAGCGTTATGTCGAACTGATCGACGCCCTGCCGGCGGAACTGCGTTCGCCGGAAAAGAGCGGCGAGCGGCTGTCGCTGTTCCAGCGCATCTTCGCCCCGGTCGGCGAAGTGATGGCGGCGACGTGGGAAGATATCGTCGCGGCGATGTACATTCTGGGGTCGGCCGTGCGCGGCGCGCAGCTGAAGCTCGGACGGCACAGCGGCGTCTCGCCGGCGGCAATCGTTCACCAGATCGACCGCATGGGCGTGATGGCGGTGCCGATCATCACGCTGATGTCGTTCCTGATCGGCGCCATCATCGCGCAGCAGGGCGCGTTCCAGTTGCGCTACTTCGGTGCCGAAGTCTTCGTCGTCGATCTCGTCGGCATCCTGCAACTGCGTGAAATCGGCGTGCTCCTGACGGCGATCATGATCGCCGGCCGGTCCGGCAGCGCGATCACGGCCGAAATCGGCTCGATGAAGATGCGCGAAGAGGTGGATGCGCTGAAGGTGATGGGGCTGAGCCCGGTCGGCGTTCTCGTCTTCCCGCGGCTGGTGGCGCTGACCGTCGCGCTGCCGCTTCTGACGATCATCGCGAACTTTGCGGCCCTCGTCGGTGCGGCGCTCGTCGCCTGGGGCTATTCCGGCATCACCATCCCGACCTTCCTTGCCCGGTTGCAGGAAGCCATCGATTTTTCGTCGGTGGCCGCCGGTATGATCAAGGCGCCGTTCATGGCGCTGATCATCGGCGTCGTGGCGGCCGTCGAGGGCCTGAAAGTTGGCGGCAGCGCGGAATCGCTCGGCCGCCATGTGACGTCTTCCGTGGTCAAGTCGATCTTCGTCGTGATCCTGATCGACGGTCTCTTTGCCATGTTCTACGCGGCGATTAACTTCTGATGCGGAGAACAGCGTGAACCCGGTCGAAAGAAGGCATGAGGAAACTGAGGCGAACGGGCGGGAGTCGGTGCTTTCCGTTCGCGACCTGACTGTCGGATTCGGGTCCAACATCGTGCTCGACAAGTTGAACCTCGAGATCTATCGCGGCGAAATCCTCGGCTTCGTCGGCGCGTCGGGCACTGGCAAGTCGGTGCTGATGCGCACGGTTCTGAGATTGCTGGCGAAGCGCTCCGGCAAGATCGAAATTCTCGGTGCGGACTACGACAAGATCACTGAGGGCGAGCGCATCGCGCTCGACATGCGTCTCGGCGTTCTCTTCCAGCACGGCGCGCTCTTCTCGGCGCTGACGGTGCGCGAGAACATCCAGGTGCCCATGCGCGAATATCTCGACCTGCCGCAGAGCCTGATGGACGAGCTGGCACGGGTGAAGATCGAGCTGGTCGGCCTGGCGCCGGAGGCGGCGGAAAAGTACCCGTCGGAACTCTCGGGCGGCATGATCAAGCGCGCCGCACTCGCCCGGGCGCTGGCGCTCGATCCGGACCTCGTTTTCCTGGACGAACCGACCTCCGGGCTCGATCCGATCGGGGCTGCGGAGTTCGACGAGTTGATCGCCAAGCTGCGCGACACGCTTGGATTGACCGTGTATATGGTGACTCACGACCTCGACAGCCTTTTTTCCGTCTGCGACCGCATCGCGGTTCTCGGCAAGAAGAGGGTTCTGGTCGAGGGTACGGTGGAAGACATGCTGGCCTGCGACGATCCCTGGGTGCAGTCCTATTTCCGTGGCAAGCGGGCACGTTCGATCGTCAGAAACGATCAATGAGTTTTGAGAAGGCGATCTCGATGCCCAGGCGTCCAGATCGGAGGAAGAGCCGGTGAAGCGGCCACGAAGGTAGTCGGTAGGAATGGAAACGAAAGCGAACTACGCCATTGTCGGTTTCTTCACGGTGTTCGTGGTCGCGGCCGCATTCGGCTTCGTCTACTGGATGTCGCAGTATGGCCGAAGCGGCGAGATGGTCGAGCTGGTGGTCAACATTCCGGGGTCCGCCAACGGCCTTTCCGTCGGCTCTCCGGTGCGCTTCAACGGCATTCCCGTCGGCACGGTTCGCAACCTTGCGATCGATGCCAACGATCCGCGTTATTCGATCGCGCTGACCGAGGTTTCGGTCGATGCGCCGGTGCTGAAGTCGACCAAGGCGACGCTGGAAGTGCAGGGCCTGACGGGTGCTGCCTATATCGAGCTCAGCGGTGGCCACAAGGGCGACGAAAACATCCTGAAGACCGCGATCGAGAAGGGCACGCAGGCGCGGATCCTTGCGGACCAGTCGAGCGTCACCAGCCTGCTCGCCACGGCCGACCAGATCATGGATCGCGCCAACAGCGCCATTACCGACATCCAGGGCTTCGTCACCGACGTGCGCGGTCCGCTGACGAAGACGATCGGCAATGCAGAGACGTTCTCCAAGGCGCTTGCGAACAATTCCGGCGCGATCGACGATTTCCTGAAGAGCGTGACGGAACTCTCCGGTTCGGTCAGTGCGGCATCGAAGAAGCTCGATTCGACGCTGGAGACCGCCGAGACCCTCGTGAAGTCGGTGGATCCGAAGAAGATCGATCAGATCGTCTCGAACGTCGAGCAGATCAGCAACGACCTGAAGGCGGCCTCGGGCGGCGTTTCCGAAACCATCGCCGCCTTCCGGCGGACGGTCGAAACCTACGAGCAGTTCGGCAAGAACGCCCAGAAGACGCTGGAGCGGGTCGATACGCTGGTGGCGTCGGTCGACAAGCAGAAGGTCGAGCTCGTCGTCAACGACATCACCGCTGCGACTGCCGACGCCCGCAAGACGGTGGCCAACATCTCGCAGTTCGCCGACAAGATCACGGCGCGCCAGCAGGACATCGACCGCACGATCACCGATGTGACGCAGCTGGCGAGCAAGCTGAACGCTTCGGCCAACCGGGTCGACAGCATTCTCGTCAAGGTCGACGGTTTCCTCGGCGATGCGGACGCGCCGTCGCTTTCGGCCGATGCCCGCGCGACGCTCGCCTCGTTCCGCAAGATGGCGGACAATCTCAATGCGCAGATCGGCCCGATCGCGGAGAACCTCAAGCGCTTCTCGGGCTCGGGGCTGCGCGACGTCGAGGCGCTCGTCACCGATACGCGCCGCACGGTGCAGAGCCTGGAGAACACCATCTCCACATTCGACAAGGATCCGCAGCGCCTCCTCTTTGGCGGCGAGACGGTAAAGCAATATGATGGCCGCACCCGACGCTGAGTCGGTGGGCACAGCCGGCGTGGGGCCGGGCGGTGTGTTTCGATCAGGAATGCGCCCAGGTTGTGTGGGACAAAGGTAACGGCAGTATGAGTTTTCCAGGGCTGGTGGGCGTGCGAGTGACGGGAGCGTGGCGCTCCGCCCTGATTATCATGCTGGCAGCAGGGCTTGCCGGCTGCGGTACCAAAGCGGTCAATGACACGTACAGTCTTTCGGCAAGGCCGGCCGTCGAGGGCCGCGCATCGACCGGCAAGCAGATCCTCGTGCCCGAGCCGACGGCGCTGAAGGCGCTCGACAGCGATCAGGTCGTCATCCGCCTCTCCGGCGCGGAACTGCAATATCTCTCGAAGGCTCAGTGGAGCGACCGCCTGCCGAAGCTGGTACAGGCGAAGCTCGTCCAGGCCTTCGAGGATACGGGCAAGATCGGCGGCGTCGGCAAGCCCGGCCAGGGCCTGGCGATCGACTATCAGATCATCACGGAAATCCGCGCCTTCGAGATCTCGACGGAAGGTGCCGATACGGCCGTCGTCGAAATCTTTGCCAAGATCCTCAACGACCGTAACGGCACGGTGTTGGCGCAAAAGGCATTTCGCGCGACGGCTGGCGTGAGGGGCACGGGCAACCCGGCCTTCATCAAGGCGATGGACCAGGCCTTTGCCAATGTTTCCGCGGAAATCGTCAGCTGGACGCTCGGCTCGATCTGACGACGCTCATCTTGCAACGACCGTCTCGATCCGGTTGATCACTTCCGCGACGCCTTGGACGGTCCTTGCCGCCGCCTCGGCGCGGGAGGCTTCGGCTGCCGTCGCCACGAAGCCGGCAAGCAGGATCGTGTTGCCTTTGCCGGTCACGGTGACATCGGCGGCATCGAGGCCGGGCGTGACCGCCAGGAGATGGGCGACGCGGCGCTCCAGTTCGGCCGGGTGCTCCGCGGCCTGCCGCTCCGGCTCGTCGCCGTAAAATGTCCGCTTCTTGAAGATCATCGTTTTCACCTCGCTCGACGAAGGTGAAACGCCTGATCGCGTGCTTTGTTCGCCTGTTTCATTCGAAACAGCGGGATGTGGCCGATCCGTGCGATGGCTCGTTTCACGCGACGGGCGGCTCCGTCGCAGTCAGATCATACGGGGATACATAAAAATGCGCCGTTCTTGCTTCGCCACGGCTCTGGCGATGACCATTACACTTGCCTTCGCCATGCCGGCAAAGGCTGCAGACTACAGTTACGGCTGCAAGCCGGGTTGCGTCGTCAAGACTGCGAAGACCTACGGCGCCTACGGCAGGGTTGTGCTCAAGAGGGTGCGCGTTTGCAATTGAGGTCCGGCATCTTCGGTCTCCTGGCCACAGGGCGTCGCTCGCACGAGTGCTCGGGCAACGCTCGGCCACCGGATACCACGGCGACTTCAGCTGGAGGGGCGACCGGTCGCGAGCGCTTCCAAGACGATCGACATAACCCGATCCTTGCCCGCCAGGTAGTCCGCAAAGGTCGGCTGGGCAACAATATCAGGTTCGAGGCTGCCGGCCGGCACGTCATAGAGGTAATTCAGGATAAAGCACGTCGTGATCTTCGACAGGCTGCAGCCATGTTCCCAGTCGTGAAATCCGGTGGTGTATTGGACCGCAAGCTTGGAATGCGGGAGCATGGCAGCGCCGCCTTCGGCCCAGAACTGCATGCGATCGCCGATGTTCTCGCCGACGATTGTCACCCGCGCACCGCCATAATACTTCAGCCACGCGGCGGTGCTGATGCCGGCGGAGAACGTGTTGGCGGTGGTCAGGACGAACAACCGCCCCGTCGATGGCAGAAGCTCCGGCAGACGTCGGGCGAAATCCGCGGAAAGCAGATAGTTGCCACCGTTGTTGAACCTGAGGTCGACGACGGCGTCGCGAACGTGCTTTTCAGCTGCTTCATCGAGCACGTCGGCAAGGTATTGCGATAGAGCAATCGGTGCCTCGTCCCTGACGCGGTTGATCTGAACATAGAGCAGGTCCGGCCTGGGATAGGAATGCCAATAGTTGCGATCGGGCTGGGCGAGATAGGCCGGTGGCGCCACGCCATCAAGCACATGTCGCCAACCCGCAGGCTGGTCAGCCTGGGCGATCGGGCTCAGGTCACGGGCCGGCCAGAAAGTGTGTTTCAACGGCCCCTGCGTGCCGGGACGCGCTGCGAGCTCGACCGTAAGGGCACTGCCATCGGCAAGGCGCATGTCGTAGCGGATGCTTCCTGCCGTTTCGGCGAGGCCCGCCGCATGGAGAAGCTCCGGCGAAATGAGGAAGTTCGGCGCCAGCTCCCTGGCAAGGTTGGCAGGCCCGCCGACATATGGCCGCAGTGCCGCAAGCAGGGCGTCCGCCGCCTTGCCGTTTGCGCCGAGAACGTGCGCGCCAAGCAGGTGAGCCTGGTCTTCGGCGGCGGCTATCACGAACAGCCCGTCGGCAAACCAGCCGAGACGAATGGGCACCGCGTTGAAACTGCGGTCACCGACAAGTCCGAGCACGTTGGTATGGCCGTTGTCTACCAGCGCCACTGCCTTTGCAGCGCCCATGGCGAGATCGGCCCGGTCCATATCGCCGGCGCGCTGTTCCATCGCACTCAGCGCCCGTTTGAACTCGGCCTCGGTTTCCGGCGTGAAGCTTCGTTCGAAATCGACGAAATGCCGCAAATGTTCAAGGTCCTGCAGATTTCTCTCGAGCTTAGAAACGGCCGGCTTCGCCGGAGGTTCGGGGTAGGATCTCAGCTCCGGATAAAGCAGCAGGAAGGCAAGGGGGCCAACCGTAAGGACGAGCAACGACGCAACGACGATTGCGGAAAGCTTGAGCCACCGCCTGAAACGCCCCTGGCTTCGGCTGCTTTCCGGCGCAGCGTTCTCCTTCGACATGCATTCGTCCTTCCCGCTCGCGCCAAGGCTTGTTGATAGCACGTCCTGTAGATGTATATGGCTCTGGAAAAGGACAATAGGTTGCAGAGAATTTTCGAGAAGACCGCGTGAAGGACACTTGCGGCCAACAGAGGCGCGGTGAATGTCCGCCCTGGCAAACGGTTGCCAGAGGTGTCGACGCGAGCTCGTTTGCCGCGATCAGTCACATGCGGCGTACGTCAGCTGCCGGCATCCAATCTGCCGACAGCCTCGATCAGGAAAGCCGGTCTGGCCGGTGCTTCCCCAAACGCCGTTACGGCCAACGCACGACCGGGGGCAGGGACGACAGGATGGACTCGACATTGCCGCCGGTCTTCAGGCCGAAGATGGTGCCGCGATCGTAGAGCAGGTTGAACTCGACATAGCGGCCGCGGCGCACCAGCTGTTCGTCACGGTCGTCCTCGGTCCAGGGCGTATTGAAGTTGGTGCGCACGATCTTCGGATAGACGATGGCGAAAGCCTTGCCGACATCGCGGGTGAAGGCGAAATCGGCATTCCAGCCGCCTTGCTCTTCCGGCGAATGCAGCCAGTCGTAGAAGATGCCGCCGGTTCCGCGCGGTTCGTTGCGATGGGGCAGGAAGAAGTAGTCGTCGCACCACTTCTTGAACTTGGCATGATCGGCGACCGCATGGCGGCCGCAGGTGATCTCCATCGCCCGGTGGAAGAGCTGCGTGTCCGGATCCGTCATGACGCGGCGGCGATCGAGCACGGGGGTGAGGTCGGCGCCGCCGCCGAACCAGTTGCTGGTCGTCACCACCATGCGGGTATTCATGTGAACCGCCGGCACGTTGGGATTGACCGGGTGGGCGATCAACGAGATGCCGGACGCCCAGAAGCGCGGATCTTCGGCCGCACCCGGGATCTGGCTGCGGAATTCGGGCGAAAACTCGCCATAGACGGTGGAGGTGTGGACGCCGACCTTTTCGAAGACGCGGCCTTCCATCATCGACATGCGGCCACCGCCGCCCTTGCCGTCCTCGCGGCTCCAGTCCTTGGCAACGAAGCGGCCGGGGGCGCGGTCGGACAAGGGCCCGGTCAGGTCGTCCTCCACAGCTTCGAAGGCGGCGCAGATGGTGTCACGCAGCCCCTCGAACCATGCACGCGCCTCCGCCTTCTTGTCTTCGATGTCTGCGGGGAGGCCCTGGGGTAGCTGCGGTCGTTCCATGAAAAATACGTCCTGTTGGCGGGATATCCCGATGAAATGCCGCCGATTCGATTGAAGTCGCCACAGTTCACACTTTGGCGCTGATGGCAACGGCGGTCCAGCGCCTCGGCCACTCTGTCGCGGCTGGCGCAGCACGCCCCAACCGAACCCGCACAAAGCTCTGGCAAAGGCGAGGTTGCCTCACTATCTTACAGATCAGAGGTATAGCCCATGGCGAGAATACCTGCAGGCCCGCCGCTCGATGGATTGCGGCGGCAGATCGCCCGGCACCGCCGGGACAATCCGACACGAGGCGATGGCCTTTTCGTGCGGGAAACCTTTCGGCTCGATCGCAGTGCCGCCCGCGCGAAAGCCCGGGAATGGTTCGACACCTGGCCCAAGGCCGCCTACTGGACAGAGGTGGAAAGCTGGCGCCAGCTCGAGGGCGACGAGATCGAGTTCACCATGCGCCGACTGCCGACTGCCGACTGACCATAGGGTCCGGCGGCGACGGTGCCGTATCGTCGCTCTTCGCAAATCCCGCGATCTGTCGACCTGCGGTCGCAACAGTGTCACAACCTCAGGGCTAGAAGGGAGGGACCGCCGCCGCTCCCCTCTTTCCCCTCGACCCTCCGATGCCCGTCTTTCGCTCCGTTGCCGTTCTCTCCGTCACCCAGATCGTCGCCTGGGGCGTCATGTTCATGGCCGTCTCGGTGACGGCTGCGGACATGGCGCGAGACCTCGCGCTCGACCCCTCGACCGTCTATCTCGGTCCGACCGTCATGCTGGTGGCGATGGCGCTGGTGTCACCGCTCCTGGCGCCGCTCTATGAGCGTTACGGTGCGCGACTGATCCTGGCGGCAGGCTCGACATTGGCCGCACCAGGACTTTGGCTGCTTTCCATTTCCATGGAGGCGGTCACATACTTTTGTGCCTGGGCAATCCTCGGCGTTGCAGGGTCAGCGACGCTCACGACATCGGCGCACATCTTTCTGAGCGATATCGCCGGGGCCGGCGCACGGCGGGCAATCGGAGCACAGATGCTGGCGATGGCCCTGGCGCCGAGCATCTCCTGGCCAACAACGGTCCTGCTGCAGTCGCTGCTCGGCTGGCGCCTGACGTTGTTTGCCTATGGCTGCGCGATGCTGTTCGTCTGCGCGCCCTTGCATCTGCTCGCGCTGCCGCGGGCATCGCAGGGCAAGACGGCGACGGCCGGCGTGCGGCCCGACCAGATCGGCGCGATTGCCCGAGCCGCACCGCCCGGACGTGTCGCAGTTCTGATCACGGTCGCCGTCGCGCTCAACGGCTTTGTTACCTGGGGTTTCCAACTGGTGGCGATCGATCTCTTTCGCAGCTTCTCCGTACCCGAACACCTGGCGGTCGGCTTCGGATCGGCGATCGGCGTCGTGCAGCTTTCGGCGCGCCTCTTCGATTTCCTTGGCGGCAATCGCTGGGACGGGCTTTCAACGGGCCTCGTCGCCGCGATCATCATGCCACTGGCACTGATTGCGCTCATCGCAGGCAACGGCAGCGACTGGTCGATCGTCCTTTTCCTGCTTCTCTATGGCTTGTCGAGCGGCGCCATGTCCGTCAGCCGGGCGACCATGCCCCTCGTGTTCTTTTCGGCCGGAGACTATGCCTCGGTCATGGCGCGTCTCGCTCTGCCGCTCAACCTCGCCTTTGCCGTCGCGGCGCCGTTCTTCTCCTATGTGTTAGGCGCCGTCGGCAATCGGTGGGCGCTGTCCATAGCGATGCTGTTTTCGCTCGGGACGCTCGCAAGCATGGTTGCCCTCGCGCGGCTGCGACCGCCGAGCGAAACGCCTTCGTAACTCGTTCGGTCGCGGCTCCTCTTCAGGGGTGGCTGTCTTCATCCATCAGCCGCGGGCCGGCGCCTTCCATCGACAGGACGTCGTGCGGGTTGCGCAGCGGACATTCACGCAGGGAGAGGCAGCCGCAGCCGATGCAGCTCGTCAGGTGGTCGCGCAAGGCCATCAGGCTGGTGATGCGTTCGTTCAGTTGCTCGCGCCAGTTTTCGGACAATCTGCCCCAATCCTCGACCGTCAGCGGACGATCGTCCGGCAGAACCGACAAAGCGTCCTGGATCTCCGACAGGGGGATGCCGGTCCGCTGCGCCACCTTGATCACGGCGACGCGCCTCAGCACGCTGCGCGGATAGCGCCGCTGGTTGCCGCGCGTGCGGTTGCTGCGGATCAGCCCCTTGGTCTCATAGAAGTGCAGGGTGGAGACGGCGACGCCACTGCGCTCCGCCACTTCGCCCACGGTCAGTTCACGGCGCAGTTCGCTATTCTTCACGATCGTCATGATGCCTATTGACCTCAACTATTGTTGAGGTTTTATAGCATTGGCTCCATGAGTGAGACAACAGGAGCCTGACCCCATGACTGAGAAAATGACCCTTGCCGTAATCTATGGCAGCGCGCGCCAGGGTCGCTTCTGCGATACGGTCGCCAACTGGTTGATCCGGGAACTTTCGGCGTCCGAGACCTTCACCCTGACGATTATCGATCCGGCGCGGCTCAGAACCTCGCGTGGTCTCGGCGCGGCGGTCAATCCCGGCGAATGGCTGGAGCGCAAGATCGCCGAGGCCGATGCCTTCATCATCGTCACGCCCGAATACAATCACGGCTACCCGGCGGCGCTGAAGGAACTGATCGATTCGGTCTACGAACCCTGGCACGCCAAGCCCGTTTCCTTCGTCTCCTATGGCGGCGCCTCGGGCGGCATTCGCGCCGTCGAGCAATTGCGCCAGGTTTTCGGGGAACTGCATACGGTGACGCTGCGCGATGGCATTTCGCTTGCCAAGGCGTGGTCGAAGTTCGATGCGGCTGGCAATCTCTACAAGCCCGAGGAACTGCGCGCGCCGCTGTTCTTGATGATGGACCGGCTGACCTGGTGGGCCCGCGTCCTCAAACAGGCGCGCAAGAGCGCGCCTTACAACGAGGTAGCGGCGTAAACGCCAACTGCCCACAGTGGCCGGTTTCGCCTTCGGCGACGCCGGCCACGGCCAACAACCAAGGAGGTCGCGATGTTTGCGCTGTCAGAGTGGACAGACCTGCCGGATCGCTTCGCCGGCGATCATCGCGGCGGAGATCGCGATATTCAGCGAGCGCTGGCCCTCGGCCATCGGAATGAGGATACGGCCGTCGGCGCGCTCGTGCACATGATCGGGCACGCCGGCGCTCTCCCGTCCGAAGAGCAGGATGTCGTCGGGACGGAACTCATAACGGGTATAGGGCAGGGCAGCCTTGGTGGAGGCGAGCACGAGGCGTCGACCGCTTTCCACGCGCCATTCTTCGAAGCGCTCCCAGTTGACGTGGCGGGTGAGCGCCACCGACGCGATGTAATCCATGCCGGCGCGCTTCAGGTTGCGGTCCGAAAGGTCGAAGCCGGCCGGCTCGATGACATCGACGCCAAGCCCGAGGCAGGCGGCCATGCGCAGGATCGTGCCGGTGTTGCCGGGAATGTCGGGCTGGTAGAGGGCGATGCGCAGGTTGTTCATTTGGCTGCGGCTGCTCCTGAAGGCGATAACGGAACGGAGGGCGGTCTCGGCTCCTATCGCACCGAACCGTGGGGCGATCCACCCTTCGGAGGGACGCGCCACCTTCAATTTCGTGCCGCTGATTTTGCCGGCGCTAATCTGTGCCGAAACGGCAACAGATGCGCGAGCGATGAAAAAATGTGCACGAAACAGTCTGCGACAATCTGGCATGGCGACGCGAATAGGGGTAGAGATCGAGCCTCTTCAACGCGAACCGACGGAGGCAAACATGACTGTATCGATGTTGACACGCCTTCCAGGAGTAGTGGGCCACCGTTTGGCCTGACCGGTTCCGCGACCTATCTTTTAACCGAGATCGACGCGCTTCCGGGACTCCGGAAGACGAAGCCCTTTTCGGGCCAGCATTTCCGGACTGACTTTTTCATCATAAGAATGCGGGACGAATTCCCGCTTTCCTTCAAAATACTCTGAAGGAGCAATGCAATGTTTGGCTGGTTTGAATCCCGCCTCAATCCCTATCCCGCGGAGGAGCCGACGGTCCCTCCGAAGACGCTGTTCGGCTTCTGCTGGCATTATTCCAAGCCGGCCGTGCCTTGGCTCGTCATCATGTCGGTCTGCACGGCGCTGATCGCCATCGGCGAGGTGGCCCTGTTCCAGTTCCTCGGCAACATGGTTGACTGGCTGTCGAGCGCCAACCGCGAGACGTTCCTTGAAGCCGAGGGCGGCAAGCTCTTCTGGATGGGAGCGCTTGTTCTCATCGGCCTGCCGGGCCTGGTGGCGATCGATTCCCTGATCATGCACCAGGTGCTGCTCGGCAACTATCCGATGATCGCCCGCTGGCAGATGCACCGCTACCTGCTGCGCCAGAGCATGACCTTCTTTGCCAACGAGTTCGCCGGACGCGTGGCAACGAAAGTGATGCAGACGTCGCTTGCGGTGCGCGAGACGGTGATGAAGATCCTCGACGTCTTCGTCTACGTCGTCAGCTATTTCGTCACCATGCTCGCCGTCGTCGCGACCGCCGACTGGCGGCTCGTCATCCCGCTCGCCATCTGGCTGGCGATCTATATCTGCATCGTCAGCTATTTCGTGCCGCGGCTGCAGAAGATCTCCAAGGAACAGGCCGACGCGCGTTCGATGATGACGGGCCGGATCGTCGACAGCTACACCAATATCGGCACGGTCAAGCTGTTCTCGCATGCCGGCCGCGAGGAAGGTTATGCCCGCGACGGCATGGACGGCTTCCTCGACACCGTGCATCGGCAGATGCGCAAGGTGACGCTGTTCCATATCCTGGTCTATGCCAACAACAGCATCGCGCTCTTTGCCATCGCAGCCCTTGGCATCCACCTCTGGCTGACGAGCGCCATCTCGGTCGGCGCGATCGCGATCGCCGTCGGTCTTGCCATGCGCATCAACGGCATGTCGCAGTGGATCATGTGGGAAGTCTCGGCGCTGTTCGAGAATATCGGCACGGTCTATGACGGCATCGGAATGATGACCAAGGCGCACGACATCGTCGACGAGCCGGACGCCAAGGCGCTGAAGGCGGACAAGGGGGCAATCGCCTTCGACAACATCCGCTTCCATTACGGCAAGGCCAAGGGCGTCATCGATCACCTCTCGCTCAACATCGAGCCGGGCGAGAAGATCGGTCTGGTCGGTCGCTCCGGCGCCGGCAAGACGACGCTGATGAACCTGCTCTTACGCTTCTACGACCTGGAGGACGGCGCGATCCGGATCGACGGCAAGGACATCGCAGCCGTGACGCAGGACAGCCTGCGTTCGCAGATCGGCGTCGTGACGCAGGATACCTCGCTCTTGCACCGCTCCATTCGCGACAACATCGCCTACGGACACCCGGAAGCGGACGACGAGGCGATCATCGCCGCGGCGAAGAAGGCGAATGCCTGGGAGTTCATCCAGGGGCTCGAGGACAACCAGGGCCGCAAGGGCCTGGATGCCCAGGTCGGTGAACGCGGCGTCAAGCTGTCCGGCGGCCAGCGCCAGCGCATCGCGATCGCCCGCGTCTTCCTCAAGGACGCCCCGATCCTGATCCTCGACGAGGCGACCTCGGCGCTCGATTCCGAAGTCGAACAGGCGATCCAGGAGAACCTGTTCGCGCTGATGGCGGGCAAGACGGTGATTGCGATCGCCCATCGCCTGTCGACGCTGACGGAGATGGACCGGCTGGTGATCCTCGAGGCCGGACGGATCGTGGAAACGGGTTCGCATGCCGAACTCGTCGCCCATGGCGGACTTTACGCCGATCTCTGGTCGCGCCAGTCGGGCGGCTTCATCGCCGACGATGTCGAGAAGGAAGAGGCAGCAGAATAGAAACAGCGGCCCGCCGTTCGCAAGAGCGGCGGGCCGCTCTCTTAGATGTTACGCATTTGTAATCTGCAATTGTGTCGAAACCGATTGCTGTTCCCGCCGAACCGCCTATATCGGAACCATGCTCAGCGCCATCGTCAGCCTCTTCGAGAACTGGATCAAGCCTTTCGCACCGCGCGAGCGCCTGCAGCCGCCGCAATCGCTCTCAGGCTTCGCCTGGTTCTATGCCAGTCAGGCCAAGGGGCCGTTCATTGCGATGGCCGTGCTCGGCGGGCTCGTCGCCATGCTGGAGGCGGGGCTCTTCTATTTCGTCGGCAGGCTTGTCGATGTGCTCGACACCGTTAAGCCCGAGGCCGGATGGAACGGCCTGATCGCGGTCAACGGGCCGGAACTGTTGTTCATGCTCCTGACCGTGCTGCTCTTCCGCTTCGTGGCGGTGTCGCTGGCAGCCCTTGTCGAGGAGCAATCGATCACGACAGGGTTTCTCAACCTGGTGCGCTGGCAGTCCTATGTGCACGTCGCGCGCCAATCCCTGACCTTCTTCCAGAACGACTTTTCCGGGCGGATCGTCACCAAGGTCTGGTCCGGGGCGCAGGCGACGAGCGACCTCATCGTCTCGCTGCTGCAGGTCGTCTGGTTCATCGTCATCTACACAGCCTCCACCATGGCGCTGGTGGCGCAGCTCGATTGGCGCCTGGCGGCGATGGTCGCCTTCTGGATCGTCGTGTTCCTGTCGCTGGCGCGCTATTTCGTTCCGCGCATTCGCAAGCACGCCCGCGACACGGCCGAAATGGCCTCGATGCTGAACGGTCGCATGGTCGACGCCTATTCCAACATCCAGACCTTGAAGCTCTTCGGACGCGACGAGGAGAACGACCGCTACATCCGCTCCGGCTTCGACATGTTCCAGCGTGCGGTGATCCCGTTCACGCGGCTCTTGACGGCGGTGCGCGCTTCGCTGGCGCTGCTTTCGGGCCTGATGATCACGGCGATCGCCGTCTATGCGATCCATCTCTGGCTCGCAGGTTCGATCAGCTCCGGCGCCGTCGCCTTCACCCTGGCGCTGGTGCTTCGGCTCAACATGCTGCTTGGCCGCATGATGACCCAGTTCAACTCGATCATGCGCAACATCGGCACGATCCAGAACTCGGCCGAGCTGGTCTCGCAGCCGATCGGTCTCGTCGACCGGCCCGATGCGACGGACCTTGCGGTGAGCAAGCCGGAAATCCGCTTCGAACATGTGCGCTTCCACTACGGCAAGGGCGAGCGCGTCATCGACGATTTCTCGCTGGTGATCCGGCCGGGCGAGAAGGTGGGTATCGTCGGTCGCTCCGGCGCCGGCAAGTCGACGCTCGTCAACCTCCTGTTGCGCTTCTACGATCTCGAAAGCGGGCGCATCCTGGTCGACGGCCAGGACATTGCCGCCGTCAGGCAGGAATCGCTGCGGGCGCAGGTCGGCATGGTCAGCCAGGATACCTCGCTCCTGCACCGCTCGATCCGCGACAACATCCTCTTCGGCCGGCCGGATGCCGACGAGGAACAGCTGATCGCCGCGGCGCGCAAGGCCGAGGCCTATGACTTCATCGTCGACCTTCAGGACCAGCGTGGCCGCAAGGGGCTCGACGCCCATGTCGGCGAACGCGGCGTCAAGCTTTCGGGCGGCCAACGGCAGCGCATCGCGATTGCCCGGGTGATGCTGAAGGATGCGCCGATCCTGGTGCTCGACGAAGCGACCTCCGCACTTGATTCAGAGGTGGAAGCGGCGATCCAGTCCAATCTCGACCGCCTGATGCAGGGCAAGACGGTGCTCGCGATCGCGCACCGGCTGTCGACGATTGCCGCCCTCGACCGGCTTGTCGTCATGGACAAGGGGAGGATCGTCGAAGAGGGCACGCACGCCGAACTCGTTGCCCGCGGCGGTCTCTACGCCGGGCTCTGGTCACGCCAGTCAGGCGGATTTCTCGCCCGGGAAGAGGCGGCGGAGTAGGGTACCGCAAGAGCACCCTCGGGGGCACCTTCAAGCCCATCTGGCGGGCACAAATTCCGCCTAACTGATGGCCGTCAAGTCCTTGTGCCAATTGGCCGCGCTTTTCCCCGCGACAATCTGCCCACATCCCCTTGTCAAGGCTGGACATAATTTGCGATCAAGCATAGAACGCGCCGGATTGACGGGGATTCTGCGGGCTGTGTGCGCGCAGAGTTTTTCCGGATTCTGGTGCCGATGTCGCGTTGCAACTGCAGGGCGACGGAGCATCAGCACTATGAATAGGGCGTGGTTCCTTGACCTGGATCAAACCGCAAGGGGCAGGAATTTCGCCGGGGGCGGATGCGGTTTCCGCAATATTGCGTGAGAGGATGGTTTAGCCGTGAGCGAACACGACACTTCAAGCGAGGCCTTGGGCGAGCCCACACGCCGCGATTTCCTTTATCTGGCTACCGGAATGGCAGGCGTCGTCGGCGCTGGTGCCGTCGCCTGGCCCTTCATCGACCAGATGCGTCCGGATGCATCCACGCTCGCGCTCGCCTCGATCGAGGTTGACGTTTCGAGCCTGCAGCCCGGCATGTCACTGACGGCGAAATGGCGCGGCAAGCCGATCTTCATCCGCAACCGTACGGAGAAGGAAGTCGAAGAGGCAAAGGCCGTCAAGCTCGACGAGCTGAAGGACCAGGTTGCGCGCAACGCCAACCTTCCGGCCGACGCGAGCGCGAGCGACCTCG
Source organism: Ensifer adhaerens (assembly GCF_002940685.1). Classification (GTDB taxonomy): domain Bacteria; phylum Pseudomonadota; class Alphaproteobacteria; order Rhizobiales; family Rhizobiaceae; genus Ensifer; species Ensifer adhaerens_E. Next base: position 266,928 of record NZ_PNFP01000004.1, on the reverse strand, counting down.
ATCGCTCCGCCGGCGAAGGCAAGGAAAACTGGATCGTCATGATCGGTTCCTGCACCCATCTCGGTTGCGTGCCGCTCGGCCAGGCCGGTGATTTCGGTGGCTGGTTCTGTCCCTGCCACGGTTCGCACTACGATACGGCCGGCCGCATCCGTAAGGGTCCGGCGCCGGAGAACCTTCACGTGCCGACCTTCTCGTTCGTATCCGACACAGTTATCAAGATCGGTTGAGGGGACTACTGATAATGAGTGCTGAACATTCAACCTACACGCCGACGACTGGCATTGAGAAATGGGTTGATTCCCGTCTGCCGTTGCCGCGTCTTGTTCACGATAGCTTCATCAGCTACCCGGTTCCCCGGAACCTGAACTACGCCTACACCTTCGGCGCCATGCTCTCGGTCATGCTGATCGTCCAGATCCTGACCGGTATCGTGCTGGCCATGCACTACGCCGCTGAAACGACCGTCGCCTTCAACTCGGTCGAAAAGATCATGCGCGACGTCAATCACGGCTGGCTGCTGCGCTACATGCATGCCAACGGCGCATCCTTCTTCTTCATCGCCGTCTACCTGCACATCGCCCGCGGTCTCTACTACGGCTCGTACAAGGCTCCGCGCGAAATCCTCTGGATCCTCGGCGTGGTCATCTACCTCCTGATGATGGCGACCGGCTTCATGGGCTACGTTCTGCCCTGGGGTCAGATGTCCTTCTGGGGCGCGACCGTCATCACCGGCTTCTTCACCGCGTTCCCGCTGGTGGGCGAGTGGATCCAGCAGTTCCTGCTCGGTGGCTTTGCCGTCGACCAGCCGACGCTGAACCGCTTCTTCTCGCTGCACTACCTGCTGCCCTTCATGATCGCCGGCGTCGTCGTCCTGCACATCTGGGCCCTGCACGTCACCGGCCAGACCAACCCGACCGGCGTTGAAGTGAAGTCCAAGACCGACACCGTTCCCTTCACGCCCTATGCGACGCTGAAGGATGCGCTCGGCGTTTCCGTCTTCCTGATCATCTATGCCTGGTTCGTCTTCTACCAGCCGAACTTCCTCGGCCATCCGGACAACTACATTCCGGCTGACGCGCTGAAGACGCCTGCTCACATCGTTCCGGAATGGTATTACCTGCCGTTCTACGCGATGCTGCGCGCCATCACCTTCAACATCGGCCCGATCGACTCCAAGCTCGGCGGCGTTCTGGTGATGTTCGGCTCGATCATCATCCTGTTCTTCCTGCCCTGGCTCGACACCTCCAAGGTTCGCTCGGCCGTCTACCGTCCGTGGTACAAGCTGTTCTTCTGGATCTTCGTTGCCAACGCCATCCTGCTCGGCTGGCTCGGCTCGCGTCCGGCAGAAGGCCTGTATGTCGTGATGTCGCAGATCGGCACGCTGTACTACTTCGGCTTCTTCCTCGTCATCATGCCGGTCCTCGGCCTGATCGAAACGCCGAAGCGCATTCCGAATTCCATCACCGAAGCGGTCCTGGAAAAGAAGAATGCCAAGGCGCAGCCGGCTGCCGTACGCGCCTGATCAGAACAGCGATTGATAAGGAACCCACAACAATGAAAAAGCTTGTTACAGGCATTCTGTCACTCGCTGTCGTCGCTGGTCTCGGTCTCGGTGCGGCTGTTGCCGAAGAGGCAAAGGGCGGCGAGGAGCATGGCGGCGGTACGCCCCACTATCCGATCCACAAGCCGGAACAGCAGGACTGGAGCTTTGCCGGTCCCTTCGGTCACTACGACAAGGGGCAGCTTCAGCGCGGCCTGAAGGTCTACGCCGAAGTCTGTTCGGCCTGCCACTCGATGAACCTGGTGGCCTTCCGCACTCTGGAAGGCCTCGGCTACTCGGACGCGCAGGTCAAGGCGTTTGCGGCGAACTACGAAGTCCAGGACGGCCCGAACGCCGACGGCGAGATGTTCACCCGCAAGGCTGTCGCCTCGGATCACTTCCCGTCGCCCTACGCGAACAAGGAAGCCGCTGCCGCATCGAACAACGGTGCAGCTCCGCCGGACTTCTCGCTGATCGCCAAGGCGCGCGGCATCGAACGCGGCTTCCCGCAGTTCATCTTCGACATGTTCTGGCCTTACCAGGAAGGCGGCCCGGACTACATCCACGCACTGCTGACCGGTTACCAGGACCCGCCGCAGGGCGTCGAAGTGGCTGAAGGCACGCACTACAACCCGTACTTCGCAAACGCTGCCGCTCTGGCGATGGCCCAGCCGATCTCCGCCGACCAGGTCACCTATGACGATGGCACGCCGCAGACCGTCGACCAGTACGCCAAGGACGTTTCGGCGTTCCTGATGTGGGCTGCCGAGCCGCACCTCGAAGATCGCAAGCGCACCGGCTTCATGGTCATGGTGTTCCTGCTGATCTTCACCGGCCTCGTGTACCTCACGAAGAAGTCAGTCTACGCCAACAAGGAACATTGATCGGCCGCCAGCGACGCTGGCTCTGATTGAGATCCAACGAAAGGCCCCGGTTCGTCCGGGGCCTTTTCGTTTTTCAGGCTTCTCGACGCGTCATCGTGGCTGCCCGGGTGAGAAGCTTCGGTGAAGGAGAAGCTTCGTTCGCAAGGCCGCGGAGCACCGTTCGGAGAGACCGCGCTGGTCAGCCAATGATCTGCCAGGAGACGGGCAGGGATGAACCTCGCCGACATCGCCGATGCCAGTTCAGGGGCTACGGCTCGCTGAACTCAGCGCAATCATTTTGCCGGCGAACTCCCGAGCCACATCCGATCGACTTCAGGATGACACGCTGCAGTTCCCGGATTGCCATGAGCCAGTTGCGGCGCCGATCGGCTGCCGGCTGTCGTCGATCTTCGCCGCCTAAACCCGAGCTCGAGGCAGTCGGCGTTCCCGCCAGGTGCCACCACCGAGAAAGCATAACATCAAGTCCCCTGGTACATGCCTTTGGCATTTGCCTTGGTTCCCGCCCCATGCAAACGATTGCATTTCAGCAACACCCACTCCGCCTTGGATCGCTGGATCCGCGTTAAGCTCATCTGCATGTTATGGTTGCATTAACTGTTTGTGGCCGCGTACAAGATGATGTCACTCAGTAATCAAAGGATTGAAATCCAATGCGTATTTCATTCGGGCCAATCGCGGTCGCGGCCGCGATCGGCCTTGCTTTCGTTCCCGGTATGGCACAGGCGGAGAGCTATTCGGTACTCGCTAAGCAGGGTTATGCGACCGGCAAGCTCTCCAGAGGCAAATCCGGAGCCTGGGGTTGGGTCGTCGGCAACGGCGAGAAGAAGTTCTTCTGCCGGATGAATGTCGCCTCGGCCTACGTCAACAAGAAGGAGATGGTGAGCTTCACGGCAAGCGGCCGAATGCTCAAGATCGACCGTGCGACCTATGACGGCGCGCTCGGCGGGTCGGATCCGAACAAGCCCTATTTGAAGGATCTCCAGGCCGGCCGCGTCAAGGCCGCTGACGTGGGCGGCTGCTCGCCGCTGCGCTGAACCGGCTCGACCGCCGCACCTTTCCTTCAGCCCTGGACGAAGGCGAACGCCGGGCATGCGGCAGCTCGACACGCTACGGCTTTCGCTGGGTACCTAAGGGGACGAGCGGGTCGGGTGGCGGCGGTGAAGCGCCCGGCAATGTTAGGGGCTTGCGGTACCCGTTGAGCGCGATCGATTGGCCGCGCACAATGGAAGCGATCGATCACTTCCCTTCCTCAAGGGCCCGCAAACGAAAACGGCCCCGTCGCGAGACGGGGCCGTTTCCTTTGTTCTCTATGCAATCCGCTTAGCTGAAGCGGCCGGCGGCGTGGGCGAGCATCGTGTAGACCTTGCCGGTATCCGACGTCAGGTAGGTCTGGGTGATGCGCTTGTCCGGGTCGTTGCGGGCGACATCGGCGAGCAGCTTTTCGAAATCGGCGATGTAGCGGTCGACGGCGGTGCGGAATTCCGGCTCGCGGTCGTACTTGCGCTTGATCTCGTCGAAGGTCTGCTGGCCCTTCAGCGTATAGAGGCGACGGGTGAAGACGTCGCGCTCGCCGCGCTGGTAGCGGCGCCACAGCTCGACCGAGGCATCGTGGTCGATGGCGCGGGCGATATCGACCGAAAGCGAGTTCAGCGATTCAACCACGTGACGCGGGTTGCGGCTGTCGCCGGCACGGGCCGTCGGCTGGGCCTCGGCCGGACGCTGGGGGGCCGGCGAGGGTGCCTCTTCGCGCGAGGCTGCACGCAGCAGGTCCCGCATCCAGCCGCCACCTTCGGCAACCTCGTTGCTGACCGCCTGCGACGGCGCCGGCTGGCGCACCGCCGGCTGTTCGATGCTAAGGCTGCCCCGCAGTGCCGGCGCCGGTTCCTGGCGGCGCGGCTGCTCAACGACCGGCTGCTGGGCTACCGGTTGCTGTACGACAGGCTGCTGCACGACCTGCTGCTGGGCGACGGGCTGCGCCTGTGGTACCGGCTGTTGCTGCTGCACCGGGCGGGCGACCGGAGCCGCGGCCGGCTGCTGGCGCAGCGGCTGGGCGACTTCGAGCTGTGTCGAGGACTTGCCGATGATATCCGACAGTTCCTGCAGCGCCTTGATCTGCTCGCCGACGGCGCGGCGCATGACGGCTGCATTCTCCTTGGCTTCTTCCGGCAGGTCGAAGGCACCGCGCTTCAGCTCTTCGCGGGTCATGTCGAGTTCCTTGCGGATCTCGCCGGCCGAGCGGCGGATTTCGTCGGTCGCACCGCTGAAGCGACCGATCGCCTCGTCGATGGCGCCGCGAACGGCGTCGCGCAGCTGGCCTGCGACGCCATCGGACTTCTTGCCGCTCTCGGTGAGCATGCGCTCGATATCGGACACCGAGGCCGCAACGCTGCCACGCAGACGCGAGGCCACTTCCTTGGAGCGCTCCTCGGCATTGGCAAAGGCACCCTCGATCGATGCGCCGGCGTCTTCGCCGACCTTGGCGATCGCCTGGCGAAGGGCTTCCGATGCGCCGAGCGCGCGGCCTTCGACAGAAGAGAGCGTCTTGTTGACGTCGGCAAACGAGGTCTCGACGCCGGAGCGAAGGGTGTTGGCGATCTGGCGCGAACGCTCCTCGGCGCGGCTGAAGACCTGCTCGACCGAGGCGCCGGCTTCGTCTCCGGCCTGGGCGAGTGCGTTGCGCATGGCTTCCGCCGCTTCGGCAGCACGCTGCTCCGTGCTCGACAGCAGACGACCGACATCCGAGAAGGACTGCTGGATGCCGTTGCGCAGGTTGCCGGCAACGAGGCCCGAACGCTCTTCGGCGCGCTGGAAGGCGCCGTCGACGAAGCCCTCGAGCGCACGCATCGTGCGTTCGATCTCTTCCGAGCGCTGCACGAGGCCGACCGACAGGGTGCGCAGCGCATCCTGGCGCTCCTCGAGCGTGCTGACGAGGTTCGACTGGGCGGCGCCGAGCAGGTCGGAGGCCTGGCCGAGGACCCGCGAGTGGTCCTCGAAGCGGCCGACGATGCCGCCGATCTGCGAGAGCGTCGAGGCCGAGATATCCGAGAGCTTGTCGACCTTGCCTTCGATGAGACGGGTCGAGGTCGACAGCATGTCGGAGGCCTGGCGGGTGGATTCCGAGACCCGGGCGATCGTCGATTCCAGACGCTGGTCCATTTCGCCGAGATTGCTGCTCGCCTGGTCGATGACCGTGGCGATGGCGGCATTGTTGTTGGCGAGCTGGTCGATCAGGCCCAGGGCGGTCGACTGCAGACGGTTTTCGACCATCTTCATCGCCTTGGCCGTCTCTTCGGCGCGGTAGGAGATCGCGTTCAGCGTCTCGCCGGTGCGCTCGGCGATGGCGTTGACCAGTGCTGCGTTTTCCGCACGCAGGCGGTCGGCGCTTTCCTGCGTCACGGCGGCGATACGTTCAGCTGCCTCGCGGCCGGTCGCCGCATACTGATCGATGACCGGGCGTGCCTGCTCGTCGATCAGGCGCGACAGCTCCATCGAGCGGCCGGCGAGCATCGAGTTGAGCTCGCGGGTGCGCTCGTCGAGCGTGTTGCGGATCGCGTCGCCTCGGGCTTCCAGTGCCTTCTCCGTATTGGTGAGGCCCTGGTGGATGTTGTCGGCATGGTTGGCGATCTGGCTATGCGTCGCGGCCAGACGTGCGGTCGCCGTGTCCGCCGCATCGGCGATCGAGCGGGCAAGCTCGGCGTGACGGGCTGCGGTGGCTGCCGCCTTCTGCTCGATCGAGCTGGCGAGATCGGCGTGGCGGGCCGCTGTAGCGGCCGCCGTCTGGTCGATGGTGTTGGCGAAATCCGCCTGGCGCGCGGCAAGTGCGGAGGCGAAGTCCTCGCCTGCCTTCGACAGCAGTCCGGCCGAACGGGCGGCTTCCGCGTCGATTTCCTGGGCTGCATCGTTGATCGCGCCACGAAGGCTGTTCACCAGGCCAGCGGCCTTGTCTTCGATGCGCACGGCTTCCGCGTCGAACTCCTGCGCCACATCGCCAACGGCGTTGCGAAGCGTGTTGACGAGGCCGGCGGCCTTGTCCTCGATGCGCACGGCTTCCGAGCCGAACTCTTCCGCCACGCCGCCAAAGGCGCTGCGCAGGTGACCGACGATGTCGGATGTCTTGCCTTCGAGGCGGGCTGCCTCGGCGTCCAGATCCTGCGTTGCTTCGCTGACCGCGCCGCGCAGGCTGCTGACCAGAACGGCCGCCTTGCCCTCGATGGTGCGGTTGACGTTATCAAGGCCGATGTTGAGGGCACGATCCATCGTGCCGAGACGTTCGGCGATGCGTTCCGCACCGGATTCGATGGCGCCGGAGATCCGGGTCGCCGCCATTTCGCTCATGCGATCGATGTCGCCGGCCCGTTCGCCGAGGCTGGCGGCGATGCGCTGTCCGGCGCCATCGACGATCTCACCAACGCTGCCGACGCTGTCGCGAACGCGGTCTTCGAGCGAGCTGAGGCTGACTTCCAGACGCAGGCCGGTATCGTCGACCAGCGTGTTGACGTTGTCGACGCTGCCGCGGATGCGATCCTGAAGGACGCCGAGGCTGTTTTCGATTAGCGTACCGGTGTCACCGACGATTGCGTTGACGCTGCTGACACTGCCGCGGATCCGGTCCTCGAGCGCATTGAGGCCACCTTCGACGCGGGCTGCGGCGTCGTCGACGACGGAGCCGACATTGGTGACGCTGCCGCGAATGCGGTTTTCCAGCGCGCCCAGGTTGCTTTCGATCCGTGCGCCGGTGTCGTCGACCACTGCGCCGACATTGCCGACGGTGCCACGAATGCGGTCTTCGAGCACGCCGACGCGGGTTTCGATATGCATGCCGGTTTCGTCGACGATCGAGCCGATGTTGCCGGCGCTTTCGCGCATGCGTTCTTCGAGAGCGCCGAGGCTGGTTTCAACGCGCATGCCGGTATCGTCAAGGCGATCGTTGAGACCGTTGATCGACAGGTCAACGCGGTTGGTGAGGCTGTCGGCGGCCAGGCTGATCTGGTTGGCGGTTTCGGCCAGACGCTCGGCAATGTGGCCGGTGGTCGAGCGCATGCGGCTGTCGAGCGCTTCGCCGCTGCGGTCGATGACGCCGGCAAGCGCCGACTGGCGCTCTTCCAGAGACATTTCCAGCATGCTGGCGCTGGTGGCGAGCGTGGTGGCGATCGAGGTCGACTGATCCGAAAGCATGCCTTCGAGCTGGTCGCGGCCCTGGCCGACGGCGAGGTTGATGGCATTGATGCGGTCGTCGAGCGTGGCGCGGATCTGGTCGTGCGTGGACGACAGAGTGTCGCGCAGGTGCTCGGCCCGGCCGCTCAGCGTTTCCTCGATTTCCGCTGCCTTGCCGGCGAGCGACGCCGTCGCTTCGGTGGTGCGGGCCGTCAGGGCGTCGGCGATGTGCGCGCTGGTCTCGGTCAGCGTGTCGGAAATCTTGCTGACACGGCCGCTCAGATCCTCGGCAATGCGGGCGCTCGTCTGGGTGAGGGTGTCCGAAATCAGGCTGACGCGGCCGCCGAGGTTTTCGGCAACGGCCGAGACGGTCTCCGACAGCTTCTGCTCGATGTCGCCGACGCGATCGGTCATGGTTTCGGCAACCGCGGTCGCCCGGAAGGTCAGGCTGTCAGCCACGTCTTCCGCATGGCGGCTCAGCGTGTTGGCCATCTCGTTGGCGCGCGACGACATCGTCGAGGTGATGGCTGCCGCACGTTCTGCGAGCACGCCGTCAAGGGCCGAGGTCTGATTGGTGAGCGCGTCGGAGATCGCTTCGCCGCGTTCGGAGAGCACACGCTCCAGCCGGTCGGCAGTGCCGCTGACGGCGCTGTCGATCGAGTCCGCGCCCATCGACAGTATGGTTGAAAGGGCGAGCGTGCGTTCCGACAGGGTGTTGTCGAGACGATGCTGGCTGGCCGCGATCGCGCTGGTGATCTCGTCGGTCGAGCCGCTGAGGGTTTGTTCGATGCGGGCGTGGGCTGCCTGCAGTCCGTCGACGAAGGCCGCGGTGCGGCTGTCGAGACCTTCGGTCAGGCGCTGCTCGCTGGTCGTCAGCGCGCTCGAAAGGGCGTCTGCGCGCTGGCCGAAGCCGTTCTCGATGCGGTCCTGGGCCTGGGTGAGGGCGCCCATGAGGCCGCTGGTCTTTTCGGAGAGCACGGCGTCGATGCGGCTGTGGGCATCGCCGATCATGGTGCCGAGCTCGGAGGTGCGGCTCGCGATCGTTTCCTCGATGAAGTCCTGGGTCGCGCCAAGGGTGGTCGCAAGCGTCAGCGACTGGTCGGAGAGGGCGGAGCCGATCTTCTCGATGCTGCTGTCGAGTGCGCCGCCGATCGCTTCCGAACCGCCCGAGACGGTCTCGTTGATGCGGTGCAGGCTTTCCATGAGCTTGGTGTCGAGCAGGCTCGCGCGCTTGTCGAAGGCGGAGGCAAACTCGTGGAAGCGTTCGTCGAAGGCCGTTGCCAGCTGGCCGACCGTCGTCTGCAGCTTTTCTTCGAAGAAGCCGCCGCGCAGGTCGAGGTCCATGATCGCGTCGTCGGCGCTCGAGCGCAGGCTCTGGCGGAAGCTCGCGCCCTTTTCGTCGAGCGTGGCGTTGAGCGAGGCGAGCACGTGGTCGAGGCCGCCGGTGATTGCCTGCTGGCCGACGCTCAGGCTCTCGTTGAGGTCGCGGGTGCGGGCGATCAGCGTTTCGTTGAGCTGGCGTGCGCGTTCGTTGAGCGCCGCATTCAGCTTCTCGGTGCTGGCATCGAGCGAAGAGGCGCGGGTTTCGAACTGGCTGAGCAGATCCTCGCCGCGCTTCGTCAGCGTGTCGCTGAGCTGGTCGAGCCGGGTGTCGAATTCGGTGCTGAGACCGAGGCCGGCGGCGGTCAGGCCCGAAAGCAGCGCATCCGTGCGGGTCGTCAGCATGGTGCCGATCGTCTGCAGCGCGTTGTCGGACTTCTCGCTGAGGGCGGCCGCGCGGGTATCGATCAGCGAGGCAAAGGCTTCGCCCGAGATCGCAATGCGCGAAGCAATGTCTTCGCTTGCCTGCTCCAGGTCGTCCTTCAGCTTGCCATGGGCACCGGAGATGGCCGAACGGATACGCTCGGAATGGCCGATGATGGCTTCGCGCTCAAGCCCGAGTTCCTGCACCAGCGTGCGCACGCGCAGCTCGTTTTCACTGTAGCTGCGTTCAAGCGCGTTGACCTCGGAATGCACGAGCGTTTCGAGCTCGGTGGCCCGGGCAATGGTGCGCTCGATGCCTTCGTTCATCGCCGAGACTTCGCGGCGGACGGCCTGACCGACGGTCATGACACGATCGGCAGCAGCCGTTTCCGGCTCGGCAAGACGGAGCGCGACTTCCGCCATCGACCGCGCGGCGTTGCGCAGTTCCTGCGCGCGGGCGATCATGATGGCGAAGGAGAAGAACAGCATGATCGGCAGCACGATGCCGATCGCGACGCCGACGGCGCCGGGGGTGGCGGCGAGGTCGCTCAGCGAGCGGATCTGCCAGATCTGCGGCCCGTAAAGCAGGTTGGCGACACCGAGGCCGGCGACCGCCCAGACGACGGACACCAATGCGGCAACGCGGATCGCGGCGCGATTGGAGCGCACGTCGAGCGCGCGTAGCATCGCAGCCGGCGAACGGCGGCCATCGTCGTTGGCGGCGGAAAGGGACGGGGACTTGGGCGCAGGTTCCGGAGCGAGCGTCTTGGCCGCTTCTGCAGCACGCGCCCCGCGGGATGGTTCCGGCTGAGGCCGCGCCTTCTTATTCTGATCGGGCGTCGCCGCCTGATTGGTGGGCTGAGACACATTTTCCTCCGGATCATCCAAGGAAGTCTTGTCATTCGGGCTCGATGCAAGCTCGTCGAAATCAATCTTCAGGGCCGCTTCCAGAGCCTGGAACGCCTTTTCGTCGATCGACTCATTGCTCTTTTTCGTCGCCATAGGGATACGCCTCATTACCTTTTGCCCAACTTGGGAAAACGGCCTCTCGCCCGTAGCGGGCAGGGCATCTTCTTCATGGGCGGTGACGGCAAGATACGCGCATCGGATCTACGCATTACCCTACTGATCACCCACTGCATTGCCTCGACGGATAGTCGCATTTGTGGCCGAAAGGGACCACGCGCAGAGCTTATCCACCGGAACGGTTGCCATTTTCGTACGCGGGGCCGTTCCTAAGCGTATCGTAGTGACACATTAGCTGGGTTCTTACAATTAAGAGCGCTCGGGGTTGATTAAAATCCTAATGAATTCTTAATGCGGTAGGGGCGGAAAAGCCGGAAAAGATAAGGAAATCAGAGAGTTTAACGGGTATTAACCATTTTCCCAGAATCCTGCCTATATTGCGCCCGGTTTTAAGCCAATAGGTGCCGCGGCCCGCCGAAGATGGAAGTCTTGAGAGTGCGGGCGCCGGCACCGCTCGCTTATGGAAGCGATGCCGAAACAGCCCAACATCAAACAAACAATAGGGAAATTGGCTCATGGCGGCCCTCAGGATTGCCTTTGAAGCCCCGGACAGTCCGGGAAACTCTTCTGCGTCAGGCAAAAAGCCGATCGACTTTGCCCACCTCGCCGTTCAGACGATGGGTGACAAGGCGCTCGAAATCGAAGTGCTGCAACTCTTTGCGCGCCAGGCGCGCCAGGTCTTGAAGGAGATCGTCGAGAGCGAGGGCATCGTGCGTGCCCAGGCCGCACATCGGCTGAAGGGCGCAGCCCTTGCCGTCGGCGCAGTCGACGTCGCAAGCGTCGCCGGCGCGATCGAACACAATCCGGCCGAAGCCTCGTTCTGCGACACGCTCGCAGCAGCCGTGCTCGAAGCCGAACACTTCATTCTGAAGCTCTGCCGCTAAGGCTCAAGAATGGATGGGGGCCCTGCCGGCCCCGATCCCCCGACCGATGCCCACATCTTGCGGCAAGGCATCGTGCCGACGGTGATGGCGGCAGATGCCATACACGGAATGATGGCCGTTGTTGACTGGCCGGCCGATTTGTTGGAAGAACTTTCCCTGAATTTGCGCCCGCGGCGTTCCTTCTCAACAGGCCTTGCGCCCGGCCAATCCACCAGTTTATTCCGGAAAGAGACATGACAAAACTTACGATCGTTGCCTTTGATGGCGCGCGCCATGAACTTGATGTCGAGAACGGCTCCACGGTCATGGAAAACGCCGTGCGCAATTCTGTTCCCGGCATTGAGGCAGAATGCGGCGGGGCCTGCGCCTGCGCGACCTGTCATGTCTATGTCGACGACGCCTGGGCGGCGACCGTCGGCGCTCCGGAAGCCATGGAAGAAGACATGCTGGACTTTGCCTACGACGTGCGGCCAACGTCGCGGCTCTCCTGTCAGATCAAGATGAGCGATGCGCTGGACGGTCTCGTCGTCCATGTGCCGGAACGCCAAGCCTGACGGCGCGGCTGCCCCCTACGCCTTGCTTCTGGGATCCCCGCAAAAAAAAGCGCCTCGCCGGTCGTTGGACAAGCGAGGCGAGGAGGGCGCATCGCATACAGATGAGGGAGGGAACATCTGCTGCACCAAGACACGCCAGGAGAACCCGTTCCGGCTCCGCTGTTCGATTTGTTCTTTTTCTTTTCAAGTGAACAACGTTGCGCAATTCAAAGTAAAGGCAACATCTAAGCTTATCGCGCCGCGACTGCGTCGCGCTTAATCTATTGGTTTCGTGGGGCTAGTCTTTGTCCCGGCCCCTCTGTCCATGATTTGAATATAGATGAGTCGCTGGCCGGCAGCCATCGTTATATTTCACCAATAAAATACTGTGGGTATTGCCGCCGAAATGGGCCGAGCCGGGACTATAGTCCGGCTCTTCTTCCAGGTGTCGGTCTTGCTACCTACTGTTGCGCTTTCTTGAGCGTTTCCAGCCGGTATTGCAGCAGTCGGATCATGCGCTTGTCGAAGTTGGCGGCCTCGGTGCGGTCGAACCGGGCCTGGTCCTTGTCATGCGCCTCGATCGCGATTGCGCTGGCGCGCGCGACGCTTGCCTGCATTTCCTCGCAACTGTCCTGGGGCTTCAGCGCCAGGAACGTCTTTTCCATCCGCCGTGCATGGTTGCGGGCGATTTCCGCATGGCGCTCCTCGTGGCGCTTGATGTCGCTCGACAGCGTGTCCCAGACGAGGGCCAGGTCGCGACCGGCCTGGCGGCGGTACTTCCACTTCGGCAGAATGATGCGCGTGTTGAGCGTCACGCGCGCCGAACCCACGGCGCAGCGTCCGCCGCGGCTGACATAGGTGATCGAGCCGCCAAACTTGATGCGCGTGGCGCCTGGATGGCGGGCGCCGGTCGACTTCATCAGCGGTCCGCTTGCCGACAATGCCTTGTCCAGCTCTTCAGCCGTTCTGCCACCGATCGAAAAATACGAAAAACTCTTGTTGACGACGGTTTCACCCGAGGCTGCACCGAGCGGGGTGGCAACCAGGAGGGTCAGAAGGGCGACTTTGAACGGGACGCGTACTCGGGACATCAATGCGTGGTTCTCTTCGGTTGAACTTCAATCAAGCTTGGGGCATAGCCAGCGCCGGTGCAACAGCAAAACGATGGCTCTCGGCCGAATGCGGATCGTGAGGGAAAATGACTTACAATCCATTTCAGAAATTTAGCTGGAAGCTTGCGCATGGGCGCAGCCTCGAACTCGGCCCGCATGGCGTTTTGATGGCAATCGTCAATGTTACCCCGGATTCTTTCTCCGACGGCGGTCGTTTCATCGACGCCGTTGCCGCGGTCGCACAAGGGGTGCGCTGCCTGGAGGAGGGCGCCCTGATCCTCGACATCGGCGGGGAGTCCACGCGACCGGACGCAGCTCCCGTCAGCGCCGAAGAGGAGCAGGCGCGCATCCTGCCGGTGATCTCGGCACTCGCACGCGATACCGATGCGGTGATCTCGGTCGACACCTACAGGGCATCGACTGCCCGCCTGGCAGTGGAGGCCGGCGCGCATATCGTCAATGATGTGCACGGCCTGCAGCGCGAGCCGGATATCGCCGCTGTCGCCGCCGACACCGGAGCCGGGCTATGCATCATGCATACCGGCCGGGATCGGGAAAAACTGCCCGACGTGATCGCCGATCAGTTTCATTTCCTCGAGCGTTCTCTCGAGATCGCCGGGACGGCCGGCGTGGAGCGGGATCGCATCGTGCTCGACCCGGGCTTCGGCTTTGCCAAGGACACCGACGAGAACCTCGAGCTGATGGCGCGTTTTGCCGAACTGCACCGCTTCGAGCTGCCGTTCCTCGTCGGTACGTCGCGCAAGCGCTTCGTCGGCGCGGTCAGCGGCCGCGAAGCTGCCGACCGGGATGTGGCCACGGCCGCGACGACGGCGCTGCTGCGCGCTGCCGGCGCCTCGATTTTCCGCGTACACGATGTCGCAAACAGCAAGGATGCGCTGGCAGTGGCGGATGCTATGCTGAACGCCAGAGCGGGGTGAGCAAGGTGCCTGCCGTTTTGCCCGCAGTCCGCTCCAACAAAAACGATCACGGTCATGATTTCAGTCGATCGGACGAAAAATCATCGCGATCCAGAAACAATAGACGGGACGGAGAAGCATGAGCCCGACTTACATCATCACTCTCAAGAACTGTGCCTTCTTCGCCCGTCACGGCGTGTTCGATGAGGAAGAGTTGCTCGGGCAGCGTTTCTTCGTCGACGCCGAACTGGAGGTCGAGCAGGGAACGGCGCTGGTCGACGACTCGATCGAAGACACCGTGCACTACGGCATCGCCTTCCAGGAGATCGAGCGCATCGTGACCGGGCGGCGGCGATATCTGATCGAGGCGCTGGCGCTGGAAGTGGCGAAGACGCTGTGCGTTCGTTTCCCGCAGATCAAGCGCGCCAAGGTTTCGATCCGCAAGCCGAATGCGCCCGTGCCGGGCGTGCTCGACTACGTCGAAGTGACGGTCGAGCATGTCGTCTGAGGCTGACTGGCGCGTCGCCACGCTTGGGCTCGGTGGCAACCTTGGCGATCCCCGCAAGGCGATGGCCGAGGCGCTGCAGGCGCTCGACGCGCGCGACGACTGTAGCGTTACCGCCGTGTCGCGGCTCTATCGCACCCCACCCTGGGGGAAGACCGACCAGGCGTGGTTCTTCAATGCGTGCGCGCGGATCGAAACGACATTGGAGCCCGAGGCTCTGCTCGATACCTGCCTTGAGATCGAGCGCGCGATGAAGCGCGTGCGGGACGAGCGTTGGGGACCGCGCACGCTCGACATCGACGTCCTGACCTTCGAAGGCGTGGTGCAGGCGGCACCGCGGCTGGAGCTGCCACATCCAAGGATGACCGAGCGCGGCTTCGTGCTGATGCCACTCGCCGACTTCGCCGCTGAGATGCCGGTTTTCGGCCGAACGATCGCCGACTGGCTGCAGCAGGCCGACGTGGCCGGTATCGAGGTCGCCGATGCCGAGATGAACTGGTGGCGCACGAAAGGCTGACCGAGCCCTTCTGTCTGCACTGTGCCCGAAACGACAAAGCCCCGGTCGATGCCGGGGCTTTGTCGTTTGATTGGATGCTGAACGTTACTTGATCGAGCCGACGGCGATCGTGTCGATCTGACGGTTGAGGCTGACGCCGATGACCGGCACCATCGTTTCCTCGACCTTGACCGAGATGGTGATGTTCATCGTCTGATCGTCCTGCAGCCGGGCAATCATGGCGCCGTTCAGCTTCTTGCGGTTGATGCCGACGACCACCTTGTCCTTGGCGACGTTGCCCGAAACGATATCAAGCCCCTTGCCCTCGGCGCCGTCGAGGAACTTGCCGGTATAGGTGTTGCCCTTCTGCGTGATCAGCGCCGACATCGGCTGCTTGAACACGCCGACGCGGCAGAAGCCGTCGAGCTTGATGCCGGTATCGTCACCGGCGACCGGCTCACCGGAGAGGTCGCAGGTGAACTTGGTGCCCTTGTACTTGCCCGCGACGATCTCGCCCGGACCCTTCCATTGGCCTGAGACCTTCTCGAAGAAGGCCTTGTCCTTGGCGCCGGAAAAAGCCGGTGTCGCAAGGCCGACGGTAGCTGCAAGCGCGAAGGCGGCAGCGCCGCGAGCGATCAAAGAAGGGCGCGAGAACATAAACGATCCTTGATGGGTCAACGTCCGAAACTGAAAGCCACATTTGCGCACAAATGGTTAATGGACGGTTTCCGTGCAGTGCGCGTTGCGGCTTCTTTGTGGCCGGAAAGCGGATTGGCCACAGCATTTTTGGCTTCAGAAAAACAATGGGTTGGCGAATTTTGGCAGGCATCGTGCGGGGACATGAAACTTGCCCCGTTCGCGCTACGTATGACCATGGAAACGGGAGACTTCCCATGGATACGGCAGGACATGATTCGGAATCGACCGCGTCGGACACGCAGCAAGGCCTGACGATATCGCGGCACCGGCTGACCACCCGGCTGACCCATTGGGCCTGGGCCGGCGCGCTGTTCTTTCTCATCCTCAGCGGTCTGCAGATCTTCAACGCGCATCCGGCACTCTATGTCGGGCAGCAATCGGGCTTTGCCTTCGACAACAGCGTCCTGTCGATAGGGCCGGTTCGCGAGCGAAGCGGTGAGGTTCGCGGCCTGACCACAGTTTTTGGGCTAAGCTTCGACACCACCGGCGTTCTTGGCGTCAGCGGGCCTGAAGAGGAGAGAACCTATCGGGCTTTTCCGGCCTGGTTGACCCTGCCCTCCTATCAGGACCTCGCAACCGGCCGTGTCGTGCACTTCTTCTTCGCCTGGATATTTGCCGCCGTCTATGCCGTCTGGCTGGTCGGGAGCGCGGTCAACGGTCACCTGCGGCGGGACATTCTTCCCGGTCTGGCCGATATCCGCGCCTTGCCCGCCACCTTCGTCGCGCATCTGCGGTTTCGCTTTGAGCATGACGGGCGCTACAACAGCTTGCAGAAACTTTCCTACGGCATTGTTCTTCTGGTCTTTTTTCCGCTCATGATCGCGACCGGTCTGACCATGTCGCCGGGCATGAACGCCGGCTGGCCCTGGCTGGTTCAACTCTTCGGCGGCAGGCAGACGGCTCGCACGATCCACTTCGCCGTGATGCTACTGCTCGGCGGTTTCTTCGCGGTGCACATCGCCATGGTGTTTGCGGCCGGTCCGATCAACGAGATGCGCTCGATGATAACAGGACGGTATCGCGTCCGGCGCTCGGCGGGCCGGGGAGAACGAACATGAGCGCGTTCCAGCTCAATCGCCGGCGCTTCCTGACGGCGGCGGGGGTAACGGTTTCGGCGTTGCCGCTTGCAGGCTGCGACGCGCTCGACGGCCTCATGGGAACCGGCAGTTCCGTGCGGGGCCTTCTCGCGTCCGCCAACAGCCTCACTTACCGGGCGCAGCGGCTGCTCGTGCCGGCCGATCGGCTGGCACCGGAATTTGCCGAGAGCGAGATCCGGCAGGGGCAGCGGCCGAACGGCTCCACCGATCCGGGGGACGCAACCTATCTCGCGCTGAAGCAGGAAGACTTTGCCGGTTACCGGCTTCATGTTTCCGGCCTGGTCGAGCGCCCGCTGCATCTGACGCTCGAGGAGCTGCGCAACATGCCGTCGCGCACGCAGATCACCCGACACGACTGCGTCGAAGGCTGGAGCTGCATCGCCAAGTGGAGCGGCGTTGCCCTTGCTCGTGTCCTCGATGAGGCGCGCGTGAAGGCCGAGGCGCGCTACGTGGTCTTTCATTGCTTCGACAGCATGCCGCTCGGGCTTGCCGGCTCGGCCGCCTACTACACATCGATCGACATGGTCGATGCGCGTCACCCGCAGACGATCCTCGCCTACGGCCTGAACGGTGCGGCCTTGCCGGTCGCCAACGGTGCACCGCTGCGCGTCCGGGTCGAACGCCAGCTGGGTTACAAGATGGCGAAATACATCCGCGCGATCGAAGTCGTTGCTGATCTCGCGCCCTTCGGGCGAGGGCGCGGCGGCTACTGGGAAGATCTCGGCTACGACTGGTACGCGGGGATCTAGTTTTGCGCGGGCGTGCTACTTCTCGCCGCTTTCACCGATCACGCGTCCGGCACCCGGACTGAGGTCGGCGAGAAAGTCGCCGATCCCCGGGCGTTTCAGCGCCCGGAATGGCATGGGACGGCAGAGGTCCATCGCCGCGATGCCGATGCGTGCGGTCATCAGGCCGTTGATGACGCCTTCGCCCAGGCGGGCCGAGAGTTTCGAAGCCAGCCCGTGGCCAAGAACCTGCTGGATCAGGCTGTCGCCGGCGGCGATCGAGCCGGTGACGGCCAGGTGGGCGATGACGTCCCGCATCAGCCGCAGAAGGCCGAGGGTGCCGGGGCGGCCGCCGTAGAGTTCGGCCATGGCGCGGATCAGGCGGGCCGATTCATAGAGTACGTATCCGAGGTCGACGAGCGCGCGCGGACTGACCGCCGTGACGATCGAGACGCGCTTGGACGCTGCGAGAATGAGACGGCGCGCCTCGCGGTCGAGCGGGCTCAGCAATTCTCGTTCGGTGAGCTCGATCACGTGCGGCCCGTCGATGATCTCGCCTTCGCTTTCCTTCAGCCGTGTGCGCCCGCGCGCCGTTCGGGGATTGCTGGCCAGCAGGTGGACGAGCCTTGCCTGCGCTGCGCGCGCGGGTTTCGCATTGGCCGAAGCGGCCGCAGCCTCCGTTTCCGATTTCAGCTTCTGGATGGCCGTGAGCTGCATCAGGCCCGAGAGCTCGCGGGCAACGAGGATCAAAAGTGCGAGGAGCCCGATCGCGACGACGGCAAGCGCGGTGTAGCCGAGCCAATCGGCACGCGCGAAGAGATCGCGAAGCAGGCGGTCGACCCAGAGGCCGGCAGCCAGCGACAGGATGATGCCGAGCGCGCCGGTCGCGATCTTGCCGACCGACAGCCGGCGCTTGCGAGGACTTGCTTCGGGCAGGGCGAGGGCCTCCACCGCAAGCGTGGTCTCGCGGAACGGGTCTTCCGCATCGGGTGTCAGCACGACGTTGTCGTCGAAACTTGCGGGCGCGCGTCGCGTGCGTAGCTGCGGACCGGCCTCGGCGGGTTTGTCTTCGCCGACTGAAAAGGCGCCGGGACGGCGGCTGCGACCGTTGCTGTCGTCACTCATGCGAGCCGGTCTCCGAACAGGAATTGCATGGCTCGGTCAAGCCGGATATGCGGCACCGACAGCTTCAGTCCGCCGCCGGTTTCCTCAAGATGCGGGGGGCGGAAGCGAACGAAGCTGAGTTCCGGCAGCGGATGCGCGCTTTCGATATAGGTCGTTGTGCCGGACCTTGTCTCCATCGTCTTGAAAAGAACTTCAGGATCTGCCGGCAAGTCACCGGGAAATATCGCGGTTTTCTTTTCTCCATCGAAGATTTCGCTGTTGATCTTCTCGCCTGATATCGGGGTGCCGACGATGACCGGCAGCGCATGGCCGTCGTGGTTGACAGTCGCTTCGCGGGTTGCCCTAACCGAGGCAAGCGCCATCACCTCCAGGCCGGCGCCGCTCAGCCCGATGCTCTCGGCGGCGCGATCGACCAGGCGTGCGGCGATGCGCTCGAGCCGGTCGTGGCTTTCGTGATGCAGGTGATCGGCCTTGGTTGCGGCGATCAGCACCTTGTCGATCCGGCGTGTGAGGAAGGAGGAGAGCCAGCTGTTGGTGCCGGGGCGGAAGCAGGCGAGCACGTCGGCCAGCGCCTGCTCGAGATCGAGCAGCGCCTCCGGCCCCTTATTGATCGCCTGCAGGGCGTCGATCAGCACGATCTGCCGGTCGAGCCGGGCGAAATGCTCGCGGAAGAACGGGCTTACGACATGTTTCTTATAGGCTTCGTAGCGCCGCTCCATCATCGCCCAGAGCGAGCCCTTCGGCGCGCGGCCTTCGGGCAGATCCGGAAGTGGCGAAAAGGTGAGCGCCGGCGAACCTTCGAGGTCACCCGGCATCAGGAAACGCCCGGGCGGCAGGGTCGAGGGCGAGCGTTCGTCCGCCTTGCAGGCCCTGAGGTAATCGGTGAAGCTCTCGGCCAGCCGGCGGGCGCTGCCTTCGTCGGCGGTCGCTGTGGACCCGGCCGACGACGCAAGCGTCAGCCACGCGGCCGAAAGCTGGGCCCGGCCCGGCGCGCGGGCGCGCGCCACGGAATTGTTGCTGAACTGACGGAAATCCTGCGCGAGAAGCGGCAGGTCGAGCAGCCATTCGCCAGGATAGTCGACGATGTCGAGCGACAGTCGGCCGGGAGAGAACAGCCGGTTCCAGCCGCTGGCGCTCTCGTATTCGAGGGTGATGCGCAACTGCGAGATAGCGCGGGTCGAGTCCGGCCAGATGCGATCACGGACCAGGGCGGCAATATGATCCTCATACTGGAAGCGCGGCACGGCATCGTCCGGCTGCGGTTCGAGCCTGACCTTCGAGACCCGGCCGGAGCGCACCGGCTCGAACACCGGCAAGCGTCCGCCGTTCAAGAGATTGTGCACCAGGGACGAGATGAAGACCGTCTTTCCCGAACGGGAAAGGCCGGTGACGCCGAGCCGGATCGAGGGATTGACGAGGCCGGAGGCACGATCGGTGAGATTGTCGAGCGCAATCAGCGCGTCGTCTTTGAAGCTGGTCAGGTTAGGCGCCAAGTCTTGGTCTTTCTTGCGGCGTGTTTCCCGGGGTCGTTCGCATCGTCGAGCCCGCCGATTAACGATCGGTTGCGGGCTGCTTCCGCGATATAGGCACTAATTGCGGCGCCGCAAAGCGCGCACGGCATTTCTTCTCGTCGTGGGCCTCTAGGAGGTCGGCAGCAGCAGCGATACCAGGCGGGCGGAGGCGGCGTCGCCGGCAGCCGGCAGATCCAGTGTTGCCAGACCCGCCGGAGGGTAGCCGTCGGGAAGCGCCTCGCGGGCGGCATCGTCTCCAACCAGGCGATAGAGCAATTGTTCGATCATCGGGTTGTGGCCGACCAGCATCAGCGTGTTCAGATGCCTGTGCGCATCGATGAGGTCGAAATAGACGCTCGTCGGGCCGGAATAGAGTGCGTCGATGTAGCGGATATCCAGCACTTCGCTGACCGTCCGGAAGAACGGCTCAGCCGTCTCCCGGCAGCGCACGGCGGTCGAACACAGGATGCGATCGGGGCGGATGCCCCGGTCCGCGGCCGTCTGGGCAAGCCGCTCCGCGTCGATATAGCCAACCTCGTCCAGCGACCGATCGAAATCCCGCTGCCCCGGCAGCGCCCAGCCGGAACGCGCGTGCCGCAGGAGGTAGAGGCGGAGGGCCTTGGGAGCGCTGTCTTTCATCGAATGGTTCCGGAGCTGCCTGCCGGTTGCAGCAGGGTATAATATTGTCGGCTTTCGCGTCGGCCGGCAGACCGCCACCTTTCCCCGCCCGCACCGCAAAGATCAAGCTGGCCGCCTGATTTTTTCGGGGACTGCCGGCTGCTGCGCTTTGCCGCGGTCGCGAATGGAAGATCAAATGGCGCAAACACATCATTGTCACTTTTCGGCGAGCGGCGGCGCAGGCATTGGTGGGCGCAAGTCGGAAATCAAGATCCGATCTGTAATTTTGATGAAATATTCGCCAGTTAGCCTGAAACGGGAGCAATATTAAAATACGGTTGAGTGTCTGTTCCGAGGCTTGAATCACGGCTTCCATAGGTCTATACACCGCCGCAATGAGATGTTCTTCAGGAGAATCGCGTTGAGTGAGAAGATCGATCTTAGTACCTTCGTCCTGTCCGAGGACGATGAATTCATGAATGCCAACCACCGGGCGTATTTCCGGGCCAAGTTGAACGCTTGGAAGAATGACATCCTTCGCGAGGCACGCGAGACACTGGATCACTTGGCAGAGGAGAGCGCCAATCATCCGGATCTCGCAGACAGAGCTTCTTCCGAAACAGATCGGGCGATCGAACTCAGAGCCCGGGACCGGCAGCGCAAGCTGATCTCCAAGATCGACGCGGCGTTGCAACGGCTGGACGAAGGCACCTACGGCTACTGTGAAGAAACAGGCGAGCCGATCGGCCTGAAGCGACTGGACGCCCGTCCGATCGCAACCCTTTCGATCGAGGCGCAGGAGCGCCACGAGCGGCGGGAAAAGGTCTACCGGGACGAGTAAGCTTTCGGGCTATCGTAACAGTCTGAAAAAAGGCGCGGGTCAAACCGCGCCTTTTTCGTTGTCCCGAACGTCTTGCGAGGAAGACGTGAAACCGCTCTTCGCTTCAACGCCTGGGCTCAGAAACGCGCCTCGTCGCTGCCGCGATGCCTGACGACTGGCGTCAGGCCGATGCGGCCATCAGGGCTTACGCCCGGCGGAGATGTCGGCGAGCATGCGGTTCATCTCCTCTTCGATCGTCGGCTCCTTGTGTCCGCCTTCGGCGACGGGCGCGCCAAGGGTGGGCTCCTGACGGCCGGAATGGCTTGGCGCCCGGTTTTCCGGCGTGACTGGCGTTGCCGGCCCCAGGCGCTGCAGGTCGCCACTGATCTCGGCGTCGAGCAGGCGTTCAAAATCGGAGTAGCCGGCGGCGGGCGCCGGCTGGGGCTGGATGACGGGTGCCGGGCGCTGGAGTTGGGTCGGCTGCATCTGAATGGGTTGCGGCTGCACCGGTTGGGCGATTGCCGTCGGTCTGTTTACGGCCGTATCGAGGTTCACCTGGGGGGCGGCAACCGCGGTTACTGCCGGGATGACTTCGGGCGCCGGCTGTGCAACCGGCCGGGCGATGGGGCGCTGCTCTGCGGAAAGGGCAGGTGCGGCTACCGGGCGTTGTTCCGCGACAACGCGCATGGGTGCTGCCGGCTCGACGCGGGCGGCCGGCTGTTCCTCGCTCCGGGCGATGGGGCGCACCGGCGTGACGGCGACGGGCTCGGATTGAATCGAGGCTTGGGGCTGATGGGCGGGTTCGCGGACTGCCGGCCGGTTTTCGGCTACCGGTTCGGCGGGCTTGCGTTCGCTGACGGCCGGGCGCTCGTCGCCGGGCGCGACGATCCGGCTCTCGATGACGATATCCGTCGGTCCGCCGATCATGATCAGATGCTCGACATCGTCGCGACGCACGAGCACGAGACGGCGTCGCGTGTCGACGGCGGCGGCATCGAGCACCGCAAGGCGCGGCTGGCGGTTCTTGCCGCCGCGAATGAAGGGCGACGAGGGACGGTTGCGCATGATCCACAGCACAGCCACGAGGCAGACAAGCCCAATCGCGACCGCCGCAGCGGCGACGACGAACCGGCTGCCGTTGTCGGCGATGATCGTTTCCATCATAGGCTGAACTCCTTCTGCCTTTCGAGTGGCAGTATTTGACGGCTTTTTTCGGGCTCGGACAAGCACTTCGCCGACATTCCCTGTGAATTGGCTCGAATGCTTCCGCACAGGTGCTTTTTGCTGTTATCTCTGATTGTTAAAGATGATTCTTGTCCGAATGATCGAGGGCGTGTCGGCAACGACCGATTTGCCCGGCGGTTTGAGCGGATGCCGGCCGGAAGGGCTGGGCCGCGCCCGCGCGCGGCGCCGGCCGCATAAGAGGACCCGATGACGAAATTGCGGCAGTCAGGCGACTACCAGATGCCGGTTGTTGACCGTGGCGTCAGGCCGGGGACCGTGCTGCGGATCGTGCTGCTCGCGATCGTGCTCACCGTGTCGGCGATCGCCTTCGTGATCTTCCGGAACCAGATGGAAAACGAGATCGTGCTCGGCATCCTCGGCGTTCTCGCCATGGTCGGCATCTTCTTCCTCGTGTCGTCCGTCATCGGCTTCATCGAGGTGATGCCGCAGTCGCGCCCGGACGAACTGGCGCGCGCCTTTCTCGATGCGCATGAAGACGGCACCATCGTCACCGACCGCAAAGGGCGCATCATCTACGCCAATGCCGCCTATGGCGCGCTGACGGGCGCCAGGAACGCCGCCGGCATCCAGTCGCTCGAAACCATCCTGTCGCGCAATCGCGAGGCGACGGAAGCGATCTACAGGCTCACCAACGGCCTGCACGAGGGCAAGCAGGGGCATGAGGAATTCCGCCTGCTGAAGCCGTTCGCCACCGCGGCTTCCAGCGGCTCCGGCGCCCATTGGTTCCGGCTGAAGGCGCGCGTTCTGCCGCTCGAAGACAGCGAGCGCAACCCGCTCTATCTCTGGCAGATCGCCGACATCACCGCCGAGCGCGACGATCAGGAACGGTTCTTCAAGGAACTGCAGAACGCCATCGACTATCTCGACCACGCGCCGGCCGGCTTCTTCTCCGCCGGTCGCAAGGGCGAGATCTTCTACATCAACGCCACCTTGGCCGATTGGCTCGGCATCGATCTCACCAAGTTCCAGCCGGGCTCGATCAGCATCGGCGATCTCGTCGCGGGCGAGGGGCTGACACTCGTCCAGGCGGTGCAGGCCGAACCCGGTCTGAAGAAGACCAAGATGCTCGACCTCGATCTGCGCAAGATGAACGGCCAGAGCCTGCCGGTGCGCATGATCCACCGCGTTTCCTCGACCCGCGACGGCGCGCCCGGTGAAAGCCGCACGATCGTCATGTCGCGCGAAGGCGGCGAGGACAACGAGCAGTCGGCTTCGAGCGCGGCGATGCGTTTCACCCGCTTCTTCAACAATACGCCGATGGCAATCGCCTCGGTCGACGGCAACGGCCGGATCCTGCGCACCAACGCGCCGTTCCTGAAGCTGTTTTCAGGTCTCGTTTCGCAGGACGACGTCGAGCGCGGCGCGCTGATCGAGACGGTCGTGCATGCGACCGAGAAGGGCCGCCTGCATGAGGCGCTGGCAGCCGCCAAGGACCGGCAGGGTGATATCGCGCCGATCGACGCCCTGCACCCGAGCGATGGCGAGCGCCACTTCCGCTTCTACGTCAATGCCGTGATCGACCAGACGGATCAGGCGCCCGAGGAGGCGGCGATCATCTACGCGCTGGAGATTACCGAGCAGAAGGCGCTCGAAAACCAGATGGCGCAGACGCAGAAGATGAATGCGGTCGGCACGCTCGCCGGCGGCATCGCGCACGACTTCAACAACGTGCTCACCGCCATTCTTTTGTCCTCCGACCATCTGCTTCTGTCCGCGCGCCCGGCCGATCCGAGTTTTGCCGACCTGATGGAGATCAAGCGCAACGCCAACCGCGCCGCGGTGCTGGTGCGCCAGCTGCTCGCGTTTTCACGCAAGCAGACGATGCGGCCGACGGTGCTCAACATGACCGACGTGATCGGCGACCTGCGCATGCTGGTCGACCGCATGACCGGCACCAACGTCAAGGTCGAAGTGGATTACGGCCGCGATCTCTGGCCGGTCCGGACCGATCTCGGCCAGTTCGAGCAGGTGCTCCTGAACCTTGCCGTCAATGCCCGCGACGCGATGCCCGGTGGCGGCACGATCACGCTTCGCACGCGCAATCTGCCGGCGGCTGAGGTCTCGGCTATCGGACGGCGGGAGCTGCCGGACGAAGACTTCGTGATGGTCGAGGTCTCCGACCAGGGGACCGGGATCGCGCCTGAAATCCTCGACAAGATCTTCGAGCCGTTCTTCACGACCAAGGAGGTCGGCAAGGGCACCGGTCTCGGCCTGTCGATGGTCTACGGCATCGTCAAGCAGTCGGGCGGTTACATCTATCCGGAATCGGAGGTCGGCAAGGGCACGACCTTCCGCATCCTATTGCCCCGCCATATCGAGGTGCCGGTCGCCGCGGAAGAGCTGGTGCAGGCCGCGACAACAGCACCGATGACGGCGCAGACTGTTCCGGCCCCGTCTCAGCAGGCGATCGCTGCACCGGCTGCAAAGCAGGAAGAGCCGACCGATCTCACCGGGGATTCGGCGGTGGTGCTGCTCGTCGAAGATGAAGAGGCGGTGCGGCGTGGTGGCAAGCGCATGCTCGAAACGCGCGGCTACACCGTCTACGAGGCCGGCTCCGGTGTCGAGGCGCTCGACATCATGGACGAGCTCAACGGTGCCGTCGATATCGTCGTATCCGACGTGGTGATGCCGGAAATGGACGGGCCGACGCTGCTGACCGAACTGCGCAAGAAGTATCCGGACCTGAAGTTCATCTTCGTCTCCGGCTATGCCGAAGACGCCTTTGCCCGCAACCTGCCGGCCGACGCCAAGTTCGGCTTCCTGCCGAAGCCCTTCTCGCTGAAGCAGCTGGCGGTTTCCGTGCGCGAGATGCTCGATTCTTAGGGCCGTTGAACGCCAGGGGATATCGACCGGGGTCGGCGGTGGGTACGTTAAGCTTCCGCCCCTAGCCGTTCTGCTGCCTTGACCAAGGCTGATCAGCAGCGACGCGCGTTGCCGACCAGCCAGGGGGCAGATCGGCAATCTCGTCAAGGTCGGGGTGACGCTCGACGACCTCAGACATCGCGACCACCAGCACTTTCGCCATGTCGATCGGTGCGCCATCTGTAAACGCCCATGAATGATCGTCTTCATGATGCGTTGCGACGAGAACCGGGTGCCCCGCGACCACCGAGCGGCAGGTAACGCAGGCAACATCATGTGCTTGATCAAACTTCCAACGCATAGTCAGCCTTCCCCAATGTAAAAAAAGCCCGGCGCTTGCGGGCCGGGCTTCTCTATTTCTCGCCGTTTCTACCGGACTACTTCGCGTTCAACGCGACGGCGATCTCGCCGGCAAGCCGGGCATTGTTCTCGACCAGCGCGATGTTGGTCTCGAGGCTGCGGCCTTCGGTCATTTCGAAGAGGTTGCTAAGCAGATAGGGCGTGACCGCCTTGCCGGTGATCTCGTCGTTCTCGGCATTGTCGAGCGCGCGGGCGATATAGATTTCCATCTCTTCGCGCGGGATCTCGGCAGCTTCCGGAACCGGATTGGCAACCAGCATACCGCCTTCGACACCGAGCAGTTCGCGCATGGTCTGGAAGTTGGCGATCGCGGCCGGGCTGTTCAGCATCAGCGGGCTCTTGAGGCCGCTGTCGCGCGACCAGAAGGCCGGGAAGATCTCGCTGTCATAGGTGACGACGGGAACGCCGCGGGTTTCCAGGACTTCGAGCGTCTTCGGAATGTCGAGGATCGCCTTGGCGCCGGCGCAGACGACGATGACGCCGGTGCGGGCGAGTTCGTCGAGGTCGGCGGAGATGTCGAAGGAGAGCTCGGCGCCACGATGCACGCCGCCGATGCCGCCGGTCGCAAAGACGCGGATGCCGGCGCGGGCAGCCGCAATCATCGTCGCGGCAACCGTAGTCGCACCGGTGCGGCGCTCGGCGATCGCGAAGGCGAGATCGGCGCGCGAGACCTTCATCGCGCCCTGCGTCTTCGCCAGTTCTTCGAGCTTGGCGTCGTCAAGGCCGATGTGCAGAACACCATGGATGACGGCGATCGTCGCCGGCACAGCACCCTGTTCGCGGATGATCGCTTCGACGCTGCGGGCCATGTTCAGGTTGCCCGGATAGGGCATGCCATGGGTGATGATGGTCGATTCCAGCGCCACGATCGGTGCGCCACGCGCCTTGGCGGCTGCGACCTCGTCGGAATATTCCATCGGCAGGAAGGGGGAAGCGGGTTTGGTCATGGTCTTTCCTTGGGAGTTCTGCTGGCAAATGTCATGACAGCATTTGGGGCGCGGGCACAAGGGCCAGCGCCTGTTCGAGATTGGCCGCGGACATCTCTTCGGATGCGGCCAAGGGAGAACGCAACGTTAAACCGGCGGCTGCGATGCCGTGCCGCAGGCAATCGGCGATGTTGCGGCCGGCAAGGCGGGCGGAAAGGAAGCCGGAGGCGAGCGCGTCGCCGGCGCCGGTGACGTCGGCAAGTGCTGGCAGGGCCGGCGGCACGACGATGCAGGTGCTGTCGCCCTCGAACGCAACGACCGCCCGGCCGCCACGGGTCACGACGCCGCCGTTGATGCCGAGGCCTCTCAACAGTGACGGCCACTCTTCCGCCTCCGCGGCCTCCTTGCCGGTCAGCGCCCGCGCCTCGGATTCGTTCATGAACAGGAACGCGAGATGCGAGAGGCACGGCCGGTAACGAATGACCTTGGCGGGCGAAACGGCAATACCGGCGATGAGACGGCCGTTGCCGGTCGCCGACTGGGCAAGTGCGGCGATCGTTTCTTCCGGCAGATTGGCGTCTGTCAGCACAAGCCGGCTCGCGGCGATGACCTCGCGCAGCGCCCGCCGCTGCAACTGCCGTGGCGAAAACAGCCGGTAGAGGTCCATGTCGGCAAGCGCAATGACCAGATTGCCGTCGTTTTCGAGGATCGCGGTATAGCTCGGCGTCTGGCGGTCGAGAAAGGTGAGGGGACTGTCGATGACGCCGGCGGCCGCCGCTGCGGCGGTCACCATTTCGCCGGCCGCATCACCGCCGCGGGTGCTGATCATGCGCACGCTGTGGCCGAGACGCGCAAGGTTGCGTGCGGCATTGAAGCCCCCGCCGCCTGCCTCCTCGAACCAGCTTCCCGGATTGCTCGATCCGGGCGCTGTCGTTCCCGATATGCGGCCGCGCCTGTCGATATGCGCGCCGCCGAAAACGGCGATCTCAGCTTGCGTCATGGGTATTCCTCTGCTTGGCCCGACGGCCGAATTTTCTGTTGGCTCTTTGCCATTTCGAAACACCAATCCCAAGTGCCCGGCGTCGTCGATATCTCAGCAGCGGGCGAATCGATCGGGCCTTGTCCGGGCGGTTTGAAGGGAGAGAGCGCGCACGTGAGAACCTGTGGTTTCAATCCGTGAACAAGAATCGAACGAATTCAAGATAGCTATTGTTTTTCAATGCTTTGTCGCGCCCTTGCAAATACGGAACAAAACATGTACAAAAACTCCTGCGGCGGCTTCATTGCCTCGGTAGCTTCAATAACCTAAAGGTGGACCAAATGGCACAAAACTCTTTGCGGCTCGTAGAGGACAAATCGGTGGATAAAAGCAAGGCACTTGAAGCGGCACTCTCCCAGATCGAACGGTCGTTCGGCAAGGGATCGATCATGAAGCTCGGTGGGAAGGACAGCATCATCGAGATCGAGACGGTTTCGACCGGCTCTCTCAGCCTCGACATCGCGCTCGGCATTGGCGGCCTGCCGAAGGGCCGCATCATTGAAATTTACGGACCGGAAAGCTCGGGCAAGACGACGCTTGCGCTGCAGACTGTCGCCGAAGCACAGAAGAAGGGCGGCATCTGCGCCTTCGTCGACGCCGAACACGCGCTCGATCCGGTCTATGCCCGCAAGCTCGGCGTCGATCTCGAAAACCTCCTGATCTCGCAGCCGGACACCGGCGAGCAGGCGCTTGAGATCACCGACACGCTGGTGCGCTCCGGCGCGATCGACGTTCTCGTCGTCGACTCCGTTGCCGCACTCGTGCCGCGCGCCGAAATCGAAGGCGAAATGGGCGACAGCCTGCCGGGCATGCAGGCCCGCCTGATGAGCCAGGCGCTGCGCAAGCTGACCGCCTCGATCTCCAAGTCGAACTGCATGGTCATCTTCATCAACCAGATCCGCATGAAGATCGGCGTCATGTTCGGTTCGCCGGAAACCACCACCGGCGGCAACGCGCTGAAGTTCTACGCCTCGGTTCGCCTCGACATCCGCCGCATCGGCTCGGTCAAGGAGCGCGAAGAGGTCGTCGGCAACCAGACCCGCGTCAAGGTCGTCAAGAACAAGATGGCGCCTCCCTTCAAGCAGGTCGAATTCGACATCATGTATGGCGAAGGCGTGTCGAAGACCGGCGAACTGGTCGACCTCGGCGTCAAGGCCGGCATCGTCGAAAAGTCGGGCGCCTGGTTCTCCTATAACAGCCAGCGTCTCGGCCAGGGCCGCGAGAACGCCAAGACGTTCCTGCGCGACAATCCGGATCTCGCGCGCGAAATCGAGACGGCGCTGCGCCAGAACGCCGGCCTGATCGCCGACCGGTTCCTTGAGAATGGCGGTCCGGAAGCAGACGATGGTGACGAGCCGCCGGAAGCATAAGCCGTCCGGTCCACCGCGGTTACCAGAAAACCGGTCGTCCCATGGGCGGCCGGTTTTTTGCTGGCGTCTGGACAGTCGGATATGTGAGCGATAAAAGCCTTTGGTTCCGGCGACCCAGCGCGTTGGAGGGTGCGGTCGCCATCGGTGGCCGCAGGGTTTAGGGACAATGGCTTGGTGGCGCGGCGTGGGCCGGACCCGGGCCGGAATCGGTGCTTAAGAATAGGACGCAAGATGAGCGGCGTGAATGAAATCCGGTCGACCTTTCTCGACTATTTCCGCAGGAACGGTCACGAGGTCGTGTCGTCGAGCCCGTTGGTGCCGCGCAACGACCCGACATTGATGTTCACCAATGCCGGCATGGTGCAGTTCAAGAACGTCTTTACCGGCCTGGAGCAGCGCCCCTATTCGACGGCCGTGACGGCGCAGAAGTGCGTTCGCGCCGGCGGCAAGCACAACGACCTCGACAATGTCGGCTATACCGCGCGCCACCACACCTTCTTCGAGATGCTCGGCAACTTCTCCTTTGGCGATTACTTCAAGGAGAACGCCATCGAGCTCGCCTGGAACCTGATCACCAAGGAATACGGCCTCGACGCCAAGCGCCTGCTGGTCACGGTCTACCACACCGACGACGAGGCCTTCGATCTCTGGAAGAAAATTGCCGGCTTCTCCGACGACCGCATCATCCGCATCCCGACCAGCGACAACTTCTGGGCCATGGGCGATACCGGCCCCTGCGGTCCGTGCTCGGAAATCTTCTATGACCACGGCGACCACATTTGGGGCGGACCTCCGGGCTCGGCCGATGAGGACGGCGACCGCTTCATCGAGATCTGGAACCTCGTCTTCATGCAGTACGAGCAGATCACCAAGGAAGAGCGGGTCAACCTGCCGCGTCCGTCGATCGACACCGGCATGGGCCTCGAGCGCCTGGCAGCCGTGCTGCAGGGCGAACACGACAACTACGACATCGACCTGTTCCGCGCGCTGATCGCCGCTTCGGAAGAGGCAACCGGCATCAAAGCCGAAGGCGACCGTCGCGCCAGCCACCGCGTCATTGCCGACCACCTGCGCTCGTCCGCCTTCCTGATCGCCGACGGCGTTCTGCCGTCGAACGAAGGCCGCGGCTACGTGCTTCGCCGCATCATGCGCCGCGCCATGCGCCACGCGCAGCTGCTCGGCGCCCAGGATCCGTTGATGTGGAAGCTGCTGCCGGCACTCGTCGGCCAGATGGGCCGCGCCTATCCGGAACTGGTGCGCGCCGAAGCGCTGATCTCCGAGACGCTGAAGCTTGAGGAAACCCGCTTCCGCAAGACGCTCGAGCGCGGCCTCAACCTGCTCTCGGACGCCTCGGCCGATCTCACCGAAGGCGACCAGTTCAACGGCGAGACCGCCTTCAAGCTCTACGACACCTACGGCTTCCCGCTCGACCTGACCCAGGACGCGCTGCGCGCCAAGGGCATCACCGTCGATACCGACGCCTTCACGGCCGCGATGGAGCGCCAGAAGGCCGAAGCGCGCGCCAACTGGGCCGGTTCCGGCGAGGCTGCGACCGAGACGATCTGGTTCGAGCTCAAGGAAAAGCACGGCGCCACCGATTTCCTCGGCTATGACACCGAGACCGCCGAAGGCGTGATCCAGGCGATCGTGCGCGACGGCGCCGTCGTAGCAAGCGCCGCCAAGGGTGAGACCGTCCAGTTGGTGCTCAACCAGACGCCGTTCTACGGCGAATCTGGCGGCCAGATGGGCGACACCGGCACGATCACGACAGAAGGCGGCAAGCTTGTTGTCACCGACACGCAGAAGCGCGGCGAGGGGCTCTTCGTGCACTTCGCGACCGTTGCCGAAGGTACGGTCAAGACCGGCGACGCCGCCCAGCTCGACGTCGACCATGCCCGCCGCTCGCGTCTTCGCGCCAATCACTCGGCAACGCACCTCCTGCACGAGGCGCTACGCGAAGTGCTCGGCACCCATGTGGCCCAGAAGGGCTCGCTTGTGGCGCCGGAACGCCTGCGCTTCGACGTCTCCCATCCGAAGCCGATGACGGCCGACGAGCTGAAGATCGTCGAGGAGATGGCCAACGAGATCATCGTGCAGAACACGCCGGTGACCACCCGTCTGATGAGCGTCGATGATGCCATTGCCGAAGGTGCGATGGCGCTCTTCGGCGAGAAGTACGGCGACGAGGTGCGCGTCGTCTCCATGGGCCGCGGCATCCACGGCTCCAAGGCCAACCGCGCCTACTCCGTCGAACTCTGCGGCGGCACCCATGTGTCGGCCACCGGTGACATCGGTCTCGTGCGCGTCGTCTCCGAAAGCGCCGTCGGCGCCGGCGTTCGCCGTATCGAGGCGCTGACCGGCGAAGCTGCGCGCGCCTACTTGAACGAGCAGGACGAGCGCGTGAAGACGCTTGCCAACACGCTGAAGGTCCAGCCGGGCGACGTGCTCGGCCGTGTCGAAGCGCTGCTCGACGAGCGCCGCAAGCTTGAGCGCGAACTGACGGAAGCCAAGAAGAAGCTGGCGCTCGGCGGTGGCGGCGAGGCGGGTTCCGCCGACGCAGCCCGCGATATCGCCGGCGTCCGCTTCCTCGGCAAGGTCGTCTCGGGCGTCGAGCCCAAGGACCTGAAGAGCCTTGCCGATGACGGCAAGAAGAGCCTCGGCTCGGGCGTCGTCGCCTTCGTCGGCGTTTCCGGCGACGGCAAGGCCAGCGCGGTCGTCGCCGTGACCGACGACCTGACCTCGAAGCTCAGCGCCGTCGATCTCGTCCGCATCGCATCTGCTGCGCTTGGCGGCAAGGGCGGCGGTGGCCGTCCCGACATGGCCCAGGCCGGCGGCCCGGATGGCGACAAGGCAGCCGAAGCGATCGAGGCCGTGGCCGTCGCACTCGCCGGCTGATTGCCACCCACAGCAGAATAGGAAAGGGGCGCCCGTTGCGGCGCCCTTTTTGTTTGCATCGGCACCCAGCTTCGCGGTCGCGGTCCCGCGAGCCAACCCGAGCCGTACGCGTCATGGCGGCCGGGGTCACCAGCGCGCGCGAACGGAGCCTCCTCGCCTTGGACGTTCAAACCGAAATGTGATTGCTCACCAGGATGCCGCCTGCCAGCCGATGAACCATGAGCATCGGCGGGTCGTTGACCGGCGGGGCGGCGGCCGTTCCGAACCACAATGGATTGGCGGGACAAATGGAGCCGCAGACATGCGCAGGAATGCCGACGAGCATTCCAGCCATCGGCCGGTGGACATGGCCGGACGAAAGCGCGAGCGGCGGACGCGCATGGTCTGCAAGCAGCCGGCCGAGTTCCTGAGCTCCCTGGCATATGGCCGCATCGATCGGCGGAATGCCGCTGGCAACGACATGATGATGCAGGAACACCAGGGAAGCATCGGTGCCTGGTTCATCCAACGCTTCCTTCAGCCAGGGCAGGTGGTTGGTGACATCGCCTGTGGGCGAACCGGCTATGCTGGCGTCGATGCCGATCAGGCGGAGCCCATTGATCCGCGTGGTAAAATGCGCTGCGCCGCGAAGCCCTTCGACACGATGGCTGCCGCCAAAGAAGGATCGCACCAGAGTTCGGTCATCCGAATTTCCCGGGAGTACCAAGACCGGATAGGCTATTTTATCCAGGCGCTCGGCGATTGCCGCGTAGGTTTCCTCTGATCCTTCGTCGATCAGATCGCCGGAGACCACCAGCGCATCCGGTGCGAGGACATCGAGCCAGAAAAGGGCGCGATCGAGGCGCTGAAGGTTGTCGTTGTCCACGCCTGCGTGAATGTCCGAGATCTGCGCGATGAGCACGGTTTTTCCCCCTTGATATCGAGCGTGGCGCGATAGGATCGGATATCGGCCAGATCGGTCAAGAGCAATCTTGGGTTGCGCGTTGCGCGACTTCCAAATCGGAGAGCTGTCCAAGGGCACCGTTGCGGGACGCGCAGGAGGGCGGAGCGACGCCTGGTTCTGTGGTCATATATCGCTGTCGGCAAGCACAAATCTCTGTCGGAGCACGCGCGCAACTCCGCAGGATTTGTCAAATTGATCTATGGTCTACCGATCCGTGAGCAAAGCACGAAAGGTTGGACATGGAAGAGCGGGTAGCGTGGGCGACCTATGAACGGCGCCTGCACCGGGTCAGCGACTACATCTACGGCCATCTCGACGGCGATCTCGACCTCGATCGTCTCTCGGAGATTGCCTGTCTGTCGCCGCACCACTGGCACCGGATCTACCGGGCCGTCCACGGCGAGACCCTGGCCGGGACGGTGAAGCGACTGCGGCTGCAGCGGGCCGCGGCCGATCTCGCACAGACCGATCTTCCAGTCGAAACGATCGCGCAGCGCTCTGGCTACCCCAATCTGCAATCCTTCAACCGCACCTTCAAGGCCGCCTACGGGCTGCCGCCGGCGCGTTACCGGAAGGAGGGGAGCCATGTGGCCTTTGAAACCGCCTCAACGGAAGGAATCCCAGACATGTACGAAGTTACCCTCAAGGACATCAAGGCCTTCGACCTCGTCGGCGTCGGTCATAGCGGCTCCTACATGGAGATCGGACGAGCGTTCGAGACGCTCTACGGCACCCTTTTTTCTCGGCAATTGTTCCGGCCGGACATGGAGATGATCGGCATCTACCTCGACGATCCGGAACTGGTGCCGACCGACAAGCTGCGCTCGTTTGCCTGCGTCAGCACGAGCGAACCCATGCCGACGGATGCTCCCTTGACGCCGCAGCATCTCGATGGCGGCCGTTACGCGGTGCTGCGCCACAAGGGCCCCTACGCGGATATGCCGAAGGCCTATCAATGGCTCTACGGCACCTGGCTGCCGCAATCCGGCCGCGAGATCCGCGACAGCCTGATGTTCGAGAAGTATCTCAACAATCCCCGCGAGGTTCCGCCGACGGAACTCCTGAGCGAGATCTACCTGCCATTGAAGTGACGGGCATGCGGCCGCCGGTCCGGAATTGACGAATCGGCGGCCGATCGGCACCTTTGGTTCGGCGTGGCCTGCGCCGAACCTCCAAAGATCGTCCCCAGCACGGTCCTTCACGGAGGCAAAGGGACTTCAGTCTCGGGCCGCAATCTCGGTCCCACCGTTTCGGGTCCGGTTGCTGGGGAACTTGCCCGAGACGCGAAAGGCCCTGTCATGACTGAAAACCGAAACTTCAAACGCCGCGTGCGTGCCCGTGCCGCCAAGACCGGCGAATCCTATACGACGGCACGCATGCATCTTCGCCACGCTTCGGCGGAAGAGGCGCCTCCACAACCAAGATCGCTGCGCCTGGCCGTAGCGCAATCCAGCTACTTCGACGATCCCAGGGACGCAGCGGAACTTCGCCTTGCCGGCGAAGGAGTCCGCCACCTGATGCGGGCGGCGCATCGGGCAGGGGCGCGCGTGCTGCATCTGCCCGAGGGCGCGACATGCTTTCCGAACAAGCGCATCATGTCTGCGATCGGTCCCCGCGAAATTGGCCCTTCCGATTGGCGGCGCTTCGAGTGGGCGGTTCTGCGCGAGGAGCTCGATGCCACACGGACGCTGGCGCGAGAGCTCGGTCTATGGACGGTCCTCGGTTCCGTACACCCGTTGACCGAACCTCATCGACCGCACAACAGCCTCTATGTGATCTCGGACAAGGGAACGGTTGCGACGCGCTACGACGAACGCATGCTGTCGAACACGAAGATCTCGTACATGTATACGCCCGGCTCCATTCCGGTGACCTTCGAGGTCGATGGCGTGCGCTTCGGCTGCGCGCTCGGCCTCGAGTGCCACTTTCCCGAGCTTTTCATCGAATACGAGCGGTTGAACGTCGATTGCGTGTTGTTCTCGACCAGCGGTGGTCCCTTGCCGATCGACCTTGCCTTTGCCGCCGAGGTGCAGGGGCATGCATCGACCAACCGGTACTGGGCGAGTTTTGCCGCCCTTTCGCGGCCGGGCCTTGCGGCCCCGTCGGGCATCGTTGCTCCCGACGGCCAATGGGCGGCGCGATGCACCGGAGATGGACCTGCGATTGTCGTTTCGGATATCGGCAGAGACCTTGGCGATCCGGCCCGCCCGTGGCGTCGACAGGCGCGCGGCGGGATCTACGATCCGTATCGGGTGGACGACGACCCGAGAAGCAATGGCCGCGACATGTTCTAATGGACGTTCCTGCGGTCGGCGCGACGACGCCTAGCGTGGGCTGGGTTGCGTCAAGGCCTGCCGCAGGGCCGACGCCATGCGCGCAGAATCGCCCCAGGTCGAAAGCCAGATCAGCGTATTGGTGGCAAGGGAAATGGCGGCACGGAGCGCTTTGGCGAACCTGTCTTCACCCGAGAGCTGCGCCTCGGCGTGATCAAGATGAGCCAGTTCCTCCTCGCGGATCGACAGGATGAGGGCATGCAGCTCCGGATCCTTGTCGGCGAGGAAATGCAACTGATCGTCAAGATGGCGATGCACGGCGGCTTCCACGGCTGCCGTGCATGCCCAGATGGCGCGGCGACCGGAGAGAGCCGTTACGAAGCCGAGAAGCCAGCCGCCCAAGCTCCAGAATTGCATGATGCGGCAGGGGCGCGATTTTCGCGCCGGCATGGCCGCGCGGAACAGCGCGCAATGCTCGATCTCGTGGCCGAGCATTTCCGAGAGCATCGGCACGCAATCCTTATAGAGCCAGCGTGCGACCGCGATCTGGGCTCCATAAATACGGATCGCGCCGAATTCCCCGGCGTGATTGACCCTGACGATGCGAGCGATCGTCAGGGCGTTGCGCGGGGAAATCGGCGCGATCATTTTTTCAGGCTCTGTCGAGCCTATCAGGCAGCCATGGCCTTCTGCAGGTTCTCGTCGATCTTGTCGAGGAAGCCGGTGGTCGAGAGCCACGGCTGATCGGGACCGATGAGGAGCGCCAGGTCCTTGGTCATGAAGCCGGCTTCGACGGTGTCGACGCAGACCTTCTCGAGGGTTTCGGAGAACTTTGCCAGTTCGGCGTTGCCGTCGAGCTTGGCGCGGTGGGCAAGGCCACGCGTCCAGGCGAAGATCGAGGCGATCGAGTTGGTCGAGGTTTCCTCGCCCTTCTGGTGCTGGCGGTAGTGGCGGGTGACCGTGCCGTGCGCGGCTTCGGCTTCAACCGTCTTACCATCCGGCGTCATCAGAACCGAGGTCATCAGGCCGAGCGAGCCGAAGCCCTGGGCCACGATGTCCGACTGCACGTCGCCGTCGTAGTTCTTGCACGCCCAGACGTAGCCGCCGGACCACTTCAGAGCCGAAGCGACCATGTCGTCGATCAGGCGGTGTTCGTACCAGATCTTCAGTTCCTTGAACTTGTCGGCGAACTCGGCGTCGAAGACCTGCTGGAAGATGTCCTTGAAGCGGCCGTCATAGACCTTGAGGATGGTGTTCTTGGTCGACAGGTAGACCGGAACCTTGCGCTGGATGCCGTAGTTGAACGACGCGCGAGCGAATTCGGTGATCGAATCGTCGAGGTTGTACATGCCCATGGCAACGCCGGCCGACGGTGCGTCGAAGACGTCGTATTCGATTTCCTTGCCGTCTTCGCCGACGAACTTCATCGTCAGCTTGCCCTTGCCCGGGAACTTGAAGTCGGTGGCGCGGTACTGGTCGCCGAAGGCGTGACGGCCGACGATGATCGGCTTGGTCCAGCCCGGAACCAGGCGCGGGACGTTCTTGCAGATGATCGGCTCGCGGAAGATGACGCCGCCGAGGATGTTGCGGATCGTGCCGTTCGGCGACTTCCACATCTTCTTCAGTTTGAACTCCTCGACGCGGGCTTCGTCCGGCGTGATGGTGGCGCACTTGACGCCGACGCCGTGCTTCTTGATGGCGTTGGCGGCGTCGATCGTCACCTGGTCTTCGGTGGCATCGCGGTTTTCGACGCTGAGGTCGTAATATTCCAGATCGACGTCGAGGTAGGGATGGATCAGCTTGTCCTTGATGAACTGCCAGATGATGCGGGTCATCTCATCGCCGTCGAGTTCGACGACCGGATTGGCGACCTTGATCTTTGCCATGAATATGCCTCGTAGCTTATGCGGGACAGCGGGAGCGATGTCCCTTCCTCTCTGAAAAATCCTGTGCCCTATAGCACTCAGAACCGACAAGGCAAAGCATGCTTGGCTGAAACTTTGGACGGAGGTTGAGACGGGCGCCGAGCGCGGCTTTGCCACGGCTTTTCAAGGGTGGCTTTCATCCCGCAGGCCTTGAAAAGATCGATCCTGTCGTTATGCAGGAAGAACCGGCGAAAGCGGCGCGCATCAGCAGGCGACCGCGGGACAGGCAAAGGCGACCGATGGCACTTCGTTCCCGCATGCGCGATTGGCTTCTTGCCAACGATCCGGCCTTCTCCCGCCTGCGGCAGGCCTCGCGCATCACCGCGACGATCGTTGTCTCCATCCTGTTGCTGATGGCGTTTCATTACCTCGTCGCACCGTTGCCGCCGGCGGCCTTCGGCCTTGCCGCGTCGCTGTCGATCGAAGGAGGCCTCGCGGTGCGCGATCGCACTGTTGCTGGCCAGCGGCTGACGCGCATCATCGCCGTGCTCGTCGGTGTTTCCATGGTCGGGCTCGCCTCGGTGCTCGAGAATCACCGCTACGTCTCCGACGTCGTCTCCCTGTTGATCATCTTCCTCGCGGTCTATGGCCGCGCCTTCGGGCCTCGCGGTTTTGCCGTCGGCATGTTCGCCTTCATGTCCTATTTCACCGGCGCCTATCTGAGACCGACACTCGACCAGTTGCCGGCGCTGTTCTTCGGGGCGGCCGTGTCCGCCACGGTCGCGCATCTCGTTCGCACGCGCCTGCTGCCGGATGACCGCTACCAGGATCTCCTGCGCGCGACGGCGAGCGTGCAGCGCCGCGTCGACCAGATGCTGCTGCAACTGGCAGAGATCGCCCGCAAGCCGGTTCTTTCCGAAGTCGACCGGCGCCGGCTGCACACGGCGGAAGAGCGGCTGAAGGAAGCGGTGCTGATGGCGGAAAGCTTCATTCCGACCGAAAACCGGCGGCCGGAACCGGAGCCGGGCCTTGCCTCCGCCGATGTCGTCGTCAATCTCTTCGATCTGCATCTGGCGGCCGAAAGCGTGATCGTGGTGAGTTTCCAGTCGATGCCGCCGCCGGCGCTGGTGGAGGCGATGGTGGCCCGCGACGGCGGGCGGATCGACGAGGAGATCGCGCGGCTCGGCGATCCGGCACCAAGGCGACAGGAAACGGTGACGGCGCTGCTGTGGCTGCGCAACGTCCGGCAAAGGCTCGCCCGAAGCCTTGCAAAGCTGACGCCGGCCGATCTGGAAGAGCCGCCCCTGCACTTGAGCGGCGTTGCCGCCCGCTGGAGGCCGTCGCTGAACGATCCGGCCTTGAAGGCGGCGATCCAGATCACGCTCGCTTCTGGTATCGCCATGGTGTTCGGGCTGATGCTGTCGCGCGAGCGCTGGTTCTGGGCCGTGCTTGCGGCGTTTCTCGTCTTCACCAATACGCGCTCGCGCGGCGATACGGCGGTCAAGGCGCTGCAGCGCTCGGCCGGCACACTCTTTGGCATTGTGGTCGGCATCATTGTCGGTACGCTGGTAGCCGGCAATATCTACCTGGTGCTGCCGCTCAGCGCGCTTTGCGTCTTTCTCGCCTTCTATTTCCTCGCCGTCTCCTATGCGACGATGACCTTCTTCATCTCCGTCGTTCTGTCGCTGGTCTATAGCCTGATGGGCGTGCTGAGCCCGCATCTGCTGCAACTGCGCCTGGAGGAAACGATGATCGGCTCGATCGCCGGCGCTGCGGTTGCCTTCGTCGTTTTCCCGACACGGACCCGCACGACGCTCGATGCCGCTGTCGCGACTTGGTGCGACGAACTCATCGGCCTGTTGCAGGCCGCGCGGGACGGCACGTCCGGAATGGGTCTCGTTGCCCGCTCCCAGGCGCTCGACCGAGCCTATCGCGAGCTCGCGGCGGCGGCAAAGCCGCTCGGGCTTCCGTGGCAACTGGTGACGCGTCCGGGCCATGTGCGTCAGGCGCTGGCGATCTTCATGGCCTGCACCTATTGGGCCCGGGTCTTCGCGCGGCGGGTCAACACGGAAGCGGAGCCGGAAGGATCCGATTTCAAGGGCGACATCGACATCAATCTCGCGCTCGTGCAGTCGGTGCGCGAGAAGGCTTCGGCCTATTTCTATGAGGTCGGCCGGATCGGCGCGCCGGTCGATCGCCATCTGCCGATCTCGAAGGACGATGCGGAGCTGGGTCTGGAGATGATCGGCGTCTCTCTCAACCGGCTTCATTTGTAGCGGACTTTAATTTCTGCGCCATTTGTGCAAGGGAAGCGCCGAACGAAAGGCGAAGGCTACGGAAATGGCAGGTACGAACAGCGAGCGCGAACTTCTGGCGGAAGGACCGGCGATTATTCTCGCCTATCCGCAGCTCGGCGAAAACATCGGCATGGTCGCCCGCGCAATGGCGAATTTCGGCCTGGCGGAGCTTCGGCTCGTCAATCCGCGCGACGGCTGGCCGAGCGAAAAGGCGCGCTCTGCCGCAAGCCGCGCCGACCACGTGATCGACACCGCCAAGCTCTATGGTTCGGTCGAGGAGGCGATCGCCGACCTCAACTTCGTCTATGCGACGACGGCACGCGACCGCGACGGCTACAAGCCGGTGCGCTCGCCGATCGTTGCGGCGCGCACGCTGCGCCAGCGCTTCCAGGGCGGCGAAAAGACCGGCATCCTCTTCGGGCGCGAGCGCACGGGCCTGACCAACGAGGAAGTGGCGCTCGCTGACGAGATCGTGACCTTTCCGGTCAATCCGGCCTTCGCCTCGCTCAATCTCGCGCAGGCCGTGCTTCTGATGTCCTATGAGTGGCTGAAGACCGGCATGGAATCGGAGGACCAGACCTCGTTCCAGGCGATCGAGCAGCGGCCGGCGACCAAGGAGCATCTGCAGGGCCTCTTCGAACATGTCGAGGAGGCGCTCGACGCGCGCAACTATTTCCGCTCCGCCGACAAAAAGCCG
Organism: Ensifer adhaerens; assembly: GCF_002940685.1. Classification (GTDB taxonomy): domain Bacteria; phylum Pseudomonadota; class Alphaproteobacteria; order Rhizobiales; family Rhizobiaceae; genus Ensifer; species Ensifer adhaerens_E. The sequence goes on along the minus strand of NZ_PNFP01000004.1, from coordinate 226,767 downwards.
AAATTGATCGAGAACCTGCGCGCGGTTCTGACCAGACCGTCCTTTACCGAATCCGAAATCCAGGTGCTGCGCGGCGTCATTTCTTCGCTCGACCGGTTCACGCGGGAAAACCCGCGGGGCTCCGGCGCTCCAAGCGAGCACAGCAGGGGTGAACACAGCAGGAAAGCGCGAGACAAAGGTGACAGCGAGTGAACTGAAACCCATCCTCGTCTTCGACAGCGGCATCGGCGGCCTGACCGTGCTGCGCGAGGCGAGGGTGCTGATGCCCGAGCGGCACTTCATCTATGTCGCCGACGATGCCGGCTTTCCCTATGGCGGCTGGGAAGAGGCGGCGCTGAAAGAGCGGGTCATCGAACTCTTCGGCAAGCTGCTTGCCGAGCACGATCCGGAAATCTGTGTGATCGCCTGCAACACCGCCTTCACGCTCGTCGGCGCCGATCTGCGCGCGGCCTATCCTCAGATGACCTTCGTCGGCACGGTGCCGGCGATCAAGCCGGCGGCCGAGCGCACGCGCTCCGGGCTCGTTTCCGTGCTGGCGACGCCGGGTACCGTCAAGCGTGCCTATACGCGCGATCTCATCCAGTCCTTTGCCAGCCAATGCCATGTGCGGCTCGTCGGCTCGGAGAACCTGGCCAAGATGGCGGAGGCCTATATCCGCGGCGAAAAGCTCGACGACGAGACCGTGCTTGCCGAAATCGCCCCATGCTTCGTCGAGTTGGACGGCCGTAAGACCGACATCGTCGTGCTTGCCTGCACGCATTATCCCTTCATGGCCAATCTCTTCCGCAGGCTTGCGCCATGGCCGGTCGACTGGCTCGACCCGGCCGAGGCGATTGCCCGGCGTGCACGCTCGCTGGTGCCGCAGCCGAACGGCTTTGCGCCGTTCAACGGCCACGATCCGGCGATCTTCACCTCGGGCAAACCGGACTTCGCCACGAGACGACTGATGCAGGGGTTCGGACTGACGGTGACGGCAAATGCAGCCGTTGCCGAGCGGGCAGGGCAGGTCGAGATAGCCGACTAGGTCAGGATCGCCAGCAGTATGGCGATCAGGGAGACCAAGGCGCACGCCAGCAGGAAGTTCTTGCGGCCCGTATTTTCAGCTTGCGCCTTCGAGATGACGGGTTGGCCTTGCTCGTAGGCGTCACGCATCCGTTGATCGAGATTGTTCATCTCGAAGTGGCGTTCCGTTTCGTTCTGCTGCATCGGTCCCCCACGCAATCCTCAGCGTCTGTCACCCTATATGGGGACAGGTTTGCGCTCTCGAAAGTTACGGGCGCGTGCAATTCAACTTCTTATTGTGGAAAAAGCAGCGCGACCTGAGTTCAACAGCGATTTTCGTGGGCGTTTTCTCTGTGGGTTTTCGCTCCTGGCGCCACGCATTCCGGGAAAACCATGTTAGGTGTCGCCCGAATGGCGGTCTCCGCGCGATCGCGAATCATCTAAAGCATTGAGCAGCGACGCGCCGGTCTTGCGACCGGAAGAGCGTGAAAACGTAAAGATACGGCGGTTCCTGTCATCAGGGCCGCATTCGCACGAAGAGGTGGACATGAAGGTCGGCATCGACATGGGAGCGACGTCCGAAGGGACATCGGCCTCGCTCGATATCGAGGAGCTTCTGGCCACCCGTCTTCTGGTGCAGGGCAATTCCGGTTCGGGCAAGTCGCACCTGTTGCGCCGCCTGCTGGAACAGTCCGCACCCTGGGTGCAGCAGTGCATCATCGATCCCGAGGGCGATTTCGTCACGCTCGCCGACAAGTTCGGCCATGTGGTCGTCGAGGGTGAGCGGACCGACGCCGAGTTGATCGGCATTGCCAACCGCATCCGCCAGCACCGCGTCTCCTGCGTGCTGTCGCTGGAAGGCCTCGATATCGAGCAGCAGATGCGCAATGCCGGCGTGTTCCTGAACGCCATGTTCGATGCGGACCGCGAATTCTGGTATCCGGTTCTCGTCGTCGTCGACGAGGCGCAGATGTTTGCGCCTTCGGTTGCCGGCGACGTCACCGAGGAGGTGCGCAAGATCTCGCTCGGCGCCATGACCAACCTCATGTGCCGCGGCCGCAAGCGCGGCCTTGCCGGCGTGATCGCCACGCAGCGCCTGGCGAAGCTTGCCAAGAACGTGGCGGCGGAAGCCTCCAACTTTCTGATGGGCCGCACCTTCCTCGACATCGACATGCTGCGCGCGGCCGATCTGCTCGGCATGGACCGGCGCACGGCGGAAATGTTCCGCGACCTGAAGCGCGGCTCGTTCGTCGCGCTCGGCCCGGCGCTGTCGCGCCGGCCGCTCAAGGTAACGATCGGAGCGGTCGAGACCTCGGCCCGCTCGACGAGCCCGAAGCTGATGCCGCTGCCGGAGGCGCCGCAGGATGTCGAAGACCTGATCTTCACGCCGGACCCGGAGGAACTGACGCGGCCGATCATGCGCCGCGCGGTTGCGCCGCCGCGCCCGACGACCGACATCCTCGCCGAATTGTCGCGTCCTCGATCGGAAGCGGCCGCGCCGGTCGAGGCAAGGCCGGCGCAGCCGGAGCTGTCGACCGAGGAAAAAGAGAGCCTGCTCGACGGTGTCTTTGCGGAAATCCTCAGCAATCCCGAAGCCGCGTTTCGCCCCGATGCGGAACTGTTTCAGGACTTCCTGGTCCGATGCCGCATTCGCCGGCTACCGTCCGGGGCGGCAATGTCGCTCAGCGCCTTCCGCCGCAAGATGGCCGTCGCGCGCTCCGGTATCGACGCGGAGACCGCTGCAACGGAAACCTGGGCGCAGGCCTTGCAGCTTGCCGATCGCGTCACCGAGGACCTGCAGGCCGTTTTCCTGATGATGGCGCAGGCTGCCGTCCGTGGTCTGCCGTGTCCTTCAGACGCGATGATCGCGCGCGCCTATGGCACCCATTCCGCAAGGCGGGCCCGTCGTCTGCTCGGTTACTTCGAGGAGCACGGGTTGATCGTCATCCATGCGGACTTCGCGGGAAAACGCATCGTTGCCTTCCCGGATCTTGGCAGCGAAACCGCACCGGGTGATGCCAACGGGCCCGATACAGTCGACCCGGCTGCTGCCGCTGCGGCGGAGTGAGCCCCGGACCAGCCGAGGCAGCATTCTCAAAGACACTATTCAGACGGCGTACGCGCGACGCCGGTCGCGACAGCGTTATTCAGACCCATTCCTGGATCACCCGCTCGGAGGCGTGGATGCAGGTCATTTCGAGCCGGGTCGTGCCCGAATTGACGAAGCGGTGGGGCGTGCCGGCATCGACGACGATGATGTCGCCGGCCGTGCCGACCAGCGTTTGCTCGCCGACTGTGAATTCCGCCTCGCCGGAATGGATGAGCCATGTCTCCGGATAGGGATGAACGTGCAGCGCCGGCCCCTGACCCGGCTCCGCATCCATCAGGAACAGCGAAATCGGCGTGCCGTATTGCCCGCCTTCGAAAAGGATCGTCCGCTTGGGGCTTGGCTTCTGCGCGCTACGCGGAATGACATGAAACATGCTCGCCTCCATCGACTTGGCTGGCCGGTTGCAATGAGTTATCTTCACGAGAAGATATTATGCAAAACTATCTTCTCGTCAAGATATGTCAATAAAGTCGGAGTGCGCGATGCGAAGCGGCAATGAAGAAAAAGACCATGTCGACCGGCTGCAGGCGCAGTGGACGGCCGAGCTGCCCGACCTCGATACCGAACCGATGACCATCCTCGGGCGGGCCTACCGCCTTTCCAATCTGGTGCGCCCCTCGATCGAGGAGACCTTCGCTTCCTTCGGCCTCGACCGCGGCGAGTTCGACGTGATCTCGACGCTTCGGCGATCCGGACCGCCTTACCGGCTGACGCCGACCGACCTCTATACGCTTCTGATGATCTCGTCGGGTGGGCTGACCCACCGGCTCGATCGGCTGCAGAAGGCAGGGCTGATCGTGCGCGAACGTTCGGCAGCGGACGGCCGCAGCAGCGTCGTGGGGCTGACCGAGAAGGGAAGAGCCCTTGCGGAAACGGCCTTTCGCGCGGATATGAAGAGCGAAGCGCGATACCTGGAGGGCCTGAGCAAGGAAGACCGGGCTGCGCTGGCGGGGCTGCTCAGGAAGCTGCTTGTCTCGCTGGAGACGGTTCGACCTGTGGACCCGGCCTGAACCAATCCCGTTTGCCACGATTTCGTTTGACAATGTGGGCCGGACCCACTAAAGCCGCCCCAACGCCGGGCAGAAATGTCCGGTGTTTCATTTGACATGTCCCGTGGCTTCTCCGTCTGCGTGATCGTGAGAAACCTGTCAGAACCTTCGAAAATGGGTTCAGAGGAGGGCGTGTTTCCTTGATCCGGTTTGGAAACAGGCCGGTGTAACTGTTTGAAAGGAAATGCGATGAGCAAGCGCGAATCGTCCAAGTACAAAATTGACCGCCGTATGGGCGAAAACATCTGGGGCCGTCCGAAGTCCCCGGTGAACCGCCGCGAATACGGCCCGGGCCAGCACGGCCAGCGCCGCAAGTCCAAGCTCTCGGACTTCGGTGTACAGCTGCGCGCCAAGCAGAAGCTCAAGGGCTATTACGGCGACATCCGCGAGAAGCAGTTCCGCGCGATCTTCGCTGAAGCTGCCCGCCGCAAGGGTGACACCCCGGAAAACCTGATCGGCCTGCTCGAATCGCGCCTCGACGCGATCGTCTACCGCGCCAAGTTCGTTCCGACGGTCTTTGCTGCCCGTCAGTTCGTCAACCACGGCCACGTCAAGGTCAACGGCGTCCGCGTCAACATCGGTTCCTACCGTTGCAAGCCGGGCGACGTCATCGAAGTCAAGGAAAAGTCCAAGCAGCTCGTAACCGTTCTCGAATCGGTTCAGCTCGCTGAGCGCGACGTTCCGGACTACATCGAAGTCGACCACAACAAGATGGTTGCGACCTACGTCCGCGTTCCGGTTCTCTCCGACGTGCCTTACGCCGTCGTCATGGAACCGCACCTGGTCGTCGAATTCTATTCGCGTTAATCCGGGGCTCACGCCTTGTGACGTTTCGAAAACCGCCCGGAAACGGGCGGTTTTTTTGTCCGTGCCGATCAGCATCCGCGCAACCGCGGACCCCAGCGAACATGCGCCGTTTCGTCGTTTCGATCCTCAGGCGACGACCAAGAGGGAAGCCCGATGCCCGAAGAGCAGAAGCCGCAGGATCTGCAGGCGATCATCGACGACATTCATCGGGAGCTGAGCCCAAGGTTCGGTCAGGGCAAGGTCGCCGACTACATCCCGCAGCTCGCCCGCGTCGATCCCAAGCATTTCGGCATGGCGATCGTGACCACCGACGGCAAGATCTATCGCGTCGGTGACGCGGAGGTGCCGTTCTCGATCCAGAGCGTCTCCAAGGTTTTCACCCTGACGCTCGCGCTTGGCAAGCACGGCGAAAACATCTGGCACCGGGTCGGCCGCGAGCCGTCGGGCTCGGCCTTCAACTCGATCGTCCAGCTGGAGCACGAGGGCGGCAAGCCGCGCAACCCCTTCATCAATGCCGGCGCCATCACCATCAGCGACCTGATTCTTGCCGGCCACACGCCGCGGGAACTGATCGGCGAGATCGTGCAGTTCGTCCGCTACCTCGCCGACGACGACCAGATCGTGATCGACCATGAGGTCGCGCGCTCGGAGACGGCCACCGGCTACCGCAACTTCGCGCTCGCCAATTTCATGCGTTCTTTCGGCAAGCTCGACCACCCGGTCGACCACGTGCTCGGCGTCTACTTCCACCATTGCGCGCTGTCGATGACCTGCAGCCAGCTCGCCAAGGCCGGCCTGTTTCTGGCGGCCGGCGGCAGCAATCCGTTGACGGGCCACAACGTCGTCTCGCGCCAGCGGGCGCGGCGCATCAACGCGCTAATGCTGACCTGCGGCCACTATGACGGCTCGGGCGATTTCGCCTACCGCGTCGGCCTGCCGGGAAAAAGCGGTGTCGGTGGCGGCATCATGGCGGTCGCGCCCGGCAAGGCCTCGGTCGCCGTCTGGTCGCCAGGCCTCAACGAGAACGGCAACTCGCTACTCGGATCTCTGGCGCTGGAAATGCTTGCCGCTCGCACCGGCTGGTCGGTGTTCGGCTCCTGAGCCACCCCCCGACGGCCCGATCAATGCGGCCCGGGCGATTTCCCTTGATCTTGACGGCAGGAGCGGGCAAGTGCTGGCGCAAGAATTGCCGGGCGCCGGTTGCGCCCGCGCCTGCCGCACAGGATCCCCGCCATGGACCTTACGCTCAACGCGTCACAAGACCCGGCTGAAACCCTTTTCGATGATGCCGAGATCGACGCCGGTCAGCATCCGCTGTTCAGCCGCATGCCGTCATCCGTCTCGTTCAACAAGCTGCGCAAGCGCCTGTTGCGCCAGACCCGCCAGGCGCTGGACGATTTCGGCATGCTCACGGGCGCCAAACGCTGGCTGATCGGCCTTTCCGGCGGCAAGGACAGCTACAGCCTGCTGGCGCTGCTGATGGACCTCAAATGGCGTGGGCTGTTGCCGGTGGAGCTCATCGCCTGCAATCTCGACCAGGGCCAGCCGAATTTCCCGAAACATATCCTGCCGGAGTACCTGGCTTCGATCGGCGTCAAGCATCGCATCGAGTACCGCGACACCTATTCGATCGTGAAGGAGAAGGTGCCGACGGGCGCGACCTACTGTTCGCTCTGTTCGCGGCTGCGCCGCGGCAATCTCTATCGCATCGCCCGCGAGGAGGGTTGCGACGCGCTGGTGCTCGGTCATCACCGCGAGGACATTCTCGAAACCTTCTTCATGAACTTCTTCCACGGCGGCCGGCTCGCCTCGATGCCGGCAAAGCTCTTGAACGACGAGGGCGACCTGATGCTGCTTCGCCCGCTTGCCTATGCGGCCGAGGACGATCTCGCCAAGTTTGCCGCTGCCATGGAGTTTCCAATCATCCCCTGCGACCTCTGCGGCTCGCAGGACGGCCTCGAGCGCAATGCGATGAAGGCAATGCTTTCCGACATCGAGCGGCGCATGCCGGGCCGCAAGGACACGATGCTGCGTGCGCTCGGTCATGTGAACCCGTCGCATCTGCTCGATCCCAAGCTGTTCGATTTCAAGTCCCTCACACCGGAGCCCAAAGAATGAGCCATTCCGTCGACATTGCCGGCCTTGCCAATCTCCTGCAGGAAGCGGCGGTCAAAGAAATCCTGCCGCGGTTCCGCAACCTCGATGCCGGCGACGTCAGGGTGAAATCGGAAGCGATCGACCTCGTGACCGAAGCCGACGAAGCGGCCGAGCGGCTGATCAAGTCGCGCATCGAGGATGTCGCGCCGGGTGCGCTGTTCGTCGGCGAGGAATCGGTTGCGGCCGATCCGGCGCTGCTCGACAAGCTCTCGGACGCCGATCTCGCCGTCGTCGTCGACCCGATCGACGGCACCTTCAATTTCGCCGCCGGCGTGCCGCTGTTCGGCGTCATGGCGAGCGTCGTTGCCAAGGGCGAGACGGTTGCCGGCATCATCTACGACCCGCTCGGCAACGACTGGGTGATCGCCGAGAAGGGCTCAGGCGCCTGGATGTGCCGTCCGGACGGAACGCAGGAGCGCATGTCGGTCACCGCAGGCGTCGCGCTCGAAGCCATGGTCGGCGGCGCCTCGACCGGTTTCTACAAGCAGGAGGCTCGCCGCGAAGTCATGGCCAACATGGCCAAGGTTCGCATAGCCACGAGCTACCGCTGCGCCGCGCACGAATACCGCATGCTTGCCGGCGGGCACATCCACTTCCTGATGTACCAGAAGCTGATGCCCTGGGACCACTTGGCCGGCACGCTGATTTCGCAGGAAGCCGGCGCCTATGCCGCCCGCTTCGACGGCTCGCCCTATCTGCCCGCGCATCTCAATGGCGGCCTGCTGCTGGCGACCGACAAGGAAAGCTGGGAGACGCTTCGCCGCGAGGTCTTCACGGTCTGATACGGTCCGTGCTCCAACAAAAAGCCCGCCCGGATCGCTCCGGGCGGGCTTTTTCATGTCATTTGAGCCGCTTACATGTGCCCGCCACCGTGATCCATGCTGACGTCCTTGTCGCCGGGATGGGTGAAGAGCTTGCCCTTTTCGGCCCAGAGCGTGGCAAGGATCGTCAGAAGGCCGAAGAGGGCGAAGCCGCCGAAGAGCGGCTGCAGCGTGCCGTTGAACAGCTGGCCGACGGTGCCGCCGATCAAGGCGCCCCCGGTCGTCGAGACGAAGCCGGTGATCGCCGTTGCGGTGCCGGCGAGATGGCCCATCGGCTCCAGGCTGATCGCGGTGAAGTTCGTTGCGATGACCGCGAAGAACATCAAAAGCACCGAGAACATCAGGTAGCTGACGACGAAGGCCGGCGTGCCCGACAGCGACATCACGAAGCCCGCGACCGAGAGCAGCGTGAACAGGATCATCGAGACGTGCGAGATACGGCGCATGCCGAAGCTGCGGACGAAGAAGCCGTTGGCGAAGTTGGCAACCGCGATGCCGCCGGCGGTGCCGGCAAAAGCGATCGGCAGCCAATCGCCGAGGCCGTAAACCTCGCCGAAAATCTGCTGGACGGTGACGATGTAGGCGCAGATGACGGCGGTAAACAGCGTCATGCCGATCATGTAGCCGCAGGTGATGCGGTTGGTGAGAACGGTCTTGAAGCCCGAGGCGACCGCGCCGACGGAGAGCGGCATGCGCTCCTCGCGGGGCAGGGACTCCTTCATGCGGGAAAAGGCCCAGACGAAGAGAATAGCCCCGATGACGCCGATCAGGATGAAGATCCAGTGCCAGTTGGCATAGAGGATCACGAGCTGACCGATCGAGGGCGCGACGATCGGCACGATCATGAAGACGATCATGACATAGGACATGACGCGCGCCATTTCGCGGCCGCCGAAGCAGTCGCGCACGATCGCCATGGTGGTGATGCGGATCGCAGCAGCGCCGATGCCCTGGATGAAGCGCAGGATCAGCAGCGTCTCGAAGCTCTCGGTCAGGGCGGCGGCAAACATCGACACGGTGAAGAAGGCGAGGCCGCCGAGCAGCACGCGGCGCCTGCCGAACGCGTCGGAGAGGCTGCCGAAGAAGATCTGCGAAAGGCCGAAACCAAGGAAGAAGACGCCGATCACCAACTGGCTATCGTTGGTGTTGGTGACGTTCAGGGACTGGCCGATCGCCGGCAGCGCCGGCAGCATGCTGTCGATGGCAATCGCAACGCTCGCCGTCATGACGGCGATGGTGATGATGAATTCGACGATGCCCATGTTGAGGCGCTCGGCGCCGGAGACGCCGTCGACATGTTCGGATTGATTGGTGATGGTGGACATTGGGAAAACCCGTAAGTTCAATCTTTGGAAAAGGCTGGCCAGCACTTGAGAGCGCTACAGCGACCTTTACGCGTCTTTTGAGACGCGTGGCGCTGTAGAGATCAGCCGGCCGGCTGATGGTGTGGTTTGAACAGCTTGCCGCGTTCGGCAATCAGGACGAAAACGAGGCCAATCGCAGCTACGGTGAAGTAGCCGGCGGCAAGCGGGGTGGCCGTTCCGTCGAAGGACTGGCCGATGAAGGCTCCGATCACGCTGCCGCCGATCGTCTGCATGAAGCCGAGAACCGAAGAGGCCGTGCCGGCGACATGGCCGAGCGGCTCCATCGCCATGGCGTTGAAGTTCGGTGCGATCAGCCCGAACTGGAACATCGTGGCGCAGTAAAGGACCACGAAGACCGGGAAGGGCAGCGGCGCATAGAGCGAGGCCGACATCCAGACGAAGCTTGCGAGCGTAAAGCCGCAGAGTGCTGCGTGGGACAGCGGCCGCATGCCGAATCGGCGGACGAGGCGGGAATTGGTGAAGGAAGCGACAGCCATCATACTCGCGAAAGCCGCAAATACAAGCGGGAACCACACGCCGAGGTCGTAGACGCCGACGAGCACCTGCTGCGCCGAGTTGATGAAGCCGAAGAGCGCACCAAGGATCACCGAGGTCGCGAGCGTATAGAGCAACGACACGCGGTTCGTCAGCACAATGCGGAAACCGTTGAGGATCACCGACGGCGTGAAGGCGCGGCGATGCGCCGGATCAAGCGTCTCGCCGAGCTTCGACAGCACGATTGCGATGTTCATCACGGCATAGAGCGCGACGACGACGAAGATCATGTGCCATTCGGCAAGGCTGATGATGAGCTGGCCGATCGACGGCGCGATCACCGGCACGATCATGAACACCATCATGACCAGCGACATCACCTCGGCCATCTGCCGGCCGCCATAGACGTCGCGGACGATCGAGATAGTGATGACGCGCGTTGCCGCAGCGCCCGCACCCTGTACGAAGCGCAGGGCGAGCATGAGGCCGAAGGTTGGCACGACCGCGATCGCGATCGCGCAGACCGCATAAAGGGCAAGGCCGGCCAGAAGCGGTGGCTTGCGGCCAAAACGATCCGACAGCGGACCGAAGAACAGTTGCGCCACGCCCATGCCAAGCAGGTAGGCCGTGATGATGTACTGCCGCTCGTTCTCGCTCGCGACGCCAAGGCTCGCGCCGATTTCCTGGAGGCCCGGCAGCATGATGTCGATCGAGATCGCGTTCGTCGCCATCAGCGTGGCCATCAGCGCAATGAACTGGAACTTCGTGAGGCCGGGCAGGGCGTCGTCGTTGGTCGTGCTGGTCATTGTCAAAAGTCCTAGCGGCGCGCCCTTGGCGCGTACGAAACAGGTCTGGGTCCGGACGCGTCCGGACAAGAATGATGTCGGCTGGCTTGATGCCGGTCGGCACGGGGATTTCAGGCAGGAGCGACCGGACAGCCGCACCATATGGACCGGGGCCTGCATGAAAAGACGGGAGCATCGAGTGACAGCGACGGGTTCATTTCCGGCCGGGAGGGCCGGAGCGGGAACCGCCGCTGCTTATGCCGAACGATCGCGACTGCTTCATGACAGGCCGAAAATCGGCCCCAAGCTCCGCCTCAGAACGCCGGAAACGTTTCAGGAAGGAAGCCTGCTTTCACAAACATTCAAACGGTCATTGCGCGAACCAAGCGCGCAAAGCCTTTGGGAAGACAACAAAAATCGAAATCCGGACGGGAATGTCCGAATCAAAAAAGGCGGTTGCCCGCCTTCTCCGATCGATCGGGACAAGGCGTCCTTGCGTTAGGCGGCAGCGCCCTTGACGGCGATACCCTGCTCGGAAAGGTGGGACTGCAGTTCGCCGGCCTGGAACATCTCGCGCACGATGTCGCAACCGCCGACGAATTCGCCCTTGACGTAGAGCTGCGGGATCGTCGGCCAGTTGGAATAGTCCTTGATGCCCTGGCGCAAGTCCGCGTCGGCGAGCACATTGATGCCCTTGTAGTCGACGCCGATGTAGTCGAGAATCTGGACCACCTGACCGGAGAAGCCACACTGCGGGAACTGCGGCGTACCCTTCATGAAGAGCACCACATCGTTCGTCTTGACTTCGTTGTCGATGAATTCGTGAATTCCGCTCATCCTGTCTTCCTTCCTGCGCCGGCTTCAAGGGCCGGATATCGATTGGGTCTTAGATAGCATGCATATCGGTGATTTTCACCACCCAATCGCAACAAATATTGATGGGCCTCAAGATGTGGTTTTAATACCACTCAAGCCGTGCGGCGACGGGTCTTGCTGCGTGCCGCAGCCGTCTTGCGACGGCTGACCTGCTTCTTGGCCGGCTTGCGGATCGCCGCCTCCAGGATATCCCCGAGGATGCCGCCGCCGGAAGACGTGGTCCTGGTCCGGCGCTTCGTCCGCTTGGTGGTCGTGCGCTTGACGCCGGTCTTCCTCAGAATTTCCTTCAGCGCGCTGTCGACGACGCCGCTGACGAGTTCCTTGATCAGATCAGCCACGCCGGGTCACTCCGGCGCGCTCGTCTGCAGGGCAAGCGCATGCAGCACGCCGCCCATATTGCCCTTCAAGGCATTGTAGACCATCTGGTGCTGCTGCACGCGGCTCTTGCCACGAAACGCCTCGGCCACGACTTCGGCGGCATAGTGGTCGCCGTCACCGGCCAGATCGCGGATCGTGACCTTGGCTCCGGGAATCCCCGCCTTGATCATGTCTTCGATGTCGCCTGGTGTCATGGGCATGATACGCCAACTCCCTTTTTATTCTGCAACGTCAGCAGCTTTGCCGACGTCGTCCATGAAACAAGGGAACCACGATTCAGGGGCGAAACGCAATTGCTGAATTGGGTGAGGGAAGCCAATCGACGGAAGGCAGAGCCGATCAACACATGCGTTCCAACCGGTCCGCACGGGCTTTTGCCATCTCTGGCAAAAGGCAGAACGGGAGCCGCCAACCGCGGGGCTCCCGTTGCCTGTTCTTAGTTCTCAGGCGCGAGGTCGCCGTGCATGAACTCAGGGAACCAGCCTTCGTGCGCAGTGCTGAGCTCCGCGATCGAAACGGCCCTGGTATCGCCGAGCTTGACGGTATCGCCACCGGTCTTGCCAATCACCGGAAGCGAGACACCTGCGGCCCTTGCCCGAGCGGCAACCGCATCGAGTGCGCCGGCCGCAACCGTCAGAACGTAGCGTCCCTGATCCTCGCCATAGAAGGTGGCGATCGGGTCATGGCCGGCGACAGCGTCGACCGTGGCGCCGATGCCGGAGGCCATCGCCATTTCGGCAACGGCGAGCGCCAGACCGCCCGACGAGCAATCGTGCACGGCGGTAACGAGACCATCGACGATCAGCCCGCGGACGAAATCGCCGACCTTGCGCTCATGGGCCAGATCGACATGCGGCGCCGGACCGTCGGTGCGGCCGTGGATGTCACGCATGTAGACCGACTGGGCGATGTGCGCGCCGAGACCGGCAGGTGCGCCGGCGACGAGGATGGTTTCGCCTTCCGCGGCAAAACGGATGCGCGCCATCTTCGACCAGTCCTTGATCAGGCCAACGCCACCGATCGTCGGGGTCGGCAGGATCGCCTGGCCGTTGGTCTCGTTGTAGAGCGAGACGTTGCCCGACACGATCGGGAAATCGAGCGCGGTGCAGGCTTCGCCGATGCCTTTGATCGCATGAACCAGCTGGCTCATGATTTCAGGACGTTCCGGGTTGCCGAAGTTGAGGTTGTCGGTGGCCGCCAGCGGCAGTGCACCGGTTGCCGTCAGGTTGCGCCAGCACTCGGCAACGGCCTGCTTGCCGCCCTCGAAGGCGTCGGCTTCGACGTAACGCGGGGTGACGTCGGACGAGAAGGCAAGTGCCTTGGAGACGTGGCCTTCGACGCGCACGACGCCGGCGTCGCCGCCCGGCAGCTGTAGTGAATTGCCCTGGATCAGCGTATCGTACTGTTCATAGACCCAGCGGCGCGACGAGTTGTTGGCCGAGCCAACAAGCTTGACGAGCGCGTCGGCGACGTCGGCAGCCGGAATGTCGTTGGTTGCAAGCGGTGCCGCGGTCTTGGCCGGGGTCCAGGGACGATCGTATTCCGGGGCTTCGTCGCCCAGTTCCTTGATCGGCAGGTTTGCGACTTCCTCGCCCTGGTGCAGGATGCGGAAGCGCAGGTCGTCGGTGGTCTTGCCGACGATCGCGAAATCGAGGCCCCACTTGACGAAGATCGCCTTGGCGACCTCTTCCTTGGCCGGCTCCAGCACCATGAGCATGCGCTCCTGGCTCTCCGACAGCATCATTTCATAGGCGGTCATGCGCTCTTCGCGCACCGGCACCATGTCGAGGTCGAGCTCGATGCCGAGGTCGCCCTTGGCGCCCATTTCGACGGCCGAGCAGGTGAGGCCGGCAGCACCCATGTCCTGGATGGCGATAACGGCGCCCGTCGTCATCAGTTCGAGGCAGGCTTCGAGCAGGCACTTTTCGGTGAAGGGGTCGCCGACCTGAACGGTCGGACGCTTCTCTTCGATCGACTCGTCGAATTCGGCCGACGCCATGGTTGCGCCGCCGACGCCGTCGCGGCCGGTCTTGGCGCCGAGATAGACGACCGGAAGGCCCACGCCTTCCGCCTTCGAGTAGAAGATGGCATCGCTCTTGGCGAGGCCGGCAGCAAAGGCGTTGACGAGGATGTTGCCGTTGTAGCGGGCGTCGAACTCGACTTCGCCGCCGACGGTCGGAACGCCGAAGGAATTGCCGTAGCCGCCGACGCCGGCAACGACGCCCGAGACGAGATGGCGGGTCTTCGGATGATCCGGTGCACCGAAGCGGAGCGCGTTCATGGCCGCCACGGGACGCGCGCCCATGGTGAAGACGTCGCGCAGGATGCCGCCAACGCCCGTTGCCGCGCCCTGGTAGGGCTCGATGTAGGACGGGTGGTTGTGGCTCTCCATCTTGAAGACGACGCAATCGCCGTCATCGATATCGACGACGCCGGCGTTTTCACCCGGACCCTGGATGACGCGCGGGCCCTTGGTCGGCAGCGTGCGCAGCCACTTCTTCGAGGACTTGTAGGAGCAGTGCTCGTTCCACATGGCCGAGAAGATGCCGAGCTCGGTAAAGGTCGGCTCGCGCCCGATCAGGCCGAGAATGCGCTCGTATTCGTCAGGCTTCAGCCCGTGCGATGCGATGAGGTCCGGGGTGATGGGGCGAGTGTTGGAAATCGTCATCGTCGTCCGTCAAATCCTTCGGGCGGCGCGCAATCCACGAAAGAGGAATATGGCGCGTGCGAACCGCAACACAAACAGGGGGCGCTTTGCGGCTTCTTTAACCTATGCTGCGGCGCGGCGCGACAGAAAAATACGGGCGATCAACAGCGGCTCACGCCCGTGCGACGCGTTGGAAAAGGCGGCTGCGGCAGCCAACCTTAGAACTTGTAGCCGAGCGCGAGGCCGGCGCGTGTCAGGCCGTTGTTGGGACCGTCGCAGAGATTGGCGTGGGAGGCGTGTTCAACGGTCGCCGAAACGTTCCAGTGTTCGTCGAGGCGCACGCCTGCGGCGGCGTATTCGCGGAAGAGCAAGCGACAGCCGAGCTGCGGACCATCGCCATTGGGATCGTCGAGATCACCATCGTGAACCGTGCCGCCCGCGCCGAACTCCACGAAGAGACGCTCAGTCATATCGAAGGTCCAACTCAAGCCGGCATAGGCCTCATTGACACCATTCGACGAGGTGGCCACGGCAGCGCCGGTATAGACGCGCGGTCGCAGCAGCTTATCGCCGAGATCGGCCGCACCATCAGCATCGAACGGGTCGAAGTAGACCGTGAACGACGGAAAGACCCCGTCCTCCTGCTTGTCGCCACTGGCAATCGACGTCGTCACACCAAAGCGCATTTCGTCGAAAACCTGGTCCGCAGCCAGGGCGGGTACGGCGATCAGCGTGGTTGTGGTGAGAAGAAGGCAGGCGATGCGGCGTGACTGGGCAAGACTGAGCGGTAGCGGCATGCGAAATCCTTGGGGACGAATCATCTACGCAAGACTGCTAAAACAGTATGATGCGGAAGCTTGCGTGAAAGTCACCCCGTCGATTTCGATAGTCACTCGAAACTGTCGTAGCCGGCTCGGCCGCTGTCGAGCAGCCGCTTGAGCGTCTGGAAACCAGCCCTGACCTCGGCGCGCTGCGGCGGTGAGGAAAAGCCGATTCGGATCCGATGGAAGACGCGATCGGTGCGGCCGGCCTTGAACTCGTCCTCGTCGTCGACGAGCACGCCCTCCTGCAGCGCTGCCTGCTTGAAGGTGCCGGACAGCCAGGGATCCGGCAACTTCATCCAGAGGAACGGAATGCAGGGATGGGAGGCGAACTCGATGCCTTCGAAGACTTCCCGCGCGATTGCCTCGCGGGCGCGTACCTCCTCGATGCCCTGGCTGCGCAAGGCTGCGGCCGAACCGGAAAGCACCAGCCGGGCGCAGAGTTCGGCGAGGATGAAAGGCAAGCCGCCGCTGACCATCTTGTGGGCGATGCGGATGCGTTGGCCGAAATTCGGAGGGCAGGCGACCCAGCCACCGCGGACGCCGGCGGCGACCGATTTCGACAGACCACCGACAAGGAAAGTGCGTTCCGGCGCCAGTTCGGCGAGCAACGGGGTCTGATCGCCGGTCATGGCACCGTAGAGGTCGTCTTCGACCAGCCACACGCCATATTTGCGGGCGATATCGGCGATCGCCTGGCGGCGTGCGAGTGGCATGACCGCCACTGTCGGATTTTGCGCGCTCGGCATCAGGAAGGCGAGCTTCGGATGCTGCTGCGCGCAGACGCGCTCGAAGTCGTCGGGGATCATGCCGAAAGCGTCGGATTCGACCATCGTCGTGCGGCGACCGATCAGGCCGACGCTGCGACTGACCTGCGAATAGGTCAGCGTCTCGAAGGCGATGCGATCGCCGGGGGCCGTCACCGCGGCGATCACGGCAACGACCGCCGCATGGGCGCCGAGCGTCGGCACGATGTTTTCCGGCCTAGGGCGGAAGCCACCGCGCCCCAGCCACAGGCAGCCCGCCTCGAACCAGTGATCCGGGAAGTTGCGCGCGTAGCTTGCGATATCGGCATGATGTTCGTGGCTGATTTCGCTCAGCAAGTCGCTCAAGACCGTGCCCTGGCCGATATCCGGCGCGGCGGTGCTGTCAAACCGGAGCTTGCCGACCGGCGCCACCAGCGGCCGGGTGCCGGCGAGGGACGTCGTCAGCGGGTCCGATTGCTCCGGCGGGCGGCTTTCGGGGTGGTCTAGCACATAGGTGCCGCGCCCGACTTCGCCACTCACCAGGCCGCGCTCGCGGACAATATTGTACGCTCGACCGATCGTGCCGATTGTCACCCCGATATCGTAGGCGAGGTTGCGTTGCGGTGGCAATTTGGCGCCGACGGGCAGGGCGCCGTTGCCAATTGCATGCTCGATCTGATCGGCAATCCGCGCATAGAGCGGACCGTGACCTTGCTGAATGTCCGGGAGCCAATTTGTCATAGTGACAATTCTTTAGATTACAGCAGAGAATATGTCAATTATCACCGATATAACGGTAACAATCGCTGCATTGGGGTTATCAATGAGTACAATTGATACAATTTGTTTGTCCCGCTCGGAAGCACGGTCCATCGAGCGCACCAGCACATTGCTGGGCGGCAACTATTCGGACGAACGCGAAGGCCTGCTGAAGCGACTGTGGGGGCTCTACTGCGCACTGGCGGCCAAGCGTCGCGGTCGGCTCGCGCTCGGTGAAATGAGCGACTGGCAGCTCAAGGATATCGGCATTTGCGAAAAGGATGCGCGCCAGGAGTCGAATGTCCCGTTCTGGCGCTGACCGATCAGAGCGGTACGACTGTCAGACAAAACACTGAGGGCCGGCGCCCTTTTGAGGTCGACCGGCCCTTGGATCATTCGACAATTCGACTTGGGGCTACTTGCAGCCTTGTCCGCCCGCGGCCCAGCGCTTGATGTCGGCGGCCATGCGTGTTCCCGTCGGTTCGCTCATCAGCGGCCCGAAGGCCTGCAGGCGGGCCGGATTTCCTTCGGCCTGAACGACGGCGAGGGGGCGCGCTTCCGGCGACTTGCGCGGCACGATCAGGATGCGCGGGCGGCCGGAGAAGGAATTGAGCTCCGGGGCCAGGCGATAGGACTTGAAGGCGGCATCGCCGGATTTGAACCAGCAGCTGTTGGCGCCGAGCGCCACGCGCTCCATGGTCGGCAATGCCGCCGTGTTCGGGCTCGGCGCCGGCGGCTTCGGCGACTGGCACGAGGCCAGAAGAGCCAGACCGAACGTGGCGCAGGCAAGGCCGGTGAGGCGTCCGGGGAGGAAAGAAGGCATCGACTGTCTCGCTCGCAAATGGGGGATGGGTCGAATGCCTTCTATCAGCCGGATGGTTAAGCGGCGATTACTTCAAGCGCAGAAGCAAAGAGGCCGCGGCCGTCGGAGCCGCCATGCGCGGCTTCGATCAGGTTTTCCGGATGCGGCATCATGCCGAGCACGTTGCCCTGGCCATTCATGACGCCGGCGATGTCGTTCATCGAGCCGTTCGGATTGGTGCCCTCGGCATAGCGGAACACGACCTGGCCATTGCCTTCGATCGTCTTCAGCGTCTCGGCGTCAGCAAAATAGTTGCCGTCGTGGTGGGCGACCGGCGAGCGGATCACCTGGCCCTTGGAATAGGCGCGGGTAAAGTCGGTGTCGGCGTTGACCACTTCGAGCTTGACCTCGCGGCAGACGAACTTGAGCGACGCATTGCGCATCAGCGCGCCGGGCAGGAGGCCGGCCTCGACGAGGATCTGGAAGCCGTTGCAGACGCCCAGAACCTTGACGCCCTTTTCGGCCTTGGCCTTGATCGCCTGCATGACGGGCATGCGCGCGGCGATCGCGCCGCAGCGCAAGTAGTCGCCATAGGAAAAGCCGCCGGGAATGACGATCAGGTCGACATCCGGGATGTCGGTTTCCGTCTGCCAGACGGTGACCGGAGCCTTGCCGGAAATCTTGGTGAGGGCCGCGATCATGTCGCGGTCGCGGTTGAGGCCCGGAAGCTGGACGACGGCTGACTTCATAACTCTGTCTCCGTAAGCGGCGAGGTGGTTTCGATGCCGCACCCGAACGAGCCTGGCACCTCCTGCGCCTCAAGCAGATCTGCCCCGAGGGCGTCGACTGCCTTGGCGTTTATAGCGTCGGTTCCGCGCCTGAGGCGCGGACCGTGGTTCGGATCGGGCCCGAGGGCCAGCCGATCAGGCGAACGAGATGCTGTAGTTCTCGATCACCGTGTTGGCGAGCAGCTTTTCGCACATGGCCTTCAAGTCTTCCTCGGCCTTGGCCTTGTCTGCGGATTCGATCTGCAGGTCGAAGACCTTGCCCTGACGAACCTGGCCGATGCCGTCGAAGCCGAGCGCGCCGAGTGCGCCTTCGATTGCCTTGCCCTGCGGATCGAGAACGCCGTTCTTCAGCGTCACGGTTACACGTGCCTTGATCACTTTGATTTCCCCGAAGTTATTTTACCAGAACCGGACCGGTGCCACGCACGGGTTCGTTCTCGTTCATGATGCCGAGACGGCGGGCGACTTCCTGATAGGCCTCGACGAGGCCACCGAGGTCGCGGCGGAAACGATCCTTGTCGAGCTTCTCGCGGGTCTCGATGTCCCAGAGACGGCAGCTGTCCGGCGAGATCTCGTCAGCAAGCACGATGCGCATCATGTCGCCCTCGAAAAGGCGGCCGCACTCGATCTTGAAATCGACGAGCTGGATGCCGACGCCGAGGAACAGGCCCGAGAGGAAGTCGTTGATGCGGATGGCAAGCGCCATGATGTCGTCGAGTTCCTGGGGGCTTGCCCAGCCGAAGGCAGTGATGTGCTCTTCCGAGACCATCGGGTCTTCGAGCGCATCGGCCTTGTAGTAGAACTCGATGATCGAGCGGGGAAGGACGGTTCCTTCCTCGATGCCGAGGCGCTTGGCCAGCGAGCCGGCGGCCACGTTGCGCACGACAATCTCAAGCGGGATGATCTCGACTTCCTTGATCAACTGCTCGCGCATGTTGAGGCGGCGGATGAAGTGCGTCGGGATGCCGATCTTGTTGAGGTGGGTGAAGATATACTCGGAAATCCGGTTGTTCAGCACACCCTTGCCGTCGATGACGTCATGCTTTTTCTTGTTGAAGGCGGTCGCGTCGTCCTTGAAGAACTGGATGAGCGTGCCCGGCTCCGGACCCTCATAGAGGATCTTGGCCTTGCCCTCGTAGATACGGCGGCGACGATTCATGGATTTTGTCTCTGTGGTTGTTGGCGCTCTCGGGACGCGCGTGGACTATCTCTCGGGGTCCATAGCCGAAAAGAACCGATTTCACAATCGGCGTATCTTCCCGTTCCCCTGATTTGCATAGGGCGCCGCGCGTCTTCTCAAAGTGCGCCAAGGTTACTGCCGCCTCACGAGGCGGCGATGCTCTCGTCCGCGATCAGATGCGATTTAAGGAACGCGCAAAGGGTAACATGAAAGTCATCAAACCGGAAAAGTTCGCATTGCAGTTTGACCTGTGTTTTGATTTATGGCGATAAACTGATTTCAGACATGGAATTCTCAGGGAGATTGATTGATGACGTCGATGCAGGATCGCGAAAAGGCCTTCGAAGCGAAATTTGCGATGGACGAAGAGCTGAGGTTCAAGGCTGAAGCGCGTCGCAACAAGCTGCTCGGCCTGTGGGCCGCCGGCCTGCTCGGCAAGGCCGACGCCGACGCCTATGCCAACGAAGTTGTGGCCGCCGATTTCGAAGAGGCCGGCCACGAAGACGTCGTGCGCAAGATCAAGGCGGATTTCGACGCGGCGGGCGTCGCCCAGACCGAAGATCAGATCCGCGTGCGGATGCTCGAGCTGCTCGGTGAAGCGGTCCAGCAGGTTCAGAGCAAGTAAGCCGAAAGGCTGTCACGTCACGAATTGAAGCGCCGCCCGTCCACCAGGATGGGCGGTTTTCATTTGTGCGGCTTTATTCTTCCGGGCCGCCAAAGACCGGCTTCCAGCCGCGGCGCAATCGCTGTTCCAGCTCCAGGCGGTCCATCGGCCGCGCGAGCGCGTAGCCCTGAAGCACGTCGCAGCCGAGATCCCGCAGCATCGCCGCGTGTTCCCAGGTCTCCACGCCTTCGCCGACGACGGCAATGTTGAGCGAGTGGCCGATGTCGATGATCGCCCGTACCAGCTTTGCCTGCTTTGCGCTTTCGGTCATCGGGCCGACGAGCGCCCTGTCGATCTTCAGCCGGGCCGGATTGAGATTGAGCAGGCCGATGATCGACGCATGTCCGGTGCCGAAATCGTCGATCTCGATTTCGATGCCGAGGTCGCCGAGCGCCGAGATGGTCTCGGCTATCTCGTCCTCGGGGTCATCGAGGAATATCGACTCCAGAAGTTCGAGCGAAAGCACACCGGGCGGAATTTGCATGTCGCTGAGGTCGGCGATCAGGCCGGGATCGCGCAGGCGCGGCGACGACATGTTGACCGAGAGCTTGGGAACGCCCAGGCCCTCACGCTGCCAGGACTGAAAGTCGCGATAGGCGATTTCGACCACCTTCCGGTCGATCGCCGGCAGCACGTTGATCTCCTCGGCCACCTTCAGGAAATGGAATGGGGCGAGGATACCGCGTTCCGGATGATTCCAGCGCACCAGAGCCTCGACGCCGGATATCTCCAGCGTGCGCGCATGGAATTGCGGCTGGTAGTAGACCGTGAACTGCCCTTCCTCGATCGCCTGGCGGATGTCGTCGCCGATGCGCTTGGCAGTCAGGATCTGGGTTTGAATGAGCTCGGAAAACACTTCGACCCGGTCACGCCCGAGGCTCTTTGCCCGATAGAGCGCGATGTCGGCATTCATCAGCAACTGTTTCGCGTCGACGTCCTCGGCCCCCTTCCAGGCAATGCCGATGCTTGCACCCAGGCGGCAGAGCTGGCCGTCATAGGGGATTGGGCGGCGAAACGCATGCACGATGCGCTCGGCAAGTTCGCTCAGTTGCGGCAGATCGCGGTCCCGGCGGCAGAGGATGACGAATTCGTCACCGCCGATGCGGGCGATGAAATCGTCATGGCGGGCATGGGCGCGCAGGATGGCAGCCGCATGCGTCAGCATCGCATCGCCGGCCTGATGGCCAAGCGTGTCGTTGATCTGCTTGAACCGGTCGAGGTCGATATGCAGGATCGCGTTGACGGCGACATTCTCCGCCAGCATCTGATCGAGATAACGACGGTTCGGCAGGTCGGTCAGGTAGTCGTGTAGCGCGTTGTACTCGATCCTTATGCGCGCCTGCTCGAGTTCGCGGTTGCGGGCCTCCGCCGAGCCCTTGGCGTGGCGCAGCTCTTCCTGCAGCGCAATGTCTTCGGTGACATCCCAGTTGGCGCCGATGAGCTTGCGGGTTCCCAA
Source organism: Ensifer adhaerens (assembly GCF_002940685.1). Taxonomy (GTDB): domain Bacteria; phylum Pseudomonadota; class Alphaproteobacteria; order Rhizobiales; family Rhizobiaceae; genus Ensifer; species Ensifer adhaerens_E. Next base: position 205,060 of record NZ_PNFP01000004.1, on the reverse strand, counting down.
ATGATCGACATAGGTCGCGGCATTGGAGCGGATGTGGCGGACGGAACCGTCGGGCCGCACGATACGGAAGGCGTTGCTATAGGGTTTTCCGGAGGCGATGCCTTCCTTGGTCCTGGCGATGACGGCATCGCGATCCTCGGGGTGAAGGCAGTTCTCCCAGGACTCGGAGCTGGGCGGCCCACCGCTCGGATCGAGCCCGTAGATCTCGAACATGCGCTCGTCCCAATCGTCGCGTTCGATGTCGAGATTGAAATCGAAGACACCGATCTTCGAGACGCCGAGCGCCAGCCTCAGCCGGCGGGAGACCTCCTCGAGCCGTGCCTCCGCCTCCTTGCGGGCGGTGATGTCGGTATCGGTACCGATGATCCGGCTTGGCCTGCCATCCGGCCAATAGGCAACCGAGGCGCCACGGCTTTCGATCCAGATCCAGTGGCCGTCCGCATGGCGCTCGCGATATTCGAAGGTATTGAAGATGGCCTCGCCCGAATCCTGACGCTCGATCGCGGCGCGCACATGCGCATGGTCGTCCGGATGGACGTTTTGAATCCAGGTTTCAAGGGTGCCGTCGACCTCGGCATCGTCAGCCAGGCCACGCAGCCGCCTCCAGGTGGCGGAGTAGAAGAGGTTGCCGGTCTCGAAATCGTGGTCCCAGACCCCCTCGAGCGCACTGTCGAGCGCATATTTCCAGCGGGTCTCGTCACTGCGCAATCGGGCGATCTCGTTGACGAAATCATCGGCCGGCAACAGCAGCAGCAACCACTCGCCTTGCTCGCCGAAGCGTGTCTGCGAACAGGAAACCTGCATCGGCAGGGAACCGGCGGCCCCTAGGAAATGTATCGTCTCGGTTGCGGCCGACGCTGCGCGCGGTGGGAGAAGGGACCGGGCCTCGTCCGGCACGAGGTCGCTGAGGAACATGTTTTGGAGGTGGCCCGGTGTCCGGGCGAGCAGTTGGGCGGCGCGGGCATTGACCGCGCGGATCCGGCCCGCTGCATCCACAACGATTGCCCCGGCCGGCAACCGTTCCAAGGTGGCCTGCGTCAGAGCATCCGTATGCCCCGGTGCGCCAGGCGCACCTTTGGTGAGACGTTCGTTTACGGCCACTTCCCATGTCCAGTATCTGCGGTCAACAACCAGGCGGAGGGCCGCAAATCAAGTCCGACGGCGCTCGGCACCATCCTGGAGACGAGTCGCATTGTCATGCCGCGCGATGATGACCGCGGACAATGAACGTCGGATTAATAAGGCGTCAGCGCTCCGAAGCGGCGCGTCAGGGTTTGAGCCGGCTCAGGAACTGGGCAAACACCATCGTTCCTTCCGGCCACGGCCCATGGCCGGACTCGGTATTGATGTGGCCGGATTCTCCGGCGTCGACGAGCAGAGAACCCCAGGCGTTGGCGATATCGTCGGCGTGTTCATAGGAGCCGAAGGGATCGTTGCGGCTGGCGACCATCAGCGACGGGAAGGGAAGTGGATCGCGCGGATAGGGGCCGAAGGTCATCAGGTGCTTCGGACGGATCGCCGGGTTGGCAACATCGGGCGGCGCCACCAGGAAAGCGCCGGCAACCGGCTTCTTGAAATGGGGCAGGGCGTGGACGGCAGTCGCGACGCCCAGCGAATGGGCGACGATCACCACGGGCTTTTCCGAAGCATTGACCTCTTCGACCATGCGGGCCACCCAGTCGTCGCGGACGGGTTTTGACCATTCGGCCTGCTCGACGCGGCGCGCGGTCGACATCTTGCGCTCCCAGCGGGTCTGCCAGTGCTCCGGTCCGGAGTTGGTGTAACCTGGAACGATGAGGATATGAGCGTCGGATACTTTCATGGTGGCCGCGATGTGGCGCTGAAAGACGCGGAAGTCAAGGCCCGCGGCGTTGCGCGCCCATCAAGGCGTGCCGGAGGCCGATGGAGGCGGCACGAACGGCCTGGTGTTTCGCCCGTCGATCAGCTGCTTATCGACGGAAAGAGGCGGCAGGCGACAGCGGTCGCATTTTCTGTATAATCGGACCGACGGTCGCGGATGGTGCGGCTTGGTTTCGTCGCATCGCTGTTCCGTGGCCGCTCTGGTTCGTTGAGGAGTGTGAGCCATGACAACATTCCATGTCCTGTCGGGAGCGGACGCGAGTGTCGCCCATCCCGGAATAAAAAAGATCGGCGTCGCGGATGTATTCGACGCCCTGCGTCTTGGATTTGACGATTTTCGCGAAAAGCCGTCGCACTACGTCTTTCTGTGCCTGATCTACCCGATTGCCGGCGCCGTTCTGATCACCTGGAGCGCTGGTGCCAATATGCTGCCGCTGCTTTATCCTCTTGCCTCCGGCTTCGCTCTCATCGGCCCGGTCGCCGCGATCGGCCTTTATGAAATCAGCCGACGGCGTGAACTCGGCATGGACTACTCCTGGCCGCATGCGCTTCGTCTGCACCGCTCGCCGGCGCTGCCGTCGATCATGGCCGTGGCCGCCATGCTGTTCGTCGTGTTCATTCTCTGGCTCCTGGTTGCGCAGGCGCTCTATGTGCAGATCTTCGGGGCGGCACCGCCAGATTCGATCGCCGCCTTCTGGAATGGCATCGTCAGCACCGAACAGGGCTGGAACCTCATCCTCGTCGGCAACGCTGTCGGTTTCGTCTTCGCCGTTATCGTGCTGGCGACGTCCGTCGTGTCCTTCCCGCTGCTGATCGATCGGGACGTCGGGGCCGTGTCCGCGGTCGAGACCTCCATCCGCGCTACCCTCGTCAACCCGGTGCCTGTCGCCGTCTGGGGCTTCATCATCGCCGCCGGTCTGGTGATCGGCTCAATCCCGGTCTTCGTCGGCCTCGCCGTCATCATGCCGATCTTCGGTCACGCCACCTGGCACCTCTATCGCAAGATGGTGGAGCCCGGTCCACGCGCCCGTTCACGATAACTGCAGGGACGACGCAACCGCCCAATGAGAAAGCGCCGCAGGTCGATCGATCTGCGGCGCTTCTGGCGTATCTGCCGGCGAGATACCGGTCTAGCGAAAGTGCTTGTAGTAGGATGAAATCTGCGCCGCGGTGTTGGACGACAGGTTGAGCTTGATGCCGATCTTGTCGCCGCGATACCAGCGGACCATGCCGGTCAGGAAGCCGAGTTCCTCGCTTCTGATCGTCACTTCCTGTCCCGTCTTGGCGCCGATGTCGAAGAGAAGCTGAAAGCAGATGCCCTCGGCCGAAAGATCCTTGACGATGCCGTTGCTGGAGCCGGACTTGACGGTCACCGTACCCGTAATTTTCGTTTGCGTGCGCTGCGTCGCCCGCTCGACACTGTCCTTGTAGGCCATGTGATCCTCAGAACCTGGGTTGACAGGCCCTGATTTTTACACGCGATGCGTGAATTTCCTGCTAACGGAAATGCCCGCATTTGAGCGACGTGCTCCAAATGCGGGCATAACAACAAAACCAATGGCCTACGGCCGTCCGTTCAGCGCGGAGGTCAGCCGAAGACGCGCTTGAAGATCGTGTCGACGTGCTTGGTGTGGTAGCCGAGATCGAACTTTTCGCGGATGTCTTCTTCGGACAACGCCGCGCGCACTTCCGCATCGGCCAGCAGTTCTTCAAGGAAGTCCTTGCCCTGTTCCCAGACCTTCATGGCGTTGCGCTGCACGAGGCGGTAGGCATCCTCACGCGACACGCCGGCCTGCGTCAGCGCCAGAAGCACGCGCTGCGAATGCACGAGCCCGCGGAACTTGTTCATGTTCTTGGTCATGTTTTCGGGATAGACGAGCAGCTTGTCGATGACCCCGGTCAGACGGGCCAGCGCGAAATCGAGCGTCACCGTTGCATCCGGGCCGATCATGCGCTCGACCGAGGAGTGCGAGATGTCGCGCTCATGCCAGAGGGCAACGTTTTCCATGGCCGGAATAGAGAAGGCGCGCACCATGCGGGCAAGACCCGTGAGGTTTTCGGTCAGGACCGGATTGCGCTTGTGCGGCATCGCCGACGAGCCCTTCTGGCCCGGCGAGAAGTATTCCTCGGCTTCGAGAACCTCTGTGCGCTGCAGATGGCGGATCTCGGTTGCAAGACGCTCGATCGACGAAGCGATGACGCCGAGGGTGGCGAAGTACATCGCATGGCGGTCACGCGGGATGACCTGGGTGGAAACCGGTTCCGGCTTGAGGCCAAGCGCCTTGGCGACATGCTCCTCCACGCGCGGGTCGATGTTGGCGAAGGTGCCGACGGCGCCCGAGATCGCGCAGGTGGCGACTTCCTCGCGCGCGGCGATGAGGCGCTGCTTGCAGCGATCGAACTCGGCATAGGCGAGCGCCAGCTTGACGCCGAAAGTGGTCGGCTCGGCATGGATACCGTGCGAACGGCCGATCGTCACCGTGTCCTTGTGCTCGAAGGCGCGGCGCTTCAAGGCTTCGAGCAGCTTGTCGAGGTCGGCAAGCAGCAGATCCGTGGCGCGCACCAGCTGGACGTTGAAGCAGGTATCCAGCACGTCGGACGAGGTCATGCCCTGGTGAATGAAGCGGCTGTCCGGACCGACGAATTCGGCAAGATGCGTCAGGAAGGCGATGACGTCGTGCTTGGTGACCGCCTCGATTTCGTCGATGCGCGCGACGTCGAAGGTGGCGGCGCCACCCTTTTCCCAGATCGTGCGGGCTGCATCCTTCGGGATCACGCCGATTTCGGCAAGCGCATCGCAGGCGTGGGCCTCGATCTCGAACCAGATGCGGAATTTCGTTTCCGGCGACCAGATGGCCACCATTTCCGGTCGGGAGTAGCGGGGGATCATGGGCTTAAGCTTTCGTCGTCAGTGGAGGATGGCCGTGCCTCTAGCAAAGATAGCCGTGAAGCTCAACGCCGTTGCTTGCTGCGGTCGCTTGCCAGCCACAGGCTGACACCAAGCAGTATAACACCGCCGACCGGCAAATAGAGGCGAAGTCCCATGACGAGAAACTGGTAGAAGGCGATGAGCGTCGTAAAGGCGAACTGGAAGAACCAGGTCCGGGTTCCGATCGGGGCATGCCATTGCGAATAGAACTCCCGGTAGTCGAGCGCAAAGAGCAGTGCCGTCATTCCGATCGTGCCGAGCGAAAGGAAGAAGAGATAGGCGGCGAAACGCGTTTCCGCGCGGCGTCCGATCGCCGCGAAGCGGGCGAGAAACAGCGCAGACGGCCAGGCGAGCAAAGCGCCGGCCCCAAAGATCCAAAGAAGTTCGGCCAGATGAAAGGTCACGTCCCGTTCCCGCAGCCACAGCGCAAACCACGCCGATAGCGTCATCGACGCGCTCCACAACGGTGCACCAACGAGCAGCAACGGAACGCTCGGCACGGACCGGGCGAGACGGGTCCGTTTCCGGGCACCAGCCGCCGCACGCCCCGCTTTCGCTTCGACGCTGGCGGCCGTTTCGTTCATTTCGCGATCCGCGTCGGGATCGCGATCCAGCGCCCGTCGGTCGTGCCTTCGAAACCGAGCGACTTCACCAGCACCATGATCACATGGGTCTCCGAACCGTCATCGTTCCTGTGGGTGACGGCGCCACCGATCTGGTAGCCGGTCGGGCAGCGACGGCTTTCCGGTATGCGGCTGTCGTCCTGAAGCACCTCGCTTGCCGGCGTGCCCGCCTTCATCGTCATCGACAGACGGAAACCCTTGGCCTCCTTCAGGAAATCCTTGCAGATGCCTTCCGGTTCGAAGCTCTTTTCTTCGAGGGTCACCGCATAGGTCTCGCGGAAGGCTTCGTCTGCCGCAAAGGAATCGTAGGTGAGCGCCAGTGGCTTGGCGTTGGTTTCCGTGATCGGATTGAAGGCCGCGAGCAGTCCGGGCGCGTCGGCCAGGCGATAGGCGTCGATCAGGGGTGCCGCCCGGCGGCGGGCATCGTGGCGAGCCTTCGACAGCGGACTGCCATCCTCGCGGCTGACGGCACGCACCGGTGCACCCGGCAGGAAGCTGTCATTGCGCGTGTCGATCACATAGATGGTCGAATAGGGAAAGCCGGAGCCGTCCTGAACGCCATACTCCTCGAAGGCAAAGACATTGCCGTCGGCCGAAAAGCCGATCGGCTGCAGTGCGGCATAGTCGCCGGCAAGGGCCGGCGATGCCACTGCCGCGGCAGCAAGCGAAAGTACGCCGGAAAGTGCCGCGCGTCGCTTCATCGATAGGCCTTCTCCGCAGGGGCGCGGATCGCCTCGATCCCGGCGCGATAAGCTTCGACAGAACCGCCCTTGAAGATCGCCGAACCAGCCACGAGCACGTTGGCGCCGGCGCCGCTGGCAATTGCGGCCGTCTCAGGCGCAATGCCGCCGTCCACCTCGATCTCAATTGGCCGATCGCCGATCATCGCCTTGATGCGGCGGATCTTTTCGGCCGTGGCATCGATGAACTTCTGACCACCGAAGCCCGGATTGACGGTCATGACGAGGATGAGGTCGACCTGGTCGAGCACGTATTCGATGGCGCTTTCAGGCGTTGCCGGATTGAGCGAAACGCCGGCCTTCTTGCCGAGCGACCTGACAGTCTGCAGCGAACGGTGAAGATGCGGACCGGCTTCGGCGTGAACCGTCAGGATATCGCAGCCGGCCTTGGCGAAGGCTTCGAGAAACGGATCCGCCGGCGAAATCATCAGGTGGCAGTCGAAGGTCGCATCGGTGTAGCGGCGCAGCGACTTGATGACATCGGGGCCGAAGGTGATGTTCGGCACGAAATGACCATCCATGACATCGAGATGGATCCAGTCCGCGCCGGCATCGACGACATCGCGAACCTCCTGACCGAGCTTGGAGAAATCGGCCGCCAGGATCGACGGGGCAATGCGGATAGGGTGGGTCATGGCGCACTCCAGCGTGTTTTCGGCGGGAATAGCACCGCCGAGCCTGCCAAACAACATGCCTGCGATCAAAGCTGCGTCAGCTGCGCTCAGACCAGCAGGGCATGAGATCGTTTTCCGCCGGTGTCGCATCGTGGACGCCGCGGGCGATGGCGCGTGCCATGGTGGACGCGGCAACCGCGCCGAGATCGATGAAATCCTCAAGCGTCGGCGTCTTGCCGCTGGCCCCGGTCGCAAGCGCGAAGATCAGGTCGCCGTCGAGCGGCGTGTGGGCCGGCCAGAGCCCGCGGGCAAAACCGTCATGGGCGGCGATCGCCAGGCGCTTCGCCTCGGCCTTGGTCAGCACCGCATCGGTCGCGATCACCGCGATCGTCGTGTTGGCGACGGCCGCCTGGCGGTCGCGGAACTTGATGCGGATGTCGGCCGCGTCGGCCGGCAAGGGATGGGGCAGGCCAAGCCCACCGAATTCGTCGCCCAGTTCGAAGGGCGCGGACCAGAAATGCCCGGTCTCTCCGACGGTGGCGGATCCGAGTGCATTGACGGCGACGAGAGCCCCGATGGTTATGCCGTTCGGCAGAACGGTCGATGCCGATCCGAGACCACCCTTCAAGGTGGCCGTCAGCGCGCCGGTACCGGCGCCTGCCGAGCCGGTCGAAAAGGTAGCGCCGGCCCGCTGAACGGCCTCGAAGCCGAGTTCGCGATAGGGCGGGAAGCGTCCCCAATCCTTGTCGCCACCGTTGATGAGGTCGAAGAGGATCGCCGTCGGTACGATCGGTATACGGTGCGGACCGACGGCAAAGCCCCGGCCCATTTCCTTGAGCGCGGCCTGGGCGCCGGAGGCGGCATCCAGCCCGAAGGCCGAACCGCCCGAAAGCACGAGCGCGTCAACCGTCTGCACCGTGTTGTGCGGGTCGAGAAGGTCGGTCTCCCGGGTTCCCGGCGCACCGCCGAGGACCTGAACGGCAGCGGTAGCCGGCGGGTCGCAGACGATCGCGGTGACGCCCGACTTCAGGCGATGGTCTTCGGCGTTGCCGACCGCCAGACCTCTGACATCGGTGATCAGGTTCAGCGGCCCGCTACGCATCATGGGGTAACTCCTTCAGCGGCCGCGGGCACGAAACGGCTGCCTTGCCACTGCATCAAACGGTAGGGATTGTCGGCACGTTCATGCTGAGCGTTGAAGGCGGTAAGGCCGAGAACGGTCGGGTACGGTCCTTTGCCGGCGATCGCCTCGATCAGCGACTTTTCATCCTGGGCAGCCCGGTCCTTGGCTTCCTCCAGCAAGGCCATCACGGCGAAGGCCGGCATCACGTAGCCTTCCGGCTCGATGCCGGCGGCCCGCATTTCGTCGGCGAAGGGTTTGCCTTCCGGCGATTGCGCCGCATCCGGCAGCGTCACCGCCAGCACGCCGTCGGCAAGCGGGACCGTGAGATCGGCCGCATTCAGGGCATCGCCGCCGAGCAAGGCAAGGTTGGCACCTTCCGCCAGGGCGTCGCGGGCGATCACTGCGGTATCCTGCCGGTCGCCGCCGGTGAAGACATGGGTTGCGCCGCTTTTCACCAGGCGCCGCACCAGGTTGATCTGCTGTTCCTGCGCCGGCCGATAGGTGTCGCTGAAGACCGGCGTCATGCCGATTTCGGCAAGGGCAGCGCGCACGGCCTCGACCAGCTCCCGGCTGTGGATCGTGCCATCGTCGACGAGCGCGATCGGCTTGTCCTTCCAGCGGTTGACGATGGTATCCACGATGGCCGCAGCCTCGGCATTGCCGCTCGGCGCGAGGCGGAAAAGCGGCCATTTGTTCTTGAGCGCGTCTTCCATCAGGATATCGGAGCGCACGCTGAGCGTGATCGCCGGCAGACCCGCCTCGGTGAGCGCCGGAAGCGTTGCATCCAGGCTCTCGGTGCAGAGAAAGCCGACGGCCGCCTCGGCGCCAGCCGCAAGCAGCGCCTTGGACAGCGCTTCGTTGCCGGCGGTATCGCAGGTCTCGGGAATGACGACGATCTCGCTGCCGCGATCACCGGCCTTGAAGCCGGCGCCGTCGATGATCTGCTTGCCCAACGGAGCAAACGGGCCTTCAACCGGCGCGACGACCGCAACCTTGACGCCGGCAGCGATCGCCGGCGTCGCCTGTACCAGTCCGGCAAGGATAAGACTGGTGACAATGGATCGACGCATTCACTTACTCCGCCGCCGCATGCTTCCCCAACCGAACCGATCCGGGCAAGTTCCTACGGCGAGCCACCACAGCTTCCTCTTCCGTTGCCGCTCACGTCACACGCGAGGCACGGTCGTTGCCGCATGTTTTAAGGATGTGCCCCGCGGCGTCAAAGGAAAAGATGCCGCTCCTGGCGAAGAAGGTTCAATCCGCGTCACGGCCACGTCGCAGATGTGCAAGAATCTCCCTCCGGCGGGTTTCATATTTTCCGCCAGCGTCTATGTATGTGCCTGACATCGCCCGGAGAAAGATGTGTTGGAGAAGACCCGGCTGGACCCTATCAGTTATCGCGACGCGATGAGCCGTCTGGCCGGTCACGTGCAGATCATCACCGCCGCTGACGGCAGCGAACGGCGCGGCGTCACCGTTACTGCCGCCTGCTCGGTTTCCGACAGCCCGCCGACGGTTCTCGTCTGCCTGAACGGCGCCAACCCGCGCAACGAGATCTTCACCCGCAACGACAGTTTCGCGCTCAACCTGCTCGGCGACGAGCACCGGGCGCTGGCCCATGCCTTCTCCGGCCGTGATCAGCTCGACATGGATCTGCGCTTTGCGCTCGGACAGTGGACGCGGCTTACGACCGGCGCACCGATCCTCGTCAATTCCATTGCCGCTTTCGATTGCCGCCTGGTTGAAGTGAAGACGATCGCAACGCATCTGGTGCTCTTTGGCGAGGTCGTCGATGTCGCGATCGGGCCGTCCCGCCCGCCGCTCATTTATGTGGACCGCGGATACCACTCGCTATAAGTTTCATGTAGTGATCGACTGTTCATTTGACATGAGAAGATCGCTATAATGCTTTGAATCTCCGGTGCAATTATCGGCTTCAAAGAATCGATTCCAGCCGTGGCGGAGGAGACATGGCGACACAGGCGACAGCGGGCCTGCCGCAGTCCATCGAGGAGACGATGGCGCTGCTGGAGGCGCATGACTATCTTGCCGGCACGGCGCTCGCGACCGTGCTGTTTCTTGCGCTGCGGATGAAGCGCCCGCTCTTTCTCGAGGGCGAGGCAGGGGTCGGCAAGACCGAGATTGCCAAGGTTCTGGCAAAGGCGCTCGACCGGCCGCTGATCCGGCTGCAGTGCTACGAAGGCCTCGACGTGGCATCGGCCGTCTACGAATGGAACTATCCGGCGCAGATGCTCGAAATCCGCCTGTCGGAAGCAGCCGGCAAGGTCGACCGCAAGCGGGTCGAGAGCGACATCTTTTCCGAACGGTTCCTGATCCGCCGCCCGGTTCTGCAGGCGATTTCGTCGAATGGCGGGCGTGCACCGGTTTTCCTGATCGACGAGCTCGACCGGACAGATGAAGCCTTCGAGGCGTTCCTGCTGGAAGTTCTGTCCGATTTCCAGGTTACCATTCCGGAACTTGGTACGATCCGGGCGGACGAACCGCCTGTTGTGATCATCACCACCAACCGCACCCGCGAGATCCATGACGCGCTCAAGCGGCGCTGCCTCTATCATTGGGTGGATTACCCCAAGGCGGCGCAGGAACTGGAGATCATCCGCCGCAAGGTTCCCGGCTGCAACGCGACCTTGTCGCGGGAAGTCATCGCCTATGTGCAGCGGCTGCGCACGATCGACCTCTTCAAGAACCCGGGCGTGGCCGAGACCATCGATTGGGCAACGGCGCTGACGGAGCTCGACCGGCTGGCGCTTGATCCGGAGACGATTGCCGACACGCTCGGAACGCTGCTGAAATACCAGGACGACATCGCCAGGATCGAAGGGGCCGAGGGGCGAAAACTGCTATCCGAGGTCAAGGCGGAACTGCTGGCGACGAACTGATGATGGAGACACGGGAACAGCACCGGAACGATGTTCCCCCGCCAATCGCGGCAAGCGACGGACGGCTTGCCGACAATATCGTCTTCTTCGCGCGCGCGCTCCGGCGCGCCGGCATCAAGATCGGTCCCGGGGCCATCGCCGACGCCATCGATGCAGTGGCGCTGATCGGGATCGGCGGGCGGGACGCGTTCTATGCCGCGCTGCAATGCGTCTTCGTCAAACGCCACGAGGACCAGCCGGTGTTCGACGAAGCTTTCCGGTTGTTCTGGCGCTCACGCGGGCTCGTCGAAAAGATGATCGCGATGATGTCGCCGCTGGCGCCGGAGCGCGACAGCGAACGCCAACAGCGACGGGCCGGCGAGACCCGCGTCAGCGACGCGCTGCTGTCCGGGCATGAGGCGGAACGGCCTGCGCGCGACGAGCCGGAAATCGAAGTCGACGCACGTTTCACGGTCTCCGGTCGCGAGCTGTTGCGCCGAGCCGATTTCGCGCAGATGAGCGCTGCCGAGCTTGCCGAAGCCAAGCGCGCGCTCTCGGCCCTGACGCTGCCGATGGACCGCGTCGTCACACGGCGCTTCCGCCCTTCGAAGCGGCAGATCCGTATCGATCCGCGCGCCACCATGCGCGACGCCATGCGCTTCGGCGGGGAACTGATCCTGCCGCGGTTCCGCGAGCGACGCGTGGTCCATCCGCCGATCGTGGTGCTCGCCGATATCTCCGGTTCGATGAGCCAGTACACCCGGATCTTCCTGCATTTCCTGCATGCGCTGACCGAGGAGCGACGGCGCGTCCACACTTTCCTGTTCGGAACCCGGCTGACCAACGTTTCGCGCCATTTGCGCAATCGCGACCCGGATGCGGCGATCGACGACTGCGTGGCCGCAGTCAAGGACTGGTCCGGCGGCACGCGGATCGGCGAAACCCTGCATGAGTTCAACCGGCGCTGGTCGCGACGCGTGCTCGGGCAGGGCGCCATCGTGCTTTTGATCACCGACGGGCTTGAGCGCGACGACGTCGGCGATCTCGAAACCGAGATCGACCGGCTGCACCGGTCCTGTCGACGGCTGATCTGGCTCAATCCGCTGCTGCGTTTCGACGGCTTCGAGGCGCGGGCGCGCGGCGTGCGGGCGATGCTGCCGCATGTTGACGAATTCCGGGCCGTACACAATCTTGAATCGATTGGGGAACTGGTGAAGGCGCTTTCCGGGCTGGGCTCCCGGCGGGCTGACCCGCGACGGTTCCTTGGATCACGGTGACCGGTCCGGCGGGAGGTGGCAACATGCTGGAAGCTGCAAATGTTCTCGATCCGCTCGAGATCGCCGAAGCCTGGCTGAAGGAGGGACGCCGGGTGGCGATCGCAACGGTGATCGAGACCTGGGGTTCGGCGCCGCGTCCCGTCGGCAGCCATCTGGTCATCGACGGCAACGGCAATTTCCAGGGCTCGGTTTCCGGCGGCTGCGTCGAAGGCGCGGTCATTACCGAAGCGGCCGACGTCATCGCTTCAGGTGCCGCGAAAATACTCGATTTCGGCGTTGCGGATGAGACCGCCTGGCGCGTCGGTCTTTCCTGCGGCGGCAGAATCCGGGTCCTCGTGGAAAGGGTCGACGGCTGACGATGGAACGGACGATCCTCGAAACACTCAACCGTGCGCGCGCGGCCCGACGCGCCGCCGTCACGATCAGCGATCTCACGGGCGGCGTCCGCGTGCATCTCGAAGGTGACGACTGTCCCGAGCCCTGGCGCCTTGCCGTCACCAGCGCCCTCCAGTCCGGCAGAGCCGGTATAGTGGAGACGGAGCAGGGCGCCTTCTTCCTCAATGTCTACGTGCCGCCGCCACGGATCCTCGTCATCGGCGCCGTGCATATCTCGCAGGCGCTCGCCAGGATGGCCCCCGTCGCCGGCTTCGACATGACGATCATCGATCCACGCACAGCCTTCGCAACGCCGGAGCGCTTCGCCGAGGTCGAACTCATCGCCGAGTGGCCGGAGGATGCGTTGAAGGAGAGGCCGCTCGACCGCTTCACTGCGCTCGTCGCCGTCACCCATGACCCGAAGATCGACGACGGACCGATCCGTGCCGCCCTTGCGGCCGGCTGCTTCTATGTTGGCGCGCTCGGCAGCCGGAAAACCCATGCGACGCGGGTCGAGCGGTTGCGGCAGGCCGGTGTTTCCGATGCCGAGATCGCCCGCATCCGTGCGCCGATCGGGCTCGACATCGGTGCGGCGAGCCCCGCAGAGATCGCCGTTGCGATCCTCGCCGAGATCATCGAGGCGCTTCGGCGCCGCGATACCGGCCAGATCCAGGGAGCGATCGCGTGAGGTTCGGCTCCATCAAGACAGGTGAGGCGAACGGAGCCATTCTGGCGCATGCGGTCAAGATGGATGAAACCCGGCTGCCAAAGGGCCACCGGCTTTCGCCCGCCGATATCGCCGCCTTGATCGCCTGCGGCACGCTGGAGGTCGTCGTCGCGCGCCTCGACCCTGGCGATCTCATGGAAGACGAGGCGGCAAGGCTGATTGCAGCGGCAATCGCACCCGATCACCTGCGTTTCTCCGGGGCAGCAACCGGGCGGGTGAACGTCTATTCGCGGGTCGCCGGCCTCTTCGTCGCGACACGCGAGACCGTCGATCGCTTGAACCGCATCGATCCGGCAATCACGCTCGCCTGCCTTGCCGACCATGTGCCCGTGCAGCCCGGCGACATGGTCGCGACGATCAAGATCATCCCGCTTGCGGTGGCGGGCCACTTCGTCGAGGAAGCGCAGACGCTGCTTCAGAGCCACGCTGCCTTTGAAGTCAAGCCCTTTGCCGCGCGGCGCGCGGCGCTTATAGCAACTCAGTTGCCAACCTTGAAGCCGCAGGTCATGGACAAGACCAAAACCATCCTGGCGGCCCGCCTCAGGCAATCGGGAAGCGAGCTTCTGACCGAGCGGCGCGTCGCCCACACAGAAAGCGCGGTCGCTGCGGCAATCGACGATTTGCTGCCGGATCATGACCTGCTGGTGGTCTTCGGCGCCTCCGCCGTCGCCGATCCCGACGATGTCATTCCGGCCGCGATCCGGCGGGCCGGCGGTGCCGTCGATCACGTCGGCATGCCTGTCGATCCGGGCAATCTTCTCGTTCTCGGACGTGTCGGCGAAACGCCCGTCGTCGGCGCGCCCGGCTGCGCCCGCAGCCCGCGCGAGAACGGCTTCGACTGGATACTCGACCGCATCCTTGCCGGCGAATGGCCGAGCTTCGACGACATTACGGGGCTCGGCGTCGGCGGCTTGCTGAGCGAAATTCCGACCCGTCCGCAACCCCGCGAACCGGCAACGCAGTTGCAGTCCGAGGCGGTCGCGGTCGTCGTTCTTGCCGCCGGCCAGGCGAGCCGGATGGGCGCTGACGGAGGGCACAAGCTTCTCGCGACCTTCGATGGGGTGCCACTCGTGCGCCGCAGCGTCGAAGCCGCACTCGCGGCTGCGCCGGGCAAGGTCAGCGTCGTGACCGGCCATCGCGAAGTCGATATCCGTGGCGCGCTGGAAGGGCTGCCAGTGACCTTCGTCTCCAACCCCGACTACATCTCGGGCATGGCGTCTTCCCTGACGGCGGGGCTTTCGGCGATTAGCGGGCGCGCGGCCGGCATGCTGGTGATGCTCGCCGACATGCCCGGCATTAGCGGCGACGACCTGCGCCGGCTGATTGAATGTTTTGTCGGCGAAGGCGGACGCTCGATCGTCCGCGCGACCGCGGGCGGCCAGCGCGGCAATCCCGTCGTCCTGCCGCGGCAGACGTTTTCGGCGATCCGGCAGTTGGTTGGCGACGTTGGTGCAAGGCACATCATTGAAAAGAGCGGGCTGCCGGTGATCGACGTCGAACTGGGGGCTCAGGCACGTCTCGACCTCGACACGCCGGAACAGATCATCGCCGCCGGCGGAATTCTGGAGAAATAGCGTGGACAATGTTGCGATCGAGGAAATGTTCGAAACGCTCGGGCCGGTCACGATCAAGCGGATGTTCGGCGGCAAGGGCATCTATTGCCAGGGCGTGATCTTCGCGCTCGAAGTTGACGGCGAAATCCTGCTGAAGGGCGACGAACAGACGGCGCCGGAGTTCGAGGCGGCAGGATCGAGGCAATGGGCCTATGACGGAAAGGGCAAGCCGGTGAAGATGCCCTACTGGAGCATTCCGGAAGATGCCTTCGATGACCCCGACGAAATGGCCCGCTGGGTACGGCTTGCCTATGAGGCGGCGCTACGCTCAAGAAAATAAGCCGGACCTGCCAATGCAGTCCGGCTGGTCGAGCGAGCAAAGTGATCGCGATTGCGGCGGGCAACAGGCCTAGCGAGGCGCGCCTGGGGCGCGGTTACGCCGCGACGCTCTGCTCCTGTTTGCGCAACGCTTCGACAGCATCGGCGGAAAAACGCGAGAGCGGCTCGGGCAGAGCATCGAGATCGAACCAGCCGAATTCGGACAGTTTCTCCGGTTCGGTGAGCTGAGGTTCGCCCGAGAAATCCCGGGTCACGTAGATCATCGAGATCCAGTGCTGCCGATCGGCGTCGATCACCTGTTCGCTGAGACAGAGAAATTCGGTGGAGCCAATCTTGAGGCCGGATTCTTCTTCGGCCTCGCGGCAGGCCGCAGCCTGCGAACGTTCCATGTGGTCGACCTTGCCACCGACGATGTTCCAATGTCCGGCCTCAGGCGCGTTGACGCGCCTGTAGAGCAGGATCTTGCCATCGCGCACGATGACAAGTCCGCAGCCAAGGCCCGGAAAATCGATTCCCGGCAGACCCATGGTCGCGATCAGGCCTTGCCGGCAATCAGCATGAAGGCGGGGATTTCGTCGCCGAAGCCAACGGGCGTCGGGCCATCGTCATAGTCGCGGCGGTGACGGTTGCGGCGGTCGCGATTGTCGTCGTTGGCAGGGTTCGATGCACGCACCGGACGATCGCCGCGGTTGTTCTGTGCCTGCTTGTTCTCTGCGCTGCGTGCCGGTTTCACCGATTCCGCCCTTTCCACGACTGTTTCAATTTCGGCCTCACTATCGGCGCGCACGGTATCGGATTTATGATCGGAACGGCCCTTGGAACCGCGATCCCCATCTTTTTTCCGGTCCTTGCGGCCATCACGACCGCGTTCACGGCGGCCGGTGTCGTGGCTTTCCATCGGCTCAGGCAGATTGGAAAGATCGCCGTTCAGCCATTCGACCTTCTGGCCGATCAGCTTTTCGATGGCGTCGGAGAATTTCGTGTCGCGCTTGGTCACCAGCGTGAAGGACGCGCCCGAGCGGCCGGCACGGCCGGTACGGCCGATGCGGTGGACGTAATCTTCCGCGTGGATCGGAACGTCGAAGTTGAAGACGTGGCTGACATCAGGGATATCAAGGCCGCGGGCCGCAACGTCGGAGGCGACGAGCAGCTTGATGTTGCCATCCTTGAAGTTGGCCAGCATCGTCATGCGCGACCGCTGGTCCATGTCGCCATGGAGTGCGCCGACGGAGAAGCCGTGGCGGTCGAGCGAACGGAAGAGGTCGGCGACATCCTTCTTGCGATTGCAGAAGATGATCGCGTTCTTCAGTTCGTCCTGGGCACGAATCAGATCACGCAGTACCGCGCGCTTCTCGTAATCCTTGGCATGTGCTGCGACGAAGCGCTGCGTCACCGTCTGCGCCGTGGAAGCCGGGCGGGCGACTTCGACGCGCTCCGGGTTCTGCAGGAAGCGGTCGGCAAGCTTCTGGATTTCCGGCGGCATCGTCGCCGAGAAGAACAGCGTCTGGCGCGTGAACGGGATCAGCTTGGCGATACGCTCGATATCGGGAATGAAGCCCATGTCGAGCATACGGTCGGCTTCGTCGATGACCAGGATCTCGACGCCGCTCATCAGAAGCTTGCCGCGCTCGAAATGATCGAGCAGGCGGCCGGGCGTGCAGATCAGCACGTCTGCGCCACGCTCGAGCTTGCGATCCTGCTCGTCGAAGGACACGCCGCCGATCAGAAGCGCGATGTTGAGCTTGTGGTTCTTGCCGTACTTGTCGAAGTTCTCCGCGACCTGTGCAGCGAGTTCGCGCGTCGGCTCCAGGATGAGGGTGCGCGGCATGCGAGCGCGAGCGCGGCCCTTTTCGAGCAGCGTCAGCATCGGCAGCACGAACGAAGCCGTCTTGCCCGTACCCGTCTGGGCGATGCCCAGGATGTCGCGACGCTGCAGCGCCGGCGGGATGGCGCCAGCCTGGATCGGGGTCGGGGTTGTGTAGCCCGCATCGGTGACAGCGGAGAGAACTTTTTGGCTCAGGCCAAGGTCAGCAAAATTGGTCAAAGGGAAATCTGTTTCCGTTCCGGTTCAATAGAACACTGATCGATCAATGGAAAACGCACGAGCACGTGGCCGCGCTCTTAAGCTGAACGCCGCTGAAAGTCAAGAAATCCAGCACGTTGAAGCAGTAAAAGGTAAATAGTGGCGAATCTGTCGCATTTCTTGTCAAGCGGAACCGCGCGTCGGCGTCAGTTCATATAGCCCGCAAGCTTGGTGCTGGCGTCCAGAAACCGCATGGGGTCCACGGCCTCGCCGTTCAGCCGGATTTCGTAGTGCAGGTGCGGTCCGGTGGAGCGCCCCGTGTTGCCGGACTTGGCGATGACTTCGCCCGCCTTCACCTGGTCGCCGGCCTTTACCAGCACGGTGGAAAGGTGGGCATAACGGGTGGAGACGCCATTGCCGTGGTCGATCTCGACCATGTTTCCGTAGCCCCCTGTCAACCCAGCATTGGTAACCGTGCCGGGCGCTGCCGAGCGGATACGCGTACCGATCGTTGCGCGAAAATCGATGCCGGCGTGGAGTGCCAGGCGGCCGAGAAACGGATCAAGCCGATTGCCGAAATCGCTGGTTATGTCGCTGGCCGGCGAGGGATTGCCGAATGGAAGCTTGCGCGCCTGCGCACGCGTGCGGTCGAGTTCGATGAGCGCGGTATCAAGCGCTGCAAGCGAGCGGCCGAAATCGTCATTGCTCGCAGGCTCGACGAACGGACCGCCAATCGCCGTATCGGCCGAGCCGGATGTTTCGCTGGCCGGGATCATCGCCGCAACGTCGTCGACGGGCAGATCGACTCCGGTGCGCCCGACGATCGAGCGAATCGCGTCCGACGTCCTGGCGGCACCGTCCGTCAGCCGCTGGACGCGCGCCATCTGCTCGCGCTCGACATCCTTCAGCGAAAGCGTGACCTTGGAAAAAATCCGGTCGGCGCGGTCGGAACTTGATTCGCCGACAGAAGGCGCGGCGTAGGCGAGGGCGGGGACAGTCGCAGCACTGACCGGCGCAACGTTCAGTCCCATCAGCTTCTCGATTGCCTTCACACTGCCGCTGCTGCTCGCATCGGCGCGTTTTTCATAGGCAAGCGGTTCGATGGCGGCAGGCGCGTCGGTTGCCGTCGTCACGCCGGAATTCTCCGCCCTTTCGACCAGGGCGCCGAGCTTGCCGTTGCGCGATGTCAGCGCCATCTGCTGGCGCAACAACTTCTCGACCTTCTCCTCGACCACCTGCTGGTCGAGCAATTGCCGGCTGGTGACCCGGTCAACCTGCGCCCGCAGCGCCGTGATCCGATCCTCGTACTCATGCTGCATGCGGGCCTGGCGGGCAATCGTGCCGCCGATGAGGTCGTCGCGCAGAACCAGATAGGAGGTGGCGGCAAGATAGCCGATGCTGCAGACGCCGGCGAAGGAGACGGCGAGCGCCGCCATCCAGGGGCGCACGGTCATGTGCCGGACCTTGTCGCCACTGGCGAGGATCAGAACATGATTCTCTTTGCGTTTTCCAAAGGCACGATTTGCCTGATGTCCAGACACCCGTTCTCTCCCGCCATGTGCGCGTTGCCTCGCATCACCTGCGGATCATTACACTTCGTTAGGGTTAACAATCGGTAAGGATCATTGCGGGAAGGTGATATCGGCCTAGCGGTTGGTCGACGCGGTCATCGAGCGGTAGAAGGACGGCGTCAGGCCGGCCTCCGCCCGGGCGATGTCGTTGAACGGCGCCTTAAGCGGACCGCGGAAATTGGCGCGCACCAGCGCCTGGAAGGTCGCCGCCGGATCCTTCTTCTCGCGGGCGCACAGAAAGCGGAACCATTTGGCACCAACGGCGACGTGGCCCTTCTCATCCTCGTAGATGACATCGAGCACGGCCGCGCTCTCGAAGTCGCCGGTTTCGCGCATCTTGGCCTGAAGCGCCGGCGTCACGTCCAGACCGCGTGCTTCGAGGATGAGGGGCACGACGGCAAGCCGTGCCGTCAGGTCGTTGCGCGTATCGTGCGCCGCTTGCCAGAGGCCGTCGTGGGCGGGCAGGTCGCCATAGTCGGCGCCGAGATCGTTCAGGCGCTGACGGACCATGCGGAAATGCTTTGCCTCTTCGAAGGCGACGCGCATCCAGCCGTCAAAGAAGGAATTGGGCACCGGCTCGGTCGCAAAGCGGGCGACGATATCGAGAGCGAGATCGACGGCGTTCAGTTCGATATGGGCGATGGAGTGCAGGAGCGCGATGCGGCCCTTCAACGAGCCGAGAGACCGGCGTTTGACCTGCGTCGGCGGCGTCAGCACCGGCTTGTCGGGCCGGCCCGGGCGCACCGGCACCGGCCGGTCGAGCGGCGAACGCAGCGACAGCGTGCGGCGCTGCCAGCGCCGCGCGGCTTCCTGGGCGAGCGCGGTCTTGACCTCAAGGTCCGCGGCGCGGATCGCTTCGACGGCACCGCCCCGCAAGCTGTGAAACACGGGCAACTCGGTCATCGCTTCCTCAGAGCGCCTTTGCGGCTTCAAGGACTTCGCGGGCGTGGCCGTCGACCTTCACCTTTTCCCAGACCTTGGCGACGAAGCCGTCGGGGCCGATCAGGAAGGTGCAGCGCTCGACGCCCATATACTTGCGCCCGTACATCATCTTCTCGACCCAGACGCCATAGGCATCGACGGCAGACTTCTCCTCGTCGGCGGCCAGCGTCACCGTCAGGTTGTGCTTCTTGGCGAAGCGGTCGTGTTTCTTCACCGAATCAGGCGAGAGCCCGATCAGCGCTATGCCGGATGCCGCGAATTCGTCGGCAAGCTGCGAGAACGAGATCGCCTCAAGCGTGCAGGCCTGCGTGTCGTCCTTCGGATAGAAGAACAGCACGACCGGGCGGCCGCGCAGGGCAGAGAGCGAGATCGTGCCGCCGCCGTCGCGCGGCAGGGTGAAGTCGGGAGCGACATCTCCGGGAGCGGGTCTTGCCATGATTAAACCTTCCTTCCGCCAAGTTTTGCAGACAATCGCGCGTTACTGCATGTTTTTATTGGTCTTTGCCGATCTGAGGGCAAAACGTGCAGTGCTCGATGTGCCAGAGCGCCATGTGCGCGCCGCAAGGCGCGCGGCGCTCTTGGGCATAGCGAAAATCGTCGACTGCCGTCCAGCGCATTTGTGCTAGATTCGACAGGTTTCGGACGGCATCGGCCGCTACGAAACGTTGCAGTCGCCTGCGCGCGCGATTCCCATCGCAGGTGGTGCCTTTCCACAGCATGGTCCGGCACCCCTTGGTGACTCGGCATGACGACATGTGGTCTACAGGAAGCGAGAAGCGGTCGCCCCCGAAACGATGGAGAAGGGGCGCCGGCAAAACTCGTATCGAACGGAGGACGTCCGCGCTGATGAGTGAGATCCGCGGCGAAAAAGTCGGCTTTCGCAAGAAAGACATCGTCGCGTTGCATGCGTTGCCTTCGGCGCAGGCGCACGAGCCCATGATCGTGCACGCGCCACGCAAGAGCAGAGCCGTGCGCCTGTGCGCCAAGATTGCGCTGCTGACGTCGCTGCTTGCGCTGTCCATCGCTGCAATCCTCGTCGTTGTCATCGAAAGCGGGCTGATGGACAGCACGCTCAACGCGCGCGCGCGCAGCGCGCTCAATTCCGCGCTCGGCGACAACTACCGCGCCGAGGTCGGCAGCACGGTCGTGCGCATGACCGCAAGCGGCGCGATCGCGCTCAGGGCGCGCGAAGTGGCACTGAGCGAAGCGTCCACCGGCCAGCCGGTCGCCAAGCTCCGCGCCATCTCGATCGCGCTCGACCCGCTGGCGCTGGTGACCGGGCGGATCGCCGTCTCCAACCTCGAAGCGGAAGGCGGCGATTTCGACACCGGGCTGCTGCCCCGCGGCGAACCGCTCGATCTGACCAGGATTCGCATTGCCGACGTCGGCGATGCCCTGGAGGCAATATTCTCCCACGTGGACCGCATGTCGCAGATGGCGGCTGGCCGCGGCAGCCAGACGGTCACGCTTTCGGATTTCAGTTTCTCCGTCATCGGTTCGCGCGATCGCATCGTCCCCATTGTCGCCAACGCGATTGAGTTCAACCGCGATGCCGGCGGCTCGATGAGCGTGAAGGGCAGCGTCACGGTCGACGGGGTGGATGTCGATCTCAGCGCAGACGCTCTTGGCGACAAGGGACACGTGACCGGCTTCGAAGCGGCGATCACCAACCTGCCGCTCGCGCCATTCTTCTACCATGGCAAATCGGGTTCGGAGCCGCCCTTCGGCGTGGTCGCGTCGGCCGGGCTGCAACTGAAGGCGACACGGGCAGCCGGGAACGCGAAACCGGATCTGCGCGTAACGGTGCGCACGTCCAAGGGCGAATTCCATGCCGGCAACCTCGTCTCGACGCTCAATGCCTCGCAGATGGAGGTCGCCTATGACTTCGAGCGCTCGTCCGTCGAGATCCTGCCGTCGATGGTCAAGATTGGCCGCTCGACCTTTCCGTTTACCGGCGCGATCATCGACCTCGACAAGATTGCCGGCGCCACGGACAAGGGCTTCGCCATCGATCTCCTGCTGAAGAACGCGAGCTCGGCGCCGGAAGACGTTGCCGACCCGCCGCTGATCTTCGATGCCAAGGCAAATGGTCGCTTCGTGTCGGACAAGCGCCGGCTGATCTTCGATCAGCTCGCGGTATCGAGCCCGCTCGGCTCCATGTACGGCTCGCTTTCGGTCGCCTTCGGCAAGACCTCGCCGCAGATCAGCTTCGCCTCGGTCAGCGATCGCATGGAGGCGACGGCCGTCAAGCAATTGTGGCCGTGGTGGCTGGCCAAGGGCGCCCGCCGCTGGGCGATCGCAAACCTCTTCGGCGGCACGGTCACCAATGCACGCATCGAAGTGTCGGTCGCCGAGGGCCGAATCGCCAACAACGAAGGCGAACTGAAGCTCAACGAGCAGGAACTCAACATCAACTTCGATATCGACGACACGCGCATCAACATCACGGGCGAAATACCGCCGCTGCGCGACACGGCCGGAAAATTCAAGCTGAGCGGCCAGCGCATGACCGCCCGGATCGAGGAAGGCACCGCCTTCTTCCCGTCGGGACGCTCGGTCGCGCTCAACGGCGGCGAATTCATCCTGCCCGACGTCTACACCAAACCTCTTATGGCCGAGATGAAGATCGAGGTCGGCGGAAATGCCGACGCGATCGCCGAACTCGTCAGCTACAAGCCGATCCAGGCGCTGCAGAAGACACCGCTGCTGCCGGAGGATTTCAGCGGCCCGTTGACGGCCGTCGTCGGGGCGCGCTTCGGACTGATCTCGGACCAGCATCCGCCGAAGCCGCTCTATCAGGTGGAGATGCAGCTTGACGGCGTTACGGTGAACAAGGCGATGTTCGGACGCTCGGCCGAAGACATCGTCGGCACCTTCCGGGTGGACAATCAGCAGGCGCTCCTTGATGCCGACGCCCGCGTTGAAGGGGCCAAGATCAAGGTCGTCCTGACGGAGCCGGTCGAATCGAACTCGACCGTGAAACGCTCGCGCCGGATTTTCGGCACGCTCGACGATGCCGTCTGGCGGAACCTCACGCCGGGCCTGTCGCGCATCATCTCCGGACCGATCGCCATAGATGTGACGATCGACGAGACCGGCAAGCAAAAAGTGAAGATCGGGCTCGCCAAGGCTGCGCTTTCGCTTCCCTGGATCGGCTGGAGCAAGGGCGTGGGCATACCCGCCGAGGCGCAGTTCGTCTCAAGCGAAGGCGACGATGGGGCCAGTATCAGCGACTTCGCCATTTCCGGCGACGGCTTCGGCGCGCGCGGCGCTCTGCATGTCGACGATGGCGGCCTCGTATCGGCCGATTTCGACAATGTGCGCCTGGCACAGGGAGATGACTTCAAGGTCTCCGTCGACCGCAACAAGGGCGGCTACACAGCGGTCTTGACGGGTGCCGCTGCCGACATCAGGCCGATCCTGGCCCAGCTGAAGGCCGGAAGCGATCAGAGCCAGGACGCGGGCGACGATGTCACGATCAAGGCGCAGCTTGGCCGCGTTACCGGCTTCAACGGCGAGTTCCTGTCCAACGTCAATCTCGTCTATGGCGAGCGCGGGCGCCAGATCGAGGACGTCAATCTTTCGGCCGTCACCAGCAGCGGCCAGGCGCTCGTCGCCCGGCTCGCCAAGGCCGGCGCCGACAACACGCTGGAACTGACCTCCGGCGACGCCGGGGCGCTGGCGCGGTTTGCCGACATCTACCAGAACATGCGCGGCGGCCTGCTCAATCTCAAGCTGCGCGACCGCGGTGGCCGCTCCTGGCGCGGCAGCGTCGATATCCGCAAGTTCCAGCTTGTCGGCGAACAGCGCCTGCAATCGATGGTGTCGACGCCGACAGGCGCGGACGGCCGGAGCCTCAATCAGGCCGTGCGCCGCGACATCGACGTGAGCTCGGCCCGGTTCGAGCGCGGCTTCGCCCAGCTTGCGCTCGACCGCGGCGCGATCCGCGTCGACGGCGGCGTCCTGCGCGGCACGGATGTCGGCGCGACGTTCCAGGGGACTGTTCGCGACAACAACGGCATCATGGACATGACCGGCACCTTCATGCCTGCCTATGGCCTCAACCGCATCTTCGGCGAACTGCCGCTGATCGGCGTGCTTCTCGGCAACGGCCGCGACCGTGGCCTGCTCGGCATCACCTTCAAGCTCAACGGCCCGTTCAATCAGCCCAAGCTGACGATCAATCCCTTGTCGATCATCGCGCCGGGCGTCTTCCGCAGCATCTTCGAGTTCCAATGAAAAAGGCCGGCGCTGGGCCGGCCTTCTCATTCCATCTGAAGCGGCTCGGTTCAGGCCGGGCGCACCAGGATGTGCTTCTTCTTGCCCAGCGACAGCTTGACGACGTTGTCGGCGGTCACGTCGCCGGTGCCGATGACCCGGCGCTCGTCGCTGACGGCTTCGTCGTTGATCCTGACGGCGCCGCCCTGCACGTGCCGACGCGCTTCGCCGTTGGACGCAGCAAGGCCGGCGCGCACGATCAGCGTCAAGAGGCCGAGGCCGGCTTCAAGCTCGGCGGCCGGGATCTCGACCGAGGGCAGGTTGTCGGCGAGCGCGCCTTCCTCGAAGGTCTTGCGGGCGGTTTCCGCCGCCTGCTCGGCGGCTGGGCGGCCGTGCAGCATGGCGGTGATTTCGGTTGCCAGGATCTTCTTGACCTCGTTGATCTCGGACCCGCCAAGCTTGGAGAGCCGCTCGATCTCGGCCATCGGCAGCGTCGTGTAGAGCTTCAGGAAGCGGGTGACGTCGGCATCCTCGGTGTTGCGCCAGTACTGCCAGAAATCATAGGCCGACAGCATGTCCGGGTTGAGCCAGATGGCGCCGTTGACGGACTTGCCCATCTTGGCGCCCGACGACGTGGTCAGCAGCGGCGAAGTTAGCGCGTAAAGCTGCTCGGTGCCCATGCGGTGGCCGAGGTCGATGCCGTTGATGATGTTGCCCCACTGGTCCGATCCGCCCATCTGCAGGCGGCAGCCGGTGCGCTTGTGCAGCTCGACGAAGTCGTAGGCCTGCAGGATCATGTAGTTGAATTCGAGGAAGGACAGCGACTGCTCGCGATCAAGCCGCGTCTTGACGCTGTCGAACGACAGCATGCGGTTGACCGAGAAGTGGCGGCCGACGTCGCGCAGGAATTCGAGGTAGTTGATGCCCAGCAGCCAGTCGGCGTTGTTGATCATCAACGCGTCCTTGGAGCCCTCGCCATAGGTGAGGTAGTTGGAGAAGACCGTCTTGATGCTGGCGATGTTGGCTTCGATCGTCGCCGGCGTCATCAGTTGCCGCGCCTCGTCCTTGAACGACGGGTCGCCGACCATGCCGGTGCCGCCGCCCATCAGCGAGATCGGCCGATGGCCGGTCGCCTGCATCCAGTGCAGCATCATGATCTGGATCAGGCCGCCGGCATGAAGGCTCGGCGCCGTCGGGTCGAAGCCGATATAGGCCGTCACGGTTTCCTTCCGGAACAGTTCATCGAGACCAGACTCGTCGGAGATCTGGTGGATGAAACCACGCTCGCTGAGGGTGTGAAGGAAATCGGACTTGAAACCGGACATGATCTGTCTCTCTTGCGGGGGAGTTTTTGAACGAACGGGCGTTTAGCACTGTTTTTGCGCATAATCACTTCAAAAGTGATTCTGGAAATGTTGACCGCATGACGCAGACAAGAACGGCAATCGGCCTGATGAGTGGCACGAGCATGGACGGCATCGATGTCGCCTTGCTGAGGACCGACGGGCAAACCGTCGTCGAACGCGGTCCATCCGCGGGCTTTTCCTATGACGCGCGTTTCCGCGACCGGCTGAAGCAGGGACTGGTCGATGCGAAGGCCATCACGCAGCGCGATGAAAGGCCGGGTGCACTTGCCGACCTCGAGCGCGACCTGACGCTGCGGCATGCGGAAGCGGTGAAGACCTTTCTGAAGCAGAACAGCCTGTCGGCGGCGGACATCGACGTGATCGGCTTTCACGGGCAGACGGTGCTGCACCGTCCCGACGAGGCCCTGACGGTGCAGATCGGCGACGGCCCGCTGCTGGCCCGCGAGACGGGCGTCGACGTGATCTACGACATGCGCGCCAACGACATGGAACATGGAGGGCAGGGCGCGCCGCTGATCCCCGCCTACCACGCGGCACTCGCTCGGGGCGCGGCCGGCCTTGCGGCACCGGTTGTCTTCGTCAACATCGGTGGCATTTCGAACCTCACTTTCATCGGCGGGGGCATCGGCGAAGGCGAGACGCTCATTGCCTATGACAGCGGGCCCGGCAACACGCTGATCGACCAATGGGTCGAGGCTCATGCCGGCATTCCCTTTGACCAGGGCGGCATGATCGCCAGCGAGGGGACGGTGCTGCCGGCGCTTGCCGAACGCTATCTCTCCAACCCCTTCTTCACCGCGACCACGCGCCGCTCGCTGGACCGCAACGATTTTGGGCCGCCGGCCGGAAGCGATGCCGGCCTCGCCGACGGTGCCCGCACGCTCGCCTACGTCACGGCGGCGGCGATCATCACGTCGGCCGGGCATCTGCCGGAACGGCCGGCCACCTATATCGTCTGCGGCGGCGGCCGGCTCAACCCCGTGATCATGCGCGACCTCACCTCGCTCGCCAAAGGCGAGGGGGCCACGGTGCTTGCGGCGGAGGAAGTCGGCTTCAATGGCGATTCGATGGAGGCCGAAGCCTGGGCATACCTCGCCGTGCGGGCATTGCAGGGTCTGCCGCTCACCTATCCGGGGACGACGGGCGTCCGGCATCCCGTAAGCGGCGGCCGGTTCGCCGGGAAAACTTGACATTGATCGTTCGAGCCTGGCATTTACTTGCCACCCGAACGGATTAATCAAATTTTCGCAACAGCGACTTAGTATCCTGGCCGCTGCCACAGAAGGTGGCGAAGAGCGGCCCGGTGCCGCACGAGGTTTCAGGTTCGTCGATGGGTGGTGCGATTTCTCTGCTGGCTGTGAACTTCATCATCGCGCAGATATTCACGGCCGCATTTCTCATCATTGCCGCAAAGAGCCGGCAGCGGCGCGCGGCTCTCTGGTGCGCCGCCGGATTTGCCGTCGCCTCGCTTGCCGCCGTCTGCGAAACCATCGTTCCCTTTTCCTCGACCCCGCGGCTCTTCGCCGTCAGCGCGTTTGCCTGCGTGCTCGGCGGCTTCTGTCTTCTGCGTTTCGGCCTCGGTCTTTTCTATCAGGTGCCGGCGCGGCTGCCCCTGCTCGGTGCCTTCTTCGCTGCCGGCGTCGTCCTGGACCTGGCGATCTACGACCTGCCCAGGGGCACCTGGCAGCATGCCATCCCGTACCAGGCACCTTTCGTCGTGATCCAGGCGTGGACGGCATCCGTCGTCCTTCGCTCCGGCCGCCGCACGTTCTTCGACTGGGTGCTTTTCGGCCTGCTGGCGCTCTCTGCCGCCTACTACCTGATAAAGATCTACGCAGCGGTGGCTGCCGGTTCCGGCGCAACCGCCCAGGACTATGTTTCAAGTCCCTTCGCGCTCATTTCGCAGGCGCTTGGCGCGATCCTCATCGTCGGTGCCGGCCTTGCCATGCTCGGTGTCATGGTCAAGGAGATCGTCGACGATGCACAGGCGCGCTCGGAGATCGACCTGCTCTCCGGCCTCTACAACCGCCGAGGCTTCATCGAGCGGGTCATGCCACTCCTGCACGCCCGCGCCACCCCGACGCCCGGCACGCTTATCCTCGCCGACCTCGACCGCTTCAAGCTCGTCAACGACACCTACGGCCACCTCACGGGCGACGAGGTCATTCGCCGGTTCGCGCGGGTGCTGATGGACGTGATGCCGAACCGTGCCGTTGCCGGCCGCCTGGGCGGCGAAGAATTCGCGGTCTTCCTGCCCTGCACGGATCTGTCCGAAGCGCGCGTCGTCGCCCACGGCATGCGTGCGGCGATCATGTCCCAGCAGATCGGCGGACTTCCGGAAGCGGCAAGGGTGACGGCGAGCTTCGGCGTCACCGCCGTCGGCAGCGGCGAGGCGCTGGATCCGGTGATACAACGCGCCGACAAGGCGCTCTATGCCGCCAAGGCGAATGGCCGCAACCGCGTCGAATGTGCCGAAGCACCGACCACGGTCGTCAACCCCAGCGTTCCGCACTGGATCGGGCGGTCATAGACGACCGGCGTCTAGGCGATGCATTTCTCTCGGAGAAACCGGAGGATGTCTTCGGTTCTGCAGTATCGAAAAATGGCTGACCTCAGGCTGGATCAGCAGGCCGGACCCCGGAATGTTGTCGGCGATGAACAGCGTTTCGTCCCGTTTGATGGCTTCCTCATGGTCGCCATCCACCACCCAGACAGGGACCCGGATTTTCTGAAGGTCGCCGGCTGCGATGTTCGGCTGCGAAGTCCACATCACCATCATCTCGTCGAAGAAGCGCTTAAATCCCCCCGGGGTCGACGACAGCAGGGCGTACTCTTCGCCCGTTCGCGCGATATAGGCGTTGAAGACTACGCTCTTGGTAAAATCGTGTGTTCCGGACGGATTGCTGTTCGCCCCGAAGGAAAAGACACCGGCTATGAGATCCGGATGCCGAATCGCCAGCAGGAGCCCGATAATCGCACCGTCGCTCCAGCCGATGATGGCCGCCTTCGGCAACGTCAGGTGAGCCATCAGTGCCATGACATCGCCTGCCATCAGATCATAGCTCATGCTCCCACTGCCTCGGGAGCTGCGTCCGTGGCCGCGGCTGTCCATCACGATGACCTGCCAGGTTTTGGCGAGCTCGCCGACCTGAAGCCCCCAATAGTCGGAATTGCCGAGCCCGCCATGCAGCAGAATGACGGGAGCGCCCGAACCGTACACAGCGTACCAGATCCTGGCGTCTGCAACCTCGACAACACCCTCTCGACCGCCGGCCGGACGCTGTGGAGTGGCGGGCAGGGTTAGCCACCTCGGTTCGCACGCCGTCACATTCGACACCTGCGACATGGCCCCCTCCCGTGAATATTGCTCGGTTCTGCCCACCCAAACAGCCTAGACTTGCACTATACGCCGATCACACGGCGCTGAAACTCATCCTATCGGGTGAGCGGTGTCACAGCCTTCGGGCGCCCGACCACCGGGCGTCATAAAAAACGCCGCGCACCCGAAGGGTACGCGGCGCTCCTGTACTTGGCCGGGTTTTCAGCGAATACGCTTGGCGGCCGGCTCCGGCGTCAGTTCGCCGTTGAGGCGACGGTCGAGGTAGTCCTCGCATTCCGTCATCAGGCCTTCGACCTGGCCGTTGAAGAAGTGGTTGGCGCCGGGCACGGTGCGGTGGGTGATCAGAATGCCCTTCTGGGCCTTCAGCTTCTCGACGAGACCGTTGACGTCCTTCTCCGGCGCGACCTTGTCGGAATCGCCGTTGATGATCAGGCCCGAGGACGGGCAGGGTGCCAGGAACGAGAAATCGTAGATGTTCGGCTGCGGTGCGACCGCCATGAAGCCTTCGATTTCCGGGCGGCGCATCAGGAGCTGCATGCCGATCCAGGCGCCGAAGGAATAGCCGGCAACCCAGCAGCTCTTGGAATCCGGATGCAGGCTCTGCACCCAGTCGAGCGCGGAGGCCGCATCCGAGAGTTCGCCGGCGCCGTGGTCGAACTCGCCCTGGCTGCGGCCGATGCCGCGGAAATTGAACCGCAGCGTGGTGAAGCCGCGCTTCTGAAACATGTAGAAGAGCTGGTAGACGATCTGGTTGTTCATCGTGCCGCCGAACTGCGGATGCGGGTGCAGGATGATGGCGATCGGCGCGCTCTTCTGCTTCGAAGGCTGATAGCGGCCTTCGAGGCGGCCAGCGGGTCCGTTGAAGATGATTTCGGGCATTGGCTCTCCGGGAGTGTTCCTGGTTCGAATCTTGGGTTCAGATCGCGATCAGTCTTGACGAAAGCAGTCAGCTTTTCTAAAACCTAGTTTAGAACCGTTCAAAACTTCTGTGCGGGCATTCCGCCTTGTGCTTCGTCTCATAGGACAAGCGGCGCGGAAAATTCAAGGAAAATGCATCGCCAGAGGTTGCCGGCTTGCGGCCTGTTGATCTAGCGAAGGAAATCATGTCGGGTTCGCGCATCTATATGGACTGGAACGCCACGGCGCCGCTTCTTCCCGAAGCGCGCGAGGCCTGCCTGTCGACGCTCGACCTCGTCGGCAACCCTTCGTCCGTCCATGGCGAGGGCCGCGCGCTACGCACGCTCATCGAAAACGCCCGCCGCGACGTGGCTGCACTTTGCGGTGCGAAAGCTGCCAGCGTCACCTTTACCAGCGGTGCAACGGAAGCCGCCAATCTGGTGCTGACACCCGATTTCCGCATGGGCCGCACGCCGCTGAAGATCGGCAGGCTTTATGCCTCGTCAATCGAGCATCCGGCCGTGCGCGAAGGCGGACGTTTTGCCCGCGAGGCGCTGAGCGAAATCCCGGTCACGTCGAACGGCGTCGTCGAGATCTCGGCGCTGCAGGACCTGCTGGCGGCGCATGATCGCCAGCTTGGCTTGCCTATGGTCGCCGTCATGCTGGTCAACAACGAGACGGGCATCATCCAGCCGGTCGCAGAGATCGCCGAGATCGTGCGCGCCCATGGCGGCATTCTCGTCGTCGATGCGGTGCAGGCCGCCGGCCGCGTGCCGATTTCGATCGAAGACCTCGGTTGCGATTTCCTCATTCTCTCCTCGCACAAGATCGGCGGCCCGAAGGGCGTCGGCGCGCTGGTGGCGCGCGGCGAGGTGATGATGCCAGTGCCGCTGATCCGCGGCGGCGGACAGGAGAAGGGGCATCGGTCGGGCACGGAAAACACGGTGGCGATTGCCGGCTTTGCCGCAGCCGCCAGAAAGGCGAGCGAAGGCGTGGGCCAGCGGATGAGCGCGATTGCGGCGCTGCGCGACAGGCTGGAAGCCGAGATGCTTGCAGCCGCTCACGACGTTGTCATTCACGGCCGCGACGTTTCGCGCGTTGGCAACACGATCTTCTTCACGCTTCCTGGGCTGAAGGCCGAGACGGGACAGATCGCCTTCGACCTCGAAGGCGTGGCGCTGTCGGCGGGTTCCGCCTGTTCGTCCGGGAAGGTCGGGCAAAGCCACGTGCTGACGGCGATGGGTTATGATCCGCGCCAGGGTGCGCTCAGGATCTCGATCGGCGAGGCGACGACACAGGCAGATATCGAACGTTGCGCAGCGGTCTTTGCAAAGGTAGCAGCAAGAAGACGAGCGCCCGGGCAAGCGGCCTGAGACGGCCGGACAGGACGAAATTGCGGAAAAGCAATTTTCCGCTTGGCAAACAGGGTGAAAAGCGCCTTTTAGCCATTACATAAGCGGTGCGCCGAGCGCATCGTGTTGACAAGCTGCCGGACCTTGGATCCGGCAAGATTGGAGAACGACATGCCTGCCGTGCAGGAGACCATCGATCAGGTCCGTCAGATCGACGTGGACCAGTACAAATACGGTTTTGAGACGACCATCGAAGTCGAGAAGGCCCCGAAGGGTCTCTCGGAAGATATCATTCGCTTCATTTCCGAGAAGAAGAACGAGCCGGAATGGATGCTCGAGTGGCGTCTTGAGGCCTATCGCCGCTGGCTGACGCTCGAAGAGCCGACCTGGGCGCGCGTCAGCTACCCGAAGATCGACTTCAACGAGATCTACTATTACGCCGCTCCCAAGGGCGTGACGGGTCCGAAGTCGCTCGACGAAGTCGATCCGGAGATCCTCAAGGTCTACGAAAAGCTCGGCATTCCGCTGAAGGAACAGGAAATCCTCGCGGGCGTGCAGAAGTCGAAGATCGCCGTCGACGCCGTCTTCGACAGCGTCTCGGTCGTCACCACCTTCAAGGAAGAGCTGAAGAAGGCCGGCGTGATCTTCATGTCGATCTCCGAGGCGATCCGCGAGCATCCCGATCTCGTGAAGAAGTATCTCGGCTCCGTCGTTCCGACGACCGACAACTACTACGCGACGCTGAACTCCGCGGTCTTTACCGACGGCTCCTTCGTCTTCGTGCCGAAGGGCGTTCGTTGCCCGATGGAGCTCTCCACCTACTTCCGCATCAACGAGAAGAACACCGGCCAGTTCGAGCGCACGCTGATCATCGCCGAAGATGGTGCTTACGTGTCCTATCTCGAAGGCTGCACCGCGCCGCAGCGCGACGAGAACCAGCTACACGCTGCCGTCGTCGAACTCGTTGCGCTCGATGACGCCGAGATCAAGTATTCGACGGTGCAGAACTGGTATCCGGGCGACAAGGAAGGCAAGGGCGGCATCTACAACTTCGTCACCAAGCGTGGCGATTGCCGTGGCAAGAACTCCAAGATCTCCTGGACGCAGGTCGAAACCGGCTCCGCGATCACCTGGAAGTATCCGTCCTGCATCCTGCGCGGCGACGGTTCGCGCGGCGAGTTCTACTCGATCGCCGTTTCCAACGGCCATCAGCAGATCGACAGTGGCACCAAGATGATCCACCTCGGCAAGAACACGTCGAGCCGCATCGTCTCCAAGGGTATTGCCGCAGGCGTCTCGGAAAACACCTATCGCGGCCAGGTTTCGGCCCACCGCAAGGCTGAGAACGCCCGCAACTTCACCCAGTGCGATTCGCTGCTCATCGGCGACAAGTGCGGTGCGCACACCGTTCCTTACATCGAGGCGAAGAACTCGACGGCACAGTTCGAGCACGAGGCGACGACGTCGAAGATTTCCGAGGACCAGCTGTTCTACTGCCTGCAGCGCGGCATCCCGACCGAAGCGGCGATCGCCCTGATCGTCAACGGCTTCGTCAAGGAAGTCATTCAGGAGCTGCCGATGGAGTTCGCCGTCGAAGCGCAGAAGCTGATCGGCATCTCGCTGGAAGGCTCGGTCGGCTAAGGCACTGGACTGAAAATTGAATGGCGCGCACCACGAGTTTGCGCGCGAACAAACGTTCGTTTCCCAAGAGGACGATAGAAATGCTTGAAATCAAGAACCTGCACGCCCGCATCGCCGAAGACGGCACCGAAATCATCCGTGGCCTGAACCTCACCGTGAAGGCCGGCGAAGTTGCCGCCATCATGGGCCCGAACGGCTCCGGCAAGTCGACGCTGTCCTACATCCTGTCGGGCCGCGAAGACTACGAAGTCACCGAAGGCGACATCCTCTATAACGGCGAGAGCATCCTGGAACTCGACGCGTCCGAGCGTGCGGCCAAGGGCATCTTCCTTGCCTTCCAGTATCCGGTCGAAATCCCTGGCGTTGCCACCATGCAGTTCCTGAAGGTGGCGATGAACGAGCAGCGCAAGTATCGCGGCGAAGATGAACTGACGACGCCGGAATTCATGCGTCGCGTCAAGGAAGCGGCCGCCGAACTCAAGATCGCTCCGGAAATGCTGCGCCGTCCGCTCAATGTCGGTTTCTCCGGCGGTGAGAAGAAGCGCGCCGAAATCCTGCAGATGTCGCTGCTTCAGCCGAAGCTGTGCGTTCTCGACGAAACCGACTCCGGCCTCGATATCGACGCGCTGAAGATCGTCGCCGATGGCGTCAACGCGCTTCGCTCGCCGGACCGCGCCGTCGTCGTCATCACCCACTACCAGCGCCTGCTCGACTACATCGTGCCGGACACGGTGCACGTGCTCTACAAGGGCCAGGTGATCAAGTCGGGCGACAAGACGCTGGCGCACGAACTCGAAGCCAACGGCTACGCGGATATCATCGAGGCCGCGGCCTGACGCCTGTTGAAGGAGTGTTCGAATGAATATGCAACAGGCAATCAAGATGACGGCTGCCGAGACGGCGCTCGTCGACGCCTATACCGCGCAGATCGGCGATCTGCCGGGTGACGGCTCCGTGCTTTCGGTTCGTGACACGTTGGTGCACGAATTGCGCACGGCCGGCCTTCCGACCCGCCGCGTCGAATCCTGGCACTACACCGACCTGCGCACGCTGCTGCGCGCCGTTCCCGCCGCCGACCCGACAGCCTTCGCCGACCGTGTCGACGCGCTGGTACCGGGCTCGACGGTGCTCTCCATCCGCAACGGCCAGGCCGACCTCAAGGGCAACCCGCCGCAAGGCGTAACGGTCCGTTCCTACGTCGACAGCCTGCTTGACGGTTCGGCTGCCGCCGGCCTTGCCGTGCTCGGCTTTGACGACGCGATCGGCCGCATCAATGGCGGCCTTGTCCGCGGCGGCCTCGAAATCGCTGTCGCAGCCGAAACCACGCTCGAAGACCCGCTGGAAATCCAGCTGGTGCAGAGCCTCGGCCAGGCCCATACGCGCTTCCCGGTCACCTTCGGCGCCAATGCCAAGGCAACCGTGATTGAGCGGCATCTGTCGACCAAGGACGGCGAGAGCTTCGTTTCGTCCGTCAGCGACGTGACGCTTGACGAAGGTGCCGACGTCGTCTGGATCATCCTGCAGCAGCAGGGTGCTGCCGATACCCATCTCGGCCAGATCCGCTTCGACCTCGGCAAGAACGCCAAGCTGCATCTCTTCGTGATCAACGCCGGCGGCAAGCTGGTGCGCCAGGAGATCCACGGCAAGACGAGCGGCGAGGGCGCGGATTTCAAGCTGCGCGGCATCAACCTGCTCGGCGGCGAGACCCATACGGACGTGACCTTCACGCTCGGCCACAACGTGCCGCACACCACGTCGACGGAGATCATCCGCAACGTCGTGTTCGACCGCGCCAAGGGCGTGTTCCAGGGCAAGATCCTGGTCGCCAAGGACGCGCAGAAGACCGATGCGAAGATGGCGTGCAACACGCTGCTTCTGTCCGACGACGCCGACCTGTCGGCCAAGCCGGAACTCGAGATCTTTGCCGACGACGTGCAGTGCGGTCACGGCGCGACGGTTGCCGACATCGACCACACGCAGCTCTTCTATCTGATGGCGCGTGGCGTTCCGGAGAACAAGGCGCGGGCCATGCTCGTCAATGCCTTCGTCGCGGAGATCGTCGAGGAGCTGGAAGACCACGAAGCGCTGGTCGAGTCCCTCGAAGAGGTCATCTCGACCTGGCTCGACAAGCACGCCTGACGGGCTGCCTGCGTAATTCCTTAAATCGGCATCGATTTGAGGGTAAAATTGCGCAGCGCTTCAACATGTTGCAGTGCGCTTAGCGCGTCCGCACGGACGCGCGGCGCTGTGGCGAAATTGGATTGAAGACATGGAACACTCGGTACCGGTGCCCGCCTACGACGTCGAAACGATCCGCAAGGATTTTCCGATCCTGTCGAAAACCGTCTATGGCAAGCCGCTCGTCTATCTCGACAACGGCGCATCGGCACAGAAGCCACAGGTGGTCATCGACGCGATCTCCCATGCCTATTCCAACGAATATGCCAACGTCCATCGCGGCCTGCATTTTCTGTCGAATGCCGCGACGGAAGCCTATGAGGCGGCACGCGAGAAGGTGCGCCGCTTTCTGAACGCCCCTTCGGTCGACAATGTCATCTTCACCAAGTCGTCGACCGAGGCGATCAACACGGTCGCCTATGGCTACGGCATGCCGAAGCTTGGGGAAGGCGACGAGATCGTGCTTTCGATCATGGAGCACCACTCCAACATCGTTCCCTGGCACTTCATCCGCGAACGCCAGGGCGCCAAGCTCGTCTGGATCCCGGTCGACGACGACGGCGCGCTCAACGTCGACGATTTCGTCAAGTGCCTGACCGACAAGACCAAGCTCATCGCCATCACCCACATGTCGAATGCGCTTGGAACCGTGGTTCCGGTCAAGGAGATCTGCCGCATCGCCCGCGAGCGCGGCATTCCGGTTCTGGTCGACGGCAGCCAGGGTGCCGTGCACATGCCTGTCGACGTGCAGGACATCGACTGCGACTGGTATGTGATGACCGGCCACAAGCTCTACGGCCCCTCCGGTGTCGGCGTGCTCTACGGCAAGACCGACCGCCTGAAGGAAATGCAGCCCTTCCTCGGCGGCGGCGAGATGATCGAGGTGGTGACCGAGGACTATGTCACCTACAACGACCCGCCACACCGCTTCGAGGCCGGCACGCCGCCGATCGTCCAGGCGATCGGCCTTGGCTATGCGCTCGACTACATGGAAAAGATTGGCCGCGCCGCCATCCAGGCGCATGAGGCCGACCTGACGGCCTATGCGCGCGAACGCCTGTCCACGGTCAATTCGCTGCGCGTGTTCGGCAACGCTCCCGACAAGGGCAGCATCTTCGCCTTCGAGCTTGCCGGCATTCATTCGCATGATGTGTCGATGGTGATTGACCGCGCCGGTGTCGCCGTTCGCGCCGGCACCCATTGCGCGCAGCCGCTCTTGAAACGCTTCGGCGTGACCTCCACATGCCGTGCATCCTTCGGGCTCTACAACACGCGGGCCGAAGTCGATGCTCTGGTGGATGCGCTGGAGCACGCCCGAAAGTTCTTCGCTTAGGAAGTTTGCAAAAGGTTCAAGGATTTACCCTAATCTTCTGAACCACAAGAGAAAGTCCAGGAGGCCGACATGAGCCTTGATGCTACGGAAGAAAAGGTCGACGTCCGCGAGGGCATCGTGCATTCGGCGATCCCGGCCGAGGAACTTGCGCGCCTCAGCGACGACATCATAGCCGCGCTGAAGACGGTCTATGACCCGGAAATCCCGGCCGACATCTTCGAGCTCGGCCTCATCTACAAGATCGACATCGAAGACGACCGCATGGTGAAGATCGACATGACGCTGACCGCGCCGGGCTGCCCGGTGGCCGGCGAGATGCCCGGCTGGGTCGAAAATGCCGTCGGCGCCGTCGAGGGCGTGTCGGGTGTCGAGGTTAAAATGACCTTCGATCCGCCGTGGACGCCGGATCGCATGTCGGAGGAAGCACAGGTCGCAGTCGGCTGGTACTGATCGAGCGCCCCCCGTATTGATCCGTTAAGGCACGGATACTACATTTGATTCTGTAAGGCGCCGGGCCTTTACCCCGGTGACGACAAGGAGAATGAGCCGATGGGCTTTGCCGTGATGAGCCTGACCGATGCCGCAGCCGGCCGCGTCCGCGCGATCGTTGAGAATTCCGGCGCCGATGCCAAGGGCATTCGTGTCGGCATCAAGAAGGGCGGTTGCGCCGGCATGGAATACGCCGTCGATCTCGTAACCGAACCCAATTCGAAGGACGACCTGATCGAGCATCAGGGCGCCAAGGTCTGGGTCGCGCCCGAGGCCGTGCTCTATCTGCTCGGCACGCAGATGGATTTCGAGGTCACGACATTGCGGTCCGGCTTCACATTCCACAACCCCAACCAAACGTCCGCC
The DNA here is from genome assembly GCF_002940685.1 of Ensifer adhaerens. GTDB lineage: Bacteria > Pseudomonadota > Alphaproteobacteria > Rhizobiales > Rhizobiaceae > Ensifer > Ensifer adhaerens_E. The sequence continues at coordinate 168,304 of NZ_PNFP01000004.1, read as the reverse complement.
TGCGGCTGCGGCGAATCGGTCGAGCTGAAGCCGGCGGACCTTGCGGCACTGGCCGCCGAGGGCAACGCGGTGGTGCGCGCTAACTAAGTTTCCTTCATTCGTTCAGACGAAGAGGTCGGCCCGGTTTTCGCCGGGCCTTTTTTCTGCTGTGATGGGGCCGGGCTGGAACGGAGACTATGGCAATGGCGGCGTTCGATGAGGAACTCGTCTTCAAGGCGCTCTACGAGACGTTTCCCGATCCGGTGATCATCATCGACGCCGAGCGGATCATCCGTTCCGCCAACAATGCCGCCCTCGTTCAGTTCGGCTACCCGGCCGAAGATTTCATCGGCAGGTCGGTTCGGCTGATCTATGCGAATGATGCCGAGTACGACAAGCGGCTCAAGAACCGCGCCGCGAGGGTCGACGAAACCGCGCCCCGTTCGTCGAACTATCTCTATGTCAGGCGCGACGGCTCAACCTTCTCCGGCCACCTGCGGACGACGCCCCTGATCGACGATCAGGGCGAAGAGCTAGCGCTGATCGGTATCATCAGAGACATTTCGGATCTTACCGAGGCCGTCGGCGAGCGCGAGAAAGCGTCCCGGATGCTGAACGCAGCGCTCGAGGCCATGCCAGAGGGCTTTGCCATCTTCGACCGCCACGAGCGGCTGGTCGTCTACAACAAGGCCTACCAGGCGATCTGTGGCCCGGCCGGACCGGCGCTGAAGCCGGGGATCACAGCCGAAGAGATCCTGCTGCTTGCACGGCAGGGTGGGCACTACCCGGACGCCATCCCGGGGACACGCGAAGGCGACGAATGGATCGCCTCGCGGCTGCGCGATTTCCGCCACCCGGACGGAAAACCGAAGATCTACCGCTATGCCGACGACCGCTGGCTGAGGGTGGAGAACATCCGGACAAAGGATGGCAACACGGTTGTCGCGCGCATCGATGTCACCGACCTCAAGCGCGCCGAACTGGCGCTCGAGCGGCAGCGACAGGAACTGGAGCACAAGAACGAAGCGCTCGATCAGTTCACCGCCACGGTCTCGCATGACCTCAAGGCTCCGCTCAGGCACATCTCGATGTTCTCCGAGATGATCGAGGACGACATCAAGACGGGGGATCCGAGCGAACTTGCCGACAACGCCCGTCACCTGCGCGACAGTGTCAGACGGATGAACCGGGTGGTCGACAGCCTGCTCGACTACGCGCAGATCGCCCATCGCATCACCGACTGGACGGAAGTGAAGCTCGGCGACGTGGTGTCGGAGACACTGACGATACTTGCCAGTGACGCGCGCGAAGCCAATGCCACGTTCGAGGTTGGTGCGCTGCCGGACGTGGAGGGTGATCCGGAGCTGCTGCGACGTCTCGTCCAGAACCTGGTCGGCAATGCGATCAAGTATCGCCACGCCGACCGACCGCCGGTGATCCGGATCGACGGCAGTGTGTCAGACCACACCGTGGAGCTCACCGTCGAGGACAATGGCATCGGCATCGATCCGCGCTTTGCAACGCGCATTTTCGAGGTGTTTCAACGCCTGCACAGGGACGAAACGGTCTATGGCGGCACCGGTATCGGCCTGGCGCTCGCAAAACGCATTGCCGAAAGCCATGACGGTTCAATCTGCCTTGACACAACCTTTCGTGAAGGCGCACGTTTCATCGTGCTTCTTCCGAGGCGGCTGAGGAAGGCGAAATAGGGCGGAACAAGGTGGTCTCGACGCCAAAGCGATTGCTCTTGGTGGAAGACGACGCGCACGACGCGCGTTTCGTAATGCGAGCCTTTGCTCAGGTAGACCACGCCATCGAGATCATTCTGGTCACGGACGCCGATCAGGCCGTCGAGCAACTCGGCCACGGCCATTTCGACTACATCCTGATGGATATCAAGCTGCCCGGCAGTGACGGCATCGAGCTTCTCCGGCGCGTGCGCAAGAGCCGCGCGACGGCGCTCATCCCGATTATCGTGCTGACATCGTCGATCAATCCTGCCGACGTGCTTCACTGCTACGGTGCCGGCGCGAATGCCTATGTCGCAAAGCCTTCCACGGTCGGCGAGTACCGCCACTTTGCCGAGGCCTTCATCCGCTTCTGGGTCGAAAGCGCGATCCTGCCGCCGGGCATGAGCACGCGGCGATAGCGCGAGCACGGCTGCGCCCCCGAAATTTCTATGTCTTGAGAGGTTGTTTGGTGAGGAGACGCAGCCGGGCCACGTCATTACAAAGGCCGCTTGCGGCTCGGAACCGGCGGAGCGGACAAGCGCCCCGCCGGTTCGCGATTTTACTCGGCAGCTTCCGCGTAGCTTTCCAGCGGCGGGCAGGTGCAGACGAGATTGCGGTCGCCATAGACGTTGTCGACGCGGTTGACCGGCGACCAGTACTTGTCGACCCGGAAGGCGCCCGGCGGGAAGCAGGCCTGTTCGCGCGAATAGGGACGATCCCAATCGCCGACCAGATCTTCGACCGTGTGCGGAGCGTTCTTCAGCGGGTTGTTGACCTTGTCCATCCGGCCTTCCTCGATGGCGCGGGCTTCCTCGCGGATTGCCAGCATCGCATCGCAGAAGCGGTCGATCTCGGCCTTGGTCTCGGATTCCGTCGGCTCGATCATCAGCGTGCCGGCAACCGGCCAGCTCATGGTCGGGGCGTGGAAGCCGCAGTCAATCAGGCGCTTGGCAACGTCGTCAACCGTGACGCCGGCGCTTTCGACCAGCGGACGGGTGTCGATGATGCACTCATGCGCCACACGGCCCTTTGACGACTTGTAGAGCACCTCATAGGCGCCCTTCAGCCGCGCGGCGATGTAGTTGGCGTTGAGGATCGCCACCTTCGTCGCCTGGGTCAGGCCTTCGCCGCCCATCATCAGGCAGTAGCTCCAGGAGATCGGCAGGATCGAAGCCGAACCGAAGGGAGCCGCCGACACAGCACCGTCCTGGCCGTCCGTTTCCGGGTGGCCGGGCAGGTACGGCGCCAGATGCGCCTTGACGCCGATCGGGCCCATGCCCGGACCGCCGCCGCCATGCGGGATGCAGAAGGTCTTGTGCAGGTTCAGGTGGCTGACGTCGGAGCCGATGTCGCCGGGACGGGCAAGGCCGACCATGGCGTTCATGTTGGCGCCGTCCATGTAGACCTGACCACCGTGCTTGTGCACGATCTCGCAGACTTCGCGCACGTTCTCTTCGAACACGCCGTGGGTCGACGGATAGGTGATCATGCAGCAGGAGAGGTTTTCCGCGTACTGCTCGGCTTTTGCACGGAAATCATCCATGTCGATGTCGCCGTTTTCGCTGACCTTGACGACGACGACCTTCATGCCGGCCATCTGGGCCGAGGCAGGGTTGGTGCCGTGCGCCGAGGTCGGGATCAGGCAGACGTCGCGATGGGCGTTGCCCTGCGCCAGGTGATAGGCCCGGATCGTCAGGAGACCGGCATATTCGCCCTGGGCACCCGAGTTCGGCTGCATCGAGATCGCGTCATAGCCGGTGACGGCGCAGAGCTTTTCCGACAGGTCCTCGATCATGTGCTGGTAGCCGGCCGCCTGTTCCTTCGGAACGAACGGATGGATCTCGGAGAATTCCGGCCAGGTGATCGGCAGCATCTCCGCGGTCGCGTTGAGCTTCATCGTGCACGAGCCGAGCGGGATCATCGCACGGTCGAGCGCGAGGTCGCGGTCGGACAGACGGCGGATGTAGCGCGTCATCTCGCTTTCGGCGCGGTTCATGTGGAAGATCGGATGCGTCAGGTACTCGCTGGTGCGCAGCAGCGCCTCCGGCAGGCGGTAACCCGGCTCGAACTCTTCAACCTTGAAGTCGCCACCGAAGGCGCGCCAGACGGCTTCGAGCGTGACGGGGCGCGAACGCTCGTCGAGGCTGATGCCGATCTTGGTTTCGCCGATCTTGCGCAGGTTCACTTCCTCGGCGACCGCAGTCTTGAGGATGATGCCCTGCAGCTTGCCGACTTCGACGGTGATCGTGTCGAAGAACACGCCCGGCTCCACGGTGTAACCGAGCTTCTCGAGGCCCATGGCGAGACGAACGGTCTTCTGGTGAACGCTCTGGGCGATCGCCTTGATGCCCTTCGGTCCATGGAAGACGGCATACATCGAGGCCATCACGGCGAGCAGCACCTGTGCGGTGCAGATGTTCGACGTCGCCTTTTCGCGGCGGATATGCTGTTCGCGGGTCTGCAGCGACAGGCGATAGGCGCGATTGCCGCGCGCATCGACCGAGACGCCGACGAGACGGCCGGGCATCGAGCGCTTGTGTACGTCCTTGACGGCCATATAGGCGGCATGCGGACCGCCATAGCCAACCGGAACGCCGAAGCGCTGGGTGCAGCCGATGGCGATATCGGCGCCCATTTCGCCAGGCGACTTCAGAAGCGCCAGCGCCAGCGGGTCGGCCGCAACCGTTGCGATTGCGCCGGTCTGGTGCAGACGGGCGATCAGGCCGGTGAAATCGTTCACGTGGCCGTAGGTGCCCGGATACTGGAAGATCGCGCCGAAGACGTCGACCGGATCGAGATCGGTGAAGGGGTTGCCGATGACGATCTGCCAGCCGAGCGGCTCGGCGCGGGTCTTGAGCAGAGCGATCGTCTGCGGGTGGCAGTTTTCGTCGACGAAGAAGGCCTTGGCCTTCGACTTCGAGACGCGCTCGGCCATGGCCATCGCTTCGGCGGCAGCCGTCGCCTCGTCGAGCAGCGACGCGTTGGCAACGTCGAGGCCGGTCAGGTCGCAGACCATGGTCTGGTAGTTGAGCAGCGCTTCGAGGCGACCCTGGCTGATTTCCGGCTGGTAGGGTGTATAGGCCGTGTACCAGGCCGGATTTTCCAGGATGTTGCGCTGGATCACCGGCGGCGTGATCGTGCCGTAATAGCCCTGGCCGATCAGCGAGACGAGCTTCTGGTTGCGGTTGGCAGTTTCGCGCATCTTGTCGAGCGCTTCGCGCTCGGTCATCGGCGCGCCCCAGGCAAGCGGCGTCTTCTGCCGGATCGACGGCGGCACCGTGTCGTCGATGAGTGCGTCGAGCGTGGGGTAACCGACGACCTTCAGCATCTCGTCCATTTCGGCCGGCGACGGGCCGATATGACGCCGGTTGGCGAAGTCATACGGCTTGTAGTCGGTAAAGGTGAAATCCTTGGGCATGCTCATCAGGCGACGAGCTCCTTGTAGGCCGCTTCCTCGAGAAGGGCGTCGGCTTCGCTGGGGTTGGCAAGCTTCAGCTTGAAGAACCAGGCAGCACCCTGCGGGTCGCTGTTGACGAGCGACGGGTCGTCGACGATCGCCTGGTTCACTTCGACGATTTCGCCGTCAAGCGGACAATAGACGTCGGAGGCCGCCTTGACGGATTCGACGGTGGCGGCGGAATCGCCCTTCGAGAAGGTCGAGCCGGTTTCCGGCAATTCAACGAAGACGAGGTCGCCCAGCTGGCCGGCGGCGTGCTCGGTGATGCCGACGGTTGCGACACCGGCTTCGATCTTCAGCCACTCGTGTTCCTCAGTGAACTTCAACATATTCGCTCTCTCCTGATCAGCGTTTGTAGGTTTGTTTGACAAAGGGCAGGGCGGCGACCGCGACAGGCAGGTACTTGCCGCGCACTTCCGCAAAAAGGGCGGTGCCGTTTTCGGTGTGGCCGGCATCGACATAGCCCATGGCGACCGGGCCATCGACGGAGGGGCCGAAGCCGCCCGAGGTTACCTGGCCGACCGGGGTCTTGCCCTCGGGGTCGGCAAAGAGATTGGCGCCGCCACGAACGGGCGCGCGTCCCTCAGGCTTCAGCCCGACGCGACGGCGCGAGGCGCCAGCGGCGAACTGGCCGAGGATACGATCGGCACCGGGGAAACCGCCTTCGCGGGCGCCACCGGCGCGGCGCGCCTTCTGCAGTGCCCATTCGAGTGCCCCTTCGACCGGGGTCGTGGTGGTGTCGATGTCGTTGCCATAGAGACAAAGACCGGCTTCGAGACGCAACGAATCGCGGGCACCGAGACCGATCGGCTTCACATCGGGATGTTCGAGCAGGCGCTGGGTGACATCGACGGCGGAGGCGACGGGAATGGAAATCTCGAAGCCGTCCTCGCCGGTATATCCCGAGCGCGAGATGATGCAGGTGACGTCGTGCAAATCGGCTTCGGCGACGTCCATGAAGCGCATGGCCGAAACGTCGGCCCAGAGTTCGCCGAGCACGGCTTCAGCGTGCGGGCCCTGAAGCGCGATCAGCGCGCGGTCATCGAGCATCGTGACATCGCACGTATCGGAAAGGCCAGCCTTCAGCAGTTCGAAGTCGGCGTCCTTGCAGGCGGCGTTGACGACGAGGAAGAGATGGTCGCCGCGATTGGTGATCATCAGGTCGTCGAGGATTCCGCCTTCGGCATTGGTGAAGAGGCCATAACGCTGGCGTCCTTCGGCAAGGCCCAGCACGTCGACCGGTACCAGCTTTTCGAGCGCCAGTGCGGCATCCTCGATCTTGCCGGACTTCGGCCGGACGATGACCTGACCCATATGCGAGACATCGAAGAGGCCGGCAGCGACGCGGGTGTGCTGGTGTTCCTTCATCACGCCGTCGGGGTACTGCACCGGCATCTCGTAGCCGGCAAAGGGCACCATGCGCGCGCCCAAAGAAAGGTGCAGCGCATGCAGCGGCGTATGTTTCAAATGAGGATTGTTTTCCAAATCCGGCCTCCAGGTCAGGCGCTCCCGCGCCGGCTCACACTTCCGGCGTCAATCGCCGTCGATTCGAGCCCCCTCTGTCCCTTTGCCTGAGATTGTTATCCCTTCGGCGAGCGCAAAAACGCTTCTCTCCAGAGTCCTACCGGCACCTTGCTGGTCCTTTGGCCTGAGAGTTTCCGGGGCGGTTGCTCCTTCGGCACCGGTTTGAACCGGCTTCTCCCAACAAGATCGTCTCCAGATAACGGCGAAGGCGGGAGCTTGGCAAGGGGGCGGTGTCGCGCTGAAACACATTTTTGTCGCGTGACCATAAGACGCAGCCAAAGCGGGTGCGGCAATTCTGCCTTTGCATTCTTCTCCAGTTGAGGATAACCCAAGGACAGAGACCGGGGATAACCATGACAGGGCGCGACGGCAAATTCGGGATAGCGATGCGGCTGATCGCCGTATTTGCGCTCGTTTTCCTCACCTTTGCCCACAAGCCGCTCGTCGCCAAGACGCTGCCCCCCGCCGAAGCCGCCGCCTATCAGCTACCCGATGGAACCGTCGCCGAAATCTGTTTCGGCATGGACGGCGTCGACCACGACAGTGGCAAGGGCCAGGCGATGGCTCCGGTCTGCGAGGCCTGCCGTCTTTCGGGCTCCATTCTCCTGCCGGCGCCACCGACCGAGAGCGTTCGCGCCGAAAAGGGCGAATGGCAGGTTTCGCCGGTTGTCGCTGAAAATGCGACGCCGCATCGGCAACTCCGGCTGTTGCCGCCTTCGCACGGGCCTCCGGTGCGTTCGTAATTCTCCACTCGCATTCCCATGACAATTGCCGCGTCCAAGCGGCTTGGACCACCGCAAACCGGGCAAAGCTCCGGCACGTGGTCAGGAGATTACGACATGACCAAGATCAAAATCGCCTCGCTTTCGCTCGGCCTTACCCTTGCTGCAAGCGGCATCGCCCACGCCCATGCCACCTTCGAGAAAGACACGGCGCCGGTGGAGACCACCTTCAAGGCGGTGCTGCAGGTTCCGCATGGCTGCGACGGCAAGGCGACCACCGAAGTGCAGATCAAGCTGCCGGAAGGCTTCGTCTTCGCCCAACCGCAGCCGAAGCCCGGCTGGGACATCGAGATCATCAAGGGCGATTACCAGAAGACCTATGACAATCACGGCAAGAAGGTCTCGTCCGGCCCACTGGAGATCCGGTGGAAGGGCGGCAATCTTCCCAACGAATACTACGACACCTTCGTCGTGCGCGGCAAAGTCTCGGGCTTCGACAAGGAGACAGTGCTCGCCTTCCCGACCACGCAGCTTTGCGGCACGGAAGGTAAGGTCGTCTGGGACCAGGTTGCTGCCGAGGGCCAGAACGCACATGACCTGAAAAGCCCGGCGCCGACCGTGACTGTGACGATGGCCGATGCCGCCGATCCGCACGCCGGCCATATGGCTGCAGCCGGCGGCTCGGCGAAGGTCGGCGATCTCGATATCTCCGGTGGCTCGGTGAAGGCCATGCTGCCAGGCGCCAAGGTCGGTGGCGGCTTCCTGACGATCAAGAACGGCGGCGCCGGTGAGGACCGGCTCGTGGCCGTCGAAAGCGCCGCGGCTGCGCGCGTCGAAATTCATGAAATGAAGATGGAAAACGACGTCATGCGGATGCGCAAGCTCGATGACGGCGTTGCATTGCCGGCGGGCGAAACGGTCGAACTCAAGGCCGGCGGCCTGCATCTGATGTTCATGGACGTAAAGACGCCCTTCAAGGAAGGCGATGCCGTTCCGGTTACGCTTACCTTCGAAAAGGCCGGCAAGGTCGATGCGACGTTCCCGGTCGGCTCGGCCAAGGGCGGCGAGGCGGCCGGCGGCCAGAAGCATCATTGATTGAGTGACCGCGGTGCCGCCTCAGGCGGCGTCGCTTTCATCCTCCTGGCCGGCCGGTTCATCCTGCCGGCCTTCATCGTCCCTCTTCTCGGAGCCGTCGTCGTCTGCGTCGCGCATGAACTCCAGATAGCGGCGCAAGGCTTCCGCTTCCGAGCGCTCCGGCAGCCGTCCATCCGCAGTCGTCAGCATGAAATTCAGGGGCAGGGCGCCCTTCGTTTTCGGGATCGACACCGGCGTCAGGGCCGGTTGTTCGGTGCGCTTGGTCGAAAGCAACGTGATGGCCTCATCGGTCGGACCGTCGCCACGCACGCGCGCAGACGGCTTCAGCGCTTCCGCTGCATAGGCCGCCGTTGTCGCGGATACTGTGACGACCTGTGTCACGTCTTTCCTGCCTTGCCGTTGTCAATCCATCCTTGTCGCTCAACTCCACTTGCAGGCGTGTAAAAACCGACGCCTGCCTTTTAATAAAATCCTAACGACCGCTGATTTGTTGGCACTTGCGGCGAGAGAATTCGAAACGGGACCCTATACTTGCAATAATGCTAAAGTTCACTCACACTCGTCCAGATAGAAGCGGAGAGGCTGCTATGACCGAGCGAAACGTGCTGGAAACCAGGGTGCGGGCCCTCTATCTCGCCCGCAACGTCAACGATCTCGACACGATGATGGCGCAACTCGATCCGGACTTCAGCTTCCGCATCGTCGGTACCGGCAGGCTCAGTGCCATGGCGCTCGCGGTCAACACACCGGAAACGGTGCGCGGCAGTTTCGCGGCACTCGTCGAGAACTGGGATCTAAGCGAGATGGAGATGCTCGGCTGTTTCGCCGATGGCGATACCATCGTCGTCCACCGCGCCGGCTTTGTCCGATACATCCCGACGCAGGCCCGCGAGCGAACGGAAATCATCGACAAGTTCACCTTCCGAGACGGTCGGATCGTCGATCTGACGGAATTCGTCGACACCCTGTTCGTCGCCGAAACGATCGGACTGCTGAACGAACCGGTCGTCGTCTAATCCTCCTCGGTGCTCGACAGGATGAGCCTTTGAACCGCCGGCTCCTGGGAGCGTATGGCGTTCATCAACACGCTCAGCCGGCCGCGCAGGCTGTGGACCTGGTCGAGCAGTCGCATGGCCACGTCGACGCCGTCGTCATTGACACCCATGGGGCCCGTCAGATCCTGGATCAGCCGTGCGCGTGCAAGATCGGCATCCTCGAACAGCCAGCCGGCCTCCGCCTCCTGGGGCATCAGCCAGCGCTGCTCGACCCAGATGCGCAGAACCTTGACCTCGATGTCGAGATGTTCGCAGAATTCACGGTCGTTCATAGGTTATCCTCCCATGCCCTTGCGCGGATCTTCCGCCTTTCCGGCAGCCCAGCCTTCGACGAAGGCGGAAAGCGCCGGATCGGGCGCCTGTGGCAGCACGATCTTCAGGCTGACATAGGCATCGCCATGGCCGCCGCCGGTCTTGTGGAGCCCCTTGCCCTTCAGACGCAGCGTCTTGCCAGTGTTTGAGTGCGGCGGGATCGTAACGTTGACGGCGCCATCGATCGTCGGAACGCGGATCTTGCCGCCAAGCACGGCCTCGCTGAGCGAGATCGGCACCTCGTAGCGTACATCGTCGCCGTCAGCTGAAAACAGCGGGTGAGGGCGGACACGAATGTCGATCAGCGCATCGCCCGCCGGCGCGCCGTTGAAGCCGGCCTCGCCCTTGCCGCGCAGCCTCAGGGTCTGGCCGTCGCGCGTGCCGGGCGGAATGGTGAGGTCGAGCGCCGGACCACCGCCCGGCAGGTTGATCTGCGTCTTGGTGCCGTTGGCCGCATCGAGAAAACCGATCTCCATCGAGAAATGCGCATCCCGACCACGCTGGCGTTGCTGCCCGCCGGCGCGGCGCGAAAAGAAACTGGAGAAGATATCGTCGCCTTCGGCAAAATCGGAAAAGCCGTGCGCGCTTTCGTACCGTCCGCCCGTATCCCCCGATTGGGCATAGTCGCGATAATAGTGCCGGGGTGGGGTTTCCGCACCCGTCTCGTCGATCTCTCCGCGGTCGTATTTCCCGCGCTTGTCTTCGTCGCCAAGCAAGGCATAGGCCGCCGAAACGGACTTGAAGCGGTCCTCGGCACCCTTATCGCCCGGATTGAGGTCCGGGTGCAACTTCTTGGCAAGCTTGCGATAGGCGCTCTGGATGTCCTTCTGCGTCGCGTCGCGGCTGACACCGAGCGTTTCGTATGGGCTCGTCATGCGATCTCCTTCAGACGAGAGCGGATCGATGAAAACCGTGCGCCAAGCCTTGCCGGCCCTGACCCCGTGCACCTTCAATCGCTCGCCTAAGAGCATAGTGCAGATTTGCGCCCGCGACAGGGGCGGGAGGCCACGCGCGCTCCACCATTTCGCGAAACCAGGCAGTCTGCTACAATCAGCCGCGCAAACAAACGCTCAAGGGGCGTACCGCCCCGAAGCTTCGGGAGGTCGAAATGTCCGTCCGCCTGCAACTCGCGATCATGGTCGGCTTGATGATCAATGCCATCCTGTTCGCCATCGGGATCCTGATCGTTCTCTCGGTGCCGGCCCTGACGGCCAACGCGAAATATGCGATCCCGGTCGTGGTCGTCAGCTGTTTCCTCATCACGCCGTTCATCGCCTGGATCATGGCGCCGCGACTTCGGCTCCAGTACTGGAGAGAGCGCGAACAGACGAACCGGCAGCACCCGATCTAGGCGGCGCATTCATCCATTGTTGACCGTGTCCGGATTGCCGCCCCATAGCGGGCGGCGGTCGATGCAGATTGCATCTTCAACGATCATACTTTTTGTTATACCACCATTTTAGTACTTGTTTTCCAACCGGCTCCGCCGCAGATTCTCCCAAGTCTCAAGGACATAGCCGGAACGCAGGCCAGAAGGGGACCGACTTCATGAGAACGATCGTATTGCTGCTCACGCTCGCCACGCTGGCCGCCTGTTCGCAAACCGCCGGTGGTCCGCCGCGTGTCGTCGGCGGCGATGGCGACTATTACCAGGGTATTGTTGCTCCGCGGTAAGTTCGATCGTTCCGATCGATCACTCGGGCGATGGCTCAAGCCGGGTATGCGGTCGGACGGCGCTCTTGAGGGGGCGCCGAGATCGGTGACTTGGAGCATGTCGCGCAAAAGTGCACAGCGGTTCTGCGATAACGACATGCGATAAATCAATAACTTAAAGCGCACGGAGCGAATCTGAAAGATCGCGACGCGCTTTAAGGGCTGATCAAGTCCGATCGTCTGTCCACGTCCAGCTGCCATCCTCCCGGCAATCCAGCAAGGCACAGTAAAGGTCGCGCGTATCGCCTTCCTCGCCGTTGTTGATGCAGGTGATCGAACTCTCACAGAAAAGCCTCAGGGCGCTGCGGAAGGCTTCACGACCAAGCGTTGCCTCGATCCGGTCGAGAAAGACATATCGTGGACGGGCGAGCAGCACCTTCGCGACCGCCAGCAGTTGCTGGTCGCGCAAGGACATGTCCCGGTCCGGCTCCTTCTCCAGTCCCTCGGCACCGTCGGCGAGTCCATCGAGGCCGAGGCTGCGCAAGACCTCGAGCACCTGACGATCGGAGATGCCGTCGGAGTTTTCAGGTGGCAGAAGGTATTGCCGCACCGAACCCGGTGGCAGATAGGGTCGCTGCGGCAGAAACATCAGATTTTCCGGGCGCTCGATCCGCCCGGTGCCAGCGGTCGGAATTCCCGCGGTTGCCCGGAAGAGGGCAGCACCCGCAGCCGCGTGCGGCCCTGAGATCAGCGCAGGCGTTCCCGTCGGGAGCGCGAGCGACAGATCGCGAAGCAATGGCTGTCCACCCGTTGATCCGAACGTCACCTGGTCGAAGACCAGATCGCCATCTTGCTTCACCAGCTCGATACCGGAGACGCTGTGTTTTCGGCTCTGCTCGATCGCCTCCAGCAAGGCGCTCAGCCGGGAAACGACGGCGGCGAAATTCGAGATCGAGTTGAATTGCCGGACGATCAGCGAGAATGCGCCGACAAGCATCGCAAAGGCAGCACCCGATTGGGTAATCACCCCGAATTCGATTTCGCCGCGCATGAAGGCCGGAGCGATGATCAAGTCCGGGATGATCTGGATCATCCAGTTATAGCCGCTGGTAAAGTAGGCCAGGTTCCGGTTGACGGCAGTAATCGTCAGGATGTTGACGACCAATGCGTCGAGGCGATGTAGCAATCTTGTCTTCTGCTGTCCTTCGACGCCGGCCACCATCACCGCTTCTGCGTTTTCGCGCAGGTGCATGAGGCTGGATCGGAGGTTCGCCTCCTTGTCGAGCCGCTCATAGTTCAGGCCGATCAGCGGGCGACCCAGCACGATCGTCATGTACGAGCCGCAGGCGGCATAGAAAACGGCGACGGCAAACAGCAGCGGGCTGATCGACCAGAGCACGCCTGAGAACGTCACCACCGTCAGCGTGCTGCTGAACAGCATGATGATGTAGGAGAGCGTGGTGACGGTGAACGCCTGGATGTCTTCGGATATTCGCTGGTCCGGATTGCTTAGCGTCCCCGAGACTTCCACGCGATAATAGGTCTCATCCTCCAGATAGAGATCGACGGCGCGTCTCGTCATGAATTCACGCCACAGCAGCGCCAGTCGTTCTTCGACAAAACGTGCGATAACGCCGGTGACGGTGAGCACCGCAAAGACACAGACGTAGAAAACCGCTTGCCGGATGAACTCGTTCATCTGGCGCTCGGCGATCGCCGTCATGAAATTTCGGCCGACGTAGTTGTTGACGACGTTCAGCCCATTCAGGCCGAAGAGCAGGCCCACGAGCCCGGCAAACATCAACCTGGCCCGGCCGCCGACTTCGGAGGTCAACAGCATCCGGACAGCCCGTGCGAAGCGAAGTGCGGTTGTTCTGATCGGCACTGGCTGGTTGTCCATCAGAGCACCTTTGTTGCTGTGGCCGTCAGAGCCAACCGCCGGAAAAGCCTGCCCGCCGCAAACCCACCACCAGCGGCTCGCAGCGGCGCATGATGTTCCAGAGCAAACCGGTCCTGTAGTTCTCGATCATCAGCACCACGGGCCCCTGGTCGATGCCGAAATGGTAGGGGCTGACCCACCAGCCGGAATCGGTTCCTTCCACCGGAAAGCTCCGATTGAAGGAGGGCTTGAAGCCGTAAAGCCGGGTCATGCCGAGATTCATGCGGGCGCAGTTCCAGACTGTCGGGATGACGATCTCTGGTGCAAACGGCAGGGAAGCGACGACCGCCCAGGGCGACACGGTGCCGTCATCTGGACCGAAGGGCGCTCCGCGGGCGATATAGTCGAAGAACTCCCGCTCGACGCCGTTCACGGTACGCTTGGTCCAGCCCGGACCGTCGCTTGCCGTGAAACCCCAGCAATGTTCGCCATAGCCGACGAAATTCAGCGGATTGCGAATGGCATATTCCTGCTGGACGAAGGTCGCGTGCCGGCTGTTTTGGAAGTAGTCGCTGTTGTGCTCGCGCATGAATTCGTCGCGGATGCCGCGGAAATCGATCCACATATGCGAGAGCTGGTGGGTGAAAAGCGGTCCCGAATAGAGCAGCTCGCGCCCGTAGAGGTTCCGCCAGTCGTAACTCTCGGTATAGGCGGCATAGGCCTCCGGCGGCAGCGGATGGGTGGGCGAGCCGAGACCGAGGATATAGAGCAGCAGTCCCTCGTCGTAGCCACGCCAACGATAGGGGATGAAGCCGTTTTCCGGCCGCCAGCCATGGGTGAGCGTCAGCCCGTGGTCGCAGGCCCAGTTCCAGTCGGCGCGCTCATAAAGCGCGTTGGCCAGTCGGCGGATTTCGGCTTCCTCGGCGCCATCGCCGTCAAAATAGGCGGCGACGGTCAGGGCACCCGCAAACAGGAAGGCGGAGTCGATCGTCGAAAGCTCGCACTCCCACACGCGCCGGCCGGTCTCGATGTCGAGAAAGTGGTAGAAGAAGCCCTTGTAGCCGGAGGCGTCGGGCTCCGGCCCTTGCGGGCACTCAAGGAGAAACTGCAGCCGCCGACGCGCGATCTTTGCGGCGAACTTGCGAATGACGATGCCGCGCTCGACCAGCACCGGGATCGTCGCGAGCGCCATGCCGACCGCGGCGATGCTTGCGGGTGCGTCTTCCTGCGTCTTGTCACGCACCAAGCCGTTGTCCGGGTTGGTGCAGTGGAGATAATAGAGCAGCGTCGTGAACTGCAACCGGGCAAGATCCTGCTCGGTCGGCATCCGGTTCAGTTCGGGATCTGTCGACAGCAATTCCGACATGGCAGCGCGCCGCAGTTGCGAGTTGGCTCCGAAAACGAATGGAGCGAGACGCTCCTTGCGGAGCGGCTCGCATGCCCGGGAGACCGGGGCAGGGCGATCACCCCGACGCGATACGGTCCCTAGACATTGTCGCCTTCGGTCGACGTCGTCGGCTTCGCCTGCTGCGCGTCCTTGAGGCCCCACTTCCAGCCGCTGATCGACGGCATGTCGTCGCCGTGCTTCTCGATATACTCCCGATGCTCGATCAGCTTGGCCTGGATCGCCTGCTTGAAATAGGCAGCGCGGGCGCCGAGCTGCGGCAGGCGGTCAATAGCATCGCCGGCGAGATGGAATCGGTCGAGCTCGTTGAGCACCACCATGTCGAAGGGCGTCGTCGTCGTGCCTTCTTCCTTGTAGCCGCGAACATGCAGGTTGCCGTGGTTGGTGCGCCGGTAGGTGAGGCGATGGATCAGCCAGGGATAGCCGTGGAAGGCGAAGATGATCGGCTTGTCGCGCGTGAAGATGCCATCGAAATCCCGGTCGGAGAGACCATGCGGGTGCTCTTCCGCCGGCTGCAGCTTCATCAGGTTGACGACGTTGACGACGCGCACCTTCACCTCCGGCAGGTGCTCGCGCAGCAATTGCACCGCAGCCAGTGTTTCCAGCGTCGGAACGTCGCCGCAGCAGGCCATGACGACATCCGGCTCGCTGTTGGCATCGTTGCTTGCCCAGTCCCATATGCTCACGCCCATGCTGCAATGACGCACGGCCTGCTCCATCGTCAGCCATTGCGGCCCGGGCTGTTTGCCGGCGACGACGACGTTGATGTAGTTGCGGCTGCGCAGGCAATGGTCGGTGACAGACAGCAGCGTGTTGGCATCCGGTGGCAGGTAGACGCGAACCACCTCTGCCTTCTTGTTGACGACGTGGTCGATGAAGCCCGGATCCTGGTGGCTGAAGCCGTTATGGTCCTGTCGCCAGACATGGGAGCTGAGGAAGTAGTTCAGCGACGCCACCGGCCGGCGCCAGGGGATTTCGTTGCAGACCTTCAGCCATTTGGCGTGCTGGTTGAACATGGAATCGATGATGTGGATGAAGGCTTCGTAACAGGAGAAGAAGCCGTGACGCCCGGTCAAGAGATAGCCTTCGAGCCAGCCCTGGCACTGGTGTTCACTCAAGACCTCCATGATCCGCCCGTCCGGTGACAGGTGGTCGTCCTCCGGATAGATCTCGGCCATGTAGCAGCGATTGGTGACCTCGAGCACATCCTGCCAGCGGTTGGAGTTGTTTTCGTCCGGGCTGAACAGGCGGAAGTTCTTCGCATCCATGTTGTTTTTCATCACGTCGCGCAGGAACTTGCCCATCACCCGGGCCGCTTCCACCGTCGTTGCGCCGGGACGCGGCACGTCGACGGCATAGTCCCGGAACGCCGGCATCTTCAGGTCGCGTAGCAGCAGCCCGCCATTGGCGTGCGGATTGTCGCTCATGCGGCGATGGCCTGATGGCGCGAGCGCTGCGATCTCGGGCTTCAACCGACCTTCGTTGCTGAAGAGCTCGTCGGGCCGGTAGCTCTTCATCCATTGTTCCAGGATGCGAATGTGCTCGGGCTTGTCCATCTCGCCCATCGGCACCTGGTGCGAGCGCCAGTAGTCCTCGCATTTCTTGCCGTCGATTTCCGCGGGGCAGGTCCAGCCCTTGGGCGTACGAAAGACGATCATCGGCCAGGCGGGCCGCTTGAGATTGCCCCTGACGCGAGCGTCGTCCCAGATCTGCCGGATCTCGGCCATCGCCGTATCGAGCACGCCGGCCAGTTGCTGGTGCACCGCTTGCGGGTCATGCCCTTCGACGAAATAGGGCTTGTAGCCCATGCCCTCGAAGAACTTCTTGAGCTCTTCGTGCGGAATGCGGGCGAGGAAACAGGGATTGGCGATCTTGTAGCCGTTCAGATGCAGGATCGGCAGCACGCAGCCGTCGCGGGCAGGGTTCAAGAACTTGTTGCTCTGCCAGCTGGTCGCAAGCGGCCCGGTCTCGGCCTCGCCATCGCCGACGATGCAGGCGACGACCAGATCGGGATTGTCGAAGGCGGCGCCGTAGGCGTGGCTGAGCGCATAGCCCAGTTCGCCACCCTCATGGAAGCTGCCTGGCGTTTCCGGCGCCACGTGGCTCGGAATGCCGCCGGGGAAACTGAACTGCTTGAAGAGCTTCTGCATGCCCTCGGCGTCCTCGGCGATGTTCGGATAGACCTCGCTATAGGTGCCTTCCAGATAGGCATGCGCCACCAGCGACGGCCCACCGTGCCCCGGACCGATCACATAGACCATATTGAGATCGTCGCGCTTGATCACGCGGTTGAGATGCACGTAGAGCATGTTGAGGCCCGGCGACGTTCCCCAATGGCCGAGCAGACGCGGCTTGATGTGCTCGCGCTTCAGCGGCTGGCGCAGAAGCGGATTGTCGAGCAGGTAGATCTGCCCGACGGACAGATAGTTCGAAGCACGCCAATAGGCGTCTATCAGGCGGAGCTCGTCCGAGGACAACGGTGAAGTCGATTTGGCGGATGCTGTCTCGTTCATCGATGCTGTTTCAGGCGTAACCATCTGGGCCTCCCGATCGAAAAGACTTGTCTCTGAGAATGTTCCCGGCTTGCTGTCCTGCACGCCGCATTCATGCCGTCCGTTTGCAAGGTCGCCGCAGTTGCCCGGCGCTCGAAGCGCCGCTCCTACGCTCGGCAACAACAGGGATCATTCGTGCCGGTTCAAGATCGCGGGCAAGGCGTCGAGGAGACGCGCGACCCGCGATCGTCTCGCTTCGATGCTATTGCGGGTAGGGTTCCGAATAGTGCTCCACCACCCCCCTGACGCCACGCACCCCCTCGGCCAGGATCCGTGCAGCCCTGCGGCAATCGTCGGTCTCGACATTGCCCCACAGATGCACCACGCCGTCGGACACCGCGACCTTGATATCCAGTCCTTCGAGGCCTGTGTTCTCGCCAAGTCGAATGAGAATGCTGCGGCGGATCGCATCATCGCCGGCAGCCGTGTCGTCTTGCTTGGCTGACAAGATCGCCTGCAACAGGTCGGCGCGGCTGACGATCCCGATCAGTCGGCCGTCGCGAAGCACCGGAACGCGCTTGATCCCACGATCCTGCATCAGTGCCGCAACCCGCCCGATCGGCGCATGCTCGTCAATTGTCACGGGATTGGCCGTCATGGCGTCGCCAACGCGCCAGGAGGAGCGCCGTACATAGGCGTGAGCGCGTTCATCTGCGGCGAGCGTCGCATCGGCCGCAGTCGGGCCACCCCAACCGAGCTCCGTGCGCCGGATGAGATCCCCCTCACTGAGAATGCCGACGAGAACACCCGCATCGTCGACGACGGGGAGGCCGCTGACATGATTATCGAGCATGATCCGGGCTGCTTGTCTGACACTGTTGTCAGGGGACAGCTTGACGACAACAGTCGTCATTACATCTTTGACGCGCATGTCGATCCCGCTCCCAAAGGACTTGGCACCGCCATTACGCCGCGTAAGGTAGTCCCATCTCGTCGGTTCGACAACTGGTGGGTTAAGAAAAGGAAGAGTGGCGGACAGGGTGGGATTCGAACCCACGGTACGGTTTCCCGTACGCTGGTTTTCAAGACCAGAGCCTTAAACCACTCGGCCACCTGTCCTTGCCTGAAGCGGCGCAAGCGCGCCTGCCGGGCAGGGCGTTATTGCGCGAAGCCCAGGCTCTTGGCAACACCTAACATGCGCCCCGACGCGATTTTCTCGGCCGCATCGGAGGGCCGCCGGCGGCGCCCGCAATGGTAACCATTCATAAACCATAACGCGCGAAATGCGGCGCGGACCTGTGGATGAGTTCGCATTTTCGCCTTGATGATGTCATGAATACACACTGTTCCGTTTCGGGACGCCGAGATTTCCGCTGGGGGTAAGCGGAAGGTTTCGAGTACGGCTTATTCGATCGATGTTGTGGGACAGATGACCTCCAGTAAAAATGCGGCATATCTGGTCAAGGGACTGCGCCTTGCAGTGATTCCGGCGCTTTGCGTAACGCTTGCGGCCTGTGGATCGACATCGAACACCAAAAAAACCGCGCGGAGCAAGGAGTACTTTCCTGAATCCGTCTATGGCGTGAAGGCGAGCCCGCGCGTTGCCACCGGCAACAATATCCCCAAGGGCGGTGGCCGCTTTCAGGTCGGCAAGGCCTATCAGGTCAAGGGCAAGTGGTACCAGCCGAAGGAAGATTTCGGCTACAACAAGACGGGCATGGCTTCCTGGTACGGCTCGGCCTTTCACGGGCGCCTGACCGCCAATGGCGAAGTCTACGACAAGGCGCATCTTTCGGCCGCCCATCCGACCTTCCCGCTGCCGAGCTATGCCCGCGTTACCAACATGGAAAACGGCACCTCGGTCATCGTGCGCGTCAACGATCGCGGCCCCTACGAATACGGCCGCATCATCGACGTTTCCTCGAAGACGGCGGACATGCTCGACATCAAGCGCAAGGGCAGCGCCAATGTGCGGGTGCAATATGTCGGCCGCGCGCCGCTCGAAGGCAACGACATGCCTTATCTGATGGCGTCCTATGTCGAGAAGGGCCAGCGCGGCCCGAGCGTGATGCCCGAAGGGCAGATCGCGACCGGCGTGATGGTCGCCTCGAACGAGCCGTTCCGCAATCAGAGCCTCGGCACCATCACCGTTCCGGCAAAGGCGTCGCTCGACGTCAACGAACCGGTGACGGCGATGGCAGCGCCCGTGCCGCAGTTTGCCCAGCAGCCGGCGTCGTTCAACGAATTCGTCATGCTGCCGGAAATCGGCCCGATCCCGCGCGAGCGTCCGGAGTACATTCCGATGCCCGGCGGCAACATGGGCTACGCAGCCGCCTACTACGAAGTTCGCGTCAGCGACGCCGAATCGCCGTTCGAAGCGATCATGGTCGACAGGAAGCAACTGACACCACAGGTGATCGTCGACTACGCCAAGCGCCAGAAGACAAGCGGTTCGGCCCGTTAACAGTTCTCGGCGTTGTGCCAAAATGACCACGCTGCTATGCCCGAGGGGAAACCGGAGTTTCCCATGCGCATGAAGATGCTTTCGGCCGCTTTCCTGGGCGTTGCGTTGTTTGCCGGCGCCGCATTCGCGCAAACGCCGGCTGCCACCTTCGACACCAAGGCAAAACAGGTCCTGCTTGTCGATGCCGAAACCGGCACGGTGCTTTTCTCGCGCGCCGAAAACCAGCCGATCCCGCCAGCCTCGCTTGCCAAGCTGATGACGATGGAAGTCGTCGCCGAGGCGCTCGGCAAGGGCGAGATTTCGCCCGAAACCCTGTACGACGTGTCCGAGCACGCCTGGAGGACCGGCGGCGCGCCGGCCGGCACCTCGACGATGTTTGCCGCACTGAAATCGCGCATCAGGGTCGCCGATCTCCTGCAGGGCGTGGCGGTTCAGCTTGCCAATGACGCCTGCATCATTCTCGCCGAAGGCATGACCGGCAGCGAAGGCGCCTTTGCCGAGCGCATGACGGCGCGGGCGCGCGAACTCGGCATGCCGGTTGCGACGTTCCGCAACGCGACTGGGCTGCCCGACCCGGGCAACAAGATCACGATGAGCGAGCTGGTGACGCTCGTCCGCCATCTGCACGAGGCGCATCCGGATCTCTACCGGCTCTATTCGCAGCCGGAATTCGAATGGAACAAGATCCTCCAACGCAACAAGAACCCGCTGATTTCAGCCAATATCGGCGTGGACGGTCTGGCGACGGGCTTTGCCGAAGGCTTCGGCTTCTCGCTCGCCGCGTCGTTGCAGCGTGGTGACCGCCGCGTCTACCTGGCGATGGGTGGTCTTGAAACCGACAAGGATCGCATCGAAGAGAGCCGCAGGGTCCTCGATTGGGCGATGACGGCTTTCGAAAGGAAGCGGATCTTCACCGACGGCGAATCGATCGGCGAGGCGGCCGTCTATGGCGGCGATGCATCCCACGTCGCGCTGGTGGCCAGCGGACCGGTCGACGTGCTGCTGCCGGTCAACAATCCCGAACGGCTGACGGCGCGCATCGTCTACAAGTGGCCCCTGCGCGCACCCGTCACGGCCGGAACCGAGGTCGGCGTCGTTAAATTGTGGAATGGCGAGAAGCTGTTGCGCGAGGTTCCGGTCAAGACGGCCAGTGCGGTCGGGCAGGGGACGCTGACGAGCCGCGCGGTCGACGCGCTGCAGGAACTGCTTTTCTTCTGGCTCTGAGCAGCAAGCCCTTGAATGCCTCTTCAAATCGCCACCTGATGGTTTCGCCCGGAGGACCAATCGGTTAAACAGAACCGGAGCGGAATGAGGAAAAGTGTTTGCGGTTTTCCGCCCGCATCCCGCTCTAGCTTATTGGAACCGGTCACGGTGACCTCAGGTCGATTCGATCTGAGATCATCTTGACCGGGGTCGCATGCCGATACGGGAAAGCATGGTGTCGCTGAAAAAAGGTCTGTTCGTAACATTTGAAGGTGGGGAAGGTGCCGGCAAGTCGACGCAGCTCCGCCTGCTGGCCGATTCCCTGCGCGCCCGCGGCTATGACGTGCTGACGACGCGCGAGCCTGGCGGATCGCCCGGCGCCGAAGCGGTACGCCACGTCCTGCTGTCCGGTGCGGCGGAGGCCTTCGGGGTCAGGATGGAGGCGATTCTCTTTGCCGCGGCCCGCAGCGACCATGTCGAAGAGGTCATCCGGCCGTCGCTGGAGAAGGGCATCATCGTGCTGTGCGACCGCTTCATGGATTCCTCGCGCGTCTACCAGGGCATCACCGGCAATCTGGAACCGAGCTTCGTCGAGACCCTGGAGCGCGTGGCGATCAATGGCGTGGTTCCGGACCGGACGGTCATTTTCGACCTGCCGGCCAGCGTCGGCCTCGAGCGGGCGCAACGCCGTGCCGGCGACGACAATCCCGATCGTTTCGAAAAGGAACAACTGGAGACCCACGAGAAGCGGCGCGATGCCTTCCTCGACATCGCCAGGCGCGATTCCGAGCGGTGCCGAGTGGTGGACGCGACGCAACCGGTCGAGGCGATTGCCGCCGCGGTGCTTTCGCTGGTCGAAGGCCTCCTGCCGCAGGGCGACGGTACGAACGCCTCAACCAAGGAAGTCGTATCATGAGCGAAAGAGCCGGGGTCCTCGATGGCGCCATCGCGCCCGTGGAGAACAATCGCCTGTTCGGCCACGAGCAGGCGGAAGCCTTCCTGGCGCAGAGCTATCGCTCCGGCAAGGGCCACCACGCGATCCTGATCGAAGGGCCGGAGGGGATCGGCAAGGCGACGCTTGCCTTCCGCTTTGCCCACCACATCCTCAACCATCCCGAACCGGCCGATGCGCCTGAAACGCTTGCCGACCCGGACCCGAGCTCTGCGATCGGCAGGCAGCTCGCCTCGGGCGCCTCGCACAATCTCCTGCACCTCACCCGTCCGATCGATGAAAAGACTGGACGGGCGAAGGGGGCGATCACCGTCGACGAAGTGCGCCGCGCCGGCAAGTTCTTCAGCCAGACATCGGGCACCGGCAACTGGCGCATCGTCATCATCGATCCGGCCGACGACCTCAACCGCAACGCGGCCAACGCGATCCTGAAGATCCTCGAGGAGCCGCCGCGCCGATCGCTGTTCCTGGTGCTGACGCATGCGCCCGGAAAATTGCTGCCGACGATCCGCTCGCGTTGCCTGCCGCTGCGGCTGAAGCCGCTCGACGCAGCACCGCTCGGCCAGGCATTGGCGCATCTCGGCTTCGATCTTGCGGGCGAAGAGGCCGGGCGCATCATCGCTGCCGCCAGCGGCAGCGTCGCCGAGGCCCTGAAACTGATCAATTACGGCGGCCTGGAAATCGCGGCGACGTTCGAGGGGATCCTTGCAGGGCAGGGACCGGCTGTCCGCAAGGACATGCACAAGCTCGCAGACGTCCTCGCCGGCAAGGACAGCGAAACGATCTTCGATTTTTTCCAGGCGCTTGCCAGCGACCGCATCATGCGCGAGGCGCGGGAGGCGGCCGTTTCCGGCGATATCATGCGCGCCGAACGCTTCGCGCGGCTTTCGGCCTCCGTGAGCGAGCGACTGACCGTCAGCGACGCTTATAATCTGGACCGGAAACAAACCATCCTGTCGTTGCTCGACGACATGAAGGCGGCGCTATAGCGCCGGCCGGAAGCGCCACTTGCGCTCGATCGCCGCGTGGAGGTCGAGCTTGTGATGCTGGGCGAAGAGCAGGACATGTCCGAGAAGGTCTGCTGTCTCGTCGGCCATCTGGGCCCGGAGGTCGTCCGGCGATTTCCCCTGGGACCGCCCGCGACCGCTGAGCTTGTTCCAGGCCTGGGTCAGCTCACCCATCTCCTCCTGCATCTTCAGAATGAACCAGTCGGGATCACGCTCGATCCCATGCGTGGCGGCATAGCCGGCAGACGCGGTTTCAAATTGGCTGCCAAGTCGATCCAGCACGACTCATTCCCTCTTCATTGTTTCCGTTTTGTTCTAGTCCGAGCCCGAAGTTCGCGCAAGGAGGAGGGCCATGGCGGAGACCGCTCCAGCCGGGCTTTTCACGGATCGCATGTTTCTTCCTTGGAGCGTATGCGCTAAGAGCGTGCGTAGCTTAATCCGAGATAGATCGAATCCGCCTATGAGAGACACGTCCCCCTTCTACATCACGACAGCGATTTCCTACCCGAACGGCAAGCCGCATATCGGCCACGCCTATGAACTGATCGCGACGGATGCCATGGCGCGCTACCAGCGCCTCGATGGGCGTGACGTGTTCTTCCTGACCGGCACGGACGAGCACGGCCAGAAGATGCAGCAGACGGCGCGCAAGGAAGGCGTGACGCCGCAGGAGCTTGCCGACCGCAATTCGGCGGAATTTCAGAAGATGGCCGTGGTGCTCAACGCGTCCAACGACGATTTCATCCGCACGACCGAGCCGCGCCACCATCAAGCGTCGCAGGACATCTGGATCCGCATGGGCGAGGCGGGCGACCTCTACAAGGACTCCTACGCCGGCTGGTATTCGGTGCGCGACGAGGCCTACTACCAGGAAAACGAGACCGAGCTGCGCGACGATGGCGTGCGCTATGGCCCGCAGGGAACGCCGGTCGAGTGGGTGGAGGAGCAGAGCTACTTCTTCAAGCTGTCCGAGTATCAGGACAAGCTCTTGAAACACTACGAGGAAAACCCTGACTTCATCGGTCCGGCCGAGCGCCGCAACGAGGTGATTTCCTTCGTGAAGTCCGGCCTCAAGGATCTATCGGTCTCGCGCACGACCTTCGACTGGGGCATCAAGGTTCCGAACGATCCGGCGCACGTCATGTATGTCTGGGTCGACGCACTCACCAACTACATCACCGCGACCGGCTATCTCGACAATCCGCAAGGGCCGCGCGCCAAGTTCTGGCCGGCAAACATCCATGTGATCGGCAAGGACATCATCCGCTTCCACGCGGTCTACTGGCCGGCCTTCCTGATGTCGGCCGGCCTGCCGCTGCCCAAGCGCGTCTTTGCCCACGGCTTCCTGCTCAACAAGGGCGAGAAGATGTCGAAGTCGCTCGGCAACGTCGTCGATCCGTTCAATCTCGTCGAACATTTCGGCCTCGACCAGATTCGCTACTTCTTCCTGCGCGAAGTCTCCTTCGGCCAGGACGGCAGCTACAGCGAGGAGGGGATCGCGACCCGCATCAACTCCGACCTTGCCAACGGCATCGGCAACCTGGCGAGCCGCTCGCTGTCGATGATCGTCAAGAACTGCGACGGCCAGGTCCCGGTCTGCGGTCCCTTGACCGACGAGGACAAGGCGATGCTGGCTGCCGCCGACGCGCTGCACGAAATCACCCGTGACGAGATGGGCAAGCAGATGATCCACCGGGCGCTGGCGGCGATCATCGCCGTCGTCTCGGAGACGGACCGCTACTTCGCCGGCCAGGAGCCCTGGGCTCTGAAGAAGACCGATCCGGCGCGCATGGGCACGGTGCTTTATGTGACCGCGGAAGTCGTGCGCCAGATCGCCATCCTGCTGCAGCCGTTCATGCCGGAATCCTCGGCAAAGCTGCTCGACCTCGTGGCCGCACCCGCCGACAAGCGCGACTTCGCAGCGCTTGGCGAGGCAGGACGCCTCGTCTCGGGCACGCCGCTCGAGGCGCCGAAGCCGGTCTTCCCGCGCTATGTGGCACCGGAAGCGCAGTAAGGCATTTTGAGCATGCTGATCGATACCCATTGCCATCTGGACTTCCCCGATTTCGAAGCGGAGCGTGACGCCATCGTCGCGCGGGCGCACGAGGCCGGTGTCGAGCAGATGATCACTATCTCGACCCGGGTGAAGCGGTTCGAGACGATCCTTGCGATCGCCGAGGCCTATCCGAACGTCTTCTGTTCCGTCGGCACTCATCCGCACAATGCGGACGAGGAGCTTGATATCACCACCGAAGATCTCGTGCGGCTTTCGGCCCATCCGAAAGTGGTGGCGATCGGGGAGGCGGGTCTTGATTACTTCTATGACAATGCGCCGCGCGAGGCCCAGGTCGAGGGCCTGCGTCGTCACATTGCCGCTGCCCGCGTGACCGGGCTCCCGCTTGTCATTCACAGCCGCTCGGCCGACGAGGACATGGCGGCGATCCTGACCGAGGAGACAGGGAAGGGGGCCTTCCCTTTCCTTCTGCACTGCTTCTCTTCCGGTCCCGAGCTTGCCCGTATCGGCGTGGAACTCGGCGGCTACGTCTCCTTTTCGGGCATCCTGACTTTCCCGAAATCCGAAGAGTTGCGTGAAATCGCCAAGACCGTGCCGCACGACCGGATGATCGTCGAGACCGACGCGCCCTATCTCGCGCCGAAGCCGTTCCGAGGCAAGCGCAACGAGCCGGCTTACGTGGCCCATACGGCCGCCGTGCTCGCCGAGACGATCGGCGTCAGCACAGAGGAAATCGCGACGATCACGACGGACAACGCGTTCCGCGTCTTCTCGAAGATGCCGAGGCTCTGACGTGGTGGCGTTCCGGCGCACCTTCACCATTCTCGGCTGCGGCTCGTCGCCCGGCGTCCCGCGCATCACCGGCGACTGGGGCGCCTGCAATCCCGAAAATCCGAAAAACAGGCGCATGCGCGCAGCACTACTCGTCGAGCAGACGGGGCCCGATGGCGGCAAGACCACCGTCGTCATCGACACGGGTCCGGATTTTCGCGCGCAGATGGTCGCGGCCAATGTCCGTCACATCGATGCAGTGATCTACACCCATTCCCATGCCGACCACCTGCATGGCATCGACGACCTCAGGGGCTTCGTCATCGAGAACCGCAGGCGCGTGCCGATCTGGGCCGATGCCTATACGATGGGCCGTATTCGCGAGGGGTTTGGCTATTGCCTGGAATCACCACCGGGCAGCGGCTATCCGCCGATCGTCGAGCCGCACATCATTGCCGACGACCTGTCGCCGGTGGTGATATCGGGCGCCGGCGGGCCGATCGTGTTCCAGCCGCTGATGCAGTTCCACGGCAATATCCACTCGCTCGGATTTCGCGTCGGCGACTTTGCCTATTGCAGCGATGTCAGCGATTTTCCCACTGAGACCATCGCCAAGCTCGGCGGTCTCGACCTTTTGGTGATCGACACGCTGCAGTACAAGTTCCACCCAAGCCATCTGTCGCTGGTCCAGTCGCTCGGCTGGATAAAGCGCTTCGACCCGAAGCGGGCGGTGCTGACGCACATGCATGTGCCGCTCGACTACGACACGGTGCAAGGCGAAACACCCGATCATATCGAGCCGGCATACGACCTGATGCGGCTCGAATTCGACGTCGAAGTCCGGAATTCCAACTCGTAATTCAGATTAGAATTTATCTCTAATATACTGACTTACTTGGAGAAATATGGTGCAAGATTGGCGCGGATGCGGTCGAGCACCGTGGCACCCGAAAGATCCGCAACGAAGCGCTGGCCGGTAATCTTCTCGAAGGCTTCGATGTAGACCGCCGAGGTCTGCTCGATGAGATCGACCGGGATTTCCGGGATCGGATCCTTGTAAGGGTCGCAGCGCTCAGTGACCCAAGCGCGCACGAAATCCTTGTCGAAACTCCTGGGGCGTTCGCCACGCTTGAAACTCTCTTCGTAGCTGTCGGCGATCCAATAGCGGCTGCTGTCGGGCGTATGGATCTCGTCGGCGAGAATGATCGTGCCGTTTTCGTCCGTTCCGAACTCGTACTTGGTGTCGACGAGGATCAGACCGCGCTCGGCGGCGCGCTGCTGGCCGCGGGCGAAGAGAGCCAGCGCATAGGCCCAGACCGTGTCAAGCTGTTCCTTCGTCAGCAGTCCTTGCTCGAGGATCGCTTCGGCCGACAGCGGCTCGTCGTGGCCGCCGTCGAACGCCTTGCTCGTGGGCGTGATGATCGGCTGCGGCAGCTTCTCATTGTCGCGCATGCCGTCCGGCAAGGTGATGCCGTACATCTCGCGCTCGCCGTTGCGGTACTTCGTCAGGATCGAGGTGTTGGTGGTACCGGCCAGATAGCCGCGCACGACGACCTCTACCGGTAAGATGTCGAGCCGCTTGCCGATGACGACATTGGGGTCCGGGTAGCTGACGACGTGGTTCGGGCAGATGTCGGCGGTTTCCTCGAACCAGTAGCGCGCCGTCTGGGTCAAGACGTGACCCTTGTTCGGGATCGAGGTCAGGATGACGTCGAAGGCGCTGAGCCTGTCCGTCGCGATGATGATGCGGTTGCCGTCGGGCAGGTCGTAGTTTTCGCGAACCTTGCCTTTGTAGCGGTTTGGCAGTTCCGGAATGAAAGCATCTGAAAGAACGCGCAATTCGCTCATCACATCTGGCCTTGAAAGTGGTGCTTCGATGCGGGAACGCTAAGCAGGCTGGACAGGCCGGGTCAAGGTCGGCAAACCAAGGATCAGCCGCAATCCATCTTTTCCGGCGCATACGATAGTTCCATAATCTATCTTATGCGATCGTTCTGTGTAGCCGCAAAGTTAAAGTGTCCTGATCCTGCAAAGTTGGAATGTCACTCTCCCCGGATTCTGATGACCAGCGAACTTGCGGACAGAATTGCTCTCTAGCGATTTTCGCCGCACGGAGAACTCGTTCCGTAGCGCGCATGGAACTGCAACATCTTCTGGACACGGTTTATTTCCGTCCTCGCGACTTTGCCTTTCTCGAAAGAAAGATGCGCGGCTGGTTTTCGAGTGCAGCTTCGACGAAACGCTTTCATCACAGGACCGTCGATGAAAACGTAATGGTTCAGATCAACGCCATCCTCAACAGCATCCGCATCCGGCTGTCAGACCGTCTCAAGCGCAAAATGCTCTCCCATGTAAGCCGATGGATCAGGAGCACTTTTCATCATTGTCTTTCGCCAGGTTTCCTGCTCGGCATTGATCAGAGCCAATTCCCAAACACAGGCGATGACCGGCCTCCTTGCCGCATCCATCGGCTCAGAGGACGAATACAGCCTCAGGTAGTTGTGCTGACACAGAACCGAGCCCTGGATCCACCAGTGAACAGAGATGGAAAGGCCAAGTGTGCCGGGGTGAATGATCACAAAACCCATGCCATTGCTGTCACCCTCGTCGCGAACGCGCTGAAGCACGTCCTGGCGCACGATCGATTGAGCCAACAGCACCATCGGCCCATCGATGGTCGCACCTCCAGCAAGAAGGCCATAGATTTTGAGCTTGAGATCGCCGATCTCCCACTGACCCAGATGTGAGACGGTTCGGGGATGATAGACATCGATCGTCTTTGTCGTCATCGGCGCATTCCGATCCTCGCCCGTGAACACCACCCTGAATGGATCAATACTATCTGGACTATAGCGGTGGTTGCCAGGCCGCACCGAAGACCCCTGCCCGGTTTTCAGCGGCTTTCAGCCGGCTCTATGCGCAACCTGGCCGGGATTCGTTTCCCCGATGTCCTTCGTCAACCGATCCGCGGGCCCGAAATCCGTCATCTCTGTTCCCGACAACCGGAAACCGAGAGCTTGGTAGAACGAAACCGCATGGCCACCGGATGTTACGCCCAAAGTGCGGATGCCGGACTGTGCGGCCCGTCGTTCCGCCTCAATCAGCAGCATGCGCCCGATGCCCCGTCGCCAGGTTTTGGGATCTATGAAGACGGCATCGACTTCCGCAACATCGGCCGATGTCGGCAACACGGTGCAAAATCCGACCACCTCGCCGTCCAGTTCGGCGACGAGCGAATGGGCAATGTTTTCGGCCGCGATGCCGAAGACGGCAGGATTGTCGAGCAGTTCCTGATGGTGTTCGCCGGTCGCCAACGATGCGAGGCGCTGGAGCGCCTCCAGGCGCTCATGGTCGGCGGCGGTGGCGCGGCGGATCGTTGGCTGCATGGTTTCCATCACATGATGCGCGAAGTGCTCACAGTCAAACTCTGAGCATTCGTCCGGCTCAATCGATGAGAACTTTGCGGCTTCTCCGTGCTGAACACACCGCCCCTACCCTCATGACGGGCATTTGTCGCCTTGACAAAAAAAATTGTCAAGGCGACAATCACGCCATGCTCGATCTCGATGTCATAGACGCACCGGCTGCCGCAGCCCTTGCCCTGGAGCCGATCAAGGCCCGCTTGCTGGCGGAACTTGCCACGCCTGCTTCTGCAGCGGCGCTGGCTGGCCGTGTGGGGCTGACGCGTCAGAAGGTCAACTATCACCTGCGGGCGCTTGAAGAACACAAGCTGATCGAACCGGCGGAGGAACGCCGCTGGGGCGGCCTGACCGAGCGGCTGATGGTTGCGACGGCCACGTCCTATGTGGTTTCGCCCGCAGCGCTGGGACCGATCGCGGCCGATCCAGGACGGAGCAACGATCGCCTGTCTGCGAGCTATCTGGTCGCACTGGCGGCCCGCATGATCCGTGAGGTCGGCAGCCTGCTCCGCAAGGCCCGCCAACAGGACAAGCGGCTGGCGACACTGTCGATCGACACCGTGATCAAATTTCGGTCGCCGACAGAGCGTACCGCCTTTACCGCCGATCTCGCCCAGGCGGTGACCGCGCTTGCCGCGCGCTACCACGACGAAAGCACGCCTGCCGCACGACCGCATCGGCTCATCATCGCCTCCTATCCTGCACCAAATGACGTGACAGAAGGCAACGGCGACCCCGACGACACCAACTCCTGAAAGGATATCTCATGCCGATCAAGAAGGATGGCAGCGGAAAGCGCTGGGTGGAAATGGAACTGATCGTACCGGGCTCGCCCGAAGAGGCCTGGCAGGCGATCGCGACCGGCAACGGCAACAGTGCCTGGTTCACCAAGACGGAGATCGACGAGCGGGTCGGCGGCAAGATCGCCTTCGACTTCGGGCCGAACGGTGGTTCGTCCGGCGAGGTAACGCACTGGGAACCACCTGCCCGCTTTGCCTATGTCGAGCGTGAATGGAGCGAAGGCGCGCCGCCGGTTGCAACGGAAATCACCGTCACGGCGCGCTCCGGCGATCGCTGCGTGCTGCGCATGGTGCACTCGCTGTTTTCCTCGACCGACGACTGGGACGACCAGCTGGAAGGCTTCGAGGGCGGCTGGCCGGCGTTCTTCGAGGTCTTGCAGATCTATCTTGCGCACTTTGCCGGCGAGAATGCAGCAAGCTGCTTCGCCATGGCGCGAACCAAGGAACCGGAGACCGGGGTCTGGGCGCGCCTGACCGAAGCACTGGGGCTTGCCGCCGCGAATGTCGGCGAAGAGCGGACCACGCCGCCACAGCCGGAGCGCCTTGCCGGCATCGTCGAGCGTGTTCAACAGGACGCCAGGCAGCGCTATCTGCTCTTGCGTTTGAACGCCCCCGCCGCCGGCATCGCGCTGATCGGAACCTATTCTCGCGGCGATGGCACCAATGCGAGCATTGCGCTCTATTTCTACGGAGATGACGCAAGGGCGCGTGCGGCCAACAGCGAACCGAAATGGCGCGACTGGCTTGACGCAACGTTCCGGTGAACCCCGCGCGATCGAAACGGCCGGCTTTCAGTTCGACCCGCTGTTCCAGGAGCGGCGGGGTCTCTTCGACTTGCCGCCTGTCGGCCGGCGCGCCCATATTCACGAATATCACTAACTTATGATATTTAATTCAGTTTATTATGAATTTCTATCATCGCATTGAATTTAAACACAACTCTTTCAAGGAAAGAGAACCCGTAACCATTTCTCTGCCGAAGACCCCCGTTTCCAAGCGGCATGGCTGCCCTATGGTCGTTGATTGCAATAAGGGAGGACGGCGATGTTCAGGAGCTTTGTTGTTGCGTTTGGCCTGGTGGCTCCGTTGGCCGGCGGCGGGGCCGCCTTCGCAGACGAGCCCGTCGATACGGCGCGGGCGATCATCCAGCAGCAGATCGCGGCGTTCCTGCACGACGATGCGGAGGCTGCCTATTCTTTCGCCTCGCCGGCCATCCGCGGAAAATTTCCCGACAAGGCGACCTTCTTCGACATGGTCAAGCGTGGCTATCAACCCGTCTACCGGCCCGGCAACTTCGCCTTTGGCCGGTCGAAAGTGGTGGGGGATCAGGTGCTACAGGAAGTGCTGATTTCCGCCCCCGACGGCAAGGACTGGACGGCGGTCTACGAGCTCCTGAAGCAGCCGGATGGCAGCTACAAGATCAATGGCGTGATGATCCTGCAGCAAGCGCCGGGTCCGGCGATCTGAGCCACTCGTAAGGGGTTGCCCCGCCTCAGACTGGCGGCAGGTCCCCTCGCCGCCAGGTCTCCTGGGTCTCGGCCATGAAGTCGGCGAAGCGGCCCTCGTCGATCGCCAGGCGAATGCCGGCCATCAGTTCCTGATAGTAGGCCAGGTTGTTCCAGCTCAGGAGCATGCCGCCGAGCGATTCGTTCGAGCGGATCAGGTGGTGCAGGTAGGCACGCGAATAGTCGCGCGTCGCCGGGCACGAGGACTGCTCGTCGAGCGGCCGCATGTCTTCGGCGTGGCGGGCATTGCGCAGATTGATGCGGCCGTGGCGGGTAAATGCGAGACCATGGCGTCCCGAGCGGGTCGGCATCACGCAGTCGAACATGTCGATGCCTTCGGCCACCGAGCGCAGGATGTCGTCGGGCGTACCGACGCCCATCAGATAGCGCGGCTTGTCCACGGGCATGATCGGGCAGGTAATGTCGAGCATGCGCAACATCACCTCCTGCGGCTCGCCGACGGCAAGGCCGCCGACCGCATAACCCTTGAGGTCGAGGCCCTTCAGCGCTTCGGCCGAGCGTTCGCGCAGCTTCGGAATGTCGCCGCCCTGGACGATGCCGAACATCGCCTTGCCCGGCTGGTCGCCGAAGGCGACCTTGCAGCGTTCGGCCCAGCGCAGCGACATTTCCATCGCGCGTTCGATTTCCTTAGGCTCCGCCGGCAGCGCCACGCATTCGTCGAGCTGCATCTGGATATCGCTGTCGAGCAACCCTTGAATCTCGATCGAGCGCTCCGGCGACATATGGAAGAGCGCGCCGTCGACATGGCTCTTGAAGGTGACGCCCTGTTCGTCGAGCTTGCGCAGACCGGCGAGCGACATGACCTGGAAACCGCCGCTATCGGTCAGGATCGGTCCCTGCCAACGGATCAGGCCATGCAGGCCACCGAGCCGCGCGACGCGCTCGGCACCCGGGCGCAGCATCAGATGGTAGGTGTTGCCGAGAATGATGTCGGCGCCGAGATCCTTCACCTGGTCGAGATACATCGCCTTGACCGTGCCGACCGTGCCGACGGGCATGAAGGCCGGCGTCCGGATCGTGCCGCGCGGCATGGAAACCTCGCCGCGGCGGGCCTTGCCGTCGGTCTTGTGTAGCTTGAACTGGAAGGTCTCGGTCATCTAGTTTTTCCGGAAAAGCAGGCTGGCGTCGCCATAGGAATAGAAGCGGTAGCCGGTCTCGATCGCGTGCCTATAGGCATCACGCATCGTCTCCAGGCCTGAGAAGGCCGAAACCAGCATGAACAGCGTCGATTTCGGCAGATGGAAGTTCGTCATCAGCATGTCGACGGCGCGGAAGCGGTAGCCGGGCGTGATGAAAATGCCAGTCGGGCCGGACCATTGCTTGACCACGCCGTCTTCCGACGTGGCGCTTTCGATCAGCCGCAGCGAGGTCGTGCCGACGCAGACGATGCGCCCGCCCCTCGCCTTGACGGCATTGAGCTTCTCGGCGGTGCGGGCGTCGACATGGCCGATCTCCTGATGCATCACGTGATCGTCGGTGTCATCCGCCTTGACCGGCAGGAAGGTGCCGGCGCCCACATGCAGCGTCACGAAGTGTCGCTCGATGCCGGCCTCGTCGAGCTTGGCGAAAAGACGGTCGGTGAAATGCAGACCGGCGGTCGGCGCCGCAACGGCGCCCTCCTCGCGGGCATACATGGTCTGGTAGTCGGCGCGGTCCTGCGCATCCTCGGCACGCTTGGAGGCGATGTAGGGCGGCAACGGAATGTGACCGACCGCCATGATCGCCTCGTCGAGCGCGGGACCGGAGAGATCGAAACGCAGCGTCACTTCGCCGGCATCGCCCTTTTCCTCGACGGTTGCGTCGAGCGTTCCGAGAAGGCAGCTCGAGCCGCCGTGGCCGAAGGCAATGCGGTCGCCGACCTTGAGGCGACGGGCCGGGCGGGCGAAAGCCTTCCAGCAATCAGGTGCGACCCGCATATGCAGCGTCAGCGAAACCTGCGTGACAATCTCTTCGGCGCGGCGGCGAATGCCCTCGAGCTGCGCCGGGATCACCTTGGTATCGTTGAAGACCAGCGCATCGCCTTTTCTGAGGAACGAGGGCAGATCGAGCACGCCGTGATCCGAGAGCACCGCGGCATCATCGGGGCGAACGACGAGCATGCGGGCGCTGTCGCGCGGGCTTGCCGGCCTCAGCGCAATCGAAGTTTCCGGCAGGTCGAAGTCGAACAGGTCTACGCGCATCGTTACCTTCAGACAAAAGCAAACCCGCCCCGGCGCATTTGGCGACCGGGGCGGGTCCGTGCATTAGCGCAAATCAGGCGTCTGCGGCAACCCGCATCGTGACGATCGTATCGGGATCGCGCACCGGTTCGCCGCGCTTGATCTTGTCGATGTTGTCCATGCCTTCGATGACCTGGCCCCAGACAGAATACTGCTTGTTGAGCCACGGGGCATCGGTGAAGCAGATGAAGAACTGCGAGTTGGCCGAGTTCGGCATCTGGCTGCGGGCCATCGAGCAGGTGCCGCGAACGTGGCTGACATTCGAGAATTCGGCCTTCAGGTCCGGCTTGGAGGAGCCGCCCATGCCGGCGCGGGCCGGGTTGAAGTGCTCGCCGCCGGTCTTGCCGTACTGGACGTCACCGGTCTGCGCCATGAAGTCCTCGATCACGCGGTGGAACACCACGCCGTCATAGGCGCCTTCGCGGGCCAGTTCCTTGATGCGGGCGACGTGCCCCGGAGCGACGTCAGGCAGAAGCTCGATGACGACCTTGCCCTTGGTGGTCTCCAGGATGATCGTGTTTTCCGGATCCTTGATCTCGGCCATGGGTTTTCTCCTTGCTGTTAACTTACTTGCCGACCTTCACGCTGATCATGCGGTCGGGGTCGGTGACGGAACCGTTGTTGGCATCGTCGCCGAGCTTGATCTTGTCGACGTTCTCCATGCCCGACACGACCTTGCCGACGACCGTGTACTGGCCGTTGAGGAAGTCGCCCGGGGCGAACATGATGAAGAACTGCGAGTTGGCGCTGTTCGGGTCCTGCGAGCGGGCCATGCCGACCGTGCCGCGTTCAAACGGGACGTCGGAGAACTCGGCCGGGACGTCCGGACGCGACGAGCCGCCGGTGCCGGCAGCCTGCGGCTGGTAGCCGTTTTCCATGTCGCCATACTGCACGTCGCCGGTCTGGGCCATGAAGCCCTTGATCACGCGGTGGAAAGCGACGTTGTCGTATTCACCGGCGGCGGCCAGCGCCTTGATCTGCTCGACATGCTTGGGCGCGATGTCGGGGCGCAGCTCGACGACGACCGGGCCGTCCTTGAGCGTGATCGTCAGGAAGTTGTCGGCCGATTGTGCAAGCGCCGTTCCCGTAAAGGAAGCAAGCGCGATGGCGCCGGCTAAAGCGAGGTGGAGGATTTTCATGATTTCTCCCTGCGTGGTGAATTGGGGCGGCCCGTCAGGGCCGGCGTTTGGCCTGCAGTGCTTCGTAAACGGACCTGGGCACGAAGGCACTGACGTCGCCGCCCATGGCCGCGATCTGGCGGACCAATGTGGCCGTAATGGGCCGTGAGGCCGTGCCGGCCGGCAAGAACAAGGTCTGGATATCCGGCGCCATCTGCCGGTTCATACCGGCCATCTGCATCTCGTAGTCGAGGTCGGTTCCGTCGCGAAGGCCACGCACCAGCAGTTTCGCCCCGCGCTCGCGCGCCGCATCCACCACCAGATTGTCGAAGGCAACGACATCGATGTCGCCTGCCCTGTCCGGCAGAAACTCCAGAAGCGACCGGCGGATGAGATCGGCGCGTTCGTCGAAGGAAAAAAGCGGCGCCTTACCCGGATGGATACCGATTGCGACGATGACCTTCGCCGCCACGTTCAGTGCCTGGACGAGCACGTCGAGATGCCCGTTCGTCATCGGATCGAAGGAGCCGGGATAAAATGCCGTGGTCATCGCACCTGTTTCCGTTTGGTGAAGCCTTTTGTCACGGACGGCGACGGATCGCAAGAGTTGTACGCCGCTTGCCCCCTGTTCCCTGGGAAACAGCGGGACAGAAAGAATGAATGCTAGATGAATGCCATGTTCAACGGTGCTTCACACCAAAGACGTTAAGTGTAGCGCCAGTAACAACGGAACTTTTTCGAACGTACTGCCGTTTAGGATGCGAAAGGATTACGGCTATGGGACTTGCTCTGTTTTCGATGGCGATGTTTTTCGCGATGCTCTTTGCGACGATACATGGACTGCGCAACGAGTCCCGTGACCGGCGCGAGCGCTACGCGACGCAGAAGATCTTCCGTTGATGGAGGGCACTATGGCCACCCTGTTCATGATCGCAGCAGCGGTCATCAGTCTCGTATTCTTGATCGATTTTGCCCGGACGATACGCGACCTCCAGCGCGATCGCCAGGGTTCGGAACGGCTCGACGGCTTTAACGTCTAGCGGTTTCGAGGCTTCGTAACCGAAGCTTGGTAGTAGGCGACGCCATTCCCTTCCCCTGAGGCGGTCGCCATTTCAAGCCGGACGGCATCCCCTGCCCGTCCGGCTTTTCTTTGCCTGCACGCAGCCTCGGCCGCTCCGCCTTACGCGGCTGCCTTGGCTTCCGCCTTTGCGGAAAGTGCGCCAAGCATTCGGAAGAAGCGCCAGTTCAAGAGCACTGCTGCGGCTGCAAGGCCAAGCACGAAACCGAACCAGACGCCGATCCCGCCGAAATTGAAGGGGAAGGCGAAGGCCCAGGCGCAGACGAAGCCAATCGGCCAGTAGGAAATCAAAGCCAGGAGCATTGGCACCTTGGTGTCCTTCAGCCCGCGCAGCATGCCGGCGGCAATCGCCTGCATGCCATCGACGAGCTGGAACGCGCCGGCAATGACAATGAGCGGGGCAGCAAAGGCGAGTACCGCTACGGCATCCGGACGGCCAGTGTCGAGATAGAGAGCGGCCAGCTGGCTCGGGAAGAACGCAAAGATGGCGCTTCCGACAATGGCGAAGCCGGCGCCGAGCACCAGCGAGGCGATCGCCGCGCGCCGAACGCCCAGCAGATCGCCGCGGCCATAGGCAAGTCCGACGCGCACGGTGGCTGCCTGCGCAAGCCCGAGCGGGATCATGAAGGCGATCGAGGCGAACTGCAGGGCGATGCCGTGGGCGGCAAGCTCAACCGTGCCGATCGTGCCCATCAGCAGCGACGCGACCGTGAAGAGGCTGACTTCGGCAAGGATGGTCAGCGAGATCGGTATGCCGAGAAAGACGACTTCGCGAAACGCCACCCAGTCGGGTCGCCAGAAGCGAACGAAGAGCTCGTATTGGTTGAGCTCAGGCTTGCTCTTGATGTAGCCGATCGTCAGCGCCGCACCGAGCACCGCAACGCCGAGTGCGGCGACCGCCGCACCGAAGATACCGAGGCGCGGGAAGCCGAAATGCCCGAAGATCAGCACGTAGCAGAGCGCAGCATTGAGCACGAGCGTCGCCAGCGTCACATAAAGAATGATCCCTGCCCGCTCCAGGCCGCTCAGAAAGGCCCGCAGCACCATGAAGATGAGGCCCGGGAAGATCGCCCATTGCGCGATGCGGACATATTCTCCGGCGAGGGCCGCGACCTCGGGCTGCTGGCCGGCAAAAAGCAGGATCGGCTCGGCCATCCAGAGGATCGGCGCGGTCAAAAGGCCGTAGAGCATGACCACCCACATGCCCATGCGCACCGAGCGGCGTACCGAGACCTTGTCGCCTCGGCCGACGGCCTGCGCCGCCATCGGCACCACCGCATTGGCAAAGCCGTTGCCGAAAACGTAGACCGTGAAATACATCTGGGTCGCAAGAATGATCGCCGCGAGTTCGGTGGCGCCGAGCTTGCCGACCATCAGGACGTCTGTCGTGTTGATGGCCAGCTGCGCAAGCTGCGCGCCGATGAACGGCACGCCCAGATAGAAGCTCGCGCGATAGTGCGTCCGCCAGGAATTGTCGGTCGTCAACGGAGTCGGGCTCGCATTCGCGGTCAGCATGGCAGATTCCTGGCAGTCAAGGCGGGCCTCGGGCCGCAACGAAAAATCGGGGGGAGGAAAGCCGGGAATAGATGACCTGCGGCCAAAGAGCCAGCCGCAAGGGCGAGGTTGCTCAAACTTTCATCGATAGATCACGGAAATTGATCAATTTCCGTGCAGTCGCGACCGCCCCACCTCTTCGCCCTGCTCCGCCACTGCGACCTCGCCCGGCCCGACATTTTCGTCAACCTGCGGTCCGACCGCCCTGTTTCTCGGTATCTTCAGGAAGAAAACGACAAGCGCGCCGACGAGGAAGCAACTGGCGAGCGCATAGGGCGCGCCGGCGAAGGCGACCGGGGCGCTGGGGCTGGTAAAGTACCCGAAGGCCTGGGTGAAGATCAGCGGACCGATGATCGTGGTGATGCTGCCGATGCTGGTCAGCGCACCCTGAAGCTCTCCCTGCGCCGACGGCGGAACGTGGGCGGCGGCGATGCTGCGCAGCGGCGGATCGGCAAGGCTTTCAAGCGCGGTGGCGATGATCACGGCGTAAATCATCCACCCCTGCCAGGCGCTGGCATAGCCGATGGCCCCGAGCGTGGTGAAGGTCAGGCCGAGCACGGCCGTGCGCCACTCGCCGAGCCGGGGCACCACACGCGGCAGGATGACGGCCATGACGAAAGCGCCGCCGATGCCGAAGATCCCGAGCGAAAGCCCGATCTGGCCCTCGCTCCAGCCATAGCGGTAACTCGAGACGAAGGACCAGACAGCCGGATAAACGGAGTGGGCGAGCCAGAAGAGAAAGAACACCAGCCCCACCCAGCCGATGCCTGGATAGTTGCGCATCTGCTTGAGGGCGCCGAGCGGGTTGGCGCGCTTCCACTCGAACCGTCGGCGATTGGCGCCATCGAGCGTCTCCGGCAGCAAAAATACGCCGAGGATGAAGTTGACGAAGGAAAGCGCCGCCGCGCCGTAGAACGGCACCCGCGGACCGAGCTCGCCGAGCAGACCGCCAAGCACCGGCCCGAGCGCAAAGCCCGTGCCGAAGGCGATACCGATCAGTCCGAAGTTCTTGGCGCGGTTGCCGTCATTGCTGATGTCGGCGATGTAGGCGGCTGCGGTCCCGAAGCTCGCGCCGCTGATGCCGGCGAGAACACGGCCGATGAACAGCATCCAGTAGCTGGTGGCGAGCGCGCAGATCAGATTGTCGAGCGCGAAAGTGAAGACCGACGCGAGCAGGACCGGACGGCGGCCGAATCGATCGCTGAGGTTGCCGATCAGCGGGGCAAAGAGAAACTGCATCGCCGCATAGACGAGCAGCAGCCAACCACCGTCGATCGCCGCCTCACTGACATTGGCGCCGGTCAATTCCTCGAGATAGGCCGGCAGCACCGGCACGATGATCGCGATGCCAAGGATATCCAGAAACAGAATGAGGAAGACGAGGAACAGGCCGCGTCGCACAAATTTCTCGTCGCGCATGCGAACCCTCCCCGAGCGGCCTGCCCCGGGATGAGAGACAGAACGTGAACAACGCTACCAATTTAGGTGTAACGGATCATTTCGCACGAAACAATCCGTGAACGTCTCAAATTATCTGATGGAACTATCGCTATGGTTGATGCGTCGGAGCGGCGTACAGCCCGCGTTTCACCTGTGATCCCGCCGCTGCTCGCGCTTCAGGAAATCGACGAAGGCGCGCAGCGCCGCCGGCATGTGCCGGCGGCTTGCGTAATAGAGAAACGGGCCGGAGAAACTCGTCGTCCAATCTTCAAGGATCGGCACCAGGGATCCTGCGGCGATCGCGGGGGCGACAAACTCCTCGAAGGTCCTGATGACGCCGAGGCCGTCGATCGCAGCGCCGAGTTCGAGATCAATCGTATTGGCGGTCACGACCGCCGGCGGCGCGATCGTAAGCGTCGCCTCACCCTCGCCGAACTCCCAGGGAAGCGAAAAGCCGCTGGCGAAGCGGTGGCGAATACAGGCGTGCCCAAGCAGATCATGCGGGTGGCCGGGCATGCCGCGCCTGGCGATATAATCCGGGGACGCGGCGGTGACGTAGCGCTGCCGGCCGGGCCCGATCGGGATTGCGATCATGTCCCGTTCGACGCGCTCCTCGTAGCGGACGCCGGCGTCGAAGCCGGCGGCCAGAACATCGACGAAGCCGTCTTCGGCCGTCACCTCCAGGGTGATTGCCGGGTGTTCGCGCAGGAACCAACCGACGATCGGTGGCAGTATTTCGCGGGCGACGATGGTCGGAACATTCAGCTTCAACGTTCCCGCCGGACTGTCACGCATCTCGTTGACCTGGTCGAGCGCACCGGCAATTTCGCCAAGTGCCGGCGTCAGCCGATCGAGCAGCCGCGTGCCGGCCTCCGTCAGGGTGACGCTGCGGGTCGTGCGGTTGAGCAGGCGGACCTGCAGCCTCGCCTCGAGGCGGCGAAGCGCCTCGCTCAGCGACGACGCGGAAACGCCGCGCTTCTTTGCAGCCGCACGGAAGCTGCGTGCCACTGCAACTGCGGTGAAGGCATCGAGATCGGCGAGTGGCAGGTCGTCCATTGTGCGGAATTTCGTACAAGTCGTTCGGTTCAGATCGGATTATCGCACGCAAGCCGGGGAAGTAAACAGAGGGCGGGCAAGCGACCGGCAGGTATTCGGCCTTGTCGAAGGAGAACGAAGATGGATTACGTTTCACTCGGAAAGACCGGCCCCTTGGTCTCGGCGCTCGGTCTCGGCTGCATGGGCATGTCGGGCATGTACGGCCCCGCGGACCGGGCCGAAAGCATCGCTACGATCCATGCAGCGCTGGATGCCGGCATCACGCTGCTCGATACCGGCGATTTCTATGGCATGGGCCACAACGAGATGCTGATCGGCGAAGCACTGAAGGGTGGCAAGCGTGACAGGGCATTGCTGAGCGTCAAGTTCGGCGCTCTGCGCGACCCGGCCGGCAACTGGTCGGGTTATGACAGCCGCCCAAAGGCCATCCGCAATTTCCTCGCCTACACGCTGCAGCGGCTCGGCGTCGATCACGTCGACATCTACCGGCCGGCACGGCTCGATCCGGATGTGCCGATCGAGGACACGGTCGGGGCGATCGCGGATCTGGTGAAGGCGGGATACGTCAGGCATGTCGGCCTCTCGGAAGTCGGGTCCGAGACCATCCGGCGTGCGGCAGCCGTGCATCCGATCGTGGATCTGCAGATCGAGTATTCGTTGATTTCGCGCGGCATCGAGGACGAGATCCTGCCGACCTGCCGCGAACTCGGCATCGGCATCACCGCCTACGGCGTCCTGTCACGCGGGCTGATCAGCGGCCATTGGCAGAAAGGGGCGGCCGGAAAAGGCGATTTCCGCGCCATGAGCCCGCGGTTCCAGGAGGGCAACATCGACCGCAACCTCGCCCTCGTCGAAGCGCTGCGGCAGATTGCCGAAGAAAAGGGCGTGTCGGTGGCGCAGATTGCGATCGCCTGGGTGGCGGCCAAGGGCAAGGACATCGTTCCGCTCGTCGGTGCGCGACGGCGCGATCGGCTGGCGGAAGCGCTGGCATCGCGCGACGTCCATCTCAGTGAAGGCGAAATGGCGACGATCGAAGCGGCAGTTCCGAAAGGTGCCGCTGCCGGCGCGCGCTACCCCGAGGCGCAGCTCGCCCATATGGACAGCGAACGCTGATCCACAAACGAAAGGGCCGGCAATTACGCCGGCCCTGATGATTTGTCGGGTTAAAGCGGTCAGACGGCGCCCGAGAACGTGTCGCAGGACGTCATCTTGCCGCTGTCGAAGCCGCGCTTGAACCAGCGCATGCGCTGTTCGGACGTGCCGTGGTTGAAGCTTTCCGGAACGACATAGCCCTGCATGCGCTTTTGCAGCGTGTCGTCGCCGATCTGGGTGGCAGCGTTGAGCGCCTCTTCAAGATCGCCCTGTTCGAGCAGGCCCTTCTGCTGGGTGTACTTGCCCCAGACGCCGGCGAAGCAATCGGCCTGCAACTCGACGCGCACCGACATCTGGTTGGCCTCGGCCTCGCTCATCGACTGGCGCATCTGGTTGAATTTCGGCAGGACGCCGATCAGGTTCTGGACGTGATGGCCGACTTCATGCGCGACCACATAGGCCTGGGCGAAATCGCCCGATGCATCGAACTTCTGCGCCAGTTCGTCAAAGAAGCTCATGTCGAGATAGACCTTGCGGTCGCCCGGGCAATAGAACGGCCCGGAGGCAGCCGAAGCGAAACCGCAGGCAGAACGCACCTGGCCGCGGAAGAGCACCATCTTCGGCTCTTCGTATTGCTGACCGCTCGCCTGGAAGATGCCGTTCCAGGTGTCTTCGGTTTCGGCGAGCACCGTCGCCATGAACTGCTTCATTTCCTCTTCCTGGGCGGAGCCGCGCGGCGCCGGAGACCCGTCGCTCTGTTCGAATCCCGGCATCTGCACCTGCCCGCCGCCGCCTTCCAGCACCTGCAGCATGTCGATGCCCATGGCCTTCAGGATGAAGTAGAGGACGACGAGGAAGATGATCGTGCCGAAGCTCATGCCGCCGCCGGCGCGCCGCATGCCTCCGCCACCGCTGGGCAGGCGGAAACCGCCGCCGCGCCCGAACGGGTTGCCACCCGGGCTCGCGCCGCGCTGGTCTTCGATATTGTCGGATTGGCGGCGGCCCTTCCATTCCATGATCTGTCCTCCCGGCCTCTGAAAGGCATTGTCGGTTTGCTCTTTTATAAGACGGCCCTAACGTCGTTGTAAAACGCAATCGCCAGCCTTAAGTTCGCGATCTCACCAATCTTTTTGCCGCAATGGACGGATTGCGAAGCGCTGGCGGAAACCAGGCCCCGCGCGATCGATCACGCGCCTGGAACAGTCGCGCCCGCCTAGACGCAACGACGGATCACCCTGCCGACGCGACAGGCGGACAGGCGCCTGTTTGCCGAAGCCGTCATGCAGTCGACGCGGCCCCTCATCCCCGGCCGCGCCTGTAGTTGGAAGCAATGTCGCGGTGCGCGCAAGCCTCGCGACGCGGCCAGAGGCGCGCAAATATGCCGGGTTCCTGTCGATTCCGGAATTTTCGGGGTTTCGCTTGCAGAAACATTTGCCTATAAGCCGCTTCTAGCCTGAAAAGACCCATCAATGCGTGCCCGGCCGGTGACCTCCCACCTCGGCCGGTTTTTCGCGCAGCTAGAAACGGATGATCGACCATGCCGAAGCGCCAAGATATCAAGTCCATTCTTATCATCGGCGCGGGGCCGATCGTCATCGGTCAGGCTTGCGAATTCGACTATTCCGGCACCCAGGCCTGTAAGGCGCTGAAGGAGGAAGGCTACCGGGTCATCCTCGTCAACTCCAACCCGGCAACGATCATGACCGACCCGGGCCTTGCCGACGCCACCTATGTCGAGCCGATCACCCCTGAGGTCGTCGCCAAGATCATCGCCAAGGAACGCCCGGACGCGCTGCTTCCGACCATGGGCGGCCAGACGGCGCTCAACACGGCCCTGTCGCTGCGCCGCATGGGCGTTCTCGACCGCTACAATGTCGAGATGATCGGCGCCAAGCCCGACGCCATCGACAAGGCCGAGGACCGCGCCCTCTTCCGCGAAGCCATGGCGAAGATCGGTCTCGAGACGCCGAAGTCGCGGCTCGCCAATGCCACCGACATCAAGGATCATGACCGCAAGGTGCACGAGGCCGAGCGCGCCGAACTGAAGAGCCGCCTCTCCGGTGCCGATCTCGACAAGGCCCTCGACGACCTCGAAAACCAGTGGAACCTCGGCGAAGGCGATCGCAAGCAGCGCTACATGAACCATGCGATGGCGATTGCAGCCCAGGCGCTCGACGATGTCGGCCTGCCCGCGATCATCCGCCCGTCCTTCACGCTCGGCGGTACCGGCGGCGGCATCGCCTACAACCGCACCGAATTCTTCGACATCGTCGGCAGCGGCCTCGACGCCTCGCCGACCACCGAAGTTCTGATCGAAGAATCGGTTCTCGGCTGGAAGGAATACGAGATGGAAGTGGTCCGCGACACCGCGGACAACTGCATCATCATCTGCTCGATCGAAAACATCGACCCGATGGGCGTGCATACGGGTGATTCGATCACCGTTGCTCCGGCGCTGACGCTGACGGACAAGGAATACCAGATCATGCGCAACGCC
This sequence comes from Ensifer adhaerens, assembly GCF_002940685.1. Lineage (GTDB taxonomy): Bacteria > Pseudomonadota > Alphaproteobacteria > Rhizobiales > Rhizobiaceae > Ensifer > Ensifer adhaerens_E. The sequence goes on along the minus strand of NZ_PNFP01000004.1, from coordinate 124,791 downwards.
TCGATCGCGGTGCTGCGCGAGATCGGCGTCGAGACCGGTGGTTCGAACGTGCAGTTCGCCGTCAACCCGAAGGATGGCCGCCTCGTCGTCATCGAAATGAACCCGCGCGTGTCGCGTTCATCGGCGCTGGCCTCCAAGGCGACCGGCTTCCCGATCGCCAAGATCGCGGCGAAGCTCGCGATCGGCTACACGCTCGACGAGCTCGACAACGACATCACCGGCGGTGCGACGCCTGCGTCCTTCGAACCGTCAATCGACTATGTCGTCACCAAGATCCCGCGCTTTGCCTTTGAAAAGTTCCCGGGCGCCTCGCCGGTCCTGACGACCGCAATGAAGTCGGTCGGCGAAGTCATGGCGATCGGCCGTACTTTTGCCGAATCGCTGCAGAAGGCGCTGCGTGGCCTGGAAACCGGCCTTACCGGCCTCGATGAGATCGAAATCCCCGGCATGGACGAGAACGGCGACGGCCGCAACGCCATCCGCGCCGCGATCGGCACGCCGACGCCGGACCGCTTGCGCATGGTTGCACAGGCGCTGCGCCTCGGCATGAGCGAGGCGGATGTTCACGAGGCGAGCAAGATCGACCCGTGGTTCATCGCCCAGTTCAAGGCGATCGTCGACATGGAAGCGCGCATCCGCGAGCACGGTCTGCCACAGGATGCCGAGAACCTGCGCATGCTGAAGGCGATGGGCTTCTCCGACGCGCGTCTCGCCACGCTCGGCGGCAAGCGCCCGAAGGAAGTGGCCGAACTGCGCAATGCGCTGAACGTCCGCCCGGTCTACAAGCGCATCGACACCTGTGCTGCCGAATTCGCCTCGCCGACCGCCTATATGTACTCGACCTACGAGACCCCCTTCGTCGGCGCAGCCCGTTCCGAGGCCGAAGTCTCCGACCGCAAGAAGGTCGTCATCCTCGGCGGTGGCCCGAACCGCATCGGTCAGGGCATCGAGTTCGACTATTGCTGCTGCCATGCCGCCTTCGCGCTGAAGGATGCCGGATATGAAGCGATCATGATCAACTGCAACCCGGAGACGGTTTCCACCGACTACGACACCTCCGATCGCCTCTACTTTGAGCCGCTGACGGCCGAAGACGTGATCGAGATCATGCGTGCCGAGCAGGAAAAGGGCGAACTCGTCGGCGTCATCGTGCAGTTCGGTGGCCAGACGCCGCTGAAGCTCGCAGAAGCGCTGGAAAAGAACGGCATCCCGATCCTTGGCACCGCGCCCGACGCGATCGACCTTGCCGAAGACCGCGACCGCTTCCAGAAGCTTCTGATGAAGCTCGATCTCAACCAGCCGAACAACGGCATCGCCTATTCGGTCGAGCAGGCCCGCCTCGTCGCTGCCGAGATCGGCTTCCCGCTGGTCGTGCGCCCGTCCTACGTTCTCGGCGGCCGCGCCATGCAGATCATCCATTCGGAAAGCATGCTGCAGACCTACCTGCTCGACACCGTGCCGGAACTCGTTCCCGAGGACATCAAGCAGCGCTACCCGAACGACAAGACCGGCCAGATCAACACGCTGCTCGGCAAGAACCCGCTGCTCTTCGACAGCTACCTGACGAACGCCACGGAAGTGGACGTCGATTGCCTGTGCGACGGCAAGGACGTCTTCGTCTCGGGCATCATGGAGCACATCGAGGAAGCCGGCATTCACTCGGGCGACAGCGCCTGCTCGCTGCCGGTGCATACGCTCGACACGGCCATGGTCGATGAACTCGAACGCCAGACGGCAGCCCTTGCCAAGGCGCTCAATGTCGGCGGCCTGATGAACGTGCAGTTCGCGATCAAGGACGGCACAATCTACGTGCTCGAAGTCAACCCGCGTGCCTCACGTACCGTTCCCTTCGTCGCCAAGACCATCGGCGCGCCGATCGCCAAGATCGCCGCCCGCGTGATGACCGGTGAAGCGCTCGACGTGGCGATCGCCGCCTATGGCGAAAAGCCTGATCCGCGCAACCTCAAGCACATCGCCGTCAAGGAAGCGGTGTTCCCGTTCGCGCGTTTCCCGGGCGTCGACACGCTGCTCGGCCCGGAGATGCGCTCGACCGGTGAAGTCATCGGCCTCGACACTGACTATGCACTGGCCTTCGCCAAGTCGCAGCTCGGCGCCGGCGTCGACCTGCCGCGTGACGGAACGGTGTTCGTTTCGGTGCGCGACGAGGACAAGACCCGGGTGCTGCCGGCGATCCGCATTCTCGTCGACATCGGCTTCAAGGTCATGGCGACGGGCGGCACGGCCCGCTTCCTCGGTGAACACGGCATTGCCGCCACCAAGATCAACAAGGTCCAGGAAGGCCGTCCGCACGTCGAGGACGCGATCCGCAATCGTCATGTCCAGCTCGTGATCAACACGACCGACGGCAACAAGGCGATCTCGGACTCCAAGTCTCTGCGCCGCGCGACGCTAATGCAGAAGGTGCCCTACTACACCACCATGTCCGGTGCCGAAGCCGCCGCCCATGCGATCAAGGCGCTGAAGGCCGGCAGCCTCGAGGTGCGCCCGCTGCAGAGCTACTTCAAGGCCTAACGACAATTGCGGCGCGCGAAAACCTCGCGCGCCGCCTCTTGCCTCTTTCCCGGCGTGCGCTTCGACAGCCGGCGCCCTCCGCTGAACGCCGCATGAACGGCCGGTTCAGCCTGCGTTCCCCCAGCACATGTTTCTATGACCCTGCGCACAGAGAGAACGGCGACTTCGCCGGCGGGTGCGACATGGGGCAAGATCGTGCAACTCTATTTCTTTGATCTGCTGTGGGGCGACGAGCACTTCGTCGATGAAGACGGTATCAGCCATTTCGACGAAGGGTCGGCCCTCTATTACGGTCAGCGGATCGCGGACAAGATCGGTCGCGATGCCGACTACGGCTCGCTGAAGGTCCAGGTCCGCTCCAGCAACCGCAGGCTGCTGGCGACAATCGTGCCCTCCATCGGCCGGGGCGCCGAACAGCGCGCGCTGCTCGGCCGCCGCCACATTGGCGCGCCACTCCCCGCTGCGGCCTGAAAGCGGCGTCCCCGAGCAAAGCGCTCGAACCTCCCGCGCGCTTGCTCGCTCCGTGACTAGTCTCCCGCGAACGCCTGGGCAGCAATTCTGGCCCGATCATGCCGCGATCGGCGGGCCGCCAGCCGCACGGTTCTGAGGCCGAGATAGAGCGATGCCGTCGAGATCAGGCAAGCGACGACGAAGACTGTGAACAAGGCGCCACGCATCGTCGCGATGTCGGCATTTTCGTCGAACCCGCGAAGATTTGCGGTCAGTCCGCAGATCGCCGCACCGATCGCGTAGCCCGCCGATTGCAATGTCGGCAGAAATGCCGAGGTCTTGTCCCTTTCGCCGCGCGATGAGACGTCCATCATCAGCTGGCTGAGCGTTCCCCAGGATATGCCGAAGCCGGCCCCGACCGCGATCTGGCTCGGGAAGACCAGCCGGAAGTCGTCGATCGCGAAGGCGATCATCAGGCCGGCAAGCCCGAGGCTGAGAAGCGCAGGTCCCGTCGGGATCAGTTTCACGCGCAGATCGTGCGAGCGCAGGCTTGCAACGAGGATTGCGGTCAAACTCCAGGAGATCGCCATCAGCGCACCGGCAAAGCCGGCGGCGGTGGGGCTGAAGCTCCAGACATGTTGCAGGCCATAAATGAGATAGATCGAACCGGACGCCTGCGCGAGCGGCATCAGCAAGACGACCCAAAGGCCGGTGCCGAGTGGCTTGGTCAGTGCGAACGCTCCGGCGGGCAGGATCGAATGCTCCGCCCGCCGATCGGTGGCGACGGCCGCCCAGAGGATCGTCAGCGCTGTCGCCAGCGCGGCGGTCATCAGGGGAATGCTGCCCGCCGTGTTCGACACCGATATCAACAGGATTCCGGTGCCGACGACGGTCAAGCGCATGAGCGGAATTGGACGCGGCTTGACGGTCGTTGCCGCCTTGCGGGCCGGCACGATCGCCAGCACGAGGGCAACGAAGATGGCCGTTGCGGGGATGTTGACGGCGAAAGCAGCCCGCCACGACCAATGCTCCGTCAGGAAGCCGGACACCAGCGGCCCGCCGAAGGCGGCCGTGGCCCAGACGATCGCTTCCGCTCCGAAGACCTTCGGCACCAGCCGGGCAGGAAAGAGCTCCGGGATGAGCGCGTAGCAGATCGCGGCAATGATGCCCTCTCCGAACCCCTGGAACACGCGACCGGCGAGAACCTGCGGCATGCTGCCGGCGGCGGTCGCGATGATGGTGCCGACGACGAAGACGATGGCCGCAGCGATAAGCGTGGTGCGCGCGCCGAACCGCGCCTTGAGATTGGCGGCGACGGCGCCACCGAGAATGGCGAAGACGAGATAGAGCGTGACGGCCCAGGAAAGTATTGTGGCGCCGCCGATCTCTTCGACGGCCGTGGGCAGCGCCGTCGCGACGAAAAATTCGTTGAAGGCAAAGAGCGCGACCCCGAGACAGAGGGCCGCCGTCGTCGCAAGATAGTCCGGCCGCAGCAGTTCGCTCCAGCGGCCGTCCTCCTCAGGCGCGGTCTTGCTTTCGCTTGCCTTGGTGTCGTCCTTCGCCAGAACCATGCCTAACGTTCCCTCGTTGTCATCTTTCAGGAACACCTGTGTTACGACCTCAACCACGGTTGAGGTAAAGCCCTTTCTCCCGAGATTGCCAGCCGCGCGCCTCCTCCGCAAGTTGTAACCGCCTTGCAGGGTTCGGTGGACGATGGCGAAATATCTGGCTTTCGCGCTTCCGTTTCTGCTATAACGAAGGTTCGAAGTTTCGGACGGTTCCGGCGTTTGCTCGCCGGAGACCGTTTTCTTTTGCGTTGGCGCCGCCCAAAGGGCGGCGCCTCGTGCTTGATGAAGGACATTGAAATGGTCGAAAAAGTGCCGATGACACAGGGCGGATTCGTCAACCTGCAGGAGGAGCTGCGCTGGCGCCAGCAGGAAGAACGACCGCGAATCATCGAGGCGATTGCCGAAGCCCGTGCACATGGCGACCTGTCGGAAAATGCCGAGTACCACGCTGCCAAGGAAGCGCAGAGCCACAATGAGGGCCGGATCACCGAGCTCGAAGACTTGATCGCCCGCGCGGAAGTCATTGATCTCACGAAGATGTCCGGTTCGAAGATCAAGTTCGGCGCCAAGGTCAAGCTCGTCGACGAAGATACCGAAGAGGAAAAGACCTACCAGATCGTCGGCGACCAGGAAGCCGACGTGAAGGCTGGCCGCATCTCGATCTCGTCGCCGATCGCGCGCGCGCTGATCGGCAAGGAAGTCGGCGATTCCATCGAAGTGAACGCCCCTGGCGGTTCCAAGGCCTACGAAATTCTCGCCGTCAACTGGGGCTGATCAGCCCCGGCCGGGGCGAAGCCTGCCTTCGCCCCGTTTCTCCTTTTCAAAAGACGATCGTTGCTCGCGCAAGGAGTGCGCTGTCGTGGCCGATATCCGGAACGTCGAGGTCATCGCTCCCAATTTCAAGCGCCGCCTCTCGGGCGTGACGTCCACCATCATCCAGTTGATTCCGATCCAGCGCGCGCTCGGCGAAAAAATCGCCGTGCTCGGTCCGGGCCTGCCGGACACCCTGCCCTCGATCCGCTTCCGCGACCTTTGGCACCTGTGGAACGCGCCGGATGGTCGGCCATGCCGTGTCTGGCATGCGCGCCGCAATGTCGAGATGCTGCCGGCGATCGTGCTGCGCGATCTGATCGGCATGAAGCTGAAGATCGTCTTCACCTCCGCATCGCAGCGCCGCCATACCGGCTGGAGCAAGTTCCTGATTTCCAGGATGGATGCGGTGATCGCGACCAGCGGCAAGACCGCCGCATATCTTGAGGTACCGAACACCGTCATCCTGCACGGTATCGACACCAAGCGCTTCCAGCCGCCGGCCGATACAGCGGCGGCCAAGGCCGCACTCGGGCTCGACCCTACCCAAAAATACGTCGGCTGCTTCGGACGGGTCCGCAAGCAGAAGGGTACCGACCTCTTCGTCGACAGCATGATCGCGCTTCTGCCATGCCGGCCGGGCTGGAGCGCCATCGTTGCCGGTCGCGCGACCGGCCCGCATGTGGCGTTCGAGAACGAACTGAAGGAGCGGGTCGCCAAGGCCGGCCTGACGGATCGCATCCGCTTCGTCGGCGAACACACCAATATTCCGGACTGGTACCGCGGGCTCGACCTCTTCATCGCGCCGCAGCGCTGGGAGGGCTTTGGCCTGACGCCGCTCGAGGCGATGGCAACGGGCGTGCCGGTTGTCGCGACCGATGTCGGCGCATTTTCGGAACTGGTCGTCGTCGGCGAGCAGGAAACCGGAACGATCATCGCCGCCAACGACCTGCAGGCCATGGTCGAGGCGACGGCCGGCTTCATGGACGATGATCGTCGCCGGGCAATTGCCGGCGCCAACGGCCTGGGACTGACCTGCGCATCGTTTGCGATCGAGGGCGAAGCTCGCGCCATCAACGCCGTCTATGAACGCCTGATGCGCTCTTGACCGGCTGCCATTAAGCCATGGCAGCCGCAGGTTCGAGCTCGCCTCAGCGCTTCGAGGCGAAAAGCTTGAGGTAGGCGTCGGTAATTGCCTGCTTGGAGAACTGGCTCATCAGCGTCTCGTGGCCGCGTTCGGCAAGACGTTCCCCCAGCGACGCGTCGCCGGCGATGCGGTCGATCGCCTGGGCGAAGCCGTCGGCGTCGCCGATATCCACCAGCAAGCCGTTCTCGCCGTCGCGCATGAACCATTGCGGCCCTTCCGAACGGCTGGAAACCACCGGCGTCCCTTGGGCCCAGGCCTCGAGAACGACGTTGCCGAGCGGCTCATGGCTCGAGGCCATGACGAAAATGTCCGAGGCGGCGAGGAAAGGCCGCGTATCCTTCTGCCAGCCGGCAAAACGCACGCGCTTGGCCACGCCGAGATCGGCTGCGAGCTTCTCCAGGTTTGCGCGTTCCTCGCCGTCGCCAACCAGCCAGAGATAGGCGTCCGGCACCTTGGCGATCGCCTGGATCAAGGTGTGAAAGCCCTTGCGCGGAACGAAGCGTCCCATCGACATGACGACCGGCGCGTTCTCAGGGGTGTCGAGCGTGGCACGGCTGATCGGCGCGACCCGTTCGGTTCCCGTAAAATTCGAGATGACTTCGACATCGCGGGTCCAGCCGATCTTGCGCACATGCTCGGCAATGCCGGGCGTGTTGCAGACAAGGCAATCGGTGTTGCGGAAATAGTCGAGGCGCAGCGGATAATCGCCAAGACGCGAGATCTTGATGCAGCCCTTGTAGTTCGGCAGCAGCCGGCTCGCGCGCGGCATCCACGCGAAAAGCGCGTCCGGCTTTTCGCGGCGCGCCATGCTGCTGACTTTCATCGGCAGGAGGATCCGGTCGAGCGACAGGTTGCGGAAATTGCTTTCGATGATGCGCGTCGCGCCCTCGATGTCCTTCTTCCAGATGCGGCCGTGGCGGATGACGGAGGTCTGCTCGACGCCGCGCTCGCCGAGCGCGTTGACAAGATGGACGAAGAAGCGCTCTGCGCCGCCGTCCTTGCCGAAGTGAAAATGCATGACTTTCATGGAAATCTCACCGCTGGTTCTGCCGCCGATCCATGTCGTCATGGTTCGGACGGCGTTTCAGCGCGTGCCTCTGATAGATCTTGGCGGCGGTGAGGAAAGCGTACACTGCTCCCGTCATCGCCTCAATGAAACCTGGAAAACCGCAGCGCCACAGGCCGTTGCGGAAGTAGAGCCGCAGAAAATAGAGCGGCGGGCTGAACAGCATCTTGTAGGGGCGCGCGGACTTGCCGGCGGCAAACTGCTGGTCGGCCTTGAGCGTCGAATACTTGTTTTCCTTGAGGATTTGCTCGTCGATGACCAGCGGCCGATAGTGCAGCAGACTTCCCTTGGCTGCCGCCCCGACGGCGCCGTCCGGCACGATCCCCTCATGGACCTTCTGATTGAGGTCGTAGCGACCCCTGCCCTGGCGGATCAACCGGAGGTTCCGCCGTTCATGCGCCCGCTCCGGCGTATAGCCATAGCCGATGAGGTAGGGCCTGCGCGCAACGCGCCAGCCGACCGTCTCCGCCGGGGCATCGAGCAACGACGGCAGCAATGCCTTCAGCGGTTCATCGAGACGCTCGTCGGAATCGATGTTGAAACACCAGGGCTGCGTGCACTGATCGAGGGCGAACTGCTTCTGGCCGGCGTAGCCGCGCCAGGGTTCATGGAGGAAGCGGATCGGCCAGCCCTTGTCGATATAGGACTGGACGAGCGCCGGCGTCCCGTCGGTCGAACCGGAATCGACGATGACGATTTCCGCGCATTGCTCGAGGCTCTCGATGCAATTGCCGAGATAGGCTTCTTCGTTCTGGCAGATGATGAAGGCGGACAGCGGCAGCTTGCTCATGGGCGGGCCTCAGATCTGAACGAGGCCGATGTCCTTGACCTGGCGAATGGTCAGCATCGTGCGCACCGTGTCGACCCGTTCGTTGGCCGTCAGCACCTCGATGACGAAATCCTGGAAAGTCGTCAGGTTCTCGGCGACACAATGCAAGAGGAAGTCGCTTTCGCCGGAAACCGTCCAGGCCTGCCGGACGATCTGCCATTCGGCGGTCGCGGCCGCGAAAGCCTTGAGATCGGCCTCCGACTGGCGCTTCAGGCCGACCATGCAGAAAGCGACGAGATCGAAGCCGAGGGCCGGTGCGTTCAGGAGCGCGTGGTAGCCCTTGATGACCCCGGTCTCTTCGAGCTTGCGTACACGGCGCAGGCACGGCGGCGCGGAGATGCCGACCCTTTGGGCGAGATCGACATTGGTCATCCGGCCATCACGCTGGAGCTCGCGAAGGATCTTGAGATCGATTGCGTCGAGCTCGACTTGTTTCGTCATGAACGTTCGTCCTTTTTGCGTGGTGACTTTGTGCGCGAGGGCAAAGTCGAAAACCTGTGTCTGCTGATGGTGAGGTTGCTCCGATGGCGGGCACGTCGACTGATGCGTCCCTATCCCGGCGCAGCCGCGATCATCTCGGTCGAGATTCTCGGCAAGGCGCGCTCTTCGAGGGCAAGGTCGTCCCCAGTCGGTGCGTGGCCGAGCGCAGTGCGTTCGCAGTGGAACCAAGCACGGCCGGCATTCAACCCCATATGCTTCTCCAGCAAAGTGAATCCGCGTGAAATATCGCCAAACCCGCTGGACAACAAGCAGTCCCGCCGACTATTCGCGGGAAAATGGCATGGCCCGTGCCCAGCGGGCCGCAAAAATCATCCGCCACCGCCAGAAGCGGCCCGCTGCGGCGCTGCGGCAACGGTTACGGCGCGTGGCTCGGCAAAACGGAACCGATTGCCGAACGTGGTGCACAAACGCGTCATCTGGTGGCAAAACTGGGCTCGGCGCTCAAGCACTTGTGTGTATCAGGGCGGACGCCCTTGAAAGTCGTGGTAGGGAATACCTAAACTATGGAACTATTTCCCATTGACGCAATGGAATCGGACGAGAGCGTTTCCTCTCCCCGTGAGCGAAGGACAAGACTATGACTGCCCGTCACGTGAAAGTGCTGATCATCGGCTCCGGCCCGGCTGGCTATACGGCTGCCATCTACACGGCGCGCGCCATGCTCGAGCCAGTGCTGATTGCCGGCATGGAACAGGGCGGCCAGTTGATGATCACCACGGACGTCGAAAATTACCCGGGCTATGCCGATCCGGTCCAGGGCCCGTGGATGATGGAACAGATGCTGAAGCAGGCGACCCATGTCGGCGCCGAGATCGTCAACGACCTCGTCACCGATGTCGACCTGTCGGTCCGTCCGTTCCGTATCAAGACCGATAGCGGTACGGACTGGACGGCGGACGCGCTCATCATCGCCACCGGCGCGAAGGCCAAGTGGCTCGGCATCGAGACAGAGCCGACCTTCATGGGCTTCGGCGTCTCGGCCTGTGCCACCTGCGACGGCTTCTTCTATCGCAACAAGGACGTGATCGTCGTCGGCGGCGGCAACTCGGCCGTGGAAGAGGCTCTGTACCTCGCCAATCTCGCCAAGACGGTCACGGTCGTTCATCGCCGCGATTCCTTCCGTGCCGAGAAGATCCTGCAGGAGCGCCTGTTCGCCAAACCGAACGTCAAGGTGATCTGGGACCACGAGGTCATCGAATATCTGGGCGCTCCGGCCAAGCCGCCGATGCCCGCTTCGGTCAACGGCGTGAAGCTGCGCAACACCAAGACCGGCGAAACCTCCGACATGGTCACCGACGGCGTGTTCGTCGCGATCGGCCATGCGCCGGCGGTCGAGCTTTTCAAAGGCAAGCTTCGGCAGAAGTCCAACGGCTATCTGTGGACCGCGGCCGATTCGACGGCGACCGACGTGCCCGGCGTTTTTGCCGCAGGTGACGTGACGGACGACATTTACCGTCAAGCGGTTACGGCCGCCGGCATGGGCTGCATGGCGGCGCTCGAGGCCGAGAAATACCTGGCGGGTCATATGCCCGTCGCAATTGCAGCCGAATAGAAGCTGCGAATCGGGGTGGTGCCGCTCAGGCACCTCGCCCGTGTGGGAACAGATGCATCAGCCACGCCCGGAAGACAAAGCCCCGTCTCCCGGAGTGGTTTCATATGGGGGACTTCATGTCGCTGGACTGGGACAAACTGCGCATCTTTCACGCGGCGGCGGAGGCTGGGTCGTTCACCCATGCGGCAGACAAGCTTCATCTTTCGCAGTCTGCGATCAGCCGGCAGGTGAGCTCGCTGGAGCAGGATGTCGGCATCAAGCTGTTCCACCGCCATGCGCGCGGCCTGATCCTCACCGAACAGGGCGAGATCCTCTACCGCACCGCGCATGAAGTGCTGATGAAGCTCGAAAGCGTCAAGGTCCAGCTCAGCGAGACCACCGACAAGCCGAGCGGCAAGCTGCGCATCACCACCACGGTCGGTCTCGGCCAGGGCTGGCTCACCGACAAGATCCAGGAATTCATGTCGCTGCACCCGGATGTGCAGGTTCAGCTCATCCTCGACAACGAGGAACTGGACGTGAACATGCGCCACGCAGACTGTGCGATCCGCCTGCGCCAGCCGCAACAGTCGGATCTCATCCAGCGCAAGCTGTTTACCGTGCACATGCACGTCTACGCCGCGCCCTCCTACATCAACAAATATGGCGAGCCGCAATCGGTCGAGGACCTCGACAACCACCGCATCATCACCTTCGGCGAGCCGGCGCCGAACTATCTGCTCGACGTGAACTGGCTCGAAATCGCCGGCCGCGATTCCGACAATCCGCGCATCTCGCATCTGCAGATCAACAGCCAGACATCGATCAAGCGCGCCTGCCTGCTCGGCATCGGCGTCGCCATGCTGCCCGACTATATCGTCGGCCGCGACCCGGGACTCATCCAGTTGCCGATCAGCGCCGACATCCCGTCGTTCGATACCTATTTCTGCTATCCGGACGAGATGAAGAACGCCGCCAAGCTCAAGGTCTTCCGCGACTACATCGTCGCCAAGGCCCGGAACTGGAACTTCTAGGCCACTCTGGCGAATGCTCATTTTCTGAGCATTTCTCCGAAAAGCCACCAACTGTCTGTTTTTACTGTGATATCACGAATGCGCCGCCTTTGTTGTGCGGCGCATTTTTATTGTGCGATGCAGAAATAGGCAGGGATGCGCGCATGGCATGGCTGTCATGCACAGAAAATGATTGTTGCGCGCCCAAAAAAGCAGCATACCAAACTCAGCTGATGCATCTTTGGTGGCTTCTCCTCCCAGTGCCACCGCAGCAGCTGTTCCCCTCTGGAGGTTTAATTACCTTCACAACTTATAAGGGCCCAAGTCATCTTGTGGCCCTCTTTTTTTGTCTACTGTTAGATACAGGCGAACCGTGACGAAAATCACAGCCGGCTATTGAAAGCCGATACTTCGCTTCCCATATTAAAATGCAGCTGATGCATTCTTGGTGGCTTCTCCTCCCCGCCACCGCATTAGCTGTTCCCCTCTGGAGGTTCTCATTACCTTCACAACTACAAGGGCCCAAGTTTTCTTGAGGCCCTCTTTTTTTGCCCGCACCATGGCGGACCCGGTTCTTTCCACCTCGACCGCCGCGCAACCGTGCGGTGAACACGCCCCCGCCTCCAGCCCCTTGAACGGGAACATCGTGAAACCCACATGGCCAAGAGCTCCGTCGTCCGACGGAACCCGCCTCGGAAAATTTCTCTCTATGTTTCAGCCTTACTTCGAAAAATGGTCATTGCACGCCGATGGCGAGGTTATCGTCACGCCCTCCAGCCATCTCTATCCTGTTCGCTATCGTAACCAGTTGGCGATGCTGAAGGTCGCACAGGATCCCGAAGAGAAGTTTGGTCGCCTGCCGATGGTGTATTGGAACGGCCAGGGCGCGGCGAAAGTTTATGAATGGGACACGGACGCTGTCCTGATGGAGCGTACCGACAGCCAGCGCAACCTGTTCCACATGGCAATGACGGGAAGCGACGAAGCGGTAACGCGCATCATCTGCCGCGCGGTCGCAGAGCTACACGCGCCACGTTCGACACCGATTCCTGCGGACCTCGTCCCGCTCGACAAGTGGTTCGCCTCCCTCGAAACGGCTGCTCCGGCTCAAGGCGGACTGTTTGCGCGCGCACTCGATGCGGCGCGAACTCTGCTCGCCGATCCCGAGCCACCCGTCGTGCTGCACGGCGACGTGCATCACGCCAACATTCTCGATTTCGGCGAACGTGGCTGGTTGGCGATCGACCCGAAACGAGTTGTCGGCGATCGCGGATACGACTACGCCAATCTCTTCTGCAATCCGGAACTGCCTGTGGTCACGGCTCCGGGCCGCCTGCAACGGCACCTGCCCGTCGTCGCCGAGGAAACCGGTCTCGCCCCGCGCCGTATCCTCAACTGGGTGCTGGCCTATGCCGGGCTTTCCGCGGCCTGGTTCCTGGAAGACGATGACGATTTCGGCGTCGAGAGCGACCTCACCATGGCCCGGATCGCAATCGCCGAGCTCGACCGCTAAGCTCAGCCCGTCCGCAACAGCACGACGGCATAAATGCAGGTCTCGCTGCCGGTGTTGCGGAAGACGCAATCCTGCGGCGGGCCGAGCTCCAGGCAATCCCCCGCCTTGAGCACATGGGTCTCAGGGCCTTCCACGAAGGCCAGTCTACCCTCTTTCGCCCAAATCCACCGCCGATGCAGCGCGTAGGCGGAAGCCGGGATCGGTACTTCCGCGCCCGCCGGAAGCTCGATCTCGACGATCTCCAGCGGCAGATCCGACATCGGCGAGACGTGGCGCCGGAGATAACCGGTCTGCGGATCGCGCCACACCGCCTGATCCTGCCGCCGCGACAGCCTGCCCTGGCTCATTTCCGCGCGCGCGATCAGGCTGGACATGGTGAGCTCGAAGGCGCCCGCAAGCTTTGCAAGCAAGGTCGCCGTCGGGCTGCTGTCCCCGCGCTCGACCTTGTGGATCATCGCGCGCGAGACACCGGAACGTTCCGAAAGCTCACTCAGGGACCAGCCGCGCGCCTCCCTTTCGAGACGAATTCGTTCACTGAGCCGTTGATCGAGGCTGTCTACTTTAGTATTCATTACGTAGTCATATAGTGAACGAATACGAGGAGCAAGCATGCTGATCCGGGCGGCCATCCAGAACGATCTGCCAGTCATTTGCGAGATCTACAACGACGCGGTGGCGAACACGACCGCCATCTGGAACGAGACCCTGGTCGATGTCGCCAATCGAGCGGCCTGGCTGAAGGCCCGTACGGACGCCAGCTATCCGGTGCTCGTGGCCGTCTCCGACGAAGGCGATGTCATCGGCTATGCCTCTTTTGGTGACTGGCGCGCCTTCGACGGCTATCGCCACACGGTCGAGCATTCCGTTTACGTGCACAGGGATCGGCGCGGAGGCGGCATTGGCCGACAACTCATGATCGCGCTGATCGCCGAGGCCGAACGGCTGGGCAAGCATGTGATGATCGCCGGCATCGAGTCGGAAAACACGGCATCGATCCGCCTTCATGCCCAGCTGGGCTTCGAGGATACCGGCCGTATGCGCGAGGTCGGCACGAAGTTCGGACGCTGGCTCGACCTGACCTTCATGCAACTGGTGCTTCCGACAGGTTCGCCGCGCTAAGCCAGCGACATCCGTCTCGACAATGGCCGTTTGTCGAGACGACCGGAGATGCTATGAACGCGCAGGGACTGTTTCTGGAAAAACCGTAACGTGGGTCTTCGACGGATGCTGAGATCGGGCGCCTGGGCACGTGTCGCGAGAGTGGCGCTGGCGCTGGTCGCCAGCATTCCGACATACGCAGCGGTTCCCGCCGCGGCCCGCATCGACGACCTCATCCCGCAACCGAAATGCGTCTATTCCGGACGCTCGGCCACCGAGCCTGAGAAAGCTCTCTGCATCAGCAAGGAGAATTTCGCCCGCGACATCTGCGGCGTCATCGACCACTATGCGGCGGTGAACGACCTGCCGGCGGCCTTCTTCGCCCGCCTGATCTGGCGCGAAAGCCTGTTCCGGCCGAATGCCGTCAGCCCCAAGGGCGCCGAAGGCATCGCGCAGTTCATGCCGGGAACGGCGAAGATGCGCGGCCTCAACAACAGTTTCGATGCCGTCGAGGCGCTCGGCAAGTCGGCCGAATATCTCAACGAACTCAAGTCGCGCTACGGCAATCTCGGCTTTGCCGCCGCGGCCTACAATGCCGGCGAAAACGGGCTGGAGCGGTTTCTCGAGGTCGATTGGCTGCCGGCCGAAACGCGCAATTACGTGCTGGCGATCACCGCCTATAGCGTCGAGGACTGGCGCGACAATCCGCCGAAGGTGCTCGACCTGACGCTCGACAAGAACAAGAACTTTATCGACGGCTGCGTGGCGCTCGCTAGCACCCGCCAGCTGCGCGGCATCGAGGTGATCGACGAGGCGGAATGGGCGCCGTGGGGCGTGCAGCTTGCCGCGCACTTTCAGAAGTCCGTGGCACAGCGGCTGTTCGTGCGCGCGGTCAAGCGCCTGCCGGAGTCGATCCGCAGCGAGAAACCGTTGCTGCTCCGGGAGCGCAATGCGAGTTTTGGCCTGAGGATCCGCTACGCCGCCCGCATCGGCCGCGAGACCCAGACCGACGCCAACAAGCTTTGCGCCACCATCCGCAAGAGTGGTGGCGCCTGCCTGGTCTTCCGGAACTGACAGGTGTTGAGGCTAGAGCGACCCTGAGGGGCCCGCGGCGGAGCGCCCCCCTGGACCGCCGTCTGCTCCTGCGATGGAGGATCGGCCTCGAAGTATTCGCCGAACCGTGCGGCCAGCACCCCGATCTCGCGATCGGTCAGCGCCGATAGCTGCTCGGGCATGAGCCCATCCCCGAGCACATCCATGAGCACTTCATAGCACTCGTGCGGCGAAGCCTCTTCAAAGTAGAGCGGCGGGCAGAGGCTGCTGCCGAACGCCGCACCGAGCACCTGTCGGAAGTCGATCCTGGACATGGCAGGGCGCTAGCGCGTTGCGATCGCTTGCGGAGGCATAATCGCCTGCTGGCTGTCCAAGCAGCCAAGCCCTCGCAACGTTGTTGCAACGGCCTCGTCGATCGGCGTTTGCGGCTCTTCTCCGAGAACAGCCAGAAGTCGTTCGTTCGGCATGCGCAGGGGCTCGCGCCACAGATAACGCATCTCGCGCAGTTCCCGAAAGAGCGGCACGAAGGGCGAGGCCAAGGTGATCAGCCACCAGGGAAATGCTCGGACCTGCAGGTCCGGCTTGCCGACCGCACGTCTTATGGCTTCGATCATTGCCGTTCCATTCCGGTCGAGGAAGCCGCGCATATGGTAGACGGCAAAGCGAGGCAGCTGGTCCTTGCGCTCCACCAGTCGGATCATCGTTTCGGCGACATCGGGCAGATAGGCCCATTGATGCGCGATGCCTGCGCGCCCCGGATACGAGATCGCCGTCAGCGGTTTTCCCGGTTTCACCAACCCCTGCGAGAACCAGTTGTTGGCGGCGCCGGGACCGAAGAAATCCCCTGCCCTGACGATGATCACCCCGACGCCGGCTTCGGACGCCTGCTTCAGGCGCCGTTCCATTTCCTTGCGAATTCTCCCCTTGTCGGTATCGGGATTCTGTGGCGCATCCTCCGTCAGAACAGGAAAGGCATCGCGGCCGAAATTGTAGATCGTACCCGGCAAAAGGATGCATGCGCCCGTGGCCTTGGCAGCAGCGATCGTGCTGTCGAGCATCGGCAGTACCAAGGTGCCCCAGTTGCGGTAACCGGGCGGATTGACGGCATGCACGATCAGATCGACACCTTCGGCGGCAGCGCGGACGTCGCCCGCGTTCATGGCATCGCCCTGCCGCCAGTCGAATGTCCGCTCGGTTTGCGCACACTCTCCCGCGTTTCGGTTCAGGGCGCGCACCTGCCAGCCGCGCCTACTGAGCCCGTGCGCGACGGCACTGCCGATACCACCCGTCGCCCCGAGCACCAGCACGCTCCTTGTTCTTTCCCGCCGGTCGGTCATGTCACACGCTCCATCCGTTTTTGACGGAAACAGGATTGCGCATCTCCAAGCTAGACGGAATTGCCGAAAAATCTTGCCCTGCTATACTGAAATATATGGGCAAGATGGATCTGAGCTGGGACTTCTACAGAACGCTCCTCGCGGTGCTGCAGCAGGGATCGCTGTCGGCGGCCGCCCGCGAGCTTGGCCTGACGCAGCCGACCGTCGGCCGACACGTGGACGCGATGGAAGGCGTACTTGGCTATCCGCTCTTCGTACGCTCCCCGCACGGCCTGTTGCCGACCGATGCCGCATTGGCGCTCAAGCCCTATGCCGAAACGCTGGCCGCGACCTCAGCCGCACTGCTGCGCGCGGCCTCCAGCCAACGCGATACGGTCGGTGGCACCGTGCGTATCAGCGCCAGCGAGGTCATCGGTATCGAAGTCCTGCCGCCGATCCTGGCCGAACTGCACGCCGCCTATCCGGAGCTGACGATCGAACTCTCCGCCTCGGATGCGGTTGAGGACCTGTTGCGCCAGGAGGCCGATATCGCCGTGCGCATGGTGGCACCCACCCAGGACGCGCTGATCGCCCGCCATATCGGCGCGGTCCCTTTGAGCTTTCACGCCCATCGCCGCTACATCGAGCGACGCGGCATGCCGCAGGCATTGAGCGACCTCGCCGATCACAGCCTCATCGGTTACGACCGCGAGACTGCGGCGATCCGGGCGATCATCGCCCGCGCACCCGCGCTGCCGAGTGCGCGCTTTGCCTTGAAGGCGGACAGCAACCTCGCCCAACTGGCCGCGATCCGCGCCGGCTTCGGCATCGGCATCTGCCAGAACGGGCTGGCGGCGCGCGACGCCGACCTTCTCCCGGTGCTGCCGGACGTCTTCGAAATGAAGCTCGACACCTGGCTGGTGATGCATGAGAACCTGAAGACGGCGCCCCGTTGTCGCGTCACTTTCGATGCGCTTGCCGCGGGGCTGCGGGCCTACATTCGTGGCTCCGCGCTCGTAGACACAAACACCGAGATCTGATTTCGCATCAACGTCTCTCCGGCCAGCCACGTTGCAGCGCTATCGCCCCACAAAAAAGCCCGCCAAAACGGCGGGCTTTCAGTTTCCTTGGCGCTTCAAGCGGAGCGCTTAACCCTCGGATTCGGCTGGCGTTTCCGGCGCACCGTTTTCGACGGCTGCTTCGTCGCCTTCCTCCTCGTCGCTTTCCGGCTCGCTGATACGCTCGACCGAAACGACCTTCTCGTCCTTGGCGGTCGAGAAGATGGTGACGCCCTTGGTGGCGCGGCTCGCAAGCCGGACGCCATTGATCGGCACGCGGATCAACTGGCCGCCATCGGAGACGAGCATGATCTGGTCGTTGTCTTCGATCGGGAAGGCCGCGACGAGTACGCCGATTTCCGTCGTCTTCGAGGTGTCTGTGGCGCGGATGCCCTTGCCGCCGCGGCCCGAAGTGCGGAAATCGTAGGACGACGAGCGCTTGCCGAAGCCCTTTTCCGAGACCGTCAGCACGAACTGTTCGCGCGCTTTCAGCTCGTCGAAGCGCTCGTTCGACAGCTCGCCACCGTCGGTGACTTCCTCGCCCACCAGCGCGATTTCTTCCTCGTCGCCGTTGGTCGCGCGCCGCTCGGCGGCCGCGCGCTTGAGATAGGCTGCACGCTCCCATGGTTCGGCGTCGACATGACCCAGGATTGCCATCGAGATGATGCGGTCGCCATCGCCGAGGTTGATGCCGCGGACGCCGATCGAGTTGCGGCCAGCAAAGACGCGCACGTCGTCGACCGGGAAGCGGATGCACTGGCCAAGCGCCGTCGTCAGCATGACGTCGTCACGCTCCGTGCAGGTGTCGACGGACAGGATCTCGTCGCCCTCTTCCTCGAGCTTCATCGCGATCTTGCCGTTGCGGTTGACCTGGACGAAGTCCGACAGCTTGTTGCGGCGAACCGTGCCGCGGGTCGTCGAGAACATGACGTCGAGGTTTTCCCAGCTCGTCTCGTCCTCAGGCAGCGGCATGATGGTGGTGATGCGTTCGCCGGGCTCCAGCGGCAGCATGTTGATCAGGGCCTTGCCGCGCGATTGCGGCGTGCCGATCGGCAGACGCCAGACCTTTTCCTTGTAGACGATGCCACGCGAGGAGAAGAACAGTACCGGCGTGTGGGTGTTGGCGACGAATAGCCGGGTAACGAAATCTTCGTCCCTTGTCGCCATGCCGGAGCGGCCCTTGCCGCCGCGGCGCTGCGCCCGGTAAGTCGTCAGCGGTACGCGCTTGATGTAGCCGAGATGCGAGACGGTCACGACCATGTCTTCACGGGCGATGAGGTCCTCATCGTCCATGTCCGGGCCGCCTTCCATGATCTCGGACCGGCGCGGGGTGCCGAATTCGTCACGAATGGCGACGAGTTCGTCCTTGACGATGCTCATGATACGCAGGCGCGACGACAGGATGTCGAGGTAATCCTTGATTTCCTCGCCGATCTTGTTGAGTTCGTCGCCGATTTCGTCGCGACCGAGCGCCGTCAGGCGCTGCAGGCGCAGGTCGAGGATGGCGCGGGCCTGCTCTTCCGAGAGATTGTAGGTGCCGTCCTCGTTGATGCGGTGGCGCGGGTCGTCGATGAGGCGAATGAGGCTTTCGACGTCACGCGCCGGCCATCGGCGCTCCATCAGCTGCTCGCGCGCGGTCTGCGGGTCGGGCGCATGGCGGATGAGCTTGATGATTTCGTCGATGTTGGCAACCGCGATGGCGAGACCAACGAGCACGTGGGCGCGGTCACGCGCCTTACGCAGCAGATACTTCGTGCGCCGGCTAACGACTTCCTCGCGGAACGAGACGAAGGCGCGCAGCATGTCGAGCAGCGTCATGTGCTCGGGCTTGCCGCCGTTCAGCGCAACCATGTTGCAGCCAAACGAGGTCTGCAGCGGCGTGTAGCGGTAGAGCTGGTTCAGGATAACGTCGGCAACGGCGTCGCGCTTCAGCTCGATGACGACGCGATAGCCCTGGCGGTCCGATTCGTCGCGCAGGTCCGAGATGCCCTCGATGCGCTTTTCACGCACCAGTTCGGCCATCTTCTCGATCATCGTCGCCTTGTTCACCTGGAAGGGGATCTCGGTGATGATGATCTGCTCGCGGTCGCCGCGCATCGGCTCGACATGGGCGCGGCCGCGCATGATGACCGAGCCGCGGCCGGTCTCGTAGGCCGAGCGGATGCCGGAGCGGCCGAGGATCAGCGCGCCGGTCGGGAAGTCCGGACCCGGGATGATCTCCATCAGCTCCGGCAGTTCGATCGCCGGATTGTCGATCAGCGCCATACAGCCATTGATGACTTCGACCAGGTTGTGCGGCGGGATGTTCGTCGCCATACCGACGGCGATGCCGCCGGCGCCGTTGACGAGCAGGTTCGGGAACTTCGCGGGAACGACTGCCGGCTCCTGCAGGGTGCCGTCATAGTTGTCGCGGAAGTCGACCGTTTCCTTGTCGAGATCGTCGAGCAGCGAATGCGCTGCCTTCTGCAGGCGGCATTCGGTGTAGCGCTCTGCTGCCGGCGGGTCGCCGTCGACGGAGCCGAAGTTGCCCTGGCCGTCGATCAGCGGCAGGCGGAGCGACCAGTCCTGCGCCATGCGCGCCAGCGCGTCGTAGATCGCGGCGTTGCCGTGCGGGTGGTACTTACCCATCACGTCCCCGGTCACGCGGGCGCATTTGACGTATTTCTTGTTCCAGTCGATGCCGAGCTCACTCATCCCGTAGAGGATGCGGCGGTGCACGGGTTTCAGACCGTCACGCACGTCGGGAAGCGCGCGGCTGACGATGACGCTCATGGCGTAATCGAGATAGGACCGCTGCATTTCCTCGATGATGGAAATCGGCTCGATGCCTGGCGGAGTTTTTCCGCCGCCGGGGGTGCTTTGCTCAGTCAATGGTGATCACGATCTTTGTTCAGAATCAGTCGGATATTTATAGCGGATTGCCACCGGAAGCGCCAATTTGCGGCCCTTGGCGCCGCTTGCCGGCCAGACTGTGAAGATGTCCTTGTAACGCTTTGATTCGCTGCACGATTCATTCGATAATCCGCCCCGGGTCCGATGAGCCGCACAGCAGTTGTGAACAGTCTTTTGCCGCCGGAGCAGGCTTTTCTAGGGCATCGCGCCGGAAATCGGAAGGCCCCGGCCGACAATCACCGCGACGTCGCCGCTTTCAGTCCCGCTTGCGACAAGAAAATGCTCATTAAGTCATTGCTGAGACTTTGTTTGCCGCCCTCTTCCCAAGCTCGCACCGCTTGCCTAACAATGCCCCATGCCACCGGGAAAACCCGGGGCGAAAATCCGGAAGGGGAAACGGATGTTCAATGTCGACCTGTTGGTCAATGCACTCACCACGCTTCTCGTCACGCTCGATCCGCCGGGGCTTGCGCCGATCTTCCTGAGCCTGACGGTCGGCCTCAGCCGCCAGGAACGCTTTCAGGTGGCCACGCGCGGCTCGCTGATCGCCTTCTTCATTCTCGCGGCCTTTGCACTCTTCGGCAACAGCATCCTCGGCCTGCTCGGCATTTCGATCGGTGCCTTCCGCATTGCCGGCGGGCTGCTGCTCTTCTGGATCGCGTTCGAGATGATTTTCGAGAAGCGGCAGGAGCGCAAGGAAAAGACCGGCGAGAACGCGACGGTCAAGGATCACATCCACAACATCGCGGTGTTTCCGCTCGCCCTGCCGCTGATTGCCGGGCCGGGCGCGATTTCGGCGACGATCCTGCTTGCGGGTTCGTTCCCGACGGCCGTCGAGCGCACGCAGCTCCTGATCGTCATCGCGCTGTCGATGCTCAGCCTGTTTCTGGCACTGGTGATCGCCGAACGCGTCGACCGCTTCCTCGGGGTCACCGGCCGCGCCATCCTCACCCGCCTGCTCGGCGTCATCCTCGCGGCACTTGCTGTGCAGTTCGTCGTCGACGGGGTCAAATCGGCGATGGCCCTATAGAACGGCGGGCTGCCAGAACCGCAGCGGAAACCCGCAACGAAAAACGCCCCGTCGCAAGGACGGGGCGTTTTCGTCAAAAGGATCCGATTGCGATCAGAACGGAATATCGTCGTCCATGTCGCGCGAGAAGCCGCCGCCCTGGCCGCCTTGACCACCCTGACCACCGCCAGAGCGTCCGCCGCCGGAGGACTGGCGCGGCTGGTCGTAGTCGTCGTAGCCACCGCCGCCGCCACCATAGTTGCCGCCGCCAAAGTCGCCAGCTCCACCGCCGCCACCGCGGCTGACGCCGCCGCCCTCACCGCGACCGTCAAGCATGGTCAGCGTGGAGTTGAAGCCCTGCAGCACGACTTCGGTCGAATAACGATCGTTGCCGTTCTGGTCCTGCCACTTGCGGGTCTGCAGCGCGCCTTCGATGTAGAGCTTGGCGCCCTTCTTGACGTACTGCTCGACGACCTTGCAGAGACCCTCGTTAAACACCACCACCTGGTGCCACTCGGTCTTTTCCTTGCGCTCGCCGCTGTTGCGGTCGCGCCAGGTCTCGGAAGTGGCGATGCGCAGGTTGGCAATCGGCCGGCCGTCCTGCGTGCGCCGGATTTCCGGGTCTGCCCCGACATTTCCGATCAAGATTACCTTGTTGACGCTTCCAGCCATGTTGCTTTTCCCGTGGTTTCACCGGACCATCGGCCCGGCTTCGAATTTCAAGAGCGCGCATCTTAGCGGCCTGATGCTACCGATACGCCCCGCCTCGCACATAATCCACAACAGTTTTGGTCGTTTTATGGACGATTTGTTCTTTATTTGTTCTAGTATTTGACTATGATCCTGTCAACCGACTCGAATTGGCCGCCTCATTTGCCGATTGCGCCTCGACATGGGCGCTAGCGTCATTACATAGGGGGCTTTCAACCGACATGCAAAAGCTGGCTTCCGATGAGTGAACTCAAAACCATCTCCATTCGTGGTGCGCGCGAGCACAATCTGAAAGGCATCGACCTCGATCTGCCGCGCAACAAGCTGATCGTGATGACCGGCCTTTCCGGCTCCGGCAAGTCGTCGCTTGCCTTCGATACGATCTATGCCGAGGGCCAGCGACGCTATGTCGAGAGCCTGTCGGCCTATGCGCGCCAGTTCCTGGAAATGATGCAGAAGCCGGATGTCGACCAGATCGACGGCCTGTCGCCGGCGATCTCGATCGAGCAGAAGACGACCTCGCGCAACCCGCGCTCGACGGTCGGAACTGTGACCGAAATCTACGACTACATGCGTCTGCTCTTTGCGCGCGTCGGCGTGCCCTATTCGCCGGCGACGGGGCTTCCGATCGAAAGCCAGACGGTCAGCCAGATGGTCGACCGGGTGCTCGACTTCGGCGAAGGCACGCGCCTCTATATCCTTGCGCCGCTCGTACGCGGCCGCAAGGGCGAGTACAAGAAGGAACTCGCCGAGCTGATGAAGAAGGGCTTCCAGCGCGTCAAGGTCGACGGCACCTTCTACGAGATCGCCGAGGTCCCGGCGCTCGACAAGAAGTACAAGCACGACATCGACGTGGTGGTCGACCGCGTCGTCGTCCGGCCCGATCTCGCCTCGCGCCTTGCCGACAGCCTGGAGACCTGCCTGACGCTCGCCGATGGCCTTGCAGTCGCCGAATTCGCCGACAAGCCGCTGCCGCCCGAGGAGACCGCTGCCGGCGGCTCGGCCAACAAGTCGCTCAACGAAACCCACGAGCGCGTGCTGTTTTCGGAGAAATTCGCGTGCCCGGTCTCCGGCTTTACGATCTCCGAGATCGAGCCGCGGCTGTTCTCGTTCAACAACCCCTTCGGCGCCTGCCCGACCTGCGACGGTCTCGGCAGCCAGCAGAAGATCGACACGGCGCTGATCGTGCCGGAAGAGCACCGCACACTGCGCGACGGCGCGATCGCGCCGTGGGCCAAGTCTTCCTCGCCCTATTACAACCAGACGCTGGAAGCGCTCGGCAAGGTCTTCGGCTTCAAGCTCGGCAATCGCTGGAACGAACTGTCGGCTGCTGCCCAGAACGCGATCCTGCACGGAACGGAAGAAAAGATCGTCTTCCACTACGAAGACGGCGCGCGCTCCTACAACACCACCAAGAACTTCGAGGGCATCGTGCCCAATCTCGAGCGCCGCTGGAAGGAAACCGACAGTGCCTGGGCGCGCGAGGAAATCGAGCGCTACATGTCGGCCGCCCCCTGCCCGGCCTGCGCCGGCTTCCGCCTGAAACCCGAGGCGCTCGCGGTCAAGATCAATGCGCTGCATATCGGCCAGGTGACCGAGATGTCGATCCGCATCGCGCGCGACTGGTTCGAGGCGCTGCCGGAGCATCTCAATGCCAAGCAGAACGAAATCGCAGTCCGCATCCTGAAGGAAATCCGAGACCGCCTGCGCTTCCTCAACGATGTCGGTCTCGAATATCTGAGCCTCTCGCGCAACTCCGGCACCTTGTCGGGCGGCGAAAGCCAGCGCATTCGCCTGGCCTCTCAGATCGGCTCGGGCCTGACCGGCGTTCTCTACGTGCTCGACGAGCCGTCGATCGGCCTGCACCAGCGCGACAATGCCCGCCTGCTCGAAACGCTCCGTCATCTGCGCGACATCGGCAACACGGTGATCGTGGTCGAGCACGACGAAGACGCGATCCTGACCGCCGACTATGTCGTCGATATCGGCCCGGCCGCCGGCATCCACGGCGGCGAGGTCATCGCGCAAGGCTCGCCGTCCGACGTCATGGCCAACCCGAAATCGCTGACAGGCAAGTATCTCTCCGGCGAGCTTTCGGTGGCCGTGCCTGCCGAGCGGCGCAAGCCGAAGAAGAAAAAGGAAATCACCGTTGTCGGCGCCCGCGCCAACAACCTGAAGAACGTTACCGCTTCGATCCCGCTCGGCGTCTTCACCGCCGTCACCGGGGTTTCCGGCGGCGGCAAGTCGACCTTCCTGATCGAGACGCTCTACAAGGCGGCTGCCCGCCGCATCATGGGTGCACGCGAAAATCCGGCCGAGCACGATCGCATCGACGGCTTCGAGCATATCGACAAAGTGATCGATATCGACCAGTCGCCGATCGGCCGCACGCCGCGTTCGAACCCGGCGACCTATACCGGCGCCTTCACCCCGATCCGCGACTGGTTCGCCGGTCTTCCAGAGGCGAAAGCGCGCGGCTATCAGCCGGGTCGCTTCTCCTTCAACGTCAAGGGCGGCCGCTGCGAAGCCTGCCAGGGCGACGGCGTCATCAAGATCGAGATGCACTTCCTGCCGGATGTCTACGTCACCTGCGACGTCTGCCACGGCAAGCGCTACAACCGCGAAACGCTCGACGTGCACTTCAAGGGCAAGTCGATCGCCGACGTGCTCGACATGACCGTCGAGGAAGGCGTCGAGTTCTTCGCTGCCGTCCCTTCGGTGCGCGACAAGCTGGTGACGTTGAACCAGGTCGGTCTCGGCTATATCAAGGTCGGCCAGCAGGCCAACACGCTCTCGGGCGGCGAGGCCCAGCGCGTCAAGCTCGCCAAGGAATTGTCGAAGCGTTCGACCGGACGCACGCTCTATATTCTCGACGAGCCGACCACCGGCTTGCATTTCCATGACGTAGCCAAGCTTCTTGAAGTTCTGCATGAGCTGGTCAACCAGGGCAATTCGGTCGTCGTCATCGAGCACAATCTCGAAGTCATCAAGACCGCCGACTGGGTCATCGACTTCGGCCCTGAAGGCGGTGACGGTGGCGGCGAGGTCATCGCCAAGGGCACGCCCGAGGACGTGGTCATGGAGAAGCGTTCCTATACCGGCCAGTTCCTCAAGGAGCTTCTGGAGCGCCGCCCAATGAAGAAGGTCGAGGCGGCGGAGTGAGCGCCCTCACGCCGTTCGGCGGCCACAGGGAGTGATCGCGGCATGATGCGGCCTGCTCGCCTGGAGGATCTGGCGGCTGTGCAAAGCCTGACGGAGGCGGCTTACGAACCCTATCGGGCGCTGCTCGGCGGGCCGCCGCTTCCAGTCACCGAGGACTACGCGCCTCGCATTCTTCGCGACGAGGTCTGGCTTCGGGAGCGAAGTGAGGTTGTCTCGGCACTTGCCGTTTTCGAGCGGCATGCCGATCACCTGATGATCTTCAGCCTTGCCGTTGCCCCTGACTGCCAGGGTCAGGGGATCGGCATCGAGTTGCTGCGCTTCGTCGACGCCAAGGCGGCCGCGTGGGGCTTGCCGGAGGTGCGGCTCTACACCAATTCACGCATGGAGCGAAACATCGCGCTCTATCGCGCCTATGGATTTCAAGAAACGGGTCGCCGACCCAATCCCTATCGTCCAGGGTGGACACTCGTGGACATGACGAAATCGATCACGGACTGACAAGCACGCGACCATATGCAGGTCGCTGTCGAGGAGGATGGCATGGCAAAATCCGGAACGATCCGCGCTGGCATCGGCGGCTGGACCTTCGAGCCCTGGGAGGGCACCTTCTATCCCGAGACTCTGTCGAAGAAGCGGCAGCTCGAATATGCCGGCAAGGAGCTGCGGGCGATCGAGGTAAACGGCACCTATTACTCCTCGCAGAAGCC
The DNA here is from genome assembly GCF_002940685.1 of Ensifer adhaerens. Classification (GTDB taxonomy): domain Bacteria; phylum Pseudomonadota; class Alphaproteobacteria; order Rhizobiales; family Rhizobiaceae; genus Ensifer; species Ensifer adhaerens_E. The sequence goes on along the minus strand of NZ_PNFP01000004.1, from coordinate 98,825 downwards.
GGAGACCTTCGCCAAATGGGCCTCGGAAGTCCCTGACGATTTCATCTTTTCGCTGAAGGCGAGCCGCTTCGTCACCAACCGCAAGGTTCTCTCGGAAGCCGGTGAATCCATGGAGCGTTTTCTGACGCAGGGGTTGACCGAGCTCGGGCCGCATCTCGGGCCGATCCTGTGGCAGTTCGCGCCGACGAAGAAGTTCGAGCCGGAGGATTTCGAAGGCTTCCTGAAGCTCCTGCCGGCAGAGCAGGACGGTTTGCCGCTTCGCCACGTGGTCGAGGTGCGCAACCCGACCTTCCAGACGCCGGACTTTGTTTCGCTTCTGGAGAAGTACAAGGTTGCCGTCGTGCTCGCCGAGCATGCGGACTATCCGATGATCGCCGACGTGACAGCCGATTTCGTCTATCTCCGCCTGCAGAAAGGCAGCGACGATATCAAGACCTGCTATGCCGCCGACAAGCTCGACCTGTGGGCCGAGCGGGCCAAGACCTTTGCCGCGGGCGACGAGCCGAGCGAACTGGAAAAGAGCGCGCCCGATCGCAAGGCCAAGAAGGAAGCGCGCGACGTGTTCGCCTTCTTCATTACCGAAGGCAAGGTGAATGCACCGAACGGCGCGCGCGAACTGCAAAAGCGCGTCGCTTGACATCAGCCTGGGCTAGGTGCGCGTGGACGCGCATCTGGCTTCCCTCCACGCCGCATCGCGTGCCACGGCCAATCGACACCATATTCAGGCTGGTCGCAGGGGCCATCGCGTTCGTCCGCAGACCGCGATTCTGGCTCCCTTGGCGAAGCAAACCGCACTCTTGCGATCCCGCTAAAAAACGAATCACTGCCCCACCCCATATCGTTTTCGCCGACGCAACCAAGCTTGCCGTAACGGACAGTTTTTATGCGGGTTTTTACCCGTCAAAATTTCGTTTGCGCGCCGACCGTTGCGTCAGTCTCACAGGCAACCTCCGGAAGTGCCTGATTTTCATGGAGTTGGTCGATGTCCCCGTTTTCCACAGCTCGTCCACACAACATCTAGGGCTCAAACTTCCGTCACAAACCACCCCTTGACGCCCCCGGACGATTCACGGTTAATGGATTTCACGTTGCAACGGCGGCGGACCGGATTGTTCAAGTCCCGGTTCCTCTCCCCAAATCGGCGGTTCTGACAGGCGGCAGTCATGGATTTCACCATGCGGTCGCCCTGAGGATTTCTGTGCGCTCTTTTGGGTCCACCGGGGCAACATTTGGCTGGCATGAAGAAGCTGTTGATACTATATTTAGTATTTGCAGCCAGCCTATCTCACAAGATACAGGGTCACCCAGGAATGGGTTTCCCTCCAAAGACGGAAGCTGAGACTGGTTGCGGGATGCCCTCGCGACCGGGCGGGGACAATTGCGCCTTTCGCGGGCGCGAGGCAACACGAAGGACAAGGGACAATGAAGATCGAACGTCGTTTCACCAAGGCCGGGCAATCCGCCTATGCGGAGATCGAATTCCGCAAGGCTACGAGTGAAATCAAGAACCCCGATGGTTCGATCGTTTTCCGCCTGGCCGATATCGACGTTCCGGCGCAGTTCAGCCAGGTTGCCGCCGACATTCTCGCCCAGAAGTATTTCCGCAAGGCTGGCGTTCCCGCCAAGATGAAGCGCGTCGAGGAGAACGATGTCCCCTCCTTCCTCTGGCGCTCGGTTCCCGACACGGATGCGCTGAAGGCGCTGCCGAAGGAAGAGCAGTACGGTTCCGAAACCGATGCCCGCCAGGTCTTCGATCGCCTGGCCGGCACCTGGGCCTACTGGGGCTGGAAGGGCGGCTACTTCGATACCGAAGAAGACGCCTCCGCCTTCCAGGACGAACTCGCCTATATGCTTGCCACCCAGCGCGTCGCCCCGAACTCGCCGCAGTGGTTCAACACCGGCCTGCACTGGGCCTATGGCATCGACGGTCCCGGCCAGGGCCACTTCTACGTCGACCCCTTTACCGGCAAGCTGACCAAGTCCAAGTCGGCCTATGAGCATCCGCAGCCGCATGCCTGCTTCATCCAGTCGGTCGGTGACGATCTCGTCAACGAAGGCGGGATCATGGATCTCTGGGTGCGTGAAGCGCGCCTGTTCAAGTACGGCTCGGGCACCGGCTCCAACTTCTCGTATCTGCGCAGCGAAGGCGAAAAGCTTTCGGGCGGCGGCAAGTCCTCGGGCCTGATGTCGTTCCTGAAGATCGGCGACCGCGCTGCAGGCGCAATCAAGTCGGGCGGCACCACCCGCCGCGCCGCCAAGATGGTCGTCGTCGACATCGACCATCCGGACATCGAGGAATACATCAACTGGAAGGTCAAGGAAGAGCAGAAGGTTGCAGCCCTCGTCACCGGTTCCAAGGTCGTCGCCAAGCACCTGAAGGCGATCATGAAGGCCTGCGTCAACTGCGACGGTACCGACGACGCCTGCTATGACCCGAAGCAGAACCCGGCGCTGAAGCGCGAGATCCGCGCTGCCAAGCAGGCGCTGGTTCCGGAAAACTACGTCCAGCGCGTCATCCAGTTCGCCAAGCAGGGCTACAAGGACCTCGAGTTCAAGACCTACGACACCGACTGGGATTCGGAAGCCTACCTCACGGTTTCGGGCCAGAACTCCAACAATTCGGTCTCGATCAAGGACGACTTCCTGCGCGCCGTCGAGGCCGATGGCGACTGGCACCTGACCGCCCGCAAGGACGGCCGCGTGCTGAAGACGCTCAAGGCCCGCGACCTCTGGGAGTCGATCTCCTACGCCGCCTGGGCGTCGGCCGATCCGGGCCTGCACTTCAACACGACGATGAACGACTGGCACACAAGCCCGGCCGCCGGCCCGATCCGCGCGTCGAACCCGTGCTCGGAATACATGTTCCTCGACGACACCGCCTGCAACCTCGCCTCGCTGAACCTGATGACGTTCAAGGATGCGGCGACCAAGCGCATCAACATCGCCGATTACGAGCATGCCGTCCGTCTCTGGACCATGGTCCTCGAAGTCTCGGTCATGATGGCGCAGTTCCCGTCCCGCGAGATTGCCGAACTTTCCTACGAATACCGTACGCTCGGCCTCGGCTACGCCAATATCGGCGGCCTCCTGATGTCGTCGGGCATCCCCTATGACAGCGCCGAAGGCCGCGCCATCGCCGGTGCGCTGACCGCGATCATGACCGGTGTCTCCTACGCCACCTCGGCCGAGATGGCCGAGAAGCTCGGTCCGTTCCCGGGCTTTGCCCCGAACCGCGACAACATGCTGCGCGTCATCCGCAACCACCGCCGCGCCGCCTATGGCGAGACGACCGGTTACGAGGCGCTCTCGGTCAACCCGGTCGCCCTCATCCATGGCGACAATCCGGACCAGGACCTCGTCATCCACGCCATGAGCGCATGGGACAAGGCGCTGGAACTCGGCGAAAAGCACGGCTACCGCAACGCCCAGGCAACGGTTATCGCGCCGACCGGCACGATCGGGCTTGTCATGGACTGCGACACGACCGGCATCGAGCCCGACTTCGCGCTCGTCAAGTTCAAGAAGCTCGCCGGCGGCGGCTACTTCAAGATCATCAACCGCGCGGTTCCCGAAGCGCTGCGCTCGCTCGGCTATGGCGAAAGCCAGATCGCCGAGATCGAGGCCTACGCAGTCGGCCACGGCAACCTGAACCAGGCGCCGGCGATCAACCCGTCGACGCTGAAGGCCAAGGGCTTCACCGACGAGAAGGTGGAAGCGGTCAACGCCGCGCTGAAGAGCGCGTTCGACATCAAGTTCGTCTTCAACCAGTGGACGCTTGGCGCCGACTTCCTGAAGGGCACGCTGAAGGTCACCGACGAACAGCTCGGCGCGATGGACTTCAACCTGCTCGACCACATGGGCTTCACCAAGAAGGACATCGAGGCGGCCAACATCCACGTCTGCGGTGCGATGACGCTCGAAGGCGCGCCGTTCCTGAAGAACGAGCACCTGCCGGTCTTCGATTGCGCCAACCCCTGCGGCAAGATCGGCAAGCGCTACCTGTCGGTCGAAAGCCACATCCGCATGATGGCGGCTGCCCAGCCGTTCATCTCGGGCGCGATCTCCAAGACGATCAACATGCCGAACGAGGCGACCGTCGAGGATTGCAAGAACGCCTACATGCTCTCCTGGAAGCTGGCACTGAAGGCGAACGCTCTTTATCGCGACGGCTCCAAGCTTTCGCAGCCGCTCAACGCCTCGCTGATCGAAGACGACAAGGACGAGGATGCGCTGGAGGATCTGATCCAGGCGCCGGCCGCCGCCCAGGCCGTCACCATCACCGAAAAGATCGTCGAGCGCGTCATCGAGAAGGTGATCCGCGCCCGCGAAAAGCTGCCGAACCGCCGCCAGGGCTACACCCAGAAGGCCGTCGTCGGTGGCCACAAGGTCTATCTGCGCACCGGCGAATTTGGTGACGGCCGCCTCGGCGAGATCTTCATCGACATGCACAAGGAAGGTGCTGCCTTCCGCGCGATGATGAACAACTTCGCGATCGCCATCTCGCTCGGCCTGCAGTATGGCGTGCCGCTCGAAGAATATGTGGAGGCCTTCACCTTCACCAAGTTCGAGCCGGCCGGCATGGTCCAGGGCAACGACGCGATCAAGAACGCGACGTCGATCCTCGACTACGTCTTCCGCGAACTGGCGGTCTCCTATCTCGGCCGCCACGACCTTGCCCATGTCGACACCTCCGACTTCGGCAACACGGCGCTCGGCAAGGGCATCCAGGAAGGCAAGACCAACCTGATCTCGACCGGCTGGACCCGCGGCTACAAGCCGACCATCGTCGGCGGCACCGGTGACCGGGCCTCCAGCGAGCCGAAGGGCTCGTCGACGGGAGCGCCCGCCCGCGCCTCCTCGGGTTCTACCGTAACGGCGATCGCCGGCAACACGGTGCGCAAGCTGGAAACGACGACCTCGATCGCCACCTCGGAAATCGTCGCTTTCAAGCGCGACTATGAAGAACGCGCTGCGGAACTGGCCGAAGAGGTCGCCACCGAAGTCGAGCAGGAAGTGACCGCCCTCTTCTCCGACAAGGCCGCCGCCGAAGCGGCATCGGCCAAGTCGGACGCCAAGAAGGTGGAAGCCGAACGCCGCGCCCGCTCGATCATGCAGGGCTACACCGGCAACATGTGCACCGAGTGCCAGAACTTCACGATGGTGCGCAACGGCACCTGCGAGAAGTGCGACACCTGCGGCGCAACGAGCGGTTGCAGCTAAGATTTTGTGGTGGTGCTGCCCATCCGAACGCTGCTCACGGGCAGGTTTGGGTGCAGATCGACAAAATCGCTCCAAGCGCTTCCGGGCAGGCAACTGCCCGGAAAGTTATTGAGGAACAAATAGGAAACTAAGTCCGTCCTCGATGACACGACTGGTAGACGAATCTGAAATACAAAAGCCGAACCCCTGTCAGGATTCGGCTTTTGATACCACGAACAAGCACTGAGGCCCTCGTGGGGCGAAGACGAGAAGCTCTCCACCCTGTAGCAAAGGCATTATACGGAGAGTCGGATCTAAAAGTCGAGTTGGGCTTCAGAGGTTATCAACGAAAAGGATGAGCGATGTCTCAGACTCCGACGATCGGCTTCTCGGCCTTCCTGAAAATCATAAACTCCAACCCTAAGCCTCAAAGACGCATCGTTCGTGAACGGTATGTTCCGAGCGAAGGTGGCTATGACTACCACAAGAGCTTGAGGCAACGTATTCGTCAAATCGCATTTGATGGAATTTCGCCGACGGCCGCGTTGGCTTCCGTGACGCAGATTAAAAAAACACCCGAACGCGAGTCGGCGAAGCGCGGCCTGTTGCGCTTCTTCCAATGGCGGCACGTTAATCCAGGCCCCCTAAGCGCTTGCGATGGGTTGATTTACAACAGCCCAAAAAGCTTGTTCAAGGTCAACTTCACTCCGGATTTTCTGTTGGAGATCAACGGGCGACGCACTGCGGTACATGTTTGGAATACGAAGCATCCACTCACTGCGACTCTCGTGCTCGCGGCTCTGTCTACCGTTGCGACGCGTTATCCGGTTGAAAACCGCCCTGACGATTTCGCCGTTTTATCCCTACAAGACGGCTCCATGTACCGTTGGTCAGATTCCGACAAGCCTACCGCTGCCTTAGGTGAGAAGTTGCTTGAGCTTATTGATCGGCAGTGCGAGCTCGCTCGCTTCGAGCTCGGTCTTCCGGCCGCTACGGGCCCAGAGAGGCCGACGCCCCGTCCATAAGGGAATCCTTTTGCCAAGCCTCAATAGGGCAACGACTACAATGCCACTAGGCCGCGTATATGCGGACCGCCTGGCAAATTCCCTGGCGCGGTGCTTGCGCCAGGGAATTTACTGATGGCATTTCGGTTCACTGCGTTCCGAGAGGGCGATCAACCAAATCGCCGACTGCCGTTCACGTCCTTGCCGATGATCTCCCGGATAATGGTCAAGGTTTCCTTCGCCGCCTCCTTGGGTGCAAGTGCTGTGTCGGCGACGTTGCTGACCAGCTTCGTCATATCGTGATCGATATCCTTCTCAGCCCAACGCTTTCCCTTCGCTACGGTGATGTAGACCGAGTAGGCGTGGTGCATGGTTCCGGGCCGTTCGCCGATGATGTGGAGAATTCCTCGAAACGTGTTGGGATCGGCGTCGGCAAACAGCATCTCGCCAATCCGGTAGCCGGCCCGTACTCGGCCGCTGGTGACCAGGATGTTCTTGTCGCTCACCGAGACGCCGGCAGCACCGAGCAGCCTGCGCATTTCCTCCAGATAGGGCGAAAGATGGCCGTCATCCATGATGGCCTTGGCGTTCAGACCATCTGAAATGACGATCTGGCCCTTGGGCATATCGCCTTTCCAGGACGTCCTGATCGCGTCAATCGCCCTGACGGATTCCGGGCTCAGCGTTTCTCCGGTGGTCGGGTGCGCGATGTAGTCGTTGCGGTCCTTGGAGAGGGTGCGGACCGGCACGACGCCGGGTACGGCGGCGACAAACTCCGGTGTGAGCTCGGCCCACAGAGATTGCTTGGCGTCGTCATACAGGCCCCTCACTTTCGTCGCGAGCGCCGGGTTGAGATCCCAGATCTTGTCTCCATGTCCTGTCGCCAGGTCGACGCCTCTCGCTTCGACTGCCTCCATCATCAGCCTGCCTTCGGCATAGACAGCGTCCTTGGCCCGCTTGTCACCCTTGGCGAGGCGGTACTGGTAATAGACCCAGAGGGGGTCTCCGTAATTTGACGTATAGCTGTTGTCGCTGGCGACGATCCCGATGCGCTTGTAGAAATCCCACATCGCATCGTTGACCTTGAAGCCGAATTTCTCCCTCACACGCACGTGGTCCTGAAATGCGGTCGTGAGATAGCTCAGCATCGGGTCGTTCTTGGTGGGCAAGGCGATCAGATAGGCGGGATTTGCCGGCATGATCTGGTCCTGGCACCAATCGAGATCGTCCAGGCTGACCGTCATGTGCAGGGTTGTGCAGATATCGAGGCCGATGGTCAGCCCGTGGAGCTTGCCCATGACCATGTCTTCGAGGCAGCACCGGACGAGCTGTTCGCGGCTCTTGAAGACCTCCGGCCCGATGAAGCCGGCAACATCGTTGACATGGAGCCATGCGCCCTTGGGCTGCACCTTCGCAAGCTCCATGCCGATCGCTCTGCTGAACCCATACTTTCGCGACTCGAGCACCATCATGTCGACGCCGTTTGCCACGCCGTTGGTGAACTCCGAGCCCTGCCCCGTCTCGAAGTAGAGACCATACCTTTCCCCTGCCTTCGCGCTTGCATACTTCAGGATCTTGTCATTGGTGATGTCGAAAATCTTGTTGCAGTCATCCGTTCCGGCGAGGCTCTGGAACACGGTCGCGACCGTCCCCGGGAAACGATCGCTCACCTCGCCCTGGACGTCGATATGGGCCAGCACACACCAGGGAATGACGTCGACCAGCTTGAAGGTATCCACAATGTCCTTGAGCGCCCGCTCCACCGTAACGACGCTGTCCACGGTGCTGTCGACCGGGTTCGTGCCGATGACGATGTCGCCGGTCGCATAGGAAAACGCGTCGAAGACCTGCCACATGATGTCCTCGGGGTGATCCGTCGGCGAATTCGGCTGGATACGCGCGCCCATGTACCCCTTGGCTCCCAGCTTGGTGCCGGGCATGACATTGAAGATCTTCTGGCTGACGGAGATCAGTTCCTCATTGCTCATGAGCTTCGGCACGCAGCCGATGGTATCGCTGGTCAGACCATTCATGACCGCTTTGATCTCTTCTTCCGATTTGGTCAGCAGAAATGCCTTCAGCTGGCCCATGGTCCAGTTCTTGACTTTTTCATGCTGGGCCTTGTCCGTGGTCTGCCAGATCAGTCGTTGCAGATCGTCCTCAAGCAGCGGGTGCTGGTGAAGGTCTCCGATCTTCGTATTCGCAAGGAGGGTCCGGGCATTCGCGCGCGCCGCGTCATTTTCAGCGGCGACCCCGATCGTCTGATCGCCTTCCTTGAACGCGTTCGCACACCCCAGCACCTGTCTGTAAGTCGTCTCGTCAAACCCGCCCTTGATCCTGCTGACGTAGGCAAAGATGTCCTCGCCCTGCTTCACTTCATCGATCACAAGCGTGCCTGCGCCCGGCGCTGCGCGGGCAGCGTGGCTGTATGTGGCGAGCGTGGCCGCCGCAGTCCCTGCCACCAACAGGAGATCTCGTCTCGACAGAGTGTGCTGATCCAGGACCATGCCCTTGCTCATTGCCATCTCCATTCTACAGAAGGTCTATTGGCATTCACTGGACGGCCCCGTTGTGGGTGGTTGCTTGAGAGGGCGCACAGACTGGCGCGCAACACATGCTCCACTCAGGGTGTCAACGCAGGCCCGCGGCTTCCTCGATCGAGACGGCACCGTTCCACTGAAGCACGAAACGGCTCCCCGCCCGGACCTGCAGGTCCGCGCCGGCTACTGCAGGCTCATTACAATGCGACCGTCGATCTTTCCGGCTTCCATCCGGTGGAAGATGTCGTTGATGTTTTCCAGGCTGTCCCATGAGAAATGCGGCGCCACCTTGCCTTCAGCAGCAAACTGCAGCGATTCCTCCAGGTCCTGGCGGGTACCGACGATCGATCCACGCACGGTGATGCGCTTCAGAACCGTTTCGAAAACCGGCATCGAGATCATCCCGGGGGGCAGGCCGACGAGCGCCATCGTTCCCCGCGATCGCAGGAATCCGAACGCCTGTTCCATCGCCGCAGGCGAAACCGCGGTTACGAGCGCTCCGTGCACTCCGCCGGTCGCTCTGGTTACCTGCTCGATGGCATCCTTCGTCTTGCCGTTGACTGTAATGTCGGCGCCCAGCCGCCTTGCCAGCGCCAGCTTGTCGTCGAAGATGTCGGCGGCGACCACATGCATGCCCATCGCCTTTGCATACTGTACCGCCATGTGGCCAAGACCGCCGATGCCGGAGATGGCGACCCATTCCCCGGGACGGACTTCCGTTTCCTTCAGCCCCTTGTAAACGGTTACTCCGGCGCACAGAACCGGCGCAGCAGGACCGAACTCCAGTGCGTCAGGCAGGCTGCCAACGAAGTCCGGATCCGCCAATCCGTACTCGGCAAACGTTCCATTGACCGAATATCCGGTGTTCGACTGAGACGCGCAAAGTGTCTCCCAACCGGTGCGACAATGCGGGCAATAACCACAGGCGCTGTGAAGCCAGGGAACGCCCACCCTGTCCCCCTCCTTCACTCGCATGACGCCGGCACCGACCGCCGCGACATAGCCAACGCCTTCGTGCCCTGGAATGAACGGCGGGCTCGGTTTCACCGGCCAGTCTCCATTGGCAGCATGAAGGTCGGTATGGCAGACGCCCGTCGCTTCATACTTGACGAGGATCTGACCCGCCTGCGGCGTGGGCATCGCCGCTTCCTCAATCACAAGGGGGGCGCGGAACTGCCGAACGACGGCCGCCTTCATCGTCTTGGCCATTGCTGATCCTCCTCCAAATCGCCAGGCCACGGAGAGGCCTCCCAGGGGGACTGTGGGCCGGCAGGCGTCTGTTTCGGATACGGAATGCTGTACGCTCGCACGGATGCCGTCGATGTTCGCAACCGGCATTCGGGCGTCATTCGTGGCTCGCGCACGACAAGGATCCTGCGGGGCCGGATGCGTTACCGTCAGCTGCAAGGGTAAACCCGCCGGCATGGTTCGACAATGGCTCCCCGTGCGCGAGGGCGTGGCCTACTGTAGCATACGGCGGCACAAGCCACAGGTGCCTCCAGAAACATGCGGGGTTCTGCATAAGATCTGGCGGCCACAAGGAAAAATCCAAGCCTCCGCCGAGGCAGCTTGCCATCCGGAACAAAACATGAATACCATCCCTGCTTGTGCATCGAGTGAGCGGACACCGGCCGAAAGGCTCCGCTTTGTGTGGCAATCAGCGGTCAGACACGAACAGGGGTTTCTCCATGCCTGCTCCCCTAATGGACATCATCCTCGACGACCCGAACAGAGAGGACCTGCGCGGTATCGTCGCGCCGCTCGACGCCTACAACGACGCCCAAAGCGGCATGGCCGATCTGCCCGGTTTTGCGATCGTTCTTCGCGACCCCGAGACGAAGGCTGCAACCGGGGGGCTCTATGCGACGGACGGCTATGGCTGGGCCTTCATCCGTTATCTCGCCGTTCCCGACGAGTACCGCGGCCAGGGCCTCGGCCGGCGCCTGATCGAGCAAGCGGAGAAGATCGCGCGGGATCGAGGCTACATCGGCCTTTGGCTCGATACTTTCGAGTTCCAGGCGCGGCCTTTCTACGAGAAACTGGGCTTCGAAGTCTTTGGTGAACTGGAAGGCGGAAATGGCGCGATTGCGCGATACTTCCTGAAGAAACGGTTCTGAAGTCTTGCGCCCGCGGGAACCCGAAGAGGAGGACGCACCGCGTCGGCCGTACGCCGGCTCTCTGCCGCGCGGAAAATGTTGACAGGCTCGACGGCTGTCGTGTTGACTGGTCGAGATGGGGCCGTAGCTCAGTTGGGAGAGCGCCGCAATCGCACTGCGGAGGTCGAGGGTTCGACTCCCTTCGGCTCCACCAGAAAGACCGCATCTCCTACCCTGTCGCCGCCCATTGACCGGGCCGGCCTTCATTCCTCGGACTTGCGCCCTTCATCGGCGATGATCTCGTCGACAGCGCGCTGGCACTTCATCCTTCGCGCACCCCATGCGGAACCGCCACGACGAGCTTGCAATGGAGCGGCTGGCGCAAATCGGACACAGCCTGCAGGCAAAGAGCTGTTGAACACGACGGAGTGAACGCCAAGCTTGCTGGACTTCGGAACGAAAGCACGGTTCAGATCGTTAACCGACCCGTAGTCCCACCCCTTCATCAAGTGGACGATCACCGTGCTTGCCGCCCTGCTCCTCGCTTCGATAGTCGCATCGCCCAATATGCCTGACGTCAAGCTCAGTGCCGCAACGGTGGACGAACTCCAGACCGATTTCGAACGGGCGGTGCCGTGCCATCAGATCGATGGGCGCAATGTGTGGAAGGGCGCGCTCGCGTTCTACATTCAGTCGTTCGTCTATGACGGCGACACGCCTGTTGCGACCGACGCGGCCGACGCGGTGCTTCCGGAAGACAACGACGCCGAGACGGTGAAGGAGTTCGAAGACGCCTGCTCCGCCTCGCAGCCGACCTAAAGCGCGCCGCGATCGTGCAGGTTTACTCGGTGCGCTTGAATTCATGATTTGAGCCTGACGCGACCGCTTTGCGCTTTCACGCGGCACGCCCTTGGTCTTTCCCAACCAGCATGGCGATTCGTTCGAATCGCGGCGTGACCGGCCGCGTCTGGTGCCATTTGGCCCACAACCGCCGCCCAAACCTGCCCTGCTCCCGCAAAAGTGACCGATCGGCGCCCATAGAAGCGGTCAATTGCCAGAGTTCACGGAATTTTAGGCACTTGCGGAACACATATGGAACAGATAGTGTCTGTTCTTGATTTGTTTCACGCCTCTGGAGCGACGTGCCATGCTGACCCGCAAGCAACAGGAATTGCTTCTGTTCATTCACGAACGCATGAAGGAGTCGGGCGTCCCGCCGTCATTCGACGAAATGAAGGATGCGCTCGACCTGGCGTCGAAGTCCGGCATCCACCGTTTGATCACCGCGCTCGAGGAACGCGGGTTCATTCGCCGGCTGCCGAACCGGGCGCGCGCGCTCGAGGTCATCAAGCTTCCGGAAGCCTACGCCGCCGGCCAGCAGCAACCGCGCAGAGGCTTCTCGCCGAGCGTGATCGAGGGCAGCCTCGGCAAGCCACCGGCCGCCGCTCCTGCCGCGCCGAAGCCGGCGCCGGTCGCCGAAAGCACGTCCGTGTCGGTTCCCGTGATGGGGCGCATCGCCGCCGGTGTGCCGATCTCGGCAATCCAGAACAACACCCACGACATTACCATTCCGCTCGACATGATCGGCAACGGCGAGCATTACGCCCTGGAGGTGAAGGGCGATTCGATGATCGAGGCCGGCATCTTCGACGGCGATACCGTGATCATCCGCAACGGCAACACGGCCAATCCCGGCGATATCATCGTGGCGCTGGTGGACGACGAGGAAGCGACGCTGAAGCGCTTCCGCCGCAAGGGCGCATCGATCGCGCTCGAGGCTGCCAACCCCGCCTATGAGACGAGAATCTTCGGGCCGGACCGGGTGAAGATCCAGGGCAAGCTCGTCGGGCTCATCCGCCGCTACCATTGAGTTTCCGGCAGAACGCCGAATCAAGAGAGCCTCGCCGCCGAAAGCGGCGAGGCTCTTTCTGTTTTAGGCGATCCGAAGCCGAGCCGCTTATTCGTGGATCGTGTATTCGCCGAGTTCGCAGAGGTCCTGTGTGTCCTCGGTCGTATCGAGGGCCGAGCCTTCCTCGAACTCGAATCGCATGTCGTATTTGCAGACGTCCCGCCCGTCAGCGATGGTGATCTCCATGCTCTCGCCGGGGTTTAGAACCTGCCGACCGAAAACATCGTCTTCCCACTCGTTGACCCCGACCGGCGAGGTGTAGAAGTTCGTCAGCACCGCGCTGGTGTTGTTCTTCAGCTGAAATACCAGGTCTTCCGCGCGCGCGGCATCGGCGGTCGCCGCGAAACACGCCAACGCCGTCAGGATCAGTCTCTTTTTCATTGATGCCATTGCCTCCGTTCTTAATGTTTACGGACGCTACCGACGCGGCTGATCTCAGCGGAGTCATCGTTCCCCCTCTACCGAATTCACCGAAGCGATAAGATCCGACGGAGATATAGAAGATGTGGCTTGTGCGGACGTGGGGCGGCAAACATCGACCGCGCTGCACGAAGGCAGAACACAAATCCGAACTAAAATGAGGTGAATTTATTTGGAGGCCTCGCCCGGAATTGAACCGGGGTACAAGGATTTGCAGTCCTCTGCGTCACCACTCCGCCACGAGGCCTCACAGCTCGGATAACCGAGCGTTGGCGCGGATTTAGAATGATTGCAGAAAAACCGCAAGAGGCATTTTCCGAAAAACGCGCCGCCGATTTGTGAGACAGATACTTTCCACAGAACGATCGACAATTTCGGCCGAGCGTGTCCCGACTGATTTCAGCACCACGGTGTCGCCCTCCCTTCCCATGGGCGCACAAGCCCCTCGGAAACGAGCACGCGCCCGAGGGACTGATCGCCGCGGGTAACCAGGCGCAGCTTTTCGCCTGCCTTTGCATCCTGCCGGTTGCCGGCGGCCACCAGCCTGAAATCGCCCGCGTTCAACAATTCGCGCAGACGCTGCTTGGCGTAGAATCCGCGCGAACGTTCCTTGTCGCAGCTCGCCTGGCGAATTCGCGGTGCATCGACGTCGGCCACGCGGATCGTCTCGCCGTGAAAGACGAAGGTGGCGCCGTCGATCACGCAGTTGTCGTTGCGAATGCCGCAGAAATAGAACTGGTCGGTGCGGATGGACGCCGTCTTCACCTCTTCGTTCGGCCGCACGACGGGAGTTGGCGGCGTGACGCCGACATTCACCGACGGCACCGGGGCGGCAAGCGCGACCTTCGTGACCGGGTTCGGCTTCGGATTCGACTTGTGCCTGTCGGCCTGCTGCGCGACACGCTCCTGCGCATGCGGAACCGAGCGCGCGGGCTTCGGTCTCGTTTCCGAACGCGACGCAAAGGCCACCACATCGGAAACCACCGGCCAGTGCTTGAGTTCGGCACGATGGTCATAGGCCATCACGCCGCCAAGGGTCAGCGCTGCAGCCAGATACCACGGCGCCATTCCGCCCTGTTTGCTGCTGCTGCGGCCCGAACTGCGGCGTCGACGTTTCGTAGTGGCTTTGGCCATCGGTCCTCATCCTGATTCGAGACCGCATTATGCGTTTGATGCGTTGCCGAAAAGTTTTCGAGAGCTCCCCAACAGAAAGGGAGACCCTGTGAACTCGGTTCATTTGCCACGCGGGACCACAATCGCCAGCGGGAGATTCGGGATTGAAGTGCGAGGCACCGGGATTCGGGAGCACTCTGCCGCGTTACGCCCCGGCAGGAAGCCGTACGGAGGCGGTGCCGTGGTCAGGAGTTCTTCGAGGAATTGGCCTTCCCGCGCCAGCGCGCCCACCAGACGGCCAGGCGGCGGCGGCGGCGGCGAACGGAGGGGATGTCATGAGAAAGCACGATCAGGCCCAACGGTATCATCCAGAAGCCGAGCACCGGCAGAAAGCCGAGAAACCCGCAGAGCACCAGCAGCGAGCCCAAGAGAATACGCAGCAACGGTGATTCCGGCAGGCTAATGCGCCATTTGCCCAGCACGATCTGTCGTGTCTGCGGATCAATGCCGAAATGCGTCTGCTTCCTGTTTTTATTCATCATTCCCTATCCGGCGTGTTTTCCCACAATTGGGGGCTTCTCCACAGCCTCGCAACGGAACTTGTCATTTTTTTTGAAAAATCGCTTGGCAAATCAGAAAAGCATGCGTATTAGCAGCCTCACTTCTGAAGCGCACAGCACAACAGCGGCGCGGATGATCCCTGGTAGCTCAGCGGTAGAGCATTCGACTGTTAATCGACAGGTCGCCGGTTCGAATCCGGCCCGGGGAGCCAGTTTCGAAAAGAGCCATTTGCAGCGATGCGAATGGCTCTTTTTCATTTTGCACCTATGTTCACCGGGTGATCAATCCCCAACCTCCCGATGGTTCTTCATGACAAAGGCCGCGGCGCCGCCCATCATCGTCTGGTTCCGCAAGGATCTCCGCCTTGCAGACAATCGCGCCCTGTCGGCCGCAGCGGGCGAAGCCCCTGTCATCCCCCTCTACATCCGGGAACCCACCGATAGCGGCAACGGCCCGCTTGGCGCGGCACAGCAGTGGTGGCTGCACCATTCGCTCGAGGCGTTGGGCACGAGCCTCGCGCAGCATGCGTCCCGGCTCATTCTTCGTTCCGGCGACCCGCTGGACGTGATCGTCGAAATAACGCGGGCGAGCGGCACGGAGCGCGTCTACTGGAATCGGCGCTACGACCCGAGCGGCGTTGCCACGGATAGCGTGCTCAAGAAGGCGCTCGCCGACAGGGGCATCATCGCCGAGAGCTTTTCCGGGCAGCTTTTGCATGAACCGATGCGATTGCTGACAACGACGGGCGGGCCCTACCGGGTGTTTACGCCGTTCTGGCGCGCGCTCGGATCCAAGAGCGAGCCGGCGCCTCCGATCGACCGGCCGCGCCGCATCGCGGCGCCGGAAACCTGGCCGCAGTCGGATCGTCTCGACGACTGGTCGCTGTTGCCGACAAATCCCGACTGGGCGGCGACATTCAGCGAGATCTGGACGCCGGGCGAAGAGGGTGCGACCGCCCGCCTCGAAGAATTCGTCGACGAAAGGCTCGACGGCTACAAGGATCGCCGCGACTATCCCGATGCGGACGGCACGTCCCTGCTCTCGCCTCACCTCGCCTTCGGAGAAATTTCGCCGGCGCAAGCCTGGCATGCGGCGGCAAGGCCCCAGGCCGAAAGCGGCGAAGGCGCGGCCACCTTCCGCAAGGAGCTCGCCTGGCGCGAGTTCTCCTATCATCTGCTGTTTCATTACCCGGAGTTGCCGCGCCGCAATCTCGATCGTCGATTCGATCGTCTCGATTGGCTGGACCACGAGGACGACTTCGCCCGCTGGACCAAGGGGCTCACCGGTTACCCGATCGTCGACGCCGGCATGCGTCAGCTCTGGCGCCACGGATACATGCACAACCGCGTGCGCATGATCGTCGCCTCGTTTCTGATCAAGGACCTCCTGGTCGATTGGCGCAAGGGAGAGGCCTGGTTCCGCGACACGCTGGTCGACGCGGATCCGGCCAACAATGCCGCAAGCTGGCAATGGGTGGCCGGATCAGGCGCGGACGCCGCGCCGTTCTTCCGAATCTTCAACCCGATCCTCCAGGGCGAAAAGTTCGACCCCGACGGTCTCTATGTGAAGCGCTTCGTTCCGGAACTGGAGCGCCTCCACCCGCGCTACGTCCATCGCCCCTTTGCGGCGCCGGCCCCAGCCCTTGCCGAAGCCGGCATCGAACTTGGCGCGACCTATCCGAAACCGATCGTCGACCATGCCGTCGCACGGGATCGGGCACTGGCAGCCTTCCGGCAGATCACAAGCGCACCGGGAGATTCCGGGAAGACATAGAGCCCTCCGGTAGAAATCCGCAGTTGGCGTATGGCGCGATTGCGGCTAGGCTCACGCTACGGATGCAACAGCTGAGGGGGTGGTGTATGCGTAACCTGGAAGCCGATTTTGCCGCATTCGAGGGTGCGGTGGAGCTCTCCTCCGACAATCTGGCGACGGCCGTGCGGGACTTTCCGCTCAAGGCGCGGCTGGTGCTTGGCGCCTTGGTGCACCTTCAGGTGGGGACGCTGATGCTCTCCACGCCCGACGGCCGCAAACTGATCATCAACGGTACCAGGGTCGGCCCCCGCGCCATACTCAACCTCAACAACTGGAACCTGCCACAGCGCGCCATCTCAGGCGGCACGATCGGGGCTGCGGAAAGCTATATCGACGGCGACTGGGACAGTCCCGATGTCGGCGCCTTTCTCGAACTGTTCCTCGTCAACGCCGAAATCGGCAGGAACTTTCCGAACCGTGCGCGCGGGCTTCTGCGCCTATTCGACAAGTTCCTGCACTGGCGCAATGCCAACACCCATTCGGGCGCACGACGCAACATCTCGGCCCATTACGATCTCGGCAACGCCTTCTACAGCGAGTGGCTGGATCCGAGCATGACCTATTCGTCCGCCCTCTACGCTACGGGCGCCAACGATCTCCGCTCGGCGCAGAGGGCCAAATACCGCGCGCTCGCCGAGGCGACGAACCTGCGCACTGGCGATCATGTGCTTGAGATCGGCTGTGGCTGGGGCGGTTTTGCCGAGTTCGCGGCAACGGAAATCGGCTGCAGGGTCACCGGCCTGACGATCAGCCGCGAACAGCTGGCCTTCGCGCGCGAGCGCATGCAGCGTGCGGGCCTTGCCGACCGCGTCGAACTGAAGTTCCAGGACTATCGCGAGGAAAAAGGTACCTACGACCGCATCGTCTCGATCGAGATGTTCGAGGCCGTCGGCGAAAAATTCTGGGCGACCTATTTCTCGCAGCTGAAGCGATGCCTGAAGCCGGGCGGCAAGGCCGGTCTGCAGATCATCACCATCAAGCCCGAAGCCTACGAGGAGTACCGCTCCAACCCCGATTTCATCCAGAAATATGTCTTTCCGGGCGGCATGCTGCCGACGCGCGAGCATCTGGTCGAACTTGGCCGCAACGTCGGCTTGCGCATGATCAACGACTTCGGCTTCGGTGGCGACTATGCCCGCACGCTTGGCGAATGGCGGGAACGGTTCTGGTCGGTCTGGAACCGGCTAGAGCCGCTCGGCTTCGACCTGCGCTTCAAGCGGCTGTGGGAGTTCTACTTCTACTACTGCGAGGCCGGGTTCCGCGCCCGCAACATCGACGTCCGGCAGATCGTCTTCGAGTAAGCGCACGCGGCACGGCTTTACCGCGTCACCCGTAGCGCTTAAGAGGCGGTTGATCCAAATCTCTCTTCGAAGGTACTGCATGCGTCTTGCATGGTTTTTCCTCGCGCTCGCCATCGCGACCGAAGTGGTGGGGCTGACGGTGATGAAGGCCGCTTCCGAAAGCGGCTCCTATCTCGGCCACACCGTCATGTATGTCTCGATCGCCCTCTCCTACGTCTTCCTGGCGAAGGCGGTAAAGACGATATCGGTCGGCGTCGCCTACGCGATCTGGGAAGGTTCGGGCGTTGCCATCATCACGCTGGTTTCGGTTTTCGTCTTCGGCCATGTGCTGACCGGACGCGAAATGCTCGGCCTTTCGATGGCGATCGTCGGCATCCTGCTTGTGAATGCCGGCGAGTATCACGACGAGGATGAAGCGGCGAGCGAGGGAGCGGCCAATGAGCGCGCCTAGCATCTACTTCATTCTTGCGGTCATCGCCGGCATCCTCGATGTTGCGGCCAACCTCGCCTCGACGAAATCGGAAGGTTTCGCGCGCCGCGGCTGGGGTATGCTTTCGATCCTGCTGGTGCTCGCCGCCTTTGCCTTCCTCGCCGAAGCCATCAAGGGCATGGAGCTT
This sequence comes from Ensifer adhaerens, assembly GCF_002940685.1. GTDB lineage: Bacteria > Pseudomonadota > Alphaproteobacteria > Rhizobiales > Rhizobiaceae > Ensifer > Ensifer adhaerens_E. The sequence continues at coordinate 80,253 of NZ_PNFP01000004.1, read as the reverse complement.
GCCATCGCCTATGCCGTGCTCGGCGCAACGGGGATTTTCGGGACAGCCATCTGCGGCCGTGTTCTGTTCGGCCAGAAGCTGAAACCGATCGGCTGGGCCGGGCTCGCGCTCATCTTCGGCGCGGTGCTGGTGCTTCACACCGCCTGACGCGGACGCCCGCGGGGCCCGGCTTGTTTCTTGCCTTCCATGGCTTCCGCCTTGCCGCGGGTCAGCCAGTTCAACAGACTGAAGTAGAGGCTGTAGGGCAGGAGATCGATGAGCTTCACCGCGTAGGCAAAGCGACGCGGGAAGGCGATTTCGAAACGGCGCGATTTCAGACCGGCGAGAATGCGGCTTGCGGCCTCTTCGCTCGTCACTGGGGTCGGCCGCGGGAAGCGAATACGCGCGGTCCCAGGCGTATCGACAAAGCCAGGACTTATGATCTGCAACCGGATGCCAATCCGGTCGAGATCGAACTTCAGGCTCTCCGCCATGTTGATCAGCGCGGCCTTTGTGGCGCCATAGGCAGCACTGCTCGGCAACCCGCCATAGCCGGCGACGGACGATACGATGGCTATGTGGCCGCGTCCTTGCGCCTTCATGTGAGCGACGGCCGGCAAGAGACAGTTGACGACGCCATTCAAGTTGACGGCAAAACTCTTCTCGAAGGCCTCGCGGTGGAGTTCGTCTCCCCGGACCGGTAGCGCGACACCGGCGTTCAGCACCACGAGCGAAAGATGCCCATGATCGTATTCGATCGCCGCTATCACCCGCTCCATATCCGCGGGGTCAGTGACGTCGCCGTCGAGCACGGTGATGCGGCCTTCGCTCGCCGCTTCGTGCTGAAGATCCACGAGCCTGTCGTGGTTTCTTGCCGTCACCACGACGGCATAGCCCTCGCGCACGAGCGCGAGCGCGAGCGCCCGTCCGGTTCCCGAGCTTGCGCCCGTAACCCAAGCCAGTTTCCGTTCCGATTTCGTAGATTGGATACTCATCACTCACTCCTCGGCACGCGCCGGGAAACACGCACGCATCTCCTTCTGTGGGCGAAAAATGACTTGCCCGGCCCTTCATCGCGGCAACGGTCTTCGTCGCTGGCTCTCACATGCCCTGGAGACGATTTTTGTTCGGGACAGAGCGGCGGCGAAACGCTATTTCTTGCCTGAAGTGCAGGCTGAGCCGAAAACACGCCAACATTTCGGCGGTCCGGAAACGTTGTCGACATTCGCCGGCCGCCGTTCGTTTTTTACCTGGTACGTGCCGCCTTGCCGCGGTGCCTGTCCTCAAACACGAGGTTCTGCAAATGGCCATTCTACCGTCCGTGCTCGAAGCTATCGGAAACACGCCTCTGATCCGGCTGAAGTCCGTGTCCGAGGCGACAGGCTGCACGATCCTCGGGAAGGCCGAGTTTCTGAACCCCGGACAATCGGTGAAGGACCGTGCGGCGCTCTCGATCATTCGCCATGCGGAACGTACCGGTCAGCTGCGGCCGGGCGGCGTCATCGTCGAAGGCACGGCCGGCAACACCGGCATCGGTCTGGCGCTCGTCGGCCAGGCGCTCGGATACCGAACCGTCATCGTCATCCCGGAGACCCAGAGCCAGGAGAAGAAAGACGCCTTGCGGCTGCTCGGCGCCGAGCTCGTCGAAGTGCCCGCCGTTCCCTACAAGAACCCCAACAACTACGTGAAGATCTCCGGCCGCCTTGCCGAGCAACTGGCCAGGACCGAGCCGAACGGCGCCATCTGGGCGAACCAGTTCGACAACGTCGCCAACCGCGACGCCCATGTGGAAACGACGGCGCCGGAAATCTGGCGCGACACGGACGGCAAGGTCGACGGCTTCATCTGCGCCGTCGGCTCGGGCGGAACGCTGGCCGGCGTCGCGCAAGGCCTGAAGGCGAAGAATCCCGCGATCAAGATCGGCCTTGCGGATCCGCAAGGGGCGGCGCTCTACAATTTCTACACCAACGGCGAACTGAAATCCGAGGGGAGCTCGATCACGGAAGGCATCGGCCAGGGCCGAATCACCGCCAATCTCGAAGGCTTCACGCCCGACTTCTCCTATCAGATTCCGGATTCGGAAGCCGTGCCTTACGTCTTTGACCTGATCGAACAGGAAGGCATTTGCGTCGGTGGCTCGACTGGCATCAACATTGCCGGTGCGGTGCGGCTCGCCAAGGATCTCGGACCGGGACATACGATCGTGACGATCCTGTGCGACTATGGTAACCGCTATCAATCGAAGCTCTTCAATCCGGACTTCCTCGCCTCCAAGGGGCTGCCGGTGCCCACATGGTTGAAGACGGCTTCCAACATTGCAGTGCCATACGAATCAGTTGGATAGGAATGCGATGACCAGGACCGTGACCGCCCTCTTCCGTGACGATTTCTACCTCTCGACCTGCGAGGCCAGCGTCACCGGAATCCTCGAAGATGGCGGGATCGAACTGGATCAGACCTGCTTTTATGCCACGTCCGGCGGCCAACCCGGCGACACCGGTTTTCTGGAGCGCGCCGACGGCAGCCGAATCGATATCGCGGTCGCGCGTCACGGCGAAACCAAGGACATCATCGTCCATGTGCCGGCCGCAGAGCAGCCGGTGCCCGAAATCGGCGAGAAGCTCGTTCTCCATATCGACTGGCCGCGTCGCTACCGCCTGATGCGCATGCACACCGCCTGCCACCTGCTTTCGGTCGTCTGTCCCTTCCCGATCACCGGCGCGTCCGTCGGTGAGGACGAGAGCCGTGTCGATTTCGACATGAGCGAGACGATCGACCGGGACGACGTCACGGCGGCGCTGATGAAGCTCGTCGAAGAAAACCATCCCGTTTACGTCCAGTGGATCACCGACGACGAGCTCGCCGCCAATCCCGGCATCGTCAAGTCGAAGAACGTGCGGCCGCCAATGGGCCTCGGGCGCGTCAGCCTTGTCTGCATCGGCGAGAACTCGGCGGTCGACAGCCAGCCCTGCGGCGGCACGCATGTGTCGGAGACGCAGGAAGTCGGCGCCATTCACATCGCCAAGATCGAGAAGAAGGGTAAGGAGAACCGCCGGTTCCGTATCCGCTTCGGCACCCCCGAAGACCGCGCATCAGTTTGAGTAAGGAGTTGCGACCGTGACCAACAACAAGAGCGCCTTTGTCGTTTCCGCCGACTGGCTTGAGGAGCGGCTCAGCGATCCCTCGATCCGGATCCTCGACGCATCCTGGTACCTGCCGGCGCAGAAGCGCAACGCGAAGGCCGAGTACGAAGCGGGCCACATTCCCGGCGCCGTATTCTTCGACCAGGACGCCATTGCCGACCACACGAGCGGCCTGCCGCATACGCTGCCCTCCCCGGAGGCCTTCGCCGAAGCGGTCGGCGCGCTCGGCGTAAGCGAGACGGACACGATCGTCGTCTATGATGGCCCGGGCATCATGACGTCGCCACGCGTCTGGTGGGAACTGCGCATCATGGGCGCGAAAGACGTCTATGTGCTCGATGGCGGCATGGACGGCTGGAACCGGGAAGGCCGCCGCGTCACGACCGAAGTGCCCTCGCCGAACCCTGCCACGTTCAGACCGAGCTTTACGCCAGCGGCCGTCACGTCCCTGGCCGGGATGAAGGACATCGTCGCCGACGGCGCTATCCAGATCGCCGACGCTCGAGGCGCTGCCCGCTTCTACGGCGAAGAGGCCGAGCCGCGCGCCGGGTTGCGCTCCGGTCATATGCCGGGTGCCCACAGCCTGCCGTCCGGCGTCTTCTCCGAGAACGGCAAGCTCAAGGATCTCGCCGCCCTGCGCCAGACCTTTGAGGACGCCGGTGTCGATCTTTCGAAGCCTGTGGTCACGACCTGCGGTTCGGGCGTAACCGCGGCCATCATCACGCTGGCGCTGCAATCGCTCGGCCACACCGACAACACGCTCTATGACGGCTCCTGGTCCGAATGGGGTGGACGTGCCGACACCACGGTCGTCACGGGTCGCGAGTGACGCCATGCGCACTCCCAAGCTCGCCTCGCTAACGGCGCACGTTACCGAACTCGAAATGACGGCTCCGCCGAAGCAGAGCCTGCCGATGCCGGTCAATATCCAGACCGCGATCCTGCGCGTCTCCGACATTCCGCTCGGCTACTACAGGTTTCTCTATCTGCGCGTCGGCCGCCGCTGGCACTGGACGGAACGACTGCGCATGAGCGACGAGGAGCTGGCCGCAACGCTTGGCGACAAGCGGACGAGCGTGACGGTCCTTTACGTCAACGGGGCGCCGGCCGGCTTCTTCGAACTGCATCAGGGTGAGGACGACGTCGTCGAGCTCGTGCATTTCGGGTTGATGGAACACGCACTCGGCCTCGGGCTTGGCAAATGGTTCCTGCTGCAGACGCTGTTTGCCGCCTGGGCGCTGAGCCCGAGCAAGCTGAAGGTCACCACCAACAATCTCGACCACCCGCGCGCGCTGCAGCTCTACCAACAGTTCGGCTTCTCGCCGGTCGCGACGCGCGAGGCGACGGTCGAGCCTTTGACCGATGCCGAACTTCTGAGCCTGGTGAAAAACCTCTGACGAACACCATCCGGCAAGTTCCGGGTGTCCCGATGGCTGCGGCCGGCGCATTATCCTGATCGAACAAACAAACCGATCAGGGAGATACACATGCCGCTGCGCTATGTTCCGATGTCTGACGCGGAAGCCCGCCGGATAAGAGACGGCGGGCTGGACGCCTATGGCAATGCGCCGGAGCGACAGATCTCCGATGGCGGTGGTGTGCCCTGCCGTCATTGCCTGGATTATGTCGAAGCCGGCGCGCCCTATTTGATTTTCGCGCTTCGACCGTTTTCGACATCGCAGCCTTATGCGGAAACCGGCCCGGTGTTCATGCACGCCGAGGCGTGCCCGGCGCATGATGGCGAAACCTTGCCGCCGATCCTGAGTTCGCGCGACAGCTATCTCCTGCGCGGCTACGGCCCCGACGAACGCATCGTCTATGGGACCGGTGACGTCATCGCCAGGGAACAGCTTGAAACGCGAGCGAATGAACTGCTGGCGCGATCCGACATTTCAGCCGTCCATGTGCGCTCGACCAGGTACAACTGCTACCAGTGCCGGATCGTCACCGCCTGACGCCTTCGTGGCCATCGGCCCGGCATCGCTGCCGGGCCGATGGATTATTCCGTCATGCGACGTTCAGCACCGCCTCGGGTGCATAGGCATCATAGCCGAGCGCTTCGGCGACAGGCGCGTTGGTCACGCGACCGCGGTGTACGTTGAGGCCGGCGCGCAGATGCCGGTCTTCGGCAATCGCCTTCAGCCCCTTGTCGGCAAGCTGAAGGCCATAGTGCAGCGTGGCGTTGTTCAGCGCATGCGCCGATGTCACCGGCACCGCGCCCGGCATGTTCGCAACGCAGTAGTGCACGATGCCGTCGACCTCGTAGGTCGGATCGGAATGCGTGGTGGCATGCGAGGTTTCGAAGCAGCCGCCCTGGTCGATGGCGACGTCGACGATGACCGCGCCCTTCTTCATGCCGGTCAGCATTTCGCGGGTGACGAGCTTCGGTGCCGCGGCACCCGGGATGAGCACCGCCCCGATGACGAGGTCAGCGGAAAAGACTTCCTCCTCCAGCGCGTCAATGGTCGAGTAGCGCGTGTGCACGCGGCCGGCGAAGAGATCGTCGAGCTGGCGCAGGCGCGGGATCGAGCGATCAAGGATAGAGACATCGGCACCGAGACCGGCCGCCATGCGCGCCGCATGCAGGCCGACGACGCCGCCACCGATGACGGTCACCTTGGCCGGGAGCACGCCCGGCACGCCGCCAAGCAGGATACCGCGGCCGCCATTGGCCTTTTGCAGCGAGGTCGCACCCGCCTGGATCGCCAGGCGCCCGGCAACCTCGGACATCGGCGCGAGCAGCGGCAGGCCGCCGCGATCATCGGTAACGGTTTCATAGGCGATCGCCGTCACGCCGGAATTGAGCAGACCCTTTGTCTGTTCAGGATCGGGCGCGAGATGCAGGTAAGTATAGAGAATTTGGCCTTCGCGCAGCTGCGCCCATTCGGAGGGCTGCGGCTCCTTGACCTTGACGATCATGTCCGACTTTTCGAACACATCCTTTGCCGTCGCGACAATCTTCGCGCCAGCGGCACGGTAGGCATCGTCATCCGCGCCGATCCCTGCCCCGGCCTTGGTTTCCACGATTACCTCGTGGCCATGGGCAACATATTCACGCACCGAGCCGGGCGTCAGGCCGACACGATATTCATGGTTTTTGATTTCCTTCGGGCAACCGACACGCATCCTAGCGTTCCTCTCCTGTTATGGGCTTTGCGCCGCTTATGACGAGGCAATCAGCAAAACACGCCGACAATCGAATGTCCTTGCAAAGACGAAACCCAAGGCGCATTGATTTCGAATAATATTGCGCAAACTGGAGCAAGATCGGGAGAAATCACGAATGGGCGAACTCGATGCCATCGATCATACGATTCTGCGCATTCTCCAGCAGAACGGCCGGATCTCGAATGCCGACCTGGCGGCGAAGGTCGGGCTCTCGCCGTCGGCCTGTTCGCGACGGGTCGACATCCTGGAAAAATCCGGAACGATCGCCGGCTATCATGCCCGCATTGCGCATAAGGCGCTCGACTACCAGATCATGGTCATCGTCCATATTTCGCTCTCCGGCCAGTTCGCCAAGACGCTCGCCGAATTCGAGGCGGCAGTGAAGCTCTGTCCGAACGTGCTCGTCTGCTACCTGATGTCGGGAGAGTACGACTACATCCTACGGGTCGCGGCCAAGGATCTGCAGGACTATGAGCGCATTCACCGCGACTGGCTCTCGGCCCTGCCCCACGTGGTGAAGATCAATTCCAGCTTTTCGCTGCGCGAAATCATCGACCGGCCGAATGTCGGCATCTGAAGGCGACGCCGGGATGACCTATCGGCCGACGACGCAATTGCGTCCGCGTCCCTTGGCGGCATAGAGCCTCAGGTCCGCCTGCGCCAGCAGATCCTCGACCGCGGCCCCATCGGCAGGCGTCGAAGAAAGCCCGATACTCGCCGTGACCGGCCGACCGTCCGGCGTCGCGATCTGATCGGAGATCGAGATCCGGATCTCTTCGGCGCGCCTCAGCGCATCTTCATGCGCCATGGCCGGACACAGGATCACGAACTCCTCGCCGCCATAGCGAAACAGCCTGTCGACCGGTCGCAGTTTCGACTTCACCGTCTCCACCAGCCGCTGCAGCACCCGGTCCCCTTCCAGGTGGCCGAAGCGATCGTTGACGCCCTTGAAGTGGTCGACGTCGATGATCATCAGCGTCACGGCGGCGTTTTCAGCGCGCGCCGCACGCAGCATTTCCGGCGCCTCGAGCTCGAACCGGCTGCGATCGAGCGAGCCCGTGAGCGTGTCCTGACCGGAGCGCGACAAGAGGTCCTCATAGCGTTCGCGGAAGGTCAGCGTGTTGAAGATATCTCCGAGCAGCCGGTCTGACATGGCAAGCGACGGATGGCGCGAGAGGTTGAGATAAAGGCCGACGGCAATGGCATAGAAGGGCGCCGCCAGCATCTTCGCCATCCATCCGCCCCAGAACACCTCGGCAGGCGCGCCGTTCCACCAGCGCAACGCCGCATAGAAGGCCGCCTGGTCGAACGTGAGCACCACGATCCCGCAAATGAGGAAGCGCACGGTCACGAAATGACGCAGCCACCGCCCCAGGCGCTCGTAAAGCAGAATGATCATCAGCGAATCGAAGTAAAGGATCGTCGTTCCCCAGACCATCAGCCATCCCATCTCGTCGATGAAGGCGAGGTCGGCGGAGCGCTCCGCCACGATCGATACCGTATCGTGCTGGCGCAGCAGCAGGCTCAGCGCCACCGTCAGGAAATTGCCCGCGAGCAAGCCATAGATCGGCTGGCGCACCGTTGCCGCATCCTCCTTCACGTAGAGGAGGAGAATCATCATCAGCTTGCCGGAAAACAGCACCGCCGAGCCGGGCGATATCACGCCGAACGGCAACTGCACATAGAAGACCGCCGCAAGATAGGTCTCGATGAAATGCATCACCCCGAGGGCGGCGACGAACACGCCGAGCCCCAACCGGGCGCGAAGGTGCAGCAGCCCGATCATCGCCGTCACGTAGACCAGCGCCTCGCCGACGAAAAGAAGAAGGTTGGCGTTTGGCATGTGCTTGAGAAAGTTCCGTTTCCTCAAGCACCGTTAACCAGGAAACTTGAAGAAAACTTTACCGGAAGTCCGCTGTCGCTCGACCTTGGGGTGCGAAAATCTGCCGCTTTCGGAAACGTCGGCTTTCCGGCATAGTCGGCGCCAACCCACCGTGGCTCGCCTTCCGGCGGGCAAAACTCCCGATTGTATTCCTTTTCCATGAAGACCCGCATTCTTGATCAATGGAGGACCGCATGACATCGATGACATCCCCGCTTCACCTCACGCGCCGCTCGCTTCTTGCGGGGGTCGCAGCCTCCTCGGCACTCGTCATGTTGCATCCATTCTCGGTTCGGGCCGCCGCCAACCAGGCGCATCTCAGGATCATGGAAACGACGGACCTGCACGTCCACGTCTTTCCCTACGACTATTACGGCGACAAGCCCAACGACACCGTCGGCCTTGCGCGCACCGCTTCGATCATCGATGCCATCCGCGCCGAAGCGACGAATTCCATCCTCGTGGATAACGGCGACTTCCTGCAGGGCAATCCGATGGGCGACTACGTCGCCTATCAGCGCGGCATGAAAGACGGCGACATCCACCCTGTTATCGCCGCCATGAACGTGCTCGGCTACGACTGTGGCACGCTCGGCAACCATGAGTTCAACTACGGCCTCGACTTCATGTTCAAGGCGCTCAACGGCGCCAACTTCCCGCTCGTCTGCGCCAACCTGACGAAGGGGGCACTTGCCGCCGATGCGCGCCAGGACGAACTGTTCCTGAAGCCCTATGTCATTCTCGACCGAAAGGTGAAGGACGGCTCCGGTGAGGAGCACGAGATCCGCATTGGCCTCATCGGTTTCGTCCCGCCGCAGATCATGACCTGGGACGCCAAGCATCTAGAGGGCAAGGCCAACGCGCGCGACATCGTCAAGGCGGCCGAGGCCTGGGTGCCGCAGATGCGGGAGGAAGGTGCCGACATCGTGGTGGCGCTCTCCCATTCCGGTATCGGCCAGGAGGCCTATGCGGAAAACCTAGAGAACGCATCCGTGCCGCTGGCCGCGATCGAAGGCATCGATGCGATCGTCACCGGTCACAGCCACCTGGATTTCCCCGGGCCGAAGTTCGACGGCCTTGCCGGCGTCGACAACAAGAAGGGGCTGATCGCCGGCAAGCCCGGCGTAATGGGCGGCTTCTGGGGTTCGCATCTCGGTCTGATCGACCTGCTCATCGAGCGCGAGGGCGGCGCCTGGCGCGTCGTCAGTTCGACGAGCGAAGCGCGGCCGATCTATCGCCGCGTTGAAAAGAAGGTCGTCGCCGAAGTCGCCGACAGAAAGGACGTCCTGGCGGCAGCGCAGAAGGATCACGAGGCGACGCTGGAATATGTGCGCACACCGGTCGGCAAGACCAGCGCACCGCTCTATTCCTACTTCGCCCTGGTCGCAGACGACCCATCGGTCCAGATCGTCAGCCAGGCACAGACCTGGTACATCAAGGACATGCTGAAGGATACCGAGCACCGCGACCTGCCGGTGCTTTCGGCAGCAGCCCCCTTCAAGGCCGGCGGCCGCGGCGGCGCGGATTACTACACCGACGTTCCGGCCGGCGACATCGCCATCAAGAACGTCGCCGATCTCTATCTCTATCCGAACACTGTCCAGGCGGTGGTCATATCAGGCGAGCAGGTGCGCAACTGGCTGGAAATGTCAGCCGGCATCTTCAACGAGGTCAAGCCAGGGAGTGCGGACGCACCGCTGATCAACGGCGGCTTCCCGTCCTACAATTTCGACGTCATCGACGGGGTCACCTACCAGATCGACCTTTCCGTGCCGCCAAAATTCGACAAGGACGGCAACACCATCAACGCCGCCTCGAACCGCATCAAGAACCTGCAGTTCAACGGACAAGCGATTGATCCGGCGCAGAAATTCGTCGTGGCTACCAACAACTACCGTGCCGGCGGCGGCGGCAACTTCCCAGACATCACCGCCGACAAGGTGGTCTTCGTGGCGCCTGACACCAACCGCGACGTCGTCGTGCGCTACATCATCGATCAGGGCACGATCAACCCGTCGGCCGACGCCAACTGGACCTTCGTGCCGCTCTCCGGCACGAGCGTCACCTTCGACAGCGGTCCGAAGGCCCGGCAGTTCCTGGCGCAGGTCAAGGGCGTGACGATCGAGGACGCCGGCGACGCCGCAGAGGGTTTTGCGCGCTTCCGCATCAAGCTCTGAGCCGCAACCGATCGAGTGTGGGCTGCCGGTTATGGCGGCCCATACGCCTGCCAAGATCGCCACAGTCGAGCGACGCCACCGGCAAAAAATCTGCCGCACGATGATGAAGAACATCAGAGACGCCCGACAAGCATCTGTTTATTCTAAATTAGTTTGAAATCCGGCGGCAGCTCAGACCTGGCGCGAGGGAGCGTCGTCTGAAAACAGCGACGGGCCGGTCTGATCGATGATCTGGCGCCCCTTGCGCAGCGCCGCGTCGATTGCGTCCTGCTCGGACGTGAAGAGATCGGCGCGGATGAAGCTGCGGATTTTGGCCCCGCCTTCGGCCGAGACCTTCTCGATATTACCCGCCAGACGAAACTGCGAGCCCTCGCGCATCGGCGTTGCGCGGATGGTGCAATCCGCATAGGCCTCGGATTTTCCCGGTGCTGCCTGCGCCTGGTCTTCGGAGTTGCCGGAACGGCCGAACAATTTCGAGAAAAACGATGCCATGCCCAAGACTTAGACGCCGCGGCCGACACTGTCAAAGCTTAAGTGCCTATAATCGACCGCGACGTCCTCATATCCATCAGATGATCAGATTGGAGAGGATCTCGTTCTCGGTGATGTCCTGGTAGCGAAGCCCTGCAGCGTCGAATCGCGCCTTCAGCACCGGGAAATTCTCCGCATGTTTGGTCTCGATGCCGATCAGGATGGAGCCGAAGTTGCGCGCCGACTTCTTCAGATATTCGAAGCGCGAGATGTCGTCCTCGTCACCGAGCAGGTTGAGGAAGTCGCGAAGGGCGCCCGGCCGCTGCGCCATGCGCAGGATGAAGTACTTCTTGAGACCGGCGTGGCGCATCGCCCGTTCCTTGACGTCGGGCAGGCGCTCGAAATCGAAGTTGCCGCCGGAAACGACCGCGACCACCGTCTTGCCGGCGAGCGTCTCAGGTCCCAGCGCTTCCAGCGCCGAGATCGAAAGCGCGCCAGCCGGCTCAAGCACGACGCCTTCGACATTCAGCATGTCGATGATCGTCTGGCAGATCGCATTCTCCGACAGCAACATGACCTGGTCGGGCGAGAAGCGCCGAAGTGCTGCAAAATTGAGGTCGCCGATGCGTCCAACCGCAGCACCGTCGACGAAGTTGTCGACCTGGTCGAGGGTCACGACGCTGCCGGTTTCCAGGCTTTCCCGCAGGCTCGGCGCGCCCGACGGCTCGCAGAAGATGAAGTGATCGGCCGCGACCTTGTCCTTGAGGTAGCCGGTGACGCCGGCGGCAAGGCCGCCACCGCCGACCGGCAGTACGACGAGATCAGGAGCCACGCCTTCCGGAAGCTGCCAGGCAATTTCCGCCGCGACGCTTGCCTGCCCCTCGATGATGTCGACGTGGTCGAAAGGCGGCACCATCACGCCGCCAATCGCATCCACGTGGTCGCGGGCCGCCTTGTAGCATTGATCGAAGATATCGCCGACCAGCTTGATGGTGATGAACTCGCCGCCGAACATTCTGGTCTTGTCGATCTTCTGCTGCGGCGTCGTCACCGGCATGAAGACGACACCCGGCACGCCGAAATGGCGGCAGACGAAGGCAAATCCCTGGGCATGGTTGCCGGCCGAGGCGCAGACGAAGGTTTTTCCCGACGCGCCGGCACCGATCGCCTTGCGGAAGAAGTTGAAGGCGCCGCGGATCTTGTAGGAGCGAACCGGCGAAAGATCCTCGCGCTTCAGGTAGATGTTGGCGCCGTAGCGTGCGCTCAAGTGCTCGTTGAGCTGCAGCGGCGTCGGCGGGAAGATCTCCCGCAAGGCTTCGGTTGCGGTTTCGACATCCTGCTTCATCACGTGCGGTCTTCCGTTGAGTTGGTCGCTGGCCGTCGCTATTGCACATCGCAACGCCCGAAGCCATGGCTTTGACTCGAATCGGGCCGACGTTGAAAATGGGCCGCACCTGTCCGGCCGGTATGCCACATTGTTTTTCCGGGAAATGAACGTTTGAACGCAACCCTGATCCGGCATGCCGTGCACATCTCGGCGATCCTCGGCATCTACCTTGCCTGCGCCATGCTGGTGCCGGCGATGGTCGACCTCTATTACGGACACCCGGACTGGCAGATTTTTGCCGCCTCATCCTTCATGGTCGGCGGCCTTTCTCTGGCAACCTTCGCGGCCACGCGCATGGGCCCGCCGCCGTTTTCAAAAAAATTCGGCTTCGTCCTCGTCAACATGCTCTGGGCCGTGTTCTCCGTGGTCGGCGCGATCCCGCTCTGGCTGTCGTCCATGAAGCTCGACTTTGCCCAGGCGCTGTTCGAATCCGTCTCGGCGATCACCACCACGGGCGCGACCGTGATCGTCGGTCTCGACGATGCGCCACCCGGGCTTCTCGTCTGGCGGTCGCTGCTGTGCTGGCTCGGCGGCATCGGCATCGTCGTGCTCGGCCTGTTCATCATCCCGTATCTCCGGGTCGGCGGCATGTCGTTCTTCAAGATGGAGTCCTCCGACACCGGCGACAAACCCTTTGCCCGGCTCGCGAGCTTCAGCCGCGCCTTCCTGGCGATCTACATCGTCATCACGCTTCTCTGCACGATCGGCTATTTCCTCACCGGCATGAACCGCTTCGATGCGATCAATCATGCGATGTCGACGGTTGCGACCGGCGGCTTCTCGACCCACGACGCCTCCTTCGCCTATTTCGGCAGCATACCGCTTTTGTGGACCGCCACGTTCTTCATGGCGCTTTGCAGCCTGCCCTTCTCGATCCTAATCGTGCTCGTCGCCCGTGGCAGGCTCGACGCGCTGCGCGACCCGCAAATCCTCGTGTTCCTCGGCTATCTCTCGGCCTTCTCGATCGCCGTTGCCGTCTATCACCGGCTTGTCAACGGCGTGGAGTTCCACCTGGCTCTGGCGCATTCCTTCTTCAACATCACCTCGATCCTGTCGACCAGCGGCTATGCCAGCCAGGACTACACGCTCTGGGGACCGTTCGTCGTCATCGCCGCCTTCATCGCCACCTTCATGGGCGGTTGTTCCGGATCGACCGCCGGCGGCATCAAGGCCTACCGCTTCATCGTGCTCTTCAACGCGATCCGGTCGGGGCTGAACAAGCTCGTCTACCCCAATGCGATCTATGCGGTTCGCTATGGCGGCAACACCGTCGATGCGGACACGCAACGCTCCATCTTCCTGTTCTTCATCACCTATATCCTGCTGTGGGTGCTCGGCAGTCTCGCCATGGGCGCGCTCGGCTACGATCTGGTCACCGCGACTTCGGCGGTCATCACCTGCCTCTCCAATGTCGGCCCGGGCCTCGGGCCGATCATCGGTCCGGCCGGAAATTTCTCGACACTCGGCGATCCCGAACTCTATCTCCTGTCGATGATGATGCTGCTCGGTCGTCTCGAAGTGCTGACCGTGCTGGTAATCCTGACGCCGGTCTTCTGGAAGCATTGACCATTCGCGCGCCGGCCCTATCGTCTTGACTTGGTGCAACAGATGCCGAAAGTCGGTCGGAACGGGCGATGGGGGAACGTCATGGTGAAACATATGGGGCTTCTGGCGCTTCTGACCGCCGCAGCCACGCTTTCGACCGGTCTCGCCGCACAGGCAGGCCCGCTTGCCGAAGCGGCCGCCCAAGCCGAGAAACTTGCAGCCTCCGGCGACGCGGCGAAGGCCCACGACCTGCTGCGCCAGGCGATGAGCGATTTCTCGCAGACGTTGCCGCTTGCAATCGCCAAGGCGGTGTTCGTGACCAAGGCGCCGGCAGGCTACGCCATGTACGACCCGCGTGAGGGATCGGTCTTCAAGGAAGGCGAGTCGCTGATCTCCTATATCGAGCCGATCGGGCTCACCTGGAAGGAGTCGGCAACGAAGGGCCAGCTCGAAAGCCACTTCACCGTGGACTTCGATATTCTCAACCCCAAGGGCGACGTTCTCGCCGGTCAGAAGGCGTTTGGTGATTTCACCTTCACCGGCCATCTCAGAAACCAGGAAATCTATTCGACGCTGACCATCGACGTTTCCGGCGCGCCCGCCGGCGACTATGTGCTGCGCTTCCATTTCAATGACGTCAACAGCGGCAAAAGCGCCAGTGTCGACCAACCGTTCAAGATTGCCGGACCGTAACACCATGCCCCATGCAGTAACGACCGTCGGCTTCGATGCCGACGATACACTCTGGCAGAACGAGCAGTTCTTCCGGCTGACGGAAGCGCGTTTTTCCGAGCTTCTGAGCGCCCACACGGATACCGAACACCTCTCCGACCGGCTGCTTGCCGCGGAAAAGCGCAACCTCGGCCTCTACGGCTTCGGCATCAAGGGCTTCGTGCTCTCCATGGTCGAAACCGCCGTCGACGTTACCGACGGCAAGGTCCCCTCCTCGGTCATTGCCGAGATCCTCGCCGCCGGACGCGACATGCTCGTGCATCCGGTCGAACCGCTGCCGCATGTCAAGGAAACCCTTGAGGCGCTTCATGGCCAGTTCCGCCTTGTCATGATCACCAAGGGCGACCTCTTCGACCAGGAGCGCAAGCTCGCCGCCTCGGGCCTTGGCGACTACTTCGACGCCGTCGAGATCGTCAGCGACAAGACCGTCGCCACCTACGACCGCATCTTCCGCCATCATGGCGACGGCGCGGCGAAGAGCCTGATGGTCGGCAATTCGCTGAAGTCCGATATCGTGCCCGCGCTCGATGCCGGCAGCTGGGGCGTCTACGTCCCGCATGCGCTGACCTGGTCGTTCGAACACCATGACAAACCGGAGGGGCACCCGCGGTTCCGCGAGATCGACGATCTCAGCGGATTGCCGCCGATCCTGGAACGATTGCCACTCTAGAGACGCGGCGATTTTGGTTCTGTAGTCCCGCCATCCGCCAGGGGGAGCGCAGGCGGTCGTGAGCGGCCGACATGGAATTGCACACCACCAGTTGTTCCCTCTATTCACCGCACCCGAATCAGAGCGATCGTGATGCCGCGAATTCGCCAGCCGCGGGAGGAAGACAATGGCTCAAATATTCGGTGCGACAATTGTCATGGTGCTGATCGGCGTCCTGTTCGGCTGGTTGCTGCCCAAGATGTCCGCTCTCAGCGTGTTTTCATCTCGGCTGGCAGGCCTGGTCGTTATGGCGTTCGTGGCTCCGGCGATCTACTCCGTCAACTCTGGCGTGCCTTACGTCGCGGCGCTTATCCCCTATGGCATTGCTGCCCTCATCGCCGCCGTCATCTTCTATTTTCTGAAGTCGAGACAACAGGCCGCCTAGGCGCCAATCTACCTTTCGCCTGACTGATGCACTTGACTGTTTCCCGCGAGTGTTCGATCTAGGGGCCACAAGCGGGCGTGGCGAAACTGGTAGACGCAAGGGACTTAAAATCCCTCGGCCTTGGCTGTGCGGGTTCGATCCCCGCCGCCCGCACCAGGCAAACGCCTTTCAAGCCCGTATTTTTGGCATGGAACTACC
This sequence comes from Ensifer adhaerens, assembly GCF_002940685.1. Lineage (GTDB taxonomy): Bacteria > Pseudomonadota > Alphaproteobacteria > Rhizobiales > Rhizobiaceae > Ensifer > Ensifer adhaerens_E. Next base: position 64,477 of record NZ_PNFP01000004.1, on the reverse strand, counting down.
GCTCGCCGAGCGGCGATCGATACGGCGCCAAGAGCGACGGCCTAATTGTTATAGTAGTAGCAATCGCATTCCGCCTGGTAGGCATCGTCGTGCCATACGCGGACCGCGAGCTTCGTTGCACATCCCTCGTTCTCAAGCCTGAGGCCGAGAAGGGAGACTGCTGCCGCCTTCGAATTGGGGGCGTCCACCTCGATTGCCGATCCGACCTGGTGGACTCCCTGCCGCGGGGTCCAGGTGAAGATCTGAACGCTGTAGTGCATCGAATACCCTCCATGGAGAAGTGGTGTACACGCAATACCAAACGCTATGTGTTCGCAGTGAGTTGGTCGCCTTGACCGCTTTCAGCCGTCCTCGACGGTTGCTTCGGGCCGATCGCCGCCATCCGTGTGTTCGAAGTGCCAGTGGCCCAGTTCGTCCTGGAAGCTGATCTCTTCGTCGTCGCCGCCGACCTGTTGTTCGGCGGCGGCTGCCTTGGCGGCGGCAAGCGCCATTTCGCGGTTGGGAAAGGGTTCCGAAAATGCGTCGGCGGCCTTGTAGGCCCATCCGCCGTCATGAGGAACGATGGTGTAAGTAATCCGCGCCATGCTTCCCTCCCAGTAATCCGAAAGACGTTCCCGTCATCGGCGGGCCGTTGCCGCACAGCCCCGCATTCCTCCTCGTCAAAGGCATACTCAATGCCGAACGCGGCGGATATTAGCACAAGTGTGGTACGAATTGCCACATTCGCGAATCACCCGGAAAGGCTAGCCGCAAAAGAAAAAGGCGGCCCCTTCCAGCGCCGCCTAACCTCTTGAAACAATTGCCGTGAGCCGATCGATCAGGCCGAAAGCTTGGCCGCGATCGTGGCGACATGCGCGCCCTGGAAGCGCGCGGCTTCGAGTTCAACCTCTGACGGCTGGCGTGCGCCATCGCCACCGGTGATCGTCGAGGCGCCGTAGGGCGAGCCGCCCTTGATTTCGTCGATGCCCATCTGGCCCTGGAAGGCATAGGGAAGACCAACGACGACCATGCCGTGATGCATCAGCGTCGGGATGAAGCCGAGGATGGTGGATTCCTGACCGCCGTGCTGGGTCGCAGAGGACGTGAAGACCGAGCCGACCTTGCCGACGAGCTTACCCTTGGCCCACAGGCTGCCGGTCTGGTCGATGAAGTTGCGCATCTGCGAGGCAACCGTGCCGAAGCGCGTGCCGGCGCCGAAGATGATCGCATCGTATTGGGCAAGCTCTTCAACATTGGCGACGGGTGCAGCCTGGTCGAGCTTGAAATACGATGCCTTGGCGACTTCGTCCGGCACCAGTTCCGGAACGCGCTTCACGTCCACTTCGGCGCCAGCCGATTTCGCACCCTCGGCCACGGCATAGGCCATAGTTTCGATGTGTCCATACGCCGAATAATAGAGAACAAGAACCTTGGCCATGAAATGCTCCTTTGGATTCAAGCGATCCCACTTGATCACCGCCGCCGGGAAGATTTATCAAAATGCGGCCGCCTGCCAGGAGCTATCCGGGAAACAGACTGTTCTCAACTTTCGAACAATCACAAATCACTGTTAAACGATAGACTTAAATAGATGGAATTACCGATGAGCAGCACAACAATCGTCACCGCCGCCATGGTCGCCATCGGCGACGAACTTCTGTCAGGCCGAACGAAGGACAAGAACATCGGCCATCTCGCCGACATGATGACCATGGCCGGCATCGACCTTAAGGAAGTACGTATCGTCGCCGACGACGAGGCGGCCATCGTCGAGGCGATCAATGCGGTGCGCAGCCGTTATGATTACGTGTTCACCTCGGGCGGCATCGGCCCGACGCATGACGACATCACCGCCGATGCCGTGTCTCGCGCCTTCGGCGTCGAGTGCATCTATGAGCCGGAGGCAATGGCGCTGCTTGGCGCCATGTACGAGCGCCGTGGCATGGAGTTTACCGACGCGCGCAAGCGCATGGCGCGCATGCCGCTTGGCGCGCGCCACATTCCGAACCCGGTATCGACGGCGCCGGGTTTCGCCATCGGCAACGTGCATGTCATGGCCGGCGTGCCGCAGGTCTTCCAGGCCATGCTCGATGCGCTGCTGCCAGGACTCAAGGTCGGCTCGCCCCTCCTTTCGCGCACCGTGCGCTCGCCCTTCGGCGAAGGCGATATCGGCAGCCCGCTGACGGAGGTGCAGAAAAACCACCCGGAAACGAGCATCGGCTCCTACCCGAAGTTCGACGGCAAGACCTTCTCGACCGATATCGTCGTGCGCGCCCGCGACCCCGAGGCGCTCGCCGCGGCGGAGACGGACGTCGAGGCGATGATCCAGGCAATCGCCGAGGCGCGGGCAAAGGGATAGCGCGAAGCCCTTGCACTCGGGGCCTCAATGCCGTTATTGCATGTCGGCAAATCAGGATGACGCGTTCCCGCCTGCCCGATCTGCCGGACGCTTCGCCTTACCTTCGTTCAGACAAGCCGGAGCCCACCCATGTCGCTGCCCGATAAAGCCTTTCCCGTTTCCTGGGACCAGTTCCACCGCGATGCCCGGGCGCTTGCCTGGCGGCTGGCAGACAACGGCCAGGAATGGCGCGCCATGGTCTGCATCACCCGTGGCGGGCTGGTTCCGGCCGCGATCATTTCCCGCGAACTCAATATCCGGATGATCGAAACCGTCTGCGTCGCCTCCTACCATGACTACGACACGCAGGGGCAGATGAAGGTCCTGAAGGGCATTACGCCTGAGATCCTGAAGGATGGCGGCGAAGGCGTGCTGATCGTCGACGACCTGACCGACACCGGCAAGACCGCGGCCGAAGTACGGGCGATGCTGCCGAAGGCGCATTTCGCTGCCGTCTACGCCAAGCCGAAGGGCCGCCCGCTGGTCGATACCTTCGTCACCGAAGTCAGCCAGGACACCTGGATCTATTTCCCCTGGGACCTGGGCTTCACCTACCAGGAGCCGATCGCCAAGGGCACGCGCGGCTAACTGCCCGTACGTTCCGGACGCGGCGTACGGCGCCTTTTCAAGCGGTGAATTGTCGGGCCGCGCGTTTTCGATCAGCTGATCGGCGGTATCGCGCCGATCAGCGTTTCAGCGGTCAAGCCTAGCCCCGCCCTGGCGCCGGCTGCGCCATGGCGCCAGACCGCGGCGGCCGCCGCCTCGAAGGCCGGCATCCCCTGCGCCAGGTGCGCTCCAACGATGCCGGCAAGAACGTCTCCGGATCCGGCGGTAGCCAGCCAGGGCGGCGCGTTGTTGTTGACGACGGCCCGTCCGTCCGGTGCGGCAACGACGGTGTCGGCGCCCTTGTAGACGATCACCGCATGGCTCGCCCGCGCCGCGGCCTGCGCCTTCTCGATCTTCGAAAGCGCGTCATCACCGGCGATCTCGGGAAAAAGGCGGACGAACTCGCCTTCATGCGGGGTCATGACCATCTGCCCCCCACCTCTCGCCAGCGCCGCGAAGAGTTCGCCAGGATTCGCCTGGAACGAGGTGATGCCATCGGCGTCGAGCACCAGAGACCGATCGCAGAGCGCAAGCGCAAAGTCCCTCGCCTTCTTGCCGACGCCGAAGCCTGGCCCAAGCACGAAGCTGCCCAGGCGTTGGTCCTGCAGCCATTTGGTAAGGTCACGCTTGCCATCGACTTCCTTCACCATCACCGCTGTCAATTGCGATGCATTGATGCCGAGCGCTGCCTTGCCCGTGGCAACGGTGACCAGGCCTGCGCCGGCCGCAAGCCCCGCCGCAGCCGAAAGGCGTGCCGCGCCCGTGGCCTGACGGTCGCCCGAGAAGACGACGAGATGGCCGCGCTTGAACTTGTGCGTCGATGCCGCCAGCTCGGCCGACCAGTCCGCCCAGACGGATGGCGCGTTAAGGCGCAGCGAACCTGCGCCGGCGCGCACGATGCGCTGGGGAATGCCGATGTCGAAAACGTCGAGCGCGCCACAGAGGGAACGTCCGGGCAAAAGCCAATGACCGGGTTTTGGCGCCATGAAGGTGACGGTATGGCGGGCGGCAAAAGCGGCGCCGCGGATCTTGCCGGTCCGGCCGTCGATACCGCTCGGCAGATCGACGGCGACGACCGGAAGCCCACGCGCATTGACCCGCTCGATGAGGTTGGCGACATCCTCCGTCAGGTCGCGCGAAAGCCCAGCCCCGAAGAGCGCATCAACGACGACGTCGCCGGACTGCGGTTCGAATGCGGCAAGCGGCCTCACCGGTCCGTGCCACTCCGACCATGCCCGCGCAGCATCGCCTTGAAGCGTCTCGGGATCGCCGAGCACAAACACCGCGACATCCGCTCCACCTTCGGCAAGACCGCATGCTGCAACGTAGCCATCACCGCCATTGTTGCCCGGACCGCAGAGCACGACGAAGCGGCGGGCATCCGGAAAATGTCGCAGGGCTGCTGCGGTCACCGCCAGCCCGGCGTTGCGCATCAGCGTGAAGCTATCGATGCCGGATTGTGCGGCCGCCCGATCGATCGTCGTCATTTCGGAGGGCGTGACCAAGACGTGCTGAAGTTCGGAGCGCATGCCCAGACTTATCCATGCCCGCGCACGTGACGCAAGAGTGCGATCACGTCAAAGGATTTGCCTTCATCTTGTGCATTTGCACATATTTAGTGCTCAAATAACGAGCTTTGCGATCATGATGGACGGGAGCCGCCGTACTGGGCGGACATCTTTCGATCGAAAATCATAAAAAATAGGCAGATTGCATCCCGCCGAAGGCATGGAAATCCCGCATTCGGCGCGCCGGCAGCAGATTTTTTGTCGTTCTGACAGATTTTCGCAGAAAAACTGGCATGCAACGTGCATATTCAGGGCGAGCGGGCATGATCCTGCTTTCAAGGGAGAAGCGGAGAGACATTTTCTCATGAAAAAGATCGAAGCGATCATTAAGCCCTTCAAGCTCGACGAAGTGAAGGAAGCCCTTCAGGAAGTCGGGCTGCAGGGTATCACCGTCACGGAAGCCAAGGGCTTCGGGCGGCAGAAGGGTCACACGGAGCTGTATCGCGGCGCCGAATACGTGGTGGACTTCCTGCCGAAGGTTAAGGTCGAAGTCGTGCTGGCGGATGAAAACGCGGAGGCCGTTATTGAAGCGATCCGCAACGCCGCGCAAACCGGCCGCATTGGTGACGGAAAGATTTTCGTTTCCAATGTGGAAGAAGTCATCCGAATTCGCACGGGCGAAACCGGCCTCGACGCCATCTGACATCACGGGCCGTCCGGCCCGGTTCTTTTCAAACCTCGTCATCTCACACAGGGAATAACGGCAAATGACGACTGCAAGCGATATTCTGAAGCAAATCAAGGACAACGACGTCAAGTTCGTCGACCTGCGCTTTACCGACCCCAAGGGCAAGCTGCAGCACGTAACGATGGATGTGGTCTGCGTCGACGAAGACATGTTCGCCGATGGCGTCATGTTCGACGGCTCCTCGATTGGCGGCTGGAAGGCCATCAACGAGTCCGACATGGTGCTGATGCCCGATCCGGAAACAGCGCATATGGACCCGTTCTTCGCGCAGTCGACGATGGTCATCATCTGCGACATTCTCGATCCGGTTTCGGGCGAATCCTATAACCGCGACCCGCGCGGCACGGCCAAGAAGGCGGAAGCCTACCTCAAGGCATCCGGCATCGGCGACACCGTCTTCGTCGGTCCGGAAGCAGAATTCTTCGTCTTCGACGACGTCAAGTACAAGGCCGACCCGTACAACACCGGCTTCAAGCTCGACTCCTCCGAACTGCCGTCGAACGACGACACCGACTATGAGACCGGCAACCTCGGCCACCGTCCGCGCGTCAAGGGCGGCTACTTCCCGGTTCCGCCGATCGACAGCTGCCAGGACATGCGCTCTGAAATGCTGACGGTCCTGTCCGAGATGGGCGTGACGGTCGAAAAGCATCACCACGAAGTGGCAGCCGCCCAGCACGAGCTCGGCGTCAAGTTCGACGCGCTGGTTCGCAACGCCGACAAGATGCAGATCTACAAGTACGTCGTGCACCAGGTCGCCAATGCCTATGGCAAGACGGCGACCTTCATGCCGAAGCCGATCTTCGGCGACAACGGCTCGGGCATGCACGTACACCTGTCGATCTGGAAGGACGGCAAGCCGACCTTCGCAGGCGACGAATATGCCGGCCTCTCGGAGACCTGCCTCTACTTCATCGGCGGCATCATCAAGCATGCCAAGTCGCTGAACGCCTTCACCAACCCGTCGACGAACTCCTACAAGCGTCTGGTCCCGGGCTACGAAGCACCGGTTCTGCTCGCCTATTCGGCACGCAACCGCTCCGCTTCGTGCCGCATTCCGTTCGGCACCAACCCGAAGGCCAAGCGCGTCGAAGTCCGCTTCCCGGACCCGACTGCCAACCCCTACCTCGCCTTTGCAGCCATGCTGATGGCCGGCCTCGACGGCATCAAGAACAAGCTGCACCCGGGCAAGGCCATGGACAAGGACCTCTATGACCTGCCGCCGAAGGAACTGAAGAAGATCCCGACCGTCTGCGGCTCGCTGCGCGAAGCCCTGGAAAGCCTCGACAAGGACCGCAAGTACCTGACGGCCGGCGGCGTCTTCGACGACGACCAGATCGATTCCTTCATCGAACTGAAGATGCAGGAAGTCATGCGCTTCGAAATGACCCCGCACCCGGTCGAGTACGACATGTACTACTCGGTCTAAGACCGCCGGGACCGGCGGCATCGACCACCGGCTCAAACCGTGCTCAAGGCCGGCGGCTCCTCAAACACGGAGCCGCCGGCCTTTTCTTTGGCGCAGGCGAATGCGCGCCCGAGCGAGGTGCGGCACGAAACTGTCGAATTGTGTGATATTATGATGCCGACAACTTTTGCGCGTCCACGGGGGCGCGCGCGGCGAAATCGGTCAACGGAGGGCGGAAGGGAATCCCTATTGATGTTTTGGGTTCGCCAACCCAGATAATCTCCTGAAAGGATGTGTTGCGTCATGAAACAGAGAAACGCCAAATTCGAGATCGGACAGGTGGTTCGCCATCGGGTTTTCCCGTTCCGCGGCGTCATTTTCGACGTCGACCCGGAATACGCCAACACCGAGGAGTGGTGGAACGCCATTCCGCAGGAGATCCGCCCGAGCAAGGATCAGCCCTTCTATCACCTGTTCGCCGAGAACGACGACAGCGAGTATGTCGCCTATGTCTCCGAGCAGAACCTGGAATTCGACGACAGCGACCGGCCGATGCGCCACGCGCAAGTCGATGCCCTGTTCGACAAGGATGGCGTCGGTCACTACAAGCCCAAGGCGACGTTCCGCCACTAGGGCGCTTCGCTCTCGAACAAATGAAAACGCCCGGACCGCAAGGTCCGGGCGTTTCTTTATGGGTTCGCGGAGCGCCGCTTAGTTCTGCTTGGCAGCCTTCTGGGCCTCTTCAAGCTTCTTGCGCGCGTCCTCGGCCTTCTTCTGCATTTCTTCCTGCAGCAGGCGCTGACGCTCTTCGAGCTGCGACTGTTCGATCGGCTCGCCGTCGAACACACCGGTGAAGCCCGTAAGCGCCATCTTGATCGGGTTCGGAGCGCGCTGGAAGTTGACCGAGGTGAAGACGACCTCATTTCCCTTCTTCAGGCTGGCGATCAGCTGGTCGGAAAGCGGGGCTTCAGCAACGCACTTGTCGGGCATGCAGATGGCATAATCGAGCTTGACCGGCTTGCCGCCATCGATCTGCATCTGAACGCCGGTCGGGATGAGGCGCGCGGACGGTACGGAAACCTGCATGATCTTGCGGTTGACCTTGCCGGACACGGTGATGAGGCCGACAGCGGTCACGAGCTGGCCGTTATTGGCGGTCAGGAGGTTCTGAACGATGCAGACATCGTTGTCTTCCTGCTTCGTGCAGACCTTGAACCAGCCCTGCGGCGGCTTGCCGCCCGCCTGCTGTGCAGACGCAACGTTCGGAACGCCCGCAGCAGCTACCGTGAGCGCCAGCGCAACCATGCCCGAACGTTTTGTAATATTCGACTTGAAGATCATTGTGATTCCGTCTCCTGCAATCCGGTAACGGAACAGTTGTTCCGCAGGTGAGTATCGTCAGCCGCCGTTGTCCTGTTGGCCAAATAAGGCAAATGCATGACCCCGTTTCCGGAAACACCTGTTACATTGGCTCGCTTCGATTATCCAGTGTTTCCTGTCATTTTTTGACTTCGTACTGGACGGAATTTGGGCGACGGATCGGTTGGATTCATCGGTCGCCGTTGGTAACGTTCAGGGAATCGGCCTGTTGATACCCCTCACGGGAGGTGACTTTGCGTGCAATTCTTTCTGGTCTGGCCCTGATCCTGACCGCCACTTCATTCGGCACTGCTGCGGCAGCCGCTCCTGTGCATGCCATTGCCATGCACGGAGAGCCGGCGCTGCCTGCCGATTTCAAGAACTTTCCCTACGTCAATCCGGACGTGAAAAAGGGTGGAAAGATCTCCTATGGCGTCGTCGGCAGCTTCGACAACCTCAATCCCTTTATCCTGAAGAGCATGCGCACGACCGCCCGCGGCATGTGGGATCCGGAATACGGCAACCTCGTCTACGAATCGCTGATGCAGCGCTCGCGCGACGAGGCCTTCACCATGTATGGCCTGCTCGCCGAAACCGTGGAGTGGGATGACGACCGCACCTTCATCCAGTTCAACCTCAACCCGAAGGCCCGTTGGGCCGACGGGCAGCCGGTCACCGCCGAGGACGTGATCTTCACCTTCGAGCTCCTGCGCGACAAGGGGCGCGTTCCTTTCAGCAACCGCCTGGCCAAGGTGGCGAAGCTGGAGAAGGTCGGCGAGCGCAGCGTGCGCTTCACCTTCAGCGAAGACGCCGATCGCGAACTTCCGCTCCTGCTCGGCCTGTCGCCGGTGCTGCCGAAACACGCCATTGACCTTGCGACCTTCGATCAGACCACGCTGAAGCTGCCGCTCGGCTCCGGCCCCTATCGCGTCGCCGAAGTGAAACCCGGCGAGCGCATCGTCTACAAGCGAAATCCGGACTACTGGGCGAAGGACCTGCCGTCGAAGGTCGGCCAGGACAATTACGACGAGATCTCCGTCGAATACTTCCTCCAGGAAAACTCGCTGTTCGAAGCCTTCAAGAAGGGCGAAATCGACATCTACCCCGAGGGTAGCGCGACAAAGTGGGCACGCGGCTACGACTTCCCCGCTGTTCGCACCGGCGACGTCGTCAAGGAAACCTTCACGCCGAAGACCCCCTCCGGCATGCTCGGCATCGTCTTCAATACCCGCAGGCCAATGTTCGACAACCTCAAGCTCCGGCAAGGCCTGGCGCTGGTCTTCGACTTCGAATGGGTCAACAAGAACCTCTTCGACAGCGCCTATACGCGCACCCAGAGCTACTGGCAGAACTCGACCTTGAGCTTTCTCGGCGCAGCGGCCGACGACCGCGAACTCGGCCTGATCGGCGACGCGCGCGATCGAATCAACCCGGCGATCCTCGACGGCACCTATCGCCTGCCGGTCACCGACGCGTCCGGGCGCGACCGCAATGTGCTGCGTGTTGCCGTTTCGCTGATGCGCGAGGCCGGATACCAGATCAAGGACGGCAAGATGGTCGACCCACAGGGCAAGCCGCTCGCCTTCGAGATCATGAGCCAGAACGCCGGCCAGGAAAAGATCGCGCTCGCCTACCAGCGTTTTCTCGCACCTCTCGGCATCCAGGCGGCGGTGCGCACCGTCGACGATTCGCAGTACCAGCAACGCAGCCAGTCCTTCGATTACGACGTGATCATCAAGTCCTTCCCCTCGACGCTGTCACCCGGCGTCGAACAGGTCGGGCGCTGGACCTCGCAAGCGCGCGACCGGCAGGGAAGCGACAACTTCGCCGGCGTCGCCGACAAGGATGTCGACCGGATGGTCAACAACATCCTGCAGGCCCGCACGAGCGAGGACTTCATGGCGGCGGTGCGCGCGCACGACCGGCTGCTCGTCAACAATTCCTATCTGGTGCCGCTCTATCACCTCGACGCCCAGTGGGTGGCGCGGCGCAAGCACATCGGCCGGCCCGATACCATGCCGCTCTACGGCTACCAGCTTCCGACCTGGTGGGATCAAAACGCGCAATAGAGGGTTGGTTCCCTTTTGGTAACGCATTGAAAGCCGGATGAAACCGGCTTATCTCGCCTTCAACCGAACAAGGAAAGGCGCCCACACCATGCAAACCGTCAGCATCGATATCGTCTCGGACGTCGTGTGCCCCTGGTGTTATCTCGGCAGGGCACGGCTCGACCAGGCGATTGCCAACGTTCCGGACGTGCTCGTCACGGTCAATTGGCGCCCCTACCAGCTCAATCCCGACCTGCCGCCCGAAGGGATCGATCACAAGCGGCATCTTGCAGAGAAGCTCGGCGGCCAGGAGGCCGTCGACCGCGCCCATGACATGTTGCGCGAACTCGGCAATGCCGACGGCATCGCCTTCGATTTCGATGCGGTGAAGATCAGCCCGAACACGCTCGACGCTCACCGGCTCGTGCGCTGGGCGGCGACGAATGGCGAGCAGGCGCAGTCGGCCGTCGTCGGCCTCCTGTTCAAGGCCAACTTCGAAGAAGGCCGCAATGTCGGCGATCACGCGGTCCTGCTCGATATCGCCGAGCAGGCCGGGCTCGATCGTCCCGTCATTGCGGCGCTGCTTAGCTCCGACGCCGACAAGGACGCGGTGAAGGAGGAGGTCGGCATGGCCCGCGAGATGGGCGTGACCGGCGTTCCCTGCTTCATCCTCGAAGGACAATATGCCGTGATGGGCGCGCAATCCGTCGACGTATTGACGAACGCGCTGTGCGAAATCGCTCAGATGAAGGCAAGCGGCGAGCCGAACTGATCGCGCGGCGATCCGAAACAGACGTCTTTCGACAAACCTTGGCCGTCCCGCCGCGTCACGCAACAGGACGGCCATTCGCTATTTTGCCAGGCCGGCGAGCTGCGTCATCACCATCGCCGCGCCGGACAGGCGCTTTTCCGGGGTCGCCAGCTCGCGCTGGAAGAAGATGCTCTGGTCGGGCCGGATCTTCGAAAGCGTACCCTGCTTGGCGATGTAACCCACAAGTGCCGCAGGGTTCGGGAATTCCTTGTTGCGGAACTGGACGACGACGCCCTTCGGCCCGGCATCGAGCTTCTCGACATTCGCGGTGCGGCAGAGCGACTTGATGTAGACGATCTTCAAGAGATGCTGGACCTCGATCGGCAGCGGACCGAAACGATCGATCATCTCGGCGCCGAAGCCGTCGATCTCCTTCAGGTCCGTCAGCTCGCCGAGACGGCGATAGAGACCGAGCCTCAGATGCAGATCCGGTACGTAGTGTTCCGGGATCATGACCGGTGTTCCGACCGAAATCTGCGGCGACCAGCCGGTGTCGTGGATTTCTTCCTCGCCCTTGAGTTCGGCGACCGCCTCCTCGAGCATCTGCTGGTACAGCTCGAAGCCGACCTCCTTGATATGGCCCGACTGTTCCTCCCCGAGCAGGTTGCCGGCACCGCGGATATCGAGGTCGTGGCTTGCGAGCTGGAAGCCGGCACCGAGCGTGTCGAGCGACTGCAGCACCTTCAACCGGCGCTCGGCCATGCCCGTCAGCGTCTTGTTGACCGGCAGCGTGAACAGCGCGAAGGCGCGCACCTTCGAGCGACCGACGCGGCCGCGAAGCTGATAGAGCTGGGCAAGACCGAACATGTCGGCGCGGTGCACGATCAGCGTGTTGGCCGTCGGCACGTCGAGGCCGGATTCGACGATCGTCGTCGACAGCAGCACGTCATAACGCCCGTCATAGAAGGCGTTCATGATGTCTTCGAGCTCGGTTGCCGGCATCTGGCCGTGGGCGACGGCCACTTTCAACTCCGGAACGTCCGACTTCAGGAAATCATGGATTTCCGACAGGTCGCTCAGGCGCGGGCAGACATAGAAGCTCTGGCCGCCGCGATAGTGCTCGCGCATCAGCGTTTCGCGGATCACCAGCGCGTCGAAGGGCGAGATGAAGGTACGCACCGCCATGCGGTCGACCGGCGGTGTCGTGATCAACGACAGTTCGCGAACGCCGGTCAGGGCAAGCTGCAGCGTGCGCGGGATCGGCGTTGCCGAAAGCGTCAACACGTGCACGTCGGACTTCAGCTCCTTCAGTCGCTCCTTGTGCTTGACGCCGAAGTGCTGCTCTTCGTCGATGATCAAGAGGCCGAGATTGGCAAAGTTGACCGACGTGCCGAGCAGCGCATGGGTGCCGACGACGACATCTGTCTTGCCATCGGCCACTTCCTTTTTCGTCAGCGCCAGTTCCTTGGAACCGACGAGGCGCGACGCCTGCTGGATGCGGATCGGCAATCCACGGAACCGTTCGGAAAAGGTCTTGAAATGCTGGCGGGCAAGCAGCGTTGTCGGCACGACGACTGCGACCTGTACGCCGTTCATGGCAGCGATAAAGGCGGCACGAAGGGCCACTTCGGTCTTGCCGAAGCCGACGTCGCCGCAGACGAGCCGGTCCATCGGTCGGCCGCTGCCGAGATCTTCCCGCACGGCCTCGATCGAGTTCAGCTGGTCCTCGGTCTCGTCATAGGGGAAGCGGGCGGCAAACTCGTCATAGACGCCGTCCTGTGCGGCAAGCACCGGCGCGCGGCGCGTATGGCGTTCGGCGGCGATGCGAATGAGGCCGCCGGCCATATCGAGCAGCCGCTTCTTGAGCTTGGCCTTGCGCGCCTGCCAGGCAACGCCGCCGAGCTTGTCAAGGATCGCATCGGTGCCTTCCGAGCCGTAGCGCGACAGAAGCTCGATGTTTTCGACCGGTAGAAACAGTTTGGCATCGTCGGCATAGACGAGTTCGAGGCAATCATGCGGTGCGCCGACCGCTTCGATCGTGCGCAGCCCGACGAAACGGCCGATGCCGTGTTCGGCATGCACGACATAGCTGCCCTCATCGAGACCGGCCACTTCGGCGATGAAGTCGGCACCGCGCTTGCGCCGCTTCGAGCGGCGGACCATGCGGTCGCCCAGGATATCCTGTTCGCCGATGACGACGAGGTCGCCCGTCTCGAAGCCGGCTTCGATGCTGAGCACGGCTGATGCCGCCTCGCCCGGCTTCAGCGACTTGATCTCGGCAAGCGCCTTGATCGGCTTGACGTTGCCGAGACCGTGTTCGGCGAGAACCTGGAGCAGGCGATCGAGCGATCCTTCGCTCCAGCCTGAAATCACCACCTTGGCGCCCTTCGAGCGGCGCTCGGCGATGTACTTGACCGCCTGATCGAAGACGTTGACGCGTTCGTTTTCGGCTTCGCCCTCACCCGCCGACTTCGCCCAACGCATGCCCTGGCGCGCATCGACCGAGATGACCTGGCGGGCTTCACCCTCGTGCTCGTTGAAAGGCGACAGGCGAATGGCGTCGCGCGAACTCAAGCCGGCGTTGAAACCCTGCGCGCTCAGATAGAGCAGTTCCGGCGGTACCGGCTTGTAGGGCGTGCCCTGGGTGGCCTGCGCCTTGCCCGGGGACGCCGATGCCAGGCGGGCGTCGTAGTAGTCGAGAATGAGCTTCGAGCGTTCGGCCGCGGCTTCACGCGCCAGATGATCGGTGACGATGCGGAAGCCGTCGAGATAGTCGAAGACCGTCTCCAGCCCGTCGTAGAACAGGGGCAGCCAGTGCTCCATGCCGGCATAGCGCCTGCCCTCAGACACCGCCTGATAGAGCGCGTCGTCGCGGGTCGTCGCGCCGAACAGGGACAGATACTGCTTGCGGAAGTGGCTGATCGTCTCGGGCGTCAGCGACACCTCGCTCATCGGATTGAGATCGAGGGAGCGCACCTGGCCGGTGGTGCGCTGGCTTGCAGGGTCGAAGGAGCGGATGGTTTCGAGCGTATCGCCGAAGAAGTCCAAGCGCAGCGGCTCGCCGCTTCCAGGCACGAAGACATCGAGGATGCCACCGCGCACCGCGTATTCGCCGACCTCGCGCACGGTCGCGACGCGCTCGAAGCCGTTGCGCTCCAGCCGCATCGCGATATCGTCCATGCGCACCTGGTTGCCTGGGCGAGCCGAAAACGCCAGGCTCTGGATCACGTCCTGCGGCGAGATCTTCTGGAGGGCGGCGTTGACAGTTACTAACACGATCGCCGCATGCGGCTTCTTCTTGTGCGCAATCAAGGCGCTCAGCGCCGCCAGCCGCCGTGCCGATGTGTCGGCGCTCGGCGAGACGCGGTCATAGGGAAGGCAGTCCCAGCCGGGAAGCGTCAGCACCGGAATGTCGGGCGCGACGAAGGAGAGGACTTGCTCCAGATCGGCGATCCGCTGGCCATCCGAAAGAATATAGGCGACCGGTTGGCCGGCGCGGGCGAGCTCAGCAAGGATCAGCGCCTCGGCCCCGGAGGGCACCGGCCCGATCGTCATCTCTCGCTGTGCTTCGACAATCTTCTTCGGATCAAGGCCAGCCAGCATCATCGGTCTATTTCATCCCTTCGGGAAGCTTGTCGAAATCCGGACGATAGGCAGCGATGCGTTGAAACATCTGAGTCTGATAGCGAGCCGGCACCGGCTGTTCGCCGATGATCCACTTGACGAGGTCGTTGTCTTCCTCGCCCATGATCGTCTCGAGTTCATCGAGTTGTGCTTCAGAAAGCGTCGAGAGCTCAGCCTCTGCAAATTGCCCGAGGATCAGATCCATTTCGCGGATGCCGCGATGCCAGGCGCGAAACAGGATCCGCCGTCGACGCGGATCGAGATCGGCGCTGGTGCGAGAGATACCGGTCATGGGAAATTCCTTCCTGCCGCCCGCGATGACGCCTGCACGCTCGGACGAACGCGCGAGGCCTTTGGGGTACGGTTTGTCGTCAACGGCTCTATAAACTCTGAATAGCCGATTGTCAGCCTTGCCAAAGCCCGAATTATCATCGCAATTTCATCACCATGCGCCCCGCCCTGCTAGATCCGCTCTTCTCCCCGCTCGACACGCTTCCAGGCATCGGCCCGAAGATCGGCGAACTCTATGCCCGTCTGCTCGGTCGCGAGACGATCGAAGACTGCCGCGTCGTCGACCTCGTCTTCCACGCTCCGCATTCGCTGATCGACCGGCGCCAGCAGCCAGGTATCGCCCACGCGCCGCAAGGGGTCATCGTCACGATCACCGGCCGGGTCGATCGCCACCAGCCGCCGCCGCGCGGCAAGCCTAACCTGCCCTATCGCGTCTTCCTGCATGACGAGACCGGCGAACTGGCGCTCACCTACTTCCGCGTCAAGGGAAACTGGCTGGAAAAATCGCTGCCGGTCGACGAAACGGTGATCGTCAGCGGCAAGGTCGACTGGTTCAACGGCCGCCCGTCCATGGTTCACCCGGACTATGCGGTCCGGGCAAGCGAAGCGGAAAACCTGCCGTTGGTCGAGCCGGTCTACGGGCTGACGGCGGGCCTGTCGCCGCGGATACTACGCAAGTCGATCGAAGCGGCCGTCGCCCGTGTGCCTGACATGCCCGAATGGATGGACGACGCACTGCAGACACGACAGGGTTTCGGCACCGCGGCCGAAAGTTTCCGGGCACTCCATGATCCCCGCGACGCGACGGACCTGGACCCGCAGGCACCCGCCCGCCGCCGCCTTGCCTATGACGAGTTTCTCGCCGGACAACTGTCGCTGGCCCTTGTGCGCCAGCGGCTGCGCAAGGTCGCAGGGGTGCCGGTGCATGCAACCGGCGTGCTTTCCCGTCCGGTCATAAACGCCCTTCCCTTTTCGTTGACAGCCAGCCAGTCGGCGGCGATCGCCGACATCCTGAAGGACATGTCCGGCACCGAGCGCATGCTCCGGCTGCTGCAGGGCGACGTCGGCTCGGGCAAGACGATGGTGGCGCTGATGGCGATGCTGGCAGCCGTCGAATCGGGCGGACAGGCCGTGCTGATGGCGCCGACAGAAATCCTCGCCCGGCAGCACCATGCGACGCTCGCAAGGATGGCCGCACCCGCCGGCATCGTCATCGACGTCCTGACCGGCCGCACCAAGGGCAAGGAGCGCGACGCCATGCTCGAGCGCATCGCCTCCGGCGAGACGCGGATGGTGATCGGCACGCATGCGCTTTTCCAGGATACGGTGAGCTACAAGGAATTGACGCTGGCGGTGGTCGACGAACAGCATCGCTTCGGCGTCCACCAGCGGCTGCGCCTGACCGCCAAGGGCATCTCACCGCACATGCTGGTCATGACGGCAACGCCGAT
This sequence comes from Ensifer adhaerens, assembly GCF_002940685.1. Classification (GTDB taxonomy): domain Bacteria; phylum Pseudomonadota; class Alphaproteobacteria; order Rhizobiales; family Rhizobiaceae; genus Ensifer; species Ensifer adhaerens_E. The sequence goes on along the minus strand of NZ_PNFP01000004.1, from coordinate 48,306 downwards.
CCCGCGCACGCTGGTGCTTGCCGCCTTCGGCGACATGGATGTTTCGAAGCTCACGGAAAAGCCCGCCGGGCGCAAGCCGATCCAGACGGTGACGATCCCGACGGAACGCGTTGACGACATCGTCGATCGGTTGGACGCGGCATTGCGCGAGGGCAAGAAGGCTTACTGGATCTGCCCGCTCGTCGAGGAATCGGAAGCCGTCGACGTCATGTCGGCCGAAGAAAGATACGAGGGCCTCTCCAAGCGCTTCGGCAACAATGTCGGCCTCGTCCACGGCCGCATGAACGGAGCGGAGAAGGACGCGGTGATGCTCGCCTTCAAGAACGGCGAGCTCCGCCTGCTGGTCGCGACAACAGTCGTGGAAGTGGGCGTCGACGTGCCCGACGCCACGATCATGGTGATCGAACACGCGGAGCGCTTCGGGCTTGCACAGTTGCACCAGTTGCGCGGTCGCGTCGGCCGTGGCGACGAGGCTTCCACCTGCATCCTGCTCTACAAGGGGCCGCTCGGCGAAACCGGGCGTGCGCGGCTCTCGATCCTGCGCGACAGCGAGGACGGCTTTCTGATCGCCGAGGAGGACCTGAAGCTGCGCGGTGAAGGCGAGTTGCTCGGTACCCGCCAGTCGGGAACCCCGGGCTTCAGCATCGCGAGCCTCGAAGCCCACGGCGATCTGCTCGAAATCGCGCGCAAGGACGCCGCCTACGTGATCGAGCGCGATCCGGATCTCACCTCGGAGCGCGGCGAAGCGCTCCGCACGTTGCTCTATCTGTACCGGCGCGACGAGGCGATCCGCTTCCTGCGCGCCGGGTGATCTCCCGCCACCCTGCGAAGGCGACGGTCACGGCGGCCCGGTATCAAGATACGGGAATCTCAGTCTTCTGCTGACCGATCTTCAAGGGTGCGTTGGCGAGCGGCTTTTGATCGGGTGTCACGAGGCCGCCCGAAATCAGCAGCTTTGCCGCGTCCTCCGCGCTCATCTCGAGCGGGATGATCTTGTCGCGCGGGATGAACAGCAGGAATCCCGCCGTCGGGATCGGGGTCGGCGGCAGGAAGACCGCCACCATGTCCATGCCACGCTCGTTGAACTTCGAGGCGATCTCGCCTTTCACATCCGTTGCGATGAACACCAGCGACCAGATGCCCGGGCTCGGATACTCGATCAGCCCGGCCTTCTTGAAGGAGGAGGACTGCTCCTGCAGCACGGTCTGGAAAATCTGCTTGGTGGACTTGTAGATCGTGCGGACGAGCGGCGTGCGATTGAGGAGCGACTCGGCAAAGTTCACGATTGACCGACCGACGAGGTTTGCGGTCATGAAGCCGACGAAGGTGATCACGAAAATCGCGATGAGCAGACCGAAGCCGGGAATGGCGACGGGCGAATAGGTGTCCGGGTTATAGAAGTTCGGCAGATAGGGCTTCACCCATCCGTCGGCCCAGTCGATGAAGGTGCGCACGAGCCAGACGGTGATCGCCACCGGCGCACAGATGATCAGGCCCGTCAGGAAATAATTGCGCAGCCGCGTCGCGATATAGCCGCGTTTCGAATGTTCCGTCATGCTTCTTCCGTCTCAACCTCACTCGACGCCGAAGGCCGGATGATAAGCGACCGTACCGGCCGCCATCGCGCCGGAGAGAGCCAGCGCCATGAAATATTGCGGCGCACAACCGGGGAATACAAGAGCCGATTCATTGCGGAAACCGAACTTTTGATACAAGGCCGGATCGCCGACGACGACGCAGCCGGCAGCCCCTTCCGCCCGCAGCCATTCGAGCCCTTCGAGGATCAGCTGCCTGCCGATGCCCTGGGACTGAACATCCGGCCTGACCGAGACCGGCCCAAGCCCGAACCAGCCGGGTTCTTCCGGCGTCAGAGTGACGGGCGAAAAGGCGATGTGCCCGACGATCTCCTCGTTCATGTCGGCGACGAGCGACACGCTCAGCGCGCCTGCCGCGCGCAGCCGCTCGATGATGAAGGGTTCGCTCTGGTCGCTGTGCGGATGCCCTTCGAAAGCGGCCGCTGTCACGCCGCGGATCGCCTCTTCATCTCCCGCGCGCTCGTGCCGGACATAGATCATTCGACGGTCACCGATTTGGCGAGGTTGCGGGGCTGGTCGACGTCGGTGCCCATGAACACCGCCGTGTGATAGGCAAGCAGCTGGATCGGCAGCGAGAAGATCATCGGCGCGATGACTTCGTCGACGTCAGGCAGCACGATCGTCGCCATGGTCTCGAGCTTCGAGGCGGCAGCGCCCTTCTCGTCGGTGATGAGGATGATGCGGCCGCCGCGGGCCGCCACTTCCTGCATGTTGGAAACGGTCTTTTCGTAGAAGCGGTCGTGCGGCGCAATCACGATGACCGGCATGTTCTCGTCGATCAGCGCGATCGGCCCATGCTTCAGCTCGCCGGCGGCGTAACCTTCCGCGTGGATATAGGAGATCTCCTTGAGCTTCAGCGCGCCTTCCATCGCCAGCGGGAAGCTGGTGCCGCGGCCGAGGTAAAGCACGTCGCGGCACTTCGACAGTTCGCGCGACAGAAGTTCGATCTTCGGCTGAACGGCGTTCAGCACCTGCCCCATGATGCGCGGCATTTCCGCAAGGTAGCGAACCAGGACCTGCTCTTCCTCAGCACTCACCGTACCGCGGGCGCGACCGGCGCCGATCGCGAGCGACGCCAGCACCGCGAGCTGGCAGGTGAAGGCCTTGGTCGAGGCGACGCCGATTTCAGGGCCGGCGAGGATCGGGAAGACGGCATCGGATTCGCGGGCAATGGTCGATTCGCGCGTGTTGACCACGGCACCGATCTTCAGGCCAAGTTCCTTGCAATAGCGCAGCGACGCCAGCGTATCGGCGGTTTCGCCGGATTGAGAGATGAACAGTGCGGCCGCCTCTGATGACAGCGGGATTTCGCGATAGCGGAACTCGGAAGCGACGTCGATTTCCACCGGCAGGCGGGCGTAACGCTCGAACCAGTACTTGCCGACGAGGCCGGCGAGATAGGCAGTACCGCAGGCGGAGATCGCGAGGCTCGGAACCTTGGCGAAATCGATCGTGCCTGCGAGTTCCTTGATGCGGTTGCCGGCAAAATCGATGTAGTGGCTGAGCGCGTGCGCGATCACCTCCGGCTGCTCATAGATCTCCTTCTCCATGAAGTGCCGGTGGTTGCCCTTGTCGATCATGTAGGCGGCGGCCGAAGACAGCTGCTTCGGCCGGTCGACGGCATTGCCTTCGAGATCGAAGATGTGCACGCCGTTGGCACCGATGACCGCCCAGTCGCCGTCGATCAGGTAGGTGATCTCGTTGGTGAAAGGCGCAAGCGCGATCGCGTCGGAGCCGAGGAACATCTCGCCTCGGCCGTGACCGATCGCAAGCGGCGGGCCGTTGCGCGCCGCCATGATCGTCGACGGATCGTCCTGGAAGAGCACGGCCAGCGCATAGGCGCCGGTGACGCGCTTCAGCATCGCATGCATCGCCTCGCGCCGGCCAAGTCCGTCGCGACGGAACTTGGAGAGCAGATGCGCGACAACTTCCGTGTCGGTGTCCGTCTCGAACCTTGCGCCGCCGGCGATCAGCTCGTCTTTCAACGCGGCGAAGTTTTCGATGATGCCATTGTGGACGACGGCGACGCCGTCGGTGAAATGCGGGTGCGCATTGCGCTCGGTCGGCGCGCCATGGGTTGCCCAGCGCGTGTGGGCAATGCCGATCGTGCCGGCAAGCGGCTCTTCGCGCAGCCGGATCTCCAGATTGACGAGCTTGCCTTCGGCGCGCCGGCGCTCCAGCTTTCCGCCAATGACGGTGGCGACACCGGCGGAATCATAACCGCGGTATTCCAAGCGCTTCAGCGCATCGACCAGTCGTTCCGATACCGGCTGGTTGCCAACGATGCCTACAATACCGCACATAGTCGTCTCCGAATTCGTCCGCGCGCCGCAATCGGCGCCCCTGTTCAACGAGGGCGGAAATGCCGCCCGGCGCGCTGCCTTGGTAAAGCATTTGCCGATCGAGGCAATCCGCCCCGATTTCACTTTCGATTTCAATGTTTAACGCCGCCGCATGTTCCCGCGAATCCTGATCCAAGGGGCATGCAGCATGCAGCGACCTCACGCGCATCGGCGCGCGGGCACCATAAGCCTAGCCAGCAGCCTTCGCCGCCTTCTTCGCTGCCTTTACCGCCTCGTAGCGTTCGCGCAGCAGTCGTGCCCGGCCGGGCTTGATCTCCTGGCGCGCGCGTCCGAAAGCGACGGCGTCGGCCGGCACGTCCTCGGTGATCACGCTGCCGGACGCGACCAGAGCACCGTCGCCGATCGACACGGGCGCCACAAGCGACGAATTCGAGCCTATGAAGGCATTTTCGCCGATCCGGGTCTCATGCTTGTTCACGCCGTCATAGTTGCAAGTGATCGTGCCGGCACCAATGTTGGAGCCCGCGCCGACAAAGGCATCGCCGATATAGGTCAGGTGGTTGACCTTGGCGCCGGCGCCGATCTCCGCCTTCTTGACCTCGCAGAAATTGCCGACCTTGGATTTTTCGCCGAGATCGGCGCCCGGACGGAGGCGTGCGAATGGGCCGACCGTCGCGCCGGCGCGCACCGTCGCGCCCTCGACATGCGAGAACGCATGGATAATCGCGCCACTCTCGACGCGCACGCCCGGGCCGAAGACGACATTGGGCTCGATCAGGACATCCTGCTCCAGCACGGTATCCCAGGCCAGAAACACCGTTTCCGGCGCGATCATCGATACGCCCGACAGCATATGTTCGTGCCGGCGGCGCTGCTGCCACAGCCGCTCGATGAAGGCGAGCTCGGCGCGCGTGTTGCAGCCGGTCAGTTCCTCCTCTGGCGCCTCGACGGCAATCGCCTGCCCGCCAATCTCGCGGACGATCTCGACGAGGTCGGTCAGGTAGTATTCGCCCTTGACGTTGGCGTTGCCGATGCGGCCGAGCAGATCGAGCGCCTTGCGGCCGTCGATCGCCATCAGGCCGCCGTTGCAATAGGTGATGTGACGCTCTTCTTCCGTTGCGTCCTTATGCTCGCGAATGGCGATGAGCGCGCCGTCCTTGACGATCAGGCGGCCGTAGCCCGACGGGTCTGCAGCCTCGAAGCCGATCACCACTACGTCGTTACCAGCCGCAAGTCCCTCGCGAGCGGCCCGCAGCGGTTCCGGCTTGATCAGCGGCGTATCGCCGAAGACGACGAGAATGTCGTCGTACCCCTTTGCGATTGCATCGCGGGCTGCAAGCACCGCATGACCGGTGCCGAGCCGTTCCTTCTGCAAAAAGGAGGAAACAGACACGCCGCCGATGTCGGCGGCGGCCGAGACCGCGTCCGCGTCGCGGCCGACGACGAGAGCGATATCCGAGATGGAAGCGTTTGAGAGCGCCTCGACGACATGGGCGATCATCGGCCGGCCGGCCACCGGATGCAGGACCTTCGACATGGACGATTTCATCCGCGTGCTTTCACCCGCAGCCAGAACGATGGCCAGGCACGTCCGTTCCATATATCTCTCCTTGGTCTTTTCCAGGCTCGCGCCCACTGCACAATTCCTTAGATTGGAATCGGCTCAAATACAAAATCGTCTTTCGATTCGGCGCGGTGCTAGCAGCAACATATTGCGAGAAGCATAATTCTCACAATCACGTCGCATTAACCGGCTTAAAACCGGATGATGGCATAAGAAGGCGCGGAGCCTGTGTCAGCAAGCCGTGCGGGTGCATCGCTCCTTCGGGGGATCAAGCCGCAATGCACAGCCGCACTGACATCGACACACCGGCACGGTCTACCGGCGCGGTCGTGCCTCTCGCTCGATCTCCGCTTCTGCTTCTTGTCCTTACGCTTGGTGTGCTCGCGGTTCTGCTCAGCTTCACGATCCCGCAGCCGATCGGCCCGATGTTCTGGGACCACTATCTCTATCTCGATGCCGCCAACCGCATCCGCGACGGCCAGATCCCATCGGTCGATTTCTTCACCCCCGTTGGCGCCCTCGGCTACTATCTCTTCACCGGGCTGCAGGGCATCTTTCCCAACGGCCAGCCGCTGCTGCTGGCGAGCTGGTGCCTGCTCCTCGTCAGCGGACCGCTGATCGCGCTGGTGGTCGTCGATGTCCAGAAGCGCTCGGTCGCACTTGCCCATGCGATCCTGCTGCCGTTCCTGATGTTTTCGGTCCTTCCATTCAACACCGGCGACTTCTACCCCTATCCCGGCTCCGACGGTTTCGGCATCTACAACCGCCAGGTCTGCCAGCTTCTCTATGTACTCGCAGCCGCACTGGTCCATGTGCGTGATCGCCGGCTGCTCGTCGCCGCGGTCGCGGGCGCGATGGCTGCCCTCTTCTTCGTCAAGATCACCGGCGCCGTTGCCGGCACGCTCCTGTGCCTCATGGCCTTTGTTTCGGGACGCTTGCCCTTCCGATCCGCCGTTGCGGCTGGACTTCTCGTGGTTGCGATCCTCGCCATCGTCGAAGTCGCCTTCGGCGGCGTCTCCGCCTATCTTGCCGATATCCTGGCGCTGCTTTCCGTCAATGACGGCAGCCTGCTGCCGCGCCTGCTGCAGGCAGCTTCGCTCAATGCCGGGCTGTTGATCCCGGCCGGACTGCTTTGCCTGGTGCTTTTCGGCACGCACCTCTCGTCCTTCGCCCAGTCGCTAAGCCAACTTGGGAAAGGCCCATCCCTGGCTGCGGTCGGAAGGGTGTTCGACCAGCCGTTTTTCTGGCTGGCGGCCTTTGTCCTTGCCGGCATCGTGTTCGAGAGCCAGAACACCGGCAGTCAGGCCTTCATTTTCCTCATACCGCTGCTCTTCAAGCTCGCTATCGATGAGGTCACAGCCGCCGGAAGACGGCCCGTCGCCATCGCCGTCGCCATTCTCGCACTCGCGGCAGCCCTGCCCCCGGCCACGGCCGTCTTGCAAAAAAGCGCCCGCGCCTGGATCGGAGCCGTCAACAACGTGCCGCTGGAAAGCCGCAACCTCAAAACGATGGGTGCGGTCAACGTCCGACCGATCCTGGCGCTTCGCGCCGAGCGGCTGCGCACCCTCTACGAGACCCATCGCCCCGCTTTCGACGCCTTCGCCAAGGCTGGCGAGTTGCCGTCGTTCCTGCTCTACAGCGACTTCGATTTTCAGGCGGGATGGCTGATGAACGTCGACGAAGCGGTCGACGCGCTCAGGACTTACGAGACCAGGAACGACGTGCTTTTCGGGACGATCTTCAACATCGACTTCACCAACCCGTTTCCTTGGCTGATGGATCGCAGCGCACCGCAGCATGTCGCGATCGGCGCCGATCCCTTCCGCGCCATTCCGCCGCCGGATGAAAGCGTTCGCGCCGCCCTCAGCGCGGTCGACATCGCGCTGGTGCCGACCTGCCCGGTGACCAATGTCAACCAGACCCTGTTGTCGCTCTATCTGCCAAGCCTCGAAACGGGCCACAGCCGGATCACGCTCACAGGCTGCTACGACGCCTTCATCCGCAACAGCCTGAAGCCGGCGCCAAACGCCGGCGGCTGATCGGCCGTAGCCGCTAGGCGCCCGGTCGCAAGCGGCTCTCGCTCAAAAGCCCATTCTCCTCAAGGATGGGATAGGCGACGGAAGCGATGTGGGCGTTGACGCGCTTCAGGTCCCGGAGCATGTCGAGATGCAGCGAACTCGTCTGCAGGCTCTGGACCAGCCCGTCGCGCAGCCGCTCGATGTGCCGCTCAGCCGAACGCTTCTCCATGTGGCGAACGCTCACTTTCACCTCGATGAGCTGGCGCGCGAGGTCCGCGTTGCGGCTGACGAAGATGGACTGGGCAACGCGCAGGTTGTCGATTGTCAGGTTGAAGAGGCTCTTCAGTTCCTGATAGCCCTCCTCGGAGAATTTCAGGCCGTTGTTGACCTTCTTGGCGATCTCCTCGCAGAGCCCCTTCTCGATGATGTCGCCCATATGCTCGAGGTTGATGGCGTAGTCGATGATGACGATCGAGCGCCGGCCGTCATCGGCGCTCAAGCCATCGCGGCCCAAGCGCGACAGGAAGATCTTCACTTCCTGCTGCAGCTGATCGACCTGTTTTTCGAACTTGCCGATGTCGCGGATGTCGGACAGGTCGTTGTTCTCGAAGGCATTGGCCGCCCGCATCAGCATCACCTCGACCAGGTCGCCGACACGCAATACTTCGCGGGTGGCCCCGGAGAGCGCCATGACCGGCGTGTGCAGCGCCGTCTCGTCGAGATAGCGCGGACCGGTTTCCTCCGCCTCTCCGTCCGGGATGAACCGGATCATCAGGCGCGACAGCAGTCCGGCAAAGGGCCAGGCAAGAATGGCCACGGCGAGGTTGAAGGCCAGGTGAATGTCGACCGGCAGGTTCTGGCGCGGCAGCGGCAGGCTTTGGAGAAACTCCACGCTGATACCCGTCAGTGGCAGCGCGATCAGACAGCCGACGGCGCGAACGACCAGATTGCCGAAGGTGACGCGGCGTGCCGACGGCGCAGAGCCGAGCGTCGCCATGACGGGCGGAACGGCGCCGCCGAGGTTGGCGCCAAGCACGAGCGCCACCGTCAGTCCGACGCTGAGAATGCCTGTCGCCGAGAGCGATAGCACCAGCATCACGACCGCGAGACTGGACGACGACGCAAAGGCAAGCCCCGCGGAAATGAGAAGTGCTACCGGCCAGGCGCTGTCGAGCATAGACAGGAACGCCCCCAGGGCCGGGCTGTCGCGCATCGGCTCCGTCGCCGTCCCCAATAGATGCAGCGATAGAAGCATGAGGCCGATCCCGACAAAGGCCGCGCCCAGGCCCTGGCGCGCGTTCGACCGGCTGGCGCGGTGCAAGACCACGCCAGCGAGGATGACGAGCGGCGACAACCATTCGATCCCGGTCGCCACGATCCAGGCCGTCATGGCCGTGCCGAGATTGGCGCCGAGGAGCACGATCTGCGCCATGCGCGAACGGATGAGCCCCTTCTCCACGAAGGATGCGGTCATCAGCGCGGTCGCAGTGGAACTTTGCAGGGCGAGGGTTGCGACAAGTCCGGTCGCAAAAGAGCGAAGAGACCCGTCGGTTCCTTGGGCAAGGCCGGCACGCAGCCGGGCCCCGAAGGCGCGGGTCACGCCGTCCTTGACCAGGGACAGGCCGAAGAGAAGCAGCGCAACTGCTCCAAACAGGTTAACCATCACGATTGTCGACTGCATGAAAATATTCCCGCGGAAGCTCGCCAGAATCGCTCCGCCCTCACAACAGAACCACAGAACAGAGGCATGTTCGAGCCAATGTGACAGATATTTTTCGGTTGCCGGCTAACAAATCCGACATGGATTTGAGGGTCTGCGGCAGCCCGTTCGACGCGCGCCTTTCGCCGCACCGTCGCCAACGACAAACGTGTCGCGGCAAGCACCGAAAAAACAGCCGGACGACCGGGATCAACGATCCCGTGAGCGCGCGCAATTTGCGGCAATCAACCCTTCATTTCCTGTTTCGTTTGTTTTAAGGAACGAATTCGTTTGGCCGATGGCCACCGCATTGCAACGAGGTTTCTGCCCCCATGCTCGAATTTCTGAGAAGCGCCGCCCAGACCTGGGTCGTCAAAGGCCTGCTAATCGTTCTCGTTCTGTCGTTCATGGTGTGGGGCGGCTCATCGCTGACGATGACGAACCAGTCGGATGCGGTGGTGACCGTCGGCGACGTCAAGGTCAAGGCGCCGGAATTCCGGCTCGCCTACGAGACCATGCTGGCACAGGCTTCCCGGCAGCTCGGCACGCGGCTGACGCCGCAGCAGGCGCGCGCCTTTGGCATCGAGCAGCGCGTCTATTCACAGATCGTCGCGGGTGCAGCACTCGACCAGCTCGCCAACGACATGAATCTCGGCCTCTCGCAGGATCGGCTCGCCAAACTGATCGCTGACGATCCGGCATTCCACAGCGTCAACGGCCAGTTCGACCGACTGACGTTCTCGAGCGTGCTGCGCAATGCGGGCCTGCGCGAGCAGGATTACATCAACAGCCAGAGCCAGACCGCGATCCGCTCGCAGATCGTCGACGCGCTGTCCGACGGCTATGTAGCCCCCAAGGTTCTCACCGACGCGATCGGCGCCTACCGGCACGAAAAGCGCACGCTCGATTACCTGCTGCTCTCGAACGCCAATATCGACCCGGTCAAGGTCCCCGGCGACGACGTGCTTTCGCCCTGGTACGACAGCCGCAAGGCGAACTACCGCGCGCCGGAATATCGCAAGATCAGCTATGTGAAGCTCGAACCGTCCGATGTTGCCGATACGAGCGTCGTAACGGACGAGGAAATCCGCACCGAGTACGAACGCCGCAAGGAGAGCTTCCGCAGCGCCGCTGCACGGACGATCGAACAGCTCTCCTTCGCGTCGCGCGAGGCCGCAGACGCCGCCTCGGCAAAGCTCGCTGCCGGCACCAGCTTCGACGATCTCGTAAAGGCCGAAGGCAAGTCCTCCGCCGACGTTCTTCTCGGCGAGTTCACCAAGGAGCGCGTACCCGATGCCAAGATCGCCGAAGCCGCATTCGCCCTTCAGGCTGACGGTGTGACGCCGGTTGTCGACGGTGCCTTCGGACCGGTCATCCTGCGCGTCACGAACATCCGCCCGGAAACCGTCCGTAGCCTGGACGACGTGAAGGAAGAACTGCGCAAGGACATCGCCCTTGCCGCAGCGGGCGAAGAAGTCATGCGCCTGCACGACAAGATCGAGGACGAGCGCGCTTCCGGCGCCCCGATCAAGGACGTCGCCGACCAGCTCAAGCTGAAGCTCGTGACCGTCGACGCAGTGGACGCAACCGGCAAGGACAAGAATGGCGACGATGTTGCCGGCCTGCCCGAGCAGGCAGCCCTCCTCCAGGAAGTCTTCAAGGCCGACGTTGGCGGCGAGACCCTGCCGGTCAATGTCGGCCGCGAAGGTTACGTCTGGTTCGACCTCGACGAAGTCATTCCGGCGCGCGATCGCACGCTGGACGAGGCCCGCGACGAAATCGGTGCCGACTGGATGGCCGAACAGCAGCGTGCCGCCCTCGCCACGAAGGCAGGCGAGCTGAGGAAGCGCGTCGAGCAGGGCGCAAAGCTCGCCGACATCGCGACGGAACTCGGCCTCGTCGTCGAAACCAAATCCGGCCTGACGCGCTCGACCGCGGACGCAGCGCTGAGCCCCGCGGCCGTCGCCGCCGCATTCTCCGGCGCGAACGGCCATGTCGCCAACGCGCCCGGCATCGGCGGCGAAGGACAGGTTCTGATGCAGGTCACCTCGGTCGACAACGCAGGCCCGGCCGACGCGCTCCAGGACGACAGCCGCCAGATCGAAGCCCTCGCACGCGTCAGCGGCGAGGACATCCTCGACCAGATGGTCGCGACGCTGCAGGCGGCCTACGGGGTTTCGATCAACCAGACGCTTGCAGAAACCGCACTTGTGCAACGATAGGGCCAAGGAAAACCATCGATGAGTGATCTGAAGCCATTCGTCGCCAAGGTCGCCGCCCGCGAGGCGCTGAACCGCGAAGACGCACGCGCCGCCTTCGAAATCATCATGTCGGGTGCCGCAACCCCGTCGCAGATCGGCGGCTTCCTGATGGCGTTGCGGGTGCGCGGCGAGACCGTCGATGAAATCGTCGGGGCGGTGGGTGCCATGCGCGCCCGCATGCTGCCGGTCGATGCGCCGGCGGACGCGGTCGATATCGTCGGTACCGGTGGCGACGGCGCCGGCACCTACAACATCTCGACGCTGGCCTCGCTGATCGTCGCAGGCGCGGGCGTGCCCGTCGCCAAGCACGGCAATCGGGCGCTGAGCTCGAAGTCGGGCACCGCCGACGCGCTCTCCTGCCTCGGCGTCAAGCTCGACATCGGTCCCGAAGCCATCTCGCGATGCATCCGCGAAGCCGGCGTCGGCTTCATGTTCGCCCAGCAGCACCATTCCGCCATGCGCCATGTCGGCCCGACGCGGGTGGAGCTCGGAACGCGCACGATCTTCAACCTGCTCGGCCCGCTCTCCAACCCGGCAGGCGTCAAGCGCCAGCTCGTCGGCGTCTATGCGCCGCAGTGGGTGCAGCCACTTGCCGAAGTGCTGCGCGATCTCGGCTCGGACAATGTCTGGGTCGTTCATGGCGAAGGGCTCGACGAGGTCACCACGACCGGCACGACCGAAGTTGCCGCGCTCAAGGACGGCAAGATTTCGACCTTCACCCTGACGCCCGCCGACTTTGGTCTCCAGACGGTGACGCTCGACGCGCTCAAGGGCGGCGACGGCGCGTACAATGCGGTCGCGCTCCAGGCGGTGCTCGATGGCGCCGAGAACCCCTACCGGGACATTTCCCTTGCCAACGCGGCTGCAGCGCTGATGATAGCCGGAAGGGCGAAGGACCTCACCGAAGGCATGGCGCTTGCGCGTCAGTCGCTTTCAAGCGGCGGCGCGAAGACTGCGCTGCAGCGCCTCGTCAGCGTATCGAACGCGGCCTGAGGAAGGATCGGCAGACATGACGGATATCCTGCGCAAGATCGAAGCCTACAAACGCGACGAGATCGCTGCGGCCAAGTCGCACGTTTCGCTCGACGAACTCAAGGCGCGCATCGCCGACCAGTCCGCCCCGCGCGGCTTTCATGCGGCGCTCGCCGCGCGCAAGGCGGCCGGCACGTTCGGACTGATCGCCGAGATCAAGAAGGCAAGCCCGTCGAAGGGGCTGATCCGCCCGGATTTCGATCCGCCCGCACTCGCCAAGGCCTATGAGGCAGGCGGCGCGGCCTGCCTGTCTGTGCTGACGGATGCCCCGAGCTTTCAGGGCGCACCTGCCTTTCTCGAAGCGGCGCGCGCGGCCTGCGCGCTGCCGGCCCTTCGCAAGGACTTCATGTTCGACACCTACCAGGTGTTGGAGGCACGCGCCTGGGGCGCCGACTGCATCCTCCTGATCATGGCTTCGCTCAGCGACGACGACGCCCGCCGCCTTGAAGATGCAGCCTTCGAGCTTGGCATGGACGTGCTGATCGAGGTGCACGACGCCGAGGAAATGGAACGGGCGCTGAAGCTCGCCTCGCCGCTCGTCGGCATCAACAACCGCAATCTCAGGACCTTCGAGGTGGATCTCGCGGTTTCCGAGCAGCTTGCCGGCATGGTGCCCGCCGACCGCCTGCTGGTCGGCGAGAGCGGCATCTTCACGCATGCGGATTGCCAGCGGCTGGAAAAGAGCGGCATCACCACTTTCCTCGTCGGCGAAAGCCTGATGCGCAAGAGCGACGTCGAAGCCGCGACACGCACGCTTCTGACCGGCGCCACGAACACGCTGGCAGCCGAGTGATGAGCAAGCCGACGCTCACACATATCGGTGGCAGCGGCGAAGCGAACATGGTGGATGTCGGCGACAAGGCCGAGACGGTGCGAATTGCCGTCGCCGAAGGCCATGTGCGGATGAAGGCGGAAACGCTGACGCTCATCCTCGAGGGCGATGCCAAGAAGGGCGACGTCATCGGCACGGCGCGGCTTGCCGGCATCATGGCCGCCAAGCAGACCGCCAACCTCATCCCGCTCTGCCACCCGCTGATGCTGACCAAGGTCACCGTCGATATCACGCCGGATCCAGCCCTTCCGGGTCTCCGGGTCGAGGCGCTTGCAAAGCTGACAGGGCGTACGGGCGTCGAGATGGAAGCGCTGACGGCCGTCAGCGTCGCCTGCCTGACCATCTACGACATGGCGAAGGCCGCGGATCGCGAGATGGAGATCGGCGGGATTCAGGTGGTCAGAAAATCCGGCGGACGCTCCGGCGATTACAGACGCGAAGGGAACTGAGATCATGGCGCTGCTTTCGGTCGAAGACGCGCTCGACAGAATTCTTCGCAGCGCCGATCTACGTCAAACGAGCGAGCTTGTCGGCCTTCATGTCGGGTTTGGTCGCGTGCTCTCCCAAGACATTCCGGCGCTCGTCACCCACCCGGCCTTCGACAATTCGGCGATGGACGGCTATGCGGTTCGCCACCGGGACATAGAGACAATCGGCGCCGAATTGATCGTGATCGGCCAATCGGCCGCCGGCCATGGCTTCAAGGGCGAGATGAAAGCGGGCGAAGCGGTGCGCATCTTTACCGGTGCGCCAATGCCTGCCGGCGCCGATACGGTCATCATCCAGGAAGACACCGAGCGGTTGCCGGGCAACCGGATCCGAACCAAATTCGTGCCCGGCAAAGGGCGGCACATCCGACTGGCGGGCCAGGACTTCGCCTCCGGCGAAGCCGTGCTTTCGGCCGGCGACATTCTCGACGCCGGTCGACTGACCGTCGCCGCCGGCATGAACCACGCCAGCCTGCCGGTGTTCAAACGCCCGCGGGTCGCGATCCTTGCCACCGGCGACGAACTCGTGCCGCCGGGCAGCAAGCCCGGCGCAGACCAGATCATCGCCTCCAACAGTTTCGGCGTCGGGGCGATCGCGCGCGACAACGGCGCCGAGGTCATCGATCTCGGCATCGTCCGCGACGACCGGGACGCGATCAGCGCACGGATCCGCCAAGCGCAGGATGCCGATGTCGATGTGATCGTCACGCTCGGCGGCGCGTCGGTCGGCGACCATGACCTGGTGCAGTCGACGCTGATCGCCTGCGGCATGACGCTCGATTTCTGGCGCATCGCCATGCGGCCGGGAAAGCCGCTCATGGTCGGCCAGCTCGGAACGGCCACGGTGCTTGGCCTGCCGGGCAATCCGGTCTCCAGCCTCGTCTGCGCCCTGCTCTTCCTGGAACCCCTGACCCGCAAGCTCGCCCGCTTGCCGTCGCGCGACCGCATGACGACCGCGCGGCTTGCAAGCCCGCTTCCGGGCAACGACGTCAGGCAGGACTACGTGCGCGCCCGCCTTTCTAGGGACAGCGAAGGAACGCTTCTCGCCCATCCTTTTTCGCGGCAGGATTCGTCGATGATGAAGGTCTTCGCACAGTCCGACTGCCTGATCGTGCGCCGGCCTCACGCCGCCGAAGCGCCCGCAGGCACGTCCTGCGACATTCTCCGGCTACGCTGAACAACGCAGCCGCGGCGGCCCTCAGTTTCAAAAGCAAGAGGCCGGGCAGAACCCGGCCTTCTCCGTTCATCCGTAGGCGGACGATCTCGGCGATGCACAAGCGGCTCCCAAGTGAGGACCAGCATGTCCTCGCCATGGCACGACCCCTCGGGTCTTGTGGCAACACGCGAGCACCTGACAGCATCGCGCCGTCGCCGCGCTGCGGCATCTGGTCGGGACAAGGCACCTCCGACCGTGCAGGTTCGGAATCAGTTGGCCGTTTCGTCCGAGCGGCTGACGAGGATCTTGTCGATGCGGCGCGCGTCCATGTCGACCACTTCGAAGCGGTAACCGTGGGCAATCGCAATATCGCCCTCCTCCGGCGTCTTGCGCAGTTGCTGGACGAGGAAGCCGGCAATGGTCTCGAAGTTGCCGTCGGCGTCGATGCCGTCGATACCGATCGTCAGGTGGATTTCGTCGATCGGCGTGCGGCCGTCAACGAGGTAGCTTCCGTCTTCGCGCTGGCGGATCAGCGCGTGCTCGATGTCGTCGTAGTTCGAAGGCAGGACGCCGACGATCGCTTCGAGAATGTCGGCGATGGTGATGATGCCCTCGGTGCTTCCGTATTCGTCGACGATCATCGCCATGTTGATGCTCGACGATTTGAAGGCGTCGAGCGCCTTCAGGCAGGACGCCGTCTCCGGCAGGGTATGGATCTCACGGACGTATTTGCGCACGTCGAACGGGCCGGAGGTCGGCGCGTTCAGGATTTCCTTGGCGAGAACCGCGCCCAGGACATCGCCGCTCGGGCCGTCGACCACCGGATAGCGTGAATGACCGAACTGGCCGATCTTGCGGCCGACCGTCTCCAGGCTGTCGTTGATGTCGATGAAGCTCACCTCGGTCCGATGGGTCATGATCGACTTCACGTTGCGGTCGCCGAGACGGATGATTCGCCTGAGCATCTCATGCTCAGACTTTTCGATGGCGCCGCTTTCGACGCCTTCGGCCATGATCGCGTGGACTTCCTCTTCCGTCACATGGTCCGGATCGTCAGGACGGATGCCGAGAAGACGCATGGCAAGCGATGCCGCGGTCTCGAAGAGATAGACGATCGGAGCGGCGATCCGCGACAAGAGGTGCATCGGGCGCGCGACGAACATGGCCAGCGCCTCGGAATTCTTCAGCGCCAGCTGCTTCGGGATGAGCTCGCCGATAACCACCGACAGGAAGGTGATCAGCGTCACGACCAGCGCGACGGCGACCGTGTTGCCATAGGGATTGATCCAGGCGATTCCGTCGAGGAAGGGAGCGAATTTCGCAGCAATGGTCGCGCCACCGTAGGCACCGGCCAAGGTGCCGACAAGCGTGATGCCGACCTGCACGGTGGAGAGGAATTTGCCGGGATCTTCCGCAAGCCTCAGCGCCACTTCGGCGCGGGTGTTTCCCTGTTTTGCCATCTGGCGAAGCATGGGCTTGCTTGCCGAGACGATTGCCATTTCCGAGAGAGCAAAAAATGCATTGATCAAAAGCAGGACGAAAATGACAAAAAACTCGGACATGGTCTCCAGATCACCGTTGACGACAGCCGCTCCCCAGGGAGCGAGCCCTCACCAGATAAGGCCAGCGCGCGATCTGAGCAAGCGCAAGCGTTGAAAACGCTGCAATCTTCTGAACATTGGAACGGGCGAGTGCTGTTTTCTTGAACAATCTCGACCGGTGGCAGCATCAACTGCGGCTATGCAACGCGCTGCGTACGCGCTCACGCCCGATCTTGATCACGTTTTCCATCGCAAGCCGGGCGCCGAGTTCGTCACGCCTGCCGATTTCCTCGACGATACGGATATGGTTGCGGGCAACCTCATCGATGCCGCCTCTTTCGGCGACGGGTGAACTGAGCTTGAAGACGCCAACCAGCGCCGCCTCGATCAGGCCGCCGACCGTGCGCATAAAGGGATTGCCGGAGGCCTCGGCGACGGCAAGATGGAACTTCAGGTCAGCACCTGCGAGGCTCTCGGCGCTGTGGCCCTCCTCGCCCATGGCGACCGCGAGCCGCATCATGCGGCTGATTTCGGCCTCGGAGGCGTTTCGCGCCGCGAGCGCTGCCGCGTGCGGCTCGAAGGCAAGGCGCACTTCGCTCAGGTGATACAGGAAGTCTTCATCGACGCCGCACTCGAAGTGCCAGGTCAGGATATCGTTGTCGAAGAGGTTCCAGTCGTTGCGCGGCGTCACGCGCGTGCCGATGCGGGCCCGAGGCACGACCAGCCCCTTGGCCGCCAGCGTCTTCATCGCTTCGCGCAGCACGGTTCGCGAGACCTTGAAGCGTGCCGCGAGCTCCGGATCACCCGGAAGAATGGAACCGACTGGAAACTCGCCTGATATGATTGCCTTGCCGAGTTGATCGACAACATGTGCGTGGCTCGTGCGCTTGCGCGAGCCGGACACAACGGTTTCCAGCAAACTCCTGTTCAATCAATCTCCTCCAGGCACTCCCCTGCCTGACTTCGAACGGCACAGCGCGCCAACAACGTCCTCCTGTGAAACACAGGGGGCATCACAAAACTTGCGCAAATGAATGTAGTTTGAACCATCGATTCCGGAAAGCCCCCGGGTGCCTGCAATACCGTAAGCCGAGCGCGACCGACGCGGAAAGCAACCCTTGCGCGCCCCAGAAACGACAAACCCCGCCGAAACGGCGGGGTTTGCATTCTGTCTTGCTGGTGCAGCAGCTTACTTCGGCAGCTGGTCGTCCACGCCTTCGACGTAGAAGTTCATGCCGAGCAGCGTGCCGTCGTCGGACGAAGCGCCGGCGGCGAGCCACTCGCTGCCGTCCTGCTTCTTCAGCGGGCCGGTGAAGGGTTTCAGCTCACCCGACTTGATCTTGGCTTCGGTTTCCTCGGCCAGCTTCTTCACGTCGTCAGGCATGTTGGTGTAGGGCGCCATCGTCAGGATGCCGTCCTTCAGGCCGTCCCAGCTCGAGGTCGTTTCCCACTTGCCGTCGAGGAAGGCCTGGGTGCGCTTGATGTAATAGGCGCCCCAGGTGTCGACGATGGCTGTCAGCTGGGTCTCCGGGCCGGCCTTGATCATGTCGGAGGCCTGGCCGAAGGCCTTGATGCCACGCTCGGCGGCAACCTGCATCGGCGCGGTCGTGTCGGTGTGCTGCGTCAGGATATCAACGCCCTGGTCGACCAGCGCCTTGGCGGCATCGGCTTCCTTACCGGGGTCGAACCAGGTGTTTGCCCAGACGACCTTGATCTTGAAGTCCGGGTTGACGGAGCGCGCGCCGATGACGAAGGAGTTGATGCCCATCACCACTTCCGGGATCGGGAAGGAGGCGATGTAGCCGGCGACGCCCTTCTGCGACATCTTGGCGGCGATCTGGCCCTGGATGTAGCGGCCTTCATAGAAACGGCTGTTGTAGGTCGCGACGTTCGGCGCGGTCTTGTAGCCGGTGGCGTGTTCGAACTTCACGTCCGGGAACTTCTGGGCGATCTTGATCGTCGCATCCATGAAGCCGAAGGACGTGGTGAAGATCAGGCCGCAGCCCGAGCGTGCCAGGCGCTCGATCGCGCGCTCGGCATCCGGGCCTTCCGGCACGCTTTCGAGATACTGCGTTTCGATCTTGTCGCCGAGCGCCTTTTCCAGCTCCTGGCGGCCGATGTCGTGCGCCTGGGTCCAGCCGCCGTCGGTCTTGGCACCGACGTAGACGAAGCAGATCTTGGCCTTCTCCTGGGCGCTTGCGCCGGTGGCAAAGCCGATCGCCGCCGTGGTGCTTGCGAGAACGAGCAGTAGTTTTTTCATTTTCTTGACCTCTGTCGGTTTGAGAAACGTCAGTATGAAATGCTTGAAAATCACCGGTCCGGCACAAACGGTTTGCCGAGCGATGCCGGCGTATTGATCAGGGTCATGCGCCGGTTATGCGAAATGAGAATGAGGACGACGATCGTCGCGACATAGGGAAGCGACGAAAGGAGCTGCGAGGGAATGCCGAGGCCGAAGGCCTGCGCATGCAGCTGGCTGATCGACACGGCACCGAAGAGATAGCCGCCGGCCACCAGCCGCCATGGACGCCACGAAGAAAAGACCACCAGCGCCAGCGCGATCCAGCCGCGCCCGGCCGACATGTTTTCCACCCATTGCGGCGTGTAGACGAGCGACAGTTGCGCACCGGCAAGGCCCGCGCAGGCGCCGCCGAACATGACGGCGAGATAGCGCGTGCGGATGACGCTGACGCCGAGCGCGTGCGCGGAAGCATGGCTGTCGCCGACGGCGCGGAGCTTGAGGCCGGCGCGGCTCCTGAACAGGAACCAGTGCACGCCGGCGACGATCGCGACCGAGAGATAGAAGATGATGTCCTGCCTAAACAGCAGCGGCCCGACATAGGGGATATCCGCAAGAAGCGGTATCGCAATCGGCTGCAGCTTGACGCCCTGCATGCCGAGAAAGCTCTCACCCATCATGCCCGAAACGCCGATCCCGAGCAGCGTCAGGGCGAGACCGGTCGCCACCTGGTTCGCCACCAGGGTCAGGGTGAGGAAGGCGAAAAGCTGTGAAAACAGCGCGCCGCAGGCGACGCCGGCGAACATGCCGATATAGGGGGAACCGGTGATCTGGGTGATGGCGAAGGCCGACACCGCCCCCATGATCATCATGCCCTCGACGCCCAGGTTCAACACGCCGGACCGTTCGGTCACCAGCTCGCCGATCGCGGCCAGCACCAGCGGTGTTGCGGCGGTGATGACGCTCAGAAGGATCGCTTCGACGATACCCATCAGCGGCTCCCCTCGCTGGTTGTCGCGGTCAAGCGGTCGAAGATCAGCTTGATGCGATAGTGGATGAGCGTGTCGCAGGAGAGCACGAAGAAGAGCAAGAGGCCCTGGAAAACGCGCGTGACCTTTTCGGAAACGCCGATCGAAAGCTGCGCTGCCTCCCCGCCAAGATAGGTGAGTGCCAGTACCAGGCCGGCGGCGACGATGCCGAGAGGATTGAGGCGGCCAAGGAACGCAACGATGATGGCGGTGAAGCCGTAGCCGGGCGAAATGACCGGGCGCAGCTGCTGGATCGCGCCGCTGACCTCGGAGATGCCGGCAAGGCCGGCAAAGGCGCCGGAAAGCAGCATCGAGAACCAGATCATCCGTCGCGACGAGAAACCGGCAAAGCGCCCTGCCCGCTCGGACTGGCCGAGAACGGAAATCTCGAAGCCCTTCAGCGTGTAGCGCATCATGAACCAGACGAGGACGGCCGCGATGATGGCAAAGGCGAAGCCCCAATGAGTCCGGCCCGAGGCGATCATTTCCGGCAGGATCGCATCAACGGCGAAGGTGCGCGTCTCCGGGAAGTTCATGCCGCCCGGGTTGCGCCAGGGCCCGCGCACCAGCCAGTCGAGGAAGAGCTGGGCGACATAGACCAGCATCAGGCTCGTCAGGATTTCGTTGGTGTTCATATGCGCCTTGAGAAAGGCGGGAATGGCGGCAAACAGCGCACCGCCAAGCATGCCCATCAGCATCATCAGCGGCAGCACCAGCGGCGACTGCCAGTCATAGAAGACCACCGGCAGGATCGAGCCGGCGATGGCGCCCATGATGAACTGGCCCTCGGCGCCGATGTTCCAGTTGTTGGAGCGGAAGCAGACCGAAAGCCCGACGGCAATCAGGATCAGGGGTGCGGCCTTGATTGCCAGCTCGTGCAGCGACCAGACCTCGCTCAAGGGCTCGACGAAGAAGCTGTAGAGCGCCATGACCGGGTTCTTGCCGAGCAGCGCGAACATGATGCCGCCGAAGACGATCGTCAGCAGGAAGGCGATGAATGGCGACAGGATCGAAAACAGCGTCGATACCTTGGCGCGCTTTTCGAGTTCAATGCGCATGTGCGGCCTCCGTACCTTCCGTCTTGCCGTACATGCCACCCATCAACAGGCCGATCTTTTCGCGTGAAAGCTCCTGCGCCGGATAGGGATCGGAGAGCCGACCGTCGCTGATGACGGCGATTTCCGTCGCCACCTCGAAGATCTCGTCGAGATCCTGGCTGATGACGAGCACGGCCGAGCCGGCCTTGGCGAGATCGACCAGCGCCTGTCGGATACGGCTTGCAGCACCCGCGTCCACCCCCCAGGTCGGCTGGTTGACGACGAGTACGCTTGGTTGCCGGTCGAGCTCACGCCCGACGATGAACTTCTGCAGATTGCCGCCCGAGAGCGAGCCCGCCGGCGGGTCCTCGCCGCTCTTGCGCACGTCCATCGCCTCGGAAATGCGTTTCGTGGCGCTCGTCACCGCATCGCGACGGATGACCTTCAGAAAGCCGCCGCCGAGGAACGCCTTGGCATCCGAACGGCTGCGGGCAAGCACAAGATTGTCCGAAAGCGGCAGCGCCGAAACGGCTGCGTGGCCGTGACGCTCTTCCGGAACGAAGCCCGCGCCCATCAGGCGGCGGGCGTTGATGTTCCTGGTGCCGACAGGCCTCTGGCGGATCTGCACGGCATTGTCGTCGGCAACGGGATACTCACCCGAGAGCGCATCGAAGAGCTCCCCCTGGCCATTGCCGGCGACGCCGGCAATGGCCAGCACCTCGCCGGCATGAACCTTGAGACAGATGTTCTTCAGCGACACCGCGAAGGGTGTGCGGGCCGGCACGGTCAGATGCCGCGCCTCCAACTGCACCTGACCCTTGGCGTTGGTGCCTTCCGCCGTTACGGCCGCGACATCGCTTCCGACCATCATGCGCGCCAGCGACGATGGGGTTTCCGCCTTCGGATCGCAGGCGCCGGTCACCTTGCCGTGGCGCAGAACAGTTGCGCGGTCGCAGATGCGCTGCACCTCTTCGAGGCGGTGGCTGATATAGAGAACGGACCGGCCCTCGGCCTTCAGCTTGTAGAGCGTTTCGAACAGGCGGTCGGCTTCCTGCGGCGTCAGCACCGAGGTCGGCTCGTCGAGGATGATGAGGCGCGGGTTCTGGAGCAGCGCGCGCACGATTTCGATACGCTGGCGCTCGCCGACCGAAAGATCGGCGACATGGGCTTTCGGATCGAGCGGCAGGCCGTAGGCATGCGACAGGCGCGACGCCTCTTCCGCAACCTTTGCCAGCGAGATGTTCGCGTCCATCGACAGCGCGATGTTTTCGGCGACGGTCAGCGCCTCGAACAGCGAGAAATGCTGGAAAACCATACCGATGCCGAGCTTGCGCGCGGCGGCAGGATTGGCGATGCGCACGCTCTGGCCCTGCCAGAGGATCTCACCCGCCGTCGGCGCCAGGACGCCGAACAGCATCTTCACCAGGGTCGATTTTCCGGCGCCATTTTCGCCGAGAAGGGCGTGAATCTCGCCCCGTTCAATCTGCAGATTGATCCCATTGCAGGCCGCGAAGCTGCCAAACAATTTCGTCAGGTTGCTCACAGCCAGGAGATGACCGTTCGCCGCTACTCCCTCAACAGGCACGCTGCCCTCTTTCCCCTCTGTTGATCCGCGTCCGCCTTAAGGCTTCGATCACGGAATCAGCAGTGTTGTTCCACTTGTTTTTCTTGTCTCGAGATCCGTATGCGCTCGCCCCGCATCGGCAAGCGGATAAGTCTGATTTATATTGATACGCACTTTGTTGCTTTGCACAATATCAAACAGGGAATTTGCACACGCTTCCAGCGCAGGCCGCGTGGCAACATAACCAAAGAGTGTCGGGCGTGTCGCAAACAGCGATCCCTTCTGCGCGAGGATGCCGATGCTGAAGGCATCCACCGGACCGGACGAATTGCCGAAACTGACCCAAAGGCCGCGCGGCTTGATGCAATCCAGCGACGCCGGATAGGTGTCACGTCCGACGGAATCGTAGACGACATCGACCCCACGACCGTCGGTCAATTCCTTGACCCGCGCGACGAAATTGTCGGTGCGATAGTTGATGACGTGATCGTAGCCGTGCGCCAGCGCCAGATCGATCTTGTCCTGCGATCCGGCGGTGCCGATCACGGTCGCGCCAAGCGCCTTGGCCCATTGCCCGGCAATGAGCCCGACGCCGCCGGCAGCGGCATGGAACAGGATCGTCGTGCCCGGGCCCACCTGATAGGTCTGGTTGAGCAGATACTGCGCCGTCATGCCCTTCAGCATCATCGCGGCCGCGGTCTCCAGGCTGATGCCATCAGGCACCTTCACCAGCTGCGCGGCGTCGACGTTGCGCTCGCTCGCATAGGCGCCGTCGGCCGAGGCATAGGCGACGCGATCGCCGACCGAAAACAGGCTGACGCCATCACCCACCGCCGTCACGACGCCGGCGCCTTCCTTGCCCGGCACGAAGGGCAGGCCCGAGGCCGACTTGTAGAGGCCTGTGCGGAAATAGACATCGATGAAATTGAGGCCAACCGCCGCCTGGCGGATCTGCACCTCTCCCGGGCCTGGCGGCGAGAGCGTCACGCCTTCGAGTTTCAGGACCTCCGGTCCACCGAGTTCGCGTACCACAATCGCCTGTGCCATTGCCTGCTCCTATTTCCGGCCGAGATTCGGGAAAATCTGCAGCACGAAGCCAATCACGTAGAGATAGATGCCTGTGATGACGAAGCCGGTCACGACCCATGCCGGCGTCGCAAAATGCAGGAGCAACGCGTAGATGCCGAGCGCCGACCACAAGAGGAAGATGCCGAGGTTCAGCGGCCGCAAGCGCTGGACGCGGACCGGGTGAAGGAAGTTGATCGGCAGGAAGGTCAGCACCACCGACACGAAGACGACGATCGACGCCGTCAGCTCACTGGCCTGGATGACGAACAGGGTGAAGACGATCATGTTCCAGACGACCGGGAAGCCGGAAAAGAAATACTCGTCCGTCTTCATGCCCATGTCGGCATAATAGATCGCGCTCGAAACCACGATCGCGCCAGCGGCCACAAAGGACCAGGGCTCGCCGATCATGCCGCTCTGATAGAGCGCAAAGGCCGGCAACAGCACGTAGGTGACGTAGTCGATGACGTTGTCGAGCGTATCGCCCGACCAGTTGGGCAGCACTTCCTTGACGCGAACCTTGCGGGCGATCGGTCCGTCGATGCCATCGACGAGCAGCGCCAGCCCCAGCCACCAGAACATGTCGACGAAACGGTGCTCGGCCGCAGCCACCACGCCGAGAAAGGCCAGAAACGATCCCGATGCGGTCAAGATATGCACGGAGAAGGCGCGGATCTCGGCGTAGGGAACTCGTCTGTAGTTAAAGAACTTCATCTGCGGACGCCGCCCACCCCTGCTGTTTTTCCCCGTGCGGGCCTTGGCCCACCTCGACCGCTCTGCGGCGCGTCGCCCGTAATATGCACCCTTTGCAACGCATCGCCACTAAAATTCAAGTATTACAGCCTCCCCTCGCCCCATTGTCCTGTGGACACCTGCAAATTGCTTCTGCGCTGATTCTACCCATTTATTTCGCGCGCACCGGCGACTAGAGGTATGATCGGGTCTGGACCAAGACGCCTCGGTGCCTGCGTGAAAGGTTGGTTGCATCATGGATCACTACGACATCGCCATTATCGGGGCCGGGCTCGCCGGATCGCTCGCGGCGATCGCGCTTGCCGACGCCGGCTACCGCGTAGCCCTGATCGGACCGGAACCGGCGGTCGCCGACGGGCGCACCACGGCGCTGATGGATCAGTCGATCGAATATCTCAAGAAACTCAACCTTTGGGAAAAGGTCGAGCCGCTGACCGCACCGCTTGCGACCATGCGCATTCTCGACGGGACCAACCGGCTGTTGCGCGCCCCGCCGGTCAACTTCCGCGCCTCCGAAGTCGGGCTCGAGGCCTTCGGTTACAACATCCCGAACGCGCCTTTCATCGATATCCTCCGCCAGCGCGCCGAAGAAAGCCCGACGCTGACCCGCATCACCTCCTCCGCAACCGGATTCGACCTTTCGGATACCGTCGCGACGATCGCGCTTACCGACGGCAGTCAATGCAGCGCGCATCTCCTCGTCGGCGCCGACGGTCGTCGCTCGCCGGTGCGCGACGCGGCGAAGATCTCCGTCAGCACCTGGTCCTATCCGCAGACGGCAGTCGTTCTGAATTTCGCGCACGAGCTGCCGCATCAGAACATCTCGACCGAATTCCACACGGAAAGCGGCCCCTTCACCCAGGTGCCCCTGCCTGGCAATCGCTCCAGCCTGGTCTGGGTGCGCAAACCCGACGATGCGGCCGAGACATTGACGCTGGACCTTGCGGCACTCTCCCGCGCCGTCGAAGACCGGATGCAATCGATCCTCGGCAAGGTGACCGTCGAGGGCGCGCCGCAATCCTTCCCGCTCTCTGGCATGACGGCACAGCGTTTCGGCAAGGGCCGCGTCGTGCTTCTCGGCGAAGCGGCGCACGCCTTTCCGCCGATCGGCGCACAAGGGCTCAACCTCAGCCTGCGCGATGTGATGACGCTCGTCGATATCATCGGCGCCCCCAACGGAGAGCCGCTTGCCGGCGATATCGGTGACCGCTTCGACGGCCGCCGCCGGCCTGACATCATCAGCCGCACGGCGAGCGTCGATCTGCTCAACCGCTCGCTGCTGTCCGGCTTCCTGCCGGTGCAGGCGCTGCGGGCGCTCGGGCTGCACGTGCTTTCCGCCGTGGGGCCGCTGCGCAGCCTGCTGATGCGCGAAGGCATTCACCCCGGCAGCGCGCTCAATGCCTTCAAGGAAGGCTTAGGGGAAAAGATCGGGCGGAAGAGC
This sequence comes from Ensifer adhaerens, assembly GCF_002940685.1. Lineage (GTDB taxonomy): Bacteria > Pseudomonadota > Alphaproteobacteria > Rhizobiales > Rhizobiaceae > Ensifer > Ensifer adhaerens_E. The sequence continues at coordinate 22,687 of NZ_PNFP01000004.1, read as the reverse complement.
GCCTGAGCGGATCAGGTAAAGCAGGCCGGTCACGGTCGCCACCGAAAGCGTCGTGGTGATCAGGATCGTCGCCGAGGCCCGCTCCTGCCAGACGCCATATTGATGGCCGATGACGAAGACGTTGGTTGCCGTCGGGAGCGCTGCGAGCAACACCGCCGTCTGCACCCAGACCGGATCGTAGTTGCCTGTCAGGCTCATCGCCGTGAACATGACCATCGGGTGCAAGAGCAGTTTCGCCGGCACGATGTAGCCGATCTCGACGGGAATGCGCTTGATAGGCCTCAGCGCCAGCGTCACGCCCATGGCAAAAAGCGCGCAAGGGGCGGCACACTGAGCGAGATAATCGATCAGCCGCTGAACCGGCACCGGCGGCTGAACGGCGAAGAAGGCGGCAACGACGCCGGCAAGCGTCGCCAGGATGAACGGGTGCAGGACAATCTTGCGCGCGACGCTGGCCGCAAGCGCCAGCGGCTTTTCCTGCCGGCCGCCCGATATCGCCATCATTGCAGGCGCCACGGCAAAATGGGCGGCATTCTCGAAGCTGAAGATCAGCGCCACCGGCACGGCGGCCGCATCCCCTAGGGCAAGAAGAGCCAAACCGGGGCCCATGTAGCCGATATTGCCGTAAGCCGCACCAAAACCCTGGATCGTCGCCTCAGCAATGGAGTTGCGCCTGACATAGACGCCGATGAGGAAAATCAGCGAAAAGACGATGTAGGTGGCGCCGACCGTCGTCAGGATGAAGTCGGCGCGCGCCAGCTGCTCGATCGGCGTGCGCGAGACGAGCTTGAAGAACAATGCCGGCAGCGCGAGGTAGATGATGAAGGTGTTGAGCCATCCCATCGCCTCGCCCGGATGCTGTACGAAGCGCGCCGTCAGATAGCCGAGGAAGATCAGGCCGAAGAACGGCAGCACCAGGCCCGCGATTTCCGTCATCTTGTCCCTCGCATCCTTCACCGTCCCGCGCCGACGCCCGCACGCCTAGCGCATGAACCGGCCAGACGATTAGGCCAGTCCCAGCGAAAAGTGATTCTAAAATACGAGGGTATGCCCTAGCCGATTTTCATCAGGATCGGGAAGGTCGTCTGGAACCAGATGGCGACGGAACTGATGAAGCCGAAGAGGAAGGCAAGGCCCGCAAGCACCAACAGCCCGCCCATCAGCTTCTCGACCAGACCGAGATGACTGCGGAAGCGGAAGAGGAAGCGCATGAAGGAGCCGGAAAACGCAGCCGCGATCCAGAACGGCACGGCAAGGCCGAGCGAATAGATCGCGAGCAGCATGGCGCCGTCGGAAACGGTATCGCGCGCAGCGGCGACGCCGAGGATCGTGCCGAGCACCGGGCCGATGCAGGGCGTCCAGCCGAAAGCGAAGGCGAGCCCCATGATATAGGCGCCCGACAGCGTCGCCGGCTTGCCGCCCCCCTGGAAGCGGGCCTCGCGCGCGAGCAGCCCGATCTTGAACACGCCAAGAAAATGCAGGCCCATGATGATGATGATTACGCCGCCGACGCGCGACAGCAGATCCATATGCTGCCGCAGCAGCATGCCGATCGACGAGGCGCCGGCCCCAAGCGCCACGAAGACGGTCGCAAAACCAAGCGTGAACAGAAGCGCTGCCGGCAGGACCGCACGCCTTGTACTGCCGATCGTTGCCGCATCACCGCTGCGGAACTGATCAACCGAGACACCCGCCATATAGCACAAATAGGGCGGCACCAGGGGCAGAACGCAGGGAGAGAGGAACGAGAGGGCGCCAGCAAGTACGGCGGTCCAGATGGAAATATCGGCGATCGACAACGGCAAGAACTCCGGCATGCGGCATTTGGGCCATTCCTTAGCCGCAGGATCATGATGATACCAATCACCTTTTGGCGATCATTGCGCCATGCACCGTTTCTTCACAAAACCCGCAATTTTTGGGTTGACCGGGGGGAAACACGCGTGCATATGTCCGCCCACTTCCGCCGGGCTTCAGGGCCGCGGCCAGGGAGCGCGTAGCTCAGCCGGTAGAGCAACTGACTTTTAATCAGTAGGTCCAGGGTTCGAATCCCTGCGCGCTCACCATAGAATTCTCAATAAAATCAACACTTTGAGCTGAATTTCCGGCCTTACAATGCGTCGTAATTTTACGATGTTTGCGGCACATGGCACATGCGCGCGATCGGTTTGATGACGTGATCCATGATAAATCGCCAGCGCATTTCATCGGTAGTTTACAATCTCGCTTCTCCGACGAACATCCTTGCCGCAGTGGAAGTCGCCGCCGGTCTCTGCTTGGGGAAATAGCCGCCGAAACCTTCTCACACCAGGATACGCCGCCCAACGCTGCGGACATGATCCGTGCCCTGCGGATCATCCTGGATAGCAAGGAAGAAGCCGCCCGATAGGACTTAGGTCCGACATGGTCGGGCAAAGGTCCTACCCGCATTGCCGAATCTCGAACGCATTGCCATTCCTAGTTGCGCGTCAACCGCACTTGGCGCGAGTGATCCCAGAGCGCGGCCCAGCCCCACCAATGTAGCGCTCTGGGGTCCACTAAGCCCCATACCCTCAAATTTAAGGAGGCATCTGTGCGCCTGTCGGCCCGCGTTGCTTGGCTTAGCCTTGGTCAAGGGAGTACATGAGATGGCCGATAAGAAGCGACGAACAATGAGCCGGAGTGAAATCCCGAATTTCGTGGCCGAGATGATCGCGGCGCACTGCGACATCACCGCAGTTGGCCACGAAATGTATGTCATCGGAGACGTTGATGCGGGCGAGCGGGCTATGAAAGATGCCCAGCGTATCGGCGAGAAATACGGCGACCGCGATCCCCTGAAGCTGGAGATCGTTTCCTACCTCTGGTCGATCGGCAGATACATCGAGCTTGCCTCCGAAAGCACGCGGCACTGAAGACGCGATGCCATACGATGGCTTCATTTCTTCAGCGCCATCTCCGCAAGCGTTCCGAGCGCGAGCCCGATCAGGAGCATGTACATCCCCCTATCGATTGCTTCCCCGGTTGACGCGCCGTTGGCGGACACCGCGCGTCGCTGCAAGCGCTCGCTGGCGCTGGCAGCAGGCCACGTCCATTCAGCCTGGAGCCCGGGCAATTGATCTCGTCGGCCTGCCGCCGCGGACGGCAAGTCGGGACCCGTGTGCTAGAAATCGAAATAGACCGTGACGCCGGATCGACGCTGGTAGCGGTAGTCGTCACGGTAGCCGTAATAGCGGCGATCGCGATAGCCGCCATGGTACCCGTATTGGCGCGGATAGCACCGGCCGTAGTAGCCACACGAACGCCAGGCGTGCCGCCTATCCGACCGACGGTCCCATCGGCGCTCGGCGTGCCAGCGACGATGGCTTCGATGGTTGACCTGTTCGACGGAGTTAACCTGTGCGTTTTCGGGTTTCGGTACGAAAACCGGAGCAGCGCTCAGCGGCATGGCGAAAGATGCTGCCAAGCCGATCACTGCGAAGGCGGACAAGAGCTTTCTCATTGTAACTCCTCCTATCTGGCAATCACTTTGGGCTAATGAGCCTGAACCTCCGATGAATACCTAGCCCACACGGATTAAAGTGCCACCGGAACGGGCGCTGTGAACGACATGTCCGGGAGGACCGGCGTGTCGTGTCGGAACTCTCCCGCCGAATCGACAGTTCCCTCCTTGAGCACCACAGGGAGATACAAAGTGGCGATCGATCTGAAGGCGGGCTTCACCCGAGGGCCGACCGAACCCTCCACCGGCGCCCGCAAGTTCGCAAAGGCTGCCGCCGGAGCTGTCAGCCGTCAGGCCAACGCCGTGGCCGTCGGAGCCGCCGCTCCCCCATACACAGCAACTGGCCTGACGCTTGCTGTCGGCTTCCTGGCTTTTGCGATTGGCTTCGTCATGGGCCGATCATCGGTCGATGGCCGGCAGAGCTACTGGTAAGCGTTCCATTGCCCACGAGCCCTTGTCGCCGGTTGAAGGCGCCGCTTGACCACGGCGTGGTTGCCTGAAGGAATCCTCGCTCCAGGAAACACCACACTCGACAATTCGTCGCGTTGCGTAGATGCTGAGCTTCACGCTGAGGATGCAAGATCCTGAACCGCTGAGATTGGTATCGAGCAAAGGGGTAAGAGCATGAGAAATCTTGTCATTGCGCTTGGATTGATTGGTACGCTTGCGTCCTGCACGCAAACAGAGAAAGGGACCGCCATCGGCGCCGGTACCGGTGCGATCATCGGGGGCGCGGTGAGCGACAGTTGGGGCGGCGCGGCTATCGGCGCGGTGGCCGGTGGCGTTATCGGCAACCTCATCGGGCGCTCCCAGGAGCGCCAGGGCTACTGCATCTATCGTGATCGCTACGGGCGCCGGTACGAGGCACGCTGCCGGTAAGGGCGCCCCCATCCTCCACGGCGACAGGCGCAACCCGGTCAAATCCTTTGCGGAAACGATCGAATGCGCCTGCACGCCCAGCTGAATCTCAAGGAAATCTGGCCGAGGCCGAACTTGGCAGGACGTCCTCAATCAAGCGTGTTACACTGTCGAAATGATTGACGAAGAGCAGAGCTACGAATTTTCAGAGTTTTCCGGCCAGTTCAGTGACGATGGCGTCGTCGTGGAATTGCGGATCTACCGACAGGCTGGCACCAATCGCGACTGGACCCTCGAAGTCATCGACGAGGAGGGCTTTTCCACCACCTGGGAGGATCCCTTCCCCACGGACCGCGAAGCCTTCGAAGAATTCATCGCCACCGTCCAGCGGGACGGAATCCAGGCCTTTACCGACGAACCGCCGCAAACCGTCCACTGAGACCAGATCGCCAGGTCCGAGGGACGACGGGCTCGCGCTTGAGCCGGGCCTGCAGCAACCGCACGTGGCCTGAACCCATTGTCACGCCACCGCGCCTCTTCGTGCCAAGCGCATCTTCAGCGGGCTCATGCCATACTCGCGGCTATAGGCGCGCGAAAAGGCCGACAGGCTGTCAAAGCCACTGCGAAGGGCGATCTCCCGGATCGGACTGGCAGAATCGCGCACCAACCGGTGGGCGAACTGAAGGCGGAGGCGAAGGTAGTAAGCGCCGGGACTGGTCGACAATCCCCTTGCAAACAGCGACTCCAGCTTGCGCTGCGAGACCGACAGCCGCTTCGTCAGCGCGGCAACCGTCAAGGGACGCTCCAGCGTGCGTTCCATCAGGCGGATAGCCTCGGCAAGCTTCGGGTCGCGCGTCTCGATCCGGCCGAGCGAGACATAGGGCTGCACGTCGGCTGCATTGTGTGTCTGGTCGTAGACGAAGATGCTGGCGACATCGAGTGCCAAGGCAGACCCCAGCCTCTGCGTGATCCAGTGCAGCATCATGTCGAATGTTGGCGAAGCGCCCCCCGATGTCCAGAACTTGCCGTCGATGACGAAGCGATCGCCAAGCACGGCAAGCTCCGGAAAGGCCTGGCTGAAATCCTCCAGCTCTTCCCAGTGTGCCGTTGCCTTGCGCCCGTTGAGCAGGCCGCTGCGCCCGAGCAGCCAGCAGCCCGATTCGATGCCGGCAACGATGTCGAAATGGCGCGAGCACTCCTGCAACGCGCCAATGAATTTCTTGCCGGCATGGCGGTCCAGGTTGAAGCCGCCGATCACCAGCAGTGCGTCGCCGGCAAGCGGCTGGCCAAGCATGCCCTCGACCGCGATCGGCACACCACAGGTCAGGACCACCGGCTTGCCGTCGGCCGAAAGCAGCCGCCAGCGAAACACCTCGCGACCGGAGATGCGGTTGGCGGCGCGCATCGGATCAAGCACCGAGGCGAGCGACATGATCGACGACTCCGGCAGGATGACGACGGAAACTTCGATCACAGATTGTAGACGTCCATCGGAAGGCATGCGGGAAATGTCAAATTTCAAGCGGGATTTGTCAATTCCCGCATCGCCTTTCGGGCATTATCAGACCGTATCGATCTCCCTACGCGCGGCGCTGCAGCCCCGCGCAGAGACGTTCCCCTTTCCGCCTTTTGCCGGAACGGGCCGGTCGGAAATGTTCCGCCGGCCCGTTTTTTTGTGGCGTGTTTTTCGAAGCGCAGACGACAAGTTTCGCGCCGTCTCGTGCCACACCTGGGCTAGCTTCCACCAACAAGAGCGACGGTTATCGATGGAAGGCAGGCGACACGGTTCCGTGGCCGCAGGCGCCGGCCGTCTCGGCGCGGAAGCGTGTTGCGTGCCTAGCTTCGATGCTCCGAGTATCCTCATCGCCGCGGCTTGCGCTGGCAACGCATATAAGTCATTAAGCATCTCCGCAACTGAGGGAGACTATGATGCTGGGGGCGATGAAGAACTTCGTAAAAGCGACAAAGCTCATCGGCCGCATTCCAAAGATCGAGCAGAAGCTCGACCTGCTTATTTGGGAAACCCCGGATATCCCGCGCGACTTCTTCCCCAAATTCGTCGAAAGCGCACGGCAGATGGGCTGGTTGGAGAGTGCAAAGCAGCACAAGCCAATGACCGCGAATGGCGAGCCCTGCCCCTGGTACACCTATCCGATGCTGCACTTTCTTGATACCAGGCACCTGGCTGATCTGCGGATATTTGAATACGGCAGCGGCAATTCCACCCTTTGGTGGAGCCGCAACGCGAAATCGGTGGTCAGCGTGGAACACGACCGTGGCTGGTTCGAATTGATTTCGATGCAATCCCCCGCCAACGTCAGTTACAACTATCGCGAACTGGTGGAGGGAGGAGACTACTCCACCGAGGTGACGCGCCATCAGGACATCCCTTTCGACGTTGTCGTCATTGACGGCCGTGATCGCGTAAATTGCGCAAAGGCCACGATGAACCTGAAACAGAAGCCATCCGCGATCATCTGGGACAACAGCGAACGCGAGAGGTATCAGGAGGGCTACGAACTCTTGATCAACAGCGGCTATCGCCGCCTGGACTTCGACGGCTTCGGACCGGTCAACGGTCGCCCCTGGCGGACGTCCGTGTTCTACATGCCGGACAACTGCCTCAAAATCTAAGCCATCACCGCGTTCGTTCTGGCCGGGCGCTTCGTCCGCAAGACACTGCAATTGCCGAGGGAACCATGATCAAGGGAAAGCTGTTGAAACGGGCGCTTCGCTCAGCAGCCTCGATGCTGACGCGACAGGGTTTCCATGTTTCCGAGGAGCGCTATTCGGCGGCGTACCTGAAGCGCTATGGCTTTGAGATCAACACATTCATCGATATCGGCGTCTATCAAGGCAGTCCGGTGTTCTACGAGCTTTTCAAGGACAAGAAGTTCATCCTGATCGACCCGCAGCCTGATACGATGGAAAAGGCCGCCGAGAGCGTAAAGGGCCTCGATTTCGACTACATCCAGTCAGGAGCAGGCGCGGCAAGAGATACGGCAACGCTTGCACTCGAGGGCCCCTCCTCCAGCCTGATGAAGCGCAGGGACTGGAAGCGACAAGCGGAAAAAACCGTAGAGATCCAAATCGCGCCGCTTGACGAGCTTCTGGCGAACAAAGGCTATTCCGGTCCGTTTGGGCTGAAAGTCGACACGGAGGGCTTCGACCTTGATGTCCTCAAAGGTGCCGTACAAACGCTTCGGGAAACGCACTTCGTCTTTACCGAAGCCAGTCTTCGTCGCCGGTTTGAAGGCGGTTATCGGTTTTCGGAACTTGTCGCCTTCATGGCCGAGCAAGGCTTCGAAGTTGCCGACGTCATCCCCCACCGGTCGCACAATCGCCTCGTCGACGTGCTCTTCGTCCGCGCGGGCAGCCCGGCGCTGGAACCCAACGCCGTTCCTGTCCGTACGGTCGGCTAGTGCGCAAGCAGAATTAACCTCCACTGAAATATCCAGCGCGCCCGACAACGACAAAAGTGCCGTTGGGCCAGCGCAAATCGCAATAGGAACTGGCCTCGATGCGCGTAACACTTGCGATATGCTGCTACAACGCCGAAGAGACGATCGAGCGGACCCTCGCGTCGGCCAGACAGCTGGAGTGGGATGATCTGGAGATCCTGGTCTGCGACGATGCATCCACGGACCGATCCGGAGACATCGTTCGATCGATCATTCAGCAGGACCCGCGTGTAAGGCTGGTCGTTCACAGCGCCAACAAGGGCAACGCTGGCGCTCGCAACACGCTTGCACGCGAAGCCACGGGCGAGATCCTGGCCTTCCTCGATTCGGACGACGAAAACGCTCCGGAGCGGCTGAAGATCCAGGTGGCAAAGCTGCTGGCTGCGGAGGAACGCCATTCGGCGCCGGTCTCGGTCTATTGCACGCGGCGCGTGATCTCCGCCGGCAAGACGACGACATTGAGCGCCATGGGTACCGCGCAGCCGGTCGGTGGCGACGCGGTTGCTCTCCATCTGCTTTGCGACGATCCCCTCCCCGGCGACGGCAGGGTCGGCACCTGCACGATGCTGACCCGGGTTTCGACCTTGCGGAAGTTCACCTTCGACGAGAATTTCCGCCGGGCAGTCGATCGTGAATGGGCCATTCGTTTTGCCTTGGGAGGCGGATTGATCGCCGGCTGCGAAGAAAGCCTGGTCACGCAGCACCTTAGCCTCACGGACGGTAAGCGGGCCCGACAGAACGATGCACGACGCCAGGTGGTCCAGAAATTCCGGACCTATCTGCAACAGCGGCGCTCCTATCGCTACGCGCTGACGATCCACCGGCCCGGCCGCATGTACACCAAGGGCCACAGGCTTTTGTTCAAGCCCGTCACCGCGCTTCTTTCTTGCTTCCGGAAACGCGGGTAAGCTTCCTGCTCGAGGGAGCCAGAACCGACCGCAACCACGCGCCGCGCGGTGGCGCGTCTGCGATCTCGCTCTTGGCGGATGAGACATCTCTGGACGAAACATAAGGGAATGCGTTTCACTGAGGGCATCGCTAGCGCACTCCACGGAGATGAAATGACGTACGACGCTCATCTTGGCACAAATCCACCCCAGTGAGAATTTAAGATGCCACCCTTTCAATCGTTAGGCTGACAAGTTCGAACTCTCCTTCTATCGCGCCTTCGGCCATAACCACCCGGACTTCAACAGGTTGGTTGGGAGCCGACACCTCAAATTCCAGTTGCGCCGAAAAGGTCCCGTTCTTTGGCAGAACCGATTTTGCCACCACAGTGACCTTGCCGTCAGCTAACACGTCAATAACAATAATGTTGCCTGAGTAGTTGCCTTTGACTGAGAAAGTCACGTCGGCCAGCCACTCCCCCGCAGGCAAGTGAAAATATGGTCCCCAGCTAAGCATCCTCGCAGGCCCAACCATTTCAATTGGACCGGCAAGGCCGCCGGTTGGCCTCTGTCCACTGAAGCAAGCAGCAACTGGCCATTTGATTCGGGATGGTATTTGTCCCGACATCAACATATCATACGCCGCCGCGGTGGCCTGCACGACTTCCACCTCTTCCGGCGTCAATTCAGATGTACCGGTAGCAGCCTCGCTAGCATGCTCGACGCGCTCATAGATGATCTCTGTCAGCGGCCTCAAGTGGTTGCGGTTTGCCTGATCGTATAGAGCCAGGATGTTGTCCACATTCACTGAAGTCAGCGAAAGTCCGAGCGAAAATGAAACACGATTCACTAGACTCTCAAGCTCGTTTAACTGTGTTCCGATCCGTAGTGGTGAGATCGTGTTGGCGGAAACGACGGGGAACAAGGATGCCGCTGACTGAGTAACAAACCGCGAGGCAGCCAGGGCAGATAGAGACCGCGCCTTCATGGCGTATAGTATTGCCTGCTCGACAGGCTCGGTCACGAGAACGGTGGGGATGCCGTTATGCACCACAGATTGTGCGATTTTGATATCAGGCACATCAAAGTAGATCATGATCGGCCGATCACCTCTCTTTTCCAACCCCTCTCGAAGTTGGTCCAAGGTGTTTGCCGCCACGTACTGGAAGTCGCCATAGAACTCCCGAAGAATGTCAAGCCCCAACCTGACAATGAATGTTGCGTAAGGCGCAGGAAGCCCGCAGAAAACGTAAACCATCTAAAGTTTCAATTCTGAGAGTGCCGTGATGTGCAAGCGCCGAGCCCCACCATTCTGTGGTGAGGCTCAACTTTGTTTTGTGTTACCGCTGCTGAGGAGTGTTCAGCGACGAGATATCCGACTTGGAGAATGTGACCTCGCAGTGCGGTAGCGATGTGAGCTCCGACATCGCTACCGAATTGAAGTTCGAATCCCCATCGATCACCCACGCGCGGAAACCGGTTGCCTCAAGTTCCTTGACAAACTCTCCCAGATTGAGCCGGGTGGCCATCATCAGCACGGACCATTCAACAACAATCTTGATGTTGGGCGACCGCTCAATCAGCCCCTTCGCCCCGCGGATGATCAGCGGCTCGAAGCCTTCCGCGTCCATGCGGAGGAGATCAACGTTGCTGACAGTGGCCAAGGTTTCATCGAGCGGGACACCTGGCACCGTGATAACCTTCACGCCTTCCTTCGGATCGCCGTTCAACACGTTACCACCCCCAACCGCGGACGGATCGTAAGTGAACTTCACCTGGCCTGGAACTTGGGTGACAGCATGGTTGTAGAGCTTCGCGCGCGGAAAGAAACCATTGTGGTCAACCGACCAATGGAGAAGACGGTAGATTTCAGGGTTCGCTTCGAAACCAAACAATTTTCCATCCGGACCAATGGCTTCTGCCATCGCCAGGGTATGGTAGCCCATATTGCAACCGACTTCGACGACAGTGGAACCGGCCCCGACTAGTTTGAGGATCGCATGCTCGATGCCCCATTCCCAGACGCCATTCATGATGATGTGCGGGGTAAGCCCGAAGTCCTTCGTGTAAACGAAGATACGGTGCCCACGGTGGGTTTTTGTAACTCCCACTCCGTTGCCCAAATATGCGTAATCAGCAGGTGCCCGCATTCTCGCTTCCTCTCGTTCGGACTTTGCCCGAACGCTTAGACCGAAATTGAAGACCTTAGCAAGAGCACTTTTCATGTTGACTGCCTGACATTGGTAACCTCTGAACCAGATGAGTTTGCGACCCTCCAGTGCAGACGGCGCGCGATACGGTTCCTCTACCTTGCGTATTCATCTGTGGGCGTGGTAGGGAGCCTACCTAAACACATACTTGCAATTGACCAAGCTTGTAAACCGACAACCCGGCGGTGTTTTATGGGCACACCTCATTGCCTTTGGGGCTTCTGGCGGAAGAAGCAGCCAAGCACATTTCGAACAACGGAATATAGCAGAGACTACTACAACGAACACAAGGAATCCGGTCTCGACTACCTCACCTATGGCTACTGGCATTCCTCCTATGCCAGGATGGTAACTGAAGCCACATTGCAGCAAGAATACGAAGATCCTTCGGTCTTAGATGTTGGCGCGGCCTGCGGCACCCATTTGAACGGCTTCCGAGAGACTGGCGTTTACTCTCGCGTTTGCGGCATCGATATCACAGAACACATGGTGAAGCTCGGCCGGCAGCGCTTCAACTTCTCACCGGATCAACTGGTCCACGGATCACTCACCGAGATGCCGATCGAGAGTGGTCTGGTTTCGCTGCTCCATTCTCATCAGGTTCTGGAGCACATCCCCGACGAGCTCACTGACAAGATGATGTCTGAATTCACGCGTGTCCTGCGGCCGGGTGGCCGCATGTTCGTGGTCCTCGACGCTATTCGATATGGCGAAACCAAAGACATCTACATGGGTGATCCCACGCACGTGAATATCAAGCCAGTTTCCTACTGGACTGAGAAGCTGCAGGACCATGGCTTGATGTTTGACATCGAAGCTTACAACCGCTTCGTACAGTCGCCACATGGCCCGACGGAGGGTGAGCCGGACAATTTCTACCGGCACTACAAGTTCTGGTCGGCTTGGTCCCTAATCAAGCTTTGACAAGATTGAGGTGATGCGCCAACCTATTTTCTACTTTGCCATGTAGTCGCGTCACCTCTCCATCAACGACTTCCCGGATATCCATCACGGCTTCCTCCTAATCAGCGAAGAGGACGTTGTCCATTCTCCCACCGTTGAGGTAGGGGCTAAACTGCGTGATGCCGTGGAACCAATACGGAGAGTTCCGGTCTGCGCTGATCTTCATTGGGCGCTTGCTTATAGGCTACATCCCTTGCTGTCTGCATTGGTAAGCCCAAAGACGCGTCGATGGCAAAGTCGCCGGGCCTGCAGCTGAGCGTGGTTGTCGTAGCGGAAGCGTTTGACGGTGGCCTCCTTGATCGTGCGGTTGATCCGCTCAACCTGACCGTTGGTCCATGGGTGGCTTGGCTTCGTCAGTCGATGCTCGATCCCGTTTGCTTCGCAGATCATGTCGAAACGCATTGGCCGGGAATAGATGGTGTTCCGGTTGCGGGGGCTGCTCTGCAAATTGGATGCCGTTGTCGGTGAGGATCGTGCGGATCCGGTATGGCAGCAGCTCAAGGAGATGCTCCAGGAACTCCCATGCCGCCCGCCTGTCGGCCTTGTCGACGAGCCGGGTGACCGCGAACTTGCTCATACGGTCGATTGCTACGAAGAGAAAAAAGGCTTGCCCTCAGCCGTCTGGACGCGGCAATGTCCGCGTGAAAGAAGCCGATGGGATAACGCTTGAAGCGTTGCAGCCTGGATTTGTCACCATCGACGTCGGGCAGGCGCGATATGTCGTGACACTGAAGGCAACGGTGCAGTGCCGATCGCGTCAGCTGTCCCCGATGCGCGTTCGTCCACGACTCCGGAATGCCGGCGACGACATCGGCATAAGCCGTTTCTGGGTCCGCCCCGAGACGGGAGAACACTGCACCGTCCCGTTGCCATATCGACCGTCAGCCAAGCCCTTCACTATGTTTCCGCTTCCGATCGTGGCTTCGTCATGGTGCAAAAAGTATCGGTTGATGGCTTTGATCCGGTGCCCGACGAGGGCTTGAACCGCGAACAGGCGCTTCCCCTTTGCTTCCCAGAGTAGGCTCCGGCAACGCCTGTGCGCCCAACTCCCCACCAACGATACGGGATCGCTTGCATCTTCGGTACCTTGCCGTCCTCCGATTTCGGCGTTCTGACGCTTGGCGCGAGCAGCAGTTGCAAACCGACGGTCAAGGCCGTGATCGCAGCAGCAGTGGCGGCGCCGACGGCGAACGTCGTCAGAGCAGTACCGGCGCCGAAGATCGGCGTGAACGGCGCGGTGAAAATTGGCGTGAAGATCGGATCGAAGAGGACGGGGCTGTCGTGCGAAGAGCACGCGCACAAATCGACCCGCACGCGATGGATGATCTCTTCCGATGGCGCACTCTCATAAAGAAGAATCAAGCCTTATCTCCCCGGCTCCACGCCGCAATAGAGTCGCATCGTTTCGCTCGGACGCCGGCTGGCGCTAGAACTGCCCAGAACGGACCAAAGCGGATCGCACCGATTTCCTTGAGGGTGCCGTCGAGGTCCGAAGCCGCCATGATGATGCTGATGTCGCCGGTGACCGGCGTCTGGGTACGAGAATAGCCGAGCGGCTGCACCCCATTGTCGATCATTGGAACGAGGCCGCCGGATCGGGCGACGAAAGCGAGAGCACGTTCCTCGTCGCGATACGTCCCCCTCACCTGCTCGGCCGGGTCTGTCCCGGTCTGATCAGCTACGCGTCGATCGCCGGGTACTCGATTGCAGAGGTGGAAGAGTGCTTGAAAAAGCACTATCTGGCGACGGATTAGCAGACCAGCGATGCGGTCATTCTGCGGATGGAAAAGAACATCACGTGAATGAAGTCTGTAAACGACTATGAGAAAGCCGTAAACTGGGTCCAGTAGAGGGCGAAAATCCGCCGGTAAGCCATTGAAATCGTTGGCGACCCCTGCAGGATTCGAACCTGCGACAACCTGCTTAGAAGGCAGGTGCTCTATCCAACTGAGCTAAGGGGCCGTTCCGGGCGAGGCCCGGCGAATGCGGCTGGACCTCAGTGGGTCCAGGGCTGCATCCGGTTGAAACGGAAATTGTCCGGATAGGACACGCTCTTGCGGGTCGCTTCCTTCGGCGCGATCACGCGGTATTCGATGCCGTTGCGCTCGGCGTAGGCAATCGCCTGCTCGGCGTTTTCGAAGGTCAGCCGCAGCTGCTGCTTCATGTCGCCGGAGCTGGTGTAGCCCATGATCGGGTCGATGGTGCGCGGCTTTTCCTGATCGAACTCCAGCACCCACAGATTCGTCTTGGCCTTGCCAGACTGCATGGCGGTCTTTGCTGGACGATAGATCTTTGCGGACATGGTTTCGAGCGGCTCCATACTGTCACTGGCAACATTCACGGGCGCCAGCATTCCGTCTTCCCATAACGCAGAATGATTTAAAACGGAATGACTTTTGGCCGGATAAATTTGGCTTTCTGCGGGAGAACCGCCAATCTTTCCCGACAACCCAAATTGAGCGTCGGCGGCGCTCCGCAGAGCCGGACAATTAGCCAAGGGAAATCGGGGAGACAGGCGCCACAATCGCGCTTCAACGATGGTCGGAGTGGAGAGATTCGAACTCCCGACCCTCTGGTCCCAAACCAGATGCGCTACCAGACTGCGCTACACTCCGTGCCAACGGCGCCGGAGATACACGCTTCGCCCTTGGGCTGCAACATGAAAATTCGCTGACATTTGGTATCGGACAAGTCCGCCTTCATCGAACCATGGTTCCGTGCCGCGCAAATTGTCCCGATTTGGAACAAAAATACGGGTTTGTCATTCGAATTTAGGAATCACTAAATCCATTGTGGATAGAGCGAAACGGCGCTGCCCGCCTCCCAAGCCCGCCCGAGCGATCCAATGACTGCCCAACTCGACCTCGCCACCGTTCTCCTGCTTCACAAGTCGTCGTTCCTGGTCGGCGCCTTCTGCTTCCTCTATGCGCGCTGGCAATCTCCGCGCGACGAAGGTCTTGGCATCCTGGCAAGCGGGTTCCTCTTCCTGGCGCTTGCCTCGACGCTCGCGGGCTACGGCGAGCAGAAATTGCTGCCGCCCTATCTGTGGACACTCTCCAGCTTCACGCTCGGGATCGGCGGATACGCCCTGTTCTGGATCGGCGTGCGCCGCCTCAGCGCCGGCCGCCGTCGTCTGGCGGATTGGCTGGCGCTTTGCGTGCCCGTCACCGGTGCGCTCATCGGTCTCATCACGCATTTTCAGGTGGTCAATTACATCCGAGCCAGCGTCTTCAACGCCACCGCCTTCCTCTTCCTCGCGGCTTCGGCCGTTGCAATCATCTCCGATCGCTCGCGAGAGCCGCTCCCGGCCCGCGCCATGCTGGCGGCCGCCATGGCTGTCGGGGCCAATCTTTGCCTTGCGGTGGTCATTGGTCTCATCAAGCCTGGCATCGTGCCGATCACCACCACCTACGCCTTCTTCCTCTCGATCATCTGCCACTTCGCCATCGCGCTCTTCGCCCTCGTGCTCGTCAAGGAACGGGCGGAAGCGGCGCTGCGCCGGTCGGCTGACACCGATGCGTTGACCGGCGTCGGCAACCGGCGCTGGTTTCTCGCCCACCTGCCGAAATCAAGCTGGCAGGGCGATTGCCTGATCGTCATGGACCTCGATCATTTCAAGCGCATCAATGACCGCTACGGTCACCACACGGGGGATCAGGTCCTTTTGGCCTTCGCCGATCTCGTCCAAAAAAACCTGCGCCGGGGCGACAGCTTCGCGCGCCTCGGAGGCGAGGAGTTCGGGCTCTATCTGCCGCGAACGAACAAGGCCCAGGCATTCGCGATCGCCGAAAGGCTGCGCCGCGCCGTGGAAGAACTGCAGGTGGTGAGCAACGGGCAAAGCGTGGCGGTCAGCGTCAGCATCGGGCTGACCGCCGCCAGCGGCACGGAGCGCTCCTGGGAGGATTTGTTCAACAGAGCCGATGCGGCGCTCTACGCAGCCAAGCGCGGCGGCCGCAACCGCGTCGCGTCCGACTTGGCGCCAGCCGAACCGGAACCGCTCGTCTTGAGCCTCGATCGCGCCAGTTGATTCAGGCAGCACCTGGCCGCAATCCACCTTCAAAAAGGGAAGCGGACCCAAGCATATCCCGATCCGCTTCAGATGGAGGTATGAGGCGCATTTTACCGCAATGTGCCTCGATTCACGTGTGGCCAAATCTTGCCTAGGCCGCCAGAAATTGCCACCTTGGCGCGAGCGTGTGGCTTTGCTGCACTTTTCGGCGCGTGTGCAAGCGTATAGGACGATCGGGCAGCCACAATCGCGCTGTCTCTCCTGGAGTTTCGCTTTGCCTTTATAAAATCCGGTCTCGCTAGTTTCACTCCGTACGCCCGATAGCGTCTAAGCTGTCGGATTGAATTTTCATGCGTTCGTTGAGGTGGCGGTTCGAGACCGGAATGGCATTGCCGATCTCAAGCCCGACGTAACTTCGTCAGGCGGAACCATCACATCCAAACGCTGCCAGACCGCGTCCCCGGAACGGGTACTCAAACCGTCGTCTCGATGGACTTCCAATTGGAAGAACCAGACGACATGTCTCACACATTGACGGTCCAGTGGACCATCACACCAGTTACCGCACCGCGCCCCTTTCTTGCCTGCAGCCGATGCGGCGGCCACCGCCCTTTCACATGCAGTGGCAAAACACGGCTCAACGCCAATGGCCGTCGCCTCGATGCCTGGCTGATCTATCGCTGCGCGGCCTGCGAAGACACCTGGAACCGGCCGATCTTCGAGCGGCGGAATGTCGCCAATGTCGATCCCGAGGCGCTTGCAGCGCTCCAAGGCAACGATCCGGGCTGGATCCGCCAGGTGGCGTTCGACATCGAAGGGCTTCGTCAATGCACGGACCGGATCGAGGAATTCGCCGATTGCCATGTGGAAAGGCGCGTCATGAGCGGGACCACAGCCTGCACGCGGCTCGATATTGTTCTTGTCGCCGCGCAAGTAAGCAGCCTGCGTGTCGACCGCCTGCTATCGACGGAACTCGCGGTGTCGCGGGCCAGGCTGACCAGGTTCGAAGCTGGTGGACTGCTCACGCTTGTGCCCGAGGCGCGAAAAGGCCTGCAACGCCCGATCAGGCATGGCAGCCGCATCGTCCTCGATCTTTCAGCGCAGGATGATCGCGCCGAAATCGCCGCGCGTGCCCTTCTGGCTTCGTAGCCCAGCGGGCCTCACGGAGCGCCGGGCATAGCGCCGGCGCTCCGTGATCAGAATATGCTTTCATATCAGAATTTTACGCCGACACCGACTGTGAACTGGTGCTGGTCGAGGTCGACATTGACGCCGCCGAAATCCTTGTCGCCATAGTCGTTGTAGCGGTACTCGGCGCGGCCAAATGCCCTGTCGGTGAACGAGTAGTCGACACCGGCACCGATCGTCCAACCGTTGAAGGTTTCCTTTTCCTTCGATGCGCCGGGCACATCGACGAAGCCGCGGGTCACGGCCCAGCCACCGGCGCCGTAAAGCAACGCCTTGTCGTTCAGCACATAGCCGACGCGGCCGCGTACCGCGCCGGAAACATCGGTGCCGACCTCGGTGGAGGTCCCGCCGACATCCAACGTCTTGTCGTTCCAATTATAATTGACGTCACCCTCGATGCCGTAGACCCAGTCGCCTTGCTGAAAGTTGAAGCCGGCAAAGGCGCCGAGCAATCCGCCATTGAAGTCTTCCGAAGCGCTGCCGCCAGGCGCACTGAAGTCCCCGTTGAGCCAGCCACCGCCACCCTGAAGGCCGACATAGCCGCCGGTCCAGACAAACCCCGGCGATGTCTGCACCACCGGGGCCGGCGGCTGGCTTAAATCGGCCGCGAGATCCGCCGCCATCGCCGTCTGCACAGCGGCGGAGACCGCCATGATTGCAACAAGCACACTCCGGATCACCACGGATGCCTCCTGCTGTCATCAGAAGAACATTAGCAACGCATTAACGCGCAGCATGCCCGAAAGGCTTCACAACCTCAACCGTGAAACCGGTCGGGTTCCGGTACATAATTTAGGGGCGGAACCGGGAAGAACAAGGAGGGCGAAGCCGCCTCGCGCGCTTACGGCCGAGAGGCCGGGATACGGGAACCCTCCAACCGGTCGCCGGGGCTGACGTTCAACCGCTTGACCGTGCCGGCGTTGAGTTCAAGCACGAAAGCCACCGGCTCGCCGGAATCAATGATCGCTTCAGAAAACGGCACGGCGTCCTCGTGGATCGTCCGCACGATACCCCTGTTGTCGATAAACAGCATATCGAGCGGCAGATGCGTGTTTTTCATCCACATCATCACGCGGCGCGTCTCGCCGAAATCGAACAGCATGCCGTGATCCGGCGCCATCGATGTGCGAAACATCAACCCCTGCTCGCGCTGGGCCGGATCGACGGCCAGTTCGACCGTCAGTTCGTGAACCGCCTTGTCGGCGGTTACCAGGCGCATCGTGTCCCGCGTGAACTGAACGTCGGCCAACGACGATACCGTCAGTGCAAACAACAAAAAAAGCGCCAAAAGGGCGCTTTTTCCGACAAGATTACGAGCGACGACCATTAGTGCGACCGGCTCGCCGGCGACGGCCCGTCCGGATGGATCTCTGCCGCCATCAGGCCCTTCTCTCCGTCGCCGAAACGCACGAGAACCACCTGGCCGGGGCGAAGCTCGGTGAGGCCGAAGCGCCGAAGCGTCTCCATGTGAACGAAGATATCTTCGGTCCCTTCGCCGCGCGTGAGGAACCCGAAACCCTTGGTGCGGTTGAACCACTTGACGAGGACGCGCTCGAGGCCGCTGGTCGGCGTCACCTGGACGTGGGTGCGGACCGGCGGCAGCTGCGACGGATGCACCGCCGTCGACTGGTCCATGGAGAGGATGCGGAAGGCCTGGTAACCGCGGTCGCGCTTCTGGATGAGAGCAACCACCCGGGCGCCTTCAAGAACCGTCTGGTAGCCATCGCGCCGGAGGCAGGTCACGTGGACCAGCACATCCTGCATGCCGTTGTCGGGCACGATGAAACCGAACCCCTTGGCGACGTCGAACCATTTGATCACGCCGGTGATTTCGATGAGGTCGAGAGCATCGCTGCCAAAGTCGTCACCATGCATGACGTCTTTCGAAGATGTCCTATCCGCCATTCTCTCCCAGCCCCTCGTTTACGCGCGACTACCGATACGGTTAACTGATTCTTATTGACCAGAATAACATCGTCCCGCCGCGGATACGCAAGACCCTCGGCATATTTTGGCCGAGAACTAATATGGGGACGCAGCCTTGCCTCTGGCTTGCTGACAGCCCAGTATACGCCAACTTCTGCAAAACAGGGACATTGCAATGCGCTATCTGCACACGATGGTTCGCGTCAAGAATCTGGACGAAGCCTTGAACTTCTACGGCAAGATCTTCGGCCTGACGGAAATCCGCCGCTACGAAAATGAAAAGGGCCGGTTCACCCTGGTTTTCCTGGCTGCGCCCGGCGACATCGACCGCGCCCGCGGCGAACTCTCGCCCTGCCTCGAGCTCACCTACAACTGGGATACGGAAGATTATACGGGCGGGCGCAACTTCGGCCACCTCGCCTATGAAGTCGACGACATCTACAGCTTCTGCCAGCACCTGATGGAAAACGGCGTGACCATCAACCGTCCGCCGCGCGACGGCCACATGGCGTTCGTGCGCTCGCCCGACGGCATTTCGATCGAGATCCTGCAGAAGGGCGAAAACCGCCCGCCGCAGGAACCTTGGGCGTCGATGGCCAATACGGGCGCCTGGTAAGCTCCGCACAATTCTCGCGGACGAAGATGGCCCCATGCAGCCGGCGACACCCGGCGGGCATGGCCGAGCCGTCGATCAGCAGCAGCTATGAATGATCCAGGCCCGGTCTAGCCGGGCCTTTGTATGTTGGAAACATGCGGCCCCAAGGTTAGCGCCGGTTTACAAATCGCGTATCGTTGAGTATTTTTTCGCGCGAAACGTTGATGCCGGGTCCTATCCGCGATGTCTCGTGGCGGCGACCCCCTTTTGTACTTGGCCTGATCTTTTCCCGTGGCGCTCCTTCCGGTCGCCGCGAGAATCATGAGTTTGTTTGTTCTGAGCGATGTTTCGGAACTGAGACTTAATGCATGGCCCGGTGACGCTTCGCCGATCATGCACGGAGAGCGGGGATAGGACGTTGCAACATCCGGACACGAAGGGCGCAGTGCTCGTCACAATTGCGCGGGCGGCAGCCTTATCCGTTTCGCTGCTGGCCTTGAGCGGCTGCATGTCGGCCGCCGGGGAAAACGATGCCGCGACCGCACTGAAAGCCGAAAATCAGGCAGTCCCGGCGCAAGCCGCCGAATCGGAAGGCACGGCTCAGGACGGACAGGTGGTTGCGCTCGGCAGCAATCCGCAGGCGCAACAGGCAGCCGCAAATGCGACATCCCAGGACACCGGACAACCTCAATCACTGACGATGCAGGGCACCGGCCTGCGCGCCGCTTCCTCAAGCATCTATGGCCAGGCGCAGGCAGCGACGGGCGCCCAGCCGCAGACAACCGGAACGGTGCCTGTTCCTGCCGGACAGCCCGGCATGAACGCAACGTCCAACAGTCTCTTCAGCGGCACCCAGCAACAGCCGCTTCCGGTCATGACGCCGCAGCAGGGAGCCGCCAACACGGCCACCGACGGAGCGAAGGACGCCGCCGTCGCCGCCTATGCTCCCTCTCCCGCGCAGGACGCCACCCTCCCCGTTGCCGTTCCGGTGCCGCTGAGCGCCGAGGCAGCCGCCAGCGGCCAAACCTCGTCGACGCCGCAAGCGGTGGCCAACGCCGAAATCGCACCAACGGCGACCGAGGTCGCGACCGCGCTGCAGCCGACACCCGCGGTCACACCCGCCGACGACAACAAGGATTCATCCAAAACCTGGACGCTCGCGGCCCTTTTTGCCGGCAAGCGCAAGGAGAAGCCGCAGCAGGCGGCGCTTCGCGCAACGCCGCCGGCGGAAAAGAAGACGATTACCGCCAGCAATGCGAGCCAGCCGCAAACGGCCTCCCTCGCCTACACGCTTCCGGGCGTCAAACTGAATTCGCTCTATAACTACGAGCACGAAGAGCATCTCGGCGATGATGACGACGGCGCTCCTGTTCAGGTCGCCTCGCTTTCGGGTCTCGCCCGGCTGGCGCCAAGCGGGCTCATCCTGCAGACCGAGAAGGTCGATGCCGGCTGTTTCAAGCCCGAACTCATGCAGATGCTGAAGAAGGTCGAGACGCATTACGGCAAACAGGTCATGGTGACCTCGGGCTTGAGGCCGATCAAGGTCAACCGCGCCAAGCAGTCGCTGCACACACGTTGCGAGGCGGCCGACATTCAGGTCCAGGGCGTCAGCAAGTGGGATCTCGCCGAGTTCCTGCGCAGCATCCCCGGCCGCGGCGGCGTCGGGACCTATTGCCATACGGAGTCGGTCCATATCGATATCGGCACGCAGCGGGATTGGAACTGGCGCTGCCGGCGCGCCAAGGGCTGAACGCAAGCATTTGTTTCCATGGGAGATTCCGAGAAAGCCCCCAATTGTTTGCGCCTGTGGATTTTTTACAGGAATATGAAAATTGCCGCTTGCGGTTCTGAAATCCTCTGGCTATAAGGCGCCCACACAGCGAGTGCGCCCTTCGTCTATCGGTTAGGACACCAGATTTTCATTCTGGGAAGAGGGGTTCGACTCCCCTAGGGCGTGCCACTGTGTTGATCTCCTCCCCCATGAAAATCGACGTTTTCAGCACCTGAAACAGCAGCTTGCTGTCTCGACCGCGCCTCCGATTTCACGCGCTCCGACGCCGAATTTTTCTCGCCGATTTCAACAGGAAAAGCACAAAAAACTGAATCTGGCGCTTGCGGTATCCAGAGTCGCTGGCTATAAGGCGCCCACACAGCGAGTGCGCCCTTCGTCTATCGGTTAGGACACCAGATTTTCATTCTGGGAAGAGGGGTTCGACTCCCCTAGGGCGTGCCACTGTGTTGATCTCCCCCCCATGAAAATCGACGTTTTCCACATCCGAAACAGCAGTTTGCTGTCTCGATCATGTCTCCGATTCCGGGCCTTCCGGTGCCGAATTTTTCTCGCCGATTTCAACAGGAAAAGCACAAAAAAACTGAATCTGGCGCTTGCGATATCCAGAGTCGCTGGCTATAAGGCGCCCACACAGCGAGTGCGCCCTTCGTCTATCGGTTAGGACACCAGATTTTCATTCTGGGAAGAGGGGTTCGACTCCCCTAGGGCGTGCCACTGTGTTGATCTCCCTGACATCGAAGACCATGCCATCCGCACCTAAACGACCGCGCATCGATTTTTCTCGTCGTTTTCGCCGGGCAAGCATAAGATACGCGAATGCGCAGTAGTCGCCTGCGCTTCGATCGGATACCAAGGCGCCCATCGTCTAGCGGTCAGGACGCCGCCCTCTCACGGCGGTAACACGGGTTCGAGTCCCGTTGGGCGTGCCAAGATTGAGCGAAATCAATTAACGACAGACGCGGTTAGCCGATGCGCTGGAGTGCCGTTTTCCGTTTCGAGGCGACGACAGTCGATTTTGTTTAAGCGCCGAGGCCCGTCTCATTTACGCAATCTTGTCCGCCTAAAAGAACGCTGGTTCCGCGTCACTTCTTTTGGAAACGGATTTAGCGGCATGATCGCTAGATACTTAAGCTACCCCTTATTTATCGTATCAATGTCGCTCCTTACTGCCTTGATTTTGCCTGCGTACCTTCTCCGTGACCTGTTCAAGGTCATCGCGCGGCATTTTTGGTTTCGGATGGGTCGCGTCCCCACAAGTGGTGTAGCTGGGCGGTAGCGAAGCCGCTCGCGAGCGCGCCCTCGACAGCGCCGTAGCGA
>NZ_PNFP01000039.1 GCF_002940685.1 Ensifer adhaerens | reverse complement strand
CTGATAACCCGGCGGTCGTCGGTTCGATGAGCGCCGGGCTGGTTTGTTGGAAGCAAGGGAGCGATCATCGCCCACTGTTGGTCATCAAGCCAGAATTCTCCTGCCATGGTCCAAAACTCCCGTTAGCCAGGGCAGTGAACCATGCAGTAGCAATTCGATCAATTGCTTGATTGGGTTTCGACCCTAGTGCGATCACGGCGATCGCAAATAGGCTGAGGGCGAATTGACGATCGGTGGAGCTTGAGGCCATCGGCAACACTCCCCTCGCTTTTCTGCTAACGATTGACACGCGAAATGGAAGCCGCGTTGGCGTACGGCCCGACCCGCGGTGGGCTCAGCGGGGCTGCACGAACGCGGTCCAAAGGTACCCCACTAATCCGGCTGCAACGACAGCCGGAATGACGTGGCGTCGGATCTTGTTTTCCACGGTCTCGATGGCGACATGTGCTTCCAACGCCGCCAGCCTTGAACTCCCGGCCGCGATGGCGGCCAGTTCCGCGCGAAGCCGCATCACGTCCGTCCGCAATGCCTCTAATTGCGCATCTCGAGTAAGTCGGTAGCTTTGGACCTTAGCGCTTTCCGCCGTCGCGTGATCGTCACCTGTCACGTCGGTAAACTGTGGTGCTTCATCGGCGCTATCATCGTGTGTCTGATCCGTCATGGCGCTTGTGCCTCCTCTGGTTCACTTCAACCGAGAAGGATGGACCGTTGTTCCACGATCACGGCATCGAACCGCATCGAGCGTGCCGAATTTATCGATACAGGAAGGGTTTGTGTTTGGGCCGCGGAAGGTTCGAACGAAGCGCCCATCGTTGGCGCCGGATCCTTGCCCGAACGAAGCACTCTCGGACCGTTTGCGTGGGCTCACTTGTTTTTCTTGGCGCTCGCCAGGGCTTTTGTCGTGAGCCGAAATTCGGCCATCTCTTGCGCCGTCAAATAGTAAAGATGATCCGATGGCGTTTCCAAGGCGTGGAACCAAAGTCCGGCAGCAATTCCCATTGCGTCGAGATGGCGCGCGACCCGGGCAGTGGCGGATTGGGCCGATGCCATTGCTTCCTCTGCTGTCGGTCGGTCATCGGTGCCACTGAATAGCTGGTGCACGCCAACCACCGCATCCGTTTCCGCAAATCGCTCGATACCGCCCGAAAGGATAACGGGGCAGGAGGACGCGCAAAGCGCTCTCGACGCCACCTTCGTATTCAGCCGCTTTTCTCGGATGAGTTTGGAGATCGCCAGAGCGTCGTCGACCGAGCCGCCCGGTGAATTGAGTTCAACGGTTCTGACGTATTCGCCGCGTTGTTCGATCTCTCGAGCAAACCGCAAAGCTGCCCCTAAGTCGATCGTACCTTCGGCAAGCATGGAGCCGCCCGGGCCAAGATTGAACGTCATGGCCTTCGTCAGGTCTTCGATCGGGCTTGCCGGGGTTGCCGTTGGCCTGTTTGGATCCACCGTTGTTCCCGCGGGTGGCAGGAAGGGCGGCGCGCGAGATGGGGCGGCGATTGACAGCTGGCTCTTCGTAGCGATCTCATGAACATCGACAATCAGAAAAATCACCGTCAACGACAACAACGACAAGAACATGGCACGCATCAAGGCGCCGTCGTCCAAGCGCTTCAGGCGGCCGATCGTTTCATCGATCTTCATTAGATCGATCCTTGGGTCGCGTTCGTGGATCGAGACTGGTGATGTTGTTTTGCTCCTCTGGTCGTTTCTCCGGTTCCAATTCCGCACCGGCTTCTTCGAGGTCGATCCCGTTTTTCGTCAAGGCGCGCTGGACTTCCAACGCCTGCAGTAGCTCGGCTGCCGTAATGCGCTCAGCAAACGGCATTCGCTCCTCCTGTTTGCGGATTGCGCCATGTACGACGGCGAGAATGAAGACCAAGATGCCAGGCAAAAGATCGATGGAGATGGCGCCGGCCCAGGCCGGGATAAAGTCGGCGGCATAGCGCAGCACCGCTTCGGCAGATGAGAGCGGCACGAACCGGCGTTCCGTCACCGGCGTGCGCGCAAGGATCTCGTCGGCAGCCTCAGAAAGCACCTTCGACTGGGCCGCCACGGACGCCCGCACGGTTGCCATGACCCTGTCCTGACGATTTACAAGGTCTGCGTCACCACCGTCGGCGACGGGCGCTATGAAGCCAAGCGAAAGGTCGTCGGCCGCGCGCCGGATCGAAGGGGCAATCGACGTCTGCCCGAGGGACGCGACAACACCTGTGAGCGCAACGACTTCCGAGGAGAACTGATCGGCGCGCGGCTCGATCGCGCCAGGCGCCGAGACCAGCGTGCGCATGGTCTCCAGCCGCTTTTGCCCTTGATTGAACAAGGTCGTCACCTGCTCGCGCGAAGCGTTGATCCCGCTTTCCAGATCCTTCATCTGCGCCGACATCTGCGACAACAATTGCACGACGCTTCCTGACCCTGTCGTGCCGGTGAGAGCGCCTGATTGCTGTTCTGAAAGAGCAAGCTGAGCAAACCGTTCGGATGCGCGCTGGATATCGGGCAGGAGGCTTTGGGCGGCCAGCGCGTTCTGGTGCGCCTGATCAAGGTCGGCGGTATAGTCCTCGACGGTTTCTGCGAGATGCTGTTCAAGTGCTGCAGAACCGGCCAGAGCCGCCGCATTCAGCCAGCTCGACATGGCCATGATCATCGCCGCGCCGAGCGCCATGACGCCGAGCATGGATGCGCGCCCCGTATGGGTGGTGATATGCGGGTAGAACCTGGCCATATAGGACCAGAACGCGTAGATGCCGACGGAGACGGAAGCCGAGTAGATGATCGCTGCAAAGAAAACCGCAGTCGGCGAGCCATCCAGAATGCTGCGGACGCCAAGGTAGGTGTATACGCCTGAGGCGAGTGCCAGAACCGCCACCGCAAACCGCGTCATCGTCTCGACGGCAGCGACCCCGTCGTGCAAACGCTGGGATGCACCGGTCGCCATGGGCAAGTCTCCGCAAGAGGAATGTATTCCTTAAGTGAGACGCATGAACCGGGCGGAATAAAGGCCGGTTCCGTGGTGGTGGCGAACGCCAGGTGGGGTCTGGCGTGGAAGCCCTTCGGCCGGTTCGCTAAGCTCGCGCACAACGTTGCGGGTCACCATCGGCGATTTCCCCCTGGTTCCACCCGCGCGCGGACGCTTGTCTCCAATCGTCGGAGCATAGGCGTCATACAAAGAGCGACGAACTCTTCACCCCAAAATAACACGATCTGTGCCTGGGCCGGCACCATTGCGTCGACGGCGGCTTGGAGGCAAGGCGGCCGCTCTTTGGCAGCGCCAAGAGGAAAGGCGGGTGATGTTCCCTTCCACACATACCGCCTGCTCAGGTCCGCCATGATATTTGCGGTTACACACGGTATCGCCTTCAAGTCCCTCGGGCTTCGCTCAAACGTCGTGCATGACGGGCTGTTTGTTGATGCCTGTCGGCATCTTCTTGCCGGGTCGCTCCTGAGGCTTTCCCACACAGACAGCCAGCAGCCTCATTCGTCCTCATCCTTCGGGTTTCGGTTTCGCGCTAATGCAGCGCAACCATTGCAGCAACGGTTATGATCGCCAGTGCCGCCAGAACAGTATCCAAAAGGATCGTACGGCTGATATTTCGATGCGCTCGAGACATGGCCTCACCTCAGCAGTTCAATTTCATCGCAGTTTTGTGACCTGGCTTTCCAAAATGGCCCTGATGAACGCCTCTCTTGCGGTTTCCCAAGGGTAAACGCCAAGCATGGCGTCGGTGCATTTGTTGAGGGCTTCTGTATATGCAACACCGTGATCCACAGGCCAGCAGTCGCTGAGCAAATTCGCCGCTTGAGCTGGGGTCCAAACGATCTGAACACCGTCAAGGGCAGGGAGTTGGATGATGACGCATTCGTTCCAGGTTTCTAACATCGACCCTTCCTCTGTGCTTGAGATAACGAGGGGAGGGTCCGATCGTTCCCGAAGGTTGCGGTTTGGTTTCCGTTGCCGCCAGCTGGTCAGCGGACCAGCGCACTGTCGCTTGCGAGCCGGTCGACCCCGGCCGGAACCCCAATCCAATCGACGAGTTTATGAGGTAGTAGCCATGTGAGGATTGTACGATGACCGATCGCCTGACCATGCAGGATCCCCGAACACAATATCCCGCACCGCCATTCGACCCACAGCCGCAATCGATGCCAGGCATCGTTGGTAAGATGCAGCCGAAGCCCGATCACGGCGAGCAGTCCTACAAAGGCGCAGGTCGCCTGAAGGGACGCAAGGCCCTGATCACCGGTGGAGACTCAGGGATCGGGCGGGCCGCAGCGATAGCGTTCGCGCGCGAGGGGGCTGATGTCGCCATCTCCTATCTTCCCGAGGAGGAGCCGGATGCGAGAGAGGTCGTTGAGCTGGTCGAGGGAGAGGGACGAAAGGCCCTGGCGCTTCCTGGCGACATAAAGGACGAGAGCTGGTGTCGCGAGCTGGTGGCTCGCACTCTGTCCGCGTTCGGCGGAATAGATATCCTCGTGATCAATGCCGCTCGTCAACAGTTTCGAAAAGACGTGTCGCTCGTGACGTCCAAGGATTTCGATGCCACGTTGAAGACCAATCTCTACGCGCTTCACTGGATCGCCCAGGCGGCCGAGCCCCATCTCCCGCCCGGCGCCTCGGTCATCACTACCGCCTCCATTCAAGCGTACCAGCCGTCACCAATCCTGCTCGACTACGCCACAACCAAAGCCGGCATCGTCGCCTATACCAAGGCGCTCGCCAAGCAACTGATCGAAAAAGGTGTGAGGGCCAACGTCGTCGCTCCGGGCCCCTTCTGGACGGTCCTGCAGCCGAGCGGCGGTCAGCCGGACGAAAAGGTCGAAAATTTCGGTAAGGACAGCGACTTCGGCCGACCCGGTCAACCCGTCGAGCTCGCGCCGATCTTCGTCTTTCTCGCTTCGCAGGAAGCAAGCTTCATCAACGGCGAGGTTTATGGCGCCACCGGCGGAAAAGGCGTCGACTGATGTGAAAAACGGCCGGCGCGTTATACAGGTGCCTGCCCGTCCCAAACAGGCTGCGAGTTCATGCCGATGACGAAAGACAAATTGTCCATCTACAGGAACAAGCGCGATTTCCGCCAAACACGCGAACCGAGCGGTGAAAGACGGGTCGCATCGTCAAATCAGCGGCGCTTCGTCATCCAGAAGCACGATGCAACCCGACTGCACTACGATCTAAGGCTTGAACTGGACGGCGTCTTTAAATCGTGGGCGGTTGCCAAGGGGCCCTCTCTCGATCCGCACGACAAGCGCCTCGCCATCGAGGTCGAGGATCACCCGCTGGATTATGGCGACTTTGAAGGAACGATCCCGAAAGGCCAATACGGCGGCGGAACGGTCATGCTGTGGGATCGAGGCCATTGGGCTTTCGAAGGGGACAAGAGCCCCGAGGATGCGTTGAAGAAAGGGGATTTCAAGTTCTCGCTGGAGGGAACGCGCCTGAAGGGCAGCTTCGTGCTCGTGCGAATGCGCAACGACCGCCACGGCGGTAACCGGCCGAACTGGTTGTTGATCAAGCACCGCGACGATTTTTCGGTCAAGAAAAGCGGCGCAAAAGTACTGGAGGAGCACGCAACCTCCGTCGCTTCCGGCCGAAAGATGGAGGAGATCGCCAACGGCAAAGGGCGCAAACCGAGCGCCTTCATGTTGGCCAATGCCGCGGTCGAGGCGGACGCCGTCTGGGACAGTAGCCAAGGATCGGCAGCAGCCGGGCGTGAGATGAAACCGCGCGCGCGGGTCAAAACGCCGGGGACAGGCGTCCTCCCCGAATTTTTCGCGCCGCAACTCTGCCAGACGGTCGCGCGCCCGCCGACCGGCGACAAGTGGCTGCACGAAATCAAGTTCGATGGGTATCGTATCCAGCTGCGCGTGGCTGATGGCGTGGCGACGCTGAAAACACGAAAAGGGCTTGATTGGACCGCCAAGTACCGAGAGATCGCCAAGGCTGCGTCCGCCTTGCCGGACTGCATCATCGACGGCGAAATCTGCGCGCTCGACGAGAACGGTGCACCGGATTTCTCCGCCCTCCAGGCGGCACTGTCCGAAGCAAAGACAGGCAACCTCGTCTATTTCGCCTTCGACCTTGTGTTTGATGGCGATGAGGACTTGCGAGCGGATCAACTGGTCGATCGCAAGCAACGCCTCAAGGCAATGCTCGATGAAAACGGCGAAAATCCTCGCCTCCGCTTTGTCGAGCATTTCGAGACAGGCGGAGACGCTGTGCTTCGCTCCGCCTGCAAGCTCTCCCTGGAGGGGATCGTATCGAAGCAGAAGGGCGCACCATATCAGTCGGGTCGGGGAGAGACCTGGGTCAAATCCAAATGCCGGTCAGGCCACGAGGTGGTGATCGGCGGATACGCCAGGACCAACGGCCGCTTCCGGTCTCTGCTCGTCGGCGTCTACCGAGGAGACCATTTCGTCTATGTCGGTCGTGTTGGAACAGGATTTGGGGCAAGCAAGGTTTCGAACCTGCTTCCCAAGCTGAAGGAAAGGGAAGTCGCGCGATCTCATTTCACGGGCATCGGCGCACCGAAGGGCGACAATGAAGTGGTCTGGCTGAAACCGGACTTGGTTGCGGAAATCGAGTTTGCCGGGTGGACGGCCGACGGGCTTGTGCGGCAGGCCGCCTTCAAGGGGCTTCGCGAAGACAAGCCTGCTGGCGAAGTCGAGGCAGAAAGACCGGCTCCGCCTCAAAGCACGCAGACGCCCAGCCCGAAACCGACGTCCAAGGCGGCTCGGTCCCGGAAAGGGCAGAAGGCGGAAGTCTTGGGCGTCCTCATTTCGAGCCCGGACAAACCGCTTTGGCCCGACGCTGCAGATGGCCATCCCGTTACCAAAGAGAACCTTGCTCGATACTACGAGACGGTTGGCTCCTGGCTCATCCCTCACGTTAGAGGCAGGCCCTGTTCGATCATCCGAGCCCCGGACGGAATAGCAGGGGAGACGTTCTTCCAGCGCCACGCCATGCCCGGCACCTCAAATCTTCTCGAGCTTGTTGAAGTTTTTGGTGACAAGAAGCCGTACATTGAGATTGATCGCGTTGAAGGATTGATCGCGGTCGCGCAGATTGGCGGCCTCGAACTTCATCCTTGGAACTGTGAGCCCGGCCAGCCCGAAGTTCCCGGGCGTCTGGTCTTCGATCTTGACCCCGGACCTGATGTGCCATTTTCCGCGGTCGTTTCGGCAGCAAGGGAATTGCGCGACCGGCTCGATGACCTCGGGCTTGTGGGCTTCTGCAAGACGACGGGAGGCAAGGGGCTTCACGTCGTGACGCCGCTTTCTGTTCGCAATCGCAAGTCGCTCACCTGGGCTGAGGCAAAAGCCTTCGCGCACGACGTCTGCGAGCAGATGGCTATGGACAGTCCGGACCTTTACCTGATCAAGATGTCGAAAAGCCTGCGGAAAGGACGTATCTTTCTCGACTATCTGCGCAACGATCGCATGGCGACGGCCGTCGCGCCATTGTCGCCGCGCGCCAGACCAGGCGCCACGGTTTCGATGCCGTTGAACTGGACGCAGGTGAAATCAGACCTCGACCCGACGCGTTTCACTGTGCGAACGGTGCCGGCGCTCATTGCAAAGAGCACTGCCTGGGAAGATTACGGCGACAGCGAGCGGCCGCTGGAACAGGCGATCAAGAGACTTGCAAAGGCGCGGGCAGCCGCGTGATCCCCATGATGAACGTCGAAGACGATGCCAAGGGCAAAAATTCCGAGAACGGGACGATCGGTGCATCGACCGACCTTCCGCATGATCGCGTAACCGTCGAGCGATTTCGCGAGACCTTTCCACGTGCGCGCTGGAGTGACCGGCTGAAGGCATGGTTCGTGCCGGGGCGGACAGCTGAGCGGCGGATCAATCGTTGGCTCGCAAAGATCGAGGCGGAGCAAGACCACTTTGCCGACGAGAAGGGACGGGACGCTTTTGCTTTCGAGCCGATAGAAAGCCCATATCTTGAAGCCGGGCCTTTGGCTCTGGAGATCCGCACGCCGTATTCCAAGTCCGTCATCAACGACATCCGCGAGATACCATTCGCGCGATGGGACCCCGATCGCCGCCTTTGGACGGTCCCCTATCGTGCCCTTTCTGACCTTCGGCAACGCTGGCGAGCGATAGAATCTGCAGCCAAACATAGCGAGCCGGAGGCAAGGAAACAGCGGATGGAGGCGATCAAAGGGACGAGGGAGGAGAAAGCATCAAAGGCGCGCGCCAGCGAAAGAAGGCGCAAGCGGTATCCCATCCCCGTGGATGACCTGCCGCCGTTCGATAGCGCGATCTCGACCCATTGGGGAGTGGTTTTCTTCAATGGCTCGGATGGCGAATTTGCGGATGGGCAGACGATCAACGCCTTCTATTTTCCAACCATGGACGCTGAGGTTTACATCTGGGCCACGTGGCGCCTGGGATCGCTCGAGGAACTGATCGCGACTTGGCCTGCGAAGGCGCCGCCCATAGCGCTCGAACTCAAGCGGGGCTGGTGGTTTCCGACGATTGAGGAATTGCGCGTCGCCCGTCGGGCGGCGCGCTCGAAACTCAACGCCGACAAGCGCAGAAGCGAAAAGAGCAGCGCCGGTGGATAGTCGGCAAGCGGCACTCGAGCGGTTCCGGCGGTTGCCGCCGATCACTCCGCGCGAGCTGGTCGGGCTCTGGCGCGGCAGGTGTATTGCGACGGGGCACCCGTTCGACGGCGTGCTTGAAAACCTCGGCTGGTTCGGCAAACGCTTTGGTTCTGATCTGAGGGCAGATGCCTTGCTCTTTCGTGCGGGACCAGGAAGGCTGAGGGCGATCGACCCAAAGTGGGCGCCGCTTAGGCTGGCCCTTCGGTGTCATCGATTTGGTCGCACGCTGATTGCCCGATCGATTTTTTCGCACCTCCAGCGCGTCTTTCAAGCCAAGGGCCCTGTTGCCTGCCTGAAAACTCTGGCTTTCGACGGCGCGGCCAGCGCGGCCATGGTCTATGACGATCAGCCCATCATCGACCATTTTCGCAAGATCGATGAAAACAGGATCATGGGATTAATGATCATACGCAATGACCAGAGGGTCTACGCCTTCGAGCTTACGCGCATGATCTGACAAGGCGGGTGTTCTTACCGCTGGTCGCCAGCACGCGGGCCGAAACTCATACAGTCATTTGCGCCCGCGCTTTTCGGACGCGACCGATTTCTTGAGAGCGTCCATGATGTTGATGACATTGCTAGGTTCCGATGGCGCGCCAGAGGATCTCCGCTGTGACTTTGCCGGCTTCTTCAAGGCTTTCTTCTTGGCGGCGATGATGTCCGACAAACGCTCCTGAACCGGATCGGCCACCATTTGAGGGCTCCAGTCCTTCGTCAGCTTTTTGATCAGGCGCTGCACGAGTGGCATCATGTCCGGATCGGCCTTTTCGTCATTCGCCGATGTCAGATACAGATCTTCGTCGCGAACCTCATCGCCATAGCGCAACGTCCAAACGACGATGCCCTTGCCACGGGGTTCAAGCATGACGGCGCGCTCGCGACGCGAAATGACCAGCCGCGAAATTCCGACCATTTTCTGGGCCTCCATCGCATCGCGGATCACCGAAAAGGCCTCCTCTCCAACCGGTTCATTGGGAGAGAGGTAGTATGGCGTCTCCAGCCAGATCCACTCGATGCTGTCACGCGGCGTGAAGGTCGAGATATCGATGGTTTTGGTCGTGTCGAGTGCAACGGTCTCCAGTTCCTCGTCCTCGAGAAAGACGTAGTCGTCTTCACCGCGCTGATATCCCTTGACCTCGTCTTCCTCCTTGACGTCCTTTCCGGTTATTGCGTCAACGAACTGGCTGACGACCCGGTTCTCGGTCTTGCGATTGAGTGTGTGAAACCGGATCTTCTCGTTGTCTGTCGTCGCAGGCATCATCTGAACCGGGCAGGTCACGAGCGAGAGTTTCAGATAGCCTTTCCAGTAGGGGCGAACGGCCATGGGTCAGTCTCCTCTTCAACTCGCGCGACGCGACGGGTCGGCCCGCTTGGCCGTTGCGGACGCCTTTGTTGCCTTGCGCTTGGAGGCGCCGGTGTTTGCGTTGGCTGCCTTGCGCTTGGACTTCGGCTTTGCCGAGGAAAGATCAGCGCTTTCGCGAAGCGCCTTCAGCAAGTCACCCGGTTTGGATGCGGAAGGCGTCTCCTTCTTTGGAAGCGAGCGGCCCTCGCTCTTAGCCTTTACCAGTTCGGCGACGGCTGCCTCGTAGCGATCGTCGAAAGAGCTGGCGTCAAAGCTGCCTTTCTTGGTACGGATGATGTGCTCAGCGAGTTCGAGCATTTCCCCCTTGATCTTGAGGTCGGGCAGCTCCTCGAACGCCTCGATCGAGGACCGGACCTCATAGTCGAAATTCAAGGTCGCAGCGATCAGGCCTTTCCCGTGGGGACGGATAAGCACCGTGCGCATACGGCGAAAGAGAACTGTCCTGGCGATCGCGGCAACCTTTGCCTTTGCCATGCCGTCGCGAAGCAGCACAAAGGGCTCGCCGCCCATCTTGTCCGGAGCCAGGTAGTAGGGTTTGTCGAGATAGGTCATATCGATCTGCGCGCAGGGGACAAAGGCTTCGATGTTGAGGGTCTTGTCACTCTCCGGGACTGCAGCTGCAACGTCCTCGGGTTCAAGCACGACGTAGCGCCCACCCTCGACCTCGTAGCCCTTGACCTGGTCGTCCGCCTCGACGACATCTCCGGTCTCACTGTCCACGAACTCGCGCTTTACCCGATTGCCCGTTTTTCGATTGAGCGTATGAAAACGGACGCGTTCCGAGGAAGATGCAGCCGTATAAAGCGCAACCGGGCAGGTCACCTCGCCGAACTTGATGTAGCCTTTCCAGTTGGCTCTCGGGGAAACCATGACGACCTCCTGACCTAGTCGTATGGTTCAACACGGTCAGCAGGTAATCGTTCCACATCAGGGACGATCAAACGGGATGAGCATTGGCTGATCCGGGTTTTGGGATCAGTCGGCTTTGTCGCGCCTGCAAGGAAACGGCCCCGCTCGGGGCCGAAATCCAGGTGCTCAGCAATCGCTCAGCGCATGCTCTCGAGACGCAAACGCTCCTTCTCGATCTCCTCAGCCGTGTAGGGATCGCGCGCCTCGTCAAATTGCGTCCAGCCCTGCTCGGAGTAAGAGGCGCGGCGCTGGACCGGATCGACCCAGCTGCCCCGGCGCAGAATGGCTTCCGCATCCGCGTAGAGCGCGTTATCGACACGGGCGGTGACGACGGCGCCGCCGCGGCGCACGC
>NZ_PNFP01000038.1 GCF_002940685.1 Ensifer adhaerens | reverse complement strand
CTGATAACCCGGCGGTCGTCGGTTCGATGAGCGCCGGGCTGGTTTGTTGGAAGCAAGGGAGCGATCATCGCCCACTGCTGGTCATCAAGCCAGAATTCTCCTGCCATGGTCCAAAACTCCCGTTAGCCAGGGCAGTGAATCATGCAGTAGCAATTCGATCAATTGCTTGATTGGGTTTCGACCCTAGTGCTGTTTCGCAGCGCCAAGGAAGATGACGAAATCGATCGCGTCGCGGACGGTGACCAGCCTCTCCAGGGAGGCATCGCTGATATAGACGCCGAACTCGTCTTCGATTGTTGTCGCCAACTGGGCGATTTCCAGCGAACTAGCCTCAAGGTCGCCAGCAAAGGAGGCCTCGTCCGTGATTGTCTCCACCTTCACGTCCAACAGTTCTGCAATAATCGCCTTCACGCGGTCGCTGACATCGGTTGCTGTGGTTTCCATCGACCCACTCCCGTGCCCACACGATAGCATGAATGGCGTCTAAACCCCGATAACGTCTATGCGAGGCGACATCGCCTGAGCGCGCTCGGGACCTGCCAGTTGTCCGCGAACTGCACCGTTTGCGCGGTCAACACCACGGTCGGGAGCAAACTCTCCGCCGGGCAGCGCCACCAAAACCATGTTGCCGCCAGTACTTCCACTGCACCGAGATCATGAAGTCGGTCATGCTGCGCCTCCCCCGCGCCCCGAAGAGCTACGCGAGCGGGCCTGCGAAAGGCGCAATCAAAAATCAGGCGATCCGTTCCAGCGCCGGCTTCAGCACGTCTGCACCTGCGGTTGGACAAAAGCGCGATTCAGAAATAAATATCACGGAATGATACAAATGGGGTCGAGCAAGAATTGAACATGTCGGTGCGTGCGATGCTGCGGCTAAGCCTCTTGTGCCACCTTGTCGTCGGATCGTCTCACGGCGCGTCGGTAGCTCAAGCTCAGAGGGAGGGGTCTCCACCCTGGGAACGGAAAGGGCGTGAGACAGGGCTCCCGGTTCCAAGATTCGTTTCCCTGAAAGCTGACAACGCGCGGATGCGCATTGGCCCTGCCTTCGAGTACGCCATTCAGTGGCTCTATCGGGCGCCTGGGCTGCCATTGGAAATAATAGAAGAATACGGAAACTGGCGGCAGGTACGAGATTGTGACGGGATTTCCGGGTGGATGCATCGGTCATTGCTTTCCGGCGCGCGTACCGCCGTTGTCGGACCGTGGCGCAACAGCATGGCATCCTTGAGCGAGCGACCGAGAAAGGATGGGCGCGAAAAAGCAAAACTCGAGCCCAGAGTACGAGTTCAAATTCTGTCGTGTTCACTGGCATGGTGCTATGTGGGAGCCGAAAACGGAAGTGTCAGGGGCTTTGTCGAAAAGTCCGCTTTGTGGGGCGTCTATCCACATGAGACGATAAACTGACATCGGCCCCTTCCGGCAGGCCCCTGGAGCAGTGGACGAAGCCGTCGCCGTTTTTGTGGCGCTGTTTGTTGACGCGGACGGCCTCGCCCTGCGACAAGGATGCGATGCAGGAACCGATCGCCATCGACGCGGAATACCTCACGAGCCGGCTGAAGGCGCTTCTCGCCATCCCGAGCCCGACCGGCTTTACCGACGAGGCAGTGCGCTACACCGCGCGTGAACTCGAAAGTCTCGGGCTGGAGGTCAAGCTCACCCGCCGCGGCGCGATCTGCGCCCGGCGCGCCGGTACTGTGGAACGGCCGGCTCGTGGCATCGTCTCTCACCTGGATACACTTGGAGCCCAGGTTAAGGCTCTGAAGGCCGAGGCATTCTGGTCCTTTACGCTTTACGACAACCAGACGCGCTCAATGCTGCAAACGCCGCAGAAATACCCGCGCGCCGGCAGTCAGAATTACCCATCGCCGATTATTTCGGCCCCACCCAGCCGAATGGAATAGCGCGGGGCAACTGGATCCAGACCGATCCCAACAAGGGCTGGTTCACGATTTTGCACCTGTACGGCCCGTTACCTTCGTTCTTTGATAAGACGTGGCGACCGAGCAAGGTCGAGCTTGTGAAGTGAGGACACCCGACAGCCCGACGGGCCATGTCGTCGAGAGTTGAAGCCGGTGAACTCCAAGGCGGGCAAGCAAGCAAATGACGACAAAAAAAGCTGGCCCCGATGAACGACGGGGCCAATTTGGACAAGTCGATCCACCACGTGGATCCGGTAACAGCCATTTAACGTCGAGAAAAGTCAAAAGTTCCCTCAGCCGCGCGTGCCCGGACCTCTCTAAGGTACTTGCGGGAGCGCAGCCACCAGAGTCCAGCGATGTCGGCGGCGGCGGAGCCACCGCGCTCCTTGGATAAACAACCTTGGCGCGTTCGCCAGTCTGCGCGGTGTCAGGGTACACGATCTGAACTGGGGAATTAGTACGGTGTGCTAACGAAGAACAGCGATTGTCAGCGCGAGATCCTCGGCCCCAAGGTGGTGGTTGCTTCGCGCGGCGATGATGCGGGCGACCACGCGGGTGCCGGATCCCGGCACGCGGAAAAGCGTGTCGCGGGAGGCGGCGATGACGTCGACCGGGACGTTTTGCCGGTTTTGCAGTGCCCAGGCTGTCTTCGGATCAAGCTCTAGATCCAGAAAGCCTCCTTGCATGCCGGTCGCGATATCAGCTTGTTAGCGCCGGCGCTTCCAGGGCCTCGCCGGGTCTGCACCAATTCCTTCAGCAGCGCATGGAGGATCGTGTGCAATATCGGTTGGCCTTGGAAATCGTCGTGCATCACTACTTGGGGTCGTGCCGGTCCAATAATCGCCCCTCGGCCTAGACCCATCCGATCGTTTCCGCCTAGTCTGTGTGGATGACCGCCAGAGGGTGGCATCGACAGAATGATTCTTAGCGGGAGGTAAGACATGAAATTGTTTTCGTTCAAGGCAGTGGCAGGAGCGGCGGTTGCCGTCGTGCTGATGTTCCAAGGCGCCACCGCCCAGGAAATGAAATTCTTCCGTATCGGAACTGGCGGCACCGCCGGCACCTACTACCCCATCGGTGGCCTAATTGCGAATGCGATCTCAAATCCCCCCGGCTCGCGCGCGTGCAACGAAGGCGGCTCGTGCGGCGTGCCTGGTCTCATCGCCACAGCTGTTGCCTCGAACGGCTCGGTCGGCAATGTCAACGCGATCAAAGGTGGCACGCTTGAGGCCGGCTTCAGCCAGTCCGACGTGGCCTATTGGGCGCAGACAGGCACGGGCCTGTGGGAGGGTCAGCCAGCGGTCGAAAATCTGAGGTTGATCGCCAATCTTTATCCCGAGAACATCCATCTTGTCGCGCGCAAGGATGCGGGCATCGCCTCGGTCGCCGATTTGAAGGGAAAGAAGGTCTCGCTGGACGAGCCGGGCTCAGGCACGCTGGTCGATGCGAAGATCATCCTCGAAGCGTTCGGTCTGTCGGAAGCCGACATTTCGCCGGAATATCTAAAGCCCGACCAGGCGGCTGATCGCATGCGCGACGGAGCGATGGACGCCTTCTTCTTCGTGGGCGGTTATCCGGCGGGTGCGATTGCCGAGTTATCCAGTCAACATGACGTGATGCTGGTACCAATTGCCGGGCCCGAAGTTGACAAGCTGCGTCAGACATACACCTTCTTTGCCACCGACAAATTTCCCGCAGGAACTTACAAGGGCCAGGATGCGGATGTGCCGACAATCTCTGTCGGTGCGCAGCTCGTGACGTCTGCCGAGCAGCCGGAAGAGCTCGTCTACGGCATCACGCAGGCGCTATTCAACGCGACGACGCAGAAGCTCTTCGCCGCTGGGCATGCCAAGGGCAAGAACATCACCCTCGACAACTCCGTGCAGGGGGCGGGCATCCCCTTCCACCCCGGAGCGGAGAAGTTCTATCGCGAGGCCGGCAAGGTGAAATAAGGGAGTTCTCCTCCTGGGGCGCGGTACGGCCGCGTCCCAGTCCCGGCGATAAGAGAACTCCAGGAGAAAATGCATGACGGATGAGACCCGGCAACTGTCCGAGCAGGAACTGAGGGATATCGAGGAAGAGTTCGATCCCGAATCGCGGTTCCGCACCGTACTTAGACCCGTAGCGATCATGGCCGGGGTCATCATGTTCCTGCTGTCGTCCTACCATTTCTATACCGCGGGTTTCGGTATCCCCCGCGCGACCGTCCATCGCGGCTTCCATATGGGAGTGACGTTGTTCCTGGTCTTCCTCAGCTTCGCAGCCTTCAACGCGGGGAGGACGCGAACCACGGGCCTCGTGATCCTCGGCTTGCCGGTTGTTGATTGGCTTTTGGCGATCGGCGGAGCGATCAGCGCATTTTATGTGCCCTGGATATACGACCAACTGCAGTTTCGCATCGGTAATCCCAACCAGATGGACATCGTTATGGGCACGATTCTGCTTGTAACGCTGCTGGAGGCCGTGCGCCGTTCCATGGGCTGGCCACTATCGGTTATTGCAGTTCTGTTCATCTGTTATGCCTTCTTTGGCCGATCGATGCCGGGAATTTTCGTCCATCCCGGCGCTGACTGGTCGGGGATCATCAACCACCTCTATCTTTCCTCGCAAGGGATCTATGGAACGGCGCTGGGCGTCATCGCGACATATGTCTTCCATTTCGTCCTCTTCGGCGTCATGGCGCAGAAAATTGGACTGGGCCAGTTGTTCATCGACCTGGCAACCGCCGTGACGGGGCGCTTTGCCGGCGGTCCAGCCAAGGTCTCGGTGATTTCCTCGGCGCTCTTGGGAACCATTTCCGGCTCATCCATCGCCAACACGGTGACAACGGGCGCCCTGACCATTCCGGCGATGATCAAAATCGGCTTCAAACGCCATTTCGCTGCTGCCGTCGAAGCCGCATCATCTACCGGCGGCCAGATCACCCCGCCGGTCATGGGCGCGGTCGCCTTTTTGATGGTCGAATATCTGGGCATGTCCTTGCGCACTATTCTGATCGCCGCGATCGTGCCTGCCTTCATGCATTTCTTCGGCGTGCTGGTCCAGGTGCACCTGGAAGCCAAGCGCCTTGGCATCCGCGGCTTGCGGCAAGAAGAATTGCCGAGGGCCTGGAAAGTGCTGCGCGAGGGCTGGCTGTCTGTTTTGCCGTTGGTGCTGCTCGTATGGATGCTGATGTCGGGCCGCACGCCCTTCCTTTCCGCTTTCTGGGCGATCAACGCCTGTATGGTGGTCTATGCGATCCAGATGGCAAGGGCTTCAGGTTTGTCCGTCGGCGCGAAGCAATGGGCGGCCGGAATCTATGAAGGGTTTGTTTCAGGCGCAAAAAGCTCGCTTTCCGTCACCGCCGCTGCCGCGCTCGTGGGAGTTGTGATTGGCGTGGTCACGCTGACCGGTATCGGCTTCAAGATCGCTTTCATGGTCACAAGCATCGCACAGTACTGGGCAGGCTCGGCGCATGACTTCCTTTCCTTTCTTCCGTTCGAATTGTTCAGCCTGCAGACCCTCGCACTCTTGTTCACCCTGATGATGACAGCTGCGGTCTGCATCCTGATGGGGTGCGGCATCCCGACCACGGCAAATTACATTATCATGGTTGCGGTAGCCGCACCGGTACTGGGCATGATGAATGTCGAGCCGCTGGTCGCGCATTTCTTCGTGTTCTATTACGGAGTCCTGGCGGATGTGACACCGCCAGTCGCATTGGCGGCTTATGCGGCATCGGGGATAGCCGGCGCGAACGCATTCAAGGCGGGTAACACAGCTTTCCGGCTGTCGATGGGTAAAGCGCTGGTGCCTTTCATGTTCGTTTTTTCCCCCTCGCTACTGTTGGTTACTGAGGGCTTCACGTGGAGTGCATTTGTGCTGACGTTCACCGGTGCGATAATGGGAATATTCTCGCTTTCGGCAGCGATTACAAACTGGCTGGTCGGCCCACTATCGTGGCTCGAGCGTTTGTTGCTGGCGGTCGCTGCGCTGCTACTGATCGCGCCCGAACTGGTCTCTACTTTGATTGGCGTTGCAGTTCTGGCGCTGATCGCGCTGCGCCAGACGCTGGCTGGCCGTGTAACCGCATCGAGCGAGATCTGAAAGATCCCGCCTCCGCCGGTCCGACGGCGGAGGTCAGGCAGCCGACGATCGACATTCGATTGGGGCGCATTGTACCCGGTCCTTGACCTCACGTTGCGTCAAGCAAATGGGGGATCGCTGCGCTTGATCGTTTCGACAACGCTCCCCGCCTTCCAGTTGTTGAACGCGCCAACTCATACGCGGCATGGTCGCCTCAACGAACGCGCTTGTACACGAGCACCCGTGACGCAGTTGCGTTGATTGAACTCAATTATGCATTGACCGTTATTGCTATGAAAACCCGTAGAGGAGGACGCAATGGAAGCGAAGCGCGATTTCGATGCAGAAGAGTTCGCGGAGCATCTTGCAGCGATGACCGACGATGAGCTGTTCGGCTTGATGCAAAGGCTTGAGGCGGAGAGCGAAAAAGTACCGACACAGGCGCGCGACACAAGCGAAGTGTTCGCGAAGATTGCGCTGGTTGAGACGGCGATCGGGGATCGTTTTCCTGGTCGGTTGATGGCGCCTTACAAGGAATGGCAGCTACGTCGCAGGAGCTAGGGGAGGCGCATGAGCGAGGCGGACTTCGGCCAGGCTTTAGATCATTTGGTCCCCTGGACTGAGTTCAAGTTGTCCACCGTCCTGTGCCAATTGAGACGTTTGAGTCATCCTGGCCCAGCATCCACTCCTGACACTTCGTGGGCGTTCCAGACCAACGGGAATGATGTGCCCCACGCGGGGGACACGACGCCGGCAGCATACCGCCTGCTTCGTTTCCCTTCGCCTTGAAAAGGGAAACGAACCGGAAGGTAACTCCCAGCGGCCTTCCGAAACGACCTACTCCACGCACCCTAAAAATACCACTATCTATACTGCAGCTGGAAAACTAGCGATGGCGGAACACGCGAGTTCAGAGCGATTGATTGGTCCTTTCGCGCCGCCCGGCCTCGAGCCTTGAACATTGCGCGAGGGCGCCACCGATCAGGAAATCGATCCGAACTCCATACTAATCGGTTCAATCAGGCTCAGGAACGCGTCACAACTGACATTGCCAGCCCAGCTGCTGCAAATGGCTATCGACCGTTCCTCGCTCACGGCGAAGGCAACATCGACAAATGTTCCGTCTTGCAAGCGGACCAGCTTCTGTCCCAACCATCCAGGCTGCAGGGACAGATGGGTTGCGATCATATTTGCGTGCGCCGAGCGCATCACATCTTCGCTGACACCCGCGCGCAGCCGAAATCGTCCGAACTCGATACCATCGCCCGGCTGCATCATCGCAAAACCATCGGCTGGAGCTGCATAGAATCGCGCTTCCCCAGATTCGCTGATCGTGTCGCGAAATTGCGCAAAATCGGGCGATGCTCCTACGATCTTTCCCGCGTCGTAGGCCACTTCAGCACAGTCCCACACGATGACGTCAGCACGCTCGGTTTGATCCTTGCCGCCGCTCAAAGGCAGCCAGCCTCCAAAGCCGGGAAAGGCCGCGGCACGATTGCGTGCGATATCACGCTGCTGGTCGGCCTCGCCCGCGTTGCCAATCTTGTAGGTGACGATTTCAATACGTTGGGTGGTCATCGGCTTTCGCTCCTTCTCGTCCTGAGATTTCAGGAATGCCGTTTCCTAGCGCATACCCCTGACACATTTTGTCAGGGGTATGATACAGGTCGGTCCATGAAGACAGTTCGCCTCTTTGCTCTTTTGGATCAATTGCGGGTCAGCCGGCATCCGGTCTCAGCCGAGGCGCTCGCGCAGAGTCTCGGCGTTTCGCCACGCACGATTTATCGCGATATGGCGAGCCTTCAGTCCATGGGCGCGCCTGTTCGCGGCGAATCGGGTCTCGGCTATCAGCTCGAGACCGGCTATTTCCTGCCCCCGCTACAATTTGGTCCCGATGAGATGGAAGCGATCGCGCTTGGACTGCGCCTTGTGATGGCGCGCGATCGCGCCGATCTGCACGATGCTGCAAAGCGGGCGGCCGGCAAGGTGGCGAGCACTGTTGGGCCGGAAGGCAAGGAGAGGTTCCAAACCCTGCCGCTGCTCGCCGTATCGCGGAAGCGAGCGACCGACGATCATGCCGCCAGATGGGGGAGCGTTGTTCGCAGAACGATCCGCGAGCGTCGCATTGTTGAATTGTCCTACTGCGACCTCGAAGGGCAGGGAAGCAACCGCCGAGTCCACCCGTTGGGACTGACCTTGTTCGATGATGTCTGGCTGCTGACGGCTTGGTGTGAGCTGCGAGATGACTTTCGAAACTTCCGACTGGATCGCATAGGTGGGATCCAGGAAACGGGCACTCGCTTCCGTTCTCAAAACGGACGGCGATTCACCGATTATCTCGCAACGCTATCATCACCTACCACCGTCCGATGAAACCAGGCTGCCTGATCCGGACGGTACCATCGGTCGATAGCATAGAACCCAAATCGTCGGTAAGCGTCCCCTATCTCCCGGACAGAGCGACGCGACACCCTTCGCAGACGCCACCGACGACATCACCTCACCAGCCGAGGCACGAAACCACGGTTCGGCAGGTCCCATTTCATTCCGGCGCAGAGCCGATACCAAGGACGACAGAGACGAGCGACACCAGCGACAAGGTGGTCATCACTGCTATTGGAAATTTTGGCGGACAGACGATGCGCCTCGAACATCTGGGAGAAGTGGCGATCGGAATAGGCTACAATCTGTGGTCATCACCGAGGAAAACCCTCCTTCAGGCCGGCGACAACATCCCGAGATAAGGGCTTGCTGAGGAATGCGGCGGCACTCGACTGAAGACAGCGCTCGCGCGTGCCTTCCGCCTCAGATCCGGTGATGACGATCGTTTTCATCACGATGCCGCGACG
Organism: Ensifer adhaerens; assembly: GCF_002940685.1. Classification (GTDB taxonomy): domain Bacteria; phylum Pseudomonadota; class Alphaproteobacteria; order Rhizobiales; family Rhizobiaceae; genus Ensifer; species Ensifer adhaerens_E. Next base: position 3,508 of record NZ_PNFP01000038.1, on the reverse strand, counting down.
ACTGAGTTCCTGCAGGAGCTCCAGGCCGGTCATGCCCGGCAGGTGCAGGTCGATCAATGCGCCCTGGGGCACCGCGTCGTCCCGCGAGAGGAGGAAGGCTTCGGCGGACGAAAAGGCGATCGGCTGGCCGGAGAGCGATGCAACGAGGCGCGAAAGCGCGCGGCGAACCAGTTCGTCGTCGTCCACGATGGCATTGGCTGGCGGTCGCTCGCTCATACCATAAACGAGAGCCGACGACGGTCCTGACCCCCATCTTCGCCATCATGCGGGAGTGGTGAACCTTGACGGTCTTTTCCACCGTACCAGGATCGCCGGCGATCTGCTTGTTCAGCCGGCTGGCAACCACGTGCTGCAACACTTCATCTTCACGCGCCGTAAGGCTCTGTAGCCTGGCCACTCCAGCTTTGAGGGATATGACAATGTGACGGACCTCCGGATACGCCAGATTGTTGACCGCAACTCTCGTGCTCCTGGTAAACCCTGTGCTCGCAATAGTCCAAGAAGTGTTACCTTCATGGAACGATGGCACCGCGCGCAACGCGATCGTGGATTTCGTGATCACGGTCACAAAGGACGGCTCGGCGTTGTTGTGAAGAGGAGCCGAACGCCGCTCGCGCCAAGGTGATTTGCGCGCGAGGCATTGCAACTGATACGATCGAACCTGCCGTATATCGGTAGAGCTCCTGTTTTCTCCTTGGGAATGGTGAGGGAGCCATTGGGTGAAGCGATCAATTTAGGTCGCTTCGCCCTTCTTTATGTTTCGGAGCAGAAACGAACGGTCGGCATCCGGAAGGGTCGATTTTATTCGAACATGGACTCGAGGGCGACGGGACGCGTTTCCCCAGCCCCGTTTCATTGATCACGGCCGCATCGAGATCGACTCTAGTATGGCTGAACGTTCCATCCCGACAGATTGTGAGAAGCAGTAGCCCCTAGCCAACTGCTACCCGAGAGGGCGGTCAATGGGCGATCGCCGCCTTAAAAGCAGTGATCCGCTCCAACAGGAGGTCGCGGTAGGCTGCGGCAGAAATGCCTCGATCTTCGACGCGCGTGAGGCCGCGCGAGACCGGCACTAAAAGATCGCCTTGCTGTGCTCCGCGAAGGGCATGCATGCTGCCGGCGTCACCACCTTGCGCACCAAGGCCCGGAGCCAAAATGATGGAGCGTGGGAGCAGCATTCGCAGCCGCCTTCCTTCGTGCGGAACCGTCGCTCCGATAACGGCACCAATTGGGTTCAAGCCTTCTTGATCACCGGCAAAACCTCCAATGAGATCGGCAACATGGTCGGAGATCAGTCGATTCCCCGTCATCTTGTCTTGTAGCCAGCCTGCGCCGGGATTGGACGTGCGGCAGAGAACAAAAAGGCCCTTGGCGTAGCGCTTTGCGGTTGCAACAAAGGGTTCGAGCGTATCTGGACCCATCAGCGGGTTTACCGTTAGGCAATCCGCTTCGAAGTCACCGCTTCCACCTTCCGAAGCCGGTGTCAGATAGGCTCGGGCATACGCGGTAGCGGTTGCTCCGATGTCGCCCCTTTTGGCGTCCAGTATCACTCCGATGCCGGCGGCCTTGGCCCGCTTCATGCCCAAGGAGAGCGCGGTGAGACCGGAAAGTCCGCACGCTTCGAAATAGGCGCTCTGAAATTTTACGAACCCAACCTGTCCTTCGATCGTATCTAAGACGAAATCGACAAAGCGGCCAATCCACGGAAGGCCGTCATCTTCCTCGAAGAATGCAGGAACATCCATCAGCGAAGGATCAATACCGGCAACTAGCTCGGTGTATCTGGCGGCATTGTCCTGAACGATTTCTACCCATGGAATTGATGACATTGCCCTGATTCCTACTGTCGCAAAGAGAACTGCAACGGTTCGCGTTGGCGTGACGAGCGCGTCATGTACCCCTTCAGGCAACACGTCAACTTTGCCGTGTTTCACGGATACACCATATTACCTGAGCAGCAAGAGCGGACTGGAAAAACCACCTGACCGGGTGCCGCAATAAGAGAACTACCCCCGGCAAGGTGGTCCGCTCGAGTGAGGGTGGAACAGTCGGGATCGAGTAGCCTCCTCACCTCGCCCCGCCGCGCCAGCGACCCGGCAACGTCAAGCAATCGGTGTTCAGGCCATCGAGCATCATCACAAGCGGGTGCGGTTCTTCTCAACTGTGGAGCTGGCCAACACGCCTGAGAAGGTTAGGCGCATGGACGTTTCCGACAGATTGCCAACCGTCTTTTTCATTCCGATCTCGTCATCCTCGACGAGCTTGGCTAGCTCTTGGACCAACTGATCGCCACATAGATACAATCTGGGCATGGCCACAGTATCTATGATTGTTATTTGGACGAGCGAACTGATCGCAAGATTCGGTCGATTAGGGCCGTCAACGGATCAAGCGTGGGCTGACAGCGCTCAGGATTGTCAGAACATCGTTCTCCAGCTTCTCGCAAAGATCATCGTATTCTTTGGCCCGTACGGGATCTGGGGCCGTCTGCTCGCGCAGTGCGTCGCGAGCCATGGCGGCTTTACCGTAGGCTTCGAGCAGATCGGTGATCGCAAGGAAGTTTGCATCAGCGATTTGTTTGCGATGTCTTGGCAAGCGCATCATCATTCGGGCTCTGCCGGTCCTCTCCATGTCCATTTCGCAACCCCGATCAACCGATGAATGCAGTGTCCTTCACTCTGGATTTTGCGGACAATCCACCGCAGCGCCTGACGCTGGCCGCCTCCAGCCGAGGCATTTTGCTAATATGAGAACGAAAAAGGGTGAAACGCCCAAAATCCTTTGGCTCGCTTCACCCCTACAAAACTTTAATTATCGCTGTGTGTCGTGATTGAAACATACCATCGGCCCTCGACCGCGCGCAAATCACCATGTCGCGAGCCTCTTTCGGCTATTGTGCACATCAGTGTGGGCGTCGGTTGCTACTGCGGCCAAAGCGACGCTCCATCATCAGCCCTACGAGCCAGTCTCGCAGATCAGTATTTTCGCGAAACTCGTCGAAATGCTCGATGGCGTAACCAAGTGTGTGTTCGGCAAGAGCGTCCGCCTCAACGGGTGAGGTCGTCAGGCTACGCGCCCATGCCAGTAGCTCAGGCAGCCATGCAGTGATTTCCTCGTCGCGAGGGGAAGGCTGCGGCGGACGATCTACAAAAAGACATACGTTGCTGATCTTCTGTTCAAGTTCCCAGGCATTTCGCGTGCCGTTCATGTAAAACTTGAGCGCATATCGCGCCAGGCATTCACCTTCCTGACTGAAGTGAGAAATATGACGTTGGTCCACGACCTTTTCAAAAGCGGTAGAAACAACATTGAAGCCATTGGGGAGAAGATATCCAGAGTGCGGACGATCAATCATTGCGCAATCCTCCGGTTGGAGCGATCTTCCAGTCGCCGGAGCCCTCATCGTAGTCCGACGATCTATCAATTATGCGGGTCGCGTCCCCACAAGTGGTGTAGCTGGGCGGTAGCGAAGCCGCTCGCGAGCGCGCCCTCGACAGCGCCGTAGCGA
>NZ_PNFP01000037.1 GCF_002940685.1 Ensifer adhaerens | reverse complement strand
GCGTGCGCCGCGGCGGCGCCGTCGTCACCGCCCGTGTCGATAACGCGCTCTACGCGGATGCGGAAGCCATTCTGCGCTGGGGCAGCTGGGTCGATCCGGTCCAGCGCCGCGCCTCTTACTCCGAGCAGGGCTGGTCACGCTTCGATGAGACACTCGATCCCTATACGGAGGACGAGATCGAAAAGGAGCGTTTGCGTCTCGAAAGCATGCGCTAATGCGGCAACCCAATCCTTAGTCTCGGCCCCGATGGGGCCGTTTCTTTCGGCGTTTGCTGAGGGTTTTCAGTGCCGCTGGGAATCGACGCAATTGTGCCGCCAATTGCCGACTGCTACCCAAGGGACGCGTCATTCCGCCGCTATGTACCACATAGAGGCAACGTTCGAGCGCAATAGAAGAAAACCCTAAATTAACTTGCAGCTGAATAAGTTTCGTCAGTCACTGCGTCCCTGCAAACTTCGCGGCGACTCCAACCGCAGCCTCCCGTACCCAGAGGCTGCGGTTCGGCTCGGCGGACGATGCGAGGGTCTCGTCGAGGTTCCGACACGCGCATCGGGCCACTCTTGGGCCGCAACGGCCGCACCTACGACGGACTCAGGGCAAACTGAACATCATCGACCTGGCTCAGGTGTTCCTGGAACATGACGCAGCACCGGTTTCGACTCGATCGCGTAAAGGTCCGAAGCCCATGCCGCGAGGATGGTTCGCTTGTCATCGACAGAAAGTCCAGGCGCTGTGACCACATCCATTGAAACCCCTTTTACAGAGCAGCCGAAGGCCTAACTGCGATGCCGAGGGTTTAGGCAAGTCCTCAAAATCAACCGCGGGTTATCGCGTCACTGAAGAGTCCGCGCCCGCCATTCGATCTTTGACTGGATTTCCGCCCACGGTCGCAAGTAACATTAAAGTTGCAACTTGGCGTGAAATGGTAAGATCACACGCGGCTAATACAGCAGTAATCCCTAGGCCGGAATGCCTTTGCGCCCCAGATCTACGCAGCAGCCATAACTGTTGCGAGATCCGGCCGGCAAGCAAATCAACAGGCCTGTGGGTGAGCGAATGGATGGCGGACTGAGATTACCCGGCGCAGCTTGGCGGCGCCAGTTGACCGCAATGTTGGTGGCCGCTGGTTGCATGGTGGCCTGGCCGGTGTCGGCGCAAGACGGAATCGAACCTGAGGCGCATCGGATCCTGGCTGCAATGAGCGAAGCTCTCAAGTCGGCGCCGACCCTCAGTGCCGACTATGACGTCGATCAGGAAGTCGTTTATCTGCAAGGTCAGAAAATCCAGTACAGCGCCTCCGGCTCCATTGCCGTCGATCGCGAGCAAGGTTTTCGACTGAAGCGCATGGGTCCCTTTGCCCAGGCGGAGGTGATATTTGATGGCGACACGATATCCCTGCACGACAAAGTGCTGAACGTTTACGCGCAGCTTCGGAGCCCCGGTCCGAGTGTTGAAGATGCGGCCGAGGAGCTTCGCGCCGCCACCGGACTTGATACGCCGGGAGCGGATTTTCTGGCACGAGATCCCTATGCTGTCCTCACTGACGGCGTGACAGAAGGAACTGTTGTGGGGTCGGCCTTTGTCAACGGGGTGGAATGTGATCATCTCGCCTTCAGGACCGACATTGCCGACTGGCAAATCTGGATCAGCAGGGGCAGCAGACCATTGCCGCTCAAATACGTGATCACGACCAAATGGACTACGGGAGCGCCGCAATATTCGCTGCGGCTCAGCAACTGGAAGTCGGATGGCATCGAAGGCGAACAGTTTCAATTCGCCCCGCCAGCGGCTGCCAAGAAGCTCGAACACGTCCATGCCGATGTCACCGGCGAGCTTTCGCTGGAGGCAGTGCAATGAGGACGCGCAAGCTGCACGCAAAGATCTTTTCACTCGCCATCGCCGGTTTCGCCATGCTCGCGGCGGACGCTCCCGCTCCCTGGCCCTTCGGCTCATTCGTATCCGAGGCGCATGCGGTCGTGGGACGGCCGTTGACGCCTGGAAGTGTCGCCGGTGTCGCTCGCCGCACCACGCGCCGAGTGATCCGCCGCTCCACGGTGTATGTTGCCGCACTGCCCACAGGCTGCGTTAGCACGAGTGTCAATGGCACGGTCGTGTGGCGCTGCGGCGGGGTCTACTACCAGCCGTCCGGCGGGCGCTACGTCGTCGTTTACATTGACTGAACTCACAGCATTACGTCGCAACTCGATTTTTTGATGGAGGTATAGAATGGATATTACGCGTCGTGACTTGACGGCCGCCGGTCTTGGAGTGTTGGCGGCAGGCTCCCTCGCAAGACCTGGTGCTGCCGCCGACGGGTTCGTCGCAGATCTGCCGGAAGGGCTCGACGAATTCGCGCTCGCCGTCGAGGCCTACACCTATGCCTATCCTCTAGTGACGATGGAACTGACCCGGCGCGTGATTACCAACGTCGCGGAACCTGAAGGAACCCGTGGCCCCATGGGGCATCTGATCAAGCTGCGCCAGTATCCGGACGCCAAGTTTCGGGACGTGACCGCACCGAACGCCGATACCCTTTATACGACCGCGTTCTTCGACGTGGGCGATGAGCCCTGGGTCGTCAGCCTGCCCGACCTCAAGGATCGCTACGCCCTGTTTCCGATGCTGGATGGCTGGACGACCGTTTTCGACGTTCCGGGAAAGCGCACAACGGGCACCGAGGCGCAGACATTCGTGGTGACGGGACCTGGCTGGGAAGGCACGCTTCCCGAAGGCGTGACCCAATACAAATCTCCGACGAGCATCGTTTGGCTGCTTGGACGCATCTATTGCACGGGGACTGAGGAGGACTACGCCGAAGTCCATAAGCTTCAGGACGAAGTGAAGCTCTACCCCTTAAGCGCGTGGGGCAAGGACTGGACAGCGCCCAAGGGTAAAGTCGATCCGGCCATCGATATGGAGACTGCCGTTCGCGAGCAGGTCAATGGCATGGATGCCATTGAATACTTCACCCTGTTTGCCGAGCTCCTGAAACGAAACCCGCCGAGTGAGGCGGATGCACCGATGATTGCCAAGCTCGCCGAGCTTGGCATTGTCCCGGGTCAGGACTTCGATAAAAGCAAGTTCGACCCGGCGTTTGCCAAGCGCGTGCCCCAGGTCGCCTTCGCGCGCATCATGATGCACTTCAAGCTCAGCGATGGTGACGTGCAGGATATCGATGGCTGGGGTTTCACGACCAAGACTGGCATCTATGGCACCAACTACATCCAGCGTGCCCTGGTCACTGCGATCGGTCTTGGGGCAAACCGGCCACAGGATGCGGTCTACCCAACGTCGATGAAATCCGGCGGCGGTCTGATCAAGCGGGCCTATAACGGTTCAGAAAAGTACGTCATGACCTTCAAGAAAGGCCAGACGCCGCCCGTGTCCGGTTTCTGGTCCTTGACGATGTACGATGCGGGGTACTTCTTCGTCGACAATCCGCTCAACCGCTATTCGATCAGTGCACGGCAGGACCTGAAGGCAAATCCGGACGGCTCGATCGATTTGTTCATTCAGAATGAATCGCCCGGGGCAGATAAGGAGTCGAACTGGCTTCCAGCACCCAAGGGGAAGTTCATTCTCATGATGCGCCTCTACTGGCCCAACGAGAGCAATCCCTCCATCATTGACGGTTCTTGGACGATACCGCCTGTGAAGAAGGTGAGCTAATTCCACAAGCCTGCATGCAGCCGCCGCGGCTCCGGTTCCTGGCGGCTGCAAACACGAAGTCTCGGCATCCACGTCTCTTGTTGAGCACGGTCCTGAGTGAAGATGAACAAATTACATCAGCTTGACCCCTGTCGTTGGTTATTTGGAGACCAATAATTTGAGGGAGGGGATTTGATCCAGTGGGCCGGGCTTTTATGTACCTCCTTCGGACTTTGCTATGCAGTCTGTTCCTCTGCCTTTGTGGGCTTACGCACCTGCAGGCGCAAACGCCTGTGCCCCCTATTGCTCAGCCGTCCAAGGTGGCCGAACTGCTGCGTCTGCTTGAGGATGAGGACGTGAGGGCCTGGCTGGAGCAGAAGCAAGCCGCCGCTTCCGAGTCCCGCGATAATGAGGCAGTGTGGTTCATTGAGGAACGCGAGGTGCTCTTGCGCGCCCGTCTCAATGCGTTTTTCGCCGCAGTACCGCGCGTCAGCGATGAACTTTCGCGCGTCGTGTCTGCGGTTTGGCAAGACGCGCGGAACAACGGCGCAATGCCCGCGGCGCTCGTGTTGGCAATCATCGCTGGCATAGCTTTTGGCATCGAATGGATTTTTCGCCATTCAGTGCCCGCCGTGCCCTTCCCCAACCCAATCTTGCGGCAGACCTACACGGAGTTTCTGACGTTCTCGATATTCACGGCGACCGTCGCGATCCTCTTTCTCCTGTTCGCCTGGCCGCCACTCGTGCGTGTGGTCGCACTCTACTCGCTTCTCGCTTTGGTCGTCTACAAGATCGCGACCGCGCTCTGCCGCATCGCGCTCGCCGCGTCCATAATGTCGGCCCGCTCCTATTTGCGGGCCCGGATATTCGTCGCATTGCTGGCAGCGACGATGGCATTCTTGGCTGTAACCGAACGCCTTGGTCTTGCAGCCGACGTCCAGTCAGCCCTCACTATCGGACTGTCCATCCCAATTGTTCTGCTAGCAATCGCGATGATCTGGCGTCAGCGCAGCAACGATGTCCGGTCGTTGCGAGACCGTATCTCTGGTGCTATTAGCATCTCTGGCGTAATCGTGCTGTGGCTGCTCTGGTGCGGTGGATTCCTGGCTTTATTCTGGCTCGGCATGATGCTTGTCATCGTGCCCCGCGCTTTGTCGATTGCCGACAGCCTGATGCTTTCATTCTCGCCCTCTCGCTCAAATGAGCGAGACCCATCGGACCCGAAGGCGGTCCTGCTCGTCCGCGGAACGCGCGCCATAATTCTGATTGCAGCGGTCGATTGGGTTGCCTTCGTTTGGCGAAACAATTTCCCTTTTGTTTCCGGAGAAGTGACATTGATCCGGACGCTCATCGCCGGGGCATTCAACAGCGTCGTGATCCTGCTTATCATTGACCTCGTCTGGCAATTGGCAAAAGCCTACATCACCCGCAAGCTGAGCGATGTCGGTGATGAGGGTACGCTTCCATCGAACGCACTCGCTCGAGAAAGCCGGCTTCGCACTTTGCTGCCCGTCTTCCGCAACGCTTTGGCAGCGGCACTTCTCTGTGTCGCGGTGCTCACGGTCCTTTCGGAGATGGGCGTCAAAATCGGCCCGCTGGTCGCTGGGGCGGGCGTAGCCGGCGTTGCGATTGGATTCGGCTCGCAGACTTTGGTCAAGGACGTCGTCAGCGGCGTTTTCTACCTGCTGGACGACGCGTTTCGGGTCGGGGAATACATCGAAGCAGGAAGTTATACGGGCGTCGTGGAATCCTTCAGCCTGCGTTCTGTGAGGCTGCGGCACCACCGCGGGCCAATCTTTACCGTACCTTTCGGTTCGCTTGGCGCGATCAAGAATGCCAGCCGCGACTGGACTGTCGACAAGTTCCGCATTCGTGTCCCTTTCAAAACTGATGTTGACAAAGTCCGCAAGCTCATCAAGGAGATCGGCGCGCAATTGCAGACCGATCCGGAACTAGGTTCGCTCTTCATCGAGCCGCTCAAACTGAAGGGCGTCGAGCAGATCGGTGAATATGGAATTGAACTTGGCATCGCCTTCACCTGCAAGCCGGGGCAACAGACAATGATCCGTCGCAATGCTTACGCGATGGTCATGCAGGCTTTCCATGAAAATAAAATCGACTTTGCTCAGCCCGTGGTTCAGGTCAGCGGTGACGATAAGGACACAGCGGCAGCGACGTTCGCGGCGCGGCAGTCTCCGGGTAAGACGACTTGGCCGGGCACCGCCTCGCCAGCTTAAAAATCCCACGTGGAGCCTCTGGGGCAATTGCCTTAGCGAGGCTCGGCTACAGCTGGCCCGTTCGTTCGTCGGTATCGGCAGCAGATAGGTTTTCCTTGACGCGAAACTCCCGAGGCCCAAATCCGGTCGCTTTTCGAAAAGCTCGGGTGAAGCCGGCGGGAGAGGAATAGCCCAGATCCTCGGAAATGCTGCTGATCGACACGGTCCCGTTGCGCAACATTTCCGTCGCACGCTGAATTCTCACTGCGCTTGTCAGGCTACGAAAGTCGACGCCGGCCTGTCGAAGCTCACGCTGCAGTGTCCGAACGCTTGTGTCCATGGATCGCGCAGCATCCTCGATCGACACATCCCCTGCCAGGAGTTGGGCGCGAATTTGTGCAGTGGCTATTTCCAGTAGGCTCCGAGGTGCCCCTCCTGGACGATCGCGAGCCACGTCCTCGAGAGTCACGATCGACCGAGATGTTCGTCGCGACGCAGCCATCAACCGATGCCGCTCAACGACGACCGCCACTGCTGGCGCATTTAATATGACCGGGCATTGAAACACATCCTCAAAAAGCGAGATATGGCTCGGCGTCGGTATGTCAAGTTCGACACGAAGGGGGCGCCAATGGTCAGGCAGATATGCCTTAAAGAGGCTTAGCAGTTCGCCAGCGGCGGCACATGCGACCGATTCATATCCCCGAGACCCAGCCAGCGCCGATTTATAACCAAACCGTAGGTTCTCCTTCGTTGTTGTGACGGTCAAATTGTCAAAACTACTGTGGTACTGCAGCGCCACGATGCTTCGCTTTATCGCTTGGTCAAGCGTGGCTGCCTCAGTTATAAAACGCCCGAAGCTGCCATACGCGGAAACGTCCATATTGGGCACGAGCAGAAGTCCGAGCTTCGCGTCGCCCACTGCCCTCGCCATTGCTTCGACGAAGCCCATAACGGACTGCTGGGGGATGTAGACATTGCGATCCTCAATCAGCTCTACGTCGAAACCCGCGGCGCGATTGGCGCGCAGCAACGCTCTCTCCCCGAGCTCGCTTCGAACGAACGCGGGCAAGCCTTGCAAGACGTGGCTCGAGATCACGGGGATCGCTGCTATCTGAGATGTTTCCTGAATTCGGGTTTGGCGTGAAATGGATAGTTTTCACATATTCGACCGCCGGTAGAATTGGCAAGCAATATCTGCAATTCGATGTAGTCGCGACATACGCCTGCATAGATCAGCCTCCCTTCAATATGGCGTCCAGCGTACCGGGGCGCCCCCCAGCCACAGACGCAGAGCGCATCTGAGGTCAAGCACCCGAGACCTCGTCCTGAAGATGCTACGGAAACGAAACCGGGTCTTATCCTTTCACGCCAAGTCTCATCGGGCTCGGAGCGGATGGTCAAATATTCGCGCTTTTCAAAGCAATCATAAGTGGTAGGTTGTTCAAACTGTGTATTCCCGGGGCGTCTGCGATTTGGCGGGAAATGGTAAGATTGGCAAGGGGAGAAACAGCTAGTCTCCGCAACGAACAATTGGGTTTGGTCGGCGGATCGTCGGGAGGCTTCGTCCTGTAACGCAGGTGGCCGTATCAGCTAGAAAGTCCAGGAGAGGGCAAACATGTTATCTGAAATGCTTCGTCCTGCGGTGTTGGCCGCGGCCGGTTTGCTTGCAACGACGCTGACTGCGGCCGGAGAGGTAAAAACCCCAGGTTACAACCATAAAATCCCCGAAGAGATTATGACCCCCGACACGGTGGAAACGAGGTTGGGTACGCTGAAGTTCTTTGACGGGATGCCGGATGAAGCAACGGTCGACAGGCTTTATGACAATCTCGACCTCATGCGCGGCGTCGAGGCGTTCCTCAACGGCATCCCCGCCACATCCGTCGAAGGCATTCGGCTCGGGCATCTCGAGTTGGGCGCGGACACGTCCTATAAGGCAATCCTTCTTGACCAGCTCATGGACTCGGCGCCGCTGTTCCTCACCGGCAACACCGATACTGTCTATGGCAGCGTCGTTCTCGACCTGGGGAAAGACGGGCCGACAGTTGTCGAGATTCCTGCCGGGTCTGGTCCCGGCACGGTCAACGATGCCTATTTTCGCTTCGTGACCGACATGGGCGGGCCGGGTCCTGATCGAGGCAGGGGTGGCAAGTACCTGATCCTTCCGCCCGACTACAAGGGAGATCTCGATCCGCCGGTCGGCGGCATGGAGGCAGAGGTCGATGGCGAAAAATACTTCGTCTCAAAGTCGACCAGCTATGTGAATTGGCTGATCCTGCGTGGTTTTCTGGTCGATGGAAAGCCCGACGCGGCGGTGGCTTCCTTCAAAAGCGGACTGAAGGTCTATCCGCTCAGCAAGCGTGATAACCCGCCGAAGATGGAGTTCATCAGCGGATCGCGCAAGTCCTGGAATACTATTCACGCCAACAATTATGAGTTCTACAAAGAACTCCATACGGTCATCGATCGTGAGCCGAGTTCGATGCTCGATCCGGAACTGCTGGGCCTGTTTGCCTCCATCGGCATTGAAAAGGGCAAGCCCTTCGCCCCGGATGCGCGGATGAAGAAACTGCTGACCGAGGCAGTCGCTGTCGGCAACGCAACCGCCCGCGCGCTGATTTTCCGACCGCGCCTCGACGGCTTCCGTCTCTATCCGAACAGTGCATGGGGCGAGGCTTTCGTCGGCGGCAGCTATCAATGGCTTCGGGATGGCGGCAAGGGTGGCCGTTATCTCGACGCCAGGACCCTGTTCTTCTACCAGGCAACGGTCAACACGCCTGCCATGGTGGAGCAGATGATCGGCGCCGGTTCCCAGTACGCATATGCCGCGACCGACAAGAACGGCGACTATCTGGATGGTGCGAAAACATACAAGCTTCGCATTCCCGCCAATCCGCCGGCCAAGGATTTCTGGTCGGTGGTGGTCTACGATCCGCAGACGCGCTCGCAACTTCAGACCGGCCAGACCTTCCCAAGCAAGAACAACAAGCGGGACAAGCTCATCGAGAATCCCGATGGTTCGGTCGAGCTCTATTTCGGTCCGAAGGCCCCCGAAGGCAAGGAGGCTAACTGGATACAAACCGTCGCCGGCAAGGGATGGTACACGCTTCTGCGGCTTTATGGGCCACTCGAGCCCTGGTTCGATAAGACCTGGCGACCGGGCGAGTTCGAGCCGATCGAGTAACATGCTGAGAGCGTTGGAGCGGCGAACCTTTTGATTGCCGCTCCAATCGCGAATTCCTGGCAACGGCTCCGGGGAAGCGCGCAACTTTCCAATCTTGCGAGCGGGCGACGCGGTCGTTCATCGATAGATGAAATGCTGAAGTGGGATTCTTGGTGTCTCTCACGCTAACGAATGCTCGACATTCGAGGTTCGGAAATGGGGTACCGAGATGCGACTGACATGGAGAGGATGTCCTATTGGAGAGATTAACTTGACAGGGGACCTCTCACGGGATGTCAACGCGCCCTCACGGCTCCACTATCGATACGTTGCGTTGATAAGTCTGACGCTTCTCTCCGCATGTGCGGGCCGCCCGACCGGGGTGCTTGAACCGGTCGCGGCCAACCCGTCGGCCGCTCAGGTTGAAATGCTGGTCGCGACTACCAGGGGCCGGGCGAGCAAGCCAGGTGAGATGTTCAGTGGCGAGCGCGCGCAAAGCCCAACATTCGCGGACATTACGGTGTCAATCCCACCTGAGACCGCTCGCAAGGCAGGTGACGTCGCTTGGCCGCGAAAGCTTCCGCCGAACCCGGCGACGGATTTTGCGGCGGTGAAGGCTGACGAGATCGACCGGCTGGCCGCCGAGAAATGGTTGAACAGCCATGTGCGCAAGAGCTCGGACGGCAGCGTCCTTGTCTTTATCCACGGGTTCAACAACCATTTCGAGGATGCAGTCTTCCGTTTCGCCCAGATCGTCCACGACTCCGGCGCGCGCAGTGTGCCGGTACTCGCAACGTGGCCATCGCGCGGGAGTCTGCTCGCGTACGGATATGATCGCGAAAGCACCAACTACACGCGAAACGCAGTAGAAAGTTTGTTCCAGTACCTGGCGCGTGATCCCGAGGTCAAGGAAGTGTCGATCCTGGCACATTCGATGGGCAACTGGCTGGCCCTGGAATCCCTGCGACAGATGGCGATCCGCAACGACGGACTGCCGGCAAAGTTCAAGAATGTCATGCTGGCGGCGCCAGACGTCGATGTCGACGTGTTCGGTTCGCAGATCAGCGACATGGGTAAGCGGCGGCCGCGCTTCACCCTTTTCGTCTCACGCGACGACCGCGCACTCGCTGTTTCTCGACGCGTCTGGGGCAATGTCTCTCGGTTGGGAGCGATCGATCCGGAGCAATCCCCCTACAAGGAGGAGCTGGCAGCGAACGGGATCACCGTCGTAGATCTCACCAAGATCAAGGCAGGTGACGATCTGCACCACACGAAGTTCGCGGAGTCGCCAGAAATCGTGCAACTGATTGGCAGACGCCTTTCCGACAGGCAGACCTTGACTGACAGCAGAGTGGGGCTTGGCGACCATATCGTCGCGGCAACCGCCGGGGCCGCACAAACCGTCGGGACCGCTGCGGGGCTGGTCGTTTCTGCGCCGGCTGCCATCGTCGATCAAAACACGCGGCAGAACTATGCGCATCACGTCGAAACACTCGTCGGACCGTCCGGCGGAGCAAAATCAACCACAACCGATCGCGAGTGCAAACGAGCGAGCGGAACGAGTTCACGCGACTGCGATCGATAGTTCGACAGTTCGGTAGCATCCGAATTCATTGATCAAGCCGCGGTCGTCAGCCCGGTTTGAACCAAGGCCTAAAATAGGGGTTGGCCGCAACGGCGACCGTGAGGGGAGATTTCATGAAGGTTTACATTGTTCGTACCCTGGCGGTAATCGGAACTTGCCTCGTTGCTGGGACGGTCAAGGCTGCGGACAGCTATTCCCCGATGACGCCGGAGCTCCAACAGACGACCACCGAAAGCGGATGGACCTTTTCCTTTGCCCCCTATTTCTGGGCGGCGGGATTGTCGGGGGAGGTAGCGCAATTCGGGCTGCCGGCGGTGGATGTCGATTCCAGCTTCGGTGACATCTTTAATAACCTCGAGTTCGGTGCGATGGCGATTGGTGAAGCCCGCAATGGTCCCTACAGCATCTTCGCTGACGTCATGTATACGAAGATTTCGGGGCAGGCGGCCACGCCACGAGGCGTCCTCGCGACTGACGTGGAACTCACGTCCGAAACGTTCGCCGGACTGCTCGGCGCAGGATACTCCATCTTCCAGAGCGAAACAGTGCAATTGGATGTGGTCAGCGGCCTGCGGATATGGTCCGTCGAAAGCGAGCTTTCCTTCCGGGGCGGCCTTCTCGATGGGAGATCCAGAAGCGATGAGGCAACCTGGGTGGACGGTCTGGCCGGCGTTCGTGGCACCTATTCGCTGACACCCGAGCTCTATCTGACCGGTTGGGGCCTTGTCGGTGCTGGTGGCGCCGATCTCGACTGGGACGTCGCCGCGGCGGTGGGTTACCGGTTCAACGATACGATTTCGATGGTTGCCGGCTACCGCGCGCTGGGCGTGGACTATAGCGACGACGGGTTCGTGTTCGACGCAGTTCAGCAAGGGCCGATAATGGGCCTCGTGGTGCGATTCTAGCGAACGCCCTGTCGACTCGACTGGTTTCAAGAGCGCCTGATTAGAATTCAGCAGGCACCTGTCCAAACAAACCAAGCCACCTCAGATCTAAAGGGAGACGAGCGTTGAAGACGAGACGTACTATAGCAGCCACATTGTTAATCGGGCTCGCGTTAACGGGCGCGACGCGCGCAGAAACACTGAGCTACGCCGACGCCGTCACGAATTTGGCGCAGGACTGCGGTGCAGACATCAAAAAGTTCTGTCATGGCCTCAATCTCGGCAACGGACGGATTGCCGATTGCCTCCAGAAAAACGCAGCCAAAATCTCACCAGTCTGCGTCGGAACGATCACGACTGTGCTCACCTCGATCAGCCAACGGGAGCAAGCCCAGGCCGCGTACGTCGGTGTCTGCAAACACGATATCGCGCAGCTCTGCTCGAGCGTGAAGGGCGACGGCTACCGTCTGGCATGCCTCATCAAGGCTGAAAGGCGCGTCGGCAAAGCGTGCAATCAGGCGATTACCGATGCCGGCTGGAGATAAGCAAATGACCAGGATCCGTACCCTGCTCCTCACCCTTTTAGTCGCTACATCGATGACACCGGATTTCACGGCCGCTCAAGAGGTCTCCGAACAACGGATCGTGTCAGGGCTTGGCAAGCTCGTCGGTGCGGCTCCGTTGATCGACATCGCTATTCTCCGCCAGGAAGCCATAGACAGTGGCGGAGTGGCGATGGCGTCGCTTCCGAACTGGGGCAAGATCGCCAAGCTCCCGCAAATGGTCGTCGAGATTGATTTCGAGAACGACTCGGTCATGATCAAGCCGGAGTCCTACAGGTCTCTCGGCCTGATTGCCGATGCGCTACATCACCCGAATCTCTGGGCCTACAAGTTCCTGATCGTTGGCCACTCGAGTTCAACGGGAAGTGACAAGCATAATCTGGAACTCAGCGAGAAACGCGCCGTGGCCATCGGGGAGATTCTCTCGACGACATTCGCAGTCGGCCCTGAACGGCTCTACGCCGTTGGTGTGGGCGAGTACTTCCCAATCGATGGTACGAAAGGCGATGCGGCCAGCAACCGACGCGTCCAGCTTGTCAATCTGGGTATCTTCACGGCGCCGTAGATCAGCTCATGGGAGGAGGCTGCTTTCCGGCAGCTGGTCAGTGCGCGGCCGCCCTGCCCGCGTCACAAACGATCGGCCTGCGCCTTCGCCAAAGAAGGCGCAGGCCCTGTGGACCTTCGAAAATGGCGTTGGCGTCCACCATAATGATGCTGACGACCGGGGCAGCCCACGCCGACCCGATCCAAGGCGATTATAGAACACCCAAGACCGGCGGAATGGCAAAGGTGGCAGCTTGCGGAGCAGGCTTCTGCATGACCTACACGAGCGGCGCGTTCAACGGCAAGCAATTCGCCGCTTTCAAGTCCACTGGCAATGGAAAGTACGCCGGAAAGCTGATCTCTTCACCAAATGGCAGCAAGGAATACGCAAGGCCGAGATCGCCGGCAGCGAAATCAAGGTGAGCGGCTGCGTCATGGGCGGCCTGGTCTGTAAGCTAGCCAGCCGCAATTTCACCCATTTGCATGATTGCGGGAGGCGAATGCGTTGAATAGGCTCCGCAAGCGTTGCGCAGACCCTAGAGCCAACGAGGATTATCATGGCGATCGGTACGGTAAAGTTTTTCAATCACGACAAGGGTTACGGTTTCATCTCACCTGAGAACGGTGGAACCGACGTATTTGTCCATGTGTCCGCGGTCGAAGGCGCGGGACCACTTCGCGACGGTCAAAAGGTCAGCTACGACATTGGGCAAGACCGAAAGACCGGAAAATCGAGGGCCGAAAACGTCAGGCCAGCCTGAGAGCGCAACCCGCCATCCCAGTCGATCCCGCCTCAGGGCGCGAGGCACTCTTCACATATGCCGCAACCGTCTGCGTCCATTCGCGAGGCGAGGCGCTTCTTCTGACAACAGAGGCAAATCGCCGTCGCTTGCACGTCTGGTTTGTCACGCGTGGGCGGGATGATTTCGATCTGGTGATCCGAAACTGCTTTCGTTGCCATCTGGTCCATCTCGGGGCTCCATGTCGAGGATGGCAATTGAGATAGGAAGCCTCCAGGCGCGTACAAGGTCCTCTCGCGCAAGGCTGACTTGATCTCGGCCGACAGAATCTAGGCAACCTCAACCGTCTGGCAAGTCAGATTCTCTTGGCTTGGAGAAGCGCACGCCGACGCCGCCACCATTTTCCGGGATGAACTCTAACCCAGCAGTTTCGAACGCGATGCGGATCGCCTCCAATGTCGCGGCATACCCTGGACGGCCAGCCTCAATCCGCGTCACGGAGCCGCCGTAATGCTGAAGCGACTTGCTAAATCACGAGCGCCGGCTGAATTCCTGAAGCCGCGCCGCCCGCTGCCAGCGTCTGCCGCGACCAAGGCGAAGGTCTACCATCAGCCGCACGAGCCAGCCCCTGAGGTCAGCCGTATCAAGGAGTTCAGCTGTGTGGTCGATCGTGTGCTTTAGGCTCCAGACTCAATTGAGCCACGATGTGACGATTGCGGCGATGTAGCATGTCGCGGCAAAGTTCAGCATGAGCTTGTCATACCTTGTGGCAACGCGGCGCCAATCCTTGAGGCG
>NZ_PNFP01000036.1 GCF_002940685.1 Ensifer adhaerens | reverse complement strand
GCCGCCGCCGGCGACCACAGCCGCATCGCCTTCCGCCCGACAAAGTGGAAGCTCTTCAGGGAAGGGCGGCCGGAGACGAAGTTCGCGCCCGCCGAAGCCACGGAGCCACACCGGCAAACGGCCGATGAGGCCGAATCCCTGCTCGCCGCTCAGGTATCGTGGGCGGCTCCTTAAGGCGTTTCGAGGGGCCAGACTTCGACGACCCCGTGCGCTACCGCGCAGGGGCTGCGCGAGACCACGTCGATCGCTTCCGCAAGATCGGCGGCTTCGATGACGGCGAATCCGGCCACCGGCAGCACCGATGACAGGAACGGGCCATCCTTCGTTTCGATGCGCACCCCGTCCGGGTTGCGCACCTGCACCGGCGTGCCGGCGATCCCCATCACCGCTCCCCCGGCCAGAAGCTCTGCGTCATGCGCATGTGCCGCATCGCGAACGGCCCGCCCCGTCCGCTCATAGCCGGCGCGGTCGCCATATCCGATGGTGACGAATTTTGGCATGGGTATCTTCCTCCGATCTATGAAAGCGGGCACCGCCCGGATTGCCGCATCCACCCCAGAGCGCATCGCGACCTTTCGCTCCGTGCGCTTTAAGTTATTGATTTGTCGCATGACGTCCTCGCAAGACCGCGGCGCACCTTTGCGCGACATGCTCTAGCTCCGACGGGCTAATTGACAGCCTGCGCGCCAGACAGTTCCGTAAAAAAACGCGGATACCGGCGGAAAGTTCGACGCGCCCCGCGTCCGCGCCATGACAGGGAGGATGCAATGCCAACCATCATCGCCCATCACAACATCACCAAAGCTGCTGAGCATTGGCTGACGTCGCCGAAGCGCAAGGAACTCTTCGGCACGCTCGGCGTGACGAACATTCGAACCTTCGTCGATCCACAAGACCCGAGCCGCGTGGCCATTCTCATGGACGTTCCGGATATGGACGCCCTGTCCAAGGCCATGCAGAGCCAGGCGGCGGCCGATGCGATGACCTATGACGGGGTCGTACCGGAATCGATCGTGATCCTCGTGGAACGATAGGGACCCTCCCCTCCGGCGATCGACCAGGAACCACGGATCATCGCCCCTCCCGTGGTCGATCGACCGTGCCGGGCCGAGTGCCGCGCCGCAACCGTTCAATCATGAGCAGCCAGCCTCGCGCTACACTGCGGTACATTCGCACGCGACGGCGGACATAACCGGGATACGTCGGCCTCCGAGACTGTGATCATCCGTTCACAAAACCGAAGAAGGACCGATCACATGCGCCGCCGGATTCTCTCCACCTTCGCCCTTGCCTTCGCGACAAGCGCGGTCGCCTTTGCCGCGCAAGCCGCCGAGATCAAGAACATCGTCATCGTCCACGGCGCTTTCGCCGATGGCTCAGGCTGGCGGCAGGCGTCCGACATCCTGACGCGCCGCGGCTTCAAAGTGACCGTCGTCCAGGAACCCCTGACGTCACTCGCCGCGGACATCGAGGCGACGAACAGCATTCTCGACCTGCAGGATGGTCCGACCCTGCTCGTCGGACACAGCTATGGCGGCATGGTGATCAGCGAGGCCGGCCATCATCGCAAGGTCGAGGGACTGGTCTACGTGGCGGCGTTCCAGCCCGACAAGGGTGAAAACCTGGCGACGCTCGCCGGATCGAAGCCAGCGGCCGCCGTGAGCATCCGGGAAACCGCCGACGGAAAGTATCTCTACCTCGATCCCAAGGCATTTCCGGCCGACTTCGCCGCCGATTTGCCCGCACAGGAGGCCGCCTTTGCCGCGAAATCGCAGGTCCTTGCCGCCAAGGATATTTTCGGCACCAGGGTCGGCGACCCGGCCTGGCGCACGAAGAAGAGCTGGGCGATCGTTGCGACCGAGGATCGCGCCATCAATCCGGATCTCGAGCGCGACATGGCCAAGCGCGCCGGCAGTCAGGTGAGCGAAATCAAGGCAAGCCACGCCGTCTTTGCCTCGCAGCCGGAGAAGGTCGCCGTGGTCATCGCGGCCGCGGCCAAGGAGGCCGGCAAATAGCCCGAATGCCGTCCTCCGCGACCTGAGTGTGGCATTCGGCACTCAGGTCGCATTCTTTTCGGTTGCCGACACCGGCCGCCAAAGACCTGTAACAATCCTCCGCTAGCTTGTCCGGCAATCATGCCTCGGCGCTATCCCGTCATACCCGTAAGGTCGCCGACGAAGCGTGGCTTGACAGCTTGCGGGGAACGGCGGCAAACTTTGCGTATGGGGGTGCGATCACCCCATGAGGCGCCAGCCGAAGCATCGCGTCCATAGAACCGCTCATCCGGAGGACGCGTCATGTCGTCATATCTCGAAATATCCTCGGAAAAACTCGCCCGCCTTATCGGCACGCCCAACTGTCCCGCGCTGATCGATGTTCGCGTCGATGAGGACTTCGACGCCGATCCGCGTCTCGTCCCGGGTTCTTTTCGGCGGAACTACCGCACCGTGCAGGACTGGATGGATGGCATCGACAAGGCTTCGGCGATCATCATCTGCCAGCAGGGCAAGAAGCTCAGCCACGGCGTTGCCGCCTGGCTGCGTAACGCCGGCATTTCTGCCGATGTGCTCGAAGGCGGCTTCGAGGCGTGGGTCGAAGGCAACAATCCCACTGTTCCGTCTTCGGCGATACCGGAACGGAACGCCCATGGACAGACCGTCTGGGTGACGCGGGCGCGACCGAAGATCGACCGCATTGCCTGCCCATGGCTGATCCGTCGCTTCGTCGACCCGGAGGCGGTCTTCCTGTATGTGGCGCCGTCAGAGGTCGAGATGGTCGGCGAGCGCTTCGGCGCGACGCCCTTCGACATCGATGCCCCGATCCGCTGGAGCCATCGCGGCGAACTCTGCACCTTTGATGTGATGGTCGAGGAATTCAGGCTTGCCACGGCCCCGCTGCTGCGGCTCGCAACCATCGTTCGCGCCGCCGATACCGCCCGCCTCGAACTTGCACCGGAGGCATCCGGCCTGCTTGCGGCCTCTCTCGGCCTCTCGCGCATGTATGCCGACGACCTCGAGCAACTGGAAGCGGGCATGCTGCTCTACGACGCCTTCTACCGCTGGTGCCGGGATGCGACCAACGAGACCCACAACTGGCCCTCGCCCAAGAAGGACGCCTGACATGACCGACATTGCAGACAAGGCCGCGCCGAAACCGGCGCGGCAACGGGAAAGTCACGGCATTCCCTTCGGTGAAGCGGTTCGGGTCTGGGCGCGGATCGCGGCGCTGAGCTTCGGCGGGCCGGCCGGACAGATCGCGGTCATGCACCGCATCCTCGTCGATGAAAAGCGCTGGATCGGCGAACACCGTTTCCTGCATGCGCTCAACTACTGCATGCTGCTGCCGGGACCCGAGGCGCAGCAGCTTGCCGTCTACATCGGCTGGCTGCTGCACCGCACCGCCGGCGGTCTCGTTGCCGGCATCCTCTTCGTGCTTCCGGGGTTCCTGGCAATCCTCGGCTTGAGCTACATCTATGCCGCCTTTGGCAACGTCACCGTCGTCGAGGGCCTGTTCTTCGGCCTGAAGGCCGCGGTGCTTGCGGTCGTCGTCCAGGCCGTTTTCCGCATCGGTGGACGGGCACTGAAGAACAAGGTGATGATCGGCATTGCCGCGGCCGCCTTCATCGCCATCTTCGTTTTCCGGGTCCCCTTCCCGCTCATCATCCTGGCGGCCGGCGTGCTCGGCTATATCGGCGCCCGCTCCGGCTCGCTGTTCTTTCGCATCGGTGGCGGGCACAAGGCCGGCACGGGTCCGATCCTCAAGGACGAAGACTCCGCGCTCGGCGAGGAAATCCCCGCGCATGCACGCCCGAATCTCGCCTGGTCGCTGCGGGTCTCGGCGATCCTGCTCGTCCTGTGGCTGGTACCGCTGGCGCTGCTTGTCGCCACCCTCGGCACGGGCAACGTCTTCAGCCAGATCGGCCTGTTCTTCAGCCAGATGGCGGTGGTCACCTTCGGTGGCGCCTATGCCGTACTTGCCTATGTCGCCCAAGAAGCGGTGCAGCACTACGGCTGGCTGAAGCCCGGCGAGATGCTCGACGGGCTCGGCATGGCCGAGACGACACCCGGGCCGCTGATCATGGTCGTGCAGTTCGTCGGCTTCATGGGCGCCTATCGCGATCCGGGTGCGCTCGCGCCCATGGCGGCCGCGACCCTCGGAGCGCTGCTGACGACCTGGGTCACCTTTGTTCCCTGCTTTCTCTGGATCTTCCTGGGCGCGCCCTTCATCGAGCGGCTGCGCAACAATGTCGCGCTGACCGGCGCCATGTCGGCGATCACCGCCGCCGTCGTCGGGGTCATCCTCAACCTTGCCGTCTGGTTTGGCCTGCACACGCTGTTTGCCGAAGTCGCCCCCTGGACGCTCGGACCGTTGGCGCTCGACATCCCGGTTCTAGGGTCGCTCGTGCTGCCGTCGCTGCTGTTGACGCTGGCGGCCGGCGTGGCGATCTTCCGCTTCAATGCGTCGGTCATAACCACGCTGCTTGCCTGCGCGCTCGCCGGCATGGCCTGGACGCTGGCAACGACCTGAGCGCGCTACCGGCGCTCAGTCGTCGTAGACGGATTGCGGCAGGTGAAATCCTTCCGGCAATTGCGATCCGTAAGACCGCTCCTCCGCTGGCAGTGGCGGTGGCGCGCGGTACTTCACCGCGCAGGCGGCGAGCACGGCCTTCAGCTGCACGGGCCGATAGTGTTCGACAAGGCTCGGAAGTGTTTCCTGTTCGTCCGTCTGTCGCGACATCGAAGGCCTCTCGGGTACGTCTCGAACAACAGTGCCAGTCAAGCGACCGTGCTGCAACCATCGTCGCGCGATCGCCAATCCGGGGGCCACCGTGATCCGGCAGCGTTTGCCTTGATCGGCCCACAGGATATTCGGGCGGGCGGTCGCGCCACCCCTTGCGTCCGCCACCCCTCACCCTAAATCTGCAGCACTGCCGGATGGCACGCAACACGCAGTAAGGACATGGAACATGCAGGGCACCCTTGCGAAACTCGGCCTGAGACATCCCCTGATCGTCGCGCCGATGGCCGGGGGGCCCTCATCGCCGGCGCTCGTGGCGGCCTCTTCTTCTGCCGGAGCGCTGGGCTCGATCGGCGCCGCCTATTCGAGCCCTGCGGCAATCGAAGAGTTCGCCCAGAATGTTCGCGCCCACACGGATCGCCCCTTCGCCATCAACCTCTTCATCCAGCATCCCCAGCCGGAGGTCGACGCCGCAACGCTCGAACGCGCCATCAGCGCGACGGCGAAATACCGTGCAGAACTCGGCCTTCCAGCACCAGAATTCGCAGCGCCCTACGAAGAGGATTTCGATCGGCAGTTCGAGGCGGTGCTGCGGGCAAGGCCCGCCGTCCTCAGCTTCGTCTTCGGCGTTCTCTCCGCCGAGCACATGCGCGCTGCCCGCAAAGCGGGAATGCTGATCATCGGCACGGCAACGACACCCGAGGAAGCCCTGGCGCTCGAAGACAGCGGCGTCGATGCCATCACGCTCCAGGGATACGAGGCCGGCGGCCATCGCGGCATCTTCGATCCGTCCGCCGAGGACGGCGAAATCGGCCTTGAAGACCTGCTCGCCCGAAGCCTCAAGAAGGTCAAGGTGCCGCTCATCGCCGCGGGCGCGATCATGACGGCTTCCGATATCCGGTCCATCCTTGCAAGAGGCGCCAGCGCCGTGCAGATGGGCACGGCTTTCCTTGCGACATCCGAAGCCGGGACATCGGCGCCCTATCGCGCGGCGCTCGGGGGCGCCGAGCGGAACACGCGAACGACCCGTGCCTTTTCCGGACGGTTTGCCCGCGGCGTCGAAAACCGCTTCATGAACGAGGTCGATGCCGGCGCCGTGATGCCGTTTCCGGCCCAGAACAAATTCACCCGCGACATCAGGGCAGCGTCCACGGCCAAGGGTTCGCCAGACTTTCTGTCCCTATGGTCAGGTACCGGCAGTGGCGACCTTTGGCAGGGCCCGGCGTCCGATTTGATCGCCCGCCTTTTTCCAGCGTAGTCCGGGAGGTGCAGCGCTCGCCGGTGCGCGCTGTGGCCCCCTTTACATCCGCCGCTTTGCAGGCGAATTCTTGCTGATTGACGGCAACTCATGCGAAAGTCGGCAGAATGGATCGTATCGATGCGATGAAAGTCTTCGTGACCGCTGTCGACGAAGGCAGCCTCGCGGCAGCGGCACGGAAGCTGAAGCGATCGCCAACCGCCATCAGTCGCGCCCTAAACCTGCTCGAGGCGCATGTCGGCGTCGAACTCCTGCATCGAACCACCCGGTCGCTGAAGCTCAGTGAAGCCGGCCAGCGCTATGCCGCTGCCTGCCGGCGGGTGCTGATCGATCTCGAGGAGGCCGACATACTCGCGGGCGGCGAGCGGGCGGCACCCCGCGGCACGCTGACGATCTCCGCCCCGCCCATCGTCGGCGAAGAAATCCTGCGCCCGATCCTCGATGACTTTCTCAATCGCTACCCGGCAGTTTCAGTCCG
Source organism: Ensifer adhaerens (assembly GCF_002940685.1). GTDB lineage: Bacteria > Pseudomonadota > Alphaproteobacteria > Rhizobiales > Rhizobiaceae > Ensifer > Ensifer adhaerens_E. The sequence continues at coordinate 13,231 of NZ_PNFP01000036.1, read as the reverse complement.
GCTGCTGCTGCTCGACCGCTTCGTGAACCTTATCGATGAAGGCGTCGATATCGCACTGCGCATCGGCCACCTCGCCGACTCGTCGCTGATTTCGACCCGCATCGGCGGCGATATCAGGCGCGTCGTCGTCGCCTCGCCACGCTATCTCGCCAACCACCCAAGGATCGACGAGCCGCTCGACCTTGCCAAGCAACAGATCATCGCCTTCACCAATTTCGGCCTCGATTCCTGGACGTTCACGCCAGCCGAGGGCTCGCTGGTTCCCCGCACGGTGCAGTTCACGCCGCGATACGTCGTCAACAGCGTGCGTGTCGCGGTCGATTCCGCCTTGGCGGGCACCGGCCTCGTCCGGCTCTATTCCTACCATGTCGCCAGCCACGTGAGAGACGGGCGGCTGCAGATCGTTCTGGCCGATGCCGAACACCCGCCGATGCCGGTTCATCTTCTTGCGCCGCAAGGCCGCATGTCGGTTCCGAAGGTCCGGGCCTTTGCCGACTACGCCCTGCCGCGTCTGCGAACCGAATTCGCGCGCATGGCGACGGAAGCCGGTACGCTCCGCTAATTATGCCGTTTGCCGGTTGATTGACCGCCGCTTGCCGTCAACTCCCCCACTCATCGGATGGGTCTAAATCTGATTGCACCAACGCCGAGGGCGGAGGACGGGCCGCGAAACGCCCGTTGCAATCGAAGAAGGATCACATCCATGAGCAACGTACAGAAGGTCGCGATCGCAACTATCGCGTCATCGCCACATCCCGCTCCATTCAGGAGAGCGCGGACGCCGGAATTCTCGCTTGCGGCTGCAGACCCACCGAACAATCTCTGCGAGCTTCAGCTACCGCCTAACCGGCGGTTGAAGCCGATGTTTATGGGCAGACGGTCAAGAAGGTGTTTTCGGGTCCATTTCATTTGGGTTGGCAAACCACGCTCACTAACATCAGAAATGGATCCGCTCTGAGAGGCTGGACGATCAAAAGGCGAAAACCTAAAAGAGATTAAGCCCAACCCGCCTCTTGAAGGAGGAAAAAAATGGAACGCATCGAGATGGAGGTGAGCGGCGGCTGCCAGTGCGGTGGCGTGCGCTACCACGCAACCGCTATGCTCGACAATTCGCACCTCTGCCATTGCCGCATGTGCCAGAAAGCCTCGGGCAACATCTTTGCCGCGCTCGTCGCCGCGCCCGATGATGCACTCACCTGGACACGCGGCAAGCCGAGCGTCTGGAAGAGCTCGGAGCTTGTCGAGCGCGGCTTCTGCGCCAATTGCGGCACGCCATTGTTTTTCCACCACCTCAAAAACGGTCGCACCAACCTGATGATCGGTTCGCTTGACGATCCGAACGCCTTCTCGCCGCTTGCCAATACCTGCACCGAGAACATGGTGGCATGGTTCGATACGATCACGGGCATCGAAAATACCGGTACGACCGAAAACAACGGCGCCGGCTGGGCCGCGGCAATCAAGGAGAGCAGCAACCAGCACCCCGATCACGATACCACCTCATGGGCGGTATCGTGGCGTGATGGCTGAGTCCCATTCCGGCAGCTGCCAGTGCGGCGCCGTCCGTTGCCGCTCTTCCCAAAAGCCGTCGTGTACGGCCGAGCCGGCGCTGAAATCCTTAGAGCCAGGATGCTGCCCGCCCATATTCTCGATCACAACACGAATTGAGAGCCCCCTCTAACTGCCAAGCGATATCAAATCCTGTAAGCGTTTCGTCAGCGTACAGGTCACGTGCGCTCCGCAAAACGCCACCGTCAAGCGAAAATATAATTAGTATATTTTTAGTTTATCGTGAAATTTGAACTAGTATTAAAGTAGTAAAAATAACTTTATTGCCATTGAAGATTCATATATGTACCTACACCTTCCAATTGGAGCGCATTGTCATGGCAAAATTTGTCGGGACTGCTGCGGACGATACTCTGACCGGTACGGACGAGGATGACCGGATCTGGAGCCTTGGCGGCAATGATGTCGTCGATGGCGGCGCCGGCGACGATCTTGTCGATGGCGGAGCGGGCGACGATGTGCTGGCAAGTTCGAGTGGCTTTGACGAGCTCACCGGCGGCGACGGCAATGATCGGTTATCGTTCACGGGCGTCTGCGGCGCTTCGCGCGGCGGAACGGGCGTCGACACCCTTGTCGGCGATTATTCCGGAAGGTCCGATGGATTTCTGTTCAATGGAATGAACGGCCACGCAGCCTTCGGCGATTTGTCCATGGCAGAGAACCATCTATATTTCACCGATATCGAGCAGCTTAATCTCACGACAGGCAGTGGCAATGACAGGATCATTGCCACTGGGTTCAGTCTGATCAACGTCCATACTGGTGCCGGTGATGACCGTGTCGAAGGTGGCGACGGCGACGATCAGATTTTTGCCGGTGACGGCAGCGAATCGCGCGAGCATACGGTGAGGGACCTCCGATCGACACAACCGCCACGAACCAACGGGCGGAACGAGCAACGGCCGCATCTCAACTTCCTGAATTCGACTTATCGGCTAGACTTGTGACCGCCCATCCCCCACCGAGCGTCTCACAGATCGTGATGTGGGTCGTTGCAATCGCCACCTCGCTCTGCACAAGCTTATCTTCCGCCGAGTAGAGATCGTCTTGCGCGTCCAGCAGGTCGAGGAAGTCTGCAGCGCCGGACTTGTACAGCTCGCTCGACTGCGCGACGGCCTGCCTGTAGGCGACAACGCTCCGGCGCAATGCCACCTGTCGCTGTCGCTCACGACTATAGCTGACAAGCGCGTTCTCCACCTCCTCCACCGCACTCGCTACCGTTTCGCGATAGGCGAGATATTGCTCGCGTGCCTGCGAACGCTCGACGTCAACGAGGGCCTTGCGCCGACCGGAATCGAACACCGGCACGCTCAGAGACGGGCCGAGCGCCCAGCCTCCGCCATCAGTCGCGAGGCCGGCGACGCGTTCAGCCGAAATGGTGATCGATCCGGAAAGCGACAGGCTCGGATAGAGGTCCGCTTCGCGCACGCCGATATCGGCGACTGCGGCCGCCAAGTTTCTCTCTGCGCGACGAATATCTGGCCGATTGCGCAGAAGATCCGCCGGCAGGCCGGCCGAGATGCCCTGTCGTGGCAACGGCACTCCCCTGCCCTTTGCGATCTCGGCGCGAATCGTTGCAACCGGACGATCGAGCAGCGTTGCCAGCCGATTGAGGGATGCGTGCAGCGAGGTTTCAAGCGCGGGGATGTTCGCCTCCGTCGAGGCAGCCCCGCCGACCGCCTGGGAGACGTCCAGGTTGGTGGCTCCGCCGGCTTGAAGCTGAGCCTGCACGACACTGACCGCCTCTCGTTTTCCGGCGAGCGCTCGGCGCGCCACGTCAAGGCGATTTTGGTATCCGCGCGCTTCCACATAGGCAGTGGCGATATCGCCGAGCAGAGTGAGGCGCGCTGCGCTCAGATCCTCCCGCGCCGCTTGAACCGTGGCTCGCGCGCTTTCGCGGCTGCGCCGATACTTGCCGAAAAGATCGATCTCCCAGCCGCTGGCCAACTCTCCGGTCGCGGTCGTCGACAACGACTGGCCGCCCGTCTTCGTCGCTTCCGACAAAACCGAACCGTCGATATCGGGCGAACCTTCAGCTCCGGTCGCCCTGGCGTCCGCCTCCGCTTCTCGGACTCGTTGCGAAGCCTGTGCCACTGTCAGGTTCGAGATCTGCCCTTCCGCGATCAGCCGGTTTAGCAGGGGATCATTCAGTCCCTCCCACCAGCGTGTCTCAGGCACGACCCGGGAGCCTTTTGACGCCGCTTCCGCGTAGCCGGTGACCAGTGCGAGTTTTGGCGTGGTGTAATCAGGGCCAACGGCGGCGCAGCCGCCGAGGAGGCAGACCGCCCCCAACGCGATTGAGAGATGGCGCACGGATCAGCTCTCCCGTGCTTTCGCAGCAGACGGCTCGGTTTCTTCCGGCAGAAGCTTACCGAGGTGTCGGCCGAGAACGCGCTGGATGTCGTCGAGGAACGTGTAGACGACAGGCACGTAAACCAGACTGAGGACCGTTGACGACAGCAGCCCGCCTATGACGGCGATGGCCATCGGTGCGCGTGTTTCCGCATCGGCGCCGATTCCAAGCGCAATCGGCAGCATGCCTGCACCCATGGCGATCGACGTCATGACGATCGGCCGCGCACGCTTGCTCGCCGCATCGAGCAGCGCCTCGATGCGGCCCATGCCACCCTCCTGTTCGGCTTTCAGCGCATACTCGACAAGCAGAATTGAATTCTTGGCGGCAATGCCCATCAGCATCAGCAGCCCGATCAGCGCCGATATCCCGATCGCCTTGCCCGTCAGCAGCAGGAAGCCGAGAGCGCCGCCGACGGAGAGCGGCAGGGCGACGAGGATCGTCACCGGCTGGACAAAGCCGCGGAACAACAGAACAAGCGTCAGATACATGAGCAGGATGCCGGCGCTGATCGCCGTCGCAAAACCCGAGAACAGCTCCTGCATCCGGGCGGTATCACCACGCGCCAGCTCGTGGACACCATCCGGCAGCGATTTCATCACCGCCAAATTTCGGATCGCCTCGCTCGCTTCGCCAAGCGTGATGCCCGACAATTCTGCTTCGATCGTGACGCTGCGACTGCGGTCGACACGGCTTATGGTGTTCGGCCCGGCATCGAAGTCGATGTCGGCGATCGCACCGAGCGGCACGGTGCCCTTGGTGCCGGTAAGCGGCAGAACCGCGAGCTTGGAGGGATCGTCGATCGCTCCGTCGGGCAGCGTTACGACGATGGATATCTGGCGGTCTCCGAGGCTGAACTTCGGCAGGCTGGCATCGTTGTCGCCGATGGTTGCGACCTTCACCGTCTCGGCGATCTCGGAAGGGGTAATCCCAAGCTCGGATGCGCGCGCATTGTCTGGCCGGATGATCAGTTCCGGCTTCGTGTTGGTGGCGGTCGATGTAGGGTGCGCAAGCCCGGGGACCGACCGCATTTGGGCGAGCAGCGTATCGCTTGCTGCCTCAAGCGTATCAGGATCGTCGCCGGCAAGCGTGACGGACACCTTGGCGCCCGACGAACCATCGGCGCCGAACTGAATACGGGCTCCCGGTATGTCGGCAAGCCTCGGTGCGGCTTGCGCTTCGAACTCCTGCTGCGAAATGGCGCGCTCGTCCGCCGCAACGAGGTTCACCGTGACTGTCGCCGTGCGGACCTCTGCGGAGGAAGACGCGCGGTTCGGGCCTCCGCCCGACTCTGCCGCCGTTCCGACTGCGGCAAAGACGCTGGCGACGGCCGGGTCGCCCTCAAGCCTCTCAGTAATGTCCTTCACGACGGCCGTGGTCTGTTCGATGGTCGAGCCGGGCGCCAGCTCGACCGAAATCACCGACCGGCCACGATCCGTCGCTGCCATGAATTCGGTCGGAAGCTGCGTGGCCAGCATGATCGAACCGGCAAAAAATGCGACGCCTGCAAAGAGCGTGATCCAGCGATGCCTGAGCGCGGTGCGCAGCAACAGGACGTAGGTCGGCACCCATGCAGGCATATCCTCGCTGACATGGCTTCCGGCGCGCATCAGGTAAGCCGCCATCAGCGGCGTCAACATTCGCGCGACCACGAGCGAGAAGAGCACGGAGACGCAGACGGCGACGGCAAAGGAGAGGAAGAACTTGCCGGGGATGCCGGGCATGAAGGCCACGGGCAGAAAGACCGCGACAATGGTCGCCGTGGTCGCGACCACCGCAAGACCGATCTCGTCGGCTGCCTCGATCGCCGCGCGATAGGCACTGGCGCCTGTCTGGCGCATGTGGCGGACGATGTTCTCGATTTCGACAATGGCGTCGTCGACGAGGATGCCCACCACCAGCGAGAGCGCCAGCAGCGTGATGTTGTTCAGCGATATGTCGAAGACCCACATCACGGCGAAGGTCGGGATTAGGGACATCGGCATGGCGACTGCCGAGATCAGCGTGGCGCGGATATCGCGCAGGAAAAGCCAGACGACGCCGATTGCGAGCAGCGCCCCAAGCCACAGGGCTTCGAGCGCGGCGTCATAACTTTCCTCGACAAAGCCGGCGGACGAGGTCACTTCCGTGAAAGTGATGTCAGCGTTTTGGGCGTCGGTCGCGGCAATCGCCGCACGGACCTTTTCGACGACGTCGAGCTCGCTCGAACCGATCGAGCGATAGACGCTGAATGCCACCGCTTCCCGGCCGCCGAGAAACGCAGTCTGGCGCGGCTTCTCCCAGCTGTCGACGACCTGCCCGAGATCGGAGAGCTTCACGTCGCGGCCGTTGGAAAGCGGCACGCGCGTTTCGGCGAGCGCCTCGACCGTGTTCGCGCTACCGACGGTTCTGACCGACTGTTCCCGGCCGCCGACATTGGCGCGGCCGCCCGGCTGATTGACGTTGATCCTGGCCAGTTGCTGGCTGATATCGGCGGCACTGATACCGAGCGCGGCGAGCCGATCGGGATCAAGCTCGACCCGGATCACGCGATCAACGCCCCCGGAACGCTCGATTTTCGACACGCCGTCGACCCCAAGCATCACCTTGGCGACGTCGTTGTCGATGTACCAGCTCAGTTCATCCAACGCCATGGACGGCGCGTCGACCGTGAATGTCAGCACGGAGTTGCCGGTCGCGTTGACGCGGCTGACGACAGGCTCGTTGACGCCGTCCGGCAAGTCCGATTGAACCGAAGACACGGCGTTGCGCACGTCGTTGGTCGCGGTCTCGGGATCGGTGTCGAGCGTGAACTCGACGGTCGTGGTCGACGAGCCCTCGCTGATCGACGTCGAAACGTCGTCAACGCCTTCGAGACTGGCAACGGCGTTCTCGATGACTTGCGCGACCTGGACCTCCATTTCGCTCGGGGCAGCGCCCGGCTGCGACACGGTCACCGTCACCGTCGGCAAGTCGATATCCGGCTGATTGTTGATGCGAAGCTGCGTGAACCCGTAGAGCCCGGCGATCATCAGCGAGAGAAAGAGGACGATGGTCGGAACAGGGGTGCGGATCGACCAGGAGGAAATGGCGTTCATCGGACTGACTCGCTGCTCGCGGCGTTGGAATTGTTCTCTGCCTCGGCCGGGCTGAGGCGGACGGTGTTGCCGTCTGTCAGGAAACCTGCCCCGGCGATGACGACGCGTTCACCGCCCTCCAGGCCTGAAAGGACGGTAACTCGCCCACTGCTGCGTGTGCCGGTTTCGATCGCGCGTGCCGCAGCTTTGCCGTCATCTGCGACAACGAAAACGGACGAGGTGCCGTCCCGCCAGACCAGTGCGCTTTCGGCAACGCTCGGCATGCGGCTCACCGCCGTTTCGATCGAGACACGTGCGAACATGCCCGGTTTGAGCCCGGAACCGTCGGCGAGCGACACGCGAGCCGTGCCGAGGCGGGTGGTTGCGTCGACCTTCTCCCCGACGGACGAAACTCTGCCCTGGGTTATCGTTCCTGACGCGTCGGTGACTGTCGCAGCCTGTCCGATCGCGACGGACCGCAAGTTCCTTTCGGGAACCTGCACTGACACTTCAATCCTGCCGTCCCGGATGATTTTCATGAGTTCGGTCCCGTTCTGGACAATGGCACCGACGACCGCAGGTTTCTCGGAAACGAGGCCATCAAATGGGGCCCGGATTTCGGTCTGCGCCAGCTCGGCCTCCTTGCGCTCGGCAGCGGCTTCCGCCTGAGCGAGTTGGGCGTGACTGGTCTTGACCGTCGTTTCCTTTTCCTCGGCACTCTCGACGCTGATTGCCTTGCTGCCCAGGAGCTTCTGCGCACGCGCGGACGCGGACTGAGCGGACTCAAGCGTAGCGCGTGCCTGCTCGACCGCGGCTAGCTGTTCGGCGAGCTGCGCCTCCAACAGCGCGCTGTCCAACCGGGCAACAATTTCGCCGGTGATGACGTGATCGCCTTCCTTGACGAAAACGTCCGCCAGCCGGAGCCCGCTCGCTTCGGCGCCGATGGTCGCCTCCTGCCAGGCCTCAACCGATCCGGTTGCCGTCACGAACGTCGCGGACGTGTCCTTCCGAACCGTCTCGACGGACACCGTCAATGAAGCCTGAGGCGTGGTCGGTTCTTCTGCCGGCGCCTCGCTCGTTCGCCCGTAGGCCTTCAGCACCGCCACGACCGCAACCGGGATGAACACCGCCGCGACGAGCAGAGATCTTTTAAGGGACGTTCTCATGGGTAATCTTCTCGTCATGGTCCGGCTTTCGCGTGGTGCGCTTGGGCAGGGTGAAGGTGGTTCACATCAGCTGAACGGCGCCAGCCAGAATGTCAGTGTCCAACGCCAGCGGCTTTTGTCGCCGATCGATCCTGGTCGTCGGCGTGACAGAAGCTGCCAAGACGATCAGGCGAAACATCAGCAATGCGTCCCACAGCATGGAATTTCCTGTGCTTGCCTCGATCCCCGGGGGATCGACGGGTTTTTGAAGCGTCGAATGGAAGGCTGGCCGGTCCGCTATGGACGGAGGTGGAGGACCGGCCAGCGCCGCCGGTCAGAGGGCCCTTCCGCCTGGGGCTGGCGTCAGGGATGGCCCACCTCGTGGCCGCCTCCGGGACCGGCTGCATCCTCCGGCGCGCGCCCCCTGCCTCCCGGGTCGAACCCGAGCCCCCAGGGATGAAACGCCGAAGCGAGAATAGTTTGCTGTTCAGGGGTCAACGTGGTGCGGAGCGCCACGATGGCCGATTTCAGTTTCTGCGCGGCCTCTGCGCGCTTGGCGACGTCATCGGCAAGGGCCTCCTCACGTGCAAAAGGAGCCGTGCCAGCGTCCGGACGCGGCCCGCGCGGATCGAAGCGACGCGGATCCGGCGGCGGCAGAAGTGCCTGCAGGGCGCTGGTGTAGTCGCGCCATGCGTCCAGCTGCTCGGCACGAATACCGATGCGCGTCTCGAGGATCGCCAAGCAGGCGGCGAGCGCCGCTTCGGGCGGCAAGTCCAACCCTGGCATCTGTCGGCCAGCGCGCTCCTCGAACCGACGCGGCCCGGGTGGCATAAAGTCGGCCTGCCCTGCCGGCTCTACGGTCTGGCCGGCATCTTCGGCGGCCGCAGGCCTGTTCTGCTCGACGGCCGATGCTGTCTGTGCGGTAGCTACCTGAACGACGGCGATGGATGCGGCGCCAAACGCCCGAAATCCGTTTCGCATGATGCTCTTCCTTTCCACATGTCCGTGACGAGGGGAGAGGTAGAACGCATCCATTTCCGGCGTGCTTCGGCCTATGTCTCAAGGTTTCCCGTTTCAGCAGATTTGTTGCCGAACATTGCTGGGCGATCGATGGAAACATTCGGTTGCAAATTTCCATGCGAGACCCGCGGCTCGGCCCTATAGTCACGGCCGGCAACAGGAACGGAATGACACGGACGATGCAGAGAGAGCCCCATATTCTTGTCGTCGACGATGACGGCGAAATCCGAACCTTGCTTGGACGCTATCTCGATGGCCAGGGCTTCCGTGTATCCGCGGCCGCCAACCGCGCGGAATGCGAGAAGCGCCTGGCCACGGGCCATTTCGATCTGATTGTCCTCGACGTCATGCTGCCCGATGGCTCGGGCCTGGACATCTGTCGCGCCTTGCGCGATCGCAAACCGCATACTCCGGTGATCCTGTTGACCGCCCTGAAGGAGGATGTCGATCGCATCATCGGGCTCGAGCTCGGCGCGGACGACTATCTCGGCAAGCCGTTCAACCCGCGTGAGCTCGTCGCGCGCATTCGTGCCGTGCTGCGTCGAGCGGCCACAGGCCAGGACGACGCTCCGGGCAAGCGCAGCTATCATTTCGCCGGATACACGATGGAACCCGAAACGCGGCGGGTGACAAACGCGGCAGGAGAAAACATCGACCTGACCGGCGCCGAGTTCGAACTGCTCCAGGTGTTTGTCGAGCGGCCCGGCCGTCTTCTCTCACGCGATCGGCTCCTCGATCTCACCCAGGGGCGCGGGCGCGATCCGCTCGACCGGTCCATTGACGTCCTGATGAGCCGGCTGCGCCGCAAACTCGGCGACAACGAAGGATCGCCCCTGTTCAAGACCGTCCGCAACGGCGGCTACCAACTGACCGTGCGCGTCGAAGCCGGGGATGTGTCCGAATGACCTCGCTCAGGATGCGCATTGCGATCCTGCTGATCGTCTCGATCGTTGGCGTCGTCGGGCTGGCCACGCTCGCTGTTGTGAGTGTCATTCGCGGCCCCGCGCCCGAAGCGACCGTCGAGCCCCTGGCACGGCAAATCCGACTTCTCACCGAGTTGCTTCCAAGCGGACCTACAGGCGGGGCGCTGCCGGAAATCGATCTGCGTGATCGACCGGCCGAAGGCGAAGCGGATGAAAGAGCCACGCAGTTCCTCAACGAAGCTTTCAAGAAAAGCGGAAGCGCACTTACCGCTGTCGTCGCGCGGGCCGTGGGAAGGCCCGGCATCGTGGCATCCGTTCCGCTTGCGAACGGTCAATGGCTGGTCCTGGATGTTCCCGATTACTCTCCGCCGCGTGATCGCTGGTTCGTGCTGTCGGGCTGGATCGGCCTGATCGTGCTCGGCGCTACCGCCGTCTCGCTTTATTTTGCCGCCGTGCTCACGCGACCGGTCGCAATGCTGGAAAAGGCTGTGACACGCGTTGGACCGGATGGCGTTCTCGCCCCTCTCCCGGAAGACGGCTCTAGCGACGTTCGCGCCACCGCGCGCGCCCTCAACCGGCTTTCGTCGCGGCTGAAATTGGCGATGGAGAGCCGGATGCGGCTCATTGCTGCAGCGGGTCACGATTTGAGAACGCCGATGACCCGCATGCGGCTGCGGGCCGAATTCCTGGCCGATGAAGAGCGCGAAAATTGGGTGAAGGATCTCGATGAGCTCGATCGCATCGCCGACAGTGCCATCAGCCTGGTGCGCGAGGAAATCGACGAAGGCAATCTGGAACCCACGGCCTTGGACGCTGCTGTCCTGGGTGTTGTCGAGGAACTCGCCTCTCTTGGCTTGAAAGTGGAGGCGGGCCGTATCGACAAGGTTTCCGTGCATGCCGGCGGGCTCGGCCTGCGCCGTGCACTCAGAAACCTCATGGTCAATGCGGCCACCCACGGCCACGGCTGCCGCGTCGACCTCAAGGTGGAAAACAGCAAAGCGATCATCACGATCGTCGATCGAGGACCCGGTATCCCGCCCGATCTTCTCGACAAGGCCTTCGAGCCCTTCTTCCGTGTCGACCCCGCCCGCCGGCAATCAGTGCCTGGCGCTGGTCTGGGACTGGCGATCGCCAAGGAAATCATAGAGCGTAATGGCGGATCGATATTCCTTTCTAATCGAACTGGAGGCGGTCTGGAGCAGCACATCGAGTTTGATATCGACTGATCAAATACCGATTGCGAAACTGACGGGTTTGCCCAAGACCAGCTTCGGCGGCATTGCAACGATGACTATAGAACGAACTGCTATTGCTCGCGCTCACCTGCTATTCGCGGTGCGCACCAGGCGGTCAGCTGGACCGCGACGAAGCCAGCGAAGCGGCGAATTCCGCCGCTCGTTGCGCGGCTTGCCCGCCGGAAAAAAGCGCGCCCCCCACGACAGCGACATCAACACGGAGTGACAGAAGCTGGGCGAGGTGCTCAGGGCCAATCTTGCCGTCAACGACAGTGTGGAGGCCCTTGGGTCGCTCGGCGAGGCGCTCAAACGCATCCACATCGAAGGCCCCACCACCCGCGGGCGCCGTCAGAAACAGACAACCGTCAATCGCTTCGAGAAGTGGCTCAAAAACACAACAGGGGTGGTATGTCGGAGCGCGGCATAGGTTTTGCCGCCGTTGTGGCGAATGATGGAAGCCAAGTCTCGAAGATCGTCTTCGATTTCAACGTGGACCGCGATCGAACGCACGCCCATCTCTGCAACGCGCACGACGGCATCTCTCGGCCTCGCAAGCATCAATTGCACATTCTGAAACAGCGTCGCACTGGCTCGACGTGTAGATCTTTGCGGCGGTATCGGCGATTCAGCTAAACTGCGGCAACACCCCATTCCTTAGATTATACGCTCATACGAGCATCTTCGAGGAGATCAACGGATTGCTTTACGTCGTGCGACCACTGAGGCGCGGCCCATGAGTGACGAAGGGTTTAATTCGGCGAAGAGCCTCAGGCGGGAAAGGCAGCTGTGCTTGCTTTCGCCTTAGGCCGTTGAACCCCGGCGCAGTTCATTTACGATACAACCCTGTTCGACTGGGTCCATCAGGAGTCATCGCTCGACTAACAATGTCGATAGATCGTGCTGCGAAAATGTCATCCAGAACTAAGATCAGAGCCGCCCGAGAAGAGGATGCGCCTGTGCTCGGCACGTACGGATCGCTGCTGATGGCGCTTCATCATCAATGGGATCCCAAGCGCTTCCTGGCGACGGGAACCGATACGGAGCTTTCCTATGCTCGCTGGCTTCGAAGTCAGCTTGGAAAACCCGGTGTCGTGCTTCTCCTTGCCGAACAGCGAACGGCAACTGTCGGTTACGCCTATGCCTCACTTGAGGGCTATAACTACATGGCGCTCCGAGGACCGGCGGGCGTCATTCACGATCTTTTCGTAGAGCCTGAAAAGCGCAGTCAAGGCATTGGCCGGATGCTCCTCGATGCGGCCATTGCAGAGTTAAAAGCGCGAGGGGCAAACCTGATCGTGCTCTCCACAGCGCATAGGAACGAGGCTGCTCAACGGCTGTTCGCTACAGCAGGCTTTCGCGCGACCATGGTCGAGATGACACTCGACGGGCAAGAGTGATCCGGGAGCACCGCCGCCTCGTAATGTTTTGAGGGCGGAAAAATGAGTGCACCAGGCGCCGGACACGGCACGCAGCCAGAGCCAATTCGCGCGCGACTTGACCGGTTCAAAGGGTCTCCGCAGGAGGTTCAGCTTGAGCGCCGACCACAGGCGGGGAACCGGAACCGACTACCCCGGCACGCCGCTCCGCTTGATTGAGGAGTGGCGAACAACGCCATCAAGAGGTCCCCGCCCCTCTCCTGCCCAACGGCCGCGCCAGCGACCGGGCAATGTCGATGATGTCGTCGCGAGACGCGGTCGGATCCTCCTTGCTCCAGGCAACCCCAAGCCCGATCTTCAGATCGACGCCGCGCACCGGCCGAAGCTCGAAGTTGCGGTTCGGCAGGTCCTTCGTCCATTCCGGCGCAAAGCCGTTGCCGAGACCGGCCGAGACCAGTGACACCAGCGAAAATTGTATCGTCGCAGCTCACATGAGGATTTTGACGTCAAGATCGATCATCACTACATCGCGTTCATTCTCCCATTTTCTTGCA
>NZ_PNFP01000035.1 GCF_002940685.1 Ensifer adhaerens | reverse complement strand
GTGGCGGGAGGTGTTGCGGTTTGCGCGAGCGCGCCAAGGGTCGACGCGCCGAGGAATACCGCGGCGAGCAGCAGATTTTTCATGATGTGGTTCCTTGTTCTCAAGCCCAGGTAGGCAGCATTCAAACTCAGATGGTTCGTCTTGGTTCCGAGGTTTTTCCGTAAAACGGGCGCCACATGTCATAACTCGGGCCATCGGTGGCAATGTGATCGGAACCACCCATCGTCCGGATCGTTTCACCTTGATGATTGGCGCATTCGGACATCATGAGCGGAAGCTGGTAGCAATCTTGCGGGCTTCTGCGAGACTGCACTTCCCAGACCCAGATCAGGCCGATGCCAAAGTCGAGCGCGTCCTGCTTCTGGCAATCAAAGAGGCTGAGGCCGGCCGTCACCGGCCTGATCGGAGGCGCTGGCTGCTTCGAATGATGGACGTCCCGTCGTGAGTTTTGGCAATAGTCGTTCCCGCCTACGGCTTGGAGGTCTTGACCCTCTGCATCAGGATTTGCATTTCCTCGAACCGGCGCCGACGTTCGCCGTCTTCCTGATCTGAGGAGTAGCAGGTCCGCGTGACGCAGAATCGGAGCAGTTTTGTCGGCGGGCTGGCCTGGTCAAATTCGCAATCGAATGTGTCCGACATCTCCGCTTTCTTGGTGTCGGATCTCTCGGCGTATTTGAAGCGGACACCCGGAGGCTTGATCTCCGGGAAGGACTGCACCACGCCGAAATTGAGCGTATCCGTCATGAAGAAGTTCTTCGCGACGGACATGCACACGGACTCAAGTTCCGGACTTTGAGCGAAGGCAGGGCTTGCGACAAAGACTGCGACGACAGGAAGCCACTTCATTTGCACACTCCATCCCTTCGGTCACTCTGCGACAGGACTGATCCGTCAACCCAAAAGAGAACGAAATGTTCCGTCGCGCGTGATCCGAAGCGCTTCACCGGGGAGCGGGAAGATGATGCCCCGATCATCGGCGCTTGCCATCGCGTGTGGAATGAACGCGCCCAAGGAAGCCCCGGACAAGCTCGACGACCTGATCGAGATGGGTTTCAAGCAGCCAGTGCCCTCCTTCAAGAAGGTGCAGCTCGGCATCCGGCAGATCCCGCAAGTAAGCTCTGGCCGAAGCTTCCGGCATGTAGTGGTCGTTCGGCCCCCATACGATCAAGGTCGGCGGCTGATGGTCGCGCAGGTAATTTCGATGTTCCGGGAACCAGCGCCTGTTTGCTTCCAATCCGGCTATAAGATCGATGGCTGCCTCCTTGCGGCTCGGAGTGAGCACGGCTGCATGCAGTCGCCATAAATCCGGCGGGATGGCGTCAGCCACCCCTGCTGGAAGGTCGTTCAGAAACTCCTGCCGAAACCCTTCTTCCGTCACCGCGCTTGCGATCGATTGGCGCATTTCCTCGGTTGGCAATGTCCAGAGCGCCTCGAGATCGGCATATTTGGGACCGAGCGCATCCTCATACGGAATGTCGCCATTCTGGATGATCAGCCCGACAATGCGCTCCGGATGCCGGATGGCCAGTCTTGCGCCAATCGGGGAGCCAAAATCATGCAGGTAAAGCACGAACCGGTCGATCTCCAATGCATCGATGAGGGCTTCCAGCCAGGCCGCATAGCCGTCGAAGCTGTAGTCAAAGTCTTCCGGCGTAGCGCTGTAGCCTGCGCCGGGAAAATCGGGGGCAAGCAGTCTCCAGCGGTCAGCCAGTCGCGGCATGAGATTGCGAAACTCATAGGACGAGCACGGATAACCGTGCGGCAGCAGAACGGCAGGGGCGTGCGCTTCTCCCGCTTCGCGAATGAAAGTCTCTATGCCAGCGATCAGGGTGCGACGATGTCGAACGAGCGTGTCCATGGGAATATCCTTTGAACCTCCTCGTCGAAACGAAGGTGAAGCTTCTAGGTTCCCCAACCACAACTAATCGACGAATTCGACAATGACCCCCGGTTTGACCATGCCTGCCAACTCTTCCGCATCCCAGTTCGTCAGTCGGACGCAACCATGTGATGCCGATTTGTCGATCAATGAGGGCTCCGGCGTGCCGTGGATGCCGTAGGTTGGTTTCGTCAGATCGATCCAGACGGTGCCGACCGGATTGTTCGGGCCGCCGGGCAGCGTCATGATCTTCTTGTTGGTCCCCTGCCGAAAATTGATCTTCGGATTGTATGTGTAAGGCGGCATCCGTGCGACGCCCTTGACTTTCTGTGTGCCCGACGGAGAGGGATTGTCCTCGCTGCCGATTGTGGCGGGATAAGCTGCAATCAGAGTTCCCTTATCGTCGAATGCCAACAACTGCCGAGTTTGCTTGTGCGCTTCGATGCGCTTGACGGTTGCGTCTATGGAGCCGCCCGGCAAAGCGACGAACACCGTTTCGCCGACAGCATACTTCGTCCCTGGATTGAGTGCTGCCAGAAGGTCGACATCCATATGAAAGCGCTCGGCGAGCTTTTCGGCGATGCTTGTGTAACCAAGGCGATCCATCTTGGCCTGCTCCGCGTAGTCTTTCGGGATTGAGGAGACGAGGCCTTCGGCATCGTCCTGCGAAATGACGTAGGGCTCAATTGCCGGACGCTGGTCGGAAAGCCGATCGATCACGCCAGGATCGAGTTTCCCGTCTACGGGCAGATGCTGCATTGCCTCGAAAGCAGCAATCGCTTTTGTGACGTTCTCGCCGCCGTAGCCGTCGATAACGCCTGGAGATGCACCCGCTCGATCGAGGAGAACCTGAAGGCGCGCAACCGCGGGATCAGGGTCGCGGTCGGATGCTTCTGCCGGCACGATCGATTGTTCTGATGCAGCGGCCACAATCGCAGCATTGTTGATGTCATCAGGTTGAAGCGGTTGAGCTTGCGCAAGTCCTTGGGAAAGAAAGGCCACAAGGGCAATAGGAGCAATGTCGTTTCTTCGCATCCAGTCGCTCATTCCCGCCCCTCGTACCCAGTCGGACCGAAGCGGTTTCCGCCGGAAGCAAATGACGACGGGCGACGTTTTGCGAGGACGTCGATTGGAAACCTCAATGTAGACATCGGCATCCAACCAGCGTGGACGGGCGGAGTGCGTACTTCGTCAGGGTTGGGCGTACGTTTTTCGTCGGGCAATTCGTCCGGATCGGGTTCTTCGATCGGTGGTGGTTCTGAGGTCGGTTTTGGCGCTGGCGGATCCTTGCCGTCAGGTTTTGGCGCGCTCGAATTCATCTGGCCAGTTCCTTTCTCTTCGATGCCAAACTCGCGCCCTGCCGGTTGGTTCCGGGGGGGTAAGCGCTCAAGGGTCACGGATGCAGGAAATCGGCCCCGAGAGCGGAGCCGAAAACGAGTTGTAAGGCGGGTGGCAAACGCTTTTGCGGTTTGGCCGTGTCAAAGCCGATAGCGCTGACGCTCCTTTTCGATCTCCTCGGGAGTGTAGGGATCGAGCCTTTCGTCAAAGCGTGTCCAGCCTTGCTCGACGTAGGACGCACGGCGTTGTTCGGGATCTACCCAGCTACCGCGGCGTAGGATGGCCTGGGCATCGGTGTACATGCTCTCGTCAACTCTGGCCGTGACAACAGTTCCACCCCGGCGCACGCCCTCAGCATAGACATGTGCATGGGTCTCGGGGACACCGGATTCCGTCATCGCGCCGATCAGTCCTCCGGCAGCACCTCCGGCGACTGCACCCGCTGCGGCACCTGCTGCCGTTGCCGCAAGCCAACCCGCCGCCACCACCGGTCCGACACCGGGAATGGCCATGACGCCAAGTCCGGTCAAAAGACCCCCGATGCCGCCAACTGCAGCACCTAGACCCGCTCCTGTGCCCGCGCCTTCGGCTGCGTTGCTGTCCTCGGAGTACCGATCACCAACATTGTTGGAAACGATACTGATGTTTTCAGACGGCACCCCGCGATCTTCCAGCGCGCTTACTGCTGCTCGAGCATCGGAGTAATCATCAAAAAGTCCACTAACGGTTTTCATAGGGGTACCTCGTGCTGGGATTAGTTGGCGACCACGTTGCCTTGGTAATCGAGTGAGACCTGGACGGATTTCCCGCCTTTTTGGGCGCTACCGCGCCAGACGCCTTCGCTATCGAGTTTAAGCCCGGCAACATCGGTGTATCCGGCATCCACGATGCGCTTCCTGGCCTGATCTTCGGTGAAGCTGTTTGCTCCGGCGACCGGCGCCGTGGGGTTGGTGGTGTCAGGTGTCGCAACCGCCGGCGTCTCACCGTTGGTGGTCGCCGGAGGCGTAGAGGTCTGCGCGAGCGCGCCAAAGGTCGATGCGCCGAGAAGTATCGCGGCGAGCAGCAGTTTTTTCATGATGCATACATCCTTGTTTTCAGCCCGTGGAGGGCACTGCCGATCCAACTTTGATCGAGTTTTTTGGTTCCTGATTTTCTTGCCGTTCAGGCAGCGATCTCGACTTCTCGAAAAAACCTGTCGACCTTATGGAACTCTATTCCTGGAGGAAGGCTTCGAAACCCGGCGCTGCGACGTGCAACACCCGACGCCTCGAAGCCTCATGCTGACTTACATGGCATCCATGCCCTTGATCGCATTCTCGAGATGCGACTTGCACTTTTCCACGTCATTGGCAGCCATGGCGTCTTTCGCCATGCCCAGTTCCTTGGCGGACTCGATCTTCTTTGCGCCGTCAGAGATTTGTCCGATCTGCTGTTCGGCCTTCACGATCGAGGCTTCGTCACAGACGACATTCGTCTGTGCGGCTGCAGGGGCGGCGAACAGGGTGATGGCGGCGAGGGCAGTTGCTGACTTCAGGCTCATGGTTATTCTCCTTTCGCCGGCCAAGACACCGGCTCTTACATTGACCGAACGGAACAACTACGGATCTGTTCCCTGAAGCGGGAGCAGTTTTTTCAACGAACTTTCAGATGGTTGGCGCGTTTGAGGCGCGCGAGTTTCGCGTGCCCGCCTATTCTTCAGCGCTGAGGGTCCGCTCACGTATCCAGATGCTCTGGCATTTCCTTGAGTTGATCCTTCGTCCAGGTGGTGGTGGCATGAACGTCGCCGTCATCGTCGCGCATGAAGTCGAGGTCTGCCAGCGGCACGGCGACCGGCTTTGCGCCAATCCCGAGGAAACCACCAACATCGATGATCGCAGTGCCGTTTTCGCCGACGCCGTGAAGGTGATCCACCGTTCCGACCTTGTCGTCGTCCGCGCCGTAAACTGTGGCGCCTTCAAGGTTTGCAGGCGTCAATTCGGAAGCGTCCAGGCGCACATGATTGGTATGGTCCATCTCTTTGGTCTCCGGTTAAGTCGGACTGACAGAACCGGCGCAGCCACAAACGGTTCCATTGAGGCGGCCGGATCACCACACATTGGTGCGGCCGGCGCGCTTCCAGGTCCAAAAGCGCGGGAGGTCGTTTCCGTGGTGGCCAATCGCAAGTTGCTTAAATGACGCGCTCCAGCCGACTTGATGTGACTTCAGCGAAAGGCGAACAATCCACTGTCCGGATCCTGGTGCCCCAGTATTGCCGATGAGACGATTTCGGCGGCGATCTGGCTGTAAGTGATGCCGTTTCCGCCATATCCCATCACAGCATAAACGTTGCTCAGCCCCGGAACCGAACCGATTATCGGAAGCCCGTCGGCCGTCATTCCGAAGGCCGCTGCCCATTGATAGGCTGGTTCTGCAATCGGCATCTTCAGAAGCGCCGACAGCTTCGCCCGCAAGTTCTTGGATTTCGATCTAAGCTTGATGGGATCCTGAAAAGCCGTGGGATCGTCTTCGTCCTCCCCTCCAGCGATGATGCGGCCATCCGCGGTTGAGCGAAAATAGAGGTACGGATCCGATCCCTCCCAAAGCACATAGTCCTTAAGCCAGCTTGGTCGTGGATGATGCGGTTTGGTAGCGAGCGCCCAGGTGGAGATGATCCGATGCTCCTGGTTGGCCACGGCGCCGAGGAACTCGTATCCAGTGCAAAAGACAACATGTCTCGCCTGTATAATTTCTCCTCTTGAGGTCGCAACGATGTTCCAGTCATCGACGCTACGGATGTCGGAGATCTCGGTGTCACTTACGATCGAGACACCGTTTTCCTGCGCGTTGTGCCATAGGCCGGCGGTCAGTTGTGCGGGATTTGCGGACGCGGAGATGGCGGACTCGATTGCGGCGGTCCGTTGTAGCCCGAACCTCTCATGCAACTGCTTGGCATTGAGAAACGTTGCTGAAATGCCGACCTTCTCGCGCGCCGCGACCTCTGCCCGAAGCGCCCTTGCGCCATAGGCATCTCCAGCCAGGTAGAGCGATTTCTTCCGTTCGAGACCGCAGTCAATATCAAGATTGTCGGCAAGCGAGGTCAGCGTTTCCACGGCTTTGGCGGAGCGTTGCCAAGCGCGCGTGGCTTTCGCCTGCCCCAGCATCGCCGTGAGCCTGTGCAGTGGCACGTCGATCTCATGTTGGATCATCGCGGTGCTGGCCAGAGTGCTGCCTTGCACCGGCTGCCTCCGGTCGACCGCAAGGATTGTCAGGTTTCTTTTCACAAGCGACAGAGCCATGAGCGCCCCGCCAATGCCGGCGCCGACAATCAGCACGTCGACGTTTGCAGGGATGCTATGTTGAGCCGCGACCTGGATCTTCCGGGTGGATGCCCACAATGGCTGGAAGGATCGCAGTTTGCGCTTTCGCGTGGTTGTCTCCAACTCGTGGCCTCTCCAAAGTGCTTCGGATACTTCGGGCACAGGCGGCCAAGATCGACAATCTCACTGCCGCGTGCGCTCGGGAAGACATCAGCAGGACATGGGCGATGTCGTCGTCTCGTCAAGAGGCGTGCTCAACGCCCACTGGATCGCCCACGTGCTGAAGTTTGACTGCGGCTGTACCGGGGCCTAGTTGATATCGATGCTTCCGGTTTCGGCGCCGTCCCAGTAACTGATCCGTGACGCGCGCACCTTGATTAGCAGGAGACCAGGAGTGTCCACTCCTTGCGGGAACCAGTGTTCGAGATCGCTCACCCAGTGCTTCTCGAACAGATCTTTGTCATTGACGAGAGAAGCGTCGCCTTCGATCGCGATGAAAATGCCGGGCCTGCCGAGGAGGCTTGGACGAGCTGTATAGGTGAGGCCGACCTGAGGGTCTGCATTGATGTCGGCAATCTTGCGGGAGTCCCTGTAGCAGAAGAACCAGGAGTCTCCATCATACTCAACGTCGCCGTTGTTGCTCATCGGGCGGCTGCAGATGGCGCCATCCGCATTTTTTGTTGCAAGCATTCCGAAGTCGATACTCTTCAGTTCTTTTGAGATATCACTCAACGTCAAGGCCATTGTCGTGCTCCCTTTGGCGATTGCCGGTCTTAACCGCGCGCGCTCAAAGAGGTTCCCTCAGTGCCCGATCCGGTCCCCTTTCCGTGAACTAAGGTTCGCTGAAGCCGGTCGCGAAAACCCGGGATCGCCCCTCGGGATCGTTGTAAAAGATCAACCCGGCGCGCGCCCTTGAGTGCATCGGGACGTAGTCGAGCGTAATCTCGACCGTTTCGACAACAGTGTTACCGTCGGTGATTTCGCCGCGCACGACGACGTCGGCGGCAGTCCGGTCGGCTGCGTTCTCGACATCGAAGACGATCAAGTATCCGCCATCTTGCCTGGTGCTGCTGATCGTCTTGACTGAAAGCGCGGGAGCACCATCGCTCTGCATTAAAGCTTCAAAGCCGAGCCACCCGATCAGGGCTAGCACACCGATGGCTGATACGGACCCAGTGAGCCATTCGATCCAGTGACCTTTGGCACTTTCAATCGAGCGGGATTTCGACAACTTTGCCATGGATCACCTAGAGAATGAGCCGTGCCGCGGCGGCGCCGATCGCACATGGAAAGGCAAGCACGACCGTGCTCATGATCGCCTGGGTAAGATCGACGCCGTCGAGCCGGTGAAACGTCCAGAGACAGTAGCAGCTGATTCCAAAGGCAACGGCGTAGCCGGGAAGGGTGAAGCGGACCAAGGCATGCCAGACGGGCGTGCCTTCTTCCAGTTCGTGTCCGCCTGAAAACGAGAGCGCATAGACAAACCCGTGCATCAGCATGATGGACGAAACGATG
Source organism: Ensifer adhaerens (assembly GCF_002940685.1). GTDB lineage: Bacteria > Pseudomonadota > Alphaproteobacteria > Rhizobiales > Rhizobiaceae > Ensifer > Ensifer adhaerens_E. The sequence continues at coordinate 14,802 of NZ_PNFP01000035.1, read as the reverse complement.
AGTGCGATAGCGTGCCAGGGCGACATCTTGAAGGAGACGAGGATCATTTCCTCGGTCGGGGCAACGTTCAGTCCCAAAAACAGGGCGCCGACGGCCATCATGAACAGCTCGCCACCGTAGCCACTTTGCGTATCGTCGTTTATCGGGTCGTTTGCGTCCTCGTCGTCATCGCCGCGCCCGCCCAGTTCGCTGCGACCAAGCAATGCACCAATGCTTGCCGGAACCGCCTGAATGGCGATTTCGCCCGTCGCCTCGGGCAGAGCCTGCCCGAGGCTCAAGACGCCTATCGCAAAGAGCACGAAGGCGCTGGCCAGCACACCCAGGAAATAGGCGATGCTGGCATCGCGCACCGCCTCATGCCAGGTCGATACATTCTCAAAGCCGATCCGGCGCGCTAGAAGGACGAGCAAGGGGATGTTGACCAGCAACAACAGAAAAAGCCTCGATCGGTCGATGTAGAGCCCGAGCTCCCACATCTCCATGGTCAGGAACATAGGCAACGCAAAAAGCAGCGCGCCAGCCAAACCCCGCGCCAGACCTCTGGTAAATCGACCGTGGTCGAAATCAACGCGCGTCTGATCGATCGCCATGTGCGGCCCTTTCGGTTGCCATCATAACGTCGGCGATCTCGCCAAGTTCCTGATCTCTGCGGGAGGGATCCTTGCGTGTCCGATCTCAAAGGGTGGAAAGGATGCGGTTGCTCAACCCACCGCGATACGTTTTCCTGATCTCGACTTTGTTCTCCAGCGAATCCAGGATGTCTTCGCTGAAATCGACATCGCAAAGCTCGCGAATGGTTTGAAGGCCGCCGGGTGTAAACACGTTGATCTCCAGCAACTTGTCGCCGACGATATCGAGTCCGACCAGGAACATACCGTCCTCGACGAGCTTAGGACGCACCGTTTCGGAGATCGCCAGCATTTCTTTTGTGACGTTGGCCGGTTTTGGCGTGCCTCTGGCATGAATGTTGGAGCGCACGTCTCCCTTGGCTGGAACGCGCCTGAACGCAGCGTAGACGTCGCCGCGCCTAAGCGGCCTTCCGTTCATCAGGAACAGCCGCGTATCACCTTCGGAGGCTTTGGGAAGATATCCCTGGGCGATCAGATAGCCGACTTCGCCAACAGCGTCGACGATTTGATTGAGATTTAATTCCGTGCTGCTTGCGATCCTGAAGACGTTCTTGCCGCCCGACCCTTGCAGCGGTTTGATGACTACGCCGTCCGGATGCTTCTCGATGAATGCTCTGATTTCCTCGATATCCTTGGAGATCAGTGTGGTAGGCCGGACGAGCGCTGGAAAGTCCTGGAAGTACAGTTTGTCCTGGGCCAGGGCGAGGCCGCAGGGGTCGTTGACGACGATCGTGCCCCTTTCGGCGGCGAGCCGACCGAAATTGGCACCCGCATGGGCGGCCCACGGCCGGCTATCGGCATCTTCCGACGGGTCATTGCGCAGGAATAACACATCGATTTCTTCAACATTGACAAGGGCTCTTTCTCGCTCCGGCTCCGTCAGTGCGCGCAGGAGCGTCTCCGGTTTTTTTGGCCGGGTGTCTGCGAAGCTCGTGGCCCGCAGCATCAAAGCATCGTCAGGACGAAGGACAAAATCTCCCGGCGTGACGTAGAGAACGTCATGTCCGCGAGCAAGCGCAGCCAGCGCCAGGGATGTTGTCGTGAACGTGGATTTTTCAGTCTCGAGCGCGTTGACGAGGAGGGCGATGCGCATGGCTGCTCCTGGCTTGGGTCTGATCGTTGCTAGATCCCACGTCGACGCAGGCGCCGGCGCGTCATCTGCATGAATTAGAGCGCGCAGCCGCCAGACCAAGCCCTGCGGAACAACGCTTCAATCAAGTGGTTGGGCATAGGAAAGGAGGCTTTCGATGGTTTTGATTTTGCCGGAATTCGGTTGCCGCGGCGGCGAAGGAGGCGACATCTCAGGTCTCGTTGCGTCGATCAAATGTGCCTTGAATATGGAGGCGTCATTGGAGACGAAAAATCTCACTTTCAGGGTACTTGGAAACAGCGTCGTCATTGAAGGAGCGGTCGATTTGCCTGGCGGCGCAGACCTCGTTCAGCGGCTCGCTGACAATCTTGCCGGTCCAGGTCGCGTGATCGTCAGGATCGGTTGTCCACGTGATTGGACCGGATGACCGCTGCCGGGCCGGGCCCGGCAGCGGCAGCGGTTGCCATGGGCCTAGCGGTCAAACGCCTGACGATCGTACCAGTCATCCACCTCGCGGCGAATGCGGTCCTTCTCGATCCCGTAGAGTTCCTGAATTCTGCCTTCGAGTTGCTCGCGATTGCCGTCGATCTGATCGAGATCGTCGTCGGTAAGCCGACCCCACTGTTCCTTGATCTTGCCTTTTACTTGTTTCCAGTTTCCTTCGACGCGGTTCCAGTCCATGACGTTCCTCCTTTGGCTTAGAACCCTAGCCAAACCCTCGAACATCGGTTTGGTTCTCACGTTTTGCGATAAAAGCCTGACAAGCCCAGCGTTTTAGCCGAGGTGTCGCACGTGGCGGCTTTCGACGTTTGACTGAAGGGACGTAGGCGGACGAATAGCCCCCAAAAAAGAGGGCCTCCACGAAGGAGGCCAGGACGTGTTTCGGATGCGCATCCAACCCGAACTCGCAGCATTGGTTCCGACCGGGTGTCGTGCGGTCTCTTGGTCCGATGCACTGATCGGCTTGATGTCTGTTCGTCAGTCGATGAGACGTACGCTACGCTCACGCATGAATTCATCGAGCTTGGACCTCGCCGGACCCTCCCGGGCGAAGATCTCGCGCGCGTCCATCGGCGCAAGACCATATCTGGCGATGAACTCCGCCAGGTCATAGTGTCCCCGAAAAATGACTTCCCTGGGATCTACGATCCGGGCGCGGGCTCGTCTCGGAGCAGCCTCTCGGTCGATTGGCCTGCCGTCGCGCAATGCGGATTGGTTCTCTATTTTCATTTCGGCCTCCCGTTTTGTCGTCGCCGTCGACGCTTCGTCAGAACCTGTGCCGAAACGAGGTCGGTGCGTCTGACAGTCAAGTCGTCCAAACCGCATTTTGTTCCCACGCGGAACCTTTGTACCTGTGCGATGTTGGACCGCCTCCACCGAACCGCAAAGGAGGTTGTTATGCCAGAAAAGACGCTCGAAACGCTGTTTCATGATGGTCTGAAGGACATCTACTATGCTGAACGGCAGATATTGAAAGCGCTGCCGAAGATGGCGCGTGCGGCGCAGTTGCCTGACAGCAAGGCAGCGTTCGAAAAGCACCGGGACGAAACTGAAGTCCATGTGGAGCGGTTGCAGCAGGTCTTCGAAATCTTCGGGAAGCGGGCTCAGGGAAAGACGTGCGAGGCCATTCAGGGCATTATCGCAGAGGGCGAGGAGATCATGGAGGAATTCAAGGGGAGCCCCGCACTTGATGCGGGCCTCATCTCGTCGGCCCAGGCGGTCGAGCACTATGAAATTTCCCGCTATGGCACCCTGAAGACCTGGGCAAAGCAGCTTGGCCTTCAGGAGGCAGTGTCGCTTCTCGACCAGACCCTTCAGGAAGAAGGTGCCACCGACAAGGCACTGAGCAAGCTCGCGGTCACGGCGGCGAACATCAAGGCCGCCGCCTGATCGCGCTGGACGCTTGGAGGCGGAAGCCCTTCAAGCGTCCATGCCCCGCTCCAAACGTCAGCGGTGTCCACCTTCAAGTCAATCGATCCTGCCCATCAGAGCCGTGCCGAGGCTGCCGAGTGCAAAGGACGCGCCGAATGCATAGATCTGCAGCGCAAGTGCAAGCGGGTCGACCCCGTTGGAATGGCCAAGCGCATGCGGATAAAAGGCAATGACTATCAGTCCCGTCAGGGCACCGATGACGAACCCTGAACACATGTGCCAAACCACAAAGCGTACGAGCTTTGGCATTTCGACACCTCGTTTCTGACGCCCTATCGCGCCATGTTCGTGATTGCCATTTCCTGCGGCCGGATGACGCCGGGCCGATCCAAATCGCGCGCGCCCATACCGACCTCCCGTAAGATCCATCCCCAATCGCGCTGATACGCATTTGTTCCGCGAGGCCATTTGGAAGAGAGGAGACCGAAGGGCTGGGCTCCGGGATTCGGTCGCCCACTTCAAGCTTCGGTCTCAAGAAATCGCAGCAAGTGAAGTTCGTCCGCGCGCAGACCTGCGATCGGCCGCGTCTTTCCCCGCCGCTTTCTTGCGGGCGATGTCGCATCTCGATCCGAAAGCGCGAGAATGGCAGGGTGGATGTAGCTCTTGCGGCAGACCGCCTTCGTGTTGTGCAGCACTTGCGAGGCCGCTTCGCACATGTGCTTGATGGTCGGCCGGGTACCTTCGTTTAATGCTTGTCGCGCGGCGGCGAAGGCAGCGACGCTTCCGGCCCAGGTCCGGAACGTCTTTGCCGAAATCGGCGCTGCGGAGATATCGGCGAGATACCGGTTGAAGCGGCCGGAATCGATCGGTTGCGGCCGGCCCTCGGGCCCGATCGCTACGAATAGCTCCCGGCCGGGAAGATCTGCGATTTCCTCCAGAACCCGTTGCAGGCGAGGATTTCTAAGACGCCGTCTGATACGGCGTCCGCCCTTTCCCTTGAAGTCCAGTTCGATGCAATCTGGCTGGATCTTGAGATGGCGCTTCAAAAGCGTTGTCGCACCGTAGGTCCCGTTTTCTTCGACGTAGCTCCAGTTGCCAATACGAAGCGGTTCCTGGTCAAGGAGCGCCGCGAGCGCGGCAAGCACCGTCGTTGCCGCCTCCGGTGCTCCTTCCATTTGCCGCCTGATTTTTCGGCGTATCCGCGGCAAGACCCTGGCAAAGGCTGACAGCTGGTTGAATTTTTCCTGATTGCGCATCTGCTGCCACTGATTGTGATAGCGGTACTGCTTCCTGCCTTTGACATCAAAGCCGGTCGCCTGAAGGTGACCGTTTTCCTTGGTGCAAATCCACACGCGCTCGTAGGCAGGCGGCAATCCGAGCGCCTCGATCCGGGAGATGATCTTGGGATCTTTCACGACGGAGCCGTCCGGACGGCGATAGCGGAAGCCTTTATGGAGGCGCGTTCGGGTAAAGCCGGGCTCCGTATCGGAGACATAGACAAGCTCGTCGCCGGCCGGTTCCATGGCGTTCACCCCATTCAATCAGATACGCCCCATCAACAGGAGAACGACGAGAACGACGACGATCACTCCGAGCAACCCGGAGGGGCCGTAGCCCCACCCCGAGGAGTGCGGCCAGGTAGGGAACGCACCGATCAGAAGCAGGATGAGAACGATCAACAACACAGTTCCAAGCATGGCGCGGCCCTTTCGTTTTGTTCGAGCCACCCTAACCTGCAGCGAGAGCGAATGTTCCGAAGCGCGCCGTTCGGGATACGCGTGGGAACGATTGCCGTCGACGAACGTTTTCCACAAAATCAAAGGTCTGGGAGGTCACAGTGAGGTCCGCGCGTCAGTATGCCCGCGCGTCCAAGGTCCCTATTCAATCCACCAGTGGAGGTCGGACAGAAGGCGCCGCTTAGAACGTGAGCGCTGTTACGGTACGACAAAAGGTTGGCTTGCTCCTGCGCAAGGTCTATCCTTTTGGTGGTCTCCTCGCCGAAGGCGGCGAGCAAAACCGAACCCGCAATGATGGGTAGGACGAAGATGGTTTCGGGCAAGAAGACGAGCGACGACGCCGAGAAAGCTCTAGCAACCGACGCTGCGGCCGAGCCCGTTGGCGCTGGGTACGTCGAAGTCGACGATGTGCCGGATCGTCTGTTGATACTTGCAAACAGACTGCAAAAAGCGCTCGACGCGCGCCGAGTGGTCAATGCCAAACGCCCAGGCTTCAAGAAGGATTGGGACGGTCATTGACCCGGAACGAGGATGAGAAATGATACGGGACCTGCAGCAACTGCGGGTATTGGTTGCCGAGGATGAATTCATCGTCGCAAACGACATTGCGCTGTTACTCGAGGAGGCAGGAGCAACCATCATCGGCCCGACACCCACGGTACAAGAGACGTTGAAAAGCCTTTTGGTTGCTGAGAATATCCAGGTTGCAGTTCTCGACATCAATCTGAACGGCGAGTTGATTTATCCCGTTGCCGACGAACTTGCACGCCGTTCGGTCCCGCTAATCTTCTTCAGCGGCTATGATAGTTGGAACCTTCCCGAGCGTTTCAGTACAGCGGCCCGCCTCAGCAAATGTGTCAGCACCTCGGACCTCGTCAGCGCAGTGTTTGAACAACACCTTCAGAATTTGTCGACGTTGACGCCTGTCGGCGCGGATTTCTATGAGCACAACATTGTCGACCTCGTGCCCGGACTTCGCTTGAGGGCACGCAGACTGATGGTGGATGCGGCAGCGGCCGATGGTCTGGTTGAGCGCACGCTCGAGCGAGCCATCGTCCTGGCGCCGAACAGGCGCAGGTCCCAGCCGCTTTGCGAGTGGCTTCACGCGCTGATGGCGATCATCCATAGCGAAAGTCCCTTCGGACCCAATTGAACGACGCTGGTTCGTCCGCACTTACGCGACCGCACGTCTCCGGGAACAATTCTCTATTTCCTTGGTTTGCGAAGTGAATCCATCAAGGAGGGTTCGTGGTTATGGACGACAAAGAGGAACGTATACGGCGCCGCGCTCATGCCATTTGGGAAAACGAAGGACGACCTTTCGGCGAGGAAGAGCGGCATTGGGAACAGGCACGACGAGAGATCGAAGAAGACATCTCGTCCGAGGCGACCGGTTCTGGCGAAGGTGAGGGCACCGGCACAATCGTCGCACCCGCAACGGCTCCCCACGGCAGGGCTCCGGCTAAACCCGAGTGAATCGCTTAAAGCTTAACGGAAGGATTGGATCAATGCGCATCGCCGAGATCATGAGCGGAGATTTGCATGTGGCGCGTCCAGACGACCTGGTTGAAGATATCGCACGCGCGATGGCTGAAAACGATATCGGGTTCCTGCCGGTCGGCGAAAACGACCGCCTCGTCGGAATGATTACCGATCCCGAGATCGTGGTGCGATGTGTGGCCGACGGCCGCGATGGGAAAACCCGTATCGGTGACATCATGACGGCCGATGTCAAATACTGCTTTGACGACGAGGAGCTATCCCAGGTCGCGCGCAAAATGGGTGACGAACAGATTAGACGTTTGCCGGTCGTCAATCGCGACAAACGGCTGGTCGGCAGCCTGGCCGACGCGGCGCGGGGAGACCCGGGGCTCGCAGGTGTCGGCCTTAAGGGCGTGACGACGCCAGGCGGCGCTCACAACCAGAGTCCGCCCCAGTGACCGATGCGCGCGAAGGCCGCCTCTCGTGGCACTCACCGGATCCACCGTCTGCGACAGAAGAATGCTCGTGGGCACGAGAAATGGCAGTGCACGCGCATGCCGGTCAACGTGACAAGGCAGGTGAGCCCTACTTTGCTCACCTCCAACGCGTTGCGGACGCTGTCGTCGGAGAGAAGGCCAAGACAGTCGCTTACCTGCATGACATTTTGGAGAAAGCACCGGGCTGGACGCCGGAGCGATTGAGGGAAGTCGGCATTTCTGTGGAGGTCATCATCGCCGTCCGGGCACTCACGCGTCAGCCAGGTGAGACAAAGGACGCTTTGACCCTTCGCGCGATGTCAAACCCGCTGAGCCTGGCGGTGAAGCGAGCCGATTTGCAGGATAATCTGCGGCAAATGGAGGGAAAGGGCGAAAGCGGCGCTGAATATCGGCGCAGGCTCCACTTGTTGGACCAGGCTGCACAGGGACAGGCCTTGCGGCTTGAATCCCGCAACGATGGCGAACTCACAGATCAGCGATCGATCCGCTCGGCCGCCAGTATCGGGTGGAGCATCGTTGGTTGGAGATTGGTTCTGGCAATTCTTGTCGGCCTCATCGTTGCGGCCGCCGGCCTGGCGGCCTTCATTGTGGCATATTGATCCAGGGTATTTGTCCGTTCATGCAAGCGTTGCAGGCAGTTTCAAGGAACTGGAACGCCGCCCATCCGGTAGGCAAGCTCGTCGCGGGCTCGGCTGAGCCTGCTCTTGATCGTGCCGACTGCGCAGTCGCAGATCTCGGCGGCTTCCTTGTAGCTCAGGCCATATCCTGCTACCAGGATCAGCACTTCGCGATGATCGGGCGCCATTGTTTCGAGCGCGCTACGCAGTTCGTGGGTCAGGACGCACCAGTCCTGCGCTGCCGGCATCGGGATCGGTAGCTCGGCGCAATTGACGAGGCCTGGCGCTTCGCGTCGACGCAGCTTGTACTCGGTCCGGAAAGCGTTGTGCATGATCGTGAAAAGCCAGGATTTGAGGTTGGTGCCAGGCTCAAAGCCGTCAATGCCCCGCAGCGCTCGAAAAAGCGTTTCCTGCAACAGATCATCCGCTTCGCAACTCGACGACACGAACGTACGCGCGAACGCGCGAAGGGCCGGAATGAGGTCGACAACCTGGGTCTCCAGCGGCGGAGGCCGCTGGTTCGTTTGGTGAATAGGACGCATTGAGACTTGCCTTTCGCAATAGCGCAATGGGCTCTTCTAACAATGCGCCGCCAGCATTTAAGTTCCAGCTACAATGTAGGGGCCGATGGGCCTTTCGACTGCCGTCCGTTCGCGAGGCGTCGCGTCGGTTTGAAGATCACTCCGCGACGGCGCCCGCGCCGTCAACTCGACAGCCGCCGTTGAGTGTTGCAGGGGGGCGGCCAGGCTATTCGTACGGTTCCAGCTGATCCTTCGGAACAACGAGGTGGATAACAAGCCCATCGGGATGCCACTCGCGCAGGATTTCCCCCCCGAATTGCTTCTCAATGGTTAGTTTCGCGAGCTTCGTGCCGAAACCTTCAGCTGTTGTTTCGACGACCGGCGGTCCGCCGCGCTCGGTCCAGATCAGTTCGAGTAAAACGCCTCGGTCGATGCATTCGAGGTCGAGATAGCCAGTGTCCGATGAAAGCGCCCCATACTTGGCGGCGTTGGTCGCAAACTCATGCACGACGAGCGAAAAACCGGTAATCGCTGCGCGCGAGACACCCAGATCGCACCCCCGGGTCGTGACCCGGCGCTGGCCCCGGCGGTTCTCGCCGTCGTATGGCGAGAGGATCGTGGCGAGAAGCGGCTGCAGGTTGGCCCGCCCTTCGCCCGAGCCACCGCCATGGGGTACTGGCAAGGTGAGCACATGGGCCCGGGCCAGCGATCCCAGTCGTGCGACAACGGCAGAGGCGAGTTCGTCGGCCGATGTCACCGATCTGGCGCTCAGCGACACCACGCTGCTCGATACCATAAACAGGTTCTTGACCCGGTGCGCCATCTCCTGGATCAGCAGATCCTTCTGCTGTTCGGCTTGCTTGCGCTCGCTGATGTCGCGGGCAATTTTCGAGGCACCGATGACCACGCCGGCATTGTCGCGGATCGGCGAAATCCGGAGCGAGATCGGTATCAGCCCGCCATCCTTGCGCTGCCGGACGGTTTCGAAGTGATCGACGCGGTGGCCGGCGCGCACTTGTGCAAGGAAGTCCAGTTCCTCGCCCTGCCGATCATCGGGAATCAATAGGGTAACCGGTCTTCCGATGGCTTCTGGAGCTGTATACCCGTAGAGCCGCTCGGCGCCGGCATTCCAACTGCTGATGACGCCATCCAAGTCCATCGAAAGGATTGCGTCCTCCGAGGATTCGACGATCGCGGCAAGCTGATGGGCGGCATGTTCGGCCTGCCGGCGCACGGTGAGCTCGCGCTCGGCGGCCTTGAGCAGGTGGGCGTTGTCGATCGCGATTGCGGCGTGCGCGGCGATAGATGTCACCGCGTTCTCTGCGTCGGCGGCAAAGATGCCGGGCAGATCGTGACCGAAGAACAACCCACCATGCACTTCGCCCGAACGCGAAACCACCGGAACGGCCAGATAACTGACGACCGGCAGATGCCCTTTCGGCATGCCGAAATGCGGCGCCGACTGGCCATAGCGTGGGTCGATACGGATATCGTCCGAACGCACAATACCCAGTCCGCGAAACGTCGGCTCGAACACGGCGGTGTTGCGAGGCAGATCGAATTTCTCGAAAGCCGCGCGCGGAGCTCCCGAAAGAGCGTAGAGCGTGTAGCGCTCGCCTTGTGGGTCCACGAGATTGTAAAAGAAGGCTCCAAATTTTGCGCCGGTAATTTCGGTGGCCGCGTCCGTCACCGTCTGTACGATGCGATCGAGATCGAGATTGCTGGCGATCGCTTTTGCAATCCGGTCGACCGCCTCCAGCCGGCGTTCGGCGGCCTTGCGCTGGGAGATATCGAGAATGCTGACATAGGCGCGCTCGTGGTGTGATCCCTCGAAAGTAATCGTGAAGACAACGTCCAAACGCCGTCCTCGTAGCGTGCGAAGAACTGTGTCGCTCCCAAATCGCCGACGTCCCTCCCAGATCGCTATCAACTCTTCCATGAAAATCGGCGCCGTTTCAGGGAGGAAAACGTTTGTGAGCGATCTTAAAAGCTCGCCTTTCTCGGTCGCCTCGAACAACTCCACCGTGAATGGGTTGACATCGATGATACGCACGCGCGCTATCGCCTCGTCCAGCCTTTCGGGATGTGCCGCCAGAAAAGCACGCAGATCCTCGATGCCGTCGGAGCGAAACCTCTTGAGGAGCTCGGCTACACCGGAGAAGTCCTGCTCCCACACGGCAACTCCAGCGTACTCGAAAATGTCGCGGAACCTTCTTTCGTCGTCACGAAAGGCCTGCTCCGATGCTTCGGGATCGCTGATTTCGACCAGCATTTTGGTTGCTCCCATGAACTCCGGTAACATTGCATCCTTGATGGTGGAGCCAAATCGCGGCAGGGGATTGCTGCGCAACGGAGCGCCCTTAAAGGGTACCTCAAGCATGTACAAAAGCAATCCGGGCCGGCGAGCCCGCCAGGTCAATGACGCAATCTGAGGACCGCATTGGACTTCGTCACAAGCTGTGCTGCGGCCTCGATCAACTGCTGCGAGGTGAACGGCTTCATCAGTAACCTCGCGCCGGCAAAGCCAGTCGGCAGTGCCTCACGGCCATAACCGGTGACGAAGACAAATGGGATGTTCTTTCCGGCCAAGGCAGCCGCGATCTCTTCGACCGATTGCCCATGCAGGTTCGCGTCCACCAACGCCCCGTCAAATCGCTCCTGATCGATGATGCGTAACGCATCGCCTATCGTCGACGCCGGCCCCACCACATGCGCATGTTCGTCCTCAAGTACCGAGGCGATCTCAAAGGCAATCAGAGGCTCATCTTCAATGACGGCAAATTTCCTCCCGTTGATACTTGCCGAAGCCGAGGTTGGACCGGACTGAGGGGCTTTCGACAAGGGACCTGCCGCCTCAGTTGGCTTGCTTTCTCCGACGTCCGGCTCGAGCGGAAGTGAGATCTCCCAACGCATCCCGTTCGCTTCTATCCAGCGGCGCGCACGACCTCCGCCGCCGCTCAGGACCTGTTCTATCAGCTTCGTTCCAAAACCCTGTTCGCCCAGCGATTCTACGGATGGTCCGCCGCGTTCCCGCCAGTCAAGGCGAAGAAGGCCGTCCTTTAGAACCCATTCAATCGAAACCGTGCCGGCCTGCGTCGAAAGTGCTCCATATTTGACTGCATTCGTGCCAAGTTCGTGCACCATCATTGCCACATGAAGCGCCGTTTGCGGGTCGAGCCTGATTGGCGGACCGGAGACCACGACGCGATCATCGTCGACCGCGCCAGACAACAGTTGGTCGCGGACAATTTCCTTCAGCTCGGCACCCTCCCAGCCACTACGGCTCAAAAGCGAGTGCATTCGCGACATGGACTGAAGGCGCCCGCTGAAGCTCTCGGTGAAGGCGGCCGGATCCTTGGCTGAACGCAGCGTTTGCCGTGCGATCGCCTGTACCGAGGCAAGCATGTTCTTGACCCGGTGACTGAGTTCGCTCAGCAAAAGCTGCTGGGTGTCTTCTGCACGCTTGCGGTCGGTAATGTCACGGGCTGCGCCGAACCACTCGACAATTTCGCCGTCGCGGCCGAGGAGGGGTACGGCGCGGGAATGGGTCCATCCGAGGCTCCCGTCAACGAGAATGACCCGGTGATCCATTTCGAAAACAGTTTTGTCGCGGATGGCCTCTTGGATGTTCGTCAGGATGCGTGCCTGATCGTTGTCTGGGATGTATCTCTCGAGCCAGCTGTCGCTTGGATCTTCGGTGTCTGCCACGAAATCCTTGCCTTGCAGGTATCGCATCTCTCGCCAGTCAGGGCTCATGCGGTAAACGATATCGGAGCTGGCCGTAACGAAGGCGCGGAACCGCTCTTCGCTTGCCCGCAAACGCTCGGCCGCTTTGGTTCGGTGGTGAGACATTTTGAGATGCGCCTCGACACGCGCCAGCAGTTCACGCGCGCTGAAGGGCTTGATCATGTAGTCGTCGGCGCCTGCCTGCATGCCCTCGATCCGGCTTTCCTCACCAGCGCGCGCTGACAGAACGATGATGGGAATGGTGTTTGTTTGCGGGTCCGAACGCAGCTTCTTGAGCAACTCCAGCCCATCATACCCCGGCATCATGATGTCCGTGAGGATGAGGTCTGGTCTCTGAGAAGCTATCGCGGCGAGCGCAGCTTCTCCGTGGCCAACGACCTGAAGATCGTACTGGCCGCCAAGCAGGCGGCGCAGGTAGTCGCGCATGTCGGCGTTGTCATCCACGACCAACAGGGAATGGCGGTGGCCATTGCGGGCTTGCATTTGGTGGGCGGCTGGTTCGACCTCGGGCAGTTCGGCGTCCCCGTGGGAATCGGGTAGCCACCGGAGAGCCTCTTCCACAAAGGGAGAAATGCCAATTGCGGTTGATGGGCGGCTTTCAGTTGTACCGGTTTGATCGACCGTCAGGTGGCCACTTCCTCTTGGGATGCTGACCGTTAGGGTCGTGCCTTTGCCCAGATGGCTATCGGCCGAGACGGTCCCACCGTGAAGTTTTACCAGCTCCTGAACGAAAGCCAGTCCGATGCCGGATCCTTCCCGACTGCGTCCTTCGGCGCCTTCGACGCGATGGAAACGCTCGAAAAGGCGCGCCATTTCTTCGGCCGGGATACCGATGCCCGTATCGCGGACAGCCAGTACGAAATTGTCTGCATTAGCGGTCAGCTTGACAGCGATCTCTCCTTCCAATGTGAACTTGAATGCATTGGAGAGAAGATTGAGCACGATTTTTTCCCACATCTGGCGATCAACGTGGGCTGCTTCGGGAAGCGGTGGTGTATCTACGGTCAAGCGCAGTCCGGCTCTTTCCGTTGCGGAGCGAAAGGCACTCGCAAGTTCCGCCGTTGCAGCCGCAAGGTCAGTCGGCTCAAAATGCGCCTGCAGCCGACCCGCCTCGATGCGTGAGAATTCAAGCAGCGTGTTCACCAGCTTGAGCAGGCGAAGGGAGTTGCGATGCGCGATAAGGAGCCGTTCGCGGTCGCCAGGTAGTTGGTTGCCGCGGGCCAGGAGATCTTCGACGTGGCCGAGCATCAGCGTCAGCGGAGTGCGAAACTCATGGCTGACATTGGAAAAGAACACGGTCTTTGCTCGGTCGATTTCCGCAAGAGCCTCTGCGCGCCTACGCTCTTCTTCATAGGACTGCGCATTCGTTATTGCACTGGCGACCTGTGCTTTCATGAGCTGCAGGAAATCATAGTAATGTTCGTCAAGTTTTAGCCGTGGATTGATGCCGGCGACCAAGTAACCGGCAGCTTCGGGCGTATTGGCAGCAGCAAGTGGCAGCACGATTGCCGTGTCCGGCACACCGCGCGAACGCTCGCACGCCAGTGACGGAAAGCGCGAGCCCAGATCGTTGACGACGCGGGGTGCCAACGTCATGTCAAAGTGCCAGCTTTTGCCACGATCGGCTTGCCCCAAAGAGATGGTCTGCGGGCACAGCGCGTCGCCGTGCACCATGCCGGCCATCCCGGAAAGCCGTGCTCGTTTGCGGTCGGAGTCGAGAAGGTAGAGAAGCGCGAAGGGGACATCCCTTTCGTGTTTCGCGAGTGTCTCGGCCGCGATCATGCATGCCTCTGCCGGCGTCCGCGCATCGCCTGAGCGAGACGCGAGATCGCGAAGGACAACGATCCGGCGTTCCCCAATGACCTTTTCGGTGATCTCGGTCACTGTGGCGAGGACGCCGCCGATGCCGTTTTCCGCAACGTCGTCAGGGACGGGGCTGTAGGCGATGGTGAAATGGGTCTCTTCGAGAAAACCGTGCCGGTTGATTTCGAGCTCGATGTCGTCGTTCCAGGTAGGGGGGCCGCCGTTGAAAGGGGTGTCGATCAGCGGTTTCAGAATATGCCAGATCTCGCTCCAGCATTCGCTGACCGGTTTGCCGAGGGCCCAGGAGTGCTTGGCGCCGAGCACCGGCCGATAGGCATCATTGTAGATTGAAACATACTGTGGACCCCACCACAGCAACAGCGGAAAGCGGTTTAGCAACAGGAAGCGGATCATAATCCGCAGGGTTGGCGACCATTCCTCCATAGGCCCAAGGGCTGTCCGCGACCAGTCGAAGTCCCGAATCAGTATTTCCATTTCGCCATGGCCGGCAGGCCATGACGCCTCGATGGGCAGCAGGTCCTCGTCGGACGTGCTTTTGGCGTCTGACATGGCGCGGATCCCCGATAGGCTCGCTCAGGCTTGCTAAACGCTCCGCCTTGAAAACAGTTCCGTTTTCGCCATTCGTCAGACTGGGTGAAATTGGGCGTTATTCGCAGCGCTATTTCTCCGAGATGTTCGAGACCCATTGTCTGATCGGCAACATTGCCTACAGATCCCATGAGGAGTGAACAGCGGTCGGCGCTCTGGCAGAGTGAGGCTGCATCAAAGCACTCGCTCAGGAGGAGTA
>NZ_PNFP01000034.1 GCF_002940685.1 Ensifer adhaerens | reverse complement strand
TGCACTAATGCTGGTTCTAATGCCAGAACATCGCCTAACTGGCTCGTTCAGCAAAATCCGCTCACCGGACGCTCACGGAAGACTGGTATCTCGGGCTTCGCGGCAAGCTGGCCGCAGGCTTGATGAAGGCCGAAAAGACCTTGGCCGAAGCCGCTAAGAAGTTTGAGCAGGAATATGCCGTTATCACCGAAGGTGAGCGCAGCCCCAAGTGGGTTGAGGGCCACAGCATCCGCCTGCGGCTCCACCTGATCCCGTTCTTCGGCAAGATGGGCCTGTCGGAGATCACGGCCGGAACCGTGCAGGACTACCGCGTGCATCGTATCGGTACCTCCACGACGGGCAAGCCTCCGGCACGCAGCACGCTTCACGATGAGGTCGGAACACTCCGTCAGGTCCTGAAAACCGCGATCCGTCATAAGTGGCTCAACCATCTTCCGGACCTGTCGCCACCTTATAAGACCCAAGGGAAGATCATGCACCGGCCCTGGTTCAGCCCGGCCGAGTACAAGCAGCTTTACGAGGCTACCCGCCAGAATGCCAAGGAGCCGAAGAACCCGTACTTCCGGTGGGAGGCGCAGCAGCTCCATGACTTCGTGCTGTTCATGGGCAATACCGGCCTGCGACCGGATGAGGCGAAGCAGCTCCAGCACCGGGATGTGACGATCGTTCAGGATCCGGATTCCCGCGAGCGCATTCTTGAAATCGAAGTGCGCGGCAAGCGCGGCATCGGCTGGTGCAAATCCATGCCAGGGGCGGTTAAGCCCTATGAGCGCCTGCGCGACCGGGCGAAGCCGGTACGCGGAAAGGATGCGACCGAGACCGGCGAGCTTCCTGCGCCCACCGATCTGCTGTTCCCCGGCAATTATCTCAAGATGTTCAACAATCTTCTTGATGCGCAACATCTCAAGCTGGACCGGGACGGCAAACCTCGGACAGCCTACAGCCTACGTCACACCTATATATGCCTTCGGCTCATGGAAGGGGCAGATGTCTACGCCATTGCCAAAAATTGCCGCACGAGCGTCGAGATGATCGAGAAGTTCTACGCGGCTCATATCAAGACGACCTTGGACGCTTCCGTCATCAACGCCCGTAAGCCCAAGCAGCGGGCAAACCGGGCACGGAAGATGCCGAGGGCGGCGGCAGCGCCGCCCTTCCACGGACACGAGGCTGCACAGCCTCGTAAAGACACCCGAACGGGTGTCTCCCCGAACCGCTTGCCGGTTCGCAGCGCCCGCTTGGCGGGGCGCTCATGAGGGTTTAGCCCTCTCTCCGCCCACCTTGATCCTGTCATCGTGGCCGGCTTTTTTCCTTGGAGCAGGGGCCCAGGTGTGAGAATTTCCGTTGGCAATGACACACGATTCCTCCTCACGCCGTCCTGAATTCCATCTCTTCATCGATGATACCGGCAGCCGCGATCCCGACCGCGAGCCGGCCGAGCAGCGTCGCGACCAACTGGATTGTTTCGGTCTCGGCGGGGTCTTGATCAAAGAAGAAGACGTGGACGAGGTGAAGCAGCGCCACGCGGCGTTCTGCACCAAGCACGGAATCACCTATCCGCTTCACTCGTACAAGATACGGGGTGGCCGGGGCGACTTTGGCTGGTTAAAGAAGCCAGAAAGTGCCCGCGCATTCTTTCCGGAGCTTGATGCCTTTTTGCTTAACCTGCCCGTTATCGGCATTGCCGCGATTATCGACCGGCCGGGATACGTGGCGCGCTACCGCGACCAATACAGCAACCGCCTCTGGTACATGTGCAAGACTGCATACTCGATCCTCATTGAGCGGGCGGCAAAGTATGCCGACAGCCAAGATCGCGTCCTGCGCGTTTTCTTCGAGGAATCTGGAAAGAGCGAAGACCGGGATCTTGTTCAATACGCGAAATCTCTAAAGGCCGAGGGAATGCCGTTTAACAGCACGACTTCGGCTTCCTATTCGTCGCTCTCGGCCGACGACTTCAAGCGCTTGGTGATGGGGGAGCCGAAGCGGCGTACCAAGAATACGCCGATGCTTCAGATTGCTGACCTGATATTGTATCCCATGGCAAAGGGTGGCTATGACCCTACCTATAGGCCTTATGTGGATTTGATGGCGGCAGGAAAACTGATTGATGCGCTTTTGCCACCGGAAGACAGGCCGAGCCTTGGCATCAAATACAGCTGCTTCCCATGAAAAAAGGCCCTCAAGGGGCCTTAATCCATGTACGGCCAGCGCCTAGCGCCGACCCCGGAGCGTTGCTCTGATTTCCATATAGGGCAAAGTTGCATTTTTTGCAACTTTTTTTCATCTCCGATAGGCGGCCGACGTAACGCAAGCGATTGGCCGCGTTGTCATTTTTGTGATTCTCCGGGTTGCAATAATCTCAAGCGGGGAACACCCCCTGTCGCATTTTTACCCCGTAGGTGCGGAGTTTCCGTTTAGGCGGATAGCCATGGCGCATTAGGGGTAGTTCCTCGGCGTGCGGCAACGACAATCCCTCCGACCGAAGCTCCGTACTGCGCTTGTGTCCGTACACCAACCGGGATGCTTCCCTCGCTGGCGGCGCGGTGGGTCATTGTCGTTGATGCTCTTCCTCACATGGCGGACGCGGGGTTTGGCTATGAGCGTCGTCCTGTCGTTCCCCGTTGCCGTCTGCACCGCACGGCCGGAACTGTCGGGTGTGCGCCCGGTTCCTGTCACCGGCAATCGGCTGCCCGCTCCTTCGCTTCGCTCCCGTGTTGCCGTTGCCTGTGGCCGCCTTCGGCTCAGGAACGCGGTCGCAGAAATCCCCCGACCGGCCGCGACAGGCGCAGCCGGATAACCAACGGGAGAACCGATCATGAAACCGACCCAAAAGAGCAAACCCGACTACGCCGTTTACGTTGTGGAAGGCGAGGGTGACAAAGCCCACTGGACCAAAATAGGTGCGGGCTGGTCCCACAGCGATGGCGACGGGTTCAACATCACGCTTTCGGCGATGCCGCTCAACGGGCGCCTGACCATCCGCAAGCCGAAAACCGAACGGGACGACGCGTAATGCGCCCCGCTCGTAACATCGTCCTCTACGGCGACTGCATCTCTCTGATGCAGCGCCTTCCGGACGGGTCAGTGGATTTCATCCTGACCGACCCGCCTTACCTTGTCCGCTACCGTGACCGCCTGGGCCGCACCGTGGCGAATGACGCAAACGGCGACTGGCTGAAACCCGCCTTTGCGGAAATGTACCGTGTCCTGAAACCTGGGGGCCTTGCCGTCAGTTTCTACGGTTGGAACAAAGTCGATGCCTTCATGGACGCGTGGCGTCATGCGGGGTTCTGCATTGCAGGGCATCTCGTGTTCCACAAGGCGTACGCCTCTTCGCAGCGCTTCCTGCGGCATACCCACGAGCAAGCGTATCTGCTGGCGAAAGGTCCGGCCGTAGCGCCCCAAAGCCCCTTGGCCGACGTGCTGTCGTGGGATAGCACCGGCAATCGCCTACATCCGACGCAGAAGTCGCTTCGGCCGCTGGAGGATATCATCCGCTCGTTCACCCGGCCGGGTGACCTCGTACTTGACCCCTTCTGTGGGTCGGGGAGCACGCTGGTTGCCGCACGGCGTTGTGGTCGTGATTTCCTTGGCATCGAGCTTGAGAGGCGTCACCATATGACTGCGAGTTTGAGGGCCCATGCTGCGCTCCCGTGAGGGAGTACAGCAATGCCATCGTAGAGAACCATAAGCGTGGAGCTGCCATGAAGCGGATCAATGATACCATACTGGAACCGGGCGACATCATTCTGACGACCTCGACCGAGGTCGTCAGCAAGGCTATCCGGATGGCTACGCGCAGCGACATTTCGCATGCGATGGTCTGCGTCGAAGGCTATTCGGTTATCGATGCCACCGCAGAAGGCGTCCAAGCCCGCAATACACAGCGCCTTTTTTACGAGGATGCTTGTTCCATTCATGTTCTGCGGCTCAGCAAAGGCCTCACAGATGCCCAGCTCAGCGCCGTGATTACCTTTATGCGCGGACATATCGGGACGCAGTATTCAACGAAGGAGGCCGTGCAGACGGCGCTTGGCGGTACACGCCGACCCAGCAAAAAGCAGTTCTGCTCTCGGCTTGTCGCTCAAGCATTCTCCCATGCAGGTATTCAGTTGGTTGGCAATGTGGACTTCTGTTCGCCTGGGGATCTTAAAAATAGCCCTCTTCTTGCCGCGATCGACAATCCTGCTGTCGATATTTCGGCAGAGGAAAAGTCGCGCTGGGACAAACATCTCGATAGCACCGAGATAATGCGACGGGCGATCAATGACGTTCTGGATGGTGCCCGAGCCAAAAACAAGGATATCCAGACCTTCGACGATATCCACCGCCATCTTGTCGAGCATCCGGAAGACGATGACGCCTTTTGCGCTCTCCTTGAGCGGTCAGGCTATCTCATGTTGTGGCAAATCGAGCTGGACAAGAATCCGTGGCAATATGACGTGGCGGTGATGAATGCCGAACCGTCAAAAGACTTTGAAGCCTACTGCCGTACGACACTCCGAGATCAGGAGAATGGCCCACATCGCTATATTGTGAATCGCGGTGGGTACGCTCTTTTCCGGCGGCAGTTTGATCTTCGCTTTTTCGGCCTTATGGCCGAGCTTTACCAGCACCTCGCTTATCTCCACGATCAGCGGCTCAAGACGGCGCGGGCTTGGCTGACCATGAACGGACATACCGTGCCTGCCAAACCTCCCCAGCTGGCTCCGCATACGATCGAGTGGTTTGCCTCACTGGAGCGGTGGGATCCCCCCCAAGCAATGATGACGCGCGCTGTCGTCGATGCGGCCGAGCGGTCGGATGTTTGCTCGGTCTGCGGGGATGATCCGGCTAGTGACTATGTCCTTGAAGAATCGCAGCGTCCATTGGGCGGACCTGGCACCCTTCGGCTCTGTCTTGACTGTTTCGGTATCCGAAGGTCGATGGGCGAACTCTATGTTCCCATGACTGTCGAGTGACCTCTTTCCTTGCTATGGCACGAAGGGGGTGCAGGGGGTTCCCCCTGCAAACCGCGCGGAGCGCGGCCGTTTTTGTCTTACAATAGACAGCTCACGCCGAGGTAGCGTGGCAGCATGAGCGGCAAAGCGAAGAGCAGAAAGCCGCCGATCGCGAGGCCAAGGCCACTACTGCTTCTCCCTAACGATACCACCAAAATGATGACGCCGATGCACGTGATGAGGACGCCCACACCGTAAGCGACGGCGATGACCGGAGGCAGCAGCGTGCAGAATGCCAGGGGCTGGTAACCGAGCCAGCCGGCGGCGTGGTCGATGGCCAATCCGGCCAGTAGGACGAAGCCCGAGAGGGCGGCAAGGTTACCGATAACGCGGATGACAAGAGACGTATCAGACATGGTCGCTCCTTGGCAGTAGGGGAGGAAATCCTGTGAAGCGCCAAAACCACAGGTCTGCGAGGTGAAGAAAAAGGAAGGGGGAATAGCGCACTTATACATCGCTGCGCGACATAGGTGCTCCGGCAGCCACAGGCTTGTGGCAATCCGCCGGAACGGAACACCCTGGCGGGTGTGGCTTTAGGGCTTGCCGGAGGCCGCTGACATGTCACCGCTCGCGTCTCCGTGACGCGGTCCGGCCAACGTGTCGCAGCCGCTGCACCCAGCGCTCAACCTCCTTGGCCCGTATCAGGCTCCGCTCGTAGCGCAGGGTGGTTCCGGTGGCTGCGCGCTCCAGTTCCTTGAGCAGTTTTGCGATCTGGTCCAGCCGCTTGCGTGCATGGGCCACCTTGCGGGCCGCCAGCTCATTGCGCTCCTTCTTCTCCTGTGCGGCCTTCCAGCGATTAAAGCGAAAGGTTGGCCCCATGATCGCACCCTCTGCCGCGAAGGCCGCATTGCGGTGCCAGTAGTCGAGTTTGCGGTTCATGCGGTCGAAACGGCGGTTGATGGCCATGAGGTCGCGTTTAAGCTGGACGTTGTTTCCCGCCACGATGTTCTCCAGCCATGATAGTCGCGAGCCGTGATCGAAAGAGGGGTAGTCCCGTTGCCGGCGCCGGGCTGGTGAGGGTGTTCCATCCTGCGATCTCTTCCGGAAGGCGTTGACCTCGCGTATCTGGCTCACGGGGCGGCGGTCGCCACGCACGATCTGGCGTGCTTTGGGGCCGACATGGATTTCCGGGGTGCGGTTGAGTTCCATGGCGCGTGCCTTGTCGTGGCGTGCCAGGGCTTCGTCGCGTTGGGCCGCCAATGTGCGGTGATCGACCCTCACGCGTTTTCCGCTCCGTTCTAGTGCGAGATTGCAGGCGATGGCCCATTCAGCCCGCCAGACGTTCAGAAACTCCTTGCTGTTCCACTCACGGGTCTTGACGGGGGCCAGTCCTCTCGTAGTGGCACTGCGCAAGGTCAGCATGACGTGGGCATGGAAGTTCTTGTCGTTCTGTCCTTGGTCGGGGAGGGGATCGTGCAGGGCGAAATCCGCGACCATGCCGCGCCGCACGAAATGCGTTTCCAAGAAGGTCCGTACGAGGT
This sequence comes from Ensifer adhaerens, assembly GCF_002940685.1. GTDB lineage: Bacteria > Pseudomonadota > Alphaproteobacteria > Rhizobiales > Rhizobiaceae > Ensifer > Ensifer adhaerens_E. The sequence goes on along the minus strand of NZ_PNFP01000034.1, from coordinate 17,314 downwards.
CAAGGCGATCGTCGCGGCCCAGCTCGTGCGGCAGGGCCATGTTGAACTCGCGTGCCAGCTGGGCGTCCTTGCGGACCTCCATGGCTTCGACCGTGTTCCAGAGGGTTTCGCGGTCGGTGAGCCACGGTGCGCTGCCGGGAGGTGCAAGGATTTCGGCGTGTGCGACCCCGCCGCGACGGCTGTAGTCATGGACTTCGTTGCTGGTGCGGTCGACCAGCCGCTGTCCGGCGCGATACGCCGCAGCGGCCACCGCCTTGGAGCCGGGACGGTACGAACCGTCGGGATTCCGCTTGGGCTTGCGTCCGAGGATCTGCCCGGAAAAGTGATATATAGCCATGCTCACCTCCCGAAACGTCTTCGCTTGGGCGATGTGCCGCGCCAGCTGTCCCATTGGCCGCGCCAGCGCCGTACCTTGCGATAGTCAAGGCGGCGGCCGAGGATTGAGTAAGGAACATTGCGGAGTTTGACGACGGTGCGGATGAGGGGCAAGCGTTGCACTTCGGCGGGATCGAGAAGCCAATACCCGCTTTCCGACTGGCCTTTCTGGCGATTGCCGTTGTCCCACAGGTCCCCCGAATGGCTGACCCCGGACGAGCGGGACAGCGTGGTCATGTTGCCAAGCATGTTGGCGACATACGTGGCCGTGTGGTTGTCGTTGACCCCGAAGAATACCCGTGCCGACGCGTTGGCGAGAAACGCTTCCGCCCCGTCGCGATAGATCTCGTGGATCTGCGGCAGGTTCTGCCAGATCAGGACTGGCGTGCAGTAGGCGCGCAGCAGGCCGGATTGTCGTTCGAGGGGATCAAGGCGGCCGAGCACCGCGACCTCATCAAGGAGCAGCACCACCTTGCGTTCCGGCGGCGCCGTCTTGGCCCGCGTGAGCGTTTTCAGCGCGCAGCCGACCATGACCCTTAACCACCGTTCGTAAACGGTCAAAACGTCCTCATCGACGCACAGGAAGAGTGTGGAAGTTGCCGTGGTGAGTTCGGCCAGGTCGAACGTGGATGAGGAGGAGAGGACGCCTGCGGGCGATCCTGACGACCACGGTTCCGTTGCCTTCTGGAGGTTGGACAGGATGGACTTGAATTCCGCCGAAAACCCGCCTCCGGGTTCGAGTGCGCTGGTGAGGAAGCCGGCGGCGATTTCCCGTGCGGCGAGTGACGGCGAGTTGTCCGTGATGTCTTCCAGTGTGGACAGGAAGACATGCGGAGTGCCGACCGACAGGCGGCGCACGGCGGCCAGCGTGCGGCTTGCCACAGGCTCATTGAGGGAGTGAAGGATAAGCGCCTTCAGCATCGACGCCGCCTTGTCGTCCCAGTGCGCCTCGCGGGCGTCCGGTTTGATCATCAGCGATGCCAAGGCTGCCGCATCGTCCGCTTCGTTGGGGGTGCCGATGCGAATGATGTCCATCGGGTTGTAGCGGTCGGAATGCTCAAGGTCGGTGGGATTGAGCATCCGCACTTCGCCAAAGCTTGCGCGGCGACGGCGGGTGATCTCGTAGTTTTCGCCCTTGGGGTCGGTGACGACCATCGATCCGCGATAGGTGAGCAGGGACGGGATCACGACCCCGAGACCTTTGCCCGAGCCCATGGACGCGAACACCATCACCATGCCGTCTGAGGAAAACCGGAGGAAGCGGCGGAAAGCCCCGCGTCCGAGAATGACGCCCTCGCCGGTGATAGCCCCGTGGCGGAGCTGTTCCCAGCGTGTGGCCCATCGGGAAGAGCCGTGGGAGCCGCCCTTGCGGCGGCGTTTATAGGCTATCCGGAACAGGAGCCGCAGTATCCACCAGCAGGCTTTCCGCAGAAACGTGAGAGTCCAGTAGGCGGATTTGAAGAGCAAAATGACCAAATCCATGAGAGTTACCTGTCATGTGGCCAGCATCGGGCGCAAACCGGCGTGCCTGCCGAAGCGGCACGAACCGGAATTTCGCAATGATATTGGCGGGGTTAACGGGGAGGGGTGCGATATCTGATATCGGTCAGCGACGCCGGGGATGACCCCGGCGGCGCGGATACGAGGTGCGCCTGGTCGGCGCACGTCGCATCGGTTTGTGGGTGAGCCGCGCATAGATGTCCGCGACGATGCGGACCAATGCGCGGCCGAAGAAGCTGAGGAGCGCCACCAGGATTTTCAGGTAGAGATCCAGCAGCTTCTCCATCACACGGAAGGCGAAGCCGATGAGGTGGTTCATCGCCTACTCGTCGATCGGACCGAGGTTGAGGGGGGCGAACGATCTGGGGCAGATCGTCCAGTAGTAGCGCACGGTCGTGTCCGAATCCTCGACAACCGCAACCGTCGTGCCATCTGCCAGAGCGTCCCAACGGAGCAGGTCTGCATACTCCATGTACGGGAGGAGGTACTCGTCGATGGCTTTTTCCAGAATGCGTTTGACCGTTTTCGCCGAGAGGGGCTTCAGCGGTGGTTCGGGTGGCAGGATCTGCGGAAGGGCGATGACCGCTGGGATGCTCGTCGGCTCGGGGAGCACGAGGGCGGGCTGAGAGTTCATGAGCGCCTGGTACGCGCTGATGACAGGCCAACCATACGTGATCTCCACATCGCCGGATGAGTAAATATTGATTTCGACCATTAGCGCGAACCCCCGAGCAGCAGGTTGAGCGTCTTCAGCATACGAACCGCCTGGCTGTCACGCTTGCGCGGCAAGCCGAGCTGGTTGTTCCGCGGGCGTTCCTTATCGAGCCGCCGGACCATCTGCAGCTCCAGCGGGTTCAGCGGGTTGGAGCTGTAGAGGTACTTACCGCCGATGTGCGGGAACACGTAGATGCCGCCCAGCGGGCCGCCCGGATGGATGCGGGTGAAGCCAATGCACTTGCCGCCGATCGGACGGCCGCGGTTATCGGGGATGGCGGGACTGATGTTGTTGAAGATGTATTTGAGGCGGGTGTCATTCATTGTGATTTCCTTCAGTTTGAGAGTGTCCGTCGAGTTGCTGCTCGGTCGGACAGGTTCAGGAAATCAGCGGTTGCAGGCCGAAGGAATTCTATTAATTTTGCTCGGAGAGGTGCCTGCAATCTTAATAAGATTGACACGCATCGAACAACAAAACCTCCCGTGCAAGGGAGGTTTTGTCGGAGGCCGGAGCGCAGCAACACTCACGACCTCTCGCACACCGGAGAACGACACGAAACTCGGTGTGCGATGGGAAAACGGGACTTGTCTGGTATGTCCCCAGTGTGGGACGTGTGCCGGCGGGCGCAAGTGGTTGAGGCGGATTTTTTTGAGGGAATGCACCGCAACGGTGTGGGCGAAGTCGGAGGGGAAGAATGAAAAAGGCAACTACCAAGCCCAAGCCTAAGCGCAAGCATGGGGGCGGACGGAAAGCAGGTCCTCCGTCGACAGGGATCTCGTCCTATATCGACAACGAACTCCTCAAAGTCGCCAAGGAATACACCACCGTCAACAAGATCAGCCGGTCCAAGTTGATCCACGAGGCATTGGACAACTACTTGACGTCGGAGGCGATTACTAAGGATGAGGTGACGTTTGAGCGCTGGCTGCAACACGCCGCCCCCGGCTTTGACTACGTGATCTCGCAAGCGCAGTACGAGATGATTTTCGCGGCGCTTGATGAAGCCATCAACATGCTGATGCTTTTAAGAAGTCGGCCCCGTGCTCAGACGGAGTACGCCCACGTCTACCAGAAGAAGGAGGCGGACGTGGCACGGTTGTTGCGCGGTTTTTTGAATTTCAGCGAGGAGGAGGCGTTGAACTATATTCGGTCGATTCTGGACCAGCGGAAAGCCGATCGGGACGAGGAGGTACGTCGGGAACGTGAGGAGAGGGCTGCCCTCAGGGCGCAGTCGGCTCTGCTTCCAGAGCCTGCCGCTCCTGCGGAGTCCATGTTGGCACGGATTACTGGGCCGCTCCGGCGATTGACGGGGCGCCGGAAATCTCGCGTGGCTGCCGAAACTGAATAATAGATGACCGGACGATGTTGCATCGTCCGGATCGGGGCTAGGCCGCAGCTGCTAGCCAGAACACCGCGGCACCTCCGGCGAGGAGGAGAAGCCAAGGGGCCTCGCGGGCGATGAGCCCGATGAGGCCGATAAGGCTTCCCAAAGCCACCAATACGAAACAAGCGGTGAGTCCACCCAATACAGGTATGAGCATAGTTCTTCTCCATCTTGAATCAGAACGCCCCCGAAGGGGCGCGAGGGTTGAGGCAGTGACGGCATGCGGGAGGCAGAAAATGGTTCCGGCTTGCTTCATTCCATGAGGGTGATGTCACCTCCTTTCGGTGTCTGGGCACTTGAGGTGCCGTGCGGCCGCCCGGACGCCGCCAACGTGGCGGTGAGGCTCAGTCGGGCTTGCATGTGGTCTCCTTGAACGCCGCGAGGGTCGCATCGAGTTCGGCCTGATGCTTGGGAAGGTTCGTGAGCTTGTCCTTGTCGAAGGGGCCGATGCGCCCTTCAAACCGGCCTGCCTTGAGGTCTTGGTTCAGGATCGCGCAGCGGTCTCCAGCTTCGATGCAGGTCATGGTGGCACCGGCAAACGTGACGCCGCTGAACCCGCTCAGCGTTGCGCCTTGTACCTGCGTGAAATCCACGGCCAGCTTGACAGGCTTCTCGCCGCTCCTTCCATCCAACGGTTTGGCTTCAAAGATGTAGCGGCAGGCATCCTGTTGAGTCACCGCTACCTGCGTTGTCCCGCCCGTCGAGCCTGCCCCGTTCGGAATGTAGGTGAAGCCGAGTGTCAGCGGCGCGTCGGCCACTTTTGTCACGCGCATTTCACCGCTGGCGTCCTTTGCGGTGTCCTGGTCGCGTAGGCCGAACACCATGAAGATGGCGGCCTCTTCGGCGGTCTGGGCCTTGGCGCCGTTCGTGCCTGCGGTGGCGAACGCGGCGGCAGCCATGAGTGTGGCGATCTTCGTCGTCATGGGAGGCTCCTACCGATCAGAGGCGGGTCAGGGTCATCGCCAGATGGCAATCCGCCAAGCGTAGCTCGGCACTGGACAGGGCGTAGGTGCATATCGCAGCCTTGGTTCCCGCAAGGCCGCCGCCGGGCGCGAGCTTGAGGCGGTCGTCATCAAGCTTCGTCCAGTTCCAAACGCCCTGCTGCCCCCCGCTCACGAAGATCAGGGTTCCGTCCGCCAGAAATTCGGCGCTCGAACCTGCGCCATCGTCGGCCTTGTACTTGCCTTCGATGGTCGGGCTGGGAGCGCAGGAGGAAAGTAGCAGGGCAAATGCCGCCGCCGCGAGGCTACTTGAGAGGAAGGAATGTGATTTCGGCGTTTTCGGCATGTGAAACAGTCCCCAAGAAGTAAATCGGGGCGGATTCCTAGCCGTGGCAGAACGGCAGAACCCGCCGCTCGGCCTGTGCCGTTGGCAGATTCTGGATATCAAAAATCACGACTTTTGACGGTCGCCGGAGCGGCGAAACGTGCACGCTGTGCCGAGCAAGAAAGTGAATGAAAATAAGTATTGTCGAATCAAAATGGCGGTAACAGAATGTGAATCCACCCTACTTGCAAAAGTCGTGATTAATTACTGTTTGCAATCAGCGGATAATATTAAGTAATATAAGGTTTTAGGCGCGTGTTTCTGCTCCTCGATTCCGTCAGATTGCTTGTCAGGATGCAGTCATGATTTATGGATATGCCCGCGTTTCTACGAAAAAGCAGGATCTTGCCTATCAGATCGACAGGCTCCAAAAGGCAGGCTGCGACCTGATCATCCACGAAAAGAAGAGTGGTAAGGACACGGAGGGGCGACCGGAATTCTTGCGACTACTCGCCAGTCTTGAGGCAGGCGACACCCTCTTGGCCACGGTTTCGGATCGAGTTGCCCGCGACCCGCTCGATCTGGTGCTGATCCTTCGCGAGGTTGAGAGCGTCGGTGCCCGGCTGCGGCTCCTCGATGAGCCATTTATCGACACGGTCTATGACTTTTCCGATATGGCGGCGTACATGCGAGGCTGGGTGGGCCGTATACAACGCCTGCGCATCCTCGAAAACACGGCCGACGGCCGCGCGAGGGCCAAGGCTCGTGGCGTCAAGTTCGGGCGAAAGCCAAAGCTGGGGCCAGCGGAGTGGAGGAAGGTTGCCGAGCGACGGGCCAAGGGCGAACCCTGCGCGCGTATCGCGCGTGCGTTTGGGGTCAGCGAAAGCACGATACTGCGGATCTTTAGGCAACAGCGAATGACGTGAGGCAAAGCACACTGGAGGAAGGGCTATGGCCGTTGTAGTGGAGTTCCCCCTCACGCATGATCAACGGCTCGCGAAGGAGAGGCTGCATCAGGCGATGCGTGAGTTTAATGAGGCCGTGAAGTTCGCGGCGAAAATCGGGCTGGAGGTCGAGGTTTCCCTTGTGACCGCCTACGCAACTTACAGTGCCAAGCCTCTCAATTGGGTCACGGTTGCCGCCAATATTCCGGGCTATGTCCCGCCATCAGACATTGAATTGTTTTAGTGTGGCATGATAAGCGGTCACCGATTTCCTTGGTCCCGCACGTAGCTGTTGCGCCTCCTGCGGCGCTTTTCTATTCGTGCTGCTTCTTTGCCAAATTGACATTAAGTGCCGGCCCCCGGATTGTGCGTGGCGAAATGATGGCTGTGCAGTAACGGGGGAGACATGAAGGCGAGGATTGCGGGAGTCGTTGGAGGTGCAGCGGTCGGCTTCCTTCTTGGGGCGGGAACCGGCATTGTGGGTGGTGTCTTTGGTGGTATCGCGGGTGTGTCGGTTTTCAGCATCTGTGGAGCCGCATGGGGTTTCAGTGCCGGGCCTGATTTTGCAGACGCAATTCGTCGCTGGCGTAGCAGATAGAGCGCGGCAATGCGTGCCCCGCGTTGGACGATGGCGTCAGTCAGGCAGTCCAAAGTCCCGAGCTTCGTCGTTGCGCCGGTTGGTGTTGTTGAGCGTTTCCACCACCCTACCGTCAGTGCCATAATAGATGATGCTCCGGACGGATTTTCCTTTTCCGGAATTAGTGGTCTGGAGCCTCCGCTCCCGCCGCCATGATGTGCCATCAAAGTCAAAATGTCGGTTTTCACGGAACCAGGCCGTGGCCGCCTCCGAATAGGGAGGATGTGGACACAAGTCTGCATGCCGGCGCCATGCATCATCCAGGCTGGTTGGAGGTTGCGCGAGCCGCTTTGCCTTTTCGGCGGCTGCCTTCGCTTTCATCGTTGCCGAGCGTTTGCGGTTGGCAGCTTCGCGCCGCTCCATTTCGGCCTGAATATCGGTCCATTGCTCTTTTGTGAGTCCGAGCGGGATATCTTGGGCTTCGTCCATTGCGGTTTCTCATTTTGAAGGGAATGTCGGCTCAAACAGTTGTCGGATTCCTTAGAGTCTTTGGTGCCCGCCGATATGGGCTTGGATCAAAGCTCTTCGCGCATTAGCCGCGTTTTTCTTTTGTCATACATCGCGTTTGGGTCATTGCGCCTCGCGAGCCTCGTACTCAAATGTTGCGAACCACGAAACGCCGAAAGATAGCCTCTTCGGGTCTTTCGCCAAAATAATAAACGTGAAGGTCGCGAGCATAAGAAGAGTGACAATAGCGATTACGGTCACTTTCAACCAAGCCCAGCGACCCTTCTGGAACAATTGCTCCATAAGGTCTCCTTCGGACACTTCGGGTCCGCTCTTGTTTGAAAGTGTCGTATCGCTCCTGCCGAGTGACGCGGGTAGAACTGGCTACCTTGCTCCATGTGCGCGCGCCGAAAATTCCCGACGGCCAGCTCTGTTCGCTAGTTCCTTGCTGACCTGGAACGTACCAACACTGGTTTATCAGTCTCGTGAAGCGACAAGGACCAGCTCCCTTTCGCTTGCCGCCGATCGCACTCATGCGCGAAAGACGGAAGCCAAAGTGTCGAACAGTCGCGATGATTCGTCAACCCGCGTGCGGCGACACGAATGTTCAGTCGCCATCAGCAGCACGGGGCGCAGGCACGAGGGCGCGGAGCAGCTTTAGTCGATAACCTCGACAATCTCGTACTTCCTTACAAACGAGCCTACGCCGTCGTTGAGCAGCGCCAAGATGGTTTCCCGAGAAACGGGAAGGGTTTCGATTTTCTCAAGCTGCATTGGTTGCCATGTGTAGCCGGCCTCGCTCTCGACGTCCGCCCGCAGTTCGCGCAAATCCTGACGTGCACTCTCCTCGTCATCAAAAAAGATGTCCGAAATACCCGTATAGGCCCAACGGTCCTCGCGGGACGGGTCGACGCGCGCATAGGTGTAAAATGTGAACGAGCCGCTCTGGGACATATTGTTGCCTCCAATTGTATTCCGACACAGAAACACCGGGAAATTTCATCTTTTCCGGTCAGAACGCTACTCGCAAAAGTGTTAGTCGCCCGTCAATTGTAGGATTCTACAATGCCTGTGGGCATCAGTGCTTGGGACGCGTTGACCGATTGCCGGAGCGATCTGCCGCCGGGGGGGGCGACCGTGACGGCCACACGTGGCCTTAATCATGTGCGGAAGAGTAGGTCCGCCAATAATCGGGCATTGATGGAGTTGGTGCCGGGCGATGCTGACGGATGAAGTGCGAGGCTATCAATCGCTAGTGTACTCGCTCGCCGGTTCGACGACAGGAAGGCTGCTAGCTTAGAGCTGATCGCGAAAGGCTTTTGACCGGTGCGATCCGGATTCAGCCAAACCGCATACCCTCGCCGAATTGAGAAATCCGCAAAGAGCTTCATGAATAGCTCTTCTCCGGTCATCGGAAGCTGGCGCGTCGGTTTCACCTGGGCCGCAACAAGCACCTTGTATCGCCGGTCGGGGTGACGTTTCCCGTTCGTGATATCATTCTTCACAGTCTGGTAGTTGTGCTTTCTTTCGTGCCAGGACGACAGACGAATGAAGAGTTCCATGTCTGGAGCCACAAGCTGGTGGCGGCTGATCGCCCTTTTCGGGTAACCGCCATACTGATGGTAGAGTTCGTGCTCCTCGAAAACGCTTCTCATTTGGTTGCTTTTGCCCCCATTCTGGTCCGCGATAATCAAGACTAGTGTATCTATATTCACGTCTGTTTCCTCGACAACGAAGCGTGCGAAAATTGTTATAGGGCAACAACTTTAAGGATATGACGTTATCAATTGGTTCACAGCCGTGCATTGTGGATTTGGATTTCGACGGTTAGAAGCCGAAACGGAAATCTGGACTCATACGAACGCGACCGCCCCCATCCATTCCCTCCGCGCTCCGTGTCGGGCCGGCTCCCTCCGTACGCTTTCGTTCGGAAACCATCGGTGCAAACAGCCAACGATAGCGGAAGCGACCCTAGCCCTCGGTTTGCTCCCTAGCGTCGGCATCGGCTTCAAAACCCTAAATTAGTATCCTGTCCGACGAGCTGGAAGCGCCATCGCTATTGACCAAATCCACTTTCGATTGAAATTAGAGTCAGCCAAAACTCTTACATGAGGCCAGAGATGCTCAAGACGTTGATTGCATGGATTGTTGGGTTGTCCGTCGGTCTCGGTTGTGTGACGACGGTCACTGCCGAAGATGGCATCGAAGAGGGCTATGCCCAGAAGACTGGTACATCTGGTAGTGCGGGGACGAAGCAATTTGTCGACAGTGAAATCCGCCAGCTGGAGCTTCGCGAGAATTTTACGCTGAACGTTTGCAACAAAACAAACCGCGATCTGAAGTTGGCCTTCTACAGCAAGTACAGCAATCTAGTCGTTGATGACGGGTACGTTGTTATGGGTTGGTACGATGCGAAGAAAAGTGCGTGCACCGAAATCACCGACCTGCCCAAGGGTGATTTTGCCTTCTATGCGAACAACGGCGCCGGTCGGGAATGGAACGGAAAAGATCGTAAACTTTGTGTGGAGTCAGCACGTTTCAAGCGTGTCCACTATCCAGAAGTCAAATGTGCCAAGTCCGCCCTGAAGGGGTTCACGGACCTGAACATAGATTCCAATTACCACACCATCACCATTTCCCGATAGTGGCAGGCCGAACCAGCGAGTAGACGATCTCTCCCCCTTCCGGCGAGGTGTCCAGGCGTCGAGATTGCCCATCGGCAATCTGGTAGATGGTGCCGTTCCCGCCGTCGAGAACCGCAAAGCCTTTGTGGCGACGAACAGTGCCAGCTTGGACTTTGGCATCGAGTGCCAGCACAGGCCCGCTCGTTGTGTTGGTCAAAATGAAGACCCGCAGGGCTCCATTATCGCTGGCTCGCAGATGTGCAACACCGCCAGCGTCCTTGCATATCGCCCCATCTCCAGTTGCAATGTAGTCAAGATCGCCGTCACCATCGATATCAGTTCGAGTGACGAAATCGTCAGCGAAGACCACGGAATAGCTGCTGTCGAGAGCGAAGCACGCGGTGTTGAAGTCGGACAGGGCCACCAGGAGGGGAACTGGGTATGCCTCTGCCATCTGCTGCAACTTTGCCATGTCGTTCTGAAGCGCGGCATTCTGTTCGGCCTCAGCGCGGCTTCGATCTGTCATCCACTGCTGCAATGTGGCGCGCTTGCCTTCGGGAGAGCTATCGGCCGGCAGCAGATCGAGATTGTCGACGTACAGTTCATTGACATGGTTAGGCAGGCTATCTGCGCGCACGACCTTCGGTGTGCGAAAGGGGGTGCATTCCGTGTTCGCCTGCCCCACATACAGCTGATTTTCGAACTGTATCCCCTGGCCATTCTCGGTGATGCGATAGAGCAGCCAGTAACCGAACTTTTCACCCTGTTGAAGCGTGGCTTGCTCCGCGTCGGAAATGTTGCGAATCCGCATTTTCCAGGCGTCCTTGGATGTCTCGCCCCGCGCATTTGTCGCAGTACGCAATGCCCACAGGCCCGGCTCGTCGGTCCTTTCCGAGACTAGCCGGATGGCGACAGGGCGCGAGCCGAGTTCTGCGAACTCTTGTGCAACGGCCGGGCATCCCGAAGCAGCAAAGCCCGGTTTCCCGTCATTCGGGTTTTCGTGTTTGATGTCCGACCAGGGCAGTTCCGTTCCCGACAGGACAGCATTTAGCTCGGCTGCAAGGCGGCGCCCAGACATGCCTTTCTCGGTGAAATCCGAAAAGGCGATAACTTCAAAACCATCGGGTGCCTTCGAGATGACGAAATGCGAATGTGTTTTCCGATCGGTCGTGCGGCATGTCCCGCCTTGGGAGGCCGCTCCATTACTGAGTGAGGCCAGCTCACCTTTAACGTATTCACCCTTGCAGCGCTGGGATTGCTGCTCAATCTGCTGCCGGGCAAAGGCGGCCGCGTCGGTGAAGGGAACGCCGCTCGTGAGTGGGACAAAAGCCACGCGCCCGCGGGCGTCGCCCGATACAAATTCGGCGTCTGCTCCTTCATCCGTGGACAGGTAACGTGTGAGAACCGCTTCGGAAAACGCCCCTTTTAGAAAGAGACCGCGGACATCGTTGAAGACGCGCCAGCGCTGGGCACAGAGGCTGGAATTACTTGGACCTTTGCAGTCTGCGGGTTTGCCGTGAAGCTTGAAGGGGACGTAGACCCAATCAGTCAGCTTCGAACTCTCTCCGACAGACACCTCGTCGCTTTTCGTGCGGCCGTAGAAGCCAATATTGCGAACCTTTGAGCAGTCGCCTTCGATGATCGCCCGAATTCGTCCCAGCATTTGCTGGAACGGCTCAGAACCATCCGTGAGGACATCCGGTGAGCTCGCCTTTAGCCGTACCGTCACGCCCTTGTTGCACCAGCCCGCCCCGCCATCGACCTGGAACGAGATGGGCAATGCCTTTGATGTCCCGAAAGGGGGATCGGAAGGCGCAGCATTTGCTGCGCCTGGTATGGTGAGAAGCGAAAAAACGACAGACCAGAGTCCCCTTAAACGGACCATCCATTCGCACCTTTGCAACCCGTAACCGTATCCTGGGATACCTGACCGTTCGCCAGAGTGACGTTCTGCTGGACCGTGCGGCATTGTTTGCCTCCGGCGTTGCTTTCACGGATCACCTTGGTTTTTCCGCTGACACCTGTCTTCGAATTCCTGAACGACTTGCTTTGGCCGCTTCGAATCGAGGCCGTGGTAATTTGCTGCAGACGAGCGCGGTCTTGCGCGTCGAGCTGTGCACCAATGCTGCCCCCGACAAGACCGCCGACCACGGCTCCCAGCGCACCGGCAGCGATGCTTCCGCCCCCATCTCCGAACTGCGAGCCAATGAGGCCGCCCGCGACGGCACCAATGACCGTTCCAGTTTGTTGTTTGGGGCCGGTTGTCTCGCATGACGACAGGCTGACTGCCGCGCACAAGAGCACGGCCATGTTCACTTTTTTCATGTTACCCCTATTTGGTTAGCATCGTCCCGGAACTGGGAATGGAGTCGTGTAGTCCACCGCGCCGGGATTGCACCGGCGAGAGAAAGCTTGCGGAGTTCTTGCTGGGCGCGACCTTGCTGAGTTGTCGGGTTGTGGCCCGTAGTTCGGATCGCGTGATGAGGTGTAGTCGTTGGAGCTTTCGACCGCGCCATCGACGAACTGATCGTAGTCGCGGGGGGCAAAGGTAGACGCTTGGTCAACAGCACGGACTACGTCCGGTTCCGCTTTTTCTATCTCTGATGGTTCCGATGGCGCTAGGTCGTACTGTCTTATGTTGCTGGTGTTCGTAAAACCTTTGGCTTGCGACTCTTTTCCCAACATCTGTTTTGCGAAATCGTAGATACCGCCAGCGACCTCATTGAATATATCGCTTGATATATCTTCCCCATAGGGATTCTTGTCGTTTCTCCATTTTTCAATAGACTGATTGGTTTTGGCGGTCTGTTGATCGAATACTCTATCCGCTTCCTTCCCATCAAAATATTTTCCGTTAATTGCAGCTTCTCTAACGGAATTCTTTGTTGCTTCAGATTGGAACAGAGAGGAAAATACGCTCTTCGAAGAACTCAATACTGGTTTGTTGACGATGTTTACGCCGCTTGTTGATCCATTTTTTTGCTGAAATTTCGATAAGTTTTGTAGAGCAGAGTCTGCTCGTTTAAGATCTACAGATTTTTTCGTATTTTCATGATTTTTGACTCTGAAGGCAATGTAACTATCCAAGTCTAAGGCGGCAGACGGATCTGCCGACGTAAATAACCCCACCCCGAATAAGGCTGCCTTGCGCCCATTCATATCAGAAACTCCTAGCGGGTAACCCTAGAGGAAAACTTCTTACAATAGTCGGACGAACATTCTTTTAAGAACGTGGCATTCTGATTTTTAGCAAAGTCGTACATAAATATTTTTGCTTTTTTGTACGAGGGGTCTTTGTTGCTTATAATATTTGCCCGCTGTATTTCCGGATCGCAAGTAGTTATTGCGTGCTCAAGCATGCCTTCAAATCCATTGGACATAATCATGTTAAATTCATACTTTTCTCTACTGCCTGATGCTTCTAATAGAGAGTTGTTGTGATCGTCCATATAGGAGGCATAGCACATTACCAAAAACGCCAGTGGATCTTTGTTAGATTCGTTCCAAGCAGATTCTAGAGCGTGGGTTTTTTGCGAAGAACGAGGCTCTTCTGCACTCGCAGTGCTAGGTGATTGCAGCAGTAAGACGAACAAAAATAACGATAATAGCTTCACAATTTTACTTCCGAATCAATATTTATAGATCGCATTATGAAGATAATTGTATGTTTTGCGCAATAGTTCTGGATAAATATCACGCCAAATATAAGGATATTAGTTCGCCTATCGACCAAACAAGAAGGCAACGTTTCCGCCCTCTAGTGGTTTTGCAAGTTTTATGGCCTTTCCACTGATGAGCTTGTAGCTACCATCACTTGTCACGACAGTTGTGAAACCTTGATGGGATCGGATTTCCGCACTTTGGATGAATACATCGAGTGTCTTTGTGAATTTGGCCGCTTGCCGGGTGAACACGATGAGATTGGTGCCACCGTTACCCCCGCCCATGGCGACAATTTTGCCACTTTGTACGCAGCTTGCTCCGTCGCCGTTCAAGATAAAATCTTGGTCACCATCCTGATCGATGTCGGTCATCGTGAGATAATCCTCGGTGAAGTTGCCATTGGCGTCCTGGCCGCAACTCCGGTCCCACTTTATGAACTCCTCTGCGACTACGGTGGGAAGTCCGGCGAGGGTTGGACGTTCGCCCGTGTAGTCGGAAGCTTCAATCCTTGCCTTCGGTTCTTCGAGCAGTGACCGCGAATAAGGATCATTCATCATCATCTCGTCGGCCGCCGCCGACAATCGTGCCTTTTGCTCCGGTGAAAGCTCGTCAAGGTTGGTTCCCTGCACGGTGCCGGACTTAGCTTCGGCCGAACACGACAGTGCGCCCGTGTCGAATTGACAGCGTGACAGACCTGTCGGGAGAGGGACACGAAACAGACTGCTCTCGTCCTTCGTTCGGAAGCACATTGCGGTCAACGGCTCGTCGGCTTCAGACAGATAATTGAACTCCCAATGACCGTTGACGGTCTCGGGAGTGAAAATTTTCGGCGGCTGATGGCTGCCAATCTCGACGAGTGCACTGTTGACGGGCACGCCGCAGGCGTTGGCAACCGTTGTGCCGGCGGAGACCGGAGTGGCATCCGCCGCAACTGATGGAGCAATCTGGCGAACGGTGGCCAAGGCATTGTCTGGCAGGCCGAGTGTCTGGCGCAATCGCGAGCGCATCTGGTCCGGAGACCCGCTTCCGTCCCCAGTGAGCCTGGAAAGGTACATCTGCAGTGCCAATGGCGGCATGATGTCGATGGCGACCGGTTCCGGCGTCTCTGGCACGACCACACAATCGTGCGGGGCAGGGTTCACGTCGCCGAACATATACTGGACAGTGAAGCGGGCTGGATTTTCCGCGCTGTGCAGTTGATAGACGGCCCAGCCGTCGAAGGTTGCCCGAGATACATAGTTGAAAACTGCGTCCGGGCTTTGAAGACCAAACGGCTTTTCCCAATCTGTTTTGCCGTCGCGCAGGGCAAAACCGCCCTCATCCGTCAGATGTGGAAACACGCGGATGGCTATTGCTTTTTCGAAGCTGCCTGCCTTAGGGGCGCAGGCGGATTTGGCAAAATCAAAATTCTGCTGCGATCCAGCCGAGGCGGTCGAGCAAGATCCGAGCAGAAGTACGGTCGCGTATACGATTTTGTTCATACCCAGCCCCAATGGGTTGCAACACCGGCTACAGCTTTAAATTGCCTTCCTCCTTGTTGCAAGCAGCAAACCCCTCAAATTGTTGGGCTGTCTTCCGCATGCCGCAGGAGGCTCATTTTCGGGCAGGCGGATTGCATTCGCCGCTTTCCTACGTATCCTGCTCTGGCGCATGTGAGCATAAGGTGGCGCCTGGCGCCTTGATAGGCCACCACACCAAGAACCAGCGTCGGTTGGCGACCGATAAGGCTGATGCAAAAGAACGCCACTCCAATAAGGAATGCTTGTCATGGATTCCCATGCCATAATTGCGTCTCTGCCTCTGAGCGGAGACGATCGGGCCGAGTTTATTCAGGCCGCCAATGCTGTGTTTGAAAGTGTCATCGAGCGGATTGAACCGAACTATCCGGAGATGACCCGCAGTCTCTGGGATGCCGGTGACTATGTTGGCCGTCATCTGCTGCAGGAAGGCATATTGCCGATATCGCGGGACTATGCCCTTTCGCTTATCGACGCCTTCCTCGTGCATCATGTGATTGATCTGGCTGTCGAAGCTGACCGGCTGGCCGCGAATCCGCCGAGTCAGAACTGACCTGGGTCCCCCCGGGGTTTACGCCGGGGGGCCTTGCGCCCGATGCCTACCGGTCTAAGCGGTCATGAAGCTATTGCACCCGGTTCGGGCATAGAGCCTTGAACTGGTCGAGGGCCACGTCATAGCCGGATGCGCTCGAACCGTCCAAAGGTTCGCTGGTGCCAACCTCGACCAACACGTACTCCGTGTTCATCTCAGTGGGGTCGTATGCTTCGTTCGGTCCCTTGAATTGATAGCCCTGACCGTTGAGCGTCGTGAATTTGCCCGTTTTGCAGTTGGCCGCGATTTCGAGATCCAGTTCGACCTTCAACTCGTCGGCGATGCACTTCGGCGTCACCTTCTGCACGTACTCCCGGCAATAGGCGGTGGCGTTGTCGCGGGTGTGCTTCGTTACGATCTTCGCGTGGGTGGAGCCAATGTTCGATTTTTTGACAACGGTGACCTCCATGCCAGCACGCGAGCCGTAATAGAGCGTTTCCGCCTGTGCGGCTGTGCTCATCGTGAGAAGCAGTCCGATCGTCATGACAGTACGCATGGTTCCCCCGCTGCCGTTGTGCGTTGAGGTGTCATAGCACGGCAATTCCGTTGTGCAGCTAGGGTGCGCTCTCAAATTTTAGGCCACGCGTGGGAGAAATCTCGATGCTCTTTCCGTAGAAGGCCGTGATCCCGACGAGGATGACGACGCTGCAGAGCACCACCAGCAGCTTGTTAAAGTCAAAATTCATCACTCGGGTGTCTCCGGGTTGGTGGGCCGCTCAAGCCAAGGTGTCCGTTGAATGAGGGTGCCTCCCTCATGCACGTAGTCACGCAAAAGAACTTCGATGGCCGAAACGACGGTCTCGGAACGGTTCTGACTTAGTCGCCGACACGCTTCATCAAGCTTCGCCAGTTCCTCGTCCGACAATCGAAATGAAATGACCTTCTTGCTCATGGTTCCGGTTTAAACCGAAGGACTTAATCAAAGATTAACAACGTAATACGTTTCGAACCTCTGACCGGGCAGGGAATGGTGACGCGGTTCCCGCGGCATTTATCGTAAGGTGGGGGCCATGGGGCCTTGCCCCTTTTCTCCCCCCAACAGGGCTTCCGCCCAGCTTCCTCCACTGCGTTTCGTGCAGCCGGTTCCCCGCGAAGCCTGTTGTCCCCTTCCAACCCCACCGCTCGCGCGGCTCCGGGAAGCAGAACGCGGTTCTGCTCCGTGTTCCATGAACGAAAAAGGAAGGAAGAAAACCATGAATATCGTATCCGTAATGCAGGCATCGTCTGCTGAAAATGCCCATGTGGAGGCTCTTGCCAGCATCCAGCATGCCGTGGAGCCCATCGCCCTCAACCGGCTGGTGCCGAGCAAGGCCAATGTCCGGCGTGTCAATGCCGCCGTTGGTGTCTCCGAACTGGCCGACAGCATCGAGGCTCACGGCCTCATCCACAATCTGACGGTACGGAAGGCGAAGAAGGGCCGGTACGAGGTGATAGCAGGTTCGCGCCGCCTTGCCGCCCTGCGTTTGCTGGCGAAGGAGGGGCGTCTGGCCGATGATGCCGAAATCCCGTGCAACCTGCGGGAGGAGGGGAGCGATACTGAAATCTCGCTGGCTGAGAACGTGCAGCGGGAGGTCATGTTAGGTTCTGCGTCGCAACTGTCCTGTTGAGTTCGTATGACCGTCATGGTTGTGGGCCATATTCGCGGGGCAT
>NZ_PNFP01000033.1 GCF_002940685.1 Ensifer adhaerens | reverse complement strand
GCGCTCAACGCCGGCTGTGCGATGCACATGCGCGCGGCCGCACGATTGAAGTGCAGTTCCTCGGCCACCGCGACGAAGAACGAGAGTTGGCGAAGTTCCATAGCAACCTCCTTTGAAGGTGCAGCTTCACGACGCCACACGTAATGGTCGCTTTCATAGTTCTATAATACGTGGTTTCATAAACTGTCAAATGCTGTTTTGCAGCTATGGACGTACGGCAGCTGGTCGCTCTGAATCTTCGACGATTGCGGGTAGCGCGGCAGATATCGCAGGATGATCTGGCGCTGGCGGCAGGTATTGAGCGCTCGTACGCTGGCCACCTAGAGCGCGGGAGCAAGAACCCCACGATAGTCACACTCGAAAAACTCGCGCTCGCCATGGAGTGTGAGATCGCCGAGTTGTTTCAGAAGATTCCCGATGGGACGACCGGCGTTGAGCCGCTCAAAAGTGGCCGCCGCCCGCCGACGGCACGAAGCTCAAGGTAAGATCCCAGCGGCTAAGGCGGACGCATTGTATTCCACTCGATACATTATGCGATCTTCTTGGCCCAGAAGGTACATTCTAATTCGAAGTGCGACATGCCAATGATTTCAATGGTTTCCTCTTGGAGATTTTGGCATGTCCCGACGCTATTCGCAGCTGAATCTGGCCGATCGACGCCGCCTGTTACGCTGGCTTGGGGATGCGGGTCAAAGCCGAGGTGTTGACCACAATGTGTGCGAAAACCCCTAAAATTAACTTATAATTAAGCATGCACTTTAAAATGGAACTCTGGTGTAATAACGTGTTCTGGAGGTGGGAGGCTCAGAAGCCCCTCCACGCAGAGCAGAAAAACATGACCGGGCGAGTACGCGCATCATGTCCGTGATATCGGCACCAAAATTGGGTCATTCGCTACACCTGCATAGCTACATTGGAATACATCTGTAATAATATCCTATATTTTCCCCTATTTCCGAAGAATCATAAATAGCAATCAATCTCATGAGGACTTTGTTATTATGAGCATTTCAGTCGCTTTTGTTGACGATCACCCTATTCTCCTGGAAGGACTGGTTAGTATTTATTCTGGCAAGAGCGACCTCGATATTGTCGCCAAGGGCGAAAACGCGATAGATGCCCTGAAAATCGTCGAGGAACACGCACCGCATGTCCTCGTGCTCGACCTGAGCATGCCGGGCGACGCCGTTGCCGCCATCGAGTTGATAACACAAAAGTACCAGCAGACGCGGATCATCGTGTTCACGGCCAATTCGAGCATCGAAACGGCAATCCAAGTGCTGAACTATGGTGTCGCGGGCTACGTGCTGAAAGGCAGCACGGCGAGTGATCTGCACCAGGCAATACGAACCGTGCACGATGGCGAGACCTTCATTACCGCGGGATTTGCCACCAAGGTCATCATGGCGATGAAGACCGCTGAGATGCGCCGGCGTCAGCAGGAGCAACAGCGCCTCAGCCTGCGCGAGGAGCAGATCGTCCGTCATCTAATGCGCGGCAGCACCAACCGCGAGATCGCGCACTGTCTCGACATCAGCGAGAAAACCGTCAAGCACTACATGTCGGTGCTGATGCAGAAACTCGACGCCCGAAACCGTCTCGAGGTCGTGCTGGCAGCCCAGCGCCTCAATGTGCTTCCAGAACGCGCCGCAGACCGCCCGCGGGTCAACTAGACGGATCGACCGCCAAGTCCTGGCCATGGCGCCGGATCGAGTGGCGCCCGGCCAATGGCGCGCCGCAACGCCCTATCGATCGACGAGGCCGTGGCTCTGATCAAGCGGCAGGACGGCGGTCACGACCGTCCCGTTGTCCAGGCGCACAGTCCGCATGCGCCCGCCAAACGCTCGAACCCGCCGTTTCTGGGCAACGGTACCGATACTCGATCGGCCAGCGCTGCCGCCCCGGGCTTGTTCCGCGGCCGTATGCCCGACATCTGACACACGAACGAACAGAAAACTGCGTCTCGTTGCGAGTTGCACGCGCTGACGGTTGCCGGGCGCGTGGCGCTCGGCGTTCATCAACGCTTCCTGGATGAAGCGGTAGACACAAATGTTCAGGTGCGCATCGATCCTTGACGAGGCGATTGTACCGACAACCTCGACATCGCGTCCGGTCAGGTCGACATGCCTGGAAACTGCGAGCTGTATAGCCTCGGTGAGAGGCATGTCGTCGAGTTCCGGCAAGACGAGATCCGACGAAATACTGCGAAGATCCTCAAGCACAGCACTGACGATCGCAACGAGTTTTCCGCTGTCCTGTCGGCCTTGCGATTGGCCACCATCGGCGCCGGCCAGATCGCTCAAGCGCAATTTAACAAGGGTGAGTAGCTGCACGGGACCGTCATGCAGGTCGCTGCCGATCTGGTTGAGGATCATCTCGTTGAGCTTTCCGGCCTCGAGCCGCGCGTTGTCGGCCGCCGAGCGTAGCCTGCAGTTCTGGTTGGAAAGTTCGACTGCCCGCGTGAGGCTGCGCCTGATGGCGTCGTGCTGCTGGTCGATAAGGCGACTGCCCCGGCGCACGATCAGGAAGAGCAAGGCGAGCATGGGAACCGTGATCAGCAGCACGCACCTGACCGTCGACAGCCACGCGTCCGACAGTTCCTGCAGGAGCACGTCCGGCCGCTCGTAAAATTCGCCGACGAGAATGACCCGCCCGCCCGCGTCGCGAATGAGCGGGGCGTAGATCTCGATTGACGTGTCTCGCTGCGCACCATTGGCATACTTGTGCTTCTGGATTTCGGTGCGTCCGACGACGATCTCGCCTGAAAGCGCGCGCTTCAACTCGTCAAAGACGACCTTCTCGGTGACGCTGAGGCCGGAGCTGGAATAGAGGATCGAGCCATCCGGCCGCCAGATCTTCAGCTCGTGCACATGCTGTCCAAGGGCGCTGGCTGCAACCAGGTCCCCCAACTGGCGCTCAATGGCCGGCGCCAGTTCGCCGCGCTCGATATCTTCCGATGAAATCAGCGGTGCAACGAGAGTCTCCAGAGAGGCGGCGCCAAGCGAACCCGCAGTGTTCAAGACCGCCCTTTCCAGCCGGTTCGTCGTCAGGATGGCGAGCGTGACCATCAGCGCGAGGACGACAAGCGATGCGATCAGGATGAACTGCGTTTCCAACCGCAGGCGCCGGAACAGAGAGACGACCCTCGTCCCAGCCGTCGATCGAAACGGGTTCGATAAAGGAACGTCGGCCTTCGCCTGACCGGCTTTTGCTCTGTTGTCCATCGTTTCGCCTGGATGTCCCAACCTACGCTTTTGGTCCAGTCGTGGGCTTCAGGTGGCGCTGTGCCAACAGGGCCGCCTCGACGCGGTTCCTTGCACTGAGTTTCGTGAGCAGGCGGCCGACATGGAATTTGACCGTCTTCACCTGCACGCCCATTTCCTCGGCGATCATCCGGTTGGTGCAACCGCGCCCCAGCATCCGGAAGACAAGCGCTTCCTTTGGAGTCAGTTTGTCGACCAAGCGCTCCACCCTGTGGCCTTCGGTGCGATTGCGGATAACGCCGAACAGGCGCATGCCGAGCGCTGGCGAAAGATAGGCCTGGCCATTGGCGACGGTCGAGATCGCGGCGATCAGGTCAGGTGCGGGAGCACCTTTCAGCACATAACCCGCCGCTCCCGCATCGAGCGCTTCGAGGACGTCATCGTCCTCCTCGGATACTGTCAGCATCACCACCCTTGTCTTCGGCCACCGGGCGCAAATCTCGCGTGCCGCATCGATCCCGTTTCCCGGCATGGAGATGTCAAGCAGAGCCACGTTCGGCAGCAGTTTCTCGACCAGCCTGAGGGCGTCCTCCTTCGACCCGCCCTCCCCCACCACGGCGAAGTGCTTCTGCAATCCGATCGCCTGCAGCACGCCCATGCGAAAAAGCGAATGGTCATCGACGACGACGACGGACGTGGCTTCACCCATCGAGCATGCCTCCCCCGAGATCCAGCGTCATCTTGAGTTCCGCCCCGCCCTGTTCCTGGACGAATCTCAAGGTCCCGCCCAAGCTCTCAACCCTTTGCTTTAAGCCGTGGATGCCGAGCCCGTCGCCATCCGGCCGCGCGCCGCCCGCTTTTCCGGCCGTCCCGCCCCGGTCGGCGACCGTGAGCACAAGCGTCGAGCCATCGACGCGGCACTGGACGACCTGCCCCTTTCCTCCCGCATGGCGATGGGCGTTGTTCAGTCCCTCCTGGACGAAGCGGTAGACGCAGGTCTTGATGACCGGCGGCAGGGCCATCCTGCTGCCACTGGGCACAATCTCGACCAGCGTTCCGGTGCGAGCTTCGTGCAGTTTGACCACCCGCGCAACGACCTGGTCGAGATCGAGGTTCTCGATATCCGGCAGGAGTAGCGAACGCGCGATCAGGCGGATTTCCTTCAAGGCTTCGTCCAGGGTGCCGCCGATGGTCAGCAACGCCTCTTCGCGTTCGGCTTTGGAACGCGCAAGCCGCAATGGCTCCATCTGCAGGACAGCAAAGCCGATGAGCTGGGCGGGGCCGTCGTGAAGGTCGGCTCCGATGCCGCGGGTCAGGCGTTCGTTGAAATCCGTCATGCGCAACGAGGCGATCCTTGCGCGGTCGCGGAGCACGCATATTTCCTCCGATACGCGTTCGGCTTCCTGCGCGCGCTGTTCCAGGCGCAGCCGTTGCCGTTCGATCGTGGCGCTGCCGCGATGAACGATGACGAACAGGCCGAGCATGATGAGCGTCGAGGCGCCGGCGACAACGGTCCAGCCAATCAGACGGACCTCGAAGATCTCCCAGTGCAGGATGTCGGTGTCCTCGTGGATCTCGGCAACGGCGACGACTTCTCCCGTGTCTGCCCGACGCACCGGGCTGTAGATCTCAAGATAACGCGCATCGAGGCTGCGCAGCGTGTGCTCGCTCGCGGTGAGATCCGCATACTCCGCCGCAACCTCGCCGCTAAGGGCCCGGATCAAGCCTTGCGGCGGATTGAACCGGCGGCCGATGAGTTCCTTGGACGTGGAATAGGCGACCGTTGCGTCCGGCAACCACAACTCGAAATACGGAAAACGGTCCCTGAATTGCGGTTCGGCGAAAAGCTGGTCGAGCCGGGTGCGGCGAACCGGTGAAAGCTGACCGGTTTGAGCCAGCTCGTTGCCGACCGGCTCAAGGATGCTCTGCATGAAAAGGGCTGTCGCGGCCGCCCGGTCGACCGCCGCATTTTTCGAGACCTCGCGCGAAATGAGATAGCCGGAGACAGCCGCCACGAC
The DNA here is from genome assembly GCF_002940685.1 of Ensifer adhaerens. Lineage (GTDB taxonomy): Bacteria > Pseudomonadota > Alphaproteobacteria > Rhizobiales > Rhizobiaceae > Ensifer > Ensifer adhaerens_E. Next base: position 22,792 of record NZ_PNFP01000033.1, on the reverse strand, counting down.
CAGGATGAGGATACTGCTTGCGAGCAGGAATTGCATGGAGAGGGTTTGCCGGCCGAACCATTGGCGTATCGGCGGAAAGCCGCGACGGACCTCGACTTTCGATCCCGTCGGCATGGCGGTCTTGCAAAAAATGCCCCGTGAGTGCTCCGTCACGCTCAGCGTTGTCCTTTGGCTTGCGGCGGAAACGCATTCCCCAACCGATCCGCTGAGGAGATGATCGCATTATTCCGGCAAATTGAAAGACCTTCTCCAGTTAATATCTAGGGGTCGAAGAAGAACTGGTCTTAGGTCCAGATTTTCTATTGGCCCAATGCCACAAACGTCACCGCCGCTAGTCGGAAATGGGATCAGCCATTCGTCGGCAAACTCGCCCGACCTTACGCCGTTTCTTTGTTCGCCGTGGACGCTCATCCTACAACCATCAACAGGAATGCGATCGGTTCACGAACCGGGCAACCGAGACGCAAACAACCGGCGGGCCAAGGAGGACAGCCTCGCCGCCGGACGATGGAACTTTGTTTGAAACGGCGGCCGCACCTCTAAGTGCCCGCGCCGATGGAGGGTAGAATGGTAAAGCTCAATCGAAACGACCTTGAGTTCATCCTCAAGCAGATCAAGATCGCCGAAGCCCACACGGCGGCCATCAACGGCGGCGCCGATCCGCGCGCCGCTCTCGAACAGCTGGTCTCGAGCCCCCTTCTTCCCTACGGCCTGCGCACCGTCGATGGCTCATTCAACAACTTCCAGCCGAACATGACGCAGTTTGGCTCATCCGATGAAACGATGGTGCGGTTGCTGACGCCGAACTACGCGCCGGCCGAGATCAACCCGCGCAACGGCCAGCAGACGAGCTATGCCGATCCGACGGGTTCCGTCTACGACAGCCAGCCGCGGCTGATCTCCAACATCGTCGCCGACCAGTCGCTCAACAACCCGGCAGCAATCGCCGCGGCCCTTGCTTCCGTCGACATCAAGGGCGCCGAGGCGCTCGGCATCGTTCGAACCGTCATGGACCTGCAGGCGGCCGCACGCGCTGCCCATGCCGCCGTTGCCAATGCGGCAGCGAGCGCAGCCGCTGCGGTCGCGGCAGCCGACGTCGTCGTGGCCAACGCGCAAGCCGCTCAAGCCACGGCACAGACGAACTATGACGCGGCCGCCACCATCCAGGCTTCCGCGGTCCAGGCGCTTGCGTCGGCCAATGCCGCCCTGTCCGCAGCGGTGGCAGCGCGCGACGCGCATGCGCCTGTTCTTGCCAACGCCCAGGCCGACGCCGCTGCGGCACTTGCCGCGAGCCAGGCGGCAGCCGCCGCCGTTTCTCTCGCGACGGATGAGCGCGACGTCGCCTTTGCCAATCTCGCCTTGGCGCAGCAGGCCGAGAGCGCCGCTCTTGCGAACTTCCAGGCCAATCCAACGCCTGCGAACGGCGCCTCCTATCTCGCAGCCGTCGACGCCCGCCAGGACGCGCAAATCGCCTACGACACGTCGGTCGAAAACCTGGAGGACGCGTCAGCGGCACTGAGCGCCGCGCAGGCGGGACACGCGACCGCCGTTGCCGCCTTGCAGGACGCCGTTGCCGAGCAGCAGGCGCTGACGAACGCGGTGGATGCAGCAGGGAGCACTGCATCGAGCGCTACGGCCGCCCTTTCCAGTGCCGACGCGGCGCTGGGCGTCGCCGCAGCCGATCTGGCGGATGCCACGGACGCCCTCAATGACGCCATTGACGCGCGCGCGGCGATCCTGACAGGCAATGCGGCAACTGCCGCCGCCCAGGCGCTTGCTGAGGCGGCAGACGCGGCCGTGATCGACGAACTTGCGTCTCACGGCGTGACGATGGACGGCGACAACGTCTTCATCAAGAACATCGCAGCCGACCTTGGCGACACCGCATCCTTCAACGGCTTCATGACCATCTTCGGCCAGTTCTTCGATCATGGCCTTGATCTCACCACCAAGGGCGGCAGCGGCAATGTAATCATTCCCCTGCAGCCGGACGATCCGCTCTATGTGCCTGGAAGCCCGACCAACTTCATGATCCTCACCCGCGCGACCAACGACCCCGGCCCCGACGGCCAGCTGGGCACGGCCGACGACATCCGCGATCATCAAAACGAGACCACGCCCTGGATCGACCTCAACCAGGTCTACACCTCCAACCCCTCGCACCAGGCGTTCCTGCGCGAATACGTGCTGGTCGACGGCAAGCCGCTTGCGACCGGCCAGATGCTGCAAGGGGCGACCGGCGGGCCACCGACCTGGTCCGACATCAAGAACCAGGCGCGGGACCTGCTCGGTATCGAGCTCAGCGACATGAACGTCCACAGCGTGCCGCTGCTGGTCACGGACCTCTATGGCGAATTCGTCCGCGGCCCCAACGGCCTGCCGCTGATGATGACCGCCACCGGGCCGGTCGAGGGCAATCTGGCTGCTCCGATCGCCGGGCTCGCTTCCTTGAGCGCCGGCCGCGCCTTCCTCAACGACATCGCTCACAGCGCTGTGCCGAGCGGCCCGGTCGATCACGACCGAAATCCCATGACCGCACCGGTTCCCGTACTGGCGGATGCCGACGACATCACCGGCAACCCGATCATTCCGAACGCCTTCGGCGTCAACGTCACCTATGACGATGAACTGCTCGACGCCCATTTTGTCGTCGGCGACGGCCGTGGCAACGAGAACATCGCGCTGACGGCGACCCACTCCGTCTTCCACAGCGAACACAACCGCCAGGTCAGCGCCATCAAGGCGACGGTGCTGGCCGAAGGCGACCTTGCCCTGCTCAATGAATGGCTGCTCGTAGACGTCGCGGCCTTCCCGACAAGCGCGGCCGGCCTCGTTTGGGACGGCGAGCGTCTGTTCCAGGCCGCACGCTTCTCGACGGAAATGGTCTACCAGCACCTCGTCTTCGAGGAATTCGTCCGGGCTGTCGCACCGCAGATCGACGCGTTCGTGTTCTCGCATTCGGTCGAGCTCGATGGCGTGATCTTCGAGGAATTCGCCCAGGTCGTATACCGCTTCGGCCATTCGATGCTTGCCGAAAACGTCGAGATGCTGACGCTCAATGCGCAAGGGGCGGCAACCCCGCAGGAACTCGGCCTGATCGAAGCGTTCCTGAACCCGGTGGCATTCAACAATGCGGGCGTCGATGCCCATGCCGCCTCCGGCGCCATCATTCGCGGCATGACCTACCAGGCCGGCAACGAGATCGACGAGTTCTTGACGAGCGCGCTGCGCAACAACCTCGTCGGCCTGCCGCTGGACCTTGCCGCCGTCAACATCGCCCGCGCCCGCGAAACCGGAATCCCCTCGCTCAACGAGGCACGCCGCCAGATCTACGAGCAGACGCAGGACAGCTATCTCAAGCCCTATGAGAGCTGGGCGGATTTCGCCCAGCACATCAAGAACCCGCTCTCGATCGTCAACTTCATCGGCGCCTACGGCACGCACGAGACAGTCCTCGCCGCGACCACGGCCGAAGCCAAGCGCGACGCCGCCTGGGATCTCGTCTTCGGCGCCGCCGGCGAGACCACGGCCGAGCGCCAGGCGCGCCTCGACTATCTGAACTCGACGGGCACATGGACAGGGCGCGAAACCGGCCTCAACAAGGTGGATTTCTGGATCGGCGGTCTCGCCGAAGCCCTGATGCCGTTCGGCGGCATGCTCGGCTCGACCTTCACCTTCGTCTTCGAACTGCAGATCCAGAACCTGCAGAACGGCGACCGCTTCTACTATCTGAGCCGCACTCAAGGGCAGAACCTGCTCAACGAACTCGAGGCCGACAGCTTTGCGGACCTCATCCGCCGCAATACCGACACAGAGGACACGGGCCTGCATATCAACGGCTCGGCCTTCCAGACGGCCGACTACATTATCACCATGGACCAGACGAAGCAGTGGAACCACGGTCTCGGCAATGCGGATCCGACCCGGGAAGCCGATGTCATCTCGGCCGTCACCGGCACCGACTCGCTCGTCATTCGCGGCACCAACTACCTGCGCTTCACCGGTGAGGAACACGTGGTGGTCGGCGGCACCAATGCCGGCGAAACCCTGATCGGCGGCGCAGGCGACGACACCATCTGGGGCGAAGGCGGCGACGACCGCATCGAAGGCGGGTTCGGCGTCGACCACCTGCACGGCGGCGACGGCGACGACATCATCACCGACAGCGGCACGGATATCGGCGCCGGCGACGTGATCAAGGGCGAAAGCGGCGACGACGTCATCAATGGCGGCATGGGCCTCGACCTGATCTTCGGCGGCGCAGGCAACGACGTGCTGGCCGGCGGGGAGGACGTCAAGACCATTTCCGGTGGTGAGGGCAACGACTTCATCCGCGCACCCACGGGCGGCGGCACGCTTCTCGGCAACGAGGGCGACGACTGGATGGAAGCCCAGGGCAACATGACGACGCTCACCGGCGACAACTCCGAACTGTTCTTCAATTCGCGCATCATCGGCCATGACGTGATGATCGCCGGCGAAAACGATACCGATTTCGACGCCGAATCCGGCGACGACATCATGGTTCAGGGGATCGGCATCAACCGTTCGAACGGCATGGCCGGATTCGACTGGACGACGTTCAAGAACAACAACTACGACGCCGATGCGAACATGAACATCAGCATCTTCGTCAACCAGCAGAACAACATCCTGCGCGACCGCTACGATCTGGTGGAAGGTCTTTCAGGGTGGGAGCGCAACGATACCCTCACCGGTCGCGACGTCGTCATCGGCGGCTATGACCCGAACGGCAACGCCGCCCAGGTCGATGCCGACGCTCCGATCGAGAGCTTCTCCAATGCGCTGCTCGAGAAGAATGTCGACCGGACCGCAGGTCTGCGCGAGCTCGTCGCCCACCTGCAGCGCTTCGACCTCTACAACCCGCACAACCTCGATGCGAACGGCGCACCGATCAATCCGGCGGGGCCCAAGGAAATCGCCGTGATGGATACGTCCGACGGCTCGGACATCCTGCTCGGTGGCGGCGGCTCGGACGCGATCCGCGGCATGGGCGGCAACGACATCATCGACGGTGACAAATGGCTGAACGTGCGCATCCTCGTGTCGCCGCGCGAAGGCCAGGCATGGTCCGCCTTCAGCATCGACTCGATCGCTCAAATTCAAACCCGCCTGTTCTCGGGCGAGATCAAGCCGAGCCAGTTGCAGGTCGTCCGCGAGATCATCGACGGCGGCAATACAAGCGATATCGACACGGCCGTCTACTACGACAATTTCGAGAACTACGAGATCACCTACAATTCCGATGGCAGCGTCACGGTCGCCCACACCAACCCGACCGTCGGCGTCATCGATCCGGTGACCGGACGCAACCTCGAAGCCGAAGGCACCGACCGCCTCTTCAACATCGAACGCATCCAGTTCGCAGATCGGATCCTCGACCTTCGCGGCCCGTCGATCGACCTGCACGCCTTCGAGCGGGCAAACTATGTCGATGCGTTCGGCACGGCGAACTACGCCAACTCCAACGGATCGGCAAGCTGGGCCTCGGCCTGGACCGAGACGGGCGACCGCGCGACCAACGTGGCGACCACGGGCGAAATCCGCATCAATGGCGGGCAGCTTGAATTCCGCCAGGACACGGGTGCGGGCTCGACGCCGGCAGGCGCCACCATCACCCGGGCGGTCGACCTCTCCGTGGTCGGCGCCGGCACCGCGACGCTGAGTTTCAACTATGAAGAAAGTGGTCTCGACAACGGCGAAACCCTGCAGGTGCAATACTCGAGTGATGGCAACAATTTCACCACCGTCATGACGATTACCGGTGCATCGAACGATGGGACAGCGAACCTGTCGCTTGCCGGTCCGTTCACCGCCGCGTCTTCGATCCGCTTCCTCTTCAGCGGCGTGAACGGCAACACCGAGACCGTGCGGATCGACAATGTGAACGTCGAATACACCACACCGGTCGACGACGGGACGACGGCCTGGAGCGCGACCTTCACGGAAAATCAGGCAGCCGTCGGGATCTCGAGCCTCTCGGGCATTACCACCGACGAGACGATCGTCTCGGCCCGTGTCGTGCTGAAGAACATGGCGGCGGGCGACACGCTCACGGCAACGACGGCCAACGGTCGCCCGGCGGCAATCGCCGTGTCACAGGCGGTGATCGCCGGCGAACTCGTGCTGCAGCTCACCGGTCCGGCAGCGGCATCCGAGTACCAGCGCGCGCTGGACGCGGTCCGCTTCTCCAATTCGTCCGACAATCCGGCGACGACGCCGCGAACGATCGAGGTGACGGTGAACGATGGGATCCGCAACAGCCAGCCCGCGACGGCCACGATCAGCGTCGTCGCCATCGATGATCCGATGATCGCCAACAATGATCGCGTCGTGACGAACTGGACCAACGGCAACCCGTTCACGATCCCGAGCTGGGCGCTGCTGGCCAATGACATCGATCCCGACAGCGCGCTGGCGATCTCGGCGATCACGCAAGCCACCAGTCTCACGGCCACGCTTGGGCCGGATAGCGTCACGGTCAACGACAATGGCGTGCTCGTCGGCGGCAGCTTCACCTACCGCGGCACGGGCACCGACACGGCGACCGTCGACGTGGTGCGCGATATCCTCGGCACGATCGACGGCGGCACTGGCAACGACATTCTCGTCGGCGACAATGCGGCAAACACGCTGAACGGCAACGCAGGCAATGACATTGTCTTTGCCGGTGGCGGCAATGACACGATCAACCAGAGCAGCACGCAAGGCCGCGACGTCATCGACGGCGGCGCGGGCAGCGACACCTATGTGCTTTCGGGCAGTGCCGGCGCCGAGTTGTTCCGCATCTATGCGGTCACCGCCGGACAGAACGCCAACCTGGCCGCAAGCCTGAACACGACGTTCCTGGCCTCGACGGAGATCGTGATCACCCGCACCGTCGGTGGCGTCGAGAGTGTGATCGCCGAGCTCGACAACATCGAGGAGATCAGCGTCAACACGTTGAACGTGACGAACAACAACAACAATGGCGGCCCGGACCAGGGCGTCAGTCAGGGCGACACGATCCAGGTCATCGGCAACTTCGATACGACCAGCCTGAACTACTCGACGATCACCGTCGAAGGGTCCGCCGGCAACGACGTGATCGACATTTCGAGCCTGTCGTCGGCGCATCGCATCGTCTTCCGCAGCAACGGCGGCCAGGACACGATCGTCGGCGCGCTGCGTCCCCAGGACGTCATCGAGATCCCGACAGGCGCCGATCCCACCGACTACGCCGAAAGCGACAACGGCGACGGCACCAGGACGCTGTCGAACGGAGATCACACCATCACCTTCGGCGGAGACGCGCCAACCCTCGTCGTCGGCGACCACGACGATCATGATGATGATGATGTCGACGATCATGGCGGGTCGGATGACAACGGCGACGACGACAGTTGCGGCTCGGGTGACGGGTCGGGCTCCGGCGACGGTGATGGCACACCCTTGCCGGCCGCAGCCCGTACGCTGGTCGGGACCGCGGCTTCCGATGTTCTCATCGGCGGCGCGGTTGGCGACATCCTGCTTGGCGGGGCATCGGCCGACATTCTCTCCGGTGACGCCGGCGACGACGTCCTGCGCGGCGAGGATGGTGACGACGTGCTGAGTGGCGGGGACGGCAATGACGTCGCCTCGGGCGGCGCCGGCGACGATGAGATCCATGGCGGGGCCGGCGCCGACATGCTCTTTGGCAACGGCGGCGCAGACCTGATCTATGGCGATGCCGGCAACGATATCATCGAAGGTGGTGCAGGATCGGACAAGGCCTGGGGCGGCGCCGGTGACGACGTCGTGCTTGCGACCAAAGGTGACGGCGACGACAGCTATTGGGGTGGCGACGGTAACGACACGCTCGACTACTCGGTCGCCACGGGCAACCTCAAGGTGGATCTCGGCAACGGCTTCATGGACCGCGGCCACGTGGTCGGCGCCGGGACCGGCAACGACACGATCTACGGCTTCGAGAATGTCATCGGCGGATCGGGCCACGACCAGATCACCGCATCGACGGCCGTCAACATCATGGACGGCGGCCTCGGCGACGACGTCTTCCGCTTCACCTCGGTGGCGGCGGCCGACGGCGATACGATCTACGGCTTCGCGCCGGGCGACCGTATCGATTTCTCGGCGATAGATGCCAACACCGGACAGGCCGGCAAACAGGCCTTCACCCTGTCCGGCGGCACGACGCTCTCGGGCGCCGGTCAGATCGTGGTGACGCATGAGACACGCGACGGCGCCGACGTGACCGTCATCCGCGGCAGCGTCGATGCGGGTCCGGATGCCGAGTTCTCGCTGACGCTCGATGGCACCCACAACCTCAAGCTCGCCGACTTCAACGGCGTCTCCTGAGTGTGAAGCGATACTCCCGGCCGGCGATTGACCGGCCGGGACACGATGCGCGGGGCAAAAAGGGGCACTCATCATGAGCAAGAAAAAAGAGCCGCAACACAAGATCGGCGGCATGCGCGGTATCCTGATCTATCTCTTCGGACTGTCGGGCATCATCAACGTCCTGGCGCTGACCGGCGCCTTCTACATGATGCAGATTTACGACCGGGCATTGACCAGCGGAAGCATCTCCACCCTGGTGGCGCTGTCGGTGCTTGCAGTCGGGCTTTACCTGTTTCAGGGGCTGTTCGACGTCATCCGGTCCCAGATCCTCGTGCGGCTTGGCGCCCGGCTCGACGCGGAACTCGCGCCGCTTGCCCACAAGGTGGTCATCGAGATGCCACGGTTCGGCTATTCGACGGCCGAAGCCACGGAACGCGGCCGCGACGTCGATACCCTGCGCGGCTTTCTCGCCGGCCAGGGACCGGTAGCGCTGTTCGACCTGCCCTGGATCCCTATCTATCTCGCCTTCGTCTGGCTGCTGCATCCGATGCTCGGCTACCTGACGCTCGGCGGCGCACTGCTGTTGGCATTGCTCACCGTTCTTGCCGAGGTCCTGACGCGTCGCCATTCCAATCCGATGATCAAGGCTTCGGTGGCGCGCAGTTCGATCGCCGAGAGCAATGCCCGCAACAGCGACGTGCTGCACGCGATGGGTATGACCGGCCGAGCTGTCGACCGGTTCGAGAAGGCCAATCGGCGTCATCTCGACTGTCAGACCAAGACGTCCGATGTCGGCGGCACCTTGTCCGGCCTGTCGAAGGTGCTGCGCATGATCCTGCAGTCGGCGATCCTCGGGCTCGGCGCCTATCTCGCCATCCGCGGCCAGATGTCGGCCGGCTCAATCATCGCCTCCTCGATCGTGACCGCGAGAGCGCTGGCGCCGGTGGATCTGGCGATCGCCCAGTGGAAAGGCGTGGTCTCCGCCAGGCGCAGCTACCACCGCCTCAACGAGACGCTCGGCGTGCTTGACGAACGCGGCGGCAATCTCGACCTGCCCGCACCGCAAGCCAGCCTGACGTTCGACAAGGTGACAACGGTAGCGCCTTCGACCGGAGCGGTGCTGCTCAGCGAAGTGAGCCTGGAGCTCAAGGCCGGCCAGGCGCTCGGGCTGATCGGGCCTTCGGGCGGCGGCAAGACGACGCTCGCACGCACCATGCTCGGCATCTGGCCGGTCCTGCGCGGGGCCGTGCGCATCGACGGCGCCGACCTCAACCAGTGGCGGGAGGAACTGTTCAACCAGCATGTCGGCTACCTGCCGCAGGACGTGGCGCTGATGGATGGAACCGTCTCCGACAACATCTCGCGCTTCGCGGACGCCCCAAATGCGCGGGCTATCATTCGCGCCGCCAAGGCTGCCGGCATCCATGAGATGATCGTGCATCTGCCGAACGGCTACCAGACCGAGCTTGGTCCCCATGGAACCGCCCTGTCCGCAGGCCAGCGACAGCGCATCGCCCTAGCCCGCGCACTCTATGGAGACCCCTTTCTCGTGGTGCTCGACGAGCCCAACTCCAATCTCGACGCAGAGGGTGAGGAGGCGCTCAACCGGGCGATCCTTAGGGTACGCGAGCGTGGCGGCATCGTCGTTATCGTCGCACACCGTCCGAGCGCGCTGCAGATGGTCGATATGATCGGCCTCGTCCAGGCCGGCCGACTGGTCGCCTTCGGTCCGAAGGAAGAGATCCTGCCACATCAAAAGACGCGGCCGCTGGTGGTCGAGAAATCTCGACGCCCGGATGGCGTCATGGCGCAACAGCCGCGCGCATCGGCAGCGGCCGAATAGCGACACCGAAAGGTCCGGCACCAAGCCGAGGAGGATGTCATGGACGACACGCTCATCCTGAAGCGACCCGACAGCCAGAAGGCGATCGCACCCATGAACCGGTACGAAATCGCCGAAGGACCTGGGCGCAAGCGCGGGCGCCTGGCGCTGTCGGCCCTGTTCCTGGGCGCACTCGGGGCCGTGGTCGGCAGCAAGGATGGGGAGAGCGAACCGGTGAACAATGGCCGGGCTCGCGAGCCTGCCGCCCCTCAACAGCCAACCGATGGGCCCGATATGTCCGGTGCGGTCGACGCGATCGAAAATGCCGCCGCATATATCCAGGGACTTCTGCAGGACCTGGCCTTTCCCGAGGACGTCCTGTCGACCCGGCTCGGCCGCCTCAGGTCTTCCGTGCGACTTGCCTTAAACGATGGCATGCCCAACACCGATTTCGTCGACGAGCGGCCGTTCAAGACGAGCACGCGGCCCGCCAATGACAACAACCTGCTGTCCTTCGATTTCCCTGGACTGGCATCGATCGGCGGTGCGCCGCCGGTGCGTCCTGGCGTCGACGATGAGGAGGACAACGACGACGATGATGATGGCGGTTCCAACGACCCTGATCCGGATGACGACAGCGATGATGACGACGACGACGGCAGTGCGCGCAGCAACCGCCTGCCTGTCGTCACCGGCCGCAACGTGCTCGCCAGCGGCCTGATGAACCTCTCGGCCGTCATCCTCTTGAATGATCTGCTCGCCAACACCGTCGATCCCGACGGCGACCGACTCTCTGTCGCCAACCTGACGGTCTCCTCCGGTTCGATCCGGTCCTATGGCGAGGACATGTGGCTCTATACGCCGGACCGCGGCGCTCTCGGTAACGTCACCTTCACCTACTCGGTCACGGACGGTACCGGTCGCACGGTCAACGGCGCGCTCATGACGCTGCTCGACTGGCCGGCGCGAGAAATTCTGGGAACGGAGGGTGACGACGTGCTGCTCGGCACGCCGCAGCCCGACATCATCGCAGCCCTCGGTGGCGACGACATCGTCTACGGTCGTGAGTCCGACGACATCATCCTTGGCGGTTCGGGCGGCGACACATTGATCGGCGGCGGCGGCAACGACACGCTCTATGGCGAAGCGGGAAATGATCGCCTGTTTGGCGGGCGCGGCAACGATATCCTGTTCGGCGGCGATGGCAACGACCACCTCTACGGCGAAGATGGCAACGACATCCTCATCGGCGATGCAGGTGAGGACTATCTTTCCGGGGGTGAGGGCAACGACCGGCTGTTCGGCGAAACAGACAACGACATTCTCGACGGGGACGCAGGCGACGATCTCGTCGACGGCGGCGAAGGTGACGATCGACTGACGGGAGGATCGGGCGACGACACGGTGCTCGCAGGAGCCGGCAACGACACGATCGTGACGGGATTGAGCGCGGAAGAAGCCCGCAGTGAGTCCGTTCTCGCCGGCGATGGCAACGATCATTACGCGGGTGGCGAAGGTGACGACACGCTCGATGCCAGCAGCAGTACCGCCGCCATCGTCGTCGACCTCGATGCCGGCACGGCAACCGGTGAAGAGATCGGATCAGACACGATCGACAGCATCGAGAACGTCATTGCCGGTTCGGGTGACGACCATATTACCGGCAACGCCGCAGACAACACGCTGACCGGCAACGACGGCGACGACATCATCTCCGGCAATGCAGGAAATGACACCCTCGTCGGCGGCAACGGCAATGATGTCGTCTCGGGAGGCGCCGGCAACGACACGATCGTGGTCGTCGCGCTCGAGCGATCCGGCGATGGCGACGATGACGGCGACGACATCTATAGCGGCGGCGATGGCGTCGACACGCTGGACCTTTCGGCGCTGGTTCAAACGGTACTGGCCGATATGGAGGCCGGGATCGCCGAAGGCGAGGAGATCGGCGAAGATCGCATCGACGGTTTCGAAATCATCGTCGGCGGTCGCGGAGACGACCGCATTTCGGGCAGCCGGGACGACGACATGCTCTTCGGCGGCCTCGGCGACGATCGTCTGCGCGGACGCGACGGTGACGATGTGCTGGTGGGCGGCGCCGGCGACGACGACATGAAGGGCGAGGACGGTGACGATGCATTCGTGGTCGTCCTCGTGTCCGGCTCTGATGATGGTGACGATACGATCGACGGCGGCGAAGGCGTCGATACCTACGATGCGTCAGCGACCGCGCAATCGATCGTCATCGACCTGGAACACGGCATCGCAACCGGGGTGGAGATTGGCACCGACATGCTCGATTCCATCGAGGCTGCGGTCGGCGGCAAGGGTGACGATGTCATCGTCGCGAGCAACGCCGTCAACTTTCTGGCAGGCGGCGCCGGCGCCGACATCTTTGTCTTCCGCAGCCTCGCCGCCCTTGCCAATAGCGGCATGGGCCGTGACGAAATCCGCGACTTTGAGGTCGGAGATCGCATCGACCTGTCGAAGATCGCCGAAGCGATCGGCGGCCTCGCCTTCGTGCCGTTTGATGACGATGGCAGCCCGTCGCCCGTCAACCGAATTACCTACTATCACGAGACCTTCAGCGGGACGGAACGCACCGTTGTGCGGGCGATCGTCGATCTGGAACGCGACGAGGATCTCGAATTCCTGATTGCCGGACGCCATGCGCTGAGCGAGCAGGATTTCATCCTTGCAGCACTCGACAGTGCAGCGGAACAGGCAAGAGACGCCGTGTAGACGGCGGCAACGCGCATCTTCGCATCGACCACATTCATTCAAGCGAAAATCGGGCATTCAAGCGAAATCGGGGGAGAAAACGATGAGCAACACCAACGACGAGAACCCGGCCAGATCCGCCAGCAAGATCGGTAAGAACGCCACGCATTTCGGCATCACCTCGCGTGTGGTCGTTTCCGCGGTGTTTGCCGCCACGCTTGTCTTCGGTGTTGGCGGCTGGGCCGCCCACGCGCGCCTTTCGGGCGCCGTCATCGCCCAGGGACAGATCGCCATTTCGCAGCAGGTCAAGCTCATCCAGCACCGCGACGGCGGCATCGTCTCCGAGATCACGGTGCGCAACGGCGACCGCGTCAGAAAGGGTGACGTTCTCGTTCGTCTCGATGAGACGCAGACCAGGGTGGAAATGGCGATCGTACGCGGCCAGCTGCAACAATTCCACGCCATGCGCGCGCGGCTCAAGGCCGAACGCGACGGCGAAAGCTCGGTCTCCTTCGAGGGCTTCGATGTCGGAGAGGTGCTGAGGGTCAGCGAACTGAAGCTGTTTGAGGCCAACCGCCGCATGATTGCCAGCCAGGAAGATCAGCTGCGACTGCAAATCGACCAGCTCGAAGAACAGATCGGTGGCCTCAAGGCTCAGACCGGTTCAAGCGATGCAGAAAGGGAAATCGTCGAGAAGGAGATCGCCAAGCTTGAGACCTTGCTCAAAAGCGGCCTGGTGCCGGTCTCCGAGCACCGCGATCTGTTGCGTCAGATGGCTCGCATCGACGGCACCAAGGGCGAGCTCGTGGCCCGGATCGCCGAGGCGGCCGGCCAGATCAGCGAGTTGCGGATCAAGCTCATGGCGATCGACCAGACAACCCGCAAGGAAACCCAGACCCAGATCGTCGGCATCGAGGCGAAGATCGCCGAGCTCAGCGAGCGCGAGGTCGCGGCCCGGGACCGGCTGGCGCGCATGGACGTGCGCGCCCCTGTCGACGGCCTCGTCTACGACCTGCAGGTCCACACCATCGGGGGCATCATCGCACCCGGCGCAAGCGTGATGTCGGTCGTTCCCGAAGGCGACGACATGACGGTCGAGATCCGCATCCCGCCGATCGATGTCGACCGCGTCGCCCCCGGCCAGCCGAGCCGCCTGCGCTTTACGACGTTCAACCAGCGAACGACGCCAGAACTTATGGGTGAAGTTGCCGTCGTCGCTGCGGCAACTACGCTCGACAGGGCCACAGGGCAGCCCTACTACCTCGCAACGATCAACATCGCCGAGCCGGTGGAAAAGCTCGGCAAGCAGAAGCTCATCCCCGGGATGCCGGTGGAAGTCTACGTCCAGACCGACGAACGCACCGCCATTTCCTACCTCACAAAACCCTTCACCGACCAGATGCTGAGGGCATTCAGGGAGGAGTGACAACGTGCCCGCCGAACCGGCGTCTCGCAGCCCTTGGGCGCGGCTCATAGAAGCCGACGCCTCGGACCATCGCGATTGCCTCGTTACAGGCGCGGCTGTTGTTTTGCATTTAACCGCAAGACTCCGACGACAATAGTTTCAATAAGGTAGCCTGGCACTTAAATTGAGACTTGGCAGTTAATTTGAGATTGATCCTTTGATTTTGGCACGTAATGTGAGATTCAACCGTCGACGAAATAGGCGGTGTTTCTGCATGAGCGATCCATTGCCCGACGAGATTGACGAAGTGCTTTGGGATGAGGCGTGTCGACGAGCCGAGGCGATCCGAGGATTTCTGATGCGTCGATCCGGCAAGGTAGCAGCCGGGATATGGCGCTACTGGCTGCCGAACTCGAAGTCAGTCGGGCAACCGTATTCCGTCTTATCAAGCTGTTTCGAAATGGGGGAACGGTAATGTCGCTGGTGGAGCGTAAACCCGGCCGGCCAGACGGCAGCCGAGTGCTCGACGACAAGCGAGAAGAAATCATTTGCACCACAATCAACCGGCATTACCTGAATAAGAACCGCCCCAGCATTTCTCAACTGGTTCGGGATGTACAAATGGGCTGCATCTCAGCCGGGCTCAAGCCGCCACATCGTCGGACAATTGAAACTCGTCTCGAAGACATCGACCTGCAGAAGCGCGCCAAACGACGGGGCGAAACCGACGTCGTGAAACGAACAACTGCTGTTCCAGGAATGCTCGCTGCCTCGCGTCCACTCCAGATCGTCCAAGTCGATCATACCAAAGCAGATATCTTTGTCCCGGTTCGTAGGTGCACCGATACAGGCGTCGCCAAACAGCCGTAACACAACGTTACCCAATGCGCTCGAACCGCTTATAAGCTTGTCGCCATTGAGCGCTCCGTGCCGAGGGGTCATTTAGCTTGCTGGCACGCATATGCCATCGGTCGCCGCGCAATTGGGCTTTGTCAGTGTCGGATAGTCTGTGTATCCCTTGGTCCCAGTTCCATAGAATGGGTCCCGGGTCGGGGTCATTAAACGGCGCGCCCGACTACAGCCTTTCAACGAAATCTGGATTTGCGAGCCCCCCTTCCGACGGGAACAATATCAGCCAGGCGCGGGCGTGTGCTCAAAGGTGACCTCCAGGGGATCGCGCGGGCGCGGCAGTTGAGCCATACGACGATGAAGAACAGCCGGCAGAACCTCTTCTTCGCCTTTATCTACAACGCCGCGGGAGTGCCCGTCGCGGCAGGCGTGCTCTACCCGGCCTTCGGCCTCCTGCTGTCCCCGATCATCGCCGCGGCGGCGATGGCTCTCTCGTCTGTCAGTGTGATCGGGAATTCTCTCAGGTTGAGGAATGTACGGATATGAGCTGGGATCGCAGATGGACTTTGTTTACCGCTTCTCTCGCGGTGATCGTCGCGTTCTTCGTGCTTCGCGAGCACTGGCAACACGCGCTGGGTTTCACGCCCTACCTGGTGCTGCTCGCCTGCCCGCTGATGCACTTCTTCCACGGTCACGGCGGACATCGCCATGGCCATCGAGACCGTCCGGCGGATTCGGGCGATATCACATGAGCTACGTTCGCTCGGCAGAAGCCATCGCCGATATTGCAGCTTCCCCCCAGGCGCTCTTCGACTATCTCGACGACCAGGCCAGTCTAGGGTTGCATATGCAGGAGCCGTCGATGATGATGCTCGGTGGGCGGATGTCCTATGCATTTGACGATGCCCGCGGCCGGGCCGTCGGTTTCGTCATCCGCATGCAAGGCAAGATGCTCGGTCTCGTGCTTTCGGTCGAGGAGATCGTCACGGAGTGGGAACGGCCCCGCCGCAAGGCATGGGAGACGCGGGGCGATCGGACCTTCTGGTGATCGGGGTTTATCGGATGGGGTTTGAGATCGATGCCGCCGGCCGGGCCCGATGTATGCGCGCTGGTGCGTTGGCTGCATGGCAACGGACGCCGCCAGGCGATTTCGATAGTCTATCCAGATGGAGGATGTCCGTCCGGGCATCCTCCTGGTTGGGCGTGGGCGGGCTGTTTAGGCCGGCCTCTTGGTGGACACCTGTTCGCGGTCGGGGATGAGCGGGCGCAACGTGTCGCAACGGCATCGTCAACCGGCCGGATTCGCTCAGCAAAATCTCAAAGCAAAAATATACGGGCTGGATGTCACATCTCGCGAGCCTCGATCGTCATGCTTCTCGACCGCAACCAAAGAGAGATGATCATGACACATCGAGACCCCACCAGCCCACGCGCTGATCACGCAGGCAAGATTCTCGTGATTGGCGGTGGTTTTGCCGGCTTCTGGGCCGCTGTTGCCGCCCGTCGTGTCGCTGGTAATCGCGCAGAGATTTGCTTGATTTCGCCGAAGCCGGTGCTGGAAATGCGCCCGCGGCTTTATGAGCCGAAGCCTGAGACGCTGTCCGTTCCGCTCCTGCCTCTGCTGGCCGAAGTCGACGTGACATTCATATCTGGCAAAGCGACGGACCTCGACGCATCAGCCAAAACCGTGACGTTGTCCGACGGGCAGCGCCACACCTATGACCGCCTGGTCGTGGCAACGGGAAGCCAGATGCCGCGCCCTCCAATTCCCGGCGTTGAAACCGCCTACTCGATTGATGACCAGGCAGACGCAATCGCATTCGATCAGCGCCTCGAAAAGATTGCTCAGCAAGTCGCAGAGCCAACGATCGCCATTGTGGGGGCCGGCTTTACCGGAATTGAACTGGCGCTCGAGTTGCGTGACCGGCTCAAGGCGCACAATCCAGACGGCGTGGCTGAACGGGCGCGCATCGTTCTGATCGACCGGGCAGAGGTCGTCGGGCAGCATTTGGGCTCCGCGCCGCGCCCGGTGATCGAAGATGCAATATCGGCCCACAATGTCGAGCTGCGGCTGGGAGCTGTCGTGCAAAGTCTGGCAGAGGATCGGGTGGTCTTCAGGGACGGGAGTTCGATCACGGCCGACGCGGTTGTGCTCACCTCTGGCATGCGTGCTGCGCCTTTCGCCGCACAGGTTTCGGGTGAGCGGGATCATCTCGGACGTACTATCGTTGATGCTGCGCTTAAGGTGCCTGACGTACCTGACATCTTCGTGGCCGGCGATGCCGGGGCGGCCGACACTGGGGACGGCCACTGGACACTCCAATCCTGTCAGCATGCGGGCCAAAGTGGTCGTGTGGCCGGCGAGAATGCCGCGCGCGACCTTCTTGGGCTACCAATGGTGGCCTATACACAGTTGCGATACGTGACCTGCTTGGATCTCGGCCGCTCTGGCGCCCTCATTACGCAGGGTTGGGATCGCCGCGTCGACAAGACAGGAAGCGAAGGTAAAGCTGTCAAGCGGCTGATCAACACGCAGGTCATTTATCCGCCGGCCACAGGAACCGCTGACGCACTACTTCTTAGTTCAAACATCGACCTGGCGGCGCGCGCTCGTAAGATCGACGAAAGCAAGGCCGATATCCCAGCAAGTGCAGTCTGAGGGAATGAAGCGAAGAAAGAGCCTGGCCCACATCTGTAAGGGGCAGGCTCGAACGCTGCGGAACTCAGCGAACTGGGTTGGAGCCCTCGCCTTTCAGGCGGTGAACGGAGTTGGCCCCTCAGCACTTTAGAGCCCGTGCGCGATCCAACCGCTAGGACTATGAGAGAGCACCGTAGCCGCGTGCAGAGCATGCTCTCGTTCGAAATTTTAGGATCGTAAAGGGTCTACCATCTTTCCCGCCGGATCCACTGGTTGTGAGCCTCTGCGACGCCCGCCGCTATGCCGCAAATGCATCATCCGGAAGACTTAAAACCTCGGCAGAACTTCCCTGCGGTAATGAACCGTCGCCACTAGCCGTCCTAGTCGCAGCAAAGACTTAAACGCCCTTCCCCCGACAGACCCGCCGCACCAATTCGCGCGATGGATAAACTCAGGCTCTTGACGACAACCGCAACTTCATCGTGGCCCAAGCCTTCGCCGCTTTGTTTCCCGAGGCCTGTGTCTTCGATGGCTCGGACCCAAGAATTTCAAGAAGCTCCGCCAGTTCCGCCTCGACCGCCAGGGGGTGGACCTTGGCCGCATCCATGGCCGCGAGACAGGCCCGCGCCTTCGCTGGCTGACTGAGTGTCGGGACGACCGCCTCAAGATCGTATTCAACCTCTCCGAGGGAAACGACATCGTCTGCGAACCGCGCGTTGATCCAGCCTTTGATCTCCGGCACGGTTTCAGGGACGCGCGCGTTCTTATCCTTGAGCATACCGACCTTGGTCCGGACTGCCGCCAGGACTGAGGTTCGGAAGCGCTCTGTAGAAGCATCAAGTTCACAAAGCCATTCAGAAGACAGCAATCGGGTGACCTGTTCCCTTGTCCACCCCGCCCCGAGCAGCGCACCAACGCCCCCGACACCGCTAAGGACAAGAGCGCCAGCTGGGCCGAACATGAAAAGCCCTAGAGCCTTGCCGGATAACGCACCGACGATAGAAAGCCCGCCTTTGACACTGGCATCCATAACTACCGAGAACGGGAGGTCCGACAACGGGAGGCGGCCGCGCCACACACGGTGAAGATGACGGGCAGAGGAAGCGGCCATTGCGAAGTAAGGCACATTCAAATCACCAAGCGCCTCGCCCGCTTCCAAGGACGTAGTCATGATCAAATCGGCGATCTCGCGGTCAAAACCATCGACATAGAACACGAGCTTCGCCCATTCTGCGCCACTTTCGAGTACGGCCTCAGCCAGCTCGGAATTGGCGTATACCGGCATGTCAGGATACTTGGCGAAATGCGTTCGCAACCCTTCGATGCTCTGCAGGCATTTCACTTGGAACGGCACACCGTCCACAAGTAGATCGAAGCCCGCATTGTTCGATGTCTCGGGAAAGCTGACGACATGACCGACTTCCGCCAAACGTGCCGCGACGAACTGCTCGGAGACATATCCGCGAAGATTGTTGCCTGCTCCAGCGGCGGCTGCTTCGCTCATCGATCCGACATGCTTCGCAAATGCGCCGAACTGAAAGATGTCTGCAATGTGCTCTGAGCGCGAGAAATCCGCTGCAGCGAGAACCGCAGGATCGATTGATACGGCGTTGTAGAGCATGTCACCCGCCGAAAGTGTCGCTACGGCCGCCATCTCGGCGCCATCTCCGCGGCTTCTTGAGAGCACGCCGTCGAGGAGATGGCGCCGTCGATCGGCGGTTGGTGACGGATGCATGAGACCGCCCAGCGCCGTGGGCAAGCTTCCCGCCGTCGCTTTGGAGATCGACGCGTTGCGCGCGCCCACCTCTGCTCTCATTTTCGCCGGGAGCGATGCCAGATCGGCCCCCGCTGCGGTCCTGAAATCGTTCAAGGCGATTGCCAACCCGTCCCGCTCTGCCGATAGACCACGCAGTGACAGCTGGACCGACACGATAGCCGCCAGTTTTGCAGCCTGCCCACCGTTTACATGGCGGTGAGCGAGGTAGCCAATACCAAGGACCGCTGGAATACTGAATAGCGGATTGGCGAGCATGAATAGCGTCGATACGACAGCAGGCCCGCTCATGAACGGAATGAATGCGGATGCCTGGGCAGCAAGGATGTAGGCGCTAAACCCTGCCAGGTTCACACCCACGCCTATGGAAAACGCTGTAGTGCCCGTGGCGAGCACGGCCAAGGCTGCCCGGTCTCCCGCCGTCAACGCGTTGCGCATCGCGTCGTCGCGCAATTCGGGCGGCAAGCTTCGAATATGGTCGCGAACACGTTCGCCAAGCGCGCTCGCAAGCTCTTCCGGAATATCGCCTGATGCTGCCGCCTCGGCCACGGCCTTCGCTACAAGTTGCGCTTGCTCCGCAACCAGGAAAGCGAAATCCTGATGGGGACGGCCGCGGATCGACCTCAACGCCTTCCAAGCCTTCTTGATTCCCGTCTGCGGCGCGTCTTCACTGTCTTCAGCCACAGGCATAGCGATCACGGCCGCTGCCTTATATGCCACACCCGCACCAACCGAGTTGGCTCTTCTGAACGACAACGGGAAAGTAGGGTCCTGGTCGAGCGCCTCGGCGATCCTCACCCACAGCCGAATGCGCAAGGCGCGATCGGATACGTCCGACGCAAACAGATTGTCTGCGGCCACCTTCAAGCGGCGGGCAAATGCTGTTGTATCCGAAGAATAATCTTCTTTCTGGAAGCGTGACAGCACATCACTGGCACGATCCATGGACATGGAAACCAGGGTCGTAGCCTCAAAGCTGGCGATGAGATTGCACAGTTCACGCCGATCAACCGCGCCAAGCCCAGAGAAAATAGTCCACGGCGGTACGTACAAGCCTGCCTCCATCAAACGGCGCAGCCTTGATGCCGGAATTACCGCTGGTTGTCGAATGCTTTCCAATGGCCCAATTACGTGAAGACCCCGAAGGCGCGCATGAGCGCGCTCCTGTCGCGGCCGGCCTTGCCAGTTCGTCGACTGCGCGCCGACAGCCGCGGCGGAGACCGGAAGCCGGTAGCACAGATGTGTCCTATCCCTCGCCTTGAAGGAATTCGAACCTGCTTCCATTGCCCTATTGTTAATTATGCTCGGAATGGTGAAGCTCGATTGCCTCGCTTAGACGAGCCCTTGATGGGGAAGATTGAGCCTCTGCTTCCGATCACGACTTCGTGGTTTCAGCGCCATTGCAAGCGAGCTCATTATCCGCCCTGCAAAGGAATTTGGAAGGGCAACCGATGGCGATCACCCGGCGCACGGCCGTTCAGGGGCTTGGCATCGGCGCATTTCTGCCGCTTGCGCCGCGACTGGCCCTTGGCCAGCCGGCCGGCATCCTGATGAGGCCGATTCCGGCAAGCGGAGAGTTATTGCCTGTGGTCGGCCTCGGCACCTGGATCACGTTCAATGTCGGCGACGATCCGGGGCTCAGGGACGAGTGTGCCGCAGTGATCGCCGCCTTCTTCGATGGCGGCGGCCGCATGATCGATTCCTCGCCGATGTACAGTTCCTCCCAGCCAACAATCGGTTACGGTCTGCGCAAGCTCGGCCATCCGAAGCGCCTGTTTTCCGCCGAGAAGGTCTGGATATCGCACCCGGAACAGGGAGGCCCGCAAATCGAGGCATCGCGCGCCTACTGGGGCGTCGACAAGTTCGATCTCGTGCAGGTCCACAATCTCGTCTCATGGGAAAAACACCTCCCGGCTCTCATCGAAATGAAAGCGGCGGGACGGCTACGTTATGTCGGCATCACGACATCGGAGGGACGAAGGCACCGCGAGACCGAGAGCATCATGGCCAGCCAGCCCATCGATTTTGTCCAGCTCACCTACAACATTCTCGACCGTGAGCCCGAACAGCGCATCCTGCCCTTGGCCCGGGAAAAAGGTATCGCCGTTATCGTCAATCGCCCGTTCAGACAGGGTGACCTGGTCCGGCAATTCGAGGACGGGCCGCTGCCGGACTGGCGCGCCGAGACGGGCGCCCGCAACTGGGCTCAGTTCCTGCTGAAGTTCATCATCTCCCATCCGGCGGTCACCTGCGCCATTCCCGCGACCACCAGGGTTGATCACGTGCGCGAGAACCTTGAGGCCGCAAGCGGCACCCTGCCGGACGAACAGATGCGCCGGCGCATGATCGACTATGTGGAAGCGCTGTGAGCGGCCGCGCGCCGCCAGAGGGGAATTTGGCTGATGTCCGAATGGGGGACCTACACGCTCTCCGACTTGGTGATGTTCTCGCCGCGCGTCTATTTCCGCCTCGTAGAGCGCTACAACCAGCAATTCTGGCCGTTGCAGCTTGTCTGGATCGCCGGCGCAATTCTTATCCTCGCACCGGCAGCGACCGGCTTGCCGCGCGCCCGCGTCGCGGCCTTTCCGCTGCTTGCTGCGGCCTGGTTGTTCTGCGCCTGGCAGTTCTTCTGGGAACGTTACACCGCGATCCATTGGGGCATGTCCTATGCGGCAGGTGCCTTCCTACTCCAGGCCGCATTACTGGCTCTATCGCCAGCCCCCGCACGGCACACGGATGGGCCCGCAAGCCGGTTGCGGCACCGTGGCGGCATCGGCCTCATGCTTTTCGGTTTGCTCGCCTATCCTTGCCTCGCCTGGCCGGCGGGGCGCTCGCTCGCCTCGGCCGAAATATTCGCGATGATGCCGGATCCCACGGCAACGACGACGCTCGGCACCGTATTGGCAGTGGCAACCTCCGGCAAGCGGAGTTGGCTACTTCTGCCGATCCCCCTGCTCTGGTGCGCCTTCAGCGGCCTGACTCTCCTTGCATTGGAGGCCCCCGGCGTCTGGGCGTCATTAGCCGTCATCGTCGCTACACTCGTACTTCTGCTGGCCGACCGGCGCTGACGACCCTTGGCAACGCCGCGGAAGGACCATCAGGCTTCCATCCAGCGCCTCCCTCCCCTCACCTTCCCGGCCGCACCAGTGACCGGGCAATGTCGATGACATCGTCCCTCGCCGCCGTCGGGTCGTCCTTGTTCCAGGCAACGCCCAGCCCGATCTTCAGATCGACACCGCGCAC
>NZ_PNFP01000032.1 GCF_002940685.1 Ensifer adhaerens | reverse complement strand
CGAAAGTGCCTCGACTACAGGACGCCGGCCGAAGTGTTCCGGGCACATTTGCAAGAGGGAGGTTGAACCCCTACCCTGAAAACCGGCGTGTTGCACTTCGGTTAGGATGTCCCGGGTTAACATTGGACCCGGAGGCATCGGCAACCAGACCCGCCGTGATAACCGAGACCCTCGGATCTTATTCCGCACCGAGGCTATGTTCGACGAACAGAGAGCCGCTCGATGTTCTTCGTCTTGGCGGAACCACGGTCACGCCCAGCTCTCCTCCCCAACGAGCCTATTTGGCTAAGGCTTAAATGCCGCAGTCCCTCGGGAGCGAGGTCTACGTATCGGCCAGTTGTATGGTCCTGACGGATAACTGCCAAACGACACCGTCAATCGACTACGATTGAAGGAGACATGGGTTAGTTATCGTCCGGTAATGCCCGGGAACGCGATCAACATGGCGACGGCGAGGATCTGTAACATGATGAACGGCACAAGAGCCCGGAAGATGATCCCCAGCGTAATGCCCGAAGGGGCCACTGACTTCAGGTAGAAGGCGGCCGGCCCAAAGGGCGGCGACAGGAACGACACTTGCATGTTCATGCAGAAGAGAACGCCGAACCAGACCGGGTCCATGCCGAGCGACTTGATGATTGGTACAAAGATTGGCATCGTGAGAAGTGCGATCCCGACCCAGTCGAGAAAGGCGCCCAGCACGAACAGGATCAACATCATCACCAGCACGATCACAGTCGGATTATCGGAAATGCCGGTGATCATGCCAGAAACGAAATTCACGCCTCCCATCAGGTTGTAGACGCCGACGATGGCTGTAGCACCGATACCGATCCAGACGATCATGCCCACAGTCGATAGCGTCTGCATCGCCGCATCGCGCAGCAGCTTATATGAGAACTCCCCACGCAGAATGGTCGAAAGGATGACCCCGCCGACCCCGATAGCGGAGGCTTCCGTTACGGACGCGATGCCGCCGTATATCGAACCGAGAACGACGAAGACGACGAGCACCGGCAGGGCAAGACCCTTAAGGAGCCGGAGTTTCTCTTGCGTTGGGATCGGCGTCGTATCCACCGGCGGCACGACGCCGGGCGTGAAGTATGCCCGGACGAGAATATAGGCAACATAGAACATTGCCAGCATGAAGCCAGGCAGGAAGGCTGCCGTGAACAGTTCACCGATAGAAACGTTCGCAGTCAGGCCATAGATGATGAGGACGATGGAGGGCGGGATCATCGTGCCGAGCGAACCGCCCGCGCAGACGACGCCGATCGCCAAGTTGCGATCATATCCGAGACGCAGCATCTGCGGCAGCGCGATAAGGCCGAGAAGGACGATCTCGCCGCCGATGATACCGCTCATGGCGGCGAGGATCACCGACACGAAGACGGTTTGCACCGCAACGCCGCCGCGTATGCGGCCGGCAAAAAGCTTCATCGCGTCAAAAAGGTCGCGTGCGATGCCGGAGCGGTCGAGGATCGCCGCCATCAGCACGAACATCGGCACCGAAACGAACACGAAGTTCATCACGAAGGAATAAACGCGGCTCGTAATGAGCGGGATCGACATCGGACCGAACCAGCCGAGCGCGAAGATGAGCGCCACGAGCAGCGTGACGAAGGCGAGCGGCATGCCGGAAAGCAGCAGGCCAACCATCATCGCGAACATGAGCAGCGTGCCCCAGCCGATGCCGAGCGCCTGCAGATTGATGCTTAAATCAAGGAAATCGGCCATCGATCAGTCCTTTGAGGCTCGCTTGGCGTAGTTGACGGCAAGAATCAGGAACTGCACGACGAGAAGGATCAATACCACGAGGATGAAGATCTTGATCAGGGCCGGCGTCGGCGGGCTCCAGGCACTGCCGGTCGTCTCCAGGCGGACCTCGCCGGAAGGGGTGATCACAGCCCGTTCGACCATGTGATAGGCGGCAAAGGCGAAGAAGCCGCTGGCAAGGGCGCTGACAAGCGAAATGACGATATCGGCGATCCGGCGCGCGCGGGGGGAGAAATGATCATAGAGCAGGACGACGCGAATATGGGTGTTGCGGGCGGTGCAATAGAGACCGCCGAAGACGAAAGCCACACCGCAAAGGAAGACTGTCGTCTCGTGGGCCCAGATCGTCGGGCTGTTCAACACGTAGCGCAGGAACACTTCCAGAAGCAGTATGAGCGCTGCGAGCACGATGCCGATCGCGAAGACATAGCCGACCTTGTCGATCAGACGCCCAAGTATGCCGGCTTCTGGAACGGCCCCGACGACCTCGGCGCCCATCGCGGCCTCGGCGTCCTCTGAAAACGTGTCTCTTGTCATGCCCCTCCTCCTCGGCACGAGAAAACGACGGCCCGGAGCGGGCCGCCGCATGGAATTGGTCAGAGCAGGCCCTTTTCCTTCAGGTAGGCAGTCAGGGTGTCAAACACCTTCTGGGCCATCGGCGAGCGTTTCGCGATGTTCTCCCATTCGGCGACCCCAAGCTTGCGAAACTTGGCACGCTCCTCGGCCGACCAATCGTGGATCGTGATCGACCCTTCGGCCTTGGCGGCCTCCACGGCCTTCTGGTCGGCGGCCTTGAGACCGTTGATCTGGGTCTGCTGGAATTCCTTGACAGTTTCCTCAAGCATCTTTTTGAGATCATCCGGCAGCGCGTCCCACTTCGCCTTGTTCATCGAGACCTCGACGAGCGGCAGCGAGTGGAAGCCCGGGTACACCGGATGTTTCGCAGCACCGTTGAGGCCCTGTGCCTGGTTGACCGAGAACACGGAATAGTCAGCCGCATCGACCACGCCCTTGTCGATCGAGGTATAGACTTCGGAGGACGGCAGGTTGACCGGGGCGGCGCCAGCGGCTGCAAAAACGTTGGCAATCGGACCTTCCGGGGCACGCATCTTCAGCCCCTTGAGATCATCGACACCATCGAGCGGCACACGCGAGACGAACGCTTCCAGGCCCGGAGTGGAAACGCCGATAAAATGCAGGCCGTAGGAGCCGAGCAATTCCTGCATGATTTCCTTGCCACCGCCGTTCTCCACGAAATCGATCATCTGCGCCGGATCGGACCAGGCCCCGACCGGATTGGAGATCAGGCCGAAAGCCGGGTCCTTGCCGGCCCAATAGGACGAGTCGCAAATCTGACCATCCAGGATGCCGCCGGCAACCGCGTCGAGCGTTTCGTTGTACTCGACGACCGAGCCGACCGGCAGGAGTTCGATCTTCACCTTGCCGCCTGAGCGCTCGGCAACCAGATCCGTCCAGCCCTTCTGATATTCGAAGTTCGGGTTGCCCGCCGGGTCCGAAGACTGGAAGCGAAACGAGAATTCCTGCGCAAGCGCAGTGCTGGCAAGGCCGATGGCCGCGACAACGGCAAATGTAGTGCCAATAAGAAAACGCTTCATATTAAACTCCTCCCGTGAGTATCCGACTTGGCTTTTCGATTGTTAGCTCGTGGCTGGCTTGCCTTGGTCAGCCTCCGGCGCTGTCCATGACGTCTTGCTGGAACGAACGGAAAACCGAACGTCTAGCAATGCCGGATCAACCTGCTCTTCCAGCTCCCGCAGCATCCCGATGCCGTATCCCACCAGCTCATCTGACGCGGCGCACGCCTTATCCTCCTCACCCGCGAGGATGAAGTCCATTATTGCAAGATGCCGCTCGGCACTGCCGACGATACCATCACGGCCGCTGATTTGGTTGATATGCAGGAAGCCGATGCGGCGTGCGATGGCGTGCAAGGGGCTTAGCACACGATCAAGAAAGCGCTCGCCGGATGCGCGGATCACCAGTCGGTCGAAGGATTTGTCGATGGCGTTGAAAGCGTCCAGCGACAGCTCGTCAAGCTCAGCGGCGAGCTTGCGACGTAGATAGTGCAAAGCCGCTCGGTCATTGGCCGTTATGTTGCGGATGGCGGTCGATGTCACGAAACGGTTAAGGTCACGGCGCAGTTCGGCCAGACGCTTCTCACGCGAAAGGTCGATCGGCGTGACACGTAGCCCATTACGCGGACGAATCTCCAGAAGCGTTTCGGCAGCAAGGCGACGCACCGCCTGATGGACCGGCGTGCGACCAAGATCTACCATGGCCTGAAGGTCCTGCGTACGGATTTCCTCGCCCGGCGCGATCCGCATCGTAACGAAGAGCTCCTCGATGCGCTCATAGGCGACCGTCGTCAGATCGCGGCTCAGCTCAAGCGACCACACCCCTTCCATGCCGGCGGGCGACGTGCTTCGCGTTTTATCTTCTTTTTCCACCCGCATCGTCTCTTGCAAAAAACTTTCCCGAGGGCTATTGCAATCGTGCTGTGATATTTCACAAAATATCATCGCATGTCAATTGCGTTGGACATGATTTCTGAAATGGGCGCGTGGCCGCCGCATCGGTGTTTGCGGACGGGCACGGAGGAGGAACAGGTGAAGATCACGGCATTGGAAACGTTGCGCACCGAGGAATTCGCCAATGTCCTTTGGGTTCGCGTCCACACGGACGCCGGCACGATCGGCCTTGGCGAAACCTTCTATGGCGCCGGCGCCGTCGAGGCCCACATCCACGATACGCTGGCAGCGCGCCTTCTCGGACAGGACCCGCTGCGTGTCGAGGCGCTGAACCGGGTCATGACCGATCTGCCGATGGCGCAGTCCTCGACGGGTGCGGAATACCGCGCGGCCTCGGCCATCGACATCGCGCTGTGGGACCTGTTCGGCAAGGTTTGCGACCAGCCGGTCCACCAGATGCTCGGCGGACTGTGCACAGACAAGCTGCGCGTCTACAACACCTGCGCCGGTTACGGTTATGTCCGCAGCAATAACATCCGCCCCGTCGACACCTGGAACCTCGGCGCTGCCGAAGGTCCCTACGAGGACCTCGCCAGCTTCATGACGGATGCCGGGGCGTTGGCGGAGAACCTGCTCGAAAACGGCATTTCCGCCATGAAGATCTGGCCCTTCGATCCGGCCGCTCAAGAAAACCGCGGCCTCTTCATCTCCGCCGAGCAGATGAAGACGGCGATCGAGCCCTTCGAGAAGATCCGCAAGCGCGTCGGCGACCGCATGGAGATCATGGTCGAGTTCCACTCGCTCTGGAATCTGCCGACCGCCAAGAAGATCGCGCGCGCGCTCGAACCCTACGCGCCGACCTGGTACGAAGATCCGATCCGAATGAATTCGCCGCAAGCGCTGGCCGAATATGCCGCCTCGACGGATGTCTGGGTCTGCGCCAGCGAAACACTCGGCTCGCGCTTCCCCTACAAGGACATGCTGGAGCGCGACGCCACGCATATCGCCATGGTGGACCTCTGCTGGACGGGCGGCCTGACGGAAGGCCGCAAGATCGCGGCGCTCGCAGATACCTATCACCGCCCCTTCGCCCCGCATGATTGCACCGGCCCGGTCGGCTTCGCCGCAGCCATCCACGCCTCCTTCAGCCAGCCGAACACGCTGATCCAGGAATCCGTGCGCGCCTTCTATACCGGTTGGTACAAGGAACTGGTGACGGTCGTTCCGACCATCAAGGACGGCTATGTCCTGCCGATGGATGGTCCCGGCCTCGGTGTCGACCTCCTGCCCGCCGTCTTCGAGCGTGCCGACCTCACTTGTCGCAAGTCCGAACTGTAAGGAGCCCGCCATGACCAACCGGCTTTTCGACCTTTACGGCCGCACCGCCCTCGTGACCGGCTCGACGCGCGGCCTCGGCAACGCCATCGCCCGCGGACTGGGCGACGCGGGCGCGCAAATCGTGCTGAACGGTCGTTCGGCAGAGGCGGTCGCAGAGGCGGCGAATGCCATGCGCGCCGACGGCTACACCGTCTTCGAGGCCGCCTTCGACGTGACCAGCGAGGCCGATGTCGTCCGCACCTTCGAGCGCTTCGATGCTGAGGGGCTGGCGATCGATATCCTCGTCAACAATGCCGGCATCCAGCATCGCCAGCCGATGGTCGAGCTTGCGCTTGCCGACTGGCAGCGCGTCATCGACACCAACCTCACCAGCGCCTTCCTGATCGGCCGCGAGGCCGCCCGCCGCATGATCCCACGCGGCTACGGCAAGATTGTCAATATCGGTTCGCTGACCAGCGAGCTCGCCCGCGCCACCGTCATCCCCTATACGGTGGCCAAGGGCGGAGTGAAGATGCTGACCAAGGGCATGGCCGCTGAATGGGCCAAGGACGGCATCCAGGCCAACGCCATCGGCCCCGGCTACATGCTGACTGACATGAACGAGGCGCTGATCAACAATCCGCAATTCGACGCCTGGGTAAAGGGCCGCACGCCCGCCGCGCGCTGGGGTAAGCCGGAAGAACTGGTGGGCGCCGCCGTGTTCCTTTCCGCACCGGCCTCCGACTACGTCAACGGCCAGATGATCTTCGTCGACGGCGGCATGCTGTCGGTTCTTTGAGGAGACTTGCGATGCGCACCGTCGTCGCCCATGCAGCCCATGACCTCCGGCTGGAGGATCGTCCCGACGAGGCCGGCCCCGGCGAAGGCGAGGTTCTCGTCCATGTCGCCGCCGGCGGCATCTGCGGTTCGGACCTCCACTATTACCACAATGGCGGCTTCGGCACCGTGCGCCTGCGCGAACCGATGATCCTCGGCCATGAGGCATCCGGCACCGTCGCCGCGCTCGGCAAGGATGTGACCGGGCTTGCGGCCGGCGATCTTGTCGCCATCAATCCGTCGCTGCCCTGCGGCCGCTGCGAGGAGTGCCAGCGCGGCTTTCGCAACCACTGCAACGACATGCTGTTCCGCGGCAGCGCCATGCGCTTTCCCCATGCGCAAGGGCTTTTCCGCGAGGCACTGATCGTTCCGGCGCATTTGCTCCATCCGGTCGGCCCCGGAGTCGATGCCGGGCTTGCGGCGCTTGCCGAACCCTTCGCGGTTTGCCTGCACGCCGTCAAGCAGGCAGGGTCCCTCCTCGGCAAGACGGTGCTCGTTTCGGGCTGTGGCCCCATCGGCTGCCTGACCATAGCCGCCGCCCGGCTTGCCGGCGCACAACGGGTCATTGCCTGTGATGTCGTCGCCGAACCTCTGAAGGTCGCCGAACGCCTCGGCGCCGACGAGATCGTCATCAACGGCTCGGATTCCACCGGCCTCGACCGCTACAAAGCCGGCGAAGGGCGGATCGATGTTGCTTTCGACTGTTCCGGCCATCCGGCGGCGGTCGCCACCGCCACCGAGTGCCTTCGCCCGCGCGGCACGCTGGTTGCAGTCGGCCTTGGCGGCGCGATTACCTTCCCGCTTCCTTCTGTCGTCACGAAGGAACTGGTCGTTGTCGGCAGTTTCCGCTTCGATGCCGAATTCGGCGAGGCCGTCGGCCTCATCTCGAGCCAGCGCGTCGACCTCTCCCCACTAATCAGCCATACCTATCCAGTCGACCGCGTCGTCG
Organism: Ensifer adhaerens; assembly: GCF_002940685.1. Taxonomy (GTDB): domain Bacteria; phylum Pseudomonadota; class Alphaproteobacteria; order Rhizobiales; family Rhizobiaceae; genus Ensifer; species Ensifer adhaerens_E. The sequence goes on along the minus strand of NZ_PNFP01000032.1, from coordinate 28,973 downwards.
AGGCCTTCGATCTGGCCGGCGACCGCAGCCAAGCCATGAAGGTTCAGTTGGCCTTTCGTTGATCGGCAGTGACGTGAGTTGAATACAGCCTCCAAGGTCTGGCAATTCGCAGGTCGTGGTGGCGATCCTATGGAGATACGCAGATACCGGCCGCTCCGCGTCCATCCAGGCGGGGGCTCTGGTCGTCGCGCGCACGACGAACGCGCGCCTTTCCAGTCGATACATTATGCGATCCTGCACATGCACGCACGAAATGGGAACAGACCAAGAAGAGAGCCCCGCGCGAAGGCGGGGCAGTCGCGCATCCCCAGCTTTGAAGGATGCGGCGGAACTCTGGGCGTAGAGGGGCACGGCGAGACTATGCTGCCGACACCTGCTGGAGAAGCGCTGATCGCATAACCACGACTGCGTACTGGCGCGGCAGAACGTCGGCGGCATCGGCGCCAGATAGGACATCCCGGAGACCACGGCCAAGAACCAGGGGACAAGAACCTCGGCCCGGCGGTGGAGATCACCCCGACAACCGCCCGTATCTGCGAAGGGTGTCGGGCCGATCTGCTGTTTCTCGGCCTCTGCGGATTGGCGGCGTCCATCATCGGGACTGCGGCGATTTGAGATTGCTGATGGCCGTCCGGGATACGCCCTTCTGACCATCACGCCTGCAGACGTTCCGGCGCGTCGAGGACCGATCCCGCGCCGCAGGTCGCGAGTTTTCCAGCCGCCCGCTTTTGGGAGATCAACCACGACTGCGCTGGCGCGCGAATATCCAAGCGTTGACGATGCGCCCAGCTTCGCGGAGCGCTATCGGTTCGAAGATGCGGAGAGGTAACCGGCGCTCTTCAGTCGTTCCGCTAGTGCGTCAATGAAGAATTTGACTTTCGCCGGCACCATGTGGCGGCTGGGATAGACAGCCCAGATGGCGAGCGGCTCGGGTGCCGCATCGCCGAGTGAGATCTCCCGCAACGCACCGTTGGCAAGGTCTGCCGCAACATCCCAGCGAGACAGATAGCCAATTCCGAGGCCACCACGACAGGCCTCGTGGATCGCATCGATCGAATTGGCCGTGAAACGTCCGCCCACCTTTATCACCCGGCTCCGACCCTGTGATCGAAAGGACCAATGCGCCATGGCAGTGTTGGTGAGACATTCATGGCGTGAGAGGTCTGATAATGAAGCCGGCGCGCCGAACTGCTCGATATAGGCGGGGGAGGCGACGAGTAGGCGGGGATTGTCGGCCACCCGTCGCGCGATCAGGTCACTGTCGCGCAGCTCCGCGATGCGGATGGCGAGGTCGATGCCATCGGCCACGATGTCGATGACCGTGTCGGTCAATTTCAGATCGACCTGCACCTGCGGCCAGGCTCGCATGAAGTCGACGACCAAAGGGGCAGCAACCTGCCGGCCGAAGGCCAACGAGGCGCTGAGCCGCAACAGGCCTGTGGGCTGGACACCGGCGCCTTGCACACTCGCTAGAGCCGCTGCGCGCTCGTCCAGAAGCACCTTCGCATGGGGCAGGAAAGCAAGCCCATCATCCGTCAGGGAGAGTGCTCGGGTGGTGCGGTGGAGGAGACGAACACCCAGCTCTTCCTCAAGCCCGGAAATTAGCCGCGTAGCCTTCATCGGCGAAAGCCGTAGTCGGCGCGCCGCCTCCGCCAGACTGCCGGCGGTGGTCGTCTCAATTAAAAGGGTCAGTGCATCGAAATCCATCGTAACGAATATTGATACACAGCCCTATCCAGCTGCGCCACTATAACAATCTCGCCGGGTCCGTATTTTCTGGCCATCGACATTCATTTGGCCTCCCGCCCAGCCGGGGAGGCAGGAGGAGATGGCCCATGTCAGTCCAAGACGCCACCGGCAACGATGCAAATTCCAAGAACCGTCTCGGTCTTGGTTCGACTTTCGCCATGGCGGCGGCAGCCGGGATCGCGGTCGCCAATATCTACTACAGCCAGCCCATGCTGGCGGTGGTCCAGCGGGAGCTGCCCGGCAGTCTCTCCAGCGCGATCCCGACAGCGACCCAACTCGGTTACGCGCTCGGCCTCTTCCTCCTCGTTCCGCTCGGCGATCTCGTCGAGCGTCGCCGGCTGATCATCGCGCAATTCGCCCTGCTGGCGGCCGCGCTCGGTCTTGCGGCCATTGCGCCAAGCGCGCTGTCGCTCTTGCTCGCTTCGTTGGCGATCGGATTCGTGTCCACCGTTGCCCAACAGATCGTCCCCTTCGCCGCGCATCTGGCAGCACCCGAACGCCGTGGTGCAACCGTTGGCACGGTCATGGCGGGACTGCTCACAGGCATTTTGCTGAGCCGCACGCTCGCAGGTTTCGTCGCCGCCCATGCCGGCTGGCGGGAAATGTTCTGGCTCGCCGTGCCCATCGCTCTGGCAGCCGCGGGCCTGATGGCAGCACTCCTGCCGCGCAGCGCACCGGACACGAAGATGGCCTATCGTCATCTGCTAGGCTCCATCGGCCATCTCTGGGTCGAGTTCCCGGCGCTCCGCCTTGCCGCGGTGACGCAGGCAGCGCTGTTTGCGGCGTTCTCCGTTTTCTGGACCGTCCTGGCCTTCCGCCTCGAGCAACCCGCATTCGACATGGGCGCAGATATCGCCGGCCTCTTCGGCCTGCTCGGCACAGTCGGAATTCTCGCGGCTCCGCTCGCCGGCCGTTTCGCCGACAAGCATGGTGCAGCGGGCGCCGTGATGCTCGGCGCGGTCGTGACACTCGCATCCTGGATCGTGCTCGGCATCTGGAGTTCGCTGATCGGCCTGATGGTCGGCGTCATCCTGCTCGATTTCGGCATGCAGGGCGCCTTGGTCTCCAACCAGCATATCGTGTTCGCGTTGCACCCGGCCGCCCGCGCTCGCCTCAACACCGTGCTGATGGGATCGATGTTCCTCGGCGGCGCCCTCGGCTCGGCCACATCCATGCTGGCCTGGAAAGGCGGCGGATGGTCCGCCGTCAGCGCCCTCGGTATCGGGTTCTCCCTCGTCGCCACCGTCCTTCAACTTCGGGCCGTGGGCCGGCGCGCGAACTGAACACCCACCAAACGAAGGAGATCGTCATGACACGCTCCCGCATTATCATCGTCGGTGGCTCGCTTGGCGGATTGTTTGCCGCAACACTGCTCCACCGCGCCGGCTTCGACGTCACCGTCTATGAGCGCTCGACCCGTCGACGCTTTCGAAGCCTATCTGGAAACTCACATCGTCCGGCGCAAGAGCATCTGCCCCAACGGAACGATTGCGCTCCGTCCTACTCCTCAACAAACCACAGCTATAGACGTTGCCGGAGCCTGATCGGTGCTGGCGAAGCGGCCGGATGTAATCGGTGCGCTATGCGCCTAGATCCGATCCACACGGCCTTTCAGGCATCCGAGAAACCAAACGGTGCCTCGGTCCGACGGTAGTTGTCGGGAAGGAGCTGGCGACCAATCGGAGGCTCCGATCGAGACGTGCAACCTGTGCGATGACAGAGCTGGCAAGCGATGCCGATCGGCGTGGGTTCATCGGCCTGTGGATGATTGCGACTGTAGACGAGGCGATCTGCGTATTGAGCCTCGCAGACGATCGCAATCGCCCGCTCGACACTCGGGAGGCCATAACGGCCCCCGCCGGCATGCACGGTCCGCGCGATTGAGAAGAAGCGCTGGCCGTCCGGCAGTTCCAGCCACTGAGTTACAACCCGCCTCGGAGTTGTGAACACCTGATGCACCGTCCACAGCGGACAGCCCCCGCCATGACGGGCGAACGGAAAGGCGCCGCTGTTCAACCGCTTTGAAACGTTGCCGGCGACGTCAACCTTGATGAAAAAGAACGGTATACGCTCCTGGCCAGGCTTTTGAAGCGTGGTGAGGCGGTGTGCGGTCTGTTCGAAACTGACGCTGAATTGCCGGGAGAGGACCTCGACGTCGTAGCGCCGGCTTTCGACGGCTTTCGCGAACGCCGCATATGGCATGACAATCGCAGCGGCCGCGTAAGCCGCAATCGCCCGATGGGCTAGCCGTACCGCATTCGGGGTGTCGAAGTTTCCTTCATCGACGGCCGACTGAATTTCCGGCTCAAGTTCCAGATAGGCAAGCTGCAACGCGATCTGGAAGTTCAGGCTCGATTGATCGAGCGCCTCGCTGAGCAAAAGCTCCTTGCGGTGCCAGTCCAGACGCCGGAGTGAGCCGACCATGACCTCCGAAGGCAAACGGCGGACCTTGAGATTGTGTCCAGCTTCGAGATAGGCGATCAGACCGCCTTTCTCTGCAATTCTGACGGAGAGTTTTTCAGAGGCCGCATCGAGCACCGGAAAAAAGTTCCGCCGCGCGGACAAGAAGCTGCGGACCGCGGTTATCGGATCTCCGGGGCCCGCGCCCTCCCCATTTGACGAATATTGGCGTTTGTCGGCGAGCGCGAACTGCCCCTCCTTGTAGGCGGTATGGAGCCTCAACATTGCTTCGGCGAATGCCGGAAAGCTGTGGGCGACATCGGCGATCTCCAACGACCCGAAGTCGACGTCGCTGAGGATCGGGTCCCTCACAACGCCCTGCAGGCGTGTAACCAGGTCAGGGCCGGCGTCATTGGCAAAATCGGAAAAATCGATCTTATAGGCCTTGGCGAGACGCAGGAGCGTTTCCGCCGTGACGGGGCGCTGATTTCCCTCCATCAAAGCGACGTACGATGGCGAGATATCGAGATCTCCGGCCATCTCTGCCTGCGTCAATCCCAGATCGCGTCGGAGCCTTCGAAGTCGCGGCCCGAGATACACACCGTGCTTTTCCATGACGGGCATTACAACATTACAAGGAACTGTTGTAAAGTTTGACAACGTGACACCGGAGCCCCTCGCGCCGCACCAAATCATGCCTATGGTTTCCGCAACGCAGCATGACGACTTTCGGAGGAACAATGTCGTATCAAAGCCTTGTGGAAGAAGCAGAAAAGCTCATCGCATCGAACGAGAAGTGGACCGGCGTCACTGCAGAAGCGGTGGCACGGATGCGCCTCCAGAATCGTTTTCAGACCGGGCTTGACATCGCAAAATATACCGCAGCGATCATGCGCAAGGACATGGCCGCCTACGACGAGGACCCGGCGAAGTACACGCAGTCGCTTGGCTGCTGGCACGGGTTCATCGGACAGCAGAAGATCATTTCGATCAAAAAGCACTTCGGTAACACGGACCGTCGTTACCTCTACCTATCGGGCTGGATGGTCGCCGCCCTCAGGTCCGAATTTGGCCCCCTGCCCGACCAGTCCATGCATGAAAAGACCAGCGTTTCGGCGTTGATCGAAGAACTCTATACTTTCCTGCGGCAGGCCGACGCGCGGGAACTGGGAATGTTGTTCCGCGAAATCGACAAGGCTCGCGCCGCTGGTGACACCGTTCGCGAACGTCAACTGCAGAACTCGGTCGACACCTACCAGACCCACGTTGTGCCGATCATCGCCGATATCGACGCTGGATTTGGCAATGCCGAGGCAACCTACCTGCTCGCCAAGAAGATGATCGAAGCCGGCGCCTGCGCACTGCAGATCGAGAACCAGGTCTCTGACGAAAAGCAATGTGGTCACCAGGACGGTAAGGTCACCGTCCCCCACGAGGATTTCGTGGCCAAGATCCGGGCTCTGCGATACGCGTTTCTCGAGCTTGGCGTCGACGACGGGATCATCGTCGCCCGCACCGATTCACTCGGCGCCGGCCTGACCAAGCAGATCGCTTTCTCGGCGAAGGACGGCGACATCGGCGACCAGTACAACGCCTTCCTGGATTGCGACGAAGTCGAGCCCGGTCAGGCGCTTAACGGCGACGTCCTGATCACCCGCGCGGGCAAGGTCTTGAAGCCTAAGCGGCTCCGATCGAACCTCTTCCAGTTCCGCGAAGGCACGGGCGCCGAACGCTGCGTTCTTGATTGCATCAATGCGCTGCAAAATGGCGCCGACCTCCTGTGGATCGAGACCGAGAAGCCGCATATCGAGCAGATCGCCGGCATGGTCGACCGGGTGCGTGAGGTTATTCCGAACGCGAAACTCGTCTACAACAACTCGCCGTCGTTCAACTGGACGCTCAACTTCCGCCAGCAGGTATTCGACGCCTGGAAGGAACAGGGCAAGGACGTGAGCGCGTACGACCGCAGCAAGCTGATGAGCGCCGAGTATGACGCCACCGAGCTTGGGGCCGAGGCCGACGAGCGTATCCGGACGTTCCAGCACGATGCGGCGCAGCGCGCAGGCATTTTCCATCACCTGATCACCCTGCCGACCTATCACACAGCAGCGCTTTCCACCGATAACCTCGCCAAGGAGTACTTCGGCGAACAGGGCATGCTTGGGTACGTCGCAGGTGTCCAACGGAAGGAAATTCGCCAGGGTATCGCCTGCGTGAAGCACCAGAACATGTCCGGCTCCGATATCGGCGATGATCACAAAGAGTACTTCTCGGGCGAAGCGGCTCTAAAGGCGGCCGGCGAGCACAACACGATGAACCAGTTCGCGGCTTGATCGCCACCACTGAGGCATCAGTGGCAGAGGAGGCGCGGGCCGCCTCCTCTGCCTTGAGAAGGAACTATAATGATGGAAACAATCGAAACCTTGACCATTCCTGAGCCACAGCGTTCTCGCGCAGTGTTCTCTAACGAGGACTTCGAACTCATCCGGGTTGCCGTCAACTACTACCTGCAGGAGATCAGGGAGAGCCCTGAGGGTCTGAAATACTCGAACCTCTACCATCGACTTCGGCGCATCGAATGATGTTACCGACGGCAGGGAGCCTCTGGGACTGCCTATGAGCGCAGGACGTAACCACCTTTGCGCCGTTCAAATTGACCGAGCGGAAGCCCGCCTTGACGCGGGTTTTGAGCGCGAACAGTCGGTGGCGATCGCAGATTTGCTAGAAAGCAATCTGTTTGAGCTGATCGGCCGAGAGCACGGTCCTTACAAATTGCGGCTATCCACGCGGGACGCGAAGCTATCCTTCCAGATATTGACGCAAGACGACGTCCCGATCGTCTCGCATATCTTGTCGCTCACACCCTTCAGGCGGGTCATGAAGGACTACGCAATGATCTGCGAGGCACATCTGAGCGCGGCATTAGCCTCGGACCCATATCGCTTGGAGGCGATCGATATGGGCCGCAGAGCCGTCCATAACGAAGGGTCGGATCTCCTCAGGGAGCGCCTTTCCGCCTGGATCCGAACAGACCACGATACCGCACGTCGCCTGTTCACACTCATGGCCGTCCCTCACCTATCTTCCTTAAGTGGATCGACGCCGAGTTCCTTGAACAACGCTTCCGTCTTCGCACGATCAGCACGGCTCATATAGCCGATCCCGGTCCTGATCGCGGAGCGCCAGGCCTCTCCCCTCTCCCATGCCTCATGCAGTGCGTCCGACAGCTCATTGAGCCGATTGACGACATCGAGTGCTTCGAACAGGAGAACGGCCTGCCTCAAGTCCTTGTCTCGTTTCGCGGAACCAAGCGTGTCAACGATGCGGCGGCTGGCGACGATCAGCTTGTGGACCGCGTAGCGCTCCGGAGCTGGTACGATCACGCTGATGCCTGACTTGTGCAGCATGACGGCTCTGATCGGCTCATAGATCAGGAAGTCCAGGAATCTCAGCGGTTCGGCCGAGGCTCCACCAAGGGCGGGCATGTCGGCCGGTTTGTCCATGTGGTCATCTGATCCCCTGTTTCCGGTCAGGAACTCGACCTTGTAGCCGCTGCGATTGATGAAGCCGGTCACACGCGGCGACCCCGAGCGATGCATGACCGGCCGGAATGTCGGATCGAGGCCCTTCAGGATTTCGAGAATAGGTGGAAGGTTGTCCTCTACTTCGGCCGAGATCGCATAGTCCTGGACGAAGTCGGCATTTCCGGTCTGGAATGACGCAGCAGGCAGACGGACGCCAAGATGTCCCGCATAGGTCGAGAAGGCGACGGATCCAACGAGGCAGGCCCGTAGGCGGAAGATTCCGGCATTGGCAAGAGCTTCGACGACATCGCCCGTAAAGCGATCCGGTTCCGGCAAACCAGCCTCACGAACGAGCGTCGAAACGAATTTGCGGCGAGCTTTGGCGTCATCTTTGATCGCCTTGAAGTCCTCGACCCGTTTGTTGATCTCTGGATCGTCGGCCGGTCCAACATAGCGGCGCTGTTGGCGATACCCCTCCCCCTCCGGCGGCTGGTCGAAATACCAGTATTTCCGGCCCTTATTGTTGACCCCGACGAAGCGGCCTTCAACCGGGAGGTCGGCCGAAAAGGAAGCATCGAGCAGCCGTTGACCAAGTTCGGCGGTCATGGTGCGATACATAAGATCGATCTGCTTCACGCTGCTTCGCTATACTAAATCCTCATATTTAGTATAGCTCAAATCTCACTTTTTCGATAGCAATCTGTATCGCGGCCAGCATGGCCCGACCAACTTCCAGAACGAGGCAGTAGTCGAGGTGGTCCTCCTGTCGTTAGAGCCGTCGGCTGAGACCTGATTGGTCGCAGGTTCGAGTCCTGCCGGGCCCACCACCATGCCAAATCAGCACTTTCGATCTGGATTTTCCCACTTGTCCTGATTGGCGCGGTTCAAGACCGCTTTCGCATCGGCTTATCAGCAGATACTGTATTTCCTTGGCGGAGGGGCAATCGTGGAACGTCGGCTAACCACAATAATGGCTGCCGATTTGGTCGGCTATTCTCGTCTCATGGCGGCGGACGAGGAAGGCACCATTTCGAGACTTCGTGATGCACGAACCTATGTGATTGACCCGGCGATAATGGATGGCGGTGGCCGCATCGTCAAAACCATGGGCGACGGGCTCCTGGTCGATTTTCCATCGCCAGTGTTGGCGGCAAGAGCGGCTCTTCTTATGCAGCGCAACTTGATCTCGCGCGAGGCTCCTCAAGGGGAAGACCGGCGGCTGCGTTTCCGCATCGGTATTCATTTGGGGGACGTGGTGATCGATGGGGACGACATTCTTGGCGACTGCGTCAACATCACTGCGCGTTTGGAAACCATCGCACCCGCCGGAGGCATCTGCATATCTCGCGCAATCTACGATCAAGTGCACGGCAAGATAGAGGCTGGGTTGACGTGGCTTGGGCCGCAGTCCGTTAAAAACATCCCCGAGCCAATTGACGTGTGGCAGGTCGAGGTAGACGGCACGGCGCCCAGTCCGGCTCGGCGCTCTAGCCCGGGGCGTGCATCAATCGCGGTTCTCCCGTTTCAGAATTTTTCTTCCACGCCCGATCAAGACTTCTTTGTCGACGGACTGGTCGAAGACGTCATCACGGAACTAGGTCGCTTTCGATGGTTGTTCGTTATCGCCCGCAACTCAACTTTCGCCTACAAGGGTGCGGCCAAGGACGTGCGTAATATCGCTCGGGAACTTGGTGTGCGCTATGTCGTGGAAGGATCGGTTCGGCGGTCAGCTGATCGGTTGAGGATCACTGTACAGCTAATCGACGCGCTGTCCGGGGCACACATCTGGGCCGAACGGTGGGATCGTCCCATCGCCGATTTTTTTGACGTGCAGGATGAGATAACGCGCCGGATTGTTGCAGGCATAGAACCCGAGCTGGGAGCACACGAACGGAATCTCGCCCTCGCAAAATCGACGGACAACCTTACTGCTTGGGAACTTTGTCACCGCGGCCTTGCTGAATTGCTTTCCTTCGAAGCAGGTTCTCAAGTCGCGGCCGAAAAGCTCCTTCGACAAGCGCTCGAACACGATGCGAATTTTGCACTGCCCTATGCCTATCTAGCGCGTCACAGATACGCGCTCGTCCTTTGGGGACGTGCCGCTGACGTGCCTGTCGCTGTTAAAGAAGGGTTGTCGTTCGCCACGAAAGCCTTAGAAATCGATAGGCGGAATGATATCGCTTACGCGATGATGTCACTCCTTCTTACAGTGGACGGGCGAGCGGCTGAGGCCCTGCCTGTCGCTGAACTGGGCCTTACATTGAATCCCAACTACGCGTTTCTTCACTTTGCACATGGAATGGCGGCCGTTCGGCTCAGAGACGCCGATACGACGATTAGAGCCGCACAAAATGCCATTGATCTCAGTCCTCACGATCCGTCTTTGTTTGCGTTCAAAACGCTGCTTGGTATTGGCTTAATGCTGAGAGGCGAGCCCGAGGACCTCTCAACGGCCCGGATGCATCTACGGGAAGGCGCGTCCTTCGAACGGACAACCTATTATCCATTCATTGGGGCAGCGTTGCTCGCCCTCAGGGCGGGCAATACCGATGAAGTGAGGATCTGGATCTCTAATGCTTTGAAGAAATTTCCAAACCTGAATGCGGAATACGTGCGGGAGGCGGCCTACCCCTTCTATGAAGGCAGTCCTTACAACGACTACCTCGACAGGTTGATCGAGCAGGGGCTCCCCCCGGGAGAAAAGCGTCTGATCGAAGAATAATCGCGTCGGACTGCCAGTACAAAAGCACCAAGCTATTGCTCGAGCTGAAAGCCCGGGCGACGGACGGAAAAGGATCGGGAACGTTCCTAGACGCCGGTTGTTATGCGGTCACCCCGCGAGATCGGGCGCCAACACTGACGCCGAGCGGGCCTCCAGGAGGCAACCATGATACGCTCGTTCCCTTCCCTTCTCCTTCCGCGTCGGCACCCGTTACAGTTGGGCCTGGGGGCGACCGTCGTCGCGGCCGCAATTCACCCCACGCTTCCCGCGCTGACGAGCCCGCCGGGTGATGTCAGGTTAACCGGAGTTGAAGTGTTGGCTGCTAGTTGGCGGTCATGATCCAGCCCGCTGTCAGTTACAAGCGTCATCGTTTCCCGCCTTCTGTGATCGCCCATGCGATGTGGCTCAACTTCCGATTTCCGCTGAGCCTGCGCCTGGTGGAAGAGATGCTGTTTGAGCGCGGTATCGTCGTTTCCTATGACACGATCCGTTGTTGGGCGAAGAAGTTCGGTCCGGACTATGCCGGCCGTTTGCGTCGAAAGCCGCCAAACCGGAGCGATGTCTGGCATCTGGACGAAGTGGTCGTGACGATCGGCGGGAGGAGAAACTGTCTCTGGCGCGCCGTCGATCAGGACGGCTATGTGCTCGACGAGATCGTCCATGCCCGCCGCAACGCCAAGGCGAAGGCCGCGAGGAGGGGCAAGGACCGCCCCCAGGCTGACCGCGCGCGAATTGCAGGGTCCGGCAGGCAGTCCTCCTTGATCAGACGGCGACCAGATCTGGATTGTCATCGATCTTGTTGAGTGTCGCGATGCTGACATGGGGCCAGGCGGCCCGTTCGGGCAGTCCGTCCTCCCGCGGCGCAAAAAAGTTGAGCATTACGACCTGAGAATATTGCAAACGCAGCCGAGGATTGCCGCGTTCGTCCCGCTCGGCGAGTTCCTGAATCCAGAACGTCGATTTCATGCTGACGGGATCAGCCTCGCGTTTGGAGAAGGGGGTGCTGGAGATCCCTCCACTGCGTATCGTTGTGTCCACCGTCAAAGTCGTCGTCCGAAGGATGTTGACACCCCGGTTCGCGAACCGAAGAATCTGGTTCATGTCCGCCGGGCTGAAACCGGGAAAGCCAGGAACAGTTACATTCCCCATGAACGGATTGGCTATGTAGTGCCTGTATGGCTCCAGATACGGATCCGGTTTCACTGGATCACGAAAATCGTAGTCCGGAGTTGATACGTCCTCGAACCTTCCCGAAGGTAGTCCAGTCAAGGGTGGAATTGCGGGCATTCCATTGTGGACGGCAGATCTGCCGAGTGCCAGCACCGAGTTTCCGTGAGGAATTGAAGCCAAACGCGCGACATCCAGTTCGGACTCGGTGGCAACCGCGCCGTCGAATATATCAGTCGTAGAACGCAGGTTTTTATCGAAGAGCCACAGGCCGGGTTCGTGGTGTATTGCGTCGTTGACCGATCCGGCCAAACCGCCGCTGTTCGGCCGATCTTCTGCGGCGACCTGCCTGATAACCTGCTGATAATCCACAGTGGCCGTTCGCTGGTCCGACTCGTTTTTACCGGGTCTCATCAAGCCGCGATTGGGCACACCATCGTCCACGAAGGTAAACTGCAGTATTTCGCTGTATTGGTTCATCAACACGCGGAATTTGAACGCCGCCGGCGGCGCTGTGGATTTGGAGAACGGCAGGGCGATCATGTTCCAGCCTGTCCCTCTTGCCTCCCAGGCGCCAAGCAAGTTCTTGAGTGGCCCTAAATCAGGCGAAGCCTTTGTCCGCTTGGTCTCAAGACCTTGGATTAATGGCGCGCGAATTAGGGGAACTTCCGAAAATTCGCGGTTGTTGGACGCAGGTTTCTTGGCGGCAACCATCGGGCTCTCTCCTCAACACTGGCTTGTAATTTTTATGACACACTACTTCTATTCCCAGTATTCGGCAATAAAATTGCGCAATTCCTAAATTAGCACCGACCAACTTCGGTTGGTTTCGAGTGCAGGCAACGCATCGGTGGCGGCTGGCGTTCGACCTTTTGATTTCTAGGGTGGCCGCACGCGGCAGGATCCAAGACCGACGCGATCGCGGCCGGCATGTCCCGGTGCACTTGACGGTGCCTGATCACGCTATTCCGCCTCGAGGAACGACGAGCCTCCGCCCCTGATGACATTTAGACATGGGATTGCGGCGACCGCCCTTGTCATTCGGCCGATCAGGCAGGGGAAAAGGAAGCGGCGCCCTGAAGGACTCGCCTGAATTCGCATTGATGAGCTGCCTTTGCCCGCGCTCCCGTGGAATATGTGCGGGCTTGATCCAGGAGCGCCTTGGCAGCCGGGGCAAGGGTTGTATTTGTCTTTACTAATTTACCTTTTGGCGTAACATCGTTTCGGCGTCGGTTCCTTGGGGACAGATGATGCGCTGCCTTGCAGGTTAGTCTTTTTGCTTCTCAGTCCAGTCATTCTGAACAGCAACAACGTTTCTCTAGCCTACTTACTTCCAGTGCAGGATCCGGCTCATTTCGCGCGAACGACATTGTCAACGAGCCGTTTGATCTCTTGCTCATGAAACCGGGCAAGTTGCCCCGTTACGATTGGAGATATGTCATGCCAGGCAATTGGGATCCTATTCAGACTCTTAAATCCGGCCGGGTCGAGTGGCCCAAGGGTCCGATCGATAACCTCAGCCAAGGCTTTGCTCCCAGGTGGATCGAGGCCTGGGTTATGCAAGGGGGCGGCTTCGGCGCTGGGAGTGACTTGCCGGGGCCTAGTCAAAGCACCAACCACGGTTCAGGTTGGTCAGGTTGGGGGCAGCCGCCTTATACTCGCTGGACTGCGGACGTGCCCGGGTGGGTTAATGGTACCTTCCAGCCCGGACCGGCATTGGGGATCTCGCTCCTGGCTTCACGCAATAGTGGAGGGGCTTATGAATACAATTGGTGGTTTGAGGTTGTCATTCTGCAATAGCCGTTCTCGGTAGCCGTCGAGCGAGGAGCAGATGGAGGATGAAATGGACATCGACCAAGATTTTATTGATCGTTTTAAGGCACAGATCCGTCTCCTTGAGGGCATGAAGCAGTCGGTGGAGGACGCCATTGAAAGAGCCAACGTCCAGCTTGAGGAAATAAACAAGAACAAGGGGGAACCTGTGGAAAAGGTCTTTGGTGTTCAGCCAAAAGAATAACCGGCGGCTCAGGGCGGTGGTGGTCAGGATTACTCGGTTGAAGCGACCCAAGGCAGCTTTCAGCTCCGCCGTACGTTTCGTGGGTGGCATAACCTTTCCAAATGCACCACACACGCAACGTGGCCTATTGGCGAGGCTGTGTGGTTGAGTTCGTTATGCTGGTGCCGGCGCCCTGGGGGAGCCGCACCAGGCGGCCCAGCTTTTGCGTGACGGCGGTAATGCGAAACCCGGCGTGCTCCACTCAGGCCGGGTGATCTCACGTGTTCTTTGCGATGAGCCTCTGAGCTTCCTGCGACTATTGCGCGCCCCGTTCGCGGCAGGTGAGCCGGTTCTGTCCTGGATCGAAGAGGAAATCGGCGCGGCCGAAGGAACGTGAACCGCGGCGACGTTCCACGGTGTCACGTCTTGCCGATTTTTCTCAAGCGGACGCGGTTCGCGGCCGCGGCGACCACGTTTCCCTTAAGCTCGTAGAGATGCACCGCTTCACACGCAGCAGCGACCGCCTCGTCGCATCGGCAGGACGCCTCGAGCACGTGCGAGAGGTCGACCAGTGCGTCCGCTCGCTCGTTCACGAAGTCGGTCGCTTCGGCAATCGTCAATGCTTCGCGCGCGAGCGTCTCCGCCGCCTCGATCTCATCCCGCCGCGCGAGCACGCGTGCGCGCACGCGGCGCCATCGGATCTGCGTCAGTAGGTCGCCACGCGCACCCAACCGGGCGCTAACCTCAGCAAGGGCTTCGGCCTCCCCGTCGCGTCCTTGTTCGAGAACCACCAAGGCGAGGGTCGCTGCCATAGTCGAACGGAACGCGCGCTCGCCCATCTCCTCGAGCGCGCGATACGCCGCTCGCGCGCTCTCCTCGGCCGCAGCCGGATTCCCGGCGAGCAGCTCTACGACGGCCTCGTGCTCGGAAGACGCCACGTAGAGCGTGAGGCCGAGATCGGCGTAGATGGCGTTGCTCGTTGCGATCAGCCTGCGAGCGATCGGGAAGTGACCGGCAATCGCATTAAGGCATGCGAGTTGGCGGAGGATCGCTGCCTCGGACTCGAGGCTTTCGCCTACCTCCGCGCGCATCGCCTCGCAACGACGAATTCCCTCGGCGGCCGCGATAGGCCCAAACCATAGGGAGGACGCGACCCACGTAAGAATCTCGCAGTATTCATGCTGATCCCCTGCTCGTTGCGCATGGGTCGCCGCGCGCTCCCACGCAGCCGCAGCCGCCTCGCCGCGAGCGCCGTTAAACAATAGCCACGCTTCGAGCCGCCGTGCGCGGCACAGGCCGAGGTCGTCCCCGAAGCCCTCAAAGATCGGGATCACTTCGGCCGCCGCGTCTGCTGCCTTCTCCAGCCCGCCCTCTTCGCCCAGGAGAAGGCGGAGGAACTGCCGCTGGACGAGCACGTGCGCTGCCAGTCGCTGGTCGTCGGCCTTGGAAGCCAGCGAGTCCGCCTCGTCGAGCGCGCACCCAGCATCATCTAGCCGGCCGCTTTCGATCAGCGCACCACTCAGCTCAGCGAGCAGCGCGATCCGCCGTGGATCATCTGTGGGAAGCAGTCGGGAAACCCGATTGAGCAGGCTGATCGCCGCCGGCAGGTCACTGCGAACGAGCGCTCGCCGCCCGGCTGCCTCGAGCCGCTCGCATGCCCGGGCGGCAAGCGAGGCCGCGTGCGCGTCGCGCGGGCCGAGCGCGACACGGTACTGAAAGACCTGTTCGAGGTGGTAGCCGACAATCTCCTCGAACTCGCGCAGCCGGTCCTTGGCTGTTAGCTCGAGCCAGGTGGCGAAACGTTCGTGCAAGTCGGCGCGCACGTTCTTCGGCAGTGAGCCATACGCGGCGTCGCGGATCAGGACGTGACGAAAGCGATAGGCCTTCTCGTCGACGAACGACGGTGCCTCCGGGCGAATTAGATCCCGGTGGACGAGTGCGAGCAAGCCGTCCTCGAGTGTCTCGGGCACGGGGCCGGCGAGCTCGGCGACGGCGCTCCGATGGAATACAGCGCCTTCGACCGCTGCGGCCGTCAGGATAGCGCGCTCGAGGGGCGGGAGACTCTCGAGGCGGGCGGCGAGAAGCGCGTTAATTGTCGAGGGGACCGGCAGTTGGGAAAGGTCGGGACGGGCGACCCAGCAGTCCTCGTTGCGTCTAAGCAGGTCTTCATCAACGAGCATTGCCACGAGCTCTTCCGCAAACAGCGGGTTACCGCCGACGGCGCTCGTGATCATCAACTCCACCGCGGGTGATAGCGGGAGTCGGTCGAGCAGGTTCAAGATCATGTCGCGGGATTCCGCTTCACTCAGCGGGTCAAGCGCGATCGTCGTCGCATTCGGCTTCTTGCGTCCCCAATCGGGCCGCGTATCGAGCAATTCTGGTCGTGCAGTGCCGACAATCACTATTGGGAAACCGTGGGAGAAATCCACAAGATGCTCGATGAAGTCCAGGAATGTCGGCTCGGCCCAGTGGAGGTCTTCCACCACGATCACCAGCGGGCGTTCTCGTGCGTACATCTCGAAAAGCCGCCGGACGGCCCAGAAAGTCTCTTCGCGGGTGCCTGGGTCGCCCTCGCCGAACCCAAGCAATTCCGCTATCCGTTCGGCGATGATTTTGGCCTTGTCGACTCCGCCGAGGATTTCCGCAATCGCCGCGACGGACTGCTCGCCGGGGTCGTCGCCCCCAACGCGCGTGACCTCCCGGACGATGTCTGCAAGCGGCCAATAGGTAATGCCGTCGCCGTAGGGCAGACATCGGCCGTGCGCGACAAGCATCTCGCCCGGAAGGTTTCCCGCGACTTCCGAGACAAGCCGCGATTTCCCCACGCCGGCCTCGCCCAGGACAGTCAACAGGTGGCAGGCTCTGTTGCTGGCCAAGTCACCAAATATGGTGCTGATCATCGCACGCTGGCGCTTGCGTCCGACGAACGGAGTCTCGAAACGGCGTTGGAAGCCGGTGGCACTGGCGATGATGCTTGCCACGATGATGGCAGGGAACGTCTCGCCGTGCTTGCCCTCGCGCGGGCTGCCTGACTCCACAACAACGGCGTGGCGAACAAGCTTGTGGGTTGCTTCTCCGATCAGGATCTCGTTGACCGTCGCTGCCTCCTGGAGGCGCTTTGCAACGCGCAGAGCTTCACCGGCAAGAAATCGATGTCCCTGTCTGTCGATGCCCGTAAAGACCTCACCGGTGTTGAGGCCAATCCGATGAGCCAGCTGAACGCCCCAATCCGCTTCAAACTCTTGGTTGAGCGTCGCAAGTGTGTCGCGCATCTCGACAGCGGCCGTTGCGGCCCGCAGGGCGTCATCCTCGTGAAGCGTCGGCACTCCAAACACGGCCATGATCTCGTCACCGACGTATCGCTCCACGACTCCACCGTAACGCTGGATGATAGAGGTCATCTCGTCAAAGTAGCGCGCGAGAAGGTGCCGGAGCGCCTCCGCATCGAGGGTGAGGCTAAGGCGTGACGAATCTACGATGTCGGCGACAAGAATTGTTATCGTCTTCCGAACGTCCTCCGCCGGTTTTCGCCGCGGCTCAGGCCCGGCCGTCGCAATGCCCTCGGCTCCGGTAAGACTTTGGCTCGGTCGTCTGATCACCGCCATGCCTCCAGCTCGCGCCGTGTCGGCTTGGCGCGGGTTTTGAAGCTTGCCATGGGGTCCGGGATGAACTCCATGTGGGCCTTCAATCTGTTCTGGGTCTCGGGCATGCTAGCACCTGTTTCCTCGGCGCTCCAGCCGCTCGCGTGGCTGAAAGAAGCGGCCGCCTCGTCGGACAGACCGGAAGCCTTCCTGTGCTATGTTTCGGAATGCGAGAGCCCGTCAGTTCGCCCTCGCCAAAATCGGACACGGCCGTGCAATGGCGAACGGCTACTTCCTTTGCACAAGCGACATTGACTGCGGATTGCGCAATACTGGGCCAGCCTGTGCGTCAGGATTTCACCAAGGGAGGGGCAAATGGCAATCGGGGTGACACGGCGTGGCATTTTAGTCGCTGGAATGACGCATGCCGCCTTCGTCTCCATCGTGGGAACCTTCACGATGGCGCCTTCGGCAAAGGCAGACGAGCAGATTGAATCGATCACGTGGGCTCTGCCTAGCATCCCCGATACGCTTTTCATTCCGCATGCCTGGATGACCTATACGGGCGCGATCATGTCGCTCGTCCAGGAGGGACCGCTAGCCTTTGGCAACGATCTCGGTCTTGAAGCCGCTTTGGCCGACAGGTGGGAGGTGGTCAATCCGACGACGATAAAGTATCACCTGCGAGGCGGCGTCAAGTTCGGCGACGGAAGTCCGCTCACCGCTGACGACGTTGTCGCCACGTTCAGATATCACATGAGCCCGGATTCAGGCTCACAACTGGCTTCTTTCTACAATTCGGTGGCGACGGTCGAGGCGAGCGCTCCTGATGAGGTGACCGTCAACCTGAAGGCACCGAACGTGCAGTTCGCCTTTACGCCCGCCCATATGGCGGGTTTCGTGTTCAAGAAGGAACAGCTCGCGGACAAGAGGATCGGAACGCCCGAGGTGCTGCCGCTGGGGACTGGCGCCTACAAGCTTGTTGAATTCGTTCCGGCAGATCATGTCCTCCTCGAGGCGCGCGACGACTACTGGGGACCGAAGCCAGTCGTCAAACGGATCACCTTGAAGGCGATCCCAGACCGAACGGCTCGGCTTCTCGCCATGCAACAAGGTGCGATCGACGGCACCTTCGATCTCGCCATCTCCGACGTCGATCAGTGGGAAGCGCTAGAAAAGGTCGATGTCGTCGACGAGCCGTCACTCGGCGTATACTTGCTGACTCTGGACCATTCGGCGCCGCCGTTCGACGATATCCACGTGCGTCGTGCCGTTGCCTATTCGGTGGATCGGAAAGGCCTGGTCGAGGCGCTTCTCAATGGCAAAGGCGAGGCAGCGACGGCATTGAACCCGCCCGAAATCTGGTCGGGAGTGTTGCCCTCCGACGAAGTTCGCGCATTCTACGCTACGCTATCGCCGAACTATGCGTTCGACCTGAAAATGGCAAAGGCCGAACTCGCACAGTCCAGGTATCCGGACGGTTTTGACGTCACCATCGAAGCATCGACCGCCGATCCCTACATGGTCAACATCATGCAGTCGGTGACCGAGAACCTGAAGCAGATCGGTATTCGCGCTCGCGTCCAGGAGACCGACAACAACACTTGGTTCACGAACTACATCAACCACGACAAGCTAGGCATGCGGATCATGGCTTACTATCCGGACTTCGCCGACCCGGCCAACTACCCCTCGCTCTTCTTCTCAAGTGCGAATGCTCAGAAGGGCGGTATGAACGGGTCGAACTTCAAGAACCCCGAAGTCGATGCGCAATTGACGAAAGCCAACGAGAACCCCAACCCGGGGGCGCGCGCCGATGCTTTGAAAGAAGTCTTCAAGATCGCCAACAACGAAGTCGCCGTTGTGCCGATCCTCTGGCCTGCCTCGGCAATGGCCATCAACAAAAAGTACAAGCTCTCCGGCTACACCGCCTTCTGGTACAACATTCCGTGGGCGATGCGCGGTTTCGGTCTGAGATAGAGCGATCGCCGGGCGTTCGGCGACGTTTTCGCTGCAGAGCCTGCGCGGTGCCAGCCAGTTACTCGGCTCGACAAGCTGACAACGCAGACATATAGTCCATTGATACAGGAACCGATGCACCCCGCTCGGCCGGGGCGGGAACCATGTGCGGCGCTCCTTCGGAGCGAGTCGTCTTTCCGCGTAGGCCATGGTGTGCGCGAACGGGAGTACCGGCTCGATGCTTGGCGCCGCACCGTCGACTGGTTCGACCGCTATCACAGATCGACCCGGTGGCGGCTCGAGTCTCGTCGTCTTCGTCATGCGACGGCTCGCCGTGACGATCCCACTCCTCCTTATGATCTCCTTCGGCGT
Organism: Ensifer adhaerens; assembly: GCF_002940685.1. Classification (GTDB taxonomy): domain Bacteria; phylum Pseudomonadota; class Alphaproteobacteria; order Rhizobiales; family Rhizobiaceae; genus Ensifer; species Ensifer adhaerens_E. The sequence goes on along the minus strand of NZ_PNFP01000032.1, from coordinate 9,503 downwards.
CTTCGCTCTCGTTCACATCGCACCCGGCGATCCGGCGAGCTCCCTGCTTGGCGCGCGCGCTTCAGACCCGGCAACGCTCGCAGTTGTCCGCGCGCGTTACCATTTGGACGATCCGTTCCTCGTTCAATATGGGAAGTGGCTGTCGCAGGTGATCCGTGGCGACCTCGGCGTCTCCATCCAGGGTAACCGGGCGGTGACGAGCACCATTGCGGACCGGCTCGGCGTCACCATCATCCTCAGTTTGATGAGCACTACTCTTGTTCTCGGCATCGGTATCCTGCTCGGTGCGGTTGCCGCCTTCCGCTGTGGTACGCGGCTCGACCGAGCGATCGTCATCTTCGGTGTTTTCGGCATCAGCTCTCCCGCCTTCGTCACCGGCATCTTCCTTCTCTACGTCTTCGGTGTTCTGTTGCACTGGTTCCCGGTATTCGGTCCGGGAGAGGGTATCCTCGATCGTGCCTGGCATCTGACGCTTCCCGCATTTGCGCTTGCGACCTCGGTCATGGCGATCGTCATCAAGATCACGCGTGCGGCAATGATTGAGGAACTGGCCCGAGACTACGTCACGTTTGCGCGGGCGCGAGGGTTGAGTTCGCGTCGCATTTTTTTTGCCTACGTGCTCAGGAACTCCCTCATTCCCGTGGTTACGGCAGCAGGGCTCATTGTCGTCGGCATCGTGGCCGGCGCGATCTACGTCGAGGTCACCTTTTCTTTGCCAGGTCTCGGCGCCTTGACTATCGATGCGATCCAGAAGCGCGACATTCCGACGATCCAAGGGACCACCCTGCTTTTCTCTGCCTTCGTCGTGCTGGTCAACCTTGCGGTCGACGTGATCTATACACTGGTCGACCCGCGCATCCGTTTCGGCAGAGTTGAGTCATGAGCGCCCCAGCCATCAGCGAGACACGAAGGCGCGTTCCCATCGTCATTCTGATTGCTGCGCTGATTGTCACTGCAATGGTGATCTGCGCCATCCTTGGGGAAAAGATTGCCCCCGATTCGCCCTTCCTCCAGCGTCTCGGCGTCGGCGACACGCCGCCTTCCCCAGTCCACGTTGCTGGGACGGATCTGCTAGGCCGCGATGTCCTGTCGCGCGTGATCTACGGTGCGAGAACTGCCTTGGTCGGCCCAGTTGTTGTTGCCGCCGGGGCTTTCGCGATCGCGACCCTGCTTGGCCTTCTTTCGGGCTATCTCGGCGGTCTGGTCGATTCTGCGATCATGCGCTGGGTGGATTTCATGTTCGCGTTGCCGGGGCCGCTTGTGGCGATTGTTGTCGTTGGCGTGGTGGGGGGCGGATACTGGACCGCCGTCCTCGTCCTGGCCGTCCTTTTCTCCGCCCCTGATACGCGCATTGTGCGCAGCGCGGTTCTCGAGCAGCGACCGCTTCCTTACATAGACGCCGCGCGCACCCTCGGCATCTCGAGGACGCGTATCCTGTTCGTGCACATCCTCCCGAACATCGCGCCTATCATCCTCGCGTATGTAGTCCTCGACTTTGCCTTCGCGCTGGTCAATCTCGCCGGGCTGTCGTTCCTCGGCCTCGGCGTTGAGCCTGGAACCCCTGACTGGGGTCGGATGCTCTTCGAGAACCGCAGTATCCTCTTCTCCAATCCGGTTGCGTTGCTCCTGCCCGCAGTGATGATCATCCTTACCGCCGTCAGCATGAACCTTATCGGTGACTGGCTGTACGAGCGGTTTGCAAAGTGAAAACGGTCGTGGCGCGCGCAGGTCAGGAAGGTCCGCTCCTCACGGTCGAGGGGCTGGCGATCGCACACGGTGCGGTACCCATTACGACGCCCTTGGACATCGTGGTGGAGCGGGGCGATGCCATTGCGATCGTCGGTGAATCCGGTTCCGGAAAATCGCTCATGGCACGCGCAATCGCCGGCCTACTGCCGCCTGGCATAGTTGCGACAGGCGCTGTTACCCTCGACGGTATTCCCCTGATGCGGCTTGCCGAGCGCGAATTCCGAAAGATCCGCGGGTCTCGCGTGTCGATGCTTATGCAGAATCCGTTCACAATGCTGAATCCGCTCATGCGAAGCGGTGACCACGTTGACGAGATGCTGCGTGACCGGCCCGAGTTCGTCTCGCGGGCCGCAAGAGCGCAGGAGGTGAAAAGACGCCTCGCAGAAGTCGGCATAGTCGACGAGGACGTAGCTCGCCGCATGCCGTTCCAGCTGTCAGGGGGCATGTGCCAGCGCGTCGCACTTGCCGCCGCTCTTGCTCGCGACCCGGACCTGCTCATTGCCGATGAGCCCTCAACGGCGCTCGACGCAACGACGCAGGCGGAGATCATCAAGCTCCTGCGCCGTGTCCAGCGCGAGCGACACATGAGCCTCATTCTCATCACCCATAACCTGCGGCTCGCGTTCTCGACCTGCCGGCGGATCTACGTGCTCTATGCCGGTTCCATGCTCGAAGTTGGCGACGCCGCAACTGTCGAGCGTCGGCCGTTCCATCCCTACACCTTGGGACTTCTGCGCTCCGAACCGCCGGTCGATGTTCGCATGCCTCGGCTCGTCCCGATCCGGGGCTCCGTGCCGCGAGCAGCCGATGTTGCCGACAGCTGTGGTTTCGCCGACCGCTGCGACTGGGTGACGAATGTTTGCCGGACCGGCAAGCCTTCCCTGGCCGCTCGCGATGCGAACCGGTTCACAGCATGCATTCGCCAGGAAGAGATTCAGGGCGAACTCGACGCTCTGCGCATGGCGGCGCACTCGTTCGCGCCGATAACGCCGCGCCGGGAAGCAACCACGGGGGCGCTCGTTCGCGTCGACGCGCTCGTCAAGACATTCTTAGGCAGGCGGAGCCGTCCGATCTGCGCGATAAACGGCGTATCGCTACACATCATGCCCGGAGAAAGCGTCGGCCTCGTCGGAGAATCTGGCTCGGGCAAGACCACGCTCGCGCGCTGCCTCGTCGGCCTCGAAACACCGACTGCCGGTGACATCCTTATCGACGGAATCGCGGCAACGGATTTCGCGGCCATGACGAAGGCTGACCGGGGGCGCATTCGGCGGGCAATTCAGATGATCTTCCAGGATCCCTATTCGACACTAAATCCCAGGCACAGCGTCGGGCAGGCCCTGGGCGAGGCGCTCGGGGCGTCGGCGGGCGCCACCAGCCCAGCCACGCCGGAACGGATCGCGTCGCTGCTGGCGGATGTCGGCTTGCCTGCCGCGTACGCCACGCGCCGTCCGGAGTCGCTCTCGGGCGGCGAGCGCCAGCGCATAGCCATCGCACGCGCACTCGCGGTCAAACCGGCAATCCTCGTTTGCGATGAACCAGTATCTGCTCTCGACGTCTCGGTGCAGGCGCAGGTGCTCAACCTGTTTAGGCGCCTGCAAGCTGAGCACGCGCTCTCGTATCTCTTCATCACGCACGACCTCGCTGTCGTACGCCAGATCGCCGAGCGCATTTATGTCCTCTATTTAGGCGAGATCGTCGAGGAGGGGCCGACGGAGAGCGTCATCAGCAACCCGCGGCACCCGTATACGCGTCGCCTCGTTGAATCGATCCCACGCTCGCTCATTCAACGTGCCCCATGAAGGCACTGGATCCCTACTAGCAGACGTTACTGGGCTCCGGGTTGAGGACGTATTCTTCCGCGAAGGGATCCCACACATTACCGTGACCTGGCACGAAGCGCGGCGCGCGCCTTGACCAGTTAGCATGACCGGCGGAGTAGGTCCGTCTGGAGAACCTAACCGAAGTTCAACCAGATTCAGCTGCGAACAACCTCGAGGCATCTCAAAATCTCCAAGGGGAACCCATTGAAATTATTGGCATGTCGCACTTGAGAATAGAACGTACCCAGTCCGACCAGACAGCTCATTCAAACACGCTCAGCACTGCCCTTCGCTGACACAAACTGCCGGCATCGCTCGCTGGATGGCGAGCCAAAGACCTGCTGCGGATTGCCTTCTTCTTCGACCACGCCCTTGTAGAGGTAGATCACGTGGCTTGACACTTCGCGGGCGAACTTCATTTCGTGAGTGACCAGGATCATCGTGCGACCTTCTTCAGCGAGGCTCCTGATGACCTTCAGCACTTCGGAGACCAATTCGGGATCGAGCGCCGATGTCGGCTCGTCGAACAACATCACCTCCGGCTCCATGCACAGCGCCCGGGCGATTGCCACGCGCTGTTGCTGGCCGCCCGACAGAAAGGCCGGATACTGGCCGCGCTTGTTATAAAGGCCGACCCGATTCAGCAGCGCTTCGGCCCGTTCAGTTGCCTCTGCCTTACCGACGCCTAGTACATGAACCGGCGCTTCGATCAGGTTTTCAAGCACCGTCATGTGCTGCCAGAGATTGAAGCCCTGGAACACCATGCCGAGGCGGGTGCGAACGCGCTCCAGTTGCCGGCGATCAACCGGCTTCGTCTGGCCGCGCTTCTGTTCCAGCTTCACCTGTTCACCCGCAACGGCAATCGACCCGCCACTCGGCATCTCCAGGAAGTTGATGCAACGCAGAAACGTGCTCTTTCCCGATCCCGAAGAACCGATCATCGAAACGACGTCGCCCTTGCGGGCGCATAGCGACACGCCCTTCAATACCTCGAGCTGACCGTAATGCTTGTGAAGATTCGTGACGTTTACCGCGATCGGCCGGTCGTCCGTTGCTGTGTTTCTGTCGATGGTCATTCTGGCTCCTTCGGAACTCATCAAACAGCGACGAACGTCTCCTCTGACGCGCCATTGTCGCCGTAAGGCATGAATTTTCGTGTCTGAGGTGTGGGTGCTACGCCCGCGTAAAGGCAAGCAGCCGGCGTTCGGCCACGCGAAACAGGGAGATGAGGGTGAATGCGATGACCGCGTAAATAACCGCGGCGATCGAGAATGCCTCAAAGGAGGCATAGGTCGCCGAATTCACATCGCGAGCGACTTTCAGGATATCCGGGACCGTCACCGTAAAGGCAAGGGTCGTCGCATGCAGCATAAGGACCACCTCGTTGCTATAGACCGGTAAGGCAAGGCGAAGCGCCTGCGGGATGACGATGCGACGGTAAAGCGTGAAGGCCGACATGCCGCAGGCACGGGCTGCCTCGACCTGTCCATGTGGAATGGACCGGATGGCGCCTGCGAAAATCTCGGTCGTGTAGGCACAGGTGCAAAGCGCAAAGGCGAGGATGGCGCAGTTGATTCCTTCGCGGAAGAAGGGGCCGAGCAGCTCGCTCGAGCGGACAAACTCCAGGTTATAGATGCCGGAATAGATGATCAGCAGCTGCACATACAACGGCACGCCGCGAAACACGTAGGTGTAGAGCCATACCGGTCCGCGCAAACAGGGATTGTCCGATGCCCGCGCGACGGCGAGCGGCACGGCCAGCACGAAACCGATTGAGAGGGAGACGATGAGCAGCCATAGCGTCATGGCGGCGCCGGTGATGCTGTATCCATCTGTAAAGAGGTAAGCCCGCCAGTACTCGTGTACGATGTCGATCACGTTATCCCCTCCTGAAGCCGATGGAGTAACGGCGTTCCATCAGGATCAGCGCTCCGTTCGAGATCGTGGTGATGGCGAGGTAGATGAAGGCGCAGATGACGCTGAAATAGAAGAACTGCATGGAAGCCTTGCCGGCGTCCTGCGTCGCCTGCAGCAGGTCGTTGAGACCAATGATCGACACCAATGCCGTCGCCTTGATCAGGACCTGCCAATTGTTGGCGATGCCGGGGAGCGCAAAACGCATCATTTGCGGGAACAATATCCGGCGGAACGCCAGCCAGGCGCCCATGCCGTGGGCGACCGCTGCTTCCATCTGTCCGCGCGGCACTGCGAGGAAAGCTGCGCGGAATGTCTCGGTGAAGTAGGCGCCGTAGATGAAGGACAGGGTTGCGATCCCGGCGGCGAAAGGATCGATGTCGATCTGTTCGACTGACATCCAGTCGGTCAGGCGGTTCAAGAGGATCTGCAGGCTGTAGAACAGCAGCAGCATCAGGACGAGATCCGGCACGCTGCGGATCAATGTCGTGTAGGCCGTGGCGATCGCGCGCAGCGGCCGGGAACGCGAAAGCTTGGCGCTGGCACCGATGAGCCCAATGATCAGGGCCACAGCCATCGACAGCAGGCCGAGCTTGATCGTTGTCCAGGTGCCGCCAAGCATCAGCGACCCGTAGCCATCGAGAAACATGTTTTTTCTCCCAGACTGGACGGATGGCCGACCGCGGAGACGCGGGCCGCCATCCGTGGCCGCGTTACTTCGAGCGGATGTCGAAATCGAAGTACTTGTCGTTGATCTTGCTGAAGGTGCCATCGGCGACGATCGTCGCCAGCGCCTTGTTGAAGGCGTCGCGCAGGGCCACGTCGTCCTTGCGCAGACCGATGCCGTCACCGACTCCGAAATACTCCTGGTCGCTGATGCTCTTTCCAACGAATGCGAAGTCCTTGCCCGAAGGCTGCTTCAGGAAGCCCTCGCTTGCAGACAGCTGCGACACGAAGGCAGCGTCGAGCCTCCCGCCGACCAGGTCGGCGTTAACAAGATCCGGATTCTGGTAGGACACCACGTCGACACCAGCCGGCAGTAGCTTTTCCTTGGCATAGGTTTCCTGGGTGGAGCCCTGCTCAACGCCAACGCGTTTGCCCACAAGGGACTCTGGCGTCAATTGCAGTGGGCTGCCCTTCCTGGCGAGAAGCCGCGACGGGCTGTTGGAAATCGGGTCGGAGAAGGCGATCTGCTCCTGACGCTTCGGTGTGATCGACATGGATGATGCGATCGCGTCGAACTTGCGAGCCTTCAGCGACGGGATCATGCCGTCCCAATTGCTCTCGACCCAAACGCATTTCGCCCTGATTTCAGCACACAGCGCCTCGGCGATATCGACGCCGAAGCCGGCGAACTTGCCGTCCGGCGTCTTGAACTCCATCGGCGGGAACGTCGGATCGATGCCGAGCTTGATTGTCTTTCCGGCGAAGTCGTCGGCTGCGGCGCCGGAGGCGACCGACAGGGTCAGGTATGCGATGGCGAGCATTTTCTTCATGTGTCATTTCCCCATTTTTGTTTGGATTCAGATGTTGTTCTCAGACCGCGTCGCGAACCGGGACCGCGAGAAAGCGTTCGACAAGCTTGACCCAGTAGGTGGCGCCGACCGCGAGCACATCGTCGTTGAAGTCGTAGCCCGGATGATGAAGAGGCAGGCTGTCGCCGTTGCCGGTCACGAGGTACGACCCTGGACATTTCTCCAGCACGAAGGCGAAATCCTCGCTGCCGGTAATGGGGCGCAGGTCGTCGATGAGGTTCTCCTCGCCGAACCATTCGCGCGCGACATCACGGGCGAGGTTGGTTTCGGCCGCTGAGTTCACCAAGACCGGGTACAGGCGAACATAGTCGATCTCGGCGGATGCGCCGAAGCTCGCCGCCTGCGCGTGAACGACTTCGGCTATGCGCTGCTCCAGGAGTTCGCGTATTTCGCGCTTCAGGGCGCGAACCGTCAGGATCATTTCGGCCGATTGCGGGATGACGTTGGACACCACGCCCGCATGGATGGAGCCGGCGCTGATGATCGCCGTTTCCTGTGGGTCGACGTTGCGCGACACGATGGTTTGCAGCGCCATGACGATCGCGCTGCAGACAAGGATCGGGTCAATTGCCTTGTGCGGCACCGCGCCATGACCGCCGCGTCCATGAATACGAACCGTAACCGTGTCGGCGGACGCCAGGAACGGTCCGCCAAGGAAGCCGAACTTTCCGACCGGGACGCCTGGCATGTTGTGCAAGGCAAAGACGGCATCGCAAGGAAATCTCTCAAGCAATCCATCTTCAATCATCAGGGCCGCTCCGCCCTTGCCTTCCTCCGCCGGCTGGAAAATCAGGTGAAGCGTGCCGGAAATCGCCGAGGTCCGGGCGATGTGGCGCGCGGCTGCGAGCAACGTCGCCGTGTGTCCATCGTGGCCGCAGGCGTGCATCTTGCCGGCGTGGAGGCTGGAATAGGGAAGATTGGTCTCTTCCTCGATCGGCAAAGCATCCATGTCGGCGCGCAAACCGACCGATGGACCGATCCCGCGCCGCAGCGTCCCGACGACGCCAGTGCCACCGAGGCCGCGCGTGACCTCATAACCGCATTGGGTCAGGTACTCCGCCACCAGTTCACTGGTAGCGAACTCTTCAAAACCAAGCTCGGGATTGGCGTGGATACGGCGGCGAAGCGCAACGGCTTCTGAATGGACTGCCGCAATCTCCGGCAAGACATGGCTTTTCAAGATGGCAACTCCTCTTCTGTCCGGCCGCTCCTCCCCAGGACGCCGACAGTGGATTTGGCGGAATGGCGTTGCCTTGAAAAGACGATAGTTTATTGTGGTGACAACGATCTGTTGTCACCTTGGCCCATGAAACTGCATCAAATCCAGGCGCTCGTCGCCAGTGCCGAGACAGGTAGCATCCGTGCCGCGGCACGCTCGCTTGGCATTTCCCAGGCCGCCGTCACCCGTGCGCTTCGCGAACTGGAGGCGTCGCAGAAGCTGCCATTGCTGGTGCGCGCACCGAGCGGCCTGACGTTCACGCAGTTCGGGTCGGCGTTGCTGACCCATGCAAGGCTGGTCTTGAACCAGCTCGATCTGGCCGAAAACGAATTGGCCGAGATGCGCGGCCGAGCCGAGGGGAAGCTCTGCGTGGGTATAACACCCTGGGTGATGCACAGTTTTCTGCCCGAAACGATCATGGATTTCCGAAGGCAAATGCCTTCCGTTCGCCTGGAACTCTATGAAAGCTTGATGGCCATCACGCAGCCGCTGCTGCGGGACGGAACCATGGACTTCGTCGTGGGCTATCTGCAGTCGTCGGTGACCGAGTTCGTGAGCGACCCCTTGCTCACCTACGAGACTGCCGTTCTCGTGCGGCGAGACCATTCACGCCGGGACAGCCGTTCCATCCACGACTTGCTCGACCAGAACTGGGCGCTGAACTACGCGCCCGACGGACACGACGCGCTGATGGACCATCTGTTCTGGCGCTTCGGCGCCAACATCGAAGAACACCAGATCGTCCGTGCCCACTCGTCGTCGATGATGCAGACGCTGGTGGAAGCCGGCATGTGCACCTGGTCGCCCGCGGTCCTCAGCCGCATGCCGCCTTTCGTCGATCGCGTCGTCACCGTTCCTCTCCAGGAACAGTTCGAGCCACGGCTGCTCAGCATCATCACGCGGCGAAACAACACCCGCAGCAGCGCAGCCGCATGTTTCATCGATTGTCTCCGAAAGGTCATCCGCCGGCGCTCGCGCTCAGGCAACAAAGAGGAACGCCAGATCTTCGACACGCTGACACTTATTGCGTGAGGCAAATAGTGAACTTGGCCAGGATCGCAGGACCGGAAAACCGAAGGACAAACACGGCAGGTCAGCCTGAACCTCGCTTCCCATAGCTCAAGAAATCGCTTCATTGCATTCCCCTCACCTTCCCGGCCGCGCCAGCGACCGGGCAATGTCGATAACATCGTCCCTCGCCGCCGTCGGGTCGTCCTTGTTCCAGGCAACGCCCAGCCCGATCTTCAGATCGACACCGCGCAC
>NZ_PNFP01000031.1 GCF_002940685.1 Ensifer adhaerens | reverse complement strand
GGCTTCTACTGCCAAGATGACAGCGCCGGTCCGGCGATTTCTGATTTCGATAGCCATAGTTTTGTCCAGTGAGGTAAGGCGTTTTTGCCTTGTCATCATGTTACGAAAATCACAACGAATATGCAAGTTTTCTGCTTCGGTTACAGGCAAATGCCTACAGGCAAGGCAGGTACGACAGATTCGCGGGTTGACTCTCATCGCTTCGGGGGATGAATCCCGCGCCAACACTAGTACTGACGGGTGAGAGGGTTGCAACATGTTACGAAAAACGCTACACCTGAGGGCATACCTTATTTTGATTAGGCGGTTCTCATGGTTGCCGGAATTGACAAAGTGTGGTTCGAGGATCGCATTCGTGCGCGTCGGACCAGCCAGCGCCAGCTTGCGAAGCTTATGGGCATGGATGCGTCAGCCATGAGCCTCATGCTGAACGGAAAACGGCGCATGAGCGCCAAGGAAGCCGCAGACGTGGCCGGGTTGCTTGGGGTGCCAGTGGATGAGGTATTGCGCCACGCCGGCGCGCCGGTGGCTGTAGACAAGCGCAGAAGCGTGCCAGTCGCCGGATACGTTGGCCCATCGGGAGAAGTCACGTTCGGGCGTGCATTGGGCCCAAGGACGGCCGTGGCGCCAGCGGATTGCGCGGATGGGTGCCGGGCGCTGCGCGTGCAGAACGGCGGCGCGTTGGACGGCTGGCTGCTGTTCTACCACCCGATGGACGGGGTATCGCTGGAAGCGGTCGGGCGGCTGTGTGTCGTCAGGACAGCGGAGGGCGAGGACTTATTGCGTGTCGTGAGCCGTGGGTATGAGCCGGGATTTTTCGTGTTGGGGTGTTTATTGGGAGGAGACAGGGAGCATGTCAGGTTGCAGAGCGCTGCGCCGGTGCTGTGGATGAGGCAGTAACGACGCGCTAAGGTCAGTCAGCTGAAAATGTCGATTTCAGGTTCGTACACGCGCCCGCTGTATCCCCATTCTGTCAGCCCCCACAAAGGCGACTGGCGCGTGCCGCCAGTCAGCAACCCCTTGGCGCGCAGCGCCCGCAGCTTGCGGACTGCTTCGTAGTCCGTTGCGCCTGCTCTGCGAGCCGCAGGCAATAAATCCTCCAATGTATAACCCGTCATCGGACGCTCAAACACTAGCAGCAGTTCCTCAGCTAACGGATCACCGAAGCAGGCAGCTTGATGCGCGGTAACCGGGTTCAGACCGGATGCGTACACACCGTGCGCCACCCGCACGGCTTCTTTTTTGGAAACCATGTCCAGCAGCGTGGCGGCGATTGTACTGACCGAGCTACGGCGCCGTTTGGCGGGCGGCAATGCCTTTGCAATCGCAGCGGGAGTGGCGAGCGGATGTTTTTTCAGAAAAGCAGCGATGTGCTTGCGGTGGTTGATGGCGTAAGACATTGTTCCGGGCGCTTGTTCCGGGATGGAACACCGCGTGGTTGTTAGGTTTGCGCCAGTTTATCACACGATGCTGTTAAAATGGGTAAAATTGAAATAAGCGTTACAGGGCTTAAGTTTGTGAGGGCAAACCACATTGTGCCATGCACTAGAGTACCCCCAACGCCGGGAAGAATCGTGGGGGCGGTGACCGGTTAGTTGTGTAGGTTTACTGTTACTACTTACTACTACTTACTAGGAACATATGGAAATAGGCCGTAAAGGTAAGCAGTATAAGGGTTAGCGAAGTTCCGGGGTGCGTGCCATGTGCCAGGTTACAAATGTGAAAAAGCCCGCTCGATGGCGGGCTTTCTGTTGGGCGGGCGGTGGCGGGTTAGCTGAGCAGCATCCAGGTGATGAGCGCCGCCAAACTCAAGGCGGCGATCCAGGCCAGACGGTCGGCCAGATCGGCCTTGGGGCGCACGGGCGTCAGTTCTGCGTACGGGTTGCCGAACGCGTGGTAGATCGTGCGCGGCGTGCGGTAGTCGTTGGGTCGGTAGCGGTTCATTGTTGGGCCCTGTGTTGGTCGAGAAGCTTGTCCACCTGCTGCGCCCAATCGACGCCGAAGGGATAGGCTGAGTTGTAATCGTTGCGCACGATCTTGAGCAGGCGCAGCGCTTCGTGCAGCAGATTAGATTGGTCAGCTTGCCGGTTGATGGCTTGTTCGGTTGTAAGCACGGTTGTCTCCCCCTGATGGAAGATCAGCGCAGCAACAGAGCGGCTGCACCTGCGTTCAGCGCCTGGCTTGCAACGTAGGCAAGCGCCGGCGCGATGGTTGCGAAAAAGAGTGCGTAGGCTTTCATGGTAGGTCAGCAGTGAATTTTGTCCGGACACCGCGTGTGCGGTGTTTCGCCCGACTTTCACGGGCTCGTCAGCGGGTTAATAGCCGAGCCAGTCACGAGCGGCTTTCACGGTGGCGGGGATGTGCTCGATTTCTTCGTACGCATTGCCGTCCTTGTAGTAGACATCGACCACGCGCAGTGTGCCGTCGTTGTTGTCGCTGCACACGAAGCCGTGTGCCTTGATGAAAGCGAGGATTTGAGCGGCGGTTGCCATGTCGTTTCTCCAGTGGGTTACTGCGTTGCGATGACTGCACTATAGCTCAGTGTTACGAATATCGCAACATGTTTTTGAAATCGCTTGACCGCCCGTCGCTTTCTGCCTAAGTTGCGCGGCATGGAAATTCAGCGCTCTCCCTTCGTCCCTACAGATCGTTTGATTGGCTCCGATGAGCGCGCTGTTGAGCTCGCGCGCAAAGCCATTGCCATGGTGTGCGAAGGAACGACGCTGAAAGTGGCGCTTGAACAACTTGGTTTGACGCGGAAATTGTTCGCTGCCTCCCTCTCCAGTGTGCGAGAACTCGCTCTCGAATACGCCAGAGCGCGCGAAATATCGGCCGACTTCCTGGTTGATGAAGCGCTCGACGTGGTGAAGAACGAGCCTGATGTTCAACGAGCGCGCGAAATCGCCAACATGCACCGTTGGGCCGCCGGCAAGTTCAACCAGAAGCGATACGGCGAGCGCATCGACCTGAACGTGAGCCAGACAATCGACGTGAGCGAAGCGCTGAAAGAGGCAAGAGCGCGCGTTGTGCGTCCAGTAATCGACCAGCTGCCAACACCACAACCGCAAGCCATTGATTTACAAGATGTTTCGCCCATCGAACCGCGTGATGAAGAATCACGTACGGTCGACGCAACGCCCCCGGCAGACGACCCGACCCCGGACATCTTCAGCTGACTGAACGCGCACGCGCGGCCCATTCGACGCGCGCGTTTACCGCGGGGGCCCCATGACGCGGGAGGGGGTGGCGGGCGGGGTGGGGGCCGGATTTGGGACGCGATGGTTTTCCCCGGGGGCCCGGCTCGGGAAATTTAAAAATATTTTGAAAATATAACTGTTGCGGCTTTCACAACGTGTTATGATTCCTAAAATTTTTTTAGGAATTAATCGTGAAGAAACCAGTGGTAGGGTTTGAGGATCGGTATGAAGTATCGGACGAAGGCGAGGTGTTTTCTTTGCGTCTGCAAAGGCGCTTGGTAGCCAGGCAGACCAAGCGCGGATACTTTCAAGTTCACTTACGAGACAGTGTGGGCAAAGAGTTTACCCGTAGTGTCCACGTCCTTGTCGCAGAGGCATTTATCGGTCCGCGGGCGGATGGCGTGCAAGTCAACCACATTGATCACGACAAGGCGAACAATCGGTTGCCAAATTTGGAATACGTCACGGGCGTCGAAAACGTACACGCTTACCATCGGCACAAGAACCCGCATTGGGAGCCAAAGAAACCTTCCGCGCCCGCACCTCGCGGACCCAAACCGATGGCGATCGTGGCGATTGGGGCGGACGGGACAGAGCGCGTGTTTGTTACAGTAAAGGCCGCAATAGACGCTGGGTTTACGGCTTCCGGGATCAGCAGTTGTTTGAAAGGGAGATTGCATGCACACCGTGGCCACACTTTTCGCCGCGCCGGTTGAGCGCCCCATCCTCCTTGATCCACGCATCCCGCATCACCGGCCCCTGATACGCCGCATCATGTTGCTCACCCCGCCCACCCCTTCGATCCACTGACCATGGCCCTCCCACTCATCCTCTTCATGCTCGCCGGCATCTTCCTGTTGGCTGCATTCAAACCCTAAATGCCATCCCCCCAACCCATCTACGGCGCGCAGGGCGAACAGCAACTCATGATGGAGTTGTGGGACCCGCAGCTGGCCAACGATCCGCTCCAGTTCGTGCAGTTCGCCTACCCATGGGGGAGAGCCAACACGCCGCTGGAGCACCAATCCGGCCCGCGCGGATGGCAGAAAGAGACGCTGGAGGAAATCACCCGGCACATCAAGGCCAACGAACTGCGCGCCGCGCAGCAGGCCATCTACGAGATGTGGCGATCGGCCGATGCTTCGGGCCGCGGCATCGGCAAGTCCGCCTTGGTGTCGTGGCTGACCCACTGGTTCCAGACGACGCGTCTGGGCGGCACGACGGTGGTGACGGCCAACACGGAGCAGCAGTTGAAGTCCCGGACCTGGGCCGAGTTGGGCAAGTGGGTGTCGTTGGCGATCAACGCCCACTGGTGGGAAATGATGGCGCTCTCGATGCGCCCGGCGCAGTGGTTTGGGGAAGCGGTCAAGCGCGACCTGAAAATCGACCTGGGGTACTACTACGCCCAGGCGCAGTTGTGGAGCGAAGAGAACCCGGACGCATTCGCCGGCATCCACAACCACCACGGCTTCATGCTGATCTTCGATGAGGCGTCCGGTATCCCAACACCCATCTGGACTGTGTCCGAGGGGTTTTTCACCGAGCCCATCCCGGATCGCTACTGGTTCGTGTTCAGCAACCCGCGGCGCAACAGTGGCAGCTTTTTCGAGTGCTTCCACCGCGACCGCAACTTCTGGAAGACGCGCAACATCGACAGCCGTACTGTGGAGGGCACGGACCGCGCGACCTTCGACAAGATCGTGGCGCAGTATGGGGAAGACAGCGACGTCACGCGGGTGGAAGTCAAGGGCCAGTTCCCGAACAAGTCGGCCAACCAGTTCATCCCGACCGATCAGGTGACCGGCGCGCAGGAACGCAAGCCGATCCCCGATCCGGGTGCGCCGCTGCTCATGGGCTGCGACGTGGCACGCAACGGCAACGCCCGTTCCGTCATCGCTTTCCGCAAGGGGCGCGATGCCGTGTCCATCCCGTGGCAGTCGTACAAGGGCATCGATACGGTGCAGTTCGCCACCCACATCGCGGATGCGGCCACCAAGTTCAAGGTTGATGCGATATTCGTGGACGGCAACGGTGTGGGCGGCGGCGTGGTGGATATCTTGAAATCCTGGGGCCACCGGGTGGTGGAAGTGCAGGCAGGCGCCACGCCGAACGACCCGAACCGGTTCCTGAACAAGCGCGTGGAGATGTGGGCGCTGATGGCCGAGTGGCTGCTGATCGGCAGCATTCCGGACGATTCACTACTGCGCACCGACCTCATCAGCCCCGAGTACAGCTACCACCCGGTCAGCAACAAGCTGATCCTGGAAGGCAAGGAGCACATGGAGGACCGCGGCCTGGCGTCTCCCGACTACGGCGAAGCGCTGGCTTTGACCTTCGCCCGGCCTGTGGCGCGCACGGATACCCGCACCAGCCGCAGCCAGGCGCGCAACCGGGTGGCGGCCGACGTGGACTACAACATATTTGGCTAGGGTGAAGTGTTGTGCTATTCTCCACGCGATGCGATTTCCTCAAGAGTGGCGACTTAGCTCAGTTGGCAGAGCGCTGGATTGTCTATCCGGATGTCAGGGGTTCGAGCCCCCTAGTCGTCGCCAGTCTTGAGGGGCGTCGTAACGGCCGGCTTCCATTCCAGTGGGGGTTTGCCCGGGCCGGATACACGACCCCTCACCAACTCAAATCGGAGCCCACATGTCCGCTCTGTTCTCCAAGCCCAAGACCCCGGACGCTCCGCCGGCTGCACCGCCGCCGGCGCCGACTGTGGACAATACCGCCAACCAGACCGACGTGGCCGCGCAGCAGCAACAGATGGCGCTGCAGCGTGGGCGCACGTCCACGATCCTGACGAGCGGCGCGGGCCTCTCGAATACTGGCACGACCACCAAGACGCTGCTGGGTCAGTAAGATGGCACGCACCGCGCCCGGATTGACAGAACGCTTTGAAGCCAAATTCATCCCGGAAGCTTTGACAGGCTGCTGGCTGTGGACGGGCGCGCTTTCGAGACTGGGGTACGGCAACTTCTGGAACGGTGAGCGGGTGGATTGCGCGCATCGCGTTTCGTACGGGTTGTATCGTGGCCCAGTGGGAGAAAAGAAAGTTCTCCACCGCTGTGACAACCCGGCTTGCGTAAACCCACACCATCTGTTTTTGGGAACGATGTCTGACAACACGCAAGACATGGTTCGCAAGGGCCGCAACTTCGTGCCGCGTGAACAAAACTCTCGCCTGACGGCAGAGCAGGTAAAACGAATCCGGGCAGCTGCGGACACGGCAGAACTGCGTGCGTTGGCCGAGCAATTCGGCATCACCTATAGCGGTGCGTACAAAATCCGCCGCGGCGATCGTTGGGGGCACGTTTGATGGCTGAAGCTGATACCCCCAAAACCAAAGACGCTGACGCGGAACTCGCCACCGAGTTGATGCGTGAGTTCGGCCAGATTTCCGGTCGCCGCGGCATCTGGGAACGACACTGGGAGACGGTGGCGCAGAAGGTGCTGCCCTACTACAGCACGACGTTCTACAGCCAGGGCAACATGGTGCCCGGCCAGCAACGTGGCCAGGAGCAGTTCGACGTCACGGCCAACGCCGCCTTGTGGAAGTTCGCGGCGGCCATGGAGTCGATGCTGACGCCGGCCAACAGCCAGTGGCACCGCCTGCGTCCGCTGGATCAGGACCTGATGAAGAACCGCGACATCGCGCTGTGGTTCGATCAGGTCAACGATCTGCTGTTCCGCTACCGCTACAGCGCCCACTCGGGTTACCATGCGCAGCAGCACGATGGCTACGTGAGCATCGGAGCCTTCGGCACCAGCTGCCTGTTCATCGACGAATTCAACGACCCGACCCGGCCCAACGTCAAGGGCCTGCGCTACCGCAACGTCCACCTGGGCGAGTTGTTCTTTGCGACCAACTTCCAGGGCCAGGTGGACAAGGTGTACCGCCGGTTCAAGATGACGCTGCGGCAGATCGCCCAGAAATGGGGCGAGGACAAGCTGCCCTACAACTACAACTCGATCCTGAAGAACGATCCGGAACGGGAAGTGTTTGTCATCCACGTGGTCAAACCCAACCCGGATTTCCAGCCGGGGCGTGTGGACGCCAAGGGCAAGCGCTTCGTCAGCTACTACCTGCTCAAGGATACGCAGACGCTGTTGCACCGCGGCGCATATCGCTGCTTCCCGTATGCCACCGCGCGCTACATCACCGCGCCGGGTGAAATCTATGGCCGCAGCCCGGCGATGAACGTGCTGCCGGCGATCCAGACGCTCAACGAAGAGAAGAAGATTCTCATCAAGCAGGGCCACCGCGTGGTGGACCCGGTGCTGCTGGCGGCCGACGATGGCGCGCTCGATGCGTTCAGCTTGAAGCCTGGCGCCGTGAACTATGGCGGGGTCAACTCGCAGGGCCAGAAGCTGGTGCACACGCTCGACACGGGCAATGTGGCGATCGGCAAGGAACTGCTGGACGATGAGCGCCAGGCGATCAACGACGCGTTCCTGGTGACGCTCTTCCAGATTCTGGTGGAGACGCCCCAGATGACGGCCACCGAAGTGCTGGAGCGGGCGCGCGAAAAGGGCGCGCTCCTGAGTCCGACCATGGGCCGTTTCCAGTCCGAGTCGATCGGCCCGATGATCGAGCGCGAGTTCGACCTGCTGATGTGGCAGGGTTTGCTGCCGCCGCCGCCGCGCGAACTGGTGGAAGCCGGCGCCGAGTATCAGGTGGAATACGATGCGCCGCTGAACCGCGCCATGCGCGCCGAGTCGGCGTCCGGCATCATGCGCACATTTCAATGGGCGGCCGAGATGGCGGCCCAAACCCAGGACCCGTCCATCATGGACTGGTTCGATACCGACCAGATCATCCCGGAGTTGGCGGACGTGAACGGCGCGCCGTTCCGCTGGCTGCGTAGCCCGGACGACGTGATGGCGCGCCGCCAGTCGCGCGAGCAGCAGAACCAGGCGGCGCAGGTCACGCAGGCGCTCCCCGGCATGGCCGCAATGATGAAGGCCGCCGCGCCCCAAGGCACCACACCCACGGAGGGTCAACCAGGATGAGAAACCTCGCACTGACGATTGGCTACACGGTGATGGCTGCCGGCGGCATCGCCGTGCTTGCGCTGATCCTGAAAGGCGCTGTGCAGCTGTGGCGCGACGCGATCACCGCTGTCAAAGCCGCGCCTGACGAGTTGAAATGAGCCTGCTCGAACGCGCCAAGCAGTATCTGTTCCGCCGGCGCACGGCGTACGTCAAGACATTCCTGAACCCGTACGGCGATGAAGTGCTGCGCGACTTGGCGCGCTTCTGCCGTGCGCACAGCTCTACGTTTCACGTTGACGCCAGAGCGCACGCAGTAGCAGAAGGACGTAGAGAAGTGTTTCTTCGTATAATGCATCACGTCAACATGTCTGAAGAGGACCTGTGGCGTTTATACGGAGATAGCAATGCCAATAGCAGACCAGGAAGCACGAGCTGAATATAACCGCCAGTATCGAAGCCAGTCGGATGTAAAGGCAAGAGACAACGCAAATGCGCGAGTCCGATATCAAAACGGCGGAAAAGAACGCAAGAAAATTTACGACGCTGCTAGACGAAAGACGCCGGAGTATATAGCGCAGCGAACCGCTTACATGGCGGCCAGGCGCAAATCTCGTTGGGCGAAAGTAAAGTTGGCTGAGTTGCGCTGTAGAGCAGCAAAGCAAGGGGTGCCTTTCGATTTAGTGGAAGCCGACCTTGTGCTACCAGATAAGTGCCCAGTGCTGGGCGTGCCGTTGGAAATTGGGACGGGGAAACAAAGCGAGCGTAGCCCGTCAGTGGACCGTATCACCCCGGCATTGGGTTACGTAAAAGGCAACGTTGTGGTGGTAAGCAATCGAGTGAATTCATTGAAACGCGACGCGACTGTTGCAGAGCTGCTCGCTATCGCGCGTTTTTACTTCTCTGCATCAGGAACCTGAAGAATGACCGATACCGCAACCCCCGCCGCTGGCGGACAAGGTGCTGCCCCCGATGGCGGCACGTCTGCCGCCCTCGCTACACCCGCGCCTGCTCCGGCGGCTCCCGCCACCGCGCCCGCTGGCCCGGCGATCCCGTGGCTGCCGAGCGCCGACGACACGACGGTCGGCTATCTGCAGAACAAGGGCTGGACCGAGCCGGCTCAGGTGCTCGATGGCTACCGCAACCTGGAGAAGCTGCTGGGCGCGGACAAAGCCGGCAACGCCGTCATCCTGCCCAAGTCCGATGCGACGCCGGAAGAACTCGGCAAGTTCTACGACCGTCTGGGTCGCCCGGCGGACGCAGCGGGTTACAAGGTGGACGTGCCGGAAGGCATCGGCAGCAAGGAATTCGCGCAGGCTGCTGCGTCCAAATTCCATGAGCTGGGCCTGACGCAGAAGCAGGGCGAGCAGCTGGCAGCATGGTGGAACGAACAGGCCACGGGCGCCGTGAGTGCGCAGCAGGCGACGGCGCAGGAGAAGTTCTCGGCGGACGACATGGCGCTCAAGCAGGACTGGGGCGCAGCCTATACGCAGAACCTGAACCAGGCGCAAGCCGCGGTGCGCGGGCTCGGCGTCACGCCCGAGCAGATCGACGCGCTGTCGCAGTCGATGGGCCACAAGGCCACGATGGAGTTCTTCCAGAAGATCGGTTCGCGTATGGGCGAAGACAGCTTCGTCACGGGCGACAAGACCGAGCGCTTCGGTAGCGCGCTCACGCCGGGCCAAGCCAAGGCGGAAATCGGGCTGCTGCGTGCGGACAAGAACTTCGTGGCGCGTCTGATGAACAAGGACGCCGAAGCCACTGCGAAGTGGAACCAGTTGCACCAATACGCCTACCCTTCGGAGAACTGACATGGCCATCAAGGAATTTTCCCGCTTGGACGGGTTTGCCAACAACCCGCAGAACTACCTGCTGGATTGGGCCCGTCGCACCGGCAACGTGGCGAACATGGCCAACTATACCGTCGAAGTCCGCCAGGACGACAGCACGGGGTTCGTCTACGGCTACATCCACGATGTGGCGGATGCCCCGGCCAGCGTCGATCCGGCAACGCCGGCGCCGATCGATCTGGCGCCTGGCGATCCGATCGTCGCCATCGAGAACCAGGAAGCGACATGACCGACGCAGAAATCCGTCTGCGCTGCCTGGAATTGGCCATGGAGCAGGCCAAACGCGAGGGCTTGCATTCTGATCGGAATGCTATTGCGGATATCGCAACGCAGTTCTACAATCGCATCGTGATTGATCCGGCTACGCCGCCTGAGCCTGAAAAGGCGCAAGGCAAGCGCGGCCGGACCGCAGCGGACAAGTCACCGGAAATCTTCAAGTGACCCTGCAGCGGTAATCAGCAGCACAACTTGGCCCCTCCGTGCCGAGGACAAGCCGGGAGTCAGTGGCGCCTGAAAGGCCACCGCTTTCGATTTGAACTCGACTTGGAGGGGCCAAAATGTCCCAGTTTGTTACGACCGCCTTCGTACAGCAGTACAGCACCAACATTGCGATGCTGCTGCAACAGCAAGGCTCCCGCCTGCGCGGCGCTGTCATGGAGCACGGTTTCGTCGGCAAGGCCGCGACCGTGGTTGAACAGTTCGGTGCGGTGACCCCGGTGAAGAACCTGGCTCGCCACTCGGACACGCCGCTCATCTCCACCCCGCAAGACCGCCGCTGGGTCTACCCGACCGACTACGATTGGGCCGACCTGATCGACAGCCAGGACAAGCTGCGCATGCTGATCGACCCGACCGGGCCGTACACGCAAGCCGGCGTCATGGCCATGGGCCGCGCGATGGACGACGAAATCATCAACGGTTTCTTCGGCACCAACAACACCGGCGAAAACGGCACGACCGCCGTGACGTTCCCGTCCGGTCAGATCGTGGCAGCCAACGTGGGCGCTTCGGCCAACACGGGCTTGAACGTGGCCAAGCTGCGTGCTGCCAAGAAGCTGCTGATGCAGGCCGAAGTCGATATCGACAACGACCAGCTGTTCGTGGCCATCACCGCGCAACAGCACGACAACCTGCTCAACGAAGTGCAGGCGATCAGCCTCGACTACACCGACCGTCCGGTGCTGGTGGAAGGCCGCATCCGCTCCTTCATGGGCTTCAACTTCATCCACTCGGAACGCATCCCGGGCGGCCCGTCGTACGCTGGCTCGATCAGCACCGGCGGTCTGTACTACGTGCCGTGTTGGGCCAAGTCGGGCCTGGCGCTGGGCATGTGGAACGACGTGCAGGCGTCGGTGGACAAGCGTCCGGACAAGCGCAACTCGTGGCAGGTCTACGTGACTGCAACGGTCGGTGCCTGCCGCACCGAAGAAAAGCGCTGCGTCCAGATCAACTGCGCATAAGGAGCCGACGACATGGCACAGACTTTCTCCAATGAAATGTCGGGCGTCTCCAGCACGCCTGTCATCAAGCCGCAAGCCACCGCCGGTTATGGCGCACGCGAGCGTGTGTTCCGCGCAACCATCACGCTGGCGTCGCAAGCATCGGGCGACACGATCGTCATCTGCGACCTGCCCGCCGGTTATCTGTTTGCCGGCGCGCAGATCACGACGAGCGTGACGCTTGGCACTGCGACGCTCTCGATGGGCGATGCATCGAGCGCCACGGCGTTCATGGCGGCCACCACGTTCACGACCGCGAACGTGCCGGTGCCGGTGGGTAGCGCCGCTGCGCTGGCTGCGGCTGCACTGACCGCAACCGACCGCATCTTCCTGACGGTCGGCACGGCAGCACTCCCGGCGTCCGGTACGCTGGTTGTGCAAGTGTTCGCCACCCTGCCGAACTGATCGGCGCCAGGGGCTGCGGTTCGCCGCGGCCCCGTCCTCTTTTTAGGAGCTGGCAATGGCCACCTACTTCTACGGCGTCAACGTCGGCGACAACGAGTACCAGGCCGCGGTCAGTTCGACCACGACCGGCAAGGACGTTGAAGTCGTCGTGAACACGTCGGCCAACGTGCCGTCGCGCGAAGACCTCCTGCTGGCAGTCGAGAAGCTGGAGAACTTCATCACCCGTCTCGGTTACGCGCCGCTGTAAGCCATGGCACGCGCGGACTCGCTCTCATACCCGCTGCTGGCCAACGCCAGCGCAACGGGCCCGCAGGTCCAGATTCGTGGCGGCATTTATTGCCTGACCGTGAACGGCACGCTGACGGGCGCGACGCTGCAGCTGCAGATGCTGCAGCCCGATGGCGTCACGTGGTCGCCGGTCAGCGACGTGTCGGTGCCGGCAACGCCACTGCAGATCACGGCGGCGCCCGGTACGCTGACGCGCATCTACCTGCCGGCCGGCAGCGTGCGCCTGGCGCTGACTGCAGGCACGATTTCCGCCACCAACGCGTGGCTGGTCGGGATCGGCTGATAGCTCATGGCCGGCCAGTCTCAGACCGACGTCTGCAACAGCGCGCTCCAGCGCGTTGGTGCAGCACGCATCATGGACATCACGGACAACTCGCGCGAGGCGCGGGTGTGCGCGGTGGCCTACGACTCGAACCGGCGTTCGGAGTTGATGAAGTACCGGTGGAAGTTCGCCACCAAGCGCGCCGTGCTCGCGCCCGACGTTACGCCGCCGGCTTTCGAGTTTCAGTACGCATACACCCTGCCGGCCGATTGCCTGCGTGTGTTGCTGCCGACTGACCCCTATCTGGACTGGTCGGTGGAGAGCGGCAAGATTCTGACGAACACGATGCAGTCGCCGTACCTGGGCGCCAACGCGAACGGTTCGGTGGCGCCCGGCTCGCCGGCGCTGTACCTGCGCTACATCTCAGATATCACGGACGCTTCGCAGTTCGACGCGATCTTCTACGACATGCTGGCGATCGCGCTGGGCATCGACATCTGCGAAGCGCTCACGCAGTCGAACCAGAAAAAGAGTGATCTGCAGGCCGAGTACAAGGACGCGCTGGCCGAAGCCAAGCGCATGAACGCGTTCGAGACGATTCCAACCGATCCACCGGATGACAGCTTCTGGCTGGTCCGGTACTCCTGACCATGCCGCGCGCAACCTGGACACAAACAAACTTCAACGGCGGCGAATGGTCGCCGTTGACGTATGGGCGCATCGACATCACCAAGTACAAGAACGCGCTGGCGCTGTGCCAGAACTACGTCACGCAGCTGCAGGGCGGGCTGACCCGTCGCCCAGGTACGCGCTACGTGGCCGCCACGAAGTACGGCGGCGCCAGTCCGGCCCGCCTGCAGCGGTTTGAGTTTTCGATCACGCAGGCGTATGTGCTGGAATTCGGCAATAGCTATCTACGGTTCTATACCAACGATGGGCAGTTGTTGAGCGGCGGCGTGCCGTACGAAATTTCTACGCCGTATAACAGCACAGAGCTGTTCGATCTGTCATTCGCGCAGTCCGCCGATACGCTGTATATCGCGCATCCGAATCACCCGCCGATGAAGCTGCAACGCTTTGGCGCGACCAACTGGGTGTTATCCACGATCAATTTCCTGGACGGCCCGTACTTGCCCATCAACATCACCAGCACGACGCTGACGCCGAGCGGCAGCACAGGAGCGGTGACGGTTACGGCGAGCTCCACCGCAGGCATTAACGGTGGCAACGGGTTTTCCTACCAGGACATCGGGCGGCCGCTACGCATCAAGGCGGGTGGCGTGTGGCTGTGGGGAACGATTACCGCCGTCACGAACACAACGACGGTCACCTGGACCGTGGCCGCGCAGACCGGGTCTCAAGTTCCTACGCAAGCGACGGCCACAGCCAACATCTCCGCAGGCAGCGTATTTTCGATCACACTGACCAACGGCGGTAGTGGCTACGGGGCGAGCCCGCCGAGCGTGACTATTTCGGGTGGCGGCGGCAGTGGAGCGGTCGCTTATGCGACCCTGACGAACGGCGTAGTCACTTCGATCACGATGTCCGTTACAGGCACCGGGTACTCCTCGGCGCCGACGGTCACCATTTCCCCGCCGGTGGCAATTGTGCCGTCCACGACGACATTCTGGCGTCTGGGGGTGTGGAGCGTCGGTAATCAATCGATCGGCGGATTGCCGAACTATCCGGCCTGCGTGGTGTTCAACCAGGATCGGTTGATTTGGGCGGGGTCGCCCGCCTACCCCAACCGCATCGATGGATCGAACGTCAGCGACTACGAGAACATGGCGCCCTCGAACATCGACGGCACGATCGTCGATTCCAACGCCATTTCGTTCTCGCTGAACGCCAACACGGTCAACGCGATCCGGTGGATGGTGTCGGATGAATGGGGGCTATTGGTTGGCACTGCTGGCGGCGAATGGGTTGTTTCGCCATCCAATTTGCAGCAGGCCATCACGCCGACCAACATCAACGCCAAGCAGACGACCAGCTACGGCGTGGCGCCGGTACCGGCAGTGCGCGTCGGCAAGTCCACGCTGTTCGTGCAGCGCACGCAGCGCAAACTGCGCGAGATGACATACCAGTTCGTCATCAGCACGTTCCAGGCACCGGACATTTCGCTCATCTCCGAGCACCTGACCAAGACCGGATTCAAGCAGCTGGGTGTTCAGCTTGCGCCGCAGCAGATCGTGTGGATGGTGCGCAACGACGGCGTGCTGATCGGCATGACCTACGACAAGGACCAGGAGGTCGCCGGCTGGCATCAGCACATCATCGGCGGCTACTCCGATGCCGGGCAGACGCAGGCCGCAGTAGTTGAGAGCGTCGCATGCATCCCATCGCCAGACACGACGCGCGACGAAGTGTGGCTGTTGGTGCGCCGCTACGTGAACGGGCAGACCGTGCGCTACGTCGAAGTCATGACCAAGTTCTGGGAAGACGGTGACGATATTCGTAACGGTGTGTTCTTGGATTCGAGCGCAGCGTACAATGGCAGCCCAACGAGTACGATATCGGGGCTGACGTGGTTGGCTGGTCAGACGGTCGGAGTGCTGGGGGATGGCGCTACGCACCCGGATGTCACGGTCAGCAACACGGGAACGGTCGCGTTGCAGCGTCAGGTCAGCATCGCGCAGGTCGGTTTGAAGTACACCAGCGCGGCGAAGACGATGAAGATTGAAGCGGGCAGCGCGGACGGCCCGGCGCAAGGCAAGTACAAGCGCATCCATCGCGCAATTTTCAGGTTCTTTCAAACGGTGGGGCACATCCTGACGGCGAATGCAAACGGCTCGCCGGCGATCCCGGAGCCGTTCCGCGACAGTTCGATGCACATGGATCAGGCGGTTGGCCTATTCAGCGGTGACCAGCGCTACGCCTGGGAGGGCTCGTGGGATTTGGACGGGCAGATTTCGTGGCAACAGACGGACCCGCTGCCGAGCAACATTACAATGCTGGCAGCGCAACTTGAGACACAGGACGGCGGATGATAGTTGTGCCATTCCGGGCAGAGCACCTGCAGCAATTGCAGCTGCAGGACGCGCAGGCGTACTGCGGGCCGCATATCACTGCGGAATACGCCAAGATGCTGGAGGGGCAGTTTTCGTTCACGGCGATGGTTAATGACCGGCCGATCGGCGTCGGCGGCGCAACCGAATTGTGGGAGCACCGCGCGCTACTGTGGTCGCTGGTTGATCGCCGCGCAGGCCCGCACTTCGTCGCCGTCCACCGCGCAGTGCAGCGCTTTTTGGAAACGCTGCCGTACCGCCGGGTGGAAGCGGAAGTAGATGTCGATTTCGAGCCGGGCCACCGTTGGGTTAAGGCTTTGGGGTTCACGCTGGAAGCGCCGCGCATGCGCGCGTTTCGCGTGGACGGGGGTGACAGCGCTTTGTACGCGAGGGTGAAGTAAATGGCAATGGTAGCCGTCGCCGCTACGGCAGCAGCTGCCGCGATCAGCGCGGTGGGCGCCGTGCGTTCAGCGCAGGCGCAGTCCGCTGCTGCCGATTACAACTCCAAGGTGGCCAGCCTGAACGCGCAGGCGGCTACCCAGCAGGGTGAAGCTGCAGCGGAAGCGCAGCAGCGCGATTCGCAGCGCCGAATCGGCACCGCGTTGGCTTCGTACGGCGCGTCCGGCGTGGAAACCGACACAGGTTCTCCGGCAGATGTGCTGTCGCAGAGCGCGCGAGACGCAACGCTCGACAACCTGACGATCAAATACAACGCCAAGATGCGCGCGATGGGGTATCAGATGCAAAGCAATCTGGATAGCGCCAACGCGTCAAACTCGGCTTCTGCCGGCGTGCTGTCCGGGACCGCAGCGCTCCTGTCAGGCGGCAGCAGCGCCTATCGCATGTATTCCGGTGGCGGCGCGACCGGCACACCCTCCTTGGCCTGACCATGCCGCAAATCCCAACATACACCGACCAGCTGACTCCGCAGGGCAGCATCAACGCTGCTGCCAACGGGAGCGACTTCGGCTCGCAAATTGGTCAAGCCACGCAGCAACTCGGCGGCGCGATGGCAACGGCGGCCGAGAACGTCAACCGTGTCGAAGAAGACAAGGCGCGCATTTGGGCGTACGACGCGGCCGGCAAGCAGTACACCACGCTCAAGCAGCAGCTGAACGATCACGTCAATTCGCTGGACCCGAACGACCCGGGGTTCACTGCGAAGGTGGCGAACCTCACCAGCGACTTCGAGAAGCAAGTCAACGACGCCACGCAGAACCTAGTCAATTCCGCGCCGAACCGGATCGGTGCGCGTGTGGTTGCGTCGCACATGGCGACCAATGGCCGCGCGCTTATCAATAGCGCGATGGGCGAGCAGGCGCGCATCACCGGCGAGTACACCGGCCAGCTGGTGCAGGATGGCATCAAGCAGGACCAGGATCAGATCGCCGCGGACCCGAGCAACGACAATTTTAAGCGCATCGTCGATTCGCGTAGCGGCATGCTAGGGAGCCTGAGCACGGTTGACCCCGTGCAAAAGATGAAGTGGCAGGACCGCATGACGCACGCGTTGGCGGTCACGCAGGTGCAGTCTTTGGCCGCCGTCAACCCGCAGGGCTTTCTGTCAATGGTTAACGCCCAGGGCGGCACGCTCACGAAAGGCGGGGTCAAGGGCGCAGTGCCCGGCGGTGGCGGCGCGGACTTCAACTCGATCGTGCAACGCACGCTGAAAGTAGAAGGCGGCTATTCGGCCACCGACGGCAACTCAGGCGCGCCGGTCAACTTCGGCATCAACCAGCGGGCTAACCCCGACATCGATGTCAAGAACCTGACGAAAGATCAAGCGGTGCAGCTGTACAAGTCGCGTTACTGGGATGCGATCGGTGGCGACAGCTTGCCTGCCGGGATTCGCGCAACCGCATTCGATGCAGCCGTCAACCAGGGCGTGCCGTGGACGAAAGCCGCGCTGCAGCAGGCTGGCGGTGATGTGGCCAAGTTCAACCAACTGCGAGAGCAGCGCTATCGCAGCATCGTGGCGAGCGACCCGTCGCAGGGTAAGTACCTGTCGAATTGGCTGTCGCGCATCCCCGGCGATCCAAGCCAGGGCCGCGGCGGGGATGGTGGCGATCTGCCGCAAGTGGCTCCGCTGGACGATCACGCCGTCGCCAACGCTTCACCGGACATCGCAGGGTGGGGCAAGCTGACGTGGGCCGAAAAGGTATCCGCGGTGCGGCAGGCCGAGTCGGCGATGGGCAGTCAGCTTGCGTCGGAGCGCGGCGAGTTGCAGCGCCAGCTGAAAGATGCCGGCGCCTCGCTGCTGGCCGGCAAGGACTATCCAGGCTTGGATGATCCGCGGTTCTCGCAGAACAATCTGGTGCGGGTGTTCGGGCCCGACGAAGGGCGGCGCGCGTCCGACCAGTTGCAGTACGCCAAGCAGGTGGGGGGCTTCATCGGCCAGATGGCCACGATGCCGAATGCGCAGGCGCAAGCGATGCTGCAGACGCTGGCGCCAGAAGGCGGCGATGAGTATGCATCCAAGGCGCCGGTGTTCAAGCAGGCAGTGGAAGCGTACACACGGCTGCAAAAATTGCGCAACGACGACTACATGGCGTGGGCACGGACGCAGCCACGGCTGAACGCGCAGCCCATGGACTTCACCACGCCGCAGGCATTCGGCCGATCGCTGGGCCAGCGCATCGGCGTGGCCAACGCCGGCCGCACGGATTACGGCGCAGACGCACATCTGCTGTCTCAAGACGAGGCGTCGCAGCTTGGTGGAATCGTGAGCAAGCTGCCGCCGCAAGACCAGATGGCTTACCTCAAACAGGTGCGCCAAGCCACGCAGGGTCATGACGACTGGTTCACCGATACGCTGTCGCAGATCGCGCCGAAGAACACGATGCTGGCCGTGGCTGCAGCTACCTCGACGAAACCAGGCCGCGTGCAAACCGCCGGCGGCGCGCAGAGTGGCGATCAGGTCGGACAGTACATCCTGGAGGGCGCGCACATCCTGCAGGGCAAGGATATCGACGACCCGCAAAAAACGGGGCGCCCGCTGCAGATCGATGACAACAAAATCCGCACGATGTTCTGGACATCGCTTGGCGCCAACGCGTTTGCGAGCCCCGATGCGCAGCACAGTAACCAGCTGGCGGCCGACACCTACCAGGCGGTCAAAAACTACCTCGTGGCGGACATGTACCATCGGGGCATGACACCGGACAAACTGAACCAGGACTTGGTGCAAAACGCGATCACTGCTGTTACGGGGGGCTCGGCCAAACAGAACGGCAGCACGTTGTTCATGCCGTGGGGCATGGCCAAGAGTCAGTTTCAAACGCAGTTTCCGTGGGCGCTCGACGCCGCGCTGCAGAAAGGCGGCATCAAGGGCACGAAGCTGGACGCGCCGGACGCCTACCAATACTCCAACGTTGGCGACGGCAAGTACCTTGTCATGACTGGCAACAAGGCGCTGGTCGGTGCGAATGGCCGCTCTGTCATCGTGGACATGAGCCGGCCCCAGGAAGGCGCGGGCGCCGGCCGCGGCTTGGTCGTGCCAGAAACGAATTGGTACGGGGGCCAACGCTGATGGGCCTCGACGTTTTCTCGCCCCTGGAGGGCTACCGTCAAGATGCCATGGGCGCGGCTGATCCGGCTACGGAAATCACGCCGGACGGCCTGTTCTCGAACTTGGGCAGCGCGGTCGGCAAGGGCGTAACTGGTGGCTTGGCTGCGGTCGGCCGCACTGTCAGCGATTTCGCCATGCAGGCCGGTAAGCAGGAAATGATGGAGGGGATGGTTCTCAATCCCCAAGTCACGCAGGAGCAGATTCAGGAGCTGGAAAACCTGAAACCGATTGCGCCCTACGACGATCAGTTGAAGGCGGTGCAGCAGTGGTCGCGCCTCGACCCGCGCACCACCGGCACGGGCGCGATGGTGCTCGGGCAGACGGCCCGCGGCCTGACCATCTTCGGCATGGGTTCGCTGATGGGCGGTGTGCCTGGCGGTGCGGCCACGCTCGGGGTGACGGAAGGCTACAACAACTACCTGGATTTGCGTGACGCGGGCGTGGACGAAAAGACCGCGGGTGAAGCTGCAGCAACAACCGGCGCGATGGCCGCGCTGGGCGCGTACCTGCCGGTCAAGATGACAGGCGCGCTCGCGCGCGGGGCGCTCGGCGCCGCCATGTCCGCCGAAGCGGCCGGCGCTGGCGCAGCGGCGAAGTCGCTCTACACCGTGGCCGGGCTCTCTGCAGCAGCGTCGTCCAGCATCGTCGGCAATGCAGCGTATTCGTCGTTGGTCAATACCGGCTTCGGCATGGCCTCGCGCGCGCTTACCAGCAGCGTGTTGGAAGCTGGCGGCTACCACGAGATGGCGCGCCAATACCGCGCGCTTGACGGCGAAGCGATCGCCGCCGACGCCATCCTTGGTCTGGCGTTCGGCGGCTGGGCGCACGTGGAAGGGAACGCCGCTCGCCGCGCCGCGCCTGATGCGCGGCCGCCCGAGCCGATGGTGGAAAGCGCCTTTGACGTGCGTCGCGAAGAACAGATCAACCGTGGCGCCGCTGGCATCCCATCCGACCCGGTGACGGGTGCGTTGGATCGTGAGTTGCAGGACCGGTCGGTGGCCGAAGTACTGCAGGGCAAGACGCCAGAGATTACGCCGGAGGAAGCCAATCGCGTAGTGAACGGCGCGATCGTGGACCCGGAAAAAGTGCGACTGGCGCAGGATATCGAGAGCGCCGCCAAGGTTGTGCACGGCGACTTGGCCGATCCGACGCCACCTGTCATGCGCCCGGAAACCGCCCAGCGGGAGCGGGTCGAAGTTCCGCCCTCGATGGAGCGCCCTACCGGCGAGCAGACAGGCCCGACGTTCGAACCTTCCACGCAGGCCACGATCGACCAGCTGGCCGCGCGCCACCCCGACATGGACATCGAGTTGCCGGATGGCAGCACGGTCAGGGCATCCGAGTTGCCGCAGAAAATGCAGCAGATGATGGCGCAGGCCGAGAGTGACGCGAAACTGCACGATGTGGCTGTCGCCTGTTTTCTGAGGACCGTATGAAGCAAGAATGCGCTGACGCCATCCAGCAGGCCGCCGGCCGCCAGCTGTCCAAGGCAGAACTCGACGGCATCGAAGAACGCATCCGCGGCGCGCTGCGCGAGTTGTCGATGACGGACGAGGCGAACTTCCTGTCGATGCCGCCGAACGAGCGCTACGCCGCAGCTGCCAATCTGGCCAAGGAGTGGATGCTGCGCGACACGGTGCGCGCGCACGAGCAGGCGCTGACCGAAGCGTCGCGCAAAGCCAAGTTGTTTGCCGATACGGCTGCGGTCAAACCCGGGCTGAAAGGCCAGGTGCACTATCTCAAGAACGAGTTGGTGAACATCGAGCAGCGCACCAACGCCGTGTCCGCCAACTTTTTCCGGCAGCTGCAAGGGCTGCATGAAGCGGATGGCGGCAAGCTGTTCGGCATGTTCCAAGACCCTGCCAAGCAGCGCGATATCGCGCGCGGCCTGTTTGGTGAGCCGACTACGCCGGAAGCCAAGCGCGCCGCCGACAGCATCAAGCAGCTGATGAACACGGTGGCCGAGCGCTTCCAGCGCGCCGGCCTCACGCTGAACAAGCGCGAGGACTACCGCACGCCGCAGCCACAAGACCCGATGAAAGCGTCGTCCGCTGGCAAGGAACAGTGGGTCAACGATCACATGCAATGGGCGGACCGCCGCGCGTACGTGAACGCGGATGGCACCCGCATGAGCGACGATCAGCTGCGCTCGATGCTGGAGGAATCGTGGCGCTCAATCGCCACCGACGGCGCCAACAAGCGCGGCGAGGCACCCCCCTCCGGCGGTTCAGCCCTGGTGGGCGGTAACAAGAACGCACCGCGCCAGTTGTTCTTCAAGAATTCCGACGCGTGGTCGCAGGCGATGCAGAAGTACGGCCGCACCAGCAACATGTACGAACTGCTCGGCGCGCACGTGCGCGGCATGTCCAAGGACATCGCCATGGCCGAGACGTTCGGCCGCCAGGCCGACAAGAACTACAAGCAGGCGCTCGCGCAAGCCTACGAAGCGGACCACGGAACGCTCTCGGGCGAGAAGGATTTCCGCCGACTGGATACGCTGCGCAACAAGACCGAGCGGCTGTTCGATGCCTACGTCAATCCGGAACGCCCGCAGAACGCCGGCGTGGCCAACGCGATGGCCAATCTGCGCGGGCTGATCGCGTCCACTCAACTCGGCTCGTTGTTCGGCGCGCTGCCTGATCTAGCCGGCATCAAGATGGCCGCCAACTACAGCGGCCTGCCTGCCATGCGCGTGTTCCGCAATCTCGTGGACGGCATGGCCGCCGGCGCGGAGAAGAAAGATTTCCTGCACAAGCTGGGCGTGTGGCAGGAAGGTTTCCAGCACATGCAGCATCGCGTGGTAGAAGACGGCCTGAACAACGGCTGGGGCAACTGGCTGAACGAATTGACGCACCGCATGATGGGGCTGAACGCGTTCGACCGTGGCATGCGCTCGGGCATCGGCCGCACCGTGATGGACACGCTGGGCAAGTTCACGCGTGAGCACGATACGCTGGCATCTGCCGAAGGCGAGGCGCGGATGCTGCAGCGCCGCGGCGTGACCGAAGACCACTGGGCCGTGTGGAAGAAAGCCGAACTCGACAAGGGATACAGCGGCAACGAACGGTTGCTCACGCCCCAGGCGATCTACGACATCAAAGACCCCAGCGTCACGCTGC
Organism: Ensifer adhaerens; assembly: GCF_002940685.1. GTDB lineage: Bacteria > Pseudomonadota > Alphaproteobacteria > Rhizobiales > Rhizobiaceae > Ensifer > Ensifer adhaerens_E. The sequence goes on along the minus strand of NZ_PNFP01000031.1, from coordinate 19,676 downwards.
AGATGAAAGACGCGGCGGCAGAAAAGCTGCTGGAGGTTGCGTACGGCGAGATGCAGTATGGCGCGCGTGGCGCGTCGCCATCCACCGTCGAAGACAAGGTAATGCTGGGCACCGACAAATACGTGGCCGGCACGGTGGCAGGCGAACTCAACCGCTTCATGCTGCAGTTCAAGTCAGTGCCGCTGGGGGTATTCCGTCAGCAGTGGGAAGCCGCCAAGACGCTCGACGGCTGGGGCGCGAAGACCGCCTACATGGCCAAGTTCGCCGCGTACTCGATGATGATGGGGGCACTGGCCACCGAGATTAAGGCGCTCATCAACGGACAGAACCCGCGCAACATGAACCCGGACACGCCCGAGGGGCGCAAGTTCTGGATGGAATCGCTGGCAGCCGGCGGCGGCTTGGGCATCTACGGCGATCTGTTCGCCAACGGTCAGACCGCAGCAGGCGCCGGCCTGGAGACGCTGTTCGGCCCGGGCTTCTCGGCCATGTCCGATCTGGTCAAGGAAGCGCGCCAGGCAGTGACGGACGCAGAGAACGGCGAGTCGAAGCACCCGTATGCGCTCAAGGCTGTGCAGTGGGTGCGCCGCAACGCCACGCCGCTCATGAACCTGTGGTACCTGAAAGCCGCGTTCAACCGGCTGGTGTACGACAACATCCAGGACACGCTGGCGCCGGGAACGTCTGACAAGCAGCGCCAGCGCATGGAAATGCGCGGGGCGTCATACTGGTGGGCGCCCGGCGCCAACAGCGAAATGAACACGCCTGACTTGTCAAAGGCATTCGAGTAGTGTTGTGATAATCGAAACCGGTTGCGATAATACCCGGTAGCCCGGCCCCCGCTTCGGACAAGGCCCACGTGACTCAATGAGGACTTGTCCATGACCATCCAGAGCCAGACTACGCGGGTCGATTACACCGGCAATGGCGCCACGACGAACTTCCCGGTGCCGTTCTACTGGCTGCAAGACGCCGACCTGCTGGTCATCCGCACCGACAACGCGTACACGCCGCCCACGGTGGCCACGCTGGCGCTCACCACGGACTACGTGGTGACGGGCTCGGGCAGTCAGTCTGGGGGCTCGATCACAACGACGGTGGCGCCGACCGCCACGCAGAAGCTGTCGATCCTGCGCAACGTGCCGTTCACGCAGCTGACGCACTACGTCCCCAACGATCCGTTCCCGGCGGCCTCGCACGAGCAGGCGTTGGACAAATTGACGATGGAGACGCAGCAGCTCAACGAGGGGCTGTCGCGTTCCATCACGCTGCCGCCGAACGCCACGGGCTTGAGCACCAACCTGCCGCTGCCTGCAGCAAACAACCTGATCGGCTGGAACCAGGCAGCCAATGCGCTGCAAAACGTGGACCCGACCACGATCGCCACGTCGGTGACGTATGGCAACGCCAAAGGCGATTTGTTCAGCGGCAACGGCGCGACCGTCAACTTCAACCTGTCGGCTAACCCCGGCGGCATCAATAACCTGGACGTATCCATCAGCGGTGTCACGCAGCGTCCGGGCATCGACTACACGTGGACGGCGGGCACGACGCTGACGTTCACGACGGCGCCCCCGTCCGGTACGAACAACATTTTGGTGCGTTACACGCAGGCGCTGCCTATCGGGTCGCTTGGCGTTGGGCAGGTTACATCGACAAATCTCGCAGCGGGTGCTGTCGGAAATGCCGCTCTAGCGGCCAACGCCGTAAAAGATGCAAACGTCGATCCTGCTGCAGCCATTCAAGCAACAAAGCTGTCCTTTGGCTTAGGCGCAACAGGGGCCGTTACCCGAGACGTTCAAACACGTCTGCGAGACATGGCGACTCTGTATGATTTTGGCGCAAAAGGGGACGGCGTGACGGATGACACCGCCGCCATTCAAGCGGCTTTGAGTTGGGCGGCAACGAACGGCAAAACGTTGCGAGCTACGTCCGGTGTCTACGTAATGACTGCCGGGGTAAGCGCTACGCTTAACAACGGTACGTCCTTGAACACTGGCGGCAAGCGCTTGCAACTGATTGGCGACGGGCCTGGGAATACGGTTTTCATCTATTCTGGAAGCGCCGGCCCGACGCTGTTCACGTTCACCGGAAACTATTTTGATCGGCTTGTATTGGAGGGCTTTCGAGTACAGCACACCGACCAAGCAAGCGTCACCAGCAACGGGGTTGGCATAAAGATCGTTTCCGCCGTGAACGCTGTTGTCCGAGACGTCAACGTGTTTCGCATGACGACTGGGCTTGCTTGCACAGATATCAATTCGTGCAAATTCGACAACTGCGTATTTAACTACAATAGCGATGGGGTGGTCGCCCGGTTTGGCACAAACACTTACCCGAACGCGCTGTTGTTTAGCGCCTGCTATTTCAATAGCAATTACCAGAACGGATGCGTCATCCAAAACGGCGTGACTGTAACGTTCGACGCTTGCACAGCGGAAGCCAACGGCTTAGACAACAGCGGTAATGTTCAAGCTGGAGCTACCGGTATTGCATTCAGTAATAACGGTATCAACGGCGCGGCGTCGCTGATCGTTCGTGGGTCTTACTTTGAGCACAACGCAGGATCGGCGGATGTGTACGTCTCAGTCGCCGGCACGGGCACGGCCATCTTCGACGGGAATACTTTCAATCGAATAGATAGCGTGCAGTTCGTAACAAATAACGTGGCGGTCGATGCTTCTTCGTTGGCAGCAAATACATCGCCATTCAAGCTGCATTTCAGAGGAAACGGGTTCCTTCGAGCCGGGTCGTACGCGGCAAATTCTGGACGTAGATACGTCAACCTAATTCGCGGGGCTAATTACAATTCTTTCACCGTCTATGACGAAGGGAATGTATATACCGATTCCTCAGAAACCCCTGGCTACGACCCGGTGAAAGACGTTCGGCTGGGGGATATGGGGCAGCTCGTGGCGCAAGCATACGTAACGGGTTCTACCGGCGCGATGTCTAGTAACTCCGGGATTGCTTCCATAGTCCGAAGCGGCACTGGAACTTACAACGTCACTCTTGCGCGTAGCGCTGGCACGCCGATGGTGAATGTAACGTCTGGAAGCCAAGGATGCTATTTCAGCATCACCGGTTTAACCGCGACTTCCTTTAGCGTTATCTTTCTCAATTCTGCTTTGGCGGTCACCGATCCCGCTTTCTTCTTACTTACGGTGTTCCAAGGGGCGTAGCAAACGCTCCATGACAAAAACATGAAACGGGGTCAACCAGTGAGCGAACCGATGGCAACTGATGCCGCTATCCAGGTTCTGACGGAGCGCGTCGGCAATGCTCTCGATGACCTGAAAGAAATGAAGGGTCAGATCAGCGCAGTGCAATCAGCGCTGATCGTGATGGCGACCATGCAAGAGAAGATCAGCCATGTGGACAGCAAAGCGTCCCGCCTGTCTCTGATTGCGGACGACACCAAAGACCAGATCGCCAAGCTGCAGACGGACGTGAAGCATCAGGGCTGGCTGTGGAAGTTGGTAGGCACTGGCCTGTTGGCGTGCCTTGGCGTCATAGGCTGGGCGTCCACGCAGTACCAGAGTTTTTACGACCTAATCACGCGCGTGACAATTCTCGAACGTCTCATGAACGTGGGGCAGAAATGAAATTGATCGAAGACTGGAAAACGTGCCACCGGCTATACAGCCAGCGCGTGAACGCCGCAGGCGCGGCGATCGGCAGCGCGTATGTGATGTTCTATGACCAGCTGCGCGACATGCTACCGGCGCGGCATCTGGCGGTTCTGACCGTTGTGCTTTTCGCAGCCAATTGCGTTGCGCGCATCATCAAGCAGGAGCCGAAGCATGGCCCTCGATCGTAAGAAGAAGTCGCTGGCGGCCGTGATGGGCGCGAGCGCCGCGGCCGCGCTGGTGGCGTTCACTGCGCCACGCGAGGGCGTGTCGCTCACGCCGTACAGCGACCACCTGGCCAACGGCTTGGCGACCGTGTGCTACGGCGAGACGAACGTGCAGATGCGCCGGTACACGCTGCCTGAGTGCAAGCAGATGCTGGCCGACAGCCTGGCCGACTACGCCACCCGCGTGCGCGATATGACGCCGGGGTTTGACAGCCTGACCGATGGCCAGAAGGTGGCCGTGGTGGACTTCGCCTACAACGCCGGGCCCAAGAACTACGAGCGCTCGACGCTGCGTCGGCTGTACATCGCCAAGGATTTTCCGGCGGCGTGCGACGCGTTCCTGCAATGGCGGTTCGTCGCCGGCGGCACGAAGGACTGTTTCAACCCGGCCAACAAATGCCGCGGCATCGCGGAGCGCCGGCGCGCCGCACGCGCCGCGTGCCTTGGAGATACGCCATGACGTTCGACTGGATCAAACTCGGCGGCATCGCTGCCGTGGTGTTCGGGCTGGTGATGGGCGCGATTGGCCTGCACCACCACGTCTACAAGCAAGGGTACGAAGCGGGCGCAGCGGCCGTGCAGAAGCAATTCGACGCTGCAAAAGAAGCGGCTGAGGCGAAGCGCCTGGCCGATGTGGAAGCGGCGCGTGCGGAAGAACAACGACGCGCCCAGGCTCAAGCGGAGATTGCCAATGACGCCACGAAACAAGCTGACGCAGCGCGCGCTGACGCTGCTGCTGCCAACACTGCTGCTGATGGGCTGCGCGCACGAGTCGCCCAACTTGTCGCTGCCGCCCGAGCATCCCGCAATTCCGCCGTTGCCAGCGCAGGCGCGGCAGCCGGCGATCCCCTCGATGTGCTTGCCAACGTGCTCACGCGCGCTGACCGCCGAGCGGGAGACTTGGCGGCTTATGCTGACTCCGCCCGCGTCGCCGGAACAGCCTGCGAGCGCGCCTACGACTCATTGACCGCCGCTAAATAGGGGGGCGTATGACACAACAAGTACCCGCAGGGATGACGGTTGAGGGCGTCACCGCCGCGCAGATCACGGCGCTGCAAGATCATCAGAGCGCCCTTATTTTTGTGCAGGCGGCTGGCGCAAACAATGTAGCGCCCAACACCGCGTTTGCATCGATCCTTCCAACCACGTCTTCTGTCACGATCACAGGCGGCGGCGATGGATTGGATACGCAACTGATCGGCTACACCAAAGCCACCCAATATTTCCTTGGCGCCGGCAGTTCTTATACGTTCAATACGCTTCCCGTTAGCGGGAGTGTGTCTGATCTGAAGTTGACGCGCAAGATTTCTGATGGCACCGTGGCAGTGCTGACTTATGTTGCCAGTGGGCCGACAGGCACGCAATGGACCGGCGCTATCAGTGGTGGCGCTGTGGCCATCACGCTGGGTACGGCCCTGAATAGCGGCGAGTATATCCGAGCGGAAGATCCATACGCAGCTATCGCCACTGGTGGTCAAGCACCTAGCTATGGATCGATCCATGGCGGCTATGACAACAGCATCCAGTCTGGCCTGATGAACCATATTGTATCAAGCGCGCACTCGCACATCGATGATCAAGATGGAACGCCAGGCCATACCATGATTTTCGGTGGGTCAGCACACTACATCACCGGCAATATCGCCTATAGCTCAATTCTGGGTGGAACGGGCAACGAGATACGTAGTGGCGCGGGTAATGGTTCAGTGATTCTGGGGGGGCTGTATAGCAAAGTCTCTGGGACCACTGCTGCCGTTCTCGCAGGGGAACGCTGCAAGGTCACTGCAACTTATGGCGTCGCCTCTGGGCAGAGTCAAACAGTTTCAGGAACCGCTTCTGTGGCGCTCGGCCGTGGGCATACCGTAAGCGGCGCAAACGCGCTCGCTATCGGCCAAGGCAACAAGGTGTCGTCAGACAACAGCATTGCCCTGGGAAACACTGGCACTGTCAATTCTTCCAATGCCTATTCCGCGCTTATGGGTGGATATAAGGCGCGTTCGGTAATGGCTGGAAACTCAGTCAACTGGGCCTATCGGGATTCGTCGGTTGGCACCAATCCTCTGATCCAAGACGACCGCATATACATGGGGGCATACTTCTCGGACCAATCCACCCATCTCCTACCAAACCATGTCGATGGCGTCACCACTGACATTCCGGTGACGGCCGGTTCGATGACGACGTATCAAATCCGCGTAGAAGCACGCGGTGGCAACATTCGCGGAGGATGGTGGACGCTCACAGCGGTAGTGCAGGCTCCTGCAGTACTGGCTGCTGGCACGCCGGCAGTAATCGTTGCGCAATCTGTCGACTTTTCTTATGTGGATCCAGGTCTCGGCGCTGGCGCCAATGCGGTAGATGTGTCGCTGAGCATAAATGCCAGCACCGGTGCTGCGCTCAATATCACGGTCAAACAACGTGTTGATTCAGCAGTTGGCACGAAATGGTCTGCCATCGTGTCGCGTGCTGAGCTAGCGTAAGGAGAGAGCATGCGAAAACTCACTATCGGCTCGACGGTGGTAGAGCAACTCGACAACAGCGGCAACTACGCCATCGCTGGAAAGCTGCTATCCGGCCTCCCGGCTGACTACAACGGTACCCAGGGCCAGTTTAATGGTTCAGTCTCAGTCACTGCAGTGGGCGCTGGTTATCGTGTTGTGGAGGGGGCAAACGCAAAACAGGGTGTGGCTACGCTCAGTTCTGGTGTCGCAGTGGTAAGCAATACATCTGTGACCGCGAACAGCCGTATTTTCCTCACAGCTCAGGACAATAATTCAACCGGAGTTTTGCGTGTATCTGCTAGAACTGCCGGTACTTCGTTTACCATTACATCTAGCGTTATTACCGATTCTGGTGTAGTTGCGTACCAGATCTTCGAGCCGGCTTGATCTATTGCTTAGTTTTGCAGACCGCAGTATATTGCGCGTCATCAGATTGCGCGGGATACCCCGGCCTTCAGGCCGCGGCCAGCACCACGCTGTTGGTGGTGACGTACGGCTGGGTCGACCGACGAGGGCGCGACGCCTAGAGCCCCATCGTCGAGCCGATCCGGTTTGCAGTTTCAGCGGCGGCCTTGGCTGCCGCTTCTTCTACCAGGTGCGCGTAGCGCGCGGTGGTCTGTGTGGACGTGTGGCCGAGCAGTTCGCCGATCTGCGCCAGCGTCATGCCGGCGGCGATGGCAGCGCTGGCGAAGCTGTGGCGCAGATCGTGCAGCCGCAGGTCCGGGCAGCCGGCGGTCACGCGCACCTTCTCCCACAGCGCCTGCGGCGACTGGATACCTGTGATGGTACCGCTGGTGCGCGGCAGGCGATCGATGACGGCCATCGCCTGCGGCGGCAGGTGGATGACGCGATCGTGGCCGGTAGCGTCCGTCTTGTGCTCCTGCAGCACCAGCTTTGCGCCGTCCAGCTGCGACCACTTCGCGCTGGCGATTTCCCCCTTGCGCGCGCCGGTCAGGATCAGCAGATAAATGAAGGCGACCGACGCCGGATTCTCCGTGCTCTCGGCCGCCAACGCCGCGGCGATGCGCGCGGCTTCCTCGGCTCGCATGTAGCGCTTGCGCTTCGTCTCCCGGTACCGCTGCACGCCCTTGGCGGGGTTGCGGCCATCCGTCCACTCCAGCGGCTTGTGAGCGAACGAAAACATTTTGCTGGCCAGCGCCAGCACGCGGTTGGCCATGATCGGTTTGTCGGCCATGCCCTCGTGCAGATCGGCGATGTCGGTGTAGGCAATGGCCGACAGCTTGCGCGAGCCCAGCTTGTCCCGCAGATACCGATCCCAAATCCCCTGATCGGCGTCGGCGGATTTCTTCTTGCTGCCGTGGCGCTTCCAGTACTCGCCCCACAGCTCGGCCAGCGTGCGCTCGGCGCGCGCCGCTTCGCGCTCGGCCTGCGGGTCGCCGCCCACCGCCACGCGTGCCAGCAGCTCCTGCGCGATCTTGCGCGCCTGCGTGAGTGTGATGGAACCGTAGTCGCCCAGCTTCGGCTTGCGCTCCTGGCCGGCCTTGGTTCGGTAGTAGAGGTAGAAGGACTTGCGCTCGCAGAAGCAGCGCAGGTGCAGGCCGCGCACGCTGGTGTCTCGGAGCACGTCGCCGGGCTGGGCGGCTTTGGCGGAGCGTTCGTTCAGGTCAGACATCCGCAAAAGCCCTCCCGGCCGGAGACAACGCTTTGCGTCTAGCCTCCCACCCTGTGCAGCCTCGGCAGAAGATACACAGCCCATCGAAGTCGCTTCCATAACCCCGGCCGCATCCGCGGCAAACCACGCGGCCAGTCCTACCGTATCTCCAGCCTGGTCGCACACTGGCCGCAGTCGTCGATTGTTGAGTCATACCCCTCGCTCCGTTAAGTTACTGAAAACGTTACAAGGGATACTGTAGACTACCGTGCGCTACCTTGTCAAATTTGACTTTTAATCACGGGGTCCTGGGTTCGAGCCCCAGCGCGCTCACCAATAAAATCAACGGGTTATAGTGTTGGCGGCGACCAACGGTAGTAGCGCTGGTCGCACATTGGACGATCAGCATTCGGCGGTATTCACGCGCAACCGATCGCGCTCCCACGCTTCAATCTCGACGACCGGATACAGCACTTTCCGCCCGTGCTTGATATAGCGCGGCCCCTCGCCGGTGACGCGCCAGCGCGCCAACGTCTTGTCGTGGACGCGCAAGCGCTCGGCTGCCTCTTTCGGTAGCAGGTTCATTCGTCGTTCTCCCAATCGACCAAACCGTCGATGAATTTTTCCCAATCCTTGCGCGCGGCTTTTAGCGCCGGCACCACGTAGCCGCGCGTTGCGTCGCCCGGCGTATCGGGCCGAATCTTCTTGGACACCATGGACGGCGCCACCTTCTTGAGCGTGGCGCCGAACACGTTATCGGCTGGCAAGCGGCTGCGGATATTCCGCCGGCGCGCCCAGCGCTCGAACGCGTCTCGCATACGGTTGGTGGGTACCAGCTCCGGCCATTGCGCGCCGAAGTCTCCGCCGCCAATCTCGCCTTGCGACAGGCAGTCGAACCACCACTGCTCCACCGGCTCCAGGCTGGCGTGCTTCTGGTCCGTCAGCGCGCTGGTCTTGGGCGCTTGGTTGACGTCCTGACTGATCTTGTAGTCGAGCAGGTAGCGCAGCAGGTGGGCGTTTCCGCCCTGGTCGTCCAAGCCAACGCGCATCTCTTCAAAGTAACGGCGGTCCTGCTTACGCCCTTCGCCAATATCAAACACCGCCCAGCGACGTTCGTCCTCAGTGGCAGGCACCAGCCATTTCTCGTTGCCGATCACCACCACGCGCGTGAGGTTTTTGACCTCGTACGTTTCCTTGCCCTTGGGCTCGATCAGGTGACGATCGCCGGTAATCAGGTCTTTGACGACGCCTTCGGCTTCCTTGTCCCCAGACCAGAACGCCTCATCGAGCACGAACATCAGACACTTCTGCAGGTGCATCGTGAAGTTGGAGACGAGGTAGCGCCGGCGCGACGTGACGATGGAATGGCTGCCGAGCAGCTTGCCCACGCGCTCGACCAGCGCGTTCTTGCCTGTGCCTTTGGAGCCGCGGAAACACACGGCCACCAGCGGCTTCTCCCACGGGCGCTGGATAAGTTGCGCGAACCAGCTGGTCAACCAGTCGGCCAGTTTCGCGTCACCGTTGCACACGTTCTGCAGCAGGTGTTCGCACCAGCGCGCAACCATCGGATGGGCCGCATCCGCCGCCGGCTGCACCGTGAACCCGCGCCACATGTTGTACCAGCGCGATCCGGCGTCCTTGCCCGGCAGGAACGTCATGCCGTCGAAGCTGCGGCGGCCGTCCCATTCCATCCACGCCTGCGCAAGGGGCCGCACCTTATCGCCCACCTGCAGCTTCTTGGCGGCCAACTTGTCCTTGAACGTTTCCTTGTTCAGCAGGTGGAAAGTGAACTGGCCCTGCTGGTCGGTGGTTTCCCACAGGATGGCGCCAGAACCGCCGGCCAAAATGAACGCATATTCGCCGTTCACCTTGTCGAGCGGATGCTGCTCGTCGCCTTCGGCCGGCGCCGGCGGCTCGGCTGCAGCGAACACAGCTTCGGGCGCGGCGATGCCTGGCTGATCCTTGCCGTAGCGGAACGCGTGCGCCACCTTGTCAGCCAACTCATCGGCGCTCCATGGCGGCTCGTTGGCTTCGTTCCACGTGTCGAGCATCAACCCGAACGCATCCTCTTCCGTGAGCCCAAAGTCCTTCAACTGCGCCGCCACCTTGTAAGTGGTGATGTCGCCGCCGTCGCCTTGACGCGCCAGCGGCGCGTGGGTCATCAGCCAATCGCGCGCGCGAGCCTGCGCACGGCTAGCGTCAACGCCAGCAAGAGGATCAGTAACGGCAGGGCGACGCTCAGGAGCATGGCCCAAACGGTCAACAAGCCAGCCAGGAGCAGACGCGAGAACACCGTGGCCGTTGATCTGCGCGTACTTGCGGCCGCCGATTTCGCTCCCAGGGCCCAGGATGAATCCGCCGCGGCTGCGGATGTCGAGCCCGTTTCCGAGCACGTCCACCCCTTGGCGCAGCGGCGCATCAACCAGATAGACCAAGTGCCGGCCCCCCGAAGGAGTCGCCTGCTCCAGCGTGACAGGCAGTTCCTGGCCCTGCAGCTCCAGCTGCAGCAGCGATCGTTCTCCATCTTTGCCATCCTTCGTGTCCACATCCACCACGCACAGCGCCTTGTCGTCGCCAAAACGCGTTGTGGAAATCCCAATGTTGTAGTCCCGGTTCGACCACCACTTGCTGATCTGCTCGGGCTCCCGCGTGGCCTTGTTCACCCAGTCCTTGATGGCCGGCAGCTTGCCGTCCGGGGCGACTGGAAAGACGTAAAACCCCCTCTCCGCCAAGCGGAGCGCGTGTTCCAACCGGCTCATGTCAATTCCCGTTGCGGCGGCGCGCGGCTTCCATCCGTTGATAGTCGTCCCGGCACATCACGTTGCACCAGCGCATGCCGCGCGCCACGGCTTCGCCGCATGCGAGACAGTAGCCGGTGGCTTCCGGGCCCGCGGCTCGTTGCGCGCTCAATTCTGCCTGCAGGATGCGTTCGGCTTGCTCCTGCGCTTGGTCGATGATATCGGCCATGCTCCCCTCACTTGAAAATCATTTGCGGTACCGGGGGCCTCGCCACCCCTCAGCGGACACAGGAAGGCCAGCGGCCCAGGCGGGCGTCTGCGCCATCAGTTCTTCGATTCGTTCGAGCGTGCGATCGTCGCATGACGATGCGATTTCCACAACAGCCTCATCGTGGACGTGCATCACCACAGGATACCCGGCGCTCTCCAAAGTTTCCATGCTGTAACGCAACAGATCGGCGGCTACAGCCTGCGTCACGTTCTCCGCGAGCGACCCGCCGTACGTGGAGATGCGGCACCAGTTGCCGTTGGCATTCGGGTCTGGCAGCACCTTGTTGCCCAGCTTCTTGCGCGTGGTGCTGTCCAGTTCCGTCATGTAGGTCAGCGCTTCTTTCTGCTCACCCCACGGCGTGTCGACGATGCGCAGTTCGGGATACGGGTAGCAGAGCACGCGTTTGCTCGGCAGCTGCAGCCACAGGAACGAACCCGCCTTGCGGAACTTGACCTCGCGCCCCCGTGGGCCAACTGCCTGCACGCCACCATCGGTCAGCGCGCGGATAGCCGCGCGCTCCAGGTCGTACCAATAGCTGACGATCGCCGGATGCACCGCGCGCCAAGCGCTCTTGATTTCGTCGGCTTCGGCATCCGGCACCTTCACGTTGTAGACACGGGCCATCGACTGAAACGCGCCCACACCGCCGCCATAGCCAAGCGCCAGCACGGCCACCTTGCCGATCTGGCGCTCGGCCTTGTCCTTCTTCGTGACGACGCGGTGGTAGATTCCGCTTGCCGCGTGGCAATAAATGTCGGTCCCCTTTCTAAACACGTCCAACACGTCTTCTTGCCCCGCCAGCCAAGCAAGCACGCGCGCTTCAATGGCGGAAAAATCCACTGCAACCAAGTCGTTGCCTGGTTCGGCTACGATCATGCCTCGCAGGCTATCCGCGATGGCATCCATCAACGGGCCGTAAAACATGTCCAGCTCGTTGTAACGCTGCTCGCGCAACAGATCGCCAATGTTTTCTACCGCGCGCACTTGTTCGGCGTCATCTTGCGAGTGAACTCGTGGCCGTGGATAGTTGTCCGTCTGCATACCGCGCCCCGCCCAGCGCCCAGTAGCGGCACCGTGAAACTGCTTCGTCCCGCGCACACGCCCATCAGCGCTCGCGCGTTCCTTCATGGCCACCAGCTTGGCGGTGGACGACTTGGCGGCTTCCTTGCGCAGACGCAGCGCCGCTTCGACGGCCGGTGGCAGGTCGCCAGCCAGCGCGTCGAGCACATCGGCCTTGGCCAAGCCGTTCATCTCCACGCCTTGGGTGCGAATCCATTTCACCAGCACCTGCACTTCGGTGCATTTGCCCACCACGCCGCCCGTCACGCGCAGCATCTCTTCGTCCAACCGGCGCTTTTCCTGCTCGACCAGGGCGATGGCTTTGTCGATCGATTCCAGATCGACCCGGATACCGCGTTGGTTGATCCGATAGTCCAGCTGCCAGATACGTTGCTCGTCGTCCGACAACTCCATCAGGCGGTGATGCAGCGCGCGCTCGACTTCCACGTCCTGCTTGCAGTAGGCGTACAGCTGCTCGAATTTCTCGGGTGCGGTTTCGGGGGCCCAGAACCCGCCCTCCGCGCGCGGCTTCGCCAGCTGCAGCATCACGCGCTTGCCGGCGGCGTCTTTGCGCTGCGCGAGCCCGAGCGCTGGCGCGGCGTTCTCCAGCGCGCCAGGCAAGCCCATGGCGTAGCACATGGCCATCGTGCAGCGGACCTGCTCGGGCTTCAGTTCGGGCCAGCCGTAACGCGGCGCGCAGATGTTGTTCCAGATGGCCAACTCGAACGCTGCGTTGTGGGCGTAGACGATGCCGCCGTCATAGACGCGATTAAGCGCCCGATGCAATTGAGGAACGTTGCGCCAGTCTTTCAGCGCGGGTAGATCATCTTGCGTGACAAGCTGCACCGGTTCGTCGTCGAACGCAAACGCCATGCAGTGCACGCCAGTAGTCGAATCGGTGGCGTAGTTGTGCAACCCGCGGTCGCGCAGTTCGCAGGCGCTGTAGGTTTCAAAGTCGATGTGCAGGATGGTCATTGCGCGAGCATCGCCCACAGCGTGGCGACGTAGAACGGGATGAAGGGAATCTGCGCGAGCATCAGAATCTTGCCCAGGTCGATCGTTGTTCGGAGTACGTTACTCATCGCTCCCTCGTGGTCCTTAAAAAGCGACCCCGAAGGGCCGCTTTCGATTTTCACAACACCGGGCTCAGTCGAACATCCCGCCGGCCGTCTTGCTACCGCCTTCGCTCGGCGCCGCGTCGAATGCCTTGCTGGCCGGGATACGGCCGCCCAAGGGTTCACCGTCGCGCAGCTTCTGCAGGTTCTGCAGGCCGAAGCTCACGCCCTTGTTGCCGCTCTGCTCGTACGCGAAGGCCCGCACCTGCGCGCGATACCACGCGCCGCTGTAGCACTCGGCTTCGTCGATGATGTCCTGCAGGTTGGCGTCCACCACGCCGGGCCGGCGGTATTCGTTGGCGCTGAACGTCATGACGATGGCATCGTCCGGCACACCCACCACCGGGTTGTCCAGTTCTTCGTTGCGGCGGAACGGGCTGCGCAGGGTCTTCGGCACGTTGCTGCCCCACTTCTCCTGCGCGGCGGCCTGTGCCTGCGCTTTCATCGTGGCCAGGTCGGCGTTGGGCATGAACACCGCGCGCACGCTGAACTTCTTCGCGCTGTCGGGCTGGCCCTTCATGCCGCTGGCCTTGAACACGGACACGAACGCGCCGCGGAATTCCGGGGTGATGATGTTGTCTGCCATGATTTCCATTTTCTCCGTTGGGTACTACGCGCTGGCGAACGCCGACTTGGCGTCCTCTTTGATGGCCTCGCGCTTGTCACTCTCGTGAACCAGCGTGTGGCCGGAACTTTCCTTGACGCACAGGTCGTCAAGGATTTTGCGTTGATCCTTGGGCAAGCACTTCTCCATCGCCGCCGGGCTCATCAGCTTGTGCTCGAACGCTGCGTCGGCGCCGATGATCGGCACAATCACGGCCGCCGCATCGGATTCACTGCGCCACTTCCGTGTCGCGCGCTTCTCCACCAGCTTGTGGCGCGGGATGTCGTGGCCCTTCTCGGCTTCGGCGTAGGCGAACTCACGCGTGTTCTTGATCCACGCTTCGAGCACCGGTAGCCATTCGAGCGTCTCGGCCAGCTGCTGCGCGTCGTACGGCAGGCCGGGCGCGAACGCCTGTTTGGCCAACTGCTGCGCCTTGTTCTTCTGCGCGGGGCAGATAGCAGCGGCCGGGCAGAAGCGGCAGTGGTCGCCGGCGTGCAGGTACATGCGTTGCCACTGGGCTTCCAGCGGTCCTGAGTCAGCGCACAAGCACGCGGCGCTCGCTTCTTCCGTCCGTTTCACCGCTTCCACCAGATCAGCGGCGAAATCGAGCAGATCAACGACCTGCAGCACCTGCGCGCGCACCGGACCATCGGGGTGCGGGCACCGCGGCTGCACGATCACGACCTCCACTTCGCGCGGCTTCCACTGCTTGTTGGCCAACAGCGCACCGAGCGCGTAGTACTGCAGCTGCGGGTTGTCCTCGACTTCCACCGGCACGCCCGCGCCGTACTTCAAATCGATGACCGACAGGCGCTCGATGCTTGGCTGCCACACAATGGCGTCGCTGGTGCCGAACAGATCGCTGTGGAGTTCGTGCAGATGGAAACGCTGCTCAACGAGAAGTTCATTTTCCATTGACACGCTCCATAACGGCATCCACGTACACGCTGACGTGCTCGACCATATCGACCGGGTAGCCTGCGATGGCGGTTTCGCCTTCCTTCAACCACTTCTCGCCCAACTCATGGGCCTTGGTGCCTTCTTCGGCGAATACGCTGGAGCGCGACTCGATGCCCTCGGACAGCTTGACGCTGCCCGGGCACGCCGCCCAGCGCTTCATCGATGAAGCACCGATCTTGCTGTGGGCGGGGAGATTCACGCTTGGCACTCCTTGATGAACGCGGCCTTGGCGTCTTCCGGCTGTTCTGCCATTTCGCTGATCCGGCGGGCGTTGTACTGGGCGAGCAGCGGCATGCCGGCTTCGATACCATTCTTGGCAGTGAACACCTGGAGCGCGGCGCGCAGATCGTCGAGCGTGATGGGTTGGGCCGATTCTTTTGCAGGCTCGGCCGGGGCCTGTTCTTCAACGGCAGGTGCCGTCGATTCTTGAGCGGTTTCTTTGCGCGGGCGGCCGCGCTTCTGCTCGGTAACGGCCGGCGCAGCGGAGGATGTGGGAGGCGAATCCTCCGCTGCGCTTTCCGGTTGGCCGGCCGGATCACCCGTGAAAGGAGGCGCGGGCTCCGAGCTGCCGGTGTTTTGCGCCACCTCCGGCTGGGCGTGTTGGGTGAAGCCGTCGCGTCGCGCGCGGTAGGCATCGAGCGAGTCGATCAGCCAGCCGAGTTGCGACGACGACATCGTGTCCAGATTGAATTTCAGTTCCATTTGGTTCTCCAGTAGGGTGTTGGGAGTATAGCTACGGGTTACGATTTTCACAACAAAAAGACCAAACTTTTCAGTCGAGTTTGGCCAGTTCTCGCGTCTTGCGGCGCAGGGTATCCATGACCTCTTCGTCCACGCTGCCGGCGCAGGAGAAAAATCGCACGCGCACAGGTTTGTCCTGACCAATGCGGTGGCATCGCATCGCCGCCTGCGCGTTGTTGGCGGGCACCCAGTCGGCTTCGATGAACGCTACCTCATGCGCGGCGGTCAGCGTGATGCCGGTGCCAGCGGCCTGGATGTTGCCGATGAACACGCGGCACTTCGGGTCTTTCTGAAAGCGGTCGATGTTGGCCTGGCGTTTCTCGCCGGGCGTGCCGCCATAAAGCGTGACCGCGCCGTACTTGGCGAAGCGCTTGCGGCAGCCTTCGATGGCGTCTTTGTGGATGCCGAAGATGACAATCTTCTGCACGGCGCCGGTCGCCAATTCTTCCTCCAGGATGTCGCCGATGCGAGTCAGCTTGGCCAGGCCAAGGTAGCGCCGCAGCGTCGTCATGTTGCCGTTGGCCATCGACTCCAGCACCTTGAGCCGATCCTGGAACGGCGTCTTGCTGTCCTTGATGGCGAGGAACGCAGCCTTGAGCGTACTGTCGGCCAGCTTCAATTCGGCCATGAATTGCTCGGTGGTCTTGCCGCGCAGCTGCTCGGTGAATGGAAGCAGGTCCACCGACGTGCGCTCGACGGTGACTTCCTGGAATGTGATGGGCGGTAGTTCAGTCATGACCTCTTCCTTCTTGCGCCGGAGCATGAAGCGCCCCAGCAGTTGTTTCAGTTCGTCCACGTTTTTGTGGCCGGTGATTTTGAAGCCGAACCCGTTGTCGAACCCATCGCAGTAGCGGAACACAAAGTCCCAGTACGGCATCTCGATTAGACCGGCCGACTTGAGATGGGTATAAAGCTCGCTCGCGTTGTTAGGCGCGGGTGTCCCGGTCAGGCGCCACGTGCGCACGGCGTTGACCATCAGGCCCGGCGCATTCGAGCGATGGCCGTAGACCGCCTTCGTGCGTTTGGCGCTGCGCTCTTTGAGCGCGTGCGCTTCGTCCAGCACCAACAGGCACCAACGGATTCGCTTAAGCTGCTCGCGCGTCTTCTCGTTGGCCAACAGGTCGTAGCTGCACACCACCACGCCTGACGTTGGCACGCGATCCTTGCCGGTCAGCAGCACCGTGCACGGCCGATCGAGCGGGCTGAACCGGGTGAACTCGCGCTCCCAGTTGATGCGCACCGCCGCTGGGCAGAGCACCAGGATGTTGTTGGCGCCGATGATGTCTGCGCCAACCACCGCTTGGCAGCTCTTGCCCAGCCCCATCTCGTCGGCCAACAGCGCCTGGCGGTGGTTGCTCAGGAAATGCGCGCCGACCTGCTGGTACGGGAATGGTGTTTCGAGCGGAACGATCAACGTTCCACCCCCTCCAACCGATCCGCCACCAGCTTCGCGTAGCCGGCGATATCGACCCAACTGTCGGCGTAGTTGGGGTCGCCATTCAGGACGCGGCCGATCTTGTGCGCGATCATTTCGAGTGCTTCGCGTTGGTCGGGCGTGAGCGCTTCCCACGGTTCGCCGTGCTTGAACGTAGCCATCACGCATTTCATGCTTTGCGTGATTTCCGCGTGGCCGGTGAACTTGCCATAGCGCTGGCCGCGTTCGTTGAGGGTGGCGTCGATCGTATCGGGCGTCGGCATAGGGATCGAGGTAACGGTATTCGGGTCGCGGATCATTTCTTCGTCAGGTTGCAGTCAGGTGGAATGGGCACGGTCGTCGCGCAGACGCCGCGTTCAGGGGGTTGCAGGGTTTGAGGCGCGTCGTCCTCGCCGCCACCGCATGCGGTGATGAGCAGGAGCGCTAGTAAGGGTAGGAGTTTCATGGTTGCTCGCCCCCCTGCTGCGTGGGGGCGGCGGCGAGCATGGCTTTGTATCGCGCTGTCATGGCTCGGTCGGTGATGTCGTCCAGGAACTTGATCTGCTCCAGCATCTGTGGGGTAGGCTCAAGCGGCACCAACTTCCACCCCTCCGCCACGCCAGCCCGCTGGCCGGACTGGGCAGCGATGAGTTCGTCGTATGCCTCGATGCGCATCGCGATATCTTGGCGGCCCATCCAGGCGTCAACCCACATCTTCCACTCCCCCGCCCCCGGCTCGGCCACAGTCGCGGCGCTGGCGCGGGGGAGTTGGTCTGCAAATGCATATCGAAGCATCTCCTCCGCTTGGATCGTCGTGAGCAGATTCGTTCCAACTGGCCAGCTATTGTTGAACTTGGCCTTGACGCGATCAAACACAACGAAACAGTCTGGGCTGAAGTCATCCGGTAGACGCCATCCCATCAAGCGGCCTGCTGCTGCCTTGATGTCTAGCCCCGGCGCTGCTCTGTTCTGCACGCCGCCCTTGAGTTCGGCCACCGGCCTCGCCTCAGCCTGCGCGCGGAGGATTTCTTCTTCCAACAGGCGAGCAAATTTCACGCAGCCGATAGACCATGGCTCGTTTCCAGCAATCGAGCGGGCCAATTCCATGATTCGTTTTTCACTCAGTTGCATTGCTTGCTCCCGTAATAGGCGATCAGCAGGGCTTCGGCTCGACCATCCAAAGGCGCGCCGCGTGGGCCGTACAGCTGATCTTTGAGATGGGGAAAGAGTTGCGCAGCCAGGGCGACGCTGGTGGCTTTATCCTGGCCGCGCAGACCCATTGCCGGCTTCCATTTCGACGCCGGCACGTGAACGATCGGGATGCCGAGCGCTTCCAGAACACCGAGCACGCGGCCGTAGTTCATGCCGAAGGCGAATTGACCCGCCTGGCGTGGGCGGGATTGGACTTGTTCGACGTAGGCTGCGGAGGCGTAGCCGCGATACTTGCGCAACACGTCGCCAAGCATTTGGCCATCGACGTCGAGCGCTGTTTTGCCGCGCTTTGCCGCTAGCGTCGGCATATCGTTGACCATCGAGCAGTCTTCTGTCATTGCCGCCCAAGCGCCCGATACGCCGGGGTCGATTCCGATGATGAGGGTCATAGTTCAGTCACACCGACGCCAAGCGCGTGCTGGCGGCCGGGTAGATGGTTGAGAACGCGCGCTGCCCCGCCGAAGATGGCTTGCAGTGGCTCGAATGGGTTGTCGCCAAACGTCGTGTCGCCTGTGGTGGCCTGGTCGTACTCGGCCAACCACTCGTGCACGCGGGCAACGTTGGGGATGCTCCAGATGTCCGGGTTACTGCGGCTACAGCGCGTCTTGCCGGGTGCCAGATTGCGCTCCCGGCGCACCAAGCCCTTTTCCACCAGCTTGAGAAGCCGCGCGCGCAGAATCCGCGGCATGTCGTATTGCAGGATTTCGTTGAGCTGCGACGTGGTGGCGCGCTGTTTTTGCAGCAACGCGCGCAGGATGGCAGGCGCAGCAGTGGCGTTCACGATGCGGCGGTCCATGGCGGTCAGTCCAAATCGTCGGGAAAATCGTCGGGAAAATCGTCGGGAAAATCGTCGGGAAAATCGTCGTGAAAATCGTCGCCCAGCTTGGCCAACAGTGCGCCAATGAGCCCAGCAGCAACGATTACGAGGGCGGTGCAGGCCGCGATGGTTTCGAAGATGGTCACACCACCTCCCTCTCTTCGTAGTTGGTCTTCTCCGGCAGCCAGTCCGCCGGAGTCAGAAGCACGCCGTGTAGACGCGCGGCTTTTTCGATGCGGTCAACCATCGGCCCCGGGATGATGCCGTTCGTGCCATAAGGGCTCGCGTATCCCCACCTGTAGGCGGTGATGCGACTGATGCCGATAGCCTGGGCGAGCGCGGCTTCCCCACCGAACTTGGCGATGATCTTGGCCGATTGGTTGTAGGTCGGGCGGCCGTGCTTGCCGGCGCCCTTGATGCGTTTGGTCATGTCGTTGCTTCGGTTTTGGTTTTCGTCGGCTCGGCCGGCGGCGCTTCGATAATGGCCTGCAGGATCGGCTTCCATTTGCGCCACCACTTCAGCGCGCCCACGTCCATCGCGTTGATCGTGCGGTCGTCAAAACCCCACCAGTCCGTAAGTGGGTGAGTTTGGCAGCCGATGAACATCGTGTCGTCGGTGTACGTCACGATCCAGCGTTCGGTGTGGATCGATTTGACCTGTTTCAGATTACCTGTCGCGCAGCCCAGGTCCGCGCCGCGCAGGTCCGCGCCGCTCAGGTCCGCGCCGCGCAGGTCCGCGCCGCGCAGGTCCGCGCCGCTCAGGTCCGCGCCGCGCA
>NZ_PNFP01000030.1 GCF_002940685.1 Ensifer adhaerens | reverse complement strand
GAAACACCGGTCAGAGCTGAAAAGCCCCCACGATCAGTATCTTCCAGCTAAAAGGACACTTGACGCATAACCTAAGATCTCCACCCACTCGACCAATACGAGGCATTTGACGCGCTTGCGAAACAAGGCAAGGACGTGGCCGACATAGCGGCCCGTTTCGGCACGACCGAAATCGTCGTTCGCAAGCGGCTGGCCCTCGCCCGCGTGTCGCCGGTCCTGCTGGGGCTTTACCGCAAAGAGGACATCAGCTTTGCGCAGCTATCGGCCTTCACCGTCAGCGATGACCACGAAAGGCAGGTGGCTGTTTGGAACTCGCTTTCTGCTTGGAACCGTGAGCCCCACTCGATCAGGCGCGCCCTCACAGAGGAAATGATCCCCGCGACGGACAAACGCATCCAGTTCTTAGGCGGATTGGGGGTCTACGAGGATGCCGGCGGACCGGTAAAGCGCGACCTTTTCGATGACCGCAATGCCGGTTACGCTTTGGATTTGGCTTTGGTTGAAAAGCTGGTCGCCGAAAAGCTCGAGGCAGCCGCCGCGACTGTTCTCGCCGAAGGCTGGAAATGGATCGAATGCTCCGCGACCGCGCCCGTCGGCTATCATGCGATGAAACGCCTCTACCCGAAGCCAATCGCCCTTTCTAAGGATGATCAGGCTGCGCTCGATGCCGCACAGGCGGAGTATGACGAGCTTGCGCAATCAATTGAGAACGGCGTGGCCGACGACGAAGCAGAGACAATGCTGGCGGACGTTGAAAAGCGGATCGACGCGCTCAATGCCCGAACCGAAGCCTTTGGCCCCGAGGCATTGCAACAGGCGGGGGCATTCGTTTTTCTCGACTATTACGGGCGGCTTGCCATCGAGCGCGGTTTCGTAAAGCCCAACGAAAACGACGAGACAGAGGACGGGAACAATGATGGTGAGCGGCTGCCGAGCGGCAAGGGCACGGCAGAACCCAAGGTTCCCACCGTCAGCCCCTCGGCTGCGCTGATCGAGGACCTGACGGCTCACAAGACCGCCGCGCTGCGGATCGAATTGGCCAACAACCCCGACGTGGCGCTTGTCGCCGTGGTTCACGCCATGCTGTTGCGCGTGGCCTACCCCTATCATTCGGAGCAGAGCGCCCTCCAATTGTCGCTGACCCATGAGCGTTTGGAGCCGTCGATGAAGGACGCCGAAAGCTGCAAGGGGCTTACCGCCTTTAACGACCTTGCGGACAACTATGGTCATCACCTCCCCGGCAATCCCGCGGATCTGTTTGACTGGCTGATGGAACAACCACAAGACACCGTGCTTTCGTTGCTGGCCTTTGGGGCGGCGCACTCTGTCAACGCGGTAGAGAAGAAGTTCACGGATCGGAAAAAGGGCATCGAGCAGGCGAACCAGCTTGGCCGCGCGCTCAAGGTGCACATGCAGGACTGGTTTGAAACAACGGCCGACAGCTATTTCAAGCACGTCAATCGGACGACCATCGAACTTGCCGTCGCCGAGGCAAAAGGCAGTGATGCGGAGCTGTCGGTTCGCGCTGCCGCCAAGAAATCCGAAGCGGTAACGATCGCAGATCGTGTTGTCGCCGGAAGCGGCTGGCTACCGTCCCCTGTTCGCTTAACATCGCCCGGGGTGGACACTGAAATCGAAGCCGGGCGCAACCCTGACGACAATCAGTTCCCCGAAGCGGCTGATTAACGTCAGTCGCGGGCCGGTCACGTTCTTCTCTCCGTGATCGGCCTTCCCGCTGTCGAAGCCGATGATTAGGAGCCGGGGTCGACCTGGCTCTAACCCATGTCGAGGGGAGGCCCAATCCCCCTCCCCTCGCGCACCCCTTCCCACCCCTGGATTTCCGATTCGGACACTGAATCCGCATCAATGTGCTTCGGATTTTGGCCGCCGTGAAAGAGGGCATCGTTTGCGAATATTGCAGAAAATTGCCGGAAAACCAGTCAATTGTGGTGGGGTCTGGTCGCCTTGGTAGCCATCTGATGGCTCGCGTTGTTGCGCCAATATGCTTTCTGCCGCTATGTTTCCGACGCAGCGGAATCGGTTCGCATGCCGGCTGCGAAACGATCATTATTTGGAGAGATGTACCCGACCAGAAAAGAAAAACCGCTCCCGAAAAAATTCCGGAAGCGGTCTGCGAGTCAATAATTTAGCCAAATCCTTTCTCGCAGACCCTCCCTTCCCTGTCAACGATGAATGCACCTTTTCGGTGAACGGCGAAGCTTTGCCTGGTCTCAGAATGGAGACGAGGAATGGGGGAAACCCAAATGAATCTGCGGCCCTCCGGCCGCCGGATTACGCCGCAGCGCGCCCATTTCCGCCGATTGGCGGAGTCGGCAGAAATCGGGACGGTCACGCGCGCCCAGTTGGCGATACTTGTTCAAAGCCTCCCATGCGTTGGCTTGATCAATGGAACGGAAAGCCATCTGCTGTTAGCTCTGGTCAACACGGCCCAGGCCGATGCGTTCGACAAGTCAGGCCGCCCGATCATATTTAAATCCAATCAGCAGTTGGCTTTCGAAATCGGACGATCGGTCGGCCGCGTCAGCCGTATGTTGTCGCGGCTGTTCGACGCCGGCCTGGTCACCATGCAGGATAGCGGCAATTACAAGCGCTATCCGATACGCAATGCCCAAGGCGAGATCACGGGCGGATGCGGGATTGATCTGCGCATTTTGATCGTTCGATATGCCGAACTCGATGAAATGGTTAGGCGTGCGCGTGCGGAGAAGAAGGCCGCAGATGCGGCCTTGCGGCGTTACCGGGGCGCGCTTCGCAACGCGCGCCAGGCCTTGGCGACCCCCGCTGAGCAGTCCCGGCGCGTTGTAGGGGTGATCGAGGGCCGCATCGATCGCGTCGCCGATCTTATTGGGATCGCCGGAAAGGCCCCAAGCCGCAATCTGCGCCGGGCAACAGCCCTACTGGAGTGGTTCGTCGACCGGTTAATGCAGCTTCCGCGTCGATCAGAAGAAGGGCAAAAGACGCAGAATATGACATGCCCGCATGTCGAAAACGGCATGCACAAACAGACTACAACCCCCTATCCTCTTGCAAATAGTAACGATGAACGGCGTTCGGCTGCCGCCGAACAACTCAATCCGGTCAGGGCTGGCTCCGCCAGCAAATGGGCTTTTGAAGAAAGCCTGGGGCGACGGCGGAGCGAAATCAACCAGCCACAGCGCTTGCCGCAGACAATGGTCGCCTTGCGAGACGTGCTTAGGGCGTTGCCCGCATTGAAGACCTACGGGTTTACGCCCGCCACCTGGGGAGACCTGGCGCGGGCCATGCCGCTGATGTGCCGATTTGCCGGGATCTCCGAAGATGCCCGGCGCCGAGCAATCGATCTTATGGGAGAACAGCAAGCCGCCGTTGCGGTCGCTGTGACGCTAGAGAAATACGACCGGCAGGACGTCAAGTCGCCGGGAGGTTATTTGCGGGCCCTTACGGACCGCGCCGCCGCGGGCGAATTGCATCTCGCCCGCTCTGTTTTCGGGCTCGCTGCCCGAAACTCCATGGAGATTAGACATTGAAACGTAATGCTTTACCGGCGTTTTTCGCCATTCTCATGGTCATTGGTAGTTCGGCCGAAGCCGCCGACCTTTCGGGCCGCGCCCGTGTCATTGATGGCGATACCATCAACATCCGAAACCAGCGCGTCAGGATTGCGGCCATTGATGCCTGTGAACGCGATCAGACGGGATTGAGAGACGGAAAGGTCTGGCGCTGTGGCGTCGCAGCCCGGAGCTACCTCAGCAAAATGATCGACGGACAGCATGTGCGCTGTGACATCATCGACCAGGATCAGTATCGGCGCCTGGTCGGCCAGTGCTTTCTCGGCGACATCGATATCGGGCTTGCGATGGTGAAAGCCGGGATGGCAGAGGCAATGTTGCGGTATTTGCCGGCGACCCACTCAATCAGTGAGGTCGAGTACGGCCAAGCCGAGAACGGTGCCCGCGACAATGGTCTCGGCATATGGTCCGCCGAGGTCGAAAGCCCGCACGTCTATCGCCGGGCCAAACGTCCGTGATGCCGTGGCTCTGGAATAGTCAGTATCGGGCAACGGCGGATTTGCTTCTCTGCGCCAAATTGCTTCACGTTTCTAGTCGAATCGGCGGATAAACTGTTGATATCGCCGCAATCGTGATTAATATTGATGCAGAATTTGCGGTTGTATGTCGCTGGAGAAACGGGGAAACGTTGCCAGAGAGGTTCAAGCCACACTCCTCTGATGCGGTTGCTTGTGACGCTCGTTCGCACGTCGACGCGAATTTGCGCAAAGCCGGACGCCGCAAAAATTTCCCCGCCTTCGGCTTCCTCGCGAGAACCAAATTTTCGCGCCGTCCAGCTTCCTCCGCTCCGCTCCGGCCTGCGGTGCCCATCGCTAACCGCCGTGCCGTCTGAACGATCATCGCAACCGCAAAAGAGGAGTGAAAGACATGAACATCACCAACTACATCCAGTTCGAAGGCGACGATCTCGCAACCGCAAAGGGCAGCGGCCTCATCTCCACCATCGACCGGGACATGGACATCAAGGTCGTGCCGTTCGACTCGGACAATGAAAAGGCCCCGACGCACCGCGTCTACGCCAAATCACCGCGCGGTCACGATATCGAGGTCGGCGGCATCTGGAAGAAAGACAACCAGGAGGGCAAGCCCTACTTCACGCTTTCGATCCGCAAGCTCCGCTACAATGCCAATCTCGGCCGGTTCCCGGGCCAGGACGACGCCTCCCTGCAGGCGATCATCGAGTGGGACGCTCGCGATTGATCCGCTCACAGCGCCCGGCAACCAGCCGGGCGCATACCCGGGAAAGGCCGGAAATCCAGCAAAATGCTGGATTTGCAGCATTATTCCTGCTAGGTTTCCCGTAACTGGAGATTTGCCCATGAACATTCATTCCCGCCGTCCGGACCGTTCCGCGGAAGCCGTCGAAAAGCGGCGCAAGGCTGCGGAGCAGGCACGCGCTGCCAATGTCCGGCAGGGCTATGTTGACGATCCCGTCCTCGAGGCGGCGACCGCCCGCTATGTCGCCGGCGCCATTACCACGGAAGAGTTTCGCGAAGAGATGCTGGCGCGCTTCAAGCGCGCCTGATCTTCGATCAATGAATCGAACAAGCCGCCTGCATTCCCGGGCGGCTTTTTTCATGAGGAATCGATTGGCAAACGAGCAGCCAAAGGGCTCTTACACCTACCCCGACGTTTCAGGTGATCCTGATCGCACGGGGGTCTTGCGCAACAAGTTGGGCCTGACGACACATTCAGAATTGCGGGTGGCCGAATACGCGCTGGCCAACATCCGACAGATCGAGATAGCCGAGGGACGTGGACCAAACGGCAAATTCGACGCTGCCCATCTGAAGGCGATTCACGGGTATATTTTTCAGGACGTTTACGAGTGGGCCGGGCACACGCGCAACGAAACGCCGATCGTCGACGGCGAGCGTGTCGAGCCGATCGGGGGCTTGTCTAAGGGCGGCACTTCGTTCCTGCCGGGATCGCGCATAGAAATGGGCTTGGACGAGGCCTTGAAGCCGATCCGAGATCCGCAAGCACTGCGCACTGCCACGCCTGAGCAATTTGCCGAACGCGCCGGCAAGGTCCTTGCCGAACTGAATTATGTGCATCCGTTTCGCGAGGGCAACGGCAGAGCGCAAGAAGCCTTCATTTCCGAACTCGGGCGCCGCTTCGGGCAAGAGATCGATTTTTCCGTTATCAGCAAGCCACGGATGATCGACGCGTCGATCGAGACCACGAACGACCCTTCGAGCGATGCGATGAAGCGGGTCGTGCAGGACGCTTTGGATCCTAATCGCCGTGAAGCAATTCGAGCGGCATTCGCGGATTTGAAAGACTGCGGCGAGGAGCCCCTTCACCATAATGTTCGCACCGCCTGGACCGGAGAGGAAATCACCGGCACGGTTCTCGGAGCTGACGACCGCGTGGCGAGCCTCGTCACCGAACGCAGCATCGTCGTTGCCGATCGCGCCGATTTGCCCGAAAATTTGCCGGACGACGAAGAAATCACCTTTACCGCCCAATCGGACTTTTCCCAGCTGGGGCGAGAACGTCTGGCCCGAGAGGTGCAATCGCAGCCGACGCCGGCCGGGCAGCCACAGCAGGACCAGAATCTTGATCTGAAGGCCATCGAAGCGAACTTGGCAGCGCAAAGAAGCCGTGAGCGCGATGACGAGAATCATGGGCGGTGAGGAACTTCGGCAGATTTAAAGCTGTGCCCGCCGGCCATGATGGGCAGGCGCCAATGTTCTGCGCCCTCTCCTTCCGTCGGATGATTGACGGACAAGCTACGATAGCCCCTCCCCCATGCAACCGCTGGCGCGGTCCTCCTCTCCGTTGCGACCCTTTGGGTGCATGGGCTCGCTTCGGCCATCTCCGTTTTTTGCCGTCAACCAACGGAAGGAGACGGCAATGCAGAACATCAAGGACACCTACCAGCGCATTACGGATGCGGTCATCGAGCAGCTTGAAGCCGGCACCAAGCCGTGGATCCGCCCCTGGCGCGGAAACAGCCGCGGCTCCCTCGTTCCGCGCCGCGCAACAGGCGAAGCCTATCGCGGGATCAACGTCCTGATGCTGTGGCTTGCAAGCGAGTGCGCCGGCTACGAGGAAAACACCTGGCTCACCTACCGCCAGGCTCAGGAATTCGGTGGCCAGGTCCGAAAGGGCGAAAAAGGCGCCCTGGTCGTCAAATACGGCACCTTCGCCCCCAAGGAGCGCGAGGACGATGACGATCGCGGCATTCCCTATCTCAAGGGCTACACGGTCTTCAACGTCGAGCAGATCGAGAACCTTCCGCAGGAGTTCTATCGGCCGGCCGAGGCGCTCCCGACGACGCAGGTCCCCCACCTTGAAGCAGTCGAAACCTTCGTCCGCAACACCGGCGCGGTGATCATCTATGGCGGCACGACCGCCTGCTTTCGTCCCACCCTGGACGACATCCTGTTGCCCGAACGGGCTCGCTTCGTCGATGAGGTTCATTTGTACTCGACATTGCTTCACGAAATGTCGCACTGGTCAGGTGCAAAGCATCGCCTTGATCGTGACCTCAGTGGCCGGTTCGGCAGTGAAAGCTACGCCGTCGAGGAGCTCGTTGCCGAGCTTTCCGCTTCATTCCTCTGCGCCGACCTTGGTGTCGCACACGACCCTCGGGGCAATACAGCGAGCTACCTGGAGAGCTGGCTCAAGGTGCTGAAGACCGACAAGCGAGCGATCGTGTCCGCGGCCGCCAAGGCTCAGGCTGCGGCTGATTACCTGCACGGCCAGCAAAGGGCCCACTCGCAGTGAGGCCCGGGAAAAGAATTCTACCTGAGCAACGCACTAGCGGCGAAACCTGTTTTGGCATAGTCGCTAGCGCTACCGTGGACCAATCCACCAGCGCAGCCGAAGCGAGAAATGGCGCGTGCATATTCCACATTCGAGGCGCCACGTAATTCGTCCAGTTCCTGATGCAACAGCGATAGCTCCGAGTTACTCAAATTGGGTGCGGCGCCTCTTGGTCCCGAGCCGTCACGTACTCCAAACCATTGCATATTCAGCATAAATTTGAGTTTTGACGGCAGTCAAAACGACAGTGCATAAGCTGTTCGCTCCTATTCCCATCTGCTGAGAATCGGCATCATTTACCAGTGCAGGCTCGCAAAATGCCGTTAACCTTTTGTTAACCCTATTTTCCTTGCCAGTATTTGAGAATCGGAGATAATGACGGCATTTCGCTGAAAACAGTGATTTTACCGACATAATGGCCTGAGGCACAATGAACGCGTTCACATCGCTACCCTCGTTCGAGCTGGACGACAAGATTTTGATGCAGGGGGCGGAAATCTCCCGCAGGCTGAATCAGCTGCGGTTGGAGAACTTTCCACCTTCTGCGAAGAAGACCCTGCGTCCGTTTTCGGTTGCCGAGGTTGCTCACTATCTCGGAGTTACACCGAGCAATCTGAAGCGGCTCTATCTGGACGGTAAGGGACCAATCCCGACCACAGTGGGGAGCCGGAAACAATACACCGCCGAGCAGATGTGGGAGCTTCGGCATTACCTCGCAGAGACCGGGAAGAGCGAAGCCAAAAAATACGTGCCCCAAAGGAAGCCGGGCGACAAGCTCCAGGTGATCGCCGTCGTGAACTTCAAGGGTGGGTCCGGAAAGACGACAACAGCCACTCACCTCGCCCAGCACCTCGCACTCACGGGACACCGTGTTCTTGCCGTCGATCTCGATCCGCAGGCATCACTATCGGCCCTGCACGGTTACCAACCAGAGCTCGATCAGAATCCCTCGCTCTACGATACGATCCGATACGATGATCAGCGTAAGCCAATTGCGGATATTATCCAGCCGACCAATTTCCCCGGCCTCGACATTATTCCCGCGAACCTCGAGCTTCAGGAATACGAATACGACACGCCACTCGCCATGCAGGCCGGTAGCGAGGGGAAGAGGTTCTTCACCCGGTTTGGAAAAGCGCTCTTAGATGTAGACGAGCGCTACGACGTCGTGGTCATAGACTGCCCCCCGCAGCTCGGCTATTTGACGTTGACTGCGCTAACAGCCGCAACGTCCGTGCTGATCACCGTTCATCCGCAGATGCTCGACCTAATGTCGATGTCGCAGTTCTTGCTTATGCTCGGTAACATTACAAAGACGATCAAGCAGGCCGGCGCTGATGTTAGGTTGGACTGGCTCCGTTACCTCGTCACCCGCTTCGAGCCCCAAGACATCCCGCAGGTGCAGATGCTCGGGTTCATGCAGAGCATGTTGGCTGAGGAAATTCTGAAGACGCCGATGGTGAAGACGACCGCGATCTCCGACGCGGGTCTTACCAAGCGCAGTCTCTATGAACTGGATCGCTCGAATTTCACGAGGGGAACATACGACCGCGCCATCGACTGCATGGATGCCGTGAATTTCGAGATTCAAGGTCTCATCCATCGAGCATGGGGGCGGATGTGAATTTGTTGACTGCCGTAAAAGCCGACTTTCTCGTGAGAGAAATCAAACGTTTAAACAAATTTCGAGGATAGCAATATGGCTCGGAAGAACCCGTTCATGAATGTCATGAGCGACACAACGCCGGACGAGACAGTGATCCTTGACTACACGGTCAAGGGAGCCTCGAAGTCGCTGATGCACTCGCTCGATGATCTGGCCGCCAAGGCAGATCGGCTTCTCGAAGGAGAAGCCGTGGTCGAGCTCGATCCCGATAGCATTGATGGCTCATTCGTTCGCGACCGCCTTGAGGACGACGAAGCGGATTTCAATGAACTTCTGACGGCCATCAGGGATCGCGGGCAAGACACGCCAATTATGGTCCGGCCGCATCCGTCGGAGACCGGCCGCTATATGGTGGTCTTCGGGCATCGTCGCCTTCGAGCTGCCAGGGCGCTCAAGCGCAAAGTCCGCGCGGTCGTCAAAGACCTGAAGGACCAGGATCACCTCGTAGCGCAGGGTCAAGAGAACTCCGCTCGGGCAAATCTGTCGTTCCTAGAGAAGGCACTGTTCGCGGCCGAAATCGCCCGCCGTCAGTTCGACGGTGACAACGCGATCACGCTCTCCGCGCTGTCCATCGACCGCGCCACCTTGTCGAAGATGCTTGCGGTCTCGACCATCCCAAAGGATGTCCTTGATAGCGTCGGGGCGGCCAAGGGAATTGGCCGAGATCGCTGGTATGAACTTAAAATTCTCCTGGAGCGGCCATCGACCCTGGAGAAGGCGGTAGCCTTTACCCAATCGGATGAGTTCAAGGCTAAGGTCGGAGACGACCGCTTCAATGCTCTGCTGGCCCACGTGAAATCGATCGGGAAGCAGCCGCGGGCTAAGACGGCAAAAACTCAGAAATGGGTCTCGGACGACAAGTTCGTATCAGCCGATCTCAAGAGCGACGGCAAGACCTACACAGTTGCTCTCAAGGCAAAGGATGCAGCGGGCTTCGGCGAGTACATCGCTGAGAACCTGAGTGACCTGTATCAGTCCTATCGGAGCCAGAAGGATCAACAAGGAGAGTAGACCGCAAAAGAAAAAGGCCCCCCAAACGTTTCCGTCGTGGAAGCCTTCCTCAGATTTGTAGCAAGATCGAGAATCGCATTTCCACGAATCCCCGTCAAGAGTCTTGGCGCCGTTTTGGTGAGCAGATTTCTTTTGCCTTCTGAAAGGTGAAGAAAAATGCAGGTTGGAAATGTGACGACGCCCTTTGGGCGGCGGCCGATGACGCTTGCCTTGGTCAAAAGGCAGTTCACTACAGCCCAAATCAAGCCAGGCAAGACAGCCGACAAGTGGAAAGTGTTTCGCGACGCTTCGGAGGCGAGGGCGCTTCTCGGTGTTCAGGATCGAGGCCTAGCCGTCCTCGATGCATTGCTGACGTTCTACCCGGACGTAGAATTGTCGCAGGATCGGGCGATGATCGTATTCCCATCGAACGCGCAGCTTTCAGTGCGCGCGCACGGTATCGCCGGCGCCACGCTGCGACGGCAGCTGGCCGCGCTTGTTGATGCCGGTCTGATCATACGCAAGGACAGTGCCAACGGGAAACGGTACGCGCGCAAAGACCGCGCTGGCGAAATCGAGGAAGCCTACGGCTTCGATCTGTCGCCGTTACTCGCGCGAGCTGAAGAACTTGCGCAATTGGCCCAGCAGGTGGCCGCCGATCGAGCGCACTTCCGGCGCACCAAAGAGAGGGTCACCGTCTGCCGGCGCGACGTGCGTAAGCTCATTTCAGCAGCCATGGAGGAGGGCGCTTCTGGCGACTGGGGCGCGATCGAGGCGATGTATATTGAGCTTGTTGGCCGGATTCCCCGCACACCGACCATTGGTGACCTCACCGCGATCCTCGACGAAATGGAAATGCTGCGGGCGGAAATCCTCAATCTGCTGGAAATGCAGATGAATTCCGAAAATATGAGCTCCAATGATGCTCCAGATGAGCGTCACATACAGAATTCAAATACCGAATCCATCCATGAACATGAACCTAGCTCAAGAAATGAGCAGGGGGCGAAACCTGAGACAAAGCCGGCGCCCAAGCACGAGCCGATAAAGGCGTTCCCGTTGGGTATGGTGCTGCAGGCCTGCCCAGAGATCATGATGTACGGGCCAGGCGGGACCATTTCGAGCTGGCGCGATCTGATGGCGGCCGCCGTCGTCGTTCGATCCATGCTCGGCGTGAGCCCGAGTGCCTATCAGGATGCCTGCGAAGTGATGGGGCCTGAGAACGCGGCGGCGACGATCGCCTGCATTCTCGAAAGGGCAGGGCACATCAATTCCGCCGGCGGCTATCTTCGGGATCTGACGGCGAAGGCGCGGCGAGGGGAGTTTTCGCTCGGGCCAATGCTGATGGCACTGATGCGGGCGAACGCTTCGGTCATTCGGAAGGCTGGCTAGCTGGCTCGGAGACAGATCTATGGGCTGGCTGCTGCACCTAGGTCTCCGTCAGATCCCATAAAGTTTACGGATCCCGCAAGCCTCATAATTTTGCCGGATCGTGATCGTTGAGGGTTTAGGGGAGAGACGTGGGAGCGCAATCAACGCCGCAGCCTGCCTCGTCGTGTCGACGAGCTGGTTCCTTGGGCTTCGAGCTTCCCGTCCTTCAACTCCACAAACAGCGCGTGCTCCTTCGCGAAGGTCTGTCCAACTCGCTGCTTCTGCGCTCTATCTTGGGTGACGGCAACGGCAAATGATTGAGTTTCCGCTCCGCATCCAGTAATTGTGTGGGATGCTTCCGTTAGGGATTGATAATGGATTTGGACGGATTATTCGGAGAGTGTCTCCCATACCAGCGATCGGCTTCGGACGCAGAACTCGGAGTGATGTCGCGGAGCGTGCAACTCCTGAACAACACCACGGCGCTGTTCTTGAAGAACTATATGGAGACCACAAACGGCCTTCGGCTGCCGGAAGTGGTCCATTCGACCACTCCGATTCTGTGGTTGGTTGATAAGGATGGATTGATCAGGTTCGCCATGGAGGAAGTAGTCTCGAACGATACCGGCGCTCTCAACTACATTCTCCCGCGCAATGGGCCTGCGCTGCGTGACAACGAAGTCCGCCTTGGACACCCGGCCCTACTCGATCCTGTGAAGCCAGGTGACACCAAAGCGGCGAGAATTGGCGGCGAGATCATCTATGATCCAAGCCCTAACTCGAACATCCCATGGGTTCTGACCAACGCCTCTGGTCGTTTCGGGAAAAGACCCCATATAACCCGGGCACACCTGGAGAATGTCAAGGAAGTCTTTGCGCAGTTCGGCATTCCGCTGAGAGCCTTTTTCGTCCATACTCCTGCCAGGCGTGGAGAGAGTTGATGGTGAACATTGCTTCTTTGAGGCCCTCCGATATCGAAAGACTGAGTGGCGGTCCGCTATCTCCGGAAGATAAGAACTCTATCCTTTCGAGCCTTCAGACGATGCTCAGCGAAATCCAGTCGGACGGCGGCGCGGATAGCGATCGCATCTACATGGCTGCTCAAATGCTGGATATGGCAAACGTCTGGGATCAGATACCCAAGGAGGATCTGGCGAAGGCAGTCTCGGACGCGCCGGAGTTGGCTATCAAAGATTTGCTCGAGGGCTTGCCGCACGACTATGCCAGAGAGGTTTCGTATCTAATCCTCACCGAGGAAAAACCGCGGCCCCGCTTGAAGGACGACGCCTATTGGTTATCGCACTTTTACGGTGGCGACACTCACGAGTCGGAACAGGAACTACCTTTGATCTATACGAAAGGTCGCAGTCGCCTCTTGCAACTGATGAAGCGTTACGCGGGGAATAGGCCCGTCCGAGATTTGGGCGGGAGTGAGCCCAGAGTTGCGATAATTCCTGTGGGGCCCAAGGCCAAACTATGGGCTGGAGGGGGTCTCGGATGGTATCTCAGCAGCGACGATGAAGACCACGGTTACGATTTCCCGTGGAAAGAGCACACTATCGATCGGTAGCCTCCTTCTGACATTATTCACTTTGACTCCGCTGGAGTTCCGGCGATCGAGGGAATGCGGCTGGTACAGTCATGATGACAGCGTGTTAGGATTCGGTGCAGTTCGGAACTCGTGAAATTGAGTTATGGAAGAAGCCGTGCGGCTCTACCGTTTCGCCTGGTGGCGCTATTGTAGTAGCTAGCAGCCTGTTGCACCGAGCGATGGCGCGACTGCTCCATCGCTTCCGAAAGGGGGACTCCTCTATTCGAGGCTTCGGTGAGATATCCTGATCGCAGGCCGTGCGCGGAATAGTCTTGCGGTTCCAACCCCGCCATCGCTGCCCGCTGCTTGACAATATCATTGACCGCTTTTGGATCGAGCGCCCTGCGCGAGATGTTGCCCCAGCGATCGATTGCTCGAAAGACGCTGCCCCCGTCGATCTTTGCTACAGCCAGCCAGGCGTTCAGCGCGTCAACCGGCCGGCCGGTCAGATAGACAACCTCGTCCTGGCTGGCGCCGGAATTCTTGGTGCGGCCGAGATGAATGGAAAGCGAGGGGAGGGGAGGGCCGTCCTCGACGGAAACCGGTGCTTCGATCGTCAGCTGCTCCTTGCGTAGGCCGGCGACCTCGCTGCGCCGGCGGCCGCCAGAGGCAAAGGCAACCATCAGAATCGCCCGATCTCGGATATCCCGCAGGCTGTCGCCGCCACAGGTCGCCAGGAGTTTGGTCAACACGTCGCCGGTGACCGCCTTGGCGCTCTTGCGGCGGCGTTGCCGCGGCACGGCGCGCACCGCCAGGCGGATCGCTGACTTCAGGGCAGGGGTGGCGAAGGCGCCGTCGACGCCGCGCCACTTCGTCAACGTCGACCAGTTTGCCAGCCGCCGGCGTACGGTGTCTGGCGCATGCGGACCGGTCGTCCTGAGAACCCCAAGCCGGCGTAGTGCGTCAGCGACCTCGGTCGGCATCCCATGTTTGGGGTCGTTCTCGCGGCGTTGAGGATCCCAGAGGTGGTGGGCGACGAACTTGAGCAGCAGCGCTTCAGGCGCCGGCCAGGGGAGGGGATTGTCGGTCGCCGCCATCGCCCAGGCCTCGAGGTAAGCCAGATCTGAGGTCAGCGCCCGAAGGGTATTGGCGCCCATGCCCGCGTTGACAAGATGGCGGAGAGTTTCGACATCCTGGTCGGTAAGTAACTCTGCGAGCTTGTCGCGCCGCTCATGTGGCAGCACCGCCGCGATTGTGTCGAGTTCTTCGGCACGCTGCTCTTTCGGCAGCTTCATGGAGGCCGCTTTTCCCATCAGCGATCACCTCCAAGCGCCTGTCCAAGCAGCTTTTTGAACTCACCGTAGTCAGCTAGGCTCATCCTGTACTGCAGTTCGCCTTGTAGCTTCTTAGCACCTCTGGTGAATCGCGACGTCGTCATGACAAGGCCTGACGTAGCGCGACCTGCCTCGACGACGCCATTCAACGCGCGGATCACCTCGACGCCCACCGGGTCCGTTGGGGAGTACTTCTTGCATT
Organism: Ensifer adhaerens; assembly: GCF_002940685.1. Taxonomy (GTDB): domain Bacteria; phylum Pseudomonadota; class Alphaproteobacteria; order Rhizobiales; family Rhizobiaceae; genus Ensifer; species Ensifer adhaerens_E. The sequence goes on along the minus strand of NZ_PNFP01000030.1, from coordinate 31,090 downwards.
CGACGAAAGTCAGAACAGTGCCTATATCGCTCCGCTTAACGATGATCAGGTCCTTGCCGCCGTCATTGATTGCTGGCGTGAGCTCGACGGTGTAGCCCAGGCGCTCAAATAACTCTGCGCAAATCTCCTCGAAGCGGCGCGGTGGGAGCTGGAATAAGGTGTCGGGTTCGCGCTCAACGAGTTTCAATATGAAATCGTTCACCTCGCGAACGTCGGTGATGAAGCGCTTGCCAGCATTTGAGCGAACGTTAAGGGGGGCTCCGTAGACATCCACTAAGCCCGGTCGACTGAAAGATCGTAAGGCTTCAACGACTCCCGCGAGATCTCCCCACTCCCCCACCATTTTTACCAATAGTGAGGCGATCAGCGGATTGCCATCAGCAAGATCGATCAAGGCCTGGGGTGGGTGAACATCGCTGCCGAGCGCAGTTCGGAACATTTCGACAATCGATGGCCCGTCTAACGGCTTTATCGCAAGCCGATCGAATTCCAGACGATCTCCCTTGGGCCTCGTGGTGATCAAGGCATATAGATCCTGCCTCGAGCCGAGCGCATCTCTTAGGAACGGGATTGCCCATTGATGGTCCGGAGAGACCTCGTCCAGTCCATCCAGGACAAGTAGGGCGGGCCCGCCCCCTAGTTCCAGGGATCTGCCGATGTTGCTCCAGCCTGATCGGTATTGAACTCCTCCCGGGAAATCGTCGGCGAAGGCTTTGGCAAACTGGCTGGCCAGCATGGTCTTGCCTGTGCCGGCTGCGCCTTCGATAACGACAGCGCGATGGCGGCTCGCCGCCAATAGATGTCGTAGCTCGGCAAGCTCGGCCGTTCGCTCGATAAACGGGCTCACGATGAGGTCTTTCCACCTCTCTTCCAGCGCTTTCATCCAGGTCTCCTTCCGCTGGGTTCCGCCTCTGAATATTCAAATTCCGCGATTTGGACGCTGAAATCAATCACATCCGATAAGCATTACTTATCGGAAGTGAGAAGGGCAGTCAGCGATCATCGGTGGTGAAGAACTCTAACTTTCAGATAGAGTTCGTTTAGCAAATCGTTTACCATGATTTCAATGTCTTACGATCTCGCGACGTTGCCCATAAATGCCCTGCTGCGGCCAATCTCGGACGCCGGCATCGCGCTGGCCCGCCTCGACGAGCGCATTGCTCGTTCTCCGGTCGGCGCGGGGTGGATCGAGAGGATGCATTTTGCCGATGCCTGCGCTTCACTGTGGATCGACGGCGAGCTGGTGCATCTCGAAGACCTCGTCCTCCATGACGCTACTAAAGATGTCCGTACCCCCACCCACGAACTGACTATCGCCCGCGACGTTCTAAAGACGCGCCGCCGCATCGCGGCGCAGCCGACCGGCTGGGCGCTCAGCCCTGAAGGCCTCCGCAGCCTCCGCGGGCAGGCACCGCCAGCGTCGCATGGCGCCGACAGCACTGTCGCGATCGACGCCGTCGCGCCGGATGTTGGCACGGTCGGAGGAGGGGAGGGGGAGGAAGACGATGATGCCGGTCCGCTTGCGGAAGAATTCGCTGCCATCGATGCGGTGCTCGCTCGTTCCGACGCCGCCATCGAACAAGCAAGAGCGCCCAGGCTCGCCGGCGCTCGCGAACGAGATCCGCTGGTCTACGATCTCGATTGGGACGAGGACGAACGCTTGGAGGAATGGCGTGGGATCGTTCGGCAGACGCAAGATCTGCCGGCGGTGCTGCAGGCGATCGTCGCCCTCGATGCCTGGAATTTTTTGTCCGTCCTGCAGCATGCGTCCTGGCTCGGCCGCCTGCTAGCCGCCGCAATCCTGCGGCAGGCTGGCATCACGTCAGGCGCCCATCTTGCTGCAATCAATCTCGGCCTGAAAACCATCCCCGTCGATCGGCGCCGGCATCGCGATCGCGAGATCCGGCTGCTCGCCATTGCCCAAGGGCTGATCGGGGCCGCCGAGATCGGGATGAAGGAGCATGACCGGCTGGCGCTGGCGCGACAAATGATGGATCGGAAACTGGAGGGACGTCGGATCTCGTCAAAACTGCCAGAATTAGTCGAACTGGTTATGGCAAAGCCGCTGGTGTCGGCTGGCATGGTCGCCAACACGCTGGACGTCACCCCGCAGGCGGCGCGGCGGATTGTTTTGGAGCTCGGTCTGCGCGAGATGACGGGGAGGGGGAGGTTTCGGGCGTGGGGCGTGCTGTAACCTACCGCTCCGGCGGCCTTGAGGACGCGATATGCGCAAAGACGTCTGCGATATCCTCGAAGGGGGCGAGGCTGGGTTCAGGGGGCGAGCTCGCCGTATGAGAGTTCGACTTGAGCGACCGCGCGATGAAGTCAGATCAAAATGCAGGGCAATAACATGAAATCAGATCCCGGAACACGCGGCCAAAACGAGCTGGTGGGATGGTGCGAGCCAGAGCATCTCATTGCGCAGAAGCCAGACCCAGATCGGCTGGGTTGGGATTTTCTCCTCGAAGCAATTCCAGATCACTCCACCGATCGTCCTCTCGACCAGCAAAATTCGCTGCCGAAATTCCTGATCCAGGTCAAGTCAACCGAGCAACATTCAAGAGCTCCTCGCATAAAGCTGTCCGCCTTGAAGCACCTCGTTGACGCCGACTTGCCGGCGGCGATAGCCGTCCTCTACTATAAAAAGGGCGCAAGGCGCTCAGTTAAACGGCTGCTCGTTCCCATTGATGATGGCGTGATTGCCGATACTTTGCGTGCCGTTCGAGAGCAGGAGGCGGCCGGAAACAGAGCGATTCATACTGTCAAAGTTCCAGTTCCGTTGGCGCGCGGTGTCGAAATCGGTCCAGATGGAGAAGGGCTCGCTGCGAGCCTCTACAACATGCTCGGTAGTGACCCGACCAGCTATGTCAGCCGTAAGATTGATTACCGGGAGAATTGCGGGTTCGACGACGAGCCTACGGTTGGCCGGTTCTTCATCCCGGGCGAAAATGCGCGTCATAAGCTCGGGGAGCTTTTTCTTGGCGGGCATCGCGAACTCGAAGTTAACGACCTCACCATCGAGCGGCGCCGATTCGGCATTCCTCTTAAGAATGACCAACTTTACATTCGTGATGCCATCCTAGCGATGGATGCACCGCCACTTTCGTCTGCCTCGATCGAGATTGAATCCTCCTCCGGAGAGTGGATGGCGCTCAGCGTGGATGTCTTCATTGCTCCACCTTTCGGAGACAGCAGCAAGATCCGTTTCGCAAATCGCTTCTTCGAGCTCAAGCTCGATTTTGAGCAAGGCTGGGCTGGCATCGTCTTCAACTATGAAGGAGAGCGCGACGTCGAACTGACAGAAGCTGTCTCAATCGTCGAGCTTGGCGCAATCCTTGCTAGGGAAGTGAAATCGGTCACCATTCATTTCGGCGAAGCGCGAGTGCCGCTCGAAATGTCATCGGACAAGGGTCCTTTTTCGCATTGGATTCCTGTCGCGCCGGTGCTGCGGCGCATCAGTGATGCTATCGAGAGATCTCCGCGTCGTGCTCGTCGCCAGATAAGATTATCGTCATTCTACGAATGGGTAGAAAACAATGCCGAGCTGTTGGCTCTCGGCTCGACACCGGGAGTGAACATGTTCTTCCCCCGATGGGCAGATGATGCGTTCGTTGATAGCCAAGAGGTGATCTTGGTGCCGATGTCCGTTGATATCGGCAGAGTTTTGTATTCGGCGCTCGTGGAGGTGCCGATTGTTTCGATATCCAGGTCCGACAACGAGATCAAACTGATCGGCGGCCAGCCAACGATCGTAGATGATGTCGTGCGCGCGTGTGGTTCAAATATCTCCGATTTTATAGATTTAGCGGTTGAGAAGTCACGCAGGCGCCGAAATAGTGACGGCCCGGTTTTCGTTTCAGGGGGCTTTGAAAATTGGACAAGCAGCGCCAAACGCAACTGACATCGAGCCGATTTCCATCAGCAACGTGTCTCGCCGACCCCCTTATTTTCGAACGACAATCCAAGATGAAAAGACTGCCTCGGATGATCCCTGTCAGGGATTCACAAAGTTGGCGGGATCGGAAAAAAATGCTTCCACCTTGTCTTTCGTGAACGCCTTCCCATCGAACCAATAGTGCTTAAAGCTCTTTAGCAAGAGCCTACACCCCAGTTTGTCGTAGTCTTTGATTGCCCTCGGTGCGTAGAGATTGAGGTGGTCCCTCCGGATTTCCGAACTCGAGCCGACATGAGCCGGTTCCGAGGCTTGGATGAGCTCCATGTCGGAAAACTCTCCCTTGTGGCTTATCCAATACCGGACGCAATCCATCGGCGCTTTGCTTGAAGGAATTTTTATCGCTCGCGCGCGTCGGTTCAATGTTTCAGCTTCCGCCGCGAGTGCCTTTCGACTGGCGAGGACGTCGTTTTCTACGGCCCAGAAAAACCAGTCGGGATCTGAAACAAGTATCTGTGGCAATGTTTTTGGCTTGGACGACCACTTCCCAAAATTCACTTCACTCCACATAAACATCCCCCAAAATTAACGGCCGAGTATTGCTGCTCTAATCGAAAATATGGTGGCGGTTAAGCGAGAAAGCAAAATCGGTGCTTCTTATAGTTGTTGATGACGCCGCGATAGCGACGTCGGCCTGTTGAATCTCTCCTGGTTTTAAAAGAGATTCAGGTCACAGGGGAAGGCACATCAACAATCTGATGTCAGAGCCAAGAGCGGTCGAATCGACAGCGGGGCCAATCAGCCTGCACGAGGAGCTCATGGCAAAGCCGTACGCGACGGAAATCAACAGCCTAGAAACAACATTTGCTTGGGCGAATAGAAAGGATATTGACGATCTGCGAGCGGCAATCCGTACGGCAGGCCTTTTCCCCCTCCAGGCGATCGGTTCCGGCGGTTCACTCACCGCCGCGCATGCGCTTGTCGCCCTCCATCAGGCATTTACCGGTCGTCTTGCCTCGGTGTCGACTCCGCTTGAAGTTTCCGCAGATCCACTCGTCGGTGTGTCCCATTGGCTGTTGAGTGCGGGCGGCGGAAACGTGGACATCATCGCAGCCGCAAAAACACTTGTGACACGCGAGCCGCGCCAACTTGCGATCATATGCGGGAGAGATGACAGCCCGCTTGCCGATCTATGCCGCCGCCATCCCTATGTGGACCTAGTGATCGCAACATCGCCTGCCGGAAAGGACGGATTTCTGGCGACCAATTCCTTGCTGGGCTTCATCTCGCTTCTTGCTCGGGCCTATGCCTTCGAGCACGATGGCGATCGAGAGTGGGATGCGGCGGTTGCGATTGTCGATCAGCTCCTTTCTGCGCAAAGTGATGTGGTAGCGTCCTGGCGAGTAGAAACTGGTCGCCTTTGGTCGCGCGGCACGACGCTGGTGGTTCACGGCCCAATGACCAAGGTTGGCGCGATCGACCTAGAATCAAAATTCACCGAAGCGGCTCTTGGGAACCTTCAACTCGCAGATTATCGAAATTTCGCGCATGGCCGCCACCATTGGCTCGCCAAGAGAGGTGACATCAGCGGCGTGCTTGCCCTGGTTTCAGATCATGACCGTGCACTGGCGGAGAAAACACTAGACCTGATCCCCGGGGACATACCAAAAGCTGTTGTCGACCTTCCCGGTAGCCCTGTCGCTGCCATGGTCTCTTCGCTCATTGCAGCCTTAAGGATCACCGAGTGGGCCGGTCTAGCGGTGGGCATCGACCCAGGACGGCCAGGTGTGCCGGATTTCGGGCGCAAGCTCTACAATCTCCCCCTGCCGCGGTCCAGGAAGACCAAGCTTGCACTTTCGATTGGTTCTCGCGACGAGGCCGCAATATCTCGAAAGGCAGGCAAGACCGCCGCCAGCATGGACGGAGAAGAACTTGCTCGCTGGAAGCGAGCCCTGACGGCCTATCGTAAGCAGCTTGTGAACAAGCGATTTTCGGCCGTCGTATTCGACTATGACGGGACGCTGGTCGATACACGGCATCGTTTTCAGCTGCCGCGTCAGGACATCGTCGCTGAGCTGATCCGGATACTGAGAGCGGGTGGTCGCGTCGCGATTGCCACCGGGCGCGGCTCGTCCGTCAGGAAAGACCTGCGAAAGGTGTTGCCGGAACGATACTGGGGCGACATCCTCGTCGCTTATTATAACGGAGCCGAGATTGCGCCATTGAGCGACGCGGCTGTCCCTGATGGACAGGCGGCGTGCTGTCCCGAACTCGCGTCTCTGGCGATTGCGCTACAGCGTCATCCAGAGCTCGCCGACTTCACCGAGCAGACCAACCGGCAGTTTCAGATCACGCTTCAGGCGAAGACCGACATGGGCGAGGGGAGACTATGGGACATTGCCCATCAAGTTATCCTGGCGACCGGAAGCGAGGGCGTGAAGGTGACGCGCTCAAGTCACTCCGTAGACATCGTTGCGGCCTCGGTTTCGAAACTTAATGTCATCGACAGACTGAGGTCGCAATTGCGACCTGGTCCGATCTTGGCGATCGGGGATCGCGGCCGGTGGCCTGGCAATGACTTCGAGCTTCTGCGTGGCGAAGATTCGCTCAGCGTCGATGAAACGAGCGTTGATCCTGCAAGCTGCTGGAACCTGGCCGAATCCGGACAGCGCGGCGTGGAGGCGACACTGGATTATATCAGGCTCCTCGAGGTCGTGGACGGGCAGCTCGGCTTTGTGAAGGATGCGCTGACGTGAACGAAGGACTTGGGCTGCGGATATTGAGCGAGATCATGGCTTGGGACGACGACCAGGCCAGACGCGAGTTCAGCTGGTTGCGTCTGATGTCGAAGCTGAAATACGACGGTTATCGCGATTTTCAGGCAGGTATGCGGTTCATTGAAAGCCTTGGGACCTGGCTGCAGCAGTTTGATCCCATCGAGCGTCCGACAGCCTACGCGTTCGTGCGTCAATCCCTGATCTACGTGGGCCAGGCAGAGATGAACCGCCTCGTGGAGCAATTTTATCCGTCCGTCGTGCGTGAGCGCATCATCAGCATGGTCGCGGCGGAAAAGGGAATTCCGCGCTACCGGGTCTGGGCCGATAGCGATGCGAGAGATGCAGCCGGTCGCTTGCGACGGCAGACGCTTTTCATGGGATTGAGTGACGGCGCCAGGATTGATGGCATCCGGCATAACAATGTCGGCATCCTGACGAACGAGCAGTTCGTCCTGGCGACCCAGCTCGACGAAGACAAATGGCAAGATCTGATCGATGACCTTCGCAAAGACCTTAAGGACCCGGACGCACAGTTCAGGTTGGTTTACCTGATCGACGATTTCGTCGGAACCGGGACCTCGTTCCATCGCTGGAACGACAAGAAGCAGAAGTGGTCCGGAAAGCTTTCGCGTTTCAAGGAATCGCTTGAGAATGTCGTCGGCGCGCTTTCGGCCAAAGTGTTGGCCCCGGATTGGGAACTCTGTGTCCACCACTATATCGCGACGCATGCGGGCGCAGGCGAGATGGTCCGACGGGTTGACGACGCCAAGGACGCCTTGAAAAAGGAGGGGTGGACGGAGACGATCAATTTCTCGTTTGGGACGATTCTGCCGCCGGATCTTCCCGTAGACAAAAGCCCGATGCCATTGGAGGACTTCATCGCGCTTACCCAGAAATATTACGACCCGAAAATCCAGACCGAGCATACGGATGTCGGAGGGGTCGAGCACCTGGGTCTTGGCTATGGCGGATGTGCCTTGCCACTGGTTCTCGAACACAATACGCCCAACAATTCTGTCGCCATACTCTGGGCAGAGACCGAGGGTGGCGAAGCAACGATGGCGATGCGTCCGCTCTTCAGACGAAGGCAGAGGCATTCATAGGATCATCATGGTCAATCCCTTCGAGAAACGCGCAACCGAATATCTACGCGACGACGAGGCCTTTCTTGCCGTCGTTACCCCTGAGCCCTTGGCGACCTTCTTCCAGAAACACGCTGAGGAGGGAAAGCTCTATGACCGCCTGACAACGATCATCGGGACGCCCGGTAGCGGAAAGACGACGCTTGCGCGTCTCTTTCAATATTCGACATTGCGGACGCTGTTGCGAAATCGCGGCCAGGATATCTATGACGATCTGATCGACACGTTGACGGCCTGCGGGGCGATCACGACCGGGATGCCGGCGGTCATCGGGGCACGCCTGCCGCTTGAGGGTGAGTACCGCGAATTCTGGGAGTTTCCATATCCCGATGAGCTCAAGAGCGGATTGATGACGGCTCTCCTGCAGGCCCGGACAGTGCTGGCCTGGATCAGGGACGTGCAGTTGGCGGGCGCATCGATCGAGGACATTGAAATCGTGCCGAGACCCGACGCCGAAGCGGCGCTAACGGCCATTGGCGGGACAGATGCGCGTGGGTTGCTGGAGCGGGCGCGGGAGATCGAGCTTGCGATCTACAATATCTCGGCTGCTCTGGTTCCACCAGAAATAGAAGAGATCGAAAAGGAAGTTGCCGCGGCGGCCTACCGCCCGTTCGATGTCATCGAGACGTTCCGCCTCAAGGAGAACAACCAGTCATCCGTCCTGAAGCCGCTGGTGATCTTCGACGACGCCCACAGCCTGCATCCGGCGCAGTTCCAATCCCTTCAACGTTGGCTTAGCCGGCGCGAGCTGCGGGTCTCGCGCTGGGTGCTTACGCGCCTTGATGCCCTGACGCCGGCAGACGTGTTGGTTGAAGAAAACGAGATCGCGCACGCCAGTGAGCCGGGCCTTAAAAAGTCGCGCGAGACAACCACGATATGGATGCAAAGCGGTGGGGACAGGCTCAATCAGCGCCGCGCATTTCGCAAGATGGCCAAAGGGATGGCCAATCGATATCTCGCGCAGATGGATATTTTCCACCGTCGCCGACTCAATGATCTCGGAAATCTGCTTGCGACCTATATCGAGCCGATTTCGCAGTCGAAGCGAGAAAGGCTTGCAAGCCACGTCGATAGTCTGCAACGGCGCTTCAAAATCACTGCGGAGCGAAGGACCGGCCTTGAACGGGATATCGCTAACTATCTGAAGGACACGACCGAAGACTGCGAAGAGGTCCGACTTTCCATGCTCGGCGTGCTTTTCCAGCGTTATGCCAAACGCGTGCCGCAGCAGGGGCTTTTCGACGATGCCGGGCAGGACGCCGAACCGTCACGCCCGCTCGTTGCGGACGACAAGGTCTACGAAGGTGCGAAAATCCATCTACTCCACAAGCAAGATCGGCCCTATTTCTATGGGATCGATCCGTTATGTGACGCGGGCTCAGAAAACGCCGAACAGTTCCTTCAGCTCGCCTCACGCTTGGTTGCCCAATCCGAAACGCAGCTGATCCGTTCAAAGTCGCCAACCTTGAGTGCGAGCTCGCAGCATTCGCTCTTGCGAAACCGGGCTGCCGAAATGATCCGGGAGTGGGATTTCCCGCACCATCAGCAGGTCAAGAAGCTTGCGGATGGGATTGCGGCTGCTTGCGTCAAGAAGAGCCTTGAGGGAAACGCGTCGCTTGGAGGTGGCGCCAATGCCTTCGGTATACCGCAGGAAGAGTTCTACGAAATTCCCCGCAACCAGCCGGAGCTGGCGCGCATCCTGCAATTCGGCGTGGCCTATAACGCCTTTGTCCTCGTTCCCAACCACGGCACCAAGAAGCGTCTCTGGGTTCTCGTTGAGCTGGGCGGCGTGCTTTTGCTTCACCACAGGCTGACGCTCAAGCGCGGTGGTTTCCTTGAAAAGCGGACCAACGACCTGGTACGTATCCTGAACGAGGTTTGAAATGGCGCGCGACTGGCGATGGGACCCTTGTATTTCTCACAGAGGCGACGCTGTATCCGGATTCATTGACGATTATTTTGCCGATACCAATCGCAATGTCATCGTGATCGCCGGGGCAGGCTTCGATCCCCGTGCCTGCGTGATATCGCGAAAGCTGGCCGTAGCCGGGGCGCCGCTACGCGGACTGTTCCTCCAGGAAAATCGACCGGATCCCTCGCCCGAACTCGTATCGCGGGCTGCGAAGAATATCGCCGATCTGCAGACGATCGTGCCAAACCACGCGCTCGTTCCTGTCGATATCTTCGGCAGCGATCTCGCCGTGATTGGCGGTCGAAACGTGGCGCGAGCCCTTGCGGGGCAAAATTTTGACGGCGTCACGGATGTCGTCGTCGATGTCAGCGCCCTGTCGGTCGGAACCAGTTTTCCGATCATCCGACTCCTCGTCGAGTACAGCCAGCGGGGCAAGGGGCCACCGAACCTCCATTTGCTCGTCGCGCACAATCCCGCTCTGGACGGCGCGATCAAGACGATCGCCAGTGATTCCCCGGGCTATGTTCATGGCTTTGTCGGCGGCCTTACGCTCAACAAGTTCGCCGCGGCGGCCAAGCTCTGGCTGCCGCAGCTGGCGACGGGGAAGCGCGCCGCTCTGGACCGCCTCTATGATTTCGTCTCGCCGCACGACACCTGCCCGATCCTGCCATTCCCATCTATGGACCCGCGGATTGGCGACCGCTTGGCGGAAGAATTCATGGTCGAACTCGATAGCGCCTGGTCGGTCGATACTCGCGACATCGTCTACGCCGATGAGCGAGACCCTCTCGATCTCTACCGGACGATCTTGCGCCTCGACGATCTCAGAAAACCGGTCTTTTCCGAGGTTGGCGGCTCTCGCCTCGTGCTCTCGCCGCTTGGTAGCAAGGTGATGGCACTTGGGGCACTGATGGCTGCACTCGAGCGGAATTTACCAGTCGCTTACCTTGAGGCTCTAGGATATGATTTAGATGCATCAGTCTCGGACGCCCCAGATTCACCGCATCTGGTTCATATTTGGCTGGAGGGAGAGGTCTATCCTCAGCCGAGGCCGCTGCTACACACATGACGAAAGGACGAGCGCGTTATGTCGATCGTCATCGACAGACCCAAGATTTTCGGCACCGGGCTGGTCGCCCTTGACCTTGTAATGGGCCTCGATCCGAACACCCCGGTACAATCCTGGGCGGGCGGCACCTGCGGCAACGTCATGGCCATCATGTCTTATCTAGGCTGGGACGCCTATCCGATTGCCAGGATGAACGGTGATCCTGCGTCCGAACGCGTACGTACCGATCTTTCATCGTGGAACGTGCATCTCGATTTTGCCAACTGCGCGCCGACCGGCCATACGCCGATTATCATCCAGCAGATCCGGCGCGGACGGGATGGCACCCCGACGCATCGCTTTCTCTGGACCTGCCCGCATTGTGGCCAGCGCCTGCCCAGCTACCGGCCGGTCACCCAGGCTTCGGTTGAAACCATCGTTCCACACCTACAAAGTTCGTCCGTTTTTTTCCTCGACCGTTTATCGCGCGCCGCCCTGACACTTGCCGAGAGCGCAGCCTCGGCGGGCGCAGTCGTCGTCTTCGAGCCGTCCGGAAAAACGGACGACAAGCTTTTCGCGGAAGCGCTTGGTTTGGCGCATGTGGTCAAATATTCGGATCAGCGCCTCGCCGATGCGGGACAGGCCATGTCTGAGGGAACAGCGACGCGTGTCGAAATTCAGACGGTAGGAGCCGATGGCCTTCGATACCGCCACCGGCTCGACGGCAAGGTGTCGTCATGGATAGTTGTGCCCGCCTTTCCAGTCGCAAACCTCGTAGATAGTTGCGGGTCAGGGGACTGGTGCACCGGTGGCTTCCTGATGAAAGCCGCTGGCAGCGGGCTGAACGGATTGATGAGCATTGGCGAAGCCGGGCTGAACGAAGCGCTGCGATTTGGCCAGGCCCTTGCCGCATGGAACTGCGGTTTCGAGGGCGCAAGGGGAGGGATGTATCTCGTCTCGCGACCGGATTTCGATCGGCAGATACGCTCCATTCGCGAGGGACGTCCGACGCTGGTGGCGATCGACCGGACAATCAAGGTTGGCGCGTCGGTTGCTTGTCCAGCATGCCCGGACCAGCCGGATAAGCTGCCTCGTGCTGCCCGGTCTGCGGCCTAACACCCTTCGTTATTTCAGGAATAAGCCTGTCTTGGCATTGCGGCTACGCACGACAGGCCGCGGGTCGGATTCGACGCTCGCTTCGAATTCTCGAATCTTCCTGGCAAGTTCCGACGCTTTGCGTGCATGATCCGTCGGCTCTGACGCCAGATATTCCGAATACTTGGTCTTGACGGCCGTACGGACGGCAGCACTGGAGCCGCTTCTGGCACCGGTTTTTGCTGTTCGCGAAAGCATTTTAACGGCCATTGAGCAATTCCCTTTCCACCGTTCTCAGAAACTGGAACTCCTTCAATATAAGAGCTTCCAGCGTATCCAGCAACTCCTGCTGCACATCCTGGTCGAAGTCGAGCTCGATGTCGCTGTCGAGCGTCACAACGACTTTAGTCTGAGCATCGATCTCCATAGGAACGCAGAGAACCCAGCTAAGATCCCGCCAGATCAGTTTTCGCAACCAACGATCTTGCGGAGCCGAAAGACTTCGGTTCCAGACCTCGGCATCACTCTTCGAAACGTAAAGGGTCTCATTCTGCCTCCAGGCGTCTCCGATCAAGGAGCGGTCGAGAGGTAGACAAATCCTTTCGTCGGACAGGTCGGCATATCCGGAACTGAATTCCAGCCGGACAGTGCGATTCCGTGGTCCGATCGGGATTGCGATGGCGATGCGTGTTGTAAATTGCCGACCGGGGGACGCGGCTGCGGCAAATGCGGCCTCGATAAATTCGTGGCACTTCGAAGAGACCGCTTCGCACATATCGTTGATGCTTCGCGGCAATTCGATCATGCGGGCAATGAGACTTCCATCGCAGAAAGTCTCAGTCTTTTGAACAATCTCGGCGGCGCGCGTTCGACCGATGTCGAAATCTAGGAGGCCCAGATCGACGACCAGACGCTCCGAAGTCAGGCGATCGACACCACGTTTGTTGAGAATTCCCGAGCCGAAGATCATTGTTCTAACGGCGGATCCGATCGTCCATCCTAATTGGGGCGACCTTTCGACGCCACCGACACTGATCTCGATGGCCGCCGTGAGGGCGTCGCGATCGGTGGAACGTTCGTCGTCGAATGTCCACGCGGGAAGATTGGAAACGAGCCCTCCGTCCATAAACCAGTTTCCGCCGATCCGTCGCGGCCTGAAGACTCCTGGGATGGCGATAGATGCGCAAACCGCGTCCGAGACGGCCACGTCTGGGGTAGTTTCAGCGGAGAATACCGTCAGCTCCTGTCTGGTGATGTTTGCGGCCACGATCTTCAAGGGTAGACGGCCCGCCTCGGCGAGGTCCTTGAACGTCACAGGTCTGCCGCGGCGCGAGCCATGATGTTTGACCGACAGCAATTGGTCGAGGCCGGTCTTGACGTTGTCGAGAGACACGACGCCTCTCATAAAAAAAATCGCTACTCCCGTCGCTATAACGAGTGTGGCGAGGAGAAGAGCCAGTGCCGGTTGCGGAAACAGCCAGAGACCGATGACAGCGGTCGCAACAACGATGAAGCCAACCACCTTCAGCATCCAAATTCGAGCGAGCAGAAACCGGGTCAGTCTCAGCCTGAGCCACGCATTATCGCCAAAGAGCTTGGCTGGTGTTTTCGCCGGCTGCTTGATCTGGCCTGCATCCAGATTGTCAGGATCGAGGTCAAGTCGATCGAGAATATTCGCACCTGTCTTATCGGAAAAAATCTCCTCGGCGTCGTAGCCGGCACAGGCAAGCGCCGCAAGAATTGCGCCGGCAGACGTGCCCGCTAGTCCCGAAATCTCGACATTGTGCTTGGATAATGAACGATAGGCGCCTACATGGCCAAGGCCTCGCGCGCCTGCACCTTCAAAAACGCAATATACCCGCTGCTTTTCCAACCGAAAATCCTACCCAACGCGACGAGGCAATCCACGTCGGCGGCCATAGTGCTAACCGACAGATCTGCTACTACACCAGCTCGTCATCAATGTCCCGATGGCGGCGTCCGTATTAATCTGGTCTTGCAAAGGCGACCGGATCAAAAGTTTGGGCGTGGTGGTCAAGGTCGTTGAAGGCAGGTAGGTGGCGGGCAACGTTCCGTCGATGATTTTCCCAGGCTCGGGGCATTGTGAAGCCGAATACCTGGAAGGACCTTAGCCATGGCTGCTACGCGGGCGCAGGTCACGTCATGAAGAAGACAACGGCCATCAGATAGCCCGCATTTTTCAAGAGAGACTTTTGACGGAAATCTCCGTTAATTTCTGGAGCTTATCAAAATGGACGCGGGTCGACGGGTCGATTCCGTTCAAGGCGAAGGCTGCGGCACGCTGAGAGGGCGGCGCGTGGATCCCTGCTGCTGCGGGCCTAAACACCGACAGTATACGCATCTCTCAGTCATGTAAGAGCGAATTACTAACGCAAATAACGCCACCGAGAGCTACCCCAGCCACCACACCGCTTGGCCCGAACCATTGAACCTGAACCGTATTCGGCCCTCTACAACTTCTCGCCGGTCTTTTCTTCATACCAGTCGCGAATGGTCATGCACAGAAGTCCGACCAGTGGTGCTTCAAGCAAGGGGAGCGTCTCGCCATCGGGTGCAAACGAAGGCGCGTCGTATTGGTCCATTGCCCATGTGCCGATGAACTCTCCATCACGGGTCACTACCGACCCGTCATCGCAGAGATTGATCGGATACATCAAGGGACCATCGTACGTCACGCCGTAGCGCCGCCAAGCCTCTCGAAGCTCCTCGCCCGTAAGCTGGGCAGGTGGGTCAAAGGGCGGCAGTTCAGGCTTTGGCTCACGTTTGCCGGTCTTCTTTCGCTGTTTCCCCTGACGCCATGGTGGAGATGGGTTTGCAGCTGCGCGCTCCATCTGCCGGTGGAGATTTTCCTCTTCGAAAGCGCCTCCCGTACCGATCTGATCTTGAAAGACTGCAGCGTGGCCAACGATTTCGGGCATTCGCCCTTCGCTGGCAGGGATGCTGGGGATCGACGTGTTGAACTTCGGGGCGAAGGCACGAATGGCCGCGCTTTCTCTTTCGTGCATCTCGTCCGGTGGGCAGGGGGCCAGAGCAAGAGACCACGGCAGTGAAACGTCAGGAACACGGTGGTAGTAGCGGCCCAAGCTATCAAAAGGCCGTTCCGTTAGGTTCCATGATTGACCGACATAGACGATCTCATCAGCGCAGCCGATCAAGTAGATGCCACTTCTTGAGGTAAGACCCGCGTAAAGGATGTTCAGATCTTGGTGCGGATTGCGTACAAAGACCTGCCGTCTCCACGCCACGAACTGCTTGTGATTGTTCAGCATCTAAGTCTATCCGCAATGCGGGTCCTGACGTTACTGTAGCAGTTTCATTTCCGCCGGGCGGTTTGCCAAGCCGGACACGCGAGGTCAGGGCGGCGATGCATCGTAACTGCATCTCGGTATTGCGCAAGTGATGGCGCACGTTGCCAGCAACCATGAGTCGGACGGTTCAAAGCCCTCTTTCCTCTTTCCCGCCCAACTCCCGGGCGGCACCAACGCGCCCCATTTCGGTCATAGAGGCCGTCGTTTGCGGGCCTGAAAGCGGCCATCGTTCGCGGTGAGGTCTCGTCGCGTTTGCGCCAATACAAGACGTGCCCTCACGCGTTGATGAAGGACCTGCTTCGATCCCACTACCGTCGTTCAACGCTCATTCGCAGTCTCCTCAAAGAGGCCATTCGTCGTCATCCGGCTATGCCATACAGGCGCGCTATTCCGTTCGTTACTTCGCCCCTGCGCGATACTTCAAAGCTGACATCTAAAGAACATGCACTAGATCTGCTTTACGAGAGAGTTTCATTGTGGTCGTCTGGCATTTACGTAGCCGCGCTGGAGCCCGTCGATAGGGGCAGTTCGAAGACGCAACAAATTACGCCTGGCCATAGGGGGGAGGATGGAAGACGAATATCGACAGTGGGGGGCGAAGGAGGGCGGCGGTTTCAACGAGCCAACACTCGCATATAAGCAGAATCCCACGATGGAGACGTACCTTGCCCTGCGTCGAGCCCATCCGGATGCAGAAATCGAAATCTCCGCTTCACGAGGGCTCGATACCTCATTCCGGATTGAACCAGAACTGCAAAAGCACGGGTTTGACCCCTCCGACATTGCTGCGATTCTCGATGCGGACCATGAGGCGATCAGCAAGGTTGCTTTACAATGCATGGAAAAGCTTATCGCCGCCAAAGAACTCGCGGCCAAGGGTGAGACTCACTTAGTTGGACGAGGAATGGCGGTGCCGCTCGCTCTTGTTGACTGGATAATCATGGTCGCTCTCGATGGCATGAGTTGGACTGAACAATTGGAGATTCCACGCGATCTGATCGTTCTAATCCAAAATCGCTTGGGAGGGATTCAGGGGAAATACTATCGGAACAGCGAGTTACGTGAGCGGAAGCAAAATGCGCTCTTTATTGCCGGGCAGATGCTCGCTCGCGGTGAAAAAACCGGCATTCGCCAGCTTGCCCGTCTCCTCGGATTAGAGGCGAGTAGCGTCTCTCGCTGGTTCGCGGAAGGCGAGTTTGAGCGGGAGTCCCAGCGATAATGCGTCGTGGTTTGATGAGAACGGAAGCTTAAAGCCACTGTTGCACCGCAAATGACGTGCGCAACACCATCGTCCACCTGTAGTTTCCTCCTAATGGAGACACCGATGAACGAAAAACGTCCAACACCTGCCAAGCCCGTCGAACAGCTTCACTTCCGGATCAATCAGGTCGAAGTTTTAGCAAGCGGACGATTTGCGATAGTGATCGTCGTCGGCGCTATTCTGTTAGCAATTCTTCTAGTCTGACGCCCTATGCGGCGCTACTCACAGTTGGCAAAGCTCTTCGAAGAGCTCGCGACCGAGAGGCATCTTTTATAACAGTCATTACCGAAAGCTACCCTTTTGCTGTCAAGCCTGGCACATGACAATCAGCGGGGTCTGCTTACATGATGCGGCGACTAAAAGCTGACAGCCCGCTGACGGCCCCAGATCGGTCTTGGCGGATCGCAACTTGTTGCCCGAACTAGAAAATCAATGCCACTACAGCTACCGGGCGGTAGGGGTCGTTGGTTCGATTCCTTTCAACTGCGCCAGACTCGAATGATGGAGTCTCAGGTTCTGCTCCCGGAGGAGGCCTACCGAACTGTACGACTACGACGTGCACTTTCGGATCATCTCCGCAGTTCGGTAGTCAACGCGGGGCTGCGATGAAGCGGTGATGGCACAACATCGCCGTTAGATGATCAGTACTTTCCGGCGGTTTCAATCGCCCGGACACTTTCCAGCCTCCGGTTTCTGCATCTTTTGCATTAGTAAATGCTACTTGACAACTTAAACAAGAAGGACAACTTTAATGTGCGGAGAGGGAGGCCCTTAGTATCTTCTCGAATGTAGACGTTTGTCTATTGGTCGCGCTTGTCATCGGGCGTGAGCGAAATCTTCAACACCTCTCCTCGTCATGAAAATTCATGGTCTTCGGAGCGTGTTGCAAATGATTTTCAGATTTTCGCACTCCCTTGTCGGAAGAATCCTGTCTCTCACAGCGCTCTCCGCCTTCGTCCTGACCGGTCAGGAGCCCTATTTCTCAGACTACGCCTTCGCAAGCGACCGGCTGGGGCTGAACTATCTGCCTGAAACGAACGATGTGTTGACCGTCGAGCTCACACGCAACCAGCCTCGTGGGGGCTTTCATGGCGTCGAAGTCGCGTCAGTTGATCCTGTCTCATTGGAAGGAGACAGGAAGCAGGTTGCCTTGATCCGGTGCATCCAGCTGAAAGAAAGTACGCGTCCGTCGCGCTTCATGAATGTCACCCGCGACTGCGACGCATACTCCGTTCTGACCACGAGTCCGGTCGCTATCAGCATTTACTATGACCTTGATGGCCTCGGTGACGTGATCGACAGCGACAACATCAGTGTCCTGGAAGCCGGTGAAGAGATCGCCTCCCTCGATGCAATGCGGCCACTCAGCTCGCACCTAGATCGGACGAATACGCGGACGACGGCCACATTGCAGCGCCAAGCTGGGATTTACATGGCCGGCGCAATCAAGCTGGTGGATCAGGCCTCGGCTCCAGTCAGGCAGACAGATCCACAGCTGCTTGCAGCCTTGCATAAAGAAAATCCTGTCAGAATGCTCAACATGGTCGGCCCGCCCGAAGCCACCGCACAGGGTGAGCTTGTTCTGCCTTACGAGCTCGAATTTCCCGGCTCCCGTGAAAACTTCGCGCCGAACATCTCGATCCGATACAGCAGCGGGGGAGGATACGGTCCCCTTGGAGAAGGCTGGAAGCTTCAGGTCCCCGTCATTTCCGTTGAAACGCGATGGGGAACGCCAGTCTTTGCCAAGGACTACGAGACCGAGACCTATCTGCTAAATGGTGAGCAGCTGATCCCCGAGACCGGGACAGCCTATACCGGAAGCCCCGCTGATCCTCTGCAGCTCATCCCCATGCCGATGCGGACGACGAACCTTCGCCCGCGCAAGAAGGGGCAGGCACGATTTGTTTTGCGGAGGGATGATGAACTTACGCGTGTGATCCGGCATGGCGACGAACCGACCAACTACTGGTGGGAAGTCTGGAGCGAAAAGCCGAAAAACGGTCATCCACGCGTGATGTATTTCGGGAATGCTCCAGGACGTGTACCGGACACGCTGAAAAACCGTGGCGAGGCGGCCCCTTCCGGGCAACCAGCTGAGATGGGTTACGCCACCGTCGTCGGCGCGAACAGATCGTCGAATATTCTCAACGAAAGGTCGCAGATCGAGTGGAATCTCGCTCGTGAGGTCGACAACAATGGCAATGTCATCGACTACGAGTGGGCAAGCGACCCAGCTGCGGACTGGAATGGACTGACCGCGGTACAAAGTGAAAAATATCTCCAGCGCGTTCTCTACACGTCAACGCTTGCAACCGAGGAGACAATCCTCAAATGCCGGGAACTCCCCGGCAGTTCCGGATGCCGACGCGAATGGGCACTCTATGAAATGCTCTTTCGCTGGAGGGCTCCCGATGACGTTTACACCCGCACAAGCGCGAGGTCCGGAGGTCTCCTCTTGTCACGTCGACAGCTGGATTCGATCGATCTGCGTGCCCGTCAACTGACGTCGGACGGTGCAGACAGGCCTCATCTCGGCCGCGCGCTGCGCTGGAGCTGTGAACCTTCCGTCACACGATATTCGTTCAGCTATCGCCGGGAGTTCGGGGTCAGCGACAGTGAAGCTGGCCATGGTCGCCTTTTCCTGGAACGGATCACAAGAAAGACTGGGGGTGACCCGAGGTTGTTCCAGGCCAGAAGGACCACCGCAAAAACCTGCGAGTGGCCCGATGGAGCCGGGGGGCAGTGGGCGCATCAATTTCAGACACGGTTCGCGTACGACCTGACGACAGACCGGCCGTGGAGGAAGAGTGGAGAGATCAGGCTGGCAAACGCGGCGCCGCTTCAGCAGGCCGCGCCATTCGGCCTGATATCCGACGTCAGGGGTGCCCTTCTTGGCGGGTCGGCAGGTCAAGCGAAGGGGCCGCTCTCCACGAATCTTCTCGGCTCGAACTTTGTCTCGTCCAGCGCGGCGAGTGCATATCTTGGCATCAATTTTTTTAATCGAGGCAAGACGAATTCCTTTGGCGTCAAATCCGATTACTCGAAGCGAACAGGATACAGGGAAGCGACGCTGCTGGTGGATGTCAATTCTGACGGGCTTAACGATCTGATCTATGCGACAGGCGGAGGATACAGGGCTGTTCTTGGAAAAATTGACCCGTCCGGTCAGATCGGATTTGAGGACGCCGATGTTGGTGTCACGGCCCCTCCGGGGTTTGTGACCTTCTCAAGGGAACCGTTCCACGCATCGTCCGGGACCGCCTACGAGGCTCATTTTTTGGGGACTTTTTTCGCAGGATATCATTCGAACGCCAGCACGGTTCAGGACATTTACCTGAGTGATGTGAATGGCGATGGTCGTATCGACGTTGTTTCGAAGGGGGTAGTGTTCTTCAACAATTCGCGCGGCAGAGAGATCAGTTTTAGCACATCCCAGGATACACCGTATATCGACGACAGGGATTATGGAGGACTTTCCGACAAGGCCAGGATCTCGGCGCTTACCGAGCTTTCCAAGTCTGTTGCGGAAACAACCGCTTCCGCGCCAGCCGACGAGGACGACCCCCGGGTTGATGCCGTGCGCTATTGGAGAGCACCTTTTACCGGTGACATTATCATCCGCGGGGACATAATCTTTGCGCCGCCGGCAGAACCTTCGGACCTTCGCGGCGTACCCCATGATCCGGATCCTGAACTCGATCGCATTCTGCGTGAAGACAGACGTGATGGGCTGCTGTTCACGATTGAGCTGAATGGAAGTCGCAACTGGAGCGGCGAGGGTGTTGTCCGACGCTGCTTCGCTCACCAGTTCGGAAGACAGGGCGAGCAGCGCAAGCTGATCACTCCGGCTCCGGAAGGTGCGGTGGGTAATACCATTCCTCTGGAGTCCTGCGTCAGCGACCTCAATACCGCTGCCGGGCCACTGCCGGTAGATCTTCCCAGCGGAGCCGGGCCGGATGATGGTCTGCTTCTGTCGGTACGGGCAGGCGATGTCGTCTACTTCCGCACCCATGTCATCGACAATGCGCAGGACGATGTGATCGAGTTCGAACCAAGGATTGACTACCTACGGCTGTTCCGCAGTCTCAGAGGTGACGGATTTCCGGCCTCGCCTTCGCTCGTATTCGGACTTGGTGGCACAGGCCAAACACCATCTGAAGCAGCATTGCTGGCGTCGCTCTCCAACGCATCATCGAAGTGCATGAGCCTGCCCTATGTGGACGGAGCGGGCGCTGAAGCTTCGGCACCAGAGAGCCAGTGGTCTTTGTGCGATCCCTGGGGCAGAAGCCTTGCCCGCTACAGGATGAGCGAGGAAGCAGATGAATTTACGAATGGATCAGGCTTCATGGCCGCACCGTTCGACGGACGTTTCCAGGTGCGTGGAACCCTGTCCAAACCTGAAAGCCGGCTTCCCGGAGAAATATGGCTCGCGACGATTCCGCGGGAACTTTCCGACCCACAAAGGCCGCTCGACTGCCAGTCGCTCAGCGAAGGGACGCTCGGAGATGACAGGATTGGCTGGCACAGGGTCCTATCGTTTCCTGCAGCAGAGCAACAGGACCTTCGTCCGACTGGAGCCAGCAACATCAAGGTTCACCGAGGCGACAGCATCTGCAGCTTCGTGAGCTTCGTTGATCCAGGAGCTGAGCCTGTTGAAGGCGCCCCCTCCAGAAGCATTGCGTGGCCGGAGGATCTCTCTCAGTTTCGCTGGAATGACGACAAGCTGGCCCTCGTCTTCGACCGGAGGCTTGTCTATGACTACAGCGGTTCTGAAGAACAACCGGGAGAGCCAGACCTGCCGCTTGACGACTGCCCGGTGCCACGCTCCTCCCCCGAGCGGGTCAAGAACCCGGGCGACAGCACCTCAGATAATCCCAACGACTGGGGTCCTCCGACTGAAATAAACTTCACCTCCCGCTGCACGAGAACCGAAGAGGTCCACTGGATGACGACGCGGTTCGTATCGCAGCCCTCGGAGGTGTTTCTTGCGAAATCGAGTTCAAATAGTGCAGAACGCCTGCCGAGCGATTTTGCGAAGCTCGAACTCCCTTCAAGCGATCTCGAATGCTCGTCCAACAAGGAGTTGAGGGAATATCGGGTCAGGCTCGACGCCCGGAGCATACTGACGCGGGCGGAATCACAGTTGCGCAGGCCGGGTCAGATGGCTGGAAGCGGGCAAAGTTTCGCTCAACGCAGAACGTTCCTCTGGGCGGAAGAAATGGTCGATGGCGTCTTCAGCAGGAGGCTTCTTGATCTGCAGCCAGTTACCTTCAGCCGGACAGAACCCGTCGACGAGACAACGACGAGAACGGTCTGGCCCATTCCAGTAACCGATGACCTTCTGGTACAGCTGCCGGCAGATCACGCCCTCCAGACAGCCGGAGAGCCACAGCGGATCACGGTCCAGCAATTCTGGCAGAGACCCCCCGAAAACGGCGAACCTCCGCGTACCGACGCCTACATTCCCGCATCTGTAACTCCCGAAGAGGAGGGCGATGATGGGAGGCGGCTTATCGCGACATCGATGGTCGCCTACCGCTTCTGTGCAAAACCGGGCACGAAGGTTGAGGTAACCTCGATCGTCGAAGGGGCAGAAAGTCCTAAGAATGCGCCACAGACGGTCTCTTGGAAACGGGAGCGGGCGTTGACCCAGGCGGGAGCGTGCTCGGCCGACGGAATTTGCCCGCTTGCCCATACAGCGATCCGCCTCGCTCAGTGGAACGGAAGTTCGGCAACGGGCACAAGCTTCTATGACCAGAACTTCGTCCGCCGCCCCTCCGAGATTGCGGCTGCTTCCTATCGCGGGTGGGGGCGCTTCACACTCACAACCGGTTTCAAGGAGCCGGCGATCGCGGACAACGGATCAACAGCAGATCCAAGGCCACTCAGCGCCGACAAGGCAGATATATATGACGCGCCCGCCAAGCTTCCTGTCGTCAGGCGGTTCAACGTCATAAGCGACCGCTATCTCGAGCCCGAGGATCCGTTCTCGAAAAAGGACAAGGACTCGGCAAGGGCGGAAATCCAGCGCTGCGGCCAATCCGATGCCGCTACAGCAAAATGCAAACGGGACCTTCTGGCCCAGCGCCGGGTATCGCCGGTGGTCCTGGACTACAAGTCGGCCGGTCGGGCTTCAAGCATCGTCTCGACGGACATTGTGGCCGAAACTCAACCTGGTGCACGCGAATTCCTGGCCGCTCAGAACTGGACCTATTGCCAAGACAACGCCATTCTTCGCGAGGCGACGACAAACGAACGAGCAAGCGCGCGGGAAGTCTATTCACTCCAGCCGGCTATCATCGAAAAGACAGGGCTCGAAGTGACAACGCCGCATCTGTGCGCCGTCGGCCCCGACAGCGGCGCTTGGCTGTCCGGAACGTTTCAGAGCTCCTCGCGCATCGGGAGGAAGAACCTCGTCGAACCCTCCAGGACGTACTTCGAGACAGCGATCGCCGCGGAGCGGCAGGAGCTCAGCGATGATGGGCGGGTCGATATTCAGCCGCTCATCGTCAAGGTGCTTCCCAAGGTTTCCAGCAGCAAGACCAGCGGGACTGCAGCAGAAGCCTGGGTAGGCCTGTCGCGGACTTCCTCAAGGGCAGACGCGGACGCCGACCTGATCGACCTCAATGGCGATGGCTTTCCTGATCAGATCCAGAGGGACAAGGCTTGGATCTCCGACCCTGCGGGCCGCTTGGCATGCCAGGTCGAAGGCGTATGGTCGGCATCGACCGCCTGCCTGAAAGACGGCGAGGAGAGGCCCACCGGACAGGTAGCGGCCGGCGTCCCGTTTACGAGGACGTCCGA
The DNA here is from genome assembly GCF_002940685.1 of Ensifer adhaerens. Lineage (GTDB taxonomy): Bacteria > Pseudomonadota > Alphaproteobacteria > Rhizobiales > Rhizobiaceae > Ensifer > Ensifer adhaerens_E. The sequence continues at coordinate 7,830 of NZ_PNFP01000030.1, read as the reverse complement.
CGCCAGAACAAACTCGCTGAGCATTCCGTTTACGTCGCCCAAGACATTCACCCGCGGTGTGGAATCCGCATCGGCCCGGATGGCAGGCAAGCAGGTCCTTGCCAGCCGCGATCCGAGCTGGGGGACGGGTTTCGGACTCGACTTTGGCAATGGGAAAAATGCTCGCATCAGTGATCTAGTAGATCTGAACGGCGATGGACTTCCTGACTGGTACGCCAATGGCAGTGTCAGACTGAATACTGGCCTCGGCTTCAGCCAGACCGCAACCAGCTGGCAGGGTGGCTTCATTGAAGATCGATCCGCCTCTCTCGGGCTGAGCGCCTCGGTCGGCTATGGTACCAGCGACCAGGAGTATGGAGGCGGGTTTTCGGCATCAGCCGGCATGTCACGGCAGAAGAACACACTCGTTGATCTCAACGGGGATGGGCTCACCGACGTCCTGAGGGTGTCCGGATCACGGGTAGACGCCGGGATCAACAACGGTCACGGTTTCGATTCACTCCCGGGACCCATTGCTGCGCTGGAACGTGATCTTGATGCACTTGGACAAAGCGAAAGTGATAACGTCAGTGCAAGCGGCTACTTCACTCTCAGCCCCTGCATCCCTGTCCCCTGGGGCTGCATCTTCCTGGTGATCAACCCTGGTGCCTCCACCTCGGCATCACTGACGCGTCAGGCGGTCTCGCTGCGCGATGCCAACGCAGACGGACTGCCGGACATTCTAGTGGGTGGTGGTTTGAAGATCGGCAGCGCCATGCGACTGCTGTTCGACAATGATAGGGCTTCTGTTTTCAGCAATCCATATTCCTATTTTGGCAGCCTCACAGGCGTCTATCTCCCCACAAACCCGGACGCGTATGCCTCCAGCGCGGGGCGGCCTAACTACAGCATCACCTATGGGCGAACGGCCCCCGGCCCTGACGATCCGAACAGCCGTCTGGTTGTGAGCAGCATTACTTCCGATGACGGGGTGGTGTTAGACGATGCCAGAAGCGATCAGGTCCGTCGCACATGCTTTGCCTATAGCGGCGGACGGTTCGATCGATTTGAGCGACAATTCCTCGGGTTTGCCCGATCAACAACGGTGGAGGGCTGCACCAGCGAGACCGCCGGTCTGACTGGCATTCAAGGCAGTGAGTTCGCCGCAACTCTTTCCGGGATTCGCCGCATCGAACGGAGCTTTTCGACCGGCTCCATCTTCGAGACCGGACTTGTTCTTCGCGAGTCGATTACGGATGAAGCCACGCCGAGGGCCGTGGCCGGACACGGTGCGCCGACCCGGGTCACTCAGAACACCTATGCACTGGTAGACGTCGGTCGCTCTACGTCGCGGCAGAACTATTGTTACGTTCTTGCCGACAGTTCCGGGGTTATGCAGCCCGTCCTTCCCCGCGGCGAAGGCGGTCTGATCGACTTTCCCCGGCAGCTGGAGGCGGGGCTATCCTCTGATTGTCAGACGCTTCCCACAGCTGACCGCCGGCCCAGGCGGCTTGCACCAGTCCTCATCCAGACCGTTCTGACGACTGGCGAGGGCGGACCAAGTACGCTGAAGACTGCCCTCCAGTATAGGTACGATTCTCTGGCGCGGGTTGTGCAGGTCTGCGACCTCGGCAGGCTTGGGCTGCAAGGGGCAACCGATGACCTCTGCTCACGCGCCAGGTATGACAACAATCTGCAGCTGTCGTTCATCCACGGCGCTACTGGCGGAGGAACAATGGCCTATGATCTCAGAGATCGCATTATCGAGGTCATCCTCACCTCCGGGGCCGCAGGCAACCGGCTGAAGCGCACTTCAGCTGCTTACGACGACCGGACGGGCGACCTCGTAACCGTCTGCCAGTTTCAGAATCTCGCGGCTCCTGGCGATCCTTGCCGTGAACTCAAACATGTCCCCTCAACTGCAGCCGAGCTGGAGGCTGCGCGGGCTGCGCGGGTAGCGCAGCACCTTTATGAGCGCGATGACCGCGGAAACCTCATTCGCTCCATATCGCCCGTCGCTGCCGACGGATATTTCATTGCAAGGGGCTTCCAGTATGACGATCTCATGTCGCTCGTTGAAGTGAAGACCACGACAGACTATTGCAGAACTGCCATCGCAGGCGAGACACCAGGCAGATGCCTCGGCGGCACGACATCGCGGTACGACACATATGAGAGCTGGTCGGGCGACATTGACTGGCGGCGGGCCGTGGCCACCACCGACTGCGACATCAACCGGAACGGAGTACATCGTGTCCTGGACGCGGTTGGCCGCGTCCTATCAGTGTCGGCGTCGTGGAACGTTCCGCTCGGAGAAGCAGCACGCAAGTGCGCTTCACCCGAAATGACAGAAGCTGAAACGTGGCGGGCACTGGCAACCTACGAATACAAGGTGGCCGCCGCTCCCCAGGATATTGCCTGGACTGCTCCAAAGGTCCGTGTGAAGAGGACGGTCGACGCCCGCCTGTACAAGACGACAGGCGACACAATGGTGCATGTCGGAAGCCGCGAACTCCTAAGCGAGATCTTTGTCGATCAATTCGGTCGCGATGTCATATCGCTGACCGAAAGCGACATCTGTGTTCCGGCAGCCGAAACGCCGGAGGGCGCAGAGTGCGAGGCGCGCAGCAAATTCGCTGTCGACGGCCTTACAAAGTACGACGCCCTCGATCGGCCGGTTGCCAGTCATTTCCCGGTAGCGCTTGCCGATCTTCCGTCGTTCGAGCAGTCAACTCTTGCTGCTCTTCCGCCAGCAAGCTCCAGTTTCTCCAGTACGATCTTGGATGGGTTCGATCGGCCGCTCGCAGTTAGACTGCCGGATCAGAATGGATATGCTTTCGGCTATGACGTGGCTCAGGCAGGCAGCGTGTCATTGGTTCATCGAACGATCGCCCGGGACTCGCGCTGCATTCCATCCGTGACTGACAGGGATGCGCGCGGTAACATCGTAGCCGTGCAGGAATTCAGTCACACTGGCACGCGAAACGGCTATGGCAAACACGCCATCGGCTCATCGCATGATCCAGGCGCTTTCGCCTCCATTGCAGCGAACGGCTGGGTATCAGCGATCGAACAGGGCGGCGGGCAACAGGTGACGCGCTGCCGTGAAGGCGATCCCGGCGCCGATGGACTTATAAGCTCACCCCTTCGAGACCCGGCGGAAAGGCAGACGACCGGTGTGACCAGACTCACATCCAGCTACGCATATGATGCAATGAGCCGGCTCGTGGCGGTTGATCTGCCTCCCGAGGAAGGCGTCTCAGGCACCGTTGCCAACCTGACCAGCGGCCAGAAAATACAGATTGCCTACGATGGCCTTGGTCACCGGAATGCCATTGCAGATCCAGACCGTGGCTTCGAGTATCTTTCATACGATCTGGCTTCGAATCTGATTTGCTCGCGCTCCGGGCCGCGGATCCCGGCGGCTTCTGGGTTTGATGAGGCCTTGTCCGCGTTTCGATCCGAAGCCTCGAGAACTCAGTCAAATGCAGATCGACTCGCTGGCGAAGATATGTGTCTTACCCCCACCAATAGCCGGTTCGTTGACCGGACGGTGCGGCAGCGCTTCGTCTTCGATCGTTTGACCTTGCGGGAGTACGTGCGCCCTGTACCCGTAGATGGTCAGCGAAAAAACATTGCTTTCGAGTTCGGAAGCGCGAATGACACGGCAAATAACCGCGCCGGCCGTCAGACGCTGGTAAGGGATGTAACGGGCGAGGAAGAGATACTGAATTATTCAGCGATCGGCTATCCGGTAGCGACACAGAAGAGCTTCGTCGCCTTACGCCGGAGAGGCCATTCTTCAGACGCAGTCCCCGTCGCAACGCTGCGTGAGGACAATCTCTATGATGCATGGGGCATCATTGCCCGCACGACCCTGACCGGAAAGGTCAACGGCCTGCGTTCCGATGGCCGCAGTGATCCTTCCCCGGCGCGACAGCTCGACGTCAGACAGAGTTCTTGGTACCGCTATTCGCCGAATGGCCAGACCGCAGAACTACTTGTAGGCATTCCCTGCAGCCGCGAAAGCGATCAACCGGGTGAATGGGCAACTGAAGTCCCGGACTGCAGGGATGTGTCACCGCCAATCCGCTTCCTGGCCGATGCAGCCTTCGATGAGCGCGGCAACAACGTGCGGTCCGCCTTTGGTCACGGCGTCATTACCCGGAACCAGTTTGACCGGAACTCGAACCGGCTCACCTCGTCCACATCGCGGATGGGTGTGCCTTGCATCGAGTTCGGTTTCGGCGATGATTGCTCGAAAACCGCACCACCGATTTTCTTTCAGAATGTCAGCTATCAGTATGATTCCGGTGGCTTCCTCACGGCCTATGAGAACAGCCCGGCCTACGCCGATCCCTGTGAAGGCGGGCAGTGCGGACCGATCAGCATGCAACACGCCGCGATACAGGGACTGCTGATCACAGGATCCTCAAATCGCTTCGCGTATGATGAGGTGGGCCGTATCAAGTCGAATCGGAAGTCGCTGCGGTCATTTGAACGCAATCCCGCCTATACGACCTTCGGGGATCGCGAACTTGTCTCAATGCGGCCGTCGCAATTCCAGATCGAGGAGGAATTCCGTTTCTCGGACAATCATCTTCTGAGAGGTCTGAAACGGAGCGTGCGCACCGGGTGGGCTAGCGGTGGTCTGGGATCTGCCGCCACAACGACGATAGAACACATCTATTCCGGTGGCCGGCCAAACGCACCTGACCTGTCGACGATAAGGAAGCCGCAGCGTCCCTATCGCGAGGAGCAGGTCTTCGATCAAGATTCCCGGGGTCGACTACGCCAGGTCAACTGCGAAGGCTGCCTGGAACGCGAGCCGGAGACGACCCGCCGAACCCCTGACCGTTCGTTCGGATGGGATCCTGACGACACCCTGGTCGAGGTCACTGTTCAGACCGCACCAACCGAACGACAGGACACCGAAGAAAGGCGGAGGACGGCGTATTTCAACGAGGTATCACAGAGCTACGATTTCCTCGGCAATCGTACGCTGAAGCGTTCTCGAACTCTCAAGATCAGACCGTCAGGCGGTCAGGTGAGGGGTCCTTTCTCGGACACGCTCTATCTGAACGAGCGACTGTCTGTCACGCGGCAGCCGGGCCAGTTGCCCGAAGGGTTGTACCACATTGTTAACGGAGCCCGGAAAGTGGGTGCGAAATGGCTGGGAGGAGAGGGCCTGTTCAGCTATCACGCCCAAATCGCCACCCAGTCGATTTCGGACGTCGTCTATGCGCGTGGTGACGATCCAAGCACTGCCCGCATTCACAAGCAGCTGGAATATGCACCGTTTGGCGAAGTGGTTGTTGGCAGGGAGGCGACGTTAAGCCAAGCCTCCCGGGATCCCGGCTCCAAGTCAAGGCTCGACCGTCCTGAACTGCGTTTCAACGGGAAGGAGTATGACCCTGAAAGTGGTCTCAGCTATTTCGGGTCGCGCTTCTATGATCAGCGGCTTGCACTGTGGCTAAGCCCTGACCCTGTTCTCGACAGCTATCTGGATGGCGAGCTGAATGAAGGTGTGTTTCAGGCGAGAAATCTGGCCGCGTATTCATTTGGATGGGGCAACCCAACCGCCTTCGTAGATCCAGATGGTCAATTCATCCAGCTGGCCGTTCTAGTTCCCGTTGCGATTGCAGCGGGGCGAGCCATGCTGATGGAAGCAGCCGAAAGTACCGCCATGCAAAGTGTAGAGATTGCAGCGGGCTCGAGAAGTGAGCTCGACTTCAAAGAGATCGGGAAAGACGTTCTTTTTGCAACTGCGACGCTGGGAGTCAACAAAATCACCAAGCTCGAGAAGACGGCCGTCTTCATGGCGAAGGTTTCGAAGAAGGTCGAGTGGCATCACTTCGTTCCGGCGTTCAGAGGACCGCTTGCCAAAGGCGACAAAAAATATGTGGCGCGAATGACTAACTATCTTCGCGAGAACTTCGACATCGATATCGAGAAATTTGCCGGCTTCGTCGATAAAGCGAAGCATCGCGCTGGGCACGCTGACAAGGGACTCGTGAACGAGTTCATTGACAAGTTTGCGAGAATCCAACCGGATTTTGCGCAATGGCCAAAGGACAAACAAGAGAAATGGCTCAAGCGGACTGGCGAAGCAGTGAGCAAAAAATATGGGATCGAGCTGATCGACAAGTAGTTCAATAGGAGCGGATTCCATGAGAGTGCACTGGCTATTGTTTAGAAATGTACCCGTCGCGGCTTCGGTACTCCTGTTGTCGTTGATGGTCGCAAAAGCAGAAGAGACCCCTTTCCCCCTGTTTGGTACGACTACCTATGCTGCTGGAAATCAGGCCGTGCTCGCAATCCCGGGAAAGGCCTGGAAAATACAGACCGTCAACTCACTAGCCATGCTTCATGGGGCGCGTCTGCGCGGCGGGAAGACCGAGGCACCAGTCTATGCGATTGCGATCTCTCAGTTTGACACTTCGGCTATCCAGATCATGGTGCGGCGCAGTGCCTTCGAAAGCGTATCGAAGGACCCCGCAGGTGAGCTTCGCAAACGACCGATTGCGGTTACCCGCCAATCCGCATCCGCCGTCCTGCTCAATGTCTGCCTGCAAAACCACGGCTTGCGGGAAAAGGATGTGACCCTTCACAACTTTTCCCAGTCAATCGCACTGAAGGACATGCAACAAGGCGGCGCCGACCTGGCAGTATTGTGGTCGCCGTTTGCGCAGCTGTCGCAGGCGCGCCCGTCGCGGGCAATGCCGTTCGACTGCGGTGCTTCCGGAATGCCACGGCTCGCATCCTTGATAGTTGCTCCGGCCGACCTTCTCGAAGAGAAGGATCCAGAACGTCTGGACGCCAATCGCCGTGATCTTGCAGAAGTCGTCGCTTCCCACCTCGGGCAATGGCAGAAAGCGAGGAAGGATTTCAGGCTGGAAGCTGGCCGGCTCGTGCGTTGGTACAACGACAAGGGAGCAACGGTTAGCTTGCCCGATGCAATCAAGGAGCTGGAGACGAGGCAGCCTCCAGGTCTGGAGGAGCAGATTGCGATGTTGGCCGGCGTTGATGAACAGGGGCTTGCAGATCAACTTGATGCCCTGTTGAACTTCATGGAAGAATCCGGGGCTGTCCGTCCTGACGAGAGGCCAGATCCGGCTTCGCTCATGGATCGATCCATCCTCGATCTGATACGGGGTGATGAGCGTCTTTTGGCGATCGCCCGCGGTGAACTCTAGCCCTGACCGTTGCGCTCAGACACGTCGCGGCTACTACTGAGGACCAAGTCCCACCATTGTTGACTGGGCGGATGTTCGAGATGCTTACCTTGAAGGACGTCGATGTTCGAGACATGGCACGGCTGGCGATGCTGAAAAGCGAAGTTGTGAGCTATTTTTCCGATCGCCCATTCGCTTCGACTAGGGCGACTCAGGGGTGTCGAGTGTTCTCGTTTTGTGCGTTTAAAGTCGCATAATGTATCGACTGGAATGTTTTCGATTGCAGCCGGCGGCGGTGAGCAAAAGCTCGCGAACTCGGTTCACCGATCACGTCCCAGCGCGGGGAAAGGCCAGCGCGGTGACGCTCGACGCCTTCATCGATTGCACGCTCGCTTGGCATGACCTGTTTCCCTGGGAGGTTGGCAGCCGCGTCCACCAACATGAGCGGTTCGGCGCTGTAGGTGGCGTAGCAGGTCTCCTGAGAGACGTCGACTTCAAGCCCCGTCTTCGCCGCGAATTTCGCGGCAAGCGTGCGATCGTGTTCTCGCAGACGCCGAGATTACGGGCGATCCAGTCGTAACCACGCCTTCGGCTACAAGGTGAGCGTCCGGCGAATGCATTTTCTGCCGTGGTCGAGGCGCAGGGTTAGGGCGCGCGCTTTAGCTCGTCGGTCATT
>NZ_PNFP01000003.1 GCF_002940685.1 Ensifer adhaerens | reverse complement strand
GCGCCGGATCTCACGATAGATCGTCGATCGATGACGACCAAGTTCGCGCGCCATTTCTTTGATCGGCAGTTTGCGTTGGACAACGTGGAAGAGGCGGCGTCGATCGGCCAGATTCATCTGCGAATAGCGTCGGGACATGCCAAAATCTCCGAGAGGAAACCATTGAAATCATTGGCATGTCGCACTTCGAATTAGAATGTACCCTTTGTGCGTTTAGGATCGCATAATGTATCGTTCGGAACGAGCGACTTCCTTTTGCCACCCAACAAGATTTGGCGACAGCATCTGTGATTGAAGTAGGCCCGGCGTGGTCCAGTCGCACAGCCTCAGAACCAGTTGATTGAATTCAATCAAAGCGGCAATGTTCGCCAAGGGCGCCGCGAAGGGAAGATGCGCGGCGTTCGGCGGGGTGGAGGCGAACATGGTGTCGAAAGGGCAGGGGAAGCGGGTCACGATCTCAGACGTTGCGAGACGGGCGGGGGTCGGGACCGCGAGCGTCGACCGGGTCATCAATGATCGCGGCAACGTCAGTGAAGACGTCAGCAAGCGTGTGTTGCAGGCGGCCAAGGAACTCGGTTTGCGGCGGCTGCTGCCGCAGGCACATCGGCGGCTGATCCGCATTGACGTGATCCTCGCCCGGCCTGAATTGCCGCTGATTGCCCGGATGGGTTTCGAGTTCCGCCGGATCTCAACGACGCTTGATCGGTCGATCGTCATTCACAGGACCGTGCTGGAAGACGAGCGGCCGGAAACGTTGGCGAAAGCACTTGCAAAGACAAGCTGTGATGCCGTCGTTTCCTATATGCAGGATCATCCGGTCGTGCATGCGGCCGTCGAAGATCTGAGCGCGCGGGGCATTCCCGTGGTCACGGTCATTTCCGATGTCCCAGGCTCGGCGCGCATCGGCTATGCGGGGACAGACCACTGCAGGGCCGGGCGCTCGGCAGGCTATTTCATCAGCCGGATGACCGGAGCCCCGGGCGCGATCATCGTTCTATGCAACCATCTCGGCTTTCAATCCCATGCCGACCGCGTGCGCGGTCTCACCCAGTTCCTGGAGGAACGGGCGCCAAGCTGGCATGTGGCGAAGATCGTGCAGGGCGGTGATGACAGGGTTCGCTCGGAACTGCAATTGCTCGAAGCTTTTCGAGCACATCCGAGTGCTGTCGCGATCTACAATGTCGGCGCCGGAAACATCGGGGTCGCCCGCGCGATCCGCGCCGATGTCCTTCATCGCCGACCGGTGTTCGTCGGTCACGAGCTGACACGCAACACGGCCGCCTTCCTGAGGGAAGGCTTGATGTCGCTGACCATTGATCAGAGCCCCGAACTGCAGGTCCGGCTCGCCGTCAACATCCTGCTTCGCCATTTCGATTTCTTCGGCGGTGAGCAGGCGGCCTTTCCGCATGAAACCGAAGTGCCGATCGTGCTCTATGGACCGGAGAACCTGCCCAATCCGCTTCCTTTCTGAAGGGCTGATCGGTTGATGGTTTTCAATCAGCCGCGCGTTTGTCCGTCGACCGGTGTCGCGTCATGTTTCCCGGGTCGAAGGCCGCTTCCAACACGGTTGGATGCAAGGTTCCTCAGGGAAGGAAACAACCATGAACAATTTTACTGCCCCTGTTCGATGGGGCATCCTCGGCGCCGCGCGAATTGCCGACGGCGCCATCATTCCGGGCCTCGTCAAGAGCGCCTGGTGTGAACCTGTGGCGATCGGCGCGCGCAGCAAGGAGCGCGCGCATGCCATGGCGGCTAAGCACGGTATCGCACGTGCCTATGGCAGCTATGAAGAGGTGCTTGCCGATGCGGATGTAGAGGCGGTCTACATTGCCCTGCCGAACCATCTGCACGTCGAGTGGACCCGCAAGGCGGCGGACGCCGGCAAGCACGTGCTTTGCGAAAAGCCGGCAGCGATGCGGGCCAAGGATCTCGATCTGCTCGAAGGCATAGATCCGGCGCTGAAGATATCCGAGGCCTTTATGGTCAGACAGCAGCCGCGCTGGATCAGGCTTCGCGAGATCCTGGCTTCCGAGGACTACGGCAAGCCACTTTCTTTCTCTTCGCTGCTTTCCTTCATGATGACGAACGAGGCCGATTTCCGCCAGAAACCGGAGTTCGGCGGCGGCGCGTACTACGATCTCGGTTGCTATACCGCGATGACCGCGCGTTACGTCTTCGGAGCGGAGCCGAAGCGCGTTTTCGCAGCGACTGAGAACAATGCCGGCGGCATCGACATGTTTACTTCGGTGATCCTCGACTTCGGCAGCGGCCGCCATGCGACCTTCATGGTCTCGCTCGCCCAGGCCTCCTCGCAGTCGATCCAGATCGTCTGCGAGCGCGCCTTCATATCGCTGCCTCAGGCCTATGTTCCCTCGCGCGTCAGCCCCAACACGATCGCGATCGATACGTCCGCCGACCACGCCAATTCCGACATCCACACGCTCCAGTTCCCGCCGCTCGACCAATACGAGGAAGAGGTCACCAACTTTTCCCGGGCGATCCGCGGCGAGGATGTTGCCTATTTTGACATGAAGGATGCGCGCGCCAACGCCGCCGTCGCAGATGCCGTATTTGCTTCGGCAAAGAGCGGCGCCTGGGTTGATGTGAAAGGATACTGAGATGACCATACAGCTAGCCCTTGTCGGCGCCGGACGTATTGCGAAAGTGCATGCCAAGGCCATTGCCGCCAGCCCGGACGCGAAACTCGTTGCAGTTGCGGATGCGCTGCCGGCTGCGGCAGAAGCCCTTGCACTTGAGACAGGCAGCAGGGCGTCGGACGCGGATGCAATCGCCGCCGACACCGCAGTGGACGCGGTTCTGATCTGCACGCCGACCGATACCCATGCCGACCTCATCGAAAAGTTCGCGAAGGCCGGAAAACATGTGTTCTGCGAGAAGCCGGTCGATCTGGACATAGGCCGCGCCGAAGAAGTCGTGTCGATCGCGAAGAAGGCCGGCGTGAAACTGATGCTCGGCTTCAACCGGCGCTACGACCCGAACTTTGCCGGCGTGCGCGCAGCCATCGACGAAGGCCGCATCGGCGCCGTCGAGATGGTGACGATCACCTCGCGAGATCCAGGAGCGCCCGACATTTCCTATGCCGCGCGCTCAGGCGGAATTTTCCGCGACATGACGATCCATGACCTCGACATGGCCCGCTTCATGCTGGGGGAGGAGCCGGTTGTCGTTTCCGCCCACGCCTCGGTGCTCGTGAAGCCGGAGCTGAAAGAGATCGGTGACTGCGACAGCGCGACGGTTATCCTCGAGACCGCGTCCGGCAAGCAGGCCGTCATCACAAATTCGCGCCGCGCCACCTATGGCTATGACCAAAGAGTTGAGGTGCACGGCTCGCTGGGTGTCGCGCGGGCCGAGAACCACCACGAGAACACGGTCGTTATCGGCGGTGCGGAGGGGTATCGCAGCGCGCCGCTGCAGAACTTCTTCATGACCCGCTACACCGCTTCCTACGCAGGCGAGATTGCGGAGTTCATTTCTGCCCTGAATCAGGGCCGAGAGCCGGCGACGACCGGTGAGGATGGCGTGATGGCGCTGAAGCTCGCCAATGCCTGTGTGGAGTCCGTGAGGACCGGCAAGCGCGTTGCGATTTGAGGCACGTGCGATCGGAATTGGGAGGCGCGCCGAACCAGACGCGCCTTCTTACAAGTGTCAGACTTCCGCGCCCGAGGAACGCCGGGTGATCAGTTCCGGTGCGATGACGATGTTGCGGATCGGTGCCGCCTGATCGTTGAGCCGCGTGGTCAGTGTCTCGACAGCCGCGGCAACCATTTCGGGCACTTTCTGGCGGACGGTTGTCAGCGAAATCGGTTCAGACGCGGCCATCGGAATGTCGTCGAAGCCGACGACGGCCACTTCGTCCGGTACGCGGAAACCGTGCCAGGCGAGGCGGCTGATGGCGCCAAGTGCGATGAGATCGTTGGCGGCGAAGATCGCCGTCGGGCGGTCCTTGCGTGCCATTAGGGTGTCCGTGGCCGTGCTGCCGGCATCGACGTTGTATCGACCTTCGACGATGTTCGGCTTCACGCCGTGCTCCTGCATGACCTTGCGGTAGGTGTCTGCACGGCGCTGCGCACCCGCGCCCGGGCCGCCGGTGATGTGGGCAATGTCGCGATGGCCAAGCTTCAGCAGGAATTCCGTGGCGAGCCTTGCACCCAGCGCGTCATCGGAGCTGATGCTCTCGACCTTTTCGGATTTCAGATCGCGGCCGATATAGACGGTCGGCAGCAGCTTTGAGACCGCTACGATCTCGTCTCGCTCTGCCGGCGCGCCGATCAGGACAAGGCCAGCGATGCGTTGGTCGATGAAGGCGCGAATGGTGCTGGTCGTGCCGCTGACGGCAAGCATGGCGAAATAGCCCGCATCCCTCAGCGTCCTGTCGCATTCGCGCGCAAGCATTGCCTCGTAGGGGTTGAGTACGTCACCGACGACGAGACCGATCGACCGGCTTTGACGACTGGCGAGCGTCTGGGCAGCAAGGTTCGGCGTGTAATTGAGGTCTGCGGCGGTCGCAAGGATATGGGCCTTGGTATCGTCCTTGACGCCCGGGTCGTTCCTCAGCGCACGCGAGGCCTGCGAACGAGAGACGCCGGCGGCCTTGGCGACGTCTTCCAGTGTAATTCCGGTTCGGGCGGGAAAGTCCTTCATGCCTTCCTATAAAAAGCGTCCAGTTGAAACGCGCAAGCGGCGATTTTGGTGTCTCAGGGACGCCAGCCGGAAATCGGTCCGGCTGGCCGATCTTGCCGCTGTTAGGGCCCGTTCTTTTCAGACTGCTCGATGCAGAAGCGAAGGGTTGTGGCGGAGGTGGCAACCGCCTCCAGTGCTGGCAAGGAATAGTCCTCGTTCTCGATGCTGATGACGTCGTCGTAGCCGACCCGTTGCAGCGCCTTGACGATGTCGAGCCAGCCGTGGACAGCGGTTCCATGGCCGAGCGAGACGAAATTCCAGGAGCGTCCCTCGACCGGTGTCACGTGCTTGGGATCAAGCAGGCCGTCGATACGAGCCCGTTGCTCGATGCGGGAATCCTTGCCGTGCACGTGGTAGATGCTGTCGCCGAGCGCTGCGATCGCCGACAGCGGATCGCCGCCCATCCAGATGAGATGGCTCGGGTCGAAATTGACGCCGACCGTCGGCCCGACGGCATCGCGGAGACGGAAGAAGCTTTCCGTGTTGTAGACGCACTGCCGGCCATGATGCTCGACGCAGACGCGTTTGCCCTTCGCTTCCGCAGCCTTGGCGAAAGGTTTCCAGAAAGGCAGAACACGCTCGTTCCACTGCCAATCCAACATTTCCATCGCTTCCAACGGCCAGGACGACGTGATCCAATTTGGATGCCGGTCGTCGGGGCCGCCGGCCGGCAGGCCGGACATCATGACGATACGCTCGACCCCGAGAAGGATCGCCAGTTCAAGCGTGTCATAGGCAAGTTTTGTGTCGGCCGGACCGATCTTGCCCGGATGGAGCTGGTTGCCCGAGCAGTTCAGCGCCGAGATTTCGAGGCCGCGCTCAGCCAACATGCCCTTGAAGCGGTCGCGGGATGCGCCACGGGCGAGCAAGTCGGCAATGTCGACATGCGGTGCGCTCGACCAGCCGCCGAGTCCGAATTCGACGTGAGTTAGGCCGAGACCGGCGACCTGGTCCAGGCACTGGGCGAGGGGAAGGGCACCAAAGCCGTCTGTATTCAGACCAATTTTCATCGTTCACTCCGTTGGCCACGCGTCATCAGGCGGCTCTGTGCCTGACCGTGGCGGGATGGTTGGTGCCGGCGGCCTGCTGGATCGCATCGAGGATTTCCGCAGCACGCAAACCATCGAGAATGGAGCCGTTCGTCATCGGGCGGCCTTTGGCGATTGCCTCCAGGAACTCGTGGATCATGAACCCGAAGACCTCGGCATATCCGATGGCGACGCCGTCATGCGGTACAGGCAGCAGCCCGGCGAAGGGCAACGTCGGATTGTTCGCCACGATCGCGAAGGGGGACTGGCCGGAGCCGTCGAAACGCGCAATCTCGTAGTGGGCGGGGGTGCGTGAAGAGTAGCGGACGGTACCCTTGGTGCCGGTGATCGCGATCGACAGGCTGTTGCCCATGCCGACGGCGACGCGGCTTGCGAGGAAGGTCCCCTGGCAGCCGTTCTGAAAGCGAAGCAGTGCCGACATCACGTCGTCGTTGTCGACGCGACGGCTCTCGTTGCTGAGCTCCACGTGATTGTGCCCGATGCTGGCGCCAGCCGGAAGAAAGCGCTGCTTGATCGAAATCGTGGCGATGGCGCCGGCAATTTCCTCGACTTCGCCGCACAGGAAGCGCGCGACGTCGACAGCATGCGTGCCGATATCGAGAAGGGCGCCGGGACCGGCGCGGTCGCGCTCGTAGCGCCAGCTGTGCGGCAGATCAGGATCGGCGGCATATTCGCTTTCGTACTGGACGAGGGCATTGACCAGATCGCCGATCTCTCCGCTCTCAATCAAGCGCTTTATGGCCGCGACGGCCGGAATGCGGCGGTAGTTGAACACCGTCGCCGAAACGGTGTGGGCGGCTTTTGAAGCTTCGTAGATCCTGGCTGCGGTTACCGCGTCGAGCGCCAGGGGTTTCTCGCAAATGACGTGCTTTCCTGCGGCAAGCGCTGCGAGGGTCACTTCGGCGTGCAGAAAGTTCGGAAGGCAGATGCTGACGATGCCGATGTCCGGATCGGCAAGCACGGCCTTCCATTCGGAGGCGATCGTTTCAAATCCCCAGGTCGCCGCCATCGTAGTGGCAAGTTCGCTGTTTGCGTCGCAAACCGATTTCAGGCGCACCCCCTTAATCGTATTTGAGAAGCGTTCGATGGCGACTTTGTAGCCGAAAGCGTGAGCCGCGCCGATCATGCCGGCGCCGATCACCGCGATTGCGGATCCTGTCATGCGTTCCTCCCGTTCAAAATCCGTGATGCTCGATCTATGAGAGCGCTCCCGTAATGTCAACGATACCGAATGAATGATGCCGGCACACGAAAACGATGATTGAATTCAATCAAACTTGCACCGAACACATCGCTGGGCCGGAATCTTGGATTGACAGTATGGGAGCGCTCTCAATAATGGATCGTATGAGGGCAGAGGAGCTCTCGACTAAGGCGAGCCGGGCACCCGGCGACTTGAGGAGGAACAAATGAAGTCTCTACTGGCCGGACTGTTGCTGTCGACCACTTTGATGACGACGGCGAATGCCACAAACATCGGCGTCGCGATGTCGAACTTCGACGACAATTTCCTGACGATCCTGCGTCTTTCGATGCAGAAGGCGGTCGAGGGCAAATCTGACATCGAGCTGCAGTTTGAGGACGCGCAGACCGATATCGGCAAGCAACTCGATCAGGTCAACAACTTCGTCGCTCAAGGGGTCGATGCCATCATCGTCAACCCGGTGGATGCCTCGGCCACGCAGCCAATCACTGCCGCCGCGACGGCTGCCGGCATCCCCCTCATTTACGTGAACCGCCAGCCCGTGGAGAAGCTTCCCGAGAGCGGGGTGAGCTTCGTCGGCAGCAATGAATATGAAGCGGGCACCTTGCAGATGACCGAGGTTTGCCGGCTTCTCGGCGGCAAGGGCAAGGTCAACATCATCATGGGTGACCTTGCCTATGAAGCAGCCCGGGTGCGCACCCAGGCGGCAGAGGATGTGCTGAAGAAGCCTGAGTGCTCGGGCATCACGGTTGCCGAGAAGCAAGCCGGCAAATGGACGCGCATCTCGGGCACCGACCTCGTCACGAATTGGCTGAGCGCCGGCATGGACGTCAACGCGATCATTGCCAATAACGACGAGATGGCACTCGGCGCCGTTCAGGCTCTGAAGGGCGTGAACAAGGAACTTGGTGCCGGGGAAGGCAAGATCGTCGTCGGCGGCATCGATGCCACCCAGGACGCGATGAAGGCCATGAAGTCTGGAGACCTTGCCGTTTCCGTGTTCCAGGACGCGGCCGGGCAGGGCAAGGGGGCCGTGGAAACGGCTCTCAAGATGATTGCGAAGGAGCCGGTGGAACAGAATGTCTGGATCCCGTTCGAGCTTGTCACGCCCGCAAACTTAAGCAGCTACGAAAGCCGCAACTGACCCTCCTCCCAGGGTGCAGCACGAGCGGCACGGGACGAAAATCGTCGCCGTGCCGCGTCGTTCTCTGAGCCTGCCGCTGACTTCCGGGGCACGCCCGCCGAATAAAATCGTTTAGGGGAAACTAAAAAACGACAGAAATGGACGGATTCGCGGCAAGCCGTACTGGACAGTACTCTCCAGGTCTGCATGTTCTGCGGTTGCATTTGTTGAGGGACATAGGCGTTGCGTCGGCGGGAGAGGACAGACGAGCATGGCGATTAAAATTGGTGCGCCGCGGGAGAGAACCGCGAGTGAGGCGCGCGTGGCACTGACACCGGACAGCGCGGTTCAGCTTGCCAAACTTGGCTATGGCAGCATCATTGAAACGGGCGCCGGCGTTGCGGCCGGTTTTCCCGATGACGCCTATCGAGCCGCAGGGGTCGAGGTGGCCCCGTCGGCGGAGGCGCTCTGGGCTTCTTCAGACGTGATCGTGAAGGTGCGGCCACCGCAGCATGCCGAGATCGCGCATTTGTCTGCGGAAAAGACGCTGATCTCGTTCTTCTATCCCGGCCAGAATGCGGAGTTGCTGGACCTTGCCAATGCGAAGGGCGCCAACGTCATCGCCATGGACATGGTGCCGCGCATCAGCCGCGCCCAGAAGATGGATGCGCTGTCGTCGATGGCCAATATCGCCGGCTACCGCGCGGTGATCGAGGCCGGCAACAATTTCGGCCGGTTCTTCACCGGCCAGGTGACGGCGGCCGGCAAGGTGCCGCCGGCGAAGGTGCTGGTGATCGGTGCGGGCGTCGCCGGTCTTGCGGCGATCGGCGTTGCCACCTCGCTTGGCGCGCAGACCTATGCCTTCGACGTTCGCCCTGAGGTCGCCGAGCAGATCGAAAGCATGGGCGCCGAATTCGTCTATCTCGATTTCGCCGATGGTGAGGGGGGCGCTCAGCAGGATGGTGCTGCCACCGGGGGCTATGCCGCCCCCTCCTCGCCGGAGTTTCGCGAAAAGCAGCTCGCAAAGTTCCGCGAGCTTGCGCCTCAGATCGACATCGTCATCACCACGGCGCTGATCCCGGGCCGCGATGCGCCAAAGCTCTGGCTTGCCGACATGGTAGCGGCAATGAAGCCCGGATCGGTGGTGGTCGACTTGGCGGCCGAGCGCGGTGGCAATTGCGATCTCACCGTTGCCGATCAGCGCATTGTCTCTGACAACGGCATCATCGTTATCGGCTATACCGATTTCCCGAGCCGCATGGCCGCGCAGGCATCGACGCTCTATGCCACCAACATCCGCCATATGCTGACCGACCTGACGCCTGGCAAGGATGGCAAGCTCGTGCACAACATGGAGGACGACGTCATTCGCGGTGCGACCGTCACCTTCGCGGGCGACATCACCTATCCGCCGCCACCACCGAAAGTCGCGGCGATTGCGGCGCAGAAACCAAAGGAGAAGGTGAAGGAGCCGACGCCGGAGGAAAAGCGCGCCTCAGAGGCCGCAACCTTCAAGGCTCAAACGAAGAACCAGCTCGCGCTTCTCGCCGTCGGCACGGCGCTGCTGCTTCTCGTCGGCGCCTTTGCGCCGCCGGCCTTCATGGGCCACTTCGTCGTCTTCGTGCTCGCCTGCTTCGTCGGCTTCCAGGTTATCTGGAACGTCTCGCATTCGCTGCACACCCCGCTGATGGCCGTCACCAATGCGGTCTCGGGCATCGTCATTCTCGGCGCGCTCTTGCAGATCGGGTCGGGCAACTGGCTGGTGGTGCTGCTTGCCGCGCTCTCGGTGCTGATCGCCACCATCAACATCGTCGGCGGCTTCCTCGTCACGCGGCGCATGCTCGCCATGTTCCAGAAATCCTGATCGGGCAGAGGTATCACTATGATGATCGGTATCGTATCGGCCGCCTACATCGCGGCAGCCGTTCTCTTCATCCTCTCGCTCGGCGGGCTTTCGGGCCAGGAAAGCGCCAAGCGCGCGGTCTGGTACGGCATGACCGGCATGGCACTCGCCATTGTCGCCACGGTCTTCGGGCCTGACGTCGGCAACTGGTTCATCATCGTCCTGATGATTGCGGGCGGCGCCGTGCTCGGCCACTTCGTCGCCTCCCGCGTCCAGATGACCGAGATGCCGCAACTGGTCGCAGCGTTGCACTCCTTCGTCGGTCTTGCCGCCGTGTTCATCGGCTTCAACGCCCATATCGAAGCGGCTGACGTTGCCGGTCTCGATGCGGCGGCCCGCTCGGCACTGACCGGCTTTGCCGCGATCCTTGCGCACAAGGAACCGGTGGAACTGTCGATCATGAAGGTCGAGGTGTTTCTCGGTGTCTTCATCGGCGCCGTCACCTTCACCGGCTCCGTCATCGCCTTCGGCAAGCTTGCCGGCAAGGTCGACGGCAAGGCAAAGAAGCTGCCGGGTGGTCATATGCTCAATGCCGGTGCGGCGCTTCTTTCGCTCGTGCTCCTGGTGCTCTACGTCAACGGCGCCGGCACCTGGACGTTGCTCGTCATGACGCTCGCCGCCTTCTTCATCGGTTACCACCTGATCATGGGCATCGGCGGCGCCGACATGCCGGTGGTGGTGTCGATGCTGAACAGCTACTCCGGCTGGGCGGCGGCCGCCATCGGTTTTACGCTCGGCAACGACCTGTTGATCGTCACCGGTGCGCTCGTCGGCTCGTCGGGTGCGATCCTCTCCTACATCATGTGCAAGGCGATGAACCGCTCGTTCCTGTCGGTCATCCTCGGTGGCTTCGGGGCAACCACGGGTCCGGCAATGGAAATCACCGGCGAGCAGATCGCCATCGATGCCGATGGCGTGGCTGCAGCCCTCAACGATGCGGACTCGGTGATCATCGTGCCGGGCTACGGCATGGCGGTGGCACAGGCACAGCAGTCGGTCTCCGAGCTTACCCGCAAGCTGCGGGCGGCTGGCAAGAACGTGCGCTTCGCCATTCATCCGGTTGCCGGGCGTCTGCCGGGTCACATGAACGTGTTGCTTGCCGAGGCGAAAGTTCCCTACGATATCGTACTGGAGATGGACGAGATCAACGAAGACTTCCACGAAACGGACGTCGTCATCGTCATCGGCTCTAACGACATCGTCAATCCGGCCGCCCAGGAGGATCCGAACTCGCCGATATCAGGCATGCCGGTGTTGGAAGTCTGGAAGGCCAAGCAGGTGTTCGTCTCCAAGCGTGGCCAGGGTACCGGCTACTCCGGCATCGAAAACCCGCTCTTCTTCAAGGACAACACCCGCATGTTCTACGGCGACGCCAAGAAGAGCATTGATCAATTGCTGCCGGCGCTGGCCTGACGCGTCCTTTGAAATCCGCGATCCCATCGAGTGTGGTGGGATCGCGAGTTCGATTCCTTTCAAGGCGAAGGATGAGCCAGCATGTCGAAGCAGGGTTTTCCCGAACGCTCATTGAGCCGGCTCCTCCATCGCGATCTCGTGCGCTACACCGCTTGCCGTCACCAACGTCTTTCGAAAAATCTCCACCAAATCGCGGTGGAATGGGGTCGCATCGCCGCAATCCGCCCCCGCGGCGATATTGACGGGTTGATCGCCGCGACCGCGATCGTCCACGACCTCATCCTCGTTACACGCAACGTCAAGGATTTCGAAGACACAGGTGCTTCCGTAATCAGCCCTTGGGAGACGTCGGCGTGAGCCGCTGGGCGCCGGCCACCACTGTACGGCGGCATTCACCGTGCCCATTCGACGGAAATACCGGGTTCTTGTTTAGACCTCTGAAGTTGCATAATGTATCGACGGGAACTGAGCCTCCCATACGCAGCTTCATCAGGTAGGCAAGTTCGGCGCAATCAGCGTCAACGTTGGGAAATAGGTGCGATAACGGCCGACGTCGCGCGTGAGTAGCGGATATCCGCTGACCGCCGCGTGCGCACCGATGAAGAAATCAGGGAGTACCCCTGTCCGCGTTCCGCCTGCTTTGCGATATCGTGTGAAAACCTTGCTTGCAAGAAAGAGGGCCTCCCGCGGTACCGCCGCCAGCTCCAACCCCGCTTGATCAAGGAAACCGTCAAGGTCTTCGATCCGATCGTAACGGACGGCGAGTTCGGCGTAGACGATATCGTTGATCCAGAGTGCTCCCCCGAGGCTTGCGGCTTCCAGCTGCGCTATCGACCAATCGGCCCAAGTTTGATCATCGGTAACGACGTCGAGAAGGACATTCGTGTCTACGAGTATCAAGGCTCGCCACGCGTAAGCGCCATGATCGCGTCAGTGTCGAGGCCCTTGCCCGCATGCCCTCGTAGTTTCGCGAAGCGGCTGGGCGGCTGCTTTTTCGCAGCATGGACGAGGACAACGCTTCCATCGGGAGTGCGTCGGAAGTCTATCTTGCTTCCAGGCACGATACCCAAGAGATCGCGCACCGGTTTGGGAATTGTGATTTGCCCCTTGGCTGTAACTGTCGTTGTCATGGTCGGACCGGTGTAAGGAATGATTTATCGAAGGTATTACTTTTTCTCACGGGTTTCAAGGAATTGGGTTGTCAGTTCACTTCCCTTCAAGGCGAGCATGGGAAGCATCCGGACCGCCAGTTTCCGGTCATCGAGTGGAGTGCGGGACAGTCAATCGCCGGACAACGCTATGACCTCTGCATGCGAGGCGACATAGAAATCGCCTTTTTCGGTGACCCAGCCACGGAACATGCCGTCCGTATTGTAGGGAGCGGCGACAGTGCCGTCGGCGCCGACGGCGACCAGGCCGGCGCCGATTTGATGGGGCTTCATGTCCTCGATGATGACTTTCTCGCTGGCCGTCCGGACATCCTCGCCGAGATAGGCGACGCGCGCGGCGACCTCATGGCCAACGACATGGCGGATGAAGAACTCGCCCTTGCCGGTGCCGGAGACGGCGCAGACGCCGTCACGCGCATAAGTGCCCGCGCCAATGACGGGGCTGTCGCCGATCCGCCCTTCGGGCTTGTTGTTGTACCCGCCGGTCGAGGTTGCGGCGGCCAGGTGGCCATGCTGATCAAGTGCTACCGCGCCCACCGTCCCGTGCTTTTCCGACTCACTGGCGGCAATCTGGGTGCCGGCGGCAACATGCGCCTTCATCGCTGCCAGCGCCTGTTTGCGCCGCTCGGTGGTGAAATAGGCCTGCTCCTCCACTGCCAATCCCTTGACCTCGGCAAAACGATCCGCTGCGGGGCCGGCGAGCATGACCATGTCGCCGTTTTCGAGGACGGCGCGTGCTGCAAGCACCGGATTGCGGATACGGCGTGAAGCGCAGATCGCACCGGCGGCCAGCGTCTTTCCGTCCATGATCGACGCATCCAGTTCATGGATGGCGTTCTCGTTGAGTGCCGCACCATGTCCGGCGTTAAAATGCGGGCTGTCTTCCATGACGACGACGGCCGCCTGCACCGCGTCGATGGCGTTTCCGCCGCGTTCCAGGACAGCGAAGCCGGCCTTCAGCGCGCGCCCGAGGTCGCGGCGGGCCGCAATCCACTCGGCCTCGCTGAGGTCAAGCTTGGCCATCACGCCGCAGCCTCCATGGATGGCGAGGGCGAATTTCGTCATGGGACTCTCCGATTTCTACGAGAAAGGGCACCGGCCTTTGACCGGTGCCCCAAGAGCAAGTTGGCTAATCACTGCTTGGGATGGACATCCATGGCCAGCGTGTCCTCGTCCGAGCGCGGATCGTAGGTCACCGTGTCAGCCTTGGCGCCCCAGGCCGAGAGGTTTGTGGCGAGCGGCAGGTCGGGCCGGTCGCTTGCCACCAGCAGGTTCGCATCCTCAAGCATGGTGCGGCGCTTACCCTCATCCATCTCGACAGCAGCGCCCTCGATCAGCTTGTCCATTTGCGGGTTGGAGTAGCCGCGCACGTTGAAAGCGCCAAGCGACTTGGCCGCGTCGTTGCTGTGCATCAGGGATGACAGCATGTAGTTGGCTTCACCCGTGAGCGTGCCCCAGGAGGCCATGTAGAGCGAATATTCGCCACGCGTCTTGGCAGGATTGAACACAGCGGCCGGCACGCCCTGTACATCGACAGTCACATTGATCGCCGCCAGCATCTGAGCCACAGTCGGGCCAAGCTCAGTCGGCATCCGGTCGTTTGCATAGCTGAGGGCAACCTTGAAGCCATCCGGGTATCCGGCCTCGGCCATCAATTTGCGCGCCTTCTCGACGTCGAAGGCCGGCGCAGCGATCGTCTTGTTGTAGCCGAAGATGTTGGGGCTGACGAGCTGTGTGGAGACGACGCCCATGCCCTCGAGCGCAAATTCAACGATGGTTTCACGGTCAAGCGCCAAGTCGAAGGCCTCACGCACCTTCGCATAGAGGAAGGGGTTCTTGTCGAGCTTCTTGCCACCATTGTCCCATACCTGCGGGGAGTCCGCGCGGAAGTCGAACTCCAGGTAGGGAATGTAGATCGATTCCGTCTTGATCACCTGCAGCGCGGAATCGGACTCGATGCTGGCGAGATCGGTCGCCGGCACCTTGGAAATAAGATCGACCTGGCCGGCTTTCAGCTGGGCGACGCGGGCAGCGTCGTTCGGGATTTCCTTGCGCACCACCTTGTCCCAGGGCTGTGGGCCGTCCCAGTAGCCGTCGAATTTCTCCAGCACCAGGTCCTGCGTCGGCGCCCAGCTGACGAACTTGTAGGGCCCGGTGCCAATTGTCGCCTTGCCGGTGTTGAAGCCTTCGGCGGAACTGTCCTTGGTCGAGTAGTCGGCCGCGGCCTTTTGGGAAACGACGAACAGGCGAATGAAATCGTTAGGCAGCGTGGGCGCGGGGCCGTTGGTCGTCACGCGCACCGTGTAGTCGTCGACGATTTCGACGCTGGCCACGCGCCGCACGTAAATCGTCGAGGGGTTCGGCCCGGTGACGTTGGGGATGCGCTCGATGGAGAATTTTACGTCCTTGGCGGTGAAGTCGGAGCCGTCATGGAACTTCACGCCCTGCCGCAGCTTGAACTCCCAGGTCGTGTCGTCCAGCGCCTGCCAGCTGGTGGCCAGCGACGGCTGGATCTCAAGTTTGTTGCCGGAGCGCAGGAGCGTGTCGAAGATATGCTTGGTCGCCTCGGCATTGGCCGACGTCGCAGTGAAGTGCGGATCCATGGAGGCTGGGCCGTTCTTCGTCGCGATCACCAGGTCGGCGGCAAGTGCTGCGGCGGGTGAGGACAGGATGGTGGCCACGAGGGCCGCGCGGAGTATGGATCTTTTTGGCATTGAGTTCCTCTCTCATTGTAATTTGGTTGGTGCGGACGTGGCCGTTCGACCTCGAACCGATCTTCTCGCTGATCACAGGTCCCCGTCCGGTTGGTCGCCATCGATCATTTGCGGCCATTGTCCCGATGCAGTGACGAGCTTGGTCAGAATTTCGGACAAGTTCAGCCGCTCGGCGGGGCTGAGGCAATCCAGCATGCGCCGCTCGTGCTCGATCATCATGCCCTTGGTGGCGTCCACTGCTTCCCGGCCCTTTTCGGTCAGAGCGAGCGTGATGCGGCGCTGATCGTCAGGGTCGGTCTGGCGATCGATCATGCCCAATCGTGTCAACTTGTTTGCGGCGCGGCTCAGCGTGTTCTTCGGGAAGCCGGAAGAGCGCACGACATCGGTCATCGTCGAGCTTCCGCCCAGATGGAGCGACCACAGCACCACGAAGTCGGGCCGCAGCAGGCCCAACTGCTGCTGAATGTAGCCGTAGACCGGGTTGTTGAAATGAAGAGCCAGAAAGTTCAGCCGGTACGAGAACCAGCAGGGATTGTCCCAAAGCTTCGCATGCATGAGGGCGTCGATCTTTGTGTCGGGCGTGACCAGGGGTTCCTCCCGGCCGGCCCGTCCCTCAAACAGTGCCTGACGCATCGCCTCGTCCATGCCGCCATCCCGTCCAAAACAGATATTAATCTCAAATGGAACCTTATTTGGCGTAAAACCCTTGCGTCAACCGTAATTTTTGATCCATAAAGAACTAATTCAGGAAGAGGCTTCCCAATTGATGACCAGGACGGGCGACGTCTTGAGGGTGTGGCCGAGCAGCGAGAAGGACGGACTATGCGCATTCAGGACATGCATTGGAGCCAGGTGGAGGCGCGGGTGAAGGAGGATGATCGTTGCGTTCTGCCGGTTGGCTCCATCGAGCAGCACGCTTACCTCAGTCTCGCCACCGACATGATCCTGGCCGAGCGTGTCTCCGTAGAAGCGGCCGCGCCGCTCGGGGTGCCGGTCTTCCCCTGCCTGCCTTATGGCATGGCTTCAGGTTTTGCCGATTTCCCTGGCACGGTGACCCTGTCGCTGCGCACCTATATCGGCGTGTTCGAGGACATGCTCGACAGCCTTTATCGGTCCGGCTTCCGACGCATCCTCATCGTCAACGGGCATGGCGGCAACACGCCGGTCAATCCGGTGATCAGCGAATGGCTGAACCGCAACCGTGACTGCTCGGTAAAGCTGCATGATTGGTGGCGTGCGCCGAAGACCATGGCCAAGGTGCTGGAGATCGACCCCGCTGCCTCGCATGCGAGCTGGATGGAGAATTTCCCCTGGACCCGTCTGGAGGGTGCGCCGATCCCGAATTTCCAGAAGGAACGGATCGACTTTGCCGCCGCCGCGCGCGTCGATGCCGGCCGCAAGCGCGAGCGTATTGCCGAAGGCAACTACCACGGCGTCTTCCAACGGCCCGACGCGGAGATGCTGGCGATCTGGCAGGTGGGCGTCGAGGAGACGCGCCACGAGATCGAGCACGGCTGGCACTGAAACCTCGGGGGCGTCCAGCTCCCTTATGCATCCACCCAGAGGAAGACATGGCATCCTTTATTTTTCGCAGGTTGGGACAGGCGTTCTTCGTGCTGTTGATCATGTCCATGCTCGTCTTCATGGGCGTCTACGTCATCGGAAATCCGGTTGACGTTCTGATCTCGCCCGACGTGACGCAGGAAATGCGCCAGCAGGTCATCGCGCAGTACGGGCTCGACCTGCCCCTGTGGGAGCAGTATTTCCAGTTCCTGCAGCGCTTGCTGACGGGCGACCTCGGGCGATCCTTCGTCTTCAACATGCCGGTCGTCACGCTGATCGGGCAGCGCCTGCCGGCGACGCTGGAGTTGACACTGATCGCGGTGCTGTTTGCTTCCGTGATCGGCATTCCGCTCGGAGTCTATGCCGGCTACAAGCCCGACAGTCTGCTCTCCAAGGCCATCATGGCGGTGTCGATCCTGGGCTTTTCGGTGCCGACCTTCTGGATCGGTTTGATGCTGATCATGGTTTTCGCCGTGCAGTTCGGCATTCTTCCAGCCGGCGGGCGCGGGCAGACGGCGGATCTGTTCGGTATTCCGTTTTCCTTTCTTACCTTGGACGGCTGGTCGCATCTCATCCTACCGGCCCTCAACCTGTCGCTGTTCAAGCTGTCGATGATGTGCCGACTGGCTGCCTCCGGCACGCGCGAGGTGATGCTGACCGACACGGTCAAGTTCGCGCGCGCCGCCGGCATTTCCGAGGGAACCATCCTGCGCCGACATGTGCTCAAGCTGATCGCGATCCCTCTGGTCACCGTGTTCGGACTGGAGCTCGGCTCGACGCTTGCCTTTGCGCTCGTCACCGAAACGATCTTCAGCTGGCCCGGGCTTGGCAAGCTGATCGTCGATTCCATCACCTCGCTCGACAGGCCCGTTATGGTCGCCTACCTGATGCTGGTCTCGGCCCTGTTCGTGGTGATCAATCTATGCGTGGATCTCGCCTATGCGTTGCTTGATCCACGCCTGCGGCAGGGGAGGCGCTGATATGTCGATGGAAGCCAGTGCGGTAAGATCCGTCTCGCCGCTCGCCGAGTTCTGGCACATGTTCCGCCGCAACAAGGTTGCGGTCGCCGCCCTTGCGGTGGTGGTCGCCATCATCCTTGTGGCGATCTTCGCGGCGTTCCTCGTGCCGCAGGATCCCTACGACCTCAAGGCGCTGGTGCTGCGCGATGCCCGCCGCCCGCCGGGCTATGTCGGGTCCACCGGCATCACGCATTTGCTGGGCACGGACAGTCAAGGGCGCGACCTGCTTTCGGCCATCGTCTACGGCCTGCGCATTTCCCTGCAGATGGGTCTGGTGGCCGGTGCCATAGCCTTCTCGATCGGGGCAGTGGTCGGGTGTTTTGCCGCCTATGTTGGCGGACGCACGGAGTCCGTCATCATGCGCATCGTTGACATCCAGCTTTCCTTCCCGGCGATCCTGCTTGCCTTTGTCGTGGCAGCGATCCTCGGTCAGGGTAAGTCGCAGCTGATCCTCGCCCTCGTCTTTGCCCAATACGCCTATTTCGTGCGAACAGCCCACGGTGCGGCAGCGGCCGAGCGCCAGAAGGACTATGTACAGGCGGCCCTTTCCGTGCCGATGAGCGGCTGGTTCGTCATCACCCGTCACATTCTGCCGAACTCGTTGCCGCCGCTTATCGTGGTCGCCACGGTGCAGATCGCCTCCGCCATATCCCTGGAAGCAACCCTTTCCTTCCTGGGCGTCGGCCTGCCGCCGACGGAACCGTCGCTCGGCATGCTGATCGCCAACGGTTTCCAGTACCTCATGTCCGGCCGTTACTGGATCGCGATCTATCCAGGCGTCGCACTGATCGTCCTGATCATGGCGATCAACCTGGTCGGCGACCAGATCCGGGACCAGCTCAATCCGAGGCTGCGCAAATGAATGATCTTCTGGATGTCCGCAATCTGCGGACCTATTTCGAAACCGACAAAGGCACCGTCAAGTCGGTGGACGACATCTCCTTCACGCTGAAGCGTGGAGAAGTCATGGGGCTGGTCGGGGAAAGCGGCTCGGGCAAGTCGATTACCGGCTTCTCCCTGATCGGCCTGCTGGACGAGACCGGTCGCATCCAGCAGGGCAGTTCCATCCGTTTCAACGGACGCGAGCTGGTCGGCCTCCATGAAAGGGCGCTGCGCAAGATACGGGGCAAGGACATCTCCATGGTGTTTCAGGACCCGATGATGACGCTGAACCCGGTGGTCAGGATCATCGATCAGATAGGCATGGCACTTCGTGCACACGAGAAGGTATCGGATGCCGACATACGCCGCCGCGCGGTCGAGGCGCTGGCGAGGGTCAAGATCGTCGATCCGGAAAGCAAGGTGGACCAGTATCCGCACGAGTTCTCCGGTGGCATGCGGCAGCGGGTCGCCATTGCCATCGCTCTTCTCCATCGTCCGCAGCTCGTGATCGCCGACGAGCCGACCACCGCGCTCGATGTCTCGGTACAGGCCGAGATCTTGCACATGGTGAAAGCGCTGGTCGCCGAGATCGGAATATCCCTGATCTGGGTCAGCCACGACCTGGCCACCGTCTCCTCGATCGCCGACACCATTGCGGTTATGCGGCGCGGCAAGATCGTCGAGCAGGGGTCTGCGCGGCAGGTCCTGTACAGTCCGCAGCATCCCTATACGCAAGGTTTGCTGGACGCGTTGCCGTCACGTTCGAAGCCAGGCGAGCCGCTGGCGTCCGCTGCGACCGAGGCAGCCGGCTCGACGGATCTGAGCGGGCTTGGCGGCGCTGCCATCGGGGCTGCAGCCGATACCGCCTTCTTGCGGGCGGAGGCGGTCGGAAAGATCTTTGCCCCGCGCATCGGTTACCTGCGGGCGCTCGCCACGCGCTGGGGGCTGGCGCGAGACGTCCGTCCGGTCCATGCGGTGATATCCGCAGACCTCACCATCGCCCGCGGCGAGATCCTCGGCCTGGTCGGGGAATCCGGCTCCGGCAAGTCTACGCTCGGACGCATACTGTGCGGCATCTATGCGCCGACGTCAGGCACGATCAGCGTCGGTGGCAAGCCCGTGCGCTCGGCGACGGGCAAGCTCGGCACCCACGTACAGATGATCTTCCAGGATCCATTCGCCTCGCTGGATCCTCGTCGTACGATCTTCCAGTCGGTGGCCGAAGGGCCGATCGCGCACGGTTTCTGCACACGTGCCGGTGCCCGCGACTACGTCAACAGGTGGCTCCGTGCCGTCGCCTTCGATCCGGCGATGGCGGATCGCTATCCGCACCAGTTCTCGGGCGGTCAACGTCAGCGCATTGCAATCGCCCGGGCGCTTGCAATGCAGCCCGAGGTCATTGTCTGCGACGAACCCGTCGCCTCCCTCGATGTATCGATCCAGGCGCAGGTCATCAATCTATTGATGGAGTTGCGCCACAAACTTAACATCACACTTCTATTCATCAGCCACGATCTGTCCGTCGTCCATCATCTGTGCGACCGCGTGGTGGTGATGCGTCACGGGCAGATCGTGGAACAGGGAACTGCGGCCCAAATCTTCACCGCGCCCCAGCATTCCTATACACAGATGCTCCTCGACGCCGTTCCGATGTTAGAGACCCAGCCGCAAGGAGTTCGCTGAGCGTCAGGAACGTCCTGATCCTCGCTGGATTCCGTCATGCAATCGCATTGCATTGATTTTCAGTGAAGGAGATTGGTGATGGTTTCGAATGCGCTCGTTCAAACGCGAATTGATCCCGATATTCGGGACCGTGCTACTGCAGTCCTGCAGAACATGGGTTTAACGGTTTCGGATGCCGTGCGCATACTTTTAACTCGGACGGCGAACGAAGGCTCGCTTCCACTGGAATTGGTCGGTAGCACTGAGGCTCACTATGCCTGGTTTCGCGCCAGGGTGTTGCAGGCTCTTGAGGACACGCGACCCGACACTGAGGATGCCGACGCTGAAGCTCGCTTCCGCGAGCGCCGAAAGGCGGCCGCGCGTAAAGCAGGAGCGGGCGACCGATGAGGCTTGTCTGGGCGCAGTATGCGCTTGGCGATCGCGACGCTATCTTCAGCTACATCGAAAGTGAGAACCCAAATGCGGCGGTGTACGTCGACGAGGAAATCGCGCGCGCCGTTCGGCGCCTCCTAGATTTCCCCGAAAGCGGCAGGCCTGGGCGCGTTGAGGGAACGCGCGAGTGATTACACGCACGCCATACATCGTAGCTTACATGCTGATGGCGGACCGGATCCGCATTCTTCGTATTTTGCACGGAGCTCAGATTTGGCCCTTCGAGTTTGGCGACGAGTAATCGCCCACCGTCTGCGGTTCGAATCTCTTCAAGGCGAGGGATCGGAGACATGCGGACTGGGCGGCATGTTGCCGGCATTCTGCGAATCCTACCCCGCGCGCAGATATGGCCCCTTTGAACTAGGCGACGAGTGATTCCAATGCCGTTTCTCTTGGCGGACGACGTTCGAATCCGATGAGGGCGCTCGTAGTTAACCCCTACCTTCTGTTGCCGGCGCCCTCCGCTATCATGACGAAATCGAAATCAGCCTGCCACAGTGTCGCGCCGTCGATACGACGAAAGTCTGCGATCAGCGACGACTTCACGCCGAAGACTGTGTCCGAGCCGAGGTATGCATCGCCACTAGTGAAAATGTGGGTGACGATCTTGTTGTGTCGCGGCGCGGTGACCAGAAAATGCATGTGGGCGGGGCGATAGGGGTGACGGTCGAGCGTTGCCAGCAGATCCCCGACCGGGCCGTCATCGGGGATGGGATAGCTGACGGGCTTGATGCCGACGAAGCTGTAGACGCCGTCGGCGCCCGTGACGAAGCGGCCGCGGTTGTTCCATTGGGGCTGGATGCCCGGTTGCTGCACATCATAGAAGCCATCGGCGTTGTCAGACCAGACGTCGATCGTTGCCCCTTCGATCGGCTGGCCGTCCAGGTCGACCACCCGGCCATGAAACAGGCAGCTTTCTCCCTTGCCGTCGAGGCTGATGCTGTCGCCCATGGCCCGGATCGGGGCGTCGGCGACATGGAACGGGCCAAGGACGGTATTTTCCGTGGCGCCCTCGGGGCGCCGGTTGCCGATGGCGTCAACCAGCATCGAGACGCCAAGCACGTCGCTAAGCAGTATGAACTCCTGCCGCGTCTCGGTGCAGACGTGACCAGTGCGGGTGAGGAAATCGATGGCCTTTTCCCATTCGTCCTGGGTCAGTTCCACATCTTTGACGAAGTCGTGCAGATGGCGGACGAGGCTCGCGATCACCTGACGCGCCCGCGGCGTGGCGCCTCGTCCGATGCAGCGGTTGACGGTCTCGGCCGAGCCTTTCTCGGTGAAATAGATGCTCATCGCTGGTTCCCCTATCGGCCGTCTCGGCCGAGCTGCGCGGCGAACCAGTCACCGACGAGTGCCGTCCGCTCGAAGCTGTGATTGTAAATCGTGTGCTCGCCATCCGGCCAGACGTGCAGTCTGGCTTCACCGGTTGCGGCATCGATGAATGGCTGCTGGTCGGCCAATGTCACCAGCGGATCGGCTCCGCCGTGGAGGACGAGCAGCGGGCAATCGATCCGGTGTCGTGTGGGGTCGAAGCGCAGTTTCGCCATCACGGCCTCGATCACCGTTCGATCCTGCGAACCGATCATGGCCGCACTCTGCTCGAAGGCCGTTCGAAACGGCAGGATGCCAGGGCTGGCAAAGGAGCCGTTGATGCAGCAGGCGCGAATCCGGTGGTCGTGGCTTGCAGTCCGTGCGGCCCAGAGCCCGCCATAGCTGTTGCCCCAGATGCCGGGTGCACCCATCGTCGGATCGGCGAGAATGAAATCGACCCAGCCGCTGAAGGCTCCCTCGACGCCCGGCTGGAGGTAAAGACCCTGCTCGATGCGCGTTTCGCCTTGGCCCGGACCTTCGGCAAGCAGGGTGGCGAGGCCGCGGCGGGCGAGTTCGCGGGCAAGCGGAAGATAGGCAATACCCCAGCCGCTTTGACCGCCAAAAAGGATGATCGTGCCGCTCGCGATGCTCTTGGCAGGGCGCACCAGCCAGCCGATCAGTTTCCTGCCGCCAAAGTCGGCCTCGACCCGATTGAACGGCAGATCGAAAACCGGAGCGAGTTTTTGACAGGCAACGACGAGGTCACGATAGAGCTTCACCTTGCGCGGCTCGTCGAAATTGAATGCCATCTGCGCGAAGACGAGTGCGGCGATCGCGCGCTGCCGCGCCTCAGCGGCCGTGACCGTATGTTTCTCCGCCTCGGCTCGTTCAGCCTCTATGAGGCGCTCAACAGCGATTGCCTCCGCCACTTCGTCCCAGGCTTCACCCGCCGACGTGCGAGAATGCAATCGCGACGCGTCCGCATGATCCATGCCGCAGTCAATGAGGCGGGTCATGGGCATGGCTCGCTGATGCGCAAGGTTCGCCTTGACGATGGGATCAACGTTCATGCCCCTGCCTCCGCCGTGGTCTCGCAGGCCGGAGCGACCTGGTGCCAATGCAGCCTTTCGCGCAACCCTCGAAGCAGCGCGGGCAGGTCGGTCAGATCGCGCACCGCACCGTACATCAGGAAGTCTGGACGGCGCAGATAGGCGGAAAAGTCGTTCTGTTCCAGGAACTTCAGCTGCACGCCATCGATGTCTGCGACATTGTCGGATGCCGCGCCGGTTCCATCCAGCACGATCCAACGACCGCCGATCTCGTGAAAGAAGTCGCGAAGCTCGGCATCAAGATGGGCGCTCGGGTCGGCGCGGCTGACGATCATGAAGCCCCGGCCGGCAACGTCATCCATCAGGCCTTCATGGCCGTCGGTCATAACGCGTCCCTGCGGTGTAGGGGCACCTGTCGAGGCCAGCAGGCTGCCGTCGGCCTCCCTGTGAACCACGCCGGTTTCAACCTTGGGGAAGGGCGGGGGCGGCGGCATCCTGCCGGAAAGAAAGAGTGCGTTTCGCTCCGCCACCTTCGCCGGATCGTCCTCGTTGGCAACCTTGCCAAGCATTGTCGAGGTTTCGGTGATTTGCGTCACATGTGGGCGGCGTTCCGCCTCGTAGGTATCGAGAAGCTCGGGCCCAGCCTTGCCCTGAAGCACCAGATCGAGCTTCCACGCAAGGTTAGCGCTGTCGCGGATGGCCGAGCACGCGCCCTGGCCCATATAGGGCATCATCGTGTGCGCAGCGTCTCCCACAAGCATGACCCGGCCCTCTTTCCAGCTTTTGGTGATCGCGGGATCGAAGGTGTAGACGACGTTGCGGATCGGCCGGATCTCATCGAGGCCGATGCCGTGCTGTTCGCGCAGCCAGGCAAGCCCGTTCTTGATGTCCTCCCAGTGGCTGGTTTCTTCACCCGGCAGGACGCGCATCTCGAAGCGCACGCGTGACTTGCCGATTGGCATGTACATGTGTGCCCGCGCCGGGTCGCAATAGATCGAAGTAACGGCGAAGCGGTCGCCGAGATCCTTGACGTATTCGGAGTCGAGGTTCAGCCAACGCTCGTGGTGGCCATACTGATGACGCTCGATGCCAAGCGCGCGGCGGGTGAAGCTGTTGGCGCCGTCCGCGCCGATCACATAATCCACTTCGATACGTCGAACCGGGTCGGCTCCGTCGGCAACTGCCTTCCACGATCCGTCCCACGGCTGCGCCTCAAGAACGACCTTGTCTGTCTGCTGCTTGAGGCTTGAGACCTCCCAGCCGCGCAGGAATTCGACGTTTGGCAGCGGCTGGGCCCGAGAATAGATCGCGTCCTCGATTTCCGGCTGGAAGATCGAGATATGGGCGGGAAAGCCACATTGTTTTCCCTTCCAGTCCAGGTCGATCAGGATGTTCCCTTGATCGTCGAGGTAGTGATAGGTGTCGATTGCCTGTGCATCGCGTAGCGCATGGTCGATATCACCCGCAGAGGCTACCAGGCGCGCCGTCTCGCCATCGATATGGCTGAGACGCGGCAGCCCGTAGGGTTCGGGCCAGCGCTCGATGACGATGACGTCATGCCCCGCTTGACCGAGAAGAGAAGCGGCGGTCAGGCCCGCGGGCCCACAGCCGATGACGGCCACCTGCCGGCGGACCAGAGGCGGGGTTGCCTTGGATTGATTCATGTCTTCCTCCCGTTTTTATCGATTGTCCCGGCGTTTGCGCTTCAGGGCGCGTCGCCTCGCCACGCAGCCGTCAGCAGCGCGTGGATGTCGGCCCGCGTCACCTCCCGCGGATTCCAATAGGGGTTCGCCGTGGCGATCTCCGCGGCGCGGCCGATATCCTCTTCCCGAAAGCCGATCTCTCTCAGTGCCGTCGGCGCGCCGATCTTGACGGAAAAGGCATGCAGTGCCGTGCCTGGGGATGCGCCCCCGAAAATCGCGCTGAGCGGGCGAAGTTCGTCGGCAGCAGCACCCGCGTTGAAGGCGATCGTCTGCGGCAGGATGATCGCATGGGTCTCGGCGTGCGGCAGGTCGAAAGACCCGCCGAGCACATGACAGAGCTTGTGGTGCAGCGACATGCCGACCGTGCCAAGCACCGTGCCGCACAGCCAGGCGCCGTAGAGCGCGTCGCTCCGTGCCGATAGATCCCGTGGCGAACCGGCGATGCGGGGCAGGGCCTCGGCAAGTGCCCTCAGGCCCTCCGTTGCCATCAGCGAGGAGATCGGATTGCGATCACGGGCGTAGAGGGCCTCGGCGGCATGGGCCATCGCGTTGAGACCGCTGGTCATCGTCATCGCAAGCGGCAGACCAAGTGTCAGTTCCGGGTCGTAGATCACGAGCTCGGGCAGGACGGAGGCCGCGCGCACGGTCTCCTTGCGGCCCGCCTGGGTCTGCCCGAGGATCGGTGTGACCTCTGAACCGGCATAGGTCGTCGGTATGGAGATCTGCGGCGTATCGAGGCGAAAGGCGATCGCCTTGCCAAGCCCGGTGGTGGAGCCGCCGCCGAAGGCGACGGTGCAGTCGGCGCCAAGATCGCGCATGAGCTCGATCGCCCGTTCGGTGATCTCGACCGGCGTATGCATCGTGGCATGCGTGAACAGGCCGGCGGCGCGGTCTGCCAGAAGGCTCGCGATGGCGCTGGCTTCCTCGGCCTGATGCGGTGTGGAGAGCACGAGGGCGCGCTTGCAGCCCAAAGCGTCGACCGCTTCCAGTACCCTTGCCCGCGCTCCGGCGCCAAACAGAATTCGTGCCGACGATCCCTGATAGTCGAATGCCGTCATCAGCTCCTCCCTGAGCCGCCTCGTGGAGGTAAGGCTCCATCTTGAGAAGAACTGTATCGAGGGGAGTGAGAAAACTCGAATAATGATATCTCGAAATAACATACCAATATGGTATGTAGTGGGCAAATACGGCATTGATGGAGAGCTGCGTGCAAATCGATCCGCGCCATCTGCTGCAGATCTGGGCGATCGTCGATGCCGGCGGCATGTCCGAGGCGGCGGCCATCCTCGGGATGACACAACCCGGTCTGTCGCGCACCGTCGCCTATCTGGAAACGCGGCTGGGCGAGCCGCTGTTCCTGCGTAACCGCCGGCCGATCGAACCGACCCCCCTTTGTCGCGATCTCGCCGACCTCGGTGCGGCGGTGCGGCGCGCCACTGTGCGCGCGAGTGACGTCGCCGAATCTTTCCGGCGCGGCGAGCGCGGGGATATCCGCATCGGTGGCACGCCGTTTTTCATGGATGCGCTGGTTTCGGCCATGGTCGGCCGGTTCCAGCGGACGCGGCCAAATGTTCGCATCGAACAGGTCTATGGTTACACCGCAAGCCTCGCCGAAAAGGTCAGGGCTGGGCAGCTGGACCTTGCCATCTGTCCGGTCGAAGTCTTCGACACCGACAGTGATCTGACCTTCGATCCGATCCTGACGGGTCGCAATGTGGTTGCCTGTCGCGCCGGGCATCCGCTTCTGGCATTGGACGGGCTCCAGCCCGCGGACCTGCTGCGCTATCCCTGGACCGAGCCGCCGGCCGGCAGTCCGCTCAGTGCCGATCTCAGAACCGCACTCGTCAATCTCGGAGCCGAGCATGTGCGCATCAATTTTTCCGGGGCATCGCTTGCCGGCATCCTAGCGCATCTTGGCCACTCGGACAGTCTGGCGGTGCTGCCCTTCGGCGTGGTTTTCGCCAGGCGGCAGGCTGACAATATCACCGCCCTCCCCGTCTTGCCGAGCGGGGTGCCGCGTGCCCTCGGCTTCGTGCAATCAAAGCTGATGCCGCCGGGACCGGCAGCGCTGCAGCTTAAGATGCATGTGCTTTCGGCCTTCGCCGCGCTGAGGCCCGAGATGGAAGACTATGCGCGACTTTGCCGTGTCTACCGTCCAGACCACGAGTGAAGCAGCATTCGCTGGACTGACCCAAAATCGGCACAGAGACAAACGCCAAGTGCAAACGTGTAGCCCGAATGGAGCGTCTGCGGCAGACGGACAGGAAAGTGCCTTGCCCGATAGCGGCGCCCTTGCGGGACGGAATGGGCAGAAGCGCTTTTGGCCGAACTCTACATCCGGTCGCAAGGCGGATGCCAGCTACTACTAAGAAGACTGCTGGGTGGCCGCGCTCTCGCGCCTCGTAACCGAGCTTTGACTCGTCTCCGGCCGTGAGCTGGAAGAGCTGCCCACAAGCTGGCAGTGGGCGGCAGAGGCGACGCTGCATGACAAGCCGATCGTCGCTTTCAGGAGCTCTGAAGCAGCCGCATTGTGGGAGCGGGTAAATGACTGGAGCTCTGCGCGGGCGCAGCGGGTTTCTGGTTTGATCTGGCTTTGTGCGTTCAGGGTCGCATAATGTATCTGCTGGAACCGCCGAGGTAGACCGCGCCGACCAACCGCGGGCCTTTGCCATTCAAGAGAGTCGGCCGTTGCGAATGGCTTGAAGCTCAGCGAGGAAGGCAGTTGCAACCCCTGTCGCCTCAGACGCGTCCGCGGGATCGACGTCCAGGCCGTGCGCAGCTCTGTTCATCGCGTGAAGGGCGCCTAGAAATTGGTCAGCAGTTTTGGGTGCAAGCCCAAGACGCTGGAGTTCTGCAAGCATCGGGCCAAGCGCGGCAGGTCTCTCGCTCTCAGTTTGGTCGGCCATCAACAACCGGATTTCACGCTCAATTTCTATCCGGAGCTTTACTAGCGACATTAACGGGAACTCCCGCGCAAGCTCAGCTTCGGTTGGTAGCTCTTTTTGTAGCGGTTGGGGAAGGGCGGTGGATAGCCTATACTCTGCAACGCCCATCGGCTTTGTCGAATCTCGAAGAGCGTACTCGACGATTACCTCATTCTTGCCTTTGCAAAGAATGATTCCGATGCTTGGAGCATCGGACTCGTGTCGAAGCTGGTCGTCTACCGCCGAAAGATAGAAGTTCATCTTGCCGGCGAACTCCGGCTTGAATTCTTCAATCTTGAGCTCGACGACAACGAAACAGCGCAGCCGCAGATGATAGAACAGGAGGTCTAAATAATAGTCCTGTCCGCCCACCTCGAGATGATGTTGGCTGCCCACGAACGCAAACCCTTTCCCGAGCTCCAAAATCAACGAGCGTAAGTGCTCGATGAGGCCCTGCTCAAGTTCGCGTTCGGACATCGCCGGGCCGAGAGCGAGAAAATCGAAGCTGTAAGGGTCTTTGATCAACTCCTGCGCCAAGTCTGACTGAGGGGCTGGCAATGTCCGACCAAAGTTAGTCAGTGCCTTTCCTTGCCGTTGGTACAGACCGCTTTCGATCTGATGGACGAGAACGTTGCGGCTCCACCCATGTTCTACGGCTTGGCGCGCATACCATAGCCTCTCTTCGTCGCTTTTCAGGGCTTCGACGAGTTTGACGTTATGGCCCCAGGGCAATTGTGCAACAAGCTGTTGCACGATTTGCTCGTCGGGAAATGCCTCAGCAAAGGCGCGCATATATTTGAGGTTTCGTGGCGAAAGTCCCGTCATCTCAGGGAAATCGCGCCGAAGATCCGCGGCGAGCCGATCGATGACGCGGCTGCCCCATCCCTCAACGTTCTGGCGTGCCAAGATCTCGCGGCCGATGCCCCAATAGAGCAGAATGAGTTCTCGGTTGACAGCAACAGCTGCCTTGAGGCGCGCTGATCGGATTCGCTCCTTAAGCTGGGAAAGGAGAGAGGCGTAACGGTGATCGCCGTCAGACGAAGAGATGGGTGTACTCATGCGTGAGTCTTTAACAGACCCGGATTGCAAAAGCTCTATCCTTCATGCCGGGCTGCAGACGCAGGGCCTCCGGTTCGATTTCTATCAAGGCGCGAGATTCGAACTGCGCTGCCCGAGGCTAAGGCTCTCGGTCTTAATCACCCGCCACCGACTGTGATGCGGCTATCCTGGCCGAGCGCCGGCGGCGATCCTGATGTTCCAGCCGGCGGAGAAGAACGCCGCGGGGCGGCAGCGGTGCTTGCCGATCCGAAATTTGCCGCGGTCATGCCGGGTCTGGGTAAGCCGGACGAACCGATCTTTTGGGAATTCGCCATCACACACAAAACTCACCTATCGGTTTAGACAAATGTCACGTCGCGACGATCGACATAACCGAAGATGATTTCCTTCTCGTTGGAAGTGAGAGCCTGCACCTGCACCCAGTCGACATCCCCGTAGTGAAGTTCGGCAACTGCCTTGAAGGTTGTGTAGCTGACGCATCCTGCAGAAGGAGATCCCGTATCGGGCAGCGAATGGATCGCCGTACGATAAATCGTTCTCATCTCCGCTACCTGGTTAAACTTCTTCGTTTCGGCAAGGATAGTCTCCAATCGCGTGGAGAAATCGGTTGGTTCGTGACCGAGGGGTTTCAGATCTGTCGTGAACTGTGCCCAGGGTTTGTGTCCGACCAGGCTCGCTCCTCCGCGGGATGTCTCGTAGATGAATGTCGGAGAAGCGATGTTGGTAAGGCGCTTCTGAAATCCGTTTAACGCAATGAAGTTGGCGTCATGAATAAGTTTCTGCAGGTCCGGGTCAATCGGGGGCGCCTTGGCGTCCTTGTCCAGAAAGGTACGC
Source organism: Ensifer adhaerens (assembly GCF_002940685.1). Classification (GTDB taxonomy): domain Bacteria; phylum Pseudomonadota; class Alphaproteobacteria; order Rhizobiales; family Rhizobiaceae; genus Ensifer; species Ensifer adhaerens_E. The sequence continues at coordinate 514,440 of NZ_PNFP01000003.1, read as the reverse complement.
TCTAATCCATCCCGGTTGTTTATGACGATATCGGCCTGCTGGGCGCGATGGCGGACCTGAACGGCGTCGATGGGTACGAAGCGCAGTTCGAACGGAAGGCGGCCAGAAAGGTAGTCCTTCACGGCCTGGCGAGAAAATGGGCACCAGGGCGCGCCGATGAGGTAGACACTGGTTGTATTTTCACCAGCCCGTCCCCACAGGGCGTTTCGGAGATCCCACAGCACGGTCTTGTCCCAGACGGAGCAGAGGCTCTGGGCCCATGAGTGGTTGGTGACGCCCAGCACGATGGCGGAAGCGCCCATTCCTTTTAGAAAATCCCGCTTGTTGCTCAGCATTATACTTCCCCGCAATTGGCGTCGCCCTGAATGACTTTGGTGTCGCTTTCTTTTACGGATCGATAGAGATCCCACTCCTCGTGGCGAACATATTCGAGATCTCCAGCGGTGACCTTGAGAAGAACGTGAGAAGGCGTATCGGCGAGCGAGACGCGCAATGTATTGTCTGTTTCTTCCCGACCCATGAACCCCTCGCCAAAGAACACCATGTTGCGGTTCTCCTGGCCAGCGCACATCCAAAGCTGGTACTGCAGTGTGTTTGCGGTGCGCACCTTCTTAAGGTTGATCGCAATCGCATCTCCTTCCCGCGTCGCCTTGCTGACATAGATGGCGTCGAATTTCTGCACCTCGGGCCCAAGCCGATTCCTAATCTCGGTTAGGACTTCCAACTCTGGAGACATGGCGACGGTTACGATGCCAAGGGCGCCGCAAATCCGCGCGCCAACGTCCAACTTGTCCAGAAGGCTCATGCTTGACCATTCGCCTTTAAGGAATTTTGGAAAGCTTCCCAAAAGATATTTCTTAACTAAAACAAACATTAACCGCCCTCGAACTATGTGCTGACGGCATACGCAATGCTCAGTTTAGGAAGTCTGAAATTCAGGTGCCGGTTACTTGCTCACCGCTGAATCTCGACACTGATGGTTATTTTTCCGTCATTGCTTGGGTGATGCCGGGTCTCCCGGAAAGCAAAAAAAGACCAGGGCCAGTCTTTTGGGGCCGGACTGATCGCTCAAACTAAGGTCGCCGATTCTGCGCAGCCAGGAATTATTGCCAGACGGTTCATACTGTTGTCTTCATTGCTTGGTCGCTGGCTACGTTGAGCGTCTATACCAACCAGTTCGTCCTGCGTTCTACCCCGATTACAAGGCCGTGGTTCGGCATGCATCGCTGAAGAGATCTAGCACGTGTGTGCCTTCATCAATTGGCAACCAGGAGGCGCTGTGTAGGTGGGTCGAGGGTTCGATTCCCATCAAGGCGAGGGATTGGGTGCTCGGCCGTAACGCGCCTCAATCATTTAGCCGCAGCACTCCCGCAGCACCGCGATTTATTGGACTTATGTTCAGCCAGCCAGCGGTCCCGAGGCTTGCAGCTCGCGGGCCGTGGCGTCAACGCTACGTGGAGAGCGCCGTCTTCCGCGACAGGAGCGTTCGCGCAGAACAACTGCATCGGGCGGACGCCATCGCTGACTTCGAAGGTAAGCTTGGCGGAGCCGTCGAGGCGGACGTGTTCGGAAACCTTGCGGACGATGGCCGAGAATTTTCCGGCCGTCATATGGGTCCGCTCGCCCTCCTCGACATCCCAAAGCTGCACGAAGATTTCCGACCAGACTTCCGGATTTGCTCCGCAATCAAGCGCGGAGAACTGGCCAGCTTTGACCTCTGTCACGTGATAGCCCGGCTTCACGCGCTTTCCGTCATACAGGAAAACCAAGGGCAGGTCCGGTGTCTCTGCGGCTCTGCCGAGCAACGCCCCGAGCGAGATATCGGTTTTGTCGGATTGGCTATTGTCGATCGTGCTCATTTGCGGCTATCCTCAATTTCAATGATTCAAGGATTATTGAAATATGGATGATCGTCAAGCCCTCTCTTCCTTCGCCGCGCTTTCGCAGGAGACCCGGCTGTCCATCGTAAGGACCCTGGTCGTCGCCGGCCCTGAAGGTCTGGCCGCCGGCGCGATTGCGGAACGCATGGGCGTCTCTCCATCGAACGTCTCGTTCCACCTCAAGGAACTCGAGCGCTCAGGTCTCATTGCCCAGCGCCGGGAGTCGCGCTCGATCGTCTACAGCGCAAGCTACGACACACTGGCCGACCTCGTGACGTTCCTGATGGAAGACTGCTGTGCGGGACATCCCGGCATTCGTGGGTCCGTCGTGCGATCCGCCAGTTGCTGTTCAAGCGAAGCATAGGCCGTCAAGGAACACGTCATTGCATACGATCAAGGTTCCGGCGGGCACCGTCTCCGCTCTCGGTGTCACGCAGATCATCGGCTACGGCACCCTCTACTACTCCTTCAGCATCCTCGCCCCCGGAATGGCCAAAGACCTCGGCATCAGCCTGGAACGGGTCTTCGCCATCTTCTCGGTCTCCCTGTTCATCGGCGGCCTGTCGGCTCCCTTCATCGGCAGGTACATGGACAAGATCGGCGCGGCGACGGTGATGACGCTGGGATCGGCACTTGCGGCGTTCACCTTGGCACTCTGTGCATGGTCGCCATCCGTCTCGCTCTTCGCCCTTGCGATTGTCTTGCTCGAGGTGTCCTCCGGGATGGTCCAGTACCAGGCAGCCTTCGCCACACTGGTCGAAAGCGAACCTCGGTCCGCCTCTCGCAGCATCACCTACCTCACGCTCATCGGCGGCTTTGCCTCCACAATCTTCTGGCCGATCGCCGCGACACTGACCGGATACCTGTCCTGGCGGGAAATCTATCTGGTGTTCGCCGCCCTGAACCTTCTCGTCTGCATGCCCCTACATTACTGGATCATGCGTGACGGAAGAATGGGCTCCAAGACGGACGAGACAAGAACCCGCGAGGTCGTCGTCGGCGCTCTTGAGCCACAGGCGCGTCGCCGCGGCATGCTGCTGGTCTCCCTTGCCTTCTCCCTTTCGGGCTTCACTCTCGCCGCCATCCTTGCCCACATGGTGCCGATGCTCGGCGCGATCGGACTCGGCAGTGCGGCGGTCGTGATCGGTTCCCTGTTCGGTCCGGCACAGGTCATGAGCCGCCTGATCAACATGGTCTTCGGAAAGAGCCTGTCGCCGCCCGCGCTTGCGATAGTGTCCGCGGCGTTGATGGTCGTTGGTGCGGTGATACTCGGGATGTCGGGTGATTGGCTGCCAGGTGCCGTGGCTTTCGCCATCTGTCTTGGCCTCGGATCAGGGATCAACAGCATCGCTCAGGGGAGCTTGCCGCTCTATCTCTTCGGGTCCGCTGGCTACGGCGCGATCACGGGCAAAATGGCTGCGGCAAGGTTGGCGACTGGCGCGGCTGCCCCGTTTGCGTTCGCGGCCGCTATGAGCCACTTCGGGACAACCATCTCGCTTTTCGTGATCGCCGCGCTGGGTACGCTTGGAATCCTGGCGTTCGTCGCTGTCGCCTCATCGGTGCGCCGCGACAGCGTTGCCTGATGACGGACGAACGTTCGGCCCCGTGGCCTCAGGCGATGGACCATCCGCCGTCCACCAGCAGGTTCGCGCCGGTGATCAGGCTCGCAGCCGGCGATGCAAGGAAGACTACGGCACCCACCACATCATCGGTTTCCCCGATCCGACCGAGTGGAATGTGATCGACCGTCGCTTTGCGATTTTTGGCATCGGATAGAAACGGTGCTGTACCATCCGTGTGGATGAACGTCGGCGATACGGTGTTTACGGTGACATTATAGCGTGCCCATTCGGCTGCAAGGCAGCGCGTGAGGTGATTAATTGCCGCCTTGCTCATGCAATAGATTGCCTCTCCGCGCAGTGCGACCGTACCGGCCTGTGAGCTGATACTGATGATCCGGCCACCATTTCGCGCGATCATGTGACGGCCTACTGCTTGTGTCATCAGGAAGGTGCCCTTGATGTTGACATCGAGTATCTCGTCAAGGTCCTTCTCCTCAACGAGTTCCGCGAGATTGCCCGGAGCCACGCCGACATTGTTGACGAGGACGTCGATCCGACCGAATGCAGCAAGAGCCGCGTCGACGGCTTGTGCGATGTGGGCCTTGTTGGGAATGTCCAGTTCGACAGGGAGGATCTTTCGCCCCGCGCCCTCGAGCTCGGCGATCAGGCCCGCTGACGCTGCGACATCGCGGACCCCCAAGACAATATCTGAGCCTGCTGCAGCACAGGCAAGTGCGCAAGCACGTCCAATGCCACGGCTCGCGCCCGTCACCAAAGTCACCTTGCCCTCAAGGCTGAAATCCGGCGCACTCTTCCGCATCATTGCCTCCCTCGATGTAGCTCATTTATTGTGGCGGCGTGCGGATGCCAGGTGTTGTGCTCATGTCGCGCACGCGAAGTCCGTCGGATCAACGTCGCGCTCGTCGAGAGCGACCTTGGGGCAGTAATGCGCGGGCTGTAGGCTTGGCTCGGTGGGAAGTTTGAAGCTTCCGCCCCAGTGCGGGCGCGATGCCTGACCGATCTTGGTCTTATTGATAAGTATCGGCATGGTCGTTTCGATCTATGCTTCGTCAGACCTATGGAAGTTCGATTTCACCGTTCACCACGTGGTTGAGATCCGTGCCCTCTGCCGTCAGCGTCATGCGGACCTTCAGCTTCTTGCCGCCGAACTGCCACTCGCGCACCGCCTCTTCGATCTTGCGCTGCGAGGTGACACCGACTTCCTTCAGGAACTTGCGGATCGACATGTTGAAGGCGTCTTCGCTCATCGTGGAACTCCTCGGCGTCCTTGAGGGTGCAGCGTGGGCGCATGTCTTTCGGCCGAAATGCGCCGGCATAGCCCAATACGGACGTCAGCCTTGCCTCTCACCCCACGTTAGGAACCGACGCAGCACCTTGCGGCTCCGTTGTTATGTTTGGCCTCCTGGATTGGCGGGCAAGGCACGTCGCCAAAGGAACAGAACACACAGCAGTCCCCGGATTTTGGCCGGAGCATCGTGCCGCATCCGTTGCAATCATAGAAGAACTGACAGGCGTCGGTGGGCATCGTTTCCGTAGCCCGCTGGCCGCAATTCGGACAGGTGAGGGTTGATCGAAGCTGTATCGTCACTCTTTGTGCCTCGGCAATGGATGCTTTCAGGTGACGCCCGTCATCCATTGCTGAATAGCCTATTGGAAATATCGCCTCGTGCATAGTTTTTGCGTCATGCGCGCTAGGTCAGTCTTTCGAAAGGCTGCAATGGGCCGCCATAAGCGGACAAGGCGTTGGTTCGCTTATGGCCAAATAGCGGCCGTTGCGATTGCAAGATGACCGCTATCGGAACTTTGCCGATGGCGTTTGACTAAATCGTCCTCAGTGACACCCGCTTCTCCAACTCGGCCGCTTGTTCCTTCCGTTCGCTGTAGCGGTCCGTCAGGTGGGCCGAGACGTCCCGTGTCAGCAGCGTGAACTTCACCAGCTCCTCGCAGACGTCCACGACGCGGTCGTAGTAGGACGACGGTTTCATCCTGCCGTCGGCGTCGAATTCTTGGTAGGCCTTGGCGACGGACGACTGGTTCGGGATCGTGATCATCCGCATCCAGCGGCCGAGCACGCGCATCTGGTTCAGGGCGTTGAAGGACTGGCTGCCACCGGAGACTTCCATGATCGCCAGCGTCTTGCCTTGAGTCGGACGGATCGATCCGAGCGATAGGGGAATCCAGTCGATCTGGGCCTTCATGATGCCCGTCATCGCACCGTGGCGCTCAGGGCTGACCCAGACCTGACCCTCCGACCATTGCGACAGGTCGCGCAGCTCCTGCACTTTCGGATGGCTGACCGGGGCCTCGTCGGGAAGCGGCAATCCTTTCGGATCGAACATCCGCACCTCGCACCCCAACCGCTCGAGCAGACGCCTGGCTTCGTGCGCGAGCAGCCGGCTGTAGGAGACCTCCCGGAGCGAGCCGTAGAGGATCAGGATGCGCGGCTTGTGCGTCGAAAACGCTGGACGCAACGCGTCGAGGTCAGTTTGGCGAAGATGCCGCTCCTGCAAGGCGGGGAATGTCTCAGACAACGCGCTTACCCTCCTGATCGAGAACTTGCTCGCCATCTTCCTTGAAGAAGGCCCCCTTGAAGGCATCCGGCAGGATGTCGAGCACTGCCTCGGAGGGTCGAGCAAGCCTGGTGCCGAGCGGCGTGACGACGAACGGACGGTTGATGAGGATCGGGTCCTTCAGCATGGCGTCAAGCAACTGGTCGTCCGTCAGCTTCGGGTCATCGAGACCCAGCTCCGTGTAAGGCGTGCCCTTCTCGCGGATCGCCTGTCGGACGGTCAGCCCGGCATCGGAGATCATTCTTGCCAACTCGTCGCGCGACGGTGGCGACTTGAGATACTCGATGACATCAGGTTCGATCCCGGCTGCGCGGATCATTTCCAAAGTGTTGCGGGACGTGCCGCAGGCCGGGTTGTGATAGATGGTGACGTTCATTGTCATGTCCTTTCGGTGATGGTGTTCCGGGAGACGGCGGGTGCTGCCTCGTACCAGCCCTTGCTGCGGTTCACGGCCCAGACGACCGTGAGCATCACGGGAACCTCGATGAGCACGCCGACGACGGTCGCCAGTGCCGCGCCGGACTGGAAGCCGAACAGGCTGATGGCGGCCGCGACCGCGAGTTCGAAGAAGTTGCTGGCCCCGATCAATGCCGAAGGCCCGGCAACACAATGGCGCTCGCCCGACATCCGGTTCAGCAGATAGGCCAGCCCCGAGTTGAAATAGACCTGGATCAGGATGGGGACGGCCAGCAGCGCGATGATCGTCGGCTGCGCGATAATCTGTTCTCCCTGGAAGCCGAAGAGGAGGACGAGCGTCGCCAGCAGGGCAACAAGCGATAGTGGCTGCAGCTTCGCCAGCATGGCGTCCAGCGCCTTCGTTGTGCCGTCGGCGGTCAGCCGCCCTCTCAGGACCTGCGCGATGATGACGGGGACGACGATATAGAGGACGACCGACAGAACGAGCGTGTCCCACGGCACGGTGATCGCCGACAGCCCGAGCAGCAGCCCAACGATCGGCGCAAAGGCGACCACCATGATCGCATCGTTGAGTGCCACCTGGGAGAGCGTGAACAGTGGCTCGCCGCGCGTCAGGTTGCTCCAGACGAACACCATCGCGGTACAGGGTGCTGCCGCGAGGATGATCAGGCCAGCGATATAGGAGTCGATCTGATCGGCCGGCAGATAGGGACGGAACAGCCAGCCCACGAACAGCCATCCGAGCAGCGCCATGGAGAACGGCTTGACGGCCCAGTTGATGAACAGGGTGACGCCGATACCGCGCCAGTAGGTGCTGACCTGCGCCAGCGAACGGAAGTCGATCTTGATGAGCATCGGGATGATCATCAGCCAGATCAGGATGGCAACGGGCAAGTTCACCTTCGCGACGTCCGCCGCGCCGATAACCTGGAAAACACCGGGCATCAGATGGCCGAGGGCGACGCCGACGACGATACAGAGGAAGACCCAGATGGTGAGATAGCGCTCAAAGGTAGACATCAGGCGGACTTTCCCTGGATTGCCGTCGTGCCTTCCATCGCGCCGATCTGGCGGAGTTTCGTTTCGAGCGCCAGACGGTCAATCGACGTCAGCGGCAGGCTGATGAAGGCCATGATGCGGTTCTTGAGGAAGCGAGCGGCTTGCGCGAAGGCGCGCTGGATTTCGACCTCGGAACCGACAACGGCCGCGGGGTCCTCGACACCCCAATGCGCCGTCATCGGATGACCGATCCATACCGGGCAGGCCTCGCCGTGGGCGCTGTCACAGACGGTGAAGATGAAATCCATTTCGGGCGCGCCTGGTTGTGCGAAGACGTCCCAGCTCTTCGACGAGAAGCCAGTCGCCGGATAGCCGAGGACGTCCAGTTCCTTCAGGGCATGCGGATTGACTTCGCCCTTGGGCTGGCTGCCCGCGGAGAAGGCGCGGAAGCGTCCGCCGCCTTCGTTGTTGAGGATGGATTCGGCGAGAATAGAACGAGCGGAGTTGCCCGTGCACAAGAAGAGCACGTTGTAGGTCTTGTCGGTCATGGTTGTTTTCCGTGGTTAGGTCGGAGGTCTGTTGAGTTTCATGATCGTTGCGGATGCCGGGCAGATGCCCGAGAGCTGACGGGTCGCGAGAACGGCGGGCGGCACATCCGAGCGGTCGATCACAGCGAAGCCAAGGCTTTCGAAGAACGGTGCGGCGGAGGTCGTCGCCAGGAAGACTGCCGAGCTTACATTGACGGCCTTCAGAGTTTCCCTGGTCAGCGATTTGCCAAACGCCTTGCCACGATGCTCGGGCAAGATGACTATCGACCTGAGAAGCACGTCATCGCCGCACGCCTCGATGCCAGCATAGCCAAGCGTACCGCCATCCGAAGAAACCGCCCTGAAAAACGAGCGCCCTGCGTCTTCGAGGTCTTCGGTTGGAAGACCGGAAGCCCACAGCGCGAGTTTTAGTTCCTGATCGCTCCCCGGGACTGGCTCCAGCCTGATGTCGCTCATGACAGCTTCACCTCGGGAGCACAGCACGGTGTGAGTTCTGCGATCAGCGGCGCGCAGAGTTCCGCCGAGCCGCCGCAGCAGTCTTTCAGCAGGAAAAGGGTCAGGTCCCGCAGCCCCTGAAGGTCTGCCCGGTAGATGATCGAACGGCTTTGCCGTTCGCTTGTCACGAGGCCTGCGCGCGACAGCGTCGCAAGGTGCGCCGACATGGTGTTCTGCGGCACGTCGAGGAGACGGGCGAGTTCGCCGGCGGGAACGCCATCGGGCTCGTGCCGCACGAGAAGCCGGAAGGTCTCAAGCCTGGTGGTTTGGGCGAGGGCGGCAAGCGCCACGATTGCTGTGGTGGTATCCATATATCCAGAATAGCGGATGTATATGATGTGTCAATTGGCTTGCGGCAGTCCTTGCATAGTCGATTGGAATTAATGTGGGCATCGAGTGCCGCCCCTGGTGGAGCAGCGATCAGCGGACTTCATATGCTCTAGTTTTGTACGGTCAGGATCGCATAATGTATCGACTGGAATTCGGACTTCCGTCGCGATGGTTGCAACCAAAGCCGCGGTGGTGAAACCGCTCCATGTCGGTCTTGCGTGCGGCCGCTATGCGCTCACGGCAACCGCTTCCACGACGGCCGCAAGCAGCATACGGCCCCCCGCTATTGAATGCTCTGGCTCGACATATTCCGCCTCGTTGTGGCTAAGTCCATCGCGGCAGGGGACGAAAATCATGGCGGCGGGCGCAACGCGATTGACGAACAGGGCATCGTGGAACGCGCCGGACAGCATGGACTTGGTCTCTAGTTCGAGCGATGCGGCGGCGCGATCAAGGCAGGCGAGCAGGTCTTTCGAGAAGGCAGCGGGAGGCATGTCGAATATCCGTCTCAATTCGCTACGGCAGCCGGCTGCAGCAGCCGCGCTCTCGCAGCCGTGCCGCACGCGGCCTTCCAAGGCGTCGATGGCTTCGGTTTCCGGGTGCCGCAGATCAATGCTGAACGTCACCGAACCTGGAATGGCATTCACTGAACCCGGCTCGACTGCAAAGCGACCGACAGTAAAGCGGACGCGCCGATCGTTCGGCATCGCGCTCTTGTAGAGCGGTTCGAGTGCGGCGATGGCGACTGCCATGGGATCACGACGGAACTCAAGCGCTGTCGTGCCGGCATGCGCTGCCTGGCCTGTGATCGTCACCTCCAGCCACCGCGTCCCCTGGATGCCGTAGACAATGCCGATCGGTATGTTTTCCCTTTCGAGCGACGGACCCTGCTCGATATGGAGCTCGATATAGCCGGAGATCGGGAAACCGAGCGGGCGCACCTCGGCCTCTGGCAAGGCTTGGAGTGTTGCCGTCAGCTCGTTGACGAACGGGGCGCCATCGCGGCCGCGAAGGTCGGACCAGGCATCAGGGATCGTGCCCGCGGCGAAGGCCATGGATCCCATCGTCCCTGGAGCAAACCGGCTACCTTCTTCGTTGGTCCAGGCGACGACCTCAAGCGGCAGATCGGTCTCGATCCCCGCGTCTTCGAGACTTTCCATGACCTCGAAGGCGGCGAGGGTCCCGAGAGCTCCATCGAAACGCCCGCCGGTCGGCTGGCTGTCGAGATGGCTGCCGATCACGAATGGCGGTCGCGCGGCGAGACGACCTTCCCGCCGGATGAACAGGTTGGCCATAGGATCCTGAAACACGCGAAAGCCGCGCGCCAATGCGAGTTCGGCGAGGAGGCGCCGCGAGGCGCGATCTTCGGGCGACAAGGCTTGGCGGTTGACGCCGCCGGCTGGCGTCGCGCCGATCCGGGCGAAATCGTCGAGGCGCTGCAGCAGTCGTTTGCCGTCGATTTGGACGCGAGGGGTCATGGTCGGCTCCTGGTAGGGGATCCTGATCAGCGATAGGCTGCGTCGTGAAAGGCGATCTCAAGTTCTTGTGCGCGCCCGAAGATGGCGCTGAGGCGGCTCCGCTCGGAAGCCTCCAGCGTCTCCCCGGCAAGGTCGAGCTCTTGCTTCAGCCACTTCGCCTGCGCCGCGAAATCATCATGGGCGTGCATGTCGACCCATTCCTTCAGATGCGGGTCGGCAATTTGTGCGAGCGCAGCCCTTTTCGACCAGGTCCAGTACATCCATTCGGCCGCGAACATGGCAGCGACAGTGTCGAGAAAACCACCGCTTCTTGCGATCTCCAGCATGCCCGACCGGAACGCTTCGACCTCAGGACGGTCGACATCGTGGGCGCTGGCATCGATGCCCCGCTCGGCATATATCCTCTCGAAATAGGCGACCTGCTGGTTGGCGAGCGCATCCAGAACAGCGATCAGCCAGCGCTTCTGGTTGATCGTCGGGGCCTTCGCTGTTGCAAAGGCGAAGATCGAGATGGCGGTTTCGACGAAGGCGCCCTCATAGACGAGATAACGTTCGAAAACCGGACGGGCGAGGCGCCCGTGGACGATGTCCTCGACGAAGCGATGGTTCACCATCGCTTCGAAGACGGCAGCGTTTTCCAGCAGGATCTGCTCCGACAGGGTTTCAGCCGCCATCGTCATGCCTCCAGCGCGGGTTCTGCGGCAGCGCGGAAAGCTTTGACCCGCTCGATGTCGACCGGGTTCCACCAGACCCCGCCCTGCTTCAACGACGAGGCGACGATCACGCCGTTCGTGCGTTTGAGGATTTCGACGATGTTGTCCTTGGTCACGCCCGAGCCGACCAGAAGCGGCAGATGCGTGGCCGAGCCGATCTCTTCGATTTCCTCGATGGTTGCGGTGTTGCCGGTTCTCTGACCGGTGGCGATCACGCCGTCGGCATCGAAGAAGGCGAGATCGCGCGTCAGTTCCTGGATCGACCGATCGGCGACGATCGCGTGAGCGCCATGCTTCACGTGGCTGTCGGCAAAGACCTTGATGTGCTCGGCGCGCAGCAGCGAGCGATACCGCATCGCTTCTGCGGCCCGGCCCTCCATGAAGCCTTCGTTGGCGACGTAGGCGTTGGCCCACTGGTTGACGCGAATGAACTTGGCGCCACCGGCCATGGCGATGGCAAAGGCCGGGATCGGCGCATTGGCAAGGACGTTGATGCCAAGCGGCACACCCGTGGCTCGCGCTATCCGGTCGGTGACGACGGACATGAAGGCGGCCGTCTCATGACCGATATCTTCCGGCTTGGAGAAGGGTACGTCGCCATGATTTTCAATCATCAGGCCATGCAGGCCACCCTCGACCAACGCCTCGGCATCACGCATGCAGGCATCGTAGATGGCGGACATATCGGCGCCCCGATAGCGTGGCGCGCCGGGAAAGGCGGGGCAATGGATCATGCCGATCAGAACCTTGTCAGTCCCGAATATTTCCCTTATGGCGCTTGAGGACTTGTCAGAAATTTCCTGCATTTCTCTCCCTTTCGAAGGTATGTTCATGCACGCTTACGTAATCGGTAATGTGACGGTGGACGAAACCATCGCCGTGTCGGAAATGCCGGCCGCCGGCGCATCGATCCATGGCAGCCAGCGATCTCGAGACCTCGGCGGCAAGGGCGCAAACCAGGCTGTCGTCATGGCCCGCACAGGCCTGCCGACGAGCCTTGTCGCCGCCTTCGGCGACGGCTTTCGCGCCGACATGATCCGCCAGCATCTGGCGAGCGAACCGGTGGTGAGCCAGCTTGTGCCGGTACCCGGCAAGTCCACCGACTTCTCGATCGTGCTGACTACGCCGGATGGCGAAAACGTCAACATCACCACCACCGACTCCGCCCAGAACCTGGCGCTTGCCGACGCCGTAGCACCTCTGGCCGACGCGGCTCCCGGGGACCTTGCGGTGCTCCAGGGAAACCTCTCGGACGAAACGACGCGCGGCGTCCTTGAAGCTGCGCGCGCCCGCCGAATGATCACCGCCTTCAATCCGTCTCCCCTGCGTCCCCATTTCAGCACCCTGTGGCCCTTGGTCGACATCGCCTTCCTCAACCAGGGCGAGGCGCAGGCATTGACCGGGACCAGCGGCGAAGACGCTGCCCGCAAGCTGATTGCGGCCGGCGTTCGCGAAGTCGTTCTGACTTTCGGCGGCGACGGAGCTATGCTCGTCACAGCCGAAAGCAGTGTCCGGATCGCTGCCGTGGCATGCGATGTCGTCGACACCACGGGCGCCGGCGACACCTTCATGGCAGTGGCGCTTGCATCGGCGGCGCTTCGCGGCAGCCGTCTCGATCGCACGGCAATCGAACAAGCGACACGGGCCGCCGCCATCACCGTCAGTCGTCCCGGCACCCGCTCGGCGTTTCCGTCGATCGAGCAGCTCAAAGCAATCCTCGCCGCGCGCTGAGTTTTTGCCCAGCGCGCAACATCGGCTGCTTAGCGCGCCGTCTCCGTCATCCAGCCAAGGATGTTCTTCCAGAGGCGGCCGTAGCCGTCCCACTCGCAGAATGCCGGCGACAGCCAATGCGGGCCGATATCCGACGTCCAGGCTGCAGTGCGGCCCTTGCCAAAGCCACCGAGGACGAGCAGCGGGTGACCGCCCTGGTCTTCCGGAAGGCGTGCGATAACTTCGGCTCCCGGACGCACCTCCACTTCGTTGACGCCGAGAAGCAGCGGCCAGTTGCCGGAAAGGCCGGCCATGGTCGGGTGCTCCGGCTTGACGACGTCGGCGACCGCACCCTCGGGAATTTCGACGCGGTCGTCATAGGGAAGGCACGTGACCGGAAGCGTGTCTTCGACGGCCGTGCGGCGCCAGCGCGCCTTGCCGTCGATGCCCTGGAACGAGAAATAGCCGCCGACCATCAGGAGCGCGCCGCCCTTTTCCACCCAGGCCTTGATCAGTTTCAGCCGGTTCGGAACCGTGCGCGAGTGCAGCCACACGGCCGGCGGCAGCAGCAGCGAGTTGGCGCCTATGTCCGAAAGGATGATCGCATCATAGGCGTCGAGGCCGGCCATCTCGTAGGGAAACTGGTCCACGGCGTCATGCGCGGTCATGTAGGTCAGCTCGAATTCGCTGTCCTTCAACACCTTGACGAGCGGTTCGGCACCGAGATGGAAGGTGACGCTGCCGAACTGGTCGAAGCCCTTGTAGTGGGTGGCGGAGCTTACCCAGCTCTCGCCGACGAGAAGTACTTTCTTGGTCATGGTCTATCCGTAGGTCTTGAATTGCGTTTGGAGCCGAATGTCAGGCCCCGGTTTGGAATACCGAGCGGGGATTGCCCCGCATCATCAGGTCGAGCGCATCGTCGCCCAATCCATGTCGTTTGAGGCGCGGCAGAAAGTGACGCAGCACATAGGCGTAGCCGTTGCCTCCGTAGTGGCTGAGCATCATCTTCAGGAACACATCGTGCGAAAGCAGGATGCGGTCGATGTGTCCGGCCTCCACCAGCCTTGCGATCGCCCGCGCGGCCTCTTCGTCGCTCGGGCATTGCACCTGCTGATCGGCATAGAAGAAGTCCATGCCGATCATGTCATACTCGATGAACGCTCCACGCGCGGCGAGTTCACTCTGGTAGGCGAAGTCGTCGTGCGACGGGTTCATGTGGCAGAGCACGGTATGGCGGAGATCAGCACCTTCCTCGGCGACGACATCGAGCACGCGATGGCCGAGCCGGAACCATCCGGGCAGATGCACCATCAGCGGCAGACCGGTCCGAACCTGCGCACGAGCCGCCCCGCGCAGGGACTTCTCCTCGGCCGGGGTGAAATCGGAAGAAACGCCGATTTCGCCGATCAGCCCGATTTTCACGCCCGTACCGTCGACACCGTCGATAGCCTCGCGGACGATGCCGTCGGCGATCTGGTCGACGCTCATGTCCGCGACTTCGGCCGGATGCGAGGAGGCAAGATAGTATCCGGCCCCCATCACGATATTGAGACCCGTCGCCTTGGAGATCCGCCTTAAGGCGAGCGGGTTTCTACCGATGCCGTTGCAGGTGGGTTCGACGACCGTACGGCCGCCTGCGGTCGCGAAAGCCTGCAATTCGGCGATCGCCAAAGGTTCGTCGTCGAGCGTGATGTTGTGCTTGTTGACGAAGGGGTCCTGGCGCAGTTCGCCGAGGATCTCCATGCAGACGAAGCCTTCGGCGAGATACTGACGCTCCTTCGTTTGCGGTGCGTTCCACCAGCAGCGGCAATCGTTGAGGATGTGCTCGTGCATCAGTGTGACGCCTAGCTCGCCCGCGTCGATCGCGCCGTTCACCGTCATCACCTTGCCGGACCGCACATGTCCTTCTGACAGCTCCTTGCTCATGACGGTCATCTCTTGCCGCCAAAGCGAAAGTTGGCGGTGAAGATCCGGGTGTTGAGCCAGATCGCAACGAGAATGATCGCGCCGGTAACAATCTGCGTGAAGAACGGCGAGATATGCATGAGGATCAGGCCGTTGCCGATGACCGCGATCGTCATGGTGCCGAGCACGGTTCCGAGGATCGTGCCGCGGCCCCCCATCAGCGATGTCCCGCCCAGTACCACCGCGGCGATGACCTGAAGTTCGAAGCCGACGGCAGCATTCGAAGAGCCGGAGCCGAGGCGCGCAGCGATCAGCAGGCCGGCAAGGGCGCAGGCGATGCCGGCGATCATGTAGACAGACGCGATAACCCATTTTGCCGGCATGCCGACGCGGCGGGCAGCTTCCATATTGGAACCGACGGCGACGACCTGACGGCCGTACTTGGTCGAGGAGATGACGACATAACCGAGTACTGCGACCGCGACTGCAATCAACGCCGGCACGGGAATGCCGATGAATTCGCCGCGGCCAAGCATGAAGAACCCGGGCGCATCCTTGATCGGGATCGAGTAGCCCTGTGTCAGATAGAGCGCCAATCCGCGCAGGATCGACAGGCCGGCAAGCGTGACGATGAAGGCCGGAATGCCCTGATAGGCCGTGAACCATCCTTGCACGAAGCCGAGAAAGGCGCCGAAGAAGAGCATTGCGACGACGACCAGCGGCCACGGATAGCCCATTGCCAGCACGATCGCCGCGACGGCATTGACCAGGGCGACCTGCGAGCCGACCGAGAGATCGATACCCCCCGTGATGATGACAAGCGTCATGGCGACCGCGACGATGAGGATCGGCGCCGCCTGGCGGATGACGTTCAGGATATTGCCGAGCGTCATGAAGGTGTCGGTCGTCGCCGCGAAGAAGACGACGCAGGCGAGGAAGAAGAAGGCGATCGACAGGACCTGGGCGTTCTCCGAGAGGAAGTCTGCCGCCGGCGAGCCTTTTGCGCGTTCGGTGTAGGCCGTCATTGCTTGGCTCCTTCCCCGACGATCAACTTGACGAGGTCTTCCAGGTTGGTCTTGCCGATTTCGCGCTCAGCCACCTTGGTGCCTTCGTACATGACGGCAATGCGGTCGCAGACACGGAACAGATCCTGGAGGCGATGGGTGATCAGGATCACCGAGACGCCCTTGGCCTTGACGCGGTTGATGAGCGCGAGCACGGCTTCGACCTCCGCCACGGCGAGCGCCGAGGTGGGCTCGTCCATGATCAGGACTTTCGGGTTGAACGAAGCGGCGCGCGCGATCGCGATCGCCTGGCGCTGTCCGCCGGAGAGCTGAGCGACTTTGCCGGTCAGACGCGGAATGCGGATTTCCAGCGCATCGAGCATCTTGCGTGCTTCCTCGAGCATGGTCTTCGTATCAAGGAATGGCCCCTTGCTGATCTCACGACCAAGAAAGAGGTTGCCCACCACGTCGATATGATCGCAGAGGCTCAGGTCCTGGAAGACCATTTCGATGTGACGGTTGCGGGCGTCAGCTGGACCTGAGAACCGGACCTCTTCTCCTTCCAGGGTGATCGTTCCGCCATCCGGAATATAGGTTCCCGAGATGATCTTGGTGAGCGTCGATTTGCCGGCGGCGTTGTCTCCGACCAGGCCGAGGCACTCGCCGGGATAGATGTCGAGGTCCACGCCACGCAGTGCCTGGTGCGACCCGAACGTCTTGATGATCCCCTTGAGGGACACGCGGGGACTGACACCGGTGCGGGAGGGCAAAGCCCCCCCGGCACCAGCGACAGCGGGAGGATGCTGTCTTTCAGTCGTCATCATTTGAAGATCGCCCGGTATGGCTCGACGTTGTCCTTGGTGACGATCGTTACCGGCACGGCGATGTTCTTCTCGACGCTGCCGCCGTCTGCGACCTTCTTCAAGGCGTCGACTGCGGCAGCGCCCATGGCGGAAGGATCCTGCTGGATCACGGCGGCGACGTAGCCGGCATCAATGCCGGCGATCGCCTGGGCCGTCAGGTCCCAGCCGAACACCTTGACGCTATCCTGCTTGCTCTGGCTTTCGACAGCGGCAATGGCGCCCATCAAAGCCGGTTCGCCGGTTGCATAGATCGCGGTCAGGTCGGGGTTGCCGGTGATCAGGTTTTCGGCGGCGGCAAGCGCGTTGTCCTGCACGTTCTGCCCGTCGACGACGCCGGCGGACGTGATGCCGTCGACATCCTTGATGGTCTTTTCAAAGCCTTCCTGGCGAACGTTCTGGATGAAGGAGTTGAGCGCGCCGACGACGCCGATCTTGGCTTTTCCGGACGCGTTGGCCTTGATGTAGTCGAGGAAGTGCTTGCCCATGTCGGCGCCCGCCGTGGCGTTGTCGACGCCTATCTGCGCCTTTTGCGGGCCTTCCGGCAGGATCGCGTCGATGGCGACGACGGGGATGCCGGCTTCGGCCGCCTGGTTGACCGCAGGCATGATGCCGTTGACGTCGATCGCGACGACAGCGATGCCGTCGACCTTCTGCTGGATATAGGTCTCGATCGCGCTGTTCTGCGCGGCCGGATCGTTGTTGGCGTTGAAGATGACGAGCTTGGCGCCGGCGGCGTCAGCCGCTTTCTGGGCGCCCTCGTTCATCTGGTTGAAGAAGAGCGCCTGCTGGTTGATCTGCACGAGCGCGAATGTCTTTTCGGCGGCAAGCGCCGGCGAGAGAGCCGCGCCAAGGGTGGTCAGTGCGGTGAACCCAAGCGTGGCGATGAGAGTCCTGCGTTTCAAAGTCCAGTTCATGTTCCAATCCTCTGTTGGTTCTCCATTGCGTGATTTATCGTTTCGCAGGCGGAGCAACGGATTTCCGCACGACGATTTCGACTGGCAGCAGCTCTTCGGTGGCAAGCTGCTTGTCCTGCCAGTTTGTTTCGAGAAGCAAGGATAGGGCGCGCGCGCCGATCGTACGGACCGGCTGGCGAATGGCGGTCATGGGCGGGCCGAACAGGTGGAGCGGGCCGACATCGTCAAAGCCCAGCACCGAGACATCGTCCGGGATCGACACCCCCTGGTCGCGAAAGACCTCGATCATGCCGATGGCGATCTCGTCCGAGCTCGCAAAGATCGCCGTGGCGGGACGGTTCTCCGCGATGAAGCGCTTTGCCGCCTCTCGGCCGAAGCCAACGGTATAGTCCCCGGCATATTTCGAAACCCGGGAACCTTCACCGATAGCCTGCTGCAGACCACGCTCAAGCCCGTTGAGACGCCGGCGTGAGCTGATCATTTCCTCCGGGCCGCCGACGAACAGCACGTCTTTGTGCCCGAACTCGGCGAGGTGTTTGCCCGCGAGATAGCCGCCAAGCTCGTTGTCGCAGAACAGTTTCGGAGCGCGGGCGCCGGGAACATCTTCGTCGGCGATCACCACCTTGCCGGTGCGATTGATGAGCGTGGCCAACTGTCCGTCATCCGGGTGGTTGGTGATGAAGATGAGGCCATCGACGTGATTGCGTTCGATCAGCTGGAGATAGGCGACTTCACGGCCGGCCCTGTTCAGCGTGGCGTAGAGCGAAACGGCAAGGCCGCGGCTATCGGCTTCCTCTTCGACTGCGGCCACGAGGGTCGCGAAGAAGGGGTTGGCGATATCGGGAACAACGAGGCCGATCGTGTCGGAGCGGCCGCGGCTGAGGCGACGGGCGTGTGGATTGGGCTGATAGTTCAGGTCGTGGATCGCGTCCGAGATCCGCTTCTTCGTCTCGTGGGGGAGGTCAAGCGATCCGTTCAGAAGGCGCGAGACCGTCGTCACGGAAACACCGGCAGCGCGGGCTACATCCTTGAGGCTTGTGACGCGTCGTGTGGTCAACCTTGGCTCCGTCCCTGCCGTTGTAAAGCGATTTACTAAACCGCTTTACAATAAAAATTCGACTCTCAGGTTTTGTCAAGACGGCTTCTTCGGAGCAACGCGTCAGCGGCTGTCGCCCGAGCGTCGATGCTCAGTCGACAAGGCCGCCTACGACCGTTGCCGTGTTTTCGCAGTCGAGGATGAAGACGCCGCCCGGTTTCGGCAGCTCTTGCGGCAGGACAGATCGTGACGATCGAAACACGCCCGTCCTTCATCTGGAGCATCGGCGCGCCGTCGCTGGTGCCTCAATTGTGGCCGGTCGCGCGGGACCTGATCGACGGGGCGAGTGCCGTCAGTCCGGCGCAGGTGACCGAAGCCATGCGGCTTCTCTTCAGGAAATCGAAGGTCGTCGCCGAGGGGGCAGGGGCTGCCTCCCTTGCGACCGCAATCGCCCGACCGGATCTCAAGGGCAACATCGTTTGCGTCATCTCCGGCGGCAACATCGACGCGGCTGCCTATTCCACTGTGCTCGCCGGCGACATTCCCGCGGCCCGACCGGCGCGCTCAGACGCCGAGATAGCGGTCCTGAAGCTTAGGCGTCAGCCTTGCCGGCGCTCCCTCGAAGACGGTCGTGCCCTTTTCCAGCACGAAGCAGCGGTCAGCCACGGGCAGCAGTTCCGAAAGCGTCTTGTCGACGACGAGGATCGATTGCCCGGCTGCCTTCAGCGTGCGGATCGCCGACCAGATGTCCTGCCGGATGACCGGCGCCAGCCCCTCGGTTGCCTCGTCGAGAATGAGCAGGCTTGGGTTGGTCATCAGGGCGCGGCCGATCGCAAGCATCTGCTGCTCGCCGCCCGAAAGCGTGTTGGCATATTGGTCGCGGCGCTCGCCGAGGCGGGGAAAGAGCGCGATGACCTTCTCGAAGGTCCATTCGTTGCCGCGGGCGGTGGCGACGAGATTTTCCATGACAGTGAGATTGGGAAAGCAGCGGCGCCCCTCGGGCACGAGGCCGAGACCGAGCCTTGCAATCCGGTGCGGTCGCAAACCGGAAATCGCCTGGCCGGCGAAACTGATGGCGCCCGAGCGCGGACGCACGAGGCCGAGGATCGAGTTGATCGTCGTCGTCTTGCCCATGCCGTTGCGGCCCATGAGCGCGACCACTTCGCCCTCGCGCACGTCGAGACCGACGCCGAAAAGCGCCTGGGATGCGCCATAGAAGGTTTCGAGGCCTTTGATCTCAAGGAGGCTCATGCGGCTTCTCCCAGATAGGCCCGGCGGACTTCCGGGTTGCTGCGGATTTCATCAACCGTGCCTGACGCGATGATGCGGCCGTAGACGAGCACCGACACGCGATCGGCCAGCGCAAAGACCGCATCCATGTCATGCTCCACCAGGAGCATCGGCGCTTCCTGGCGCAAGCCGTCGAGGAACGCAGTCAGTCGCTTCGAGCCCTCCGGTCCCATGCCGGCCATCGGCTCGTCGAAGAGAAAGGCCTTTGGCGCGAGTGCCAGCGCGATGGCGATTTCGAGCTGCCGGCGCTCGCCGTGCGAGAGCTCCGCCGCCGGGACATGCGCACGCGCGGCAAGGTCGACGCGCTCCAGCATCACCATCGCCGGTTCGATCAGCTCCTTGTCGCCGGTTACCTGGCGGAAGAAACGAAAGCTGCTGCCCTGGCGCGCCTGCACCGCCAGCATGACGTTGCGAAGTGCTGTGAACTCCTGGGCGAGCGAGGAGATCTGGAAACTGCGGGCGAGGCCGGCCCTTGCGCGGGCGGCCATGTCGAGGCCGCCGATATCCTGGCCGAGGAAGCGGATCGTACCGCTATCGGCCTTGAGCGAGCCGGCGATCTGGTGGATCAGCGTGCTCTTTCCGGCCCCGTTCGGGCCGATCAGCGCATGGATCTGCCCCGGGCGAAGCTCGAGACTGACACCGTCGGTCGCCTTGAGCGCGCCGAAGGATTTGCGGAGATCGCGGATTTCTAGGACGGGCTCAGACATGGCGCGGCTTTCCGGAGAGGAGCCCCAGCAGGCCACCGCGGGCAAAGAGCACGATGCCGAGCAGGATGAGGCCGAGGAAGAACTGCCAGCGCTCGGTAATGCCGCCGAGCACATATTCGAAGAAGACGAAGATCATCGCGCCGGCGACGGGACCGAAAAGCCGCCCCTTGCCGCCGAGGATGATCAGCACGATCAGTTCGCCCGACATGTGCCAGGAGAGCATCGAGGGGCCGACGAAGCGATTGAGGTCGGCATAGAGCGCGCCGGCAAATCCGGTGATCATCGCCGAGACGGCAAAGGCGACGAGGCGGATGTTGAAGGGTGCGATGCCGACTGCGGCAAGGCGCGTCCCGTTCTGTCGCGCCGCCTGCAGCGCACTGCCGAAGCGCGACCCCTCGACGACGCGAAAGAGGAGAAGCGCCGCCATCAGTGCGGCGTAGCAGATCAGGAAATAGGGCAGGGGCTTGGCTGTGTTGACGCCCGGAAACGCGTTGCGCATCGACAGCGACAGGCCGTCTTCGCCACCATAGGCCGGCCAGGAGATCGCGAAATAGTAGATCATCTGGGCGAAGGCGAGGGTGATCATGATGAAATAGACGCCCGACGTGCGCAGGCTGATCGCGCCGATCGGCAGTGCGACGAGACCCGCGACCGCGACGGCTGTGATCCAGATGAGCGGCATCGATGTCGTCGCCGGAATGCCGGCGAACAGCGGCTCGGCATTGAACGCGTGGGTCGCGAGAATACCGGCGACATAGCCGCCGAGGCCGAAAAAGGCGGCATGCCCGAAAGAGAGCAGCCCACCAAGCCCGAGCGCCAGGTTGAGGCCGACGGCGGCGAGCGCAAGGACGGCGATACGTGTCGCGAGCGTCACATAGAAGGGTTCGCCCAGACTTGCGGCGAGCATCGGCGCGCCAAGAAGCAGAAGAGCAAGCACCAGGTTGATCGTGGTTTCGCGTGTCATCGATCGCCTCACGACTGCGCCGAGAACAGGCCGCTCGGCCTGAAGGCGAGGATGAGGGCCATGACGACATAGATCAGCATCGAGGCAAGGGCTGCGCCGATGGTGGTTGCTTGCGATGCGGGCATGGTGAGTGCCAGAAGCGATGGGAGCAGGAAACGGCCCATCGTGTCGACCACACCGACGATAACAGCGCCGACCAGCGCGCCCTTGATCGAGCCGATGCCGCCGATGACGATGACGACGAAGGCGAGGATGAGCACCGGCTCGCCCATGCCGACCTGCACCGATTGCAATGCGCCGACGAGCGCGCCGGCAAGACCCGCGAGGGCCGCCCCGAGCGCGAAGACAACCGTGTAGAGCGTGCCGATATCGACGCCGAGCGCTCCGATCATCTCGCGATCGGACTCGCCCGCCCGGATACGCATGCCGAGACGGGTCCGGGAGATCAGGAGATAGAGACCAACGGCCACGGCAACACCGACGCCGATGATCGCCAGGCGATAGAGTTGGTACTGGCCGCCGCCCGGCAGCGGCACCGCGCCCTGCAGCAAGGGCGGTATGTCGAGATAGAGCGGGAAGGAACCGAAGAGCCAGCGCGCGCCTTCGGACAGGATCAGGATCAGCGCGAAGGTGGCGAGCACCTGATCGAGGTGGTCACGATCATAGAGCCTGCGGATGACGGCGACCTCGATGATCGCACCGACGCCGGCGGCAGCCGCAAGACTGGCGATCAGGCCGATCCAGAAGGAGCCGGTTGCGGCAGCGACGGTCGCGCAGGCGAAGGCGCCGATCATGTAGAGCGAGCCGTGGGCAAGGTTGATGAGCCCCATGACGCCGAAGATCAGCGTCAGGCCGGCGGCCATGAGAAACAGCATCACACCGAGCTGCAGCCCGTTGAGCAGTTGTTCGATCAGGAGTGCGGTGAACAAGAGACCGGTCCAAGCTAGGTGTCAGAAGGCATGGATCATCACCCGGATGGCGGCATCAGGGCCGCGCACCCGGGCGAAAGCTGCACAAATTACATGCTGCACTTCTCTGCGTAGGCGTCCTTGTGATCTTCGAAGGCGGTGGCGATGATCTTGTTGGTCAGCACACCATCGGCTTCCTTCACCACTTCGCGAACATAGATGTTCTGGATCGGGTGGTTGTTGTTGTTGAAGACGAACTTGCCGCGCACCGACTGGAAGTCGGCCGCCTTCAGGGCTGCGCGGAACGCGTCCTTGTCCTTGACATCAGCCTTGGAAAGGGCGGCGAGGATCAGGTTTGCCGTATCCCAGCTCTGCGCAGCATAGATCGAGGGCAGGCGCTTGTATTCGGCCTTGAAGGCCTCGACGAACTTCTTGTTGGCCTCGTTGTCGAGGTCCTTCGACCAGGTCGCCGAGTTCTTGACGCCAAGGGCCGCATCGCCGATCGCCGGCAGCACGTCCTGGCTGAAGGAGAAGCCCGGGCCCGTGACCGGGATGTTCACGCCCGACTGGGCATACTGCTTCATGAAGGCGATGCCCATGCCGCCGGGCAGGAAGAAGTAGACGCTATCGGCGCCGGACGCGCGGATCTGGGCGATTTCGGCGGCATAGTCCGTCTGGCCGACCTGGGTGTAGATCTCGCCGGCGAGCGCGCCCTTGTAGTAGCGCTTGAAGCCGGTCAGCGCATCTTTTCCGGCCGGGTAGTTGGGGGCGAGGATGAAGGCGTTCTTGTAGTCCTTGTTGGCGTACTGCCCCATCGCCTCATGGAAATTGTCGTTCTGGTAGGCGACGTTGAAATAGTTCGGATTGCAGTTTGCACCGGCAAGCGCCGACGGACCGGCATTCGGCGAGAGATAGATGACGTCCTGCGCCACCGTGTTCGGCACGACGGCCATGGCGAGGTTCGACCAGATGATGCCCGTCATCAGGTCGACCTTGTCGCCCTGGATCATCTTCTCGGCGATCTGCACCGCAAGCTCCGGCTTCTGGGCATCGTCCTCGATCACCAGTTCGACGTCCTTGTTGTCCGACTGCTTGATTGCGAGCGTGAAGGCGTCGCGCATGTCGATGCC
Source organism: Ensifer adhaerens (assembly GCF_002940685.1). Classification (GTDB taxonomy): domain Bacteria; phylum Pseudomonadota; class Alphaproteobacteria; order Rhizobiales; family Rhizobiaceae; genus Ensifer; species Ensifer adhaerens_E. The sequence continues at coordinate 490,996 of NZ_PNFP01000003.1, read as the reverse complement.
CAGCCCCGCGCCGCCGCCCGAGAGCGTGGTGATGACGCCGATCTTCACCGGCTCGGCATGGGCAAGGCTCGACGTTGCAAGCGAGAGGCCAAGAAGGCTCGCTGCCAGAATGCGGTTCATGCTGTTCTCCTCTTTGTTGGTTCCCTTTTGGGTTGTGTTCTATCAGAGACCCGTGCGCACGTGCCAGAGCTCGGGGAAAAGTTCCACTTCGAGCATCTTTTTCAGATAGGACGCGCCGGATGTGCCCCCGGTTCCGCGTTTCATGCCGATGATGCGCTCGACCGTCGTGACGTGGTTGAAGCGCCAGCGGCGAAAATAGTCCTCGAAATCGACCAGCTTCTCGGCGAGTTCGTAGAGCATCCAGTAGCGCTCGGGATCGCGGTAGACGGTCTGCCAGGCGGAAAAGACCTTGTCGCTTTCGACCCGCGTTTCGCGCCAGTCGGTGCGCTCGGCCTCCTCGCCGACGTCGAAGCCGTTGCGCGAAAGCAGCCGGATCGCCTCGTCGTAAAGCGACGGGGCGCCAAGAATTGCTTCCAGCTTCTCCAGGATATCCGGGCGGTGCGCATGCGGCCCGAGCATCGCGACGTTACGGTTGCCTGCCAGGAACTCGATCGCCCGGTATTGCCACGACTGGAAACCGGAGGATTGGCCGAGCGATTCGCGGAACGTGGTGTATTCGCTGGGGGTCATCGTGCGCAGCACGTCCCAGGCGCTGTTCAGCTGCTCGAAGATGCGCGCCACCCGCGTCAGCATCTTGAAGGCGGGCTCCAGGCGATCGTCGCGGATCGAACGCACCGCGGCGTTGATCTCATGCAGCGCGAGCTTCATCCAGAGCTCTGACGTCTGATGCTGGATGATGAACAACATCTCGTCATGGGCTTTGGAAAGCGGCTCCTGCGCGTCCAGCACTTTTTCCAGCATCAGGTAGTCGCTGTAGGACATGCGTCCCTTGAACGACATCTGGGCGCCTTCTTTGGAAGGGTCGTATGATTTGCTCATGTTTTCAGGTCTCCGACCGCAATCGGAACCGCTGGATCTTGCCCGTGGCTGTTTTCGGCAGGCTGTCCAGGAACTTTACCGATCGCGGATACTTGTAGGGCGCGATCGTCGCCTTCACGTGATCCTGCAGACGCTTGATCGTTGCGTCGTCCGCCGACACGCCAGATATCAGAACGACATAGGCTTCGACAATCTGGCCACGGTCCGCGTCGGGCGCACCGACGACGGCGCATTCGGCGACTTCCGGGTGGGAAATCAGCGCCGCTTCCACCTCAGGGCCGGCGATGTTGTAACCGGCGGTGATGATCATGTCGTCCGAACGGGCGGCGAAATGAAAGAAGCCGTCCTCGTCCTGGTAGAAGGCGTCGCCGGTGAGATTCCAGCCGTCACGGACATAGTCGCGCTGGCGGGCATCCGACATATAGCGGCAGCCGGTGGGCCCACGTACGGCAAGCTTGCCGATCGTGCCGCGGGGAACCTCCTGCATTTCGTCATTGACGATCCGGGCCTCGTAACCGCCGACCGGCTTGCCGGTCGAGGCGGCCTTGCGGTCCTCGAAACGGTTGGAAATGAAGATGTGCAGCATCTCGGTCGCGCCGATACCATCGAGGATCGGCTTGCCGGTTTTCGCCGTCCATTCCTCGAAGACCGGACCCGGTAGGGTTTCGCCGGCCGAAATCGCGACGCGGAGCGACGAGAGGTCGGCGCCGTTGTCCATCGCCTTCATCATCGCCCGGTAGGCGGTCGGGGCCGTAAACGAGATCGTCGCTCTGTATTTCTCGATGATCTCCACCATGTTGGCAGGCGTCGCGTGCTCAAGCAGCGTGGCCGCCGCGCCGAAGCGCAAGGGGAAAATCGCAAGGCCGCCGAGGCCGAAGGTGAAGGCGAGCGGCGGTGACCCGACGAAGACATCGTCGGGCGTGACGCCGAGCACCTCACGGGCATAACCATCGGCGATCGCCAGCAGATCGCGGTGAAAGTGCATCGTCGCCTTGGGGATCCCCGTCGTGCCCGAGGTGAAGCCGAGCAGCGCCACGTCGTCGCGACCGGTATGCACGGCCTCGAACACCACGGATTTGTCGAGTGCGATCCGGTCGAGTTCGGCGTCATGGTTCGCCGTCCCATCGAAGCTCACCACCTGCTTCAGGTAACGGCTGTCCTTGGCGCAGGCGATCATCTCTTCCATCAGACGGGTGTCGCAGAGCGCCAGACTGACTTCGGCCTTGTCGACGATCTTGGCGAGCTCACCGGATCTCAGCATCGGCATGGTGTTGACGACGACGGCGCCGGCCTTGGTGGCGGCCAGCCAGCAGGCAACCATGGCCGGATTGTTGGCCGAGCGGATCAGCACGCGATGCCCGGGCTTCACGCCGTAGTTCTCGACCAGCGCATGGGCGAGCCGGTTGGTCCAGTCGGAGAGTTCCTTGTAGGTCCGGCGGCGTCCATTGCCGATCAACGCGGTGTGGTCGCCGAAACCCTTGGCCACCATAGCGTCCGTTAGCTCGACGGCGGCGTTGAGATGATCTGGATAGTCGAAGCCTTCGAAAAGGAACTCCGGCCATTCTTCCGGCGGCGGCAGATGATCGCGGGTGAACGTATCGACGTGCGAAGTCGGTCCAAGCATATGGCGGCTGTTCCCTTGTTCAGTTCCTGCCTGTTGCCCAGGCATTTTTCAAAGCCGGATAAAAGTCTTGCCGTCGTGCGGATTCCTGGCGGGTGCGCACGCTGCCGCCATCGCATCGCTGCCGATGGGGCGGGCCGTCACAGCGACGGTTCCAGGGATCGAGACAGGCACAGCGAGACCTCCACTTCTCGGCTGAACATGGGGCAGCATCGCACCAGTCCAAAATTATTTCAAGCCTAAAGTTTTTTCGAAGGGCGGCATTGCGTTTCTTCCCGGAGCGGGCGATTTCTATGCTCGGGGAGACATCCAAGGGAGGAGTGCATCGATGCTGGAACACCGCGTTTCCGACTGGAACGACGCCTATGCCAACGGCGCGAACATTGCGCGCGGCGATCGGTGGCCGCAGGCATGGGTTGGGCCGTCGGAGACATTCCGCAACGCGCTTTCGGCTTCGGGGCTGGCGAAGCTTGATGTCGCCTACGGAGAACGGCCCAGAAACCGCATGGACCTGTTCTTCCCCGATGGTGCGCCCAAGGGCCTGGTCGTCTTCGTGCATGGCGGCTTTTGGCTGCAGCTCGACAAGAGCTTCTGGTCGCATCTCGCCGCCGGTGCCGTCGGCCACGGCTATGCCGTTGCCATGCCGTCCTACACGCTCTGCCCGGAGATCCGTATCGGCGGCATCGTCGAGGAGGTCGCCGCTGCCATCAGCGAGGCTTCGAAACTGGTCGACGGCCCGCTGATGCTGACCGGCCATTCGGCCGGCGGGCATCTCGCCAGCCGAATGATCACGGTGTCGGCGCCGCTTTCGTCCGACGTGCAGGCGCGGATCCGCAACGTCGTCTCGATCTCGGGCGTTCATGACCTGCGGCCGCTGATGTCGACCGCCATGAACGAGAAGCTCGCGATCGACGAGACCGAGGCGCTCTCGCAGAGTCCGGCGCTGCTTCGGCCGATGCAAAATGCCCGCATCACGTGCTGGGTCGGTGGCGGCGAACGCGCGGAATTCCTGCGCCAGAGCGCCCTGCTAGCCAATATCTGGACGGGACTTGGGGCAACCACCGCGGCCGTTATCGAACCGGACAAGCACCACTTCAGCGTCATCGACGGCCTTGCCGACGCCGGGCATCCGCTCACGCGAACACTGATCGCTGCGTGAGGAGCCGCCGCGAGCGCGCATTCCGCCGACGCCGGATCCAAGCTGGGGCAACGAGCCCCCGCTGGATGGCCTGAGCGCATCGAGCTACGACGTCGCGTTGGACCCAATCAAAGCCGCCTGTAGCGCGGTAAGCGGTTCATGGCAGGCGTGTCCAAGCCGTTACTTCTTGCCTCGAGTCCCTCGGCGGGCACCGTGACCGTAGTTCCGGAACTTGGCGAGTGAGCGCCTCAGTTTCGCAATGTTGCCCGTAACGTGCTCGATGATGAGCATGTGCTTCTGATCTTCCAGCGCGATAGCGGTCCCGCATCGTTCACATGGGAGCTCGGCGTTGGCCTTCACCAAAGCGGCCGGCGTTCCGTTTTCGTGGCCGCATTCGGGGCATGGGACATCGATTTCATCGTCAAACATGGCAGCGCTCTCGTTGAGAGCAGATAGCAGCACGGCCAAAGTCGGCGAGCAATGATTACACGCTTACTCAAATCGGGCTACAAGTGCTCCCTGAGCGAGCCCGCCGGAATTGCCGCGCCTAAACGATGGAGGCGTTCTTCGGTCCCGGCACAGCTCGACGCCGTCTTCGGTCAAGGTCTCTCTTGGCGAATATTGGCATTCCGATCGCTGCGAGCACCGGGATGGGCGCCGGAGGGCTGTCTGGTCCCAAGCCCGGCCGTCCGCTAGCAGAACCCGCGCGATCCTGGCCGACACCGGCACAGATGCACGCCGGCGACGCGCCTGCGGCCAAAGCGCGTCGTTGTCACAAGGCCGCCGCGGAGCTCCTGCGCGATATCTTCAGCGATAGACCGCCGCGACCAGACGGCGGCATGCCTCGACGAGGTTCGGCTGCTGAAGCAGGGCGCCGCCGATCAGATACATGACGTCGTTGCCATAGGCCTCGCGCATCTCGGGCACCCGCTCGAAGGTCATGCCGCCTCCGGGCGCCGCGACGATCGCCTTCGGCCCGCCCATGTCGACCGCACAGGCCTGGGCGATGGACAGGCATTCGTCGCGCGTGAAGCCGAAACGGCCGCCGAAGTTCGGATAGATCACGGCATCCGCACCCATCAGGCGATGCAGCGTGCCGAAGAAGGATCGGTGCGAGAAGCCGCAATCGGCCGAGACCACATTCGCGCCGGAGAAGGCCGGATGCGAAACGATCGGCAAGGTGAATCCCGGATCGGCTGCAAGCGTGCGCACCACATCGTAACCGGTGAGCGCCGGAGCCAGCATCACGGCGCCGGCGCCGGCGGCCTGCGCCTCTTTCGCCCGCTCGATGACAGCGCCTGCCGGCCCGGTGACATTCGGCACGAAGCCGGTGCTGCCGCCGGTTTTTGCGTTGGCTTCGCCGACGGCCTCGATGCAGGCCTTCAGCCTTTCGGCAAAAGGCGACGTCGCTTGATCGACGAGACCATGGTCGTCCTTGACGTAGTGCATGCCGCCAAGCGCAAAATCATGGGCGCGGCTGGCGAGTTCGGATGTGGAGAGCCCGACCGGCTTGATCGCCGACATCAGAAGGGGGCTTTCGCCCACCCCTGCGCGGGCGCGAAGCCCGGCAATGCCGTGCCGCGGCCCGGTGCAAAGCGCAAGGATACCCGGCGAAAGACCGATATCCTCGACCTTCAGGCCGGGCTTGATCGAGCTGTTGCCGAAGATGACGTTCAGGAGCTGCAGAAAGTCGCCGCCGACGTCATCGTCGGAATAGGAGATCGAGGCGAGAAAACCCGGCCGGCCGGCCGGGTCACGCTCCAGGGCCTCCAGTTTTCCGAGGATCTCGTCCTCGACGTAGCCCTTGGGAACGGCGTTTCGCGGGATTTCGACGGTCTGCTCCAGCGCAATGTCGAGCGCGCGCGCCTTTGCTTCCTCGGCGTCCGAAGCGCCGACGTAGTAGGTGACGGTGAAACGCGAAGCCACTAGAGCGCCTCCGCCTTCTGCGCCGAATGCACGTGGTCGATGCGGACCTCCGCCAATTCGTCCTCGCCGATCGCGAGCGTCTTGCCGACAAGTTCGCCGATGGCACCGACGAGCGCGCCGGCGTCGAGGCCATACTTCTTCATGAGGTAGGGTTTGGATGCGCCGTGGGCGAAGGTGTCATTGAGGCCGAGCCGCTTCAGCCGAATGCCGAGGCCCTCTTCAGCCAGGATTTCCGCAACAAGCGAGCCGAGGCCACCGACGACGGTGTGGTTTTCCAGCGTGACGACCCCCTTCTTGCCGCGCGCCGCCTTGATCAGGCCGTCGCGATCGAAGGGTTTCAGGGTCGAGGCGTGCAGATGGGTGATGCCGATGCCACGTGCCTGAAGCGGCTGGGTGGCGCGCAGCGCCTCCTCGGTGCAGACGCCGGAGGAAACGACAAGAATGTCGTCGCCCTCTGAGAGAACACGCAGCTTGTTGAATTCGAAAGGCGTCGAAAAGAGACGGGGAACCTCGCCGCGGAGCACGCGCACATAGACGGGCCCATCGATGCTGTCGGCCACTTCGAGCACGGATTCCACCTCGGTCGCGTCACCCGTCTCGAGGATCGTCATGTTCGGCACGGCGCGCAGAACGGCGATGTCCTCGATCGCCTGGTGGGTAATACCGCCGGGCGTGGTGATACCAGGCAGGAAACCCATCAGCCGCACCTTGCGATTGGAATAGGCGATGGAGTTGATGAGCTGGTCGTAGGGGCGGCGGTAGAGGAAGACCGAGAAGGTATGAATGAACGGTCGGTAGCCCTGCATCGCCAACCCGCCGGCAAAGGACAGCATGTTCTGCTCGGCCATGCCGAGCGAGAGGAACTGCTGCGGATGCCGGTCGCGAAAGCCGTCGACCTCGCAGGACGAGGTCAGATCGGCGGAAAGGCAGAGGACCTCAGGCCGCGCGGTGGCGAAGGTTTCGAACGCCTTGGCGTAGGGACGGTTGACGATCTCGACCATGTTCAGGCCCCTTTCATTGCGTCGACGTCGACGCCGAGCTCGGCTGCAAGTGCCGCCTGCATTTCCAGCCGCTCGTCCGCGCTCTTGAAGCGAACGTAGTGAAGTCGCGGGAAACGTTTCTTCAGGAACTCCATGCCCTGGTAGGGCGAGGTGTTGGCGAGGATCACCAGCGGCTTGCCGGGTTCGGCGCTGCCGGCCGCGTTTCTCAACGCGTCCAGATCGTGGCCATCCACCGACCGGCAGGTGACGCCGAAGGCGCTGACGCGGGCTGCGAGATCGCCGAGATCGAGCACCGACGACATGGCGCCGTCGCATTGCTGGCGGTTCACGTCGACGACGACGCGGATGTTTTCGATGCCGTGATAGCTCATCGCTGCAAGGCACTCCCAGGTCTGTCCTTCCTGGAACTCCCCATCCGACATGTAGACCCAGATCTTGCCCGGCTCGTTCTTCTGCAGCCGTGCCCAGGCAACGCCCGAGGCCATGGAAAGCCCCTGCGCCAGCGATCCGGTCGTCACTTCCATGCCGGGACTGTGTTCGGCCCCGATCATCTCGACCGAGCCGCCGTCCTTGTTGAAATGATCGAGCGCGTGTTCGTCCATGCGCCCCATCTCGATCAACGCCGAATAGATGACGAGCGCATAGTGGGCGGGCGAGATGAAGAAGCGGTCGAATGCCGGCCCGACCGGTCCGTGGTAGCCGGCGCCGGTGAAAGCGTCGGGATTGTGCGCCGAAGGAACGCCGCGGAACGGCAGCGGCACCTTCGGAAGGGTCGGCTCGCCCAGCGTCAGCAGTTCGTTATAGAGCAGCGCAAGGCTTTCGGCTGCCGAGCAGGCCTGGCTCAGATAGCCGCCATTGTTCTTCATCGTGTGGAAGAACACGCGCCGGCGGATGCCGAGCGCGATCTCTTCGGTTGAAACCCGGTTCGTGAGTGTCATCGTCTCAGCTCCGTTCTGGGAAAAGCGCCTTGAGGCCTTCGGGCGACGGCGTTGCGATGCCGCGCTCGGTGATCAGGCCGGTGATGAGGCGCGCGGGCGTGACGTCGAAGGCCGGATTGGCGGCGGGGCTGCCTTCCGGCGAGATGCGCACACTGGCAATCGTGCCGTCGCTCGCGCGCCCCTGGACGAAGCTCACCTCGTCGGCGGTGCGCTCCTCGATCGGGATTTCCTTGACCCCGTCGCGAACCGTCCAGTCGATCGTCGGCGAGGGGAGGGCGACGTAGAAGGGCACACCGTTGTCGCGCGCGGCCAGCGCCTTCAGATAGGTGCCGATCTTGTTGCAGACATCGCCGTTGGCCGTCGTGCGGTCCGTGCCGACGATGACCATGTCGACATCGCCATGCTGCATCAGGTGTCCGCCGGCATTGTCGACGATCAGCGTGTGCGGCACGCCGTGGCCGTTCATCTCCCAGGCGGTGAGATAGGCGCCCTGATTGCGCGGGCGCGTCTCGTCGACATAGACGTGAACCGGAATGCCTTCCTCGACCGCCATGTAGATGGGCGCGGTCGCAGTGCCATAGTCGACGGTCGCAAGCCAGCCGGCATTGCAATGGGTAAGGATGCGCACGGGTTCGCCCGGGCCCTTCTTCGCGGCAATCTCGCGGATGACCTTCAGGCCGTTTGCGCCGATGGCGCGATTGAGTTCGACATCTTCCGCGGCGATCTCCGCGGCGCGATCATAGGCTGCCTTGGCACGCTCGCCTTGCGGCAAGGGGCGCAGGTGGTCGCGCATTGCATTCAGCGCCCAGCGCAGGTTGATGGCGGTCGGGCGGGTTTCGTTGAGTTCTTCCCATACGGCGTCGAGATGCGCGTCCGACGGGTCCTTCGCCATCGCGATCGCGACACCGTAGGCGGCCGTGACGCCGATCAGCGGCGCGCCACGCACCCACATGTCGCGGATGGCAACGGCCACGTCCGCGACCGTCTTCAAGGTTACGACGCGAAACTCGTGCGGCAGCCAGCGTTGGTCGATGATATCGACGGAGCGGCCGTCCTCGTTGAGCCAGATCGTATGGTAGTGGCGTTCTCCGACTTTCACGCTGATGTCTCCTTCTGAAGGCGCTCCGCAAGTGCGCGGATGTCCTTGAGGCTATGGATATGGTGCCGGTTGACGGCGAGATGACGCCCAAGCTTCAGCGCCTTTTCTTCGCAGGCGGCACGGCGGTCGGGATCGGCGATGGTTTCGAAATCGGCATTGTGGGCGAGGCCCAGGATGCGGCGATGCATCTCGACGCCGGCAAAGCCCAGCATCTCGCGCCAGATCTCGTCGATGACGATGTCGAGCGCCTGTTCGGCGCCGAACGGGTCGTTGCGCGCCTCAAAGAGGCTTGCCTGGTAGAGAATGCCGTTGCGCTCCGTCCGCCAGAGATGGGCGAATTCGGCGCGGAAGGTCTCCCAGATGACTTCGATCGTATCGAGCAGATAGGCGCGCATGCCGTCGCGGGCACTGGGCGCGCTTTCGTGGCCACTCTGCGAGAAGTAGCTCATCCAGAAGTTGGCGAGCAGCATGCCGACGTCGAAGCTGATCGGTCCGTAAAAGGCAAACTCCGGGTCGATGACGCGGGTTTCGTCGTCGGTCACCATCACTGACCCTGTATGCAGGTCGCCGTGGCAGAGCGTTTCGGCTTTTGCCGAGAACAGATGTTTCAGCCGCTGCGCCTCGACCTTGAGGTCGCGGTCGGCGCGGAGCTCGGCGACAACGGGATCGAGTTGCGGCGTGGTGTGGCGATTGAGTTCGGCCTCGAAATAGGGGTCGGAAAACACCAGGTTCTCGGTGATATCGCAGAGCTCGATATTGTCGGCGAAAAGCGCAAGGTCCGCCTTCTTCTCGCGCGTGGCCATCGAGAGATCAGAGCCGCGAAAGAGCGTGCGTGCAACGAAGAGACCGAGATCACGGCCGATCTTCGGCAGTTGCCGCCCGTCGATCAGCGCGCGCCTCAAAATGACGTGAGGCGTCAGGAATTCCATGACGATGAGCGCCTGGGATTCGTCGAAGAAATAGATCTCCGGCACAAGCCCGGGGTCGCGCGCAGCCTGGCGCTTCAGCGCGTGATATTCGAAGTAGGAGCGCTTCAGCGGCAGCGGCCAGCTTTCGCCGACAAGGCGCACATAGGGCAGCGCCTGCTTGACGATGGCAGCACCCGTGTCGCCCGTCACGATGAAGACCAGGTTGAGGTTGCCGTCGCCAACTTCCTTGACGCTCCAGCGCGACGAGTCCGCCCCGATCTTTTCTCTCAGAACGGCGTTGCCACCGAGTTTTTCCGGCAACGTCGCGGCGCTCAGCGCCTTGAAGACCTGCTTGTCCATATCGTTCTCCTCCAACGCATGGCGCGGGCCTCCACCGCTCGCAGCCATGCCGTGTGTGGTCACAACTAAGGCGGCATGATAGCAAATGTCAATGGCCTTGACATTTGACGGAAGCCTATCCTAACCTGCCTTCATCGGGAGGAGAGAATGAGCGAACAGGCAGTGTTTCGCATTGAGGGCGTGCGCAAATCCTTTGGGCCGGTACCGGTGCTCAGAGGGGTGGACCTCGATCTCAAGGCAGGGGCGGTTACAGTCCTGATGGGCGCCAACGGCGCCGGCAAATCCACGCTCGTGCGCATCCTGAGCGGCGTCTACACCCGCGATGCCGGCACGATCACGCTCGCCGGTATGCCCTTCGAGCCGACGACACCGGCCGAAGCGATCCGCGCGGGCGTTGTCACCGTGCACCAGAACATCAATGACGGGGTCGTCGCCGATCTCGATGTGGCGACCAATCTCACCCTCGACCGGCTGAACGGACGCGGCGCGCGGCTGTTCTTCAACCCGCGCCGGGTCCGGCGCGAGGCGGCAGCCGTCGCCTCCCGCATGGGCCTTGCGATCGACCTTGGCGCCAACATCAACGACCTGACGCTTGCCGACCGCCAGATGGTGGCGATCGCCCGTGCCATGGCGCACGAGCCGAAGGTGCTGATCCTCGACGAGCCGACCTCGTCGCTGTCGAGCGCGGAGGCTGACCGGCTTTTCGATCTCGTCGACCGGCTGAAGGCGCGCGGCGTCGCCATTCTCTATATCTCGCACCGCATGTCGGATATCCGCCGCCTTGCAGACAGTATCGTGGCGCTGCGTGATGGCCGCATCAGTGGCCGGTTCGAAGGGCCGGAGCTGGACTATGAGGGCGCGGTCAACGCCATGCTCGGCCGCAAGGTCTCGGCCGGCGCCGTTGACCTTCGCGACGGCGGCGCTCCGGTCTTTGCAGTTCGCGGCCTCAAGCTGTCGGACCAGGCGCGTCCGTTCGATTTTACCCTTCGTGACGGTGAAATCGTCGCCGTCACCGGGCTCGTGGGCGTCGGCAAGACCGCGCTCGCCGAAACCCTGTTTGGCGCGCGCGCACCCTTTGCCGGTGAAATGACGCTCGACGGCGGGCGCTATGCGCCGGCAAGCACCGGCCGGGCCATTGCCCGCGGTGTCTTCCTCGTCGCCAAGGATCGTGCCGAAAGCGGTATCGTCCCTGACTTCAACATCTACGAAAACATCAGCCTGCCATTCCTGCGCCGGCTCTCGCGCTTCGGCATATCGAGCCGGCGGGCGGAAAAGAACAAGGCACGCCAGCAGATTGCCGCGCTTGGCGTCGTCTGCCGCAGCGAGCGGGACGAGCTGCAGACGCTATCGGGCGGAAACCAGCAGAAGGTCATGGTCGGGCGCTGGCTTTCCGAGCCTTCGCGCCTGCTCATCCTCGACGAACCCTTCCAGGGCGTCGACATCGCCGCACGGCGCGATATCGGCGAGAAACTGCGCGCATCGGCGGCCGGGCGTGCCACGATCCTCTTTCTGACCGAAATCGACGAAGCCTTCGAAGTCGCCGACCGCATCCTCGTGATGTCGGAGCACACCATCGTCGGCGAGCATCGCAATGCCGACATCGACGTCGAGCGGCTTCTGTCGGAAATCGCCGGTCAATTCTATCAGCAGGTCCATGCGTCATGAGCACTGAACAGAGCAATTCCGCAGCATCGGTCGCCGTCCCTTCGAGCGGGTCGGGGATCCGCGAGGCAGCGATCAAATACGGCTTCCTGGTGCTTCTTGCCGGGATGGTCCTCTATTTCTCGCTCGTCACCGGCGGATTCGCCTCGCCGCAAAGCGCCGTCTTCATTCTGCAGTCCGTATCGATCACCGGCATCCTGGCGCTCGGCGTGACGGCGACGCTCGTCGTCGGTGGGTTCGATCTCTCGATCGGCTCCGTCGCAACGACGGCGATGATGGCCTCGTCCTATGTGATGGTGGTAATGGGCGGCGACGCGCTGACGGCGACGCTCGTCTGCCTTGCCATCGGGGTGCTGGTCGGCTTCATCAACGGCGTCATCATCGTCTACATGCGCGTCCCCGACCTGCTCGCAACACTCGGCATGATGTTCCTGCTGCTCGGTCTCCAGCGCATTCCGACCGAAGGCAGGTCGATCGCGACAGGCATGACGCTTCCCGACGGTTCGGTCGCTGCGGGCACCTTCAGCCCGGCCTTCCTGGCGCTCGGCCGCCACCGTTTCGATTTCATCCTGCCCAATCTCGTTCCGGTGTCGGTGGTCGTGCTGATCGTGCTTGCGATCGTGATCTGGTTCTTCCTCGAATACACCCGCTTCGGCCGCATGATGTATGCCGTCGGCTCCAACGAGCGTGCGGCCGGTCTCGCCGGCGCGCCGGTCAATGCCTACAAGATCTCCGCCTATATCATCTCCGGCGTCTTCGCCTCGATCGGCGGCATCCTGCTTGCCGCCCGCCTCGGCCGCGGCGACATTGCATCGGGCAACAACCTGCTGCTCGATGCGGTTGCCGCCGCGCTGATCGGTTTTGCCGTGCTTGGCGCCGCCAAGCCGAACGCCTTCGGCACGGCGATCGGCGCGCTCTTCGTCGGCATCCTGCTGCAGGGGCTGACGATGATGAACGCCCCCTATTACACCCAGGATTTCATCAAGGGCGCCGTGCTCGTCGCTGCCCTGATCTTCACCTTTGCGCTCTCGAAAAGAGGCAAACGCTGAAGCTGTTCTTCAGCGGAAAACAAAAGTTCACCAGTGGAGGAGACTGACATGAACATGACTCGCAGAAGCCTGGGCCGCTTGACGCTCGGGTTGATGGGGGCGGCCGCCTTCGGCGTGCCCTCCTTTGCCGCCGACATGCCGAAGCCGTTCGACAAGGCCGGCGACGTGAAGATCGCGCTCGTGCGCTATCTTTCGACCGGCGACTTCTTCCAGTCGTATCTCGCCGGCGTCGAGGCGCAGTCGAAGGCGCTTGGCGTACAGCTGCAGGTCTTCGACAGCCGCCAGGATGCAGCGCTCCAGGCGGACATGGTCGACCAGGCGATAGCACTCGGCGTGCAGGGCATCATCATCCAGCACGGCCTGACGGAATCGATGAAGGAAGCGGCCCAGCGCGCCGTTGACGCCGGCATCAAGGTCGTTGCCTTCGACGTCAATGTCGAGAACGAGAAGATCCCGCAGATCGAGCAGTCCGACCGCGACCTCGCCCGCCTTGCCCTCGAGCAGGCCGTCAAGGACAATGGCGAAAGCTTCAAGGCCGGCTACGTCTATGTCGCCGGCATCGCGCCGCTCGACCGCCGCGACGAGACCTGGAAGGAATTCAAGGCGAAGTATTCCGGCATCGAGGAAGCCGCCCAATTCGGCACGATGGACAACCCGATCGCCAACTCGGTCGCCAACCAGGCCCGCGCGGTGATTTCGGCCAAGCCCGACATCACCGTGATGTTCGCGCCCTACGACGAGTTCGCCAAGGGCGTGAAGATTGCTGTCGACGAGGCTGGCCTGTCGTCGAGCGTCAAGATCTACTCGGCGGACATTTCGACATCGGACATCGCCGCCATGCGCGAAGCGGGTTCGGCCTGGACGGCGACGGCTGCCACCAACCCGGCCGTCGTCGGCCAGGTCTCGGTCCGCTCGCTCGCCATGCTGCTCGCCGGCGAAGACCCGGGCCGCCAGGTCGTCGTGCCGCCGACGCTGATCACCCAGAAGGACCTGAACGATCAGGACATCAAGAACATGGAAGAGCTCGGCGTGAAGCTGCCGCAGTTCGCCCATGCGGATGTCGCCATGCCGGCATGGATGCCGAAGCCCTAATCTCCCAAGACGAAACGAAAGGGGGCGGTTGATCGACCGCCCCCTTTTTTGTCCTGACTACTCTTGTTCGCTCTCCGCCGTTGGCGGCACCCAGGTTTCGATTGCCGTCTCGGGGTAGATCTGCACCGAGCCGGGCTCGAAGTGGCTCTCGATCGCATAGCCGAGGCTGGTCAGGTCTGTCCGGTACCAGCCGACGATCTTGCCGCGCCACGAGGCGCGGCCTTTCTTCGCGGCATAGTCACCCATTTGAAACGCGGCATCCGAGGGCCAAGGATCAGCCATGTCATCTCCATCCGAACAACTCTAGCGGGAGGATGCATGATGGCACGCTTTGACCCTCGGGCGGAAGACCGTCAGCGCATGGCGGCCGCGATGTTGCCGCCGTCGACGGTCGTGACATCCGCCGTGGTCCGTTCCGCAAGCGCGTGGTGCACGAAGGCGCGGGCCACATCCTCGGCCGTTACTTCAAGGCCGAGCAGGTTCCCGCCCATATAGTCCTTGACCGAAAGACCGCGCGCCGCCGCACGGTTGGCGATCATCTCGTCGTTGAGCAGGCCGGAACGGATGCGGTCGGCGTTGACGGCATTGACGCGGATGTGGTCGACGCCATGTTCAAGCGCATATTGCCGCGACAGGAACAGCGTCGCTGCCTTCGGCAGGCCGTAGGCGCCGAACTTCGCACCCGGGTTGACCGCCTGCTTGGAGGCATTGAAGAGCAGCACGCCGCCGGTCTTCTGTGCCTTCATGATGCGCACGGCATTCTGGGCAACGGTCTGATGGGCAAAGAAGTTGAGCTCGAAGCTCTTGCGCAGCAGCGCATCGTCCATCGTCGCGATCGGGCTTTCCCAGGCGGCACCGGCATTGGAGACGACGATATCGACGCCGCCGAAGGTCGCGACCGCCTGGTCGAAGGCGGCGCGCACGGATGCGGGATCTGTGATGTCGCAGGCGATGCCGATCGAACTGTTGCCGGCGGCTTTCGCGACCGTCGCGGCCTTTTCGCCGTCGAGGTCGAGCACGACGGCGTGTGCGCCCTCGGCGACGAAGGCCTTGACGATGGCAGCGCCGATGGCGCCGGCACCGCCGGTGACGAGCGCGACCTGACCGGTAAACGGCTTGGGCTTGGCGCCGGCGAGCTTCGCCTGCTCCAGCGACCAGTATTCGAGATCGAAGAGATCCGGCCGGCTGACCGGCTCGAAGCGACCGACGGATTCTGCGTCGCGCGCCGCCTCGATCCACATCTCGCCGACATCGACGGCGATCGTCGCATCCTTGTAGGTCCGGCCATGGCCGAACATGCCGAGCCCCGGCACCAGCGTCAGGCGCGGCATGGGATCGAGCATGATGCGCTTGACATCGTCGCGGGCATCATTGCTGCGGAAATACTCGGTATAGTCGGCGGCAAAGGCGACAACGCGCTCGTCGATCACGGCCCGATAACCAGGGAGATCGTCCCTGGCCGGCGCCGGAAGCACCATCGGACCGGTCTTGATGCGGATGGAAAGGTCGGGCGTCGAAACGCCCCTGGCCGCCATCTCCTGAACCTGGGCGGCGTTGACGAAATCGAGGATCTCAGGCGAGGAACGGAAGACGCTGACCATCCGCTCATAGCGGCCTTCACCCCTGTCGACGGCAACGGCGCCGCGCAGCATCGGCGCGATATCGGCAGGGCTGGCGAGCGCTGCTGGCAGGGTGGCGGGCGTAAACGGATGCCGCCCCTTCGCCTTCACATGCTCTTCGGCAAGCGTGACGTAGTGGATCATGCGGTCGTAGGCTTCCTTCGCACTCTCGCCGAAGGTGAAGATGCCATGCTTGTCGAGGATGAGCCCCTCGACCGTCGGGTCCTGGTCGAAGACTTCGGCCGCCGCCTTGGCGAGCGCGAAGCCCGGCATGATATAGGGCACGAAACCCATCTTCTTGCCGAAAAGCTCGGTGCACATTTCCCGGCTCTTTGCCTGGTCGGCAATGGCGAGAATGGCGGTCGAATGGGTGTGGTCGACGAACTTGTGCGGCAAGAAGGCGTGCAGCAGCGCCTCCACCGAGGGATTCGGCGAGGCCGGGTCGATGAGGTTGGCGCGCAATAGCGTCACCATGTCCTCGTCCGACAGCCTTTCGAGTTTGCGGCTCTTGAGCAGAGGGGCGATCTTGACGGCCGGCAGGCCTGCAGGCTCGATCGTGCCCATGTCCCAGCCACTGCCCTTGACGCAGAGCACGGCATGGGTATCGCCGACGAGGTCGGTTATTTCCGTCTTCACCGAGGTATTGCCGCCGCCGTGCAGCACGAGCCGCGGCTCGCCGCCGAGCAGCCGCGTCGTATAGGTCCGCAGCGCCAGATCGCGGCCGATGCCCTTTGCCAGATAGCCCGCAACGACCGTCTCCGCCTCGTCGTCACGCCAGAGATTTTCCATAAGTAGCCTCCCGATAAACCGGCCCGGCCGGTATCGGCGGACCCAAATTCGAGGCTCAGGGAGCGCCTGAGCCGCTCCTGCCGAGCCCTTCGCGGTTCCAGCGAACAAGAACCTTGCGCGCCATCGATTCCGTGATGACGAGATGCGAGGCGAAGCCGCCCTTCAAGGCCGCCATCAGCGGTTCGAACTTGCTGTCCTCCTGGACGACCAGCATGCGCTTCTTGATCGTGCGAATGGAATCGAGATCGGCCGAGATGCAGCGGCGATTGTGCGCGCAGTCCATCCATTGGCCGTCGCGGTCGATGAGTTGCCCGGCGATGACGCCCGCCGCGCCCTCTTCGCCCATTTCATGCATGTCCTTTGCCGACAGCGCGCCGCACTTGACGAGGTGGCTGTCATCCTCGATGCCGCCCACCGAATAGAGGGCGAGGCCGCAGTCGGAAATGGTCGCAAGCTGCTCCTTGATCACGGGCTCGCCGCGCAGTTCCTCGGCAAGGCGCTCGGACGAAAGGACGAGGGGCGCATAGAAATTGATGCCCTCGGCATTGAGGCGGCGGGCGATTTCGGTCGTACATTGGTCGGGACGATAGGAATAGGGCGCGCCGAGATTGCCGCAAAGCTGCACGACGGTGACGCCGCGCAGATCGGCAAAGGGCATGACGTCGGCGATGTGATAGACCGTGCGGCCCCAGGCAACACCGATCCGGTCACCCTTGTTGATCAGTTCGAGAAAGACCGAAGCGGCAACGACAGGCATTTCGGCCGTCGGGTCCATGGCCTGCCGGTCCTCCGGCACGAGCCAGGCGGTCGTCAGGCCGGTCGCGTCCTCCAGCTCGCGGGCAAGAACGTCCTGAGAAAACAGCTCGGTCGACGTGGTAATCGTGACAATGCCCATCTCGCGGGCCTTGCGCAGATACATGGCGATCGATGCGCGGGATATCTCCAGCCGCTGCGCCACTTCGTCCTGACGCAGGCCGTGCGTATAGTAGAGCCAGGCGGCCTTGTGAATGATCTGGTCGGTGGCTCTGATGGGCATCGGCTGGTCTTTCGCAGATTGGTTCTGACATATTCCATCTATACTGACAAAAGTCAACGACATTGACGAATGTCGCGCCTTGTCCGCGCGGCAGCGGTTGCCGCCTTCCCGAACGACTGTCGCTGCAGCGCCGCATGCCGCCAGAGGCACCCATCGGCCAACAGCGGGTTGCAATCACCATCCATATGTGAACATACTATTCATATAAGGATCCGGACCGGATCGAGCGGCGCCCGCCATTGAACTGCCGGGCGACCGCAATTGCCGACTTTTGCATGAGGGACTGACCAATGGATGACTTCACACCCACTGTCGGGGTGTCCTCGACCCGCCCCGCCGACATGCCGCAAGACCATGCCGACCTGCCCGTCTGGAATGCGGAAAACTGGTTCTACGAGGATTGGCCCGTGGGGCAGCGCATCAGATCCCTGCGCCGCACGATCGCCGAGAGCGACAGCCACCTCTTCAACACGCTGGTCGTCGACATCCATCCTTATGTGCAGGATCAGATGTTTGCCGAGCGCGAGGGGATCTTCGGCAGGCGCCTGGTCGCCGGCGCCTTCGTCTTTTCGGCCGGACTCGGACTGGTCGCCACCAACTGCGTCAACGCCTTTTCCTATGGCTATGACAAGCTGCGCTTCATCAAGCCCGTCTTCATTGGCGACACCATCTACGCGATCCGCACCAACATGGACAAAACGCCCCGCTACAAGGAGCTCGGGCTGATCCGAGCCAGCTACCAGGTCTTCAAGGGCGAGGGCGAACTGGTGCTCTACTGCGAGCATCTGCAGACCGTGAAGTACAAGAATCCCGCTGATTTCGTCGGCAAGACCGAGAAGTAAGATAGCAATGACTGTTGAAAATGAACTGCCGCTCTCTGGCCTTGTCGTCGTCGACATGAGCCAGTTCCTCTCCGGCCCCTATTGCTCGCTGCGCCTCATGGATCTCGGTGCGCGCGTCATCAAGATCGAGCGACCCGACGGCGGCGACCTGTCGCGGCGGCTCTATCTCAGCGACACCGAGATCGGTGGCGATTCGACGATCTTCCATGCCATCAACCGCGCCAAGGAGAGCCTGGCGATCGACCTCAAGAACGAGGCCGACCTTGTCGCCCTGAAGACGCTGCTCGCGAAAGCCGACGTCGTCATCCAGAACTTCCGCCCCGGCGTCATCCAGCGCCTGGGACTCGACTACGAGGCGGTCAAGGCGATCAACCCGAAGATCGTTTACGCCTCGATCAGCGGCTACGGCGAGGAGGGCCCCTGGGTAAGGCGACCGGGACAGGACCTGCTCGCGCAATCGCGCTCCGGGGTCATGTGGCTGAACGGCGACGAGGGCCAGGGGCCGGTGCCCTTTGGCCTGGCGATCGGCGACATGCTTGCGGGTGCAGCCGCCGCGCAAGGCATCCTTGCGGCGCTCGTCCGGCGCGGCATTTCCGGCAAGGGCAGCCTGATCGAGACCAGCCTGCTCGAGGCGCTCGTCGACTTCCAGTTCGAAGTGCTGACGACGCACCTGAACGACGGCCGGCGGCTGCCGGCCCGCTCCGGCTTCCGCAGCGCCCATGCCTATCTCTCGGCGCCCTACGGGGTCTATCCGGCAAAGGACGGCTATCTCGCCATCGCCATGACCCCGATACCGAAGCTTGCGGATCTCCTGGAAATGCCAGAACTCGACGCCTATCGCGATGATCCGGCCTCCTGGTTCTCCGAACGGGACAAGATCAAGGCGCTGATCGCCAAGCGGATCGCCGAAAACACCATCGACCATTGGCTCTCATTGCTTGAGCCGGCAGACATCTGGTGCGCCCGCGTTCTCAACTGGAACGAACTGCTCGAAAGCGAAGGTTTCCGGGTGCTCGACATGCTGCAGACGGTCGTGCGTGAAGACGACGTCTCGATCCTGACGACGCGATCGCCGCTGAGGGTCAACGGGAAGCGCGCCCAGGTCGATCGCGCCGCACCGCGCATCGGCGAGCATAGCCTCTCGATCCGAGAGGAGTTCGGCCTGTGAGCGTCACCTTGAAGGGCATGACCTGGAGCCACCCGCGCGGCTACGACCCGATGATCGCCTGTTCGCGGCTCTGGCAGGAGCGCACCGGCATCACCGTCGAATGGGACAAGCGGTCGCTGCAGGACTTCGAGACCTATCCGGTCGAGGAACTGGCACGGGCCTATGATCTCATCGTCATCGACCATCCGCATGTGGGCCAGATCACCAAGGAAAAGTGCCTGGCGCCGCTTGACGTCGCGGGCCGCGAGGCGGAGCGAAAGGCACTTCTTGAGGCAAGCGTCGGCCGCTCCTATCCGAGCTACACCTGGCAAGGACGGCAATGGGCGTTTCCGATCGACGCGGCGACCCAGGTGCAGGCCTGGCGGCCGGACCTGACGGAGCGCGCCGATAGCTGGTCGGAGATGCTGGATCTGGCGCGCCAGAGCAAGGTGGCGCTGCCGATGCGCCCACCACATTCGCTGATGTGCTTCTACACGCTCGTCGCCAATCTCGGCCATGCCTGCCGCAGCGACGGGGAGGGGCAATTGATCGAGGTGGATGCGGGCATCGACGCCTTCGAGCGTCTGCGCGAACTGACGGACCTGATCGATCCCGCCTGCTTCTCGATGGACCCGATCGCCGTGCTGGAGACGATGAGCGATCCGGCTTCTAAGGCCTTGTGCGCGCCGCTGATCTACGGCTATGTCAGCTATGCCATGCCCGGATTCCGGCCGGCTCTCGTCACGTTCGGCGATATCCCGGTCGCAGGAAACAATGGTCCCGTCGGCTCCGCCCTGGGCGGAACAGGTATTGCCGTCTCGGCCTTCTCGCAAGCGCGTGACGCGGCGATCGATTTCGCCTATTTCATCGCGAGCGACGAGGTCCAGCGCGGCCCCTATGCCTCAGGCGGCGGACAGCCCGGTCATGCGGCCGCCTGGGACGACCAAGTCGTCAATGTCGCGACCTCGGACTTTTATCGCGCCACCCGCAAGACGCTCGAGGGAGCCTGGGTTCGTCCCCGGCACGATGGCTACATGGCCTTCCAGCAGGCGGGCTCGGATCGCATCAATGATGGGCTGCTGCGCAAGGATCCCGCGCGAAAAGTCGTGGAGGACCTCAATCGCCTGTTTGCGGAGACCTTTGTTCCCGCCTGACCAGCCGGCGAGCGCTGCCCGCGCTTGGCGGCAGTGCGCCCCGCGTTACTGGTCTGGACGTAGACCTCGAGGAACAGCCGCGCCGATCGCCGCCGCTGTCTCTACGCCGTTAATCTCGCGCGGGCCGCCGCGGATGGTGTCGATCACGGCGCGAAGCGGCGGCGCCATCCGCCGTTGGGCCGGATAGCAGAGGTAGTAACCGGGAAAGGGGGCGGACCAGGCCTCGAGCAGCGCGATAAGGCGACCCTCAGCGATGTGGGGCGCGATCAGCTGCTGGCTGGCGAATGCAATACCGACTCCGTCGACCGCCGCTTGCACCCCGAAATCCTTCATGTTGGAGATCAGTGGGCCGTCGATTGCGACCTCGAACCACTTGCCGTTTTCCATGAACTCCCATTTGTATCGCGTCTTCTGCCCGGGCCATCGCCAGCCGATGCAGCGATGGGCGAGAAGGTCGCGCGGATGCGCCGGCGTGCCGTGCCGGGCGAGATAGTCGGGCGAGGCGACCGCGGTCTGGCGTAGGTCCGGGCCGAGTTTCACCGCAATGAGGTCCTTGTCGATCACCTCCCCGAGGCGGATGGCGACGTCATAGCCTTCGGCCACGAAGTCCACGACGGCGTCGTCGAGCGTGACGTCGAGCACTACCTGCGGATAGGCGTCGCTGAAGTCACGGAGGATCGGCGTCAGGTAGAGGTCCGCGGCCGCCCGGAAGCAGTGCACCCGCACGGTCCCGGCGGGATGGGCGCGGCGCTCGCGGGTCTCGCCCAGCGCCTCTGCCAGTTCCTCGACGGCGGGCTGTACCCGTTTGAACAGCTTGGACCCCGCCTCGGTCAGGGAGACGCTGCGGGTGGTGCGGTTGAACAAGCTGACCCCGACACGCTCCTCGAGCCCCCGCACCATCTGGCTGAGCGCCGAGGATGACACACCGAGGTTCTCGGCCGCCCGGCTGAAATTCAGCGAATCGGCGACGGCTACGAAGGCGCGGAGCTGGTTGAAGTCTCCGGCAGACGGAAGGGAAGGTTTCATGATCGTCCTCGATTGCTTAGCTCAGCTTATAAGGCTGATTAGCGCGCGCGAACTAACCATTGCCGCCCCGTCCTTATAGTCTGCTGGACATTGGAGTTGAAGGGAACCACCATGACGCAGCAGAACACGCACCCGGCCGGAAACATAGATGAATTGATCGCCTTAGCCAAAACCTACTTCGATGCCGCCTATGCGATGGACGCTGACAAGTTCGCGACCATCTTCGACCCCGCGGCCTTGGTCACTAGGCGCGGCGATGGCAACAGCGTGGTGGTTACCCCTGTTGCCGCTTGGCTCGATGCGGTCCGGAGCCTGACCTCACCGCAGGATGCCGGCAGCGTGCGCGCCGATCAAATCCTCTCCATCGCCATTGCCCGTGACATGGCGCTGCTCAAGCTCCGACTGCGGATCCCGCCCCGCGAGGTGACCGATCTGCTGTCGTGCTTTTACCTCAACGGGCGCTGGCAGATCGTCCAGAAGGTATTCGCCGCCGAGATCCTGGCCTGAAAGATCTGCCATCGATCCTCGTCCCGCCAAGCCGTTCGGGCAGATTGCGCCAGCGGCCAACCGACCGGGCCATCCATAAGAGCGCATCCAAGAGCTTTCGGTTATCGGCCCGCGGCCCTCCACCCTAAGCGAGCTTCCAGATGCGCCGCGCATTGCCAGAAAGCAGCTTGCGTTTTTCCTCCGCGCTGCAGCCTTCGATAAGCGCATGGGTCGCCCCGACCCAGGTCGAGAGGTTACCGCCGAGCGTGCAGACCGGCCAGTCGCTTCCCCAGACGATCCGGTCCCAGCCGAAGACGCCGATCGTGTGCTCGACATAGGGACGCAGCGTTTCGACCTGCCAGGTCTCGTCGGCATAGGCGACGACGCCTGAAATCTTCGCCGTCACGTTCGGACGGCGGGCGATCTCGCTCATGCGTTCGCGCCAGGGATGTTCAGTGCCGGCGCGAATGTCGGGAACGCCGCAATGGTCGAGGATGAACTGAAGGTCGGGCGCAAGATCGGCAAGCGCGATCGCCTTTTCGATCTGGTGCGGCAGCACGCAGAGGTCGAAGGTGAAGCGGCGTCCGCCAAGCTTGCGGATGTTGTCGCGGAAGGTCGGCTGCTCGGAGAGGTCGTCGGGCATGACATGCAGCACCCGGCGAAACCCTTTGACGAAGCCGTGTGCCTCCTGACGCTCGAGATAGGCCGCAAAGCCATCGTCTTCGGGCCGGCAGGCGGCGATGGCGCCCTTGAGCAGACTGTCCGGCTGGCTTGCGAGCCGCGCGATTTCGGCCGTCTCCTTCTCGATCTCCGAGGGCGCGACGTCGACCTCCATGTGCAGAGCCGCCTCGATGCCGAGCCGGCGGGCCTCGCGCTCATAGGTCGCGTACAGAAAGTCGTGGTCGAGCGCCGGCACCCCGGAAAGCCACGGATAGCTGAGCTTCGCCCTGTCGATGAGGTGAAGATGGGTGTCGATGATCAAGGCGCTTCTCCTCCGATTGGCAGCCCACATAAGAATGGGTTATTCAAATAAGAAGTACGGCCGTCGCAGGCCGGCGTCAATCGGTTGCCGGCACCACGTCCGAACCCGCAAGCGTCGACAGTTGCTCGGCTGTTTTCAGAAGCAGGGCGATGGTTTCGGTGATATCCGGGGCCGACGGCGCGTTGACGAGTGCGATATAGGGCACGGTCAACGCGGCAATCCCCCGTCCATCGGGCCCGAGGATCGGCGCCGAGAGGTTGTAGACGCCGGCCGTCTGGGCGCTCGCCATCATCTCGTAGCCGCGCTCTTGGATCTGGTCGAGGCGGGCGTAGAACTCCGGTCCGCGCGGAACCTCGTCCTTGCTCTTGGCATGTTCCGCAATCATCATCTCGCGCTCTTCGACCGAGCGGAAGGCGAGCAGGATGTGGCCGGAGCCGGTATCGAACAGGCTGATATGCGATCCCACCCGGATCGAGATCCCCCAGTAATCAGGCGCTTCCTGCTGGGCGATAACCACAGCGGAGCCGCGGTCGAACACCGCGAGGTGGTTTGCCTGCTTCGAGCGCTGCGCCAGATCGCGCATCAGCGGCGTCGCGTAGGAGGCAAGCCGGCGCACCGGCGCATGCAGTTGCGAAAGCCCGAACAGCTTCAGCGTCAGCGAATAACGATCGCCGTCGATGCGGGTGACATAGCCGCGTCGCACCAGCCGGTCGAGCATGCGGTAGAACTCGTTCGGGCTCCGGTTCAGGCGCTTTGAGATCTCCGCCTGCGTCAGTCCGCCGTCGACGCTGGCGAGCAGCTCGAGAATGTCGAGCCCCTTATCAAGGGCCGGTGCGCGATAGCGATCTGACTCTTCGGTATCCATGAAGCCTCCTTAGTGAATATTGATATCCATATACGCAGAAGAAGCCGCCGACAAAGGAAAGTTCTCCCTTGACGCCTCATAAAATTGTTGTTTGTATATGAATTAGTTTCTCACAAATGAGAAAGTCGCGCCGGGAAGAGGGCGTGAACCAGGGAGGGAGTGGAAATGGAAAGGCTGCTTGCCGGCGTCTCTGCCGGCGTCCTTATGCTTGCCTGCGCGATGGGGGCGGCCAGCGCCGCGGACCTGCCCGGCAAGTTCGAAGGCGTCACGATCGACGCCAAGCTGATCGGCGGTCAGCAATACGAAAAGCTCTATGAGCGCATCGGAGAATGGGAGAAGGCGACCGGCGCCAAGGTCAACATTCTGTCGAAGAAGAACCACTTCGAGCTCGACAAGGAGATCAAGTCGGACATCGCGACCGGCGGCGTCAGCTGGTGCGTCGGCTCCAACCACTCCTCCTTCGCGCCGCAGTATCCCGACATCTACACCGACCTGCTCGCGTTGCTGCCGCCGGAAGAAATCGCCAAGTTCGTGCCGGCGCTGATCGATGCCTCGACGCTCGACGGCAAGCTGGTGATGCTGCCGCGCGCCCAGTTCGACGTGTCGGCGCTCTATTACCAGAAGAGCCTCTATCAGGACGAAGCCAAGAAGACGGCCTTCAAGGCCAAGTACGGCTACGATCTCGCGCCGCCGGACACCTGGGCGCAGGTGAGCGACCAGGCCGAATTCTTCGCAGCACCGCCGAACTTCTACGGCACGCAGTTCGCCGGCAAGGAAGAGGCGATCAACGGCCGCTTCTATGAAATGCTGGTCGCCGAGGGTGGCGAATATCTCGACAAGGACGGCCGCCCGGCCTTCAATTCCGAAGCCGGCGTGCGCGCGCTCGACTGGTTCGTCAAGCTCTACAAGGACAAGGCGGTGCCCCCGGGCACGACCAACTATCTCTGGGACGACCTCGGCCAGGGCTTTGCCTCGGGCTCGATCGCGCTCAACCTCGACTGGCCTGGCTGGGCGAGCTTCTTCAACGACCCGAAGTCCTCCAAGGTCGCCGGCAATGTCGGCGTGAAGGTGCAGCCGGCCGGTTCCTCCGGTAAGCGCACCGGTTGGTCGGGCCATCACGGCTTCTCGGTAACCGAGGACTGCGCCAACAAGGACGCGGCCGCCTCGCTCGTCTGGTGGCTGACCAACGAGGACAGCCAGAAGCTGGAATCGGCAGCCGGCCCCCTGCCGACGCGGACGGCCGTCTGGGAATACAACATCAAGCAAGCCGCAGGCGACGCCTATAAGACAGAGGTGCTGCAGGCCTTCCAGGAAGCTGCCAAGCATGCCTTCCCGGTTCCAAAGACCGCCGAGTGGATCGAGATCTCCAACGCCGTCTATCCGGAACTGCAGGCCGCCATCCTCGGCGACAAGACGTCGAAGGAAGCGCTGGATGCCGCCGCCGAAAAGGCGACCGGCATTCTCGAAGACGCGGGCAAGCTCTGACCCCTGACCAAAGAGGCGGCGCCGATGCCTTGAGGGCGCCGGCGCCGCCTCAGCCATTTCATATCATCCTCAGGACTGCCCGATGAAGCTCAAGAAATTGTCAGCACCGGCCCTGCTTCTGCTTCCGGCCTTCGTCGTGCTTGCGGCGGTCATCGTCCTGCCGCTGATGTTTTCCTTCTATTCGAGCTTCACGCCGTTCCGGTTGACCAGGCCTGAGACGTTGTGGGTCTTTGTCGGCCTGCGCAACTACATGACCGTTCTCGGTAATGCCGAGTTCTGGATCGCCTTCGGCCGCACCGTGCTGTTGCTGACGGTGGCGCTCAATGCCGAAATGCTGCTCGGCCTCGGGCTGGCGCTGCTCGTCAACAAGGCGACCCATGGCCAGCGCCTGCTGCGCACCATGATGATGTTTCCAATGATGTTTTCGCCGGTGCTGGTCGGCTTCCAGTTCAAGTTCCTGTTCAACGACAATATCGGCTTCGTCAACAATGCGCTGCAGTCGCTGGGGCTGACCGACCAGGCGATCCCCTGGCTGATCGACGGCAATCTGGCGCTGCTTTCCATCATCATCGCCGAAGTCTGGTCCTCGACCGCCGTCTTTGCCATCCTGATCCTTGCCGGCCTGCTTGCGATGCCGAAGGATCCGGTCGAGGCCGCCCATGTCGACGGCTGCACGCCCTGGCAGACCTTCCGCTATGTCACCTGGCCCTATCTCATGCCCTTTGCCTTCATCGCCATGACGATCCGTTCGCTCGACGTGGCGCGGGCCTATGACATCGTCAAGATCATGACCGATGGCGGCCCGGCCAAGCGCACCGAGCTTCTGTGGACGCTCGTCGGCCGCACGGCCTATGCGGACGCCCGCATGGGGCTCGCCAACGCCATGGCCTATGTCGCGATCCTGTTGTCGATCGTCTTCACCGTCTATTTCTTCCGCAAGCTCGCCGCGGCGCGCCAGCAGATCGGAGCCGAGTGGTAATGGATATCAACGCTTCGCACCGCCTGCGCCGCCGCCTGCTCAAGACAGCGCATCTGATCGGCCTGTTTCTCGCCATGGCGGTGATCTGCCTGCCCGGCCTCTGGATCGTGCTGTCGTCATTGCGCCCGACCGTCGAGATCATGGCGAAGCCGCCGGTCTGGATCCCTGAGAGCATTTCGCTCGATGCTTACCGCGCCATGTTCTCGGGCGCGGGGCAGGGGGGTGTTCCCGTCTGGGACTATTTCCGCAACTCGCTGATCATCTCGGTGACCTCGACGGTGATCGCGCTTGCGATCGGCATGGCCGGCGGCTATGCCTTTGCCCGCTACCGCTTCAAGGCGAAGTCGGCGATCTTCCTCGGCTTCATGCTGACGCGCGCCGTGCCCGGCATTGCGCTGTCGCTGCCGCTGTTCATGCTCTACGCCCGCACCGGCATCATCGACACGCACTTCTCGCTGATCCTCACCTATGTGGCGCTCAACGTGCCCTTCACCATCTGGCTGATCGACGGCTTCTTCCGGCAGGTGCCGAAGGATCTGGCGGAGGCCGCCCAGATCGACGGCTGCACGCCGTGGCAGGCATTCTGGCAGGTGGAGTTTCCGCTCGCCGGTCCCGGCATCGCGTCTGCCGGCATCTTTGCGTTCCTCACATCCTGGAACGAATATGCACTCGCCTCGCAGATCACCCGCTCGGTCAATTCCAAGACCCTGCCGGTCGGGCTTCTCGACTATACCGCCGAATTCACCATCGACTGGCGCGGCATGTGTGCGCTCGCCGTCGTGATGATCATCCCGGCGCTGACCCTTACCTTCATCATTCAGAAGCACCTCGTCTCGGGCCTGACCTTCGGCGCGGTGAAAGGATAATCGTTCATGGCTCCTGTCACCCTCAGGAAACTGGTCAAGCGCTACGGCGCGCTCGAGGTCGTCCACGGCATCGATCTCGAGGTCAAGGACCGCGAGTTCATCGCGCTCGTCGGACCGTCGGGCTGCGGCAAGTCGACGACGCTGCGCATGATCGCGGGGCTTGAAGACGTCAGCGACGGCGCGATCGAGATCGGTGGCCGCAAGGTCAACGACCTGCCGCCGCGCGCCCGCAACATCTCCATGGTCTTCCAGTCTTACGCGCTCTACCCGCATATGACGGTCGCCGAAAACATGGGTTTTTCGCTGAAGATCGCAGGACGCAAGCCGGACGAGATCAAGGTGCGTGTCGACGAGGCGGCTGCCATCCTCGATCTTAGCCATCTCCTGGAGCGGCGGCCGTCGCAGCTTTCCGGCGGCCAGCGCCAGCGCGTCGCCATGGGCCGCGCCATCGTGCGCCAGCCCGATGTCTTCCTGTTCGACGAACCCTTGTCGAACCTCGATGCGAAGCTGCGCACCCAGGTGCGCACCGAGATCAAGAAGCTGCACGCCCGCATGCAGGCGACGATGATCTACGTCACCCACGACCAGGTCGAGGCGATGACCCTATCCGACCGCATCGTCATCATGCGCGACGGTTACATCGAGCAGGTGGGCACGCCGGAAGAAGTGTTCCAGCGCCCGGCCACAAAGTTCGTCGCCGGCTTCATCGGCTCGCCGCCGATGAACATGGACGAGGCGATCGTCGACAACGGCACGCTGGTCTTTGTAAGCGGCATGCGGCTGCCGATCCCGCCGCGTTTTACAAATGCGCTGCGTCCCGGCCAGAAGGTGACGTTCGGCCTCCGGCCCGACGATATCTATCCGAG
The DNA here is from genome assembly GCF_002940685.1 of Ensifer adhaerens. Taxonomy (GTDB): domain Bacteria; phylum Pseudomonadota; class Alphaproteobacteria; order Rhizobiales; family Rhizobiaceae; genus Ensifer; species Ensifer adhaerens_E. The sequence goes on along the minus strand of NZ_PNFP01000003.1, from coordinate 463,061 downwards.
CGGCCACGGACTACATGCCGGCGATCCGGCCGCCGTGCACGAGGTGGAATTGCCGGTGTCGATCACCGAACCGCTCGGCAACGAGACGCTCGTCTTCATTCAGTTCAACGGCCGCGACTGGGTTTCACGCATGCTCAATCCGCGCCCGCTTACCTCGGGCGAGAAGGTGCGCATGAGCTTCGATCTCTCCCGCGCCCATCTCTTCGACATCGATACCGGCAAGGCTCTGGAAGGCTGACATGGCAAGAATCGAGAAAATTGAACTGCGCATGGTCGACCTGCCGCCGAAGGTGAAGCGGACCGATGCAATCCAGAGCTTCGTCAGCCAGGAAACGCCCATCGTCACCATCACCGACAGCGATGGCGCGACGGGCACTGGCTACAGCTACACGATCGGTACCGGCGGTTCGTCGGTGATGCGGCTGCTCTCCGACCACCTGGTGCCGATCCTGATTGGCGAGGACGCCGATTGCATCGAGGCGATCTGGCACAAGATGGAGTTCGCGACCCACGCAACGACGATCGGCGCGATCACCGCGCTGGCGCTGGCCGCCGTCGACACCGCCCTTTGGGATATGCGCGCCAAAAAGCAGAAGCTGCCGCTCTGGAAACTTGCCGGCGGCGCCAAGGATAGCTGCCCGCTCTACACCACCGAGGGCGGCTGGCTGCATATCGAGAAGGAAGCGCTCGTCGAGGATGCGCTCGCCGCCAAGGCCAAGGGTTTTTCCGGTTCGAAGGTGAAGATCGGCAAGCCGCATGGCTCGGAGGACTATGATCGTCTGTCGGCCATGCGCAAGGCGCTCGGCGATGGCTTCGAGATCATGACGGATTGCAACCAGGGCTTCACTGTCGACGAGGCGATCCGCCGGGCGTCCCGGCTGAAGGAGCTGGATCTCGCCTGGATCGAGGAGCCGCTGCCGGCCGACGATCTCGACGGCCATATCCGGCTGACGCGCTCGACGCCGACGCCGATCGCGGTCGGAGAATCGATGTATTCGATCCGCCACTTCCGCGAATACATGCAGAAGGGCGCCTGCTCGATCGTGCAGGTGGACGTCGCCCGCATCGGCGGCATCACGCCGTGGCTGAAGGTGGCACATGCGGCGGAAGCCTTCGACATCCCGGTCTGCCCGCATTTCCTGATGGAACTGCATGTCAGCCTCGTCTGTGCCGTGCCGAACGGCAAATATGTCGAATACATTCCGCAGCTCGACGATCTGACGACGAAGGGCATGGAGATCAAGAACGGCCGCGCTTTAGCGCCGTCCGAGCCGGGCATCGGGATTTCCTGGGACTGGGACGCGGTGAAAGCACGCTCGATCGGCGAATTCACCCGCGAGTTTCGTGGCTAAAGCAATTCCAGCAAAAGTGTGAAGCGGTTTTGCGTTCGGAATTGCGCAATAGGACGAGGCGGAGAAGCAAGATGCAGCGAATGGGAATGGTGATCGGCCTCGAAGCGTCGAAGATCGCAGAATACAAGGCGTTGCATGCCGCCGTCTGGCCGGAGATCCTCGCGCTGATCTCCGAGTGCAACGTCACCAACTACTCGATCTTCCTGAAAGAACCGGAGAACCTGCTGTTCGGCTATTGGGAATATGTCGGCTCGGATTTCGAGGCCGACATGGCCAAAATGGCGGCACACCCGAAGAACCAGGAATGGTGGTCTGTCTGCATGCCCTGCCAGAAGCCGCTTGAGACGCGCCAGGAAGGCGAGTGGTGGGCGATGATGGAGGAGGTTTTCCACCATGGCTGAGAATTTCGACCCCGGCGCGCTCAGGCAGTGGTGGCCGAAGCCCGCTAAACCGCGGCCGATCGTGATCTTCGGCGCCGGCAGCATCGTCGGCGACGCGCACCTGCCGGCCTATCGCCAGGCCGGCTTCCCGGTTGCCGGGATTTACGATCCCGACCATTCCAAGGCGACTGCGCTTGCAGACAAATGGTCTATCCGGGCCTTCGACAACGAGGCGGACGCGCTTGCTGTCGAAGGTGCGATCTTCGACCTCGCGACCCCGCCTGCCGCCCACGCGCCTATCCTCGCCAAGTTGCCGGTGGGCGCTGCCGCCCTCATCCAGAAGCCGATGGGGTCGGATCTCGCGGCGGCTACCGCCATTCTGGAGATCTGCCGCACACGCAAGCTCAAGGCCGCCGTCAACTTCCAGCTTCGCTTCGCCCCGATGATGCTGGCGCTGAAAGATGCGATCGCCAAGGGCTACCTCGGCGAGGTCGTCGATTTCGACGCCTGGCTGGCGCAGGCAACCCCCTGGGGCCTGTGGCCGTTCCTGAAAGGTCTGCCGCGCATCGAGATCGCGATGCACTCGATCCACTATCTGGATCTGGTGCGCGGCCTGCTCGGCAATCCCTTGGGCGTGCATGCGAAAACGATCGGCCATCCGAACCACGAGGTCGCCCAGACGCGCACGGCTGCGATCCTCGACTATGGCGATCGCGTGCGCTGCGCGCTCTCGGTCAACCACGACCACGATTTCGGCCGCAAGTTCCAGGCCTGCGAATTCCGCATCTCCGGAACCTCGGGTGCGGCCTACGTCAAGCTCGGCGTCAACCTCGACTATCCCAGGGGCGAGCCGGACGAGCTCTGGATCCGGCCCGCAGGGGCGGCCGACTGGGTGTCGGTCCCGCTCGAAGGCGCCTGGTTCCCCGATGCCTTTGTCAACCGCATGGCCAATCTGCAGCGTTTCGTCGTGGGAGAGGACCAGGAGCTGATCGGCTCGGTCGAAGATGCCTGGCAGACGATGGCCCTGGTCGAGGCCGCCTATCAATCGAGTGCCGCGCCGGCAACGGCGATCGCGGCCCTTCCGGGACGATGACATGTCGGAACAGATCATCCATTTCGAAGACTATGAGCTCGGCCATGAGCGCCTGACGACGGGTCGCACGATCACCGAGACCGACTTCGTCGTCCATGCCGGCCACACCGGCGATTTCTTTCCGCACCACATGGACGCGGAGTTCGCCAAGACCCTGCCGGGCGGCCAGCGCATCGCCCACGGCACCATGATCTTTTCGATCGGCGTGGGGCTGACCGCATCACTGATCAATCCGGTTGCCTTTTCCTACGGCTATGATCGTCTGCGTTTCGTGCGCCCTGTTCATATCGGCGATACGATCCGCACCCGCGTGACGATCTCCGCCAAGGAGGACGATCCGAAGCGGCCGAAGGCGGGCCGCGTCGTGGAACGGTTAGAAGTTATCAACCAGCGTGGCGAGGTCGTTCTCGCCGCCGACCATATCCTGGTCGTCGAACGCAAAGCATGAGGGATCGAGAATGACAGCGGATCTTAAAGGCAAGGTCGTCCTGATTACGGCTGCGGCTCAAGGCATCGGCCGCGCTTCGGCTTTGGCCTTCGCAAAAGCCGGCGCCAAGGTGCACGCGACCGACATCAACGCCGATGCGCTCGCAGCACTCGCCAAGGAAACCGACGTCGAGACGCACCGGCTCGACGTGCTCGACACGCAGGCCGTCGAAGCGCTCGTCGCGAAGATCGGCGCCGTCGATATCCTCTTCAACTGCGCCGGCTTCGTCCATGCGGGCTCGATCCTGGAGATGAAGGACGCCGATCTGGAATTCGCCCTCGACCTCAACGTCAAGGCGATGATCCGCACCATCCGTGCGGTGCTGCCGGGCATGCTTGCGCGCAAGGATGGCGCGATCATCAACATGGCCTCGGTCGCTTCCAGCATCAAGGGTGTGCCGAACCGCTTCGCCTATGGCGTCACCAAGGCGGCCGTCATCGGTCTCACGAAGGCCGTCGCTGCCGATTACGTATCTCAGGGCATCCGTTGCAACGCCATCTGCCCCGGTACGGTCGAAAGCCCGTCCCTGCAGGACCGCATGCGCGCTCAGGGCGACTATGAAACGGCGCGGGCCGCCTTCATCGCCCGCCAGCCGATGGGCCGCCTCGGCACCCCGGAAGAGATCGCCGACCTTGCCGTCCACCTCGCGGGCGCCACCTATACGACCGGCCAGGCCTATGCCATCGATGGCGGCTGGACCATCTGACAACACACAGAAGCAGGAAGCAGAGACATGAAACTTCTTCGTTACGGCCTCCCGGGTCAGGAAAAGCCGGGCATCCTCGATGCGAGCGGTACCTTGCGCGACCTCTCGGGCCACGTCGCCGATTTCTCCGGCGCCGCACTCGACCCCGACAAGCTCGCCGAACTAAAGGCGCTCGATCTCGCCGGCCTGCCCGCTGTCGACGGCAACCAGCGCCTCGGCCCCTGCGTCGCCGGCACCGGCAAGTTCATCTGCATCGGCCTCAACTATTCCGACCATGCCGCCGAGACCGGCGCCACGGTTCCCTCCGAGCCGATCATCTTCATGAAGGCGACGTCGGCGATCGTCGGTCCGAACGACGACCTGGTCATCCCGCGTGGCTCGGAGAAGACCGACTGGGAAGTAGAACTCGGCGTCGTCATCGGCCGCAAGGCAAAGTACGTCACCGAGGCCGAGGCCCTCGACTACGTCGCCGGTTACTGCACCGTGCACGATGTTTCCGAACGCGCCTTCCAGATCGAGCGCCAGGGCCAGTGGACCAAGGGCAAGTCCTGCGACACCTTTGGCCCGACAGGCCCCTGGCTCGTGACCAAGGACGAGGTCCCGGATCCGCAGAACCTGCCGATGTGGCTGAAGGTCAATGGCGAGACCATGCAGAACGGCTCGTCGAAGACCATGGTCTATGGCGTCGCCTATCTCGTTTCGTACCTGTCGCAGTTCATGTCGTTGCAGCCGGGCGACATCATCTCCACCGGCACCCCGCCCGGCGTCGGCATGGGCATGAAGCCGCCGCGTTACCTCAAGGCCGGTGATGTCGTCGAACTCGGCATCGAGGGCCTCGGCAGCCAGAAGCAGTCCGTTCGCGCGGACAATTGATACCCATCGACTGGAGTGACCATGACCCGCATCACTGACCTGCGCGTCTTCGACCTGCGCTTTCCCACTTCGCAGAGCCTCGACGGTTCCGACGCGATGAACCCGGACCCGGACTACTCCGCGGCCTATGTCATCCTCGACACCGACAGGGAGGGCGTTGCTGGCCATGGTCTCACCTTTACCATCGGCCGCGGCAACGACATCTGCTGCATGGCGATCAAGGCCATGCGGCACCTGATCGTTGGCCAGGATACGGCAGACATCCTCGCCCATCCCGGCCGCTTCTGGCGGCACCTGACGAGCGACAGCCAGTTGCGCTGGATCGGCCCGGAGAAGGGGGCGATGCATCTCGCCACCGGTGCCGTGGTCAACGCCGTCTGGGATCTCTTGGCCAAGGAAGCGGGCAAGCCCGTCTGGCGGCTGGTCGCCGACATGTCGCCGGAAGAGATCGCCGACATCGTCGACTACCGCTACATGACGGATGTGCTGACCCGCGATGAAGCGATCGCGATCTTGCGCAAGGCCGAATCGGGCAAGGCGCAGCGCATCGCGACGCTCGAGCGGGAGGGCTATGCCTGCTACACGACGTCCGCCGGCTGGCTCGGTTATGACGACGACAAGCTCAGGCGCCTTGCCCAGGAGGCGATCGACGAGGGCTTCAATCACATCAAGATGAAGGTCGGCCGCGATCTTGCCGACGACATCCGGCGGCTGACGATCGCGCGTGAGGTGATCGGGCCCGAGCGCTATCTGATGATCGACGCCAACCAGGTCTGGGAGGTCGGCGAGGCGATCGACTGGGTCAAGCAGCTCGCCTTCGCCAAGCCCTTCTTCATCGAGGAGCCCACGAACCCCGACGATGTAGCCGGGCACCGCAAGATCCGCGAAGCGATCGGTCCGGTGAAGGTCGCGACCGGCGAGATGTGCCAGAACCGCATCATGTTCAAGCAGTTCATCGCCGAGGGCGCGATCGACATCGTCCAGATCGACTCGTGCCGCATGGGCGGCTTGAACGAAGTGCTGGCAGTTCTGCTCGTTGCCGCCAAATACGGGCTGCCGGTCTGGCCGCATGCCGGCGGTGTGGGCTTGTGCGAATATGTGCAGCACCTGTCGATGATCGACTATGTCGCCGTCTCCGGCACGAAGGACGGCCGCGTCATCGAGTATGTCGACCATCTGCACGAACATTTCCTCGACCCCTGCGTCATCGAGAATGCCGCCTACATGCCGCCGCAACGGCCCGGCTTCTCGATCGAGATGAAGCCGCAATCGATCGCCGAATACACGTTCGGCGGTTAGTGCGAGAAACTTTCATATAAAAATACAGTCTTTAAGAATGTGAGGCCGGAGCAGTGAGAACTGCTCCGGCTTCGTCGTTATTCGCTTCCTTTCCACGCGCCGTGGCATGCCGCCTCTTGACGGCATGCGTTCATTTATGAATGATCTATTCATTCATTGTGAATTCCGGAGGGGAGTCCGGAAAGAGGAGGAAAGATGAAGACCCTTGTTCTGGCTGCTGCCATGGCTGCCCTGTCCTTTTGCGGCGTCGCTCAGGCGCAGGAATACAGCCTGCGGTTCTCGACGTCGCAGGTGAACCCCAACGAGCCGATCGTCAAGGCGATGAAGACCTACGCCGAGCGCGTCGGTGAACGCTCGGGCGGCCGTATCGCGATCACCGTCATGACCGGCGATCAACTGGGCGCGCAGAAGAAGGTCAACGAGATGGTCATGAGCGGCGCAAGCCTGCTCAGCGCCACGGACTACGGTCAGCTCGGCCAGTTCGTGCCGGATCTCTCCATTCTGGCAGGCCCCTATGTCTACCCGGATCTGGCGGCGACGGACCGCCTCTTCGCGTCCGACCTCTACAAGGAACTCTCCGGCAAGCTGGAGGCGCAGGGCATCAAGATCATCATGCCGAACGGTCTTTTCGGCTATCGTCACATCATCGCGAACAAGCCGGTGCGCTCACCGGCCGATCTTGCCGGCGTCACCATCCGCGTTCCCTCGTCGCCGATCATGATGGCGACCTTCGGCAACTACGGCGCACGGCCGACGGAACTGCCGTGGGGCGACGTCTACAACGCCCTTCAGACCGGGGTCGTCGATGCGGCAGAGGGCCCCTTCGGCTCGATCGCCGGCGCAAAGCTCAACGAGACCCGCAACGTCATCTCCAAGACCGGCCACCAGATCATGTTCACGGCGTGGGTGGCGTCCAGCCAGTTCTTCAACGGATTGCCGGAAGACCTGCAGAAAATCCTGCTCGAGGAAGGCCAGACGATCGCCAAGGAACTGACGGCGATGACGCTCGAAACGGATGACGCCTACGCCAAGCAGCTTTCGGCCTCCGGCGTCGAGATCGTCACCGACATCGATATCCCGGCCTTCATCGAAGCCTCGCGCGCGGCCTACGAGAAAGTGCCGAACATCACCCCTGGCATGTACGACCAGGTCCAGAAGGCGATGGCACAGTAAAGCCGGCAATTGCGCGACGCGGCGATAGAGATGCCGCGTCGCGATCGCGTCGGGGCCGATCAGCCGGTGCCCGGACGCAAAGCCATCGGCCGGTTCAAGCGCCGGCTCTGTTTCGCCTTTCAAAATGATTGAGGCCGTTATGGAAACCTCACCTTCCCCTGAAGAGACCGCTCCTCTCTTCAGCCTGCGGCGCGCCGATGAAGCGATCGGCGTCGCGGCACTCCTCGTCATCGTCTTTTCGATCCTCTGGGGCGTCGTCAGCCGCTACATCTTCCCGCAGCCGGCTGCCTGGACCTATGAGCTGGCGATCATGGCCTTTGCCTATCTCGTCTTCTTCGGCGCGGTCGCCGGCGTTCGTCTCGGCACCCACGCGGCAATCGACGTGCTCGTCGCAGCGCTGCCCAACGGCTGGCAGCAGGCGATCGCCTGGTTCAACTATCTGCTGCTGGCGCTGTTCTTCATCGTCATGACCGTTCTCTTCGGCTGGCAGGCCTGGACGTCGCGCCACGTGCACACGATCGCGATGGACCTGTCGCGCAGTCTCTCCTACGGGCCGCTGGCGCTGGCGTCGGCCGGCATGTTCCTCCAGCACCTGATTGTCGAAAGACCCTGGACCGAACGCCTGCACCGCAATGTGGAATCGCTGATATGACCTTCTTTCATCTTGCCGGCCCCTCGCTCCTCGTCGTCGTCCTCTTCCTGTTGTCGACGCCGATCACCTGGGCGATGGCGATCGGGGCGCTCGCCTTCTTCTTCATCAACATGGACATGATCCCGCTTGCCAACTTCGCACAGGAGATGGCCGAGGGCAGCCAGTCCGTGTCGCTGCTGGCGCTGCCGCTCTTCGTGCTTGCCGGCTGCATCATGAACGCATCGGGCATCACCCGCCGCCTGCTGGCGCTTGCCGACGTCATGGTCGGTCACATGACCGGCGCGCTGGCGCAGATGTGCACGGTGCTCGGCACGCTTCTCGGCGGCCTCACCGCGTCGGCCAACGCCGACGCTGCAATGCTCGCAAAGACGCTCGGCGTCGAAATGTCGGAACGGGGCTATAGCCGTGCCTTCGCCGCCGTCATCACCTCCTCGGCGGCGATCATCACCAGCCTGATTCCGCCTTCGATCGGTCTCATCGTCTATGGCTTCCTGGCCGAAACCTCGATCGGTCGGCTCTTTGCCGCCGGCGTCGTGCCTGGCCTGGTGCTCGCGACCGGTCTGATGATCACCACCTATTTCATCGCCCGCAAGCGCGGTTACAAGCCGCTGCGCAAGGAGCGCGCCAGCAGGGCGGAGGCGAGCCGGGCGCTGATCGACGGCCTCTGGGCGCTGTCGATCCCGGTCGTCATCTTCGCGGGCACGCGCTACGGCATCTTCACCACCACGGAGGCCGGCGCGGTTGTCGTCGTCTACGTGCTCTTCGTCGCCGTCTTCGGCTATCGCGAGTTCACCTTTCGCCAGATCCCCGAGGTGCTGGCCGAGGCGGTGCGCGATTCCGCCGTGGTGATGATCATGATCTGCGCGGCGGCCGCCTTCGGCTTCTATCTCGCCTGGGAACAGGTGCCGCAGGCCATGTCCGGCTGGCTCGGCGGTGCAACTGATAATCCGCTCCTGATGCTGCTTCTTATCAACGTTCTGCTGATCGTCATCGGCACGGCGATCGAGGGATCGGCAGCGCTCATCATCCTGACCCCGATGCTGATCCCGATCATCGACGGCGTCGGGATCGACCGGGTGCATTTCGGCGTCGTCTTCATCACCAACCTGACCATTGCCGGCATCACCCCGCCGGTCGGGGGGCTGATGTACATCTCGTCCATGGTGCTGAAGGTGCCGATGATGGCCTATGCCCGCGAGGTGCTGCCTTACCTGGCGATGATGATGGTGCTGCTCGTGATGCTGAGCATGTTCCCGCAGCTGTCGCTGTGGCTGCCGAATCTCGTCTATGGAACGACCGCCGTGCAATAACACGGCCAGGCACACATCAACGTTTTGAATCGATCGGCTGCGATCGATTCAAAACTCTCGTTGGACGCGCGGCACCTCCTTGGCCCATCGTCGTCCCATGCTTAATCAGCCCTATCACCTCTATGTCGAGAGAACGGATGCGAGCGCAAACATGGCTCGCTTCTATGCCATGTCGATTGAGCGGACGCTGTTTGGAACTGCGTGTCTGACGCGCCGCTGGGGCCGGATCGGCACCTCGGGACAATCGATGGCCCATCACTTCGACGACGAAATGCAGGCAGTCACGCTGTTCCTGGATGTCCTGAGGAGCAAGCGAAGGCGCGGGTATCGTCCGCGTGTTCATTGCGTTTGCAACGATCCCTCGAGCGCGCCTCGACGTCAGGCAGCGCTTCCGGTCGTCGGCACGCGGCCATAGCTGTCTTGGCGGATCCATCGAGCGCGCAGGCCGGCAGCCGTCGCAGCGGATGCCCGCTCTTCGAGCCCTTGCGCGCATTTTCCGGGCATCAAACGATTGGCGGCGCATGATCGGCGATGATCCTTCCATCGCCATCATCTGATTTAGTTATCGCGCATATAAAGCAGAATGAATATTCCGATCCACAATATCTTCGGTTTTCTCGTTCCATTTTCTCTTGCGGGTTCGTTCTCGTTCGTTTTTAATCAGGTCGCTTTCGCCACGAAAGCCAGACGCGTCTGATTGAGGAGAGCTGACGCGCCCGAGGACAAACATTTTCGTCTTAATGATGGGAGGAACCTTCATGCGAGTATCCAAGTGGGCCCTTGCGGCCACATCCGCGCTTTCGATCGTTGCCGCCTCGGACGCTCTGGCAGCAACGGAGCTTTCCTGGTGGCACGCGATGACCGGCGCCAACAACGAAACGGTCGAAAGGCTTGCCAAGGAGTTCAACGAAAGCCAGTCGGAGTACAAGATTGTCCCTGTGTTCAAGGGCACCTATGGCGAGACGCTGAACGCGGGCATCGCCGCTTTCCGCTCCAAGCAGGCTCCCGCCATTCTGCAGGTCTTCGACGCCGGCAGCGGCGTGATGCTGGGCGCTGAAGGCGCCGTGGTCCCGGTTGTCGACGTCCTCAAGAAGGGTGGCTACGAATTCAACAAGGACCAGTACCTGCCGGGCATCGTCGCATATTACTCCAAGCCCGACGGCACGATGTTGTCCTTCCCGTTCAACTCGTCCTCACCGATCCTCTACTACAACAAGGATGCCTTCTCGAAGGCTGGTCTCGACGCGGAGAAACCACCGGCAACCTGGCCCGAAGTGTTCGATGCCGCCAAGAAGATCAAGGCAAGTGGCGCGGCGAATTGCGGTTTCACCTCGACCTGGCTGACCTGGATCCAGACCGAGAATTTTTCTGCCTGGAACAACGTGCCCTATGGCACCAACGAAAACGGGCTTGCCGGCCTGGACGTGGAGCTGAAGATCGATGCCCCGCTCTTCGTCGAGCACTTCCAGTCGATTGCGGATCTCGCCAAGGACGGCACGTTCCGTTATGGCGGCCGCACATCGGAAGCAAAGCAGCTCTTCATGTCGGGCGAATGCGCCATCCTGACGGAGTCTTCCGGTGGCCTCGGCGACATCGTGAAATCCGGCATCAATTACGGCGTCGGCCAGCTTCCCTATTATGAAGGCCACGGTCCTCAGAACACCATTCCCGGCGGCGCAAGTCTCTGGGTGTTTGCCGGCAAGGAAGACGCCGAATACAAGGGCGTTGCGGAGTTCTTCCATTTCCTGTCGAAAACGGAAACCCAGGCTCAGCTCCATCAGGTCTCCGGCTATCTGCCGGTGACGCTTGCAGCCTATGAAGAAACCAAGAAGTCCGGCTTCTATGAAAAGAACCCCGGTCGCGAAACCCCGATCAAGCAGATGATGGGCAAGGCGCCGACGGAAAACTCCAAGGGGGTCCGCCTCGTCAATCTTCCCCAGGTTCGCGACATCCTCAACGAACAGTTCGAGGCCATGCTTGCCGGGCAGAAGGACGCAAAGGCTGCCCTGACCGAAGGTGTCGAGAAGGCCAACGCGGCGATTGCCGCCGCGGCCGGCAACTAATCCCCCAACCATAGGGCCCGTGTCACCTTAACGCACGGGCCCGATCTTTCACGGAAGGGGCACGCCATGCAGTCCGTCGTCTTTCCCAACAAGGTGCTGCCGTATCTTCTGCTGGCGCCGCAGATCGTGCTTACCGTGGTGTTCTTCTTCTGGCCGGCAAGCCAGGCGCTCTACCAGTCGGTCTTGCGCGAGGATCCCTTTGGCCTGAAATCCGGCTTCGTCGGCCTCGCCAATTTCCGCGCCATCCTGTCCAATCCGGATTACCTGCATTCGCTGCAGGTCACGGTCGTCTTCAGCCTTGCAACTGCACTTCTGTCGATGGCTCTCGCTCTGCTGCTCGCGACCTCGGTCGACCGGGTGGTGCGCGGGCGAAACGTCTATCGTACGCTGCTCATCTGGCCCTATGCGGTTGCTCCCGCCGTGGCGGGCATGCTTTGGCTGTTCATGTTCAACCCGGCAATGGGAACGTTCGCCTATATCCTGCGCCGCAATGGCTTCACCTGGGATCCGCTCTTGAACGGCGACCAGGCGATGTTGCTGGTTGTCGTCGCCGCCGCCTGGAAACAGATCAGCTACAATTTCCTCTTCTTCGTCGCCGGCCTGCAGGCGATCCCGAAATCGCTGATCGAGGCCGCCGCGATCGATGGCGCCCGCGGTACAAAACGCTTCTGGACCATCGTCTTCCCGCTGCTTGCGCCGACGACGTTCTTCCTGCTCGTCGTCAACACCGTCTACGCCTTCTTCGACACCTTCGGCATCATCCACGCGGTGACCGGCGGGGGGCCCGCCAAGGCGACAGAGACGCTCGTCTACAAGGTCTACAACGACGGCTTCGTCAATCTCGACCTCGGCAGCTCGGCCGCCCAATCCGTCATCCTGATGGCAATTGTCGTTGCCCTGACGGCCTTCCAGTTCCGCTTCGTCGAGAAGCGGGTCCACTATTCGTGAGACGCCGATGATCGAGAACCGTCCCATTTCAACGCTCATCAGCCACCTGGTCCTGGTGATCGGCATCGTCATCGTCGCGCTGCCGATCTACTACACCTTCATCGCCTCAACCCACAGTTCGATCGAGATCGTGCGCCCGCCGATGTCGCTGACGGTCGGCAATCATCTGGTCGAAAACTATAGTGAGGCCGTCGGCGGCGGCGTCGAGCGCGTCGTCGGCGTCAGCCTCGAACGGCTGCTCTTCAATTCCACGGTCGTCGCCCTTGCGATCGCCGTCGGCAAGATCGTCATCTCCTTCCTGTCGGCCTTTGCGATCGTGTTCTTCCGCTTTCCGCTGAAGATGCTGTTCTTCTGGATGATCTTCATCACCCTGATGCTTCCGGTCGAGGTGCGCATCCTGCCGACCTACAAGGTGATCGTCGATCTCGGCCTGATCGATACCTATGCCGGCCTGACATTGCCGCTGATGGCTTCGGCGACCGCGACATTCCTCTTCCGGCAGTTTTTTCTGACGATACCAGGAGAACTGGTCGAGGCGGCGCGCATCGACAATGCGGGTCCGTTCCGCTTCATGAAGGATATCCTCTTGCCGCTGTCGGCAACCAACATCGCGGCGCTCTTCGTCATTCTCTTCATCTATGGCTGGACCCAGTATCTCTGGCCGCTGCTCGTCACCAACGACGCCAAGATGAACACGATCATCATCGGGCTCAGGCGCATGATCGACTTCACCGATGCCTCGACCCCCTGGAACTACGTCATGGTGACTGCGATCCTCGCGATCATCCCACCCATCCTCGTCGTGGTGCTGATGCAGCGCTGGTTCGTCAAAGGTCTTGTGGAGACAGAAAAGTAATGGCTGAGATTACGCTTAAAGACATCCGCAAGACCTACGGCACCGTGGACGCGATCAAGGGTGTCTCGCTCGACATCGCCGATGGAGAGTTCGTCGTTCTGGTCGGCCCGTCCGGCTGCGGCAAGTCCACGCTTCTGCGCATGATCGCAGGGCTCGAGGGCATCACCGGCGGCGACATCCATATTGGCGGGCGGCGGGTCAACGATGTCGAGCCGGCCGAACGCGACATTGCCATGGTTTTCCAGAACTACGCGCTCTACCCGCACATGACGGTGCGCCAGAACCTCGCCTATGGCTTGAAGAACCGGAACACGCCGGCTGACGAGATCGATCGGCGCATCACCACGGCTGCCCGAACGCTCGAGATCGAGGCCTATCTCGATCGCAAGCCGCGCCAGCTTTCGGGCGGCCAGCGTCAGCGTGTCGCCATGGGGCGGGCCATCGTGCGGCAGCCGGCCGCCTTCCTTTTCGACGAACCGCTTTCCAATCTCGACGCGAAGCTGCGCGGGCAGATGCGCATTGAAATCAAACGGCTTCAACGCTCGCTTGGAACCACCAGCGTCTATGTCACGCACGACCAGATGGAGGCGATGACCCTTGCCGACCGACTAGTCGTCGTCAATGCGGGCCGCATCGAGCAGGTTGGCACGCCGATTGAACTTTACGAGCGGCCCGCGACGACCTTCGTCGCCACCTTCATCGGTTCGCCGTCCATGAACCTGCTCAAAGGTGCGGACGTGTCTGCCGGATGGTCTCTTACGCCGCACGTTTCGCGGCCGAACGGCGAGTTTACCCTCGGCGTGCGGCCGGAGGATCTTTCTCCGCTCGCGGCCGACGCCGCCACGTCGCCGTTCGCGGCGACGGTACGGGTCGACGGGATCGAACTGGTCGGGGCGGAAAGCCTGATCCATGGAAGGCTGGAAAACGGCGCGGACCTGATCTTTCGCGTATCGGGCAGGGCCCGCTACGAAATCGGCGACACGGTGAAGGTTGGGGCGAAGGCCGAGGCACTCCATGTTTTCGGCGCAAACGGCGAACGGCTGATGTGACGGCGGCAGAAGGTCGACCTTCTGCTGGTCATCCGGGCGTCTCCCGACTGAACCCGGTGCGACCGACGGCGCCCCTTCCGATGATCAAATCGTCACGACACCAGCTTTCGACCGAATAGCCGGCGTCACCGTGGCTTGAAGTCGACGAGCAGCGATTTAAGCTCGATCTCGCGAACCCGCCGCGCCGCTTCGTCAGGGCTCACCCAGGCGAGCAGACGCTCGCCTTTCTCCTTGTACTTTTCCACCTGCTTGGTGATTTCGATCTGGAACACGTCGACGACGCAAGGGACGACGTCGCCGTCGTCGAGCATCTTCAGGTACGTGTAGCTGCCGATCGGCTTCTTGCGGACCTTGCCGCGGACGCCGGCTTCCTGAAGCGCTTCGATGGCGGCGGCCTCATGCGGTTCCTTCTGCTTCATCGGCCAGCCCTTCGGAATGAGCCATCGGCCGCTGTCGCGCGACGTCACCAGAAGGATCTCGATCGCCCCGTCAGGCGCAGGACGATAGCAAAGTGCTGCGCATTGCTGGCGAAACGAACCCGAAAACAGCTTCTCGGGCGAGGCGGCCAGCTTCTGCAACAGCGTCTTCGGTTTTGGTGATTTCGGCGCCTTCGACTTTTTGATTGCTCTCAGCTCCTCGACTGTTGGCGCCAACTGCCGGACATCTAGGACATCCGCCCTTCAGGTCAAAGGAGAAAATGGAAAGAAACGTTCGGGAAAGAGGCTCATGCCTTGGCAGATATTGCGCTCAACTCCTCAAGGTCGAGATCCCGCTCCAGTTCATGCAGCGTTTCGTCGTCGATCTCGCCGGCGCGATGCAGCCGGATGAGTTCGCGCCGCCCGGTCGCGACGGCCTCGAGGACGACGTCGAAATGGGCATGCAGGATCGGCACGTAGTGCTCCGTGCGTGCGGCGTAGTCGACGATAGACACCGCCCGGCGCTGGTAGCGGTCCAGCAATTGCGGATGGATGAGATTGCCGTCGGTGTCGTAGGCCCGGCTTTGAATGGTGACGAGTTGCGCCTGGGCCATGGCAGCCTCGGCCTGGCTGAGCGTGAGGGGCGCCTTTTCCGACGAAGGCTCGACGAGCTGCGCCCAGGCGATCACCCGACCGAGCGTCATGCCCTGGATCAGCACCGTTCCGAGGATCACGGCAAAGGAGGTCACCAGGATGAAGTCCCGGCCCGGAAAGCCCTCGGGCACGCTCAGCGCAAGGGCGAGCGTCACCACGCCGCGAACGCCGGCCCAGGAAAGCACGGTCGCGCCGCGCGCGCCGACTGGCGAATATCGCTTGACCCCGAGCGCATTGCCGAGCCGGATCACGAGATCCGACCCGAACACCCAGACGAAGCGTGCAAGGGTGAGCGCGAGGAGGATGACGGCGATGGGCCATGCCAGGGTTGCCGCAACCGTCTCGAAGCCGCCGCCGCGCTCGACGACGCCGCGAAGCGACAGGCCGATCAGGATGAAGACGGCGGCCTCCATCAGAAAGACGATCACCGTCCAGAACGATGTTCCGCGCATGCGGGTCGCGGCGGACAGCACCGTGTGCTGATGCCAGCTGGCGATGAGGCCCGTGGTTACGGTCGCGATGACCCCGGAGACGTGCAGGAACTCGCCGACGAGATAGGAGGTCCAGGAAAGCAGGACGGTCGCGGCGATGATCAGGTATTCGTCGCCAAGCCGTCGCGCAAGCTGGACCCAGCCCTTACCGATCACGATGCCGACCAGGGCGCCACCGATCGCCAGCAGGAAGAAGTTGCCCACGGCCTCGCCCGCGCTGAATGCGCCAGTGACACCGGCGGCAACGGCGAAGCGAAAAAGCACGAGGCCGCTTGCGTCGTTGAGCAGGCTCTCGCCTTCAAGCAGGATTTGTAGCCGCCGCGGCAGCCGCACGCGTTGAAGAACGGCACGAGCCGATACGGCATCCGGTGGCGCGACGATGGCACCGAGCGCGGCGCAGGCCGCAAGCGGCAGCGCCGGGAAGAGCAGATGCGTCGTCATTGCCACGACGGCGCAGGTGAAAAACACGGCCCCGACCGCCAGCGAAGCGATGCCGATCGAATGACGCCGCAGGCGGCCGAGAGCGATCGTCCAGGCGCCGTCCATGAGCAGGGGCGGCAGGAAGATGACGAGCACCAGCTCGGGGTCGACCTCGATCGTCGGCAGTCCGGGGACAAAGGCAAGCAGAGCGCCTCCGGTCAAAAGTGCCACCGAGGGCGGCAGGGCCAACCGGTCGGCGACATAATGCAGCGCGATGATCGCCACGAACATGCCGATCACCAACTCGAACAACTGTGTCGGTTCCACCAGCCGTAACCTCCAGCCATATGACGATCGGCTTTATTACAGAGCAGGTTTTTGCCGAAACGCAATTGCTGCGTCGGATGCCGCACGAAGCGTCAGCAGATTTGGGGCGCAGAGCGCCTGGCGCACGCGGCGTCGTTCGGGCAAGAAAAAAGGGCCAGCGGAAGACCGCGGCCCATAAAGGTGTGAAGGTCAAAAACCTCCAGAGGGGAACAGCTGCTGCGGCGGACTGGGAGGAGACCCGCCATGTGCATCAGCTGTGTGCTTTATGCCTGATTTTTGACCAGCTGGAAAACAATTATTGTGCAATGCAGCTATGCATAAACGGAAGACGTGCACCGCGGTCGTCGGCCGGAATTGCCAACCGGTGCCAAAATGAGCGTTCTGTGGGAGGAGGGGACGCCGCCAAGGACATTCGTCCTGGCAAACAATCGGGACCGGCACACGTGCCGGTCCCGATGAGATAGTTGCTACACTAACGGTCGTGAGCTTGACCGCACAACCATTCTACGGCGGCCTTTGCGATCGAACAGCCCGCGGCCGGACTTCCCGGCTTTTCCGCGGCCGGTCCACAGCTTGTTCACAGGCAGGGAAGGCGCCAACCGCTTGAAGCGGAACCGGCTTTTCCAAGCTGTGACTTACAGGGCCTGAAAAGTGTGCACCGCCTCAGGCCAGCGATACCTCGCGGGTTTCTGCATCGATCATCGCGGCGGCGATCGCGGCCACGAGCAGCAAGCCGGCAAAGGTGCCGATCGCCAGCCCGAAACCCTCCGCCACCAGCAACCCGATGAGCGAGGGGGCAAGCAGGCCGCCGAGCCGGGCGATGCCGCCGGCCGCTCCCATTCCGGTCGCGCGCGAGGCGGTCGGATAGAGTTCCGGGGTATAGGCATAGAGCGCGCCCCAGGTGCCAAGCAGCGCGAAGCTCATGATCAGCAGCGCGGCGGCAACGACCGGTGCCCCAACCGCCACGACGAACAGCAGGCAGCTCAGCGCCGAGAGCGCACAAAAACCGACCAGCGTCGGGCGACGTCCCCATTTCTCGACACCATAGGCGGCGAGCGCGTAGCCCGGGATCTGCGCCAGGGCGATGAGAACGAGGAACCCGTAGCCACGCACGAAGCCGAAGCCTTCGCCCGCAAGCCGCGGCGGCATCCAGGTAAAGACGCCGTAATAGGAGACCGACACGAGGAACCAGACCGACAGGATCAGAAGGCTGCGCCGACGCAGCTTCTTTGAGAAGATACCGATGTCCGGCAAAGGTGCGGGCAGGGCGATCGAGACGGTCGGCTCGAGTTGTGGTCGACCGTTGGCCGCCAGCATCCGATCGACGATGGCCTTGGCCGCCTCCGTCTTTCCCGAGCGCAGCAGGTAAAGCGGCGATTCCGGCACGAGGAAGCGAAGTCCGACGCCAAGGACGGCGGGAATGGCCGTGACCGCGAAGATGTAGCGCCACCCGTCCGCAAGGCCGGCGAGTGCGATGAGCCATGCCGCCACAGCCACGATCAACGTGCCCACGGCCCAGAACCCTTCGAGCATCACCAGCCATCGCCCGCGGCTGCGGGCCGGCAGAAACTCCGACATCATCGCATAGTCGACAGGAAGCGTGCCGCCGACCGCAACGCCCGTGAGGAAACGCAGGACAAGCAGGACCGCGAAATTCGGAGCGAATATCGACAGGATGCCGAAGACCGCGTCGCAGGCAACGGTGGCGATCAGGACCCGCCGCCGGCCGATCCGGTCGGCAAGCCTGCCGAACCCGACGGCACCGATCAGCATGCCGAGGAAAAACAGCGTGCCCGTCTGCAGCGCCTGCGGAACCGTCAATCCGAATGTTGCGGCAATGGACGCCGCGGTGAATCCGACTGCAAGCACCTGCATGGCATCGGCCGTCCAGACCAGGCCGAATATGCCCATCAGGCGTCGCTGATAGGGCCCCGTGCCCGCGCGGTCGAGCGCTTCCTGTATCGTGATGGTCGTCATTCGGCCCGCCTTGCGATTCGACGCCTGGACACTACGTCGGCCGCGCCAGCTTGAATATTGCAGAAATGCCGCAGATGCACGGGTTCCGTGCGGCCCCGATCATCGATCGTGATCTTCGGGTCACGTGGCATAGGCCGGCAATTTCGACTTGCACGCCGTGCACACGCGTGCAATTATGCACGCGTGTGCAATGGAGTTTCGCCGATGAACGATTACAAGCCGCGCTATTCGAACGACCTGTCTGGCCGGGCCTTGCTGTGTCGGGATGTCATCCGCTCCGCCGGCGCTCTCGTCCTTTGCGGGTTCAAGGCAAGCGCCGAGCGCGGCTTTTCGCTAAAGGGTCCGCAGGATTTTCTGACGGAAACCGATGCGGCCTCCGAGGCCCATATCCGAGAGGCGATTGCCGTCCATTTCCCCGAAGATGCATTCCTGGGCGAGGAAGGCGGCGGCACGGTCGCCGATTGCGTCTGGGTCGTCGACCCGGTCGACGGCACGGCGAACTTCGCGCGCGGAATCCCGCACTTCTGCATCTCCATCACCTATGTCGAGCACGGGAGCGCAGAGATCGGCGCGATCTACAATCCCGCCCTCGACGAGCTCTACTTCTGCCGCCGGGGAGGTGGGGCGACGCTGAACGACAAGGCCATCACGGTTTCCTCGACGGCAAGCTTCGATGCCGCTTCGGTCGAAATGGGCTGGTCGCGACGGGTGCCGGACGAGACCTATCTGGAGACGATGCGGCAGATGCTGGAGAAGGGCGCCAATGTCCGGCGCGGCGCTTCGGGAGCGCTTGCGCTCGCCTATGTCGCCGACGGCCGCTCGGACGCCTATGTCGAGCTGCACATGAATGCCTGGGATTGCCTTGCCGGGCTGTTGCTTGTGGCTGAGGCGGGCGGCATTGTCTGCCCCTTCTTGGAAATCGGCAGCCTGCTCGACGGGGGACCGGTCCTCGCATCGACACCGGCAATCGCTGCCGGTGTCAGTGTGGCCTCCGGCATTCCGATCCGAGGCCGGGAACAGGCCGTCGAACTCCAGCTGGCCTGAAATGGCGATGGCATAGTCATGCCCGTCGCCCGTTCGCATACGAAGAGGAAGTTCCCATGGACGCACCGGTTTATCCGCGGCCCGCTATCAGTCTGATTGCCAGGGGGCTCGGACCGCACGGCGCCGATCTCTATATCGGCGGCAGCGATGGCGCGCGTGACCTGGACCTGCTGAAGCGGCACGGGATCACCATCGTCGTCAATTGTGCGATCAACCTGGACATCAATCTGGTGCGGGAGGAGGAAGTCGCCGTCAACGACGACCTGTGCGCCAGTGGCTACGCCGACATCCGTTACTACAAGCTCGGCATGATCGACGGCGACGGCAGCCCCGACACGATGATGCTCGGCGCCTACTACATTCTCGACGGGGCGCTGCGCCAGACGATGCCGAAGCGCGCTACCTATCCCTTTGCCGATGGCGGCAACATCCTCGTCAATTGCCGCGGCGGACGCAGCCGCTCGGTCTCGCTGGTGGCGCTGTTCCTGCACAAGCAGCAGCCGCATCTGTTTGCGACACTCGACGCGGCCGTCGCCCATATCCGCGAGCATCGCGAGTTGCGGCCGGACGAATGGTTCGAGACGCCGAAGCCCATGCTCTATGAAGCGGCACGACGCGCCTCGGCATGGATCGACCTCGTCGAGGCCGCACGCGCGGAGGCGAAAGCCGATGTCTGATCTGCCGCGGATCGCCGTCATCGCCGACGCCCATTTCCATGATCTTGAGGGTGACTTCGAGTTCCCGAGGATAGAGATCGACGGCGAGAAACTGGCAGTCAGAAGCTGGGTCGACACGCGCGAATCGACTCGCGTCTTCAACGAGAGCGCCAGAGCACTGGACGAGGCCCTGGCGGAGGTCTCCCGCCGCGGCATCCGTCACGTCGTGCTTCTCGGCGACTACACGGATGACGGCCAGAGGCAGACGACGGAGCGCCTGCGCATCATCCTTGAGCGACATGAGAACGCCTACGGCACGCGCTTCTATGTGCTTCCGGGCAACCACGACATCTTCGGCCTGAAGGGCCGCAACCACACCAAACAATTTCTCGACGAAACCGACGCCAGGATCTTCGTCACCAGCGACGCGACCAAGGCCGGCCCCGGCAGCTACGCCACGCCCCGCATGTATTGCGAGGGATATCCGAAGGGCCTCGTCTCGATGGCTGCCTGCGGCTACTTCCGAAGGCCGGATTACGTTCACTGGGAAACCCCTTTCGGCGCCTCGGACCTCGCTGAAGATCGCCTCTATGAGGTCTCGTCACCGGACGGCCGGAACCGTTACCGTCTCATGGACGCGTCCTATCTGGTCGAGCCGGAGCCGGGGCTCTGGCTGATGATGATCGACGCCAACGTATTCGAGCCGCGCGACGGCCTGTTCGAAGAGGGCGAGGAGGCGGCCTTCGTCGACAGCACCGGCGCCGGCTGGAATGCGCTTCTCAGGCTGAAGCCGTTCATCGTCGACTGGATTGCCGATGTGTCTGCGCGCGCGGAGAAGCTCGGCAAGACGCTGCTTGCCTTCTCGCACTATCCGGTGCTCGATCCCTTCGATGGCGCGACCGGGGCAGAAGGCGTTCTCTTCGGCGACACCAACATTGCCCGCCGCACACCGAAAGAGGCCGTCGCGGACGCGCTGATGACCGCGGGAATGAGTGTGCATTTCAGCGGGCACCTGCATGTCGAGGGCCTTACGCGCCGCAGCCGCGGCGAACGTTCATTGATCAACATCGCCGTGCCGTCGCTGGTCGCCTTTCCGCCCGCCTTCAAGATCATCGGACCCTCCGCGTCGGGCTCAATCGTCGAGACCGTCGAGCTGGCGGCGATGGCCGTCGACCAACGTGTGCAGCAGGCCTATCGACGCGAAACAATGCACGCGGGCGAGGGGCCGGACCTCGCCTTTGCCACCTCTGACTACGGATCCTTCCTGAAGGCGCACAAGCGCGCTTTGGTCCAGCACCGCTACTTTCCGAAGGAATGGCCCGGGATCGTCGTGGACGAAATATCGGGGCTTACGATCGCCGCCGCCTGCAACTTAGTGGCCGATGCCGGCGTGACCGCGGGCATTTTCGGAGAAGGTCCGGGCGAGCTTTCACAGGATCTGGCTCGCCTTGCGCGCCTCGACATGATCGAGCTGATCGCAGACTGGTATTGCCTGCGTCAGGCCGGCGTGCTGGCACTGGACAAGATCCCCGCGCCGCGCCGCGCGCTCTATCGTGTGCTGGCGAAGCATCTCGGTCGTTCGCCCGAGACCGGATGGGACGGATCGGCATCAGGCTTTCTCGCGATCTTCCTCGGCGCCTTCGATGCCTTCCTCGATCGCGCCGAAGCGGGAAGCCTTGAGATCGAAATCGGAAGCACATCCGCCAAGGAGGAGGCTGCCTGATCATGAATCCGTCGATCTCCGCAGCCCCTTCCGCCGTGCCGCCTCGGACCTTCATCGAGTTGCGCGAATCCTGCCGTATCGGTGCGCGCCAGTTGAAGGGTGGACGTCTGGAAGTGGCAAAGTTCGTGCTTGCCCATCCCTACGACGTCGCCTTTGCCAGCGCACGGGAGGTGGCAGCGCGCAGCGGCGTGTCCACGACGACGGTCATGCGTTTCGTCGGCGATCTC
This sequence comes from Ensifer adhaerens, assembly GCF_002940685.1. Lineage (GTDB taxonomy): Bacteria > Pseudomonadota > Alphaproteobacteria > Rhizobiales > Rhizobiaceae > Ensifer > Ensifer adhaerens_E. The sequence goes on along the minus strand of NZ_PNFP01000003.1, from coordinate 440,885 downwards.
GGGTTCGAGACCTATGCTTCCTTTCAGCAGCTCTTTCGAGCCGAGCTTCTGCGCGGTCGGCAATAGATCGCGCCGGGGAGGGAGGAGCCATGGAATCGGTGATCGTCAGTATCAACCTCTTCGGAGCCGTGGCCCTGCTGAAGTGGTCTGCTTGAAGGCAGGATGCTCTAACGGCGGGCCGTCTTGCGCTCGACCATTGCGACCGGGACCACCTGAAGCCGGGTCTCCATTTCGTCGGCTTCGAGCGCTTCAAGAACACGCTCCGTCAGAGCGGAAAAGGACTGCGCGACTGTGGTGAGTTCGTAACTCTTCCACCCGGCCTGCGGAATATCGTCGAAGCCGACGACGGAAAGATCGGCCGGGACGCGGCGGTGCATTTCGGTGCGGGCCGCATCGAGAAAGCCGAGCGCCAGGAGATCGGTAACGCAGAAGGCACCGTCGATCGCTTCATCGACGAGCAGTTCGCAGCCGGCCTGGTAGCCGCTCTCATAGCTCGTCGTGCCACCCGACCAGGCGACAACCTCGACGCCGGCGGTCGCCATCTTCTGTTTGAACGCGGTGGTGCGGCGAACCTGGGCGGGCGTCTGGCTGCCGCTTGAAATCACCGCGACCTTCTTGCAACGCGCCTCGATCAGGCGCAGCGCGGCAAGATCCGCGCCGCGGGAATCGTCGCTCAACACCATGCTGGTGTCGGTGCGATCGATCTTCTGGTTGATCAGGATCAGCCGCACCCCGTTGGCGATGCATTGGTCGACGATCGATTCCGGCGGGTCTCCGGACAGGACGATGATCGCCTGCGCCCGGAACTCGAAGAGAAGCTCGATCAGCGGCGCGATATCCTTGCGTGCGTCCGCGGCATTGAGCAGCAGGCACTGCAAGCCGCGTCGCAACAGGCCGATGCTCAAGAGATCGAGCTGCTTTGCATGGAAGGGCGTACTGAGATTGGCGCCGACGACGCCGATGAGGTTGGAGCGGTCGTTGTTCAGCCCCTGCGCCAGCCGGTTGACCCGGTAACCGAGTTCCCGGGCCGCCTTCAACACCTTGCGCCGCACAGCCTGGGATACGCTGGCTCCAGGCGTAAAGGTTCGCGAGACCGCCGAACGCGAGACGCCCGCGCGTTTTGCAACCTCTTCGGCCGTCACAAAGCCCCTTGCCATGCCTTTCTCCTGCAGAATCAGACGCTTCTAATCAGGGCCACAAAAGCGGCCCCATTCCAACGAAAAAGTTCGAGCGCACACATTCTGCGAACCGACCAATGACATGGGCGAACGGCCGCGATTGGCCCATATAAATCTGCCATTTCGCTCCCCCCTGATCATAGGCTATGACCGAATGATCACGTGTTCCAAATAACATGCAACGCAACCAAAAAATAGTTATAATAAACAATGCGTTATGGCATTGCGCACGTGTGCATTTTTTTGTTGACAACAGCGCCCCGCCATTGGATCATACGTTCCATAGACGGAGCTGAGTTGGAATGTTTGTTCTGTCTATGTTCGTGGTCATGGCGGCGCGGTTGAGGAGCTTGCGCCGACGTTTTGCAGGCGCTCGTGCCTGTCCCGCGAGCGGGGAGGATTGAGTACCCGATAGCCGCGCTTTTTCGCGTCGCAGAGCGGCCTTTTGCGTATTTCAGCGCCACGCCCTGGCGGCTGATTTCTGTTCCCCGTTGGCACTTTAAAGGTCCCGTCCGGCATCGATCGCCGCGGCAGGCTGCGCATGTTGGGTCCAAGGGGAAGAGCATGGCCTTAGTGAGTGAAACAGCCAAGGCGGCGACATTGCCGGATGCGGCAACGGCGCCGACGGCATGGCAGCGGTGGCGCTACCGAACGAAGGTGGCGTCCCGGGAGCCGACGACGCTGATCGGTGTACTGACGGCACTTCTCTTTACCTATCTCATCGTGGTGCCGATCATCTCGATCGTGCTCGATTCCGTGCGGGTGCAATTCGGTCACGAGAGGCGGCTCGGCAAGGACTTCGGCGAGCTCACGCTTTACTATCTCGATCGCGCCTTCCTGTCGCCGGTCTCGGTCGACCTCTTCTGGCGGCCGCTCTTCAACACCTTGTCGGTCGCCCTCGGCGCGATCAGCCTGTCGCTCATCATCGGCACGGTGCTGGCGTGGCTGATCAGCCGGACGGACATGTTCGGACGGCGATGGTTCGCGACCGCGCTGATCGTGCCCTACATGCTGCCCGCCTGGACCTTCGCGCTTGCCTGGACGACGCTCTTCAAGAACAGGACGGTCGGCGGACAGCCGGGCTGGTTCGAGGCCATGGGGCTGACGCCTCCCGACTGGGTCGCCTATGGGCGCTTCCCGATCATCGTCATCCTGGCGCTGCACTACACCCCGTTCGTGATCCTGCTGTTTGGCTCGGCGCTTCGCCGCTTCGATAGCCAGCTCGAAGATTCCGCCCGTATCCTCGGCGCCAAGCGCTATCAGGTGGCGCTGCAGATCATCCTGCCGCTGATGCGGCCGGCGCTCCTGTCTTCCATGGTGCTGATCTTCGCCAAGTGCCTCGGCGAGTTCGGCGTGCCTTACGTGCTTGGCCTGCCGGTCAAGTTCGAGGTGCTTTCCACCTCGCTCTTCCGCAGCATCGCATCCCGCCAGACCGGCGTTGCCGGCGTGGTTGCGGCCTCGATCATGCTGATCGGGATCATCACCCTGATGATCGACGCCCGGTTGGTGCGCGAAGCCCGCCGCTTCGTCACCGTCGGCTCCAAGGGTTCGATGAACCGCCAGAGCCGGCTCGGCAAGTACCGCCTGCCGGCGACCGGCTTCGCCACACTCATCTTCGTCATGAGCGTCGGCCTGCCGCTTCTGACCCTGTTCCTGTCCACCATCATGAAGCTGCCGGCCCAGTTCACGCTCGACAACTTCACGCTGGACTACTGGATCGGCCGTGACCTGCACACGGTGGCGCTGCAGACCGGGGTGCTCCTAAGCCCCGACCTCTGGGCGGCCGCGAAAAATACCCTCATGATCGTCGGCCTTGCTTCCCTAACCTCGGGCATTCTCGGACTGCTCGTCGGCTACGTGGTCATCCGCACTCCGGTCAAGGCGCTGTCGGTCTATCTGCGGCAGGTCACGTTCCTGCCCTATCTCGTGCCGGGCATTGCCTTTGCTGCCGCCTATCTCTCGCTTTTCGCCGTGCCGCGCGGGCCGATGCCCGCCCTTTACGGCACCGTCACCATCCTCGTCCTGGCGCTGATCGCCGATCAGATGCCCTATGCCTCGCGCGCCGGCATCTCCGCCATGACCCAGCTCGGCAAGGATCCGGAAGAGGCTGCCCAGATCGCCGGCGCCGGCTGGCTTCGCCGGATGTTCCTGATCGTCATCCCCATCCAGAAGGGGTCGCTCGTCACCGGCGTGCTCCTGCCCTTCATTTCGGGGATCAAGGGCCTCAGCCTCTTCGTCATCCTCGCCGTGCCGAGCACCGACGTTCTGACCACCTACTCGCTCCGGCTCGTCGACTACCACTACACCCAGGCAGCCAACGCCGTCGTGCTGATCATCGCGGCCATCGCCTATCTCGGAACCCTGGCAGCCCAGAAGCTGACCAAGACCAATCTCGCAGAAGGACTCGGAAGCTGATGCCATCCATCAATCTCAGCGGCGCCCAGAAGAACTACGGCGTCAATTCCGCCAATGCCGTTTCCAACCTCGATCTCGAAATCCGCGACGGCGAGTTCATGTGTCTTCTCGGTCCCTCGGGCTGCGGCAAGACCACGACGCTGCGCATGATCGCCGGGCTCGAAAACCTGTCGGATGGCGAGATCCGCATCGGCGAGCGACTGGTGGATTCGGTGCGGTCGGGCGTGTTCATCCCACCGGAAAAGCGCGAAATGGGCCTCGTCTTCCAGAGCTACGCGCTCTGGCCGCACCTGACGATCGAACGCAACACCGATTTCGGACTCAGGCTGCGCAAGCTGCCGAGGGCCGAGCGCGAGGCACGGGTCGAAAAGGTGATGCAGGCGCTCGACATCGCCAAGTATCGCGACCGCTATCCGTCGCAGCTCTCCGGCGGCCAGCAGCAGCGCGTGGCACTCGCCCGCATGCTGGCTGTCAATCCGGGGGTGCTTCTGCTCGACGAGCCGCTGTCGAACCTCGACGCACGGCTGCGGCTTGAAATGCGCGCCGAACTGAAGCGCATCCACAAGGAATTCAAGACGACGATCGTCTTCGTGACCCACGACCAGTGGGAGGCGATGACGCTGGCAACCACCATTGCCGTCATGAACGAGGGCACGCTGCAGCAGATGGGCACGCCCAACGACATCTACGACCGTCCGGCAAACCGCTTCGTTGCCGAATTCGTCGGCAGCCCGCCGATCAACATCCTGACCTTCGGCGCGCCGAATTCGCAGACGGCGCGTGCCGTCGAGGCCTATCTCGGCGAACGCTATCCGTCGCTGCGCGGCATCGGTTCCATCGGCATCCGTCCCGAGGCGATCGGCTATGCGGCCAACGCTACGGACGTGCCGCCCGGCAGCTTTGCCGGCGAGATGACGGTCACCGGTGTGCTGCCGACCGGCGGCAGCTGGATCCTGGAACTCAGGAACGACAGCGACACGCTGTTCCTGACGACCAACGCCCTGCCGCGCATCGAAACCGGATCCAGCGTTTCGTTCTTCGCGCCGCCCGAGGCGCTGCACGTCTTCGACAGGAACGGCCAGCGGGTTCTCGAAGCCGATGCGCTGTTGCGCAGGAACACGCTGAACTGAGGCGCCCGGCGCCGAAGGGAATACCGAAACACGCTCTGAGGGAGGAACAGACGATGCAATTTCGGAAACACATAACACGGCGCGCCTTGCTGGCGACGGCCGTCATCGCGATCGCCGGACCGGCGCTGGCCGAGGATGCGTTCGACCTGAACGCGCTGATCGAGGCCGCGCGCAAGGAGCCGCCGATCACCGTCTACGACAGCACCGGCAAGATCGTCGAAATGGCCAAGGCCTTCGCGGAAAAGTACGGTGTTGCGGCCGAGGGCTCCAAGGTCAAGGCGACCGCCCAGCTCGAAATGATCATTCGCGAGGCCCGCGCCAACAACATTCAGGGCGACGTCTCGATCATCAGCGATGCGCCTGCGGCCATGGCGCAGCTCATTCCGCAGGGTTTTGCCGAGAGCTGGCTGCCGCCGGATCTCGCCGCCAAGATCCCGGCGGAGTATCAGGACCCGCTGACGGTGGTCACCAGCGCCAATGTCTGGGCCTACAACACCGAACTCTTCGACAAGTGCCCGGTCACCAACATCTGGCAACTGACCGGGCCTGAGTGGAAGGGCAAGGTCGCGATGCAGGACCCGCTTGGCAAACCGTCCTATGTCGACTGGTTCAACCAGATGGCCAAGCACGGTGACGACAAGGTGGCCGCCGCCTACAAGGAGCTCTACGGCAAGGCGCTGGAAACCGACGACGGCAGCGCGACGGCGGCCTGGGTGAAGGCGCTTGCAGCCAACGCGCCGCTTCTGACGGATGCGGATGCGGCTGCGGCCGACGCGGTGGGCGCACCGGGACAGTCGCGGCCGTTCATGGGGTTGATGAGTTCGGCGAAGTTCCGCGACAATGCGGAGAAGGGCATGAAGCTGGGCCTGTGCAAGGACCTGAAGCCCTGGCTCGGCTGGATGTATCCGGGCGTCGGGCTGATCACCAAGGGTACCAACAGCCCCAACGCCTCGAAGCTCTTCATCCACTATGTGATGACGGCCGAAGGCATCGCGCCGCAGGCAGAGGATGGGAAGATCTCGACCAACAGGGATGTCTCGCTGCCGGCCGACGAACCGTCGGGCATCGGTGCCGTGCTCGATCAGGTCCTGCCCTATCAGATGTCGACCAGCCTTGAAGACTGGGACGCACGCGAGACCTGGCAGGATCTCTGGCGGATCAACTACCAGAAGTAATCGCCTGAACGTTGTGAAACGGTCTCCTTGGGAGGGGAAACCATGAGCAAAGGTAAGAACAGGTTTATGGTCATGGGGGCGGCATTCGCCGCCCTTACGGCCGCATTCGCCGTCGAGGCAAGCGCCGAGGAGGCGTTTGATCTCGATGCGCTGGTGGAGGCGGCAAAGAAGGAAAAGCCGATCAATGTCTATGACAGCACCGGCAAGATCGTCGAGATGGCGGAGGCCTTCACCGCCAAGTACGGGGTCAAGGCAACGGGCGTCAAGGTCTCGGCCAACAGCCAGCTGGAGATGATCATCCGGGAGGCACAGGCGGGCAACGTCCAAGGTGACGTCGCGCTGATCACCGACGCGCCGGCAGCACTCGCCCAGCTCCTGCCGCAGGGCTTCGTCGAAAGCTACCTGCCCGGCGACATGAAGGAGAAGATACCGGCAGCCTTCCAGAATCCCCTGGCGATTTCGACCAACGCCAACGTCTGGGCCTACAACACCGAGGCCTACGACAAGTGCCCGGTGACAAACATCTGGGAACTGACGGAGGCCAAGTGGAAAGGCAAGATCGCACTCGTCGATCCCCTGACCAAGAGCACCTATACCGACTGGTTCAACCAGCTGGAAAAGCACGCCGACGCCAAAGTGGCCGAGGCCTACAAGGCCCACTTCGGCAAGGACCTGGAGACCGGCGAAAAGAGTGCTGCGGCAGCCTGGATCAAGGCTCTCGCGCAAAACGGACCGCTGCTGACGGATGGCGACGATCCTGTTGCCGAAGCCGTCGGTGCGGCCGGCCAGAAGGAGCCGTTCTTCGGGCTCTTGAGCTCGGCCAAGTTCCGCGACAACGAAGGCAAGGGCTACAAGCTCGGTCTGTGTACCGCGATTACCCCTTGGGTCGGCTGGACCTACACCAAGCTCGGTCTCATTGCCTCGAAAACGGCAAGCCCGAATGCGGCGAAGCTCTTGATCCACTACGTGTTGACGGAGGAGGGCATCGCGCCGCAGATGAAGGACGGCAAGCTTCCGACCAACGTGGACATCAAGATGCCGGCGGACGAACCGTCGGGGATCATGGAAGTTGCGGACCGCCTGTTCCCCTACGATGCCGCTACCGGTCTTGAGGACTTCGACCGGCGCGAGGAGTGGCAGGATTTCTGGCGCGTAAACTACAGCAAGTAGAACCCCGGCCGGCGCGACAGGACGAGGACTGGCCGCGCCGGCCGTTCCAGCATCAACAGGACGTGAGCATGACCGATGCCAATACGGCTGCGAGCCGGAACCATCCAGACATGGATAGCCTGCCCGATCGCGCCCGCAGGCTGATGAAAATCGCCGAGGGTGCCGCCCGCGCGGCAGGCGTACCCTTGCTGGCCGCCTTCCGCTCGGAAATGGCCGTCGACTACAAGCGCGATCTCCATGACGTCGTCACCATCCACGACAGACAAGCCGAGGCGCTGATCCGCGACTACATCTTCGCGCATGAGCCGAACTCCGCCATGCTGGGCGAAGAGGGCGGTCAGGTCGGCGACGGCGAGATCCAGTGGTATGTCGACCCGATTGACGGAACTGCGAACTTCGCCCGCGGGCTCGCCTTCTGGTGCATATCGATCGCAGCGGTCGAAGATGGGGCCGTCGTGGCGGGGGTTGTTTACGATCCGGTGGCCGGTCTGCTTTTTTCCGCTGACATCGAGCGCTCCTATCTGAACGGGGAGGTCATCGCCTCAAGGGCCGTGGCCGACGAGGCGCGCGCGACCCTGATCACCGGGTATCCCGTTTCACGGGATTTTCGCCTCGACGGCCGGGTTGTCGCTCTTGCCCGCTTCGGCGAACTCGTCGAAGCCTTCTCGACGGTGCGCCGCCCCGGCAGCGCTGCCTTGAGCATTGCCCATGTGGCGGCAGGTTTCGTCGATGCCGCCGCCGGCTTCGGCGTCAATGCCTGGGACGTGGCGGCAGCCATCCTCATCCTGAACAACGCGGGCGGCCGCTACCAGCCGCTGTCGCTTGGCAAGGTGCCGGAAGGGGCAGCCGACTATCTGTGCCCCGGCTATCTGGCCCATGGCCGCGGCGGCGACTATCCAACCTTGAACCGTGTCGCCGCAGCGATTTCGGCTGGCCGCATCGCCAAGGCGCCGGCGTCATGAACGCACAAGAGGAAAGCATGCCCGACAGTCTCGGCAACCCACCCGTCTCCGACAAGGTAAGCAGCGAATTGCCGCGGCTCAGCCTTGTCTATGCCAGGCATCCGACCTATGGCGTCGACATCTTCATCGCCGGAAAGGAAGGGGCAAGCGACCTCGAACTCTTGCGCAGCAAGGGGATCACGACGGTCGTCAATTGCGCGGTCAATCTAGATTTCAATTTCGTCGACCAACCGAAGCTCGTCTCCGATCACCGCAACAGCGTTCATGGGCCGGGCGAAATCCGCTACTACAAGATCGGCCTTATCGACGGTGATGGCAATCCGGACACGCAGATGCTCGCCGCGCACTACATCCTGCGAGCCGCACTGGAACAGGTCCTGCCGGAGAAGCCATCCTATCCCAGGCGCGAGCGCGGCGGCGTGCTCGTCAACTGTCGCGGCGGCCGCTCGCGCTCGGTCGTCGTCGTGTCGCTGTTCCTGCACCTGACGCTGCCTGACCAGTTCCCGACATTGGAAAGCGCAATCGCCTTTGTCCGCGAGAAGCGCGAGATCCCCGGGGACGAGTGGTACAAGGCGCCCAAGCCGGTCCTTGCGGCCTCGGCGGAGCGCGCCGCGGCATGGGCACGCGCGATTGAAACCGGGAAGGTCTAGACGGGGAACGTAGTCCTGGTGGCATGGGCGATCACCGCGTCACCCGGGCGCATTGCCTCGTCAAACGGTTTGGCGCTTTCTGCCGACGGGATTTGAAAGCACGAGCGAAGGGGAAAGCGCTTCGTCGGGCAAATCGTCTCAAGCCGTACGGCCGGCGTCATCGCCGACGCCGGCGGATCGTGGATCAGGATCGGCAGAGCCTATTGCTTGGGCATGACGCCCTTGTTTACGAGCCAGGTCTCGAAGGTGCCGGGGCACCCTTCGCTGGTCCATCGCCCCCGATAGGAGAAGCCGGGCGCTGCGCGCGCCGCCCCGACGAATCCGTCATAGGCGCTTCTGTCTGCCCCGCTCATTTTGAATGCTTTACCGGGATGTTTCCTCTTCGCCTTGGAAAATTTCATCGTCCGCCCCTTACGCACTACAACCATGAAGTCGCAAGCGTCTCACAGTGCACGGTCCAGTCAAGGATTAGGCAGATGCGCAAACGGGTTAGTGTTTCACCCCTTTCATCGCGACCAAACAACCTGTGAGTGAAATCTGGCGAGCGACCGCGTGGTGGCGGCAGCCGGATCGCGTCGTACCGAAGGAGACGGCAGCCGGCCGGTTCGGCCTGTGCGAGAAGCGCTAGGAGCGCAAAATCTGCCAAGAAGAGCGCGTATCGCCGTCTCTGTCAGCTTCTGGCGGGAGGCTCCGCAAATTGCATACCGTTAACTCGGCTCGAAATTAAAGGGTTGGCAAGGCTCCCTGCAGGAAGAGGCAGTTACTCTCCACCTAGTTGCAAAGAAACTGCCATGAACATACTGAACCTGCCACCGATCAAACGTTGCGCCGCGGCCCTGCTGAAATGCCGGTCCGGCAACTTCGGCCTGTTGGCAGCGATTGTCGCCATTCCCCTTATCGCCGCCATTGGCGTTGCGATCGATCTTGCAGCCGCGCTCAACCGCAAGGCCGTGATGCAAGGCGCTGCCGATGCCGCGGCATTGGCGGGGGCGGCGGCAGGCGCCGGAGCGGAACAGAAGATCGCCGAAGAGTTTCTTGGCGCCCATCTTGGCAGAGATGACACGAAAACCCCGAAGGAGCCGCCTCGCTGGAACCATCGGGTCAGCGTCGAGCGTGATACGGTGGCGGTCGTTGTCAACGAGGAACACGAAACCGCCATCATGCATATGTTCGGGTTCAGGACGGTCCCGATCTCGGTCCTGGCGAAAGCTGCCAGAAGGTCCGGCAGCTCCGCCTGTATCCTGATCCTCGATCCAGGCAGGGCCGACACACTGAAGATCATCAATTCAAACTCGGTCACCAGCGAATGCGGCTTCCAGGTGAACTCGTCCCATGCGCAGCGTGCGTTCTATGCCGAGAACCAGGGCAAGTTTTCAGCGCCGCAGATTGCCGTCAACGGCCAGTCGAAGCTTTCCGGCCGGATAATTTCGCCGCCGCCCGCCGACGGCTCTCCCGTCGTGCCGGATCCCATGGCCGACATGGCCGAACCCTTGCCGCGAAATGCCGCCTGTACCTCCAATAGCCTGAAGACGATCAACAGCCAGGGCAAGACATCGCTCGAGCCGGGCGTCTATTGCGGTGGGCTGACCGTGAACGCCACGGACGAGTTGACGCTGAAACCCGGGATCTATGCGTTTCGTGGCGGCGCCTTGACCTTGAACACGTCAGCCAGGGTGAGCGGCAAGGATGTGCTGTTTTATTTCGAAGACGCCCAGTCGCCGCTGATGCTGAACGGGGCGGCGATCCTGCAGGTGTCGGCCCCCACCACCGGCCCCCATGCCGGCATCCTGATGTTCCAGGGCCGCAAGGCGAAGGACAGCAGCGTCCAGTTCCGCATCAACACATCCGCAGGGAGCTTCTACAACGGGGCGATTTACCTGCCCTATGCGGTGATCGACTGGAACGTCAGCGGTAGCCTCAACTCGGAATCGAAGTTTACGGCGCTGATTGCCAAGGTTTTGAACCTCTACGTGTCCGGAACGGCGTTCTTCAAGAAACCCGCGGCGGGCGCCGAAGCTTTCGTCCCCAGCGGCTTCGGCGGGGGAGGCGGCGTGCGGCTGGTGGAATAGCGCCGCCCCCTGACCGCAAACGCCAGGATCGCTTGGGCGCTCGTCGACGGCCCCACGGTCTAAAGGCAGAAACTCGCATGCTTGGATCGTTTCCCGACACTCGTCGGGAAGCGGGACCAGTCGTGGAAGCTCCCGGGCAGGGTGGCTTCGCTCTTTCCCCGTCCTTTTTCGCATTGCCAATCATCACGAAGATGGAAATGCTGGCTGCGAGACAACAGAAGGCGTTTCGTTCCGTACGGCGCCGAAGCTGGATAACGATGGCTGAACGACGATACGGCGAAGCGCCGCCGAAGACCGATACGACGATCGCTGGCGCCGACTGGTACGGTCGGCAGCTGGAGCGCGAGCGGCACGACAACACGCTGTTCGTCGATCTCGACCTGACCGACGCACAGACGGTCGGGGTGGTCTTTCACGAATGCACCTTCCGTCGGGCCCGCTTCAACGCCTCGTCGCATCAGGCGAGTGCCTTCGTGAATTGCACATTCGTCTCCACCAAGTTCTTCGACAGCCGTTTCACCGAGTGCAAGTTCGTCGGCAGCATGTTTGACGCCTGCGAGTTCGACCAGATGCAGGTTGCCGGCGGCGACTGGTCCTTTACCGGCTTGCCGGGTGCTGCTCTTGGCCGCGCATCCTTCAAGGATACCCGCCTGCGGGAAGCGGATCTGACCGGCGCTTCCTGCAAGGGCGGCTCGCTCAGAGACGTGGATCTTTCCGGCGCCTGGCTGCACGGGGCAGATTTCACCGCCTGCGATCTGAGGGGCAGCGACCTCACCGCCATCGATCCGGAAAACGTCCGTCTCAGGGACGCGATCATCACCATCGACCAGACGATTGTCATCGCCGAGGCCCTGGGCCTCGACGTAAGGCGAAAATGACCGCTGCGCGGCTTTGAGCTGAAAACCCGTCGGCCGGAGAGCAGGCTCTGTTGACAGAGGGCGACGCGCTTCTGCTATCCAAGGCGGGCAGGGGCTATTGTCGCGAGGAAGCTATGGTGCTCGATCTGAAATATCGCGCTCTGCCGCTCGGATGCCGGCTGCGCCGCTTCCGCAAACTGCGGCAGATCAAGCAGGAAACGCTGGCGGCGGATCTTTGCGTATCGCAGGGTCTCCTGTCGCGATGGGAAGCAGGCCTGCACGAACCATCGGCGAAAACCCGGAGCAGGGTCGAGACGTTGCTGGCGCGGCACGAAAATGTCGGCATAGACAGCACGTTGCGGCGTCTTATCGAAGCGGCGCCGTTCCCGGTCCACCTTGTCTGTGACGACACCCATGCGCTTCTGAGCGCTTCGCCAGCCAGGCAAGCCCAGTGGCAGATTTCCGCCTCATCCTTCTTCGGCGTCTCGTTGTGGCGGTATGCGACGGCGGAAATCATTGAGAGCGAGTTGGCGCTGCAGGACCTTGGCTGGTTCGAGGAGGCCTGGTCGGGCGCAGTCCAGTTCCCGACTGGCGGAAGCGACGATCCAGAGATGCCGATCCCCCCGAGCGTCATAAGGTGGGAACGGATAGGGATTTCCGACGGACGCGTCGGCCGCCTGGTTTCCAGCGCCGATCTCATCTGAGGGGCGAACATTTCTTATGCGAGACGCGAATATTTCATTCGTTGTCCGGGCTGTCCCGCTCTTGCTAGCATGGTGTTATCTGCAACTGACCGAAGGCGCCGCACCGGAAACCCCGGTTGGCGGGCATCTGCACGCCATTCCCTCGGTCTTGATACACCGGCCAAGAGCTCTCCATTCCCATGACAAATTCGCGTCGTGCCATCACGTTTTTTCTTCTCATCCTGTGCGCAACCCTGTCGCTCGCCGGGACAGACCTTGTCCTGCCGGCCGTGCCGCAACTGCCCGAAATCTTCGGCACCGACAGCGCGACCGCACAGCTGGTGCTTGCCGCCTATGTCGGCGGCGGCGGCCTGGGCCTGCTTCTTTATGGACGCCTCGCAGATCACTTTTCGCGCAAAATGCTGCTGGTGTCCTCGCTTGCCGCCTTCGCGGCCGCTTCAGTCGCCTGCGCCTTCTCGCCCAACATCGCCGTGCTCGTCGCGCTGCGGTTTGTCCAGGGCGTAGCGTCGGCCGCGGCTCCGGTCTTTGGCCCGGGCCTGATCCGGCAGCTGTTCAGCGACAGGGCGGCCGTCCGCGCCATCGGGTTCCTTGGCAGCGTGGAATCGCTGGTACCGGCGCTGGCGCCCATCTTCGGCGTGCTGTTGCTTTCGCATTTCGGATGGCAATCGTCATTCGAACTGCTCGGCGTGCTGACGTCACTTGCTGCGGTCCTCATCCTCGTGCTTGGGCTGCCGCGGGAAGAGAAGTCTTCCGATACGCGCGGCAGCTATGGCCAATTGTTCGCGGATCGCGTCTTCATGCGCTATGCGCTGAGCCAAGCCATGACGCTCGGCGGACTTCTCACCTTCGTCTTCGGTGCGCCGACAGTCATCGTTGCGTCGATGGGGGGCTCGCTTAACGACTTCATAGTCATGCAGGTCATCAACATTTCCGGGTTCATCATCGCGGCAAATCTCACCGCCCGGATCGCCGAACGCTTCGGCGCTGAAAACATCATCCTGCTCGGCACCGTCATGGCTGCCGTCAGCGCCGTTGCGCTGTTGGCCTATGGGCTTTCGGGTCGAACGAACACGCTCATGTTGCCCGTCCTGTTTACACCCATGGCGATCGGCCTGGGCCTGCGCGGCCCCATCGGCTTCTATCGCGGCATCCTTGCGTCCGGCGCCAACAATGCGCGCGGATCCGCGCTGATCGTCTTCTTCATCTTCATGATCACCACACTCGGAACCGTGGTTGCCGCACCGATCATCACCGGCGGGCTCGCGGCGCTCGCGCTCGTCGTGTGCGCAATTCACCTCATGTCGGTGGCGCTCCTGCTCCTGCTTCCGGCAATGCCGGAAGTCGCGCGCGAGGCCGCCGAAGCATCCTAGCCGAAGCAGCCTCGCTTACGATGGACATCGGGGACTTCCGCAGGCCGGCGCTTCGCCGGGCCGTTGAATCGGAGCGCTAGGGTGTCAAGTTCAAGGCGATGGCCCGGGATTTGAACGACGAAGATTCGTTCTGCAGGGCGAAGGAAAACAGCAACCGCTTCGATCTCTCATTTAATCGAGCGGTGCCTGTTTGCGCGCGCAAGAGGCCGCCGGCTTCACTCGCGACGTCATTAGCAAGTCGCTCAATACCGGAAAGTCCCAAGTCTCGGTGATGATCCGACTGGCAACCGCATCGCCCCATGAGGGCGCCACACCAGACGTCGGCCGCCGGCCTTGGGTGGATTTCGAAGCGAAGTGCTAGCCTTTGGGTAGAAAGCATTGAAAACCGCGGTACCTCGGATCTGTTCGCGGTATCAGTGTGTTGATATTAGCCTGTTCGGCCGCTTAAATCTTCATAGTCGCCGAAGCCACATCGGCCTTCCGGACATCGGAGCAATATTTATGACCCGCCAGCTTTCTCTCTCACGCGAGCGAATTTCCGTGCTTCTGCTGGAAGGCATTAGCCAGACCGCCGTGGACTACTTTTCTTCGTCCGGCTACACCAATCTCGTTCACTTACCGAAGGCGCTCGACGACAAGGATCTTAAGTGCCACATCGCCGACGCTCATATCATCGGCATTCGCTCCCGCACGCAGTTGACGGACGAGATTTTCGAAGCCGCCAAGAAATTGATCGCCGTTGGCTGTTTTTCCGTCGGTACGAACCAAGTCGATCTGGATGCAGCGCGGCGGCGCGGAATCCCTGTGTTCAATGCACCTTATTCAAACACGCGATCGGTGGCCGAGCTTGTGATCGGCGAGATTATCATGCTGACACGGCAGATCTTTCCGCGCTCGGCTTCCGCGCATCAAGGTGGGTGGGAGAAATCCGCTGTCGGCAGCCGGGAGGTCCGCGGCAAAACGCTCGGAATTGTCGGCTACGGCAATATCGGCTCGCAGCTCAGCGCGCTCGCCGAAAGCATGGGCATGGTCGTGCGCTACTTCGATCTTTCCGATCGGCTGCGCCGGGGCAATTCGGAATCGATGGCTTCGCTCGGCGACCTTCTCGAGATCTCTGACTATGTGACGATGCACGTTCCCGAAACACCCTCGACGCATAACATGATCACCGAAACGGAATTGCGCCGCATGAAGAAGGGCGCCATCTTCATCAACAATTCTCGCGGCACGGTGGTCGATCTCGATGCGCTTGCGAAAGTCCTGAAGGATGGGCATCTGGCCGGTGCCGCGGTGGACGTGTTCCCCAAGGAGCCGGCATCCAACAACGAGCTTTTTGAGACGCCGCTGCAAGGCTTGAGCAATGTCATTCTGACGCCGCATATTGGTGGCTCCACCGAGGAAGCCCAAGAGCGCATCGGCGGGGAGGTTTCAAGGAAGCTGGTCGAGTATTCCGACATCGGCTCAACGATGGGGGCCGTCAACTTTCCGCAAGTACAACTACCGGAGCGCCCGAACGGCACGCGTTTTATTCACGTGCATGAAAACCGCCCCGGCATGCTCATCCAGCTGAACGAGATCTTCTCGTCGCGCGGGCTGAATATCGTCGCTGAGTTCCTTCAAACGCTTGGCGACACGGGCTATGTGGTGGTGGAGGCCGATGGAATTTCCGAAAATGCCGATGAGATTCTTCAGGCCCTACGCGAAATTCCTGGAACGATACGAACGCGATTAGTCTACTGAGCTGCTCGTTGGCGGCATTCCACGCACGCCGGTCATTGGTGAGTTGACCGCGATCCTCGACGCTACGCAGCCGAAGCACTGATCACCCGGCAGTGGAGCTGGATGCCTCGTGGAGGAGGTGCTGCGGAAAGAGCGGCGTCGCCAAAGCCCTGCCGTTTTGCAGGCCAGGTCGTTCCGATCGCCTGTGGTGCGGGTCGCAGAAGTCACACCACCGCTCGCCGCTCTAACTTGATAACCCCGAAGGACGGCTTGTTGATGATGCCGCGGCCCTCCAGCGCCCATTGTGTCAGCACGTCAACGTCCCTCTTTGGAAAGGCCCACGTCGACGCATTCCAAATGACGGCTCGCCTTCGCTGGGTGAATGTAAGCCGTTCTGCCTGACTGCGCGCGACAGCCAGTGCCCAACCAAGGCTAAGATGGTCGCTCAAATTGTTCCTTCCGGCCAGGCGCTGTGCAGGGATGATCCAACCTGCGCCTGGCCGCATTTCCTTCGGAGCCCCTCAGCCGGATAGGCTGTGAACGGTTCCTCGTCCTTCACGCGGCGGCGGTGGATGTTCCTTCCGGAACGTGCCGATACTGAAAGCTGAAAAAGAAGATGACGGCCAGCACCAGCGTATATGCCGCGAACAAGAGCCAGATGGACGCCCAGTCGCGGGTTCCGTCGGTTGTAAAGTAATCGACGACCATGCCGCTAACCCAGGCGCCGACGAAGGCGCCGAGTCCATTGACCGTGGTCATGAACAGACCCTGAGCGCTTGCTCGGATACTTGGGTCGACTTCCCGTTCAATGAAGATCGAGCCCGATACGTTGAAGAAATCGAAGGCGCATCCGTAGGCGATCATCGACAGCGTGAGCAGGACGAAGCCGACCGGAGATGGATCCCCCACAGCGAAGAAGCCGAAGCGGAGTGTCCACGCCAGCATGCTGATCAGCATCACTGCCTTGATGCCGAACCGTTTCAGGAAGAAGGGGATGGTCAGGATGAACAGGACTTCGGAAATCTGCGAGATCGACAGAAGCATAGACGGATATCGCGCCACAATGCTGTCGCGATAGGCCGGGTTGTTTGCAAAATCATGCAGGAACGGATTTCCGAATGTGTTTGTGATCTGGAGAACCACCCCCAGCAGCATGGCGAACAGGAAGAAGACGGCCATCTTTGGTTGCTTGAACAGGACAAAGGCGTCGAGCCCGAGCTTGCCTGCAAGGTTCTGCTTCCGCTTTCCGCTCGCTATCGGGATATGGGGCAATGTTGTGCTGTAGACGCAGAGCAGCATTGATGCGCCGGCGGCGATATAGAGTTGGACGTTGCTGAGTTCGAGCCGCAACAAACTGATGGTCCACATAGCTGCGATGAACCCGACCGTTCCGAAAACGCGGATGTGCGGGAATGTCGCGATTGCATCGAGCTTGTGTTTGCTGAGGCAGTAGTAGGAGATCGAGTTCGACAGGGCGATAGTGGGCATGAAGGTAAGCATGTTAGCCAGCATTACCCAGAACATCAGCGTCGGATCATTGACGCTTGCCGCGTAGAACAGCGTGATGCCGCTTGCGAAATGACACAGCATGTAGAGGCGGTTGGCTGGCACCAGCTTATCGGCGATGATGCCGATCAGTCCCGGCATGATAATTGCCGCCAGACCTTTGGTGCTATAGACGGCGCCCACCTGCAAGCCGGTGAAGCCCAACGTCTTTATCATGTAGGACCCGAGCGTGACGAGCCAACTTCCCCAGATGAAGTACTGAAGAAATGACAGCATTTTCAGTCTGCCGGCTATTGGCATGGTGACTCCTCCCAGATTGGTGGCGGCCTCCCAGCCGCTCGGTTTATGCCGACTGCCGCCCGCGACGGCCGTCCGCTGTTATGTTTGACCTTGTTTTCGTGAAGTTCTGTGCTCGCTTGTGCACCACCCAAGATGCGCTGCCACGGTTAGAAGAAGGATGTCCCGTGTTGCATTGGGCGCAGATTGAGCCAATGTGCTGCAGTTTGACCGAGATCGGCAAAGCTATCCCGCATTCCGAGTGATCCCGGTTCTATTCGGTGACCCCAAGCGAGTTGAGGGACATATTCGCGCGTGTGATCCGATCCGGGCCAGGTTGGATCACAGCCATGATCGGCCGTTACCAAGAGCAGGTCGTCTTCGCGCAATTCAGCCAACAGTTTCGGCAGTCGCCGGTCGAATAGCTCGAGTTCCCGGGCGTAGCCGGCTACATCGCGACGATGCCCATAGGATTGATCGAAATCGACGAAGTTGGTCATGACGATGCAGTGGCTCGGCGCTTCGCACGCCTGCTTGAGTGTCGCTTCGAACAACTCTTCAGTCCCATAGGCCTTTATCGCCTTGGTGATTCCTTGGTGTGCAAAAATGTCTGTAATCTTCCCGATGCCGATGGTTGTTCCGCCATCCTCGACAAGTTGATCGAGGACCGTTGGTGAGAATGGAGGGGTGGTATAGTCGCGGCGATTGTTGGTGCGACGAAAGTCCGAAGGCGCCTGTCCGATGAATGGCCGGGCGATTACCCGCCCGATCCGCAATGGGTCGATTTCTCGCCTTATGACCTCACAAAGCGCATATAGCCGGTCGAGCCCGAATGTTTCCTCGTGGCCCGCCACCTGGAAGACCGAGTCGGCCGACGTATAGAAAATCGGTTTGTTCGACACCATGTGTTCGACGCCGAACCTAGATATGATCTCGGTGCCGGACCCATGGCAATCTCCGAGCCACCCGCAAATGCCGGCCCGCTCGGCTATGCTCTGCAGAAGTTCAGCCGGAAAGCATGTGCCATCTCCTGCGGCCGGGAACATCCCCCATTCCTTCTCCACAGGAACACCCATCATCTCCCAATGACCCGAAGGTGTGTCCTTGCCCGCACTGATTTCCCTGGCGACGGCCCATGCGGCGGTGAGGCGAGCAGGCTCACCCGGCAGCGTCTTGCCGCAGGCCAATTCGAGAGCATGTCCAAGACCGAGCGCGCAAAGGTTGGGGATGCGAAGGATGCCCTCACGGCCATCGTCAGCCTGCCGGCCGGCACAACGTTGCGCGATATGGAGCAGGGTGTTGGCGCCACTGTCGCCGAAACGTTCGGCGTCAGGGCTGGAACCAATTCCCAGGGAATCGAGAACGAGTATGAAGACCCTCGACATCGTAGCCTTTCATTTTTCCTTGGCGCTTGACATTGCGGGCTTACCGAGGCGGCCGGACAAAAGGCCCGCTACGCAGCGGAACTGGTTCGTTGCCGTTCGCCGCGCCCCGGCGGCCCCCGCAAAGGGGTCGCGGTAGGGTGAGCCTGCAACGGCGGCTCGCGATTCCACAGCTAAGCCTCAGCCCTCTTGGAAAGATCCGCGAAGTACCCTCGGATCAGGCGCATGAAGTCCTTCGCGGCCAAGGCGGCGCAGCGCAGCGTCTGCTCATGCGACAAGGCCACATCAGACATGCCTTCGGCATGGTTGGTAATTGCGGAGACTGCGAGCACCTTGAGATCGCAGTGTCGTGCTGAGATGACCTCGGGAACCACCGACATGCCCACGACGTCGCAGCCCAGCGTCCGCATCATTCGGATCTCCGCCGGTGTTTCGAAATTCGGACCGGAATAGGACGCGAAGACACCCTCTGCGAGATCAATTCCGAGCGACTTCGCTACCTCGCGCATTCCCGCGCGCAAGTCGCGGTCGTAGGCGTTCGCCATGCTGAAAAAGCGTGGGCCGAAGTCATCATCGTTGCGGCCGATCATCGGAGTGTCCGGCATGAAATTGATGTGATCGGTCAACGCGACCAATCGCCCCGGACCGACGTCCGCCCGCATGGAGCCTGCGGCATTCGTCACAAGCAGAAATTCGCATCCCAGCAGCTTGAAAGTTCTAACGGCACTGGTCATGACTTTCGTGCCATGGCCTTCGTAGAAATGGCCGCGGCCCTTCATGCATAGCACGGGGACGCCTTCCAATGTGCCTGCAACCAGTTCTCCCGCGTGACCCTGAACGCTGCTGACCGGAAATCCCGGTAGCTCGGCATAGGGAAACGCCTCGGCTCCGCCCAGAGTATCCGCTAACCCACCCAAACCAGATCCAAGGATCAAAGCTGCTCTGGGCTTAAAGCCAGGGAGTTTCTCAAGGATCAGATTCGCCGCTTTGTGCGCGTCGGTGTGGGGCATTTGGTCTCCTCCGCTTGATAGCCTTCGGAAGACGTTAGTTGTGGCCCGTTGTTCCGTCCAATATATTGTTATGCGATGATTTATAGTCCTGGTATATAGATGTTGCCCGAGCATCGCATCCTTGCTGGCAGGCCTCTGCCGTCCAGCTCGTGGGCCTTGGGGAACGGGTCGTGCAAGCTACCGATGGGGTGTCCAGATGCTTAATGACCGAACTGAGAGCCTTGATCCGAATTTTGATCGTTCGGTGTCGCGCTTCCTGATCTATTTCAGCGCCGTTGCGGAAGAGTTGAGCTTCAGCAGGGCCGCCGCCCGCTTGAACATGTCGCAGCCACCACTCAGCATGCACATCAAAGAACTTGAAACCTTGCTCGGAACTCAACTGTTTCGACGAAGCTCACGAAGTGTCGAATTGACTGCCGCTGGCGCTGTCCTCATGGAAAATACGCGGCGAATTCAAGGCATGACAAGGCAGACACTGCGCCAGGTGCAGTTGATGGGACGCGGTGAAGCCGGCCACGTCCATCTCGGAATGGTTGGATCAGCGGCATGGGGCAAGCTGTTGCCGGCAATGAGGCAATTCTCGTCGCAATCGCCTGGAATGACATGGTCAATGATAGAGATGACACCCGTGCAACAGGTCGCCGCCCTTCAGCGACACGAGATTGATGTCGGGATGTGGCGAGAAGTGAGGCAAGCGGAGCTTCCTGCACCGTTTACCAGCCGATTGATCGAACGAGAGCGGATGTTTGTGGCCCTGCCGATCGGCCACCGTCTTCTCGTCCGTGAACGTGCCATCTCGCTTGTCGACTTGGCCGACGAACCTTTGATCATGATTTCGGAGGGGCCTTACAACCTGGGAGAGTATGTCGCCCAGATATTCCGATCGTATGAGATCGAAGCGAAAGTTGCACATACCGTCGTCGAACCGCAAACAGCGCTAGCCTTGGTTGGTGCCGGTGATGGCTTCACCTTGTTGCCGGAAAGCTATTCTCGGATAGCTTGGCCACAAGCTGAGTTCCGGGCGTTGAAGCAGGGTGTCACTGCGAACCTCTTTGCCGTCGCCGATCCACAGGGGCTCAACCCGATCGCCCACCGGCTACTGGAGTTCCTTGACGCCGACAATCCTCGGTGCTGATCGCTTCCATTCTTTGTCGTCGACGTTGTCGCCGACGTCGATCATCAGAAGCTGTTTGATCATATTGAGGCCAACCGCCGGGCATTCGTTGGGCGCTTGATCGACTACGTGCGCCATCCGAGCACAAGCGCCCACAATGTCGGGATTAGTGAAGTCGCCGGCATGCTGGTGAACATGTTGAGCGCACTCGGCATGGAAGCAGAAGCCGTGCCGACGAAAAAACCATCCGGTAGTTCTCGGTCGGCGCAACGCGTCGTCGGCCAAGCCAACGGTGCTGCTCTATGGCCACTACGACGTACAACCTCCTGACCCGCCGGAACTATGGGAGAGCCCGCCGTTTGAGCCGACAATCCGCGAGGATGCTGATGTTGAGGCTCGCTTCCGCGAGCGCCGGGCGGCGGCTCTGCGTAAGGCAGGGGCCGGCGACCGATGAGGCTTGTCTGGGCGCAGTATGCGCTCGACGATCGAGAGGCTATCTTCAGCTACATTGAGAGCGAAAATCCGAGGGCGGCGATCCACGTCGACGAGGAGATTGCGCGAGCGGTTGGACGTCTCCTCGACTTTCCCGAAAGCGGTCGTCCTGGTCGAGTTGAGGGCACGCGGGAGCCGGTAGTTCCGCTGTCACCATACATCGCGGCATATATGGTGACAGCGGACCGGATTCCGCATTCTGCGAATTCTGTATGGCGCCCAGATATGGCCCTTCGAATTCGACGGCGAGTGATTTCAACCGTCTTCTTTGGCTGTCGGTGGTTCGAACCCGTTCAAGAGCCTGCAACTGGTTGTGCCGTGGATCAGTTGCGCCGGTGTCGGAATTCACTCGGCGAGCTCTGATACTTCTTGCGGAACGCCGTCGCGAGATGGGCAGAATCGGAAAAGCCGGTTTCATGGGCGATCGCCGTGACGGAGAGGACGCTGTTGTCGAGAAGGAAGCGCACATAGCGCAGCCGCGTTTCCACAATGAAGTGCTTCGGCGACATGCCGATATGGGTTTGGAACAGGCGCGTGAACTGGCGGGGTGACAGGCCGATGGTGGCGGCGATCTGCTCGGGTGAGACGTCGCGGCCCTTGCGGCTCTCGATCAGCACGATTGCCCTCTGCACCCGGGCGTCCCCGACATGGCGGAACGCGGAGGCGCGCTCGTGATCGAAATTGCTCATGGTCTTCTGGTCTGAGAGCGAGAGCTGGTAGACGGCTTTTGCCGCTCGGTCGGGACCGCAATGATTGCGGATCAGCTCGGTCATCAGCGACAGGATCGATACGCCGCCCGGCACGGTGATGCGGCCATCCTCGATCAGAAAGTCGTCCCTGGTGGAAAAGGGTTGGCGCGGAAACGCTACCCGGAAATCCTCCGCATGGAATGGATGGATGGCAGCCTTGCGCCCGACGAGCAGCCCCTCTTGGGCGAGCACGAATGACCCCGTGCAGGCGCCGATGAGGGGAACACCCGCGGAGGCGGCGACGCGAACATAATCGCGGTGCGCGGCAGGCGCCGCCTGGAGATGTGGAAGCAGGCCGCCGATGACGACGACATAGTCGAAGTCCGTGGGGTTGATGTAGGGCGCGTCCACCCGCACGCTGATGCCGCAGCTAGCCACGGCCTCATAACCAGGCTTGCCCATGATCGACCAACGGCAATGGATCGGACGGGAACTGTCGGCGAAATCTGCCGCATGGCGGAGCGGCTCTACGACCCCTGTCAGCGACATCATCGGGAAGGTCGGCCATAGCAGGATGCCAACGGAGACGTCCGGCTTACGGTCCCGCGCCGCCAGCAGCCGTTCCGCCCAGAGACTGTCCAGCCAGTGAATGTAGTCGGCTTCGTTCTGTGCCGTCATCGAACCCTCCACAGCCGCACTCTGCCAAGCCTGTGTCATTTTTTCAAAGAGAAAGTCTGTTTTTTGAAATCCAGCGACCGCCGTCGGTGACACCATGCTCCCCGTTGAACGCAACAGCCGGTCGGCGACACGACCGGTTCGGGGAACAAACAAAGTCAAGGATTGGACAGATGGCACTTTCTCTTTCGAGAAGGCTGGTGGCGTTCGCGCTGCTGGCGGGCGGGAGTTTTTCGGTATTTTCTTCGGCGGCGCAGGCATTTGAACTGGTCGAAGAGGGCAAAATGACGGTTGCCTTCACCGGCGACATGCCTGGTTCCGGCTGGCAGGATGGCAAGCTCATCGGGTATGACGGCGAAATCATGCAGCGGGTCGCCGCGAAGCTCGGTTTGCAGGTGCAGCCGGCATTGATGGAGTGGTCGGGCACGATCGCTTCGGTCGAGGCTGGTCGAGTTGACGTGATGCTGGGCACGATGGGCTGGACGGAAAAGCGTACCCAGATCATGAGCCTTTCCGAACCGATCCACTACTTCAAGAACGGCATCATGCAGTCGTCAAAGACGAACTGGGACAAGCTCGCCGACCTTGAGGACAAGAAGGTTGGCACGATCACCGGCTTTTCCTTCGTGCCGGAACTGAAGAAGATCGAGGGCCTGCAGCTCTCGCTCTATGATACGTCCGACGCTGCCGTGCGCGATCTCATCGCCGGCCGCATCGATGCCGTCATCGGCGATCCGCCGGTCGTCTCCTACGCGATCAAGCAGAACCCTGACTGGAACATGCACTTCCTGGCCTTTGCGGATGCCAATCCGGATTTCCCGCTGCTCACAGGCCTCGGCCAGGTGGTCTACGGCTTCAACAAGAAGAACGACGACCTGCGCCAGAAGGTGGACGCCATCCTCGCAGAGATGTGGAAGACCTGCGAGATGAAGCAGATCGGCGAGCGCTACGGGCTTGCCGCCGACGTTTGGTACACGCCGGCGGGCGAGAACTTCCGCGCGGGCGTCGATCGCCCCGCGGATTACAAGCTACCGTCCTGCGTTGCCGGCAACTGACCCATGGGCCTGGGCGGTTGTCGCTTCTCCGGCCACCGCCCAATGCAGCCGCGATAAACGAACAATCAAAGGGGAATCCCATGAACCCGCTTCTGAGCGTGACGGGTCTCACCAAGAGCTATGGCGCGGTCGAGGTTCTCAAGGGCATCGATTTCGACGTGGCGCCGGGCGAAAAGATCGCCCTGATCGGCCCCTCCGGGTCAGGCAAGTCGACCTGCCTCAGGTGTCTCAATTTTCTCGAAAAACCGAGTGCCGGCGAGGTTCGGCTCGACGGTGAAAGGATCGGCGTTCGACACGACCGGCCGATGAATGACCGGCAGCTCGCGCCGCAAAGGGCTGAGATGGGTATGGTCTTCCAGCTCTTCAATCTCTGGCCGCACCTCTCCGTCACCGAAAACGTGGCGATTGCGGCACGCAAAGTGCGGGGTCTTCCGGCGAAAGAAGCGCGGGAACTCGCGCTCGAGATGCTCGCGAAGGTCCATATGACCCATCGTGCCGATGCTTCGCCGCTGGAGCTTTCCGGCGGCCAGCAGCAGCGCGTCGCGATCGCACGAGCGCTGGCCCAGAAGCCCAAGCTGATGTTGTTCGATGAACCGACCTCCGCGCTCGATCCGGAACTGGTGCACGAAGTACTGAAAGTGATGGAGGAACTGGCTTTGGAAGGGCGCACCATGATCATCGTGACGCACGAGATTGCGTTTGCTCGCGACATCGCCGACCGCGTGCTCTTTCTCGATGGCGGCAGGATCGTCGAAGAGGGGCCGGCCCGCGAGCTGATCCTCACTCCGCGGGAGCCGCGAACACAGGCTTTTCTCCGCCAGATCCGGCATTGAGGGACATGTCGTGAGCGCACTATCGACCTTCACCTTGATACTGGAGGGGCTGCTTGCCGGCGCGGGCATCACCATCGCCGTTACCCTGGCCTCCCTCCTTCTCAGCGTTTCGCTCGGTTTCCTTCTCGCCCTCGTGCGGCAGTTCGCAAAGAGCCCTATGTTGCATGCTTTGATCGACGCCTACTGCGAGGTCATGCGCAACATTCCGGCGCTCACCCATCTCTTCATTCTCTATTTCGGGCTGGCGAGCCTCGGGTTGCGGCTCTCGTCCATCACTGCGGCGATCCTCGGCCTGGGGCTGATCGGCGGCGCGGTAACCTGCGACCTGTTTCGGGCCGGTTTCGCGGCATTGCCGAAGGGCCAGCGTGAAGCGGCACTCGCTGTCGGCCTCACCCCTCTTCAGGCGATCAGCGACATCCTCACCCCGCAGGCCATGCGTATCGCGCTGCCTTCGCTTGGAAACTATGCCGTGCAACTGCTCAAGGATACGTCGATCGTGTCTGCGATCGCCGCGCCCGAGATCATGTTCTACGCACGATCCATGGTGACTTCTTCATTCCAGACGACCCTGATCTACACCACTGTCGCCGTGCTCTATCTCGCCATTTCCTTGCCGCTGATGCAGGCGATCCGAATGCTCGAGGCGCGGTATGGGAGGGTAAAGACGTGACCAGTTTCATTGAACCCTATGCCGAGCATGCCGGGGAATGGTTGCCACTGCTTTTGGAGGCGATGGGCAATACAGCCCTGCTTTCGATCTCAGGATTTGCGTTGTCGCTGGCGTTTGGCCTCTTGCTGGCGGCCTGCCGCAATAGCCGTTGGCGGGCGCTTCAGCGCGCCGTGGCCCTCTATGTCGTTGCCGTTCGGGGCGTGCCGCTCCTCGCCATTCTGTTCCTCCTCTATTTCGGGTTGCCGGGTATCGGCGTCACACTCGATGCCTTCACCGCTGCCGTTCTCGGCCTGGCGCTTGCCTTTGCCGCACAGGTGGCGGAGCTTTTTCGTGCAGGCCTGATGGCCGTTCCTGCAGGTCAGCGTGAGGCGGCGCTCTCCGTCGGCTTCACGCCGTACCAGAGCTTCACGCTGATCGTCCTGCCGCAGGTCGTGCGCATCAGCCTTGCTCCGCTCATCGTCACCTTCGTCTCGTTGCTCAAGGATTCCTCGCTCGCTTCTCTGATCACGGTGGACGAATTGGTACTGACGGGCCGGGCAATGGCGACGGAGTATTTCCTGCCCCTGCAGATCTACGTGGCGGTGGGGCTCTGCTACTTCCTCATCGCCTGGCCGTTTTCACTCCTCTCCAAGCGTCTTGCGCCTCGCGCCAGCCGTTAGCCTCCATCGAAAGACACGAAACAATGACTTCTTCCGCACAAGAGGGCGGCAGGACACGATGCCCCGTGATCCTGATGACCCCCGACATCGAGAATCCGGCCGGCATCGCGAGCGAGAAGACCTATGCGGTGCGGGCAAACTACGCCGAAGCGATCAGCGAGGCAGGCGGGATTCCGCTGATATTGCCCTATGAGACAGAGGCGATCGCCGCCGCACTCGATCTCGCCGACGGTGTGGTGATCACAGGGACGATCCCTGGCGCAGACGGGGAGGCGGAACGGCGTTCATTCGAACTGAGACTTGTCGAACATGCGGTAAAGGCTGGAAAGCCCATTCTCGGCATATGCCACGGTATGCAGCTCATCGGAGAATGGTTGGGCGGCACCTTTTCAAGGAGCCTGCCCGGTCCTGGTGCAGAAGTTGTCGAACACATGCCAACCGCGGTGCCGGATCGGCTGGCCCACGAAATATCGGTGGAACCGGGAAGTGCGCTTGCCGGCATTCTCGGCGGCGCCGAGGCAACCGTGAACAGCCTGCATCGTCATGCCCTGACCGGGGTCGGCCGGTTCCGTGTCGTTGCGCGTGCCCAAGACGGAGTGATCGAGGCTTTCGAGGGAGAAACACCGGGCCTATGCCTTGGCATTCAATGGCACCCTGAGTATCGCCTCACGGATTTCGATCGCGCAATCTTTCGCATGTTCGTGTCGCGGAGCGCCACGCGGGCCGCGACGGATGTTACGCCCGAAGCCGCATGTTCCGTGCGCGCACGCCTTGCCGCGCTCGGCCTCGCCTTGCCGGAGGCCTCCGCACCTCCCGGCTCCTTTGTTGGTGCAATCAGGTCTGGCGAGATCGTGACCGTATCCGGCCAGGTGCCCCTGAAGGACAAGGTCGTTCTCAGGACCGGCCATTTGGGAAGGGATGTCTCGCTCGAGGAGGGGCGCGAATGCGCGCGCTGGGCGCTTCTCAACGCACTGGCGCAGCTGGAGTGCATCGCCGGAAAGCTCGATCGGGTGAGAGGCTTCGTGCGGCTCGCGGGTTACGTGGCCGCTGCCCCCGATTTCACCCAGCATGGTGCGGTGATCGACGGCGCATCGCAGTTGCTGCGGGAAATGTATCCGCACTGCTGGCCTCATGCGCGCATTGCGGTCGGCGTCGGATCGTTGCCGCGCGGCGCGCCGGTGGAGATCGAACTGACGGCTCTTGTCAGCGAAGCGGAGGCCTGACGCGATGCGTATCGCTGTTGTCGGGGCCGGGGTGGTCGGTGTTTCCTCTGCTTATCTGCTGGCGCGGGCGGGACATCGCGTCACGCTGATCGATATGGAAACGGAGCCGGGAAGAGGTGCAAGCGCCGGCAATGCGGCGCAGCTCTCCTGGGCCTATGGCGATGCCATGGCCTCGCCCGCATTGCTGAAACATTTGCCTGCTATTCTTGCCGGGCGCGATCCCGCGTTTCGCATCCGCCTGCGGCTCGATCCGGACTTCCTGCTCTGGGGGCTTCGGTTTCTTGCCAACATGCCCTCCACGCGGTGGTGGCACAATACACGGGACATTCTGGCGCTTGCCGAGCAATCCCGCCAGGAAATGGCGTTGCTCTTGTCGGAGACGGCCATCGTCTTCGACTACCGCATCGCCGGCAAGCTGCATCTCTATCCGGATAAGGCAAGCTTTTGCGCCGCGCGTCCAACCGTGGAACGCAAAAGGCAGATAGGCATCGACCAGCGCATGCTGTCGCGACCGGAAGCCGAGGCCGTGGAGCCAGCGCTGAAAGCGTATCAGGACGAGATCTCCGGCGCCGTCTATACGCCCGATGATGCGCTTGGCGACGCGGCGGCCTTCTGCCGCCAGCTTACGGCGGTCATTACCAAAAATTTCGGCGTTTCCGTATGCTTCGGCCGAAGGGTTGCGGGGTTCGAGCGGCATAGGAGGCAGCTGACGGCTGTTCGGTTTGCCGATCGCGATCCGCTACCGGTCGATGCCGCCATCGTCACGGTCGGGCCGCTGATCCGCGCCCTTGTCGCGGACTTGCCGGAAGCGCGATCGATCCAGCCCGTCGCCGGGTACTCCCTGACAGTGCCATGGCGAGAAGGGGCTCCCCAGGTCAGCCTGACAGACGTGAAGCGCAAGCTTGCCTTCGCCGCAATTGGCGACCGCTTTCGCGTCGCCGGTCTCGCTGATCTTGCACGACCCGGCGCTGGCTTTACGGCGGATCGCCTTGCGGTTCTGCGAGAAACGGCGAGTGCCGTACTGCCCGATTGTTTCGGACAGGCGGAATGGCAGTATGTCTGGTCTGGCGAACGTCCCATGACCCCATCTTCCCGGCCCATCATCGCGCAATCTCGAAAAATCCGGGGCGTCTATGTTAATGCGGGACACGGCATGCTCGGATGGACGCTCGCGCTTGGCTCTGCGCGAAGAATTACGGATATGCTGGCTTGAAGGCGTCTAAGTGTTTTCCGTCGCGCGCACGCTGATTGTGCGGTCAACCGCGAAGGTGGCCGACGTCTACGTGACAGCGGGCTCAGTTGCTCGATTCCCATCAAGGCGCCAGATTCGAACGGCGCCGCCCCCGGGCGCTAACTCTCTCGGTCCTGATCACTCGGTAAGACCTGTCGCGGCCGCCTTGGCAGTGGCCGCTTCATAAGCCGAACCGACGAACGCGAACCGACTAGGCGGCTTCAGTACATACGAAATCGCTAAATTGCTCCATCGGATAGGCCGCGACCAACGCCGAGCGGGTTGTCTCTGCGTTGCTGCCGGGTGCGTCGATGACGGCAACGCCGATCTCGCGCGCATGCTGGACCGGCAGGCGCCCCCGGATCAGTTCCTCGGCCGCCGCCTGCGACAGGACGAGAACATTGTCGCGCACATTTTTTCGTCCGGCTCTATTCGAGTTGGCGGCGGATTGGCATTGGTGTCGAAACCGACCAAAGTCGGGTCTCATCTTGATCTGGTCCTCAGTGCGCCGATCGACGTGCCCGGAAGGTAGTCAACATCTTCGATCGAAAGGCCTCTGGCGTATTGCGAATGAGGAGCGGAATGCATGACGTTTTGCGCATAGTCTACCTAATCAGGGGCAGTCACCACTTTCGGATTATTCATGATTCAGCCGCGGGCTTTGGCGATGGCGCTCTTCAGTCCTTTTTCATCCAGAACGCCTGGGACAATCACCGAACCGATGACGAAAGACGGCGTGCCGGCGAAATTGAAGGCGAGTGCCTGACTGTAATTGCGGTCGAGCAGTCCGGAAATCTTGGCATTGTGCGTGTTCACGGCAGCACTTATCTCCTTCATCGACAGATCCGCCTCGGTCAGAGCCTTCTCGATATCGTCATGCGAGAGCCTCGCCTTGGTTTTCATCAGCGCCTCCATCGCCAGCCGGTACTTGCCGATCTGGGCGGCTCCGAGCACCGCTTGCGCGGCGAAGACGGAGGCATCGCCCAGGATCGGCCAGTCCTTCAGCACGAGCCGCACATTGCCGTCGGCTTTGACCACGCTCTCGACTGTGGGATGCACTTTCTTGCAGTAGGGGCACTGATAGTCGAAGAACTCGACGAGGGTGACATCGCCCTTGGGGTTGCCGAGGACGGGCGCGTCCTTGTCGAAGAACACCTCCTCCTTGGTCAATTGCTGGGCGAAGGATGGTCGACTCCCGACAAGCACGGCGGCTGTGGTGGCGACCGTTGCGGTCAGGACGGTTCTGCGGGTGAGCATCAGATGTCTCCTTGTGCGGATGGATTAGAGCCGAAAACGTCGGCACGCGCGCCGATGATGTGGACGGCAGGGACCACGTTGCGTAGGCAAGCGGCGCAAGCCGAAGGGACTGGAGCTGTCATTCTGTCCGTTTCCTGCCCTCAGATGAAAGGCCGGCGAGCCGCTCGGCGATTGTCTCGCGCGAGATTTCGCCGAGATGCGTGGCGGCAAGCGTGCCGTCCGGGTTGATGAAAAGCGTAGCGGGCAGGCCGATTGCGCCGTAATGCCGGGACAGGTCTGAAAAAGGGTCGAGAAGGATGGTTTCCAGGTCGACGCCGGTTTGGCTGAGATAGGCGGCGATCACCCCGCGGCTTTCGCCCTGGTTAGCGAAGAGAAAGTCGACGTCCGGATTGCTTCCGGCCATCTCCGCCATCATCGGCATTTCCCGTCGGCAGGGCGGGCACCAGCTTGCCCAGAGATTGAGAACCGCCGGACGGCCCTTGCGCTCGGCGATGGCAAGGGTCTCGTCCGACGAGAGAACGGCATAGGACGTTTCCGGGGCGCGGGGCGCAGCGCCGCCATCGGTGAGCGTGGTAACGACGACCCACACGAAGAGGCCGGCCGCGAGCGGCAAGAGCGCCCAGGGGGCAGCTTTCGGTGCATTGCGCCAAAGTATCACGGCGGCGAGGAAAACGCCGATGAAGCCGCCCGTCGCAGAGAAGCCGCCCTGCCAGATGGCAAGGACACGCAGCGGCTCCTGCAGGAAGCTCTCGGCATGGGCAAGCACATGCCCGGCCCGTGCGCCGGCAACGCCGAGAAGCGTCGCGACCGTCGTAAACCTGTCCAGCCGGTTGTCGACGCGGGCGGCAAGGAGGGAGCCGGCGATCATGAAGACGATCAGTCCGGCGATCACCGACAAGCGATCGGCGGAAAAGGCGAAGGGACCTATTGCGACGGCATTCATCGCGCGTCGCCCTTTACGAGCCGTGCCGCGTCCGCAAGTGAGGCGGGCGTGACGTCTCCGACGAGGCGCGTGCCGGGGACCTCCTCTTTGCTGCGGCCGAAGAAGATCATGGTTGGTGGACCGACGACGGCAAGTGAACGCATGAGCGCGTCATTCTCCGCGTCGAGGGTGCTGACGTCGAGGCTTGCCAGCCGGACACCGTTGAGCTGGGCGATGACATCAGGCGCCGTCAACACGGATCGCTCGATCGTGCGGCAGGTGACGCACCAGTCGGCGGTGACGTAGACGAGGCTGGGCTGCTTGTCTGCTGTTGCGGCGTCGAGGAAGCGGGCGAGCGCACCGGCGGACCCGACCTTGGTGAAATCCGACTTCTGGATGGCGGTTGCCTGCCCAACTCCCGCCGCCCCCTTGAGCGGGCCGAGCGGTGTGAGCGGATCGCTTGCTCCAAGGCCGAAGCCCACCAGCAGGAGACTGCCCCAAAGCACGGAGACGACGGCGGCCAAGCGCGCCAGCACGCCGTAGCCGCGTGTGGGCCGCAACCCGTCGAAAGCACCCGCGTAGATTCCGAAGGCAAGGGCCAGTACGGCCCAGGGCAGAAGGAGCAAACGATCCGGCACCAGCGGCGTCGCAAGCCATAGCGCGGTTCCCAGGAAGGCGAAACCGAAGACGTGCCGGACACTTTCCATCCACGCGCCGGCGCGCGGCAGCGCCTTGCCGCCGATCGTCGCCATGATGATCAGCGGGATGCCCTTGCCAAGGCCAAGAGCGAAGAGGGCGAGTGCGCCGACTACAATGTCACCCGTCCGGGCAATGTAGAGAAGGGCGCCGGCAAGCGGTGCGGTCACACAGGGGCCGATGAGGAAGGCAGAGGAAAAGCCGAGCAGCGCGGTTGCGCTGACCGAACCGCCCCTCTGCCTGCCGCCGTTCAGGCGGTTGCCGATCATTGCCGGCAGCTTGACGTGGAAGAGCCCGAAGCTGGAGAGCGCCAGCAGGACGAACAGTGCGGCGATCACGCCGATCGCGACGGGCGATTGCAGTACGATCTGCAGGTTCTGCCCAGACCACGCGGCTGCGATGCCGAGGAGCCCGAAGGCGGAAGCGAGCGCCAGCACGTAGGCGGATGCGAGCATGAGCCCGCGTCCGGCCGTCAGCCCCTCTCCCTCGCGCGCAAGCATGGCGGCAACGATCGGATACATCGGGAAGACGCAGGGCGTGAAGGCAAGCAGCAGGCCGAAGCCGAGAAAGCCGGCAAGAAGCAGCGCAAGGCCGCCACCGGACATGAGCCGATCGACCGCCGTTTCGCCGTTGTCCGCTGCGATGGCAAACCCTGCATCCGTCCTTTCCGCCGGGCGCGCGTCCTTGGCCGGTGCAAACGCAAAACCGCTGACCGGCTTGCCGATGATCATGGCAACGGTATCGATCGTCCGCGTTGTCGGCGGATAGCACAGCCCGCCATCCTGGCAACCCTGATAGGTCAGGCGGATGGCCTGAGGCGCGTTGGCGATCCACGCGGAAGCCTTCTGGTAATAGACCTCGGTTGTGCCGAAGCCCGGGTCGTCCTTGACAGTGCCCTGCTCGGTTTGCAGGGCGACCGGCCGGTTGCCGTCATCTTCCGCTGCCAGGAAGTCCCTGTAGAGGTAGTATCCCTCGGCGATCGACCATGTGATCGTCAGCCGGCCGTCTTCTTGCCTGGCGATCGCAGGCACGAAGGCCTCATCCATCGGCAGGGGCGCTTCGAGCGCCCGCGCTGGCAGGATTGCCGCAATCAAAACCCAAACCAGTGCCAGCAGGCTTGTTTTCCGCATCGTTCTTGCGTCCCCGTCCTATATCGAGGGCGGAGCGATCAGCCCGCTACCTTAAGGCAGACTTAAAGTGGCTGGCTGAAACCGATGCAGTGCTGCAGGCGGACGAAAAGCAGTCCCAGTCTTTCGGTACCCCGCTGGCACCACGCCCAAGAGTCGGGGTTCATGCGGTTGGTGCCCAGAACACAGCATCAGACGGTCAGATCGGGCTGGACAGCGCTTCCATCCGGAGTGCGTCGGAACTCTATCTTGCTACCAGGCACGATACCCAAGAGATCGCGCACCGCTTTGGGCATCGTAGTTTACCCCTCGGCCGTTCGCTAAATAATTTGTAAAATGTAAATCGAAAAACATTGACATTTCAATGTTTCGTGTCGTTATGAAGATAACAACAAATTTTTGGGCTTCTACTATGCTGGCCATTGTCGCGGACGATTTGACGGGAGCGCTCGATGCCGCCGCGCCGTTTGCAGCGCGGGGCATGCGCGTCGAGGTCGCCCTCGTGGGCGAGGCGATTGACGGTGCGCTCCGGCAAAAACCTGACGTTCTTTCAATCAATACCGGCTCGCGCGAGCTAAGCGGCGAAGCCGCGATGCAGCGGGTGACCGCAGCTCTTGCGGCCCTGCCGTCCGGAACGCGTCTGTTCAAGAAGGTCGACTCGCGTCTGAAGGGTCATATCGCCGCCGAACTCGAGGGCATGCGGTTTCGTTCCGCGTTGGTCGCTCCGGCCATTCCCGCATTTGGTCGGTATGTGAAAGGTGGGTACGTTTGCGGCTTTGGCGTGGACGCGCCAATTTCCGTTCGTGAACGGCTCGGTCGGCTTGCCGACCGGTCCATGATCCCGGATACATCTACCGCGGCTGAGGTGCGCGCCTCGCTTGAGCATGCGGAGCGGAGTGGTGTCGATCTTTTAGTCGGCGCGCGTGGTCTGGCTGAAGCGCTTGCCGAACGCATGACCGGCGAAGCGGCGGCGAAGGCGGCCGAAATCCCAGCCGGGTCGGTCCTGTTCGTTATCGGTTCTCGCGATCCCATCACCCTGGCGCAGATCGACGTTCTGCGCAGTTCGGTCACGGCGCGCTATCTGGCAGCACCCAATGGGCGGCTTGCAGAGACAAAGAACGATAACAGCGCGATTACCCTTGTGCAGGCCGTCCCGGGCGAAGCGGCCATTTCGTCGGAAGAGGTTTCCGAGGCGCTCGCCGAAAGCGTATGCCCGAACCTCGCCCGGTCCGCCGGCATCATGCTCCTTTCCGGCGGCGCCACGGCGGAGGCGGTCTTGAAGAAGATGAATTTCCAGCGTTTCCGCCTGCTCGGTGAATGCCTGCCGGGCTTGGGCTTGGCTGAGGTCGAGGGACGTTGCATCATTGCGAAATCCGGCGGATTCGGATCGCCGGACACGCTGCAGCAGATCGCGGAGGCCTCTCTGCGCAAGATGGGATCATAAATGGGACTGGAGACCGGAACTGCACGCAAGAGCCTTGGCGATCTCGTCTTTGAGCGCATGCACCGTGCGATCAAATCCGGCGCCTACAAGCCTGACGAGCGCCTGCCGACCGAACACGATCTCGCCAGCGAATTCGAGGTCTCCCGCCCGATCATTCGCGAAGCGCTGCAGCGGCTGCGCGAACAGGGGTTCATCTATTCGCGCCGCGGCGCAGGCAGCTTCGTGCGCGCCGTCGGCATGCGTGAGCCGCTTGGCTTCGGCCAGCTCGAGAACGTCGCTGATCTTCTCAACTGCTACGAGTTTCGCTTGACCGTTGAGCCGGCCGCGGCGGCCGCTGCGGCGGAGCGCCACGACGCGGGCACCCTGGCGGCCATTCACCGGGCGCTGGAGCTGA
The DNA here is from genome assembly GCF_002940685.1 of Ensifer adhaerens. Lineage (GTDB taxonomy): Bacteria > Pseudomonadota > Alphaproteobacteria > Rhizobiales > Rhizobiaceae > Ensifer > Ensifer adhaerens_E. The sequence continues at coordinate 406,831 of NZ_PNFP01000003.1, read as the reverse complement.
TGCGGGACGCGACCAACCGCCAGTCTCACCGTGAGGACGCGGATTTCCAGTTTCATCTCGCGATCGCGCGCGCCGCTCAAAACAGCTATTTCTTCACGGCCATGGAAGCGCTCAAGGACCACATCGCCGTCGGGATGCGGTTTCACGGCGCGTCGGTCAAGCGCGAGACGACGGGCCTGACGCGGGTCTTTGGCGAGCACGAGGCGATTGCCAAGGCCATTGCCGCGCGGGAGCCCGCCAAGGCGAAACAGTTGATGCATGATCATCTGGCCGGTTCGCGCGAACGCCTGTTTCAGGCAACGAAGTGATAGGGCAAACAGGAACCCCGGCCAGGCGCCGGGGTTCCGTCTTGTTGACGAGGTGCGTTAGAAAGCCGCCTTGTAGATGCCCAGCACGTCCTCAACGCTCATGTCGATTGGATTGTTGTCCATCAGGCGACGGTTGGAGTGCGCCTCACTCGCATAGAGCGGCAGGTCATCCATCTTCGCGCCGTGGGCAGCAAGCGACATTTCGATCCCGAGATTGCGGCAGAAGCCGCGGGCGGCGGAAAGCAGCTCGCGGGCTGTAAGGGTGTCGCCAAGGCCGAGCGCCTGCGCGACTTCCGCGGTCTTGTCTGCTGCAACGGTCTGGTTGAAGGCAAGGACGTAGGGGAAGATGATGGCATTGGCCAGCCCATGCGGCAGGCCAAGCCTTGTTCCAAGCGGATAGGCGATCGCGTGGCCGGCCGCCGTATTGACCGGCCCGAGGCAGATGCCGCCGTAATAGGAGGCAAGCATCATTCCCTCGCGCGCCTCGGTATCGGTGCCATCCTTGACGGCGCGCGCCAGATACTTGCCGACGAGCCTGAAGCCCATCCGCGCAAAGCCATCGATCATCGGATGGGCGCGGCGATTGGTGAAGGCCTCGACGCAGTGCGCCATAGCGTCCACGCCCGTCGCTGCGGTTACCGCCGGTGGCACCGAATAGGTCAGTTCCGGATCGAGGATGGCGAGATCGGCGATCATGTGCGGGCTTTCGACCGCGATCTTGTTGCCCTTTTCCGGATCGGTGATCAGTGAGCGGATCCCTGCTTCCGAGCCCGTGCCGGCCGTGGTGGCGACCTGAACGAGCCGCGTGCCGCGGCCAGCGACCCTGTTGGGTCCGGCGACGTCGGCAAGCGTCTGCTCTGAGTTCCAAAGCACGGCAACCAGCTTGGCGACGTCGAGAACCGAGCCGCCGCCCAGACCGACGATCAGATCCGGCTTTTGTTGGCGCGCAGTCTCAAGGGCAGCATTCAATGTTGCGATATCGGGTTCTCCGGGGATGGCGTCGAACACGGCGACGCGACCCTTGAGCTTCAGCCGATCGACGAAGCCGGCGGTGATCGGCGTCGCGATGACGAGGATCGATTGAGCATCGGCAGCCCAGGCGCCGACCTCTGCGATGGTGCCGGCGCCGACGACAAGGCGGCGGGGTTGGTGAAGGGTGATCTGAGCGATGGTCATGGCGTCATCCTCGCTTGGCTGCGCCCGACACCAACTTGCGGGCGTAGGCGATCGCGGAGTTCATGTTGCCGTGGTTGGCAATGCCCTTGCCGGCGATGTCGAAAGCCGTGCCGTGGTCGACCGAGGTACGGTCGATCGGCAGATCCACTGAAACATTGACGGCGGTGTCGAACGCGACGAGCTTTACCGGGATGTGTCCCTGGTCGTGATACTGGGCGACGACGAGGTCGAATCCGCCCGAATAGGCGCGATGGAACACGGTGTCGGCGGAGATCGGACCATGGGCGTCGATGCCTTCCGCCCGTGCGGCCTTGACCGCCGGCGCGATCTCATCGTCATCCTCGGTGCCGAAAAGGCCGTTCTCGCCGCAATGCGGGTTGACGCCGGCGACCGCGATTCTGGGCGCCGCATATCCGATGCGCTTCAGATGCGCGTCGCCAGCCCTGATGGTGGCAAGCACGCGCTCGGTCGTCGAACGTCTGATCGCCTCCTGAAGCGAGACATGCGTCGAGACATGGATGACCTTGAGCCGCTCGGAGGCGAGCAGCATGTAGGCTGCCTTGGAACCGGTCAGGCTGCGCAGCATCCCGGTGTGGCCGTCATAGTGATGGCCGGCAAGGTTCAGCGCTTCCTTGTTGATCGGTGCAGTGACGATGCAGCCGATGACGCCGGCTTCGGCGTCCCGCACCGCCTTTTCGATGAAGCGAAATGCGGCGTCGCCGGCAACCGGGCTGAGCTTGCCCCAGGGAAGCGGCGCGCCTTCGATCGGCAGGTCGACGACGTAGGGCGTGAGGTCGACGGTAAGGCCGAGTGCCGTGCGCGCCGCCTCAAGTGTTGCCAAGTTCCCGTAGATGCGGATGCTCTCGCGCTCCTGCTCAGGCATTTCCGCAAGCGCGCGGACTGAAATCTCGGGGCCGACGCCGCATGGGTCGCCCATGGTGATGCCGATGATGTTGCTCATGAAAGTCTCCGTGCGTCGGCGCGGTCCCAGCCAGAGGCCAGGCGGACATATTTTATGGCGCGCCGGTGATAGGTGTAGGCGAGGTGCATGGTCCCGTCCGGCCCCTCGATCAGCCAGGGATAGGACATTTCCTTGTTGCGACCGTCGGTCGAGTCGTTGGAGAGGCAGGTCCCGGGGCCGTCTTCGATCAGCAGGTGGACAGGAAAGGTCTTGCCGCCATCTTCGGACAGGCAAAGTGCAACGGGCGCCCGCGGCACACCCCAGACCGGCACGCAGCCGCCTTCCGGGTTTGCATCCGGGCGGTCGTCCTCCTCGCCGAGTTCGTCGTATAGCGAGGCGCGCCGCTCCGTGAACTCTGCGGCGCTGACGGGATTGCAGATCATTGCGATCCGGCCGTCACCCAGGCGGACGGCGGCGATCGAGGAATTGTTGTTCGGTACATCGCTTGCTTCCGGCGCCGACCAGGTGCGGCCGCCATCAAGGCTTTCCGTTCTGTAGACCCAGTCGGCTTGCCGACGGCGGAAGAGGGCTGCAAAGCGTCCGTGGCCAAAGGAAACAGGCGACATGTGCACGCAGCCGATCGACTGGTCGATATCCTCCAGACGCCACGTTTCGCCCTGATCAAGCGAAATGCCGACGGCCGCAGTGTCATGGCTGCCGTTCCATTTCTGGCCGGGGCGCTGGATGCACCGGAAGATCGGCAACAGCCACGCGCCGTCTTCGCGCACCACCAGAGGTGCGCGGACGAAGCAGCCGCGCGGCAGATCGAGATAGCGGCCTTCATCAGCGGTGAGCGTCGATGGGTCGGACGGGTGGCGTCGGATCTCGGTCATGCGGATCCGGCACTCATCCTGGTTTCCGGAAGGCTGGGAGGTGTGAAAGAGCCAGAGCCGGCCGTCAGGAGCCGTAAAGAGCACCGGGTTCTGTTCCGAATGAGCAGGGTCGAAGCTCAGGCGTTGAGGTGGCCCCCACGTTGTCGCATCCGTTGGAAGCACCGAGGCGAAAATCGAAATGTCGGACTTGCCCTCAAGGGTGCCTCCGAACCACGCGCAGGCAAGCGCACCGTCCGAAAGCAGATGCAGGAATGCGGCGTGGTTCTGCACCATGGGCGAAGGCAGCAAAGCCTCGTGGCGCGTCGGCGACACGGGTCTGAGCGCGCCATCCATGCTGCGGGCTATTTCCTCTGGGGTCATTGGCTCCTCCTGCTTGCTCTCGAAAATCGCCAAAATTACAAAGTTGTCAAGTTCTATTATGTTATCATAATTCCGCTGTGGCAGATTATGTTTTGTTAAAATATTGAAATTACGTGATAAAATAATGCAAGGAGTGCTGGCGAAATTTTACATAACGAAATTGTTTGACAAATTTGTGTGAAAAGGAGATTGTCATGTCAAGCCGGCAAGAGGATGCCGGGGAGGAGGTTTTCATGCCGGGAAGCGCCGGCCCTCATGGGGCCAGGATGGCCGTGATCTTTGCGATAGGTGCAGCAGCTCTTGCGGCGGCCGACGCGGTGATCGTGCGTGCCTTGAACGGCGCCGTGCATCCCTTCGTCATCGGCTTCTTCCGCGCCTTCTTCGGCGCCGTCATTCTTTTGCCCTGGGTGGCCCTGCGTCCGTCGCTCCTGCGTTCAAGTCATCCGCTGCGTCAGCATGCGGTGCGCGCCGGCTTCAAGCTCTTGGCCATGGTCGCCTTCTTCGCCGCCTTCAGCTGGGGACCGCTCGCCGATGTGACCGCGATCGCCTTCATGTCGCCGATCTTCGTCCTGCTGGGCGCGGCCCTGACGCTGGGCGAGCGGCCTGGTCCTGTCATGATCGGTGCCGTGGCGCTCGGCTTTGCCGGTGCAATGCTGATCGTTGGTCCGTCTGGCGCCGGTTTCAGTCTCGCCATTCTGCTCGCCCTCGTCGGCGCGGTGCTGCAGTCCGCCATTCAGCTGATCCTGAAGTCGATGTCCAAGGGCGACAGGACCGCGACGCTCGTCGTCTGGAACCTTCTCTTGACCGTCCCGATCGCGCTTCTCTTTGCACTTCCTTTTTGGAGCATGCCGGGCGCGAAGGAATTGTCGCTGCTGGCGCTTCAAGGTGTCGTCGGCACAGCCTGCATGGGTATGATGACACATGCCTTCTCGCTCGCCCCCGCAACGATTGTCGCGCCGGTCGATTTCCTGCGCCTGCCATTGGTGGCGCTCGGAGGCTTTGCGCTCTTTGGCGAGAACATTGCCCTCACCACGCTGTGTGGCGGCGGACTCATTGGTTTTGCGGCGCTGATCGCCGCGCGATCCGGAAAAGCAACATCCGGCTGAACGAATTTCACTAGGGAGGAAATGCCGTGAAGAAACTGTTTGTCTTGAGTGCACTCATGCTGAGTTCTGCCCTGTCGCCTGCTTTTGCTGGGTCAGGTCCGATCAAGATCGTGCTGGCCGAAGAGGCTGATCTGCTTGAACCCTGCATGGCCACGCGCTCGAACATCGGCCGTATCATCATGCAGAACGTCAGCGAGACGCTGACGGAGCTCGATGTTCGTGACAAAAAGGGCGTCATGCCGAGGCTTGCCGAGAAATGGGAACAGAATGAGGATGGCAGCTGGCGCTTTCACCTGCGCCAGGGCGTCAAGTTCTCCGACGGCACGACCTTCGACGCCAAGGATGTCAAGCACAGCTTCGACCGCATCATGAGCGACAAGAACACCTGCGAGTCGCGTCGTTATTTCGGCGGCATCACGGTGACCCCAACCGTCGTCGACGACTACACGATCGATTTCAGCGCCGATCCGGTCCAGCCGATCCTTCCGCTCCTGATGTCTCTCGTCACGATCGTGCCTGAGGAAACGCCGCTCGAATTCATCCGCGAGCCGGTCGGTACCGGTCCCTACAAGCTCACCAACTGGACACCGGGCCAGCAGATCGTGCTAACGAGCCGCGACGACTATTGGGGCACGAAGCCTGAGGTCACCGAAGCGACCTATCTCTTCCGCGCCGATCCGTCGGTGCGCGCCGCCATGGTGCAGACCGGTGAGGCCGATCTGTCGCCGTCGATCTCGCAGCTCGACGCCACCAATCCGGCGACGGATTTCTCCTATCTCGACAGCGAGACCGTCTATCTGCGCATCGACCATAATATCGAGCCACTGAACGACGTTCGCGTTCGCCGGGCATTGAACGTCGCGATCGACCGGCAGGCGTTCCTCGGCACGCTCGTTCCCGACAGTGCGCTGCTCGCCACCGCGATCGTGCCGCCGCCGACACTTGGATGGAACCCCGATGTGAAGGTCTTTCCGTACGATCCGGAAGGCGCAAAGAAGCTGCTTGAGGAAGCCAAGGCCGATGGCGTGAAGGTCGAAACGCCGATCACCATCATCGCGCGCTCGGCCAACTTCCCGAACGTCACCGAAATCATGGAAGCCATCCAGGCACAGCTTCAGGAAGTGGGCTTCAAGGTCGACCTGAAGTTCGTCGAGGTCGCCGAGCACGAGCAGTATTACTCGAAGCCGTTCAAGGAAGGCCGCGGCCCTCAGATCGTCGCCGCCATGCACGACAACTCCAAGGGTGATCCGTCATTCTCGATGTTCTTCAAGTATGCGACCGACGGCACGCAGTCCGGTTTTTCCGATCCGAAAGTTGACGATCTGATCAAGCGCGCATCGGCTGCCGTCGGCGAGGAACGTGCCAAGCTCTGGTCCGAACTGATCGCCTACGTGCATGACGATGTCGTCGCCGATGTCCTCCTGTTCCACATGGTCGGTTTCTCCCGCGTATCGGAACGGCTGGATTTCAAGCCGACAATGGCCACCAACGGAACGCTGCAGCTTTCCGAGATCAAGATCAAGTAAACTGGCTCTGGCAAGTAAACGGGTCTGGCGAACGAGGTTCGCCGGACCAACAGCAATCAAGGCGGTGGGATGATCCCATCGCCGGATTTCGAGGGCGCCATGCTGAAATTCGTTCGAACACGCGCCGTGGCCAGTCTGATTTCGCTCGTCGGGCTGCTTGTCATGGTCTTCTTCCTGTCGCGGTTGACGGGTGATCCGGCGGCTTTGTTCCTGCCGGTCGAGGCTTCCGCCGAAATGAAGGAGCAGTTCCGCGAACTGCACGGTCTGAACGATCCGCTGCTGGTGCAGTTCACGCGCTATGTCGGCGACGTCGTCACCGGTGATTTCGGCGAGTCCCTGCGCAAGGCGCGCCCGGCGCTGGACGTGGTGCTCGAAGCCTTCACCTGGACGCTTTGGCTTGCCGTCATCACCATGACGCTGGTTGCCGGTGCTGCGATCGTCGTCGGCTCGCTTGCCGCCTTCCGCGCCGGCGGCTTCTTCGACCGGCTCGCCTCCGTCATTTCGCTGATCGGCGCCTCCGTTCCTGATTTCTGGATTGCGATCGTCGCGATCGTCGTCTTCTCGGTCAATCTCGCCTGGCTGCCGACGTCGGGAACGGGTTCGCTGCTGCACTGGATCCTGCCGATCGCGGTTCTGTTCATCCGGCCCTTCGGCATCATCGTCCAGGTGGTGCGCGGCTCGATGATCGGCGCGCTTTCCTCGGCCTATGTAAAGACGGCCCGCGCCAAGGGCGTCAAATCCGGTCCCATCATCTTCGTGCACGCCTTGCGCAACGCCATGCTGCCGGTCATCACGGTGCTCGGCGACCAGGCCGCAAGCCTGTTGAACGGTGCTGTTATCGTCGAAACGATCTTCGGCTTTCCCGGCGTTGGCAAGCTGATGATCGATTCCATCCTGCAGCGCGATTTCAATGTCGTGCTTGCCGCCATTCTCGTCACGGCGCTGGCGATCTTCCTGATGAACCTGTTGATCGACCTTGCTTATGCGCTGCTTGATCCGCGCATCCGGCATTGAGGAGACGGCCCATGACCCTTGTGACCAACGACAGCGTCATCCTCGAAGAGCCGCCTTTCGTAACGCGGATGTGGCGCATGCTGCTCGCCGACAAGTTTGCCCTTTGTGCGGTGATCTTCCTCGTCTTCATCCTGATCCTTGCGATCATCGGGCCAAGCTGGCTCGGGGACCTTGCAACCAAGCAGAACCTGCGCGGGCGCAACGCCGCCCCCTTCGATTGGCAACGCGGATGGGTCTGGTGGATGGGGGCCGACGCGCTCGGCCGGCCGCTGCTTGCCCGCATCATCGTCGCGACGCAGAACACGCTGATGGTCGCGGCCGGTGCCGTCGCTCTTTCCGCGGTCGCCGGAACGTTCCTCGGCCTGATTGCCGGTTTTTCTTCGCCGCGCGTCAATCAGGTGATCATGCGCCTTGCCGACGTCATCATGTCGTTCCCGTCGCTGCTGATCGCGGTGATCGTGCTCTACATCCTCGGCTCGTCGATCCTCAACCTGATGCTGGTTCTCGCGATCACCCGCATTCCGGTCTATCTCAGGACGACGCGCGCCGAGGTGCTGGAAATCCGCGAGCGCATGTTCGTCCAGGCGGCACGCGTGATGGGCGCGTCGAAGAACCGCATCCTCTTCCGTCACATCCTGCCTGTGGTTCTGCCGACCTTGACGACGCTTGCGACGCTCGACTTCGCCTACGTCATGCTCGCCGAAAGCGCGCTGTCCTTCCTCGGCATCGGCATCCAGCCGCCCGAAATCACCTGGGGCCTGATGATCTCGCAAGGCAGGCAATACCTCACCAATGCGTGGTGGCTGTCCTTCTGGCCGGGGCTTGCCATCATTCTCACGACCATGTCGCTCAATCTGCTCTCCAACTGGCTGCGCATCGCGCTCGATCCGGTGCAGCGTTGGCGCCTCGAAATGAAGGGTCACAAGAATGGCTGACCATCTGCTGGAAGTCCGCAACCTCTCGGTCGAGTTCCACACCGCCGTCGGCGTGGTCAAGGCGGTCCGCAACATCTCCTATCACCTCGACCGCGGCGAGACGCTGGCGATCCTCGGCGAAAGCGGGTCCGGAAAATCGGTCTCCTCGTCGGCGATCATGAACCTGATCGATATGCCACCCGGCCGGATCAGTTCGGGAGAAATCCTGCTCGACGGTGTCGACCTGCTGACGATGCCGGCGCATGAGCGGCGCCAGGTGAACGGACGCCGGGTCGCGATGATCTTTCAGGATCCGCTCAGCCACCTCAACCCGGTCTATACCGTCGGCTGGCAGATCCGCGAGGCGCTCACAACCCACGGAACCGCCGCCGCCAAGGCTGCCTCGGAAGCGCTGCGCCTTTTGACACGGGTCGGCATTCCCGAGCCCGAGCGCTCGCTCGGCAAGTATCCGCACGAGTTTTCCGGCGGCCAGCGACAGCGCGTGATGATTGCCATGGCACTTGCGCTTCGCCCGGATCTGCTGATCGCCGATGAGCCGACGACGGCGCTCGATGTCACTGTTCAGGCCGAGGTGCTGGCGCTCCTCGAGGAGTTGCAGCAAGAGACCGGGATGGCGATCTTGATCATCACCCATGATCTAGGTGTTGTCGCGGAAGTCGCCGACCGCGTCGTGGTGATGGAAAAGGGCGTGCTGGTCGAGACCGGTACCGTGCGTGAGGTCTACAAGAATCCGCAGCATCCCTACACGAAAAAGCTGATTGCGGCAGCCCCCGGCAAGGGTGACATGCACGCGCCAGCCGCCCGGGTCGAGCCCGTTCTGTCGGTCCACGACGTGCGCAAGCGCTATGGTTCCTTCGAGGCGCTGAAGGGCATTTCCTTTGACCTCATGCCCGGCGAGACGATGGCGGTCGTCGGCGAGAGCGGCTCCGGCAAATCGACGCTTGCGCGCATCCTGCTGCGTCTCGACGAACCGGACAGCGGCAAAGCCCTGTGGAAGGGCCGCGATCTCTTCACCATGTCTCCGGCCGAACTCTACAAGCTGCGCCGGGACCTGCAGATGGTGTTCCAGGATCCGACGCAATCGCTCAATCCGCGTATGACGGTCTATCAGCTGATCTCCGAGGCCTGGGTCATCCATCCGGATATCTTGCCGAAGGCGCGGTGGCGCGAGCGCGTGGCCGAACTATTGATGCAGGTGGGGCTTGGCCCGGAACACATGGGCCGCTACCCGCACCAGTTCTCTGGCGGCCAGCGCCAGCGCATTGCGATTGCCCGCGCACTCGCACTCGAACCGCAACTGATCATCTGCGACGAGGCCGTTTCGGCGCTTGACGTCTCGGTGCAGGCTCAGGTGATCGCCCTGCTCGACAAGCTGCGCAAGGAAATGAGTATCGCGTTTATTTTCATTGCCCATGACCTGCCGGTGGTTCGCGATTTCGCCGACCACGTCATGGTCATGCAGAAGGGCAATGTCGTCGAACTCGGTACCGTGCGCGACGTGTTCGAGACGCCGCGGCAAGACTATACGCGCGCGCTGCTTGCGGCCGGCCTCGACCCCGATCCCGACGTTCAGGCCGAGCACCGCGCCGCCCGTCTCCAGCGCGCCTCTTGAGACGCGAGATTATTCATTCAAAGGACGATCGAATGACCAAACAAGCCTATGTCGCGCTCGTGACCTGCTTCAACGAGGACGAAACGATCAACTACAAGGCCACGCGCGCCCAGGTCCGTCGCCAGGTGGAAGCCGGCAACAACATCATGTGCGCCGGCACCAATGGTGACTTTTCCGCGCTTACTTTCGAGGAGAAGGTCCGGCTCACCGAAGAAGTCGTCGACGAGGTCGGCGGCCGTGTAAGGGTGATCGTCAATGCCGGCATGCCGGCGACCTTCGAGACGCTGAAGCTTGCGCGCGAATTCGACCGCATCGGCGTCGACGGCATTGCCGTGATCACGCCCTTCTTCATCGCCTGCACGCAGGATGGTCTTATCCGCCACTTCTCGATCGTGGCCGATGCCGTGAAGACGCCCGTCTACCTCTACGACATTCCGGCTCGCACGCAGAACCACATTGAACCGGAGACCGCCCGCACGCTCGCGGGCCACGGCAATATCGCCGGTATCAAGGATTCGGGTGGTGCAAAGGAAACGCTCGAGGCCTATCTGAAGGTTGCCAAGGAGGTCGAGGGGTTTGAAGTCTATTCCGGTCCTGACCATCTCGTGCTCTGGGCGCTTGAGAACGGAGCCGCCGGCTGCATTTCGGGCCTTGGCAATGCCATGCCGCAGGTGCTTTCCCGCATCCTGAAGGCCTTCAATGCCGGCGACATTGCCGAGGCAGAGAAGCAACAGGCGACCTTTGCCGCCTTCCGAACCGATCTCTATGCGCTGGGCTTTGCTCCTGCCATGGTCAAGCGAGCCCTCTTTCTGCAGGACGCTTCAGTCGGCGCGAGCCGTCAGCCGGCGCTGCTGCCGAACAAGGAACAGGACGATCAGATCGCCGAAATCCTTGCGCGCTACAGCCTTCTGTGATGGTCGGCAAAGGTAGGGGCAAAGTCCGAACGGACGATGAGTCTAACGCTTATTCCGCGAGCCGATGAACCACCCAGCGGCAATCACACAAGAGTGGCGCCCCGAGGCTGGAAACGTAGATTTCCTTGAAGGAGCGCCGCAGTCCCGTGGCGAAGATTAGGTGCTGCGTTACAGGTCTTTCCACCTATGAAAGACGGCGGCCTGACCGAAACATTCGCCGCCGGGGCGCACAAGTTGCCAGACGGTCGCCTCCTCGATCCAGAACCTGCGCCCGGATTTCGCGATGCGAAGGCCGCGATAGTTGTCGATGAACCCCTGGGAAGAAACGCTCTCCAGAAAGCGCTGCCTTTCTTCGCGCTCAGGGGCTTGCGCAGAAAGGCGCGAAGGCATCCCTACCATTTCGTCCCAGCTATACTCGAAGCAATCCTGGGCGGTTTTGTTGGCGTAAATGAAGCGAGGATCATCGGATCGATCGTGCGCAAGGACGGCGAACGGCGCGCTCTCGTAGAGCCATCTGCTACTCGCCGCCGGGTCGATAAGGTTTCGGCCCGTCAGCTGTCGAAAGCTTGCAATGATCAGCAGGTCGATTTCTTACGCATCATGATCCGACATCAAATCCGTTCCCCAGTGGCATTCTGCAGGTGCCCGAATCCTACCTTGGAGGCCGCCGAACAATACTGGATCCGCAGGCAGGCGATAGCCGCCCCTGGCTCTTCGAACCCGTTCTGTCCGATCACTCAGGTCGCAAGCCCGATCAAGGCCGCCGCCTCACGATATCGGGCGATGACGTCGGGCGTGAAGTGGAAGGTGTCGAGGAAGTTGTCCGTTCGGTAGTTCGGGTTCTGGAGGCGAATGCGGGCGGCGTAGCCGCGGGCCTCGCCGAGGCGTCCGGCGAGTGCGAGGCAGTGGGCGGCGATCGCCAGGATGTGGACATGTGCATTCGGGCGGGCGGCCGCCTTGACGGCCCAATTGGCCGCTTCCTCAAAGGCGCCGAGCCGGATGAGGGCGATCGCCCGAGTGCCGAGCATGCCGAAGAGCAGGGGATCGTAGGGGCTCAAGAGACGTGAATGATCGGAAGCGGCGATCGCCGCTGCAGGGTCGCCGGACTGCGAATGCACGAAAGCGAGTGCATAGTGGCCAAGCGCGAAGTTGGGGCTCAAATGGACGGAGTGCTCCAGTTCGCGCACTGCCTGGTCGTGATCGCCGGTCAACCAAAGGGCACGCCCCATCGACCAGTGCGCAGCCGGGTTTTGGTCGTCGACCAGCAGGCTCTGCCCGGCGGCCCTGAGCGCCTCCCGGGTCTCTGCTTCGCGGTCGCCCCAGCGCTGGAACGCTCTTTGCCAATGGGTGAAGGAGAGCCCCGCATGGGCGCGCGAGAAGGTCGGATCGAGGCGGGTCGACTGGCGGAAGAACTCGGCAGCGCGGGCGTTTTCCTCGGCCGTGAAGCGAAACATGTGCCAGAGCCCGCGGTGATAGGCCTCCCAGGCATCGAGCGAGTCTGGATGTTTCAGGATCGCCCGGTTGCGTTCTTCGTTCTCGATTTCGGCGGCGATGGACGAGACGATGCTGTTGCCGACCTCGTCGACGAGGGCGAAGCGCTCCGCAGAGCGGGCCTCGAAGCGCTCGGTCCAGATGATATGGGCGGTTACCGCCTCGGCAACCTCCACCGTCACGCCTATTCCGTGATCGTGTCGCTCGAGGAAGCCGGTCGCGATGTAGTCGATGCCAAGGCGGCGACCAATCTCCTGCAGTTCGAGCCCTTCGTCCGCGATGGCAAAGACAGAGCCACGGGCAATGACGAAAAGGCTGCGCAAGCGCGCGAGTTTGCTGATGACGTCATGCGCGATCGCGCTGCCCAAATCGTGCTGGCCCGCCAGGCCAGGGGAAAGATCGCGGAACGGCATGACGGCGATCGAGGCGCGGCGTGAGGCCGCCATTTGAACGGGCTCGACCGGTCCGCTGCCTTCCGAATTGATCGTGACGGCCGATTGCCGAGGCGGGCGCTGGAGATGCACCCATGCCGCGCGGACCGGTTGAAAGTCCTCGCCCTCATCGGCAAAGAGGCGTGCCGCGGTATGGAGATGCCGATCGCAGGCGTCGGTCATTCGCCGGTGGAACAGTTCCGAAAGGAAACGGATATTGGCTCCGGGGTCGAGCGGCGCGCGCTCAAGCCATTGCCGGGCCGCCGGTAAGCCGTCCTCACTACCGACAGGTGTTCTCCTGCCGATCTCTGCCGCAATCTCCAGCGCGTAGAGACGAAATTCGCTCCTGAGCGACGTCAGCCAGTGTGCGAAGGCGGGACAGTTGTCGATGTCGACGCCTTCAAGGAGGTCGCCGCCGCATCGCTCAGCGATCGTTCGCAACGTAGGCAGATCCAGGTTGTTGATCCCGCGCCGCCTTGCCTCTTTGAGGCGCCGCACGTCGACGTCATCGCAGTTGCCAAGGTCGAGCGAAATCTCGTCGCCCGCGGCGATCACGCGCCTGCGGCCATCGGCGTCGATGAGCGATCGCAGCTTACTCAGGCTCCAGCGCAATTCTCCGCGCGGATCGCTCGGCCCGTCCCAGAGCAGATTACAGAGCCGCTCACGGGAAACCGGACCGGGCGTGAGCGCCAGATAGGCGAGCAGCGCGCGGACCTTGCGCGACGGCGGCAGGGTCACGAGCACGCCACGGCGCAAGAGTTTCATCGGTCCGAGGAGCCGCAGTTCCAGCTCCGGCGCCGAAAAATCCACGTCCGGGCCATCCGTTTCCATGCGCACTCCCACGCGGGCTCCCACGCCCGCACTTTAGCATCGCTTGCGTAACCTGGCATCCGGAAGAGTGAGAGAACCCATGCCCACGAATTCAGGACAGAGAACCACGAGCGGCCGCGGGCGGCTTTTTGACAGCGTGCTGGAGACGATCGGCGACACGCCGTCGATCCGCGTCAACAATCTCGGCGTCGAGAACGCAACCATCTATGTAAAGGCTGAGTTCTTCAACCCGGCTTCGTCGGTGAAGGACCGGCTGGCGGTTGCGATCATCGAGGAGGCCGAACGCAGCGGCAAGCTGAAGCCTGGGCAGACCGTGGTCGAGGCGACCAGTGGCAACACCGGTATCGGACTGGCGATGGTCTGCGCGCAAAAGGGCTATCCGCTCGTCGTCACGATGGCCGATAGTTTTTCGGTCGAGCGTCGCCGACTGATGCGCATGCTGGGCGCCAAGGTCGTGTTGACGCCGCGCGCGGAGAAGGGTCTCGGTATGTATCGCAAGGCGGCCGAGCTCGCCGAGAAGAACGGATGGTTCCTCGCCCGGCAGTTCGAGACCACGGCCAACGCCGCGATCCATGAAGCGACGACCGGCCAGGAGATCGTCAACGACTTTGCCGGCTCCCGCCTCGACTATTTCGTTACCGGCTACGGCACAGGGGGAACGCTCGTCGGCGTATCCCGTGTTCTGCGCCGCGAACGGCCGGAGACGAAGATCGTGCTTGCCGAACCCGCCAACGCGCAGTTGCTCGGCAGCAGCCATGTGCAGCAGCGCGGCACGGGCGGTGCACCGGCAGCAAGCCACCCGGCCTTCGAGCCACATCCGATCCAAGGCTGGACACCCGACTTCATACCGGATGTCCTGCAGGAGGCGATCGATCGCCACTACTATCACGAACTCGTCCCGATCGCCGGTCCGAAGGCGCTGGAATGGGCAAAGGCGCTTGCCCAGAAGGAGGGCATCTTTACGGGCGTTTCGGGCGGCGCAACCTTCGGCGTTGCGCGCCAGATCGCGGAGCGCGCGCCAGCAGGCTCGGTGATCCTCTGCATGCTGCCTGACACCGGCGAGCGCTACCTGTCGACGCCGCTGTTCGAAACGATCCCCGCGGACATGGATGCCGAGGAGATGGAGCTGTCGCGCTCCACGCCCGGCTTCCAGCTCGCAGCCGAGTAGAGGGAGGAAACAATGGAAGCGCAATCGCTGGACTGGAGCGAAGGATCGGTGAAGCGGCCGGAAAATCTGGCCCCTGCCGAAACCCTCGACCCGCCGGACTGGGCGTCCATTGCGGCGCTCGCCCACCGGGTGGTCGACGACGCCGTCGAGCACGTCGGCCAGGTGCGCCAGCGTCCGGTTTGGCGGCCGCTGCCGGAGGAGGCCGAGGCACTGTTTCGTGCGCCGGTCCCGGATAAACCGACGCCGATCGATGACGTATACAGCCTGGTCAAGGACACGGTGCTCGCCTATCCGATGGGCAACATCCACCCGCGGTTCTGGTCTTGGTACATGGGCTCGGGCAACTTCACCGGCGCACTCGGCGATTTCCTTGCTGCGGTCCAGGGTTCCAACCTTGGCGGCGGCCGCCATGCCGCAGCCCTCGTCGACCAGCAGGTCGTCGGTTGGCTGCGCGACATGATCGGCTTTCCCGAGACGGCGAGCGGTACGCTGGTCAGCGGCGGTTCGGTGGCGAATCTTATCGGGCTGACGGTCGCTCGAAACGCCATGGCGGGGATCGATCTGCGCGAGGAGGGGGTTGCAGCCCTCAAGCAGCCCTTGCGTTTCTACGCTTCAGACCAGGTTCATTCCTGCCACCGCAAGGCGGTCGAAACGCTCGGCCTCGGCAACAAGGCACTGCGACGGATCCCGAGCGATAGCCGCTACCGGATCGACCTTGCGGCTTTGCGCGCAGCAATCGCCGAGGATCGCGCGCTAGGCTTCAGACCCGCCTGTGTCATCGGCACGGCTGGTACGGTCAATTCCGGCGCGGTCGACGATCTCACCGGCCTGGCCGGGATCGCCGCCGAGGAGGATCTCTGGTTCCATGTGGACGGATGTATCGGCGCGTTGCTGGCGATCGCGCCTGAGAACGCCTGGCGCGTAAAGGGTATCGAACGGGCCGATTCCGTCGCTCTCGACCCGCACAAATGGCTGCATGCCCCGTTCGAGGTCGGTTTTGCGCTCGTCCGCGACCGGACGAAGCATCGGGAGACCTTCGCTGTATCGCCGGAATTTCTGCAGGGCATGCCGCGCGGCATCGCCTCCGGTCCGTGGCTTCACGAATTCAATCTGCAGACCAGTCGCGGCTTTTCGGCGCTCAAGGTCTGGATGGCGCTGATGGAACACGGCGTTGCCAAGTTCGGTCGGCTGATCGACCAGAACATCGCACAGGCCACCTACCTCGCCGACCTTGTGCGCGCGCATCCGCCGCTGGAGCTTATCACCGAGCCCGAGATCAACATCGTCTGCTTCCGCTATGCGCCGGAAGGTCTGAGCGAGGAGCGGCTGAAAGAGATCAATCTCGAGATCATGCTGCGCCTGCAGGAAACCGGGGTGGCAGCGCTCTCCGACACGACGATCCGGGGGAGACACTGCTTGCGCGCGGCGATCTGTAACCATCGCACGCGCGCGGAAGACCTCAGCTTGTTGATCGCTGAGGTGTTGCGGCTTGGCAGGGAGGTTGCACGGTCGTGATCGCCTTGCTCGAGCGAGCTGAGCCTTTTCGCACCAGTACTTGACCGATCAAACCGCAGGCGAACTCTGGCGCAGCGCGACTTCTTCGGCGCTCATGGCTTCGACCGTATCGACGGTGCCGACAGCCACCACGGCCCGTGGGGCAGCGGCGCTTAGCCCCTGCGCACAAGGGCGGAGCAGTTGGCTTCGTCATGGGCGAGAGAATTTGACATGCTCGTTGGCTGCTGTCGACAGGCGCTGCTGTGTTCGGGTGCGACTAGATAGACGGGTGAAGGTACTTATCGGCCCTCAGGAGTTCGAGCCGCAGTTCTTCAAGGTTCTCTTGAGAATCAACGGGATCATCCCCCCTGCCTCAAGGACGTGTAGTTCCAGTTCTGTCTCGACAGCCGCCTTGCACTGTTTCGCGCCGTGAGGCGCAAACAACAATGAATGAGCTGCTCCAAAGTGCCAGCTCGCTACGTCCCGAACGAACCGACGCCTGAAGCTGCGGGGCGTTCGGGTGTGTCCTGCTTTGGCGCAGGGTTATGGACAAAGCTTGCTTGTGCCGCTTCGGAGCCGATAAGAGCGGGAAGCCAAAGGGAGAATCGGCGCCATGAGAGCACTTATCCAGCGCGTTTCATCTGCGCGCGTGAGCGTCGACGATGCGGTTACGGGCGAGATCGGCAATGGTTTGTTGGTCTTCGTCTGTGCGATGAAGGGCGACACAGAAAGGGAAAGCGAATGGCTGGCGCGCAAGATCGTCAACCTGCGCATCTTCAGGGACGATGCAGATCGCATGAACCGTTCGCTGGTCGATGTCGGCGGCTCGGCGCTCATCGTCAGCCAGTTCACATTGGCCGCTGAGACGAAAGGAAACCGACCGGGCTTTTCTACGGCTGCGCCGCCGGAGGAGGGCAAACGCCTGTATGAGAATTTCTCCGCCAACGTCTCGGCCCATGGCGTTGCCGTTGCGAACGGCGTCTTCGGCGCCGACATGCGTGTGGAGTTGGCGAACGACGGTCCTGTAACGATCTGGCTCGACACGACGTCCGGCTAGCCTGCCCCGCGGACCAACCGGCTCCACGCCCTCTAGAAGCACTCAGCCACTATCAGTCCTTTGCGAACACCCCCGCAAAGACACTCGCGTTTTTCATCCTAAGGTCTCGCCTGCGCTCACGTTTGTTTCGCAACACTGGCAATGAAAGCGGCCTTCAAATGCTCGGCGGCGGGTGAAAGGCTGTGATGACGACGCTGCAGAAGCGACACGTCACGCATGACGACGGGGTCAATGAGATCGACCGTGGTCACCCCGACGGCCGAGGCGAGCTGTCCGGAATTTTCCGGTAGGATCGAAACGCCCATTCCGGCGGCTATCATGCTGATGGCCGTCGTTGAAAACCGGACCTCGTACGTTGGCCGGTAATTCGGCACCACCCGCATGAGGTTGTGCTCGACGATGTTGCGCAACGGGTTCGAGGCCGCGAGCGTGATGAGCGTCTCGTCCTTGAGCTCGGCCCATCGTACCGACTTGCGTTTGGCAAATCGGTGATTCTCGCGGCAGACCAGCATCAGCTTGTCGCTCAGCAGCCGAGTGGCGGCGATCTCAGGGTCTTCCTCCGAAAGGGTGCCGATGGCGATATCGACCTCATGGCGCTTGAGCGCCGGGGTTATCTGCTCTTCGGGCATGTCGCGAATGTTGACGGAGATTTCCGGATATTTGCTCAGGAATCTGGCGATGATCGGCGGCACCACCGTTGCGGCAAGCACGATCGCAGCGGCGATCGTCACTTGCCCTCGCTTCAGTGTGGCGTTGTCGCGCACGTCGCCAACGGCAAGCTCTAGGTCCTTCAGGATCTTGCGCGCCTGGGGCAGGAACTCCTGTCCAACCAGGGTGAGGGAGACCATGCGCGTGTGCCGGTCGAACAGACGCACGCCTATCTCCCGTTCCAGATCCCGGATGAGGATGCTGACTGCAGACTGGGTGAGATGGAGGTTGCGTGCGGCGATGTTGAACTGGCCGAGCTCGGCCACTGCGATGAAGGCCCTGAGTTGCCGCAGGGTTATGTTCATGTAGGCGCGGCCTCCCGTTATCTCGCTCCCATCAAAGCCTGTCAGACCTTAACTTGTCTACCCCGCAAGTGCCGGTTCATCCTTGTTGCCAGCCATCAGCAGGCCGAGTTCGTCGAGACGGGTGCGGTCTGGCGGCAATTCGCCAAGAATCTCGCCATGGAACATCACGAGGATGCGATCGCAAATCGCAAACAGCTCCTCCAGTTCCGTGGAGATCAGCAGAATGGCGCGGCCGCTGTCGCGCTGGCGCAGCATCTCCTCCATCACGAACTCCATCGCGCCGATATCGATCCCGCGCGCAAGCTGATTGACGAGGATGAAATCGGGATCGCGCGCCAGCTCTCGCGCAACGACGAGCTTTTGCTGGTTCCCGCCCGAAAGTGCTGCGATCGGCTGGTTCTCGTCCCGGCTCTTCACGCGAAAGCGTTTGATCAGGTCGCGGGTGTGCTCGCCGATGACCCTGCGGTTGAGCATGCCACCCGTCGCGAAAGGCTTCCGGTCGTAGCGTTGGAGAATGGTGTTTTCGCTCAACGACAAAGGCAGCACGATGCCGTGTTTATGCCGGTCTTCCGGAATGTGAGAAAAGCGCCGGGCATTGATCTCGGCCGGGTCGAGCCCGGTTATGTCGTTTCCGTTGAGAATGACGCGCCCGGCATCAACCGGCAGGAGGCCCGAAAGTGCTAGCGACAGTTCCGTCTGGCCGTTGCCGGATACGCCGGCGATGCCGACGATTTCGCCGGCGCGCACATCGAGGCTCACGCCGCGCACCGCCGGAAGGCCGGTCTCGGCGCGGCAGGTGAGGTTTTCCACCGAAAGCACGATACGACCGGGGGGCTTAGGGCTACGCGGCAGCTCCATGCGCACGTCACGACCGACCATCATGCGCGCGAGCTCACGCGCATTCGTCTCCCCGACCCTGACCGTATTGACGACGCGGCCGTCACGCATGACGCTGATGCGATTGCTGACCCGCATCACTTCGTCCAGCTTGTGCGAAATGAAGACGACGGTCTTTCCGTCCTTCACGAGATCGCCCATCAGCGAAAGGAGACGGTCGGTCTCTTGCGGGGTGAGAACGGCGGTCGGCTCGTCAAGGATGAGCAGGTCGATACCGTGGAACAGCACCTTTAAGATTTCCACCCGCTGCTGCTCGCCGACCGAGAGGTCTTCGACGATTGCGTCGGGTCGTACGTCGAGCGCGTAGCGCTCGGAAAGCGCGCGGATCTTTCGATGCACCGATGTCATGTCGGAAATGACACTGAGCGCCGAACCCTGGCCGAGGATGTAGTTTTCCGCCACGGTCAGGTTCGGAACCAGCATGAAGTGCTGGTGCACCATGCCGATGCGCTGGCGGATCGCGTCGCGCGGGCTTGCAAAGCGCACCGATTGCCCCTTGTAGACGATATCGCCCTCATCCGGCCGGACCATGCCGCATATCATGCTCATCAGCACGCTCTTGCCGGCGCCGTTTTCGCCGAGCAGCGAATGGATCTCGCCTTCCTCGATTTCGAGCGAAACGCCGTCGCTGGCGACGATGGGGCCGAAACGTTTGCGGATATTGTCGATGCGCAGGAATGGTTTTACCGACATGTCGATCACCTCATCTCGTAGGGCTGGCCAAGCTTACTGGGTGCAGCACCCTTGCCGCGGAAGGCGACCAGCGTGACGATTGTCATGATGTAGGGAAGCGCCTGCAGCACTTGGTAGGGCACGACGATGGACGCCTGCGCCTGGAGCATGAGCTGCAGGGCGTAAAAGAGGCCGAAGAGCAGCGAGACGAAGAAGGCGCCGATCGGCGACCAGCGGGCAAAGACGACGACGGCAAGGGCGATGAAGCCGCGGCCCGAGGTGATGCCTTCGACGAACTGGTTGGAATGGCCGAGCGTCAGGAACGCGCCACCGAGCCCGGCAAGCCCGGTACCGACGAGCACGGCGGCATAGCGGTAGCCAACGACGCTGCGACCGGAGACGTCGACGGCCTTCGGGTGCTCGCCGACGGAGCGAAGCGTCAGGCCGAAGGAGGTGCGATAGAGCACCAGGGCGGCGAGAATGGCGACCAGCACAGTGGAATAGACGATGAGATTTTGGCGGAAGAACGCCTCGCCCAGAAAGGGCAGATCGCTCAGCCACGGTATGTGGACCGGCTGGGCGATTTCGATGCCCTTGCCGGTCGAAACGTAATAGGTGCGAAAGAGGAAGGCCGTCAGGCCCATCCCGAGCAGGTTGAGTGCCGCGCCGACCACGATCTGGTCCGCCTTGATGGAGATCGTGAAGAAGGCGAAGACAAGTCCGAACAGCATCCCACCGGCAATGCCGGCCAATAGCCCGAGCGGAATGTTGCCGGTAGCCGCGGCCGCAGCGAAGCCGCAGAAGGCGCCGACGAGCATCGTGCCTTCGAGCCCGATGTTGAGCACGCCTGCGCGCTCGGAAAAGACCTCGCCGATCGAGGCGAAGATGAGCGGCGTGGCAAGCCTCCAGGCGGCGCCGACGAGCGTCGCGAGAAAGGTGAGAGAAATCATGTCGTCCATGGGGTCGACCCTCCAGGAATATCGCCAAAGGTTTTGTTTTCCCGCGGGCGGTCTAAAGCCATGCGGGAGTTTCCATGCTTTCAAGCCACAGTCCTGAGGATGTCGCGCAGTTTTGCGAAGGCGACGACCGAGAGGATGACGATGCCCTGAATGACCAGCACCAGGACCTGCGGGACCTGCGAGGTGATCTGGAGGACTTCCGAGCCGGAGCGAAGCGTCGCAAAAAGCCCGCCCGACAGGATCGCCGCCAGCGGATTGTTGCCCGCCAGAAGCGCCACCGCGATGCCTTCGAAACCATAACCCGGCGAGATGTTCTGGTAGAGCCGGCGTGTGACGCCGGCGACCTCGAAGGCGCCGGCAAGGCCTGCCATCGCGCCGCTGATGCACATCGCGATCATCACGTTGCGCGCGACGTTCATGCCGGCATAGCGGGCGGCATGCGGGTTGAGACCGACGACGCGCAGCGCAAAGCCGCGGCTGCTTCTTCGCAGGAAAATGTAGAGCGCAACCGCCAGAACCACCGCGACGAGGATGCCGATGTGAAGCCTAAGGTCGCTCACCAGACGTGGCGTCCAGGCTTCGCGCACCAGCCTTGCCGATTGCGGATAGGCAGCACTCGCGTCGCGCATCGGACCGGTGACGAGATAACTCGTCAAAATGAGGGCAATGTAGTTGAGCATGATTGTGGTGACGATCTCGCTCGCCTGGAAACGCACCTTCAGGTAGCCGGCTATGCCGGCCCAGGCAGCGCCCGCCAGTGCTCCGGCCAACATCACGAGCGGTGCGTGAACCCAGACGGAAAGACCATCGATGCTGGTACCGACAAGGGTTGCGGCGATCGCGCCGACATAGAGCTGGCCTTCGGCGCCGATGTTCCAGATCGAACAGCGAAAGGCGACGCAGAGCCCCGCACCGATCAGGATCAGCGGTGTCGCCTTCAGGAGAATTTCTCCGACCGATCGCATGTCCTGGAACGAGCCGAAGACCATGACGGTGACGACGTCACTGCCGTTGAAGCCGTTGAGCCATAGCAGGAGAGCGCCGAAGGCGAGTGCGACCAGTACCGCCGCGATGGGTGCCAGGGCGCTGATCGCAGCCTGCGAGAGCGTCCTGTAGAAAGCTTGGGCTGCTTGAGAATTCACGGTCTCACGCACTCCCTGGTTTATCTCAGCCATGGGTGTGTCCGGATTTTGGTGTGACGCGGGAAGGGCTGCGGCCGGATTTCCTGCCGCAGCATGGAGCCGGCTATTCTGCGCCGGTCTTGATCTCGCCGGCGGCGATCTTGGCGCTGATTGCCTTGACCTCGGCGCGGACATCCTCCGGCACGGAGACCGGGCCGTCGTCGCGGAAGGTGAACGAAATCACCTTCGGGTCCTTCAGGCCAAAGACCACGTTTTCCGCCGGCGGGTGGCCATCCTTGATCGCGCGAACCACTTCGACCACGCCTTGAGCATAATCGGCGACATAGAGCCCCAGGATGTTGTTGGGTGCTACCTCGGTAAAGTCGCTGAAGATCGAAAAGGACCGCACGTCCGGGCCGGATTCGGCAATCGCCTGGTAGCCGCCGACGGTGGCACCCGAAGCGTTCGGCACGACGAAGTCAGCACCTTGCGAAATCATGCTCAGCGCTGCTTCCTTGGCGGCTGTCGTATCGGTGAAGTTGCCGATATAGGCTTCGCTGATCGGGAAGTCCGGATTGACGCTTTTTGCGCCATTCTTGAAGCCGGCGAAAGCCTGCTGGATCGGCGGGATTTCCATGCCGCCGACAAGGCCCGCCTTGCCACCCATTTTCGCAGCGATCACGCCCATCAGGTAGAAGGGCTGGCTGGTGTCGGTGTTGAGCCCGATGACGTTGCCCTCGTGGATCGCGCTCGACGAAATCAGGAAATAGGTGTCCGGGTAATCGACGGCGACGTCCCGCGCGGCGTCCTGGAATTCAAAGCCGTGCCCGAGGATGACCTTGTAGCCCTGGCTGGCATAGTCGCGAAACGCCTTCTCGAACGAGGCCGGATTCTGTTGCAGCTCGACATAGCTGATCTTGGCGCCGAGCTGTTCCTCGACGCCCTTGAGCGCGTTGTAGCCGATCCGGTTCCAACCCTCTTCGGAAACGCTACCAGGCACGAGCAGACCCATCTTGAAGTCTTCGGCCTGTGCGTGGTCCAGCCAGAGCATTCCGGCAAGGGCCAGTCCGAGCGTGGACGCAAGCAGTGAACGACGCGAAATCTCAATAATCATTTCATTCCTCCCATTAGATTGAAGTTCCAATCCCCCCGGAGCAGCCGTTCCCTTTTATGCGTCCTCCTTCAGGCGGATATTTTCAGTCGTGCTCTGCGAGACAAGGCGCCCGTTAGAGAAGACGAAAGCCCGATCCGGACCGCCGGCAACCAGCGTGTCGGTATCGATGCAGTCGGTAATGACGAAGTCGGCGCGCGCGCCGGGCTTCAGGCCATAGTCCTTCGCAAGCCCCATCAGCCGGGCAGGGGCGGCCGTGATCATGGTGTGCGCGGCGGCGAGCTCGTCTCCGCGCAGGTGGCCGGCAAGCAGGGTCCAGCGGGCGATTTCCAGCATGTCGCCCGAGCCGGTCGGAACGAACGGATCCTGGATGTTGTCCGATGCGGTGGCGATGGTGATGCCTGCGCGATAGAGTTCGGCGACACGCGTCAGTCCGCGCGGCGGCAGAACGTCGTAGTCGCGGCCTTGCAGATAGAGGTTTGCGGCTGGCAGCGTCACGACGCCGACGTTCAATTTGCCCAGACGCTCGGCTATCCGTTGGAAATCGCGGCGCGGCAGGGCGCTCAGCACCGAGACGTGGCTGAAGATGGTGCGCCCCTGCATGCCGAAGCGCTCGACGCGATCGAGCGCGGCGTCGATGAGATGCACGCCGGCATTGAGGTGTTCGTCGAGATGCAGGTCGATCGGCTTGCCGGATTTCACCGCGGCGGAAAACAGGATGTCGAGGTAACGCGGCGGGTCCTCGGAAACGGCGGGCGTTCCGCCGACAGCGTCGGCAAGTGCCACGGCGCCGTCGATGTTCTTGCCGAGCCATTCGAAGTCCTGGCCGGGATGCGGCGTCATGAAGGCGACGAGCTGTAGCGTGATGCGGTGCTTTTCGGCATCGCGAATGGCGGCCAGCGTCTCGATGCCATGGAAACCGGCATCCTTGTCGACGTTGATGTGGCTGCGGATCGCGGTCGTGCCGCGGGAAAGACATCGCCCGATCGTGCGCGTCGCGCGCTTGTGAATGTCGTCGGGGCCGGCGGTGCGGGCGTATTTCGCAAAAGCTTCGCGGGCGCCCTGGAGCGTGCCGGAAGGATTGGGCGTAAACCGCAGCACCCCCGTCTTGTCGAGATGCTGGTGCGCGTCGACGAAGCCCGGCGAAACGAGCATGCCGGAAATGTCTATGCAGGCGCCGCAGGAGCCGGTGTCGAGAAAGGGCTCGACGACCGTGATGCGCCCGTCGGCGCCGACGATGATATCGCTTGCCGACTGCGAGCCATCGTCGTGGATCACGGTTCCGCCCGTGAGAGCAAAGGACTGACCCGGGATCAGTCTTGCGAGCAACGCAGCTGGATTTTCACGTACCATGTCGTTCCCACCTTGTTGTTATGGCGGAAAACTAAGCACGCGCTTTTAATTCAAACAAATTCATTATTTCAATCGTTTGATAAATAGATCGCAATTATTGCCGATGGCAAGGCAACGCGCGAGTATGGGCCGACTTCACGGAATGAGACGTCTGATCAACCGGTTGACCTATCATCCGGCACGGGCCGATACGATCGGCTTTTGGCATCGGCCCGGTTTCACTCAGTGCCTGTATTGCGGCTCCTCGGCGTCGAGTTGCCGGCGGATGGCGGCAAGATGGGCTCGTGCCGACTGAGGATCGCCTTCACGCATCTGCCGGTAGGCGGCCTCTGCGATCTCAGGATCGACCGGAAGCACCTCCCGGCCGGTGGACATCGCATGCACCTGCACTTCGGCCGCCCGTTCCAGGTAGTAGAGGTCGTCCCAGGCTTCGGCGATCGTCGGCGCCAGGACCAGCACGCCGTGGTGTTTCAGGAAGACGATATCGGCATCGCCTGCTGCCGCCGCAATGCGGGCGCCTTCCCGATGGTCAAGCGCAAGGCCGTTGTAGTTTTCGTCGACGGCGGTGCGACCGTAGAATTTCAGCGCCGTCTGGCCGGCCCAGATCAATGGGGCGCCCTCTGTCATGGACAAGGCGGTCGCATAGGGCATGTGCGTATGGAAGGCGACTTTTGCGCGCGGTAGCCGACGGTGGATTTCGGCATGGATGTAGAAAGCGGTCGCCTCCGGCTCACCGTCACCGTCGATGACGTTGCCGGCAAAATCGCAAACCAGCAGCTTTGATGCCGTCAACTCGCGAAAGGCATAGCCGTAGGGATTGACGATGAAGAGATCGTCATGGCCGGGTACGACAGCCGAGAAATGGTTGCATATGCCCTCTTCAAAGCCGTTGCGCGCCGCCATGCGGAAGCAGGCCGCGAGGTCTTCCCTGGTGCTGCGGATGGCGTCGGTGGAAAGGTCGGGCCGGTTCGGCCGTGCCGTTTCGGTGCTGCTTTTCAGGGAATGCGCCATGAGTGCTCCTGGTTTGGCTTGAGCTGGGAGCGGCGGCCGGCCGAAAGCCCGCCGCGCGCAGCGAACGCTGCGCCCTGCCTGCCCGCCGTTTGGCGGTCCAGCAGCGCGTCCAGATAACGCCGGAATTAGCGCGTGGTCAAACAGCGAGGCGCAACGTCTGGAAGACGCCTGTCCTTTTTCGGTACTGGCTAGTGCACGGATTTCAGCAGGAAGTCGCGAAACCGCCGGGCAGCGGGAGACAGCGAGCGCGTGCGTTTCTGGATCAGGCTGACTTCGCGCTTGATGTGTGGTTCGGTCGGGGTGCGCACGACGAGTCCCATGGACGTCGCAAGCCGCGTGACCGCCGATGTCATGATCGCGACGCCGAGCCCGCCTTCGACCATGCCGATAATCGTCAGTGGCAAGGCCACCTCCTGCATCGCCTTGTCGAACGGCAGCACGATACCGTTGCGCGCCAGCTCGCTTTCGAGGCGGTCGCGGATTGGATTGCCCCGGTGCGGGCCGATCAGCTTGCGGTCGACCAGGTCGGTCCAGCGAATTTCATGCAGCCTGACCAGCGGGTCGTCCGGGTGAAGGACGATGAGGAACTCGTCAGTCGTCAGCCGGGTACCCATCAATTCGGTATCGTCCTCCGGCACAGTTCCGATGCCAAGGTCCACCGAACTGTTGGTCACCTGTTCCAAGACGGCGATCTCCGCCACGTCATGCAGCGCGACGGTTATGTCGGGATAGAGTCTGGTGAAAGCGTTGACGAGTTGCGGCAGCATCAAAGCCGCCTGCACGGTGCCGGCCGCGATCGAAACCTTGCCGCGTCTCAATGCATTCAACTCGCGCGAGCTTTCGACCATGCCGTCGATGTCGGCGACGGCACGTGCCGCAACCGGCAAGATGTCCATGCCCGCCTGCGTAAGTCGCAAGAGGCGCGTGTGCCTGTCGAAAAGACGCAGCTTCAAGTTCTGCTCCAGCTGTCGCACCAGCGTGCTCACCGCCGACTGCGAGGAGCCAAGCCTGTCGGCGGCCAAAGTGAACTGCCCCAGATTGGCTACGGTGACGAAGGCTCGAAGCTGCTTCAGCGTGATGTCCATGCCGATCCATTCATTCAATTACTATATGAATAAATATGATTATGCCGATTGTTTACTGATTTGGCCAGCCGCATGATCCGCCCTGTACGGCGTGCGGTGACAAGATCATGAGGCCGAAGTTGCCCTCCCACCGCGCCGGAAGCTGTTCGCTGGGAGGAAAGCGAATGCATAACCCCGATACGACTGATCCTGTCGAAAAAACCTATCCGATCCCGAGTTTGATGGCCCTTGGCCTGCAGCACGTTCTCGTCATGTATGCCGGAGCGGTCGCCGTGCCGCTGATCGTCGGCAGCGCACTT
This sequence comes from Ensifer adhaerens, assembly GCF_002940685.1. GTDB lineage: Bacteria > Pseudomonadota > Alphaproteobacteria > Rhizobiales > Rhizobiaceae > Ensifer > Ensifer adhaerens_E. Next base: position 380,093 of record NZ_PNFP01000003.1, on the reverse strand, counting down.
CAATTGCCCAAGGAACAGATCGCGATGCTCGTCAGCGCGGATCTCTTCTGTTGTGGCATCGTCACCCTCATCCAGGCGCTCGGCATCTGGAACATTGGCATTCGCCTGCCGATCATGATGGGGATTTCGTTCACGGCCGTGCCCTCGATCATCGCCACGGGCACCAATCCCGATCTCGGCATGCCAGGCGTCATCGGCGCTGTCATCGGCTCCGGGGTGTTCACGATCCTGGTTGCCCCGTTCTTCGGCCGCTGGGTGCGGTTCTTTCCGCCTGTTGTCACTGGCACGGTGATGTTGGTGATCGGCCTCTCGCTGATGCGCGTCGGCGTAAATTGGGCCGCAGGTGGCCAGCCTATGATCAAGGGCCCTGATGGCATGATCCCGAACCCTGCCTACGGCGCGCCCTTCGCGCTCGCCGTGGCCGCCATCGTGCTCATGTCGATCCTGCTTCTCACCCGTGTACTCAAGGGCTTCATGGCCAATCTTGCGGTGCTGATCGGGATCGGGATCGGCTTCGTCGTTGCGATCACCGCCGGCAAGGTGGATTTTCACGGCGTTGCTCAAGCCGACTGGGTGCGCGTCATTCACCCGCTCGCCTTTGGATGGCCGATCTTCGAGTTCTGGTCGATCCTGTCGCTCTGTGCGGTCATGACGGTCATGATGATCGAATCGACCGGCCAGTTCCTGGCTGTCGGCGACATAGCCGGCCGCAAGATCACCGAGGCCGAGCTCACCCGGGGTTTGAGAACCGACGGTGTCGGCAACATCATCGGCGGATTGCTCAACACCTTCACCTATACGACCTATGCGCAGAATGTCGGCCTGCTGCAGATCACTGGTGTGCTCAGCCGTTTCGTGGTGGCAGCCGGCGGCGCTATCCTGATCCTGCTCGGTTCGCTGCCGAAGGTTGCCTTCGTCAGCGCATCGATCCCGAGCTACGTCGTCGGCGGCGCGGCAATCGTGATGTTCGGCATGGTGTCGGCGACCGGGGTGAAGATCCTGTCGAAGGTGGATTTCGTCGCCAACAGGCGCAACCTCTACATCGTCGCCGTCAGCGTCGGCCTCGCCATGGTGCCGGTCGTTGCCGAGAACATCTTCGATCAGCTGCCGGCAGCGCTCGAGAAGTTCCTGCATAGCGGCGTGCTCGTCGGCACCTTCGCGGCAGCACTCCTCAACATTCTCTTCAACGGTATCCCCGACAGGGAGCCGGTAGAGGCAGAACTCGCCGAGGGTGCGCCTGCGGCCGACCCGGCCTAGAGGCCCCCATCATTCGTCCGGCGGCGCGCTTGAGCCGCCGGAGCTCACAACTCCATGAGGAAACCATGAGACGCTTCGATTATCATCGGGCGGAAACGCTGGAGCATGCCTCCCGTCTTCTCGCCGAGCTTGGCGATGATACGTTTCTGTTCAACGGTGGCACCGACCTTCTGGTCGAGATCCGCGAACGGCTGCGCCGCGTGCGCAATGTCGTCGACATCAAGCAGATCCCCGGTCTCTCCGATATCACCTATGACGAGACGCGCGGGCTCACCTTCGGGGCACTGGTGACGGTGGGGCGCCTGGAGCGTCTGCCGCTGGTCTGCCAGCGCTACCCGAATCTCAGAGCCGCCTTTGCTTCCCTCGGCTCCATCCAGGTGCGCAATCGTGCAACGGTGGTGGGCAATATCTGTCGCGCCTCGCCGTCGGCCGATACCATCCCGCCGCTGGTCGCGGACGGCGCCTTCGTTCACATCTACAGCCGCACCAACATGCGCGTCGTGCCGATCGCCGAGTTCTTCACCGGCCCCGGCAGGACCGTACTCGCCAAGGGCGAGATCGTCACCGGCATCACCGTGCCGCCGGCAGGCGACACGGCCGGCAAGGCCTACATCAAGCATGGCCGCCGCAAGGCGATGGAGCTGTCCACCGTCGGCGTCGCGGTCAGCCTTTCAATGGAAGAGGGTGTCTGCTGCGACATCCGCATTGCGCTCGGAGCGGTCGGCGCGACCGTGCTGCGCGCGCCGCAAGCCGAGGCCATGCTGCGTGGCACGAGGCTCGATGCTTCTGCGGTCAGGAGCGCCGCCGACAAGGCGATGGAGGAATGCACGCCGATCAGCAACGTGCGCGCCAGCGCCGATTACCGCCGCGACATGGTCGGCGTGCTGACGGGCCGCGCCATCAAACAGGCATTGGAGACTTTCGCATGAAACGGATGGTCGAATTCACCGTGAACGGTGAAACACGGGAAATGGCGGTCGATACCTGTCGCTCTCTGCTTGATGCGCTGCGCGACGATGTCGGTCTCACCGGCACCAAGAAGGGTTGCGATGTCGGCGACTGCGGTGCCTGCACCGTGCTGATCGACGGCGAGCCGGTCAACGCCTGCCTGGTGCTTGCCGTGGAGGCCGAGGGCCGCTCGATCGAGACGGTCGAGGGGCTGCAGCCGGGCGTCGATACGCTCCATCCGCTGCAGGATGCCTTCATGCGGCACGGCGCCTCGCAATGCGGCTTCTGCACGCCTGGCATCCTGATGATGGCCAAGAAGCTGCTCGACGACAATCCGCGCCCAACCGACGAGGACATCCGCTTCGGGCTATCCGGCAATATCTGCCGCTGCACCGGCTACACCAAAATATTCGACGCGATCAGATCCGCCGCGCGCGAGATGGAGGCAGCAAGATCATGAACATGACCACCCCCATCGAACCGCGCGAGTTCAAGATTGTCGGCAAGAGCGTCAAGCGCGACGACGTGCTCGAAAAGGTGACGGGCGAGGCGCAGTATACCGGCGATATCAAGCTGCCTGGCATGCTTCACGGCAAGATCAAGCGCGCGGCGATCGCCCATGCACGGATCAAGTCGATCGACGTCAGCAAGGCGCTCGCCTATCCGGGCGTTAAAGCTGTCCTGACCCACGAGACCGTGCCGCGCGTGCTGCACTACGGCTCGCCGCATCCACGCTCGGCCTCCTGCACCAAGGACCAGTACATTCTCGACGACAAGGTGCGGTTCTGGGGCGAGGGCGTTGCCGCCGTCGCTGCAATCAGCGAGGAGATCGCCGACGAGGCGCTCGACCTCATCGAGGTGGAATATGAAGCGTTGCCGGCCGTCTTCGAACCGGAGGACGCCGCGCAGCCAGGCGCACCACTGATCCACGACGTCGGCCCCGGCGGCAATCTGGTGCTCGACCCGGTGCGCGTCAACCGCGGCGACGTCGACAAGGGCTTTGCCGAAGCGGACTTCGTGCTCGAGGGTACTTTTGCCGGCGGACGGCCGCACCCGGCCTATATGGAGCCGAACGTCTGCGTCGCCGACTGGGACGGCTCCAACAAGCTGACCTTTTGGACCTCGACCCAAACCTCCTTCATGGTGCGCGGCATCCTTGCCGAGGTGCTCGGCCTGCCGCTCACCAAGGTGCGCGTGCTGGTCGACCATATGGGCGGCGGTTTCGGCGCCAAGCAGGACCTGTTCCAGCATGAGTTTCTCTGCGCGCTTCTGGCCAAGGAAACCCGCCGGCCGGTGAAGATGGAATTCACCCGCCATGAGACCTTCGTCGCCGGCCGTTCGCGCCACCCTTGCAAGATCTGGCTGAAGCAGGGCTTCAAGAACGACGGCACGCTCGTCGCCCGCGACATGAAGCTGGTCTACGATTCCGGCGCCTACGGCTCCCATGGTCCGGGCGTGACCATTGTCGGAACCACCGCCGCCACCTCCCTCTATCGCTGCGAGAACGTGCGGCTGGAGGGGCGCTGCGTCTACACCAACACCCCGATCAACGGCGCCTTCCGCGGTTACGGGGTGGTGCAGAGCTACTACGCGCTCGACATCCAGATGGACGAAGCGGCTGAACGTCTTGGTATGGATCCGGCCGAGCTGAAGCTGAAGAACGTGGTGCGCGCCGGCGATATCGCGCCGTCCGGCCATCCCATCATCGGCCATGGTCTCGAAATCTGCCTTCAGCACGGCATCGACGTGCTCGACTGGAAGGCGCTTTGGAACCGCGACCGGACGCCCGATCCGAAGCGCCCGCATATCCGCACGGGATGGGGCATCGGCTGCGAAATGCACGGCTCGTCGGCCTATCCCGGGATCAAGGAGCAGGGCAACGCCACGGTGAAGGTCAACGAGGACGGTACGGTCACGCTGTTGACTGGCGCTGCCGGTCTTGGCACCGGCGCCCATACGGCGCTGGCGCAGATCGTTGCCGAAGAGCTTGGCGTGCGCTTCGAGGATGTCGGCGTCATTCACGGGGACACGGACGTGGTTCCGTGGGACATCGGGGCCTTCGCCAGCCACACGACCTATCTGGTCGGAACGGCTGCAAAGATGGCGGCCGGCAAGGTGCGCGCAGCCGTGCTTGCCAGGGCCGCGATGAAACTGCAGGTCGCGCCCGAAGAGATCGACCTTTCCGAAGGCAAGGTCTTCCTCATTGCCGAGCCCGATCGCTGCATGACGGTTTCGGAGGCCATGGGCCCCTCGCGTGGCATTCCTGCTGCCAACATCGTCGCCAATGGCACCTACGAGCCGACGAAATCCTACTCCTTCGCCGCGCATTTCACCGAGGTTGACGTCGACACGGAAACAGGCCTCGTCGAGGTCAAGCGCGTCGTGCCGGTGCATGATGTCGGACGCGTCATCCATCCGATTGCGGCGCAGGGCCAGATCGAGGGCGGCATCCAGCAGGGTATCGGCCACACGCTGACCGAGGACTACGTCATCGACAAGAAGACCGGGCGCTCACTCAATGCAGGCTTGGTCGACTACAAGATGCCGCTGTCGATGGACATGCCCGACATCGAGACGATCATCCTCGAGGCAGCACCCGATCCGGGCGGTCCCTGGGGCGCCAAGGGCGTCGGCGAAGATCCGATCATCGCCATCGGCCCATCCATCGCTAACGCCATCCACGACGCCATCGGCGTTCGCTTCCACCACTATCCGATCACGCCGGAAGACATCCTGAAAGCCTTGAGGGAGAAGGGCGCATGAACATGCATATCGAGCCTGCGAGCCAGCAGAAGCTCCCGATCACGATCCTTACCGGGTTCCTGGGATCGGGAAAGACGACGCTGCTCAACTACATTCTCACCGAGCGTCACGGTCATCGCATTGCGGTGATCGAAAACGAATATGGCGAGGTGGACGTCGACAGCGACCTGGTGCTCGCCTCGGACGAGGAAATCTTCCAGATGCAGAACGGCTGCATCTGCTGCTTCGTCGACGTGCGCAACGACCTGATCGATGTGATGAAGAAGCTCCTGAGCCACAAGGACAAGTTCGACCATATCATTGTCGAGACCTCTGGACTTGCCGACCCGACGCCGGTCGCGACCGCCTTCTTCGTCGACCGAAGCGTTGCCGAAGAAGTGGAGCTCGACGCCGTCGTGACGCTGGTGGACGCAATGCACATCGACCAGCATCTCTATGACCCGGTGCTCGACGGCAGCGACAACCAGGCGGTCAACCAGATCGTTGCGGCCGACCGTATCCTCGTCAACAAGATAGACCTTGCCGGAGAGGAGGCCCTCGGTTCGCTGGAAAGCTCGCTGCGCAGGCTCAACCAGACAGCACCCATCCTCAGATCCAGCTATGGCAAGGTGGACCTATCCAACATCCTCGGGGTCAAGGGCTTCCGGCCGTCCTATGTGCGCGAGCGGGCGGAAATCCTCGACATCGACATGGATGACGATCACGACGCCGAGCACCATCACCACCATGATTGCAAGGACCCGTGTTGCGATCACGCCCATCACGACCATGGGCACCACCATCATCATGACCAAGGACGCGCGCACGCGACCGCCCTGCGGCCCCACCAGCATGACGCGACGGTGAAATCCCACTCCTTTGTCTATCCCGAAGCCTTCGACGGCGAGAAGCTCGCAGGGTTCCTCAAGGGCTATCTCGGCACGCACGGGGCCGACATCTTTCGCACGAAGGGCATCGTTTCCGTTGCCGGTGACGATCGGTTCTTCGTGCTTCAAGCCGTGCACAAGCTCGTCGATTTCCGCCCGGACCACGCCTGGGGTGAAGACAAGCGGAAGTCGAAGTTCGTGTTCATTGGACGCAATCTCGACCGTGACAGCATCGACAGAAACTTGCGTGCATGCCTGGTGCCCTAGCAGCGAGTCTCCACGCCGGACGGCGCTTGCGTAAGCCTTTCTGTCTGAGCCGCCCGCGCCCCTCCAGCGCGGGCGGTCGCTGCCGTTTCTTTCGAAAAGACGTTCAAAAATAATGGCTTAACTGGAATTTTCGAGTTGACACGGATCACGCGCAGTGGTTCCCTTGGAGGCGAGTAGAAGCACCGACAATTGCTCACCGTCTGTTGGAAGATGAGGCTGCGATGTCGTTGCTGATCACAAAAGGAACGCCCGGTTGCCCTGTCCTGGGGGCTTATGCGCCGGCCCGTTCTCTCCGTCTTCGGCATTTCCTGAGATCGCGGATCCACGCCCGGCTTCGGCCGGCATGGCGTTCATCGCGCGGCCCCGCATCGACCGGACCCTCTACGACAGGAGAAACCTATGATTATTGACCTGAGCTGCTATCCCACCGACCTGGTGGACCTGGCTTGGCGACACGACGGACCGGCGTTCACCGGCGACAAACTGCTAAAGATGATGGATGGCCCGTACTATGTGAACGGCAAGCCGCGCCGGATCGACAAGGCCTTCATTCAGCCGCCGCAAGGCAACACCATCTACACCCACGAGGTGATGGATCTCGAAGGCAAGGCCGCCATCCGCCAGTACATGGCCTACACGGAAAAGATGGTGACCGAGCATCCCGACCGGTTCCTCGGCTGCTTCGTCTACAACCCGCGCTACGGCACCCAGAACGGCGCCGAAGAAATCGAACGCTACGCCAAGGAGTTCGATTTCAAGATGGTGCAGCTGCAGGCGAACATGCACGCCTATCGCCCGGACCGTGCGCTCGACTGGCTGCGTCCGGCCATGAAGAAGTGCGCCGATCTCGGCCTGATGGTGAAGGTGCATACCGGTGACGGTCCGTACTCGATCCCGACGGAGTTCTACCCGATCATCCGCGAGTTCCCGGAAGTGAACTTCATCCTGGCGCATTTTGGCGTCCAGACCGGTGGCGTCTACGTCTTCGAGCCGATGCAGATGGCGCTCGACACGCCGAGTGTCTACGTGGAATCGGGCTGGTGCCTGCAGTCGCGCATCGTCGAATTCGCCAAGGTGCTCCCCAAGCACAAGATCCTCTTCGGCTCCGACACGCCGCCGAACGAGCCGGGCATGTGGATCAACCTCCTGGAAGTCCTCTGCCACGAGCCGCCGCAGGGCCTGAACCTCGATGAGGATACGCTCGAAGATTACCTCGGCAACAATGTCGCCCGCATGATCGGGCTGGAAGCGACGAAACCACCGGCCACCGTCGAGGAAGCCGAAGCGTATCTGCGCCAACACGGCGTAGCACTTGCCGCGTAAATTTGAACGGAGTGAACAATGATCATTGATACCCATCTTCACCCGACCAACCTCGTCGACGAGGCGTGGCGTCACACGGGCGAGCCCTTCACCGGCGAGCGGATGCTCAAGCTGATGGATGGTCCCTACATGATCAACGGCAAGCCGCGCCGGATTGACATGGGCTTCATCCAGCCGCCGCCCGGCAACACCGGCTACCGCGACGGTAACCGCAAGGGCCGCGACGGCATTCGCGACTACATGGCCTATTGCGCCGAGCTGTGCCAGAAATACCCGGACCGCTTCATCGGCAACTTCAACTACAACCCGCGCTGGGGACCGGAAAACGGCGCGGCGGAGCTGGAATTCCACGTCAAGGAATACGGCTTCAAGATGCTGAAGCTGCACGCCAACATGCACGGTTATCGTCCTGACCGCGCGCTCGACTGGCTGCGTCCGGCGATGAAGAAGTGCGCAGAACTCGGCGTCGTGGTTCTCATCCACACCGGCGACGGCCCGTACACCATCCCGACGATGTTCTACCCGATCATTCGCGAGTTTCCGATGGTCAACTTCATCATCGGTCATTTCGGCATCCAGACCGGCGGCAACTACTCGTTCGAATCCTTCTGGATGGCGATGGATACGCCGAACGTTTACTGCGAGTCCGGCTGGTGCTTCCAGTCGCGCATCGTGGAGTTCGCCCAGCAATTGCCGAAGAACAAGATCGTCTTCGGCACGGACAGTCCGCCGAACGATCCGGGCATGTGGCTGCGCGAACTGGAAGTGCTCTGCAAGGATCCGCCGCACGGCATCAACCTCTCCGAGGACGATCTCGAAGGCTATCTCGGCAACAACATCGCCAAGCTCGTCGGCATCGATCCGTCGCCGCCGCCGCGCGATCTGAGGGACGCGCAAGCGCGCCTGAAGGATAGCTACGCCGGTGTCGACCGGGCCACGGGCAAGCACAAGGAATTTGCCTGAGTAAAGACGACGGCGCCCATTCCGGGCGCCGTCACCCTCCAGTCGCGTCGAGGCCCGAGATATGACCCAGTACCACAAGCAAGATGTCCGCAGCTTCCTCGCCGACTACAGGGCGGAGCACCCAGAAGATGTCATCACCATCGACCGGCCGGTCTCAGACGATCAGGATGCAACGGCACTGATCTGGAATCTGGCTGAGCGGGGGCGACACCCCATGCTGCACCTGAAGAACGTCAGCGGCATCGGCAGCGAAGTGCTCTGCAACATCTTTGCCTCGCGAGATCGTATCGCCCGTCTGCTCGGTTCGACCGCCGACAGGCTGCACGAGGCCTACCAGGCGCGCGCCAACCGACCGTTCACGCCGCAGCTCCTGAAAGAAGGTCCGATCACCGAGGAGATCATCTCGGGCGATGCCGTCGACCTCAACGCGCTGCCGATGCTCAAGCACTTTGACACGGACCGGGCGAAGTACATCACCAGCGGCATCATCATCGGCGAGCATCCGGAAACCGGCGCCGGCAATCTCAGTTACCATCGCGCGATGATCCATTCGAAGAATGCGCTCGCCACCTCGCTGCATTCGCGCGGCCATCTCTGGCGGCTGATGAACATGGCCAAGGAGAAGGGCAGGCCGATGCCGGTCGCGATGGTCATCGGCGGCCATCCGCTCTTCATGATCGCAGCCTCTGCCCGACTTGCCTTCGGTGAAGACGAACGCGACGTCGCCGGCGGCTTGATGGGTGAACCGCTTCAGGTCGTGCGCACCCCGAAATACGGTATCCGCGTTCCTGCCCATGCCGAGATCGTGCTCGAAGGCGTGCTGGATCCCGAGGCGCATGTCGAGGAGGGCCCCTTCGGCGAATTCACCGGCTATTCCTCCGACCGCTCGACCAACAACCTTTTCACGGTCGAAACCGTGATGCGCCGGCGCAATGCCATCCTCGTCAGCGTGGCGGGCGGCAATTCGGCCGAACACTTGAACCTCGGCCGCGTGCCGCGCGAGGCCGAGGTGGTGGAGAAGCTGAAGGCGCGCTTTCCCTCGATTACCGCCGTGCACTACCCCTCGTCGGGCACGCATTTTCATGCCTACATCGCCATGAACCAGACGCGCGAGGGGGAGGCGCGGCAGGTCATGCTCGGTCTTCTTGGCTGGGACCAGTACTTGAAGACCGTCGTGGTGGTGGACGCGGACGTCGATATTACCCGCGACAGTGAGGTGCTCTGGGCGCTTGCCACGCATTTCCAGCCGCACAAGGACGTCGTCATCATCGAAGGCCTACCGGGCAATGCGCTCGATCCCTCGGCGAGCGGCATCGGTACGACCTCGCGGATGGGGCTCGATGCGACGCGCGGCCCGAATTTCCATGGCGTGCGCGCCCGCATCAGCGACGAGGCAAGTGCACGCGCCGCGACCCTCTTGAGAAACGTGGGATAGGCGATGACCCATCCAAAACGCATGATCGTCGGCATTTCGGGCGCGTCGGGCGTGGTCTACGGCAAGCGCATCCTCGAACTGTTGCGTGACCTCGAGATCGAGACCCATCTGATCATGTCGCGTGCGGCCTGTATCACGCTTGCGGCCGAGGCGACGTTTTCCAGGCAGAACCTCGAAGCGCTGGCGACGACGACCCATTCCAACAAGGATATCGGCGCCGTCTGCTCCTCCGGCTCCTACAAAACTCTGGGCATGATCGTCGCCCCCTGTTCGGTCAAGACGCTGGCCGAGATCGCCACGGGCACGACGGACAACCTCATTTCCCGTGCGGCCGACGTGGTACTAAAGGAACGCCGTCGCCTTGTCCTGATGCTCAGAGAAACGCCGCTTCATCTCGGCCATATCCGCAACATGGCGCAGGTGACCGAAATGGGCGGCATCATCTATCCGCCGGTGCCCGCCTTCTATGCGAAGCCTCAAAGCATCGAAGACATGGTCGACCACACCGTCGGCCGCGTGCTCGATCTCTTTGATCTCGACCCGGGTATCGTACGCCGCTGGCGGGGAACGCAGGGAGTGGAGTAAGATGACGATCCGCATTGCCGCCGATCCGGAAACGCTTGCGAAGGAGCCGCGCGCCGCCTTCCTGTCGGACGATGCGATCGAGATACTGTCCTTCGCCGCGCAATCGCTCGAAGAGGGGCAACCGACAGCCCTCATCACGCTCGTCGATATCCGTGGCGGCGCAGCGCGCGCCCTTGGCGCGCAAATGGTCGTGCGAAGTGATGGTCTCTATTGCGGTTTCGTCTCCGGTGGCTGCACCGAAGCGGCCGTCGCCGCCGATGCGATGACTGCCCTGAACAAGGGCATGGATCGTCTCCTTCGCCTTGGCGAAGGCTCGCCGTTTTTTGATATTGTCCTGCCCTGTGGCGGCGGCATTACGCTTGCGATCCACGTGTTAGCGGACGCCGCGGTCTTGCGGCAGGCGCTGGCCGCCCTTGATCGCCGAAAGCCGGTATGTCTGCGCTATAATCCGGGCAAGCGATCGCTCACTTTGCGAAAGGGCGGCGGAGCAAGCGGCTGGGATGGTGAGTGTTTCGTGCGGGCCTACAGGGCCAAGCCACGGATAGTCGTTGCCGGCGCGCCGCTGGAGGTTGGAGCGGTTGCACGCGTTGCTGTCGCGGCGGGCTATGAGATCGTTGAGCTTGAGCGTGGCCAAGTGCCGACGCCAAGCGAGCTCGACGCTGACACGGCGGTCGCGCTTTTGTTTCACGATGTCGACCGTGAGTTACCGGTTCTTACCACGGCGCTCGTGTCCGACGCCTTCTACGTCGGCGCACTTGGCAGTCGCCGCACGCATGCCAAGCGTTGCGAGGCCCTACGTGCATGCGGACAAGCGGAAAGCGTGCTTGACCGTATCAAAGCGCCGATAGGTCTTTTCGACAAAGCAAGGGATGCACGTGCACTTGCCATCTCCGTTGTTGCAGATATCGCGCATGCGCGGACGCGGTTAGAAACGGCCTTCAATCAAAGTTCTCACCACTTGAGTCCATAAACGCGACACAACCCACCTCTGCCACTCTCTCTGACATGAAGGTCGTATTCCGGTGGCGCTGACGCGAGTAAGGCTTTGGTTCGGCACAGCGGCTGGACGTCTGGACCGCCATCCGGTGGGGTACCGCTCTCAATGAAGATGACCCCTCGGGCTTCGTAGACCCGACCGCGTCGCGTGACGACATCGTCGACATTGCCGGTTGCTGGCGCGGCCGGGAAGGTGACGGTAGGGGAGGTCTGATTGCGACATGTGGCATCCACTGCTTTAGGCGCTGCCACTGGAAGTCTGCGGCGTTTGCGCTCTGAGCTGGTTCGGTGTTTGTCCGTAGGTCCTGGCAAATATTCTGGAGAAGTGCCCGGCGCTTTCGAAGCCGACTTCAAGGGCGATTTCGATCAGCGATGCATCGGTCTGGGTGAGGAGATGTTTGGCGCGCTCCAGCCGAAACTTCCGGTAGACGAGCGCTGGCGACATTTTCGCCTTTCCCATGAACAGGCGCTCAAGCTGCCGCCGCGACAAGCCGACCGACGAGGCCAGTTCCGGGATCGAAATTGTGTTCTCGATATGCTGTTCCATGATGATGAGGGCCGCGTTTAAGCGAGGATCGTTGCTCTCGATCGCCAGCGGCTTTCTCGGCTGGACATGAAGGTGCGACCGCGCCTTGTCGATCTGCAGCACTTCGAGTGCATTTCGCTCCGCTTCTTTGCTGATATGCAGTCGCACGATATGGGCGGCCATGTCGGCCGCACTGCTGCCACCGGCGCAGGAGCCACGGGTGCGGTCGAGATTGAACAGGCGGTCCGAACGAACCTTGAGATCCGGGAAACGTTCGCGGAACGCCTGGTAGTGGAGCCAGCTGACGCAGACATTGTGCCCCGTCATCAGGCCAGCGTCGGCCAGGATGAACGTTCCGGTGCAAAGACCGATCAACGGCACCTTTCGCGCGGCTGCCTTCTTGAGGAAGCTGACGGTTTCGTTGTCGATTGGGCTCTCACAGGTGAGCAGGCCACCGACCACGACGATGTAGCCGAACTGCGCGGGATCGACGAGATCCGACGTCGGTGCCACCTGCACTCCGCAGCTGGAGCTGATCAGATGCCGGGTGTTGCCAAGCACCTGCCAGTCGGCGCGGACACGCCCCGACTTGTCGAGTTCGTCGCTCGCAAGCCTGAGCGTGTCGACGAAGAGAGCAAAGGCGGAAAGCGTGAAGGACCGCGCAAGCACGAAGCCGATCCTGAGGCGGTTCGTCGGCGGTACACTGGATTTCATGGTCGTTATCATTTCAAGCCTACCTTGATGTCCACTGTCTGGTGGCGAGTTCTTCGTGATCGAGAGACCCCGTTGAAATTCACCCTACGTGCCTGTTCACTCAGTGAAGGTCACCCCTCCCGGCCCGCGCGCAGTTCTTGCAATCGGATCACCGAGTTTACGCCGAGCCAGGCAAATGGCTCGGGCGGGAGCCGGGCTGGGTCGCGGTGGTTCATGTATTCCTCGAGTTCCCGTGAGGCGGACCCTGTCGCCAGGTTGGCGGCCATGATGCCGGCAAGTGTGCTTTTGACGGTGCCAAGCCCATTCTCGCAGCAGGCGGAAAAGAGGCTTTCGTCGATCTCGCCGAAGGCTGGTACGTGGTTGAGGCTGAGGCAAAGACGACCTGCCCAACTGTGCTCGAACGGTATTCCCGCAAGGTCGGGAAATCTCGCATCCATCGAACGTCGATGCGCTTGCGCCATTTTCGAGAGGCGGCTTTGCGAAAGGGTGAGCGTCGTGTCGTAGGTGTATTTGGTGCGGATCACGATCCGCGACTGGCCACCTGACGTGATCTTGCGCACGGTGGCACCCATTGCGTCGGCCGGGAGCAAGGCCCAGCGATCCCGACCGGACGCTTTGCGCCCGATACCGTCGGCGGAAAACGGCGCGGTCATCGAGGCGTAGGCGAAGATGTGCATCAGCCGCCCGCCGAAATGGCCAAAATCCTCCACATGGCCGTTGACGCCGAGAATGACCTTGGGCGCGCTGACCGAACCATGCGCGGTCAATGCCGTCCAAATGCCGTTTTCGCGCTGGAGCGACGTCACCGGAGATCGCTCGAAGAGATTGATGTCGTGTGAAAGGCCGGCAGCGAACTGGCGCACGTAGTCCGCCGGCTGGATAAGCACTGCGCCGGGCGTGTAAAGGCCGCCGAGGTAATAGTTCGAGCCCGTTATCGCGCGCATCTCTGCGGCGTCGAGGTGGGTGTGTTTCTCGTCCGCGACCTTGAGCGACTGGCCAAAGCTCCTGTTGAGCTTCATGCCGCGGGCCGTCGCAGCTGCGTTGATCTTGCCTGCCGGGTCGAAGGTCTCGCGCGACATCCCATAGGCTTCCGCCGCTTGGCTGGCGAACTCGATCGCGTAGCGGTTCTGGGCCATTTCCCGGCGCGTGCTGTCAGCGCCTCCGCTTGAATATTCGCCGGATGACAGGTTGTGCGGCACGTCGATCATGTAGCCGGAGTTCCGACCCGACGTGCCCTTGCCGACCTCACTCGCCTCGAGAACAACGATCTTGTCATCGGGACGCAGTTGCAGCAGGCGGCGCGCTGCAGAAAGCCCGGCAAAGCCTGCCCCGATGATCAGCCAGTCGGCGTTCACGTGGCTGTCGAGACTGCGGACCGAAAACGAACGTCGGCTGATCGCCTCCCAGCCCGAGATGCCATTTTCGACAGGCAAGCGTTTGACGGGCCGCGTGATCATCGGGGCGTCTCCCTCATTCTCTGAAGGCGCAACCTGGTGATTGCTCTGGTTGCGATCATTCGCTCACGCATGGCGATTTCCTGCGACAATTTGGGCGACATCGCGTTTCAGAGTCGCGACGATCGTCTCGAGTGTTTCCTTTTCATTGGTGTTGAGCGGACCGAGCGGTGCCCGGGCCGGTCCCGCCGGCAGGCCTTTCAGTTCGCAACCGTGTTTGATCGACTGGACGAACTTGCCGCATTCGAGGAAATCCATGAGCGGCAGCATCGCCGTCATGATCGCCCGTCCCTTGTCGAAGTTCTTCTCGATGACGCAGGCCTCATAGAGGGCGACATGTTCCTTCGGCAGAAAGTTGGAGCCGGCGCAGACCCAGCTCCTTGCGCCCCAGGCGAAGAATTCGAGTGCCTGGTCATCCCAGCCGCAGGAAAGAGCGATATGCGGGTACTTGCGGGCGAGCAGGTGGAGATTGGCCATGTCGCCGGAGCTTTCCTTGATCGCCACGACGTTTCTGGATTCGCTGACGCGGGAGAAGTATGCGTCCCCCATCATCACGCCCATGCGGGCCGGGTAGTTGTAGAGCATGATCGGGAGACCCGCTGCCCGATCCACCGTCAGCGCGTGGACCGCGTTCTCCTCCTCGGTCGGCAGTGCGTAAGGTGGCGACGACACGAGAATGGCGTCGGCGCCGATCTCCTTGGCCGCCTTGGCAAACGCCACGGAGTCCTCCGTTCTGGTGGCACCCGTCCCGACGACAAGCGGCAGGCGTGAACCGATCACATCCCTGGCGAGGGCGGCGAGGGCGAAGCGTTCCTCCGCGCTCTGGGCGTAATATTCGCCGGTTGATCCGCCAATGATGATGCCGTGAACGCCCGCTTCAATCAGGGACTCGAGCACGACTGCAAAACCCTTGCGGTCGATCTTCCCGTCTTGCTCGATCGGGGTGATGGCCGGGGTGTAGATGCCTTCGAACTTCATGTTGTCTTCTCCATCAATCGTGCCGGAATTTTGGACGAACGGCCCCAGCCGTGGGGCGACGCCTGGCCCGGCTTTTCAGGTTCTCGTTGGATAAATGCAGGGCTCCCGCCGCTCAGTGCGGCGTTACGACCGCTGCAGCCAGCCGCTTCAGATCGACGGTGCCGACGGGCATTCCGCCGGCATCGACCACCACCAGATCCTTGGCCTCCTTGTGCGCCAGGATCTTCAGCGCAGCTTCGATCGTGCTTCCCGTTCTCAGCGTCGCGCCATTGACGGCGTGATCGGCGGCGACCGGTGTCATGACGGCCTCGACATGAACGACGCGACCACGGTTCACCTCCTTGACGAAGTTGGCGATGTAGTCGTCCGCTGGCCTCAAGACGATGTCCTGGCTGGTGCCCTGCTGGATGACCTCGCCGTCGCGCAGGACCGCGATCTGGTCGCCCAATCTCAAGGCTTCGTCGAGATCATGGGTGATGAAGACGATGGTCTTCTTGATTTCCTTCTGCAGGTCGAGAAGCACTGTCTGCATATCCATGCGGATGAGCGGGTCGAGCGCCGAATAGGCCTCGTCCATCAGAAGCACCGGTGCATCGTTGGCAAGCGCGCGGGCAAGCCCGACGCGCTGCTGCATGCCGCCGGAGAGCTGATTGGGGTATTTGCTTTCAAAGCCCTTCAGCCCCACGCGCTCGATCCATCGCATGGCGATGTCGACGCCCTTCGCACGCTCGACGCCCTGAACCTCAAGACCATAGAGCGTGTTGTCGAGAACGTTGCGATGCGGGAGCAGCGCGAACTTCTGAAACACCATTGCCGTCTGGTGGCGCCGGAACTCGCGCAGTTCCGGCTGGCCCATCTTGACGACATCGACACCGTCGACGAGCACTTCGCCGGCGGTCGGATCGATCAGGCGGTTGATATGGCGGATGAGGGTCGACTTTCCCGACCCCGACAGGCCCATGATCACCTGGATGCAACCGGACGGGATCTCGATGTTGATGTCCCGCAAGCCTAAGACATGCCCGTGCCGCTCGTTGAGGTCGGTCTTCGTCAAACCCTTTTGCACGGCCTCGACATGCGCGGAGGCGTTCGGGCCGAAGATCTTGTAGAGGTGGCGGATCTTGATGCCGCCGAAGGTGGTGTCAGCCATGGACGATCTCCCGGTGCTTCTGCAGTCTCTCGCCGTAGGCCTGGCTGACCCGGTCGAAGATGATGGCGATGCCGACGATCGCAAGCCCGTTGAAGATGCCGAGCGTGAAGTACTGATTGGCGATCGCCTTCAGCACCGGTTGGCCTAGGCCCTGTACGCCGATCATCGAGGCGATGACCACCATGGCAAGCGCCATCATGATCGTCTGGTTGATGCCGGCCATGATCGTCGGGAGCGCCAACGGCAGCTGCACGTTCTTGAGCTTTTGCCAGCTCGACGAGCCGAAGGCGTCAGCGGCTTCGAGAACATCCTTGTCGACCAGGCGAATGCCAAGGTTGGTGAGCCTGATCATCGGCGGGATGGCATAGATGACGACGGCGATGAGGCCCGGCACCTTGCCGATCCCGAGGAGCATGACGACAGGGATCAGGTAGACGAAGCTCGGCATGGTCTGCATGACGTCGAGCACCGGGTTGACGACCCGCTGGAGGCGGTCGGAGCGAGACATCAGAATGCCGATCGGAATGCCGATGGCGATCGACAGCAGCGTGCAGACGAAGATCATCGAGATCGTCCGCATCGTGTCGTCCCACATGTCGAAATAGCCGATCGCCAAGAGGGTCACCAGACAGCCGAGCACGACCTTCAAGCTTCTGCTCGCGCCCCAGGCGATCGCCAGGATGATGATGATAATAATGGGCCAGGGCGTTTGGGTCATGAAGCGCTCGGAAGCGATCAAGAAGTGCTGCAAGGGCGAAAAGAAGCCCTCGATGACGTCGCCATAGGCGCGTGTGAACGACCGGAAACCTTCGTCGATCGCTTTCTTCAGCGCGCGAAGAGCGTCGTCGTTCATGTGTGGGAATTCATAAAGCCATTCCATTCGGTTCCTCCTTTTTGAAGAAGCCGGCGCAAGATTTCGATTTTGGCAAAGGGTGCGGTGTGCCTGGGCTCACCGCACCGGGACGAGGCTTAAAGGGCCGATTTGATCTTCTCCGCCGCTTCCGGCGAGACCCACTTCGACCAGACCGCTTCGTTTTCCTCGAGGAAGTGCTTGGCGCCTTCTTCGCCGCTTGCCTGATTGTCGGTCATCCAGGCCATCAGCTTGCTGACCGTGTCGTTGCTCCAGGCGCGCTTGTTGAGGTAGTCCATCACCTCAGGCCCGACCTTTTCGGAAAACGGTTTGGCGACCAGCGTCACGATCGTATCGACCGGCCAGGCACTCGGCTTCGGATCCGAGCAATCGGCAACGGTGATGCAGCGTTTCCATTCGGCGGCATCGAGCGGCACACCCGCATCGAGCTTGACCATCTCGTACTTGCCAAGCAGCGCGGTCGGCGCCCAGTAGTAGCCCGCCCATCCTTCCTTGCGCTCATAGGCCTTGGCGATGGAGCCGTCGAGACCTGCGGCCGAACCGGTATCGACCAGGGTGAAGCCGGCCTTCTCGGCTTCAAACGCCTTGAAGTACTGGGCGGTGACCACCGTGCCGCCCCAGCCCTGCGGGCCGTTGAAGATGGCGCCCTTCTTCGCGTCTTCCGGATCGGGGAAGAGTTCCGGATGCTTCAGCACGTCGCCAATCGTCTTGATGTCCGGATGGGCATCGGCGAGATATTTCGGGATCCACCAGCCCTGCACGCCGCCATCGGGCAGCGGCGAGCCGACCTTGATGATCCGGCCTTCTTCCGTTCCCTTCTTGACGATGTCGGGTAGAAGGTCGATCCACGCTTCCGGAGCGATGTCGGGCTGGCCCTTCTCTGCCATGGAAGTAATGGTCGGCACGGTGTCGCCGATGGTGATCTCGGCGCTGCAGCCATAACCCTCATTGAGGATGAACTTGTCGAGGTTCGAGAGCACCTCGGCGCTCTGCCAGTTCATGCTGGCGATGGTCACGCTTCCGCATTCCGCGGCATGTGACACCGATGCTCCGCCAAGCAGGCCGAACATCAGGCAGGTGGATGCAAGCAGCTTTTTCATTTTTCCGTTCCCTCTTTTGGCGGCGTGTTCCATCAAAACCGGAGTGCCGCGACCACCGGCTTTAGTTATCGAAAGGATCTGCTGCCGCGCCCTGTTCGCGGCGACTATCTACTCGCCACCGGCACGCCATTCGCGAAACGCGAGGTTCGCCTTGGCACCGATCGTCCGAAACGGTTGGCGAGGCAGCGATTTCGGTGCGTCGAAGCGCGCGAAGATTTCCGTCAGTCGTGATTTGATGCCGAGCATGAGGTCCGCTGCTGCGATGCCGTTTGCCGTGGCTTTCGTGGCACCAACGCCGTTGCAGCCGCAGGCTGCGAACAGGCCGGGCTCGAGCTCCCCGAACGCGGGCACTGAGTTCCATGTCAGTGCCATGGCTCCGCCCCAGCGATACTCCATCGGGACATCCGGCAACTGGGGAAAGCGGGCGTGGTATTTCTGGTCATGCTTCACGCCCGCACGCCGCAGGGTTTTCTCGCTCGCCTCGATGTTGTGGTGGTAGGTGTAGCGGGAGCGGATGAGGATCCGGTCGCCAGCCTGGCCCTGAATACGCCGGACGGTCGTGCCCATCGGAAGGGCCGGCGTTGCCGCCCATTTGCGCTGACCGGGCAACAGGCTCGGTTCGAACGCGCGGGTCATCGAGGCAAAGGTGAAGACGTGGAGCAACTGGCTCCTGAAGAAGCCAAAACTCTCGGCATGGCCATTGTTGGCAAGGATGATCCGGCCTGTGCTGATCGAGCCTTGGGGTGTCGTGACGAGCCAACCGCGGCCGACGTTTTCCAGCTGCACTGCAGGGGTGTTTTCATAGACCCTGACGGGGTCGCGCAGGCTGTCTGCAACGCCGCGGATATAGGCCGCCGGCTGTACCATGATGGTTCCAGGCGTAAAAAGTGCTGACGTATAGGTGCTCGTGCCGGTCACGTCGGCGATTTCGTGCCCATTGAGCAGCTGATGCTTTTCGCCGAGCTTCACCAATCCCTTGGCATAGTCGACCAGATGTCGGTCGCCCTCGTCGCTGATGGCTACGCTATAGCGTCCGCACGGATCGAAGACCTCGCGGCCCCAGCCCTGTTCCTGTGCAACGGTGCTCGCAAGAGCGATCGCGGTGCGGCTGATCTCGATGGCTTCGCGGCTTTTGATGGTCGAGTCCCCGCCGTAATCCTCGGAGGAAACCTCATGCGGCAGGTCGATGATGAAACCGGAGTTCCGTCCCGCCGCAGCCTCTCCGATGACGCCGGCCTCAAGGACGGCGACATCGAGTGTCGGATCGAGCTCCATGATCCTGCGGGCTGCGGAAAGGCCCGCAAATCCGCCGCCGATGACGACGACGTCGGCGGTGATATGCCCCTCGAGCCGGGGTCCTGCCTGGCGGGCAGCGAGCATCGCCACCCATCCGGAAACGCCCGTGTTCTTCGGGAGCCTCGATGCGACGAAGACCTTTTTCGAGGGGCTGCTCACGGCTCAGGCTTCCCGTTCGATGAGGCTGCCGAGGGCAGCGCGGATGGTTTCGATCCGGTGAGCAGGCAGCGGACGGAGCGGCTTGCGCGGCGCGCCAGCACCAAAGCTGGTGAGTTCGGCGGCGGCATAGACCGACTGCACGTAGTCGCCTTCCCAGATGAGCGACATTGCCGGTTCGAGCAGGGACCAGATGTCGCGCGCCTTGCCCCATTCGCCGGCGGCAGCAGCCGCGACCAGCGCGAGCGCAGTGCGCGGCGCAAAGTTGGCGCCACCCCAGATGAGGCCGCTCGCTCCGGACCAGAGTGCGAAGGGAACGAGGTGGTCGGCGCCGTTCATGACCGGGAGGCCGGTACGAATGAGCGATGCCTGCTTGCCGAGATCACCGCTCGAGTCCTTGACGGCACAGAAGTTCGGGATCGCGCAAAGCTGCTTGAGAAGCTCCGGCGTCACGGTCACGCCGACGGCGTGCGGAACGTTGTAGCCGATGACCGGAAGACCGGCAGCCGCCACTTCCGCGTAGAAGTCGATGATGCTCTCATCGTCCGTCGGGCCCTCGAAGAAGGGCGGCAGGACCATGACGCCATCAGCGCCGCAATCGGCCGCAAATTTCGTCCGCTCGACCACGTCGGCGGTCAAAAGTGCGGAGGTTTGGGCGATCACCTTGGCTCGGCCATTGATGATCCTTGAGCCGCGCTGCACGAGCTCCTTCGATTCTTCTTTCGTCAAATACACATGCATGCCGGTGCCAGAGCTCAACACGAAGCCTGGCACGCCGAGCGCCAGATAGCGCTCGATATTCTGCTCGAGCCTCGTGTAGTCGATCCGGCCCTCGGCATCGAAGGGCGTTGCGATTGCGAGGTTCAGTCCGGGAAACGGGAAATTGGTCATGGCTAAAAGTCCGCGGTTTCGTCGTCGTTGAGGTCGAGCCAGATGGTCTTGAGCTGGGTGTATTGGTCGTGGGCGTGAACGGAATTGTCGCGCCCGCCAAAGCCCGATTGCTTGTAGCCACCGAACGGAGTGGTGATATCGCCCTCACCGAAGGAATTGACTGTGACGGTACCTGCTCGAAGGGCGCGTGCGGCGCGCATGGCCCGTTTGCCGTTGCCGGTGAAGACGGAAGCCGTCAGGCCGTATTCTGTCTCGTTGGCGATCGCGACCGCTTCTTTCAGGCTGTCAACCGTGATGACCGTCAGGATCGGTCCAAAGATTTCTTCCTTCGCATGCCGTGCGGCGTTGCTTTCGACCTCGACGATGGTCGGATGAACGAAGCGACCCTTGCTGGTTTCGCCGCCGTGAAGAACTTTCACGCCATCGCCGAGATAGCTCGCAACTTTCCGGTAATGCGCCTCGGAGACGAGGGGGCCGACACGGTTGCCCGGATCGAGCGGATCGCCCACGCGCCAATTCTTCACCTCGGAGACGATCTTGTCGAGCAGCTTCCCCTTGATGGCAGAGTGGACGATCAGTCGAGAAATGGCCGAGCAATTCTCGCCCATGTTCCAGTAGGCACCGTTGACGATATGCGCAGCGACCGCGTCCAGGTCGTCGGCGTCGTCCATGACGATCGAGGGGTTCTTCCCACCCATTTCGAGGACGACTTCCTTGAGGTTGGACTCGGCCGAATATTTCAGGAAGCGTCGACCGGTCTCGGTCGAGCCCGTGAACGACACGGCATCGACATCCATGTGCCGGCCGATCGGCTCGCCGACCTGCGAACCTGAGCCTGTCACCACGTTGAAGACGCCGGCCGGGATGCCGGCCTCGAGCGCCAGTTCAGCCACCCGAAGCGCGGTCAGCGAGGTTTCAGCCGCAGGCTTGACCACCAGGCTGCAGCCGGCGGCCAGCGCCGGACCGATCTTCCAGGCAAGCATGAGCAGCGGGAAGTTCCACGGCAGGACCAGACCGACAACACCCACGGGCTCGCGAACGACAAGCGCAATGTGCTCGTTCGAGGCAGGCGAGACCTGATCGTAGATCTTGTCGATGGTTTCGGCATGCCAGCGCAGGCAGTTGACGGTCTCGGGCACGTCGACCGTCTGGCAGTCGAGGATCGTCTTGCCACTGTCCAGGCTTTCCATGACGGAGAGTTCGACGAGGTTGTCTTCGATAAGCTGGGCAAGGCGAAGAAGAGCCTGCTTGCGGGCGGCGGGATGCTGTTTTGCCCAGCGGCCATCGGCAAACGACTGCCGCGCGCTCGCAACCGCCGCGTCGACGTCCTCGGGGCCGCAGGCGGGCAAGTCCGCGAGCTTCTCTCCTGTCGCGGGATTGGTCGTCGCAAACGTGCGTCCCGATCTCGCGTCGACAGAACGACCATCGATGATGGCCTTTGCGGGCAGGGACAGTTGCGACGCGATTTGCTCGTACTGCGCCCTGGTCAGAAGTTCCGTCATTCGTCTGCTCCCATCGATCCGAAATTTATCCGCAACGTTCGACCTGGCTCGCCGCTCGTCTCGTTCTATATAATACAATAGATAGACATTTGATCTACTGTCAATAGACACATGAAATGCGACGGCAAGGCGGGCGGCTGCTCCTGCGGAGCGAGCGACCGAACATGCGGCAAGGATTAACGCGCAAGTGCTGCAGGTCGGACCTTGCGCATCGTCTGAAGAGGGGGCAAAAGGAGCCGCGTGGTCGTAGGGGAGAGTCGACGAAAATCGAAATACGTTGACCAGTCTACATTTTGTAGACATTCTGCGCGCAGAAGGAGTTTGTCATGGCGCACAATCAAAGCTCACCTGAAGCAGGCGTTGGTCCGGATCGAAAGGCCGCGCTGAACAACACCTTGCGCCACCGCATCCTGACGATGCAGATAGCGCCGGGATCGGTTCTGGACGAAGTCGCCTTGAGCGAGGAATTTGGGCTCTCTCGCCCTCCAGTGCGCGAAGCGATGCGGCAGCTTGCGGGGGAAGGGTTCATCGAGCTTGAGGCGAACCGACCTGCCCGTGTGACCTCAATGAGCTACCAATCCCTTCGGGATTTCTTTTTGATCGCACCGATGATCTATGTTGCGGCCACGCGGCTCGCCGCCGAACACGCGTCGAAGGCTGATATCGCGGGCCTGCGCGAGATACAGGACAGCTTTCGCGACGCGGTCCACAGCAATGACGTCGACGGACGCGTCTTCTACAACGACAAATTTCACCTTCGGGTCGGCGAGATCGCGAACAATGCGTACGTTCTTCCAAGCCTTCGCCGGCTGCTGATTGATCATGCGCGTATCGGCAAGATTTTCTACAGACCGAGCAACGCGCGCATGTTGGAAGAATTACATGAGGCGTCGCGCCAGCACGACGAAATTATCGATGCGATCGCGAACCACGATGCTGACCGAGCGGAGGCGTTGATCCGCGCTCACCTCGATCTATCGCGCAAGAACATGGCGATGTATGCCGCCCCGGAAGGGATGGCGATTTCTCTCGGTGTGTGACGCAGTCTACCTTCGCCTGCTGGACGATTGGTCCTCATTCGACGCGAAACGACTAATGGCGTCGAAGGCAGCGCGGGACATGCGCAGAGGTTCCTCTGTCGAGCGAGGCTGCCTGCCGCTGACGCCCGGGACGTGAACACCGAGTTCTTCCAACCGCCGGATCTGGTCGTGGGCACGGGCGACGTGGTCGCTGCCTGCCGGACCCGGCATCAACGCAATCACCGTCAGGCCGACGGCGGGAGAGGCATCGCCCGCCTGGAAGCTTGGCGTGTCAAGCGACCACGACCCGCCCGAAAGACCGGCTGACAGTATTTCGACGACCAACGCGACATTTGCGCCCTTGCGGCCGCCGAAGGGGAGGAGCGCGCCTACAAGTGCCTTCCCGGGATCCTGCGTATCGGCGCCTGCTGCGTCGACCGCCCATCCCTCCGGGATTTGTCGCCCCTCGGCGGCGGCAGCGGCAATGTTGACGTAGGCAGTCGCGCTCGACGACTGGTCGATGATGAGTGGTGGCTGGTTGGCGCCGAGCGGAAATCCGAAGGCGATCGGGTTGGTGCTGTAGACGGCCGGCCCTCCTGCCTTTGCAACGACCATGGCATTGGCGTTGGTCGCCGCAAGTCCGCTCAAGCCTTCAAGCGCAAGCCGGCGTACGTAAAAGCCGAGTTCGCCCGTTGTATAGCTGTTCTTCTGGGTGAAGAGCGCAACCCCGAAGGTGCGCGCGGCATCGACGAAGTCGCGAAAGGCAAGGTCGAAGCCGAGCTGCGCGATGCCTCGGTCGGCATCACAGGCGAGATGAGCGGGCAAGGGGCGACTGGCGACCGGCGCAGGATCGCAATTGATGCGCCCCTCGCGAAAACTGTTCAGATAATCGACCAGGTGCGGAAACCCGACCGCGCTCGCGCCGAAGCGGGCGGCCGACACTGTCGCGTCCACGAGCGATCGGGCGCTCGCCAGATTGGCGCCGGCACCAAGGCAGGCTCTCAGCGCCAGATCTCGTGACTCTCTCTCGCTGAGTTCGATCTCTTTCATGTCAGACCTCCAGTCCCGCCTTGCGACCCTCGTAGAATGCATAGGGCGCCTGGCGCGGCGCGGCGCAGTCACCGATCTGGCGGGCGGCGATATTGCGTTCGGCTAGCCCGGGCATCAGCCAGTCGGCGGCGGAATTCGTGGTGGCCGTGACAAGGGCGTCTGCCTCGACGAAGCGGCGCTCTCCCGTCATGTGATCGACGATCGTAGCGCCACTGCCATGCCACTCGGTGATGCTCGCCTCGACGATCCATTTGACGCCGAGTTTCCGGAGCGTCTGTCGCATGGGAACGTCGGCCGCGGTTCTCTGCAGCTCCTTGCCGACGAACGGATCGGGTGTCAGGATCGTCACCTGGTGGCCTTCCTCGGCAAGCTTCCAGGCGGTGCCGCAGCCGCGCCAGCCGCCACCTTCATCCAAGAGCAGCACGCGTTTGCCCGGTCTCGCCTGCCGCGCCACGACCGCTTCGACCGTGAAGACATTGCCCTTTTCCAGCCCCGGCATCGTCTCGACTGTCGGAAGTGCCTTCTGGAAACCCGTCTCCGGGGAATCGGAGCCTGTGGCAACGATGACGTGGTCAAATTCGGCAACGTCGATGTCCTCGGCCTCGAAATAGGAGTTCAGGCGAACCTCGACGCCGAGTTTGTCGAGCTGCCGTTCATACCAGGCGATGAGATCGAGGATCTGTGCCCTTCTCGGCTGCATGCCCGCCAAAAGGAAATTGCCGCCGAGACGGCTCGATGCTTCCGCAAGCACGACCTTGTGTCCGCGTTCCGCAGCCACCCGAGCCGCCTCCAGCCCGGCGGGTCCGCCGCCGACCACCAGCAGGCGCTTCGGATCGCCGGTCCTGAAAAAGCGATCACCGTTCCATTCGGCTTCGCGCCCGACCGAGGGGTTGATAAGACAGCTGATCCAGTAGTCCCGCGACCGGCGTCCCCAGCACATCTGATTGCACGAAATGCAGCCGCGGATATCATCCGGCCGATCCTCGCCCGCCTTGGTCGCGAGGTGGGGGTCGGCAATCTGGCCACGTACGATCGAGACGAGGTCGGCTGATCCTTCGCCAAGCACCGTTTCGGCATTTTCCGGGGTCCGGATGTGACTTTCGGCGATCACAAGGGCATTCTTGACGACACGTTTCAGAACCAATGCCAGGTCGGCACCAAGCTTCTCAGGATAGAGAAACGTCGGCATCAGCTTGTAGAAATCGAGGTATCCGCCCGAGCCGCAGGTGACATAGTCGATGAGGCCGAGCTCGTCGTGCAGGCGGATGATTTCGGCAAGCTCGTCGCGTTGAAGCGCTACCTTCACGTCCGGTTCGTCGCTGACGGCAAGGCCGACGATAAAGTCTGGGCCGCAGACCTGCCTGATCCGTGTCAGGATTTCTCGCGACATCCGCGTGCGATTTTCCAGCGAGCCGCCCCATTGGTCGTCGCGCCGATTGCACCAGGGGGTCCAGAACTGGTCCACCATGCCAAGATAGGCCGCCCAGACTTCGACGCCGTCGAAGCCGGCGTCCCGACATCGCCGTGCCGCCTCGACGAACCCGTCGACCGTCTCCAGGATTTCACCCTCGGTCATCGGATGCGAGCCGTCGCTGTCGTGATAGCTAGGCCCGCCCGAAGGCGACCAGTGCGGATGAAAGGAGTTGTCGGAATCGCCGTGCGCTCCGACGTGATAGAGCTGCTGGATCGCTACGGACCCATGTTCCTTGATCGCCTCAACCACCTTCCTGAAATGGGGGATGACGCTATCGTCGGAGTGGCGAAAATTGCCGCGGGTCAAAACGGCTGCGGCGTGCACCGGCATGGGCTCGACGACAATCATTGCCGCCCCGCCGATCGCCCGTTCCCGGTAATAGGCGGCATGTCGTTCGGTAGGCAGCCCCTCGACCGCCATGTTCGCGGTGTGGGCGCCGAACACGATCCTGTTTTTCAGCGTGTGCGACCGCAATTTGAGAGGGGAAAACAGCCGAGGAAATTTCTTGGACATGGCGCAACTCCTGGCGGGGAGGGGATCGGGACTGGAATGGAATGTGGGGGTAGCCACCCATGGCGCTTTCCCGGGCGGAGGATCGCCGCCCGGAGGAATTGCATTCGCCGGCCGATCCGCGCTTACGCCGCGTTGGCCGCGATCGCCGTTGCGTGATCGTTCGTCTCGTGCGCATTGACCATGGCGCCCGCGAGCTGGCGGAAGGTGACAGTGCCGAGAGGCCTTCCGGACGGATCGACGACCGTGATATCACCCTCGGGTGCAGAGGCGAGCGTACGGACCGCTTCTTCGATTGTGAGATCGGCGGCAATCCGTTGCCCGCTTTCGGCTGCAGCTGTGCCAAGCGGTGCCATGATCGCTTCCACATGGACAACGCGACCCCTGTTCACCTCCTTGACGAAATTGGCGACATAGTTGTCGGCAGGCCTCAGCACGATATCCTGGCTCGTGCCCTGCTGAATGACCTCGCCGTCGCGCAATATGGCGATCTGGTCACCGAGCCTCAGCGCTTCGTCGAGATCGTGGGTGATGAAGACGATCGTCTTCCTGATCTCTTTCTGAAGGTCCAAAAGCACCGTCTGCATGTCCGTGCGGATCAGCGGATCGAGCGCCGAATAGGCCTCATCCATCAAAAGTACCGGTGCGTCATTGGCAAGCGCCCGGGCAAGTCCGACGCGCTGCTGCATGCCGCCGGAGAGCTGATTGGGATACTTGTGCTCGAAGCCCTTGAGCCCAACCCGCTCCAGCCAGCGCATGGCGGTATCGATGCTTTGCGCGCGCGCTATGCCTTGGATTTCAAGGCCGAAGATCGTGTTGTCGAGCACGCTTCGATGCGGAAGCAGTGCGAACTTCTGGAACACCATGGCGGTCTGATGGCGGCGGAACTCGCGCAGTTCCGCCTCTGGCATCTTCACCACATCGACCCCGTCGACGAGAACTTCGCCGGCAGTCGGATCGATCAGCCGGTTGATGTGCCGGATGAGTGTCGATTTACCCGAGCCGGAAAGCCCCATGATCACCTGGATCGAGCCCGACGGCATCTCGATGTTGATGTCGCGAAGGCCGAGCACGTGCCCGTGACGCTCGTTCAGTTCGGTCTTGGTCAGGCCGTTCCTGACCGCCTCGACATGAGCCCCGGCATTCGGTCCGAAGATCTTATAGAGATGGCGGATCGCGATGCCGCCGAAAGCGTGCTCAGCCATGGACCACCTCCCGGTGCTTCTGCAATCGTTCGCCATAGGCCTGGCTGACCCGGTCGAACATGATGGCGATGCCGACGATCGCAAGACCGTTGAAGATGCCGAGCGTGAAGTACTGGTTGGCGATCGCCTTCAGCACCGGCTGGCCGAGACCCTGAACACCGATCATCGAGGCGATGACGACCATGGCCAGCGCCATCATGATGGTCTGGTTGATGCCGGCCATGATGGTCGGAAGTGCCAGCGGAAGCTGCACCTTGAACAGCTTCTGCCGGTTGTCGGCGCCAAAAGCGTCGGCCGCTTCGAGTACATCCTTGTCGACCAGGCGAATGCCGAGATTGGTGAGGCGGATCATCGGCGGGATGGCGTAGATGACGACGGCGATCAGGCCCGGCACCTTGCCAATGCCGAGCAGCATGACGACGGGAATGAGGTAGACGAAGCTCGGCATGGTCTGCATGACGTCGAGCACCGGGTTGACGACCCGTTGGACCCTGTCGGAGCGAGACATGAGAATGCCGATCGGCAGGCCGATCGCGATCGACAGGATCGTGCAGACGAAGATCATCGAGATCGTCCGCATCGTATCGTCCCACATGTCAAAGTAGCCGATCAGCAACAGCGTCACGAGACAGCCGGCGGCGATGCGAATGCTTCTGGTCGCTCCCCAGGCAATGGCGAGGATGAGGAGCGTGATGATCGGCCAGGGCGTCTTGGTCATGAACCGTTCAGAGGCGATCAGAAAATGCTGGAGCGGCGCGAAGAAGCCCTCGATCAGATCACCGTAGTTTCGGGTAAAGCCGCGAAACGTTTCGTCGATGACTTTCTTGAGGTTTCGAAGCGCGTTGTCGTCCATGCTTGGAAATTGATAAAACCAGTCCATTCGGTTCCCCTTCTCGAAAGAGCCGATGCGTTCTTCTTGTTATGTCGGCAGGAACGATGCGGTCTGCGAAGCAAACCGCACCGGGCTTGTGGCAGTGCCGGTTACAGCGCGGCCTCGATCTTCGTGGCGGCCTCGGGCGAAACCCACTTTTTCCAGATGTCCGGATTTTCTTCGAGGAAGTGCTTTGCACCTTCTTCGCCGCTCGCCTGGTTGTCGGTCATCCAGGCCATAAGCTTTGCGATGGTCTCGTTGCTCCAGGAGCGCTTGTTGAGATACTCCATGACCTCGGGGCCAGCTTTTTCGGAAAATGGCTTGGCGACAAGTGTCACGATCGTATCGACGGGCCAGGCGCTGGGCTTCGGGTCGGTGCATTCGGCAACCGTGATGCAGCGCTTCCATTCAGCTGCGTCATAGGGCACGCCCGCTTCGAGCTGTACCATCTCGTATTTGCCGAGGAGGGCAGTCGGCGCCCAGTAATAGCCGACCCAGCCTTCCTTGCGCTCATAGGCCTTCGCGATCGAACCATCGAGGCCTGCTGCCGAGCCGGTATCGACCAGGGTCCAACCGGCCTTCTCGGCCTCGAAGGCCTTGTAGAGCTGCGCCGTCACGACGGTGCCGCCCCAGCCTTGTGGGCCGTTGAAGATCGCACCCTTGCTCGGGTCTTCGGGATCCTTGATGAGGTCGGGATGTTTCAGAAGGTCGGGAATGCTCTTGATGTCCGGATGGGCATCGGCAAAATACTTCGGGATCCACCAGCCCTGGACGCCGCCATCGGGCAGCGGAGACCCGACCTTTACGATACGGCCTTCTTCGGTTCCCTTCTTGACCACGTCGGGAAGCAGATCGATCCAGGCTTCGGGTGCGATATCCGGCTCGCCTTTTTCTGCCATGGAGGTGATCGTCGGCACAGTGTCGCCGATGGTGATTTCGGCGCTGCAGCCGTAACCCTCATTGAGGATGATCTTGTCGAGATTGGAAATGACCTCGGCACTTTGCCAGTTCATGCTGGCGATGGTGACGCTGCCACAGTCCGCCGCATTGGCAAGCGACGAACCGGCGACGGTTCCAAGGAACAGGCATGTCGATGCTAGCAAGCTTTTCATTATCGTTCCCTCTTTGGCGGCTTCTTCTTTTGGAACGGGTTGCCGCAAAACCCGCCCTCCAGCGCTAGGAGGCTTCTCCCATGCGAACCGATTTCCTGAACGCTGCCGACAGCCCGCGCGAAACGGCGGCATCAAAGCCGGCCGTGCGCATTTCCTCGATCGCGGCCGCAGTGGTGCCGCGGTAGTCGAGGAAGGTCTGGACAATGTCGGTCGGACAGTCGTCACGCTGTTCCAGCATCCGGCCGGCGCCCACGACGAGGGCGTTGACGGCGCGCTTGGCGATCTCGGGCTTCAGTCCGTGCGAGATGGCATCTGCCATCATCGCGGCAGCGAGCAGCGCCGGAAAGGCTGGACCCGATCCGGTGAGGCCAGTCAGATAGTCAATCTCGGCCTCCGAGCGCATTTCATCCTGAAAACCGCAGGCATCGAAGATTGCTCGTACGATCGTCCGATCGTTGTCTTGCATACCGGCGCTGGCGATCCATGGGGTATAGGACTTGCGAACTTCGGCCGCGGCGTTGGGCAAGGTGCGGACCACGCGGTCTGTGCGGTGGTGCTCACTCAGAGCCTTCAGGCGGATGCCCGCCATGACGGAGATGAGAAGTTTGCCCTCGGCAACCACGTTCAGGCTGGGCCAGTCGGCCGGACGGACGGAGAGAACGATAACGTCCGAACGGTCGGCAAGCTCCTGATTGTCCGTTGTCCAGAAGGAGCGGTTGAAACGGTCGGGGCGCTCGCTGCGATAGGAGAGTGACAGGTTCTGAGGCTTGACGACGCCGGCGTCGAGAATGGCGTCGGCGATTGCTCCGCCCAGCCATCCCGCACCACCAATTACGCCAACCCTCAAAGGCCCGCCCGTTTCCATGCTTTTCTCACTCTGGTTTGTAGCCATGCCGGGCGAAGAAGCGATCGAGCTCCCTCTGCTGTGGTGTTTGTCCTGTGTAAATCGCGATGTATTCCGGAATACGCTTCATGCGGAGCGCGAGATCCTCCTTGGACTGCATCGAGATGTATCCGATCTGGACCAGATAGGTCGTTCGTGCGCGAACGTCCGCCGGTCCCGCGTCATATCCGAACCGCATGAACATGCGGCCCAGCGCCTCCATTCTCGCCTGATCGGCCTCATGTACTTCGGCCAGTATCTCGGGCGATTGCAGCGCCCAGCTGCGAACGGCGAACTCGAACTGGGAGTCAAACAGGTCTTTGTTGACCCAGCAGTCGAAGACGTTCAGCATCGCCTCGGCCAAGGACTCCGCATAGGCTTCGGATTGCTTGACCAGATTACCGGTATTCTTCTCCCTCCAGCGCGCGACGAGGGCACTCAGCAGTTCCTCCCGGTCCTTGAAGAACCAATAGAAGCTGGTCCGGGAAAGATTGAGCCGTTTGGCCAACGGCAGGATCTTCACCGAGTCCACGCCCGACTCGAGCAGAGAGTCATAGGCAGCTTCGAGCCACCCCTCCTGAGAACCGCGCCAGCCAGTGTCAGTCATCGCCTGTTCCATGATTGCCTCCTAACAAATACAAACGGCCGTTTCAAGCAAAATGTACACGTGTGTCGAATATATGAACTCTGGTGTTTTTTATTATTGACACTTATGTACATTTCCGCTTACCGTTGCGATAAATTCCCATAAACCGGAGCCCGTCGCATGTCGAACGATCCCCTGCTTCAGCCGTTTCAGTTGAAGCATTTGACCCTGCGCAACCGCATCATTGTCACGTCTCACGAGCCTGCTTATCCCGAAGACGGCATGCCGAAGGACCGTTACCGCGCCTATACGGTTGAGCGGGCAAGGGGCGGCGTGGCGCTGACGATGACCGCTGGCTCGGCGGCGGTCTCCAAGGACAGCCCTCCGGTCTTCAACAACCTGCTCGCCTACAAGGACGAGATCGTGCCGTGGATCCGGCAAATGACCGACGCGGTCCATGAAGAGGGAGCTGCGATCATGATCCAGCTCACGCACCTCGGCAGGCGTACCCGCTGGGACAAGGGCGATTGGCTCCCGGTCGTTGCACCCTCACATCATCGCGAGGCAGCGCACCGAGCCTTTCCGAAGAAGCTTGAAGACTGGGACATCGAGCGCATTATCAAGGACTTTGCGGACGCCGCCGAACGGATGAAGGCGGGCGGTATGGATGGTGTCGAGCTGGAAGCCTACGGGCATCTTATTGACCAGTTCACTTCGCCGCTTACCAACGAACTCGACGGTCCCTACGGCGGTTCGCTCGATAACCGTTTGCGCTTTTGTTTCGACGTCTTCAAAGCCATGCGCGAAAGGGTCGGCAACGACTTTATCCTTGGCGTTCGCTATACGGCAGATGAATGTCTTCCCGGCGGGACCGGAAAGGCCGAAGGCCTGGAGATCTCCCGTCGTCTCAAGGAAAGCGGCCTCATCGATTATCTGAATGTCATCCGCGGTCATATCGATACGGATCCGGGCCTGACGGATGTCATCCCGATTCAGGGGATGGCGAGCGCGCCGCATCTGGATTTTGCCGGCGATGTGCGTGCGGCAACCAAGTTCCCGACCTTCCATGCCGCCAAGATCCAGGACGTGGCGACGGCTCGTCACGCAATCGCTGCCGGCAAGGTCGACATGATCGGTATGACCCGCGCCCATATGACCGACCCGCATATCGTGCGGAAGATCATGGAAAAGCGCGAGGATGATATCCGCCCTTGCGTCGGTGCCAACTACTGTCTCGACCGGATCTACCAAGGGGGACTGGCCTTCTGCATCCATAACGCCGCGACCGGCCGTGAAGAAACGATGCCGCATCGGATCCCGAAGGCCGCTGCCCGGAAAAAGATTGTCATCGTGGGGGCGGGCCCCGCCGGTCTTGAAGCCGCTCGTGTATCCGCCGAGCGAGGACATGACGTCGTCGTTTTCGAGGCCGCGAACCATCCGGGCGGACAGATCCGGTTGACAGCCCAGAGCGAGCGCCGGCGGGAAATGATCAGCATCGTCGACTGGCGCATGAGCCAGTGCGAAAAACTCGGCGTCACCTTCCGGTTCAACACCTGGGCCGAGGCAGACACCGTGCTTGCCGAAATGCCGGACGTGGTTATCATCGCGACGGGCGGACTGCCGCACACGGAGGTTCTTTCAAGGGGCAACGAGCTCGTCGTTTCCTCCTGGGACATCATCTCAGGCGATGTAAAACCTGGAACCAACGTGCTCATTTTCGATGACGCCGGCGACCATGCGGGGCTGCAGGCTGCGGAGTTCCTCGCCAAGGCGGGCGCCAAGGTCGAGATCATGACGCCGGATCGCTCCTTCGCACCGGAGGTCATGGCGATGAACCTCGTTCCCTACATGCGCTCGCTGCAGAAGCTCGATGTGACCTTCACCGTCACCTACAGGCTGGAGGCTGCGGAAAAGAGCGGCAATCAGATCATCGCCCATGTCGGCAGTGACTATGGCGGTGTGGCCAAGCAGCAGACCTTCGACCAGATCGTCGTCAATCACGGCACCATCCCGCTCGACGACCTCTATTTCGAACTGAAGCCTGGCTCGAGAAACCTCGGCGAGGTCTCCTACGACGAGCTGATTTCCGGCACGCCGCAATCGGTTGAGCGCAACCCCGAAGGGGCCTACCAGCTCTTCCGGATCGGCGACGCGGTCGCTGCCCGCAACACGCATGCCGCCATCTATGACGCGCTGCGTCTTGCCAAGGATCTCTGACGATGGAGCGGTCCGACGCTCTGCAGGTTTTTCTGGACGCAGTTTTCGTCGCGTTCGACCAGTTCGCTCAGGATCTCAGAGCGCGTCGCTCGGTCATGGAGATATTTGCGCAACTCAAAGCGCCGCAACCCCAACGCTTGAACATCGGCAAACGTCTTCCGGTCTGCCAACGACATCTTGAGAGCGTTCTGGCAACAAGAACCGGGCGACCGTCCCTGGACGCGCTTATCGAGCGCTTCGTCAGCCTTGAACCGATGCTCGAATGGAAGTGGCGCTCGGTCTACGACCATACGGCCAGCGAGAATTTCCTGATGAGCCATGCCAATACGATGATCGTCGGACCGGGCGGGCTGGAGGACCGAAGAGACCTGTGGTTCGGCGCCACGCTGATGGCGCCGAGGGTGCGTTATCCCGATCACGACCACGCCCCGGAAGAAACGTACCTGGTCCTATCGGAGGGGGAGTTTCAACACGGCAGCTCCGACTGGTTCTCACCCGGGGTCGGCGGTTCCTTCTACAATCCGCCTGGCGTCCGGCACGCCATGCGTTCCGGCGAAACACCGTTGTTTGCCTTCTGGGCGCTGTTGCCTGATCGACCGAAACATTGATGTGAATGCGTTCGGCTCAGACCGATCGCAGAAGGAAGGTTGCCATGAAAATACTTGTGACGGTGAAGCGGGTGGTTGACTACAACGTCAAGATCCGCGTGAAGGCAGACGGTACGGGCGTCGAGCTCGCCAACGTGAAGATGTCGATGAACCCCTTCGACGAAATCTCGGTCGAAGAGGCGCTCAGGCTGAAGGAAGCCGGCAAGGCTGAGGAAGTCGTCGTCGTTTCCGTCGGTCCGGCCAAGGCCGAAGAGACGCTCAGGACCGCCCTTGCCATGGGTGCCGACCGCGCCATCCTGGTCGAGACCGAAGACCAGGTCGAGCCGCTCGCCGTCGCCAAGATCGTCAAGGGCGTGGCCGACGCCGAACAGCCGGGCCTGATCATCGTCGGCAAGCAGGCGATCGACGACGATTCGAACCAGACGGGCCAGATGCTGTCCGCCCTCCTCGGCTGGGCGCAGGGCACCTTTGCCTCCAAGGTCGAGATCGGCGACGGCAAGGCGACCGTGACCCG
This sequence comes from Ensifer adhaerens, assembly GCF_002940685.1. Lineage (GTDB taxonomy): Bacteria > Pseudomonadota > Alphaproteobacteria > Rhizobiales > Rhizobiaceae > Ensifer > Ensifer adhaerens_E. Next base: position 346,003 of record NZ_PNFP01000003.1, on the reverse strand, counting down.
CGAAGTCGACGGCGGCCTGCAGACCATCGACATCAAGCTTCCGGCGGTCGTCACCACCGACCTGCGCCTCAACGAGCCGCGCTACGCCTCGCTGCCCAACATCATGAAGGCAAAGAAGAAGCCGCTCGACAAGAAGTCGCCGGCCGATTTCGGCGTCGACACCGCCGCCCGCCTCAAGGTGCTGAAGACCGAGGAGCCGTCGGGCCGCAAGGCCGGCATCAAGGTCAAGTCGGTCGCCGAGCTGGTCGAAAAGCTCAAGACCGAAGCCGGCGTATTGTAAGTTCAGGAAAGGGAGATCTCATCATGGCCATTCTTCTTCTGGCTGACCACGACAGCAACCACCTTTCCGACCAGACCGCCAAGGCGCTGAGCGCTGCCTCGAAAATCGGTGGCGACGTGCACATTCTCGTCGCCGGCGCCGGCGCCAAGCAGGCGGCCGAACAGGCCTCGAAGCTTGCGGGTGTTGCCAAGGTGCTCGTCGCCGACGACGCGTCGCTTGCCAACAACCTGGCCGAGCCGCTCGCAGCCCTGATCGTTTCGCTCGCCGGCAACTACGACACGATCGTTGCGGCCGCCACCTCGGTCGGCAAGAACGTCATGCCGCGTGTCGCGGCCCTGCTCGACGTCTCCCAGGTCTCGGAAATCATCGAGGTCGTCTCCGCCGACACCTTCAAGCGTCCGATCTATGCCGGCAACGCCATCCAGACGGTGCAGACGACCGAAGCCAAGCGCGTCATCACCGTGCGCACCGCCTCCTTTGCCTCGGCCGCTGAAGGCGGTTCGGCGGCGATCGAAAGCGTTTCGGCTGCCGCCAATCCGGGCGTATCGAGCTTCGTCGCCGACGCCCTGTCGTCGTCCGACCGTCCGGAGCTGACGTCTGCCAAGATCATCATCTCCGGTGGTCGCGCGCTCGGCTCGTCGGAAAAGTTCCAGGAAGTGATCCTGCCGGTGGCCGACAAGCTCGGTGCCGCCGTCGGCGCGTCGCGTGCCGCGGTCGATGCCGGTTACGCCCCGAACGACTGGCAGGTCGGCCAGACCGGCAAGGTCGTCGCACCCGATCTCTACATCGCCTGCGGCATTTCCGGCGCCATCCAACACCTCGCCGGCATGAAGGATTCGAAGGTCATCGTCGCGATCAACAAGGACGAAGAGGCACCGATCTTCCAGGTCGCCGACTACGGTCTGGTTGCCGATCTCTTCGACGCCCTGCCGGACGTCGAAAAGACGCTCTAACGCGTCTTGCGCCGAACAACTTTACCAAGGGGGACCGGTCGCTGCGCGCGCCCGGTCCAGCCTGCTCTTCAGCGAACAACAAGAGGGATCCACAATGGATGTACGCGCCGCCGTTGCAGTTCAGGCAGGCAAGCCGCTCGAGGTCATGACGGTTCAGCTCGAAGGCCCGCGGGCCGGCGAAGTGCTGATCGAGGTCAAGGCCACCGGGATCTGCCACACCGACGACTTCACGCTGTCGGGCGCCGATCCGGAGGGCCTGTTCCCGGCCATCCTCGGCCATGAGGGTGCCGGCATCGTCGTCGACGTCGGCCCGGGCGTCACCTCGGTGAAGAAGGGCGACCACGTCATCCCGCTCTACACGCCGGAATGCCGCTCCTGCCCGTCCTGTCTGTCGCGCAAGACCAATCTCTGCACCGCGATCCGCTCGACGCAAGGCCAAGGCCTGATGCCGGACGGCACCTCGCGCTTCTCGATCGGCAAGGACAAGATCCACCACTACATGGGCTGCTCGACCTTCGCCAACTACACGGTCCTGCCGGAGATTGCGGTTGCCAAGGTCAATCCGGACGCGCCCTTCGACAAGATCTGCTACATCGGCTGCGGCGTGACGACCGGCATCGGCGCCGTCATCAACACGGCGCAGGTGGAAATGGGTGCGACCGCGATCGTCTTCGGTCTCGGCGGCATCGGCCTCAACGTCATCCAGGGCCTGCGGCTTGCCGGTGCCGACATGATCATCGGCGTCGACCTCAACAACGACAAGAAGGCCTGGGGCGAGCGCTTCGGCATGACCCATTTCGTCAACCCGAAGGAAGTCGGCGACGACATCGTGCCCTACCTCGTCAACATGACGAAGCGCGGTGCCGACCAGATCGGCGGCGCCGACTACACCTTCGACTGCACCGGCAACACCAAGGTGATGCGCCAGGCGCTCGAAGCCTCGCACCGCGGCTGGGGCAAGTCGGTCGTCATCGGCGTTGCCGGCGCCGGCCAGGAGATCTCCACCCGACCGTTCCAGCTGGTCACCGGTCGCAGCTGGATGGGCACCGCCTTTGGCGGCGCGCGCGGCCGCACCGACGTGCCGAAGATCGTCGACTGGTACATGGAGGGCAAGATCGAGATCGACCCGATGATCACCCACACGATGCCGCTCGAAGACATCAACAAGGGCTTCGAACTGATGCATTCGGGCGAGAGCATCCGCTCGGTGGTGCTATACTGAGTGCGGGTTGAGGACTGTTCCCAGACTGCAAGCGCATTTTCGCGCCGCCGCGCTCCTGCGGGCGGCGCCAACGAGCGCCGGGGCATCGTGCGCCGGCCACAAGGAGGAGAAGCCAATGCCAAGCATAGCGATCCATCCATCCGTCGACGGCGGGTTCAAGGCGACGGACGCCGCCTTTTCCGGCGGCACGCTCGTCTGCAAATGCGCGAGCAATCCCGTGAAGGTCCGCGTCAAGGGTGACATCGCCCACAACCATGTTTGTGGCTGCACCAAGTGCTGGAAGCCCGATGGCGCCGTTTTCTCGGTCGTCGCGGTCGCCCCGACGACCAATGTCGAGGTGCTCGAAAATGGCAACAAGCTCGCGGTCGTTGATCCCAACGCACTGATCCAGCGCCATGCCTGCAAGGACTGCGGCGTTCACATGTACGGCCCGGTCGAACGCGACCATGCGTTCAAGGGTCTCTCCTTCGTGCATCCGGAACGGTTCCAGGAAACGGGGTGGGCGAAGCCCGGCTTTGCCGCCTTCGTCTCCTCGATCATCGAGAGCGGCTACGATCCAGCGAAGATGGACGGCGTGCGGGGTCGGCTGCGCGAGCTGGGGCTCGAACCCTATGATTGCCTCAACCCGGTCCTGATGGATGTGATCGCCACATGGGCTGCCAAGAAGAGCGGCGCGCTTCCGGCATGACGTATCCCGGCCCAGCGATGGCTGGGTCGGGATCCCTTAACCCGCGCGCCTAGCGGTCGATGACGAGATCGCTCAGCGGCTTCGAACAGCAGGGCAGGAAAAGCCCGGCATCGATCTCGCGCTGCCTAATACCACCATTGTGGTTCATCTCGACCGAGCCGGATACGAGCTTGGACTTGCACGTGCCGCAGACGCCGTTCGAACAGGATGATGGCAGCTTCACGCCTGCCTTCTTTGCGCAGGACAGAATGGTCTGCTCTCCGGCAACTTCGATCTTTCGGGCCTGCTTGGAGAACTCGACCTGGAATGATCGGGTGACAGGCTGTTCGTCAACGGCAACATCAGCGTCGTCGATCGCGGCCGCATCAAAGCTTTCCTCGACATAGTTCGACGGGGGAACGCCCAGTTCGCCAGTGATCGCGCGCGCTGCAGCCATGAAAGGCGCCGGACCGCAACACATCACGACGCGCTCGGCGATATCGGGAACCGCAAGGTACATGTACGCTGCCGATATGCGGCCGGTCAGGCCATGCCAATTGGCTTCGCCGGAAACGACTTCCGGCAGAAGCTGAAGCCGAAGGCCCTTCACCCGATTGGCGAGCGTGGCGAGTTCATCGCGGAAGATGAGGTCTTTCGGCGTTCGCGCCGCATGCATGAAGACGACGTCGGCAGGCTCGCAGGTGTCGGCAAGCTCCCGGACCATCGCCATGACGGGCGTAATTCCTGATCCTGCGGACAGAAGCAGATATTTCCTCGCGTTCGGGCGCGTGAATTGGCCGAGGGGGCCGTTCGCCCTGATCTTGGCATTGACCGCCAGCTCGTCGTGAAACCAGTTTGAAATCTTGCCGCCGGCCACACGCTTGACCGTAACCGAAAACGCATTGCTGCGCCTCGGCGACGACGAGATGCTGTAGCAACGGCTTTCCTGTTCGCCGTCGACATCGAGGTCGAACGAGAAATATTGACCGGCTTCGAAGGAAAAGCGCTTGCCCTGCGTCGACGCGAAGGTGAAGGTCTTCACGTCGTGCGTTTCCTGATGGACATCGACGCAAACGAGATCTTCATCCGTGTCGCGATCCCACACGTCGCCAAGCTCAAGACGCTCGGCTGCAGAAAAGGTGTTCTTAGTATCCATGAGCGCGCATCCGGTCGATGTACCACGACGCGAACTTGTCGAGGTTTGTTTCGGAGAAGGGTGAGTAGGGGCCTGGTACATAGGCGGGATCCTCGACGCCGGCATGGGAGCGGGCGACGAGTTCCGCGTCCTGATCGGTCGTGGCGATCCACACGTTGGTCAGCTTCTCGAGATCGTAGTCGACGCCTTCGACGGCGTCCTTGTGCACAAGCCATTTCGTGCGCACCAGCGTCCTGTCCGCGGAGAGCGGAATGACGATCGAAACGACGGCATGATCGCCCATGAAGTGGTTCCAGCTGTTGTGCCCCCAGAGATGCATGTCACCGAGATCCTTGCGTGACATGGTACCAAGCAGCTTTGCCGAAGCCGCCGTTGCATCGGGAGTCTGGGACTCGCCGGCACCAGAGATAATCAGCCGCTGCGTGCGAAAATTCGTGGTGCAGTCGAGCAGTTGCTCGACGGCTGCGGACGGATAGCCATCGGCCTCCCATTGTTTGGTGCGTTCTTCGTAGAGCGCAAAATGCTCTTCGGCCTGGGCGCGATCTTCCGGGCTCAGTGCGTCCGGGTCGAAACCGAAATCGAGATCGACGAAGGAGACGCAGAGTTCCGGATGATTGGCGGAACAGTGGTAGCATTCACGGTTATTCTCGATGGTGAGTTTCCAGTTGCCCCGCTCGACTACGTCGGTTTCATACGCGACCTTGGCGCTTCTGATGTCATAGGGCGCAAGGCGTTCGGCCATGACGTCGACAAGGCGGCCGATGTCTTCCGGCGGACTGTCTGACAGGCAAACATAGATGAGGCCTCCCACCGACCTGAAGGCCACCGGCTTCAGGCTGCGACATTCCTTGTCGAAGCCCTTCCCCATGTGAGGCGCGTAGCTCAGCTCGCCGGTCAGTTCATAGGTCCAGGTGTGGTAGGGACATACGAGCTTGGAAACGATCGTCTTGCCTGGATCGAGCAGCCGGGCGCCGCGGTGGCGGCAGACATTGTGCATGACGCGGATCTCGCCGTCGTCGTCGCGAAGAAGAATGAGGCTGGTCTTGCCGATATCGACAACCGTCGCATCGCCGGGCTCCGGCACATCGCATTCAAGACCGATACAGATCCAGTGGCGGCGGAAGAACACCTCGAGATCCGCCTCGAACACGTCCTCGCGTGTGTAAAGGCCAGCCGGAAGGGAATGTCCTTCGGCTCTTGCGTCGAGCAGGGTCGATATGGGAGAAGCAAATGTCTGCAGCATAATTCCACCTTATGTTCCGATCGAATAGCCGACGGGCTGAAAGGCAGGATCGCTCAGTATTTTTAGTCGCTCAACGGCACAAATATACGCGCATGACAATACCAAATGTAATGGCAAAACGATGGTGAACCTCAGGAAGAAGCTGCCGCCGCTCACCGCCCTGACGGCGTTTGAAGCAGCGGCACGACTGTCCAGCTTCACGCGCGCCGCGGCAGAACTCGGCGTGACCCAGGCGGCCATAAGCCGGCAGATCCATTTGCTGGAGGAAGACTTCGGTTTCCCCTTGTTTCGGCGGCTCCACCGCAAGATCGAGCTGACGGAGAAGGGCAGGTTGCTGTCAGCCGCGGCGGGCGACGCGTTCAATCTGATCGCGGACACGGTCGCCGATCTGCGGGCGGAAGGACCGGACGACGAGTTGGCGATCTCCGCCACCATCTCCTTTTCGCATTTCTGGCTGCTGCCAAGGATCGCCGCGTTTTCGCGCGCCTACCCCGAAATCAAACTTCGCATCATCACACAGGATACGAGGACGCGCATCGAGGCTAGCGATGTGGATCTCGCAATCCGCTATGGGACCGGGACCTGGTCGGACGGCCAGGCCGAATTTCTGTTCGAGGACGAGATTTTCCCGATTTGCAGCGCCGATTATTTGCTGACGGCCGACCCGATCCGCACACCCGAAGATCTTGTTGGGCATCCCCTGATATCAAGCGACATTGACGACCCGACATGGACCGGTTGGGACGAATGGTTTGCTGCGTTTTCCGTGAAGGCGCCGAAGAGAGCCCGTGGTTTGCGATGCAGCTTCTACACGGAGGCGATTTATGCCGCGATGAACGGTCAGGGCATCGCGCTTGGATGGAACCGCCTGGTCGGCGACCTCATCCAGCAGACCCGCCTGGTCCGGCTTACCGAAGCCTCCATCCGCACCAGGGCAGCCTATTTCGTCGTTGTACCGGCGAGGAAGCCGAAAAAGGAAAGTGGGCGGCTATTCATTGAGTGGCTGCGCGCGGTCTCTGCTCTCGGTGCGCCGTGAGGATCGCATAATCTATCGTCGGGATCGGCTTTGCATCGTAACCGTTTGAGTTTGCCGCGTGCGCCGGGCGCCGCTCTCATTCGGTGCTGCCGGCGAACCGCTGGCCGCGAGGAAATTGCGCTGTTGCTAACTGCAGGTCGCCCGTTCAGATCCCTTCAAGGCGACAGGTTCGTTGGTCAGCTTTCGGTCCAAAGCGGACGATAGCCTTGAGCCGGCTGACCGAACCCTGATTCAGAGCTTGCGCGTGCCAAGCCACTTCACCATTTCCGGATCGCGATGATCGAAGAGCTGCTGGATAGAAGTTGCTGACGCCGATCGCGCGAATGCGGCCCGCCTTGTAAAGCTCCTCCATCGCCCGCTACGCTCCGTATACATCGCCGAAGGGCTGATGGATGAGCCAGAGGTCAAGATAGTCGAGCTGCAGCTTGTTCAAGGAGCGTTCGAAAGCCGACTTGGCCGACCTGTATTTCCATGAGATCGGTTTCCGCTGGTCACAGCGTATTTGTGACGGGCCAGGCCGTTCGGAAACCCCGAAATGGCAGGAACCATGTGGTCGCGAGTGCCGACGGCGCTGCAATCGCTGCAAATCTTTCGCGCCGCGACCGGCCGTCAACTGCGCAGAAGTCCGGATGGTGGCATCATCGTCAAATCAGCAGCCGCTGTCTTTGGTTGATAAGGGCCATGTATCGACCGGAACCGGCTAAGCGGATCGTGAGCCCTTACAAAGCAGCAGTCCCAGATAAAGCCCCCCCACCACGGCGGCGATGATTCCCGCGGGGATCTCCCAAGGGTAGATGGCAATTCGCCCGAGCCAGTCCGCCAGCACCATGATGATTGCACCGACAGAAGCGGCGGCCCAAAGCTGTTGCGTTGCGTGGCGAAAGCCGAGAAGGCGCGCCACATGGGGCGCACTCAGACCGATGAAACTCAAGGGACCGACGACCATTGTGGCGACCGCGGTACAGGATGCCGCGACCAAGAAGCCGAGGCTCCACGCTGTCTGCACCCGCATGCCGAGACCGGCGGCCGTCTCTATTCCAAGCGGCAGCACGGTCATCGGCCGACGTAGGAGCGGAACAATTGCCAGGGAAAACACTGCGGCGCCGGCCGAAAACAGTGCTTGCTCCCCCGTCACCCGGTAAGTCGAGCCGGAAAGCCAGCTCATCGCCCAAATCGTGCGCGGGTCGCCGCTGGCGAGGAAGACGGAGGCCCAGCCTGTCGCCATCATCGTGACGGCAAGACCACCGAGCAGGGTGCGCTCCGGCCTTGCGCGCCCGCGTACCAGGGCAGCGCCAAGTGCGGCAGAGACCGCGAAGGCACCGGCGCCCGCGCCAATTGACAGCAAAACCGGATCGAGAGCCTCAGTCGCAACGATTACGAGCAGGACGGCCATGATCGCCCCGCCCGATACGCCGAGCGCCTCCGGTGCGGCGAGTGGGTTCGCGGTCATGCGCTGGAGAAGTCCGCCGGCGATGGCGAGCAAGGCGCCTGCCGCGGCGGACGCCAGTACCCGCGCCCCGCGAAATTCAAGCAGATAGCGCCACTCCACCGGCGTGACGGCAAAGCCACCGTGCTCCGAAGGGCCGATGGTAAGACTTGCACTGACGGCAAGGATGAGGACAAGCGCCAGCAGGGGGAGTTTGAGCCGGGACGCGTCATAGCTGCTGACCCAGCCGGCCGACTGATCCGGCATGTCGGGCGGCAAGGCTCGAATGAGCAGGATCAGTACCGGCGCGCCAATGACCGCGGTCATTGCTCCGATCGGGAGGAATCCGTCGAACAGGGCTACCGACAGGCGATCGACGGCGAGCAGCCCAAGCGCACCCAACAGGGCGGAGCGTGTGAGAAGCCGGCCGAAGGTGCGCGCCCCGGTCAGCCGCGCGAACGCTGGAGCCGCGAGCCCGACGAACGCGATCACCCCGACTGCCGCAGCGACGCTTGCGGCCAAAGCGACGCCGAGGCAAACGGTCAGCAACCGCACGAGCCAAGGTCGCACGCCGAGCGACGCGATCGATGAATCTGGGAGTGAGAGAAGCCCGAGCGGCCGCAGGAAGGCGAGGATGAGAAGCGTGGTGACGGCAAGGCGGGAGGCGAGGGCGAGTGCAACGCCGTCACCGTTTTGCACAAGTGATCCGCTTTGCCAGACGAAGATCTCTGCGAGATAGTCGGTGAACAATGCAAGCAGCATTCCCGTCGCGGCGCCCGCGGTCATGGCGACCACAATGCCGCCAAGTATTATGGCGGAGGCTGAGAATCGCCCCCGCGCGGCGATGAGCATGACCACCGCCGTCGCCAAGGCGCCTCCGCCGATCGCAATCAGTTCGCGGCCGTGCTCGAGCCAGGAGGGTGTGAAGATTGTCGCGGCCGTAAGCGCCAGCGCAGAGCCGGCGGAGGTGCCGAGCGTTGTCGGCTCGGCGAGCGGGTTGCGCATCGCTTGTTGCAGGAGCACACCGCACATGGCCAGTGCCGCTCCGGCTAGCAACGCCATGGCGATCTGCGGCGCAAAGGCAAAACGGGCGAGCAGTTCAGCCGGCGTCACCGGCTCGTTCCACAACAGTGCAAGCCAGTTTCGCGCCGGAAGCATGGCGAGTGCATCGCGGACTGTCAGGGCGCCGGCGGCAGCCCCAAGAAGCAGACTAACGAGGCGAAAGGGTTCGCGAATGGCGACAAGAGAGGTCATAAGCGAAGCAGGCTTACCTGCAGGAAGCGGGCAAAGCGATCGGCCGCTGCGATACCTCCGAACGGCCAGACTGCCGGAATGTTCATGACCTGCTGCCGCTGGACCGCAGGCAGCGCCGCCCAAAGGCGGCTTTGGCGGATGCGAATCTCAACGTTTGCTGGAACGGGCTGTAGGGAAACGATGACGCAATCGCCAAGGGTCACGAGCTTCTCAAAGCCCACGGTCGCAAAGCCCCAGGCGGAAGTATCTCCGGTCCAGGCATTTTCCACGCCGAGTAGGTCCAGAACGTCCTGAAACAGACCGTTGCGGCCGTAAACGCGGGCGTGCCGGTCGTCGAAGAGACTGACGACGGCGACGCGTGGAAGCTTCCTGGTTGAGAGCTCGGCCCGCATTGCCGCAAGGTCGGCGAAGAACTTCGCAAGCATCTGTTGCGCCTGCGGGCGCCGTCCGATCTGCGCGGCAAGCCGAAGGAACTCACGCTCCGTGTCGAAAAGTGCGGTGGCGGACCCTTCGTAGAGTTTCAGCGTCTCGACCGGAGCAAAACGCTGAAGGCGGGTGGCGTCGAGGCCGTAGCCCGAGGCGGTGACGATGAGGTCGGGCTTGATTATGGCGATGCGTTCCATGCTCGGCTCACCCCGCGAGCCAAGATCAAGGACGCTCTCCGGCAGGTCCGGTGCTGCGGCCCAGACACGATAACCGGCAACGTCCGCAACGGCGCGCGGCGTGATGCCGAGGCTCAGAAGCATTTCAGCGGACGTCCACTCCAGGCAGACGACGGAAAGTGCATCGGCCGCGCGAGCTGGTGACATCCGGGGCAGGAGCACCGTTGTGCCGGCGGCAATTAGGAAAGCTCGCCGGTAAAGGTCCTGGGTCACTACCAACGAAGCGTCGCCTTCGCCATGACGCGACGTCGTTCGCCGTAGAAGCAGCCGAATGTCTCATTGAAGCACGAGGCCACATACTTCTTGTCGAACAGATTGGTCGCGTTCACCGAGAGAGTGACGTCTTCGATCTTGTAGCTGAGCGAGGCATCGACAACGGTGCTGGCCGGCACCTTGAACGAATTTGCGTCGTTGCCGTAACTGGAGCCGATGTAACGCACGCCCGCGCCGATGCCGAGGCCATCGAGGAAACCGTCATTGTCCACGCGATAGTCTGCCCATAGGGCGGCGGTGTGCTGCGGAACTGCTGTCGGCCAGCGCCCCTTGTTGCCTCCGTCGGGATCCTTGGTGATCTCGACATCAAGATAGGTATAGCTGGCGCGCAGGTCGAAGTTGTGCTCGAGGCTCGCCACCGCCTCGATCTCGAGACCACGTGAGGTGATCTCGCCGGTCTGGCGCGGCTGCCAAGTGCCGCCCACGGCATCCCAGCGGATCGCATTCTCGCGCACCAGTTCGAAGACCGAGGCGGTTAGGTAACTGTCAAAGCCTGGCGGCTGGTACTTTACGCCGGCTTCCCATTGCCGACCGCGCTCCGGTTCAAACAGGTTACCGGTTGCAGACACGTCGAGAGGCGGCAGGAAGGATTCCGAATAGCTGACATAGGGTGCGATACCGTTGTCGAACGTATAGAGCGCACCGGCGCGTCCGGTGAACGCGGAAACAGACTTGTCTACCTCTGTGCCGGCGAGCCGGTTGTCGAGGTCGGTCGACGCCCAGTCGTAGCGGCCGCCCAGCGCAAAGGACCAGTTGTCGATCTTTATCTGATCCTGGGCATAGAGACCGACCTGGTTCTGCGATGTGACCGTGTTGTTGGAATGGCGCGAGAAGACCGGATCGCTACCATAGACAGGGTCGAAGACGTTGATTGGGTCGACGGCATAGGCATCGGAGATGTCGTGAAACCGTGTTCGACGATAGTCCAGACCACCGAGCAGGGTGTGCGAGAGAGCTCCGGTATCGACTTCGTACTGGACCTGATTGTCGATCGCGATCGTATTGAGCCGCGAACTGCCCTTGTCTGACCACCGGGATAGTTCGCCGGTTGCTGCGTCCAGGTAACCCCCGCCGTAGATGATCGCCTGGTCGTTTGAGAGATGCGAATAGCGAACGTTCTGGCGGACTGTCAGATCCTCGGAAAACTTGTGCTCGAACATATAGCCGAGCGATGCCTGATCCGTGTTGTAGTAATCGAAATCCGGTTCGCCGAGGAACCTGTTCGTCGGAATCCTGCGCCCGTCGTTATCGAAGACTGTGCCAAGCGCCGGCATGAATTGAAGTCCCCAGCCTGCCCGGTCGCGCTGGTAGTTGCCGAGGATTGTCAGCGTTGTGTTTTCATCGGGGCTGTAGGTCAGCGCCGGGGCAACGAAAATGCGATCGTCGTCAACGAAATCGACCTGGGATTTGGCATTGCGACCGACGCCTGTCAGACGATAGCTCCAATCGCTCTCTTCGCTGAAGGGTCCGGAGAAATCGAACTGGGTTTCGAACGTGTCAAAATTTCCGGCGCCCAGCGCAATTTCGTTGAACGGCGTATCGGTCGGCCGCTTGCTGACATAGTTGACGATACCGCCTGGGCCGTTCTGGCCATAGAGCACCGACGCCGGTCCCTTCAAGACTTCGATACGTTCGGCACCATAGGGGTCAAGCGTCTGGAAATCGCCGTAGCTGGTTGCCGGCAGCTTCAGTCCATCGCGGTAAAAGGCCTCTCCCGTCATGTCAAAGCCGCGGATCAGGAGCCCGCCGTACCGCGTATCGGCTGCGCCGGTGGTCTCGCCGACGACGCCGGCCGTGTAGCGTAACGTTGCGCCGATCGATGACGCATTCTGTGCTTCAATCTGCGCGGCACTGACAACGGAAACGGACTGCGGCGTTTCCATGAGCGGCGTGTCGGTCTTCGTGCCGGTCAGGCTATTCTTGGCGACGAAGCCGTCGACCGGCCCCCAGCCCGTCTGCTCGCCGTGGGCGACGATTGCCTGAAGCTGCGTGGCGCCCGTCTGGACGCCGACGTCGTGGGCGGGATCGAGGATGGTCACACTATTCGGGCCCGCGAAGCGATAGGTAAGACCCGTACCGGAAAGAAGGGCCGACAGCGCCTCGTTTGGAGTATGCGCCCCACTGACGCCTCGGCTTGTCAGACGCCGGGTCGTCCCGCTGTCAGAGAGGACCTGAATGCCACTCGCCACGCCGAAGCGGGTAAGCGCAGTGTCAAGGGCTCCGGCAGGGATCGAGTAGACAGTCGCTGCCTGGGCTAAAGCCGGAGAAGCGGACAAGGAAACGCCGGCCAGCCCGATCGCGAGTGTTACGCTGGCATAAAGGACGGCCTTTGTACGCAGGCGGTGGATCCCGCTCTGCTTTTGCCGCTTCGAGTTGTGCATGGTTTAGCCCCGTCTTGCTGTTTCCGGCGCTCGCTGAGCGCGCGTGTCACAGGCCAAAACGATGGAGAACGGAAAACCCGCAAATTTTCTTGGGGCGGGCCTTCTGCTCATCTGTTCGTAGCGTCGGATTGGCGCCAAAGTGCCGGGCTGGATGAGCGCACAAACGTTGATCTAGATGAGGAGAACGATGCCGCCAGGCGCATCCAGGCGCTGCAGGTGCAGCATCGACTCGAGATGGGAGAGAATCTCTTCTGGCCGCGTGAGGTGGAACACACCGGTAATGCGACGCGCGCCAGCCGCGCGGTCGGGGACCACGACGCGGCCCTTACGATGTCGGTTCAGGTCAGAGACCACATCCGCCACGGTGCGATCACGAAACGTCAGAAAGCCTCTGCGCCAGGATGCGGACACCTCGGCATCCGAGTACGTGACATCACTAAGGCCGTGCTTCGAGTAGCGCACGCCCTCGCCTGTAGCGAGACGGACTATGCCTACACAATCGACAGAGGTGCTTCCCTCCAGACAGTCGACGGCGACTTCGGCAGGCCCAAGTTCGACCGCGAAAGATCCGCCCGTGGTTGCACTGATGCCGGTCGCGGCTGCAACAACAAACGGACGCTCCACTTCCGGCCGTACTTCGAACAGTGCCGCACCTGTGCGCAGCACGAGCCGCCGTTGCTTCTCCGTAAAATCAAGATCGATTGCCGTTCCTCCGTCGAGAGTGGCGATGGAATCGTCCGGCAGTCTTACGGTTTTCTGTTCGCCAACTGCCGTGGCGTGGTCAGCGGTCAGCGTGATCAAGGAGGGCAGGTATCCAAGTTCGGACAGGCCGGCTGTTGCAAGCAATCCGCCGGCGGCAATGCTTCCCGAAAGAAGGCTGCGACGCGTGATACGCGCTCGTTGCCCGTGTGGCGCTGCAGTTTGTTCCAGCGTTTGCCAGAGGAGGGCGGCTTCGCGAAACGCGCGTTCATGCTCCGGGCTCTGCGCCCGCCAGCGATTCAAGGCGTCGGCGTCGCGCACTGTGGCCTCGCCCGAAGTCAAGCGCACGACCCAGGCTGACGCTTCTTTCTTAATCGATTCAAAATCGTTCACGACACGCCCTCAGCCCGCGCACTCTCGACGGGTTCGATAGACTTAACGAACCAGATGCGAAAAAGCGAAATCGCTATCTGCGGTTTAGTTTCGCAAGCCGTTCGCCGCAATGATCGATTGCTTTGCGGATCTCCGTTTCGACTGTGCGGATCGAGACACCGAAGTTCTCTGCTATATCGCGGTGGCGCTGTTTTTCAAAGCGTGACGCTATCAGCATGGCGCGCTGGCGCGGCGTGAGTTCATCCATTGCCCGACGCAGATGGTCCAGTGTGTCGCGATGCTCCAGCATCCTTTCGGGCGTTGGGCGTTGGTCAGGAACATTAAGCAGAACTCCGACCTCGGTCGGCGTCAGGTAGCGCGACGGACCGCGTGAGTGGTCGATGGCCAGACTGCGGGCGATACGCCGCAGATACGGCGCCGGAGCAGCAAGGGCTGCGGCTCCGTTTCGCGAGAGCTTTATCCAGGCCTCCTGTGCGAGGTCCTCTGAATCCTCCCGAGAGCGGGTTCGGGCTGAAAAGTAGCGGATGAGATGCGGCTGCAAACGCAGAAACACATCCAGCAGATCGTCGTCTTTCTCCGCCACCGCCCCATCCCGCCGTTGCCCCAGTCTTCATAGGGTCGGCGACGACGGTTCTCAATACTTGATTGTAGAATTCATATTTCAGCATCGATGGTGTTGCAATGGCAGCACAGGCACCCCTACCGAGCGAAGGCGAGGGGACGGCCGGAGAACGGCTCGCTGAGAACACCCATTTCCACCCCGAAGATGCGACCGAGCTCCGCGGGCCTCATGATGCTTTCGGGCGTTCCAATAGCGACGACTTCGCCGTTTCGAAGAGCGATTGTCACATCACAGTAACGTGCCGCCATGTTGACATCATGCAGCACCGAGATGACCGTGACGCCTCTTTCCGCCGTCAGTCGCCGCACGAGCGAAAGGACTTCGATCTGGTGAGCGATGTCGAGCGCGGAGATCGGCTCGTCTAGCAGCATGCAAGTGGCGTCCTGGGCGACCAGCATCGCGATCCAGGCGCGCTGTCGCTCGCCGCCGGAAAGGCTGTCGACCATGCGGTCGGCGAGCGGAGCGAGCTGGGTGAGCTCGATCGCCTCGTCTACCTTTTGGCGATCCGCTTGCGAGAAGCGACCTAAGGCGCCGTGCCAGGGATAGCGTCCGAGCGCCACCAGTTCCTTCACCTTTAGGTTTGGAGCATGCGGGAGGTTCTGAGGGAGATGGGCGAGGCGGCGCGCCAACTTCCGGCGATCCCAGGTTTCAAGAGGCGCGCCTTCGAAGTGGATGTGGCCGGTGGTGGGCGTGGCAAGTCGGCCGAGAAGTTTCAGAAGCGTTGATTTGCCCGACCCGTTGTGGCCGACCAGCGCAACCGACCTGCCTTCCGCAATATCCAGCGAAATCGAACGCAGTAGCACCCGCCCGTCGACTGCCACGCCGACATTCTCCAGCGAAAACGTGTGAAGCGGTGCGGACGAGGTTTCAGTTTCATTCATCGCGAAAGCACCTTGCAAGGCCCGCCTCAAAAGGACGGCAAACCTCTCTATATTTCCCGGCCCACTCTTGGCAATACGTCTGGATCCGTGCCGGCATCGTAGGCCCGAGGGGCTCGAAGACTTTGCAACTCGGATCTCACACGTCAAGCCAAGCGACGGCCGCGAGGAACACGAGCCCGGCGCCGGCGACCTGGCATCAATGATTGTGCGTCGCTAGGCTCAGCAGGCCAGGCGAGCCCGGCTTGTCACCGACATAGAGATCGGTGACGTCGTTGTCGGCATAAGTAATGCCTCATCGTCCCAGCCGTGGCCGGTTGAAATCCAGTGACGCGCTGGGACGCGCGCCCGACCCGGACGCGCTTGCTGCAGAGTATGCCGATCGCGGGCATTGGTTCAGCTTGCCAATTGCGCATACGCATGACGGCCTATGTGGCCTCGGGCTGCTTGATCCCAATGGATACGTGTTCTTTTTTGGTCGGCCGCGATAGCACACTTGCAGGCCTGCTAAATGGCTGACGGCATACCAACGCTTCGAGACTGCGCTGAACAAGGTCACGGAAACCGACGGGCCGGGCCGGAGATTTTGAGCGCGACCGTCGATCCCGCGGGGGGGGATGTCGATGCTCGGCGTCTTGAAGGAGAGGCGATGTTCGGCCTGCCCGTTTGCGCACGCCACGGTGATTTGTGTCTGCGGACCGAGCTGCTTGATCGTTAGAATTCGCCATCCGGTTCCCCGGGCGACAGGAACGACGCGAAGCTGCTCGGGCCTCAGGAGGATCTTGGCTGCGCGACTGGTTCCGAAAGCGGTCTGTGAAGCTGCAATCTCCGAAACCCCGAACCGACGGAGCGAGGGGCAAGGTGTTTTGTGGATCGCGTTACAGCTTTTTTAGGTCGTTAAAAAATATGAGTTCAAAAGTCTAGTTTTATGGGTTATTGAGCGGCCACCTTTTTCGCTGCGGCCGACCTGGGTTGGTTGTTGCGCGCTTATCGGCTGCCAGGAATGACCGAGAAAAAGAAACCGTCCATGGTCCAGTTGCTGACCGACAGCTACAGCGAACTGGTGAGACATGTCACGCGCCGTCTCGGCGGACCAGCCGACGCCGACGACGTCGTCCAGGACACGTTTCTCCGCGTTCAGAAAATCCCGCAGGACACGGACATTCAGAACCCGCGTTCTTACCTGTTCCGCATGGCGGACAATGTAGCGACCGATCATCTGCGAAGCCGGGTCGCGCGAGGCCGGCATCTGGTGGCGACCGACGCTGAATACGTTGAGGCGGATGACGCCTCGGCGGAGCGAGTGGTTGATTATCGCCAGCGGATGGCCGTGCTCGAACGGGCTATTGCCAATTTGCCGTCCCGGCAGCGCCAAGTCTTTCTCATGCACAAGTTCGACGGGCTGAGCCATCAGGAGATTGCTGCCGAACTGGGCATCACGCGCAGCGCTGTCGAAAAGCTGGTCATGAAGGCGCTCGCCGCCTGCAGGGACAGCCTCGATGGCCTGCTGGATTGATGGGGGAAGGGGTGAGGGATATGCAGGCGACAAACGTCTATGCAAGTAAGACAGAGTCCGGGTACCGCTTGGCGGACGTATCCGGTCGCACGAGACCGCGGTGTTGTTGATGGCTAGTGCCAGCCCATTGTTGGAAAGACACAAGGAAGAGGCGCTCGCCTGGTTTGCGCGCATGCAGTCCGGCGACGCGACCGAGGCGGATCGCGTCGCGCATGCCGCATGGATGGAAACCTCGGCGGAGCACCGCCGTGCCTACGCCCGCCTTGAGCAGGTGTGGACGGACCTTGACGGTCTGCCGGACCCACGGCTAGCGCCAACACGAATGCCGGTTGCAGCAATGCCGATGGGGCGTCGGGCCTTCCTTTCCGGAAGCGTCGCAGCGCTTGGGGTTGCAGGCTATGTGGCGATCGCCGGGCTCCCGGATTTCTGGGTGAGCGACTTCGCCACAGGCACTGCCGAACAACTGGACGTCGCGCTTGCGGACGGATCGTCGGTAAGTCTGGACGCCGATAGCGCGATTGCTGTTGACTTCACCGGCAAGGAGCGACGGATCACGCTTTTGCGCGGGCGTGCCTACTTCGACGTCGCGAAGGATGCGCAAAGGCCGTTTGTCGTCGAAGCCGCATCTGGCGCGACGAGGGCGTTGGGCACGCGCTTTGCGATACACGAATGGGATGGCACGGTGACCATTGCCGTTGAAGAAAGTGCTGTTTCTGTGGTTGCTCCCAACCGCTCAACCGTGACGATCGGTGTCGGTCAGAATGTTTCCTACGGCGAGGAAGGCATGGGCGAGATAGGCGCGGTTGACCTTGCCAGCGAGATGGCCTGGCGACGCGGCAAGCTGATCTTCGAGGACAAGCCGCTGCGGCAGGTGGTGGCCGACGTCAATCGCTATCGCAAGGGAACGATCAAGGTCACGGATCGACGCCTCAACGACCTGCGCATCAGCGGTATTTTCGATATCCGCAATCCCGAGGGCGTGCTCGATGCGATCGCTGCCGCCCTGCCGGTACGCCTTACCCGACTGACCGACTATCTCGTGTTGGTACGGCCGGTCTGAGCCAACCATAATCTTGAAGATTATTTTCAAGTTAGGGGTGAGGGAGTCCCGAAGTCCATCCGTCTTGGAGGCGAAAGGCGCTTAAGAGCGCCCGAATGCATCGTGAAAATGGAGTGAAATCGGGGTCATGGTCAGGGGAATGAGGGGCGGCGCCTCGCTCGGCGCTCGAGCGACTGTTGTCGGGCTGACAGCTATGTTGATGTCTTCGGTTGCCGTCGTGCCCGCGCTGGCACAGGAGCAGCCGGCAAGGAGTGCCCGGACCGGGTCTCAGGCCTTTTCCATTCCTGCCGGCGCGCTCGGGTCGGCAATCATGCGCTTCGGTGACAGCGCCAATCTCCAGGTTCTCTATCCGGCCGATCTCGTTCGCGGGAAGTCGACGGCGGGTGTTTCGGGAACCCTGTCGCGGGAAGCCGCGCTTGCGCAGCTTCTTGCCGGCTCGGGGCTCGCATACCGCTTTACCGATGCGAACACCGTGACGATCTTCGATCCGCGCGCCGGTGCGGGCGCCACGGGAGCCGCCGTCGATGGGGCAACGATGCTTGCCCCCATCCAGGCAACGGGCCTCGGCATGAACACGGAGGGAACCGGCTCCTACACGACGGGCGAGATGAGCACGGCGACCGGCCTGCCGCTCACCATCCGCGAGACGCCGCAATCGGTCACGGTTGTCACCAGGCAGCGCATGGACGACCAGCAGTCGACAACGATCGCCGATGTGCTCGACAGCACGACGGGCATCACGCTGCAGCGTTACGACAGCGACCGCACCGAGTTCTTCTCGCGCGGTTTCGCGCTGACGGAGTTCCAGTATGACGGGGTGTCGGTGCAGACCGACGGTGTCTACGATTATGGTCTGAGCAACGCCGACATGACCATCTACGACCGCGTCGAGATCGTGAAAGGGGCGAATGGTCTTCTACAGGGCGCCGGCAGCCCCGGTGCCGCCGTCAACTTCGTGCGCAAGCGGCCGACGGATGATTTCCAGGCTTCGGTGACCGGTGATATCGGATCCTGGCAGACCTACCGAAGCGAGCTGGATCTCTCTGGGTCCCTGAACGCCGATGGCTCGCTGCGCGGCCGCTTCGCCGGCGCCTATGAGGATGGCGAATCCTATCTCGACCATTACGAGCGCAAGAAGCTCACCCTCTATGGCGTGCTTGAGGCTGATATTACCGACCAGACGATGCTGACGCTCGGCTCGGACTACCAGCGCAACCTGCCGCGCGGAACCTCCTGGACGGGCCTCCCGATGTTCTTCAGCGACGGCACCCGCACTGATTGGGACGTGTCGAAGAACCCCGCCACCGAGTGGAGCCGACGCTACACCTACACCAACAACTATTTCGCCAAGCTCTCGCACGAGTTCGACAGCGGCTGGAACGTTGAGGCCGTCTACAACCATCGGCGAAACGGGCATGACAGCGTGCTCGGCTCTGCCGGCGGCGGCTGGCCGGACCCGGTCACTGGTGCAGGCGTTTTCCAGTTTGTCGGCAAATATGCCGGCCGTGTCGTCCAGAACACCTTCGACGTGAAAGCGTCCGGGCCGGTCGAGCTGTTCGGCCGTGAGCATGACCTGATGTTCGGCGCGACCGCTTCGCGCAGCACCGACAAGGGGCCATGGTACGGCTATGGTGGTATCGGCTACGATCCGAACATTCCCGACTTCTTCGACTGGGACGGCAAGACGAACGAGCCGGATTTCGAGCAGACCGGCAAGTATGCCAAGGACCTGACGCAATACGGCGCCTATGCCGCGGCGCGGCTGAAGCCCACCGACCAGCTCTCCTTCATTCTCGGCGGTCGCTTGAGCTGGTGGGACATGGACGACAAGGGCACGCTTGATTTCGCGACGGATACCTGGTCCTCGTCAAAGGACTATTCTGTCAGCGCCAAGCTCACACCCTATCTGGGCGCCGTCTACGACCTGAACGACAGCTATTCCGTCTATGGCAGCTATACGGCGATCTTCAAGCCGCAGGAGTACCAGGACATCGGCCGCAACTACCTCGACCCAGAGGAGGGGCACAGCTTCGAAGTCGGACTGAAGGGCTCGCATTTCGACGGTGCGCTCAACACCAGCGCCGCCCTGTTCATGACCAAGCAAGACAATGTTGCCGAGCAGGTTGGCATCGATCCAGGCACTGGCAATCCCTACTACACGCCCGCCGATGGGGTCACGACCAAGGGCTTTGAACTAGAGGCATCTGGTGAGATCCGGCCCAACTGGAACCTTTATGCCGGATACACCTACAGCCACGCGCGCAAGGCCGATGGTACGCGCGTCTATTCCTTCATCCAGACGAGTGCTCCGGAAAACGTCTTCAAGCTGTTCACCACCTACCGGCTGCCGGGAGAATGGGAAAAGCTGACCATTGGCGGCGGCATGCGCTGGCAGAGCGCGATCTATGGCAATGTGTGGAGCCCGGCCAATGTCTACGAAGAGTTCAAGCAGAAGAACGTCATGCTCGTGGATGTGATGGCGAGATATTCGTTCAACGAGAAGGTCGATGTCACCTTCAACGCGAAAAACATTTTCAACGAGAAGTATTTCGCGGCTCTCGGCAACTTCGACACGGGCTTCTACGGCGAGCCGCGCAGCTTCACCGTTTCGACTAAGTTCCGCTTCTGAGATCGAATGGGGAGGGCGCCGAGGCGGACCGCGGCGCCCTGAAGGCTGAAAGATGATGCACCGATCTGGGAGCGCCGCAATCGACGACGAAATTCGCTTTCGGCGCCGCGCTTTCCTGGGCCTTTGCCTTGGCGGCGTGTTCGGCCCGCCTACAGCTGCGTACGCGGGTAGCGGGGCGATGTCGTTCCCGGTGTCGGTGGATCACGCCTTCGGAAAGACGGTCGTGCCGCGTCTTCCGCGACGCATCGTCTGCGCCGGCTTTTGCGACGACGATAGCCTGCTGGCTTTCGGCCTGCGACCGATCGCGATGGTCCGGCGCGGCATGTTTAAGAGCGGTGTCGCGCCCTGGTGCGAACCGTTGCTCGGCGAAAGCAGGCCGGTGTTACTCGACGGCGTCAGTATTGACTACGAGGCGATCCTGGCGCTCGAGCCTGACCTGATCATCAACGTCTTTTCCGGGGCTGACGAACTGGTCTACCGGAAACTATCGACGATAGCGCCGACGATCACCTATCGCAGTGGCCCGTGGCTGGCGGACTGGCGCGAACAGACACGCCTGATCGGTGCAGCACTTGGGCGCGACAACGACGCCGAACAGCTGATCAGCCGCACGCGCGGCTCAATTGGCGAGTTGGCCGCGGCAAATCCTTCACTCGCGGGCAGGACCTTCACCTTCGCGACGCATTTCGCAGGCTCAGGCTCGATGGTGGTCTATCTGCCGGGCGAGACGCGGGTCGACTGGCTGATCGAGCTTGGAATGGCCGTGGCGCCCGGCGTCGATCGGCTTGCCAAGGCAAATCCGGGGCGCACCTCGGTCGATGTCAGCCTGGAGCTACTCGATACCGTCGATGCCGATGTCCTTGTCGCCTGGTACGAGGAAGGTGCGCGCCAGGCGATGGAGAATGAACCACTGTTCCAGATGTTTTCGCCCGTCAGGCGTCGCGCCTATGTCCCGCTTGAGGACCCCTTGTCTGTTTGGGCCGCGTCCTGGCCGAGCGTTCTTTCCATCCCTCATGTCTTTCCAAGGCTGGTGCCGGCACTCGCAGACGCGGCTGTCCGCACAAAAGGCCAATCGGAGGAACTTTGATGTATCACGAGGACTATTTTTTCGCAGAGGTGCTCTCTGCCGGGCACCTCACGCCCTCCATGATCCGCGTTCGCCTCCAGGTCGAGGACCATGGCCGGTATCAGGCGAGCGACCATGCCGATGAGTGGGTCCGGCTCGCCTTTTCTCCCGGTGGTGGTCTGCCGGTGACCTTGCCGCAGCAAAGGGACGGGAGATGGGGTCGCTTCGACGGCTCTCCATCCTGCCCGAACCGTCCCTACACCGTGCGCCGATGGGATGGCTCGACCGGCGAAATGACCGTCGACCTGGTCGCGCATGAGGGGGGTGTCGCGGCAAGCTGGGCAACACATGCCAGGGCCGGCGATGTCATCGGTCTCTGTAATCCGGAAGGGCGGTATGAGCCGCCGGCGGATGCGCAATGGATCCTGCTCCTGACGGACATTACCGGCCTGCCGGCGGTAGGGCGCATTCTCGAGGAGATGCCGGACGCGGTTACCGTGATTGTTCATGTCGAGGTGCCCGCGCCGGCAGACGAGCAGGATCTGTCAAGCGATGCCGCCTTGTCGCTAACCTGGCATCACACCCATGGGCATGCGGCCGGTCGCGACGGGCCGACGCAATTGCATGCGATCGCACGCAGCATCGACATGCTGCCGGATGGTCCGGGTTACATCTATATCGCCGGCGAGGCGCGCGCGGCATCCGCAGCCCGCAAGCACTTTCGCGATACGCTCGGCTTCGACAAGACGAGGATAGACGCCGTCGGCTACTGGGTCGAAGGGCAGGCGCGGGTATGATCGTGACCGGTGCTGCAGACGACGGGGCGCTCGGCGTGGCCGATCGGGCCTTGGTCAGGGCAGTTGGCTCGGGATGCCGGCGCCGTGCTGGTCTGTTGCTGCCGGTGCTTCTTGTCGCCCTTGCCGTTCTCGTCGTCGTGTTGGCCGCCAGCATTCTGACCGGGCCTCGCTCCATCGACCTTCCGACCGGGCTTCAAGCATTCACTGCCTACGACTCGACGAATGTCGACCATGTTGTCGTTCGCGCGTACCGGGTGCCGCGAACGCTTCTGGGGCTCCTGTGCGGCAGTGCCTTCGGTGTCGCCGGCGCCCTGATCCAGGCAATGACGCGCAACCCGCTCGCCGACCCCGGCCTGCTTGGCGTCAATGCCGGGGCTGCGTTTTTCGTCACCCTTGCCGTTGGTGTTTTCGGCTGGCACTCGATCGGCGCCTACATGTGGTTTGCCTTGCTTGGCGCGATGACCGTGGCGACGCTTGTCTATGCGATCGGTACTGTCGGCCGAGGCGGCGCAGAGCCCGTGCGGCTGATCCTTGCCGGCGTTGCGCTCTCGGCGGTTCTCGGCGGCCTTAGCATGTCGATCTCGCTGATTGACCCGACAACGTTTAACGGCATGCGCCATTGGGCGATCGGTTCGATGGGCGGTCGCGACATGACGGTGGTCTTGACCGCGGCCCCCGTTATCCTGCTCGGACTGGTGTTGGCAGTCGCCGTTGCCGGGTCCCTGAATGCCATGGCACTCGGCGACGATCTCGCACAGGCCTTCGGTACCAGGCTTTCCCATCTGCGCATCGTCGTCGTTCTCGCGGTCACCCTTCTTGCTGGCGGGGCGACTGCGGCTGCCGGCCCGATCACATTCATCGGGCTCATGGTCCCTCATGCGGTGCGCTTGCTCACAGGCCCGGATCAGCGCTGGATCATCGCCTTCACCATCGTGCTCTCGCCGATCCTCTTGCTCTTGGCCGATCTTGTCGGCCGGTTCGCCCTCTATCCGGACGAACTCGAAGCGGGGATCCTCACAGCCTGCATCGGCGCCCCTGTGCTCATTCTGCTGGCGCGCCGAGGAGGGGCCATGGCACCATGAACAGCTCGGCCTCGATGCGGCGCGACAATTGTCGATATGAAGTGGACGCAACCGCCTTAGATGGGCCGGCGCATCGCGTGATCCGTTGTGGTCCGTTCTCCTTCAAGGTGGAAACACACACCGCCATTGCAGCGCTTCTGCTGGCCATTGCGCTCGTGGCAGTCGCAACGCTTGCGCTGGCTGGCGGGGCATTTCCGCTGCGGGTTGGCGATATCGTTTCGGCTCTCCTTGGTGTTGGCGATGAGCGCGCGCAACTCGTCGTGATCGAATGGCGGTTGCCGCGCGTCCTTGGCGCCGTGCTCATCGGCATGGCGCTCGGCGTCAGCGGCGCCATCTTCCAATCGCTGACCCGCAACCCGCTCGGAAGCCCCGATGTCATTGGTTTCTCGGCCGGATCCTACACCGGCGCACTGATTGTTCTCTTGCACCTCGGCGGAGGCTACTGGCTGACCGCAGGTGGTGCCGTGGCGGGCGGGTTCGGCGCAGCCGCGCTCGTCTACGCGTTGGCCTGGCGCGGCGGCGTCGACGGCTTCCGCATGATCCTGATCGGAATCGGTGTGTCTGCCCTGCTCGGCGCATTCAACATGTGGATGATCCGCCAGGCGAGCCTCCAGGCAGCGCTCGGAGCCGCATTCTGGGGGGCCGGATCGCTGAACGGCCTCGGTTTCGACCAATTGCGGTTTGCGGCTCTCGCCTTTGCGGTGCTTCTGCCGGCGAGCGCCTACCTTGCGCAAGCGATGCGCCAGATGGAACTTGGCGACGACGTGGCGAGAGCCACTGGCGTTCCGGTTATGCGCATGCGGTTCGCGTTGACATTTGTCGGCGTCGCTCTCACCGCGGCGGCAACGGCCTTTGCCGGCCCGATCGCCTTCATCGCCCTGGTGGCCCCGCAAGTCGCACGCCGGATGACTGCGACGGCGAGCGTATCGATCCTCACATCTGCTTTGTGCGGCGGACTGCTGTTGCTCGTGGCCGACCTCGCGGTTCAACGGGCCTTCGGCAACCAGCTCCCAGTCGGTGTCATGACGGTCGTTATCGGTGGGTTCTATTTCATCTGGTTGCTCGTTCGGGAGACAAGGCCATGACATCCCCACATCCGCTTCGTGCAATGGACATCACGGTTGGCTATCGGGACGCCGTGCTGCGCAACCTCAGCGTTGCGATACCTGAGGGCTCCTTCACCGCAATCATCGGGCCAAATGGTTGCGGCAAGTCGACGTTGCTCAGAGCGCTCGCCCGGCTTTTGAAGCCGGAGAGTGGGGAAATCTTCCTCAAGGGGAAACCGATCGGCACCTACGCTTCGCGAGAGGTCGCCCGAAGCCTTGGGCTCTTGCCGCAATCGTCGGTCGCACCTGAGGGCATCACTGTTGCGGAATTGGTGGCGCGCGGACGTTATCCGTACCAGACGTTCTTGAGGCGTTGGTCGCGACAGGACGAGGTAGCGGTTGCAGACGCGATGGCGGCAACGGGTGTCGAGCATCTCGCATTGGAGCGCGTCGATCGGCTTTCCGGCGGGCAACGGCAAAGGACATGGATCGCCATGGTGCTGGCTCAGCAAACCGAGATCCTGCTGCTCGACGAGCCGACGACCTACCTCGACATCACACATCAGGTCGAGCTGCTCGACCTCTGCCGGCACCTCAATCGCGAGGGCCGGACGCTGGTTGCCGTCCTGCACGACCTCAATCTTGCCTGTCGTTATGCGACCCATGTGATCGCCCTGCGCGACGGAGCGATTTTGGCGGAGGGACCACCGACGGAAATCGTGACGGCCGACCTCGTTCGCGATGTCTTCGGTCTTTCGGCCGTCATCATAGAGGATCCTATATCCGGCGGGCCGCTGGTGGTTCCGGACCAGAAGGCCATCTGACGCGACGTTCGAGCGAGGATGTGCGATCGGATCGTGAATTTGACCTCACGGGCGCCACCCTTAGATGCACACCTCGGGCGCGATCAGGGCGCTCGAAAAGGAATGGCCGGGGTGCCGAAAACCCATGTCATGGGCGCCGGTGTCCACTTTCCGCAATCTACGACTGGAGGCGGGGTAGGCTGTATGACACATGCCCCCGTCTAGCCCGAAATAGCGGTGCCCTGCAATTGCCGGCGGGTGACGAGACTGGTGAGTTGGCCTCCAGTACCGACAAATCGCGTGTTGCATTTACGGAACGCGAGCGACAGGTGCTGGCAAGCTTGCAGCGCGGCCTGCCCAACAAAGTCATCGCCAAACAGCTGAACCTGTCGGAGAACACGATAAAGGTCCACATCTCGAACATCATGCGCAAGCTAAATGCGACAAATCGCACCGAAGTCGCCCTCGCCGCGCAAGGCAACATGATGGATGATTTTCGCTCCGCACTCTCGGATACTCGCCCCGCCATGAGTCTTGTCCGCCCCCCGATGAACTGAGGCATTCTTGACCTTTATTTCGTTTGAGTTCGCTTCCGCGGGTGGTTCGCACCGTCTCCACCTCTCTCCGGCCGAGGGGAGAATGCAAATCTAAGCCACGCTAGGCCCTGCGTCAGGAAATCGATGCCGAGCAAGAGCGCTAGCATCCACAGACTTAACTTTGGGAACTCGGACAAGATGACTAATCCTGCCCCGGCGCCAAAGGCTCCCGACAGCATCATCGTCCATCCTGCCTCACGCCAATGGCTGATGCTGAGCAAGATCCTGACGATGCCCGACAGGGTGAACAACAGGCCGATCGCATAGGTTTGCAACAGCTCTTGTGTACGCCCGGACCGGGCCACAATGTTCGTCAACATCTCCATCACGCTCGAGCCGGCGGCGTCAGTAAGGATCAGGCCCAGGGCGATGTAAAGAAACCCCAGCAGCATCTGCCACGACACGGCGACCCAGGTTCTTGCCCACAAGGCGTGGACGATTTCGAATGTGCCGACCATGATGGCAGCGGTTCCGATGAAGGCTGGAGCAACGAATGACGCAAACGCCACATCCGTCAGGACGACCAATCCCGCTAAAAGCATAACTCCGCCCAGCACTAAGCGAACTGACGCCGGCGGGCCGGTCGGATCGCCACCTGCATTGCGCGGCATGGTGTCGTGAGAAGTCATGGTTTCGTTGTCACTCCCCTGTTCGTTTGCCGCTCCTCCCCGACCAGCGGAGAGTGCTGGGAGAAAGTCCGAATACGCTCCGGGGGCGCGCAATCCGTCGATTGCGCAGTCGTATCGATCTGCCGGGCGCACAGAATGCGTCAGTTGGCTTTGCGTCTATAGACTACGTGGCGCCAATGGCCCTACCGCCGTTCATTTCGGCGGAGGACGTGGCCGATGACGAAAGCTATTCCAATAAGCAAGAGGACCGCTCCTGCGAATCCGAACCCGAACGAGCCATAGCGGTAGCCGGACGCTACGACGAGGAACCCGATAACGATACTAGCGAAGCCAATCAGCTTCATTTTCATCAGGTTGAAGTTGCCATGTCCAGCCATGTAGTGGCCCCATTTTCAGTAGTATACGTGAGTGTAGTGAAAGGAACGAAACTTGATATGCGCTCTTCACTACAGCGCAGTGCCGCGTGTTCAACGGAAACGATGGCTACGCTGCGTTAAAGAGGCCGTCCTCTTCTGGGTCCGCATACTAAATAATGCTCAGATGAAGTGCGATGATAAGGTCTAATACTCGATTATGCTAGAGTAAAATGATCGACTGATGACTTTCGCGGCGTCGGCGACCGCCACCGTCGTGCCAATGTCGCGCCGATAGAGGATCCAGAACACTGTAGAACGCCGCGCTCGCTCGGCGGGTTGATTAACCAGTATAACGCTCATCGATGCTGCGACGTCCGGGGGTAGATCAATCGTTACCCCCGAAGGTGTTTTCATAGCGTCGACAACGGGCGCTTCGGGGCCTGCGTATTCGACCGGCCGAAAATGAAATCGCCATGCTTGTCGAGTTCGCCATACTGAGGGCTTTGCCCAGGATTTAAGGTCGGAATCTTATTGATGACATAGCTAACCATCTCAGAGCCAGCTACAGGCTCATCGCCAAAGGCGGCGCTTGTCCACCACTCTTCCATCCCGAGCACGGACGGCAATTTCAAATCTGCCCACACCGAGCCAAGCACGGTATACAAAGAACCGCCCGCGGCAATCGACTCGACGTATATCCCGATAACCTCGTAGCCGCAGCATACGTTCGCCCTGTGAACAGGTGATTCCGCGGCCGCCATTGAGAATTGTACCAATGCTAATTTCGACGGCGGCCTGCGCGGTGTTGGGAAGAACGACCGGTGCGGAAACGAGGCTGGAAGCCACCATAAGGACTGCCAAAAAACGAGATGTCATCGGGTCACTCCAACAAATGGGGGGTCTGTAGCAGCGGTAACCTAACCTAACCTAACCGAAGCGAAGGGCCCAGGCTATGCAGAGCGTACGAAATATCTTCGTGCGTTTGGTGCAGGTTGAACGACAGATGCCTGGAACGCTCGCAAACGCGACTCGATCTTTGCTGACCTCCCCATTCTAGTTGACGGATCGTAAACCGTCGGAGGTCGAGATGCCGGCGATGGCACGCTCGATCGCATCGCATGCGCAGATACCCACGATACCGATTTTATTGCAACGAGACGCTCAACCGCCGGTGCATGGCGACGGCACGGCGCGGCCGACGCCCCACGACAGTTGTCCCTGCACGATGGTCAGCGTCCACCGGCCGTTTGAATAAGTCGTTCCTTCTGTCCCCATGGCCAGCAGATCAACCGCAGGTGCGCCGTTGACGGATACCGAAGCGCGGTCGCCGAACAGACGCACTGCCAAATGCGTGCCGTCCTGGCACGTGTAGTCGCTGACGGGGTAAGGGTTGCCCCCGCCAATCGACGCTCCGGTTTCGGCATGCGCGGAGCTTGCAAGCAACAGGGCACCAATCGCCGCGATCGATAGATTTCTCAACATCATAGAGCTCCAAATAGGGGCGTTGGCAAGAGAAGGCAGGGTCCGGCGCGCCGCAGGCCGCTGAGAACATCGCAGCTTACGGCTTCTTGTCTGGAGGCACTCGTTACTCCTGATAGGCGTCCTCGCCGTACGGAGCCGGCTTCTCGAACAGAATAAACGCCAGGTTGTCTCCGGGTTCGGACATCACATCGGTGCGCAGGCCCGACACCTCGCCGGTCACGCTGCTCGCTTATTCTGCGACCACTTCACCGAAGCTGTTGCGCTGGATGGCGATCTTCTGGCCGGCCTCGACCTTGTCGTTGAGCTTGACCAGATGCTCGACGAACCCTCCGTGGGTTGCGGCAACCGGGACTGCGCCACGGCCGACAAAGACGCGCACATCCTTGCCGGTACGCCCCAACGGGCCGGCGATGATCCCGTGCTGCTTGAGCACGTTCATTGTACCCTCTACGAACTGCGCGATCATCGGGAGATCCAGGACGCGCGCGGCGCCGACCTCCGGGCAGATCGCAGGGACGCCCGCGGCGAGGAGCGCATTGTGCAGGGTTGTGGGAAAGGCATTTTGCGGCATGTCGAGGATCTGGCCGACCGGATAGAGTTCGGCCATCGCCTTCGTCTCCGGCACATCCATGCTGGCGATATTGAATGCGCTGACCTCGAAGCCGGTCGTCCCGGTATGGAAGTCGATCGCAGCGTCCGCATTTGGCCGTAGCAGCCGGTTGAACACCAGCGCGGCATGCCGGTCGGGCGCTGTGCCGTTCTCGTTCCCCGGCCATACCCTGTTCATATCGATCAGGTCGATGCTCCTGCTTGAGTTGGGCCATTTGCGCTGGATGGCCAACATGGCCGGGCGCGCTATGTCCGTGACCGCCATCACCGTCCCCGACATCTGTGCCGGATCGAGCTGGTTCATCACGGTCATGACCGTATGCACCGAACTCATCTCGTCGCCGTGCACGCCGCTGGTCAGGACGACGCGTTTACCCGGCTTTGCGCCTCTGGCGACGATTACGGACACGTACCAGTGCTCTCCGGTGCGCATCTGCACGCCCTGAAGATACAGGAGGTGCTTCTTGCCGGGTTCCAGATCGTTGACGTCGAGCGCGCTGACGACTTTCTTCCCCTGGATTGTTTCTCCGGTATAAACCGTTCTCTTTCCAGCCATCGCGTCGGCGGAGGACGAGGTTTGCGCAGCCGCTGGGCTGGCATTGGCCGCAAGCACCGTTGCTGCCCCGACCGCAGCAATGGATGTCTTGATCAGATCGCGGCGTTTGATGCTTTTTTCGGATCTATCTACCATGCTCGGAGCCTTTCGTAGTTGGGCGAGACGATATTATCCCGAAGCACGTCCGCAAGCTGCAAAATGTTTGTCCGACGTCCAAACTACGACGATGCATCCCTCGCAGTGTTCGGGATTAATCGGCGCTGCCGTCGACCCCGGACAGGAGCGCCCGCTGCTATCGAGGCGGGACGGCTCGCGTGCGCAGCGTGCGGACGGCTTACCTCACCATGAACGTAATGATCCCGGCGTTGGCTATATCGATGAAGAATGCCGATACCGGTGAGAGAGTGATGAAGACAATCGGCGCGGCGCCATGGGTCGACGCGCGATCGGTCCGCCCAGAATGCTCGCGATCACGAGCCCGAGCGTCGGGTTGCCGCGCAGTTCCATAAGCTATCTTATGCGATCGTTCTGTGTGGGAGGGTACATTCTGGAGATCATGCACGAGAGTTTCAACCTGTCCTACAGAACCTTCGACACGCTTCGCTCGGTTCACCGGTCGCCTGTGGTTGAGAACAAACGATTGGACGATATGCTGTCGCTGCTTGCTCAGATGCAGGAAGGCCGCGATTTGCAACGGAGCAAACGTGGCCCGCGACGAACCGGACAGACCAACAGCATGTTTGAGATCCCGGACGGCAGCCAGAGCAATGGATATCAAAAGCGCGGCCGCAAGCCTGGGCGGCGGACGGATTTCATGAACGATCCGGAGGTGATTGCGAGACGACAGAGGGCACTCGCTCGAATGGAGGCTGCTGAATGAAGGCAGCTTTCGGCCCAAAGCCGCCGTCAAGAATTCAGCAGTTGAGCTTCCCTTCAGCACAGGTGACGGACATTCCGCCAACACTGACGAGCCCGTTCTCGGCAATAATGGAGATAAGACCGTCCCGACCGACCTGTCGTCCCTGCGACGCA
Source organism: Ensifer adhaerens (assembly GCF_002940685.1). Taxonomy (GTDB): domain Bacteria; phylum Pseudomonadota; class Alphaproteobacteria; order Rhizobiales; family Rhizobiaceae; genus Ensifer; species Ensifer adhaerens_E. The sequence continues at coordinate 315,599 of NZ_PNFP01000003.1, read as the reverse complement.
GTGTAAGTCAGGCGGCCGACAGCAACACTCTCTCTGCTCGCACGAAAGTAACCGACGCTTCCGTTGCCTGAACCGCATACCGGGTCCTCTTCCACGCCGCATGAAGGAGCGAACGACCTCACTTCAATATCGGTGATTCCGTCGTTGTGTTTGCCGAAGACAGTCACACCGGTAGCACCAAGCTTCCGCTCGAACATTGCAGAGCGGGCGAAATCCGGCGTCAACTGAAGGACAGCTTCAGCGCTGTCGAGCCGAGCAACGACCCACACTGCGCCTACGTCGATGATCGCCGGCGCTTCATCCTTGAGGACAGAGCTGCCGAGGATCGCCTCAAGCTCGGCCACCTCATCATCGGAAAGCGTTCTGAGTTTAGCGGGCGGCATCGAAAGGGTGAGCGTCCGCTCTGATCCTTCTCCAGACACAGCGATCCTGATCAGACCTGCTTTGCACTCCTGCACGAGCTGCCCGTCGCGTGGAGTATGTAGGCCCGCCTCAAGGATGGCATGGGCACTGCCAATCGTAGGGTGTCCAGCGAATGGCAGTTCGCTGCGAGGGGTGAATATACGAAGCCTGTAGTCCGCTTCCGGAGATGTTGCTGGAAGTAGGAATGTGGTTTCGGAAAGGTTGGTCCACCGAGCAATCGTCTGCATCTCAGCGTCGCTAATCCCCTCCGCGTCGAGAATGACCGCTACCGGGTTTCCCATGAACGGCTTATTTGAGAAGGCATCGACAACTTTGTAGGAGCGCATGTAGTTGTTCCTTGGAAACAGGTTTAACACAATCCCTACCCCCCATCTCACCAAACTGGCAAATTCATTCGCGTGATGCTTCAAATCACCTTTGTCTGCTTTTGGATGAAGGCGGCATTGTAGAGAAGATCAATGCGGCAGGGTTCGATGGAGTAAAGCACCCTGCATCAAGACTTTTACGGGAAGCAGTTCTGCCACCGTTGCCGATAGCTTCTGGCGGTTAGAGCTTTCGTCTGATGACCGCTATTGGACAAAGCAGTCACCACAACTGAGGAAGCTAAAGCCGAAGGGGTGCCCCTCACCCGCCCCCTCCCTACCCTTGCAACCCGGTCCAGCCGGTCCGGTCGAGGGCTGACCGTCAGCGCAAGAACGCGGCCAGTGTCGCATTTCTAACGGGCCAGCGGCGTCGCATCTCCATCCAGCTTTGACATTCTGTGTCACGAGGCGGATTCCATTTTCAAATGTAACAAGGACAAATCGGCTATCGTTTCAGGAGGATGGATGTGGCCCGTTCTTTTGTGCAGTTGAGTATGGATGAACGCTGCGTCATTGCGCGGATGCATGAAAAGAAGATCAGCCAGGCAGAGATCGCACGGACGCTTCGCCGAGACCACTCGACCATCTGCCGCGAGTTGCGACCGAATTTCTGGCACGACCGTGAGGTTCCCGTCGCCGAGGGCTACTGGCACGTGACGGCGCACCAGATGGCTGAGGATCGGCGTCGACGCTACCGCAAGCTTTTACGCGATGCTTTGCGCCGCCATCATCGGCGGAACGCGGCCGGTAGCTCAGAACCGGGCTATCGTTGCAGCTCGTTTTCCTACGCCGTGGGTGCGCCAAAAATCTCCGCGATCCATCGCGTCGACGAGAATTGCGCACAGAAGGTCAGGATCGCAATCGTGATCGGTACGCCAATGAATGCGCCGAACAGGCCCCACACGAACGACCAGAAGAAAACCGAGAAGAGAACCAGGAAGGACGACATCGCAAGTGCGTAGCCCGCCACTCTTGGCTCTATGTAGCTGCCGATGACGAACTGGATGATGTTGAGGCCGGCGAAGATGAGGACGGCCGCCTGCGGTGATCCGAACTGCGCCAGCGCAAAGGCGCTTGGCAGGAGCGTCGATACAAACGGCCCCATGAAAGGGATGTAATTGAGTGTAAAGGCGATCACGCCCCACTCTGCGGCGAACCGGAGTCCGAACGCGGCGGAAAGAGCCCAGACCAGCGCGCCAGTGGCAAGGCTCATGACCGTCCTGACAAGCATGTAGCGCCGCAACTTGGATGCCGTGAGCGCGCCGCCGCCGATCAAGGCATTTGCGGTTTCCCCGGAAAGAGCCCTTCGGATATTCCGGGAGGTGGCCTCCGTATCGAGCAGGCCGAGTAGCACATAGACGACAACGACGATCCAGAACGAAATCGTCGTGTTCAACCTAGCTGTCACGCCTTGCAAAACATGCAGCAACCATCCTACGTTGAAATGTGCGGCCCACGCACCGGCGATGACAATGCCATGACCTTCGAGCCAGGCGGCAAGCTGACCGTAAAGCGCCTGGAACCGTGCACTGTCGGCAACCACGGAGCGGCCGATGCGCCCGAATCCCCAGGCTGCGATCGACGTCAGCATGACGAAGACAAGGACGATAACCGCGACCACCAGTGCGAGGGCCAGCAGCTTAGGCAGAAAGTGCTGCAGGCTCTTCTGGAACGGCCATACGAGCGCGATGATAAAGAGCGCACCGGCAACGGGAGCGAAGACAGCAGCCGCCAGCTGCAAGGCAGATACGAGCGCAATGACTGCGATGATGACGAGGGGGACAACCTGCGCTCGGCTGGTCATGATGACGATGTTCCCTGGAAGCGCCGGCGGCACTGTGGTGGCTAGAGGCAATGTTATTGCAGGCTACAACTGACCGCCACGTATGACCACCGCCGCCATCACAAAAGACCAGCATGGCCAGAGGGTAAATCGGTACCCCGTTCAGGCAAGCGTGGGCTGAATTGAATGCCGATTGCTCCGGGCCTTCATCGTTTAGATAGCCGTGCGTCAGCAACGTACTCCGACGCGATGACCCCACCTTCGCGTAGCCGGCACTCACTAGGCTTGGTGGCTGCGCCCACCGTTGCACCCGTCGCGCTACCGACTGCCGTACCGACTAGGGATCCAAATCGCGGCGCGGCGGCAACTCCGGCGACGGTCGCTCCCTCCACGCGCTGTTCGTTCGAGGTACAGCCTGCGAGCATGGACGCATCAAAGACGCTTTTCGCATTTTCCCTCTCCGAAATGAACTCTTCCCTTTACGGGGCCGCAGCATTGCGACGAGATATCTTTGCAAATATCGGCGGGCGAACAACTAGTTGCCTGTCCCAAAGCCATGCGCTGTGTCTCTATTTGTGTACTATCGGCAAAGGGATGTGCCAACGATCGTCGACCTTTGCATGCAGCGTCTGACCAGCAAGCATAGCTCCTTCGAAACGGATATCGAGCCGGCGATCGTCAGCCGCGTAACTCTTTCTCGGACGAAGGCACAAATCCGGCCGAGTCTGTAATTCGTTAGCTGGGGGCCCACAGCGTTTCATCCGGACCACTGTCTTGAGGGAATGGGCTTATGTGCCGGCTTGCGCGTAGACCATACCTACTGTTGGCACCGTCCTCACGGCAGTCTAGATTGAGCGACACCGGCCAATCGCCTCAATCCAGGGTAACCCATTGAGTCTGCACATCTAGAGTGGCCAGATCAACGGGACGATGAAAACGGCCACGACGAAGTACCAGGCCATGAGTGGTGTGCCGAGCTTCCAGTAATCACCGAACTTATACCCACCCGGCCCCATCACCATCATATTTGTTGTCGTGGCGATCGGCGTCATGAACGATGCCGAACTGGCGATGCAAAGGCTCATCAGGACCGGCTGCGGCGCGATGTGCATGCCCGCCGCTGCGGCCATCGCAATCGGAATGACCAGCATCGTCGTTGCCGTATTGCTCATTATCTGTCCTAGGGACGCAGTGAGCAGGAAAAGCCCTCCAAGGAGCGCCGTCGGCCCGGCGGAACCGATTGCAGACACTAGCTCGTCGGCCACGAACTCCGCCGTGCCGGACTCAATCATCGCCGTCGAGATCGGCATCATCGCCCCAACCAGGATTACCGTGGTCCAGTGGACGGCGCGGTAGGATTGTTCAACCGTGACCACCCCCGCCCCAATGAGGATGCAGGCGGACAGAAGGCCTGCGACAGCGGGCGGCACGATGTTCACCACCAGCACGACGACGAGCCCGAGGAGCGTGGCGACGGCGATCCCCGCCCCCGGCCCCATGGGCACGGCCTGCCGGCGGACGAGATCAGGCGAATCGACGACGAGCACATCGGGATCATCTAGTCGCCGGTCGAGGGCCTCCCAGCTCCCTTCGAGAAGGATGGTGTCTCCCGCCTTCAGTTCCGGCTTGGTGTAGTCGATTTCTTCGCCGCGCCGCTGCACCGCCAGGACGATCAGGTCACCATCTTCGGTTGCCACGCCGGGGTACATCGGCTGCCCGATCAGCCCGGAGCGCGGAGGGATCATCACTTCGGCCAGACCCGACCGACGATTGAAGGCTGGATTTCCGCCTTCAGCGTCTTCGCGAACGGCCAGATGCAGGTGAGACGCCGCTTCGGCGACGGATTGTGCAGCGCCGCGAACAAGCAGGTAATCTTCCGATGTAATCGCGCGGCCTCGCACCGGAAGGCCCGACGCGGAGGCCTGTACGGCCATGACCTGCAAATCGCCAAAGCCTCCCAGATCGATGTCGTCTGGCGATAGGCCGACAAGTTGGGAACTCTTCCTGACACGCAGCCGAAACAGTCCATCGCTCAAACCGTAGTGCTCGACGAGGGTTTGAGCGTGCCGGCTGAAATCGGCGGGTAGCCGCGCGCCGCTGTGGCCGGGCAGCAGGCGCTTGCCGAGGAGGAGGATGATGAGAACGGTTCCAGCAAGCAAGGGTACGCCGACAAGGGAAAATTCGGCGAATGCGAACCCTCCAAGTCCCGCCTCTTCGAGCGCCTCCGAGACAAGAAAGTTCTTCGGAGCGCCAGTCAAGAGCAGGTTGGCCCCGGCATGCGCGGAAAAGGCCAGCGGCATGAGTAACTGGGCGGGCGAGTGACCCACACGCACCGCCGCTAACACCGCGACGGGCATCAGCGCCGCAACCGCGCCGCTTCCGCTGACGAGCGAAGTCAGGCTGCCTACGGCGATCATGAGAATGAGAAGAAGCCGGTCACGATTGTTCTCGCCTGCTCGTGCCATTAGGACCTGCCCGGCCCATGCCGTCACGCCCGTCCTTTCGAGCGCGGCACTCACCACGAAGAGACTGGCAATGAACAGGACGGCACGGTCACCGAACCCCGCGAAAGCCTGCTCGAGGCTGACAAGGTCAGCGGCCCACAGGGAAAGAGCTGCAACGAAGGCGACGGCGATAACCGGAAGCCTGTTCCACGCAAACAGCGCAATCGTGGCAAAGATGATGAGACCTGTGCTTTGAATTTCGGTCACAACTCATCCCCTGCGCGTGGTTGCCGCACTCGGCGAACCCCAGGCCGGTTGAAGCCTCAGCAAGTGGCGCCGAGACAGGAGGCTATCACGCCCGGCCTCAGTGAGGTGCGATTTTTCAGGCTCCCCTCACAGGTTCGCAGCTGGAACCTTCTCGACCTCGGACTGGGCGGCGGATAGCGCTTCGCGCAAAGCGGCTTCCTTGGTCTCGTCGAACGATGTCTGCAAGAGTTCACCGCCCACACCCTTGAGATCGGCCAGAACCTTGTCGGTCGTCATCTTTCGCACCAGCAGGAAAAGACCGGCCGTTCCCGGCTGAAGCGCCCCCGCGGATTCCTTCATGAACCTGTCATTGATACCAATGTCACTGAGTTCGCCGCCGAGCGCGCCGGATGCTGCACCGAGCGCCGTTCCAACGAGCGGCATCAGGAAGATGGCGCCGATAAGTGTGCCCCAAAAAGCACCGGATACCGCGCCGCGCGCGGTGAGATTGACGAGCTGGTTCAACTTGATCTGCCCCTTCTCATTCTTCACCACGACAACGGCATCGCCGAGCTCGATCAGATATTCCCGCTGCAGCGAAAGCACCCTCTGGCGCACCTCCTCTGCCTTTTCTTCCGTCGGGAATGCGATGAAAACCAGATCACTCATGTCGAGATCCTCTCATTTGAAACGCCAACATTGCGGGATGCCATGCTCGCGCCAAACCTCGCCTTCGGTTCACAGGCGGGATCGGCCGTAAATGCAGGCCGAGGTGCGGCCTACCCCGGCGATCGGGGACGATACCAATTGACGCGTCGACAAGGATGAGCCCATAATCCCAAAACTGTGCTGGCCGTTCCGTTTTTTTACCTCGACGCCCCCTCCAGGTCGGCCGGGGAATTCACGCTTAGCGACTTGCGGCGATATCGAAGGTCAGGATGGGAGCGGTCACGACAAAGGTTGCTGCGGAACCGAGCGCATCCACTGCGGTTGTCGGCAGCGCGACGTCGACATCGGTGATCACCTGCCCCTCCGACAACCTGTCGCCGATCAGGCGGACGACGTCGGGGCTGGTGACATAAAGAGCGCGATTGACCCGGTCGCCCGAACTCAACGCGCTGAGATCCAGCACGGCGATGCCCGCAAGGCCCAATACGCCTGCTGGTAGTCTTCCCGCGACAGGTCTATCCCGCCGAGACGTGCCCCGCCGCGCGAAATGAACTGCGACAGCTGGAACGCCCGGTCGTGCTGAGCAACGAAGATCGTAATCCACGGACGCTTCGGCCCCATATCCTCGGCTTGGCGCCGAAAAACACCGACATCGAGGTCGGACGATGCGAGAATGAGGCTCGTGATCTTGCCGGGCGTGCCACCGTGCTGCAGAGCGACCTGCCTGACCGCTTCGACGGCGAGCCAAGCGCCCATCGAATGGGCGAGCACGACGACCTCGTCGATTGCTGGACTGTCGATTGTAGTCTGAAGTAGTTGTGCGAGGACCGAACGCGAATAGGACGCATTGTCCATATCGCGCTTGTAGTCGAGAAAGCGGCCGCATGACGGCCAGGAAAAGAGGATCGGCACCGCCTGCGCATCGGCGTCATGAACCAGCTGCGCGAAACGGAAAACGGCTCGATCGAATGTGGTGCTGTAACCATGCACGAAGAGAAAGACGCGGCTTTTGCGCGGGCCGTTGGCATGGAAGGCAGATGCGATGTCCTGCCGGCTAATCGGCGTCACGGCATTTACGACAAAGTCGCGCTTGAGATTTCCAGGAACGTGCCGTGGAAGCTGGAGTGTGCGCGCCCCAAGCTCACGGGGAACGGAGACGATAATGCGACTGTAGGGGACCTCGCCCCTGTCACCACCGAAGAGGATGTCGGGGTTATCGACCGCCGGAACGGCGTCACTGCAGCTTGTCGCCTGTGCCGTTCCGTACCCTCGGTTCACGGATGTCATGCATTGTTAAAGACGTTCGCCACGAGTTATTTTTAGTATAAAATCGGCATTGCAGCGTTTTGTCGAATAGGTTTTTCTCTTGATTGTGCAATACGCGCGAACAGTGGCGGAATTCGCGCCTGATTACTCTTGAGTTCAAGGAGCTATCATGGACGCTCGGGTAGAACGGAAAGCGATCGATCCTTTTCAGGATGCGCCTCTACAATGCGCGATCGAATGTAGCACAAACTATGCATCTGCGCCGCAGCGCTTCGAGTACTTTCGCACGTGGCATTCAGATATCGTTGATGTCAGCCTTCGGTGTGGCGATGCCGTTACCTTCGAGGCGAACGAGAAGATCTGGCAGCTTGGCGACTTTGCGTTTGCCGCGATCGAATCCTCTTCGCTGCATCTCCTCCGTTGGGAGCATAAAAGAAAGCCGGTCGTCGACCATTGGCTCGTTACCGTGAATTTGGCGGCCGATGAAAAATGCCGGCGAACGCTTCGCATGAGGAACTTGGCGGTACCCGACGTCTGCGAAACGGAAGGCAGGTTCATCGCACTTTTCCTTCCCCACACAACGGTTTCTGCCCCTCTTCACCCGGAAATCACTGACAGCGCCGCCGAATTCTTCGCAGATTATTTGGTCCTGCTCCATCGCAATCTGGCCAACCTCAAGCGAAGCAACGTTTCCGGGATCGTCGCGGCAACTACGCACATCGTCGCAGCAACACTTGCCCCTTCGCGTGAAAAGCTTGAGGAGGCGCAGGCTCCGATCGACGCCGTGATCATCGCTCGCGCCATTCGCGTGATCGACGCAAGGCTCGCCGATCCGGAACTGACCCCGGACGATCTCTGCCGAAGCGTCGGGGTTTCCCGATCCCGCCTCTATCGAATTTTCGAGCCTGCCGGGGGCATCTCGAATTTTATCCGCCGCAAGCGCCTGCTCGAGACGCGCAGCGCTCTTGCGGACAGTGCAGACGGACGCTCAGTCTCCCATATTGCCGAGTGCATGGGGTTCATGGACCCTTCGACCTATAGTCGCATGTTCAAACAGGAATTCGGTTTATCACCAAAGGAAGCGCGAGCGCTCGGATGGCAGGGAGTACAGCATTCCACCTGGCTGAGCATCGACCAGCCCGTAGGCAATACCAGCACCCTCAACAGCCTCCTGATCAACAACTCGCTGGGGCTGTCGATAAACGCCAGTTGCTGAAAGTGCAGTACGTGTGCCTGAAACATGCAGGGCCTGATCATTCTCAGTACCACCCCGGCCAAGAAGTGGATGTCGCGTCCAAAATTGGGATTCCTTGCATATGTTCAAATTTAATGGCGGGACAAGTCTCGCCTATAGCGCCCAACCCTGACGATCCGGGTGGTTTGCCATGCAGAACAGAGTTCAAGTTGCCGCTGAGGGTAAAGAACAGGCGCCACTGAAGTGTGTCATCGACGTTGACACGTCCGAGGCACCACCGGCTGAACAGTTCGACCTATACAGGACCTGGCACGCCAGCCTTGTGGACATCACGCTCCTGCGGGACAAATTCGAATCATTCGGCGCCCGCCAGCGGGTTTGGCAACTCGGCAATCTTGCACTGTTGTCACTGGAATATCCCGGCACCGGCTATCGCCGGCGTTGGAGTAGCAAGAAGAACCCGGTTTTCGATCATTGGCTTCTTAGCATCCCGTATACGCTTCCCTCGAACGGGGGGAAGGGGCACGTCGGGAAGCTGCGTTGGCACTGCCTTGCAGCCCCGCATGAAGGCCAGGCCGAGGACGATGGCGTTCTTGCCCTTTTCCTCCCAAGGGACTTCGCATTCTCGCAGCCTTTCGATCTCTCCATCCGCCCGGAAATGGCAACCTTCATCACCGACTACATCCAGCTCCTTCATCATTCGCTTCCGGACAGAACCGAGCGTGATGCCGAATACATCGCCGTTGCGACGACCAACCTGCTCACCGCATGCGTCACCTTATCCCACAATCACGTTCTTGAAGCGGAGGGGCCTATCAACGCGGTGATCATGGCGCGTGCGAACAAGCTCATCGCGGCACAGCTCGCCGATCGCGATCTCTCTCCGGAAAGACTGTGCCGAGATCTGGACGTCTCGCGGTCCCGTCTATACCGGATTTTTGAGCCGAACGGAGGTATCTCCAACCATATCCGGCGCCAACGTCTGCTGCGCACCAGGGACATCCTTGCCGACGACATGGATAGGCGGTCGATCTCCGCGATCGCCGAGGAGTGGGGGTTCACGGACGCATCGACATACAGCCGAACCTTCCGACGCGAATTCGGCATGACGCCGAAGGAGGCTCGCGAAGCGGGCTGGTGCGGAATCAAGCATCCGCGGATCCCGTCTGGGGACATGCAACGAGGAGCGGCCTTGTCTCTGAACTCCCTCCTCATGAACAGCTATCTCGCTGGAAAAGCGTAAAGGTTCCGGTCGACTTTACCAATCGGTCTCGGCGCGTCCCCGCGCGGTCAGGGCGCGCAATCCGTTGTGGCCTCTGAAGGTCTTGAACAGCTCAATCGACATCCTTGTGCATTTATCTCGGCTGCATGCACCGCGTCGATCTTCCCCCAGATCACGGCAAGCCACGGGTTTTAAAGACACTTTCTGCTTTCCGGTCTGCACCACGCAGAAATATGCTTTACGCGCCGACACCTGGAACGCGGATGATCGCTTCCGGGGCTTCATTCCCGGCTTTATCCCCTGCTCCGGCCAACAAATTTGGACCCGGAGCGTAGTTTTGGGATTCCATGCTGATCACAGCCAAACTTGAAGCGACATAATACTTTAGTGACGGCGCGCATAGCTTCTGCCGCGACCTTCATATCGGTTGGACGTTACATAGGGGAATGTGATGAAGAAGTTGCTGCTGTGCATTTTGGCAGGTTTGGCGCTGGCTAGCTGCTCACCGACCCAACAGGGTGCCGGCATCGGTGCGGCAACTGGTGCAGTGGTTGGTGGCGCTATCAGAAACGATGTCCGCGGTGCCGCCGTCGGTGCTGCAATCGGCGGTGTTTCAGGAGCCATCATCGGAAATGTGGCTGGCCAGCCGGGCCAATGCCGGTTCCGGGATCGTCGCACCGGCCGCGAGTATGTTGGGCCATGCCCGCGCTGAACCGGCGTGTCGCGACGATGATCTGGCGCGTTCTTCTGTCCTCCACTTCCCCACGCAGTGAGAAGTGAGGGGCTTCGGGCCGGGAGGTCCATCCCGGCCTCTCGCAAAAGACATCAAGTCGGCAGCAACGGCCGTCTGGCTCGGGTCAGGCCGATGAGTGTTGAACCACCGTCAAGAAAACACACCACCCGAACCTCGAGGTCCCAAGTCTCCCACGGGATACGCCTTTTAGCTAAAACGGAGGCACGATATGGCCACTGCCAATGTAGCATCAAAGACTGTGATGCAGAGATTTCTCGACGGTGTCGAGAAGGTGGGCAACATGGTTCCCCACCCGGTGGTTATCTTCCTGATTCTGATCGGCATTGTCATTGTTCTTTCAGCCGTGCTCGGCGCGTTTGGAGCGTCTGTCACCTACGAGCGCATCAATCCGGAAACGCATGAGATAGAACAGGCGACGGCGGCCATCCGCAGCTTGGTCAGTGTGGAGGGGATACGCTTTCTCTACTCTTCGCTCATTCCCAACTTCATGAGCTTCACTGCCGTAGGGCTGATGATCGCAGCGATGATCGGCGCGGGTGTCGCAGAGGAATCCGGCCTGGTCACTGCGCTGATCCGCAAGCTCGTCATCGTTTCGCCCAGGTGGGCGCTGACCTATATCCTCGCCTTCGTCGGCATCCTCGCGAGCATTGCCGCAGACGCCGGTTATCTGGTGCTGATACCGCTTGCCGGCGTCGCCTATCTGGCGGTCGGCCGGCATCCGCTTGCAGGCCTTGCGCTCGGCTTCGCGGCCGTGGCCGCCGCCTTTACAGTGAATATGCTAATCAAGCCACTCGATGCCGTCCTTGTCGAATTCACCAATGATGCGGCCCATCTCGTAGATCCCAATCGATCAATCGGCCTGGCATCCAACATTTGGTTCTCAACCGCCTCGGTGGTGTTCTTGACTATCGTGATCGCTTTCATAACCGATCGCATCATCGCGCCACGGCTAGGAGAATATAACCCCGAAGCCGCTGAAGGCAGCGTTCAGCCGCGAGGGGCCACGCTCTCCGAAGAGGAAGCACGAGGCTTGCGGTTTGCCCTCTACGGGCTCGTGGCCCTCCTTGCCGTATTCCTGCTTTTGACGATCCCAAGCGGCGCTCCATTGCGCAATCCCACTACTGGGGAGCTCATCGGGAATTCACCTTTCATGAACGGCCTCATTGCTCTCATCATGCTGATCTTTCTGGTGACAGGATGGACCTACGGTATCGGTGCGGGGACGATGCGAAGCCTGGCCGAGGTGATTGCGGCGATTGAGAAATCGATCAAGAACATGGGCGGAACCATCTTCCTTTTCTTCGTTCTCAGCCAGTTCGTTGCCTACTTTACCTACACCAACATCGGCACCGTCATGGCGTTGAGCCTGTCTGGCGCCCTGCAGGCTGCCAATATCGGGCCTCTGCCGCTCCTGATAGGCTTCATCGTCGTGGTCGCGATCATCGACTTGCTGCTGACGGGGGCGATTGCAAAATGGGCAATCTTTGCTCCCGTCTTCGTGCCGCTTTTGATGAAACTCGGCGTCGAGCCGGAAGCTGTCTTAGCGGCATATCGCGTCGGCGACTCTCCGATGAACGCCATCACCCCGCTCAACGCCTATTTCGCGCTCGTCGTCGGTTTTGCCCAGAAGTACGACAAGTCTGCCGGCGTCGGTACGATCGTCTCCATGATGCTCCCGTATGTCGTGCTGATGTTCGTGTTGTGGACGGGTCTCTTCGCTTTCTGGAAGGCCGTTGGCCTGCCGTGGGGCCTGTAACGGCCTTTTGGACACCTCGGATCGAAACCATATGCAAACAACCGGATGGATATCATGAGCAATTTCTCAATTCCTCTCGACGTCACCGCGGCGGAAGAACATCTGATCCGATTCCTTTCGGTGGAGGGTGTTACCGGACAGGAAAAGAACATCGGCTTGGCTGTATGCGACGCCTTGAAGAAAATCGGGGTGCCCGACTCCGCAATTCGCTTCGACGACGTCAACAAGCGAATTCCGTTGCCGACCGAAACGGGCAATCTGATCGTGGATATACCAGGAACGCGTCCCGGACCACGTCTGCTCTTTTCAACCCACCTTGACACGGTGCCGCTTTGCGCCGGCGCCAAGCCACGCCGAGAGGGCGACCGCATTGTATCCGATGGCACGACCGCGCTTGGCGGTGATGCGCGCACGGGAGTTGCCCTTCTTGTCGTTGTTGCGGAAACACTGATCAAGCACAACTTGCCGCACCCTCCCCTCACCCTGTTGTTTACCGTGCGCGAAGAAAGCGGTCTGCATGGCGCAAGGGAACTCAACCCTGCTGACCTCAATGGTGCTGTCATGTGCATCAATGTCGATGGTCAGTCGGCTTCGGACCTGATCGTGGGTGCGGTCGGGCAGGAGAATTGGGAAGTCGAGATCACGGGCAGAGCGTCGCATGCGGGGGTTGCGCCGGAGAAGGGGATCTCCGCGACGTTGGTCGGAGCATTGGGGCTGGCCGAGGTAAAGCGCAGCGGTTGGTTCGGCAAAGTGGTCAAGCAGGATGGCCGGGGCACCAGCAATATCGGTATCTTCGGCGGCAAGGGCGACAAACCCGCCGGAGACGCCACCAACGTGGTTACCGATTACGCTTTCCTCAAGGGAGAGGCGCGCAGCCCTGAAGCGGCTTTCGCGACAAAAATTGCCATCGGGTACAAGGAAGCCTTCGTCAAAGCCCAGAACGAGGTGGTGGATGACAAGGGCGATGTGGCAGACGTGAAATTTAGCCACAAGCCGGCTTATCCGCCATTCGAGCTTGGGAAGGACACGCCGATTGTGAAGCGTGCGGTCAAGGCGCTGGGTATCCTCGGCATCGAACCGGTCTACGTCTTTTCAAATGGTGGCTTGGACGCCAATTGGCTTGACAAGCACGGCGTCCCCACAATCACGATCGGTGCGGGCCAGGCGGAGATCCACACCATCAAGGAATATGTGAACCTAAGGGAGTACGAAAAAGGCTGCCGCTTGGGCATTCTTATGGCGACCATGGACGACTAGCTGCTTCGCTGACCCTTTGCCTGCCAGATCGGCGGCGCCACCGTGCTCAACCGCCGATCTGGCAGTGCAAGAGCCTCAACGAGCGCGCAAGTGCATGATATCGGAGGCAGGCTCACCGGATGCATTGTGTAGGTCGACGCCACCTGTCGGCAGTCGTGTGGTTTGGAGGGTCCGATTGGACCAAATGAGGAGCGGAACGATTGAGCCCGATAGCATACACCGCCACCATTATCGCCGTTACCGTCTTCCTCTTCGTCTGGAACAAGCTGCCGGTCGTCGTCGTGGCGATGCTGACTGCATTAGCGCTGTGGGCGACTGGCGTGCTTTCACTTGGACAGGCCCTCGGTGGCTTCGGCGACCCGGCTGTCATCTTTATCGCGTCGCTTTTTGTCATCAGTTCCGGGCTGGAGATCACTGGCGTCACTGCTTGGGCAGGGCAGCTGCTCATCCGCGGGGCGGGCGAAGAAAGCCGCTCCAGGCTCTTGGTCCTCACCATGGTGCTCGTCTCCCTTCTCACAGCGCTGATAAGCGTTAACGGTGCTGTCGCAGCGCTTCTGCCTGTGGTGGTGGTCATCGCCGTCCGCCTGCGGCGAAATTCCTCCCAATTGCTCATGCCACTCGTCTTTTCCGCGCATGCCGGCTCCATGCTTGCGCTGACAGGAACACCGGTCAACGTTCTTGTGTCGGAAGCAGCCATCGACGCGCAAGGCCGAGGTTTCAGTTTCTTCGAATTCGCCCTGGTAGGTGTTCCGCTTCTCGCCGGGACCATGGCAATCATCGTGCTTTTCGGAAAACAGCTTCTGCCCGAACGCAACGGGGCAACCATGCCTGCCGACTTCAGCCAGCATGCCAAGACACTCGTGGAGCAATATGGCCTGGCGACCGGTATCTATCAGATGCGTGTGCGCGCCAGCTCGCCCCTCGTCGGTGCATCATTATCCGAGATAGATCTGTCTCCCTATCAAGGGCTGCAGCTGGTCGCCATTCAGGAAGGCGAGACCGCCAGTCCTATTCGGCGAAAGCAATTAGCCGAAGGGGATCATCTCCTTGTGCGCGGAGAGGCTGAGAGCGCCGCCGTGTTCGCCGCCAAGATGCATCTCGCCTTTCGCGACGACGAGGCGGCGGGCCACGGCCAGGAAACGCTCTTCAATCGCAGCTCAGGCCTCGCCGAAGTCGTCATCCCGCCACGCTCGGGGCTCATTGGCGAAGCCGTTTTCCCGGGCATGGTAACCGATAGCGGCGACTTGATCGTTTTGGCAGTACAGCGTGCTGGGACGCAGATCGCGGCCGGAAGCGCGTCCAAAGGTACAGGCGGCATTGTGCTGCAGGCAGGGGACACCATGCTTCTGCAGGGAACCTGGAAGGCCCTTGATGTCCATTTGGATGACCCGGACGTCCTGGTCGTCAACTCGCCTGAGCTCGTCCGCCGTCAAGCCGTTCCGTTGGGTCCAGGCGCCCGCCAGGCCGTCATCATCTTGATCGCGATGGTTCTGCTTCTCGCCACAGGCGTTGTTCCGCCCGCGGTGGCCGGCCTGCTTGCTGCCGGTGCGACTATCTTGTCAGGGATCATGAGCGTCGAGCAGTCCTATCGCGCCGTCGGCTGGACGACCGTAATCCTCGTGGGGGCGATGATGCCACTTTCCACCGCCATGGTGCAAACAGGAGCTGCAAAGCTGATGGCGGAACACCTTGTCAACCTCGTCGGCGATGCCGGCCCTATCGCGCTGCTGGCCGGACTCTTCGTCCTGACGGCTGCCATGGGCCAACTGATCAGCAACACCGCAACCGCGCTGATCGTCATCCCGATCGGAGTGGCGGCAGCGACGGCAATGGGAATTTCACCGCGCCCGGTGCTGATGAGTACAGCTGTGGCGGCCGCAGCCGCCTTCCTAACCCCGATCGCAACCCCCACCAATCTGATGGTGATGGGTCCGGGCGGCTATGCCTTCAACGATTATTGGAAGCTCGGCCTGCCTTTACTGATCTGGTTCTTCGTCGTGTCGGTGTTCGTTGTTCCATTGATCTGGCGCTTTTGAGCTTTGCGGGAATACAAAGTCGGCCGGGATATGCCCTTGCTGCGGCTGCTTGAGTACCGGCCGCTCCAAGGAACGATTAGTACAACAACAATCAAAGCACGGCCGCGGCCTTTTCTCGTCCAGCCAAAACGCTCGATAGCGTGGCATCTGTTTAATCGCCGCTCGGATTGCTGCAGGGCGTCACGATCACGATCGGACTTTAGCCTAAGGCGGGTCGCGTCGAGAGCAAGCGATGTGCCTATTTCGATTTGACCAATCCCGAGAATCCGGCGACGGCCAGCAGGCTTAAGGCCCAACCTATCACCGACTGAAAAAAGTAGTATTTCAAAGTGAATGCGCCTGTAGGCTTCAATGAGTTGGCTCGCCAGAAGTCTTTCTGCCCGATCGACAGCACCGGCAAAAGAACATCCAGTGAATACATCATCGGATTGAATTCCGGATAACTGGCAGCTTCCGGCTGGTTGCGAAAACAAGAGAGCTGGTTCTCCCCGGCATTCGCCCGTCCCGCCAGTATCTGTCCACTTGAGGGCATGTAACGGCTTTCGCCCTGCTCAATATCGCACATTGTCCATTCAAGCGACCGTAGGATAACTGGGCTGCTCGGCTTCATCGCGCCATTCTGATAGGCGACAGCAAACACGCCCGCGCCAATCACCCAGAAAAACGTGAGCCAAACCAGCGCTCGCAACGGCTGGCGCCCATAGCCGAGGGTTCCGGCCAGTAGAGCGTCAATGGCGCGCAGCACCGCACGCATCACCGGATTTCGGGTCCGGGCCCGGCGCGCACGCCGTTGCAGGCGTTCCTTGGTGATAAGAACGGCGCGGGCATCCTCCTCGTGTCCCATCTCTCGCAGCACCATCGAGAGCTGCTCGTAAGGCTGCGGCCAGAAATCCGCCTGCCATTGATAAGGAGTTTGCCGTGACAACCAGTCCAGCCGGCTTACCGCATCGACCGGTCCGCCGATGAAGGCGCCGTATTGGCACCGGTTCAACAACAGATCACCGCGCTCTGGCCAGCTTGCCTGTTCGTCATCGATCGCCCCCATTGTCGTGGCCGTGAGGTCGAGTGTACCGACTACGGACGCGTTCTGCCGCAGGAAGAACGCGCCAGCAATCGTCGTCCGATTGAGGCTCAGTGCATGACCTTCGGGCTGCGAGAGCGAAGCCGAGGTGCAATCCACGTCTCCGCCCACACGAGCGCCCACCACGCGGACTTCGCCGGTGATGGTCGCGCCCCGCAAAGCCAGGTCTCCCCCTGCCACCATCGCGTCGCCGTTCAAGGCGACTTCGCCCGGGCGATCGATGCACGCACCGGTCGCGTTGAGGTCCCCGCCGAGGTGAACCATCGAAAGATTGATCCCTCCGCGCACAACCGCACCACGCAAGAGGATGCCACCTCGGGTTTCCAGGCCACCGGCATCGACCGCGATCCCTGGCGTTGAAATCGACACGCCGTCCGCCTCAATGTTGCCGCCTATGCGCGCGCCCGTGAGCCGGATTTCGCCCATTATCGTTGTGCTGCGAAGGGAAAGGCAGCCACGCGCCTCGAGCCGTTCGGCCTGCAGGCCTGGCAAGATCGAGCCATCCAGAAACAGGTTGTCGATAATGGCGGAGTTCAACACCGGGGAGGCTTCGAAGTGACAATCCTTCAGACCTAAGTCACGGGGAATTCGACAACCTTCAAGGTCGAGAAGACCGGTAATCCAAGCACCGCTCAGCCGCAGCCCCTTCTCGTGAAGGCACAGGTCGTCCTTGCCAAGAATGAGCAGGCGCAGAAAATCTGCGCGCACGATGCGATCGGTGTCTCCCGGTTTCGGCAGCAAGCCGTTGCCCAACCTGTCGAAATTGCCGAGTTGCAAGTGGGCAAGGACCTTTGCTTCGGCGGCGTTGAGCGGCTGGAAACTGGAGGCAGTCGGGGCGACAAGTAAAGCGGATCCAATCTCTGGTGCTTTTTCGTTCATGAACTACCACCCCCTTCTTGCGCAGCTCGTGAAGGCTAGGTGTCCGGCCGACCGTCGTTCGCCCGGCTGTGGATTCGCTCGTGCATGAAGGTAGTCATTGCGGATCTGTTCATGCGATCTTTTCTCCACCCGCACTTGCTCCGATCGTAACTTGGCACGACGTTGCGGTAGCACAATGGCGATGCGAACCGGGGCCATCCCCAACATACCTCCACTGCTGCAGGCCTCCACCATCCCTAAGCAAGGCGTGTCGTCGGATCGGCAGTATTCTGAGCAGATGATTCTCCGTTTCAAGGGCAGGTCAAGAGGTTTCGGTCGCCGACGGCCGTCGAAAAGCGGTACGTCCGCCGACCAGGCTTGATGCCATCGTCATTCTTTCTGTGACGGCGGTGCTGCTACGCCTCTCCATCGCGTCTTTCACCGCAGATTCGCACCGGCTTACAACTCTTAAGCTCCTGGGCTTCCCCATTCCCGCCTGGATCGCGCTTGCAGCCTATGTGCTCGGCTGGCTCGTGCTCGAGAAGCTCCCGATCGGCCGCCACATCCTGGCGATCGGCGACGGCGAGGCGACGGCCGGACTGATGGGCCTGAAGGTCGAGCGCGCGCTTGCCGGCGTCATTCTCGCCTCGCAATTCGGCGCCGGGCAACCCGCCGAAGGCGTCGGCTGGGAGCTCTTCGCGATCGCCTCGGTGGTGGTCGGCGGCACGCTGCTGTCAGGCGGCTCAGGCTCTGTCGGCGCCACCTTGGCAGGCGCTCTGCTGCTCGCCATGGTATTCAACATCCTGAACTTCGAAAACGGTCTTGGCTGGATCTCGCTTTCCGCCTATTGGCAGTCCGTTATCCGCGGCGCCTTCCTGCTCGTCGTGGTCGTGCTTCAGGCCAAGCTGATGGCACGGCATAGCAGCCCCTAGGCGCGCCGCACTTCGGAACCCGACGCAGACATTTTTAATAAACGCGCCCGAACGGGACGCGAACATCCACAGGACGAAACGGGGAAACCTACTCCTGGATTAACCCCGGTGGAGCAGGAACAATGCGTGACCGCGGCGGGTGCCCGCAGGCACCAATCAGTCCGAAATGACGCGGCGGCGGGAGACAAGTAAAAAAGGCCGGAGCGCGCTGGCCCCGGCCTTCTTTTCTTTTTCGCCCTCAAGGCTTCTGCCAATACATCCATGGTCAAAAGTCGAAAGCGATACGTAATTGCCGGCATCAACTTCAATCGCGCTCGACAATTACGTTTATGATACATTTATAATGCGGACATCCTGTCGGAACAAGCTGTCCATTTGGGCTATGACATCTGCCTAATCTCGATGGGGGATATGTTTTGTTCAGGCTGAAGCCTGTTCTGCTGCCTCGACAGAGCCCATCATGCATACGGCCGCCACAGTGAATCCAATCCTGCGGCTGGACGATAAATACAGATGTCGGGGCCCCGGTCGACCAATCGTCTTCAAGACAGGCAATCTGTGGAGGACAAGATGACGATCACCATTACCGCCTTTGAAAAGTCGCCCGATCGAGGCCGAGGTCTCGCACGCGACATGCGCGTTCGCTGGGCGCTCGAAGAAGTGGGGCAGCCCTATGAGGTCCGCCTCGTGACCTTCAAGACGATGAAGGAGCCCGCCCACACCGCGCTCCAGCCTTTCGGGCAAATCCCGACCTATGAGGAAGGCGATCTTGCCCTGTTCGAAACCGGCGCCATCGTTTTGCATATTGCGGAGTGTCATGCCGGCCTGCTTCCGCGTGACCCCGGTGCCCGGGCACGCGCGATCGCCTGGATGTTTGCCGCGCTCAACACGGTCGAACCGCCGATCGTCGAGCGCGAGGCAACGACCTATCTGGAGCGGGACAAGGCCTGGTATGAGGAGCGTCTCCTGATGCTCGAAGATCGCATCCGCTTCCGGCTGACCCAGTTGTCCAGATGGCTCGCCGATGCCGAGTGGCTCGATGGCGCGTTCAGCGCCGGTGACCTCATGATGGTGACAGTACTGCGCCGCCTGGAAAGCTCAGGCCTGCTCGGCGAGTATCCGAGCCTTTCGGCCTACGTCGCGCGCGGCAAGGCGCGTCCAGCCTACAGGCGCGCATTCGACGCGCAGCTTGCGGTCTTCACATCGGCTCATCAGGCAGACGGGCGGAACGGACAGGCAAGTGCCTAACCGCGCTCTGGTGGATCGCTGGCCTCGGCCGGTCGCTTGCCCCGTGTGATCCGCAGTCCCCGGCGAAAAAGGCGGGAGGCAACCCGCGTGACATCGTCCATGTACAGATAGATGACGGGCGTCACGAAGAGGGTCACGAGCTGCGACACCATGAGGCCGCCGACGACTGCGACACCGAGCGACTGACGCAGTTCAGCGCTCGCGCCGGAGCCGATCGCGATCGGCAGCGTGCTCATGATCGCGGCGACGGAGGTCATCATGATCGGGCGGAAGCGCATCAAGCAGGCCGTGTGAATGGCCTCGGGGGCCGGCGCGCCGGAGCGCTGCAGCGTCAGCGCGACGTCGATCATCATAATCGCATTCTTCTTGACGATGCCGATCAGCATCAGCACGCCGACAATGGCAATGATCGAAAGATCGAAGCCGCCGAAAGAGATGGCAAGGAGCGCCCCGGATATCGCGGACGGCAAGCCGGAAAGCACGGTCAGCGGATGAATGAGGCTTTCATAGAGGATGCCGAGCACAAGGTAGATGACGACGATCGCGGCCAGGACCAGAAGGCCCTGGTTGGCGGCTGCGTCCTCGAACAGCTGCGTGGTGCCGTAATTGCGGGTCGTCACGCCAGACGGCATGCCGATTTGTGCCTTGAGGCGATCGACCTCCGCAAGCGCGTCGCCGAGGGCGACCTGGGCCGGCAGATTGAAGGACAGCGTGACGGCTGGCAGCTGGCCCAGCTGGTTGATGGTGAGCGGCCCGGACACGGTCTCGACACGGGCGAAGGCCCCGAGCGGCACGAGGCCGCCACTGGCACTGCCGACACGCAGTTCGTCGAATCGGTCCGCCGACCACTGCATTGAGGGATCCAGCTCCAGGATCACTTCGTAGCTGTCGCCCGCCGTATAGATCGTCGAGATCTGCTCGGTACCGAAACTGCCATAGAGCGTGCTGCGCAGTTCGCTCGCATCGACCCCGAGCGTTGCCGCCTTGTCGAGGTCGACCACCAGTCGTGTTTGTGGCGCGTTGATCTGAAGGTCGCTGTTGACGTCGGTGAAAAAGGTCCGGTCCGCGCTCATGGCATCGTGAAGCTTCAAGGCCCATTCGTTCATCAGCGGCTGATCGAGGCTCTGAAGCACCAGCTGATACTGGCTGGCGGAGGCGCGCGATCCGACCGAAAGGTTCTGGACCGGCGACATGAAGGCCTGGATGCCGGGGATCGCCGCCAGCTTCCGGCGCAAATCCGCAAGGACGGCTTCGAGCGGCGGACGCTCGCCCTTGGGCTTCAACTCCACGAACAGCCGGCCGGAATTGAGTGCGCTCGACGTACCGCCCGAACCGATTGTGCTTGCCACATGGGCAACGTAGGGCGAGCCGGCAAAGACGGCCTCCACATTGGACTGGAGCTTCGACATAGCGGCAAAGGAAATATCCTGGCGGGCCTGGGTCGTAACCTGTAGCTGGCCGATATCCTCCTGTGGGAAGAACCCCTTTGGGATCGTGGCGATCTGGTAGCCGGTGATGACGACGGTAAACAGGAAGAGCAGAAGCATCAGCGCGCGCTCTTTCATACAGATCGCGAGCAGCCGTTCATAGGCGCGCAGCAGCCCATCGAATCCGCGCTCGAAGGCAAGATCCAGGCGCTGGGGCCAACGCACGCTCCCTCCCCTGTCGGCCCGGGCCGGAAGCCGCGCCGCAAGCATCGGCGTCAGGGTCAGCGAAACGAAGGCGGAAGCGAGGATGGCAACGGTGACGACGATCGCAAACTCGTTGAGAATGCGGCCGATCACCCCACCCATCAAAAGCACCGGAATGAACACCGCGACGAGCGACAGGGAGATCGCGACGATGGTAAAGCCGATTTCGCGCGAGCCGATGAGTGCCGCCGAGAAGGCATCGATGCCATCCGCTTCCATGTGCCGCACGATGTTTTCCAGCATGACGATGGCGTCGTCCACCACAAGTCCGACGGAAAGCGTGAGCGCCATCAGCGAGATGTTGTCGATCGAAAAGCCAAGCGGATACATGGCCGCAAAGGTGGCGATAATCGAGATGGGAACCGCGAGCGCCGGAATGAGCGTCGCCCAGAGGCGGCGAACGAAGGCAAAGATGACGAGAACCACAAGGCCGACGGTGAGGATCAGCGTGAACTGAACGTCGTGCACCGCCCCGCGGATCGAGATCGACCGGTCGCTGAGCGTTTCGATGGAGGCGGAGGCCGGAAGCGACTGACGAAGCGACGGCAGCAGCGCCTGTACCCGGTCGACGACTTCAACGGTGTTCGCATCCGGCTGACGCTGGATCGCCAGGATGATCGCCCGCGAGCCGTCGTGCCAGCTTGCCGTCTGGTTGTTGGCAACGGAATCGATCACGGTTGCGACATCGCCGAGCCGCACGGACTTGCCATCGACGCTCTTGACGATGATGTCGGCGAAGCTGGCGGCATTCATGCGCTGCGTGTCGGCAACGATCGCTGCCTGGCGATCGCTGGTCTGCGCAGTGCCGAGCGGCGAATTGTCGTTCGCCGCCGCAACCGCTCCCTTCAGCTGGTCGACGGAGATACCGCGCGCGGCAAGCGCGTCAGGGTGCATCTGAATCCGCACGGCATATTGCTGGCTGCCGAAGATAGAGACTTCCGCCACACCGTCGAGCACCGACAGGGTCGGCGAAATCACCTGCTGCGCGATCGCGTCGAGGTCGGTGAGCGGCACCGTGCTGCTCTTCAGCGCCAGGAGCAGAACCGGTGCGTCCGCCGGGTTGACCTTGCGGTAGCTTGGCGGAGCGGGCATGTCCTGCGGCAGCAGCCTGAGCGTCCTGGTGATGGCCGCCTGCACGTCGGCGGCAGCGGCATCGATGTTGCGCCCGAGCACGAACTCGATCGATATCGAGGTCGAGCCGAGTGCATTCGTCGTCGAAATCGTGTCGATCCCGGCGATGGTGGCGAACTGCTTGATCAGAGGAATGGCGACCGAAGTCGACATGGTCTCGGGCGAGGCGCCAGGCAACGCGGCGGAGACATTGATCACAGGGAAATCCGTGCGCGGAAGCGCGGCGATCGGCAGGGCGAAATAGCTGAAAACGCCTGCAAGGATGAGCGCGACCGACAACAACACAGTCGCGATCGGACGGCGGATACTGAACTCGGACAGCGGCATCTCACGCACTCCCGAATGATCGGCAAAACCTAATCTGTCGCAGCCCCGCCGGCCGCGACAACGACGTCCCCCGGTTTCAGGCGCGCCTGCCCTTCGACGACGACCCGGTCACCGGCGCCAAGGCCCGTGCCGATGGCGGCCTCCTTGCCGTCGTCGGCCAGCACGGACACGGCGCGGGTCTCGACTGTGTTGTCATGCTTCACATGGAAGACGAAGGGGCCGTCCTGTCCCGGCTGGACTGCAACGCTCGGGATAACAGGCGCCTGATGCAGTTGCGCCTGATCGATATCGACATCCACGAACTGGCCCGGCCAGAGCCTTTGCGTGGCATTGGGGAAGGTCGCGCGCATGGCGATGGTGCCGGATGCGGTATCGACGGCGGAATCGATGAAATCGAGTACGCCTTCGCCGATCACCGTTTGCGTGCCGCTCGACCTCGCACGAACCGCTGGAGGCGTCCCGCGATCAATCAGATCCTTGAACGTCTGCAAGCGCTCTTCCGGCAGGCGGAACGTCACGTCGATCGGGTCGATCGCCGTAATCGTCACCAGATTGTTCGATGTTGCGCCCGATTGACCGACGAGGTCGCCGAGCGCGACCTGCACGGCGCCCAGGCGTCCACCGATCGGCGCGGTGATCTCGGTCAGGCTTAGCGTAACCTGATCGGCATCCACGGTGGCGCGATCGGCATCCAGGGTCCCCTGCGCCGCCTGCTGCAGCGAGAGAGCGGTGTCATAGCTTTGCTGGGTGCCGGTCTTGTCGTCGCGCAAGGTTTTGGCACGCTCGAGTTCCGTGTTGGCGTCGGCAAGCTGCGCTGTATCCTTGGCGACGATCGCCTGGTCACGAGCGAGCCCGGCCTTTATCGCGCGGTCGTCGAGCGTGAACAACAGGTCGCCCGCCTTGACCATCTGCCCGTCCTTGACGCGGATGGCGGTGATCTGGCTCGCAATGCGCGCGCCCACTTCCACGGTATCGGGAGCCTGAACGTTGCCGAGGGCATGGACGACGACAGGGACGTCCTTAAGCGTGACCATCGCCGTCTGCACGGACACCGCGCCGCCATGCCTTGCGCTTGCGGCGGCGCTGCCGGGCAATTTCGCTTCCGTCGGGGCGGGTTTACGCGTGACCACGAACCCGATCGCGGCGATCGAGAGAAGAACGACGGCGATACGAAACGTGATACCTGACCGGCTGACCATCGGCGCCTCCGCAGTCCTTGCGGTCGGCACGCAGCGACAGGTGGTGCCGACCATCGCAGGTTGGGCCCGAATCTGGCCGCTTCAATGGCGCAAGACACTGAAAAACAATTAAAAATTGTTCATCTTTGAAGCCGCAGACGGCCGCCCCTCAGGCGTCCACCGGCGGGCGCTCGACTAAGGGGGCAAGCGCTTGGAGCAGCTCGCGAAACCCGATTTCCCGTTCGCGCGGCTCGTCAAGACGATTGAGGAAGGCGGCCTGCTCCGTATAGGTGAGGCATGTTCCCTCACCCTCGGCCACAAATTCGAGCGTTCCCAAAGAGACCGAGATCGGCCTTTCGTCCACGGTCATCGTATAGGAGAAGACGATGCGCTCATTCGGAACGATCTCGAGATAGATCGTGTCGTTGCTGATTGCCGGGTCGTTGCCGAAGCGGAAGCGGCTGTGCTCGCGCCCACCAACCTCGAAGAGCGAGGTGAACGCCTCGATCGTCCATCCCTCCCCTTCGACGAACCAGCGCCGCTTGGTGGCGGCGTCCGCAAAGGCATGGAAGACACGTGCCGGGGTCGCGGCGAAGCTGCGGCGAATGACGAAGGTTGCGTGGTTGACGGATCTTTCAGTCATGTTCGTGGGTCTCGCTGCTGGTTGCTTCACCCACCGCCCGCTTCTGGGCGGCGATCTTTTCGCTTTGGTGCGTGGTGTTCTGGGCGATGACGATCCTCCAGGCGTCATTGTGACGTCGAAGAATGTAGAGCGGCCGTCCCTCGTCCTCGCCGGCCCGGTGATTGCCTTTGGCGTCGACCGGAATTTGCCGCACGTTCACGGCGGCAACGTCCGCACGCAGAAAGGTGATGCGCTCGACGTCGTAGAACGCCTGGAAATCGCGAAACACGGTCGGGAGCACCGCGGCGGTGAAGGCGTGGATTGCCTGCGAGCCGACGAGCCGGCGCCCGAAAGCCGTCGTCCACACGGCCTCCGGTGCAAGCAGCGAGGCGAAACCGTCGACGTCCCGGGCCCATTGGGTCTCCTCTACACGGGCGACGAGCGCGAGAATGGCGCCGACATCGCGGGCATCAGCGGGTGATGCGCCATTGGCCTCAGCGATTTCGGGGATGGGGCGCATGCGCGGCCTCACCGTAAGGCCTCGACCGCTGCCGGCACGCCGATGTCGCTGAAGGAGAGACTGAGCCTGGCGGTCCAATGGCCGACCACTAGAGCCTGGACGACAGATCCGGCAACGTGGGTGCGGAATACCGGATCCGCCCCAGGCTCTAGCAGCAGGAAAGCCTCGTCCGGCGGCCGGCCGGCGATAGAGGCTTCACCGAAGTTGTGCGGGAGGGGACGAGCGTCGGAGCCGAGGATGATGCGATCACGGTCGTGAGCCTCCCGCGTGCCAGTGGCGTGATCGGTGATCGCCCGTTTCATTTCCTGCTCCCTCAGACCCCTAGGCGGAGCATTGCCTCAATTCATTGATCCATGTAATTGCTCGAATATCGATCATATTGATCAGGATAGCCGATCATGCTGGATGCCCTGACACTGGACCAGTTGCGCGTGTTCGTCGCCATCGTCGACCACGGCTCGTTCCGGGCGGCGGCGCGCGTCCTCGGGCGTGCCCAGTCCGGCCTCAGCAACGCCATTCTCAACCTCGAAACGGAACTGCGCCTGCCGCTGTTCGACCGCTCCCAGCACCGCCCCGAGCTGACGAAAGCGGGAGCGACGCTGCTCGCGGAAGCGAGAACGTTGCTGATCAAGGCCGACGCGCTGCGCGCCAAGGCGAACGGCTTCAATCAGGGTATGGAATCGGCACTGCGCGTTGCACTCGACCCGCTGCTTCCGCTGCCGGATATCGCCCGGGTTGTCAGCGACTTCACGCTCTCCCATCCCGGTGTGCGGGTGGAACTCGTGACGGCGCCGATGACCATGGCGCTGAACCTGGTGCTCGACGGGGACTGCGACCTTGGTCTGACCGCCGCGCAGGAGACGGACGCGCATATCGCCAGCGAGGCGGTCGCCGTCTTTCCGGGCATGGTGCCGGTATCGGCACGCGAGCATCCTCTCGCGGCTGCCGTCCAGGGATCCGCGGGCCTGACGACGGTCGACCTTGCCGACCATCTGCAGATTGTCGTCGCGGATCCCTCTGCCGAGCAGCAAGGGGTGAGCTACGCCGTGTTCTCGCAGCAAACGCTGCGGGTCAGCGACATCGCCACCAAACACGCGCTCATTCTTGCCGCAGCCGGGTGGGGTCATCTGCCCCTGTGGCTGGTAAGGGCCGATCTCGACGAAGGGCGCCTCTGCGAGGTACCGCTTGCAACCCGCAACGGTCTTCCCGGCCCGCTTCTCCCCTTCTATGCGATCCGCCGGATCGATCGGGTTCGCGGGCCCGCAATGGAAAGCCTTTGCAATCTCCTGCTCGCCCATTTCAGGGGCCAGCGGCAGGCGACATCGGCGCTCGCCTGATCTGCCGCCCTTTTGGACAGCGGCAGTCAAACAGCCGCGGGCAGGCAGCCAGGGGGTTGACGTGCAGAGCCTGAGCGTCTTCAGATCATCCGGGACAGGGATGACGGCTTGCAACGCGGCAGCCACGTCCCCATCTCCAGATCTTGAGGTTGCCTGGCCAGGCAGCCCATCCCCCATCGACCTGATCCTACGGCGTCGCAAGCAAGGCGACGAATTTCATTCAGTAAAGGGTTTCCCATGGCTCACTATCCAGACACTCTGCTTCATATCGACGGCGCCTGGCGGCCGGCGCGATCGGGCAAGACCATTCCCGTCATCGACCCTGCCAACGAAGAAGCGATCGGGCATGTGGCCTGGGCCGAAGTGGAGGATCTGGACGAGGCGCTTGCGGCGGCCGAAAAGGGTTTCAAGACGTGGCGGGCAACGTCTGCTTTCGATCGCGCCCAGGTGATGCGGTCGGCTGCCGCCCTGCTTCGCGAACGGGCCGGCGACATCGCCTTTCTGATGACCCGCGAACAGGGCAAGCCCCTTGCCCAGTCCAAGGGCGAGATCCTGGCTGCGGCCGAAATCATCGAGTGGTTCGCCGAGGAAGGAAAACGCGCCTACGGCCAGATCATTCCGCCGCGCGCACCCGACGTCACCCAGATGACGGTCAAGCTGCCCGTCGGTCCCGTTGCCGCCTTCACGCCCTGGAACTTCCCGATCAACCAGGTGGTGCGAAAGCTGTCGGCGGCGCTGACCACCGGATGCTCGATCATCGTGAAGGCGCCTGAGGAGACGCCGGCTTCGCCGGCCGAGCTCATCCGCTGCTTTGTCGACGCCGGGCTTCCGGCAGGCGTCGTCAATCTCGTCTACGGCGTGCCCTCCGTCATCTCGGAATATCTGATTGCCCATCCGGTGATCCGCAAGATGTCGTTCACCGGCTCGACGCCGATTGGCAAGATGCTCGCTGCCCTTGCCGGCCAGCACATGAAGCGCGCCACGATGGAGCTCGGCGGGCATGCGCCTGTCATCGTCACCGATGATGCCGATGTCGAGCGCGCCGTCGCCGTCATGTCCGGCAGCAAGTACCGCAACGCCGGCCAGGTCTGCGTGTCGCCGACCCGCTTCCTCGTGCAGGAGCGCGTCGCGGACCAGTTCCTCGACGGCTTCGTCGCCGCCTCGAAAAAGATCAGGGTCGGCAACGGTCTCGAAGCCGGTGTCGACATGGGGCCGCTTGCCAACGAGCGGCGCATCCCGGCGATCGAAAGCCTGATTTCGGATGCCGTGGAACACGGCGGGCGACTTGCAACCGGCGGCCATCGCATCGGGAACCGCGGCTACTTCTTCGAGCCGACGGTCCTTGCCGACGTGCCGGTGACGGCCCGGATCATGAACGACGAGCCCTTCGGTCCGGTCTCGATCATCAACCGCTTCGGCGACCTGGACGAGGCGATCCATGAGGCGAACCGCCTGCCCTTCGGCCTTGCGGCCTATGCCTTCACCGGATCGGAGCGCAGCGCCTATCGGCTCGCAAGCGAGGTCGAAAGCGGCATGATTTCGATCAACCACCTGGGCCTGGCGCTGCCGGAAGTCCCCTTCGGCGGCATCAAGGATTCCGGCTACGGCACCGAGGGCGGTTCCGAAGCGATCGAGGCCTATCTGGAAACGCGCTTCGTCACGCGCAAGAGCGTCTGACACCGGCTGCAGGCAAACGCCTGCTCGACCGATAAAGCAACGGGGACGGCGACGAGACGTCGTCCCCTGCTTAAAGTGCGTTGCTCATCCAGTCCTCGTGCCCATGGCGGACACGAACGATGAGGATGTCGCCGTCCGGCTCGATCCGGTAGACGAGCAGATGCGCCTTGAACGGATGGATGCGCATCGGCGGCGACAGTTCCGTGCGCTCGCGCGCCATGCCCGGATTGGCGGCAACCAGGGCGAAAATGTCGAAGAGCTCATCGTGATATCGTCGCGCCTGGGCGGCGCCGAAAAGGCGCACCCCATCCTCGGCGATCGCGATGATGTCTTCTTCTGCCGCGACGGAAAGCCGGAATGCCATTATCCGCGCGGCGCGTCAGCGCGCGCCAGCGCCGCGGAAAAGAGTTCGTCCCTGGAACGCGACCCGACGCCGCTCTTCAGACCGTCGTCGACAAAGCGCTGCATCACCGCAACCTTGTCGTTCCGCTCCTGGTCCCTGCGGATGAGGTCGCGCACATAGTCGCTGGCATTGGCATAACGGCCCGTGCGCGTCTGCGCTTCCACCCAATCCTTCATCGGGTCGGGCAAGGATACGTTCATCGTCGCCATGTCGGCCTCCGTTGCTGCAGGGAGAATGGCATTTTTTGGCAAAGTTTGTCAAATTGGCGCGCGTCAGCTACGACCCTTCCCCGATAGCCTCGTTCCCTGCCACCCCTTGAAGGCCGCGGTCTGGCCGCCGCGCCGGTTGACTATCGGCGTGCCAGCCTTTCTGAATGCCATCGGCACAGGCTGAACGACGGATCGCAATCGGACCTTCGGAATGACAGAGACGCTTCATCGAAATGGAATGGCCGCAACGGGATCCGCCCTTTCCGAGCCGGAAAAAAACATCATCATCGGCGGCGTTCTTCTCTCCATGCTTCTGGCTGCGCTCGACCAGACGATCGTGGCGCCGGCGATGCCGACCATCGGCAAGGCGCTGGGACATAGCGAGTACCTGCCGTGGGTCGTGACCGGCTACCTGCTGACCGCGACGGCCATGGCGCCGCTCTACGGCAAGATCTCGGACATCTACGGAAGGCGGCCGACGATCTTTGCCGCCATCGTCATCTTCCTCGCGGGATCGCTGATAAGCGCGCTGGCGCCCAACATGCTGACGCTGATCGTCGGCCGCGCCGTGCAGGGCCTGGGCGGCGGCGGCCTGTTCGCGCTGGCGCAGACCGTCATCGGCGACCTCGTTCCGCCCAAGGAACGGGCGCGCTACGCCGCCTGGATATCCGGAACATGGGCGGTTGCGAGCATCGCCGGACCGCTGCTCGGCGGCACCTTCGCCGAGCATCTGCACTGGTCCCTGATCTTCTGGATCAATATTCCGCTCGGGCTTGCGGCAATGGCGATCATCAACAGGCCGTTGAGGAAGCTTCCGACCGTCGCCCGTGCGCACCGGATCGACGGCGCCGGTGCTTTCTTGCTCGTCGCCGCGACCGCGCTCTTGCTGCTTGCGCTCAACTGGGGCGGCAGCCGCTATCCCTGGCTTTCCACCGTCATACTCGGCTTGCTCGGCTCTTCCGTCGTCCTGTGGCTCGCATTTGCCCTGCGACTGCGCAGGGCGAGCGAACCGCTGATCTCGCTGGAAGTGCTCGGCAATCCTGTCGTGCGCTATGGAACGCTTGCCATGTTCCTGGCCCAGGGCGCCAATGTCGGGCTCGCGGTCTATATCCCCGTCTACGCGCAATCGTTCCATGGGCTGTCGGCCAGTAGTTCGGGTGTCGTGATGCTCGGCCTGTTGCTTGGAACTGTCTGTGGTGCATCAGCCAGCGGGCGGACGATAGCGCGCATGGTTCATTACAAGCGGATGGCGCTGGTTGGCGGTGCGCTTGCCTTCCTCTGCCTGGCGGCCCTTGCCGTTCTTGCCGGACGAACTTCGCTGATCGTCCTTGAGCTTTTGACATTCGCCGCCGGCTTTGGCTCGGGCATGACGTTTCCGGTGGCGACGATTTCGGTTCAGAACTCCGTCGACCAGGCGCATCTCGGCGTCGCAACCGGCGTTCTGACGTTCCTGCGATCGCTCGGTGGCGCTCTCGGCGTCGCGGCATTCGGCGCGATCGCCCTTGGCAACGGCCTGCCGCTCGCTGGCGAAGGGATGGAAACTCTCGGCACGACGATCACGTCGGCCGTGCCTTTCACCTATATTTTCATCGCGAGCGCCGCAGCGATGGCGGCGGCGCTCGTCTTTTTTCATCTCATGCCGGAAAAACCATTGCGGGGCCGCGACGAGAGTGCGGTAGCCGCTGCCGTCGAATAGCGAGATCGCTGCCGCCCGCGCCTGTCTCGGCGCGGCCAAGGACGGCATTTTTGATCGTGGGGCTTAGAACTCCGCCTTCAGCGATGCGTAGAAGGTGCGTCCCGGGCCGGGCTGCTGCACGAGGCTCAAGGGGTCGACATAATAGGCATCGGTCAGGTTCTCGATCCGGAAGCTGGCGGTCA
Organism: Ensifer adhaerens; assembly: GCF_002940685.1. Classification (GTDB taxonomy): domain Bacteria; phylum Pseudomonadota; class Alphaproteobacteria; order Rhizobiales; family Rhizobiaceae; genus Ensifer; species Ensifer adhaerens_E. Next base: position 285,094 of record NZ_PNFP01000003.1, on the reverse strand, counting down.
GGCTCTCGTTGATGCGGTACTCGGCGAACGCGTCCACCAGCGTATAGGGCTTCCAGTCGATCAGCGAGATGAACTGCGAGGCGCCCTGGGCGGTCACGTCGCCGTGGCCGATCGCGCGCGATCCCGTTCGCGAAACGCGCCCGCCGACCGTCAAGGCGTCGTCGAGGAACGTTTGCGACAGGGTCAGCGCGACCGTGTACTCGGGCGGCACCTGGTTGGTGGCGTAGTCGGCGTAGAGCGACTTGTTCCCGCAGGTCGTGGCCGTTCGGCAAAACTCGACATCGGTGTAGTAGTTGGCGGCAAGCTCGGCGGTAAAGCCGCCGCGTTCATAGCGACCGGAGAGTTCGATACCCTGGAAATGCGCACCGGCGATGTTGTGGATGCGCATGCCGGAGATCCCGCGCGGGTCGGTATACCATTCGCGCGAGATGTAGTTGTCGACGTTCCAGTCGAAGAAGCCGAGCTTCATCATCGCCTGGTCGTCGGCTGAAATCACGCCCTCGCGTCTGAGATTGGTGCCCACTTCCCAATTGTTGGATCGCTCCGGCCTAACGTCGGAATTGACGTTCATGGTGAAGGCCGAGACGCCCTCGAAGATGCTCGGCGAGCGCAGTGCGCTCGAGTAGTTCACATAGAATTGGGTGCCGTCGAAGGGCTCCAGCGTCACGCCCACCGACGGGCTGAACCCGCCGTCGCTGAGGGCCGTGTCGTAGGTGTAGCCGGGGCGGACCTGTTCCGGGGCGTTTCGATCCTCGGTCCAGTAGTGCTGATAGCGCAGGCCGCCATTGATCGTCAGCCAATCGGTCGCCTTCCAGGCGGCCTTGGTGTAGGCCGCCGCCTCCTGCCGCGTGCCGTCGCGAAGGTCGAGCCAGGTTTCGAGTTCAGGCGTGAACTTGCTCGGTCGCGTGTCCTCGCTCTGGAACGACAGGCCGTAGGTCAGGTCGAGCGCGCCGTAGTCGGTCGTCAATGCCGACGTGTTTGCGACATCGGCGCCCCACATGAAGGTATCGGATCCGGTGCGGAAGTCGGCCGGCAGGCCGAAATCTCCGGGCTGGGGATAGAGCACGCCGCTCCGCCGGGGATTGCGCAGCTCCAGGCGCGTGGCCCAGAGGTTGGCCTTGAGATCGATGAGGTCGTTGTCGTCCGGCTTCCAGCCGTAGCGAAGGGTGCCGGCATCGACCTTCGTTCCCGCCGTCTGGCCCTGCTGCATCGCCTGGCCGCGATCGGATGTCAGGCGCGACGCCAGGAGGTCGCCGGCCTCGCTGCGGAAGCCGTTGTAGCCGAATTGCAGGCTATGACCGTTTTCGAAACGAACGGTACCCTTGGCGAGATAGGATTTTGTCTGGAGCTGCGTGTTGAGCACTTCCTCGCCGGCGCGATAGTTGGCGATGCCGATATTGTCGATATAGTCCTTCCAGCCCCGGGCCGGCGGCAGGCACACGCCGCTCTCGTAGCAGAAGGGTCGCGGCCCCATGCTGACCGGTTTTGCCGCCGGTCCGTTGGTGCCGGCGTGATAATTGCCCTGCCGGCGATAGGCGTAGCCGGCAAGCAGATCGACGTTCTCTTCCTGCATCGCGCCGACGATGCTGCCCGAGCCGCTGGTCGGGTCGAAGAACGAGGGGCGGTCCATTCCGTCGCTCTTTGCCGTTGCCACGGGAGGCGCCCAGGTGCCACCTGGCCAGGCATAGCCGGCGGTGGTGCCGGCCGGCGGCGGCGTGGAGGTGTTGGTGCCGAAGCCGCCCTTGACCCTGAGGCCGAATGTCCGTCCCTCCTTCACGATGTCGCCGGCATCGAGCGTGCGCATCGCCACCGTGCCGGCAATGCCGCTCGATGCGACGTCCGAACCCTTGGTGATTTCGACGCCGCCGAGGAAATCCGGATCGACGAAGGTCCGGTTGGAGATGCCCTGATAGCCCTGATAGACCGTGGCCGAATTGCTGGCGCCGTCAACGGTGACGGCGACGCGGCCCATGCCCTGCATGCCGCGGATGTTGACGTCGACGGCGCCGGCACCGTTGCGCGCTTCGCCGGAGAGCACGCCCGGCGTGCCGCGGAAGATATCGGCCGGGCTCGAGCCGCGGAAACGGTCGATGTTTTCTCCAGAGATGTAGGCGGTCGGCGCGGCCGTTTCATAGGGCGCGTTCACGGGATTGATGATCCCGGAGCCGGCGACGATCGGTGCGAGCATCGTTTCGCCGCCGGCTGCGCCGACCGCATGCGCGCCGGAGACCCGTTCGGTAATCGTGACGGTCCCGCCGCTCAGGCTATAGGAGAGGCCGCTTCCGGAGAGCAGCTGCGAAAGGGCCTGCGTCGGGGCGATCGGTCCGCTGACGGCCGGTGCGGATTTCCCTTGGGTCAGCGAGGCCGAATAGGCGAGCCTCAGCCCGGATTGCCGCGCGAACGCCGTGAGCGCCCCGGTCAGGGATTGCGCCGGAATGTCGAAGGCCAGGACGCCTGCGCGGGCAGACCGTTCCTGTTGTGCCAAAGCCGGCATTGCCGTTTGAAGTGACCCGACCGCCGTGGTTGCGACCACGACCGCGCCAAGAAGTTTGTTTCGCCCCGTTTGTCTGGACATCTGATCCCTATTCCCATGCCTGTGAGCGAGGGATCGGTGTTGCTGGTGGCAGGACACATCCCTCAAAAGCCGAGACGAGGCGCCAGCCAAAAAACCACAACGCGGTTCGAACAAAATTTCAGAACGGCTAGGCTGCCGAGATCAATGTCATGAAGCGTGTCATGCGCGTGACCCGGATCGGCAGGCCGGACGCAAGCGCTGCAAGCGAGGCGTCGGGCGTTCTTAAGTCCAGTACAGCGCTGACCCGCGTCGACTTCAGGCTGTCGTGACTGAAGACGATCCAGCCGCCGTGATAGCGGCTCAGAGCGGCGACGATGTCATCGAGCCTGCGGTTTTCGGCCACGTACATGCCGGACTGCCAGGCGAGCGCGATTGCCGGATCCTGCGCGACGGGCGCGCCGACGACGCCATTGCGGGCGACCGACACGCGTTGTCCCTCGGCGACCGTAACGCCGGCAAAGCCACCGGCCGTTGGTTGCACGCGAACCGAATGACGGGTGACGGCGACGCCGAGCGAGCCGTCCGCAGTGTTGGCGTCGACGTCGAAGGCGGTGCCGAGGGCGGTGACGACGACGCCGCCTGAGGCAACGCGAAAGGGTCGCGCTTCCGCCGCCACGTCGAAGAATGCCTGGCCTTCCTTCAGAACCACCCGGCGCGCCCGTTCGTCGAAATTGACGTCCATCGCCGAACGGGCGTTGAGAACCACTCGCGATCCGTCGGGCAGGTCGATCGATCGCGTCTCTGCCGTGTCGGTCGCATAGTCGGAGCCGAGGCTGCGCAGCCAGGGGCGCGAAGCGGTCAGCCCGCCTCCCAGCACCGCAATGCCCGCAGCGCCGGTCAGAAGCCGGCGGCGCGAAAGCATGGCCGTGTCGCGGCCGGGATAGACAAGACCGGTCCGGCGATCACGCCTGAGATGCGCCGCGTCGCTCCACAAGGTTTCGGCTTCGAGCGCCGCTGCCTCGTGCTCGACGCTTTGTCCGCGCCAGGCCTCGTAGGCGCGCCGGTCGTCGCCGGTGGCTTCCCCGGAATGCAGGCGGACGACCCAGGCGAGCGCCGCGTCGGAAATGTCCCTGGAGGGACAATGCGGTGGTGTCGATGCGTGTTTCACGGCCGGCGCTTTGTCAGACATGGTCCATCTCGCGCCGCACGTCGCGGCAATGGGACAGGGCACGCAGCATGTGCTTCTCGACCATGCTGACCGAGATGCCCAGCGTTTCGGCTATTTCCCGGTGCGAATGCCCCTCCACCTTGTTCATGATGAAGGCCGTCCGGCAGGCGCTCGGCAGTTCGTTCAGGAGCACCGAAAGTGCTGCGACCTTGTCGCGAAACTCCAGCCTCTGCGCAAAATCGTCGGGCGACGACAGCCGGTCCGCCTGGTCCAGTTCGACCCGGCGCGACCACTCCCGCTCGAGCTTGATGCGAAAGTCGATCGCTGCATTTCTCGCTGCCTTGAACAGGTAGGAACGCGGATGCTCGACGCTGCGGCGGTCCACCCTCACCATGCGCAGATAGGCGTTCTGCACGACTTCCTCGCCATCGTCCCGGTTGCCGATCAGGCGCGATGCATAGCGCACCACCTCCTTGTGGTGACGCCTGAAGAGCAGGCCGAGCCAGTGATTGAGAGAACTTGCCATCCTGCCGCCCCTCCTAGCGAAGCGCGACACGGTGGTCTTGGGGGTGGATTTCGACAGGCATGAGGGCAAACTTCGCGGGAAAAACCTGCGGCTCGACCGATGCCGCATGATCAATAATACTTGTCTCTTATACTCATGTTTTAGAGTCCGACAAGCACCTTTGCGCGAAAACGCCGGGATTGGATCGCCGGTACCGCATCCCGGAAGGTTCCGGGCAGTCGGTACCGGCGACATCTTATGCTGATCAGCGGGAGATCGGCTCAGGCTCCGTTCAAGCAGCCGGTTCGAAGTCGGTCGAAACGGAAACCGTACGCCACTGGGCGAGAAGGTCCCGATCCGAAGCGTGCTTTGCCTCGATCGTTGCGACCGTATCGCTGCCAAGCGGAAGTCGAACCGGCGGTTGGTCCGCATCGACGAACGAGATCAGCACGTCGGCAAGTCTGTCGGGATTGCCTGGCTGGTTATGGCTGATCTCCTTCGCCTTGCTGCGGACCGCGCCCGCGGTCTCGGCATAGTCACTGATCTCGATCGGGCTGACGCTCAGCGACGTCTGGTCGAGAAAGTCCGTGCGGAAGTAGCCGGGCTCGATCGCCGTCGCATAGATGCCGAGAGGCGCAAGCTCCGCCGCCAGGGCCTCCGTCAATCCCTCGACGGCAAATTTCGTCGAGCAATAGACGCCGAAGCCAGGCCCGCTGCGGTAGCCGCCGATGGAAGAGAAATTGAGGATCCGCCCCGCGCGCTGGCGACGCATGTGCGGCAGCACGGCGCGGGTCACGCCAAGAAGCCCGAAGACGTTGGTACGATAGAGCGCCTCGATCTCGGGGCCACTCGCCTCTTCGACCGCGCCAAGCAGACCATAGCCGGCGTTGTTGACCAGAACGTCGATGCGCCCGAAACGCGCGATCGCCTGTGTGACGGCCTCATGTGCCTGGGCCTCGTCGGTGACGTCGAGCGCCACGGCCAGGAGGTTGGGATGATCTGCGAAGCGCTCCGCGATCGCCTTGGGATTGCGCGCCGTCGCGACCACCTGATCGCCCTTCGCCAGGGCCTTTTCGACGATAAGGGCGCCAAATCCACGGGATGCGCCAGTGATGAACCAGGTATGCATGTGAACCTCCGATTTGTTTCGCCGCTCATCGTCGGCGGCTGAGGAGGTTGTACTGCGAGACGTCTGCTGAGATAATCGACAGAATTCTCGTTAAGTTGATGAGCAGATCTCAATAATGCGAACCATATCGCCGACCGACCTTTCCTCTTTTCTGGCGCTCGCCCGCCACCGCAGCTTCCGTCGCGCCGCCGACGAGATCGGCTGCACGCCGTCCGCCCTCAGCCATGCCCTGAAGGCGCTTGAGGAGCGGCTGGACCTCAGGCTCTTCAACCGAACCACCCGCAGCGTCGCCCTGACCGAGGCCGGAGAGCGTCTGCTCGCCCGCGTCGCGCCGGCCTTTCGCGATATCGAGGACGCGCTCGATGACCTCAACAACTTCCGCGGAGCGCCGGTCGGGCGGTTGAGGCTCAATGCGGCACGCACGTCGGCAAGGATGGTGCTGCTACCCCTGGTCGCTCGGTTTCTGGAAAACCATCCGAAGGTCAATATCGAGATCGTCGTCGACAACGATCTCGTCGACATGGTGTCGGAGGGCTTCGACGCCGGCATCCGCTTCGGCGAGATTATCGCCCAGGACATGATCGCCGTTCCCGTCGGACCGCGTCAGCGTACCGCGATCGTGGCAACCCCGTCCTTCTTCGAGCGCCACGCGAGGCCAACCTCCCCCGACCACCTGAAGGCGCTGCCTTGCATCGGGCTGCGCTTCGGCAGCGGGCGGCTCTATGCATGGGAGTTCGAGCGCGGGGGCGTCGAGGTTCAGGTCGAGGTGACCGGTCCCCTCGTCGTCGACGACCAGGATCTGATGGTCGAAGCCGCGCTGCTGGGTACAGGGGTTGCCTTTACCTTCGAGGATCAGGTGCGCTCCCTCATCGACGAAGGCAAGCTGGTCCGCGTCCTTGAAGACTGGTGCCCCTATTATGGCGGCCTCTATCTCTATTATCCGAGCCGGCGACAGATGCCGGCGGCACTGAGAGCCTTCGTCGATTTCGCGAGAGCCTGGGACAAGTCAGCGCCTTGAACGGAGCCGCGCCCTGCCCCGCCAAACACGCGTAATGTCCATGCAACCTGATGTTTACAATCGTCGCTTCAAGGTTTTACTGACACCGGTTCTTACCGCGTCAAAACAACGTCAGCCAGGCTCGGCGGCGTTTGCAATCCAACAACATGGTGCGGATCGTGTGGAAGCTTTGGCCAAGGTCTCTCAAGCAACGTCTCATCGCTCACCTGCTGGTTTTGCAATTGGCGGTGCTTTTTGCTTTCGGCCTATCCTTCGTCACGCTCCTGGTGGTCGCAGACGAGGGTGGCGCGCTTGTCAGTCCGGCCCCGGTCGAGACGGCGTTCCGCGCGCTCAAGAGAAACGCCAGCGGCAAGTTCGAACTCGCCGACACTGCGGACCTGGCGCGCGTTCGTATCAAGCAACCCGATTTCTGGTTCATTGCGCGCAGCGAGAAGGGCGAGATCATCGAGGCCGGCGACGTGCCTGATATCTACCGCGGCATGAGCGGGGTCCTTGGCCGAATGACCTATTCGGACATCCGCGACGACGGTCCGCCATCGCACTATCTCGCCGTCATCCGGCGCATGACAAACGAGGAAGGCACCTTCACCGTGTTCGGACAGGGAACGCTTCTCAGCCAGCCCTCCCTCATCCTCTCGTTTTCTCGGCTGTTCGTCGCGCCGATGCTGGTGCTGCTCGCGCTCGTCACGATCTTCGGGGTGCCTCGCATCGTCAACCGGGCGATCCGGGGCATCTCCGATCTCGCCCGCGAAACGGATGAGATCGACATTGCGCACCGAAGCCACCGTCTGGCCGAAACGGCGGTTCCGAGCGAAGTCCGCCCGCTCGTGCGCGGCATCAACAGCGCGCTCCACCGGCTCGATCAATCCTATGGACAACACCAGCGCTTCATCCTCGACGCCGCCCATGAGTTGCGAACCCCTGTGGCAATTCTCCAGGCGCGGCTCGATTTGCTCGCCTGCGGGCCGGAGCGCGACCGGCTGGTCTCCGACTGCGAGCGGATATCGGCGCTTGCTGAGCAGCTGCTCGACCTTCAGCGGCTCGAGGCCAATGCCCGGCCGTTCACCTCCGTCGAGCTCGTCGCCCTATGCCGCACCGTCGCTGCGGACCTCGCGCCGCTCGCTATCGACGAGGGCTACGACCTGTCCTTCGAACAGAACACTGAGCAGTCGCTGATACAGGGAGACGCAGCCTCCCTCGAACGCGCTGTCACCAATCTCGTCCAGAATGCGATCGAGCATGCGGGAAACCAGGGGGTTATCGTCGTGCGGGTCGAACCGGACGGCGTGATAGAAATCAGCGACGACGGCCCCGGCATTCCCGAGGCGGAACGCCAGCGTGTCTTCGAGGCGTTCTATCGTCTCAAGCCGCGCGACCGCGGGGCGGGCCTCGGACTGAACCTCGTTCTTCAGATCGCAGAGCGACACAACGGGCGCATCAGCATCCTGACCTCGCCAACGGGAGGCGCGTGCTTTCGCCTGGCCTTCGGCCAAGCGCGCATCTGAAGGCCACAATGACGCCACAGGTCGTGGATATCGACGCCGCACGGCAGGCGTTCCCGGGATCGGGGATAGTGTCGCAAGAGCCTTCGTGGTCTTGCGCTCAACTGCCGACCATCGGGAAAATGGACCGAATGGCGCCGTGAGGCGCAAGAAATTCGATTCGAGATCTATTTCGGCCGTTGGAAAGCAAAATTTAACCATACTTGTCCATCTTTTGTCCATCAGTCGTCAAGAAGGGGACAATCCAGAAATCGTGCAGCGGCGGTCGTTCGCCGGGCAGAGAGCCTTTGTGGGATTTTCTGGCTTGATTTGCGTAGTTGAGTAAGATCATTCGCTCACAGTCTTTGCGCCGTCTGTTGCGCCCATTGCTGATCACTTGCTGCGGTACCGCTCTCGTTGGCGCTGCTGCGTGGTCGCTTGTCGGCATGGCGGCAATCGGCAGTTCCTATGCGCATGGTTCGGGCAGCCTGCTGCCCAGGCCGCAGCTGCATTTGGTCGAGAAGACGAAAGACCGCGCCTGGGACAAACACGCCAGAACCAACCAGGCGACGCGGCTGGTGGCTGCCGCCGCCGCGCAGCCGGTCATGGTCGCTAGCCTCGCCCCCAGCGAAGCGAGATTCGCGCACGATCCCGAGTTCCCGAAGGACGCCGAAATGATCGGCAAGAGTGCCCGGATTGCAGCCGCGGTGAAGAAGGCCGTGCTGGCGTCCGAAAAGATCGCCAGCAATTCCGCTCCCTCTGCGGAGGCGCGCCATCAGAGCGCGACGATTGGCCTGCCGGCGCCGGAGCGCTTCGCGCCGGTGACAGGCGGTGCCTTGGACAACAAGCCGGTCCAGCTCGCCTACGCCACGCCCGCTCAGAGCCATGTGGAAGACAGCGCCTTTTCCGCGCTCCTGACCGCACCTTCCGAGGACGATCTCGCCGAAGAGTCGGACCAGGATACAGCCGAGGACACGGCCGCCCTGCCGAGCCATGAGGACACGCCCTCTGTCGGTCCCATGCCGCAGTTCCGCCCGCAAAGTGCGCAGACGGAAAAGCTGCCTGCCGAAGACGAAAAACCCACGACCAAGCAGGCCGAGGACGCAGCGGCGAAAAAAGAAGAAGAGACCGCCAAGGCAGACGAGGACGAACCGCCGAAGAAGCAGAAACTTGCCTATGCGCGGCCGGAGGATCCGACCGAGAACAGCGCCGGCACCGGTTTCGGCCAGGCGCTGCGCAACATGTTTGGCGGTGGCGCCAAGGCGGGCAATGGCGTTGCCGTCTACGACATCACCGCCGCCAAGGTCTACATGCCCGACGGCAGTGTGCTCGAGGCCCATTCCGGGATCGGCAAGATGGCCGACAATCCACGCTATGTGAATGTCAGGATGACCGGACCGACCCCGCCGCACACCTATAATCTCAGGATGCGCGAAACGCGCTTCCACGGGGTCGAGGCGATCCGCATGCTGCCGGTCGACGGAAAGAACAAGCACGGCCGCGACGGCTTCCTGACCCACAGCTACCTGCTGCGCGGCAAGCGCGCGGAATCCCATGGCTGCGTCGCCTTCGCCGACTATCCACGGTTCCTGACCGCCTTCAAGCAGGGCAAGGTCAAGCAGATCGTCGTGGTGCCGAGCGGCGGACGCGCGGCCGGCATGCGCCTGGCTCAGAACGGCAGGAACTCCTGACGGGAGGCTCGCCGGCAGCCGGATCTGCAGGAGGGGACGGCAAAGGTCTTCCGCCGATGAGGAACGGGCATTAAGATCCGGGCCTCGACAGGAGCGATAAGGAAGAGGACCGGGAGCCCGTCATGTGCCGAAACATCAAACCCCTGTTCAATTTCGAGCCGCCGGCGACGGACGCGGAGATCCATGACGCCGCGTTGCAGTTCGTGCGCAAACTGAGCGGAACGAACAAGCCATCCAAGCGCAACGAAGCGGCGTTCGAGCGCGCGGTCCGTTCGATCGCGGCCTGCGCGCAGGAACTGATCGACGCGCTTGAGACGTCGCAGCCCCCGCGCAACCGCGAAGAAGAGGCTGCCAAGGCACGCGCACGGGCCGCCGTCCGGTTCGCCTGACGGGCGCGACGCCGCAGGGACGGTCGACGCAAGCAAGCGAGATGGAAATCGCAGGTCTCAGCCCTGCCCGCTCGAAGCCTGGACCACGGTGACGGCGATCATGTGGAAGACGTCATCGGAATTGCAGCCACGCGAGAGATCATTGGCGGGCTTGGCGAGCCCCTGCAGGATCGGGCCGATGGCGGCGGCGCCGCCGATCCGCTGGGCGATCTTGTAACCGATGTTTGCCGCATCGAGGTTCGGGAAGACGAAGACATTGGCCTCGCCGTGAAGCGCCGAATCCGGTGCCTTTGCCGCGCTGACGGCCTCGACAAAGGCACTGTCGAACTGCAACTCGCCGTCGATCACGAGACCCGGCGCTGCGGCATGCGCAAGCCGTGTCGCCTCCACCACCTTCGAAACGCGCTCGTGCGCCGCACTGCCGGCAGTCGAAAACGACAGCATCGCCACCTTCGCCGGCTTGCCGGCGAGCGCTTCGAAGGATCCTGCCGACGTGACCGCGATATCGGCAAGGCCCGCAGCATCGGGGTCGACCACCAGCCCGCAATCGGCAAAGACGAAGGCCCCCTTCTTGGCGTGGTGCGGCGCGCAAAGCATCATCAGGAAGAAGCTCGACACCAGCCCGACACCGGGAGCACGGCCGATGGTCTGGAGGGCAGCCCGCACCGTGTCGGCCGTGGTTGCGACCGCGCCCCCGACCGTGCCGTCGGCCTCGTCCTCGCGCACCATCATCGCGGCAAAGACGAGCGGCGATCGCACCGCTTCGGCCGCCGCTCCCTCATCGACGCCCTTGCTCCGGCGCAGCTGATGGTAGGCGGCCGCGAGACGCGGGCTCAGCGGCGACAAGGCCGGATCCTCGATACGGACCTCGTCTGATCGTGCGCCTGCTTCTGCCAGCCGTTCCTCAACGACATTGCGGTTGCCGACGAGCGTGATCTCGGCAAGGCCGGCCCGCACGGCCCGCAAGGCGCCTTCGACGATGCGCGGGTCCTCGCCCTCGGCAAGAACGATATGGCGTGGCGCGGCTTTCGCGGCGTCGAGAATGCGGTCGAGCGGTTTCATCAGGCGTGCCCCAGATAGTGAATGCCGACGAGAATGAAGAGGGCGATGAAGACGGTCTCGGCGACGATCAGCGCGACGGCGTCGCCGCCGACGTCGAGAACACGGCGAAGCGAAGTCCGCATGCCGACGGCGACGATGCCGGCAAGCAGCGCCCAGCGGGAGGTTTCCATGCCTGCCTTGGCCACCAGCTCCGGCACGAAGCCGAAGGAGTTGAGTGCTGCGAAGATCAGGAAGGCGACGACGAAGCCGGGAAGCAGCGGCGGACGCTTGCCGGTTTCGCCTTCGGGCTGCGGTACCTTGCGCAGCGACAGCGAGAAGATGAGCACGACCGGTGCCAGCATGGTGACGCGGATCAGCTTGACGAGCGTCGCGGTCTCGCCCGCCTCCGGCGAGACCGAAAAGCCCGCGCCGACGACCTGCGCGACGTCGTGGATGGTGCCGCCGAAGAAGATGCCGGTCGCCCGCGCATCGAGCCCCATGGTGTCAGCGATGATCGGATAGGCGATCATCGCAAGGGTGGAGAGGACCGTGACCGAAAGCACGGTGAAGATCAGGTTGCGCTCGGAGAACTCGTTCTTTGGCAACACCGCGGCGATCGCCATCGCCGCCGACGCACCGCAGATCGCGACAGCACCGCTGGTGAGAAGAGCCAGCCGCCAGCCGCGCCCAAGCAGCTTTGCGGCGAGCAGGCCGAAACAGATGGTGGCGGCGATGGCCGAGACGAGAAGCAGGATCGTGCTCGCTCCGAGCCCGATCAGCAGGTCGACGCTGATGCGCATGCCGAGCAGCGCGACACCGATGCGCAACACCTTCTTGGCGCAGTAATCGATGCCGGCGACGCAGCGCCCCTCCTCCGACAGAAAGTGAAAGGCAATGCCGAGCAAGAGCGCCATCAGCATGGCCGGCGCGCCATAGTGGTCGGAGAGAAACTGGGCGGCGACGGCGACAGCCGCAGTGACGGCAAAGCCCGGCCAATAGGCCGCAAGGCCTAAGGGCACGCTTCGGAAACGTTCGTGGACGGAGGCGGTGAAGGTCATGGTGTCATTCCGGTCGCTCGCGGGACGCTCAGCCCGCCCGGACGCGCCGGACGGGCATGTCATTCTCTTGAGGTTAGGCGCGCTTCTGCGGGCGCATGTCGGCACGGTCGATGCCGGCAACCGGCACCGGCTTCTTCATCGCGTCGCGACGGAAGGGTTCGCCGAGTTCCTGGTTGAGGATGACCTCGATGAAGGTCGTCACGCCGTTCTTCTGGTCGGCGATCGCCGTCGACAGCGCCTCGGTGAGTGCTGCCGTGGTGTCGACGGCAACGCCCTTCAGACCGCAGCCTTCGGCCACCTTGGCGTAGGAGAGGTTGGGGTTGAGCTCGGTGCCGACGAAGTTGTTGGCGTACCAGAGCGTCGTGTTGCGCTTTTCCGCACCCCATTGGTAGTTGCGGAAGATCACCATGGTGATCGCCGGCCAGCCCTCACGGCCGATCGAACCCATCTCGTTCATCGAGATGCCGAAGGCGCCGTCGCCGGCAAAGCCGACCACCGGCACGTCAGGGCAACCGATCTTGGCGCCGACGATCGACGGGAAGCCGTAGCCGCAAGGACCGAACATGCCCGGTGCCAGGTACTTCCGGCCCGCTTCGAAGGTCGGATAGGCATTGCCGATCGCGCAGTTGTTGCCGATGTCGGTCGAGATGATTGCTTCCTTCGGCAGCGCCGCCTGGATCGCCCGCCAGGCCTGGCGCGGCGACATGCGGTTCGGCTCGCGCGAACGGGCGCTCTCGTTCCATTCCGTGCCCGGATCGTCGTCCTCGTGATCCATCGAGGAGAGCTGCTGCTGCCAGGCCGAGCGGGTCTGGTGGATCGTTGCCTTGCGCTCCTCGCGGCCGGCGTCACCCGCCGACGGCGAAAGCAGTTCGAGGATCTGGCGGGCGACCTGCTTGGCATCACCGCAGATGCCGACCGACACCTTCTTGGTAAGGCCGATCCGGTCGGCGTTGATGTCGACCTGGATGATCGAGGCGTTCTTCGGCCAGTAGTCGATGCCGTAGCCCGGAAGCGTCGAGAACGGATTGAGACGGGTGCCGAGCGCCAGCACCACATCGGCCTTGGAGATCAGCTCCATCGCCGCCTTCGAGCCGTTGTAGCCGAGCGGGCCGACCGAAAGCCGGTGGCTGCCGGGGAAGGCGTCGTTGTGCTGGTAACCGCAGCAGACTGGCGCGTCCAGACGCTCGGCAAGCTTCATGGAATCGGAGATGGCATTGCCGATGACGACGCCGGCGCCGTTGAGGATCACCGGGAACTTCGCCTCCGACAGCAGTTTGGCGGCTTCCGCGATCGCCTGCGGGCCGCCCGCCGGACGCTCGAAACGAACGATCGCCGGCAGGTCGACGTCGATCACCTGGGTCCAGTAGTCGCGCGGGATGTTGATCTGCGCCGGCGCGCAGCCGCGCCAGGCCTTTTCGATGACGCGGTTGAGCACCTCGGGGATACGCGAGGGGTCGCGGACCTCTTCCTGGTAGCAGACCATTTCCTCGAACATCGCCATCTGGTCGACTTCCTGGAAGCCGCCCTGGCCGATCGTCTTGTTGGCCGCCTGCGGCGTGACCATCAGAAGCGGCGTGTGGTTCCAGTAGGCGGTCTTGATCGCGGTGATGAAGCCGGTAACACCGGGGCCGTTCTGGCCGATCGCAACCGACATCGCGCCCGTGGCACGGCTGAAGCCATCGGCCATCATGCCGGCATTGGTCTCGTGGGCGCAGTCCCAGAACCTGATCCCGGCCTTCGGGAACAGGTCCGACACCGGCATCATGGCCGAGCCGATGATGCCGAAGGCATGTTCGAGGCCATGCATCTGCAAGACTTTGACGAAGGCTTCCTCGGTGGTCATTTTCATGGGGTGGTTCCTTTCCTGGCAGTGATTTCAGTGAGTTAGAGGATCTCGTCGCGGAGGTAGTACCAGCGGTACATCCCCCATTGCCCAAGCCTTCGGAACGGGGTCAGAAGCCCGTGGCCCGGCAGGGAAGAGGTAAAAATCGGAAGGTCGAGGCCGCCGCCCTTGCCGGCGACCATCTGGGCCATGCGGCGCCCGGCCTGGGCGGAGTACATGACGCCGTTGCCGCCATAGCCCATGGCGTAGAACAGGCGCTGGGCCGGATCCGGCTGGAAGATGCGCGGCATCATGTCGTGGCTGACATCCACCCATCCCCACCAGGAGTAATCGATGTCGATGCCGCGGAGTGCCGGGAACTTGCGGTAGAGGCCGGCGAGCAGCAGTTCGAGATGCTTCGGGTTGCCGGCGTCGCGCCCGGTAATGGCACTGCGGCTGCCGATCTGCACCCGTCCGTCGGGCAGCATGCGGTAGTAGTGGCGGAGCGTCCGGGTGTCGGTGAGCGGAATGCGCGCCTTGAAGTTCAGCGCCTTCTGCTCGCTCTCGGTCAGCGGCCGGGTGACGATCGAGTTCGACAGGATCGGCATCAGTCGGTGGCGGGTGAGCGCGTTCATGCCGGGCGACGTATAGCCCGCAGTGGCGATGCAGACGGCGCGCGCCCTGACCGTGCCACCCGGCGTCCTCAGATAATGCACGCCGCCCTTGGCCGTGCACTCAAGCACCGGGCTCGACGTGTGCACCTTTGCGCCCAGCTTACGGGCAAGCCTCAGATAGCCGAAGGCGAGCTTGGCTGCATGGATACCCATGCCGTCGGGCTCGTACATCGCTCCGCGCGCTTCCTCGTCGCGGACGAAATCGCGATGGATCTCGTCGCGCGAAATCATGCGGGCGCGATAGCCGAAGGTGTCGTTGAGGACGCGGACCTCGCTTTCGAGTGCCGGCAGCATCTTGTCGCGGTGGGCGATGTAGAGATGGCCGCCGTCCTGCGGGTCGCAGTTGATCTCCGGCTCGCGGATCAGCGAGCGAAATAGGTCGAAGCCTTCGGAAATCTCGGCATGCATCTTGCGGGCAACGTCCACGCCCCAGCGGGCGATCCATTGCGAGCGCTTCAGGCGACCGGCGGAAATCTGCGCCTGCCCGCCGTTGCGGGTGCTGCATCCCCAGGCGACGCCATTGGCCTCCAGCACCGTCGCCTTGATACCGTGTTCACGCGCCAGGTGGATGGCGCAGGAGAGGCCGGTATAGCCCGAACCGATGATGGCGACGTCGACATCGATGTCGCGCGTGACCGGGCCGTCATCCTCCGGCTCCTGCCCGGCGGTGCCGATCCAGTAGGTCGGCGCGTAGTCCTTGCCCGTGCCGGGGCTGCGGGCATGGTTGGGGTCGTAGGCCGGATCGAACGGCTCTCTCGCAGGCTTCAAGGGAGTGGCGCGCAGTTGCATGGCTCTTGCTCCAGCCGTCAGTAGCGGGGTTGCAGGACCGGGCGGTTCTTGCGGAACGCCTGCTTGCGCACGATCTTGCCGTTGCGGAAGGTAAAGAGGTCGCAGCCCTCGGCCTCGATGCGGCTGCCATCGGCCGCCGTCCCGGAGAAGGTCCACTCGGACACGCCGCGATCCCCCTCGACGAAGTGGCTGTGGTTGCCCCACGCGGCATCCGGCATCGAGGTCCAGACGCCGCTGAAGGCGTCGGCGATCGCCTCAGTGCCTGTGAAACGATTGCCGTAGACCTCGGGGCCTGCGACCGCGTTGAACACGCAGTCCTCCGCGAAAAAGTGCATGACCCCATCGATGTCGTGCCGGTTGAAGGCATCGAACAAGGTTTTGAGATCGGTTGCAGAGAGTGTCATCGTCCTGTCCTTTGGCTTGGTCGTCAGGCATGGCTTCGCCGGAGACGGGAAAGGCCGTCTTCAAAAGGCCGCCAGGCCGTATTCAGTTGAAGTGTCGGAGGTAGCCGCCGGTTAGAGGCGGCCCTTCCAGGGGATCAGCGCCTTTTCGAGGTAGCGGATCAAGAGATCGAAGGCGAAGGCGAAGATACCGATGATGAAGATGCCCATGATCACCGTGTCGCTTTCGAGGTTTTCGGCGGCGTTCAGAACCATGAAGCCGAGGCCCCGGTTGGCGGCCACCATTTCGGCCGCCACCAGCGTGGTCCAGCCGACACCGATGCCGATGCGCATCCCGGTGAAGATTTCGGGCAGGGCCGCCTTCATGATCACCTGGCTGATGACCTGTCCGCGGGTGGCGCCCATCGCATAGGCTGCATGGATCTGCTCGGTTGAGACCGAACGCACCCCTGCCCTTGCGGCAATCGCCATCGGCGCAAAGATCGCCAGATAGATCAGGAACACCTTCGGGAACTCACCGATGCCGAGCCAGATGATGACCAGCGGCAGGTAGGCAAGCGGCGGCAGCGGCCGATAGAACTCGATGATCGGATCGAACAGCCCGCGCACGAACCGGTTGACGCCCATAAGCACGCCGATCGGCACTGCCGTCAGCAGCGCCAGCAGGAAGGCCCCGAAGACGCGGCCGATGCTGGCGAGCGTATGCTGCGACAATGTCGAGTTCGAAACGCCGTCGGTCATAGCCAGCATGAACTTGTCCCAGACCGCCAGCGGCGACGGCAGGAAGAGCGGCTTGACCCAGCCGCCTTCGGTCACGAGGAACCAGAGAGCGACGATCACGAGCGTCGTCGAAAAGCTGATCAGGCCGCTGCTTCCGTCACCCGGAGCACCAAAGATCTTGCCGGCCTTGGCGGGCTTGGCCCGTGTCACTCTGTCAAGCATGGGCCACCTCCGGGTTGCCGGACGCACGTTCGTCGCCATAGATGATGCCGAGCACCTCCTCGCGCATACGGATGAATTCCGGGCTGGACTTGATCGCGCGGGCATTGCCCTCGGCGAGGAAACGCTTGTTGAAGTTGAGCTCGTAGGTGTGGGTGATGCGACCCGGACGCGGCGACATGACGATCAGCCGCGAGCCGAGGAACAGCGCTTCCTCCACGCTGTGGGTGATGAAGAAGAACATCTTGTTGGTGAGCTGCCAGACCTTCAAGAGCAGCTCCTGAATGGTCTCGCGCGTCAGTGCGTCAAGCGCCGCCATCGGCTCGTCCATCAGCAGCATGGCAGGGTCGCAGGTGAGCGCCCTTGCGATGCCGACGCGCTGCTGCATGCCGCCCGAGAGGTGATAGATCATGTGGCGATGGAAATCCTGCAGGCCGACAAGCGCAAGGTTCTTGGTCGCAAGCTCCCGCCGGGTCGCCTTGTCGACGCCGCGCAGCTTGAGGCCGAATTCGGTGTTCTCGATGACGTTCAGCCACGGCAGAAGCGCGTGCTTCTGGAAGACCACGCCACGTTCGGCGCCGGGACCGTTCACCTGGTGGTTGCCAAGCGTGATGTCGCCCTCCGAGGGCGCCATGAAGCCCGCCATCAGGTTGAGCAAGGTCGTCTTGCCGCAGCCCGAGGCACCGAGCGCGACGACGAAGTCGCCGCTGTTGATGGTGAGATTGACGCCTTTCAAGGCGATGATCGCCTGGTCCGAGTAGAGGCCCGGATAGGTCAGACTGATGTTCCTGACGCTCAATGTTTCCATGAGAAATGCCTCCCTGCACCTCGGTCACGGTCTATGATGGTGCGCCGGCCGCTCCTCAACGGCCGGCGCAAATGGCAGATTAGCCTATTGCGCTGCCGCCTTGGCAAACTCGGCATTCACGTAAGGGCCGTAGTCGTCGAGCGCGTTGCTGATCTGCTTCTGCTCGACCAGGAACTTGGCGCTTTCGGTGAGCGCCCGCGTAGCGCCGCCGCCGAGCCAGACTTCGGAGGCCTGCTCATCCGCATTCGGGAACGACAGAAGGCGCAAGGCTTCCACCGTGCTCGGGCCATCGCCGCCGATCAGCTTGACGATGCCTTCCACTTGCGGCGACTCCTCCGTCCAGGCCGCCTTGTTGGCATTGTAGTCGGCATAGGCGTCGGCCAGGACCTTGGTGAAGGCCTCCATGAGCTTCGGATTTTCCGCAGCCCACGCCTTGTCGACCACCAGCCCGTCGAAGGTCGGCACGCTCGCAGCGCCGATCACCTCGGAGTCGGAAACCGTCTTGCCGGTCTTCTGGATCTCGGAAAGTGCCGGCGGCCAGACATAGGCCGCATCGATATCGCCGCGCTGCCAGGCGGCAACGATCTGCGGCGGTTTCAGGTTGAGGATTTCCACTTCGCGCGGGTCGACGTTCCAGACCTTGTTCATGCCGACGAGCAGATGGAAATGCGAGGTCGAGACGAAGGGCACGGCGACCTTCTTGCCCTTGAGATCGGCCGGCGTCTCGATGCCCGACCCGTCGCGGGCGACCAGCGCCTCGGACTGGCCGATATTGTCGAGGATCCAGAAAAGCTGCAGTTCGACGCCGCGGGTGGCGGCAGCGGCAGTCCCGGTGGACCCGAGAACGCCGATCGGCACGTCGCCCGAGGCGAGCGCTGTCGTGATATCGCCCGCGGAACTGAACTGACGCCAGTCGATTGAATAGCCCGCTTCCTTGGCGGCGGCGTCGAAGCGGCCATCGGCGATCGCGGCGACGAACGGGCCGACGATCTGCTGATAGCCGACGACGAGTTTCGTTTCCGCGTAGGCGACGCCGGATGCGGCCAGGCTTGCGACAATGCTGGCCGCCGCGGCCAGTCGTCTGAAATGTCCATGTAGCATTCTTCTTCCTCCTCTTTGTTTGTTCCCTTTGTTTATTCCCTGGCCGTTTTTCCGGTCTTGCTCATGACGATAAGGCCGAGATCCGGCTTGCGTTATATCCAGTCTGGAAGTTGAATAGATCCAGTTTAACGTCGCCAAGGGGAGCGGGCGTCGTGCAGATCAACGTTTCCGAGACCATATTCTTCATTGACCGCGACAGCGGGATCGGCCTGCAGGCGCAATTGCGCGAGACGGTCGTTTCGGCGGTGCTCGCCGGGCGGGTGCAGCCGCGCGCGCACCTGCCTTCCACGCGCAAGCTCGCCGACTATCTGCGGATCTCGCGCATCACGGTGACGCTCGCCTATCAGGAACTGATCAACCAGGGCTATGTCGAGGCCGCCAACCGCAGCTCCTATCGCATCTCCGGCAACCCGCCAGGCCTGGATGTGGAGGGCAACCGGCCGGCCGCAGGCTCGGACCGGGTGGATTGGAGCCGCAAGATCAAGATGAATTTCGATGTGGTGCGCCAGGTCCGCAAACCGCTGGACTGGCGGCGCTACCCCTTCCCCTTCCTCTACGGGCAGATGGATCCGACGCTGTTTGACCTCAACGCCTGGCGCGACTGCGCCCGCCGGGCGTTGGCGCGCGAGGACTTCGTGCTGATGGCGAGCGATTTTGCCGCGGCCGACGATGTTCGGCTCGTCAACTACATCTGTTCGCGCACGCTGCCGCGGCGCGGCATCCATGCCACGCCGGACGAGATCCTCGTCACCGTCGGCGCGCAGAATGCGCTGTGGATCGTGACCCGGCTGATCCTGGAAAAGGGCTCTGCCGCAGTGTGCGAGAACCCCTGCCATCCCGATATCAGCGCGTCGCTGCTCTTGAGCGGCGCCGAAGTCACGACGGTCGACGTCGATGGCGAAGGCCTGTCGCCGGATGCCCTGCCGGAGAAAGTCGACGCCGTCTTCGTGACCCCGAGCCACCATTCGCCGACAGGCGCGACAATGCCGGTCGAACGCCGAACGCAACTGCTTGGAGCTGCCGAGCAAAGAGATTTCGTCATTGTCGAGGACGATTACGAATTCGAGATCAGCTATCTCGCCCCGCCTTCGCCGGCGCTGAAGGCGCTCGATCCGACGGGCCGCGTGCTCTATATCGGCAGCTTCTCGAAGTCGCTGTTTCCCGGGCTCCGGCTCGGTTATCTGGTCGCGCCCGCCCCTTTCATTCGCGAGGCGCGCGCGCTTCGTTCGCTGATGCTGCGCCATCCGCCCGGCCACCTGCAGCGCACCGCTGCCTATTTCCTGGCGCTCGGCCACTATGACGCCGTGCTCCACCGCATGCGGACCGAATACCACAAGCGCCATGTGCTGATGGCAGAGGCGCTGCGTCGGGAAAATCTGACCGTCGCCGGTTCATCCGGCTTCGGCGGCACGTCCTTCTGGATGGAGGGGCCGCAGGGACTGGATGCCGACCGGCTGGTGAGCGCGTTGCGGGAGGATGGCGTGCTGGTCGAGTCCGGCTCTCCCTTCTTCCCACGGAGCGACCAGCCCTGCCGCTATTTCCGCATGGGCTATTCGTCCATTCCCGCCGCGAGCATCCCGGAGGGCATCGCCCGTGTTCGCGCCGGCATCGACCGCCTCAGTCGGTAAAGCCATCGCCGAAGGGAGGAAGCCTCTTCACGGCTCACCTGAAGGTCAGACGCCGTCACCCCGCGCAGGCGGCGAGGGGCCGGCTTGAATCGATCGAACTTGTATCGATCGAACCGGCGGAGACCTGTCGGGCGGCAAGCGCGTCGCCGACGGCGATGAGCACCGGGTTGTCGTAGCCGATTGCCGTGATGCCCTCGGGGATGGTCGCAAGCGTGCCGCGCCAGCTGCGCTCGGTTGGCCGGCTGACATCGCTCATGATGACGACGGGCGTTTCGGGCGGAAGGCCCTCCCCGACGAGCTTTTCGGCAATGAGTCCCGCCGTTCGGCCTCCCATGTAGAACACCGTCGTCGAGCGGCGGTCGGCGACACCTGCCCAGTCGACATCGTCGGGCAGGCCGCCATGGCGGGAATGGCCAGTCACGAGCCGGAGCGACTGGGCATGGTCGCGATGGGTGAGCGAAAGCCCGAGACGGGAGGCCATGGCGCTTGCCGCAGTGATGCCGGGGACGACGTCCACGGGAATGTTCTCGCGGTCGAGATGGGTGATTTCCTCGCCGGCCCGGCCGAAGACCATGGGGTCGCCGGATTTCAGCCGCACCACACGTTTTCCGGCCTTGGCGAGCTTGACCATCATGGCGTTGATGTCGTCCTGCCGGCAGCTTTCGCGGCCGCCACGTTTTCCGACCAGCATGCGTTTCGCCTCCCGCCGCGCGAGCTCGAGCACGTCTGCGGAGACGAGGTCGTCGAACAGGATGACATCGGCAGCCTGGAGCGCACGCACGGCCTTCAATGTCAGAAGCTCGGCATCACCCGGCCCCGCGCCGACAAGGGTCACGCGACCGATGGCGGGGGCTCCCGCGAGCCTTTCGGCATCAGCAAGAAGCACCCCGCCTACGCCCTCCTCCGGCGTATCCATTGTCGAAAAGACCCGGTCGGCAAAACGCTCCCAGAAGACGCGACGTCGGGGACCGGGCTCAAGACGCCGGTTTACCGCATCGCGAAGAGACTGTGCCAGCGCGGCCCAGACCTTCAGGCTTTTCGGCAACAGCGTCTCGATCTTGCGCCGGATCGTCTGGGCGAGGATCGGAGCGGCGCCATCCGTCGATATCGCGACGATCACCGGCGAGCGGTTGACGATGGAGCCGAACTGGAATTCGCAGAATTCCGGCTTGTCGATGACGTTGACCGGAACGCCCACCGCGCGGGCTGCGGCGACGAAGGCTCGCGCCTCCGCCTCGTCTTCGCAATCGCCGATGGCGAGCGCTGCACCGTCAAGATCGGCGGGCGCCCAGCGCCGACGGTTAAGCGCTATGCTCGCGGCCGGATGTTCCGGTGTGCGGTCAAGAAACGCCTCGAAGGTCTCGTCGCAGGCTTCGGCGTAGACATCGACGCAAGCGCCGCAGGCGGCGAGCAGTTCGGCCTTCCACATCGCGCCATCCGTTGCGCCGGCAACGACGACGCGCCGGCCCTCCAGTGCCCAGAAGACCGGCAGCTTGGCGAGCGGCTCCATGCGGGCAGGTTCGTCATTCCGCGGCGGTTGCATGGCATCCATCGATGATCCCCCTGATCTCGGCGCGGCACGAGCCGCAATTGGTTCCGGCGTTGAGCGACTTGCCGACGGCCTCGACGCTGTGGCAACCGCCGCGTACGGCCGCGACGATCTGGTTGACGCCGATGCCGAAGCAGGAGCAGACGGTGGCGCCGGGATCGGGCTTGTCCGCGCCCGGCCGGCCGGCGACGAGCGCGAAACGCTTGCGCAGGTCGAGGTGGTCGGCCGCAAGCTGCGCGATCGCCCAGTTGCGGGCGACGGCCACCGGTTCGCGCGCCAGGAAGAAGGCGGCGAGAAGTCGCGCGCCATCGAAAAAGGCGAGCCTGATGTCGCCGGTCTGCGCGTCGGCATAGCCGAGTGGCTCTACCCCTTGCGGGATCGCGAAGACGCGCCGACACCAGCCGGCCCAGTCGTCCAGCGGCCCGGCAAAGGCCAGTTCCAGGCGAAAGCCGGCCTCGGCCTTTGCCAGCGCCCAGTAGGCGGCACCCGGATCGACCGGCTTTGCCTTCGATACGGCAAAGGCGTAGTGCGTCGCCTTGAATTTGCGCGCGGCGACGGCAACGTTTTTCGACGCTGGCTGGCCGGAGAGGCGGTCGGTGATCGCCGGCACGAGGACATCGATGCGCGCCTTGGCCGCAAACTGGTCGTTCCAGTGCATCGGCGAAAAGATGCTGCCGCGCGCCTGACGTTCAGTGATCAGCGCGCGCACGATCGCCTTGCCCTGAGGGCTTTCGATCTCGACGAGGCCGGCGTTGCCAACGCCGATCTCCATTGCGTCACGCGGGTGCAGTTCCGCAAACGGTTCGGCGATATGGGCCGAAAGGCGCGCGCTTTTGCCTGTGCGGGTCATCGTGTGCCACTGGTCGCGGATGCGCCCGGTGTTCAGCGTGAACGGGTAATCGGCATTGGTCCGAACGGTTTCGGGCGGCCGAAGCGCCACGAAACGGGCCTTGCCATCGGCATGGTAGAAGCCGCCATCCGCAAAGAAACGGCTTTCGGCGCTCCCCTGTCCGGCGGGCTGCGGCCATTGGAACGGTGTCAGCGCCTCATAATCCTCCGACGTCAGATCGGCATGGGCGCCGATATCGAAATCGCGGCTGCCAGCATTTTCGAAGCCCGAGAGGGCGGCGTGTTCGCGAAAGATCTCGGCCGGAGCGTCATAGGTAAAGGCCTCGGCAAAGCCCAGGCGCCGGGCAACCTCGGTAAGTTGCCACCAGTCTGACCTCGCCTCCCCCGGCGCTTCAAGAAACGCGCGCTGGCGGGAGATGCGGCGCTCGGAGTTGGTGACCGTGCCGCTCTTTTCGCCCCAGCCGAGGGACGGCAGCAGCACATGGGCGTGACGGGCGGTGTCTGTCTCCTTCAGGACATCCGAAACGACGACGAAGGGGCAGGCCCGGATCGCCGCCTCGACGGCATCGGCATCCGGCATCGAGACGACGGGGTTCGTCGCCATGATCCAGAGCGCCTTGACGCGCCCGTCAGCCACCGCCTGGAAAAGGTCGACTGCCTTCAGGCCGGGCTTTTCGGCAATGGCCGGCGAGCGCCAGAAGCGCTGCACGCGGTCGCGGTCCCCGGCGTTCTCGATCGCCATATGGGCGGCGAGCATATTGGCAAGGCCACCGACCTCGCGGCCGCCCATGGCATTCGGCTGCCCCGTCAGCGAAAATGGCCCCATGCCCCGCCGGCCGATACGGCCGGTTGCGAGGTGACAGTTGAGGATCGCGTTGACCTTGTCGGTGCCCGAGGAGGACTGGTTGACGCCCTGGCTGTAGCAGGTCACCACCTTTTCGGTGGTTGCAAACAGCCGATAGAATTCGCGCAGCTGCATGGCCGGAAGACCGGTCCGCTCAAGCACTTCGGTAAAGGAGACGGCTCCGGATGCCGTCAAGGCTTCCGCGAAAGCGGTCGTGTGCGCCGCCACATAGTTCTGGTCGACAACATTGCCTGCGACCAGATGTGAGAACAGGCCGACGAAGAGTGCTGCATCCGTATCGGGACGGATCGCCAGATGCAGGTCGGCGATGTCTGCGGTCATGGTGCGGCGCGGGTCGATGAGGACGACCTTCATGCCCGGCCGCCTTGCCTTGGCCGCGGCAAGACGCTGGTAGAGAACCGGATGGCACCAGGCAAGGTTGGAGCCGGTGAGCACCACCAGATCGGCCAGTTCCAGATCCTCGTAGGTTCCCGGCACCGTGTCCGAACCGAAGGCACGGCGGTGACCGGCGACGGAGGAGGACATGCACAGGCGTGAATTGGTATCGATGTTGGCCGAACCGATGAAGCCTTTCATCAGCTTGTTGGCGACGTAATAGTCCTCCGTCAGCAATTGGCCGGAGACATAGAAGGCGACCGAATCCGGCCCGTGTTCGGCGATCGTCTGGGCGAAACGTCCCGCCACCAGGTCGAGCGCCTCATCCCAGGACGCCTGACGGCCGCTGATCTCCGGATGAAGGATGCGGCCGTCGAGATCGAGCGTTTCGGCGAGTGCCGAACCCTTCGAACAGAGCCGGCCGTAGTTTGCCGGGTGATCCGGGTCGCCCTTGACGGAGACCGCACCGTCGTCGGCAACGGTCGCAACGACGCCGCAGCCGACGCCGCAATAGGGGCAGGTTGTCTTGACGGCCTTCTCCATTCTATTCGGCCGCCATCATCAGGCTTTCGAGCGCGATGAAGAGCGCGCCATCATCGTTGCGCAGCGCAATCGTCTTCACCGCCCCCTCGTCCGCGCCGAGCGCCCGGCCGGTCTCGAGCGAGATCACCCAGTTGTGCAACGGGCAGGTGACGGCCTTGGCATGGACGATGCCCTGCGAGAGCGGCCCGCCCTTGTGCGGGCAATGGTCCTCGATGGCAAAAGCCTCGTTCTCCGCGGTGCGAAATACGGCAATCTTTCCTTGAGGCGTTTTCACGCAGCGCGCGCCGCGCAGTGGAATGTCGGCGATGTTTCCAATGGCAAACCAGGTCATGGCCGATCTCCTATTCCGCAGCCTGGGGGTAGCCGATGGTCGCCATCGGCCGGAACTCGTGTTTGTCCTTGCCGGAGACGCGCTCCGACCAGGGATCGACCTGGGCGAATTTCTGGCTGAAGACGAAACGGTCGAAAAAGGCCTTGCGCTTGTCGGTATCGTCCATGATCTGGCGGCGGATTTCGTCGAGGCCGATGCGCTTTGCCCATTTGTAGATGCGCTCGAGATAGCGCGCCTGTTCGCGATACATCTGCGTCAGCGCGACGATGTGCTCCAGCGCCTCGTCCTCGGTCCTGACCAGCCCGAGCACTTCGGTGCCCTTGATGTCGAGACCGGCGGCGCCGGCGAAGTGGATCTCGAAACCTGAGTCGACGCAGATGACGCCGATGTCCTTGCAGGTGGCTTCGGCGCAATTGCGTGGACAGCCGGAGACCGCCATCTTCAGCTTGGCCGGCGTCCAGGAGCCCCACATGAATTTCTCGATGCGGATGCCGAGCCCGGTCGAATCCTGCGTGCCGAAGCGGCACCAGTCCGAACCGACGCAGGTCTTCACCGTGCGCAGACCCTTGGCGTAGGCTTGGCCTGAGATAAAGCCGGCCTTGCCGAGATCGGCCCAGACGGCCGGCAGGTCTTCCTTCTCGATGCCGAGCAGGTCGATGCGCTGGCCGCCGGTCACCTTCACCAGCGGGATTTCGAACTTGTCGACGACGTCGGCAATGGCACGCAGTTCCCCGGAATTGGTGACCCCGCCCCACATGCGCGGCACGACCGAATAGGTGCCGTCCTTCTGGATGTTGGCGTGCACACGCTCGTTGATGAAGCGCGACTGGTAGTCGTCGGCATATTCGTCCGGGAAATCGCAGACGAGGTAGTAGTTGAGCGCCGGGCGGCATTTGGCACAGCCACAGGAGGTCTTCCATTCGAGCTCCTGCATGACCGCGGGAATGGTCTTCAGTCCCTTGGCCTTGATCAGGCGGCGCACCTCGTCATGACCGAGGTCGGTGCAGCCACACATCGGCTGGACGGCCGCGGGACTGTAGCTCTCGCCGAGCGTCAGCGTCATCAACTGTTCGACAAGGCCGGTGCAGGAGCCGCAGGAGGCGGACGCCTTGGTGTGGGCACGCACGTCGTCGAGCGACGTCAGGCCCTTGCCGGCGATCGTGGAAACGATCTTGCCCTTGCAAACGCCGTTGCAGCCGCAGATTTCCGCATCATCCGGCAAGGCTGCAACGGCCGCCATAGGGTCCAGCGGAGCACCTCCCTGGAAGGCCTGACCAAAGATCAGCGTCTGGCGCATCTCGGAGACGTCGGTCTCCTTCTTTTTGAGATCGTTGAACCAGGCTCCGTCAGCGGTCTCCCCGTAAAGCACCGTGCCGATGATGCGGTTGCCCTTCAGCACCACCCGCTTGTAGACGCCGGCGGCGGCATCGCGCAGCACGATCTCCTCGCGGTCGTCGCCATCGGCGAAGTCGCCGAGCGAGAAGAGTTCGATGCCGGTCACCTTGAGCTTGGTCGGCGTGTCGGAATGGACGAAGGCGGCGGAGCGCTCGCCGGCAAGATGGGAGGCGGCGACACGCGCCATCTCATAGAG
Organism: Ensifer adhaerens; assembly: GCF_002940685.1. Taxonomy (GTDB): domain Bacteria; phylum Pseudomonadota; class Alphaproteobacteria; order Rhizobiales; family Rhizobiaceae; genus Ensifer; species Ensifer adhaerens_E. The sequence continues at coordinate 258,834 of NZ_PNFP01000003.1, read as the reverse complement.
TGGTGCCACGAGGCCATAGACCATGCCGCCCACTTCCGCGCATTCGCCAAGCGCCCAGATGTGACCGTCCGAGGTCTGCATGCCCTGGTCGACGACGATGCCACGGTTGACGGCAAGGCCAGCCTCTTTTGCGAGGCCGACGCTCGGCCGGATGCCGACGGCCATGACGACGAGCGTTGCCGGAATGATGCGGCCATCGTCAAGTTCGATGCCCTCGACCTTGCCGTTTCCGACGATCGCCTTGGTGTTGGCCTTGCAGATGATCTTGATGCCGCGGCCTTCCAGCTCCTTCTCAAGGAGATAGCCGGCGGCCGGGTCGAGCTGGCGGTCCATCAGCGTCGGCATCACGTGAAGAACGGTGACGTCCATGCCGCGGCCGGCAAGGCCGGCGGCGGCTTCGAGGCCGAGCAGGCCGCCACCGATGACGACGGCCTTTTCGCGCGACTGGGCGGCGAGCAGCATGGCCTGCACGTCGTCGAGATCGCGATAGGTGATGACGCCGGGCAGGTCTTTGCCGGGCACCGGCAGGATGAAGGGCACGGAGCCGGTGGCGATCACGAGCTTGTCGTAGGTCTCGGTAACCCCATGGTCGGAGGTCACGGTCCGGGCATCGCGGTCGATGGCCACGATGCGGTGGCCCTTGTAGAGCGTGATGCCGTGTTTGATGTACCAGCCATCACCATGAATGATGATCTCTTCGTATTCCTTCTCGCCGGACAGTACCGGCGAGAGCATGATGCGGTCGTAGTTGACGCGCGGCTCGGCGTTGAAAATGGTGACCTCGTAGCGGTCGGGCGCCTTTTCGATGAGGTGCTCCAGCATGCGCCCCGGCGCCATGCCATTGCCGATGATGACGAGTTTCTCTGTCATGGTCTGTCCTTGTCAGTTCAGGCGGCGGCAGCCGTGGGCAGGGAAAGCGCGCGGCGCTCCATCTCGCGGATCGAGACGTGCATCCAGACGAGCGACACGGCGACGACGCCAAAGAGAAGCAGGAAGCAGCTCGACCAGAGGCCGGTCGCATCCTTGAGCAGGCCGAAGGCGATCGGCAGGACGAAGCCGCCGAGCCCGCCGACCATGCCGACGATGCCGCCGACCGCGCCGACATTGTCAGGGTAGTAGGCCGGGATGTGCTTGTAGACGGCGGCCTTGCCGAGGCTCATGACGAAGCCGAGAACGAAGACGACGATGATGAACACAGCAGGCGTGATGCCGAAGCCGCTCGCCTCGCCCGCTGCCGGCAGCGACAGGATCAGCGTTGCCACCGCCGAGACCCCGAGCATCCAGTACATGACGCTGCGTGCGCCCTTGCGGTCCGAAAGCATGCCGCCAAAGGCGCGGAAGATGCTGCCGGGGATGGAATAGGCGGCGGCGATCATGCCGGCGGCTGCAATGTCGAAGCCATAGACGCCGACGAGATAACGCGGCAGCCAGAGCGAAAGGGCGACGAAGCCGCCAAAGGCGAAGAAGTAATAGAGCGAGAAGCGCCAGACCTGCGCGTTCTTCAATGGCGCGAATTCCTGGAGCAAGCTGCGCTTCGGCACCTGCTGCTCGCGGCGGCTGCGGAAGGCCGGATCGTCGCTGGTCGTGAACCAGAAGACGAGCGCCGTGACGACGAGTGCGGCCGCCCAGATCTCGGCAACCGTCTGCCAACCCCAGGCAATGAGGACGAAAGGCGCGACGAATTTTGTCACCGCCGCCCCGACATTGCCGGCGCCGAAGATGCCAAGCGCGGTGCCCTGCTTTTCCGGCGGAAAGAACGGCGAGACATAGGCGACGCCGACGGCGAAGGACCCACCGGCAAGACCGATGCCGAGGCCGGCGAGCAGCATCTGCGCATAGGTGGTCGCGTAAGCGAGCAGGAAGGTGGCCAGCGCCGCCGCGAGCATGGTGAGGGTGTAGACCAGCCGCCCGCCGTAGCGTCCGGTCCAGACGCCAAGCAGGATGCGCACCAGCGAGCCGGTGAGGATCGGCGTGCCGACGAGCAGGCCGAACTGTGCCTCGCTCAAGCCAAGGTCCTGCTTGATGCGGATGCCGATGATCGCAAAGATCGTCCAGACGGCAAAACAGATGGTGAAGGCGAAGGTGGACATCCACAACGCGGTGGCGGGTTCACTTGCCGATAGTGGCTGCTTGTTCTCAGACATGGCTTCTCCGTGGCCCGACAAGGTCGTGCCGCTCCATCTTGGGGTTGAAAACAAAAAACCGCTGGCCGGGCGTGCCGCGACACGGACAGTCCGTGCGCGCAGTTCCCGATCAGCGGCTTTGCTGGTAAGGCGCCCGTCGTTGGACACCGATCTCGTGGCCCGAGGGCCTACGAATAGAAATGCAATCGGCGTGCCAGTTTCAGCAAGCTATTGATATATATGCAAAAGTGAAAAATTGCGCTCTGACGAACCCAGATGCGTGATGATGGCTGGTGCAATGCGAAGCCATTTTTTGTGCAGTGCGCATAAATTAGGCGCCGCGCATTCAGCCGGCAGACTGTGCCGCGATATAGGCGTCGAGGTCGTCGGGATCGAAGCGCCCGCCATCGAAGAAGCCGTCCGGGCCGAGCGTCAGTGCGCCTGACGAGCCGACCGGGGTTTCGACGGTCAAGGCGCCCTCCACCTTGGCGCTTGCCGACGGCATGGCAAGGCCGAGATGCTTCAGGGCGGCGCGGTAGATGTCCGGCCGATAGGTTTCCGCGGCGATGCGCTGGCGCTCGGCCGTGTGTTCGATCTGCCGCCAGCGCACCATCTGGGTGTAGAACCACAGGGCATGGCTCTTCCAGGGGAAGGTCGCCGCCTTGGCATTCGGAACGAAGAAGTCGCTGATCGCCCGCACCTCACCGCCGCCGACCGGCAGCTTGCCGTTGAGCGCTGGAAGAAGCAGCTCGGCGTCGCGGCCCACATAGGCGGGCCTTGCCAGAAGGCTGGCAAGCGCCTCGTGGTTTTCCGGCCGCGCGCACCAGAGCGAGGCCTGGTGGAGGGCGACGAGCAAAGCGGCCATGGCTTCGGGATTGGCCCGCCCCCAGCGCGCGTTGACGCCGAGCACCTTTTCCGGGCTCGATCGCCAGATCGCCGCCTTGACGGTTGCCAGATGTCCGCCGCGGCGAAGCACCCCGAAGGTGTTCCAGGGTTCGCCGGCGCAATAGCCGTCGATCACGCCTTCGGCGAGCGCATCGCCCATGTCCGGCGGCGGCAGCACGACGATCTCGATGTCGCGGTCCGGATCGATGCCGCTCGCCGCCAGCCAGTAGCGCAGTTCGTAATTGTGCCCGGAATAGGGATGTACGACAGCAAAACGCAGCGGCGTGCCCGGTTGCGCATCGATCGCCTTGCGCAGGGCTGCCCCATTTGTCCGCGCGTCGAGATTGGCGGTCGCGCCGTTGTTCGCCATCTTTTGCCAGAGCGCCTGGGACACGGTCACCGCATTGCCGCCGAGACCCAGCGACATCGGCACGATCATTTCGGGCGCAGGCACATTGAGGCCGAGATTGCCGGCGATCGGCATGGGACCGAGGATATGCGCGACATCGACATGGCGAACCGCAAGCCGGTCACGGATGCTCGCCCAGGAGCGTTCGCGCAGGAGGGTAAGGTCGATCCCCTGCTCTTGCGCAAAACCGATCTCGCGGGCGACGACGAGAAGCGCGCTGTCGAGCAGCGGCACGAAGCCGGCGGTGATGGCGTGGCGCGTCGTCATTCCTTCCCTCCCGGGTCGAGCAGGCTGGCCGCCGTGACAAGGCTCTGGGCGATCTCGACGATCTTGCGGTTCTGGTTCATCGCGGTGCGGCGCAGCAGCGCATAGGCCTCTTCTTCCGTGAGCCCGCGAGAGCGCATCAGCAACCCCTTGGCCCGATCGATCACCTTGCGGTTTTCCAGTTCGCCGCGTGTCTCCTCGAGCTCGCGGTTGAGACGGGAAAACGCATTGAAGCGGCTGATCGCCATCTTCAGGATCGGGCGCACCCGCTCCTGCTTGAGCCCATCGACGATATAGGCCGACACCCCCGCCTCGACCGCAGCCTCGATCGACGCCTCGTCGGACTTGTCGACGAACATCGCGATGGGGCGCTTCACCGCGCGTGACAGCTGGAACATGCTCTCCAGCATGTCGCGGTTGGGGTTTTCGAGATCGATGACGATGACGTCGGGATTGAGGTCGGCGATGCGCCGCGCAAGACCGTGCATGTCGTCGATGACGGTGAGCTGGTCATAGCCCGCGTCGCGCAGCCCCTCTTCGATGATGGCGGCGCGAATGCGATTCTCGTCGATGACCAGTACGTTCAATCCGCTCGGCTTCATCTTCGCGACCGCAGTGAGGAGAATGCGACTGTATTGCTGCGCCGGCATTTTCGCAATGCAGCATATTTCGAACTCAAGCCAAGCGTGCCGCGCCAGTTGCCGGGCGCCATCGATGCCTGCGACCGGACGTCAGGCCGCAAACACCGTCGCGCGGCGCAACGTCACGTAGCCCGTATCGCCGGCCTTCACGGCCCGCTCCGGTTCCAGGTCCAGCTCGAGAGGCACGCCGCTCCCGGTGGTCGCGATCACCCGGCGACCACCGGGGCGGTCCATCACGCGGGCGATGCTGGCTGGAATTCCGGGCCCGCTGGCCGCCCAATCGAGATCGACAGGGCGGGCATAGAGCTCGGCCTTGCCGTCGGCGATCCCGGAGACCTCGATCACCGCGCCATCGACATGGGCGCGGCCGTCGCGCACCTCGGCGGGAAGCATGTTGGCGTCACCCAGGAACTTCATGACGAAGGCCGACTTCGGCTCGCGGCAGACTTCTTCCGGCGTTCCCTGCTGGACGATATGGCCATCCTTCAGGATCACGACGCGATCGGCGAGGTCCAGGGCCTCCTCCTGGTCATGGGTGACGAACAGCGTGGTGATGCCGAGCTTCGTATGGATCTCGCGGAGCCAGCGGCGAAGCTCGCGCCGCACATTGGCGTCGAGCGCGCCGAAGGGCTCGTCGAGCAAAAGCACCTTGGGATCGACCGCAAGCGCGCGGGCAAGCGCGACGCGCTGGCGCTGACCGCCGGAGATCTGTGCCGGAAACCGTTCGCCGAGCCCTTCGAGGCGCACCAGGTGCAAGAGTTCGGCGACCCGCGTTTGAATGGCCGCCTTGTCCCGCTTCACTTTTGACACCTCCATGCCGAAGGCAATGTTCTGCGCCACGGTCATATGCGGGAAAAGTGCATAGTGCTGGAACACGAAGCCGACGCCGCGATCGCGCACCGGGATGTCGGTCGCATCCTGGTCGCCGAAGTAGATGTGACCGCCATCGGCGAATTCGAGACCCGCGACCATGCGCAATATGGTGGTCTTGCCCGAGCCGGAGGGCCCGAGCAGCGCAACAAGTTCGCCGCTTTCGATCTCGAGCGAAACGTCCTTGACGGCACGGAAGGTTTGGAAAGTCTTGACGACATGGTCAAGGCGGATCTTCATGATGCATTCTCCGCGGGATTGGCGGCTGGGCGGACGCGGCCCGCCCCCTGGCGCTCCAGGGCGACCTTGGCGATGATGGTGAAAACGGCGATGAGCGCCAGAATGGAAGCCGACGCAAAAGCGCCCGCCGCCTGGTAATCGTGGTAGAGCAGCTCGATATGGAGCGGCAGCGTGTTGGTCTGGCCGCGGATGTTGCCCGAGACGACCGAAACCGCGCCGAACTCACCCATCACCCGCGCATTGCAAAGCACGACGCCGTAGAGCAGCGCCCATTTGATGTTCGGCAAGGTCACCGAAAAGAACGTGCGCCAGCCGGAGGCGCCGAGCGAGGTCGCGGCCTCCTCGAGGTCGCGCCCCTGGGCCTGCATCAGCGGGATCAGTTCGCGGGCGACGAACGGTGCGGTGACGAACATCGAGGCAAGGATGATGCCGGGGATGGCGAACAGGATCTTGATACCGTAGGCGTCGAGCGTCGGACCGAACAGGCCCTGGAGGCCGTAGACGAAGAGGTAGGCGACACCGGCAACGATGGGCGAGACCGAGAACGGGATCTCGATCACGACAAGCAGGAAGCCCTTGCCACGGAAATCGAACTTGGTGATCGCCCACGCAGCAGCAACGCCAAAGGCGGTGTTGACAGGAACGGCGATCAGAGCGGCCAGTACGGTCAGCATGATCGCGTGCCGCGTGTCGGGATGCAGGATCGTGTCGCGATAAACCTGCCAGCCCTTGGAGAAGGCTTCGACGCCGATAATCAGCAGCGGTGCGAGGATGAGCAGCGCGCCGAGCGTCAGCACGATGCCGATCAGGGCGCGGCGGAAGAAGGGGCCATCGCCGACCCGCGGCAGCGTGCGTGCGGTTTTCTTGAAACTCATGGTCAGGACCTCCGCGTGTAGCGCAACGCCCGCGCCTGTAGCCAGTTGGTCACCGCGAGCATGAGGAAGGCCGTGAGCAACAGGACGGACGCGATCGCGGCGGCCGCCTGATAGTCGTACTCCTCCAGCCGGATGAAGATCAGCAGTGCTGTGATCTCTGTCGACATCGGCTGGTTGCCGGCGATGAAGATGATTGCGCCGAACTCGCCGAGCGAGCGGGCAAACGACAGCGAAACGCCGGCGAGAAGCGCCGGTGTCAGCAACGGCAGGATGACCTTGCGGAAGATCGCGAAATCCGAACCGCCGAGCGACTGCGCCGCCTCCTCCAACGCCGGATCGAGATCCTCCAGCACCGGCTGCACCGTTCGCACGATGAAGGGCAGCGAGGTGAAGCACATGGCGATCATGATGCCGAGCGGGGTATAGGCCACCTTGATGCCGTAGCTGTCGAGGATCGAGCCGAACACGCCGTTGGTGGTGAAGAGTGCCGTCAGCGAAATGCCGGCAACCGCCGTCGGCAAGGCGAACGGCAGGTCGACCATGGCGTCGACGATGCGGCGCCCCGGAAAGCGATAACGCACCAGCACCCAGGCGAGCGCCAGGCCGAAGAAGAGGTTGAAGAGGGTGGCGCCAAGGGCTGCCAGCACAGTGACCCGATAGCTGGCGAGGGCGCGCGACGAGGTGACGATCTGCCAGTAGTCTTGCGGCCCGAGGCTCGCCGCCTTGAATACGAGGGCCGCCAGGGGCAGGACGACGATCAGGCTCACATAGAGCAGCGTCACCCCCAGCGACAGGCGTAACCCGGGCAGGACATTGCGTCTCAAGCGTTCATTTCCTTGTCATGTCATGGTGAAACCCGGCAGACGGGTTCGTCTGCCGGGCTGACTGATTGTGGGGTCGTGTGGCGATCAGCGGCTGCCGTAGAGCTTGTCCAGGATGCCGCCGGACGCAAAGTGCTCGCTCTGGATCTTGCTCCATCCGCCATAGACATCATCGACATTGACGAGGCGAATGGCCGGAAACTGATCCTTGAACTCGCCGGCGACCTTTTCATTGCGGACGCGGTGGCCGAATTCGGCGGCGATGCGCTGGCCTTCTTCCGTATAGAGGAAGTCGAGATAGGTCTTGGCGAGCGCCTGCGTGCCGTGCTTCTCGGCGACCTTGTCGACGACCGCGACCGGGAACTCGGCAAGCAGGCTGACCGAAGGAATGACGGCCTCGACCTTGTCGGCGCCATACTGCTTGGCGATGCTGCGGGTTTCCGCCTCGAACGTGATCAGGACGTCGCCGGTTTCGCGCTCGACGAAGGTGGTCGTGGAGGCGCGGCCGCCGGTGTCGAAGACCGGAACGTTGTCGAAGATCTTGGTGATATAGGCTTCGATCTTCGCCTCGTCGCCCTCATAGGCCTCCTTGGCCCAGGCATAGGCTGCGAGATAGGTGTAGCGCGCGTTACCCGAGGTCTTCGGATTGGGGAAGACGGCATGGACATCGTCACGGGCGAGATCGGACCAGTCCTTGATGTTCTTCGGGTTGCCCTTGCGCACCAGGAAGGACGGGAAGGAATAGAACGGCGAGGCATTGTTCGGGAAGGCCTTCGCCCAATCCTTGGAAACAAAGCCGTTCTTGGCGAGGAACTCGATATCGGTGGTCTGGTTGAAGGTCACGACATCCGCTTCGAGACCTTCGAGGATCGAACGCGCCTGCTTGGACGTGCCGGCATGCGACTGGTCGATCGTCACGCCCGGATGCTGCTTGATGAAGGCCTCGTTCTCGGCAACGAAGAGTTCGCGCGAAACGTCGTAGGAGGCGTTGAGAAGCTTCGTCGGCTCCTGTGCCAGCGCAGGGGTCACAAAATACGCGGCAAGAGTGGCGCCGAGAATGAGGAGGCGTTTCATGCGGATCTCCGGTGTTGATGCTGCCTCAGAACCTATCGGCCGGCGTGTGGGAGCGCGAGGGAACGCGGACCCTGGTTGTGCCAAGCCTTAGAAATTTCGTCTCGTTTCCCCGCAGTTTCGCAACGTTTTTGCCTCATCTTTCCCAAGGCAACCAATAGCTTACAGTCAGGGACCGAAGCGTCAGGGCTCGTGCGGGCCTTGCACCCATTGCGGGATGTCTCGCTTGGCATGCAAAACGCGCCACACGATTTGGTCGGCCCGCGCGGAGGCCGTACCATCGAGCAACGACCGGCGCAGATTGAGCCGATCCGGCATTCTGGGGACTAGATACATCCTTGGCGCTTTGACTAGATAGGCGTTCAAGGCAAGGTTGGCGATTCGATGACGATATACTTCAAGGCAGGAATTTCCGATGAAACGGCGCTCGGGATGATCGAGCGGTGTTTCTCCGATGCGAACGACTATGACGGCTATCTCGACATTTTTGCCGACTACACCGAAAAGACCGTCTCGTGGAGCAAGGGCAGATCCGTCGAGGAGTTCAAGGACCAGATCACCGAGGCGTTGCGCGCGGCCTGGGAAGCTTCTCCCTTCTGGCAGGTCTACGAGCGCCGCGAAGAGCGGGACGACGCCGGCACCAACGAAATTCGAAGGGCAGCGATCGCCCTGACCCGCACTTATGGCGGCGTGGTCGTCATCACGCTCAGCCTGCTTGGCAGGCGCAGTAGCGCAAACGACCTGGAACTGGTGTTCGTCTGCTTCCAGGAAGATGCCCAGCGCCGGAACTTTCGCGTTCGCTATGACGGAAAATTCATCCCCGCCCTGAGTGCCTGAGGCGTGGTCCAACGGCGGTACATGGAGGCGACGGGCGATGACAACCGAGCATGACGCCGAGGACGCCTTCGCCCTGATCGTCACAAGTTTCCGCCAGGTGACGGGCAGAGAGCTGGTCGATCATCCGATCGATAGCAGATGGCTCTACGAGAGCGCGCCCTTTGCGCTGCTTGCGCACGACCGGTCGGAGGACCCTCGTTTCTTCTACGCGAACAGAACGGCCCAGGCCTGCTTCGGCTATGACTGGCAGGAGTTCGTCGGGATGCCGTCGCGCCTCTCGGCCGAGGCGCCGGACCGCGCGGAACGCCAGCGCCTTCTCGACAGCGTCGCCGCCAAAGGGTTCATCGACAATTATCGCGGCCTCCGGATCGCAAAGTCCGGCCGCCGGTTCTGGATCGAGGACGCGACGGTCTGGCAACTCATCAGCGCCAACGGCGAACATGCCGGCCAGGCCGCCATGTTCCACAGTTGGAAGGACCAGTAAGCCACGCCGGACCGACGGGACCTTCGAGCCTCAATTCAACAGCCGGACGAGCGCCAGCGCGACGCCAGGCAAGAGCGTGACGATAGCCAGCCTGATCAGGTCGGCGACGACGAATGGCATCACGCCGCGATAGGTCTGCATGATCGGAACGTCGGAGGCGAGCTTGTTGATGATGAAAACGTTGAGGCCGATCGGCGGGGCCGAAAGACCGATGCCGACGACGATGAGGACGAGGATGCCGAACCAGATGGCCACGTCCTCGGTCGGCATGCCCAGGTCCAGCGTCAGGATGATCGGGATGAAGACGGGCAGCGTCAGCAGGATCATCGCCAGTTCGTCCATGACGGCGCCGAGCACCAGGTAGGTGACGAGCATCCCGCAGATGACGACATAGGGCGGCAAGCCCGATTGTCCGACCATCGATGCCAGTGTCGCCGGCATCTGGGTCAAGGCCAGAAACGCGCCAAAGACCTCCGCACCGAGCAGGATCAGGAAGATCATCCCGCTGGTTTCTGCCGTCTGCAGCAGGGCGTTCTTCAGGGCCGAAAGGCTCAGCGTCCTTTGCAGGAGCCCGATCACCAGCGTTACCGCGGCGCCGACCGCAGCCCCTTCCGTCGGCGTGAACACCTCGCCATAAATACCGCCGACAACGGTAACCGCGACCGCCGCGGCCGGGACGATGGCGAAATCCGCCGCCAGCAGAAGCACGCCGAAAATCACCAGCAATATGCCGCCGACGGTCCCGAGCGAACCCAGCAACCAGCCGGCAGCACCACCGGCAAGAATGGCCAGTCCTGCGGGTCTTGCCCAGAGCGGACGGGGTGTCGGTGCGACTTCGGTCGCCGTCACCGGCGGCGCGAGATCGGGTTTGCGCCGGACGACGACTGCGATCGCGATGAGATAGAAGGCTGCCGCGAGCAGTCCCGGCACCAAGGCGGCCTGAAACAACTTGGCGATGTTCTGTTCGGCAGTGATCGCGTAGATCACCAGGATGACGGATGGGGGAATGAGGATGCCGAGTGTACCGCCGGCAGCAATCGTCCCCGTACCGAGGCCGGCATCGACCCGCGCCCGGCGCAGTTCCGGCAGGGCCGCGCGGCCGAAGGTCGCCGTGGTCGCGACCGACGAACCGCAGATCGCGCCGAAGCCGGTGCAGGCGGCGATGACCGCCATCGGCATCCCGCCCTTGAACCGTCCAAAGCCCCGCTCGGCGACGCGAAACAGCGTTGCCGCGATGCCGGACTGCTCGGCAAGCGCGCCCATCAGGATGAACAGCGGTATGACGGAAAGCGTGTAGCTGGCAAACTGGCTGTAGGTGTTGGTCTGCAGGTAGTAGATCAGCGCATGCGGGCCGGAGAGATAGGCATAACCGGCAGCCCCCACCGCGAGCATCGCAAGGGCGATCGGCATCCGGATGGCGATCAGCAGCAGCATGGCTGCGAAGCCAACGAAAGCAATGGCAAAACCGCTCATCGGTCGCCTCCGATCTTGAGCAGGGAAACAGACAACCCGATGAGGGATGCGAGCGCCGCCAGCGCGGCGCAGATCAGGTAGACAGGCCAGATCGGCCAGGGCAGCTGGATGAGAGTCGTCCCGTATCCCCTCGCCTCCAGGCCGCCGGTGAACAGGCCCCAGGCAAAAAATGCCAGGCAACCGGCCAGCAGCAGGTCCCATAGGCCGTCGATGACCCTTGTGACCCGGGCGGGCAGAGCCAGCGTGAAGGTATCGACGGCGATGTGACCGTTGCGCGCCTGCGTATATCCGAGAAAGGAGAAGGCGGCGACCCCGACCGCCACCTCCACCAGTTCGTAGTCGGCCGGCACCGGCCGGTTGAAGAGCCAACGGCCGAGTACGCTGACGGTGACCAGTCCCGCCGCAAGGCAAAGAAGCGTGCCGCCGATCATTGCCATCCCCGCTGCGAGGCGCTCAACCTCGCGGCGGCGCGGCAGCTTGACCGCTTCCTCGTGTCCCACGTCGTCCATCATTGAGGCCTCGAGCTGTTGGTTCATGTGGTGGCGCGTTCAGACGCCGCGTTCGGGCGGATGGGGCGGTGGAGGTTTCAGGAGCCCGAATACTTCTGGATAAGCTCCTGCGCCGCGGCGATCAGCGCCTTGCCATCGAGACCCTTGGCCTGCATGTCCTCGATCCACTTGTCATGGACGGGCCTGGTCGCCTCCACCCACTTCGCCTTCTCGTCCTCGCTGATCGTGCTGATTGTTCCGGTTCCGGCCGCTTCGATCGCGGCGCGCACCTCGGCACCGACGCTGTCCCACATTTCACCGGCCTTCTTGGCGAAGGCCATGCCGCTATTGGCATCCAGCACGGCCTTCAGGTCGGCCGGCAAGCCGTCATACTTGCTCTTGTTCATCGCCAGGAAGAAGGTTGCGGTATAGAGCGTCGGCGAACCCGGGATCTCGGTATGGAACTTGGTGAGCTCGTTCACCTTGATCGAGGGAACGACTTCCCAGGGGATGACGCAGCCGTCGATCGACCGTTGGGCCAGCGCCTCCGGCACCTGCGGAATGGGCATGCCGACCGGCGTCGCCCCCAGCGCCGCCAGCGCTTCACCGGCAAGGCGGGTCGGATTGCGCAGTTTCAGCCCGGCGAGATCCGCGCCGGTCTTCACTTCCTTGTTGGTATGGATCAGGCCCTGATCGTGCGCCCAGAAGCACAGGAGCTGCGTCTCGCCGGTTTCCTTCAGCACGTGCGTCTGGCCATATTCCTGGCAGGCCTGTGCATTGACCGTGGCCTCTTTTGCCGCCACGAACGGCAGTTCGAACACTTCCGTGGATGGGAAACGTCCGGGCGTGTTGCCGGGCAAGGTCCAAACGATATCGACGACGCCGTTGGACGCCTGATCGTAGAGCTGGGGCGGCTTTCCGCCGAGCTGCATGGCCGGGAAGATGTCGACCTTCAGCGCACCGCCGCTCTGCTCCGCCAGCGTTTTCGCCCATGGCGTCAGCAGCCGCTGATGAACGTTGGACGCCGGTGGCAGGAAATGGTGCAGCTTCAGCGTCACCGTTTCCTGGGCACGCGCCACGCCCATCTTCAGAACGAAGGGTGCGGCAAGAAATGCACCGCCAGTCTTCATCAAGTTCCGTCTGCTCAGTTTCATAAGTTCCTCCCTGTCGACCCCATGTTTGTGCTCGAAGAGCATCGCATGCACGCGCCGGACCCTTCACTTCAAATGAAGGTTATCCGGTCGGCAGACCTCCCCGGTCGCTTGAAGCTTCCCTTCGCTCTTCATCGGGAAACTTCAATCCATTAACATGTTAAGTTTATTTTGAACCGACTGTCAAGCGACGACAAGGGGCTGCGCGACCGTGTGGATTCGACGCTGCGAAATGCTGTGACGGACGTCCTGAAATATGCCTTTGCGTCGGGTTCAAGGCTTACATGACCGCAAGCCCCCGGCGCTTCGGTCACGACTGCCTGACGGCTATGCCTTGACCGTCTTGCGTGCGACGATTGGGTCAGAGCACGAGCGTCTGCACGGCCCCGGCATACTCGCAGTCGAGCTTCCAATCGCCCGCGTCCTGCCGGACGCGAAGGTACGTTGCGCCATCTCTGGGAGCGGGGCGCGTCGCTTCGACGACGCAGCGATAGCGTTTGCCCATGTAGTCGAACTCGAAGGTTTCCTGCTCGACGATGTCCTCGTCGATCCCGTTTGCGAAGGGATAGGGCGCGTACATCGCGGCGGTATGGATCGAATGAACGGTCGTGAGCGGTGTGTGGTCCAGCTCCGTCAGCTGCGCGGTCGCGACGCAGCCGCGATGCTCGTCACCGGAGAGGAACACGACATGCCTGATCTTTCCGGCGGCGATGACGCCGAGAACATCGCGCAGGCTGTTCGGATAGCCATCCCAACCGTCGGAATGCAGCGCACTCAGATTGTCCGGACTGAGACTGGCGTCGCGTTGGACTGCCCGCCTGTGGCGCGGCAGGAACATCGCCGGCGACGCGATGAATTTGGGGCCGACCTTTCCAAGCCACGTCTCCAGCCGACTGAACGTCTCGCCGTTGCCCGCCTTGAACAGGGTTGCATTGGCGAGCCCGGCGCCGATCTTGCGGTGCGATCTTTGGCTTCGGGTGTCGAGCAGGAAGAAATGCAAGCCCTCGTAGTCGAACTCCTCCAGGCTCTTCAACAGCCCGCGCTGATATTTTTCATAGGCCTCAAGGCCGTACTTCTTCAGATCGGCGTTCGACCCGATATCGTTCGGAGACGCAAGCGGCTCCCAGTTGTCGCCGATCTCGTGGTCGTCGAGCAGCATGAACGATGGCATGCGTCGCAAGACCTCGCGCACGCTGCGTTCGCGCAGCCACGCCTCGTAGGGGAGACGGTACCTGTCATCGTTGGCGGCCGGATCATAGAGCCCCGCGGTCGGATCCACATAGACCTGGTCGCCGACGAAGAGTGCGAATTTTGGCTGGATCCCCGCGCCCGCCCCTATTCTGCCGGCGACGTCCGCATAGGAGCGATAGGCGACTTTGCCGTCGATGAAGCCGGCTGGATACTGGCATGACGCCAGGATGAAGCTGGTATCGCCGGACGCCGGTTGGCCCTGCGGCGAATCGTAGGGGATGACGCCGTCCATCAGCGCCCGGTCCTGCTCGACCAGATTTTCGAGCGCGGACTCGCCCATCAGGAAATTCAGCGTCATTGCGGATGCGGCAGTCGTTCCTGTCGCCGGACCGGCGTCAACCGTGAGGTTTGTCGTTGGGGTCATGTCCTTGAAGACGAGCCGGTTCGGCGCCAGTTTCGAACCCTTGCCCGGATTGATGTCGGGTCGGGGCGCATTCATTGTCCGGGAGACCGCGCTGGAAATCCGCTCGAAACGCCTAAAGGGAAGCGCTTCCAGTATTTTTTCCGGATTGGCGTTCGATGCGAGCGGAAATGCCTCGTAGACGATGCCTTCCTTGGCAAGCGCGTAGTATTCGGCCTCTATGGCGCCGGGCGGGGCCAGAAAGGCATCCTCCGCGTAGGCGAGCAGGACGAGCAATGCGTTCCCGGGATAGTTCGGATCGTATCCCGGCATCGACGTGGGAAGCGGCGCCTTGAATGCATCCCAGCCAATGTCGCGCAGAGCGGGTGACCAATAGACCATCATGTGGCTGAGGACGTAGGGCAGATCCCAGGGCTGGCCGTCCGGGCGCAGGAGGTCGTCGCCATTCAGCTGGACGCGCAGCATGATCACGCCCTCGGTCTGGCGGATCGACGGCAGCGCGCCGAGGCGGATGATCAGTTCACCATTCTCCTCCGTGATGATGGGACCGATCCAGGGCGGGTAGGCCGTCATCTCGGTGTCTGCGGCCACGGGCTGTCGCTGGATGTTCTGGTTGAGGAACGCCTCGATCTTCTGCAAGCTCGCGTGGCGGGTCGTGCCGACCAGTGCGTCCTGATGGCCGGCTCCCGGATTGAGATAGGGTTCCAGATAAACGCGGCCGGCGTCGTCAAAGATGCGGCGCATGCGATCGACGGTGGCCGGATCCGTGAGACCGTTGGCCGACCCATGCACGCTGAACGTCGGGAAAGGCCAAAGCGTTTCCAGTTTGGTTCGCGCAACCAGTGTGTTTTGGCCCTTGTAGTTCGTGAGCATCGCGTTGCGCACGAAGTGAACCGTCGTGGAAACCGTGTTGAGGCTGAGCGCGCCGAAATGCTCGTTGATGAAACGCAGCATTTCCGGCTCCATGTTCGCGACGTTGAAATCCCGACCGTAAAGGGCGTCCATCCGGTGCCGGGTCCGTGTCCACGGCGTTCGCTTCCAGGGCCAGACCGGATTTTCGACGTCGAACTCTTCCACCGGATAGGGAAGCGTGGACAGCACGCGGTCCCAGAGATCGTCGGCGAGCGTTGGTTTCTCCGGGTTGAAGCTGTAGCTGTCCGGCAGGAAGCCGAGAAGATAACGCACGACATAGGCGCGGAAGATGTTGGCTGGCGTGAAGACCACCAGCGGTCCGACCTGCGTGAAGGCCACCCGGTCGACGAGATCGGTGATCTTGCCTTCCAGCGCCGCGATGCTGAAAACCATCGTGCCCATGCAATGCGCGATGACGTCGAGCTTCGGCGCGCCGGTCTGCGTCGAGATCGTCTTCAACACCAGGGGCACGTCTTCCTTGCCGATTTCGTCGAAGCTCCAGGCGGCGCTGGCGGTCGGGTGCGCCGGGCTGGTCCTGAGGTCGGCGATCCAGACGTCGCGCCCCGTCTTCCAGAAATGGCTGGCGAAGTTCGGATCGACGGCGTGGTGAGCAAAGGTCGTGCCGCCGGCGCTGTATCCGTGGATCATCACCAGCGGCCGCTTCGTCGTTCCCGGATAGGGGTAGCGGGTCAGCAGGATCTTTCCAAGAACCGGCGGCCCGCCGAGTTGAGGCTTCGTCGTGCCGACGACGAGCGTCTGCCGCTGTGCGGCGACCGTACCACCGGGAACTTTCAGCTGCGCGGGAGGGCGAAAGTCCACGACGTCGTTTGCCGGATCCTTGTCCTTGTCCGGCGCGCGGAAGCTCCAGATGTGCATGCCCAAGAGGAGCCGAAGGAAATATCCGAGGAAGGTCAGGAGCGCCCCGATCGCGGCAACGCCATCGCGCTGCTCCGTCATGCGGAAAAGCGGTACCCCGATGCGGGCGAGATAGTCGAGGTCAAGCGTCAGCACGCCGCCACCGGTTGCCTCCGCCCCCGGAAACTGCTCCAGCGCCACTTCCATCAGCTGACGCCAGGGGTTGGAGCGCCGGTCATAGGTGAAGCGCTTTGTGCCGACGATCCGGTCGCCCGCAAGCGCGATGCCGCCGGTAATCGGGTCGGGCGCACCGATTTTCAGATCATAGACGAAGGCGCGGATCTCGCCGGACCGGCTGGCGATAGCAAGGCCCGACCGGACGCGTTCGAAAAAGCCGGGGCCACCGTCGCCGTCAACGACCGCCTGATAGCTGTCACGCAGGCCGCGGTTCAGCACCCAGGCCTTGCCGGCACGCCATATCCTGCCGCCAACCCAGCTCGACTGGCGCTCAAGGACGCGCAGGCTACCGGTCAAGGGTGCGGTAAAGATGGCGATCGCCTCGAGCTTCTGCTCCTTCAGCCCGGCAGGCGCCCATGTCTTGTGCAGATTTTCCCACTGATCCGCAGGGAAAATGCGGATCATGCTGCGGGCGAGCGGCACCGTGGCATCGGACGCAACCTTAAGGATACCATCGCCGCCATTGCTTGGAGCCAGATCGATAAGCGCCTTCGGCTCGAAACGTAGCGTGAGCTCGACAATCCTGGTTTCGGCTGGCGCCCCCCCGGATGAAAACCTGACCCGGCCGACAAGGCGCTCGATGATCTCTGCGTCGGCATCGGGAGCGGACGCAGCGACATCGGTTTCGCGAAACACCGGGCGGACCGAGGGCAGCTCAGGAGCCGCAGGGGCCGTAGAGGCTGCAGTGGCTGGGACGGCATAGCTCCACTCTGCCGCAAGCGCCTCCGAGGCGCGCAAGGCCACCGCCGCGATCGTCAGCGCCGGGTTGGTGCCAAGCGCCGTCGGGATGATCGAGCCGTCGAGGACCACGAGACCCCCGTGAAAATCGAGCGGCGCATCCGATTTGAAGACACGTCCCAGATGATCGACGACGCCGGTCGCCCCGCTGTTGCCCATCACGCATCCGCCGAGCGGGTGCACGGTCGTCAGTGGACCGCGCTTGTTCTGCAGCAGCCAGTTCAAACCAACCGGCAGGAGCTTCCATACGGGATTGGCAATGATGCGTCCGCCCGTATTTCTGGTCAGTCGTGCCAATGCCTCGACCTCGGCGTCGAACACCGGCAGGGACGGCAGATCGTCCCAGTGCATCCGCGCGATGCCGTCGTTGCTCTCCGACGCCGTTCCGTCGAGCTCCAGGCGGCCGGCAGCCCCGTCATCTGCCATGACCGCATAGACGGCGGAATGTTCGATCCGGCCGGTCGGCACCACATAGGCATCATCTGTCGGAAAGCCCTTTGCATGCATTGACCAGTCGATCCGGTCGAGGCCGTGCAGGGTGTTCAGCGTTGCAAAGATCTCGGTGAAGGCCACCCGCAGGCTGGCCGGAACGGAGAGTTCCTCGATCAGAACGCCCGCCGTTTTTCTGAGATCGATGACGCCGGTGATCGTCGGGCCGATGGCACGCTTCGACGGCTGCAAGGTCTCGTCCGAGACGGTGTTGACCGGGTTCGATGTGGCATAGTCCGTCACCAGCATGTCACCGTTGGTGGAACAATGATTGCCGAGATGGAGGGAAAGAGCGAGCCCGGCGGCCTGCGAGCGCTTCAGGATTTCGAATGAGCCGAGCGTGCCCGCCGCCAGCACGACCTTGCCGGCGCGCACCTGCAGAACCTCGCCGTCGCGGGCGCGCAGGGCCGCATCGGTGTAGACGCAATTGACGATCCAGTTGCCAACGTCCTTTTCGATGCTGAGCACGGTCGCCCCGCTGAAGATCTCCGCCTTTTTGCGCAAGGCGGTCACGAGCAGGTTGACGTCGAGTGAGTTCTTGGCGCCGAAATTGCAGCCCGTCGCGCAGTCGCCGCAGCGCACGCATTTGTTGAGCTTGACGTTTCCCGAACTCTCCGTGTCCGTCATCGCGACGGTGATCGCGGCCTCGCGGAAGCCGGACGGCGCAATGTTGCGGAAGGACTTGTGTTTCTGCGGAAGGCCGTCGGGATGTTTCGAGATGCTGTTCGCAACGCCGTTTTTCGCGCCGCCCAGAAGCTCGCATGCGCGGTCGAAATACTGCCGCCAGGTGGTGAGATCCTTGAGGTCGTCGGGCCAGCGCGACTGAAATACCTTGGCGTCGGGAACTTCCATGACCCCGGCATTGATCAGCGAACCGCCGCCGACACCGTTCGCAACCACAGTGACGACCTCCGGGCCGATGCGCACGTCGACCAGACCTTCCTTGTTGCGATCGCGACGGATATGGCGGGGCAATTCGCCGAGGCCCGTTGGAAACGAGCCGGGCAGATACTCCTTTCCGCGCTCGAGCACCCCTACCTTGACCGTGCCGGTTCCATTCGTGCGTCCGGCCAAGGTGGCGGCCGCGATTGCGCCGCCATAGCCGCTGCCGACGATGAGAACGTCAAAGTGGAGTGCTGCCGGCGCTTTTCGAACCCGGTCGACCAGCGTTTCGAAACCTTTGGATATCCAGGCCGTGTGAGAGTCGCTGTCGAAGTCAGCGCCGACCATTGCCGCCTCCCTGGAACCGGTGCTGCGGGGGTGGGTATCCGTAGTTCCACTCGGGCATAACGCTCTCCATAAGATGCGTCTGACGCCTGAACTCGGTGTGCGAGCCGCGGTGGCTCATGTCTTTCGGTGAATCCCAAAAAGGACATCGACATCCGGGAAGAATGCAAAAAGTCCGAAACTTGCGCGGTTTCCGCCACTGCCGGTATCTCGAAGCCGGCTGCCCTCTTAGCGATTGCTAAATAATATGCGAGAGTCAGCAAATCGGCGAGGGATAAATGCACTTCTGCGCGAAGAATGCCCCTGTTTCGCGCAGTTCGTGATCAATCACCGCGCGAAGGAAACATGGAGACGATCGCAAAATCGCTCGAAGGTTTTTTGCCGCTGAACCTGCTCGGCCGGCTTTACGGCGCTCACGGAGAGCGACCGGCGGCGGTAGAGTTTCCGGCCGCGGTGATCTTTGTCGACGTTTCGCGCTACACGGCCCTCGTCGAGCAATTGGCGAGACGCGGCAAGGAAGGCCTCGTGCAGATCCCGAAACTGCTAGGTCTTTCCTATGCGCGTTGCGCGGATCATATCTGCGACCGGGGCGGCGAAGTCCTCTGTTTTGCGGGCGACTCGCTTCTTGGCTATTGGCCAGCGGACGAAACGGGCCTGGCGAGCGCGGTCAAATGTGCGGCCGAGTGCGCGGAAGCGATCTGCGTGGAGAGCCGCGAGCGGCGAGATCCGGGCGCGGGCGAAATCGGGCCCACCCTGCATATCGGCATTGGCGCCGGGCAGCTCTGGGCGGCGGCCATCGGCGGCCAGCCGGTCTGGAACCTGGTCGCCGGGGGCGATGCGGTCGTTCAGGCCGCGAGCGCGCAGGTGCTTGCCCATCGCTGGGAGGTCGTCCTGTCGCCGGAGGCGGCGAAGGCCCTTGGCGACGGTGGCGGAGAGATACGCGCGCCGGTCGCTACACAACCGCATCCGCAAATCGCCGACGAATGGCTCGTCGCATTCCTGCCGATGCAGCTTCAGGAGCTGCTGGTCGCCTCGCCGACGGCTTCGATCAGCGAGCCCCCGGCCACAAAAGCCGATGTCCATCGCGATGCGAGGCTGGACACGCTTGCAGAGATCAGGCCGGTGTCGGTCGTGTTCGTGCGGATCATCGGTCTCCAGCACCAGGACGCCGAAGCGCTCGGCCGGCACCAGGACCTCTGCGCAACGCTTCAGGCGATTTCACACCGCTGCGGCGGCCCGCCGGGCGAGCTCCTGTTCGACGACAAGGGGCTCGTCTACCTCTGCGTTTTCGGGACCCGCGGGACGTTTCACCGCGACGACCCCGCCCGTGCCGTGGACGCGGCCCGCGCGATCGGTCGCCACATCACGGATATGGGGCTCGCCGTGTCGGTCGGCGTGGCGACGGGCGACGCCCTGTTTCGCGTCGTCGGCAGTGCCCGCCGCCGACAGCTGATGGTTCTCGGCACGCCGGTCAATCGCGCCGCACGCCTCGTTATGACAGCCTCCAGTGACGTGCTGTGCGATGCGCCGACCGAGAGGGCAAGCCGGGCGTCCTTCGATTTTGAACGGCGCGGAACCGTCCAACTGGCGGGGCTTGGCGACGTGGCGCCCGTCTATCGCCCGCTTGAGCCGCGGCCGCGGGCCCTGCCTGCGGCAACGCTGATTGGACGCGAGCGTGAACTCGCCTTTCTGCAGCATGTATTCGAGGAGACCCTTGGCGGTTCGAGCCGTCTCGTCGTCATTCTGGGCGAGCCGGGCATCGGCAAGAGCAGGCTGGCGGCCACCTTCACCGACAATCTTCACGCTGCCGGCATCGCCATCGCCATAACGCTCGCCGAACGGGA
This sequence comes from Ensifer adhaerens, assembly GCF_002940685.1. GTDB lineage: Bacteria > Pseudomonadota > Alphaproteobacteria > Rhizobiales > Rhizobiaceae > Ensifer > Ensifer adhaerens_E. The sequence goes on along the minus strand of NZ_PNFP01000003.1, from coordinate 238,288 downwards.
CGACCGCAGAAGCTCGCTTCTGGCATGGCGGCGCGTCCTTGAAACGCTTTTGGGACTGCCCGTCGAAAGCGATGGCCTCATCCTGCTCGAAAGTATCACCGCGCGCATCCGCACGGCGCCGTGGATCGCCGACCGCCTTCCCCTCCTCAACGATCTTCTGGCGATCGAGATCGAGCAGAACGAGGGGACGCGCCATCTGGAAGGCGCCCATCGCGCCGATGCGACGATGCGCCTCCTCGGCGATATTCTCGGGGTCTTGGCGCCCCGGCCCTTTGCCCTCGTGCTCGAAGACAGCCAGTGGCTGGATTCCGCCTCATTGCGCCTCGTCGACTGGGTGCTCGGTGCCGTTCCCTCACTGATGCTCGTGCTTTGCGTGCGCTCCGAAGAGGTCCCCGAGGACCTGAAGCAACTTAGGCGACGGGTCGAGGCGGGGACCGAGGCGGAGGAGCCGGCGCGACGCTACCGCTTCCTCGAGCTGGAAGAGCTCGACGACGGCACCGTTTGCGAACTCGTTTCGCGCACCCTCGGGGAGGTGCCGCCGCAACAGGACCTTGCGCGTCGGATCGCCGTCCTTGCCGGAGGCAATCCCTTCTTTGCCGAGGAGATTGCCCTCACGCTGAAGAGCGAGGGCCTCATCGCGGTGCGCGACGGCCTCTGGCGCTCGATCCGTCCGCTTGAGGATCTCCAGTATTTCGAGGGCGTCGAACGGGTCATCCGGGAGCGGGTGGATCGCCTGGACCCGATATCGCAGGATGTGATCAAGGCCGCTGCCGTCATCGGACGCTCCTTCGCCTTCGCCGAACTGGAGGCGCTGCTGAAGGACGAGCTGAACGCGGAAGGCCTCGCATCCGCCGTCGAACGGCTCGTCGATGCCCATCTGGTGCGCCGGCTCAGCCAGGCCGGAAACTACGAGTTTCGCCATGACCAGACGCGCGACGTGGTCTACGGATCGATGCCCGGCGACCTGCGCAGCCGCCTTCACGCTTCGCTCGCCCACTGGCTGGAGCGCACACGCATCGAGGCCATGGGCGGCGACCTCGCGGTTCTCGTCCAGCATTTCGAGGCGGCGGAGAACAAGGAGAAGGTCGTAAAATATGCGGACCTGGCCGCCGCCAGGGCCCTGCAGGTCGGCGCCTTCAGGGAAGTCGAGTCCTTTCTCGGCATTTGCATGGCGCACGAACCGAAGCCGCAGGACTGGACGCCCGAGCAGCGGCTGCAGGCGGTTCGCTGGCGGCGCAAGCTGGCGGAAGCGCACTACAGTCGCGGCGATATTCACGCACAGGGTATTGCCGTCAGGAACGCGCTGAAGGCGGCTGGCCAGCCGGTTCCCGTTTCCTCGTCCGCGACCCTTTTGCGCCTTGCTGCCGGCGGCCTGCGGCTGGCGGCACAGCAGGTGCTGCCGGACAAGGCGAAGCTTGCCCGCCGCGACGACCGGTTGTCCTGGGAGAGAGAGATGGCGCGTTGCCTGAACCAGGCGGCGCTGGTCGATTACTTCGAGCTGCGCTTCACCCGTGGCATGTGCAACCTCATCGGCGCGGTGACACGCGCGGAGCGGACCGGGCGGACGACCGAAATGGCCGTTGCCGCCTCGCAGCTCGGCTGCGGCTTCGGGATGATGGGCTGGCGGTCGGGATGCGGGTATTTCATGGAGAGGGCGGAGCGGATCGCGACCGAGCTCGCAGACACCGCCATCCATGCGCATGTCTGCAATCTCGACGCTCTGTGGCAGCTCGGGCGCGGAGAATGGCCGGGAGTGGACGCCCGGCTCGAGCAGGGCCAGCAGTTTTGCCTTCGAGCAGGCGATCAATTGCGGTGGTGCAACGCCCAGGGCATGCGCTTCTGGTCGCTCTATTATCGCGGCGAGCAGGCCGCTCTCGAACCGACGACGATCGCCCTTCTGTCCCGTGCACAGAATGCCGGCAACATCCAGCAGGAGATCTGGGCGTTGCGGTGCAAGGCGCTCTGCGTGCTGCACACGGATCAACCGCGCGAGGCCGTCGACATTCTCCGGCTGATCGGCTCGGCCATGCTCGGCTCGGTCGATCTTGCCGCACAGATCTCGGCAAAGGGCGCGCTTGCGCTCGCCCTGGCGCGCACCGGGCGGCATGCCGAGAGCGTCCAGGCGGCCGCCGAAACGTTGCAACTGGTGAAATTGATGCGACGGCCATCGTCCCACAGCACCTTGGTCGGTATCTCCGGCGCGGCCGAAGTCTTCCTGCGCGGCCGCGAGGCCGGCCTCGCCACCGCCTATGAGGAATGGCCGCACTGGGAGGGCCAGGCGCTGCGGGAGCTCAAACGTTATGCCCGGGTCTTTCCGATCGGCGGGCCACAACTTGCGCTGTGGTCGGGTGTATCGCTCTGGCTGGAGGGAAAGGAAGCGGCTGCCATGTCCGTCTGGAAGGAGGGCATGGCGGCCGCGCAACGCCTCAGCCTTCGGCGGGACGAGGCCATGATCGCCGCCGAATTGCGCCGCAGACGGGACCGGCTCTAAAGCGGGTCGCGCAAAAGTGCGCAGCGGTCTTGCGATGACGACATGTGATAAATCAAATATTTAAAGCGCACCGAGCGAATCTGAAAGATCGCGACGCGCTTTAGGGACAGGCGAGGCGGACGGAGTTCTCGAGATCGCAGTCTGCAAGCCCACCCAGGTGCTCCGCAAGAAGCATCCGGAGACCAGGCTGCCCCACAAGTGACGGTGCGAGGGATACCGGCACCCACTGTATCGTCCGCGCACCCTTTTCCGGATAGTCAGCCGCCATCGAAGCAACGGCGATCAGGTGGACCTGGACGTGATAGACGGCGGCCTTGCCGATCTTGCTGTAGGTGAACCCGCCGATTTCGTCCTTCAGCGCCGTTCCGATGACGCCGGCCTCTTCGAACGCTTCCCGGGCGGCGGCGGCAGCCGTGTCCTCGCCGCATTCCAGGTGCCCCTTGGGAATACCCCAGAGCCCGGTGGTGCGGCCGGAAATCAGCAGCACCTCGAAGCAATTCCCGCCGCTTTCCCTGCGAAAGCAGATTGCGCCGGCCTGATTGACGGTGACCGGCGCTGCTTCGGAAACGGCGATCGCGTCAGATGACAGACGTGACACAGTGGTTGTTTGCATCATCGTTCACATGTTGAACTGGCTGGAGGCGAAGGGAAGGTCGGGTGCCTGTGTGACAGTTCTATGACGAGTGCGGGCGAAATTCAACAGGATGCTAATGCAATCGGACAGCCGGAGGGACGACAGTCGTCCCGGCATCGTGTCGGGCCCGATGGACCCGCGTTGCAGAGGGATCCGGCGGCCGGCCCGGCCCTTCCGTGACGGTTGATGACGGCCCGAAAACGGTGGGCCGCCATCGCATCAGATCTGGATCAGAACGGAGAATCCGGGAAGTAGAAGTCCTTGGCGTTGTCCTTGGTCACGAGCGTCGCGTCGATCGTGTAGATGCCACGGACCGGGACCTGGCCGTAGAAGTTGGCGACGGTCATTTCGAGCGCCGTGCCGACCATCGCCGGCGGATAGAGCACGTCGACCGGGATCATCTTGTCGCCGTCCATGACCTTCTTGATCATTTCCTTCGAGCCCGCGCCGGCCACGACATACTGGATGTCGGTGCGCTTTGCCTGCTCGATCGCCTGCAGCACGCCGACGGCCATGTCGTCGTCCTGGCACCAGACAACGTCGATCTTCGGGTACTTGGTCAGGTAGTCCTGCATGACCTTGAAGGCATCGTCACGGTTCCAGTTGCCGTACTGGCGGTCGAGAACCTTGACCTTCGAGCCTTCGATGCCCTTGTCGAAACCGTCCTGCCGCTGCTGGTCGATCGGGATCGGCAGGCCGCGGATGACGACGACCTCAGCTTCGGGCGTGGTCGCCTTGATGTATTCGCCGGCGACCTGGCCGAGCGCCGGGTTATTGCCGGCGACATAGAGATCGCGCACGGAATTGTCGTTGACGCTCGGCGCCCGGTCGACCAGCGCGACGAAGGTCCCCTTGCCCTTCACTTCCTTGATGGCGTTGACCAGCGGATCGGGATCGGTCGGCAGGATGACGAGCGCATCGATGCCTTGCGTCTCCAGATCCTGGACGGCGTTGGCCTGGCTCGCCGGATCCGGTGAGGTCTTGACGATGACGTTGAGGCCCGGATTACGCTCCATCAGGAGCTTGGCGACGCGCTCGGCGTGGAAGACCACACCGGCCGTCCAGCCATGATCGGCGGCCGGGATCGACACACCGATCGTCACTTTCTTTTCCTCCTGCGCATGCGACACGCCGGCAAGGGCGGTCATGGCTGCGAGCGTCAGGCCGAATAGCTTGTTACGCATTAAGTTCCTCCCAAATATCAGGTCAGCCTGTTGCAGGCCGGGGGACCTGTGGACCCGGCCGTCTCACGATTTCCGCACCAGCGAGCGCTGGACGAGCATCGCAATGATGATGATCGCACCCTGGATGGCGCCGATCAGGTATTCGCTGATGAAGTTGGAGAGCAGCATGATGTTGCCGACCAGCTCGAGGATGAAGGCGCCGCAGATCGTTCCCCAGACGCGGCCCGCGCCGCCTTTGAGCGCCGTGCCGCCGACGACGACGGCGGTGATCGCCTGCAGCTCCCACAGGATGCCCGTTGTCGCAGACGTGGAGCCGAGGCGCGGCACATAGAGGAGAACGGCGACCGCCACGCACAGGCCCTGAATGACGAAGGCGACCGTGCGCACGCGGTTGACGGAGATGCCGGAATAGCGCGCGACGTCGCGATTGGAGCCGACGGCGACCACGTGGCGCCCATAGCGCGTCCGGTAGAGGATGAAGGCGGCAACGGCGGTCACCGCGAGGATGACGACGATCGGGACCGGCACGCCGGCGATCGTGCCGAAATAGGCGGGGCGATACATTTCCTGAAGCTCGGGCTCCTTGAGCGTGATCGCTCCGCCTTGCGAGAGCCATGTCGTCAGCCCGCGATAGATGCCCATCGTGCCGAGCGTCGCGATGAAGGGCTCGATCCGGCCGACCGTCGTGATCAGGCCGTTGGTGAGGCCACAGAGCGTGCCAGCAACGATGGCAAAGAGGATTGCCCCCAGAAGCATCAGCACCGGATCGGCAATGACGCCGGAATTCATGAACAGGATCATCAGGCTGGCGATGAAGGCCACCATGGCGCCAACCGACAGGTCGAGATCGCCCGAGGAGATCACGAAGGTCGCGCCGACCGCGATGATGGCGATGAAGGCGCTCCGGGTCGCGACATTGGCGAGGTTGTTGATGCTGATGAAGTTGGGATTGACCAGCGCGCCGACCAGGAGCAGCAACGCCAGCGCAACGAACGGCGCCACGGCTCTCAGATCGATGTCACGCCAGCTCCGGCGGCGGATGGCCTCCTGGCTGCCTTCCTGGTTCACGCTCATATCCAATCGAACCTCCGTCCCACCTGTCGGGAATCTTGTTGTGATTGCCGGCGCGCCAGCCGGCGCGACTCAGGCCGCCGCTTTCTTCTTCAGCCCTGCGGCGTAGCGCATGATCTCCTGCTCGGAGATCTCGTCGCCTTCGAGAACGCCGGCGATCTGGCCTTCCCGCATGACCGCCACGCGGCTGCACAGCCCGATGATCTCGGGCATTTCCGAGGAGACGACGATGATCGAGCGGCCGTCCCGCGCGAGCGCCGAGATGAAGTGATAGATCTGCTGCTTGGTGCCGACGTCGATGCCGCGGGTCGGCTCGTCGATGATGATGATGCTGGGATCGGTTTCCATGACCTTGGCGAGAAGCAGCTTCTGCTGATTGCCGCCGGACATGCGCCCGGCCACGATCTTGTCGTCCCGCACGCGGATGTCGAAGCGCCGGCGCGCCTTCACCAGCGCCGCCTCCTCGCTTGCGGGGTCGAGATAGCCGAGACGGCTGTGCCGGCCGAGCGACTGCAGCGTCAGGTTCGCCATCATGCCGGCATTGAGCAGCAGCCCCTTGGCCTTGCGATCCTTGGTCATGTAGGCGAGACCGGCCTTGTTGGCGGCATGGACGTCGCCGGCCGGGACGGGCTGGCCACGAACCAGCACCTCGCCGGCCGTGCGGGCACGCAACCCGACAATCGCTTCCATCAGCTCCGTCCGGCCGGAGCCGATCATGCCGGAAAAGCCGAGGATCTCACCGCGGCGCACCTCGAAACTCGCGTCGCGGACGTAGCCGGTCGATACGGCATCGACACGCAGCACCACCTCTTCGTCGACATCCGGCTCGTTCTTTGCGGCATAGAGGCTCGAGAGCTCGCGCCCGACCATCAGCTGGGCGATCGCCTCGCCGTCGAGCACGGAGGTCGGCGAGGTCTTGATCCATTGGCCGTCGCGCAGCACGGTCACGCGGTCGGTCAGCTCCATGACTTCGTCGAGCTTGTGCGACACGAAGACGAAACTCGTTCCCTTGTCGCGCAGCTTGCGCACGAGCCGGAACAGGAAGTTCGTCTCCTCACGCGACAGCACCGCCGTCGGCTCGTCCATGAAGACGACGCGCGCATCGCGACTGATCGCCTTGGCGATCTCGACCATCTGCTTTTCGGCAATCGAGAGAGAGCCGATCAACGCGTTCTCGTCGACATGGGAGCCCAAGAGATCGAGCACGCGACGGGTCTCGGCGCGCATGAACTTGCGGTCGAGCACGCCGAAGCGGGTTACCTCGCGGCCGAGAAACAGGCTTTCGGTGACGGTCAGATGTTCGGCGAGATTGAATTCCTGGTGGATGATGACGATACCGAGCGCTTCCGCAGCGCCATTGGCCGGCAGCTTCGTCGACTTGCCGTCGAACAGGATCTCGCCCGATGTCGGCTGCTCGAAGCCCGACAGGATCTTCACCAGCGTGGATTTGCCAGCCCCGTTCTCGCCCATGAGCGCATGAATTTCGCCCTGGCGCAGCTCGAAATCGACACTGAACAGGACCTGCACGCCGCTGAACGATTTGCTGATGCGGCGCGCGGACAAAACGACGGGAGCCCCGTCGACATGCTCCGTGGTCATTATCCCCTCCCTGCGGCCTCCACCGCTATTTCACTGATGTAAACCTTTACACTCGCCGATGTAAAGGTTTACATCATGATTGCCCGACAATTTTTTTGGCTTCTTCGTTTGACCGTCGGGCGAACCTGTGTAACGTCCTCGCAGCAGATTCCGAGGCCAAGCGTGTCCAATTCCCAGCCCGCAACCATCGAAGACGTCGCACGGATCGCCGAAGTGTCGATCGCGACCGTGTCGCGGGCCATTCACATGCCGGAGAAGGTTGCCAAATCCACCCGGCTGAAAGTCAATCAGGCGATCGCGATCACCGGCTACACGCCCAACGCGATGGCGCGCAGCCTGAGGCTCGGTCGCTCGAACATGATCCTCGTGGTCGCGCCCGATATCGGCGACCCGAATTTTTCCAGCATTCTTGTCGGTCTCGAAAACGAAGCGCGCGCGCACGGTTACGGCGTCCTGATCGGCCATACGCAGAACGACGCCCAGCGTGGCCTGGAATATCTGAAATTCTTCAATTCCAACCAGGCCGCGGGCATGATCCTGTTTACGGGCATCCTTCCTTTCGGCCACCAGACGTTGACGGCGAGGCTGCCGCCGACCGTCGGCGTCTTCGAGCCGGTGTTCAACGGCGGCATCCCCTATGTCGGGGTCGATGACGTCGAAGGTGCGCGCAAGGTCGTCGATCTCCTGATATCCGAAGGGCACCGGCGCATCGCCTTCATCGGCGATTCCCATACCCGCCTCGCCTACGCCCGGCGTCGATCCGGATACGAAGCCGGTCTCGCCGCGGCCGGGATTCCCCTGAACCGTCAGCTGATCCTCGAAGGCGACGGAACGGTGGAAAGCGGCAGGCTGGCGCTGGAACAGCTCTTCATGCGTGACGACCTTCCGACGGCCTTCATGTGCGTCAACGACCAGACCGCGCTTGGCGTGACGCTCGGCCTCAAGGCGCGCGGCTACGACATACCGCAGGACTTTTCCGTCACCGGCTTCGACGATGTGCCGCAGGCGGGTTTCATGTCCCCGTCGCTGACGACGATCCGCCAACCGCGCACCGCCATCGGCAAGCATGCGATGGCCTTGCTGCTTGAGCTGCTCTCGGACCGGGCTGCCTCCGAAACCGAAATCCTGTTGCGGCCGGACCTCGTTATCCGTAACTCCGTCGGCCCACCGCCGCTACGGCGATAGGGCAATATCTGGACGGATCAGCAAACAGCGGGCCAGGCTAGAAACTTCCGGTGCCAGGTCCGCACAATGACAGCGGATTGCGGTGGCCGTGTCCTTGGTCGCTACATCCGACAAGACGGATTTAAAACGCAGTCGACGCCGGGACGAAGGCCGGCACCACCATCTCGGGCGAGATTGAGATATCAGGCCTCGGCCAGAATAGGCGAACCGACGTCCCCTCTTCCGTCACCCTTCGAGGCGAGCCTCGCCTGATGCTCCTTGCCCCAGTTCGACAGGACTGTGACGGCCGCGTTCAGCGACTTGCCAGCTTCCGTCACCGAATATTCGACCCTCTGAACCGCGCCCGGGAAGACCTCACGGCGAACAAGGCAATCGGCTTCCATTTCGCGAAGCTGCTGGGTCAGGACCTTTTCACTGATGCCCGGAAGGAGCCGTCGCAACTCGCCGAAGCGGCGTGGCTCGACGTTGACCTCCCACAATATGAGCGTCTTCCATTTGCCGCCTATTGCGTTGAGCGCCGAAGCAAAGCCGCAATCGTCCTGCTGCAACCGTTTCACTCGCAATACTCCTTACGTCCGAGTTACCGCTTACTTTAAAGTGCGTAATTTACAGGCTCCGAAAACCGCTCCTATTAGACGGCAGCTTTGTCGGGGGGGCGGTGACCGCGCTCCCCAACCAATCGGAGTTGTCGTTCATGATCAATATAGGTGGTCTCGGCGCCGGGCGCATGGGGCCCGCAGTCGCCCGGGTGTTTTCGGACAAGGTTGAAGCCATCGCCGCACATCTGCGGCGCGACGTCTCGGCTGCTGGCAGGGCCGTGCGATGAGCACGAACGATCGCTTGCAACAAGATGGACGACCGCAGGACACGGAAGACGCCGGCAGGCGAACGGCAAGCTGTGCGTGCGGCGGTCTGAAAATGACCGTTACCGGTCCTCCTGCGCGCGTCTATGCCTGCGCCTGCCTGGAATGCCAGCGGGCAACGGGGTCCGGTTTCGGTTACCGCGCCCGATTTTCCAGGCAAGCCATCGCCAGCATAGAAGGCGAACGCCGGATATGGCGGCGCAACGGCAGCTCGGGACGCTGGGTGGACCAGACCTTCTGCCCGACATGTGGGACGCTCGTCTACATGGAGGCGGAAGCGCTTTCGGATGCGGTGGTGGTCTCGGTCGGGTGTTTTGCGGACCCGGAATTTCCGCCGCCGGCCGCCGTCTTCTGGGCCTCGCGCCGGCACACATGGTATGATCTGGCGGAGGGGATCGAGACATTCGGATAGGGCCGGCCTTCCGGCGCAAGCAAATGCCAGCGTTTGGCGTGCACCGAGCAGGCTGGATCGCCCGGCATCTCCAGCTCGAATGCGGTCATCCGATGGGATGACCGCATGCACCCGTTAGAACCTCGATATGCGTGTAACCGAGCCGTCCGCAGCGCAGGAACGAAGGGCGCGTCCGTTCAGCGCCCCTCGGCATCCGTCCGCCGGGCCACAAGGCCCAGGTCCTTGGCGCCAAGCTTGCCGATGGCGGACAGAATTCGATACCCTCCGACCACCGTGTCGCGCTCGGCGTTGGCAAGCCTCACCTGCGCTTTCACCACATCGGCCTGGGCCTCGAGAACGTCGAGCAGGGTGCGTTGGCCGATCGCCTGTTCTTCCATCATGCCGTCCTTGGCCATTGTCGCCGCCTTGACCGCCGCCCGACTGGCGGAGGCGGTTGCGAGGGCTGCCTGGTATTGCGCCCAGGCAGAGGCCGCCTTCGCCTGCACTTCGGCATGCTGAACATCGACGGTGAAGTGCGCATTCCCGAGGTTTTCCTTCGACTGGCGCACTTCCGCCGCCGCCTTCCCGCCCTGGTAGACGGGCACCTTCACTTCGATGCCAGCCTTTCGCGCCGTCGCCGACCCGTCAAACCTCATCGCCTCGATCGCGCTGCCGCCCTCGCCTCGCCCGACCCCGATCGCACCGGTGACGGTGGGCAGGAGCTTTCCTTCGCTGACGGCAACATTGAACATGGCCCCTTCGGCAAGGTGCCGTTTTGCCAGAAGGGCGGGATGCTGGCTGGCGGCGATCGCCAGCGCCCGGTCGAGATTGGCAGGCAGCATTTTTGATGGAACCTTTCCGCCGGTGAGCTTCCCGGGTTCGTCGCCGATGATCTGCCTGTAGGTGGCCTGAGCGCGCTTGACTTCGGCGTGTGCGAGGCTCAACGCCGCCTGCGCTGCGGCGCGGCGGGCTTCGGCCTGGGCGATGTTCGTTCGCGTCCGTTCTCCGGCGGCGTGGCGGGCGATCTCGGATCGCGTGAGCGCCTTGAGAAAATCGAGGTCCTGTTTGCGCAGCGTGACGATGCGGCGCGCCAGCACCACATCCATGTAGGCCTCGGTTGCCTCGAACAGGATGTTCTGTTCGGTGTTGCGGGTGTTTTCCTCGGACGCGCGCTGCCGCGCCTTGTTGACCTCGACATTGTTCGTCGTTCGCAGTCCGTCGAAGAGGGTCTGATCAAGAAGGATGCCGAATGTGCCGCGATTGGTGGCGGCACTGGAATCGTAGCCGATCCCGTTGCGCCAGGCGATCTTTGGCAGCATCGCCGATCTTGCGATGTCGATGTCGTAGGCGCTCGCGCGCACCCCGGCTCTTGAGGCGTTGAGCGTGGGGTTGTAGCGGTAAGCCTTCGCCAGGGCGCTCGAAAGCGGCTCGGCATGAGCCTGTCCCACGGCAATCGGCGCAATCATTGCAACCAGGGCCACCAGTATTCGTTTCATCGAACAGAAATCTCCGTTGGGAATCCGGATCGCCGCCGGTAGGCGAAGCGGTCGGGACTAAGGGCACGGAAACGCTCTTCGGATCGTGTCGAGAGACGGTCGGCAACCGGATGGCTTTTGACCGACGCCATGGCGGGAATACCACTGCCCGCATTTGGCGCCGTTCCCTCCCCCTGTTGCCCTCACCGATGTACCGGAAGCCAAGAAAAAACCGTGCCGCCGCGAATCCTTTTTCAGGTTCCGCGCCTCTTATCACCGAGACGACGGGTCTCGGTTTGCATCGGAGGTGTTGCATGGCATTTTTTCGCAAGAATATCGGTAAAGGGCAGCAGGCAGTGCGGATTGGCATTGGGGTCGGCGTCGCATTGCTGGCATACAGTTTTCTGAACGGCTGGCTCGCTCTGTTGGTGGGTGTGTCGTCTCTTTCCTTCGCGCTCACCGGCATTGTCGGCTACTGCCCGGCCTGCGCCGTTGCCGGGGTCCACGATCGGAGCAAGCCATGAACGCCAGGGCGGTGACGAGCGATACTTTCGAAGCCGCCCGCCAGGGCGATCGCCATGCGATCGTCCGGCTGCTCGAGCGGACGCAGCCGGATATTCGCCGGTACGCCCGAGCAACCTGCCGCACCGCGGATGTCGACGATGCGACACAGGAAGCGCTTTGGCTTCTGTCACGCCATGTCGGCGCGATCCGCGCGCTGGCGACCCTGTCAAACTGGCTTTTCAGCGTGGTCCGGCGGGAATGCCTGAGGCTCGCTCGACGCAGCGGTCTCATCGCCGACATCGATGAGAACGCGCTTGAGACAAGCCTGGTGCAGCGGCCAGAACATGTGTTGCGGCTCGATCTGGCGGCCGCGTTCGAGGCCCTGCCACCGCACTATCGCGACGTGGCTCTGATGCGCGACCTGCAGGAGATGACGATCGACGAAATCGCAGCCGCGCTCAATCTCTCGCGGCAGGCGGTAAAGGCACGGCTGCACCGTGCACGCCTGCTGTTGCGCGAATATCTGGCGGGGTGACCGACCCGCAGAGATGCAGCGCGCGTGGTTTCACGAAACGGTCGCACGGGCAGTCACGAAGACGGGGGCGCCTTCGCAATTTTCGGAAACGCCAGATCGACGACCAAACCGTTGCCCGTTGCCTCTCCGAGTGCCACGGAGCCGGTGTGAGCCATCATGATCTGGCTGACGATGGCCAGGCCCATGCCTGTTCCCTCGCTCGCGCTCGCGCTGCCGCGGACAAACGGCCTCAGCATCTTTTCGCGCTCCGCCGCTGGGATCCCGGGGCCGCCATCCGTGACGCGCAGGATGCAGGACTGCAGCACCTCGACCACGAGCACCTCCGTTCCGTGCGCATGTCGCATCGCGTTGATAATCAGGTTGTCCAGAGCCACGCGGATGGCAGGTTCGGAGCCGGAGATCATGACCCGCCCCTCGGGCGCTTTGAATTCGATGTCCATGCCCTGCTTCATCGCGGACGGCACATGCTCGGCAATGATCGCGCGCGCAACGGCTGCGAGATCGATCTCGCTGAAGGTCAGCGCCTGGCCTGACAAACGCGCCAGCTGCAATGACGTCGTCACGATCGATGCCAGCCGCGCCGTATCGCGAACCAGGACGTTCCGCACCTCCAGATCCCGGACCAGATCAAGCTTCAATCGCAGCTTGGTCAGCGGCGTGCGCAGTTCGTGGGATGCATTGGCAAGAAAGTTGCGCTGCGCTTCAAAGGCGTTGTCGATGCAACCGAGTGCGGAGTTGAACGCAGCGACCATCGGCTTCAGTTCTATCGGTGTGTCCCGGTCCGATATTCGACGACCATTGGGAAGCCCGTCTATCTGTTCGGCAGAGTCTACGACCCTTCTTACCGGGGTTGCGATCGTGCGCTTGACCGCAACGACAGCAATCGTCGCCGTGGCAACGAGAACAATTCCCAGCAGATGGTAGAGCCCTTGCGGCCAGATTTCGCGTAGGACCACGAGGAGTGTTTCAAGGTTCGAAAACGAGGCTCCACCGACAACAACCAGTTTAGCGGGAACGTCCGCATTCAATTTTCGCAGCCCCAGAAGCCGCTCATCGCCCTTGAAGTAATAAAACTGCGAGGAGAAAATCTGGGGAGAGGTCATATCGATGACGTGTTGGACCGATGCCGGCACGGCACCGTGAATGATGGATTGCGCACCATCACTGACAAAGTACCAGAAGTCGGGTTGCTCCTCGGAAAGCCTGATAAGCTTCTCGGCGATGACCCCATCCACCTCGAGGACAAACTTGCCGGTATGATCGTAACCCCCTCCATGCTGAAGAAGTTCGACGACACTTTCGACTGCGACTTGCTTCCTGCTCTGCGCGTCCGTCAACAGGAACACCGTGACGGTGACGACTGTGCTTATCACCATCATCAGCGCCATGCCCAATATGAGCACGGTCGCCACCGGAAAGGCGATGGAATTCGGACGCTTCATTATTCCTGCACCAGCATGTAACCGATGCCGCGAATGGTCCGGATCGTCGCGTTGCAATTGCCCTCGCGCAGCCGTTTGCGCAGCCGCGATACATGGGAATCGAGCACGTTGGACTCGATCTCCTCATCGATATTGTAGACGGCGGCTTCCAGGTTATCGCGCTGCACGACGCGCCCCGCGCGCCGGATCAGAGCTTCCAGGACGGCGAGTTCGCGTCTTGGGAGGCTCAGGACATCCTCACCGATCAGGGCGGAACGGTTGGTGAGATCAAACGACAGATTGCCGAACTGCGTGCAGCCGGTCTCGTCCAGGCTGTAGCGGCGAAGAACTGCCCGCGCTCGTGCAATCAGTTCCATGGGCTCGAATGGTTTGCCGACATATTCGTCAGCACCCTTGTCGAGCGCAGACACGATGTCGATCGGGTCGTCCAAAGCCGTCAGAACGACCGTTGCCGGCCGCGGACGGAGTTGTCGCAGCGTCGGCAGGAGCGACAGGCCATCTCCGTCCGGAAGGTTGCGATCGATGATGACGAGGTCGAACTTGAAGGCGAGCAATGCGGCTTCGGCATCCGCAACCGTTTCAAATACATCCGCGACGCCGATTGCGGCTTCCATCATGGTCTTGAGCGAAGACGCCAGTTCACGATCATCTTCTACGATCAGAATTCGCATGTGCCTGCTCGATGTTGAATATGATTGAGTTCTAAATAATAGACGTTTTTTCGAAGGATGCTCAGAGGATGTTCTAAGTAATGCGCAGTTGCTCAGGCCAAAAGTTGTCCAATTGAAACAGCCGGTACTAAAACACCCGCATCTCCGCGGCATCAATCGTAAGCATAGACAGGAGGATCATAGTGTCGTCCTCTACGGTTTTCATCGGACATGTCAAGCCGTTGCACGCAATTGGCATAACCATCCGTTCCCGGCACGAATCCATACTCGGCGCAACGGTTTCTGTATTCCGCAGTCTCGCATCCCGCCAGCACAGTCAGCAGGCTCGCTGCAATAAAAAGACGCATAATATTACCTCGGCACGTTTCCATTTTTCCTGGCGCTCAGATCCCATTGCGACCTTGCGACAATATTACGTTCCGGCACGAGGGCCGCATTCGCGGCCGCCAATGGAAGAGTTTGTTTTTCCGGCGACGACGCCTCGCGCACGACCGAAGTTCCCGCCGAGCGATGTATGAATGTCAAAATTTCCGGGCTCTTTGCCGGCGGCGCTCGCGTGAATTCGATATCCGGGAAATCAGAACGATCCGATTTCAGACGCCGTAATGTCCCTGCAAGAGAACAATAGGACATAGATGCACAACGACTTTACCTGGAGCGTATGCATGTACCTTTTTATGTTCTTTATAGCGACAATTGTGAGCAGCATTCTATTCTTGAGCGCATACTCGATGTACTCGCAGCTCAGCGACGCCGACGATATTTTATAGATTGGGTTATTGGCGCCGAGCGCAGGAAAGAAGAAGGTCGACAAAACAGACGCTTTGTCGACCTTTTCCCGAGGGAGCGCATCGCCGCGGCCGTTGGCCGGGCGGACTACTTTCCGTTGGCGCTTGCCGGCTGTTGCGTGGCTGCCTTCAGCTCGCCTCCCTGCAGGTCCGCCTCATCGGCGAGAATGGCGGTCGCCTCAGCCAGCAGAACGTCCTTTGCGTTCTTGCGGGCTTTCTCCATGGCGATATCGGCACTCAGGCTGCGTTCGTCCGCATTCAGTCCGTCGTCTTCGCCGGTATCCTCGCCATCGCTTCCCTGCGCCCGAGCCTTCAGGCGATTTTCGCGATCCTTCATTTCCTTGCGACGTTCGGCTTCATTGAGGGAGACGGCGCCTTTCTCGCGTTGCGCCTTGATGTCGGCGATGTCTTCGAGCAGGCGCTGGAAATCCGGGTCGCTTGCAACGCGGGCTTCATGGCGAACCTGCAATGCCGGCAGCAGCGCCGTGATGGTGTTGGCGGGCGCATAATCCGCGGGCTTGATCTCTGACCACGGCAGGGCGTTGTCGTAGCTCGTCTCGCCAAAGCGTGTCGGATCGGAAAGCCCAGGCAAGGCGATATCCGGCGTCACGCCGTGCAGTTGCGTCGTGCCGCCGTTGATCCGGAAGAACTGGGCGATCGTCACCTTGAGTTCGCCGAATTCGGGCTTGCTGTTGCGAACCATCTGGTCGAGATCGACGACGGTCTGAACGGTGCCCTTGCCGAAGCTGGGTTCGCCGATGACGACCCCCCGGCCGTAGTCCTGGATCGCCGCGGCAAAAATCTCGGAGGCCGACGCCGACCCGCGATTGATCAGAACCCCGACTGGGCCCGACCAAAGAGGTTCTGGAAACTCCGAGCTGGTCACGATGACCTTGCCGTCGCCGCTGCGCTGCTGAACGACCGGTCCAGAGCCGATGAACAGGCCGGTCAGGGCAATTGCCTGGTCCAGCGAACCGCCGCCATTGTTGCGTACGTCGACAAGAACGCTATCGACCTGTTCCTGCTTCAACTCTTCGAGAAGCTTTGCGACGTCGCGGCTGGCGCTGCGGTAGTCCTTCTCTCTTTTGCGCCGGGCTTCGAAATCCTCGTAGAATGCCGGCAGCGTGATCACCCCGATCTTGCGCGTCGCATCGCCTGCCTTCACGGACAGAACGGTCTTCTGCGCCGCCTGCTTTTCGAGGCTGATCTTGTCGCGAACCAGTGTAACGACGCGATGGGCGGCGTCTGCTCCGGCATCGGCCGGCAAAACGTCGAGGCGCACGACCGATCCCTTCTTCCCCCGGATCAACTGCACGACTTCATCGATGCGCGTGCCGACGACTTCCTTTATCGGGCCATCGTGGCCCTGCCCGACGCCGGTGATGCGGTCTCCGACCGAGAGCTTGCCGGACAGCTGCGCCGGCCCGCCGGGTACGAGCTCGCGGATCGTCGTATAGTCGTCGCGTTCCTGCAGCACCGCGCCGATTCCAACCAGTGAGAGCTTCATTGCGATATCGAAATCGGCCGAGGCGCGTGCGCCAAAATAATCCGTGTGCGGATCGACCGACGTCGTGTACGCGTTCATGAACGACTGGAAGACGTCGTCACTCTTGTACTTGGAAGCGCGCTCGAGCGCGTTCGCATAGCGCTTGTCGAGCGTTTCGCGAATGGCGGCATCGGCCTTGCCACTCAGTCTCAACCGCAGCCAGTCGCTTTTCACGCGTTTGCGCCAGAGTTCGTTGCTCTCGGCTTCCGACCGCGGCCACGGCGCCTTCTCGCGCGAAAGGGAGTAATCTTCTTGCGCCGTGAAATCGAAATCCTGCTTCAGCAGCTGGCGCGCGTAGGTCATGCGGTCGACGACACGCTTTCCGTAGACGTTGAAGATTGCAAACGGGATCTTCAGGTCCTTGCGCTTGATGGCGTCGTCGATCTCGTTGCGGTCGGGTTTAAAGCTGTCGATGTCCGCCTGCAGGAAGAGCCCGCGATCCGGATCGAGGGAGTCGATGAAGCTGTCCATGATCTTGGCCGAGAGGGCGTCGTCGAGCGGAACGGGCTTGTAGCTGTAGCGAGTCAGAAACTTTGCGCTCAATTGAGCGGCCTGGGCCTGCTGCTTCAGCGGCTCCAGAACCGGAGGCGAAGCAACGTCGGCATAGGTGGACGGTGCGATCGCAAGAAATGCACCAAGGAAGACGTATGAAATGCGCATTCAGCGTTGATCCGTTCTTAATGCCGCGTGTCGAAAGAGGATCTAGGTGAAGCAATTATGGCTTTTTGGCAACCGGGTAGGTTCGAAGCAGGCGGCGGGCCGGTGGCAGGGCTAAATTCTGCGTGAACATGAGGTGTTGAAGCTGCCGCTCGAAACGCGCCTGCCGGAGCCGCCGTTCCCGCTATCCGGGCGTGCGTACGATCGCACTGGCGCGGCGTCTCCGATTGAGACGATGCCTCGCGATCCGTGTTGAAGGCGAGCTGAAACCGCGGGCCTAGCGGGGCTCGCGCCCAGCCGATGCATGCGCAACCAAGATGAAGCGCCTGTAGACGAAGGTGCGCAGGCAGTTTCGCAGATCGGCGGACCTGCGCTGCGCGCGGGCGATCGGGCCATGGGACACTTTCTCGATGCCTTCGAACCCCGCTCCCCGCAACAGATCGGAAAGCCGTTCGAACCTCAGCCCGCGACCGAAAGGCAGGGCCTGCATGATCTCGGCGTGGCGTTGGCTGAGCGAGCCGTCGTAATAGGGATCCGGCCCGGAAAACCTGTCGATCAATGCGACCAGGCGCTCGGCGAGGCGCCCGATCGGCGACGGCCGCGCCCAGTCACCGTCGTAGATCACGAGCTTGCCGCCCGGCCTCAGCAGGCGGTGCCATTCGCGAAACGTCGCTTCGGGCTCGGTGAGCGTCCACACGAGATGGCGACAGACGATCGCGTCGTAGGCGGCGTCCGGTTCCATCGTGTTTTCGGCATCGGCGAGGATGAAGCGCAGGCGCTGTTTGCCGGCGTGTTTCGCCTTGGCGACGCAGAGCATCGCTTCGGAGAAGTCGAGTGCCGTGACGTCGTGACCGAGTTCATGAATGAGCCTGGTGACCTCACCCGTGCCGCAGGCGAGCTCAAGCACACGCAGGGGCTTCGCGCCGAGTGTGCTGCGGATCGGTTCCTGCCAGGCGGAAAACTCCGCTTCGGACAGGATACCGTGGCCGAAGGCGAGATCGAAGGTCCTTGCACGCTCCGACCAGTAGGATCGGATCGCTTCCTTGAGGTGAAAATTCGCGGTCCTTTCTGCGGTGTCGTTCGTCACTTGCCGAAACCATTCCTGGCAAGGATCTCGTCAAACCGCTGCCGTGCACGCGCCGGAACCTTGGCCCGCGCAAACCCCTCGCCGATCTCCGCGTCGCCGACGCGGATCACCATCACCATGCCCATGGCGAAATGGGGCGAGCACTTGATCCCGTAGAACCCTTCCTCGTCGAGCCTGACTTCGATCTCCTCGTTGATGCCGCCCTTGAAGCCAGGCGCGCCGTCGGGGGCCATGCCGTCGACCGTCGCCGCGTTATGCCCGCTGGTTGCGGCGATGAATTTCACCGTGTCGCCGGGAGCGACCTGCAGGAAATCCGGCTCATAGACCATGGGGCCCGAAGCGTTGCGGTTGAGCATTTTCACCTCGTGCATTTCCGCCTGGGCGAACTGAGGTGCGGTGAAAGCCAGGGACAATCCGAGGAGAAGCGGGCGCATGTAGTTCCTTGCTAGGCAGTGTGAAAACGGAAGATGGAGGTGCCGTCCTCGGGATCGACGACGATGGTGGCACGTACGCCGAAGACGGCAGCTATCCGTTCGGCGGTGAGGATGTCACGCGGCGGTCCCAGCGCCACCAATTGGCCGGCGGACATCATGCCGACGCGGTCGCAGCCAAGGGCCTGGTTGAGATCGTGCAGGGCGACGACCGAGGTGATCGGCAGGTCTGCCACCAGCTTCAGGATCGAAAGCTGGTGCTGGATGTCCAGGTGATTTGTCGGCTCGTCGAGCAACAGGAGCTGAGGCTGCTGTGCCAGGGCCCGCGCCAGATGAACCCGCTGGCGTTCTCCACCGGAAAGCGTCGCCCAGGAACGGCATTCGAAGCCCTCCATATCGGTATCGGCGAGGGCTTGCCTGACAACCCGGTCGTCCTCGTCCGACCATGGTTGCAGCGGCGTGAGCCAGGGCGTGCGGCCAAGTTCGACCGCATCGCGAACCGAGATCGCTTCCGTCGTCTCGGCTTGCTGCTCCAGGAAGGCAATCAACTGCGCGGCCTGACGGCGCGGCATGCCATGCAGCTTCTGCCCTCTGATCCGCACCTCGCCCGAAGTTGACCTGACGATGCCAGCCAACAGCCGCATCAAGGTGGACTTGCCCGAGCCGTTGGGGCCGACGAGGCCAAGCGTCTCACCCTCTCTCACGGCAAGATCGACGTTGGAGACGATCGCCCGGCCGCGGACGGACCAGCCGAGATTGCGCGCTTCCAGGATCACGACCGGCGCCTCCCGCGAACAAGGATCAAGGCGAAGGCCGGAGCCCCGACCAGGGCCGTGATCACGCCGATCGGCAGCACCTGGCCGGGAACGATGGTCCGCGACAGGACATCCGCCGCAATCAGAAAGACCGCCCCGATGAGAGCGGTTGCCGGGCCGAGCCGTCCGTGCCGCACGCCGACCAGGAAGCGGGCCGCGTGCGGGATCACGAGCCCGACAAAGCCGATGGAGCCGACGATGCTGACCATCACGGCCGTCACCAGCGCGGTGAGGCCGATCAGCACGACCTGGACGACGCGAACGGGTACGCCGAGAGACGCCGCGGATTCGGCCCCGAAGGAAAAGGCATCGAGGGCGCGGGCGTACCAGATGCATGCGCCAAGCCCGACAATGGCCACCGGCACAGCCAGCCAGACGTCCGGCCACCGGGCGCCGCTAAGGTTGCCGAGCAGCCAGAACATGATGCCGCGCGCCTGCTCCGCATTCGCCGACTTGGTGATGATGAACGACGTCAGGGCGTTGAAAAGCTGCGATCCGGCAATGCCGGCAAGCACGATCTGGCCGGTACCGCGCAGAGTAACCCCGCCTCCCGCGGCGCGGGCAAGGAGCGCCACCATCAGAAAGGCCGTCACGGCGCCGATGAAGGCGCCGAGCGACATGGAGACCGCGCCGGCGCCGAGGCCGGCGACAGTGACGGCCACCGCTCCCGTCGAAGCGCCGGCAGAGATGCCGAGAAGATAGGGATCCGCCAGGGCGTTGCGCAGGAGCGACTGCAGCACCATCCCCGAAACCGCGAGCCCTGCCCCACAGCAGGCGGCGACGATCGCCCGCGGCAGGCGGTAGTTCCAGATGATCCCGACGTCGATGGGATCGACAACGTGGGCCGCACCGAAGATCTTGTTCGCCAACGTTTGCAGAACCGTCAGAACGGGTATCGGCGTTTCGCCGATGCAGGTGCCGGCAAGAACAGCGGCAAAGAGTGCTGCCGCTCCCATGGCTCCCCGGCCAAGCCGGGAAGCACGGGTCGGCCGCGCGGAGCAGAAGTTCACTTCGCCAATCCAAAATCCTTGAGGGCGGCAGACAGGACTTCGATGCCGGCAATCGTTCTGATCGTGGCGTCCATCGCGTGCGCGTCCATAATGACGATGCGGTTGTTTTTCACGGCGTCCATCTGGCTGGCAACGGGGTCACTCTTCAGGAACTCGATTTTCTTCAGGTAGTCGTCAGCAGGAAAGCGGCGCCGGTCCATCTTGGCGATGACGATCATGGACGGGTTGGCCTTGGCGATCGTCTCCCAGCCGACCACAGGCCATTCCTCGTCCGACTCGACCACATTCCGGATGCCGAGTTTGTCCATCATGTAGGCGGGTGCCCCCTTGCGACCGGCCACATAGGGATCGATGTCCATCTCCGCGCTGGAGAACCAGAACGCTGCGGACACATCCGTCAGATTGAGTGCCTTGGCGCGTTCGATGGCGTCGGCCTCGCGCTTGACGAGCTCTGCGACGAATGCCGCGCCTCTGTCTTGAACGTCGAAGATCCGTGCGAGTTCGCGCACGCCCTGATGGATGCTTGCCGTCGAGAAGAGTTCGCTGCGCGTGCCGTCCACACCGATCGAGTTGTCCTTGGCGACGCAATCGGCCGGAAGGACATAGGTCGGAATTCCCACCTCATGGAACTGGGTTCGGGTCGCAACGATACCTTCAGGGCCGACATGCCAGACGAACTGCACGGCGACGAGGCCCGGCTTCTTGGCGACGACGCTTTCAAAGCTCGGATCGTTGTCCGCCAGGCGCGGAACCTTGGCATTGACCTCGGCGAATTCCGGCAGCACGTCGTTGAACCAGACTGACGTTCCCGTGACCTTGTCGCCGAGGCCAAGCGAATAGAGGACCTCCGTTGCCGCCTGCCCGACGGTCGCAGACGTCACCGGCGCCTTGTCGAACGTGATCGTCTCGCCGCAATTTTCGAGCGTCAGCGGATAGGTGGTGGGTTCGGCGGCAGCCGCGGTGGCGAAGAAAGCGAAGCCAGAGGCGGCAAGCAGGAAGCGCGAAGCGGTCATGGCACATTGTCTCCGATCTGTTGATCGCGCGGATCGGAGGGGACGAGCCAGGACGACAATGATCGATACAATGCCCAAGAGAGCATCGACAGCCGGCACTCTGGCGCGACCAACGACATCGACAACCTCCCCGGACACCCCGCCCGGCTTGTTCATTTCCAGGTGTCGGTAGGTCTCCTGACTGACGGGTCTTGGCACCCTCTCCACCTTCCCGGACCATCGTCCAGTGGTATTTCGAGAGGGGACTATCCGCCTACAGTTGCGGGGGCAGTTTCGTTTCGCGGCAGGCCGCGGCGAATTCCCTGTTACTTCCTTTCGGAAACCGACGAGAATTCCCTATTCAACGAACGCGCGGAGCGCAAGCATGGATGATGGATTATTACCGGCAAATCACAAGGAACTTTAGAAGTTCGTCCATTCCTCATAGCCTTTTCAAATATTATCTTATTCAAACATAATAACGTATCCAAAAGCCGGCGACGACATGCAAATAAAACTTCATAAGATTTCCATGTTGGAGTGCGCGCCGGCGCCTATTCCTCCAAACGGCTTTTAGCCGGTCGAGGATGTTGACCGCATGTCCGGCATACGCGCTGATCCAGCGGTCGTGAATACGCTAGATCGGCAGGGCATCGAGAGAATTCCAGCGCTCCCGCCCTGCCCGCCGGACCAGGATCAGGTCTGCGTCTTCCAGCACTTTCAGATGCTGCGTCACGGTGCAGCGATCCATGTCCGCGAAGGCCGCGCAAAGCATGCCCGTGGTCTGCGGCTGGTCCTTCAGGCGATCAAGCATCGCCCGTCGTCGGGGGTGAGCCAACGCCTTGAAGATCATGTCGTCTTCGTACTCGCTTGACATGTTATGTTTTTGCAACATATTGAAGGCAGGCGCAAAGGAGATGGCGCGCTCATGAGGCCGGTCTTGAAGCTTTGATGTGGCGACCAAGCCGGGCCGCCGCGTTGTGATGCGCCCGTTGCCGCTGAGAGAACTCAGCGCTGCAACGACGCGGGCCAGCAATCCGCACAACAAGGGAGAATTGAGAATGCTGCCTGAGATCGTTTCAATGGATGAGTGGCAATCGGCGCTCGAGGAACAAATTGCCAGGGAGAAGGCTTTCACCCGCGCGCGGGATGACCTGAACGCGAAGCGTCGGCGCTTGCCGATGGTAAGGATCGACAAGGAGTATTCCTTCGAGGGGCCCACGGGCACGGTAAGCCTGGCCGACCTTTTCGAAGGGCGCCGGCAGTTGATCGTCTATCACTTCATGTTTGCGCCCGGATGGCAGGCGGGCTGCGACGGCTGTTCCTGGGTGGTGGACGCGATGACCCATCCAGCCCATCTCAATGCACGCGATACTTCGATCGTTCTGATTTCGCGCGCATCGCTGGAGAAGCTGCAGAAATACCAGGCCCGGATGCAGTGGCAGCACCCGATCTGGTACTCTTCCATGGCCAGCGACTTCAACCACGACATGGGGGCCACGGTCGCCGATCCGGATGATCCAGGCAGAACGAGCGAACGCCATGGCGTCAGCGTCTTCCTGAGGGACGGCGATAGTATCTACCGCACCTATTTCAACGGCGCACGAGGCGTCGAGTATCTCGGCAGCCTGTGGACGTATCTGGACCTGACGCCATACGGTCGGCAGGAAACATGGGAAGATTCACCCGCGGGATGGCCGCAGACCGAGCCCTACGTGTGGAACCGGCGTCACGACGAATATGGGACCGAGCAAGGTTCCTGACGTCCGCCGGCTGCGGACATGGAATTACGCCGGCTATGCCACCGAAATGTCGCGGTCATCGAGGTTCTCTCGGCCGGCGACACGGATTGCTTATCCACTTGCGTGGGCGAAAGGCCGCCGCGGCGCCCCGCAGCTCCTAGGATCCGCAGGTCCGGTCCCTTCGGGATGCAGATCGCCTGTATATGGGCAGGACTTCACATCCGCTCTCCCGGCAGCTCGCTGGCCTGCTTGATCCAGTCCAGCAACTGTGCCTCGTCGAGCTCATCCGCCTCGTAGATGTCGAGATAACGCACATCCGGCTGCTTCGAAGCGCCGGGCGGCATCGGGCTGAACTGCGCCCCACGGAAAAAGGCGACCTTCACGTACTTCGTCATGCAATGAAAACTGAGGAACCAGACGCCCTTCTCCATGCCGTAAAAGGGAGAGTTCCATTTGACCGCCTTTTCGACGCAGGGAACGGCCTTGACGATCAACCGGTCGAGCCGCTTGCCCAGGTCACCTTTCCATTCCGGCATTGCGGCAATGTACTGCTGCACCGGCGCGTCGCCGTAGCCCTTTGCGATCTGCGGATTGCCGCCGGAAAGCAGGATGACGCCGTCAGCCGATTTTGTCGGCGGCGTCTTGCGTCCCTTCCGCGCCTCTGGCGTATCGGACGCCGTTTTCGATGCGCTCTTTCCGACTTTTTTCTCAGACACGCGCGGACCTCTATTGGCATGTCGGCTCGGCGCGGTCCCGCCGCCAGGGCGAGTCGCGGGACGCCGGCGCGGAACCTCTGCCCAAATGGCGACACGCAAATACATAGCCATTTGGCTATTTGTTGGTCAAGGGCAAACCGCCGAATCCATCTGATCGGCAGGACTCAACCCGATCTGGAGCGCGCTTCGCCAAGTGTTGGCAATTGGCACGGCATCTCTCCATAACCGTAGGATCATGGCATGCAGACGTTCCGGCTTCGACCCTGAACGCTTGCGGCAGCGGCTCTCATGAAGAGCCGCCATTTTCGGGAATTCGAGTGTGCTCTCCACCAACGCCTTGACCGCCGGACAGCAGCTTGATGCGATCGTCATCAGGATGCTGAAGGAACGAATTGAGGTTGCGACAGCGAATGCGCGCCGATCCGTCGAAGCGCCCGAGAAGCTTGTCGATCATCTTCTGGACCAGTATCGCCTCAGCCTGCACTTCCTGACGCTGCAATCGCCACGCCGGGACGTTCTGCTCCTCGCCATTGATCGGCAGTGCCCAGCCCTCCGCAAACATCTCGGGCGACTGAACGGAATTGTTGCCGGCGTGATCGAGGGCGGAATCCGCGACAGCCACTTCAAGGCGCAGGATTGCCGACAGTCTGCCGATCTTTTCATGGTTCAAACAAATCCGATCTGGGATCTTGCAGCCGTTGTGGCGCGTTTCCAGAAATCCGAATGCTATAGCCCCTATGAGCACGCCCGAGCGGCCGTAGACCGACTGATCAGAGCATAGGTTCCTGGCACGTACGGCCACGCGCGTCGCTTTGTCCACGCGCCTGCACGTAACCGCTGGTATCGGGCGATGCCTGCCGAATCTCAAAGTTGCCGGATCACAGCCCGCGCCAGCCGCGGAAACAGGGGACGGCGCGTGCAGTCTCCGCTGCCTGCGCGGCAGGCCGAGCGTTCCCGACCCAATCGCCGGACCCGCGGCATGCGCCTTCACGATCGAAGGATAAGAGCCGGACGATTCGCTTTGCTGCTCACGGGCAAAAGCAAACGCCGCCAGTCGCAGGGATGGACTGGCGGCGTTGACCACTTGGAGATCGCCTTCTTCTCAAGGCAGCGTCTTTCTAACACCACCCAACTCAATGTCAATACAGAAATAAACAAATCTCAATTGAGAAATGCAAATCAGTCGTGGCGAACGCCGCGAAGTAGGCTTCAACACGCGCAGCCGCCAGAAAGTGTATCTATTTTGCAATATGGATCGCAGAAGCTGTAAATTTGAATTGAGATTGTGAATTTTATGAATTCACTTTGGATGAAATCGTGATACCCGATTGCCTGCGCTGGCCAACCGAAGATCGGGTGGCGCCAACAACCACAGCGCGAAGCAAGTATGTCGCGCATCCCAATCGATAGGGGTGAAGCAGCCAACTTGCCTGATCGAAGGACCAATGAGAGGGATTTTCCCATGACTATGAAAAGCATACTTTTGGGTTCGGCCGCTGCGATCGCAGCAACATCCGGCGTCCAGGCGGCGGACGCGATCATCGCGGCCGAACCGGAGCCGACGGAATATGTCCGCGTCTGCGACGCCTTCGGCACCGGCTTCTTTTACATTCCCGGAACGGAAACCTGCCTGCGCATCGGCGGCTACGTTCGTTTCCAGACGAACTTCGGTCCGCGTGAAAGCGCTGGCCGCTGGGAAGGCAAGCCATCGACGTCCGACTGGGATGCGTTCGCTCGCGCGCAACTGATCCTCGAGGCCAAGAACGATACCGAGTACGGCGCGCTCACCAGCTACATCGCCATCCAGGCGGATACCGACAACGACGCCCACAACAACTTCAAGCTCGATGAAGCCTACATCCAGCTCGCTGGCCTGCGCGCCGGCCATTTCGCCAGCTGGTGGGACAAGGGCCTGAACGGCGAAACCGACATCACAGGCAACGACACGACCGTCTTCAACTCGATCGCCTACACCTACGACGCCGGTGCGTTCCAGGCTGGTATCGCCGTCGACGAACTCGAAGGCGTAACCTCGAAAAACAACGGCGTTGGCGTTGAAGCCATTGCCTCTGTCTCCCTCGGCGGCGCCTCCTTCGACCTGCTCGGCGGTTATGATACCGAGGTGAAACAGGGCGCTATCCGCGGCCTGGTTTCGGCGGATCTCGGCCCGGGCGTGCTCCAGGGCTTCGCCGTCTGGTCGTCGGATCCGAACGCCTACTGGTCCACCTCCAAGTGGAGCGTTGCGGCCGCCTATCGCCTCAACGTCACCGACAGGCTGGCGATCACGCCCGGAGCCCAGTACTTCGGCGATCTGCGCCGGGACGTTCTGTTCAACGCCGCCTGGAGGGGCGCTGCGTCGCCCAACGAGAGCTTCGGCAACGGCAATGCTTGGAAGGTTGGCGTCACCGCGGACTACAAGATCACCGAAGGTCTTGATGCTCGTGCAACCGTCAATTACGTCAAGGTCGACTACGACACCAAGTTCAAGGATGACGACTACGTGACGGGCTTCGTCCGCCTGCAGCGCAGCTTCTGACGAAAGGCATCGTCAAGTCATAATGCCCGCAATCTGTATTGGTTGCGGGCATTTTTGTATGGAAAAGTCATCGAAACTCCGGACGCGATTGCACGCACGCGATCCGCTGCCGTATCACCTGGATGGCCCTTGATTGAGCTGGAATCGGAATCCGTCGATACAGTTTTGCGCAACAAAGACCGCACCGATTGATTTGCGCCTGCTGAACCATGTAAAGCTTATCAAACGCCTTACGAACAATCGGGTCCCGGATGCCAAAGTTCAACTACCTCTCTCCTGCCTTGCAGAGCGAAGATGCCGCCTTGATGCAGAGCGCGCCCTTGAGCGGCATCGAGGCGAAGATCCACGTTGACCTCTGGAATGCCATCATCGACCGCAAGCTGAAGCCAGGAGTCAAACTGGAAGAGCTCGTGATGTGCGACATCTACGGCATCAGCCGCACGGTCATGCGCAAGGTTCTGATGGTCATGGAGCAGGACGGGCTGGTTTTCCTTCCACCCAACAAGGGCGCCTATGTCGCATCCCCAACGCTCCCATCGGCCCTGGAGATGCTCGAAATGAGCGAGGCGTTGCAGACGTTCGTCGTCCAGCGAATTGCGGCAAACCACGCGTCGATTTCCTCCTCCCAGTTCGACCGGATCGCCGAGCACGGCAAGGCGGAAGAAAAGGCAGAGGCGGCACATGATTTCCGGCTTCTGCGCCGTTTCGACATCGAGTTCGGGAGCCTGCTTTGCCTGGTCCATGGCAACGGGACGCTCGCAAGGGAATGGGAACGAAACGCATCCTGCCTGGCACTTGCGCTTTCGCTTCACCAGAGCGTCCAGCCCGCAGGCCGGCAATCGGATTACACGCGCCAGATGCTCGCACGATTGACCGCCGGGGATGCGGCGGGCGCGCTTGCACTTGTGCGCGACCGGATAGGCCAACTCAGAGGCACGCTGGATACCCGGTCCGATGGCGAGAATGTGAACCTGCGCGAGATCCTTGGCCTGCATTGACGAGGCGAGCGAGGGCGGTAGGGCAGCGGACCCAATCGCCGCGATGTTCAGGATCACATTCTGAATATTGACTGCATGAAATCGCCGCCCAGTTCATTGCCGACGCATCGCGGCGCCCTGCCCGACAGGTATCGAACTGGCCGTCGCTGACCTCAACTCAGATAGCGGATCGGTGGTGCCGGAACGCACGGGGAAAGAGCGAGCGCAGGCCGTGGCTTTGCAGGAGGAACGGGTCCGCCCGACCGCATTCGCTTCAATCACGCGAACGCAGCGCGACATAGGCACCGCAAGGTGCGTACTTGTCAGAAGAGCCCCCAGCCAAATAGGCATGCAGCAGAGCACCGGGATATCAGTCTTTCCGGGGCCCCGCTGTTTGAGGATGGTATCGATGAAGGCAATGGTTCTCTGCTCCAGCCCGCGACGCGACGGAAACTCCACGGCGATGGCACATGCCGTGGCGGAAGGCTTGCGCGAGGCAGGCCACGAGGTCGAGACCGTTCATGCCGACGACATCCTGTCGGCCCTCTTAAGAGACTGTCGCCAATGCCGGTCGAGCGATGGCGAATGCGCGATCGGTGACGGCTTCCGGCGGGCGTTCTTCGGTTCTTACCTTCCCGCCGACGGTTTCGTGGCCGCAAGCCCGATCTACTGGTATGGCGTCTCGGCGCAGTTGAAGGCGTTCTTCGACAGAATGTTCTGCTACGTCGCCGCGTCGCATCCGCGTTCGGCGTCCGTGGTCGCGCAGATGACCGGAAAACGGATCGGCCTCGTTCTCAGCTCCGAAGAGACCTACCCCACCGTTTCGGCTGGACCGGAGCATCAGCTGCAGGAATTCAGCCGCTATACGCGTTCGACGTTCGTCGGCGTCGTTCATGGCCATGGCAATGCGCGCAGCGACATACATCGCGACCCGAGCGATCCGATCGGGCGCGCGCGCCTTTTCGGCCGGGACTTCTTCAGCGCTCACACCTCAGACTACCAGATCGACACGCCGCGATCGGGGCGCGTCTGGGCGTAGCGACACCCGCACGGCAATCGATCCTTTGCTACGGTGCGCGGATCTTCAGCCGCTTGGCCGCCTTCGCCGCGCCAGTGGCGGTATCAAACTGGGCTCTGAAGCGGTCCAGCTCCGGAAAGTTCCGCTCCGCCCATCGGTCCAGGCTGATCAGCGTTTCGCTGAGCGAGAGGCCGATCGCGCTCAGGCTGTATTCGACATGAGGCGGAATTGTCTGCTGATCGTGGCGTTGCACGAGCCCGTTGCGTTCGAGGTCCTTGAGCGTCTGTGTCAGCATCTTCTGCGAGATGCCGTCGACCTTGCGCAGCAAGGCGCCATTGCGCATCGAGCCAGTCGCGAGCGCAGACATGATGAGGATCGCCCATTTCGTCGATACCAACTCGAGCGCATGCCGGGCCGAGCAGGATGCGTCGAACACGTCGGGATTGCTCGCAGGCGGACCGCCGGCTTGCGGGGGCAGTTTCATCATCACCTCAAGGACAGGCCGTTGCGGCTGCTGTTGGCGCATCACAGGTAGTGCGCATGACGGTGGCTCGCAACCCGCGAGGAGATTGCAGCAGTCGGCATGGGCGTCGGGTTGCGGCCCCCATCGACCTATGGCGGTACAAATGAGGCTGCGTCGAAGGGCAGAAACGGTTCATGCCCAAGGCGCACCGTTCGCCCATTCCGCTCGAATGGCCTCGATAAAGAGGCGGACTTTCGGAGAAACATGCTTGCGTGTCGGATAGACGACGCAAACGGGCGGCTCGTCGCGCTCGAATTCTTCAAGGACCGGGACAAGCCTGCCTTGCCTGATGTCGCCGCCGACCAGAAACGCGCTCAGCTGCGCCAGACCCATCCCCGAGAGACAGGCGTCGCGAATTGCCTCGGTGTTTCCAAGGTGCAGGTTTCCCTTGACGCCGACGTCCCGGTCCTCCCCGCCGATCCTGTAGTGCCACGCGACAGGTCCGCCTGCGTGTTTGAACCCGATCCGGTCGTGACGCGCCAGTTCCTCGATGGACTGCGGCGTTCCGCGCTGCTGCAAGTAGGCGGGCGCGGCACACGTTATCAGTCGATGGGAGGCCAGTACCCGCCGGATCAGGCGATTGTCGGTCGGCCCGCCGATACGAACGGCAACGTCGATGCCGTCGCCGACGATGTCGCGATACTCATCCGTAAACGAGACGTCCGCCTCGACCTCGGGCCATCGTTTCAGGAACCGCTGCAGAACCGGAAGAATGTGCAGCCGGCCGATGGCGATCGGCAAGTCGATGCGAAGGCGCCCTTTTGGTGCCTGATGGCGTTGTGCCAACGCGGACTCTGCGTCGTCCGCTTCCGACAGGATCCTGACGGCGTATTCGTAGAAGAGCCGCCCCTCTTCCGTAAGGCTGACGCTGCGCGTCGTTCTATGGATCAGCCGCGTTGCGATGTTGTCTTCGAGACGTGCGACACATTTCCCGACCGCGGAACGCGAGAGGCCGAGCCGTTCCGCCGCCTGGGTAAAGCTCTGGTCATCTGCGACACGAACAAAGGCGCGCACATCTCCGAGATGATCCAGCATCGCAATATCCTATTGGGGACAATTCGTCCCCTTTGTTTCCATATGGCGGCAATTTATCCGAATTTCAGAAGCAGTAAAGAATGCCTCCCGACGTTCCCGCAACGGGACATGAAGAATTGGCCGCGCGCCGCTGTGCGGCCCCGCTCGAGAGTGAAGAGGCAAGCGAATGAAACTTCAGGAAGAAACCGTGGGTCTCCACAAAATGGAAAGCGCCGACAGGGAAGATTGGCCCGCCGTCTATGCTGCCGGCCTGTCGACCTTCTGCGTCGTGACGACCGAAATGCTGCCCGTCGGGTTGATGATGCCGATCGCAGACGATCTTCAAACGTCGATGGGGACCGCTGGCCTGACGCTGTCGCTGCCGGCGCTGCTGGCCGCGCTCTTTGCGCCCACCGTGGTGCTCGTGGCCGGCAGGCTCGACAGAAGGCGCATCCTGACCGCCCTTCTTTTGCTGCTGGTTGTTGCGAACGTTGTTTCGGCGCTTGCCGGTTCGATCGGTCTGCTTCTGGCGGCGCGCGTCATTGTCGGATTTTGCATGGGCGGCATCTGGGCGATTGCCGGGGGGCTTGCTCCGCGGCTGGTATCGGGCCGATCGATTGGCGTCGCGACAGCGATCATTTTCGGCGGCGTCGCGGCAGCTTCGGTACTCGGCGTTCCCGTCGGAGCCGTCATCGGCGACGCGGCGGGCTGGCGCATGGCGTTCGCCGCCATGGCGCTTTTTAGCGGGATCGTGCTGGTGATCAACCTCGGGACATTGCCTGCACTGCCTGTCCACCAGTCCGTCCGCTTGAGCGCGTTCGGCAATCAGCTCTTGAACCGCCGGATCCGATTCGGTCTCGCGATCACGTTCCTGCTGGTTGCGGGTCATTTCATGGCCTACACATTCGTACGCCCGCTTCTGCAGATTGTTTCGGGCATCGACGCGGCATGGATCGGCCTCCTGCTTTTTGCCTATGGAGCAGCGGGCATCGGCGGAAACTTCGTTTCGGGCCCCGTCGCCGCCGGACGCGTCGGCGCGACCCTCCTTGCCATTGCGACCGCTCTTGCCTCCGTCCTGTTCGCCTTCGCCTTCTTCGGAAACTCACCCCTCGGCGGGGCGATCATCCTCATTCTGTGGGGCCTCGCCTATGGCGGCGTCTCGGTCTCCTTGCAAACCTGGATGATGAAGTCAGCCCCATCCGACGTCGAAGTGGCGACGGCCCTGTTCGTCGCAATCTTCAACATCGGTATTGCCGCCGGGTCTCTGGCCGGCGGTCGAATTGTCGATCAGTTCAATCTCGGCACCAACCTTCTTTTGGCGGGTGTCCTGCCATCCCTCGGCATTCTGCTCTCGTTGAAAGTTCAACGTCCGGCCCATTGACCAGGCCGATCAACGAAGCATGGCGACCATATGTTGCTCGCCATCTTCGGTTTTTGTCGTGGACCGCCGACGTCGGTTGGCGGCATTTGGCGCTTAACCGCCGCGCAGACATGCAATCGGCGCGCCCTGGTCCTCGGTTTCATCGCTCCGGAAACGATGTCTCGAAGAAATTCGTGCCCCGTCCGCCGGGAGCAAGCAGGAAAATCGTTCCTAAATAGAGCATAAAATATATAGACTATATGTGTGAAAGCTGGCGCTTCTTGCGCATGATGCTGGGCAGCAAACGCGCAGACCGGGGCCCTGCCCGGCGCGCAACGGACGGCAACGCTGGCCAGCCCAGATTTCGACGGAGGATCCCATGTCCAGTTCCATTTTCGGTCAGGCCTATCGCCGCCGCAGCGTGCTGAAGTCGCTCGCGGCCGCAGGCACCCTTCCCTTCATCGCGCCGCTTGCCTCTTCGACGGCCCTGGCGTCCGGCAACAAATACGCCGGCCGCACGATCAATCTCCTGATCATCCAGCCGCATGTCGTCACCGGCAAGAAGATCGCCGAAGATTTCGAGAAATTGACCGGCGCCAAGGTCAACGTCACGGCGGTCCCCTACGACCAGGTCAGCGTCAAGGCCACGCTCGACGCGCAGTCGGGCGCCAACCAGTTCGACGTCATCGACTACTTCTACACCTACAAGGGCCAGCTCGCCGAAGATGGCGTGATCGAGGACGTGACGGATCTCATCGAGCGCGACAAGGCCGAAATCCAGCCGGAAGACTTCATAAAGACGATCTACGATCAATACACCCTGCATGACGGCCGCCGTTATGGCCTGCCCTATGACGGCGACAGCCATCTCTTGTTCTATAACCGGGAGCTCTTCGACCGCCACGGTCTGAAGGCGCCGGCCACCTGGGACGAGTACAACGAGAACGCCAGGGTGATCACCGAGGCGGAAAAGAAGAACGGCATCTATGGTGCTGCGGTTCTGGGCGCGAAGATCCCGGTCATCATCCTTTCCACCTATGCCAACCGCCTCACCGGCTTCGGCGGCAACTTCCTGAA
Organism: Ensifer adhaerens; assembly: GCF_002940685.1. GTDB lineage: Bacteria > Pseudomonadota > Alphaproteobacteria > Rhizobiales > Rhizobiaceae > Ensifer > Ensifer adhaerens_E. The sequence continues at coordinate 205,954 of NZ_PNFP01000003.1, read as the reverse complement.
ACCGGACGGCACGTCTGCGCTCGACAGCAAAGAGGCCGTTTTGGCACTGAAGTCGCTGCTTGCGTCGGCGCCTCACGCGCTGCCGACCCCGCTCGAAACGCGGTTCGAGGAAGGGCTGCCCGCCTTTCTCAATGGAAAGGCGGCGCAGATCGACTTCTGGACCGACCTTGGCGGCTACGCCCAGGACCCGAAGGGCTCGAAGATCGTCGACAAATGGGGCGTGGCGCGCATCCCCGTCGGCGGCGGTAACACCACGCCGCGCCTCGCTTTCAATGCCGGGTTCGGCTTTGCGATCACCAGCGGATCGAAGAACAAGGACGTCGCCTGGGACCTGATCAAGTTTGCGACCGGCAGGGACTATCATCAGGAGCTTCTGGCGCTCACCGGATCGGGCATCGACCCGGACCGCCAGTCGGGGCTGAAATCGCAGAAGTTCAAGGACTTCCAGCCGCTTGTTCAGCCGTTGCTCGACGATGGCGCGCTGGAAAACAGCCTGGCCTGGCCGACCGCGGTCTATGCCCCGAAACTCGAAAATGCGCTGACCGACGAGCTGGCCCTGGCGCTCGCCGGCACCAAGAGCGCGGAACAGGCGATCGCCGACGCCCACCAGGCCTGGACCGAGATCATCGAGACCAACGGCTGATTGCTTGCGGGGCGGCATGCTTCCTCCCGGCACCGCCCCGCCATTTTTCCCAACGAGGCAAAAGACCATGAGCGCAAGATCCTTGCCGAAGCGCAGGCTCGGCAAAACCGATTTCGACATCACCCTCGTTGGCTTCGGCGCCTGGGCCATCGGCGGCCCCGACTGGGGCTGGGGAAGCCAGGACGACACCCGGTCGATCGCCGCCATCCGCCACGCGGTCGAGCGCGGCATCAACTGGATCGACACGGCACCCGTCTATGGGCTCGGCCATTCCGAAGAGATCGTCCGCGAGGCGCTCTCGACCATCCCGCGATCCGAGTGTCCGCTGATCTTCACCAAGGCCGGGCTGATCTGGGACCCGGACAACCGCAACGCCCTTCCCGCCCGCATCGGCAATGCCCAGTCCATTCGCCGCGAGGTAGAAGCTTCCCTGAAGCGGCTCGGCGTCGACGTCATCGACCTTTACCAGGTGCACTGGCCTGCCAATGATGGCACGCCGGTCGAGGATTGGGCGACTTTTGCGGAGCTCAAGAAGGCGGGGAAGGTGCGGGCCATCGGGCTTTCGAACCACGACAGGGCGCTTCTGGAGCGCGCGGCAACGGTCGCGCCCGTCGATGTGGTGCAACCGCCCTTTTCCGCTATCAAGCGCCAGTTCGCCGAAACGGACCTGCCCTGGGTCCAGGCACATGGCAGCGGCGTCATCGCCTACAGCCCGTTACAATCCGGCCTGCTCACCGGCGCCTTCACGCCGGCGCGCGCCCGGGCTCTCCCGAAGGACGACTGGCGATCGCGCGACGAGGAGTTTTCAGGCGAAGCGCTTCACCGCAACCTGGCCTTCGCCGAAGGCTTGCGGCCGATCGCCGCGCGGCACGGGACGACCGTCGCTGCGATCGCTGCCGCCTGGGCGATCTCCTGGCCCGGCGTTACCGGCGCCATCATCGGCGCGCGGGAGCCGGGGCAGATCGACGGCTGGATCGACGCGGCAACCCTTACGCTCACATCCCGCGACCTCGACGATATCGAGGACATGTTGCTGGCGACCCGAGCCGGCAGCGGGCCGACGCGCCCGGATCTGGCCCGGGCCGCATGACGGCCTTTACCGTCGAGGCGCTGGAGCCCGGTAGCGCGGCCGGTGTTGCCGCGCGCCGGCACGCCCTTTGGGCGCGTCTCGCCCGTCTCACCTGGATCGCGCCGGTTCTTGTCGCGCTGGTCGTCACGACGCTCTACCCGACCATCTTTCTGCTGGCGCTTGCCTTCAGCAAAAGCACGCTCGGAAAGCCGTTCCGCGGCTTCGTCGGCGTCAAGCACTTCGCAACGACGTTGCAGGATCCGATCTTCCTTTCGGCCATCGGCAGGAGCGTCGCCTATGCGCTTTCCACGTCGCTGCTGCAGCTCGCGCTCGGCTTCCTGATTGCACTGCTCTTCACCTCGTTGCTGAAAGCGGGCCGCTTCCTGATGAGCCTCGTGCTTTTGCCGCTGATGACGCCGCCGGTCATGGTCGGCATCGCATGGAAGCTGATCTTCGCGCCGGCCGGCGGCCTCCTGAATGGCACCTTGATCACTTACAACGTGATCTCCGAGCCGATTTCCTTTCTCGGTCATCCGACACTCGCATGGCTCGCGATCGGCGTCGCCGATCTCTGGCAATGGACGCCCTTCATCGTCATTCTCTGCTTCGCGGCTCTTTCGACGATTCCCGAGAGCGTTCACGAGGCAGCGATGGTGGACGGGGCGAATGGTTGGCAGCGGTTCTGGCACATCACGCTGCCGCTGGTCGCCGCGCCGCTTTCGTCGATCTACCTGCTGAAGCTCATTCTGTCGTTCAAGCTCTTCGACCTCGTCTACATTCTGACCTTCGGCGGACCGGGCTTTGCGACGACATCGGCCGGCTTTGCCATCTATCGACGGGCGATCGAGCAGTTCGACGTCGGCCGCGCAGCGGCCGAGACGATGATCTATGCGCTGGTCATCGGGCTTGTGACCTTGCCTGTCGTGCGGCTGCACCAGCACTTCGAAAGGCGAGAATTATGAGATCTGCCGGACGGCATCTGTGGCTAGGCCTTGCGGCGGCGCCGATCGTCGGCTTCTTTGCCCTGCCCTTCCTTTATCTGATCGCCGTTTCGCTGAAGACGCAGGACGACGTGCTCGACGGCCGCTTCTGGCCGACGACGCCGAGTCTTGCCAACTGGCCCGCGGCCTTCGAAGCGGCCAACATTCTCGGTTTCATCCTGAATTCCGTAATCGTCTCGCTACTCTCGGGCCTCGTCACCATCACGCTGGCGCTGCCGTCGGCCTATGCCGTCCTGCGGCTGAAGATCGGCGGCAGATGGCTGTCGGACGTGACGCTCTCGAGCTACATGGCGCCGCCGATCGTGGCGCTCATCCCGCTATTCTTCCTTCTGAAGACAACGGGATTGCTCGATACGCGCGCTGGCCTGGTGCTGATCTACGGCTGCGCCAACGTGCCCGTCGCCTTCTGGCTGCTGATGCCGTTCCTGCGCCGCATGCCGATCGAAATCGAGCAGGCTGCGGCGATGGACGGCGCCGGACCGTTTCGCACGCTGCTGCAGATCGTCGTGCCGATCATCGCGCCCGGCATCGTCGCAACCTTCATCATCGTCACGGTCTTGTCCTACAACGAGTTCCTGTTTGCTTCGGCCTTCACCTTCTCCGACGCCACGCGAACCTTGCCGGTCGGCATCTCGCTCTTTCAGGGCGACAGGCTGGTGAATTTCGGCCAGATGGCAGCCGCATCGCTCGCCGGCATTGCGCCCGTCTATCTGGTTGCGCTGTTCATGCAACGTTATCTCGTGAGCGGGCTTGCCCATGGCGGCGTGAAGTAGGCAGCGGACGGGCTGCCAAGAGGCCGCGCCGCAAGATCGACGGATGACGGCGCTGCCGCCACATGCCTCGCCACCCGGCCGGCGCAGCGGTGCATTCTGGGCGCGGCCTGGCAGCGATCCCGTTTCCGGCGAGTGAAACAATCCGGCATCAGGACGTGCGGCTGGCGGCATCAACCGCTTCTTAATCCTTTGTTGACCATAATCTCCGTCGAAGAGCCGAGCCGCCGGCCGTTGCCGCCGGTGGATTGTACCTCGTTTGAATCGGAAACCGCCGTGTCTGAGTATCCTGTAACTGCGTCTCCAGAGCGTGCCTCACCTGCCATCGTCAGGGGCGCGAAGCGCATCGCCCGGTGGGCTGCGAGAGCCGCCGCAACCGCGGCCATAGCAGCGTCCACGATCACCTTCAGCAGCACCGCGTCTTCGGCAGAAGTCCGGTCGCTGAAGCTGTTCTTTACGCACACCGGCGAACGCGCGACGATCACCTACAAGCGCGACGGCAAATACGACCAGAAGGGGCTCACGCAGATCAACCGTTTCCTGCGCGACTGGCGCCGGAACGAACCGGCCCGCATGGACCCGCGCCTTCTCGACCTCGTCTGGGAGGTCTATCAGCGCGCCGGTGCGAAGGACTATATCAACGTCGTCTCGGCCTACCGTTCGCCGGCCACCAACAGCATGCTGCGTGGTCGCTCGCGCAGCACCGGGGTCGCCAAGAACAGCCAGCATATGCTCGGAAAGGCGATGGACTTCTATATTCCCGGCGTGAAGCTCACCCGACTGCGGGAGATCGCCATGCAGATGCAGGTCGGCGGGGTGGGCTATTACCCCACGTCTGGATCTCCCTTCGTGCATCTCGACGTCGGAAACGTGCGGGCGTGGCCGCGCATGTCGCGCCAGGAGCTCGCCCGCATCTTCCCGAAGGGGCAGACGCTCCACCTTCCGGCCAGCGGCGGGGCTTTGCCGGGGTATGACCAGGCGATGGCCGACTACAAGCGACGGGTCAAGGCGACCTCGATCGTGGCTGCAAACAGCGCCGGCACGGCCAAACTCAAGAATGATGAATCCTCCGGCAACACGCTGCTGACCGCGATGCTTCCGACGCGCAAGAGCCGTGGAGAAGAAGCCCTCGAGCTACAGACCATGAGGAAGGCGGCAGCCGAAAAGCCGCCGTTCTTCGATCTTGCGGCGATCACCGTGCCGCTGCCGACGCTCCGCGCCACGGCCAATGCCGCGCCCGCCGCGGCTGCCGTCACAACCGAGCGCACTCTCCCCACAAATGTCTCGGCGTTCATTCCCTCCTCGTCGTTCAAGGTCGCGCTTGGCGTGGGCATGATGCGGCCACCGGCTGCGCATGAAACCAGCCTCACCGGACCGACGCCCACGAAAACCGAATGGACTGTTGGCGACGCCGCGCTCTTCAAGTGGGCGCTGGCGCCGGCCAAGGATCTCGAACGGTTGGCCCTTACGGCAAACCTTGAGCTTACGGTGGCAAGCGCCGACGATGGGCCGCGCGTTCAAAAAGGCGTTCCCCCGGTCGGCAAGGAAAAGAAGACCTTCGACACACAACGCTTCTGATCCGACTGAATGCGGGGAGATGACCTGTGGCGGGGCGACCCAAGTCGGACCCGCATCGACCGGCCCGCGTGCAGCCGACGCCCGCTTCATCGACATGCGTCAGCGAAGGTCGCCTGCCTGTTCGAGAACATGGCGCGCGCGTTCGATGATTGGCGCGTCGACCATGGTGCCGTTCAGCACAAAGGCGCCCCGCCCCACCGCTTCAGCCGCCTGTGCGGCGTCGAGCACGGTCCTTGCCCAGGCCATCTGCTCTGCGCTCGGGGCGTAAGACGCGTTCAGCACCGGAACCACGGACGGGTGGACGCAGCTCGCGCCGTCGAACCCATGGGCCTTCGCCTCACGCGCGGCTGCCTCCAGCACATCCAGCCGCCGGTAGTCCGCAACCGTTGGAAGCATGCCGAAGGACAGCTTGCCTTCCGCCTTGGCGGCAAGATGGACCATCAGCTTCGGAAGCCGCAGCACGTCCGGCAGCGGTTCCGCGCCCATGCTGGTCGCAATGTCTTCACCGCCGGCGGCAAGGCCGATCACCCGTTCGACGCGGGCAATCGCGCGGGCATCGAGAATGGCGCCGGCATCCTCGATAAGCGCCACGAAGGCGAGCGGCGGCCGACCAATCTCTTGCTCGATCGGTGCGAGTTGCGATGCAATCTCGTTCAGCTCCTGCGGCGACCGGGTTTTTGCGACGTAGAGACCAAAGGCGCCGGCACGGCAGGCGGCCTCGGCATCTGCCATGCGCAACGCCGGCGCCGCGTTGATGCGGACGAAAACGGTCGCGCCACCGCGTCCCGCCTGCGCCACGGCGTGCTTCAGCCCGTCCCGTGCGGCCTGCTTCTGGTCCGGAGCAACGGAATCTTCCAGGTCGAGAATGATCGCGTCCGCGCCGCGTTCGTGCGCCTTGGCAATGAACCGCTCGGACGAGGCTGGAACGTAGAGAAGGGAGCGAAGCCTCATCCGGCCTCTCCCTGCAGGATCGTTTCGATCGCGTTGCCATCCAATCCCGCTTCGGCCAGAACCTCGGCCGTGTGTTCCCCAAGCGTTGGTGCCGGCCGCCGCCAGACACCGGGCGTTTCTGAGAGACGCGGCACGATGTTGTGCATCGGCAGGCTGCCGAACTCGGCATCCTCGACATCAACGATGATCTCGCGCTCGACGAAATGCGGGTCAGACGCCGCATCTGCGATGTTATAGATCGGCCCGACAGTTGCGCCAGCATCGCGCATGATTTGCAGCGCCTCATCGTGATCGTGCCGGGCAAACCAACCGCCAACGGCCTCGTCGACGAGTTCGCGGTTCCTGACGCGCTCCGAATTGGTGGCGAAGCGTGGGTCGTTGTTCATGTCGGCGCGGCCGATGATCTCGAAAATCCGCCTTGCCACCTGTGGCGTCGATCCGGACAGCGCCACATATTTGCCGTCGCGGCAGCGATAGACATTGCGCGGTGCAGCCGTGTTGGAGGCGCTGCCGACGCGTTCCTTGATCTTGCCGGTCGTCTGGTAGATCGCCGCTTCCGGCCCGAGCACGGAAAACATCGGTTCGAGCAGCGAGAGGTCGATCACCTGCCCCTTTGCATGGCCGCGATCGCGCGCAAGCAGCGCCGTGACGGTGGCCGAGCTGCCATAGACGCCGGCAATCATGTCGGCAAGCGCCAGCGGCGGCAGCACCGGCTCGCGGTCGGGAAAGCCGGTTCGGTAGGCAAATCCGCTCATGCCTTCGACGATCGTGCCGAAGCCGGGGAACTGCGCATAGGGGCCGGTCTGGCCGAAACCCGAAATGCGCACGATGATGAGGTTGGGGTTGCGGGCGTGCAGCGCTTCCGGCGAAAGCCCCATGCGCTCCAGCGTTCCCGGCCGAAAATTCTCGATGAAGACGTCGGCCGTTTCGATCAGCGCCCAAAGCGCTGCCATCGCCGGCTCATGCCTGAGGTTCAGGACGACGGAGCGCTTGTTGCGGCTATAGGTCTTCCAGTAGAGCGAGTGGCCGTCATCCTTCCAGTCGCGCAGCGGATCGCCGGCCGGCGGCTCGATCTTGATGACGTCGGCGCCGGCGTCGGCAAGCTGCAACGACAGCATGTTACCGGCGACGAGGCGCGAGAGATCAAGCACGCGCGTGCCGGCAAGCGGCCCCCTGGCGGCCGGATCGAAATGCCGCTTGGCGTAACCGCTCATCGAATGCGCTCCCCGGTTTGCCTGTCGAAGAGCAGAACCTTGTCGGCATCGATCGTCAGCCTCACGTCCTGCCCGGCCGATAGCAGCTTGCCGCCATGGACGACGACCGAGATATCCTCCCCACCCATATCGACCACGATTTCCTGGTCCTCGCCGGTCGGCTCGACAAGGCTGATACGGCCCGGCGCGCCGGTTGTTCCAAGCGTGATGTGTTGCGGGCGGATGCCGCAGACGATCCGCGTTCCCGGCTGCACCCGTCTGCCTAGCGGCAGGGATACGCCGCCGCGCGTCAACGCCGTCTCGCCCTCGGCGACCGCCTCGATGAGGTTGATCTCCGGCGAACCGATGAAGCCTGCAACGAAGAGGTTGGCGGGATCGTTGTAGAGGTCGAGCGGCGCACCCGCCTGTTCTATCCTGCCGCCGTTCATCACCACGATCTTGTCGGCCATGGTCATGGCCTCGGTCTGATCGTGCGTGACATAGACCATCGTCCGGCGCAGCCGCTGGTGCAGCTTCTTGATTTCGCCGCGCATCTTCACGCGCAGCTTGGCGTCGAGGTTCGACAGCGGCTCGTCGAACAGGAAGGCGCGCGGGTCGCGCACAATGGCGCGGCCCATGGCGACACGCTGGCGTTGGCCGCCGGAAAGCTCACGCGGCAAGCGGTCGAGCAGCTTTTCGAGACCGAGGATTTCGGCCGCCTCTGCCACGCGCTTCTGGATCTCCGCCTTCGGCGCCCCGGCAAGCTTCAGTGCGAAGCTCATGTTTTCCGACACCTTCATGTGCGGATAAAGCGCATAGGACTGGAAGACCATGGCGATATCGCGCTCCTTCGCCGGCATGGCGTTGACGACCTTGCCGCCGATGGTGATCTCTCCGGCAGAAATATCCTCCAGCCCGGCGATCATGCGCAGCAGCGTGGACTTGCCGCAGCCCGAGGGGCCGACGAGCACGACGAATTCGCCATCGCCCATTTCCAGCGAGATGTCGTTGAGCACGGCGACACTGCCATAACTCTTGCCGACGCTTCTGAGCTCTATCTCGGACATGTTTCCTCCCGTCCTTTCTGCCTCGCGCCGTTAGCGCTCGGCGACCTCGAGCCGGCCGATCGACATGCGTCCGGCACGAGCCATGCGCAGCCCGGCCATGCCGTATTTGAGCGTCGCATCGTCCGCCTGCAGCACACGTTCGCCATCGACGGAGAGCGTCAGCTTGCCGCCTTCGACCGTAAGGTCGAGTGCGTAGCTCCGGCCGTACTCGATGCTGAACGGCTTGTGGGCAAGCACCCTCGTGCCGTGGTTTTCCAGAAGGATCACGGCCTCGCCGTTCTCGAAGCCGGCCGCATAGAAGCGGCTCGTGCCTTGCGCCCGTGCCACCACCAGATGCGAGGCGCCGGAGAGCGGCTGAAGCTCGGCGGTGACGCTGACATCACGCAGATAGGCGTTGCCCGTCCAGGCGTCCGCGTCGGTTGCCGTGTGGGCATGGATGCGCCCCTGCTGTAGGCTCCAGTGGCCACGGTTCCAGGTGAAGCGGGTAATGCCGCCCCATTCGTGCGCTTCCTTTGCCGGGTCGATGACGGCGCGGCCCTTGCCGGACACGGAGAAGTCCGCCAGGAACAAGCGACCGAGGAACTTCAGGCGACCGAAATATTCGACGAGGATGCCGATCTCGTCTACCGCCTCGCCATTGCCGTCGGGGATGGTAAACGTATAGTCCTGCCAGCCGCTTGCCGAAGGCACGTGCCACGCGCCTGCTTCCTGGATGGTACCGCTCATGGCGCGACGGACGTAAGGTGCAACGCGCAGGTTGCCGTCACCGTTCCAGGGGTCGAGCCAGAGCTTGAATTTCACCGTCTGGCCGTCATCGGCAAGCGGCGTGAACATTGGGCGATAACGCTCGTCGTCAAAGTCTGAGCGGCGATAGAAGGGCTTCCAGAAAATCCTCCCGCCCTGCCCGCGCTCCAGCCGGTCGAGCAGGATTTCCAGCGATCCCCTGGCATTCTCCGTATGGCGTTCCGCCGATGCCTTGACGGCGATCTGGTTGAACGGCTCGGTGCGGAAGCCATGGGTGGCGCCGGGCGCGTCGAAATCGAAGCGCACGCCGCGGCGCTCGAAATCCTCGACCCAGAGCGCCGGCACTTCCCGCTCCTGCAGACGGAGCGCGAGCACGGTCAGCTCGCGGGCAAAGGACGGGATGTCGACGACGTTGATCGAACCGGTCACACCCGACGCGACGACAAAGTCGTTGATCGGCTTGCGATACTTGTCCCAGCCCGGCTCCACTTTTTGCAGCGTGCCGACGATCGCGCCGGCATTGCCGGCATTGCAGTCCGTATCCCAGCCGGCCATGGTGGCGATCTCGACCGTGCGCGGCAGATCACCCTGGCCATAGATCAGGCTCATGAGGAGGACGCCGGCGTTCGGGATCATGTGGCAGACGCCGGGATAGCGGTCGTAGCCCCATTCCGCCGTCAGCATGTCGCGGCAGGCGCGCCAGTCGCTCCGGTTGCTGTCGTGGAAACGAAGGACCGCGCGGGAAACCTTGGCATAGAGGGAATCGGCCGAAATCGTCGCGAGGCCCGCCTCGATCACCTCTTCGATGTTCTTCGCGACAAAGGCCTCAGCGATCGCCGCGGCGCAGAACCGTGCGCCGTTCAGCCCCTCGCCGTCATGGGCGACGCTTGCCGCGCGTGCCGATGCTTCAGCCGCCTTCTTCGGGTCGGCCGGATGCACCCAGCCCCAGCTGTCGATGAAGATCTGGCCGCCGATCTGCTCGGCAACCGTCGCGCCGTTCTGGGCGATCGAGCCGGACTGCGGCGCCGGGATGCCGGCGCGCAGGTTCTGGTAGGCGGTGTGTTCGGTCGAGTTGCCGAAGCCGCCCCACCAGTACATGCCATGCTCCTCGGCCGCGTAGTTCAACCAGGTCTTGCCGACCTCCTCGGCGGTCGCGCCGGGGCCGTAATCGCGCAGCGCCCGGATGAAGTAGACCGGACCGTTGGTGTCGTCGTCCGCCGCGAAATTCTTGAAATCGCGTAGATACTCCGTCACCTCGCCATAGGTGTCCCGGATGCGTTCATAGCTCCAGATCGTCGGCTCGACGGGTGCGCCCAAGCGCACGCCGATCGCCTTGCCGGTGAAGCCGGAATAGATACGCTCGAAGATTTCTGTGGTGCTGAGCATCGGATACTTTCAAAAACTTAGAGACTGGAAAGGGTGAGTTCGGGAGCTGAAAAGAGCCCCGCGCGCGCCTGCGCCCGCGCCATTTCGCGTTTGCGGTCGGCCGCCTGGATTGCGTTCACCGTTTCGGTGAAGGCATCGGCGGAGCGGAAGAGATCGAGCCTGTTGACGCGGTCGAGCTGGGAGGCCATCGACCGGTCGATGATGCTTTCGCCCTGCATGGCGCCGAGGATCGCGCCGGCCATGACGCCGATCGAATCCGTGTCGCGTCCGGAATTGATGCCGTCGACGATGGTCTTGTAGAAATCGCCGTCATTGACGACGGCAAAGCCGAGCGCCAGCGGCAGTTCCTCGATCGCGTGCAGGCGCGACGGCTGGTAGGCGTCGGTCGCAAGACCGGCCTTTTGCGGCGTGTGCTGCACATCGTCGCCCATCGGCGAATAGCGCGCGATGATCCGGTGGAACTCGGTGACAACCGTCGCGTGATCGGCACCCTTCAGTGTGCGTGCAGCCTTCACGATGTCGGCGATTGCGTCGCGTGTTCCATCCTTGGCGACAGCGAGCACTTCCTCGATGACGGTATCGAGTGTGGTTCCCGGCACGAAAGCGGCGGCAACGGCCGCGGCAAGCACGCCGGCGGCCTCCAGGCCGAAGCTCTGCTGGTGGCCGGACGCAAAGGCGATCGCCTCGTCATAGGCCGCCTTCGGATCGCAGGCATTGGCGACGCCGATCGGCGCGATATACATCGCCGCTCCGCAGTTCACCATGTTGCCGACGCCGCCCTGGCGGGGGTCGCAGCCGGAGAGCTGGTGGCGCTGGAAGATCCACTTCTCCGGATAGAACAGCCGCTCGATCAGCATCGTCTCGCGCTGCAGTTCCGGTACCCAGCGCGGTGTCCAGGCGATTTCCCGCACCATGCCCGACGCCATGTCCCAGGCATCGAGATGGCGCTTGACGTCGTCGTAGATCGACATCACGCAAAGGGTCATCAGTGTGTCGTCGGTGACGATGCCGCCGCCTCGGACACGGCCGTTGCGGGCCGCGTCGCTCTGTTTCATGCGGTGCCACTCGGTGTCGAGCGACGTCACCCGGCCATAGCGCTCGCGGATTTGCGCGGCGGAGAGTTTTTCGACCGGCGCCCCGATGGCGTCGCCGTAAGCGACGCCAAAGAGAAGCGCCCGAACCCGTCCCCGAAGGGAGAGCCCAGCAGCATCATTTGTCATTGAGAACCGTCCTTGCATATTCGGTCATTTTCTCGCCGCCGGCAGCGTTCCATTCGGAAACGAACTGGTCCCATTGGTCCATCTTGGCTTCGCCGGAGACGAACTTGTAGACCCAGGCCCGGTAGACGTTTTCGGTGGCATCGATGTCGGTTGCGTATTCGGCAGGCCAGACGAACGCATTGTCCGGCTTGAAATCGGCCGAGATCGTCTTCAGCGATTGCTGTGCCGCCTCGCTCAGCCACTGCACCGGCGGCTGCCAGTTGGCGGCGACCAGGAAGCGGGCATACCAGGTGGCGAGCTTGTCGGTCGGTTTGATCGTCTCGCCGTCCTTGGTGTACTGCTCGCCCTCGAAGCCGAGGCGTTCGATCGCCTGGCCCTCGGGGCTGGCGATGAAGTCGAGCAGCTTGACCACTTCCTCCTTGTGTTCCGAGGTCGTCGCGATCGCGAGACCGCGCGCTTCCTTGGAAACGTCGAGCGCCATCAGACCCTGGCCGGCCGGCCCCTTCGGCGGCGACAGCAGGCTCAGCGTCACATCCGGGTGGGCCTGGCGCATCTTGCCGCCATAGATGTCGATGACCTCTGTGGAGGAACCGAAGATCACGCCGGCACGGCCGGAATAGAACTTGTCCTCCTTCACGTCCCACTTGGTGGTGATGAATTCCGGATCATAAAGGCCCTGCTCGCGCAGCGATGCGTAGAAGGCGATCTTCGCCTTTTCCGCAGCCGAGACGCGGGCATGGATCCACTCGCCGGCATCGTTCTTCAGCCAGGTTCCGGTCACGCCGAAGGCCTGGTTGAAAATGGCGTCCAGTTCCTGGGTATTGTCGGCGGTCGTCACGCCGTAGCTGTCGGCCTTGCCGTTGCCGTCCAGGTCACCGTCCTTGATCGCCTTGAAGAGGGCGACGTAGTCGTCCGTCGTCTTCGGCGCGGCCACGCCCGATTTCTCCAGCCAATCCGCGCGGATGACCGGCTGCGGCATGCGCGGCGGATAGACATAGAGCAGGTAGGGATAGTTCTTCAGCCGCTCGACATTGTGCGGAAAGAGCGCTTCCTTGAGATAGGTCGTCTTCGGCAGCCAGGTGTTCCAGTCCTCCAGGACGCCCTGTTCGGCCATCTTGGCGTCGCCGCCCTGGAAATAGATGAGATCGGGGATGTCACCCGAGAGCAGCATGGCGCTGAGCTTGTCGGCATAGCCAGAGGACGGCAGATCGACGACCTGGATATGGATGTCGGTGCCCTTGGCCTTCAGCGCCTCCTCGTAGGCCTTCATCAGCTTCACGTCGTCCGGATTGCTCGTCGTGAGGTCCTTCGAGACGACGCGGATCGTCACCGGATCGGCGAAGGCCGGCATGGCGACGCTCGCCATCAGGGCGGCGGCGGTCGTGACGCCAAGGATCAGTTTTCCAAGCATGTTTGTTCCTCCCAATATGCTTTGGCTTTTATGGTTCGGTTCAACATCGTCAGCCCTTCAGCGCACCGCTCATGGTGCCCTTGGTGAAGAACTTCAGGATGAGTGGATAGATCGCGAGGATCGGCGCGATGGTGAGCAGGATCATGCCGGCCTTCAGCGCGCGAATGTTGATCTGGCTGGCACCGGTGTAGTTGTTGCTGTCGACCACGCCGACCATGGCGAGCTTGTCGCCCTCGACCACGAACTGGCGCAGCACCACCTGCAGCGGCCATTTCGACTGGTCGTTGAGGTAGATCATCGCGCGGAAAAACTCGTTCCAGTGGAAGACGAAGTAGAAGAGCGCGATGGTGGCGAGCGCCGATTTGGCAAGCGGCAGTGCCACGTACCAGAAGATCTGGAAGGGATTGGCGCCGTCGAGTTCCGAGGCCTCGATCAGTTCCTTCGGCACTTCCTCGAAGAAGCGCACCAGGATGATCAGGTACCAGGCGTTGACGACCTTGAAGAGGATCAGCGACCAGTAGCTGTCGAGGAGGCCGAGGCGCTTGTTGATGAAATAATCCGGGATGATGCCGGGCTCGAAGACGATCGTGACCAGCACGAAGACGAAGATGGCGCGCCGACCCGGCAGTCCGGGGCGCGATAGCGCCCAGGCCATCAGCGCCGTGAGCACCACGCCGAGGACTGTGCTGACCAGCGTGATGAAGATCGAGTTCAGGAGGCCGCGCTGGACGGCCGGGTTGTTGATCAGCAGGTTCCAGACCTCTGTCGAAAACCCGTTGGGGACGACCGTCAGGCCGCTCATGCCGGCAACCTTGCCCGGATCCGAAAAGGAGATGGCGAGCAGGTTGAGCAGCGGCTGGACCGTCAGCACGACGAGGAACATCAGCGTCGAGACGATGATCGCATATTCGAGCCGCTCGAGCGGCGTTCTGCGGACGTTGTGGGCGGCCATCACCATACCCCCTTGCCGGTAAGACGTTTGGACAGAAGGTGGGCGGCGACGATCATCAGCATGCCGAGCACCGCTTTGAAGAGGCCGGCGGCCGTTGCCAGCGAATACTCGCCGGTCTGCAGGCCGATGCGGTAGACATAGGTGTCGATGATATCGATCTTGCTGCGCACCACGTCGTTGGAGAAGTTGATCACCTGGTTGAGATCGGCGTTCAGGAACATGCCGGCGTTGAGGATGAACAGCGTCGCGATCGTCGGCACGATGCCGGGAATGGTGACGTAGCGGATCTTCTGCCAGCGGTTGGCGCCATCGATTTCGGCCGCATCATAGAGTTCCTGGTCGATGGCGATGATGGCGGCGAGATAGAGCAGGCTGTCCCAGCCGGCCGAGCGCCAGATCTCGGAGAAGACCAGCACCCAGCGGATCGAGCCGGTGTCGGTCATGAAGGAGACGGGCTGCAGTCCGAAGAAGCCGATGATGTCGTTGACCGCGCCGTCGCTCGGCGAAAGCACCGCGATGAACACGCCGGCGATGACCACCCAGGACAGGAAATGCGGCAGGTAGATCGCCGACTGGATGAATTTCCGGAAGGCGCCGCCCCGGATCTCGTTGAGCAGGAGCGCAACGATGATCGGGACCGGGAAGACGAAGACGATCTTCATCGTCGAGATGATCAGCGTGTTGACCAGCACCTGCCAGAAGATCGGCGAGGAGAACAGCGTCTGGAAATGCTTGATCCCGACCCAGATGTTCGGCGGGATGATGCGCAGCTGTTCAAAGGCGATCTTGGCTTCCCAGATCGGAAAATAGTGAAAGATCACGAAGAAGATCAGGCCGGGCGCCATCATCAGGTAATAGGGCCACCATTGGCGCATGCCTTTGGCGACGCTCCGCCGCTGAATTGTGGGAACGTTCCCATCTTGTGGCATGGCTGCGTCCGCCACGAGTTCGTTGCTTACCGTCACTGTTTACCTCCCTGCCGCCGCGCGCGCGGGTGCCGAGACCGAAACATCAGCGAGTGAGCCGCGCTCGACCAGCCGGCACGGCAGAAAAATCCGCCCCTGTTCCGGACGGCCCGAAATCTGATCGAGCAGGCATTCGACCGCGCGAATACCGATCTGCCGGCCGGGCTTTTCAATCGTCGTCAGACCGGGCCAGGAGAAAGCACCCGCCGGAATGCCGTCGAAGCCGAGAATGGAAATATCCTCCGGGCACCGGAGCCCCGCCTCGCGAACGGCGATCATGGCACCGAGTGCCATCAGATCGTTGGCGACGAAGACGGCGCGACTGCCTCTCCACGGCCCGGCAAGCAAGCGCCCCATGGCCTTTCGTCCGCCCTCGACCGTGTAGTCGGATTCTTCGGCCAGCAAGATGTCGGGATCGAGGTCGCGCGCGACGCAATGCTCGTGCACGGCGCGCAGGAAGCGGGCACGTGCGAGACGCGACCGCGGGCCGAGCATCAGGGCCGGCGCCGGGTGCCCGCGCTCGACGAGGATATCCATGCCGAGACGGACCGCCTGGGCAATGTCCGAGCCGACGCTCAAGGTATCGGGGAAGCGCTCGGCGCTCGACCCGATGAAGACGAAGGGCAAGCCGAAGCGGTCGAGATCATCGAAATTGTCGGCGACCGGATTGATGATCGCGCCGTCGACGCGGGCTCGCCGCAGGGCACGCAGATGCGTCGCTTCCTTCCCGGCATCCCAGTCCGACGAGAAGACCAGAAGCGAAATGTCGTCCTTCGCCGCACGGTCCTGCGCGCCGCGGGCGACTTCGGCCCAGAATGGGTTGGTGATATCGGGAATGACCAGGCCGAGCAGGCCACTGCGCCCGGAGCGCATGCCGACGGCCAGGTGATTACGCTCGTAACCGGTGACCGCAACGGCTTTCAGCACACGATCGCGTGCCTCGTCGGAAATGCTGGCGGACCCGGCCAGAACACGCGCAACCGTGCTCTTCGAGACCCCCGCCCGTTCCGCAACGTCGATGATGGTGGCCCGTTGTCTGGGTCCGTTCTTCATGTTTCCTCCCGGGCAGAAAGCCGCCTTATGACGGTGGCTTTCAAGCTCGTGGGAACGTTACCATGAACTTTCACGACTTGGCAAGAGAGGACCCCGAGCGCCGATGGCCGCATCTGCAAAAGAACGTTGAAGGAAGCTATCCATCAGCCGTGACCGCAAAACGGTCGCGACACGAAAAAGCGCGGCAGGCCGCTACCGCCGCGCCCGTACGCACGAAGAAGGTCCGGTCAGAACGAGCGGGGTGCCGGGTCCAGAAGCTTCACGCTGCCGGCGGTCACCTGGTAGATCGCGCAGGTTCGCTGCACCGAGCCGTCCCGCGTGAACCGGAAGGTGGCGGCCGCACCGACGAAACCGTTTGGCGCGCGGATGCTTTCCTGGTTGATGGCGTTTTCCCCCTGGGTGCGCACCAGGCCGGCTGCAAGGGCGATGACGTCGAAGCCATAGGCCGCATCTGCACTTGCCGCACGCTCATAACGGTCAAGGAAGCGTGACGTCATCCGCGAACCGTTCTCCGGGCCGAAGAGGCAGAGATGGCTTCCTGCAAATTCGGGTCGCTTGTAGGCGGCATTCGTCCAGCCGGAGCTTCCGACGACCATCGCATTCGGTTTCAGATAGCCGTTGGCCTTGAGCTGCGACAGTGAGCCGACCTCGCCCCCCTCCGATCCGATGAGGAGAACCGCATCAATGTCCTCGAGTTTTGCCTTGGTCGCCGCGTCGCCGGAAAATGTCGTGGTGCCCGTCACGGCGACCAGCTCCGGCTTGACGCCATAGCTCGCCAGGCCGCGATCCAGCCTTTGTCGTTCGGCGGCGGAGACATCGCTGGGCACGAGCACGACCAGCCGCTTGCGGCCGGAAGCAAATGCGTAGGAGGCGCCCTCGACCGCACTGTCGATGCGGTCGGAAACGAACGTGTAGGTGCCCGCCGGGCGCTCGGCGCCGTTGCCGCGCAGCACCAGCAACGGAGACCGGGAAGCGCCAAGCCCTTGGCGGACGGTGCTGACCGGCACGTCCGCGACCGAAAGCGCGATGAGCGCGGCGTTCTGGCCCGCGAGGCGCTTGGCCGCGTCCTGGATCTGCTGTGGCGAACCGTCGGTATTTTCGACCAGCAGCGAAAGCTGGCCGCCGCCGACCTCGTCCACGGCGAGCGACGCCCCGTCGCGGATATCACGTTCGCGCACCGTTTCGCCCGAGGGCGCCATCAGGGCGGTGATCAGCCCGATGCGCGTCGGACCGCTCGCGAAGCTCTCCTGCGGCTTCACCGCGTGCTCGGCGGCGCGCCGGGCATGCCTTGCCTGCGGCGATTCAACGTCAAGCACCTCAGGAGCGGTGGGCGCGCCCTGACAACCGGCGAGAACGCCAAGCGCGAGCACGCCGAGTGCCAGCCATTGCCGGCACGACGGCACCCGCCGTGCCGGTGAAACCACAACGTGGGGCATGACGATCATACCTGTCGTCTCAATTCATGAAGTGCCGCATTTTGGCGTAGAAGCAATCGCACTTGGCAATGTAGTCCTCGTCACGCCAGCTGGATTGCAGGTAACCATAGGCCTTGCCGCAGGCGACCTTGGTCTCGGACGCCCAGACGAAGGCCGGCCGCGTCGAGGAGATCCAACGCGGATCGTCGGCGACGGCGATCGCCTCGTCCATGCGCGCCACGACTGCCTCTGTCAGCGTGGCAACGTCCTGGTCGGCGGCGAGCGTCGACTGGCTGAGCTCGGTGCACTGTCTGGCCGCCGGCGCATAGTCGCCGACAAGATCGGCCGCGAAACTCGATACGGGCATCAGTGCGAGCATCACCCCCGCCAGCATGCTTCTGCTCATGAAAAGCTCCCCCTGGATATGCGGTTCCCGGATGATTGCCGAGAACCGCTGAACTGTCGAGATCGACGTTGCGCTTATCAAACGTCCTGCTGCGTTTTCGTCCCGTTGTCGTTGAACAGGACCTTCACGGCTTCGCTCGAGACCTGGAAGTTCTCCAGCACGGCAACCGTATGCCAGCCGCCGCTGCCGGAGCTGCCATCAGTGTCGACCTGCAGGTTGGCGTTCTTTCCGTCCTGCACCACCTGGACATAGTCGCCATCGAGTTGCGTGTTGGCGGGGAGATTGCCGAGCAGAGCGGACAGATCGACGAAATCGTCGTTGCCGTCATAGTCGGTGATGACGTCGGCGATGTCGAGTTCAAGGTCTTTCGCATCGAGCACGAAAGTGTCGTCGCCCGAGCCGCCCGTCAGCCTGTCGACGCCCGTGCCGCCGTAAAGAGTATCGTTGCCGGAACCGCCACTCAGCGTATCGTTTCCGGCATCGCCATAGAGCGTGTCGTTTCCGCCGTTGCCCGAAAGCGTATCGTTCCCCGCACCGCCGGCGAGAATGTCGCCATAGCTGCTGCCGTAGAGCTTGTCATTGAAGTCCGAGCCAATGACGCCTTCCATGTCGCGGTAGTCTATTTCGCCCAGGCCGACGCTGGAAAGGTCTACTTCGTCACTGCCTTGATCCAGAGTGAAGGTAATACCCTTCGTCGCATCGGAGAAATTGAGCAGATCCGTGCCCGCGCCGCCATCAATGTCGTCATCGCCGGCGCTTGCATAGATGATATCGTTGCCCGCCTGGCCGTAAAGGTCGTCATCGCAAGCCCCGCCCTGGATCACATCGTTCCCGGCGCTGCCCGTGATGCTCCCGGAGCCATCGGACACGAAGGTGAGTGTCGAGGCGTTCGACAGATCGCCATCCTTGTCCTGCCCGGTAATTCCGAAGGTCAATGTCAGATCCGACGTGGAGGTAGCCTCGACGTAGCTGAACACCGGCTTGAAGGCGACATCGATGTCGCCCTTGCCGACGAGTTCGATATAGTCGAACTTGCCAAGCACGCTTGAGGTTATCGTTATGCTTTCCTGGCCCTTGGCCACGGTTATGGGACCAGGAAGGGTAACCAGCGCACCGTTGCCGTCCCGGACCTTGATCTCGAGGGTCCCGCCGGTTTGAACCTTTCCGAGCTGGAGCGTAAACGATGTGACGTCAGCGTCCAGGGTGATGCTGAACTTCTCGTTGGCCGTGAATGAGGTGTTGCCGATGCCAAACTCATTTCCATCTTTGACGGAATAGGCATTGAACTTCGGATCGGAGCCTCCGGACCTTGCCAGCGCCTCGAAGGTCGCGAAGTCGAACTCATATTCTTCCTGCGGCTTGTTTGGGATCTCGCTGTTGCCGTCGACGGTCTTTTCCGCCCCGGGGCGATCCTTCAATTGCTCCAGCTGATAGGTGCCGTCGGTATTGGTCGTCAGGCGGTAGATGCTGGTGCCGAGACTGTCCTTGACCAGCACCTGTCCGGTGCCTATCCCCGTGGCGGCCCAGCCACTCGGCAGCCCGCCGACGCTGTCAATCTTGTAAATCTTGATCCCGTCGGCACCCGGCGTCGCATTGATGAGGCCTTCCAGTGCGCCGATACCGTTGCCCATGTGGGCGCTGCTGATGGATTGGATGGTCGGTACATCGTCGACGATCCGGATGTTGAGCGTGGCATCGCTCGTCGAGCCATCTTCATCGGCCACTTCGACGACGAAGTTATCGAAGACCCCGCTGTCGGCTCCAGCGGCATCGTGCCCCAAGCTGTTGTCCTGCAGCAGATAGCTATAGGTGAAGGTTGCGCCCGTCACCGTACCGTTGACCGTCGTTGGCGAGTAGCCAGTGATCGTCAGAAGTCCAAGTGCCGTGTCCACCGTGGTGCCTACGGCGTAGGCGCCCCCCGTCACGACCGCGGTGCCATTGATCTTCAGACCGGCGAGCCCGTCCGGCGTCGTCACGGAGAAGCTTCCGACCTGCGTAAGTGCAGCCACATTCGGCGATGAGCCATCCGAGAGATTTTTCTCGTAAACCGTCTCCTCGGCGCTGGACGACAGCCCGTTGATGCTGACACCGTCATCGGTGCCTGTGATCGTGATCGTTACCGTCTGTTTGGTCGTACCGCCGTGGCCGTCATCGATGATCACATCATATTTCTGCGTCAGCGTCTCGCCGCCATTCAGCGTATCGAGCACGCCATCGGCAACCTGGAAACGCCAGCCGACCGAGTCGCTTGTCTCGGCTCGGGGGTCGAGCGAGAAAGTACCCAAATAGCCCCCGCCTTGCGCCGTGAAGCTGACGCTGTGCGTATCCAGCGTATCGACGTCGGTAAACGTCACCGTGCCGCCCTGCATGTGCGTCACGGTGTTCTCGCCATCCGTACTGTCGGCGATCTCCGTAACCGCACCACTCTGGGCGTCCGATGTGATCACCGGTGCGTCGTTCGTGCCGGTGATCGTGATCGTCAGCGTCTGCGTCGCCGTGCCGCCCTTGCCGTCAGCGACGGTGACGTCATAGGTCTGCGTCAGGATCTGGTCTGCCTGCAGCGAGTCGAGCACGCTGTCGGCGACCTTGAAGCTCCAGCCGACAGAGTTACCCGTCTGGTCCACCGGGTCGAGCGAGAAGGTTCCGAGATAGCCGTTGCCGTTCGCCTTGAAGCTGGCGCCGTGCTGATCCAGCGTGTCGACGTCGGAGAAGCCGACCGTGCCGCCCTGCGAATGCGTCACCGTGTTCTCGCCATCCGCCTTGTCGGCGATCTCCGCGACGGCACCAAACTGTTTGTCCGATGTGATCACCGGCGCATCGTTGGTACCGGTGATCGTGATCGTCACCGTCTGGGTCGCCTTGCCACCCTTGCCGTCATCGACGGTGACGTCATAGGTCTGCGTCAGTACCTGACCGGCCTGCAGCGAGTCCAGCACACCATCGGCAACCTTGAAGCTCCAGCCGACGGAGTTACCCGTCTGGTCCACCGGGTCGAGCGAGAAGGTTCCGAGATAGCCGTTGCCGTTCGCCTTGAAGCTGGCGCCGTGCTGATCCAGCGTGTCGACGTCGGAGAAGCCGATCGTGCCGCCCTGCGAATGCGTGACCGTGTTCTCGCCATCCGCCTTGTCGGCGATCTCCGTGACGGCGCCGCTCTGAACACCCGACGTGATGATCGGTGCGTCGTTCGTGCCGGTGATGACCACCGTTACCGTCTGTGTCGCGGTACCGCCTTTGCCATCGTTGATGGTCACGTCATAGGTCTGCGTCAGCGTCTGACCAGCCTGCAGCGAGTCGATGACGCCGTCAGCAACCTTGAAGGTCCAGTTGACGAAATTGCCCCCCTGGTTCACCGGCTCGAGCGAGAACTTGCCGAGATAACCGTTGCCGCCGGCCTTGAAGCTGGCGCTGTGGGTGTCCAGCGTATCGACGTCGGCAAAGCCAACCTTGCCGTCGTGAACATGCACCACGGAATTCTCGCCATCCGCACCGTCGCCACGCTCTGTCACCGCAGCGCTCTGCGTACCGGAGGTGATCACCGGCGCATCGTTGGTGCCGGTGATCACGATCGTCACGGTCTGGGTCGCGATGCCGCCATGGCCGTCATTGACGAACACGGTGTACTTCTGCGTCAGCGTCTGACCGGCCTGCAGCGAGTCGATGACGCCGTCGGCGACCTTGAAGTTCCAGCCAATCTTGTCAGTTGTCTGATCGACCGGATCCAGCGAGAAGGTACCGAGATAACCACGGCCTTGCGGCAAGAAGCTGGCACTGTGGGTGTCGAGTGTATCGACGTCGGTAAACGTCACCTCGCCGCCCTGCGTATGCGTCACCGTGGTCTCGCCGGTCGCGTTGTCGGCGAGTTCCGTCACCGTAGCGCTCTGCGCACCGGAGGTGATCACCGGGACGTCGTTCGTGCCGGCGATCACGATCGTGACCGTCTCCGTCGCCGTGCCGCCGTGGCCGTCATCGACGGTGACGTTGTAGGTCTGTACCAGGATCTGGCCGGCCTGCAACGAGTCGAGCACGCTGTCGGCGACCTGGAAGTTCCAGCCGACCTTGTCGGTTGCCTGGTTCAGCGGGTCAAGCGAGAAGGTACCGAGATAACCATTACCGCCGGCCGTGAAGCTCGCCGTGTGCGTGTCGAGCGTATCGACGTCGCGAAAGCCAATCGTGCCGTCTTGCGTATGCGTGACCTTGTTCTCGCCCGGAAAGCCGTCAAAGCGTTCCATCACGCCACCGACCTGCCAGCCGGACGTGATCACCGGGGCATCGTTGGTACCGGTGATTGTGATCGTCACCGTCTGGGTCGCCGTGCCGCCCTTGCCGTCAGCGACGGTGACGTCATAGGTCTGCGTCAGGATCTGGCCGGCCTGCAGCGAGTCCAGCACGCGGTCGGCGACCTTGAAGCTCCAGCCGACCGAATTGTTCCCCTGGTCCACCGGGTCGAGCGAGAAGGTTCCGAGATAACCGTTGCCGTTCGCCTTGAAGCTGGCGCCGTGCTGATCCAGCGTGTCGACGTCGGAAAAGCCGACCGTGCCTTCTTGCGTGTGCGTTACCTTGTTCTCGCCATCCGCCTTGTCGGTGATCTCCGTGACGGCCCCGCTCTGAACACCCGACGTGATGATCGGTGCGTCGTTCGTGCCGGTAACCGTGATCGTGACCGTCGTCGACGACTTGTCGCCATCTCCGTCGGTGATCTCATA
The DNA here is from genome assembly GCF_002940685.1 of Ensifer adhaerens. Classification (GTDB taxonomy): domain Bacteria; phylum Pseudomonadota; class Alphaproteobacteria; order Rhizobiales; family Rhizobiaceae; genus Ensifer; species Ensifer adhaerens_E. Next base: position 183,427 of record NZ_PNFP01000003.1, on the reverse strand, counting down.
GGTGAACGTATCCGTTACCACCTGGCCTGCAGCAAGGCTTTGGACACCGGCAACCGCATTGTTGAGCGTGTATGTGTAGCTGCCGTCGGCATTAAGTACCAACGTGCCGTACTGCCCCGCCGTCGAGCCGCCGACGAGGCCTGCCGTGCCGCCAAATGAAACGGACGTCACTGATACGCCGTCAGCACCCGCGACATCCTTCACACCGTCCGTGCCGTTCGCATCTGAACCGCCGGAACCGGTGAGCACGTTACCATCGGCAACAACCGCCCCGTCTTCCGACACGCTGTCCACGTCCGCAGCAGCAAGGGGCATGTCGTCGGAGACCGAGACCGTCACCGTGCCTTCGGCCTTGTCGCCATCGGTGTCGGTCGCGATCACCTTGACCTGACCCAGTTCGGCCAGGTCGTCGGTGGTGATGCCGAGGTGGCCGGCGTAGTTGCCGTTCAAAGTTGCCGTCACCGCCGCGCTGTCGCCGGCGCGCACCAAGTCGAGCGTGACGATCGCCACACCGCCTGCCCGGCCAATGATCTGGGTATCGGAAACACGATCCCACGTCAGCGCACCGCTCAGCCCGCTGGTGTCGCCGAATGCAATCTTCGCAATGGCGTCCGAACCCGCGACAAAGCCGATTGTGCCGCTGCTCGTCTCGGCGCTACCGGCCGGCGTCGAGCCGTTCACAAGGTTTTGGTCGTCGAGCGTCAGCGATGCGGACGCAGCCCGTGGATCAACCGACGGGCCGTCGCCGTCCGTCACCTTGATCGTCTGGCTGTCGCTCGTCGTGTCGTTGTCGCCGTCCTTCGCCGACAGCGAGAACGTCACGTCGAGGCCGCTGGCATTGTTGAGGTTGCTCGCCGCCTTGAACGACCAGGTCTTGTCCGCATTGACCGTCAGCGTGCCCTCGGCGATCGTGAACACCACCTTTTCGCCTGCGCTCAGAGTAAGCGTCTGCGTCGTGTCGCCGACTGTCACGTCCACCGTGCCGACTCCGTCGGCACCCGCCGTCAGCGTCCAGTTGCCGTTCAGCGTCTGGCCCTCGGCAACCTGCCCCGGTTCCGGAGTGGTGATGCCGATCACGGGAATGTCGTCAACGACATCGACCCGTAGCGTGGCCGTGCCGGTCGCGCCGTCACCGTCGGTAACCGTCAGGGTGAAGATGTCTCGGTCCTGCTCCACATTGGCGCCCGGGTTGACGCCAGATCCGGTGACCGCACGCGTCAATTCGTAGGTGTATTGCGCGACACCGGTCGCGGGATCGTAGGCCGTGATGGTCAGCACGCCGAACTGGCCTGCAACCGATTGCCCGACGAGACCGCCGATGGCAAAGGTCTGACCGTTGATCGTCAGGCTGGCGACGTCACCGGCACCATCAGGATCGGAAATGGTGAAGATGCCCGTGACCGACGCGCTGCCGTCGCCGGCGCGCGATCCGCTGGCGAGGCCCGCTTCATCGACCTGCCGGTCACTGACGAAGATGCCACTGGGGTCGCTGTTGCCGTCAGGAATGATCGAGGGCGCATCGTTGGGGTCGAGGGTTGGAGGCAGAAACTCGACCGTTTCGAGCGTCGGAAACTGCAGTGCGGTCGCCGCGAGCAAGCCTATGGCCGGGCCAGCCTCGCCGATGTCGCCGTTGGCCCCGGCGAATTCGCCGCCGCTGCTCTGGTTCGACACGACGCTGATGCTGCCGTCCGGGCCGGCGGCGACGTTGATGCCGTTTTCTCCGAGCACCGCCACGAGGGTTTCCCGCGGGATTTCTGCATCGCCGATCAGGAAGGTCGGAACCTTCAATGCCGCATTGTGAATGGTGATCGTGGAACCGTCCGGCTGTTCCAAAACGATATCCGTGCCAACGACCTTGATCTTCTCGATCGACGCGCCGGCGGGCAGGTGCACGACATTCGAAGCGTCGGCGCTGACCTCGGTCGGCATCGGCGGTGTCTGAGGTGCGGTCCCCGCATCTTTCACGGCGGCGCCGGTTGCCGGGTCAATCAGTTCCGGCTCCCCTGCCGGAGCGGCCTGCGCGACCAGGCGGCCAGCCTTGCCATCCGGCGCGTTGCGGAACTCGATTGCCTCTGCCGGCGTTGCGGCGGCTTCGTTGGAAATTGCGGTACCTTCGGTTGCCATGGAAATACCCCTCGACCTTTGCGGGGGACGAAAACATCAAGCTTCCAAGAGCGCAATCGGTCCTGCAGGGCTTTCGCCTGAAACGGCATAATATATTATGCTAGCACCCAAAATTGGTGACGTTAGTACAAATTTAGTAATTCTAGTCATCTCCCGGAAACCAATTTCATTCCGGCGACCTGCGCCTCGCGAAGGTGGTAGCGTCGCCGCTTTTGGCGAACCGCAAACCCCCGTGGCTCCGCGGCACCGCTACGCCTCGCCGGAAGCAGGCGAATGTGACCGTCATGACGGGCACCGACCATGACCACGACGCCTTCCCTGTAAAAGAGCTTCCCGCTCCAAAAGAATACACAAGTATAAAATTTGAATAAAATTTTAGGCAAAACGTATTTTTCTGAGGCACTCTAAATAATGCATACGGATTTACCTGCATTTTTCTTTTCATTTGTACGGTGCTCTCAAGAAACCGAGAGACACGGCGATGAACAAGACGAGCTGGAAGCACTGCGGGGCATATCTGAAGACTTCTGCCTTCGCGATCGGCCTCGTGTCAGTTTTGGCAACGACACCCGCGCAGGCTAGCCAAGCGCGCGTGCTCAGCGCCGGTCTCCTGCACCAGATGGTGAGCTTGGCAAGCCCGCTCGCTGCCGTTGCGACGCAGACCATCGACATCTGGTCGAAGCAGGCCTCGGAAGTCCTCAAGCGCCAGCACGTGGAGAAAGCAGCGCTGGCGGCCCGCCCGGATCTCGGCGCGCGGATGCCGGCACAGTCGAAACCATCGGCCGTTTTCCACTCCGTTGCGTTCCGGGTGTCATCGATCCCGGTCGCCCGTACATGGAAAACCGTCTACCCGGCAGTCGTGGCGGCGGACTTCAAAGAGTGCGCTGAGCAGAGCGGTTGCGCCGCGCGCGACATTCTCGGCAAGGCCGTGGAAAATGCCGACGGTCTCGCCTTCCGCCAGAAGATCAGCGGCATCAATCGCACGGTGAACCGGATCGTTCGCTATCAACCGGACGCGGAAAACTACGGGTCCAAGGACTACTGGGCGACGCCGGACGAAATTCTTGCCCGCGGCAAGGGCGACTGTGAAGACTATGCCATTCTGAAGATGGCCGCCCTGAAGGCGGCGGGCCTGCCGTCGGAGGCGATGTCGATCGTGGTTCTGCGCGATGTCCGGCGCAACCTTTATCACGCCGTCCTCGCGATCACGACGAGCCAGGGCCACTTCATTCTCGACAACCTCAGCGACGAGGTAAAACTCGACAGCGCCTTGCCGAACTATCAGCCGCTGTTTTCGGTCAGCGCCGATCGCTCCTGGATCCACGGCATCAAGACCACCGGCGACAAGGTCGCGTCCGCCGTACCGTTTGCGGATGTCATGCCCGGCGAAGGCATCGCTGTCCGCTGAGAGCGAGCCCCGCCCTTCAGGCCGCAGGCGTCCTGACGGTTTCGCCAACGGCGACGGCGTTGCGCCCCACTAACCCAGGATGAAGCCGATAATCACGTCCTGGTCGGCGAGCGGGGCGAGTGCGGCGTTGAGTTTGCCGCGCGTGACCTGCCCCTGCACGCCGATGGTGAAGCCCGCCGGCTGCGGCTCGCCCGGCGCCGCTTTCAAGCGCTGGACAAGATCGACGAACTGTACGTCGAACGAAAGCCTCAAGCCATGTGCCGCCTGCGGCTGCTGCGAGCCCAGCACGCGCGTCTGGACGAAGGCGAGAAATGCCGGGTTGTAGGCGACGATGTGCTTGCTGCCTGTGAGCGCGAAGGCTGGCGATGGGCTGGCGCGTACCTGACTGCCGACAGCGGCGAGGCTGCTGCGCGTCTTGGCCGCTTCGAGCCGATCGCGAAGGTGGCGCGTTGCGACATAGCGCAGACGTGCCGTCAGGTTGCCTTCACCTTCGAGCTCCCTTTCGCAGGCCGCAACGATATCGGCGAGCCGGCGCCCTTGCCGTGCTGCAAGCTCGCCGAGACTACGCCAATAGATTTCCTCGAGCTTGATGCCGCGGCGTTGACCGTCGACGGTAACGACGCGGAACCGCAGTGTGCTCATGTCCTCTTCGGGCGCGGGAGGCCGCGTTTCGCTCATGGGTCAGCGCTCCCGCAGAGCTTCCTCGCGGGCCTTGTTGATCGGCTTCATCAGATAGGCGAGGATCGTCTTTTTTCCGGTCATGATGTCGACCGAGGCAATCATGCCCGGCATAATCGCATATTCGCGTCCATCCTTCACAAGCGCGGCCATGTCGGTCTTGACGCGCACGAGATAGTAGGTCTCTCCGCTGTTCTGGTCGACGAGGCTGTCGGCGCTGACGGTCTCGACCACGCCGCCGAGCCCGCCGTAGATCGAGAAGTCATAGGCCGAAATCTTGATCAGCGCCGGCTGGCCGGCCCGGACGAAAGCGACGTCCCGCGGCGAAAGCCGCGCCTCGACGAGCAGCGTCTCCGAGGTCGGCACGACGCCGCCGATCACCGCACCCGGCGTCACGTAGGCGCCGACCGTATTGACATCGAGCGTATTGATGATGCCGTCGACCGGCGAGCGAATATCGGTATTGGCAACTCGGCTCGTCGCGCCGCGAATGGTCTCCTCGATCACCGAAAGCTGCGAAAGCGCCTCGGTTTTTTCCGCCAGGGCCTCCTGCTTCAGCTGCAGCGACAGCTCCGTCACCTGCAGCGATGCCTCCTTGAGCGCCGCCTCGAGCTTGCCGACTGATTCCTTCCAAAGCGCAAGCTGCCCCCTGGTGTCGGTCAGCTCCTTCTCGACCCGAAGGAGTTCCGTCTGCGCGACGAGCTTGCGCTTGGCCATCGGCTCGAGCAGCCCCAGCTCGCGCTCGGTCACCTGCAGGCTGGCGCTCAGCCGGGTGATGTTGGCCTCCGCTTCCGCCAGCTCCTTCTGACGCTGGCCCTCGCGGGCCTGCATCACCGACAGCTTGTTGTTGAAATTGCCGGCCTTGGCCTGGAGCAGCTGCTCCTCGTTGGCGCAGATGGCCGGAGCGACCTTTGCGATATCGTCGGGGCAGATGTACTTGCTGTCGTAGGCGCCGGTCTCCTCGAGTTCCAGCCGCGCGATCTGTGCGCGCAGCGAGCGGGCCTTGGCCTCGAGCTCACCCAGTGACGAGCCGCTCGCCGTATCGTCAAGCCGCAGGATCAGATCGCCGCGGCGCACGACCTGCCCGGGCTGCACCGCGATCTCGCGCACGATACCGGGCTCGCTCGATTGAATGATCTGCGTTTTCGAGACGGGAATGACCTTGCCTTCGCCGCGGGCGATCTCGTCGACTTCGGCGATCGCCGCCCAGGCGACAAAGGAGCTGATCAGCAGGCCGATCACCAGCAGCCCGGCACGCGCGGCCAGTGGCGGTTTCTCAGTCATCTCGGCGCCCTCCCCGACGTCGGGACCGGCATTGCGTCGCCATCATATGGACAGGGGTCGATCATAGCCCCGCCCCTTCCGTCGGCCCGGCGGGACCGGAACGCCGCTGCAATTGCTCGATGACGGCCGCCTTCGGTCCATCGGCGACGATACGGCCCCGGTCGAGAACCAGCAGCCGATCGACGAGGCTTAGCATGCTGTGGCGGTGGGTCGAGATCAAAAGGGTCACGTCGCTGCTGAAGACATTGGATAGCTTGTTGATCAACTCGCGTTCGCTGGCGAGGTCCATCGCACCGGATGGCTCGTCGAGGAACACCACCTTCGGCTTGCGCAACAGGAGCCGGGCGATGGCGACCGCCTGGCGCTGCCCGCCGGAAAGCTGGGAGCCGCGCTCACCGACCGGCATGTCGTAGCCGCGCGGATGATGCGAGACGAAATCGTCGACGCCGGCAAGTCTTGCGGCCGCAACCACCTCTTCGTCGCTCGCGGTCGGGTTCGCCATCAGGAGGTTTTCCTTGATGGTGCCGGAGAAGAGGTCGGAGTTCTGCGACACGAACGAGACCGCCGAACGAACGACGGAAGGATGCAGTTGCCGGATATCGATGCCGTCGAGCAGGATGCGGCCGGCGCTCGGCGGATAGAGGCCCGCCAGAAGCCGTCCGATCGTCGTCTTGCCCGAGCCGATGCGGCCGATGATGCCGACGCGCTCGCCCGCCTTGATCGTGACGTTCATGCCGCTGACCACCTTGTGGTCCGTTTCCGGGTAGGCGAAGTCGAGGTTTGCAAAGGTGATGCTGCCGTTGCGGATCTCGCGGTTGACGAAGCCGATCGTGTCGGGCCGGTCCTCCGGCTGCTCCATAACGGCATTGAGGATCCGCAGCGACAGAATGGCCTGGCGCAGCCGTGCCAGTGTCATGGCGATCTGGCCGAGCGGCGCGACGGCGCGGCCGGCAAGCATGCTGGCGGCAATGATGGCACCGGACGAAATCTTGCCCTCGGTAAACGCGTAAGCGCCGGCCACGACGATGCAAACCGTCACCAGTTGCTGCACGAATTGCGTTGCATGCGAGGCCCAGGAGGAAATCTCCTTGATCTGTTCGGATGTGTTCGAGGAGTGCTTGGCAAGCTCGTTCCAGCGGCGGAGCAACTGCTTTTCCGAATGCAGCGTCTTTACCGTCTCGATCGCGCTGATGGTTTCGACCAGCAGCGCCTGGCGCTGGGCCGATTCATTCGATGCGGCGGCGACGCGGTTGCCGATCTTGTACTGCGCGACGTAGCCGATCACGAGACTAAACAGGAAGGCGACCGCCGGTATGACCGCGATCCAGCCCGCCACCGCATAGACGGCTGCGATGAAGACGAAGACGAAAAGGCTGTCGATGATCGTGCTCAGCGTATTCGACGTAAAGAATTCCCGCACGAACTCATACTGCATCGCCCGGTTGGCGTATTCACCGGTCGAGGGCGGCCGCGACGCCATGGTCGCATGCAGGATCTTCTCGAACAGCATGTAGGAGAGCTTCAGATCCGCCTTGCGGCCGGCATAGTCGATCAGCGCCGCGCGCACCGTCTTCAAGAGGAAGTCGAAGAGAATGACCGTGCTGATGCCGAGCGCCAGCACCCAGAGCGTCGCGATCGCCTTGTTCGGCAGGATGCGATCATAGACGTTCATCGTGAAGAGCGGCGCGGCGAGCGCCAGCACGTTGATGAAGAATGCCGCGATTGCGACCTGCACATAGGCTTGCCAGAACGGTTTGATTGTGGCGGTCAGCCAGTGGCGGCGGTCGATGCTGCGCGCCTCGCCGACGCCGCGGCCGGACGCCGTGTTGAGATAGGTGGCCGAAAAGGACACGGCATAGGCGAGCCCGTCGACCTTAAGGTCGGCCAGCCTTACCGCCGCCTCGCCGGGCGGCGCCATTCTGTTGGAAAGGCTGAGCGTGCCGTCGGGCGCCTCTTCCAGAAGCGCCATGGCACGGCCGTCGCGAAAGACGAGCAGCAGCGGATAGACGAAATCGCGATTGCCGATCGCGCGCGCGGAAACGAGCTCCGTTTCCAGGCCGACCCGCTCTGCGATACGGGAGACGTCCTCGGCGCTCGGCAAGCGAGGGTCGAAGGGTACGTCCGAATAGAGCACGCTGTCTGACGAGGGGCGGTTCAAGAAGATGCAAATCTCCTTGAACGCCTCGGAAAAGCCGGTCAGAGACGGGCCAATCTGCACATGCCTGTCAATGCCTTGCATCACCACCGGTTGTGTCCGCCCTGACGAGGACTATCATTTCTGCCGGATCGGCGCCAGCAAGTCGAGCGGCAAGTCGTTCGTCTGACGCGAAGGCACACGGCGATAGGTTTCCGTAGCCGGGGCATCCGGGACGTTGAACTCGTTGCGCGCGTAGGCTTCCGCCTGCGCCGGCGCCTTGATCTTCATTGTCGGCAGCAGCTGGCCTGTTGCTGCCAGCAGCCGGTACTCGGCAAACAACGCAGCATACTGCGAGGTCTTCGCAAGCACACTGACGTTGAAACGCGAGTTCTGCGCGCCGAGCACGTCGAGCAGCGAACGCTGGCCGACCTTGAGCTGTTCGCGATAGGATTCGACGAGCTGCACGTTCATCTGCGCCTGCGCGTTCAGCGTGCGGGCGATGTCGTACTGGCTGCTGCGGCGCTCCCAGGAAATGCGCACGGCTTCCTCGACTTCGCGATGCGCCTGGTGGAAGACCAGCCGCTGTTCGCTCGCCCGGCGCATCTGCTCCTGCTCGTTGGCGACATCGATGCCGCCGCGATAGAGGTTCCACTTCGCGACGATCCGGCCCTGTGCGTCCCAGGTGTTGCCGGTCGAGCCATCGATATCGTTGCCCGTGCGTACGCGGCCCTCGGCGAAGACTTCGGGCAGCATGTTCGAACGCGCCGCCTTGACCTGCGAGTCCGCGACGTTGATGTCGGAGTCGGCGGCCTTGATCCGCGGATTGTTGGTGCGGGCGATACCGATCGCCGTCTCGAGCGTCTTCGGCAGGGCGCCGGCGACCGACTTCGGCATGGATGGGTTGGTGAGCGGCTGTCCGACCAGGCGGTTGAAGCTGATCTTGACCGTATCGAACGCTTCTTCCGCTTCCTGCAGGCGTGCCTTGGCCGCCAGCAGGCGTTCGCTTGCCTGCTGGCGATCCGCCTCGGTCAAGGCGCCGCCTGAAATCAGCGAGCTGATATCTGACAGGATCGACTGGTGCACACCGACATTCTTGCGTGCTTCCGCAACGATCTGCTGCTGGAGAATATATTCGAAATATTCGCGAACGATCTGCAGGCCAATCGTTTCCGAGCGCTCGAGCACACGGAAAGACGCGCTGTCGACGCGTGCTGCCTGACGCTCGAGCTCGGCACGACGGCCACCGCCGTCGAAGAGCTTCTGCGTGATGGTCAGTCCGACGTCGGATGGATAAAGCGGGTCGTTCTCGATCGAGCCGAGCCGACGGCTGCTGTCTTCGAGATGGCGCACGCCCGTCGAAGCTTCGACGTCGACGCTTGGCAGATACAGACCACGCGCCTGACGCAATTCGAACTCGATCGCCTCACGGTTCTCGATCGACTGACCGATTTCCGGATTCGATTCCATCGCGATCTGAAGCGCTTCCCTCAGCGTCATGGCTTCCGCACCGCTCGCGAACATGGTCGATGCGAGCAGGATAGAAAACAGCCCGCCCCTAAAAGTTTTCCCCGCTTTCAATACTATCCCCCTCGCAATCAGTACGTCATGCCGGCTAATCCAAGCGTACGTCGCTACTGCCCCAATTCGTCGACAGATAATACAGAGGTAATATAAGGCGGTGACCAATTTTGGGGTGGTCCCGGAAAGCCCCAAGCTTTCGCACGGCTATGTTGCAAAAATGGAACAGCAACGTCGCAACGAAAGACTCCGGTAACCTATTGAAAGAAAAAGGCGCCCGCGACAGCAGCTTTGGTGGCGGACATCCGGCCGCAACAAGCGGGGCATGCGTTCTGCAACTTTAAAGCGGTATCCAGGTCTGGCAATCAGCCGCTGCGAGCGATCGTCGCATGCCGCTCCGGCACGAGCTACGGCGGCCCCAACTCCTCAGGCAGAAGGCAGGCGTACGAAATCGACGCGCTGGACGCCTTGGGCGGCGACCATGACCGCCTCGGAGGCCGCCGCCCGGCGCAGGCGTTCCAGATCGACGCTGCCATCGAACAGGGCTCCGCCAACGCTGAGTTCAAGGTCGACCTTGCTGCCATCGGCCGAAAAATGCGCCGACGACAGGGCCTTTGTCAGGCGGTTGGAAACATGCTCCGCATCCGCCTCGGTTGCGCCGACGAGCACGACGTCGAAACTTGCAGGCCCGGTCCGGGCGACGATGTCGTCGCGCCGCACCGAGGTGCTGATCGTCGAGGCGACGAATTGCAGCAGCTCCTCGCTCCAGGCCGGGCCGAAAGCTGCGCCGACGTCATCGAGATTGTTGATCCTGAGGTGGATGAGCGCGCCGTGAAGCTCCTCGCCGGTGTGCTGGCGGCGGCGTTCGAGGCCATTGACCTGCTGCACGAGCCCACGACCGGTCACGCAGCCCGTCGTGGCATCATGGGCGACGACGTGATTGATCTGGTTGCGCAGGCGCTGCGCCCGGCGAAACTGCGTCGCCGCCAGGACAATCAGCGGCACGCCCATGAGCAGAGAGATCAGCGCTGCGCCGACCATGGCAGCCGCATAGGGCCGATCGACCAGGGCGACCAGGCTGAGATAGACCAGGAGCTGGGCAAGCACCGCGAACCCAACGATGCCACCGATGGCATATCGCGCGATCCGCCAATCTTTCTGCCCGTTGAACTGCACGTCTCTTTGCATGCCTCGCTCCCGATTCACGAATGTCGATCGGTCTAGCGCGAGTTTATGGATATTCCATTTCGATGGTACCTACAACTTTATGCAGTGCGCCTATTCTCCCAAAAAAATGCTCCAAAACGGGATGTGCACGGTAAGTGCTTGCGCGGCGAACCGTGCCCGGTCACATCAGACCAAAGGGCTTCACGCAAAAATCTCGCTGGGGACCGGAGGGACCCCCCAGCGAGTTGCCGCGTGCTGCAGGAACAAGTCGCGCGCGTGTTCCTGGCGGCGGGTCCGTCAGTTGATCGCGTTCCGGTAGAAGTTCGCCTCGACCTCCGCCATGCAAGGACCAGCAAGAGCCCGCCCTCGCGCGGAAGCGGCAGCATCACGAGGATCGCCGTCGCTTCGACGAAGGTCCCGAAGAGCAACAGGCGCGCCAGGCTGAAACGGGATACCCAATGGCGCACTAGGCGATCGGCCTTGAGCGCATCGCGACGCTCTCGATGAGGGCGGGCGAGTGAGGGATACAGGTGCCCGGCGCAGGTAGCCCGGGCACTCGCGTTGTTCTGCCTATCGTGAATTGACGATCCAGAAATCCTGCCAGTCCTGGAGCTTGGCGAAATCGTCCTTCGACGTCTCGGAATGCGGGACGTGCAGTTCGTGCACGACGTCGATGACGCCGGAGGCTTCTTCCTTCGGGATTTTCGCTTCCTGGTTGGAGGAGATCTTACCGTCGGCGAGCTGCGGCGCCATGCCCTCCTCCGTCATCATGAAGTGAACGAAGAGCTTGGCCGCGTTCGGGTGCTTCGAGCCCGAGGCGATCACCGCCACGCGCGGGGTCAACTGACCGACCCAGGGCTTCAGGCCGGCGCAGATGCCCATGCCGTAGCCATTCTTCTTCGCGTCGCGGAAAATGGCGGAGCTCAGGAAGCCCATGAACGGCTTTTGCTGCCCGGCCGCACCGATGATCGGGCCGACATCCGTGTCGCTGCGGGTCACGCTCGGCTTGTTCTTGGCAAGGCGCTTGACCCATTCGGCCGTCGCGCTCGCTTCTTCCGTTTCAAGCGGCTTGCCGAAGAAGGCCTCATAGGCCTTGCGCATGTCGTCGTCGTCATGCGCCTGGATCTGGTTGAACCAGAACATCGTTTCGTTGCGCAGCAGGGGATCCGGAATGGCGACACGGCCCTTCCAGTCTTCCGTCGTCAGCGCCCAGACGTTGTCGATCGGGCATTTGTCGCCATGGACGTCGGTGTTGTAGGCCCAGACCCAGGGGTTGAGGCTGGTGATGGCGGGCGTCTGATACTGGACCGGCACGACGGCCATCAGGTCCGGCGGCATCCAGCTTACGCCGGCGCCCTGCGCAATGATCTCCGAGGTGACAGACGGCAGGTTGCTCATGTTGAAGACGTCGGAGCGGACGCTTCCGGCTGCGGCTTCACGCAGGATGACCTGCTGCTGATCCTGGCCGCTCAGCTTCACGCCGGTCGCCTGGATGCCGTATTTCGCTGTGAAGTTCTCGGCCATGGAGACGATCTTGCCGGTCGCGTCGACGACGGTGATCGGCCCTTCCTTCTTTGCCGCCTCGATCAGGGCCTCAAGCGTGTAGTCGGCATCGGAAATGCCGATCTCGGCTGCGTCCTGAGCCGCCGCCGGTGCGACGAGCGCCACCAGCGATACGCCGGCCAGAATGGCGCGGCGAACGGATTTTGGCAGTCTACCTTCTTGTATTGACAGCATTTTATCCTCCTTACGGTCAATTGCTGTGTCGGGATGGGATGGCATCGTCTCAGGCGGCGATACGCCGGCCATCGACATCGAAGATGTGCAGGTGCTGGGGCTCGACGTGGAAGAACACCTGGTCGCCCCGCGTCGCGTCCGGCAGCTCGCCGGCGATCGCGAAGAACTGCTCGCCGTCCACCGAAAGCTCGACGATCCAGCTTCCGCCGGTCGGCACCACCTCGACGACCCGTGCTTCCCTTGCGCCTTCCACGATGGAGCGCGTCAGGCGGACCGATTCCGGGCGGATGCCGACGGAGCCCGCCGGCTGCGGCAGTGTCCTTGCGGCCAGGCGGTCGCGCATCCAGCCGACCAGCGCGCCGGATCGACCGCTGCCGAGTTCGATGATGTTGATCGGCAGGTTGCCGACGAATTCGGCGACGAAGCGGTTGGCCGGGCGCTCGTAGATGTCGTCGGGCGTGCCAAGCTGCTGCAGCTGGCCCTCACTCATGACGGCGATGGTGGTTGCAAGCGTCATCGCCTCCCATTGGTCATGGGTCACGAAGACGATGGTGGAGCCGAGTTCCTGGTGGATCCGCTTGAGTTCCGCCCGCATTTCCAGGCGCAGCTTGGCGTCGAGGTTGGACAGCGGTTCGTCGAGCAGGATGATGTCGGGCTTGAGCGCGAGCATACGGGCGAGCGCGACGCGCTGCTGCTGGCCACCGGAGAGCTGCGACGGCAGGCGCGTGCGATAGCGGTCGATCGCGAGCTTTTTCAGGACCTCGCCGATGATCGCGTCGCGTTCGGCCTTGGGGACCTTGCGCAGCTTCAGCCCGAACTCGATGTTCTGTTCGACCGTCATGTGCGGCCACAGCGCATAGTTCTGGAAGACCAGCCCCATGCCACGCTTTTCCGCCGGCACGTAGACACCGTCGTCGACCGACACGATGGTCCGGTCGCCCAGATGAATCCGGCCCGCCGTCGGATGCTCGAGGCCCGCGATCATGCGCAGGGTCGTCGTCTTGCCGCAGCCGGACGGCCCGAGAAGGCAGAGGAAATCGGATTGCGGTATCTCGATGCTCAGCCGCTCGACAGCCGCTTGCGTCGTGTTGCCGTAGCTCTTTCTGACATCGCGGATGCTGATGCTTGACATTATTTGCCTCCCAAACCGTCGGACAATTTGCTTTTTGTGAGTTTCTGGACGATCAGCGTGCCGCCGAAAGCGATGATGCAGATCATCAGCACCACGGCGTTGGCCGCCTGGCCGTAGCCGTAGTCGACGAGCCTCAGCGCATAGGTCGTCAGCACATCGGTCCCGGGGACGGCGAGCACCACGACGAGGCTCAGTCCCTTGATCCCGGAAATGAAGGGCAGCAGAACGCCGGTGACGAGCGCGCCCTTCTGGATCGGGACGACGACCGATGCGAGCCGCCGGAACCAGCCGGCGCCGGCGATGCGCGCCGCCTCTTCCGGGTCGTGCCCGAGCTGCATCATCGCCGAGATGCCGGCGCGGGAGGCGAAAGGCATCTGGTCGGCAAGGATCGCCAGCACCAGAATGATCGGCGTGCCGTAAAGTGCAGGCACAGGCCCTCGCTGAACCGCGAACATCGACAGATAGGCGGCGGCAAAGGCTATTCCCGGCACAAGATACGGCAGGAAGGTCACCTGCCGCAGGAAGGTGGCGATCATCGTCGAGGACGTGCGGGTGACGGCGTAGCCGACGAGCAGGCCGAGGAAGCCCGCGCCGAGAGCGGCCAAACCGACGATCCAGAGCGTGTTCCACGTCGCCTGCCAGAACTCGGGCGTCAAAAGGATGCCCTGCTTGAGCGCCGTCGTTCCGAGATCCGAACCGATCCAGTAGGCGAGTGTGAAATTGTCGAGCGCAAAGACGCCGGGCACCTTCATCACCGTGGTCATGGCGAGCGCCAGCAATGGAATGACGGCGCTGACGAGGAAGACCAGTGTCGCGAGCCCGGCTGCCGGCAGCCGGTAGCCGCGCAGCGACGTGGTGCGGTTCATCGATCCCTTTGAGCCGATGACCACGAAGCGGCGCGCTTCCTTCAACAGGTACATGTCGAGGGTGATCGAGATGGTGCCGAGCACGACGATGGTCAGCGCCAGGATCGCCCCCATGCCGGTCTGGCTGGTGGAGATGGCGCGAAACAGCGAGGTCGCCAGCACGTCGTAACCGACGGGAACGCCGAGGATATAGGCCACGCCGAAATCGCCGAGACATTTGGCGAAGATCAGCGTGCAGGCCGAAACCAGCGACGGCAGCATCAGCGGCAGGATGATCTTGCGCGCGATCAGGCCGTTGCCGGCGCCGATGACGCGGGCGGAATCCTCAAGCGTCGAATCGAACTGCCGCAGCGCATTGCCGAAAAGCAGGATGACGAAGGGCGTGTAGTGCAAGGCGAGGATGAGGGTGATCGGCAAGGCGCCATAGGCGAGCCAGTCCGGCGGGGCGAAACCGAGCGCTTCCATCCAGCTCGGCTGTCCGCCCGTGGTCCTGTTCTTGAACAGAGTCTGCCACGCAAGCGCGAAGGTCCAGGACGGCAGCATGTAGGGGATGATCAGAACGGTGGCGAACCAGGTCTTGCCAGGCATGTCGGTGCGGCTGATCAGCCAGGCCATCGGGATCCCGACCGCCAGCGCGACCACGATCGCGCCGAAAGCGATGGTCGCGGTATGCAGCAGCGGCCGCCAGAAGACGTCGGTTGCGATCGCCGACAGGAAGACGCGGTTGAAGTAGTAAAGCGTCAGTTCGCCCATCGACTGCCCGGAGCGAGCCTGGTCGGCAAACTGCACGAAGAACGCATCCGAAAGCAGAAGCAGGATGGGCGCTGCAATCAGGTAGGCGAACAGCACCACCAGACCGACGCCCACCATCGTGGTGGGGTCCTGGTTGTGGACCCTGTAGTTGTAAATGGCTTTGCCAAAGTTTCGCATAGCAATCCCGTGGGTTGGAAGCCGCACAGCAGCCTCGGGCGGGTTGGCCCGACCTGCGGTGACGTTTGTGGTGGGCGCGCGACAAGGCCTGCGCGGACGGCGCATCGGCATCTGTCGGGCTGTCTGTTGGGGTCAGAAGGTGGAAGCGCCGGCCTTGTCGATGACCTCGCGCACGCTTGCCCAATCCCGATCGTAGCGGATCGGCAGGAAGCGCTCGTCGCCGTGAAACTCGCTCTTCATCTCGGCTGTGAATGCGAAATCGAAGAAACACCGTTTCATCGCCGCGACCAGCGGCGGGGCGAGATCGTGCGCATAGGCAAAGGACGACGTCGGAAAGATGCCGCTGGTGAAGATGACACGCAGGTCTTCACGCTTGACCATGCGCCGCTCGATCAGCCGTTCCAGCACGTCGGACGCGACGGCCGCCATGTCGTAGTCACCCGAGATCACGCCGAGGATGGATTTGTCATGGCCGCCGGACATGATCGGCGCATAGTCCTCGCCCGGGCTCAGGCCCTCGCCGGGGAAAAGCGCGCGTGGTGCGAGGTGCCCGGAGTTTGAAAACGCGGACGCGTGCGCCACGCGCCGCCCCTTGAGCTCGGCGAGGGTTTTGAAAGGGGAATCGGCACGAACGATGGCAATCAGATTGTAACCGCGCACGGCGTTGCCGATGCCTTTCGCGGCGAAGGGAACGGCGCCGGCACGGTTGACCGCCTCGACCGTCGGCCCGGTGGAGAAACCCGCGAAATGCAGGCGCCCCGACCGCATGGCTTCGATCTCGGCCTTGCTCGACTGCACCGGGTAATAGACGATCTGGCGGCCGAGGCAGGCCTCGAGATGGGTGGTGAAATCCTTGAACAGGCTGGCATAGACGGCGGGCTCTTCAATCGGAGCATAGGCCCAGACCAGCGTCTGCGGGTCCCGCCACTTTGAGGGGTCGGTTGGCGCGTCGGCAACGTAGTCCCTGTCGGCGTCGCAATAGCGCTCGTCGAGATCGGCGGTTGTCTCGCAACCGGCCTTCGCCGCCGTCGACACGGGCAACAGCAGCACGCACGCCAATGCGAGGCCGGCCAAAAACAGCCTGTGCGCGTTCATGTCCACCCCTCCCCGAAGCTCCGCTCTCCCGGCGAAAGCTTCATAGTTCTCATCTGCTTTTGATCTGTGTATGGGAGTATCACTGTCACAATCCTGTCACCTGGACACGCGATGCGCATTCTCCTGATCGAAGACACCCCCGACATCGCCTTTGCCATTTCCATGCGACTGGAAAAGGAAGGCTATGAGGTCACGACCGCGTACGACGGCGCGGAGGGAGAGCGGCTCGCCCTCAACGCCTCGCACGATCTGGTGATCCTCGACATAAACCTTCCGAAGCGTGACGGTTTCGCCATCCTGAGTGCCATGCGCCAGGGTGGGCTGACGCGTCCTGTCATCGTCATCACCGCCCGCAACCAGGTGGCCGACAAGGTCGACCTGCTCGAATTAGGCGCTGACGACTATCTGGTCAAACCCTTCGATCTGCACGAGCTCGTCGCCCGCATCCGGGCCGTCTCTCGCCGGCACCTGGGTGCTGCGCAATCGGTTCTTCGCCTGGGGTCGATCTCCATCGACCTTTCGGCGCGCGCCGTGATGCTCAAGGACCGGCCGCTCGATCTCGGGCGCCGCGAATTCGACGTGCTGGAAGCGCTCGCGACCCGCGCCGGCACGACGGTCAACAAGGAGCAACTGGTCGTGAAGCTGTTCGGCTACGAGGATACCGGCACGCCGAATGCCATCGAGCTTCTGGTTTCGCGCGTGCGCAGGAAGCTTGAGGATTGCGATATCGAAATCGTTACGCATCGCGGTGTGGGTTACATGCTGCGCCAGCGGACCGGGAGCGGCGCAAACGGTGCGGTCTGATTATTCGATCGAGCGGCGCATCCTCTTCAGCGGCGCTGCCCTGCTCATCATCATCGGGCTTTTCCTCTTCTGGCTGGTGCGCTGGAATGCGCACAGCGCGGCCGAAGAGGCCTTCGACAGGGTGCTCGGCGCCGCGGCGCTTTCGATTGCCGATACGGTGTCGATCGAAGACGGCACCGTAAGCGTCGATCTGCCGCATTCTGCCTTCGCCATTCTGGGCACGTCGCGGCTCAATCGCATCTTCTACCGGGTTGCCGCACCCGACGGCACGATCATCACCGGCTCGCCCATCCTTGGGCTCGAGATCCCGCACGGGACCGGATCGCAATTGCGGCTGGCCGACAGCACCTACAGGGGCGAACGGATCCGCATCGCTGCCGTCGCCCGCTACAGCACCGACGCAGCCGGCGGCGGCTGGGTCGATGTTCTCGTCGGTGAGACCCGCGAGGCACGCGACCAGCTCGGACTGCATCTGACCTTCAATGCCGCCCTTCCCGCGATTGCCGTTTCGGTGCTGGCGTTCCTCTTGATCTGGCTCGCAGTACGCCAGGCTTTCGCACCGCTGAGAACCGTCGAGGCCGATCTCCGCCACCGGGCCTCCTCCGATCTCAGCCCGGTTTCCGGCCCGGTGCCCAGGGAGGTGAGCGCGCTGATCTCGGCACTCAACGACTTCATGGGGCGGCTCGATTCCGTGCTCGTCGGCCTGAAGAGCGTGACGGCGGATGCTGCCCATCAGTTGCGAACGCCTTTGACCGCGTTGCGCGCGCTTGCGGAACTTTCGATCGACGAAGCGCCGGCAGGCAGGTTGCGCGACATTCTCGGCCGCATTCATGCGAATTCGGTCAATGCCAGCGTTCTCGCAAACCAGCTCTTGTCGGATGCAAGCACGCTGCACGGCATTGAATCCCGCCTGCGCGAGACCCTCGACATGCGTCTCGTCGTCCGCGACGCGATCCGCCGCCTGCAGGCGGAAGGCTCCTATCCCGCCCTCGACGACACGCTCACGCTTAACCTGCCCGACGTTGCCGTTGAGATCGAAGCAGAGTCGGTCAGCCTGCGTGAGATGATCCGCAACATCGTCGAAAACGCACTCGTCCATGCGCCGGGCGCGGTCGACATCACCGTGACGCAAGCGGGTCGAGTGATCCGCCTCGTTGTTTCCGACCGGGGGCCCGGAATTCCGAAAGAGATACGCAAGCAGATGTTCGAACGTTTTTCGCGGGCGGACAGCAGCAAGCCGGGCTCCGGGCTTGGCCTTGCCATCGCCAGAACCGTTGCGGAAGCCATGGGCGGCAGCATCAGCCTCGACGACCGGGACGGAGGCGGGCTGTCGGTCGTTGTTTGCCTGCCGATCGGAGGAACCCTGGGATGATCGCTCGCTTCGCGCTCATGCTTTTCGTCGCGCTCTCGGCCGCATCGACGCCGGCGCGGGCCGCCCCGGAACGCCTCACCATCGTCGGCGTCGACGCGCAGCCGACGATGCAGCCGCTGTTCGACGCGCTTCAGGCGGACATGCCCCACACACGAAGCGAGTACAGGCAAGCCCGGCCGAGCCAGATCATCTCCCGGCTGCTGGCCGGCGTCGACGACGACAAACCGATCGATGTGCTCGTGCTGCCGACGCCGGATCTCGCAGTCTACCTGGCCAACGAAGGCAGCGTGTCGCGACACGACGCTTCGGCCGTCAGGCACCGGCCGAAGCAACAGGCCCATTGGCGCAGCGAAGTCTTCAGCATCGGCTACGACCCGGCCGTCTTTGTCGTGCGCAAGGGCGCGATGGCGCCCTTCGACGTCCCGCGCACACGAACCGAGCTCGCGCGCACGCTCGAGCAGAACCGCCCGCGCCTGCTGCGCCGGGTGGGGCTCGTCAACATCGGCATCGACAATGTCAGCTATGCCTTTGCCTCGCAGGAAGCGCTCCGATCGCCGCTGTTCTGGCGCATATCCCGGGCCGTCGGTGCGTCGCAGGCCCGTATATTCGACAGCAACGAGGAGCTGCTGCAGGCGATGTCGGAAGGCCGCATCGATCTTGGCTACAATGTGCCGTTGTCTGCCGTGCGCAAATGGATGAACAAGACGCCGTCCATCGAGATGGTGGTCCCCGAGGACTATGTGCTGGCACTGCCCTGGACGGCGCTGATCCCGGAGAAGGCCCGCAATCGCTCGACCGCCGGCGACGTTGTCGATTTCCTGCTCTCCGATCGAGCCGACAGCGCGCTTGAAGAGGTCGGCCTGACAAGATCGCGGGATCTGGACAGGATGAAAAACGTCCAGCTCATAGAGTTGGGGCCGGAACTGCTCGTCTATCTCGACGCCGTCAAGCGCAGCAGGTTTCTCGACACCTGGTTCCAGCTCGTCATCCAGGACTAGATGGCGGCGCCACGGCTCACGCCGACCTATGACGTCGCTGCGGCCTGAAGCGCGCCCGCCAGCTTGCGGACGGCACCCTCGATCTCGCTTGGCGTGTAGGCCGCAAACCCCATCAGGAACCCGGCCTCGGGCTTGCCGCCTGCGTAAAGCGCGGACAGGCCCATGACCTCGATGCCGACACGGCGCGCGGCGTCGATGGCCGCCGCCTCCGAGAGCTTGCCGGTCAGCACGCACGGCATCTGCAGCCCGCCGTCGGGCACCCGCGCTTCAAGAAATTGCGGCAGGTGCCTTCCGACGAGCGTCGCCAGCAGTTCCAGCCGGTCGGCGTAGACGGCGCGCATGGTGCGGACGTGCGCGCCGAAATGCCCGCCTTCCATGAAGCGGGCGAGCGTCAGTTGCGCCATCGGAGCGGAGTGACCGTCAAGCAATGTGCGCGCCACGGTCATCGGTTTGACGAGCGGGGGCGGCAAAACGGCATAGCCGATCCTCAGGCCCGGAAAGAGCGATTTGGTGAAGGTGCCGATGTAGATGGTCCGGTCATGCGGATCGAGGCCCTGTAGGCAGGCCGTGGGCTTGCCGGCATAGTGGAATTCGC
The DNA here is from genome assembly GCF_002940685.1 of Ensifer adhaerens. GTDB lineage: Bacteria > Pseudomonadota > Alphaproteobacteria > Rhizobiales > Rhizobiaceae > Ensifer > Ensifer adhaerens_E. The sequence continues at coordinate 163,582 of NZ_PNFP01000003.1, read as the reverse complement.
TGTCGTAATCGTCCTCGATGATCCAGGCCTGGTGGCGGCTCGCCCATTCGATCAGCGCCAGACGACGATCCAGCGCCAGCGTCGCACCGGCCGGGAACTGATGCGAGGGCGTCAGGAACACGGCCTTGACCCTGCGCGTCTCCGCCTTGATCTGATCGACGGCGATGCCCTGGCGATCCACGCGGATGGGGACGCATTCGAGCCCCGCCGCGTCGAAGGCCTTGCGTGCGCCGTAATAAGCGGGATCCTCGATGAAGATGCGATCGCCGGGATCGAGCAGCATGTTTGCGCACAATGTCAGCGCCTGCTGCGAACTGGTGAGGATCAGCACCCGGTCGGCCGTGGCGCGGGCGCCGCGTTCAAGGTTCACATAGTCTGCGATGGCACGACGCAGCTCCTCGATCCCTTGCGGGTCGCCGTGAAGCAGCGCCCTTGTACCGGTTTGCCTCAAGACCTGCCGTCCAAGCCGCTCCCAGAGCTGGAGCGGAAAATTGCGTGTCTCCGGCACGCCATGCGCGAAGGGCCGCGGCAACAGCAGTTCGCTGACGCCGCCGCTTCCGAACATGGCGTTGCCGCGCCTGCTCAAGACCGGTGCCCGGTTGCGTGGCTGCGCGTCCCTTAGAGACGAACGCCTGCCGGGTGCAAAATCCTTCATTTCGGCAACGAAGCTGCCGCTCCCGACGCGGCGGTCGATGAAGCCTTCCGCATGAAGCTGGCCATAGGCCGCCTCGATCGTGTCGCGCGACACGCCGAGGGATTTTGAAAGCGCCCGCGAAGCGGGAAGCGGCTTTCCCGGTCCAAGCGCACCGTCGAGGATCAGCTGCCGGATCGCCCGCTGGATTCGCCCATGAAGCGGTATCGCCGCCTGGGCAGGTTGGGCAATCCATGCCTTCACGGACTCCAGTTGGGAATGCTTGAACAAATGGTCTGACCGCCTTGAGATAAGTGGATGGGCATGTCGGGCCAATGAATGGCTATTTGTCAACGCGGCTTGCCAGTCCTCCCCGAAAATTCAGGAGCCCCGATAGATCATGTCCTCCCATGCTTCCCCGTCATCCCTTCGCTTCAACGATCTTGCCCATCCCATCGTCGCAGGTCTGATCTCCGTCATCGTCAACTATGGCGGCACCTTCATCCTGGTCTTTCAGGCCGCGAAAGTGGCGGGCCTCAGCCCGGAACTGACGGCCTCCTGGGTCTGGTCGGTTTCCATCGGCGTGGGACTGACCGGACTTTGGCTGAGTTGGCGCTATCGCGAGCCGATCATCACGGCCTGGTCTACGCCGGCTGCGGCTTTTCTCGTCACCGCGCTGGCAACGACGCCCTATTCCGAGGCCATCGGCGCCTACATGGTCTCGGCCTTGGCCTTCGCCGCGCTTGGGCTTTCGGGCTATTTCGAGAAGGTCATCCGGCTGATCCCGCCGGGCATCGCCGCGGGCCTGCTCGCCGGCATCCTGCTGCAATTCGGCATCGGCGCATTTGGCGGCGCGAGCGTCGACCCGTTGCTCGTCGGCCTGTTGATCGTTGTCTATGTCGTCCTGAAGCGCCTCTCCGCGCGCTATGCCGTCGTCGGCATTCTGGTCCTCGGGCTCCTGTTCCTGCTCGCAGAAGGCCGGGTCGATCTGTCGGGACTGGAACTGGCGTTTGCGGCCCCCATCGTCACCATGCCGGAATTCTCGCTGAACGCACTGCTTTCCGTCGCCTTGCCGCTGTTCCTCATCACGCTGACGGGCCAGTACATGCCGGGAATGCTGGTGCTGCGCAATGACGGTTTCAAGACCAGCGCCAACCCGATCGTCACCGCAACCGGCCTCGGTTCGCTGATCATGGCGCCTTTCGGCTCCCACGCCTTCAACATCGCGGCGATCACGGCGGCGATTGCCACCGGCAAGGAGGCCCATGAGGATCCATCCCGGCGCTGGATCGCGGGTATTGCCGCCGGCTCTTGCTACGTGCTCGTCGGCGTATTCGGGGTTACCCTCGCTCAGGTGTTCATGGCATTTCCGGCGAGCTTCATCACCACGCTTGCGGGGCTGGCGCTGCTCGGCACGATCGGCGGCAGCCTCGCGGCCGCGACCGCCGACCCGGCATCCCGCGAAGCGGCGCTCATCACGTTCCTGGCCGCCGCCGCCAATATCAAGCTGCTCGGCATCGGCGGGGCCTTCTGGGGCCTGCTGATCGGCCTTCTCGCCTCCATCGTTCTGAACGGCCGCCTGCCGCAACGTCGCGGGAACAAGCTGCCGCTGAGCGAGGGCGCTGCGAAGTGACGGCGTAACCGGATCCCGCCGCGTTTGAAGGCTTGCGTCGCCGATGCGTGGCCCTATGGAGGGTTTTGGTCCATCTCGCCCGAAGTCCTCCCAGCCCCAAAAAATGGCGAAGCTGGCAATGGCGAAACAGAGCATTTCAGCGGATGGCGGCAACACATGCCGCCATCCGCCGCTTCAGGCGAAGTCGGGAAATGCCGATCGACTTGTCGAGAGCGGGCCCCACACGTCCTTGACGTCAACGTCACCGCACCGCTCACCGCGGGCCGCCTGTGACGGCTTCGCTGGCGCATCTGCAAACGTCAGGTTGTTGCCGCTGGACAAGGCGAATGTAACGCTATAACACAACGCGTGTTACGTTATTACATTGTAGGAGATTTTATGCCCCGCTCCGGTTTGCCCGCGCTTTTCGCCACCACCATTCTCGCGACCCTCGCCTTTCCGTTGACCTCTCATGCCGAGGAAGAACAGCAGCGCGAGACCTGGCGCTTGTTCATTGCTGACCATACCAAGCCTGTTGTCCGCGCCATCGATCTGGAAACGGCCAAGGAAATAGGCCGGTTTGACCTCCAAGGCTACGCCGCCCTTTCCTTGAGCGAGACGGGGCGCACGGTCTTCGCCGTCCAGGGCGAACAGAACCTGATCCACGCCATCGACACGGGCATTTCACTTTCCGATCACGGCGAGCACCGGGACATCGAGGTCAAGGAACCGAGACTGCTTGAGACGACGATCCAGGGGCAGAAGCCCGGCCACGTGGTCGCCCATGGCGACGATCTCGCCATTTTCTACGATCGCGGCGGCAAGTTCGATCTGCTGCGCGAAAGCGCGCTGTTGGCCGGCAAGGCGGAACTCAAGCCCTATGACACGACCGCCGCGCATCATGGTGTCGCGGTCTCGACCGGCAACCATCTTCTCGTTTCCGTGCCGAACCTGGAAGCGGCGGTAAAGGAAGGTGAGCTTCCTCCGCGCCTGGGTCTACGCGTCCTCGACAAGGAGGGTAAACAGGTCGGTGACGTCGCAGCCTGCACGGGGCTGCACGGGGAAGCCACATCCGCGCGCCTGGTCGCCTTCGGTTGCGCGGAAGGTGTCCTGATCGCCCGCCCGGGCGGGCTTGACGGCCCCAAGCTCGAGATGCTCGCCTATGGCGACAAGCTACCGGAAGGCAAGGTATCCACGCTGCTCGGCGGCACCTCCATGCAGTTCTTCCTTGGAAACTATGGAGAGGACAAGGTCGTGCTGATCGATGCCGATGCGAAGGAGCCCTACCGCCTCGTGGAGCTGCCGCTGCGGCGCGTGGACTTCATCCTTGACCCGGCGAAGTCACGCAATGCCTACATCCTGACGGAGGACGGCAAGCTTCATCTCCTTGATGTCGTGGACGGGGTGATCACCAAATCGGAGACCGTCACGGAGCCCTACAGCAAGGATGGCCATTGGCGCGACGCAAGGCCCCGCCTCGCCGTCGCCGGCAAGCATGTCGCCGTCACCGATCCGCGCCAAAGCCTGGTCCGCCTGATCGATACGGAAACGCTGAAGGAAAGCCGCACGATCGCGGTCGAAGGCCAACCCTTCGCAATCGTCGCAGCCGGAGGATCGGGCGCAACCCATTGAGGAAGAGCAAATCTGGGCGCCGGCTTGCGGCCGGCGTCCCTTGAGCAGCCGAAAGCCGCCGATCCGGATAGGCCGTTGAGGCCATGCGACGAGCGCCGTAGACCAACAATCCGACAGAATCCTGAGTTGCAGTCACTTGGAGCAAGGACAGCCTGCGCGCAAGCCAAGCTGTCGTAGGAGGTGGCAGGCAAACCCACAGATGTGCTCGATCGGATGCTTGGAGCCACGCGATAACAAGCGACCCGATTGACGGAGATGCCCGAAACGCGCCACAACGCCGCCGACAGGCAGCCACTTGCTGCCCCACAAGGTTGTGGCTATAGTCTCACCATGACCAAGTTGTTTGATCATTTCACGCATATCGCGGGCTGGTGGCTGCCGAGTTGAAGGGCGGCACCAACTGCTATGTGCACTATGGGCCGCCGCAATGGGCGGCCTTTTTATTTCTCCGGCTCGATTGCGGCGTCCGATCCTCGAACGGAGAAGTAAATGGACGACGCAATTATCCCCGCACTTGTCAGCTTTGCCTTTGCCGCGACAATCACGCCTGGTCCAAACAACATCATGGTCATGGCGTCGGGCGCGAATTTCGGCTTCCGCCGCTCAATACAGCATCTGCTCGGGATTTCCGTTGGGGTCCTGCCGATCATATTGTTGGCCGGCGTCGGGCTCATGACCATATTCGAGGCCGTTCCCGAACTCGAAACGATGTTGCGTGTTGTCTCGACGGGTTATCTTTTGTGGCTCTCCTGGAAGATCGCGAGTGCTGCACCACCCAAGACGGGTGATGCCGCTGGCAAGCCGCTTTCGTTTTTTCAGGCCGCTGCGTTTCAATGGGTCAATCCGAAGGTCTGGGCAACAGGCCTGTCCGCCACAGCCCTCTTTGCTCCGGAGGGCGGCCTAATTTCCGTTGTTCTCGTAGCGCTGACCTTCGCGATCATCGGACTTGCTGCAAATGCCGTTTGGGCGTGGATGGGCACCATGCTTCAGCATTGGCTGATGGTCGGCCGCAGGCTCCCGCTTTTCAACATCGCCATGGCGGTTCTGTTGGTTGTCTCGCTCTATCCTGCATGGCGGCACTGAGGATGGTGATGGTCTGTGCCTGAAGCCCAATGACGCGTCTGCCAGAGCATTTGAGGTTCGCGCGATAATCTGAAGTCCGCGCTGGCGATCGTTGGCGCGGATTTACAGGCGCCAGTCAATCAAGGGTGACTGCTCGGTTTGGTTCTGCGACGTCCACAATTCGAACGCCCTTCGGTAGGAAGGAGGGCGACGGACAGAGCCTCAACGGCAAGCTCGGCCTCAAGGTGGCGTTCTGACGAGCATATTGCTCAGGCGGCACAGACACCGCGATCGCCTGCGCCGCTCGAGGTGCTTTAGAAGCAGCCGCTGTTGTCGCTGCCGAGCTATGCACAGGCTCCGTTCATCGCGCCAGCCACCCCCCATCCACGGGGATGACGGCGCCATGCAGGTAGCGTGACGCCGGCGCAAGCAGGAAGACGGCAGCGTCGCCGATATCGTCGGGCGTTCCCCAGCGTCCGGCGGGGATGCGCTCAAGGATCGCGGCATTGCGATCGCTGTCTGCGCGCAGCGCCTCGGTGTTGTTGGAGACGATGTATCCGGGCGCGATCGCGTTGACGTTGATGCCCTGACTTGCCCACTCATTGGCGAGGATCCGCGTAACGCCAAGCACGCCGTGTTTTGACGCGGTGTAGGAGGCAACGCGAATGCCGCCCTGGAAGGACAGCAGCGAGGCGATGTTGACGATCCGCCCTTCCCGCCTTTCGGCAAGAAGCCTGCGGCCAAAGGCCTGGCTCAGGAGAAAAGCCACCTTCAAGTTGAGGTCGATCACCTCGTCCCAGTCTGCCTCCGAGAGCTCGATCGAGGCGGCGCGGCGAATGATGCCGGCATTGTTGACCAATCCGTCCAGTGGACCACCTTCCTCGGAGACACGGTCAATCAAGCTCTTGACCGCATCCCCATCGGCGAGATCGCAAGCGAGCGGTACGATCCGGCCGCCTGCCGCTTCGACCTTTTCCACCGTCTCGGCCATCGACGAGCGCCCGACCGCGACCACCTCACCGCCGGCCCGGCCGACCGAAACCGCTATGCCCTGGCCGATCCCGGTATTGGCGCCAGTGACGAGCACACGCTTTCCAGTGAGGCTGAAGGCGGAGAGATCGCTCATCGCAGCGTCTCCATCGGCACCGGGTCGGCGTCGGTGTAATCGACATTGTCGCCGGCCATTGCCCAGATGAAGGCATAGTTGGACGTGCCGCAACCGGAGTGGATCGACCAGACCGGCGAAAGCACGGCCTCCTCGTTGGCCATGACGATGTGGCGGGTCTCGGAGGGCTCGCCGAGGAAATGGAAGACCCGTGCCGGCGCGGGGAGATCGAAGTAGAGATACACCTCCATGCGCCGGTCATGGATGTGTGCGGGCATGGTGTTCCACACCGATCCCTTCTTGAGTTCCGTCATGCCGACGACCAGCTGGCAGGTCTCGATCCCATTGGTGAACTGGAAGATCGAGCGCTCGTTCGACGTCTCCAGGCTGCCGAGATCAAGGCGCTTGGCTCCGGCAACCGTCAAGAGCGCCGTCGGGAAGGCACGGTGCGCCGGCGCCGACAACAGGTAGAACTTTGCCGGCGCTGCCCGACTGTCCGAGACGAACGTCACTTCCTCGCCCATGCCGACATAGATCATGTCTCGCGCAGCGAGCGGATGGCTTCTGCCGGAAACGACGGCGCGCCCCGGACCGCCGATGTTGACGGCGATCAATTCGCGGCGCTCGAGAAACGTCTTCGTGCCCATCGGCTTGATCGCTTCGAGCGTCAACTCGGTCTCGACCGGCATCGCCCCGCCGATCACCATCCGGTCGTAGTGGGTGTAGGTGAGGTTGACACGATCGCTCTCGAAGAGACCGGAGATGTGGAAGTTGTGGCGCAGTTCGTCGGTTCCCATCGCGGCGGCGGCGAGCGGGTCAATGGCGTGGCGGGAAGCGAAATCAGTGATCGTCATGTCGGCTCTTTCGGTCGTTGCGGGAGGATCGGTTGATGTCAGAGCGGCACACCGCGCATCAGGGTAACTTCAGTCCCCTGCTCCGACAGGAGACGCCGGAGCTTCTCGACATCGGGTGCCGCGGGCAGACGGACAAGTTTGCTCGCGCCGTCTGCAGGGTCGCGCTGCGCGAAGACCGCGACGGCGAGCGTGCTGACGCCGGCAGGGACAGTGCCGAGCAATTGCGGAACCACAGTCTTTGCGCAAACCAGATTGGTGTTCGGGGCCGCGATATGGCAACGGCCCTGGCGCGCCACCGACGAGCCGATGTCGATGATAGCCGACAGATCGCTCGCCATGGTGACAACGGCGCGGCCGGTGTCCTGTTCCCGGACTTCGCCCGCATCGCGCCCGATCGCAAAGCCGCCTTCGATGGTGGCAAGCGGCCGCGGCGTGTCGATGCGGTGGAGCCGGACGTGAAAATCGCCATCCCAGTAGAGCCAGGTTTCGACCGAGACATCGGCAAAGGGCCGCCAGCGCGCGTAGAGAAGGTTGTCGGCGATCAGCGCCTCTTCGTTGGTTTCGCGCACGCGGAAATGCACGTCGTCATCGCTGAAGCCGATCATGGATTCGAGCACGGAATTGTCGAACCGCCAGAGATCGTTTTCGACGCTGAAGCCGTAGCGCGCCGAATAGGCGAACTTCGCGTATTTTTCCGGCGCAAATCGGATGAAGGTGTTTTCGGCGCTCGTGTGCTGGCCGCAGGAGAGCGCAATGGCATCCCCCGGTGGATTGGCGATCAGGAAACCAATATGGCGCTGGGCCGAGACGGCTGGGCGCGAGGGGCAGGCAGTCTCGTCGCTCGCCCAGAACGGGTGGTCCTCAGGCAGCATCAGCGGCAGGAAGGCCTTCAACGCCCAATAGGGCGATTGCGCGGAGTTGTAGGGTTCCGACATGATCAGGCTGGGATAGGCGTAGCCGACGGGCATCACGCCGTCACGCGCGGCAAAGGGCTGCTTCGCCCACCAGCGCAGATGCCTGAGAAAGTATCCCTTCTGCTCGCCGAAGGGGATCGTCTCTTCGCCGACGAGCGCCATGGCGCCGAAGAGGCCGGCAATGGCAAAGCGATAGGTCATCGAACGGCCGAAGCAGAGCGCCGGACCGTCATCGGCAAACCATCTTGTCATGTCGCCGGCGATCAACCGCGCCCGCTCACGATACCTGTTTGTCCAGTCGGCACCGTCGAGCGCCGCCAGGATCAGGCCGTAGAAGTGGAAGGCGAAGGGAATGTAGTGGTCGGCGCGGCGCGTATCGCCATCCTGATACCAGCCGTCGCCGAGATAAAAACCATCGAGCTCCTGCCGATACTGTTCGTCGAGCCCGCGATCACAGTCGACGCCAACGTGTTTCAGCCCCATGCTGACGAGCAACCGGAAAAATTTCCAGTTGTTGTCGCTGTATTCGCAGGCATGGCCTTTGAGCAGATAGGCAGCGACATTTCGCTGCTGGATCACGGACAGGGGCGCCCAGAGCTTGTCCGGCACGAGCCTCAATGCGAAGCCGATCGCCGCCAGTTCCACCAGGCGCTGGCTGCGGTCGAACGGGTCGCCCCAATATTCCGGATGTGTCGGATCGCAGCCATTGGCAAGGCCACGTGCGATCGGCGTCCAGTCGATCCAAGTCGCACCGCCGACCTCAGCCGGCGCCAGGCCCCACAGCAGGCGGGAATAGCCCTCCATGTCGGCGGACTGCTGGTCGAAATGCGCGGCATGCGCATCCAGCCGGATACGCGCACCGCCGGGAGACCGGTACGTCTCGACCGGCTCCACCAGCGCCTTAAGCGCGGCCTCGACGTCGGCGCGGCTCTTCAGCGGATTGCCCGCCCACGGTTTGAACAGGGTTTCGGGGAAGATCATGTCGGTCATGCGAAAGGCTTCCGTTCCAACATTGCTGCGCGGGAAAAGTGACGTTCCCGCGCAGCTCGGCAAAATGAAGCGGATGCTCAGGCCTTGAGAATGCGGTCGGCCGACGAAACCAGTTCGCTGCCCGCTTCTGCCGGCGTCAGCTGGCCAAAGGCGACCTTGTCGGCGAGTGGCCGGAAGACGCGCTCGTCGAGTTCGCCGGCACCGAGCGGCACGGCTGGCGGGTAGGCGCCGACGCGGCCAGCAATGCCGTTGACATAGTCGACCGTCTTTTTCGCCGTAGCGTCGATCGAGGGAAGAACGGCTGTTTGCACGTCGGTGTTCACGGGCACGCCGCGCTCGACCTGAAGGATCTTGCCAGCTTCCAGGTCATTGACGAAGAAGTCGATGAACTGCGCTGCAAGCTCCGGGTTCTTCGCGGTGCTTGCGATCGACCAGTGCAAGCCGGGGCGATAGAAGAGACCGGAGGGACCATCGGCGCTGCTGACCGGCAGCGACGTGATGTCGAGCGTGCTCTTGGAGATCTTCTGGAAGGCCGGCAGCTGGTTGGAGAAGGCAATCGCGATGACCGCGTTGCCGGTTGCCAGCGGATTACTGTCGACCAGGACTTTGTCCAGCGCCTGGATCTCGGCTGAGACGCAGCCGCCGTTCTTCGTGAGGCTTTCCCAATAGCCGAACCAATCGGCGGCATCGCTCGCCTCGTAGCCTAGCTTTCCAGCCTCGGTGTAGAGCTTCTTGCCGCGCTGATGCAGAAACGCCTCGAAGGCATAGGTATAACGCGACGCGTTTCCGACCGCCCAGACGTTCTTCTTGCCCATTGCCTTGGTGAGATCGATTGAGAACTTGGCGAAGTCGTCCCAGGTGGTTTTGGCCGAAGGCGGCGCAAGCCCGGCCTTTGCCACCGCATCGGCGTCGTAGATCATGGCGAATGCGTTCAGCGACAGCGGCATGCCGGTGACCTTGCCGTCGACCGTTCCGAGATCGAGCACGCCCGGGACGAGCTTGTCCGTGCGGATCACCTTGCCGAGATAGTCGTTGAGCGGCAGGTTGGTGGCGCGGCGGCTATAGTCGGCAAAGCGACTCGGCTCGAGCTGGAAGATGTCTGGCGCGTTTCCACCGGCGATCATCGTCGTGAGCTTCGCCCAGTAATCGCTGCCCCCCACCTCGCCGACGATCTTCACGCCGGAATGCGCCGCTTCGAAAAGCTTGGCTGCACCCAGCGTGCGTTCGGCGCGGCTGGGTGTGCCCCACCAGTAGAGCCGCATGGATTCCTCTGCGAAGGCGCGGAAAGCCGGCATTGTCGCAAACGTGGCGCCGGCACCGAACAGCGCGGCGTTGCGCAAGAAATGGCGTCTGTTGATCATGTTCTCCTCCTCCATGATTTGATTGTGATCTTGAGATCAGCGACCGATGCGATCGCCGGCCTCGTCGAAAAGGTGGCAGTTCTCCGCGGCGATCCGGACCTCCAGCGTCGAACCGGCGCTGATCGGGCGCTGGCCATCGAGTGCGACCGTCAGCGACTGACCGTCGACGAGCCGGCCATAGACGATGGTCTGGCCGCCGAGATGCTCTACATGCACGACCGTCAGAGCACCGAATTCGAGCCCGCCGGCTCCATCCGTTTCGATGTGTTCGGGCCGCAGGCCGAGGCTGAGTTTCGCGCTATCAGCGACACGCCCCTCGATCGGCAGGCGCGCCCGCTTGCCGGCGATGTCGATCGCAACGCCGCCGTCGCGCACGTCGCTTGCGACCACATCGAGAAAGTTCATCTTGGGTGAGCCGATGAAGCCGGCAACGAAACGATTGGCCGGCCGGTTGTAGATTTCGAGCGGCGTACCGTGCTGCTCGATGACGCCTGCACGCAGGACGACGATGCGGTCGGCGAGCGTCATCGCCTCGACCTGGTCATGGGTGACGTAGATCATCGTCGCGCCGATGTCCCGGTGCAGCTTGGCGATCTCGACACGCGTCTGGACCCTAAGCTCCGCGTCGAGGTTTGAGAGCGGCTCGTCGAACAGAAAGATCTTCGGATCACGCACAATCGCCCGGCCGATCGCGACGCGCTGCCGCTGGCCGCCGGACAGCTGCTTCGGCTTGCGCTCGAGCAGATGGGTAATCTGCAGGATGTCGGCCGCCTTGCGCACGCGCTTGTCGATCTCCGGCTTCGGCATCTTCGCCGTTTCGAGGCCGAAGGACATGTTCTTGTAGACGCTCATATGCGGGTAGAGCGCATAGGACTGGAAGACCATGGCGATGCCGCGCTGGCTCGCCGCCCTTTCGTTCATGCGCTCGCCGCCGATCGAAAGTTCGCCGCCGCTGATCGGCTCAAGGCCGGCGATCATGCGCAACAGGGTCGACTTGCCGCAGCCGGACGGGCCGACGAAAACCACGAACTCTCCGGAGCCGATCGCCAGATCAACGCCGCGGATGATGTCGAGATTGCCAAAGCTCTTCTTGATCTTGTTCAAAGCCAGCGTCGTCATCTCTTCCGTCCCTATCTCTCGATTTCCGTTTGTGTCAGCGCTTCATGCCTGTTGTCGCGATGCCTTCGATCAGCAGTCGCTGGAACAGGATGAAGAGAATGAAGATTGGCAGCACCGTCAGCGTCGACATGGCGAACAGCGAGCCCCAGTCGGACGTCCCCGTGGAGTCGACGAAGGTGCGCAGGCCGAGCTGGGCGGTGTATTTCTCGATGTCGTTCAGGTAGATCAGCGGCGCAAAGAAGTCGTCCCAGGTCCAGATGAACGAGAAGACGGCTGCCGTCGCCAGAACGGGCGTGGAGAGCGGCAGGATCACCTTCAGGAAGATGCGCAGCGGTCCGCAACCGTCCATGATCGCCGCCTCGTCCAGCTCACGCGGAATGCCGCGGAAGAACTGCACCATCAGGAAGATGAAGAAGGCGTCGATCGCGAGGAACTTCGGCACCACGAGCGGCAGGATGGAGTTCACCCAGCCAAGCTTGAGGAACATGACATATTGCGGGATCAGCACCGCATGCTGCGGCATCATCAAGGTGCCGAGCATCAGCGTGAACCAGAAGCCGCGTCCCTTGAAGTGCAGGCGGGTGAAGGCATAGGCGGCCATCGAGCAGGAAAAGAGGTTGCCGACGACCACCAGCAACGAGATCACCAGCGAGTTGAAGAACATCCAGCCGAAGCCGATGCTGAGGCCGTTCCAGCCGCGACGATAGGCATCGACCGTAAGATCGGTCGGGACCAGCCCTGTCGAGGTGAAGATTTCGCTGTCCGGTTTGAACGAGCTCGCGACCATCCAGAGCAGCGGGTACAGCATCAGGAAGCTGACCGCGAGCAGCAGTGCATAAAGCAGAGCGCGTTTCCACGGCGATACGCTGGGCTCGCCGGCATCGGTGCGCGCTGCGATGGTGGTCGTCGAAAGAGCGGCATCAGTCATCGTAGTGAACCCAGAACCTGGCCGTCAGGAATGACATGGCGGTGAAGAAGGCGATGATGAGCACCAGGACCCAGGCCAGCGCCGAGGCATAGCCGAAGCGGAAATTGGTGAAGGCCTCCTGGTAGAGATAGAGCGTGTAGAACAGCGTGGAGTCGATCGGGCCGCCGGTTCCGTCGCTGATGACGAAGGCCGAGGTGAACGCCTTGAAGGCATCGATCGTCAGGATCACGGCATTGAAGAAGATCACCGGCGTCAAAAGTGGCAAGGTGATCTTGAAGAACTGCCGTGCCTTGCTGGCACCGTCGATGCTTGCCGCCTCGTACATGTCCTGCGGGATCTGGCGCAGGCCGGCGAGAAAGATGATCATCGACGATCCGAACTGCCAAACCGCAAGCAGAACGAGCGTATACAGCGACGTCGAAGGGTTCGAGATCCAGCTTGGCCCTTCGAAGCCGAACAGTGTGTTGAGCGCCTGGTTGAGCAGGCCGTCGCCGGCGAATACCTGCCGCCACAGCACCGCGACGGCGACGCTGCCGCCGACCAGCGACGGCAGATAGAAGATCGCGCGAAAGAACGAGAGACCGGAAAGCCCCCGGTTCAGCGCCACGGCAACGGCGAGCGCAAAGACAAGCTTCAGGGGCACCGACAGAAGTACGAACGTAAAGGTCACGTTCATGGCGGTCCAGAAGCGCGGATCGTCGGTGGCGATGCGTACGTAGTTCTCCGCGCCAACCCAGTTGGCGGCTCCAAGGCCGCTGTAGTCTGTCAGGGACAGATAGAACGAGGCGATCGCCGGCCCGAGCGTCAGCAGAAAAAAGCCGACAAGCCACGGGGCGAGAAAGCCGTATCCGGCTAAACTGTCCCCGAACCGGAAGCGGCCTCCGGCAACCGGCCTTTCAGTTGTCCCTAATGTGGACATGGTACCTCCAACGATGCCCGGCTCCTCCCGAGCATCCAATTCCTAGCGGTTAGAAATTTTCCCGTCAACAGAAACTTTCGTGGTTGACGAAATTATCGTAATAGTGCGAAAACTTCACGAAACAAACGTGAGGCTCGTTATGCGCATAGAACGAAACAGTTACTTCAACGCGGTCGAGACGGTCGGCCAGCGCCCCAATCGCGAACGCCACCAGCAGGCTCTAGAGCGCTGCGTCGCCAAACTGCTCCAGACGATGCCGGCCATCGGGCTGCGCAATCCGAAGATCGGGCTTCCGGATCAGACGTGGAGCTACTGCGGACCCTTTGACTGGGTGGTGAGCTTCCATGCCGGCCAGCTCTGGCTTGCGTTGGAGCTTACGGGCGATCCGCGCTTCCTGAACGCCGCCCGTGCCCGGCGTTCGGTGTTTCGCGACATCTTGCGCCATCGCGACGCTCAAGACCACGATCTCGGCTTCCAGTTTTCGCTGAGCTGCGTCGCCGAATGGCTGCTGACCGGCGACCGCGAGGCCCGCGAGCTCGCTCTTGAGGCCGCGTCCCGGCTGCTCGAGCGCTACCGGCCGGACGCACAATATATCCAGGCATGGAATGCCCGATCGATCCACGGCGGCATTCGCTCCGAATTCGTCAACGGGCGGGTCATCGTCGACACGATGCAGAACCTGGCATTGCTGCACTGGGCGCATGGCGAAACCGGACGCGGCGATTTTGCCGAAGCCGCCAACGGACACGCCACGACGACGCTGAAGCACCTTGTGCGCGCCGACGATACGAGCTTCCACACCTTCCTGTTCGACCCGGCAAGCGGCAAGCCGCTGCGCGGCGAGACCCATCAGGGCTACGCCGACGATTCCTGCTGGTCGCGCGGCCAGGCCTGGCTAATCCATGGCTACGCGCAATGTGCGGCGACCACGGGCAATCCGGCCTTCTTCGACGCGGCCAGACGCCTGGCGGCGAAGGCGGAAGTGCTGATGGGCGGTGACGACGTGCCTGTCTGGGATTACTCCGTCCCCAACGCCAAGAGCGCACCGCGCGACAGCTCGGCCGGCGCGATCATGGCCGCCGGGGTCTACATCCTTGCCGGGCTCTGCGAGCCGGAGGAGGCATCGCGCTGGTATGGCTTCGGCGATCGCCTGATCGGCGGCCTGCTCGACAGTTGCGACCTGACGGGTGATGCCAAGGCCGAAGGCTTGCTCGCCCATGGGGCGGCCCATGCCAGCGCCGGCTACTCCGACGCCATGCTGCCCTATGGCGACTATTATTTCATGGAGGCACTGATGCGCTCGCTTGGGCACACGCGCTTCTTCTGGTAGTGGACGATCATGACAATGCAGCCGCGATCAATCTCGCCCGCTCCGGCCAGATAGGAACCTTCGTCGATATGGATGACGAATCGAACGCCCCGACACTCAAGGACATCGCCGACGCCGCGGGCGTTTCGGTCGCGTCCGTATCGAAGGTGCTCAACAATCGCGGCGGCGTCGGCGACGAAAGCCGGCGCAAGATTCTCGACCATGCGGAGCGGCTGGGCTACCAGGTTCGGGCAGCACGCTCGCTGATCCGCGCGGGCGTCGAGAGCACGGTGCTCGTGATGCCCGCGCAGTTCTATGCAAGTTCGGCCTTCTACGAGGACGTCATTCAAGGCGTCCTCTCGGAGGCCAATACAAGCTCACTTCGCATCGATGTCAGGCTCGTCTCCCTCGACGCCGAGATTGCGATCGGCGAAATCACCGATATTCTCCGCGACATCCGGCCGGGTGCGCTCGTCCTGCTTGGCATGGACCATCCGGTCATGATCGACAGGATCGTCGACAGCGGCATCCCGGCCGTCATCATCAACGGCATGGACCGCACGATGCGGCTCTCCTGCGTGTTGCCGGACAACTGGTCCGCCGGCTGGCTCGCAGCGCAAAGGCTGCTTGCGGCCGGTCACCGCAAGATCGTGCACGTGACGATCCCCCATCGCCTCTCGCTGCGCCGGCGTCTCGAAGGTTTTCGGATCGCGTTGGAGGAGACCGGGATCGCCTTCGATGAAGACAAGCACGTCTTCGATCTCGGCCGCCTGGGCCTGCAGGAGCCCGACACCACGCCGGCGATACGGCAGGCGCTGCAGCAGGGACGCTTCGCCGACACGACCGCATTCTTCTGCAGCACCGATCTGATTGCGATCAATGTCATGCAGGCTCTCGAGGCCGGCAACCATTCGGTTCCGGACGACTTTTCCATCATCGGTGTCGATGATATCGCCATTGCCCGGCACAGCCGCCCACCGCTGACCACGATGCGGATCGACCGGGGCGAGCTTGGTCGCGCCGGCATCCAGCTTCTGCTCGACCGGATCAACGATCCCGAAATCAACGTGCGCCGGGTCAACCTCGGCGTCCGCCTGGTGGAACGCGCCACCCTCGCAGCCCCAAGGAGCGGCCCTCTCGCCACGAGAGCGTAAGGCGTGGTTCGGCCGCATGGCCCGAAGATGCGTTCTTCCCGCTGGCCGCGCGCGGCCACAGGCAGCGCGCGGCTTGACCGGTCAAAAGGTCGCCGCAATCGCGATCTTCACAGGGTCGACAGCCAATCTCGGTTGAACGGAACGCGCGCCTGCTCTCCCTGTGACGCCGTCAGCACCAGTTGTTCCTCCGCGGCGGATATGTCCGTCACTTCGGTCCAGCCAGCAGGCAATGGTATCGCCCCGAACGCGAAATCGACGATGGTTTGACCATCCGGGTTCAAGCTCACAGCGGTCTTGTATCCGCGATCGTTGAGCCAGTTTCTGCCGGCGGAAACCGCACTGCCGGCACCGAAGAAGGTGCATCCCTCCTCAAGCCCGATGACGCCCCTGTGCCTTCCGGAAAAAGGCGGATAGCGCCGCCCGCCATTGCTCATCCATACCATGGTGAAGGGGAGCACACCGGGGTCGCGCACGGCGAAATAGACATATCCTGCCGCCGGAAGCACAGCCGCGGTCCAACCCAACGTCGAGTTCTTGTCTTCGGCGAGAACAAGAAAATCCTCCGCATCCGACGGACCGGGTTGAACAGTCAGATCCACCTCCCCTCCCTCGCGCAACCGGACGCGTGAGAGGCTATCGAATTCCTGCGGATACTTCAGAGCAGAGAAACCGCGTGATGGGTCAGTCTCGACGGCACTGTCTGGCGTGGCGCCGAAGGCCTTCTTCGAAAAACTCAGCTTGGCGCCCTGCGAGATGCGAAGCATCGGGTGGTGCGCGATCGAGAGATCCCCACATCCCCCGACGAACTTGTGGCGTTGATAAACGACCGGATGACCTGGCCGAAGTGTGATCTGCTTGAACAGCTTTGCACCGAGTATCGTTTCGCTCAGCCGGAAAATGGCGGTCACGCCGCCGTCCTGATGGTTGACCCCCTGCTCATAAAGCCAGGTCCCGTTTGCCGGAAGCCCATGTTCCGGCGTGCCGGAAATATCGTCCTTGCCGAACGGTGCGCAAAAGAAGTCGCCCGCAAGGCTCTGAAGCGTTGGCGCCACCGTCCCATCGAAGGCCTCGGGAACGCCGCCGTTGTTTTCTCCCGTGCGCCAATGCGCGCGGTGCAGCGGCCTGATGGTGGTGCCGTTCGCGCTGCCAATGCTGACGTCTTCCAGGTGCCCGCCCTGCGGGTTCACCACGACCTTCATGTCCGAGCAAGCCACTGTGAACATGTTTTCCTGCCTTTTTGCCGATGAGCTACCCATACCTATAGGTCGCGGGCTCGATTTGCACAATAAATAAAAACAATGGATTTGTTTTATTGACACGCATTCGCTTTCGGCTATCGTTGGCGCGGTTAAATCTCAAAGAGTGAGGCTGCGATGCGATCAATCGATCGGACGGAATTGCGTGCGCTGTTTCCCGAACCGGAAGCTCTGGTGGTCAACAAGCAACTGACGTGGCTCGACAAACACTGCCTTCAGTTCATTTCGCTGTCGCCGTTCGTCCTGATCGGGACGCAAGGGACGCATGGCGCCGACGTGTCTCCACGCGGCGATCCCAAAGGCTTCGTCAAAGTTGTCGACCCCACCACCCTGCTCATTCCGGACCGGCCGGGAAACAACCGGCTCGACACGATGGAGAACATTCTGAACAACCCTGTGGTCGGCTGCCTCTTCCTCACGCCCGGCCTCGGAGAAATCCTGCGTGTGAACGGAGAGGCCGACCTGGTTGTCGGGGACGAGCTGGAGGACTTGGCAATCCAGGGCAGGAGACCGCAGGTCGCGATCCGCCTCCATGTGAAAGAGGTGTTCTTCCACTGCTCGAAGGCGGTCATCCGCTCAAAAATCTGGAACCCCGCGACATTCGCCACCAGAGAAGATTTCCCCCCACTCGGAGCGATCCTCGCAGATCAAATTGCCGGTCTGAACAAGGATGAAATGATCGAAAAGATCCGCGTGGGCGACCAGAAGACGCTCTATTGAGGAGAGGAAAGCCCATGATTGAGATCACCTTTATCGAGGCCGGGGGCCAGGAAATTACCGTGACCGCCCCGGTTTCCGGCAACCTGATGCACATTGGCCAGCGTGCCGATGTTGCCGGCATGCTCGGGGAGTGCGGCGGCACCTGTGGATGCGGAACCTGCCACGTCTACGTTGAACAGGCCTGGCTCGATCGGCTTCCTCCGATCGCGGACGACGAAGCGGACATGCTCTCGCTGTCGGACGGCTTGCGCTCGGAAAGCCGCCTGGCTTGCCAGATCAAGATCAGCTCGGAACTGCACGGGCTGCGCGTGCAGATGCCCGATTTGGCGCGCTAGGCGCGCTCCGGCGCCGGTTGGGGCGCCCTTGACCCATTCACCTAAAGCTCGGGAGGCATCCGGTGGAAAACAGATTGGTAATTGTCGGTGCAGGACAGTCGGGTTTCGCCGTCGCTGCGAAACTGAGAGCACTCGGCGATCAGCGCCCGATCACCATGATCGGCGACGAAGGCCTTCCGCCATATCAGCGGCCACCCTTGTCCAAGACGTACCTGACCGGCGCGGTGGAATTCGGATCGCTGTTGTTTCGGCCCGAAGACTGGTTCCGAGAGAAAGGCATCGATCTTCGCCTTTCCAACCCGGTCGAGGAGATCGACCGGCAGACAAAGCATGTCGTTATGCGAAAAGGCGACAAGCTGGCCTTCGGCGATCTGGTGCTGACAACCGGCGCCTCTCCCCGACGGCTGCCGTCCGCCATCGGCGGCGATCTGGATGGCGTCTACGTCGTCAGGGACAAGCGCGATTGCGACCTGCTCCGGAGGGTCATGCACCCGGGACGCCGCGTGTTGATCGTCGGCGGCGGCTACATTGGCCTGGAGGCCGCCGCCGTGGCCCGTAGCCTGGGCCTGAAGGTTCTCCTCCTCGAACTGGGCACACGAATTCTGCAGCGTGTCGCGGCGAGCGACACCTCGGATATCGTGCGTGCGGTGCATCTCGCAAACGGCGTCGAGCTTCGGGAAGACACCGGGCTCAGGATGCTCATTTCCGACAAGGGACGGGTGGTTGGGGCGGAGCTGTCGGATGGGTCCAGGGTGACGGCTGATTTCGTCATCGTCGGCATTGGGGTGGTGCCCAATGACCAGCTTGCAAGGGCAAGCGGACTGGCGGTCGGCAACGGAATATCGGTCGACGAATATGGCCGCACGTCCGACCCTTCGATCTTTGCCGCAGGCGACTGCGCAGAGTTTTCCTACAGGGGCATGTCGGTGCGCCTCGAGTCCGTTCAAAATGCAGTGGACCAGGCCGAAACCGTGGCGACCTCCATCACCGGCGGTCGGGCGCCCTACCAGCCGCAACCCTGGTTCTGGTCCGATCAATTCGATCTGAAGTTACAGATTGCCGGTTACAATGCCGGTTACGACAGGACGTTGGTGCGGAACGGGCAGCGTCCCGGTGCAAAGTCGGTCTGGTACTTCCAGCAGGAGCAGTTCATAGCGGTCGATGCGATCAATGATCCAAAGGCTTTTGTAAGCGGCAAGAGAATGCTCGCGCTGGGGATTAACCCGCCCGAGGAGATTCTGGAAAACGAAGCTCTGGATCTTGTGGAGTACACGCGCTCGGCAACAGCATCCTCGGCGGCATAGCCGGACGGTCTCGCTTCGCATCGAGGTCCACTACCGATTTCGAGGTGGGTCAAATCGGCGACCGGGCAGGCAATGATCGAACTGTTGTGTGCACCGGCGCCGCAGCAGACCTTGCGGGCTGGAGGCTTCTATCCGGCAGGCACGGGCGGTGCTATCGGTGACCGGAAGCGCTGATTTTTTTCTCGACGCGCGGCGGAGGACTTGCGGGCTTGGTGAGCACTGGAAATTCGGCAGCATTGACGCGGCAGTACAACAGAGCCGTCGTTATGGACGCCCTGCGTAGGAACGGCAGCTTGTCGCGCGTCGAGATTGCCCGCCTGAGCGGCCTGACGCCACAAGCGATCCGCAACATCGTGGATGACCTGTTGCAGACCAACCTGATCCGCGAGACGGGCCGGAGAAAGGGATTTCGCGGCCAGCCCCAGATCGATATCGAGATCAATCCCGATGGCGGTTACTCGCTGGGGTTTCACGCCGAAGGGGGCATCCTGCACCACGTGGCCGCCAACCTTGGAGGCCAGATCATTTATGAGGGCAGGTCTCAGACGATTCCGCGCACCGAACCCGAGATGTTGGCGGCGATCACTGAAATCGATGCAAGGAGCAGGCAGCAACTGAAGGGCCTGTCGCGTCTCGGGGTTGGCGCCGTGTTCTCGCGCCCATCGACCTCGAAATGGTTCCTGAACGAGCAGAACCCGGCGGAATTCGAAGCGCAATCGCAGGCTCTGGCGAGATACTTCGAAGACGAGATCGTCTTCGAAAATGACGCGAACGCCGCAGCCCTGGCGGAAAGTGTGTTCGGCCTCGCGCGTGCGGGTGGCGACTTCCTGTACCTGTTCGTCGGCGAAGGCGTCGGCGGCGGCATCATCGAAGCTGGCGAGGCGGTCCGCGGCGTTCGAGGAAACGCAGGCGAATTCGGGCATATCCTGATCGACCCCAATGGCGAGAAATGCCACTGCGGCAATAGGGGGTGCCTGCACGGATACCTGTCGATCGGCGGGTTGCGCAGGAAGCACCCGGATGCCTCGATCGAGCCCAATTCGGTTCCGGACGATTGGCTCGATGCGGCAGCCGCGGCGCTCGGCCGCGCGCTCGTGAGCCTCGAAAACATCCTGGACCCGCAAAGGGTGATCCTGGGCGGCACTGCGCCCGAATGGCTTTTGAGCGAGATCGTGAGACGACTGTCGCGACAGGACTTTCCGTCGGTTCGATCCGAACTGGCCGAGGAGCGGATCGAAATCTCCAGGCTCGGCAGCCGGTCCGCTCTTCTCGGTGCGGCGGCGCTGTCGCTTCTCAATGTTACGAACCCGAGCCTTGCGAAGCTGACGAAGCAATCGTTTTCGCTGGGTGATATTGCCCCTACGCCTCGCGCAACGGACCCAAGGGGTTGACGTCATCGGCAGCAGGAAGAGCGTGCCCCTTCCCGCGGTGCTGCAAGGGGATCGGCTTCCTCCCTCAGAGAGACCCGTCGACGATGACGACAGGGCGGCCCATGGAACAGGCCTCGACGCGGGCCTCGACACGGTAGACTGCGCGCAGCATGTCCGCCGTGATGACATCGCTGGTCGCGCCGCTGGCAACGACCGAGCCACCGCTGATGACGATCGTATCGGTGCAGTAGCGCAGCGCATGGTTGAGGTCGTGCAGCGCGATCAGGACCGCCATCCCCGCCTCTGCCGACAGACGCTTCATGAAGCCGAGTACTTCGATCTGGCGAAAGAGATCGAGCGCCGAAGTCGGTTCGTCCATCAGCAGCACTTCGGGCTTTCGCACCAGAGCCTGGGCGATCGACACCAGCTGCCTTTGGCCGCCTGAGAGTTCGCCGAGCCCCCGAAAGGCGAGATCGGCGATCCGCAATTCGGCAAGCACCCGGTCGATCTCGGCGAGTTCGGCGTCCTTCACCTTCCAGCTCGAACCTTGCTTGGCCGAGAGCAGCACGGACTCGTAGACCGTAAGCACCGCATTGGCGCCGGTATCCTGCGGCATATAGCAGATGCCCTGCGGTCCCTTGGCCATGTCCGACAGGTGTACGGTTCCAGGCCCTGACGTCAGGCCGGCGATGCGCTTGAACAGCGTCGACTTGCCGGCCGCATTTGGGCCGATCACGGCCGTCAGGCCGCCACCGCGCAACACGCCGGTATCGACGTCGGCGAGCACGACACGGCGGCCGTAGTTTGCGCCGACCTTTTCCAGGGACAGGCTTACCATGCGCGCCTCCTGTTGGTGAAAATCAGCACGAAGAAGAAGGGCACGCCGACGAGCGCGGTGATCACGCCGATCGGCAGCACGGCGCCCGGGATCAGCATCTTGCTGACGACCGAGGTGACCGACAAAAGCAGTGCACCGCAGAGCACCGAGGCCGGCAGGAAAAAGCGCTGGTCTTCGCCGACCAGCATGCGGGCGATATGCGGCCCGACCAGACCGACAAAGCCGATCGTGCCGACGAAGGAGACCGGGATCGCCGCAAGCAGGCTCACCGTCAGCATCGCTTCGAGCCGCAGGCGGCGAACATTGATGCCGAAGCTTGCCGCCTTGTCGTCACCCAGCCGAAGCGCGGTCAGCGCCCAGGCGTGCCTTGCAAAGAGCGGCAAGGCGAAGAGAAGCACGGCCCCGGTTATCCAGACCTTCGGCCATGTCGCCTTGGTGAGGCTTCCCATCGTCCAGAAGACGACCGCGGCCAGCGCCTGTTCGGAGGCGAGATATTCGAGCAGCGACAGCGCCGCATTGAAGGTGAAGACGAGTGCGATGCCGAGCAGCACGATGGTTTCGACGGTCACGCCGCGCATGGTGGAGGCGAAGTGGATAAAGAGTGCTGCCACCATTGCCATCAGGAAGGCGTTGATCGGCACCATGTATTGCACTGCGACCGGAAAGACCGCGATGCCGGCGACGAGACCGAGCGCGGCACCGAAGCTGGCGGCGGCAGAAATGCCGAGCGTGAATGGGCTTGCCAGCGGATTGGCAAGGATCGTCTGCATCTGCGCGCCGGCAACCGACAGGGAAGCGCCGACCGTCACCGCCATCAGCGCGATCGGCATGCGGATATCCCAGATCACCACACGCAACTGGTCGCTCACCGTGTCGGCACGAAAGAGCGCCGTCAGCACGTCCGACAACGGGTAGTTTGCCGGCCCGAGCGCCATGTCGACCGCGATCGATGCAAGGAGCGCGGCGCCGAGACAGAAGATCAGGATCAGGCGGCGCAGAACGAGGGTGCGATAGCGCCCCCGCCCTTCCGGCCCGGCGATCGTTTCAACCACGGCGACCATCATTCCCCACCTTTCGGCAGCGAAACGAAGTAGCCCGGGCGATAGGTTACCGGCAGGAACTTTTCGTGGAATTCGCGGAAGGTTCTGTCCGGATCGATATCGGCAAAGAGATCCGGATGGAACCACTTGGCAAACTGCTGGATCGGAATGAACTCATAGGGCGCGCCGTAGAACTGGTGCCAGACAGCGTGCACGTTGCCTTCCTTCACCGCCTTCAAGCCGGGGAAACCCGGACGCTGCATCAGGCCGCGCAGCCGCTCGTGTGCTGCGGCCGCATCGGCGCCGCGCCCGACGCTGACGAACTGGTTGAGATCGGATTCGGCCGACCAGTTGCTGCCGGTGATAATGACATGGTCCGGATCGCTGACGATCAGCTGTTCCGGATTGAGGTCGCCGAAGGTGCCCTTGATCACGTCCGAACCGATATTGTGGCCACCGGCCTCTTCTACCATCGCGCCGAAATTGGCCGGTCCGAAGGTTCGGCAGCAGACGACGTCGCCGGTGATGCCGGGAGAGCGCTCGATGAAGACTTTCGGGCGCGCGATTTCCCCTGCCTTCTTGAGGCGGTCCGTCACCAGCGCGATTTGAGCATTGCGATAGTCGATGAATTCGCGTGCCTTCGCCTCGGCACCGAAAAGCTGGCCGAGGATTGCGACCGATTTCTCGCTGTTGGCGGCCGGATCGACGCGGAAATCGAGATAGACGACGGCGATGCCGGCGGCGGCTGCCTTTTCGATGAAGCCCGATTCTTCGACCGCCTTCTGCGCTTCGAGGTTCAGAGTCAACACATCCGGCTTCAGCGCAATGGCCGCTTCAAGGCTGAAATCGCCTGAGGGGATGTAGCCAAAGCGCGGCAGTTTCTCGATTTCGGGGAAACGTTCGACATAGGCCGCGTAGGAGTCCGGATCCTTCTTCAAGAGATCGTCGCGCCAGCCGACGATGGTGTCGAAGACATGTTCGCCCTTCAGCGCCGCCGCCACATGGATCTGCCGCGCCTCGCCGAGCAGTATGCGCTTGGCGGGCAACGCGATTTCGACGCGGCGGCCGGTGACGTCGACGATTTCCGCAGCATCCGCCGGCAAGGCTGCCAACATGAACGCTGCAATCACCGCCGCGGCGATTTTCCCGAAGATCGACATTCTCAATTCCTTTCGATCGCGACGCCGGAGCCCTCCCCTCCTCCGGCTGTCGCTGCGCTTACTTGGTTGACGTCAGCGAGACGAAGTAGCCGCTCTTGTAGGGAAGCGGCAGGAAACGCTCGTGCAACTCCTTGAACGTCGCTTCCGGGTCGAGGCCGGCGAAGAGGTCTGGATGCAGCCACTTGGCGATCTGCTGGATCGCGACGAACTGGTAGGGGTTGTTGTAGAACTGGTGCCAGATGGCATGGACCTGACCGTCCTCGACCGCCTTGACGCCGGTGAAGGCCGGGCGCCTGGTGAGGTTCTCGAGCTTGCGCGTCGCTTCCTTTACGTCGGCGCCATAGCCGACGCCGACCCAGGCGCCGCCGGGGACATAACCCTGCCAGTTGCCGCCGGTGATGATGATCTGGTCGGGGTTGGAGGCGATGATCTGCTCCGGATTGACCGTGCCGAAGGTGCCGGGGATGATGTCCCTGGCCATGTTCACGCCGCCGGCGAACTCGACCATCTTGCCGAAATTCTCGTTGCCGAAGGACATGCAGCAATCGTCGGAATAGCCGCCGGCGCGCTCGACGAAGACGAGCGGCCTTTTCGGGTTGGCCTTGGAAAGAACGTCGGTCACCTTGGCGATGCTTTCGGCACGGAACTTGATGAATTCCTCGGCTTTTTCTTCCTTGCCGAGCAGCTTGCCCATCACCCGCATGCTTGGCTCGGTGTTTTCCATCGGCTTTTCGCGGAAGTCGACATAGACGAGCGGAATGCCGACCTTTGCGAGCTTTTCGATGTAGCCGGCCTCTTCCGTCGCCGTCTTTGCGTCGACGTTCATCAAGACGACGTCCGGCTTCAAGGCTACCGCCTGCTCGATATCGAAGGTGCCGTCCTTCATGCCGCCAAAGGTCGGCAGCTTGGCGATATCGGGATACTTCGCCAGATAGGCCGCGTAGCTTTCCGGGTCGGCCTTGGAAAGATCGTCGCGCCAGCCGACGACGCGCTTGAACGGCTCGTCGCGATCGAGCGCGCCGAGGAAGTAGATCTGGCGGCCTTCGCCGAGGATCACATGTCCGACCGGTACATTGACCTCGACATTGCGGCCGGTGACGTCTTTCACCGTGACGACATCAGCGAAGGCGGCGGTGGAAAAAAGCACGCAAAAGCCCGTGGCGGCCGCAGCCACCCTGTTGAAAAACCGCATTGTTTTTTGCTCCGCTGGAAAATTGGCGCGATCTAATGTTTCATGACTTTATTAGTCAACAATTATCTTTTAGAACGCCTCCAAACAGGGCAAGCGGTACCGGCATGAGCGACGTAGCGGATCGGCAGAACTACAACCTGCGGGATGAAATAAAGGCCTACTGGTCGGAGCGCGCGGCAACTTTCGATCTATCACCGGGGCATGAGATCTTCTCCGACGAGGAGCGCGCCGCCTGGCATCAGCTGTTTTTGAAACATCTCGGCCCTGGCGACGTTCGCTCTGCACTTGATCTTGCCAGCGGCACCGGCGTCATTTCGCACCTGCTCGATGATCTCGGCTTCAAGGTGCAAGGGCTCGACTGGGCCGAGCCGATGCTTGAACGCGCCCGCGAAAAGGCCCGCAAGCGTGGGCGCCCGATCGGCTTTGCGCTCGGCGACGCCGAAAACACCATGGAGCCCGACGGCCACTACGACGTGATCGTCAACCGGCACCTTGTCTGGACTCTCGTCGACCCGGCTGCGGCCTTTGCCGAATGGTTGCGCGTGCTGAAGCCGGGCGGAACGCTGCTGATTGTCGACGGCGATTTCGTAAACACCACCGCGCTGGAGCGGCTGTACTCCAAACTCAGCGCCTGGGGGCAACGTGTCGGCCTGTTCAAGGCGGAAACGCCGACCGGTACACCGCAGATGATGGCGACGCATCGCGCCATCCTTTCCCGCGTGCATTTCTCCGGAGGCGCGCGCGCCGAGGCCGTGGTTGAACTGTTGCGCGAAACCGGCTTCGCCGACCTCGTCATCGACAGGGACCTTCGCGAGATCCACCGCACCCAGGCCAGGAACTGGAATGTCTTCAAGGGCCTGGCACGTCAGTGCCAGCACCGCTACGCCATTCGCGCGACAAAGCCCTGACGACGCCTAAGTTTACGGCGCAACGGGCCCGGTTGGCGTCGTAAAAGCGCCGTTGCGCAATCGGCCGTCCCTGACCCCGTTATTCGATATTCGTACGATCGGAACGACGGAAGGCGATTGCGGATCGAGCACTATCGCCCCAGGTGGACGAGGAGCGCCCGATCGGTAGCAAGCGGGGCTACATGGCGTGCCCGGCGATGCCGAACGAGGCGGCGGCCATCCAGACGGCCATCGCGATCATCATCAGGTTTTCCGTAAGGGAGATAAAGCCGAGCGGGACGTTGCTCGATCCGCCGACGCACGCGCACTTCAATTCTCGCTTGTCGACGTAAACCGCCTTGAAGACCGATATGGCTCCCACAGTACCGATGAAGAGGGCAACCGGAACCGACAGCCAGTTCAGCGCGCCGGCAATCATCAGCACCCCGGCCAATGCTTCAGCATAGGGATAGATGTAGCTGTACGGCACCCAGCGCTTCGCCAGCAGGTCGTAGTTCAGGAACATCGTCGAAAAGCTCTCGACGTTCTGAAGTTTCAGCAAGCCGAGCACGACCATCGAGAAGGCAATGAACCATTCCGCCGCCCGCAGCGTCAACGGATTGCCGTCGACCGCGAAACTTGCCGCCATCGCCATGAGCGCGGTCATCGTGAACAGGACGATCACCGGGCGATAGCTCGTTGCCTTCGGGTCCGCGACGGGCTTGCCAAGGAACCTTCGAAGGTCGTCGTATCCTCCGACCCTGCCGTCTTCCATGAACACCTGCGGCGTCGTCGCAACGCCATGTTGTGCCTTGAAAGCGTCGGTCCCTTCGCGTGTGGCCAAATGGCGATCGTCCACGTCATAGCCCGACCGCTGGAGCAAGTCCTTCGCCTTCAATCCGTACGGGCAGGTGTGCTCTGCCGTCACCATGCGATAGAGAACGGCCTTCTTGGGCGGGTGCCCCTGGTTCGTCCTGTCCAACATTTCACGTCTCCCTTCACTCTTGCGAAACCGTTGGCAGGACAATACGTTCCGTACCATGGTACGGAGTCAAGCCATGGAAACGACAATCGGAAAATTTGCAGCGGCCGGAGGCGTCGGCGTGGAAACCATCCGCTACTATCAGCGGCGGGGATTGTTGGACACGCCACGGGGATCGCAGGGGAGCCGACGTTACGGCGACGGGGACCTACGGCGCCTGCTTTTCATCAGGCAGGCCCAGACGGCCGGCTTCACGCTCGAGGAAATCAAGGAACTTCTCTATCTGGATTCCGGAGAAGATAGAGCGCGGGCGCGCCATCTCGCCAAGCGCCGCATCGATGCCCTGGATACCAGGATCGCCGAACTGCAGCGCGCGCGTGAAGCCTTGAAGCGGCTGGTCGCGGAATGCGCGACCGACACATCCGGTCCTTGCCCGATCCTTGCATCCTTCGATTTGTAGCGCCCGGCGATCGTAGATCGCCGCACCTCCCCTGCCAAGATCGTGCCGTTCGATGCCGCGCAGCTGACTTGCAGGAAGCCAAGCAAGTTGATCGATACCTGGAATTGGTATGAACGCCGCGTTGCAAACCTGTCGCGTGCCTGATAGAAAACATGAATATTATTATCATGTTTAATCACTGACGCGTAGTCCGTCGACAACCCAGAAAGCGTACGACGGTGGACGCGAAGAAGAAAGAACTGGCCAGGCTCTATGTGGCCGAACGTGGCCGCCTGCAGCGGATAGCTTCCCGAAGGATCGGCCCGGCCGTCGCGCCCGACATCGTGCAGGATGTGTTCGCCGCTCTTCTTGCCAAGGCGCGGGAGCATGTCACGCTCACGCCCTCCTATCTGGCCAAGGCGACGCGGTACGTTGCCATCAGTCATTTTCGAGCGGAGACAAGACGGAAGGCCTTTTTCGACCGGATCACCGAAGAGCAGTATGCACCGCCCGTCGTCGGACCGGACGAGATTGCGGCCGCACGAGAAGAGCTTCGGTGCCTTGAGCTCGTGCTCGCCCAGCTGCCGCTTCGCACCCGCCAGGTATTCATGCTCAACAGGTTTCACCAGTGCACCTATGACGAAATCGCACACGGCCTTGGCGTGTCCTACAGCACTGTAGAGCGGGAAATAGCCAAGGCGATCATGGCCTGCAGAGCCGCGCGGCAAGGGCGTCCGGCGCCTTCCGCCAAACAGAACGCCTGCGATTAAGGCACAGCGCGAGAAACCGTCCATGTCAGATCCGTCGACGCTTTTGCCGCGAGACAAGTCGCAGGTCGAGAAAGAGGCTGTGGCCTGGTTTACGCGCATGAACGGCAAACCCACGCAAGAAGATGCGCAGGATTTCGAACGCTGGCTCGGCGTGTCGCAGGAGCATCGTGCGGCCTTCGAAGACGTGGGATCCCTGTGGGTACGGATCGGGTCGGCGGGCCGTCCTGTGGAGCAGCAATGCGGCGAACTTGCCGGCCCACTCCAGAGGATCGAGCGGCAGCGGCGACGGCGCCGCATGGAGGCAGGAACCGCGGCGAGTTCGATCCTTGCGGCCGTGCTCGCAACATGGCTGTGGCTCGACCATCCGAACTTTGTCCAGGACTATTCCGCCGACTATGTCGCCGCGAGAGGCGAGCGTCGCACGATTGTTCTTTCCGACGGTTCGTCGGTGCTCCTGGACGCAGATACGGCGATCGACAGCGTCATGTCCGCTGACGAACGTCGGATCCGTGTGCTTCGTGGCGCGGTGTCGCTGAAGGTCCAGCCGTCGTCGGTCCCGTTCGTCGTCGAGGCCGGCGACGGCACGGCGCGTGTTCTCGGCACCGAATTCGACGTTGCGCTCGACAGGAACGAGACTGTCGCGGTGACGCTTTCCAGCGGCAGCGTCGTGGTGGCGGTGGACGGACAACCGCATGAGGTTCGCCTCAACCCCGGCGAGGAGGTCGACTACGGCAAGACGGGACTGGGGACTGCGCGCAAGGTCGATCTAGAGACGAGCACGGCCTGGCACGAGGGGCGCTACATCTTCACCAACGAAAGACTGGACAACGTCCTCGACAAGATCGGGCGCTATCGTAAGGGCAGGATCGTCCTGCTCGGATCGGCACTCGGCGCGCGGCGCGTCAGCGGTAACGTTTCCCTGGCCGACCCGAACGCTGCGCTCGCTGCGGTGCAAGCCTCCGTCGGCATGCGGGTGACCCGTGTCGGCGAACGGTTGGTCCTCGTCGGACCCTAACGGCCCGTCGGATCATCGATGCATACGCTCTTTGCGCGTCAGACGCTTTTTTTGTGAGGGTCTGCGCCCTTCTCCGGCGATTGAGCTTATGAGAAGGCAGACGACGTCACCAAGACCATGCCTTCACCTGAGCATTGAAGGATGAGTGTCAAGATGACGGGCAGACATATGAAGCGCAGGGCGTTCGCTCTGCTGGCGACCACGGTTTTCGCAGTGGCCGGAAATGGGAGTTTGAGTGTTTCCCCCGCCATCGCCCAGGCTGCTTCTCAAACATATGACTTCAATATCCCCTCAAAACCCGTCCGCCAGGCCCTCAACGATATCGTGCGGGTAACCGGCATCGACGTCACCTTTGCCGAAACCCCCAACGCTTCGCTGGCCGGTCGACCTGTTCGCGGAACAATGAGCGTAGAGCAGGCCGTCGCCGCACTTCTGTCTGGAACCGGCCTCACATACCACTTCAGCGGCCCGCGCACGGTGTCGATCACCGATCATAGCCTTGCCGGTCAGGTCGCTTCAGCTGAGGACGGCGCGACGACGCTCAATCCGATCATCGCCAAGGGCAGCCGAAATCCCGCCGACATTCCCTACGAAACGGCAGGCTCGAGCAGCTATATCAGCGCAGATCAGATCGCCCGCGTGCCCCCGACATCCACGGGGGACATCTTCAAGAGCGCGCCCGGCGTCATCGCTTCGGGCAATCGCATCGGTGCCTCGGTCGATGTCAATGTTCGCGGCCTTCAAGGCCAGAATCGCGTCAATCTGATGGTTGATGGGACGCGCCAGAGCAGTCATTCCTACCGCGGCTATCGCGGTAGCCGGAACGAAGTTTTCGTCGATCCGGACTTCCTGGGCGGCGTGGATATCGCCAAGGGCCCCGGCGCTGGTGCCGGCGGCGTCGGCGCAATGGGCGGCGTGATCAACATGCGCACGCTGGAGGGCGGCGATTTGTTGAAGCCGGGCGAGGACTGGGCGTTGCGCGTCAAGGGGGGCGTGGGCAGCAACACCATCGCCCCGCCATCACCGGCGCTCAGTTTCGGTTTCGATCCCATAACGCGCCCTCGTGAAGCGGGCTCCGACATCTTCACCGGGGATAGCTGGTCCGGAAGCATGGTCGGCGCGGTGGCCGGTGACGAATACGAGCTCCTCGCCGGCTTTTCCCGGCGCAAGTCCGGCAACTATTTCGCCGGTTCGAATGGTCAATTGACCTATGCGGGCAAGGCGCTTTCTCCCATCGGCCCCGGCAAGGAGGTCTTCAACACCTCCCAGGACATGGAATCCTTCCTCGGCAAGGGCAGCATGCAATGGGGTGATGGTCACTCACTCTCGCTGAGCTACATCTATTATGCCAACAAGTACGGGAACATCGACGAGAACTTCCTGCCATATGTAAGCGGCCCGACGTCCTACTATCGCCTCGCGCAAAACGAACTTTCAAAGACCCAGACACACACGGCAAAAGCCAGCTACGAATATCAGTTCGCCCACGAGAACCTTGTCGGCCTGAAGGCGAACGTCTGGCTGACGGACGTCGCCACCAGGGGTGGCATCGTCAATTTCTACAGTGGCGGTACGACTTCGGGCGGTCGCGTCCTCAAATCGGTGGAGAGTTCCATAAGGACACTGGGCGGCGATGTTGCCACCGACTGGGAGTTCGAGACCGGAATGGGGACGCTGACGATGACCAACGGCGTCGAGTTCGTCCACGAAACGGCCAAGGAAAATGGAGAGTTCGGCGTCTCCGGTGTCTATGTCGGCGCCAACCCCAATGGCTCCCGGGTTCTTGCCAGCGCATTCAACCAATCGAAACTCGAAGTCAACGATTGGCTTTCGCTGATGGCCGGGCTGCGCTTCGACTATTTTGACAATCAAGGCGATGAGGCGTCGCTGAAGGACTTCGACTATGCGTCGGCAAGCCGATTGAATCCCTCGGTCGGGGTAATTCTGGAGCCCGTCGAGGGCCTGCAGTTGTTCGGCACCTATTCTCAAGGATGGCGGCCGCTCAGCCTGCGCGAAACGGCGGTCTCGATCGGCTTCACACCGAATCCCTACCTGAAGCCTGAAACGTCGGCCAACATGGAGTTCGGTCTCAACGTCAGACACGATGATGTCTTTCGTGCCGGCGACTCGTTGAAACTCAAGGCTTCGTATTTCGACAACAGCTATGACAACTTCATCGGGCGGGAGCGTTACGTGGCGCCGGAAGGATTTTGGCTCTACCGTTGGGATAACATCGCCGACGCCACGTTCCGGGGCTATGAGCTCTCTGCATCCTATGACGCCGAAGTCTTCTTTCTCGAAGCAGCGGTGACCTACTACTCCGATGTGAAATTCTGCCGCGACAAGGAAGCCAATCTGTTCACTCTCGTCATTCCAGCCGGCTGCGGCGTCGAAAAGCTGCCGTTTGACTACGGAATGATGAATGTGCCGCCGAAATACTCCGGCAGCCTCACGGCGGGAACCCGCCTGCTCGATCAGAAGCTGACGCTTGGCGCCCGCGCTTATTTCTTCGGGGAGCGGGTGGGCGGATACGCGCATTACGTCGGTTCCCATACGACGGCGCCGGCCTATCACGCGGATCAGATCGTCGATCTGTTCGGCAGCTACAAGGTCGACGAGCATTCGTCCCTCGACTTCAGCATCGAAAATCTTGGCGACAAATACTATCTGGATCCGCTGTCGACGGGCCTTGTCCCGTCGCCCGGAAGAACCTTCCGCGCAAGCTTTACGCGACGGTTCTAGCGAAACGCCAACCGAGCCGCTCTTGCGTTTCTGGCAGGCCCATCCGGCACGCCAGAGGCACAAGCGCGGCCGCGTGGCCTCTCCGATCCTCACGCGCTTGCTGTGCCTCGCCTGCGGCGCCTCAGGGTGAAGAGCGCCGTGCGCGCTACGTGCCCGATCAATGCCGTCGTTTTTTTCCGGACATGGGCGCAATCCGGTCCGGTTCTGCACAACGGGCGCCTCAGTGTTCGGCAACTTTCCGAACACGGTGTTCCGGATCGTGTTAGCCGATCGTTCGTCAACATCGAGGAACAGTCATGGCTGAACTTTCTGCAACGCGCGTCCCAGTGTCTCCCTTTCGACGAGCCGGGGCATCGGCACTTCTCTTGCTTGCCTTGACCAGCGTGCACCACGCCTACGGCGCCTACATCTACGAGACGCCGTGGCGTCTCCACATCGTCCATATCTCCGTGCCGGCTGCGATCCTGATCATCGGCGCGCTCACCGTCGGGTGGGCGAAGGCGACAACAGCGCTTGGACGGGCAGCATCCTGGCTGGCGGCAATCGTCATCCTCGCCTTCCCCGTCGCGATGATCGGCATCTGGGAGGGCGGCTGGAACCATGTGCTGAAGAACGTTCTCCATATCGGCTTTGGAGAGGAGACGGCACGCCTGCTGTTTCCGGCGCCCGTGTACCGGCTTGCGGACGACCTGACATTCGAACTGACCGGAATTGCCCAGTTGCCGCTGGCCATCATCGCGGCGCTCAACACGATTTCGCTGATGCGCCGGCCGGTTCGATGATCCGGTTACGGCGCCGTCGGCGGCCCTCTGTGCCAAGGCGCATCGTTTGAAAAGCGATGGGCTTCAAACGGACTTGGGCCGAGGAAAACTGGCCCTGCCATCCATGCTTGTGGCGTCATTCGGAGGACGGATCCCGCATCACCGCAAGCAGACGGTGGTCGAGAACGCGATATCCGCCGCGTTCATAGGCGGCAAGCGCAGCCCGGTTGCTGGCGGTCACGAAAACCTCCGAGACCGACACATGTTGTTGAACGAACCATCCATGCGCTTCCCCGAGAAGGCGAAGGGCGACGCCCTTCTGCCTGGCGGACGGATCAACATAGATCCAGGATATGACCCCGGTCGTGAGCGCCAGATAGCGATCCGTGCGCTTTTCGGCGTAGACAAGCCCGACGGGCGTACGCCCCGCCTTCGCCACGCAAACGAAGCAATCCCGGTCCGCCGCGGCCGCCCTTATTTCCGCCCATTCGCGTCCCACCAACGCCTGCCGCTCGATATGAGCCTTGATGTCATTCGTGGTCCAATCAAGTCCGTAGGCGCCACTCCAACCGCTCACATGCCTGGTCAGCCAGTCAGCGAGCCATTTTTGCACGCAGTCGGCGTCGCTTTCGATGAGCGGGCCATAGTTAAGCTCTTCCATCAGCACAGACCCTGCCAGGATTAACCGAGATTCGTCCCCAATCGAGGCGCGAGCTTGTTTTCACAGCGCATCGCGACACCATGGACGCAAAGTTGTAAAATTGAGGCAAAAATACGGCGCCCCATAGAGCCCTTGCCGGAACCCGGAGCATCCTGATGGATCGCGAGGCTGCGCTTGCCGGCGATGAACAGATCAGCCTTGCCACCGATCGCCGGTGGATGCCGCAAAGACGCGATGCTTTGAGCACAGAACGGCAATAATCGCCCAAGTTGTCGCGCCCGACCTTCCCGTTCAGGTTGACATTATCCTTCGAGCAAAAGATGCAATTGATTGAAGACGCTTCAGTCGCCCCGCGACCGAAGCGCCAGATTTCGGCGAAGACGATCCATGGCGCACGCTTACGATTTACTGAGGAGCCTTCCAATTGAACAAACGAAACTCCGAGATGAACAACCTGGCGCATCTGCTGTTTCGAAAACACAAGAAGGTGCTGGATCTCGTCAAAGAGGAAAACTCTGGAGCAGGTTTTGAACCAGCCGTCCGTCGGCTTTTCGGTGAAAGTCCTGATCGAGAGAAGACGATTCGTATTGGCAAGCGTGAGTTCCTGTATTCAGACCTCGCCAAGACCCACGTCAGCTTTCTGCCGGCGCGATGGCGCCAGGAACTCGACGGGACGCGGTTCACGTGGCAGGGCTGTGAAAACTGGTGGGCGGGCTATCCGCTCATCAGCTGGGTAGAACTGCGTGCGGGTGATCTCGGCGCCAAGGGATACCTCAGACTGAACGCAGAAGTCGGCCCTATTTCAGATGACAAGCTCCGCAAGGGTCTCGTCGAGACGATCATTGCGGCTGCGGCCGCCAAGGGTCTGGAACGGGTTCAATTCCAGCCCGGCGCCTCTGAGAAGGGGCGGCTCTACTCGCGGTTCCTGCGCCGCAATTCCGTTGCCCTGAACGACATTGGCGATCCGGGCGAGATCGAGCGAAAATTCGTGCAGCTCATCAATGACTTCGACGCCGAGTTCGAGCTGGTTGCGAACGCCATAGGGCAATTTCTAGGCCCCGGCGATAAATTCTAGGGCAGCCCGGTCCGTCGAGTCAGCCGGGAAAATGCTCTTCAGGGGAGCCAACCGAAATCCGTTAACCATTTGTTAACCATTTCCAGCACAAAAGCGTTAACGAAGTGTTCGGCACGACAGATGATTCAGATGTCGTGCCGAACAGCCTGAAGAACTCGGGTCGTCTCGTTTCTTCGGGTGACGGTCTCGCCATTATGGCGAGCACCCTTGTGGTTAACCGTTAAAAGTGTCCCACCATTGCTAGCCTCTTTATGCCGGACTGGTCTGCACGTCCGGAGGCTAGCCCATTTCTTGGGGCTTTTAACTTGTCCAGCATCCTTACAAATACCGCGGCCATGGCCGCGCTTCAGACGCTTCGTTCGGTCGGCGCCGGCATGGCGGAGACTCAGCAGCAAGTGAGCACCGGGCTTCGCGTGCAAGCCGCGTCGGATAATGCCGCCTATTGGTCGATCTCCACGACCATGCGTTCAGACAACAAGGCGATCTCGGCGGTTACCGATGCCTTGAACCTGGGGGCGGCAAAGATCGATACTGCCTATATGGCGCTCGATGCCACCGTCGATGTCGTCACGGAGATCCGGGCCAAGCTCGTTGCCGCGAAGGAGCCGGGCGTCGACAAGGCGAAGATCCAGAAGGAACTCGACCAGCTCAAGCAGCAACTTCTCTCGATAGCTTCATCGGCAAGCTTCAACAGCGTCAACTGGCTCGACACCGACACGCCACGGAACCTGTGGGACCTGACTTCGCTGCCAACCAGCATCACGTCGTCCTTCACGCGCACCGCAGACGGCGCCGTGCAGATCGGAACCACGGACGTCGACATTGCGGAAATCAGTCTGTTCAACGCCGGCGGCGGCGGCATCCTGCAGAAGGATCCGCGCGCGCTCGGGAACCTCGGAGGAATTCGCGACGCCAACGTTTACCAACGCGGCGGTTCGTCCGATACGTTCGCATTCACTGGTACGTTCGCGCTGTCCGGCTCCGATTCGATCAGTTTTGATATCCGTGTCGACGATGGCCCGCATGCTCCCGGCATCGACTATTCGGTGTCGATCGACAAGGCCCTGATTGATGCAACCCTGTCCACGACGGATGGCATGATCAACAATGTCAGCGAGTTTAGCCGCGTACTGGGCGCAGCCTTCGCGAACGCCGGCGTACCCGTGAACACCACCTACAGCTGGGGCAACGGATATCAGCACGTGATCATTTCGTCATCGGAGCAGACCGGTCTGCCCGGGTCGAGTGTCGAGATCGGGACGGTCGCTTCCACGCTGCCGGGAGACTTCGCCTTCGGGCTCGAAAACCCGCCTGCCACCAACACCGACAATCACTACCCTCGCTGGGATTTCATGTTTGGCGGTCCGTTCCAGGTGCATAGAAGCGTCGCCTTCAGTTTCGAAATTGAGGTCAACAGCAGTGCACGCCAGAAAATCACGATCGACAAACCGTTCGTCGACAGTGTTCTCAACGTTACCGACGGAAAGGTCTCAAGTGCTGCAGATTTCGCCGCCATACTTGACGCCGCTTTATCGGGAAAGGGCCTGACGGTCTCGAGCACTGGTTCGTTGATCCGCTTCGATATCGATCAAAGCCTTTTTCCGGAGGCCGGACGGCGCGCGATCATTCAACTGCAGAACATTGACGACAACATTGGGCGCACGCAGAACTTCGACATTCTGGATGTGGACATCACCGACCCGGGCAACGACCTGGACAACTATCTGTCGGGCGTCGACGTCATGTTGGAAAAGGCGATCTCGGCCACTGCCACATTGGGTGCCATAAAAACGCGCGTCACCATGCAGACCGATTTCGCCCAGGCACTCATGGATACCATCGACAAGGGTGTCGGCCGCCTGGTCGACGCGGACATGAACGAAGCCTCGACCAGACTTAAGGCGTTGCAGTCGCAAGAGCAGTTGGCGATCCAGTCCCTGCAGATCGCGAATTCCAATGCCGGTAACATCTTGCAATTGTTCCGGTAATCGCGTCTAGGCACCATCAAAGACTTGAAGCTCCATGACCGCGCCTCATCCGGATCAGGTACTCCCATGCATGTGTCCCAATCACGCAGCAAGACGGCACTGGCCGGTATGCTGGCCGTCGGCGTGGTCTCGATGACCTCGCCTGCCCATTCCCTCGACAGGGTTCGCTTCGGCACCGACTGGCTGGCCGAGGCTGACCATGGCGGCTTCTATCAAGCGCTCGCCGACGGCACTTACGCAAGGTACGGCCTTGACGTTGAAATCAAGCAGGGCGGTCCCGGCGTTCAAAACCGCGCCCTGCTTCTGACGGGCAAACTCGACTTTTATCTGGGGACGCAACAGGAGCAGCTCATCGGCATCGAGCAGGGCATTCCCCTTGTCGACGTTGCGGCCTTCTATCAAAAGAACGCTCAGGTCCTCCTGACCCACCCGGATGCCGGGGTTGAGAATTTCGAGGATATTGCCAGGCTCGAAACGATCTTCATGACGCATGGTGGCTTTGGCGCGTATTTCGAATGGATGAAGGCGAACTTCACTGGCTTTCGCGACGAGCAGTTCAAGCCGTACAATTTCTCCCCTTCGCCGTTTCTCGCCGATCGCCGATCGGCACAGCAGGGGCTGATCACCGCCGAGCCCTATGAGATCCAGAGACAGACCGGTGCGGAGCCGAAGATCTTCCTGCTCGCCGACAGCGGATATCGGCCCTACGCCACCATGGTCACCGTGCAACAAAGCCTCATCGATCAGGATCGTGATCTCGTGCAACGGTTTGTCGATGCCTCAATCGAGGGTTGGTACAATTATCTCTACCGGGACAACACCGCGGCAAACGAACTGATCAAGAAAGAAAACCCGGAAATGACCGATGGCCAGATAGACTATGCCGTCGACAAGATGAAGCAGTACGGAATCGTCGATTCCGGCGACGCGCTGACAAATGGTATCGGGTGCCTGAGAGCCGAACGCTACAAGCAGTTGTTCGACGAGCTGGTGAAGGTGAAGCTGCTCCAGCCTGGCACCGACTACACCAAGGCTTTTGATCCAAGCTTTACCTGCAAGGGCGTCGGCATGTCGCTGAAGGGGAAATCGTAGATCGAACAATGAGCGTCAGCGGATCACGTCGGCGACGCCGTCAGAGCTGTTCGCTTTCATGCCACCGGCGAAGCGCAAGCGTCGACAGCAGGGACGTCAGATAAAACATCGCCGCCCCAAACATGGCAAGCAGGACGAGGCATGCAAAGAGGCGCGGCATGTTGAGCCGGTACTGCGCCTCCAGCAATCGGAAGGCCAGTCCCGCATTGCTGCCGGCCTGTCCGGCCGCGAACTCTCCGACAACCGCCGCCACCAAGGCGAGCCCGCCTCCGATCCTGAGGCCTGCCAGGAAACCCGGAAGTGCGGACGGCAGCTTCAGGTAGACGAGCGCCTGCCAACGCGACGCGCTGTAGGTCTTCATGAGATCGGCGCGATCCCGGTCGGCGCTCTTCAAGCCCTGCAGCGTATTCAACATGATCGGGAAAAAGGTCACGAGGAACGCACATATCAACTGCGCGGTCCAAGCTGTCGGCGCATAAATCAGGATCAAGGGCGCTATCGCGACGATCGGGGTTACCTGCAACGTCACCAGAATCGGCGACAATGCCGTCTCGATCCACCTGGATTGTGCGAGCAACACCGCCGCACATCCTCCACCGAAGATGGCAAGAGTCAGTGCCACAAAGGTCGTTTGCGCGGTTACCCAGAGCGCCGGACCCAAGATGTGCCAATCGGCAAGAAGTGCTGCAACGACCGCATCCGGGCGGGGTATGATGTAAGGCGGGATTTCCGAGAGCTCGACATAGGCGGCCCACCCTCCGATCACCGCGCATACAACGAAAAAGCGGGCGAAGATCCGGAATGGCCGTTCGTCTGGTCTTATCTTCAATTCCCCTTGCCCGCCCTGTCAGCACTCGTTGGATCGCCTTGAATTCTGCGATCAGTCAACCGCTAGCCAGTCCAGGCTTCTCGAACCTTGCTTCGGTCCGGCACGCCGTTTCCAATTCGAGGACAAGAACCGGAGTTTGGCGCCCGGTGCCCTCAAATGTCTGTGCGAGCTTCGTTTTTCTCAAGCCCCTTCCCATCGCCACGATGGAAGCGTCGGAAAACCGCGCCTGTCGATGGTCTGCGCAAGATCCGGGTGGGAACTCGTTCGATTCGAGAGCAAGGATCGGACAGCACTGATCGGAGGCACGATCGATCAACAACAAATTCGAGTGGAAGATCATGGACATGAACATTCGACCTGCCCCCACCCTTCACGCCTCGCTTCCCTCCGTGGCGGAGGATCCCCGCTGGACGCGGATCGTTACCCGCGACAAGTCTGCCGACGGTCGGTTCTGGTACTCCGTTTCGACAACCGGCATCTATTGCCGGCCTTCGTACCCCTCCCGCACGGCAAACCCGAAGAACGTCGCCTTGCACGATACGCTCGAAAGCGCCCGGGCAACCGGGTTTCGCCCGTGCCGACGCTGCAATCCGGACGGCCCTTCGCTCGCATGCGAAAATGCCGCACTGATCGCCCGGGCCTGCCGCCTCATCGAGGAGAGCGAAGAGGAACCGTCGCTGGAAGAACTGGCGGCGACTGTCGGCCGCAGTCCGAGCTATTTCCATCGTGTGTTCAAGACATCGACGGGGCTGACCCCCAAGGCCTATGCCGCCGGCCATCGCGCGAGGAAAGTACGGGAGGGCCTGGAGACCGGCACGAGCGTCACCGAGGCCATGTACGACGCCGGCTTCAACTCCAGTAGCCGTTTTTATGAGAAGTCGACCGGCATGCTCGGCATGACGCCGACGCAATACCGTGCGGGTGGCGCCAACGAGGAGATCAAGTTTGCGGTCGGCCAGACGACGCTCGGCGCGATCCTCGTGGCCTCGAGCACGAAAGGCGTGGCCTCGATCCTGCTCGGAGACGATCCGGACGAACTTGTGCGCGATCTCCAGGATCGTTTTCCAAAAGCGAGACTGATCGGCATGGACCGCGAATACGAGGCTCTGATCGCCCGCGTTTGTGGCTTCGTCGAAAGCCCCGGCATCGGTCTCGATCTGCCGCTCGACGTCCGTGGCACGGCGTTCCAGCGACGGGTATGGCAGGCCTTGCAGGAGATCCCCGTCGGCGAGCGTGTGTCCTATGCGCAAATCGCCCGACGTATCGGCGCACCGAGCGCGGCGCGGGCAGTCGCTGGCTCATGCGCTGCAAACACTATCGCGGTCGCCATTCCCTGCCACCGCGTCGTTCGCAACGATGGTGCGCTCTCCGGCTATGCCTGGGGCGTCGACCGCAAGCGCTCGCTGCTTGATCGGGAAGCGCCGCGGACCGCATGACGCCACGATCGAAATCAACCGCGCCGATATGGGAAAGGACGGCGATGACCGTGGCCGCCACGCTCCCTGCCCTCACCGAAAACCCGAACGCGCCATGGATGCCGCCTTGCGGCAACCTCATGCTCACCATCTGCGAACGGCGACGCCGCGCGGTCGCCGACGAAAACAAGGCATCCGTATGAATTTGTTCTCCCGCTACGATGGTTCCGTTGCTTTTCTTTCCAGCCATGACGACGACTGGGCGCGGTTGATCGACCTGGTCGGCCCTTGCCGTCACGATCCCAAGGCCGCCCGAGAACCATACGAAGCGCTTGTTCGTGCGATCGCCTATCAGCAGTTGACGGCCAAGGCTGGCGACGCCATCGTTGGCCGCCTCAAGCGGCTCTTCGACAACAGCGATTTTCCGACCCCGGAAGACCTCATCGCGACCGAGTTCGACCAGCTTCACAGCTGCGGCTTCTCGGCCAGCAAGATCGCCACCATCAAGGCAATCGCTCGGGGAACGTTGGATGGCCTGGTCCCCACCCGTGACATTGCCGCCGCGATGACCGATGAGGCGCTGATCGACCGCATGATCGGTATCAAGGGCATCGGCCGTTGGACCGTCGAAATGCTGCTGATGTATTCGCTGGAACGGATGGACATCCTGCCTGCAGACGACTTCGGTGTCTGCGAAGGCTACCGTGTTCTGAAATCGTTGCCCGAACAACCGAAGCCGAGAGAACTGCGCGAGATCTCGAAGCCCTGGTCGCCCCACCGCACGGTGGCGGCCTGGTATTTGTGGCGCATCCCGCGCGAGCGTGGAAACGTGTTGAAGTAAGAGACGGCCGGGAAAAACGCCATGCCCCTTCAAAACCGCGTCACGCCCTTCGGTGATATCGTCGCCACCGCTCAGCGCGGCCTGTTTACCGGCAATCGCGGCATCATCCACGATCCGGCGACGAAGACATTGCTTGGCAGGCGCTGGGCGTCGAAGGCCTGGCTCATTTGCGCCTGCGAATTCAAGGGATGGCACCGGGAGGTGATGGCGCGCAGGAGCTGGACGGAGCTGTTTTTCCTCGACGAGGCCGTTGCCCTTGCTGCCGGCCATCGTCCGTGCTTCCTCTGCCGGCGCGAAGCCGCGCAACACTTCCGGTCCTGCTGGGCATCGGCGAAGAATGACGCACCCCCTTCAGCCATGCAGATGGATTCCCTCCTGCATGCCGAACGCCTCGAGTACGGCCGCAAGCGCCTGCATCCGATCGCCCTTCGTTTGGCCGATCTGCCTGATGGCGCGGTCGTCGTGTCAGGCGGCGAGGCCTACACGCTGCGCGCCGGCCTGGCGTTCCGCTGGACCACCGAGGGTTACGACACGCCCGAAACCCTGCGCAACGCCGAATGGCTCCTGACGCCGCCATCGACGCTCCAGGTGCTCCTTGCCGGATATCGCCCGGTCTTTCATCCATCCGCCACCACGATAGACAACAGGCCCGAAGATGCCCGATCTGTTTGATATGCTCGCCCCCGCAGCCGAGAGCATGGCCGAAGGCGCCATGCTGCTTCGCGGAGCGGCACTTCCCTACGAAAAAGATCTTCTGGCGGCGCTCGGCGACATTACCAGCCAGTCGCCGTTCCGACACATGGTCACGCCGGGCGGCTTCACCATGTCGGTGGCGATGACGAATTGCGGCGCCGCCGGCTGGGTCACCGATCGCGCAGGCTACCGATACGATCGCAATGATCCGGGAACAGGTCGACCCTGGCCGGCCATGCCGAAATGTTTCCTCGACCTGGCGGTCGACGCGGCGACAAGGGCCGGCTATCCGAACTTCCGACCTGACGGCTGCCTGATCAACCGCTATGAGCCCGGCGCCCGTCTTTCGCTGCACCAGGACAGGAACGAGCGAGACTTCGCCAATCCGATCGTGTCGGTCTCGCTCGGCCTGCCGGCAACCTTCCAGTTCGGGGGGCTGAAGCGGAACGATCCGGTGAAGAAGTATGCGCTGCGGCATGGGGACGTGGCGGTCTGGGGCGGCCCGTCGCGGCTCTTCTATCACGGCGTGCCGGAGCTAAAGGATGGCATCCATGAGACAGTCGGGCGCATGCGGATAAACCTCACGTTCCGCGGAGCGCTATAGCGTCCGATCCACTTTCGGTTTGCTGCGGCCTGCCCGCGGCAACGGCTAGATCAAGGAGCCCACGCTCATGTCTTCGCCGGGCGGTAACGATGCGAGAAGCAACCGGCGCGAGCCTCCCGCAAGCCGGGAGGCGATCGACACACTTGTTGCGCTGGCGCAGGGCAACGCGGACAAAGCGCTGGTGATGAGGTACATCGGCGAGCTTGTGGCCGCCGGTTATGTCGAGCTGGAGATGCGCGACAACGGCGAAGTGGAAGCCCGCCTCGCCTCCGGCGAGACCTATCTTCTCGCGGAAACCACGATCCTCCGATTGGCCTGATGCATCGATCGAGCGGTGCGCTGCGCGTCTTCACCTCCGCCTTTTCTCGCCGTGCTACGATGTGCGCCCAACAGCAAGCATGCACCTCTGCCAATCGGACAAGTCGATTAGAGGATAAGAAACGGAGTTCTTCACCCCGCCCATTTGCGTAGCTTCAGGCAGCGAGAAAGCAGTCTCGCGCTTGCTTGCGCCAGACCGGGCTTCGCGCGCGATCGGAACGCAAGTGGGTTCTAGAAGGAAGCCACGGTATGAACGAGATTGCAAACAACATGGCCTCGGCGGATACGTCCGCGCAGGCTCGAATTGCCACCTACGACTGGAAAGCGCTTGCCGGCGAGCTCGACGGCTTCGGCTGCGCTGTCCTTCCCAAACTTCTCACGCCTGAGGAATGCAGCGGCGTCGCGTCGCTCTATGCCGATGAAAGCCATTTCCGCAGCCATATCGTCATGGCCAGGCACGGTTTCGGAAAGGGCGAATATCGCTACTTCAAGTATCCGCTGCCCGATCTCATCGGCGGCATCCGCACTGCGCTCTACCCGCGCCTCGCCGATGTCGCCAACGCCTGGAACGAGCGGATGGGACTTGGCGAGCGGTTTCCCGGCGAGCATGCCGCGTTCCTTGAGCAATGCCACGAGGCCGGCCAGATCCGGCCGACACCGCTGCTGCTGCAGTATGTACCGGGCGACTTCAACTGCCTTCACCAGGACCTTTACGGCGATCTCGCATTTCCGATCCAGGTGGCGATCCTGCTCTCCGAGCCGGGCCGCGACTTCACGGGCGGCGAATTTGCACTGACCGAACAGCGTCCGCGCATGCAGAGCCGCGTCGAGGTGGTGCCGCTCCGGCAGGGCGACGCCGTCGCCTTTGCCGTCCACAACCGTCCGGTCCAGGGAACGAAGGGAACGTATCGCGTCAACCTGCGTCACGGTGTCAGCCGCGTCCGGTCGGGCATGCGCCACACGCTCGGGATCATTTTCCACGACGCGCGATGAACATGCGCCGCCGGCACTGCG
Organism: Ensifer adhaerens; assembly: GCF_002940685.1. Lineage (GTDB taxonomy): Bacteria > Pseudomonadota > Alphaproteobacteria > Rhizobiales > Rhizobiaceae > Ensifer > Ensifer adhaerens_E. Next base: position 120,651 of record NZ_PNFP01000003.1, on the reverse strand, counting down.
GCCGGCGGCCTTCGGGAGTCGGATCGGGGTATTCGGAGCGCAGGGGCCGGAGCTGCAGCAGCGGGAGGACGACAATTCGTATCCCGAGCTGCAGCGGATGGTTGGATGGGCAAGCCCGCCCCCCTCGATGATCCGAATGGCGGCCCGCCACGCCGTCCCATGTTTGAGGCGAGCCGCAGATCACAACGGAGAGACGAGCCATGATGACATTGCTGCAAGCTTTGCATGCCGTTGCTGCTCAGCGCGGCGACGGGCTGCGTCCAGAACTACTTGGGACCTTCACGCCGATAGCGACCAGGTCAGCGGCCGGGCGCATGGACGGCGCTGCGTCCGGAGAAAATTTCGGCGGAAACCCGGCCGATGCGAAGGAAGAACGCCCGCGATCTGCCAAGGTCGTGGCCATGCCGCCGCGAAAGCGCAATGCTCGAATTCGCGCGTAGTTGAACGCGTTCGCCGCCTTTCGGGCCGCCTGGTCGCGGAGCGGCGAGGTCGGCTCGCCGTCGCGTTGCACGTCGACGCGGCCTGAAATACAGTCTGGACGCCGGACCTCCGGCAAGATTGTTCCTGAGATGCCGCCAAGGGATGCGCGTTGAACTTCGATAGCAAAGACATGGCATGTGTTGGTGTCTGCTTCGGGACGCCCGAGGCCCCCTGCCTGACCACCGTTCCAATTCGCGCCGCGACCTTTTCCGTGACCAGCATTTGCCGGGAACTGAGGACCGACGGCGAAAATGATATCCGGCTCCCCGCCTCCGAATGCTATTTCCTCATGCTCTATCTTGAGGACGCCGAACACGCCGACATCCGAGTGGATGGTTCCTGCACCGAGCGTCGCCACTTCGCACGCGGTACGATCTGTCTCGTTGATCTCGCGGATGGGGCGACCATCCGTCTCCACAGTCGGCTACGCTCGCTGGCATTCGTGTTGCCGAGGACCCTTTTCAGCGAGACCGCGGAGCTGTCGCCGGAAGCCGGATCACGCCGGCTGATATGCCGTCGCGGCGAACCGGATCCGGTGCTTCGCAATCTCGGCACCGCGCTCATAGCGTTCTTTGCCGGGACCGGAACAGCCCCTGCGCCGCTGCGACCCGTGGCGGTCGCCATCTGCGCCCACCTTCTGCACCGGTATGGCGAGCCGATGGAGGGAGGCGATCGAAAGGCGCAGGCAACCTTGATGGGGGAAGCATCCGGAACCACGCTTCGGCCCATTGCCGCACAAATCGAAAGCGCGAAGTCACATCTCGCCAACCATGCGCTCTCGCTGGAGGACATTGCACGTGTCTGCGGATTCGGCAGCCTCGGACATTTCGAGAAGGTCTTTGTCGAGATAACGGGCGTCATGCCTTCGGCTTGGCGGCGGCGGGGCCTCCATTAGTCCAATTGCTTCAGCGAAGAACGTTGGGCAATCTTTCATTCGCCCGTGAGTTGGGAGTAGACGATGTACAGGCAGTCCGCCCCAGAAGACAGCCAAGAGCCGGGCGCCATACGCCGATCGTTCGTCGATGCGTCTCCCATCTCCATTGTGCGGTTGAAGTCCGATCGGGAAGACCTGGCGCCAAGCCCGGCGAACGCGCGCGAGGACGCCTTCAGCATCATCACGCAATTGCGCGATTTTCGACTCCATCGGCTTTGGCGTGGCAAGTCGCTGATCTTCGAAGGCGGCCACCGGGAGGGGGCACTTGCCATCACGGACCTGCGCGAGGAATGGCGTTGCCATCATCTGTCCCCGTTCGACAATGTACGCTTCCGGATCCCTTTTCAGCATGTGCGCGACTTCGCCGCTGAAATCGGGCGGCCTGACCTTGTGGGCCTGGAATGTCCTCCCGGTACGATCGATCCCGTTATTCTCGGCCTCGCGCACGCGCTGCTGCCCGCGCTTGAGCGTCCGAAACAAGCCAGCCGGCTCTTCATCGATCAGGTGGCGCTCGCGATCATGACGCATCTCGCGCAGAAGTACGGCGGGTTGTATTTTCCGGGCGATCGCAAGGGAACGCTGGCGCCCTGGCAGGAAAAGCGCGCGTTGGAGTACCTGGCCGCGCGGCTCGACGGGCACCTGTCGATGATGGACCTAGCCAATAGCTGCGAGCTCTCTCGAAGCTATTTCATTCAGGCCTTCAAGGCGAGCTTCGGCCAGACACCGTTGCGCTGGCTCACGGAGTACCGCATTGCCCGCGCCAAGGAACTGTTGCTCCAGGATGTGCCTATCGCCGAGATCGCCATTCGCTGCGGTTTTGCCGATCAGAGCCATCTGACCAGAAGCTTTTCCGTGATCGCGGGCACCACGCCCGCTCGCTTCCGTCGCGACCGGCGTCCCTGAGCCCGCCAAAGGCGGCAACGGTGGTTCGGGCAAACCCATCGCGCGTGGCGGCGCAACAGGCGATAAGATCAACGGAAAACGCGCGGGCGTCCGCGGAGTTCGCTGCTTGGACGTGAGAATTTTCAAAAAGCAGACATTCCCGACAAGAAACGGCAGCGAAATGGACGCAATATTCAAGAAACAGTCCCGCACCGGCAACTGATCAGGGAGAAGCCGATGATCCTGGCAACCACGCCACCATCCTTGAGCCTTCTCGTCTCGCCCATGCTGGCGCCGGCCGCCCGCTCGACAACCCGTTCGCCAAGCCGGTGACCTCAAGGGCATTTGGCATCCCCCTCTCCTGCGCCTCTCCCCCGGCAATGGCACCATTTTCTGCCGGCGGCGGCACATTGGTCTGGACATCCACCCTTGGGCCCCGCTCCTGTTGGGAGGTGCGGGACGCGCAGAAGGCACGGTCGTCGCTGACAACGCCCGCAAAGGAACCAGGCATGAAAGACATAGCCAGAACTGTTGCCATAGCGGCGATCTCGATCCTGATTGCTTCATCGGCTGCCTTTGGCGATGACCGTGCCTCGCCAAAGACCAAAGTCCGCTCCTCCGGGGCGAAGGTGGTTGTGAACCAACCGCCGCCGAAGGCGGGCGCCTATTACAAGGGCGTTTCCCGGACCCCGTTCAGCAACCTCAGATGGCCCCATCCCCGATGAGGAAAGCGGAGCATCCGCCTTCAGCGGATGCTCCTGAAGGCCCTTGGAGACGAACGCCTGCCTATTGTTGCGATATCGGTAATTCAATCGAAACTATTATTGCAATTCATCGGCGCAATCCGATCCGCTACATCTGTTCTCACCAGACAAGTTCAACAGACCGGCGAAGACCTGACACCAGGCTTCCAACCACTCAAAGAGGAGAGAGACAATGTCCAAACTCGAAGTCCTGACCCCGCAGAACAGCCAGCTGATCTTCATCGACCAGCAGCCGCAGATGGCCTTCGGCGTCCAGTCGATCGACCGCCAGGTTCTGAAGAACAACGTCGTCGGCCTCGCCAAGGCCGCCAAGGTCTTCAACATTCCGACGACCATCACCACCGTCGAGACGGAATCCTTCTCCGGCCACACCTATCCCGAACTGCTCGCCGTCTTCCCGGATAACGACATTCTCGAGCGCACCTCGATGAACTCCTGGGATGACCAGAACGTGCGCGATGCGCTCGCCAAGAATGCCGCCAACGGCCGCAAGAAGATCGTCGTCTCGGGCCTGTGGACCGAGGTCTGCAACACCACCTTTGCGCTCTCGGCCCTTCATGATGTTCCGGACTACGAGATCTACATGGTCGCCGACGCCTCCGGCGGCACCTCTGCCGACGCCCACAAATACGCCATGGACCGCATGGTCCAAGCCGGCGTCATCCCGGTCACCTGGCAGCAGGTCCTGCTCGAATGGCAACGCGACTGGGCCTGCAAGGAAACCTACAATGCCGTCACCTCCGTGGTGAAGGAACATTCCGGCGCCTATGGCATGGGCATCGATTACGCCTACACCATGGTCCACAAGGCTGGCGAACGCGTCACCCACGGCAAGACCATCGGACCCAACCCGGCGAAGTAAGGGTCCATTCCCCCTGGCGCTAAAACGATACGACCGGCCTCGCATGGGGCCGGTCGTATCGTTTTAGCGCCTCGGATCACGTTCACATTGACCTGCCGGTCGACTGCAAAGGAAAATCTCTTGCGCGCTTTGTCCAACCAGCTAGCCCCCTATCTGCTCAGTCTGTTGCGGGCCGTCTCCGCGCTCGTGCTTTTCAGCTACGGAACGCAGAAGGTCATCGGCTTTCCGGCAAGCGACGGCGGGCCGCCCATTGGTTCCCTGCCCTGGATTGCCGGACTGTTCGAACTCGTGCTCGGTTTCGCGCTGCTGGTTGGTTTCAAAAGCCGGCTTTCCGCCTTCATTCTGTCCGGCGTCATGGCGTCGGCCTATTTTCTCCGCCATGCGCCGCAGGGCTTCTATCCGGCGCAGAACGGCGGCACGGCCGCCATTATCTTCTGTTTCGTGTTCCTCTACCTTGCTGCCGCAGGCGGAGGGCCTGTCAGTGTCGATGCGGCGCGCGGTGACGCGAAGGTCTGACGGGAGGTTCCGGCCCGATCGCGCCGGTCAACCGTCGACGACGTCACCGTAATCCAGATGACGGGCATACCAGGCGGCCACGAAGGGGCAACGGATGACGACCTCCCGGTGGCTGGCTCTCACGAGATCGAAAACACCGGTCACCAGCCGCGAACCGATCCCGCGGCCGGACAGTTCCTCAGGGACTTCCGTATGGATCAACACCAGGCGCCCCTCCTCCACGCGGTAGTAGACGGCGGCGATGCCGCCGTCGACCGCCAGTTCGAAGCGGTGCAGCTCCGGTCGCTCGATGACGATGTTGTTTTCGGATTGGTTCACGGGGTACCTCTCTCTTCTCCGGCAGGGCGTCAGCCGGCCCGTTGCAAAAAAACTGATTATGCGCCTGGTAGCTTGACCTCGATGGCTGGCGGGCCCTCTCGCGTCCGGATGAGATCTAGGCGACGCCGTGGTCCTTGATCTTGAAGCAACGATTGCTGTTTGGACGGAACCACCGGCAAAAGACGCTCCGGGCTGGGCAACACGCTCGCTTCTCGCAACCTGGCGCGTATGCAAGCCGGAGGTGGCGACCCCTTGGCCCGTCGACGTTCTGACCCGAGACGCTGACCTGCTTGTCCAGGCGTGTCGATACCCAAGTGTAGTTACGTCAGGCGAGGCGCAGGTCTACACTTCAACCGTCGCTTCGCATCGGGGCGACAGACCGCATCTCCAGTTCCGGCTTCGGTGTGCCCTCCCCGAAGCCCCGGCCCGCCCCGGCCCGCCAAGACCGCCTCCTGCCGCAGGAGGCGGTCTTCTTTCGTCGGTGCAATCGCAAGCGAGCCCGGATGCGAACCTTTGCCTAAAGGTCGAAGAGATGACGGAGTTGTCGTGGCTGCGACCGCAGATACTGATCGGGCGCCCACACCCGCTCGCCGAAATGCGCCGCGGCATGCCAGGGCCAGCGTGGGTCGTAGAGGATGGCGCGAGCAATCGCGACGAGGTCGGCATCGCCCATCGTCAAGATTGCTTCGGCCTGCTCGAACTCGGTGATGAGGCCGACTGCGATGACCGGTATCGCCACGTTTTCTTTGACGGCGCGCGCAAAGGGGACCTGATAGCTTGGGCCGATGGCAATTTTCTGGTGGGATGCAAGGCCGCCCGACGAGACATGAATGGCCGAGCAGCCACGGGCTTGGAGCGCCTGGCAAAAGGCGACAGTTTGCTCGATGTTCCAGCCATCCTGCGCCCAGTCGGTCGCCGAGACCCGCATCGTCACCGGCCGGTCCGCGGGAAATGCCGCGCGAACGGCCTCGAAGACTTCGAGAGGAAACCGCATGCGGTTTTCCAGTGACCCACCATAATCGTCCGTGCGGTGATTGGAGAGCGGCGACAGGAACTGATGCAGGAGATAGCCGTGCGCTCCGTGTATCTGGACAGCGTCCAGCCCTAGAGCCGCGGCGCGCCTGGCGGCATCGGCGAAGGCCGCACGGACCTGCGCGAGGTCACCTCGATCGAGCGCTGCCGGATGGTCATATTCCTCGCGGAAAGGAACAGGGCTCGGCGCGACGGTCTTCCAGCCACCCTCGTCCTTCGGACTGATCTGGCCGCCACCTTTCCACGGGACTTCGCTGGAAGCTTTGCGTCCGGCATGGCCGAGCTGGATGGCGATCGGCATGTCGGACCACCGTCGCACGCCGTCGAGAACCCGGCCCATTGCGCGCTCGCAGGCATCCGAATAAAGCCCGACATCGCCATAGGAAATGCGGCCCTCCGGCAGGACCGCCGTCGCCTCGATGGTAAGCACCGCCGCTCCCGACAAGGCCAGATTACCGAGATGAATGAGATGCCAGTCGTTCATCTGCCCGTCGGTCGCCGAATACTGGCACATTGGCGCGATGACGATGCGGTTTCGCAGCGTAAGCGATCCCATTTCGAAGGGTGAAAAAAGCCTGGTTCCGCTCATGATCGTTCTCCAGAGATCGACGGGGCCGGTCAGGCAGCCCGTCGAAGTTTCGCCGTTTGCCGGCGAGGTTGCAATGTCGGCGTCGAACAGACTTGTCAGTAGGCGTCGGCTTCCGTCGCGGGCTCAACTATCGGACGTGATGCCAACCTGCTGAGTTGCTGCCATGTCGCTGCGGTCTTCTCCCTTTGGCAGGTGGCCGAACATGTGCGGCTTGATCTGGTTGATCCAGGAGATCACCGCCGGCTCCCTGCTCCAGAGTGTCTTGGCAAAAGGAACGATCTGCTCGCCGACGAGAATTCCAAGAAGGCCGACGAGCGCGATGACCGGCGGCGCCGGCGAGTGAACGTTGAGAAGGCTGTAGACAATGCCGACCAGGAGTCCGGCGCCGAGTGACATCAGATAGAGTTTCATGACGGTGATCCTTGATGGATGTTCTTGCCACTCCGAGCCAACGGATCGGAGTGGCATTGCCTACCCTTCATCGGCCGCATTGGGCCGATGCGTTTTCCAGGGACGACGCGCTGCGTGCTGATGGCACCGTCAGGCGCCGATCTCACGCGGCAAGCGGAACGAGGTTCGCCTCGATCTGGTTGCGGAAGGGCTCGTAGCGGTTCGGCAGCTTCAGCGCCTCGCCGAGATGGGCGGTATCCTCGTCGCGGTCGAAGCCGGGTTCGTTGGTTGCGATCTCGAACAGGATCCCGCCCGGGGTGCGGAAGTAGATCGCCCAGAAATAGTCGCGGTCGATGACGGGCGTGACCTGGTAGCCGGTGTCCATCAGGGCCTTGCGCACTTCGAGCTGCTTTTCGCAGTTCTCGACAGCAAAGGCGATGTGATGCACCGAACCTGCACCCTGACGCGCAAACGGTGTCTTCGGCAGCGCGACGAGGTCGATCGTGTCAGCACCGTTGCCGCCGGGGATGACGAACCGCGTGACGTCTCCTTCGACTTCGGACCGCTCATAACCCATGAAACGCAACAGTTCCTCGGTCGCCGCCGTGTCGTGAAGATTGAAGCGCGCGCCGGAGAAACCACGGATCGCGTTGGCTTCGGAAATGCCCTCGGCAAGCCAGGGAGCGCGGGCGTCGTCGGCCGTTTCGACCAGCGCAAGACCGTCACCATCGGGCCCCGTGAAACGCAGGCGATGGGCGCCAAACACCGTGTCGGCCTGAATACCGGCGACACCTTGCGCCACGAGCCGGTCTTTCCAGAAGGACAGCGCTCCCTTGGGAACAGAGAACTGCGTTTCGCCGACCTCGCCGACACCCGGCCGCCCGGTCATCATGTGCGGGAACGGGAAGTATGTCATGACCGTCCCGGGCGTACCCGTCTCATGGCCATAATAGAGGTGGTACACACTCGGATCATCGAAGTTGACGGTCTTCTTCACCCGGCGAAGACCGAGCGTATCGGTAAAGAACCTGTTGTTCTCTCGCGCATCCGACGCCATGGAGGTGACGTGGTGCAGTCCCTTGATATCCTTGATCATGGCCGGTGCCTTTCTTCGTTGACGTTGTTCGTCGGTGGAAGAGATTTACGCGGGTTGATTGCCCCGAAGAATTGCAATATTTTTCTCGAATTAATTGCGAATTTTGAAACAATAGAAGATGAACGACCACAAGGCCCTGAAGATCTTCCTGATGGCCGCCGAGAAGCGAAACTTCGCCCAGGTTGCCCGCGAGCTCGCCATGACCCCCGCCGCCGTCACGCGAGCCATTGCAGCACTCGAAGATGACTTGGGGGTGCAGCTGTTCGTTCGCACGACCCGTCAGGTATCCCTGACGACGGACGGCGCCGTTTTCGCCGCGCAGATCCAACCGGCGGTCGAAGCGCTCGAAAATGCGCGCCGCGAGGTCAGGAACGCCCACAAGGCCGACCAGGGACGTTTGCGGATCAGCGCACCGACCTGGCTCGGCAAGACGGTGCTGCCGCCGATCCTCTCCGGCTTCCGGGAACTCTACCCGAAAATGTGCTTCGAGATCTCGCTCTCGGACGGCCTGATCGACATTGTCGACGACGACTACGATCTTGCGATCCGCATTTCGTCGGCGCCATCGGACAAGTTTACGATCTGGCGCAAGATCAAGGTGGTCCCGAGGATCTTGGTGGCGGCGCCCGGCAGCCGGTTTGCGGAGATGCAGCACCCGAGCGAACTGACCCCGGACGACTGTCTTGCCTATGGCGGTGAAAGCCGGCGGGAGAACTGGCTGCTTTCGGACGGTGGCTCCAGCATCACGATCGTTGCAGGCAGGGCGTTCAGCGCCAACAATGGCGAGGTGCTTGCCGACATGGCCGCCGACGGCGCAGGCGTGGCGATGCTGCCCGGATTTCACATCGCCGAACATATCCGCAGTGGCCGGCTCGTCCATGTCTTGCGTGGCTGGTCGCCGCCGGACCTCTGGTTGACGCTCTACTATCCGCCCTACCAGGCCCTGCCGCCCCGTATCGCGACGTTCTCGAAATTCTTCGAGGAACAGCTGACCGCGCACATGGTCATGCTCGACTAGGCCGGCTGATGCCCTTCGAGCAGGTGTCACAGCAACAGGCGGATGGTCGAATTGATGCCGGCGCGCAGCGCTATGAAGCATAGGTCGGCATAGGCGGGCATCGCGAAACAATGGACGCAGCAGCTCGGCGTGTCGCTGTCACGGTTCGACGCCGGCCTCCAACTCGATTCGGCGCGATTCGCGCGCATTTCCGAGAGCTGCTCGTCACCCCCAGTTTTCGTCACGTCCGTCGACGTTTTCCTCGCCGTCGCCGGGCGCATGCTCGTCCGACGGGCAACCGGGTCCGACGAGTTCGGGCGCATATCCGCCAGTGACGGCACCAACAGCCTCAGAATATTAGTGTACTCTAAATTTAAATCGATGAGATAACTCGTCCTTTCCGTGCAAGGCACCAGCTTCAGACAAGCCAAAACGGCAAGATGAAACGGAACTAGCTGAATTCCGTGAGAGCGCTCAAGAAACGTCTTGCGTCATAACAATTCAAATCTTCGCAGCGCCGAAATCACGGCAGAATAAATCTCGACAGGCATGGGACATGACAAATTCAGGACGCAAGCTACGTATCGCAGCGGTGAACAGCGTGAACCAAGGAGGCGAAACGTATCTGGAGTATCTGCGTGCAGTCCTTAAGCACTTGCCCGCTGATTGCGAGGTCGATGTTTTCCAGACGGAAAATACGGGATTGACGAAGCAGGAGGCGGAGAACTTTCTCGGCAGAATCGTCAATCCTGCCAGTTACGGGGCATTTCCGCTGATCGATGAAGGCGGATACACCCATTTTATCGGGAACGATGCTTACGCCGCACGGTTTGTACCCGAGTCCCTCAGGGCGATCTTCATCAGCCACGGCTCCGCGCCGATGCCGGCAAGTTCCGACTATATGTTTTCGGATTGGACGTCGTTCTGGGATTGCATAATCGGAGCGTCCAAGGGCATGACCGGCATGGCCGCAAGGGGCATGTCCAGCTATCGCCATGCGCGCTGGAGCGGCAAGCTCAACGTCCCGGGCGCCGCTTGCAGATCCGATCTGAGAACGACGGCTTTCTGCCCTTCGACGCCCTTGAAGTTTCCGGGTCGGGTCGAGGAAGTCGCCGAACTGGAACAGCGTTCCGACTTCACGGTCGGCATCCTGCCGACGTCGGTCACTGCGATCCGTCAAAGCGCCGTTCTTTACAACAGTCTCGCAGACATCGTGCCGACGATCCTGGAGCACTTTCCCGAAGCCCGGATCGTGTTTCGACCGTATCCTGCAGACCTAGAGAATCCGGCGTGTCAGAAATGGTTTGAACCACTGAGAACCATTCCCCGGCTTTTGCTGGATGAAACCGGACGCTCCTCCGCTGAATTCTATGAGGAATCGGACGTTCTCATCACCGATGGTTCGACCGGGGGCGTCTCCTACATGCTGAAGCGTGTGATTCCGCCGATCTACTACATCCCGGAAGCATCGCTTCAGGATCACATCGTTTCGTGGTTCTCCGATGAAATCAATAACAAGGTCCTCGTCGCAAAAACAGCTGATGAACTCCGGGAGAAAATCATCGAATGCCGCGCCATGAAGGCGGAAAACCGACTGGCGTACTACAGGAACTACTGCGACGGAGACCTTTATCTCGAAAAAGACAAGGCATCCTACATTGAGGATGCCCTCTTCGGCCAACTTGAGGCCTTCAAGCGGGTCGATCGGGTGGGACGCATCTTTGATCCCGTCGCCTCCGGTGGCCTGCAATGATCCTTTGGATTACGGGCCTTTCCGGCGCGGGAAAAAGCACCTTGGCAAACGAGGTCGCGGTTCGCCTGCGCGCTGACGGACGGCCGCTCGTCATGCTCGACGGCGATGAGCTGCGCGCCGTGTTCGGGGCCGTTGCCGCCACCGACACCAATCACGGACGGCAGGGCCGGCTTGCCCTCGCCATGCAATACGCGAGGCTCTGCCAGCTCATCGGCGCCCAGGGCATATCCGTCGTCATCGCGACGATCTCCCTGTTCCACGAGGTCCACGAATGGAACCGCGCGAACCTGCCCGGCTACTTCGAAGCCTACCTGAAGGTGCCGCTGGAGGAGCTGCGGCGACGGGATCCGAAGGGGATTTATCGTCGTTTCGACGAGGGCACGCTTTCCTCGGTCGCGGGCCTCGACCTTCCCGTCGATGAGCCCACCGCGCCCGACTGGACCGCGGAGTTCACCCCGGATCGCGGCGCCGCCGCCTTGGCAACTGAACTGATATCCGAACTGCAGAAGAGAAAGCTAACATGAAAACGGAATGGGACTACACCTCGCTGGCCGACGCTTATCTGTTGCGCCCGGACTATGCCGACGCAGCGATCGACGCGATGCTGTCGATCGCCGGCGTGAACAAGGGCGAGCGGGTATGCGACGTCGGCGCCGGCGTCGCACATCTGACGCTGATGCTGGCGGCACGCGGCTTCGCCGTCACGGCCGTCGAGCCGAACGACGCCATGCGCGCGAACGGCATCAAGCGGACCGAAAGGTTCCCGCAGCTTGGCTGGCACGAGGGCACCGGCGAGAATACGGGACAGGCGGACCATGCGTTCGACATGGTGACCTTTGGAAGCTCCTTCAACGTCTGCGACCGCCAGCAGGCGCTCAAGGAAACGGCTCGCATCCTGAAGCCGAAGGGCTGGTTTGCCTGCATGTGGAACCACAGGCAGCTTGAAGACCCGATCCAGCACCGGATCGAGACGATCATCAAGAGCCATGTTGCCGAGTACGGATATGGTACGCGCCGCGAGGACCAGACGGCCGAGATCGACGCAAGCAATCTCTTTGGTCCCGTCGTCCAGCTCAGCTCTCGCGTCATGCATCAGCAGACCGTTGCCGAGTGCGTCGAAGCCTGGCGCTCCCACGCGACCCTGGCGCGGCAGGCCGGCTCCAAGTTCGCCGCGATCGTTGCGGAGATCGAGCGCTACCTGGTCGGCCTCGACGAGGCCGTGATCCAGATCCCCTATTCGACCAACATCTGGGTGGCACAACTGAAGTGAACATATCCAGCCTCCCCTTCCGGTTCAGCTCGAAAGCGCAAACTCTGGCCCAACTCCGGGGCCGGTTGACGAGCGCGAGCATCGCCCCCGTCCACTACTTCACGGTCGAAAGCTGGCAACAGGACCGTGCAGCGTGCCTCAACGGTGCGCAGACGGTGGGCAACGGCCCCTATGCCGTTCGCTCGAGCTGCCGGCGGGAGGACGGCGCCACGCAATCGAACGCCGGCGCCTTTCTATCGCTTCTGAACGTTGACGAAGCGGATCTCGCGGAGGCGATCGACAAGGTCATCGCCTCCTACGGGGAGGCAGAGGCTGCCGACGAAGTGCTGATCCAGCCAATGCTGACCGATGTGGCGCGGGCGGGTGTTGCGTTTTCGCACGATCCCAACACCTGCGCGCCCTACCGCATCGTGAACTGGTCGGAAGGCTCGAACACGGCGACCGTCACATCGGGCCTCGGCGGCAGAACATGGCAGCAGGCTTCGCGCTCCAAAGTGCCGCCGCCGCCCGCTCTTTCAGGCGTGGTCGCGCTTCTGGAGGAGCTGAGTGCGCTGTCCGGCAACGCACCGATCGATTGCGAATTTGCGGTGACGATGCAGGACGATCAGCCCGTGACCTGGCTGTTGCAGGCGCGCCCGCTGATCCTGAAACACCTGCCTGAAGACAGCGAAACCCAGGCAGAGCGCCTGTCCCGCATTGAGGAAAAGCTCCTTCGCGGAATGAGGCCGCATCCATTCCTGCGGGGAAGCAGCACCGTCTACGGCGTCATGCCCGACTGGAACCCCGCCGAGATCGTCGGCGTCCGTCCGAAGCCATTGGCTCTTTCCCTCTACCGCGAGCTGATCACGGATTCCATCTGGGCCTACCAGCGGCACAACTACGGCTACCGCAATCTGCGCGGTTTCCCGCTCATGCCGCACTTCTTCGGGCTGCCCTATATCGACGTGCGGCTGTCCTTCAATTCATTCATCCCGGCGGACCTGGACGAGGGGTTGGCCGGGCGTCTGGTCGACTACTACATCGCCCGGCTTCTCGACGAACCGACGCTTCATGACAAGGTCGAGTTCGAGATCGTCTTTTCGTGCTACACGCTGGATCTTCCGGACCGGCTGAAGCGCCTGTCCGAGGCGGGCTTCTCCGCCGAGGAAACCGCAACGATCGCCGACAGCCTGCGGACGCTCACCAACAAGATCGTGCATCCGAAGACGGGGCTCTGGGTCGGGGACGCAGCCAAGATCGATACGTTGAACGCCCGGCGCGAGACGCTGCTGAGGTCCGCGGCCGATCCGCTCGAGCGTATCTACTGGCTGATCGAGGACGCGAAGCGATACGGCACCTTGCCGTTTGCAGGTCTTGCCCGCGCCGGCTTTGTGGCCGTGCAGATGCTCAAGTCACTGGTGAGCGTGGGGGTCTTCTCGCAGGGCGATTACGACGCCTTCATGGGCAGCGTCTCCACGGTCAGCGGTCAACTGGCCCATGATCGATTGGGGCTGGACAGGACGACCTTCCTTTCGCGCTACGGGCACTTGCGTCCGGGAACCTACGACATCCTCTCGCCGCGCTATGACGAGGCGCCCGGGCTTTACTTCGATTGGGAGCAACGCCCTCCGGCGACACAGCCGGCCGCCCCCTTCTCGATGACGCTGCCGCAGATGCGCGAGATGGTCCGCCTTCTCGACGCCCACGGGCTGCACCCGGATCCTGTCGGCCTGTTCGATTTTCTGCAGAAGGGTATCGAGCTTCGGGAACTGGCAAAGTTTCATTTCACCCGCAACCTCTCCGACACGCTGGCTCTGGTGACGGAGGTCGGCGAGCAGAACGGACTTTCGTCCGAGGATCTCGCTTTCTGCGACATCGCAGCCTTCCGCGAGGCGCACACTGCCGCCGTCGATACACGAGAGCTGCTGATGACCTCCATCGAGCAGGGACGTGCGCGCTACGAAAACACGCTCAGGGTGGCGATGCCGCCACTGATCCGCAGACCGGAGGATATCTGGGGCTTCGAGTGGCCCGAGACGTCCCCCAACTTCATCACCCAGAAACGGGTGACTGCTCCGGTCGTGGGTTGTGATCGGCGTGACGAACTCGCCGGCGCGATCGTTTGCATCCCAAGCGCCGATCCGGGTTTCGACTGGCTGTTTGCCTATCCGATCGCGGGCCTGATCACCACATGGGGCGGCGCCAATTCGCACATGGCGATCAGGGCCGGCGAATTGGGCCTGCCTGCCGTCATCGGGGCCGGCGAAGCGCTCTACAACCTCTGGTCCCGCGCAAGCCGGCTCCATCTCGATTGCGCTGGCAGGCGGGTCGAGGTGCTTTCGTGAAGAAGGTCGTCGTCAGCCAACGCGTCGACGTCTGGGCAGACCGGAAGGAGCGGCGCGACGCCGTCGACCAGGCCCTTACCGCCTTTATCGCACGGGCAGGTGGGCTTCCGATCGCCGTTCCCAATCTCGTTGAAGATTTGGGCCTTTCGGCTGACTGGCTCAGTGCCGTGGAGCCGGATGCCATCGTCCTTTCCGGTGGCAACGACATTGGCGAAGCGGTCGAGCGCGATCGGCTGGAGGCCGCTCTTCTCGACTATGCGGCCGACAGGGCCATCCCGCTGCTCGGCATCTGCCGGGGGATGCAGATGATGGCGCATTGGGGCGGCGCCGAGCTGAGAACGGTGGTTCATCATATCGGTACGCGCCACACCCTTTCCGGCGCGATAACGGGCACGGTGAACAGTTACCACCGTCTTGGCCTCGCCGCGCTCCCCGCGGCGTTCGCTCCGCTCGCGTGGAGCGAAGATGGTGAGATCGAGGCCATGAAACATCGGCACCTGCCGTGGGAAGCATGGATGTGGCATCCCGAACGCGAGGCGGAATTTGCCGATCGGGATATCGAGCGACTGAGGGAACTTACGCATGCAAGAACTGCTTGAGATTGCCCTTCGCGCCGCGCGGGCGGCAGGCGACGCCATTCTGGAGCACTATGCGACGGTTTGCGTTGTAGAGCGAAAGGCTGACGGGTCGCCCCTGACTGCGGCGGACAGGGCGGCGCACCAGGTCATTTCAGAGCATTTGTCCGGTACCGGCTATCCGATCGTGTCAGAGGAGGGCAACGAACTTCATCTGGAGGAGCGTTGCTATTGGCTCGTCGACCCCCTCGACGGCACGAAGGATTTTCTGGCCGCCAACGGCGAGTTCACGGTCAACATCGCGCTGATTATCGAGCAGAGGCCCGTTCTCGGCGTCGTCTTCGCGCCGGCCCTCAACGAAGCCTATTGCGGCATCGTCGGGACCGGGGGCTGGCTCCAGCGCGGCGATGAACGGTGCGACTTCCGCCAGACGCCTCCGGCCAAGGATCTTCGCATGGCGGTCAGCCGCTTCCACGACCATCCCGACGTGGATATCTTTGCTGAAGAAAATGCGATAGCGCACCGCATCCAGGCGGGCTCGGCGTTGAAGTATGGCTTGCTTGCGACCGGGGACGTCGACGTGTTCCCACGGCTGGTCGGCAGTTCCGAATGGGACACGGCAGCTGGCCAGGCCGTGCTCGAATCGGCCGGCGGCTGCGTCCTGGATTGGCATACCCGACTGCCGCTAAGATACGGCAAGACCAACCGGCGCAACCCGCGGCTGCTCTCGCTCCGCGCGCCGCTGAGCCCGGACGTTTTTAACCTCAAAGCATACGACATGGAGCTTCTATGAGAGCGCTCATCCTCGCGGCCGGCCGCGGCAGCCGCATGAAACAGATGACCGACGAGCGGCCCAAGTGCCTGGTGGAACTCAACGGCCGGAGCCTTCTCGACCATCAGCTCGCGTCCTTGCGGGCAGCCGGGATCGACGAGATCGGCATTGTGACCGGTTATCGCCGCGAAATGCTTGCGGACAAGGGGCTCATCGAGTTTCACAATCCGCGTTGGCAAGAGACGAACATGGTCTCCTCCCTTGCATGCGCCGCTCAGTGGCTCGAAGCCGGCAGCTGCGTCGTCAGCTATTCGGATATCTTTTACGAGCCGGAGGCCGTCAGCCTACTGATCGAAGCATCGGCCGAACTGGCGGTCACTTACGATCCGAACTGGCTTGGCCTGTGGTCCAGGCGGTTCGGGGATCCGCTTGATGATGCCGAGACGTTTCGCATGGATGACAAGGGCTTCCTTCTGGAGATCGGCAACCGGCCGACCCACGTAGACAAGGTGCAGGGCCAATATATGGGGCTGCTCCGCTTTACCCCGACCGCATGGGCTGAAATCACGCGTATTCGCGCCGCCCTCGGCGCCGCCGAGCGGGATCGCATGCACATGACCGGCACGCTGCAGCGGGTGATAGAGGCCGGCAGGATGGCGGTAAAGACGGTCGCCTATGGGGGAAGCTGGGGCGAGATCGACTCCGCATCCGATCTCGACATATACAGCGCCGCGTCCTGACCGGCGGAGCCAAGACGCTGATCGGCGCTGCACCACTGCGGGGCCGCAGCGGCGCGTCTTGAGCCTTTTCTTCCTTTGCGCCGCAAAGCCTGAACCAGGAGCCTTGCCCGTTGCCGGCCTCCGCGAGCAGCCGCTTTGGCACCTGAGCTCGGTGGTTGAAGCTTAGCCAATTGACCTCCGGGCGTCGGCATCGTTTTCATATTTTTCAGATAGTTGTCGGCGTTCGTTGAGATCTTTGGCGAGGTCCCTCGTGGGCCGCCGCCGACCCATGCCCGGCCGGTCGCCCGGCATGCCGAAGAGCGCGAAGCTGAACCATCGCGCAAGGTCTCCGTCGCCTCAGGCACCGTCAAGCGTTGATTGCCGTCCCCATGCGATTTGCCTCGGTTACCACCCCGTTGACAGCAGGAAAAACCGCTCGTACGTTACACATGTATACAGGTATAGCTGTCTTTACGTGACAGGAGGGGAAAACATCATGCTTCGGTCCTATATTGCGGCAGCGCTCGCTTGCGCCGCCAGTCTTGCCAATACGTCCCATGCTCAGGCCGGTCCGGTTTTCGATGATGTGGTCTCCGGCGGCAAACTCGTCTGCCTCGTCAGCCCCAGTGCGCCCGGCTTTTCCGTGCCTGACAGCGCCGGCGTCTTCCAGGGCTTCAATGCCGATTTCTGCCGCATGGCGGCCGCCGCGATCCTCGGCGATGCGAACAAGGCGGACATCCGCGGCATCGGCTTTTCCGACTCGCTGAAAAGCCTGGTCTCAAGGCAGGCGCACATGGCCTCCCGCTCGGTCACGGAAACCGGCACGCGCTCGGCCGATCCCGGCCTCGCCTTCGTCGCAACCACATTCTATGACGGCCAGGGCTTCATGGTGCCGAAGGCACTGGGCGTGAAATCCGCCACGGAATTGAAGGGCGCGACGATCTGCGCCGAGGACGGTTCGACGACCCTGCTCAACCTAGCCGACTGGTTCGCCGCGCAAGGGCTTGGCTACAAGGTCGAGAACATCGCCGACAAGACCGCGCGCCTACAGGCCTTCTTCGCCGGCAAGTGCGACGCCTACGCCTCCGACATGACGGCGCTTGCCGCCGACCGTCGCCTTGCCAAGTCCCCCGACGACTACGAACTGCTGCCGGAAATCATCTCCGCCGAGCCGCTGACGCTGGTGACCCAGCCGGATGAGACGCTGGAAAAGGCCGTGCGCTGGGCTTTCCAGGTCATGTTGAACGCCGACGAGCTCGGCATCAACTCGACCAACGTCGATGCCGCCATCGCCGATCTCGACAAGCAGCCGAAGGCCGTGCAGCGTCTCTTCGCCAAGGACGGCGCGACCGCGGACATGGCCGCCAAGATGAAGCTACCCGCCGACTGGGCCCACCAGGTGGTCAAGCAGGTCGGCTCCTACGGCGAAGTGTTCGACCGCCATCTCGGTCCCGCGACGCCCTTCAAGCTGACGCGCGAAGGCAGCCAGAACGCCTCGACCAGCAAAGGTGGCCTGATGTACGCCTATCCGATACGGTGAGGCGGGCGGCCAGAAGGAGGACCGGCGGCGTGGCGGATAGAGACGATCCCATATCCATCCGCGCCACCGTCGATTGCCCCGGCGGGGGACGCCTCGTGACCCTCGGCGCGCCTGGCGTGACGATCGATCCGCGCGGCGAGCTCTGGGTCGATCCCGCGGGCATCGACGAGACGCTGGCGGCACTTGCCGCCTGCAGGACCGACCTCTTCCTGTTCCTGGCGCGCGACGGCGACTGCCCGCCCGGCTTCCGCACCCTGCTGCGCCGCCGCGTCAGGCAGAGGGGCATCGCGTTTGCCGCCTTGCCGATCGACGATTTTTCGGCACCCGGCGCGGCGTGGATGCGGGCGTGGCGGCGGCTGGAGGCGCGGGCGTCGGCTCTGCTTGCCAGGGACGGGGCCATTGCGCTCTGCTGCAGCTACGGCGCCGGGCGCAGCGGCATGATCGCCGCATATATTCTCAATGCACGGGGCTTTTCGGTCGAAGAGGCCCTTGCGACGGTGCGCCGGGCCTTTCCGGAATCGGTCGAAAGTCCGCTTCAGGAAGACTGGCTGCACAACCAGGACAACGGCCGCGCCGATGCGCGCCAAAGCACAGGAAAGGGGAAAGCGTGAGCTTGCCGCAAACATCGAGATCCGGTCCGCCCCGTTCGGAGGACATGCTTCAGGAGTTGCGCTTCCGCATCTGCACGACCGACCCCGATACGCCGATGATGCTGCACGAGGGCAAACTGGCGCAGGAGTTCGGCGTCAGCCGCACGCCGATCCGCCAGGTCCTGCAACGGCTTTCCTTCGAGCATCTCCTCGAAACGCGCTCGGGCGTGGGCACGGTGGTGAGCACGCTCGATCCCGCCCAGCGCAATCTGCATTTTTCCATGCTGTCGGATATGCTCACCCTGTGCACGCGATGCTGCGCGCCGAATTTTGCCATGCCCGCCCGTATCCAGATCGCCACGATCGGCGAACTTGCCGCCAACCCCGGCGACGCAGGCGTCGAAAGCTATTTTGCCATCCGCGCCCGGTTCCTCGAACTCGTCTCCGGCCTGGTTCTGGATCCGATTGCCGCCGAGGCCCATGCCGCCCTGCACTGGCGCGTGATCCGCTGGCGCATGCAGGCGGCGCGCAAGGATATCGAGGCGGCCTTCTCGACGCTGCGCGCGACCGTGTCGGCGGCTTCCAAGGCGCAGACGCCGGCCGACCTTCTTTCGGACCTCGCGGCGGAAACCTGATGACCGATACAAATTTCCTGCGCCCCCTCCGGCTGCCGTCAGGCATTGCCGGCACGCTCTCGCTCGGGCCGATGCCCGGTCGTCTGCGCCCGTTCGGCGACGACATGGACGACTTGCGAGCGCAACAAATCACCCGCATCGTCAGTCTCACCCCGCTTGCGGAAATCGAGGAGAAGGCGTCCGGCTACGCTGCTGCCCTTGGCGGCGGGATGGACCTTTCCGTCGCGCAGTTCCCGATCCCGGATTTCGGTGTGCCCGGGGACGAGGCCGCCCTTTTTGCGCTTGCCGGCGAGACGGCGCTAGCGATTTCCGCGGGCGAACGGGTCTTCGTGCATTGCGCGGCCGGCATAGGCCGCACCGGCACCTTCGCCATCTGCATTCTGCGTGCTTTCGGCCTTGATCTGGCTGAGGCCACCGCCCGTGTCGCTAGCGCCGGTTCCGGGCCGGAGACCGAAGCGCAGAAGGCGCTGGTCGCCCGCTTTGCCCTGCCCGCCGAAACCAACCCCTGAGCGCGCCCATGGACCGAAATCTGCAAGCTCCTCACGTCCCGCAGGACGGTCCGCCCAAGGCAGGATCTGCCGTTTCGCTTGCCGACATCGGTGTCGGCCTTCCCATCCTTGCGGCCTTCGCCGTCATCGCCTTCAACGTCCATTCCAATATGCTCGCAGCCGGCATCCAGCCGGGCTTTGCCTTCCTCACCCAGCAGGCCGGCTTCGATCTCAGCGAAACGCTGATCCCCTATGGGGCGGATGACAGCTATCTGCGAGCAATCCTCGCCGGCCTTGCCAACACCGTCGTCGTCGCAGCCGCGAGCCTCGTCATCGCATCGCTCGCCGGCCTTTTGATTGGCCTTCTCAGCGTCAGCGCGTCGCCGGTCGCGCGCTATCTCGCGCTCGCCTACATCGAACTCTTCCGCAACCTGCCGAAGATTCTGGTCCTCCTGATCATCTTCGTCGCCGCAGTGAACGGACTGCCCACCATCCGGCAGGCGCTGGTGCTCGGCCCCTTCACGATCTCCAACCGGGCGATCTACCTGCCCTGGCTTTCGCAGGATCCGCGCAACACCCTCTGGCTCGTCGCAAGCCTCGTTCTCGTTTGCGCGCTCATCTGGCTGTGGGCGCGCCATGCCACCCGCCGTCAGGCCCTGACCGGCCGTCGCATGCCCGTTCTGCCGGTTGCGTTCGTCCTTTGCCTCACCGTCCCGGCGGTACTTGCCTTAGCACTCGGCGCGCCGCTCGGGCTCTCCTGGCCCGCACTTGCAGGATTTTCGGTGGAGGGCGGCGTTGCTCTTTCCATTCAGTTCTGCACGGTGGCCGTAGCGCTCGGTCTTTATCACGGCGCGCAGATTGCCGAAGTGCTGCGCGGCGGCATCGAGGCCGTTCCGAAGGGGCAGGTCGAAGCCGCGGCGGCGCTCGGCCTCAAGGGCGGCCAGACCACCCGGCTCATCGTCATGCCCCAGGTGCTGCGCACCGTCGTTCCGCCGCTCAACAACCAGTTCGCCAACCTCCTGAAAAACACCTCGATCTCGATTGCCGTCGGCTATTCGGACCTCATGTCGGTGGCCGGCACCGCGATCAACCAGACCTTCCGGCCACTGGAAACCATGCTGATCACCATGTCGATCTACCTGCTGCTCTGCGTTGCGCTCACCGGCGTGCTGAACCATTGGAGCGGCCGCACCCGCGCCCGGGAAGGACGGAGCGGGCGATGAGCGGAGTGACACATTCGATCGGCTTCGGCCGGCTTTCCGCCTGGCTGTTGAGGCAGCTTTCCCGACCGGGCGCGAGCCTCCTGTCTCTGGCGAGCGGTGGCCTCGTGCTTGCCATCCTGTGGGCCGTTGCCGATTGGCTCGTCCTGTCGGCCGTGCCGCCCCTTGCCGACCCGGCCGCCTGCGCCGAAGCTGCGGGCGCCTGCTGGCCCTTCTGGGCGGAGAAATCCCGCTTCATCCTGTTCGGCACCTATCCGTTCGACGAGCAGTGGCGGCCGATGCTCGTCTCGCTCCTGCTGCTTGGCCTTTCCATCGCCACCGGCCAGATGGCGGTCAGCGGCCGCTGGCCCGACATGAGGCTCTTCGCCGGGCTCTGGCTCGCGGGCATGGCCGCGTCCTTCGCCCTGATGGGCGGTGACATCCTCGGTCTCGTTCCGGTGGATGCCACGAAGTGGAACGGCCTGCCGATCCTCCTCATCCTTTCCACCATCGCGCTCGCCCTGGCCCTGCCGGTCGGGGTACTGCTCGCGCTTGCCCGTTACCAGACGCGCCATCGGTTGCTGCACCGCGCCGCGGGCGCCTATGTGGAGATCATGCGTGGCGTGCCGATGGTGACACTGCTCTTCGTCGGTGTCTTCGTGCTACCTCTGACGCTCCCCAAGGGCATGGCCATCGATCCGATCGTGGCGGTCCTCATCGCCCTCGTCTTCTTCCATGCCGCCTATTTCGCCGAGGATGTGCGCAGCGGCCTCATGGCGCTGCCGGCCGGCCAGCAGGAGGCAGCCTCTTCGCTCGGTCTCGGCTTCTGGCAAAGCGCCCGCCTCGTTCTCCTGCCACAGGCGATCGAGCGAGCCATGCCCGCCCTCGTCAACAGCACCATCGGCGCCTACAAGGATACGTCGCTTGTCGTGATCCTCGGCCTGCACGACCTCAGCGCCACAGCGCGCATGGCCTTCAGCGACGTCGCCTGGGGCAATCAGGCGCTGGAGGCCTATGTCTTCGTCGGCGTCTGGTTCCTCGTCTCCTGCTCCTACCTTTCCTGGATCGGCCGACGGCTCGCCGCGCGGGCAACGCAAGGTCGAAAGCGGAGCGCCTGATACACGCCGAAGCGACACCCTCCTGGAACCAGCCAAGCCGTTTCTGGAAGCAAGCTATGCCTGAAGGCGAAAGGCCCCGGCTTGCACTGACGCCACGACGGCACGCGCGGTTTCATCGCTGGTTTTTCCGTCGACCGCCAGGACATGCGTTTCCAGCTCTCCGAGAGAAGAAAGCTGATGATAGAGGGATGTGATAACCTCCGGATCAGACAGCGTTTTTCCGCCCCGCGTCTGACAACGCCTGATGGCGTCTTCCAATGCAGGGCGCATGATCAGGTAATGAACAGGCACGGGCAGATGCCTGAAGGGTCCAAGAAACCACGGGCCGATGATGCCATCGACGATGACGAAATAGCCACCTTTTGCAAACCGGTGGGCGACTGTTGCCAGCGCATCCATCACGACGGCATTTTGCTCGTGCGCATCGGGTAGATGCGGTGGGATCGCTCCGTTCTTGATGAAGTGCCAGAAGTCATCCGCGTGCAGATGAACCTTGGGCGACCCCGGCTCGCTTGCGATCGCTTGCGCCGCTGTTGTCTTTCCTGAACCGGGAGCGCCCGTCAGAACCAGAATTTCACCCGCATTTTCCATGCGTACTCCGTATCATGATTTTCCGGTCAGAGATCCGTCACCGACGGACGGGACACCGATCACGGTCTGGCTGGCTGAAGCCTGACGAAGCGCTTTCGGAACCAATCGCGCAGCATCGCCTTTTCATAGGGGTGCCGCTCCATCGCGGCGCGGGCCGACGAGTTCCAGAGGTAGTTCAGGTCGCTGACGCTCTCCTCGCCCTTTGCCAGCACCCGCCCGTTCTCTTTGAGCGCATAGCGAAGCTTGAACCTCGGCGGCGTCGAATCGCGAAGGATCCGCACGTCATCGAAATCCGGCCGCCAGGGTTCGTATTGACCCGCAAGCCGTACGTCCAGCACATCGATCTGCAGCGCCTGCCCCTTCTTCAGGTAGCGTGTACCGAGCTTCTCGAAATAGGTGCGAAATTCCGCGATCAACCGATTGCGCTCGCTGACGCTGCGGAAATCGGGATCCCGGAACGCCTCCGGACGCACGAAGTTGACGGATACCGACGCATTCGCGGTTCCTCCAAGGAACACCGCGACGATTGCGATCAGGGCAAGTCGGGTTGCGACGCGCATGTCAGCCTCCATAGCACCATGGAAATGTAGGCCGAAAACCCGCCACCTCAAGGCCGCAGCCGCCTTCAGGACGTGCAGCACCACTTCCCCTGATCTCCATCACAGGAGGCCTCGATCCAAAGGTCGTCAACGCGGATCGGTCTCGAAAACCGAAGAAGCAAACCTCAAGCCAGCAACGCGACCCGAGATGGAGTTCCTCGCTGCAATCGATGCTTTGGAGCGCATCTTTGACAGTCATCGCTGGTTGGGCAAGAACCCCAGGCGGGGACCGCCGGCGACACAAAGAAGAGGCGGGCCCGGTTCACGGCGTCCTAGTGTGCGCCAAACCGCTCAAGCATCTGTCGAAGCAAAGCATTCTCCTGCTGAAGCTGCTCGGCCAGACGCCCTTTCAGCATGCGATTTTCTTCCTCGAGCGCATCAACCTCGTCGACGGCGATCGGAACGGCAGGCGTCACCGTCTTGCTTCGGGGACGGCGCACGACAGGCGTTGGCCGAGGACGCTTCGAAGCGTGAGAGAGCGTGATTGGGAGATCCGCGCTTGGCTGCGCACCCGAGGCATCTACAAAACGCGCCGGAGTGACAGCAGCCTCTTCCGCCACGGCCGCGTGGCCGGTGATTGCTGACGCGCCAGCGGCCGCGCGCCCATCGTCGCTAGAGCCCTCGGCGCGCTGCGGCGAAGCCGGGTCCGCGGCCTGACCGCCCGTTGCGAAGAGATCCGGCGCTTCGTCCTCGGCCGCGCGGGCCAGCGCCTTCAGATCGGTATCGCCCCAGATTGAGGCGGGTCGTGTTGCCGAACGCCGGCGAGCCGACTTCACTTCGACGATAAATTTTCGCTGCTGTGGTTTCATCGATATCCAGGGGTCACGAGCGGCAGGCTGGCGCGCCAGGCGCATTAAAATCGCTCGAGCAACTTCTTGAGTTGAGCGTTCTGCAAGGACAGCTTTATTGCCAGCTGCCGCCTCAGTTGTCTGATGTCCTCGTCTAGTGCGGCTACCTCATCGGCAAAGGCGATCGGCGGCACGCGGGCGTCGGAGCTTGCAGCTCCATACTCGACACCGGCAGCCACCGCAACGTTTCGCGCGTTCGATTTCTTGCCCGGTGCCTGCTGTTTGGAAGGTTTTCGTCTGGGCCGATCGACCGCTTCGGTGGCGCGCGCCTGCGCGGACGCAACGGCCGAACCTGTTTTATCGCCGACAGTCTCGACAACAACGTTACCTGTTCCTTCGGCACCAGGATCGCTTTCGACTTCGACCGCCGCCGCCTCTACAGTCCCGGCCGCCTCAACAGGTCTCGGAATGACAACAGGGGCGTCCGTCGCCGTCGGGGGCGCACGATGTTCTTCGAGCCCGGCTTCAGGCACGCCCTCCGGCTGCTCGGCGCTTCTTCTCGACGCCAGATCAAGCAAGAACTTCCATGGTGATTTCATGATGTCCCGTCACCCCGGACTTATGCCAGGCCCATCTCGAAAAGACGCGATGACGAAGGCCGACCGCATGAACGGTCGGCCTTTCACCGAGTGATCAGTTGAGCCCGAGCCGCTTGCGCAGATCGGCATTCTCCGCCCGCAGTTTCTCGGCGAGCGCCTTGCGCAGCCGCGCATTCTCTTCCTCCAGCTGAAGAAGATCCGCAATCTCGTCGAGGACTGGAGCCGGCGCTTGTGCCGTCGGCTTCGGCGCCGTCTTTTTCCCGGTCGCCTTGGTGGCAGCCTTTGCTCTTGCCTTGACGACAGGCGCCGCCTGGCTTGCCGCCTTCACCTCGGCCGGGCTTTCCTTGCGCTTGCGGCCCCTCTTGGCGGCCGGCGCAACACTTGCCTCTGCCGTCGCTGCATCCGCAGCCACTTTCTTTGCCCGCGGCCCGCGCTTCTTGGGCGCAGTCACGTCTGCCGGCGCGGTCGCTTCGACGGCGGCGGTGGTCTCAACCGGTTTGATTTCATCTGCCATGAGTTTTCCCTCTCCAGCTCTAGAGAACTTTTCCGACGAGCGAAGCGCGGTGTCAATGGTTACTCCGGCAACGCGGTCGGGACTCCGTCGATATCGGTGCTACATTGCGTGAAGCCGTCTTTTGCAGAGACAATCTTCACGCCGCGCGGCCCAAGACGATGGAAGCCAGATGACGACCCGCAAAGACATAGCCGATCGCGTCATTGCCAAATGGCGCGATCTTGGTTTTCCGATCGACGACCATGCGGAATTTCAGGCCCTCTTGACGCTCTGGATCAGGGGAGACATTTCCGTCGATGACATCAGGCGCAGATATGTGAAGTTGCTGCAGGAACGCTACCGCAAGAGGACGGTCCCGGACAGGCGTTCGCCTAGGTAGGCGCCTAGGATCGGCGGCGGCTCAGAATGTATTCGCGTCACGCGGCGATGCGCCTTCTCGGTCGCAGCGCTTCGCCGTTGCAGTCGAGACGGCCGCGACCGCCCGGGTGCCCGCAACAGACTGTCGCGTCCTTTGCCAGGGGGGCTCAAAACACCTTCCCTTCCCTCAGATGCGTCGTCGTGCCGTTCAGCAGGTAGTCGCCCAGCACACGGGACTTGTGCAGCAGAGGATTGTGGTTGAGGACCGTGCGGATGTTGCGCCAGTGCCGATCGAAATTGTTGTTGCGGGACGTCGCCGACCCCCCACCGAGTTCGAACATGCGCTCGGCGCTTCGCAGCCCAAGTTGGCCAAGAACGAGTTGCGCGCGCGCCGTTGAAAGCGCGCTGGCGATCAACGCATCCTCGATCTCGACGTCCCTTCCTCCGCCAAGTGCTGCAACCGTGCGGTCCAGCGCCGCCGCAGCGGCTGCGATCGCCGTATCGATCGCGAAGGAATTCGCGGCAATCTCGCCAATGACCTGCTGGACAAAGGGGTCCTGATCGGCTGTTTCGGCGCTGCTGTGCGCTGCGGAGCGGGCCTGCTTGCGGACGTAGGCTAGGCCATCCGAAAGAACATTGCGCACCGCGCCAGCCGCACTTGCCGCAAGGTGCAATTGCCGCAGCGTCGAGCAATGGCGACCGACGAGATTATCGAGGCTGCGGCGGGCCAACTCGTGCGGAAACACCTCGACATTGTCGAGGATCACGCCGCCGCTCGCCGTCAGCCGCTGGCCCATGCCGTCCCAGTCGTCGAGAATGGTAATGCCCTGCCGGTCGACCGGCAGGAGAACACCGACCGCCTGTCCTTCTTCGTCCAGCGCACTGAACGAGGCGAAGTCTGCGAAGGCCGTGCCTGTGGCATACCACTTGCGACCGTTGAGCCTGTAGGTGTCACCCCGCCTGACGATCGTCGTCGTCACCTGGCCGGGACGAGCCGTGCCTTGCTCGGTATGCGCGCCGCCGAAGAGCTTTCCGGCGAGGATCAGTTCGACCGCTCCGGCATCGCGTTCGCGAGGCTCGCTCAAGATGACGTTTTCGACATAGTTGAAATGGGACCGAAGGGCGTGCGCGACGTTGGAATCGGCAGCGCCGATCGCGGCGATCATCTCGATATAGTCGGCAACGGAACCGCCCGGTCCCCCGAGTGCGACGGGGATGCGCAAGGTCCCAAGTTCGAGCTCGCGAAACAGCTTGAAGGCTTCGAAGGGAAGCTCACGCGACAGGTCTCGCTCAGACGCGCCCTTTGCGACCTCGGACACAAAGCCCGGAACGCGCGCCAGAAGCTCCGCGCGCGTCGGACGGGAAAGGGCCAATGCCTTGGATATCGTCACGCAGCAACTCCGAAATTGAAGAAAAGACGATGCAGCCGGTTAACTCGCCGGCTGCACGCGCTTCGACGATTGCTCATCGAGATCATTCACGATTGCCCGTCGAGATAGATATCCGCCCCGTTGCTCCAGAGATGCTCGACACCCAGTTTCAGGTTCTTCACCCGCTTGTCGAAGACGGTGATGACAGCCGGAGTGACGATGTCGAGCGTCGGCAGGTCCTGGACCACCAGCTTCTGGAACTCGTTGAAGAGTTGCAGGCGCTTCTTCGGATCGATCTCGACGGCGGCCGTCTCGAGCAGCCGGTCGACCTCCGGGTTCGAATACTTCGAGCCGTTGGTGAAGGGCACCCCCGGCTTGAAGTTCTTCGACCAGTAGAGGCGCTGGACGCCGACTGTCGGGTCGTAGAGATTGCTCATGCCTTCAATGGCGATGTCGAAGTCGCGATCGGTGAAGACGCGCTTGACGAAGGTTGCAAAATCCTGCGTTCGCAGTTCCACCTTGATGCCCACCTTGGCGAGCGCCTGGGCGATGTATTCCGCGGTCTGCTTGGGAGGGCCGGACGGCTGGGTCGGATCGATGAACAGCTTGAAGCGGAAGCCATCGGCGCCACGGGCGTAGCCTGCCTCGTCCAAGAGCTTTTCCGCTTTCGCCGGGTCGAACTCGTATTTGGGAACGTCAGGCGAATAGAACTTCGCAAGGTCCGGACTGACAGGCCCGTCGAGGCGGGTGGCGTAGCCGAGATAGACGGTATTGACGATGAAGTCCTTGTCGACCGCATGCGCGATCGCATGGCGCACCTTGATGTCGGCCAGATACTTGTTCTCGAGGTTGAACTCGGCGCGGGCGATGCTCGGCGAATAGGGCGCCGGGTCGGTATCGACGACCAGGTTCGGATTGGCCTTCAGGCGGTCGATGTCGGTGAGCGGCAGATTGGCCGTGGAAACCTGCACTTCGCCGGTCTCGATCGCGGCGACGGCTGCAGCCGGATCGATGATGAAGCGGAAGATGATCTGATCGAGATAGGGCTTGGGCGCCCCCCAATAGTCCTCGTTGCGCACGAAAAGCGCATGGCTTCCGCGAACCCATTCGACGAACTTGTAGGGGCCGGTTCCAACAGGCGCGACGTTGTGCGGGTTTTCCGCAATCTTCGTCCCCTCATAGAGATGCTTCGGAACGATCGGCGCCTCGAAGCTGGCAAAGGCGGTCAAAAGATAAGGGGCCGGCTTGGCGAGGATCAGCTCCACCTCATGCGAATTGAGAACATTGGCCTCTTTTACATGGGCAAAGGTCGCGCGGCCGCGCGGATGGTTTTCCTTCAGCGCCAGGATCGAGAAAGCGACGTCTTCGGCGGTGAATTCCTTGCCATCGTGCCAACGAACGCCCTGGCGCAGCTTGAACCAGTAGCGCAGACCATCTTCGCTCACCGTCCACTCGGTGGCGAGCAGCGGCTGAGGATTGAACTCCTTGTCATAGGTCAGCAGGCTCTCGGTCGCCTTGCCGCTGATGTAATAGGCGGCGCCGGCACTGTGGGCGATGAGCACGAGAACCGGCGGCTCCGTGCCGATGTTGATCGAGACACTGCCGCCGCGCGCCGGCTCTTCGGCAGCGGCGAACGAAGGCACCGGCAGCAATGGCACCGCCACCGCGGTCGCAAGTGCAACGGAGGAGAGCAGAAACGCACGGCGCGTCGGCTTCAATGTCCCTGTCTGTCGTGATGTCATCTGAGTATCCCCAAGCAGGCGAGCGCAGGCACGCCGGTTTCTCCAGCACCCCGTCGGGGTGTTGGTCAGACCATATAAACTCTACTATATTTATCGAGATAGTGTAATTCTAAAGTCCGCGGCTTTTCTGAAAAAACCTACTCAGGGCATGCTTGTTGCCGCGTCCCTGTGCCGCGCGAAGACGAAGTGAGGGTTTGGGAACACCGCCGCATTGGAGGAAAAGTTCCCATATCGCCGATCGCGTGACAATCCATGCCAAGGTTGGCCGGGAAAACGCAATCGACAAAATACATCAAATAAATAGATTATTGCCTTCTACGCGCCTAGCCTTCTGAAGGAGTTTTCCATGCGCCCCGAATTCATTGGTCACACCTCCAACAGGGAAGGGTCCGACATCGTGCCCGCCTCGGGTCCGATCATCGACAAGGCCTACATCCGCAATCATGTTCAGGCGGCGGAAGCGGCGGGCATCGACCGTCTGCTGATCGGCCAGTTTGCACAATGGCCCGACAACAACCAGATCGCGGCCTATGTCTTTGGCCAGACCGAGCGCATCGGGGCGCTGCTTGCCCACCGGCCGGGCCTGATGGCGCCGACGCTCGGCGCGCGCCAGCTTGCCACGCTCGACCAGTTCTCCGAAGGCCGCCTGTGGGTGCATATCATCACCGGTGGATCCGACACGGATCAGGCCCGCGACGGCGATTTCGAGGATCATGACACCCGCTATGCCCGCACCGATGAATATCTCCAGGTGCTGAAGAAGGTCTGGGAGAGCGACCGGCCTTTTGATCACGAGGGGCGCTTCTACAGGTTCAAGGGGGCCTTCAGCCAGGTCAAGCCGTTTCAGAAGCCACGAATCCCGATTTCCTTCGGCGGCTCGTCGGACGCGGCGATCGCCGTTGCCGGCAAGCATGCGGATGTCTACGCGCTCTGGGGCGAACCGCTCGACGGCGCACGGGAAACCATCGGCAAGGTGCGGGCGGCAGCGGTCGCCAGCGGTCGCGCGGCCGAAGACATCCGCTTCACCCTCGCCTTCCGCACCGTGGTCGCTGACACCGAAGACGCCGCCTGGGCAAAGGCAGCGAATATCCTTGAGAAGGTCAGGTCGCAGGTGGCCCGCTCGGCCGGCGGCAACGGCGAGAAGCTGCCGTCGAATGTCGGCTCGGTTCGTCTGCGGGAGGCAGCAAGGCGCGGCAAGGTTTTGGACAAGCGGCTCTGGACCGAAGTCGCGGAAGCAAGCGGCGCCGGCGGGAACTCGACGGCGCTGGTCGGAACGCCGGAGCAGGTCGCAGACGCCATCCTCGACTATTACGATGCCGGCGTTTCAAACTTCCTGGTCCGCGGTTTTTACCCGACCGAGGACACCGTGACCTACGGGCGCGATGTCGTGCCGCTCGTCAAGGCCGGGATCGCCGAACGCGAAGCGAGAAAGGTTGCCGCCGAATGACCGCGCCGCTCGATATCGTCGATGTCCACGCCCATCTGTGGCCGCCCGCCTGGCGCCCCGGAGGCAAACATGAAAAGCCCGCCGGCGCATTTTCGCCAGACACGCACCGGAAGATCACCACGCCCCAAGCCCTGGTCGATGAGCTTGAGCAAAGCGGCGTATCGCTTGCCGTGGTCACTGCGACGATCGAAAGCCTCTTCGGCATGGAGGGGAACGTACCGATCGCGGCCGTGCGGGAAGCCAACGACTGGCTCGCGACACTTTCTCAGGAGCATCCGTCGCTCGCCGGTTTTGCCGTCGTCGATGCCTTCGCCGGCGAGGCGGCGGCGCGCGAAGCCGAACGCGCGATCGTGGAACTCGGTCTTTCTGGTCTGGTGATCGACAGTGCACGCGACGGCAAGTTCATCGGCGATCCCGCCGCGCGACCAACGCTCGAAGTCGCCGCGCGTCAAAAGGTGCCGGTGTTCGTGCATCCTGTTGCCCATCCGAACGCCGAGGTTCTGATCAAGGGTGCCGGCAATCTCGGCAATTCGCTCGGTCGTGGTCTGATGAACGGCGTCGCCTTCCTGTCGGTTATCCAGTCTTCGCTGATCGACGAACTGCCGGACCTGCATCTGATCTTTGCCACGCTCGGTCTTGGCGCAATCGTCCAGGCGGCGCGTGGCGGCATCTATGGTCGCGCCGAGCGGGCGGCCGGACGCCGGCCCAACATCTACTTCGACACGATGGGGCATGATCCCGACATCATTCGAACGCTGACCGGCTTCTTCGGTGCGGAACGGGTGCTTGCCGGCACGGATTGGCCGATCCTTGCAGCGCTCAACGGACACGAATTGCGGCAGAGCCTGGCGCAGGCCGGGTTGAACGAGCAGGAGGCGCGCCTCGTTGCCGGCGGCAATGCCCGACGCCTCCTCGGCTTGCGGCACGAGCAAGCGGTAGCGGCTGAGTAGAACTGAAAAAAACGAAGCCCCGGACCGATGATCCGGGGCTTGTCTGAATTCGATTGACCAGCCGGGCCCGGCGGAAAGGCCCGGCGGAAAGGCCCGGCGGAAAATCGTCAGGCGACGCGCTGCGCACGGGCAAGAGGAATGATCTCGGCTTCCGCCGCACCGGAGCGCGGCTCGCGCCCTTCGAGCGGATGGCCGGGATCGGTGAAGCCCGGGGTCGACGGATGACCGGGCGCAACCAGCCGATCGACCAGGGCCTCGTCTTCCGCATCGAGCTTGACGTCGAGCGCGCGAATGTAGCCATCCCAATGCTCTTCGGTGCGCGGGCCGGCGATGGTCGAGGTGATCAGCCGGTTGTTCAGCACCCAGGCGAGCGCAAAATCGGCGGCAGCAACGCCCTTGGCCTCGGCATGCGCGGCAATCTGCCTGGCGATCGCGATCGATTCTTCGCGGAATTCGACGTCGTGCATGCGCTTGTCGCCACGCCCGGCGCGGGTATCGGCAGCCGGCGCTTCGCCGGGATTGTACTTGCCTGTCAGGACACCACGCGCCAGCGGGCTGTAGGATACCGCACCCAGTCCATAGGCCGCGGCCGCCGGCAATTGCTCGGCCTCGGCGGTCCGGTTGACGATGTTGTAGAGCGGCTGGCTGGCGATCGGCCGGTCGATGCCGAGCTGGTCGGCGAGATGGGCGACCTCAGCAATGCGCCATCCGCGAAAGTTCGAAACCCCGAAGTAGCGCAGCTTGCCGGCCTTGATCAGATCGGCGATCGCCCGCACGGGCTCTTCCAGCGGCGCATCGAAGACGGCGCGGTGGAAATAGAGGATGTCGATATAGTCCGTGCCGAGATTGCGCAGCGAATTCTCGACCGTCTGGTACACCCACTTGCGCGAATAGCCGCCAAGGTTCGGCCCCTTCTGGCGCGAATTGACGAACTTCGTCGCCACCACCCAGTGATCGCGATGCGCCTTGATGCCGCGCCCGACCACCTCCTCCGACTTGCCGTCGTGGTAGACGTCGGCCGTGTCGATGAAATTGATGCCCTGCTCGCGCGCCTTGTCGATGATGCGGAAGGCGACATCGTCCGGCGTCTGGTTGCCGAACATCATCGACCCGAGCGTCAGCGGCGACACTTTGAGGGCGCTCTTCCCAAGATAGCGATACTCAACCATTCAGTTTCTCCATTTCAGTTGATGTGGTCCGCGACATGACAGGCCACCTGATGGCCAGGCTTGATGGAGCGGAATTCGGGTTCGGCGACACGGCAGAGCTCCGTCGCCAGCGGGCAGCGGGTGTGGAATCGGCAGCCCGAGGGTATGTCGCTCGGGCTCGGCAGGTCACCGCCGAGGGGAGCGGCCTGTCTCGGCCGCGAAGGATCGGGAACCGCGGCCATCAAAGCGCGCGTGTAGGGATGCCGCGGGTCCGACCAGAGCGTCTCGTTGTCGGCACTTTCAACGATCCGGCCGAGATACATGACCAGAACCCGATCGCAGAAATAGCGCACCACCGACAGGTCATGACTGATGAAGAGATAGGAGAGACCGAACTCCTTCTTCATCTCCACCAGGAGGTTGAGGATCTGTGCCTGGATCGACAGGTCGAGCGCGGAAACGGGTTCGTCGCAGACGATCAGATCCGGATTGAGCAGCAGCGCGCGAGCGATGCCGATCCTCTGCCGCTGCCCGCCCGAGAATTCATGCGGGTAGCGATTGATGGCTTCGGCGGGCAGCCCGACCTTGGCGATGATGCTGGCGACGGTGTGGCGGCGCTCCGGCCGATTGCCGGCCTTGTGCACGATCAGCGGCGCCTCCAGGATCTCACCGATCGTGTGCCGTGGATTGAGCGAGGCGAAGGGATCCTGAAAGATCATCTGGATCGACTTGCGGACGTTTCTGAGCCGCCCCGGATCGAGGTCCGTGATGTCCTCGCCCTTGAATTCGATCCGTCCCGCGGTCGGATCGACCAGGCGCAGAAGTGTCTTGCCGAGCGTGGACTTGCCGCAGCCGCTTTCGCCGACAAGCCCGACGGTTTCGCCGCGCTCCACCACGAGATCGACGCCATCGACCGAGCGCAGCAGCCCGTCGCGGGTCTTGTAATGGGTTTTGAGGTCAGAGGCTGAGATGAGCGGCATCGGGAACGGCCTTGAGCGGCGAAGTGAATGGGCAGGCGACGAGGCGGTCCGGTGTCTGCACTATCAGCGGCGGCACCTGATGGCTGCAACTCGCGCGCGCCTGGCGACAGCGCGGCCTGAAGGGACAGCCGGTCTCGCCTGCCGCCGAGACGATCGACCCGGGGATTTCGGTCAAGCGACCGCTCAGGTAGTGGAAGTCATTCTTCAGGCGTGGCGAAGCCGAAAGCAGCCCGCGCGTATAGGGATGCAGCGGATCGTTGAAGAGGTCGCCAGGCAGCGCCTGCTCGACCTTGCGGCCGGCATACATGACGACGACCCTGTCGGCCCATTGTGCGACGACCCCGAGGTCATGGGTGATCAGCACCACGGCCATCTGCAACTCGCGCCGGAGCGTGTCGAGCAGGTCGAGCACCTGCGCCTGGATCGTCACGTCGAGCGCCGTCGTCGGCTCGTCGGCGATCAGCAATTTCGGCCGGCAGGCCACCGCCATCGCGATCATGACACGCTGGCGCATGCCGCCCGAAAGCTGGTGCGGATAGTCGTCGACCCGCTTTTCTGCGGCCGGGATGCGCACGAGCCGCAACAGTTCAATCGCGCGTTCTCGCGCCGCCCTGCCCGAGAGCTTTTCGTGCACTTTCAGCACCTCACCGATCTGCCGGCCGATCGACATGACGGGATTGAGGCTTGTCATCGGCTCCTGAAAGATCATGGCGATGTCGCGTCCCCGCAGCTGCCGCATCTCACGCGCGTCGAGGGTGAGAAGATCGCGGCCGTTGAAGGCGATGCGGCCACTGGTCACCTGTGCTGCCCGCGGCAACAGTTGCATCAGCGCGAGCGCCGTCAGCGATTTGCCTGAGCCGGATTCTCCGACGATCGCAAGCGTCTCGCCGGCGCCCATCTCAAACGAAAGGTCGCGGACGGGTTCGGCGCGCGGAAAGCCGATGGTGAGGTTTTCGACCTGAAGCAGCGGCGCCATCGTCAACGATCCTGCGTGAAGCGGGGGTTGAGGGCGTCGTTCAGCCCGTCGCCGATGAGGTTGAGGGCAAGCACCGTAAAGACGATGGCGAGGCCCGGAAGTGCCGTCAGGTACCAGGCGGTCCGGACCAGTTCGCGGCCGGTACCGATCATCGAGCCCCAGCTCACCACGTTCGGGTCGCCGAGGCCCATGAAAGAGAGCGCCGATTCCATCAGGATCGCGGTTGCGACCATGACCGAAGACGTGACGATGATCGGCGGCAGCGCGTTCGGCAGGATCTCGCGGAAGATGATCCGTCCATGGCCAAAGCCGAGACTGCGGGCGGCCATGACGAAATCCTTCTCGCGGATCGCGCGAAACTCGGCCCTGGTCAGCCTTGCCACCGTCGGCCAGGAGATGACGGCGATCGCAAGCGTCACCGTCGTTGCCGAGGGTTGGACGATCGCGACCAGTACGACGAGAAGCACGAAGCTCGGCAGGGTCTGGAAGATCTCGATGAGCCTGACCAGGAGGTCGTCGACCCAACCGCCGAAATAGCCGGCGATCGCGCCGACGAAGACACCGAAGGTCAGGCCGAGCGCCGTCGCCATCAACCCGACGAACAGGGAGATGCGCGACCCGTGCAGGATGCCGGCGAGCACGTCACGACCGAGCGAATCCGTGCCGAGCGGGAAGGCCGGATCCTGGCCCGGCCAGAGGAACGGTTTTCCGACCATCGACAAGGGGTCGTCCGGATAGAGCGCGGGCGCCAGCAGCGCGACGGCGATCACGAGCGCGAGGAATGCCGTCCCGAACAGCGCATTGGGATTGGCGAGAAAGACCTTCAGCGCCCGTCGCCCGTTGGTAATGGCGACCGCGGCACTTTGCTGCGAGCGCGCGTCGGGCGCCTTCACGTTGGACCAGGCCGGGCGTTCCGGCACGGCCGCCTGCTCGTTCGTGGCAGGAGCAGCGTAGGCGCCGCCCGTGACGGCCGGGAATGCCCCGAAGTCGGTGGCGGACATCAGCGCGCTCCAATTCGGGGATCGAGCCAGGCATGGACCAGGTCCACGGTGGCATTGGCAATGATGACGAGAAGAGAGGAGAGAAGCAGGATGCCGAGCAGCACGGTGAAATCCCGGCCCATGACCGCCTCAAACGCAAGCCGGCCGAGGCCCGGCCAGCTGTAGACGGTTTCCACCACCACGGCGCCGCCGAGCATGCCGCCGATGTGCATACCGGCCATGGTCGTGATCGGGATCAGCGCGTTGCGCAAAATGTGCCTCGCGGTGACGCCAAACGGCGTCAGGCCCTTGGCATAGGCGGTACGAACGAAATCCTGATTCTTGACTTCGAGCATGGCAGCGCGCGTCAGCCGCGCATAGATCGCGACGTAGAAGAGCGCGAGCGACGTTGCCGGCAGCACCATGTAGCGTGCCTTGTCGAGCAAGGCCGGAAGCCCTTTCAGCTGGGAACCGATCGTCGCCGCGCCGCCGCTCGGCAGCCAGCCGAGCTTGACGGAAAAGAGCACGATCAGCATCAGCCCGATCCAGAAGCTCGGGATCGAGTAAAAGAGCAGCGAGAACACCGACAGCAGCCGGTCGGGGATCCGACCCGCAAACGTTGCCATCAGCGATCCGAGAACGACGCCGAGCAGGATCGCGATGAGCAGCGCCACCGCCATTAGCGTCAGCGTTCCCGGCAGGCGCTGGGCGATGAGATCGGCGACCGGCATGCCGTAGCGCGGTGAAAACCCAAGGCTGAACTGGGCAAGATTGCCGAGATAGGTCGCCAGCTGCTCGAGCACCGGGCTATTGAGACCGAAGCGGGCTCTGAGGGCTGCAACACTCTCCTCGGTCGCCGAACCCGCCTCGCCGGCCAGCACGTCGGCCGCGTCGCCGGGAGCCAGCTGCAAGAGGAAGAAGTTCAGGATCACAATTCCGAGGATGGTCGGAACCGCCTGCAGGAGCGTTCGCCGAAGCGTTCGCCCAATTCTGACCAGCGCAGGCATCGATGTCGCCTCTCCGTTTGGCTGTCCGCCAACAGCGAACCTTCACCTCGGCTCGGCATTTCGCCGCCGATGATTTTTATTGTTGACTAAATAGATAGGCTTTGTCAAATCTGTTTTAGCAATTTCACCCTTGAATAAGGCGCTAGCGGGAACTGAATTCCTGATTTCATCGCCACTTACGTACTTATAGAAACTTTATCCCGAGAAAACCGCAAAGTGCGCAACGACAGACTATGCATCCGTGCCTGAGCGAAAAACGCTTCCCCGCACGGCCCGTCAGAGACAGTGGAGGACCCCGTGACCCGCAAGAACGCCATCTCAGAAATCTGGTACACGCGCTGCCCCGTCCCGACACCAGTCGGGCTTGCCACCCAGCTTGGCCTGCTCGACAAGGCATTTGCTGCCGAGGGGATCACGCTCAACTCCATCATCGACAGCAAGGACCGCTCCGTTCGATCCAGCCACTTCGATCATCATCTCGATTATTCATTTCGCCACGGCGGCAACGTGCCGCCGATCCGCGCCCGCTCGGAAGGCAATCCGACGCGGCTCGTCGGCATCACCTGGACCGATGAGTTCCAGGCGATCGTCACGCTGCCCGGCACTGGGATCAAAACCACGCGCGACCTCGTCGGCCGGCGCTTCGGCATTGCGCGTCGTCCGCCAGGCGTCGTCGATTTCATGGCTGCCACCGCTCTGAAAGGCCTTGTTTCCGCTCTGTCGCTCGAGGGGCTGGCACCATCCGACGTCGAGATCGTCGATATCCCGCTGTCCGAAAGCGTGCTCGATGGCAGAGAGGGACCGCAGCTTTACGGCCTTAGAAACCGTCAGGCCTATGGCCCCGAAACCGCCGCGCTGCTGCGCGGCGAGGTGGACGCCATCTATGTCAAAGGCACGCCCGGCATTGCCGTCGCCAACCTCTTCGCAACCCACACGGTCGCAGAATTCGGGTTCCATCCCGACCCGAAAATCCGCATCAATTCCGGTTCCCCACGGGTGCTGACCGTCGATGAACGGCTGGCGGAGGATCGTCCCGACCTCGTGGCAAAGCTGATTACGACCCTGAAGCAAGCCGGCGCCTGGGCAGTAGAGCACCCGGACGAGGTGCGTCGCTTCGTTGCTCGCGAAGTCGGTGCATCGGAGGAGGTCGTCGCTGCGGCCAACGGCCCGGATCTGCACAAGCATCTCGGCATCGGCCTCGAACCGGAACTCGTCGCGGCGATCGGCCACTACAAGGACTTCCTTCACGGCTGGGGGTTCCTCGCGAGCAATTTCGACATCGATGCATGGGTCGACCATCGCCCGTGGGCGGAACTCGACGCCCGTGCTGTCGCCTGAACGAGAGTCACCAATGACCGATCCCAGACGTTTCGAACCGGTGATTGCCAAGGCCGAAGAGCTTGGCAAGCGCTTTGCCCTGACTGCGCGCCACTATGATGAAACCGGCGAGTTCCCCTTTGCCAACTTCGATGCACTGCACGAGGC
The DNA here is from genome assembly GCF_002940685.1 of Ensifer adhaerens. Lineage (GTDB taxonomy): Bacteria > Pseudomonadota > Alphaproteobacteria > Rhizobiales > Rhizobiaceae > Ensifer > Ensifer adhaerens_E. Next base: position 83,275 of record NZ_PNFP01000003.1, on the reverse strand, counting down.
GGGGCTGCTCGGCCTGGTGACAGCGACGGAGCACGGCGGTCTTGGTGGCGGACTGACGGAGGCGCTGGCGGTCATCTCGGCAATCGCGCGCGGCGAACCATCGACCGCGCTCGTTCTTTCGATGCACTACAACCAGCACTATTCGATACGCACGTCCGGCAAGTGGCCGCAGCACTTGGTCGAGCGAGTCACCCGGGCCAATCGCGAGGGGGTGGCGCTGATCAATGCCGCGCAGGTGGAACCGCGCGTCGGCTCGCCATCGCACGGGTCGTTGCCCGAAACGATTGCCCGGCGTATTGGCGACCAGTGGCGCATCACCGGCCACAAGACCTATGCGACCGGTATCCCGCTTCTGCGCTGGGTGTCGGTTCTCGCAGTGACCGACGAGCCGGAGCCGCGACTGGGTTCCTTCCTCGTGCCGACGTCGGCCGATGGCATCCGTGTCGAAAAGACCTGGAACGCGACAGGCATGCGGGCGACCAACAGCGACGACCTGATCCTTGATGACGTGGCGATCCCGCTGGACGACGTGCTCGATATCGCCCCGGCGAGCGAGGGTCTGAAACGGGACGAACGCATGGGCGCCTGGTACTTCTCGCTCGTCCCGGCGATCTACGATGGCGCGGCCCGCGGCGCGCGCGACTGGCTGATCGAGTTCACCACCTCGCGGGCACCGGCAAGCCTCGGCGCGCCGCTCTCCACCGTCCCCCGCATCCAGGATGGCCTTGGTGAAATCGAGGTCTTGCTGACCGTCAACCGAAGGCTCCTGCGCTCGATCGCCGAGGATTTCGACAGTGGCCGCGCCTTCGGCGCCGATGCCGCCGCGGTCAAGCACACGGTCATCGCAAACGCAATCGCGGTGACGACCCTTGCCCTGGAGCTCGGCGGCAACCCCGGCATCAGCCGCGACAATCCGCTGGAACGTCACCACCGCGACGCGCTCTCCGGCAAGGCGCACGCGCCGCAGAACAACCTCATCCGCACGATGCTCGCCAAGGCCGCGTTCAGTCGCCACGCCGCGGCACCTGCAATCGCCCTTGAGCCGGTTCCGGTCCGCGCTCACCACCAACCCCGCCTTGCGGTTGTCGGCCGCAGCTAGGAGTTTCGCCATGTCTTCCCTCTCTTCCGTCTGGTACACGCGCTGCCCCGCCCCGACGCCACTGTCAATCGCCCACCAGCTCGGCTGGGTCGACAAACAGTTTCAAAACTCCGGCGTAACCGTCCGCTCGATCCGCGACAGCAAGGATCCGGCTGTCCGGCAGAGCCATTTCACCCATGCACTGGACTTTTCGTTCAGGCAGGGCGGCAACATTCCGCCGATCTGGGCGCGGTCCGGCGGGCGCGAGACACGGGTCGTCGGCATCACCACGACAGACGAGTTCCAGGCGATCATCGCGCTTCCAGGTTCCGGCATTGGCAAAGCGAGTGACCTGACAGGGCGCCGCATCGGCGTGCCGCGCAAGCCCAATTCCGATGTCGTCGACTTCCAGCGCGCCACGGCATTGAAGGGCATCTTATCGGCGCTTTCGCTCGAAGGGCTCGATCATCGCGACGTCGAACTCGTCTATCTCGACACCAATGAAGGCAACCTGATCGAGCGCGGCAATTCGGCCTTCCTAGGTCTGAAGCGCCGTTACCCCTACGGGGACGAGTTGCTGGCTCTGGCCTCGGGCAAGATCGACGCCTTCTTCGTCAAGAGCGCTGAAGGCATCGTGCTTGCCAACCAGATCGGCGCGGTGGTGGTATCGGAGTTCGGCTTCCATCCGGATCCGAAGATCCGCATCAACAACGGGACACCAAGACCGCTGACGGTCGACGCCCGCTTTCTCGACGAACATTTCGATCTTGTCGTCGATCTCGTGGCGACTGTTGCCGGCGTTGGCGCATGGGCGGCTTCGAACCCGGATACGGCCGTGCGGTTCATCGCCAACGAGATCGGCGTCGGCGAGGATGCCGTCTGGGCAGCGAACGGCCCCGAAGTTCACCGCCATCTGGGACTGAGCTTGGATGAGGACCAGATCGCCGCCTTCGACCATTTCAAGCGCTTCCTTCTCGACTGGGGGTTCATCCCCGGAGATTTCGACGTCTTCGGCTGGATCGACGAGCGGCCGCTGGAGGCCGCATTGCGGCGGGCGGCGGCATGAGCACCCGGCCGACCCTCGTCACCGGCGCCACCGGCAAGCTCGGCCGGCTCGTCGTCGAACGGCTGGTCGCGCTTGGTCAGCCGGTGCGCGTCTTCACCCGCCGCCCTGATGCTGCCCGCACCCTGTTCGGCGAGACGGTGCAGATCGCCGCAGGCGATTTCGGCGACCGCGCCGCCCTTGATGCGGCCGTTGGCGGGATTGGACGACTTCTGCTGCTGTCCCCGATCAGCGCCAGGCTCGTCGCAGACCAGACCGCCGTCGCCGATGCGGCCGTCGCCGCGAACGCCGCCCGCATCGTCAAGATTTCAGGCTCCGACTGGACGATCGAACCGCCGGGGAATTCGATCTCCGGCGCAGCACACGCTGCCGTCGAACGCCATCTCAGCGGGCTGCCGACGGAGACCGTTTCTCTTCGTCCCAACGCCTGGATGCAGGTGTCGCTCGCCAACACCGTCAGGCAGGCGATCGCAAGCAATCAGGTCATCGCAGCCAACCTCGACGCCGGCATCGGCTACATCGACGCGCGCGACATCGCCGATGTCGCCGTGCACCAGCTCCTTGCCGACCGCGTCCGAAACCGCGCGTTCAACCTCACGGGCCCGGACGTGGTGTCGTTCCGCCAGATTGCCGCGCTGCTGGCGGCCGCGTTGAAACGGCCGGTTGCCGCACTCGAGAAACCACCCCAGGCAATCCCCGCAGATGGCGACTTCGAGCACCGCGCCGTTGCACAGTTCGTAAGATTGATCGCCGCCGGCCGCGCCGCGACGACGACCGATGTCATTTCGACATTGCTTGGCCGTCCGCCGCGCACCGTCGCCGATTTCATCCTGCAACAGGTCGCCGCCGAGACCGCCGTCCCCGAGTATCAGCCATGACGACACCCTTCGTCGATATCGCCATCATCGGCGGCGGACCGGGCGGCCTCGCCTTGGCGCAGGGCCTGAAGAAGAACGGCATCGACACCGCCGTCTTCGAGCGCGACCCGGTCCGGGCGGATTACGTGCAGGGTTTCCGCATGCGCATCCGCCAGCGCGGCATCGATGCGCTTCAGGCCAACCTGCCGCCGCATCTCTATCAGGCCTTCCTCGATACGCTTGGGCTTGCTCCGACCGAGACCCTGATCCTCGACGAAGGGTTCAACCGTGTGGAAGATGCAGGACAGGCTACCCGCGAGCCCGAGGACACCCACATCGAGAAATCGGTCAGCCGCATCACGCTGCGGCAGATCCTCCTGTCCGGACTCGATGGCATTTTCCAGAGCGGCAAACGGTTCGAGCGCTACGAGACGCTCCGGGACGACACGGTCGTTGCGCATTTTTCCGATGGCACGGCCGTGCGCGCCAATCTGCTGGTCGGCGCCGACGGCGCGGGGTCGGCGGTGCGCCGCCAACTGCTGCCCGACCTCGGGAGCATCGACACCGGCGTACGGCGCCTCGCCGGCAAGATAGCCCTCGACGCGGCGGCACGCCATGGCATCTCGCCGCTTCTCACCGAGTTCAACACCAACATTCGACCGCGCGACGGGCGTGGCCTGATGATCACCAGCCATCGCGTCGATCCATCCGCCTATGCCCGTCACGATTTTATAGACGGCGAGGATCCCGGCCATGCCGACATCCCCGGCTTCCACTTCAACAACTCGACCAGCTACACCTGGTGGAACACAGCCTACGACACCGACGAGCTCGGGTCGGACGGGGTGCTTGAACGGCTCGATGGCGCGGCTCTCATCGAAACGCTCCTTCGGCGTATCGGTCATTGGGACGAGCGCATCCTGAGGCTCATCCGCCACAGCGACCCGTCGACGGTCGCCTTCCTCAAGGTCAAGAGTTCCACACCCGGCAGGGTATGGCAGACCGGTCCGGTGACACTGCTCGGCGACGCGATCCACGCGATGACTTACTTCCGCGCACTTGGCGGCAACACCGCCCTCTACGATTCCGGTTTGCTTGCGCGCGAACTCGTCGCCGCACGGCGCCGGGGCAAGCCACAGCGCGCCGCCGTAAACGACTATGAAAATGCCATGCGCGACCACGGTTACGAAGCCGTGCGGTCGTCGCTCTCCGCCATGCAGCGCAATGTCGGCGCCAATCGTCCGCTGAAGGCGGTGCCTGCCCTCTAGCCCTTAAGGAAAGATCGACCATGCCCATCGTCGTCTTCGGCGCTTCCGGAAACATCGGCAGCAACATCCGCAACGAGGCCTTGTTGCGCGGCCATCGCGTCACAGCGGTGACGCACTCCTCAACGCTGGAGCCCGCCGAGCGCCTTACGGCCGTGAAGGCCGATATCGCCGATCCGCAGGTGGTGGCGAAAATCGTCGCCGGCCACGATGCCGTCATCAGCGCCTATAGTCCGGGCCTCCGCCGTCATTCCGCCGAGGAAGCAGCTGGTCTCATCGAGAGAGCGCATGCCTCCCTTTTTGAAGGCGTCAAGCGCGCCGGCGTCCGCCGCATCATCATCGTCGGCGGGGTCGGCAGCCTTCAGGCAAGCCCCGGTACCGACGTCGTCGACAGCGATTTTTACCCCGCCGAACACAAGGCGCATACGCTGCGCAATCGCGAGATCCTGCGCAGCCTGAAGCGCGGCGAGCATGACCTCGACTGGACCTATGTCTCCCCGCCGCTGTCGATCAAGGCGGGTGAGAGAACCGGGCGTTTCAGGCTCGGCGAAGATGCGCTGCTGCGCGACGAAGCGGGCGAAAGCCGCATCTCCGAAGCCGATTTCGCCATCGCCATTCTCGATGAACTCGACAAGGGACAGTTCATCCGCCGCCGCTTCACCGCGGCCTATTGAGGGACTTTCGCTCGCATGCCCCGCACGCTCAATCTCAATGTCGGCATCAACACGACAGGCTATCTGCCGGCAGCCTGGAAGTATCGCAGCGGCAACCGCCACGACATCTACGACCCAGATTACTACAGGCGTCTCACCGAACTCGCGCACAGGGGTCTTTTCGACGCGGTGTTCTTCTCCGATCATCCGGCATTGATGACCGATCCGAACAGCCGGCCGTTTCACACCATCGATCCACTGATCCTCTGTACGGCGCTGGCGGCGCAGGTGCCCGATATCGGCTTCGTCGCGACCATGTCGTCGACCTACAACTCACCCTACAATCTCGCCCGAAGAACTCAGTCGGCCGACATCGTTTCCGGTGGCCGGCTGATCATCAACGTCGTCTCGTCCTTCAATCCGAACGTCGCGGCCAACTTCGGCGCGGCCCCCTTGCCTGCGCGAGCCGAGCGCTACGCCAAGGCGTCCGAATTTCTCGACGTCGCCAAGAAGCTCTGGGCAAGCTGGGATCCGGCCCGCGAGGGCCATGTCCCGGACGAGCGTTTCTGGGATGCCGGAAGCGCGCATGCGATCGACCACGAGGGCGATCATTTCACGGTCAAGGGGCCGCTGAACGTTCCGCGCGGACCGCAGGGCCACCCGGTGATTGCGCAGGCAGGCGCGTCCGATGGCGGTATCGAGCTTGCCGCCCGCCATGGCGAAATCATCTATTGCAATATCCTCTCCCGCCCGGCTGGCCAGGCCTTTGGCAAGAAGGTCAGGGATCGCGCAGCAGCGCTCGGTCGCGACCCGAAGGCCATTCGGATCGTGCCCGGAGTGGTGGTGATCCTCGGCGAGACGAAACAAGAAGCGCTGCGCAAGCACGAACTCTTCAGCGGCGCAGGCTCGGAAGACGGTCTGATCGCGCGGTTCGTCAAGGAGAACGGCATCGACCCGGATGGTTTCGATCCGGATGCCGTGTTGGACGCCGATCGCTTTATCCCGGATCCCAACCGTCTTCAGGCAGTCGGAATGGGACTGGGGCTTTCCGATATGCTGGCCCATGAGAAGCTGACAGCGCGGCAAGCGGTGCGCCGCTCCGAGGGCCATCATCGGCTACTACTCGGAACCGCAGAAGAGGTGGCTGACGCGCTAATCGACCTGTGGGACGACGGCACTGTCGACGGCTACACGCTCCAGCCGCCACGAGCGCCCGACGATATCGAGGAATTCGTGAAGAACGTCGTCCCGGTCCTTCAGGACCGCGGTGTTTATCGCCGCCGCTATGAAGAGCGAACCATCAGGGAGCGCTACGGTTTGCCCTTTCCGGCAATTTGAGGTCTGCGATCTCGACCGCGCGCTGAACGGCCCTCCATCCTCGCCACTGCAAGAACTGGCGACCGCCCACCTTTCAAGATCCTTCGTCCATTCCGGCGCAAAGCCCATACTGCGAGACGCAGATGGGGAGCGACGACGTCGCGCCGCTGCGGCCCTTGGTAGCCGCCGCTGGTCGAGCGCCGGCACCGCTTGATGAAGCCCGTCGCCTCTTCCATGCGGAAGCGGAAAACCGGCATCCCGAAGCGACACGCCTGCAGGCCCGCAAGCTGCCGTAACCTTTTCCATCGATTTTTGACCGACCGGCCCTGTCGGGAGCTTGGCGATGCCGATAGGGCGCCCGGGCGGCGGATGGTTCGCGCGAAGCCGCGTTCGATCGCTTCTGTCGTCCATGGCGATCACCGGCACCCCAACTACCCATACGTCGATACGCACTCGTCTCTCATGCCGTTCCTTTAGGAGCGCGACCAGCCGACACACGCAGGCGCGAGGCAGCGGACCTCCGCCGCCTGTCAGGGGCACAACAGCACTTAATTGACAAAAGACGGCTTGCATTTGTCAAAAGTAAAAGTGTGTTATTGACATATGTCGATCGATCTGTGATTTTTGTCTAATCGAATGCAGCGTGGGAGGAAGCCATGCCACCATTGTTGAAGGTTGAGGGGCTGAAGAAGTCGTTCGGAGGCGTTGCCGCGCTGCGCAATGGCCAGCTCGAACTTCAGGCGGGTTCCGTCCACGCGCTTTGCGGCGGCAACGGCGCCGGCAAGTCCACGTTCCTCTCGATCCTCATGGGCATCCAGCAGCGCGACGGCGGCACGATCTGGCGACGCGGCAAGGAGGTTCGCTATGGCAATCCCGCCGAGGCACTGGCCTCCGGCATTGCCATCATCGAGCAGGAACTAAGTCCGGTTCCGCATATGACGGTGGCCGAGAACATCTATCTGGGGCGCGAGCCGTCGGCGCGTTTCGGCGGCATCGACTTCAAGAAGATGAACCGCGACGCGCAGCAACTGCTCGACCGGCTCGAGTTCAATATCCGCGCAACCCAGACGATGATGAACCTTTCGGTCGCGCAGATGCAGCTCGTCGAAATCGCCAAGGCGTTCAGCCATGAAGCCGAAGTGATCTTCATGGACGAGCCGACCTCGGCCATTGGGGAAAAAGAGGCGCAGCACCTGTTTGCCGCCGTTGCCCGCCTGAAGGCCGAGGGCAAAGGCGTCGTCTATGTCTCGCACCGGCTCTCCGAGATCTTCCAGATCGCCGATTCCTACACGGTTTTCCGCGATGGCGGCTATGTCGACAGTGGCCTGCTGGCGGATATCGACCGCCCCGGCCTCATCCGCATGATCGTCGGGCGCGAGCTGGGCGAAGAATACATCAAGACGAACGAGCCTCAGGACACCATCGGCCTGGAGGTTTCCGGACTCTCCCTGCCCGGCAAGATCGACGACATTTCCTTCTCCGTCCGCAAGGGCGAGATCTTCGGCATCTACGGCCTCATGGGATCGGGCCGTACCGAGATATTCAACTGCATCTTCGGCCTTGATCGACCGAGCCAGGGCGAAATTCGCCTCGAAGGTGAACGCGTCGATGTGAGCAAGCCCGTCAACGCGATGGCGAGCGGCATTGCCTTCGTCACCGAAGACCGCAAGCTGACCGGCCTTAATCTCAGCGACAGCGTGCGCGGCAACATCAGCCTTGCCAGCCTGCCGGAAATGAGCCCGAACTTCGTCATGAAACGCCGCGAGGAGGCATCCGCCAGCGCCGAGATGATCGCGCGCTTCGGCATCAAGGCCGCCCGCGACACCATGCCGGTCTCGGGGCTCTCCGGCGGCAATCAGCAAAAAGTGGTGCTCGGCAAGTGGTTCCTGCGCAATCCGCGGCTCCTGCTCCTCGACGAGCCGACCCGCGGCGTCGACGTCGGCGCCAAGCGGGAAATCTACCGCATCATCTGTGACTTCACCGCCTCCGGCGGCACGGTGGTGATGATTTCGTCCGAAATCGATGAAGTGCTCGGCATGTCCGACCGCATCCTCGTCATGCGGCAAGGAAAATCCGCCGGCATCTACGATCGCCGCGCAACGGACGCGCAAGCGCTCGTCCACCTGTCGACCTGAGCGCGCTCAGGATCCCGCGCCGCCAGCGATTGCCCGACACAAGAGAGGCTTCTGAACCGTGTCCAACATCGAGAACAAACAGTCCCGGCCGTGGTTTGCCGCCGAAAACCGCAGCACGCTGATCCAGGAATACGGCATCTTCCTCGCCTTCCTGCTGCTCGCCGTCATTCTTTCTGTCTCGAACCCGTATTTCCTGACGCCGGGCAACATCTCCAACGTGCTCCTGCAAACGTCCATCAACGGCGTGCTCGCGATCGGCATGACCTTCGTCATCCTGACGCGTGGCATCGATCTTTCGGTTGGATCGGTGGTGGCGCTTGCCGGCATGGTCAGCGCGAGTTTCGCCACCACTTCGGCAACCGCGGGCGTCGCCGGTGCGCCCTATCCCTTCTTTCTGGCGCTGGCGATCGGCATACTCGTCGGCGTCGCCTGCGGCACGCTCGTCGGTATCATCGTTTCCCGGTTCTCGGTCCCGGCCTTCGTCGCGACGCTCGGCATGCTTTCCGCGGCCCGCGGCATGACTCTGATCTATGGCGGCGGTAAGCCGGTACCGGCGCTGACCCCTGAGTTCCGCTGGATCGGAACGGGCAACATCCTCGGCATACCGATGCCGGTCATCCTGCTGGCGATCGTCTTTGCCGCTTCCTGGTGGATCCTCACGCGCACGCGCTTCGGCCGCTATGTCTACGCCGTCGGCGGCAACCCGCATGCGGCCAAGACGTCGGGCATCAACGTCACGCGCATCCGTTTTCTCGTCTACGTGATCTCCGGTGCTCTGTCGGGACTGGCGGGCATGATGCTTTCGGCGCGCACCGGCTCCGCCCTGCCGCAGGCCGGCATCGCCTACGAACTCGACGCCATCGCGGCCGTGGTGATCGGCGGCACCAGCCTTTCCGGCGGCGTCGGCCGCGTGACGGGAACGCTGATCGGCGCACTCATCATCGGCGTGATGAACAACGGCCTCGATCTGATGGGTATCCAGTCCTACTACCAGCAGGTCTTGAAGGGCGCGCTGATCGTCGGCGCCGTGATGCTCGACCAGAAACGCAATCAGGGTCTCTGACCCCACGAAAACGGCCACCGATCGGCGGCCGTCAACCAATCCGCGCGTCATGAAGGCGGCGGAGTCCAAAAAAATGGAGGAGTAGCATGAAGAAACTCGTGATCGCCCTGGCTTCCGCCACGGCTCTCTTCGCCTCGTCGGCCCTTGCGCAGGAAAAGATCAAGATCGGCGCGGCGCCCTACGGCCTCAACGCCGAATTCATGCAGATCTGGTCCGCAGCCCTCGAGGATCATCCCGCCGTCAAGAGCGGTGAAGTCGAGCTGACCGTCTTCGACGGCCGCTACGACGCACTCGTCCAGCAGGAACAGTTCAACACGATGATCACGCAGCAGTTCAACGCGATCATCTTCGTCCCGATCGACATCGAGGCCGGCGCGACCGCCGTCCAGGCCGCCCACGACGCCGGCATTCCGGTCGTCGGTTCCAACACGCGCGTCAACTCCGACCTCCTGACCGCCTATGTCGGTTCCGACGACACGGTCTCCGGATACATGGAAGCCAAGACCGTGCTCGACAAGATCGGCTGCAAGGGCAACGTCGTCATCATCGAAGGCCCGATCGGCCAGTCTGCCCAGATCTCGCGTCTCGAAGGCAACAAGAAGGCGCTCGCCGAGTGCCCGGACGTCAAGGTGCTGGAACAGCAGACCGCCAACTGGTCGCGCGCCGAAGCGCAGACACTGATGGAAAACTGGCTGACGGCGCACAAGGGCCAGATCAACGGCGTCATCGGCCAGAACGACGAGATGGCGCTCGGCGCAATCGAAGCCATCAAGTCCGCCGGCCTCAAGGTCGATGACTTCGCCATTGCCGGTATCGATGGCGTGACCGATGCTTTGACGGCCGTCAAGGAAGGCACGATGACGTCGATCCTGCAGGATGCCCGCGCGCAGGCGCAGGGCGCGCTCGACCTCGCGATCTTCCAGGCGAGGAAGGGCGACTACAAGCCGCAGTCCGACATCTGGGCGCAGTATCCGGACATGCCGTTCAACGACGGCAAGGACAAGGAATACAACGTTCCGTGGACGCCGGTCACGACCGAGAACGTCGATAAGCTGCTCGAAGCACGCAAGTAAGACACGTCAACGCGGGGCGGCATGCCCGCCCCGCCTTCGCAAAGCCGAGGAACCAGAAGACATGAGCGACACCACCCCTCAGATCGACCTCAATTTCCCGCTGACCGGCAAGGTGGCGCTCGTCACAGGCGGCGCCTCGGGCATCGGCGCGGCCATTGCCGCCGCCTTTGCCGCCAAGGGCGCCAAGGTCGCCGTCCTCGACATCAACGAGGATGTGGCCCGGGCCAAGGCCGAGGCGCTCGGCGGTGATGCCAAGCCCTTCGTCTGCGACGTTTCGAATCCGGCATCGGTCAATGCCGCCGTCTCGGCCGTGGTCGCGGCCTATGGCGGCATCGATATTGCTGTCAACAGCGCAGGCGTGGTCTTCCTGGCGCCCGCCGAAGACCTGTCGCTCGACCATTGGGACAAGACCATCGCCATCAATCTCAAGGGCAGCTTCCTCGTCACCCAGGCGGTCGGCCGCGCCATGATCGCCGCCGGCAAGGGCGGCAAGATCGTCAACCTCGCTTCGCAGGCCGGCACGGTGGCGATCGAGGAACATGTCGCCTACTGCGCGTCGAAGTTCGGCGTCATCGGCATGTCGAAGACCTTTGCCGCCGAATGGGGCAAGCACGGTATCTCCGTCAACACCATCTCGCCGACCATCGTTTTGACCGAACTCGGCAAGAAGGCCTGGAGCGGCGAAAAGGGTGAAGCCGCCAGGAAGCGCATCCCGGCCGGACGCTTCGCCTACCCGGAAGAGATCGCGGCCGCCGCCGTGTTCCTGTCGTCGGCAGGAGCCGACATGATCAACGGCGCCGATCTCCTGATCGACGGCGGCTACACCATCCTCTGACGACGCAAGCCTACCCACAGGAGAAACCATGCAAAGGTTCATCAACAATCCCGACGAAGTGGTCGAGGACACCGTCAAGGGCTTCGTCAAGGCGCATTCCGATATCGTCCGGCTGGCTGACAATCCTCGCGTCGTCGTCGCCAGGGGCGCACCGGTCGCCGGCAAGGTCGGCGTCGTCACCGGCGGCGGCTCGGGCCACGAGCCGGCCTTCATCGGCTATACCGGCCGCAACATGCTGGATGCCGTCGCCGTCGGCGAGCTTTTCTCGTCTCCGACCGCCAAGAGCTTTCATGACGCCATTCGCGAAGCCGATGGCGGCAAGGGCGTTGTCTGCCTCTACGGCAACTATGCCGGCGACAACATGAACGTGAAGATGGCGACGAAGCTGGCCGCAAAGGACGGCATCGAGGTGCTGACCGTGGTTGCCAACGACGACGTCTGCTCGGCGCCGCCGGAAGAACGGGAAAAGCGCCGCGGCGTGGCCGGCGAGATCTTCATGTGGAAGATCGGCGGTGCCAAGGCCGCGCAAGGCGCCAGCCTCGAGGACGTGCGCGCAACAGCGCAGAAGGCGATCGACAATTGCCGCTCGATCGGCGTCGGTCTCGGCCCCTGCACGCTTCCTGCGGTCGGCCATCCGAACTTCCAGATCGAGCCGGGCACCATGGAAGTCGGCATCGGCCACCATGGCGAACCAGGCGTACGCGTCGAAGCGCTGAAGACCGCCGACGCAGTCGCCAGGGACATGTGCCAGATCGTGCTCGACGATCACAACCTGGCGTCCGGAACCGAGGTCGCGGTCCTGGTCTCCGGCCTCGGCGCCACGCCGCTCAACGAACTCTATATCCTGAACGACACCATCGAGAGGGAAATCACCGCTCGCGGTCTCAGCATCTACCGCACCTATATCGGCAACTATTTCACCTCGCTGGAGATGGTTGGCGCGACGCTGACCGTGCTGGCACTCGACGACGAACTCAAGGCGCTCCTCGACGTCGAGGTCCGCTGCACCACCATTCTGTGACGAAGGAAGGCATCATGCAGACGTTTAAGAACGCCAATGCCGGCGCGATCGTGCTGTCGCTCGCAGAACGCATCATCGAGAACCGCGCCTATCTCAGCGAGATCGACGGCAAGATCGGCGACGGCGATCATGGCGTCAACATGGCCAAGGGCTTCGGCATGGCGGCGGATCGGCTGAAGGACAGGGAGGCCACTCTGTCCGAGGCGCTGGACACGCTCGGTACCGTGCTGATGACCGAGATCGGCGGCTCCATGGGGCCGCTCTACGGGGTGATGTTCACCGAGTTCGCGGAAAAGCTCGACGGTGTCGCCGCCATCGACGCGGCAGCCTATAGCCGCATGCTGCACGCCGGGCTCGAGGGCATTCAGTCGATCGGTTCGGCCAAGGTCGGCGACAAGACGCTGATCGACACGCTCGTTCCGGCGATCGAGGCCTTCGATGGGGCTATCTCGTCGGGCAATAGCTTCTCTGCCGCGCTCGACGCCCTGATTGCGGCTGCCGAAGCCGGCCGCGATTCGACCCGCGACCTCGTCGCCAAGATCGGCCGAGCGAGCCGGCTCGGCGAACGGTCCCTTGGCGTACTCGATGCGGGTGCAACGTCCTGCGCGATCATCCTCAAGGAGCTTTCACTTGGCGCCCGCTCGCGCCTTGCCTGACGCCTATAGGCCGCGACGAAAGGCTCGTTGCGGCCGGCAGCCTTCTCCCAGGGGCCAGCGCGATCCCGACGAATTGCTTGGGATCGTGCGTCGCTCGACACGGTTATGAGGTTGCAAAAGCACGACGTTGCTTCCATCCTCGCGAACCAAAACCGGGGAAGAAAAAGACCAGATGACAACCAGGGCATCCTCATCGCGAAAAGGCGGCGCCAACCGCGGCGCTGCGATCGATACGTCGGACGCAATCCCGCTGCGCTATGGCGATGATCCCTATGTCTGGGCCTGCTGGCTCTACTACGAAGATGGCATGACCCAGGGCGAGATCGCCGATGCGATGGGTGTGTCGCGCGCGACGGTCAACAGCTACCTCGCGGAAGCCCGCGAGAAGGGTATCGTGCAGATCTCGCTGGAACCGGCTCGCCTGGCCTCGCTGACGATCGCCCAGGAGTTGAAGCGGCATTTCGGCCTGACCGACTGCCTGGTCGTCCCGAGCGACGACAATGCGCGGCCGCTGATCGACCGCCTCGGCGTGGCCGCCGCGCAAGCGCTTCCGAAGCTCCTGAAATCCGGCGACACGCTCGCAGTCGCCTGGGGACGCACGGTGCTTTCCGTCGGGGAACATGCCGACATCGCTTCACTGCAAGACATGACTGTCGTGCAGGCAACCGGCGGCACCACGGCAACCTTCTCCTACACGCCCGAACTCTGCGCGGCCGCGATCGCCCAGTCGGTCTCCGCCCGCTGCGTCAACATCACTGCGCCGGCAATCGTCAAATCGTCGGCCATGCGCGAGATGCTCCTGGACGAGCCGCTGCTGCAGGAACAGTTCGAAACGCTTGCGCGCGCCAATCGCGTTCTGTTCGGCATTTCCTCCCTGCGACCGAATTCGACGATCCATACCAGCGGTTTCTTCGAATCCGTGTCGTTGCAGCACTACCTCGCCGCGGGCGCTGTCGGCGTCGTCGCGGGGCGCTTCATCGACGAGCGTGGGCGTCCGGTTGCAGGTCCCCTCGACGACCGCACCATCGGCATTTCCCTCGACATGCTGCGCCGGATCGAAACGCGCATTCTCGTTGCAGGCGGATTCGACAAGGTACCGGCGCTGCTTGCGGCATTGCGCGGCGGCTACGCCAACGTGCTGATCACCGATGCGGCAACGGGGCACGGCATCCTGCGCGCCGACGGCGTTACAGGTCTCGACGGGCGGCTGTCGCAAAAGCCGAGGGTGACGCAGGCGCCGAGTTCCTACCGCACCCACGTCAAGAAGTTCCTGAACAACCCGAACCAGGTCGTCGAGGAGATGCTTGACGGCGTCGTTCGCGCACATGCCGGCTATCTGCAGCCGATCAACGGCTCCAACCGTGCGCTGGTCGCCCGCAACGGCCCGAGGCCCGGCAAGGTCGGACTGGTGATTGGCGGCGGCACGGGCCACGAGCCCTGCTTCCTTGGCTATGTCGGCAAGGGGCTTGCCGATGCCGTTGCCGTCGGCAACATCTTCTCCTCGCCACCGCCCGACCCGATCGTGCAGTGCGCAGCCGCAGCCTCGGGTGGCGAAGGCGTGCTCTTCGTCTACGGCAATTATGCCGGCGACGTGATGAACTTCGAGATGGCGGCGGAGATCGCCGAAGAGAAGGGCATCAAGGTCCGTACCGTGCTCACAACGGACGACATCGCGTCGTCGCCGGTCGAAGACCGCGAGGGGCGCCGTGGGGTCGCCGGGAACTTCTTCATCTTCAAGATTGCCGGTGCAGCCTGTGATCGCGGCCTGCCGCTCGAAGCCTGCGAAGCGGTGACCCGAAAGGCGAACCTGCGCACCTACACCGTCGGCGTGGCCCTCGAGCCCTGCTCGATGCCGCAGACCCGGCGGCACAATTTCGAGATCGGGCCCGATGACATGGAGATCGGCATGGGCATCCATGGCGAACCGGGGGTCACGCGCGAGCGGATCAAATCCTCGGACGAAATCACCGACAGCATCATGGACAACATCTTCAAGGAGATGAAGGCCGCCTCCGGCGACCGCGTTGCCGTGCTCATCAACTCCTTCGGCGGCACGCCGATGATGGAACTCTACATTCTTTTCAGGCGCGTGGCCCAAAGACTGGAAGCCAAGAATATTCGAATTGAAGCGAACTGGATTGGGCACTATTGCACCTCACTCGACATGGTGGGGGCTTCGATCTCCATTCTGCATCTCGACCAGGAACTGACCGAACTCTTGCACCATCCTTGCGAAACGGCTTTCCTGCGTATCAGTTAAAATGCCGTCACGGGGTCCGTGATACGAACGCGATCCCCGCGACGTTCTGGGAGGATAATGATGTCGGAAAATGCGGTGCGCCGCCTGATCGCTATGTTCGAGGCGATTTCTGCCGCCGTTGAGACCGAGAAGGATCATCTTTCCGAACTGGACGGGGCGATCGGCGACGCCGACCACGGCACGACGATGTCGTTGGGTTTCCTTGCGGTGAAAGCCGAACTCGCAAAGATCGACGTCGACGGGGCGCAGCCCGCCGACGTGATGGCGACAGCGGCTGGCGCTTTCCTCAACGCCGTCGGTGCCTCGACGGGTCCGCTCTATGCGACCGCCTTTCGGCGCGCTGCACAGGCGCTCGCGGGCGCAAACGAGCTGGACCTGGGCACCACGGCGGCTATGATCGATGCCATCGGCTCCGGTATCCGTGAGCGTGGCAAGGGTCAGCGCGGCGACAAGACAATGCTGGATGCCTGGCTGCCCGCAGCCGACGCCGCCGGCGCCGCGCTCACCGACAACAAGGCGAGCACGGAGTTCTGGAGCGAAGTCGTCGCTGCCGCGGAAGCTGGCGCCAACGCGACCCGATCGATGGTGGCGGCCAAGGGCCGGGCGGCCCGCGTGCGCGAGCGTTCGCTCGGCCATGTCGACCCCGGCGCGGCATCGGCCGTCGTCGTCCTTCGCGCGATGGCATCCGTACTCAGCTGAGCCGCTGCCTCGACCGCCCCATGGGGCGGTCGTCGCCACCATCGCTTGTCCGCGGTCAGTAGTCCCAGAAGACCGGCACCCAACGAAAATGGTCGCCGTCGACCGCCACGTGGCCGACGGACGGGAACGGCAGATGTGTGGCCACAAGCGACGCTCCGGTCTCTGCCAGTTCCGTCAGAAGGCGGACCCGAACACGAGCCGCCTCCTCGGGATCGTGTTCGAAACCGTTGTACCAGTCGGGATGGTCGAAGCCGACCGCAAATACGGCGTCGCCGGCAAACATCAGCCGGTCTCCGCCGGACGCCACGCGCACCACGCAGTGACCGGGCGTGTGCCCCCCGGTGCGCTGGACCATTACGCCCGGCGCCACGGCGTACTCGTCTTCGAACAGCCGCAGGTGATTGCCATATTCCTTCGCAAACCGCTTGGCGGCAGACCGGAGCGCGTCCGGAAAACCAGGCGGCATGGAGACGTGTGAGAAGTCGGGCGACTGCCAGAATTCGACTTCGGCCGCCGCGACGTGGATCCGCAAATCCGGCCTCAGCTGGTCCTTCACCCCGTCGACAAGAAGGCCGCCGATGTGATCCATGTGCATGTGGGTCAGCACCACATCGGTTACAGAGCCAAGGTCGATGCCGGCCGCCTCCAGGCGCTTGATCAACTGTCCAGCCCGCGGCAGGTTCAGGTCCGGGTCCAAGCCTAGCCCGGCGTCGATGAGTATCGTCTGGTCGCCGCTACTCACCACGACGACGTTCAGCGCCCAGTCGAAGGCGTCCTGCGGGAGGAACATGTCGGTCAACCATTCCGACCGCAGGGCCGGGTCGGCGTTGTGCCCCAACATCTTGGTTGGCAGCGGCAGCACGCCATCGCTGATTATCAGCACCTCGATCTCGCCGACCTGTACCGCATAGCGCGACGGAACCAGTTCTTCGCGCCTCGCCACGCTGGAACCGGGGGCGTCGCCGCTGCGTATCTTCATCTGCTCCTGATACATTCTCTCCTCCTGTGATCGCCGTCCGGCCGGGTTTCCTGGCCGCTGTGGATCGGTGCGCGTGCCCATGGCACCTACATCGTCGGTGGAGAAGATTGCGCTGTCTCGGTCGGCCCGGCCACCAGACAGAAGCGCCGGTCGGATACTGCGAACGTCGAGGTCGGATCCCCCGCGGGGACAGGTTCCCGATCAAACTTCTCGTAGGACGCCACGTCGCTCGGCTAAGATCAGCTATGCCCCATGCCCGTCGTCGATCTATGCGAGGCAGGGAATATGGCCGGAGGCGATGCCCTCCTCTCCCGACGGCTCCTCGCCGCGCGGCCAACGAAAGAGCCCGGCGATGATCGCGCGATCCCATGGGACCGCCGTGCCGGCCGTCACCGGCCTATTCTCCCGACAGAATTTCCTGAACCTTCGCATAGATGCCTTCGGGCCGCTTTCCCTGTAAATGAAGCATCAAGAGGATGTGCCGACTGTTCGAGGCGACGAGAGCCATCATTCCCTCGGCAGCCGCCGGACGGATACCTGATCTGCGGCGGCATCTGGCAACGGACATCAATACCGTTTGCCGATCGGATTCCCCCGGCGCACCATACGCGCTCGCTCGCTTGCGGGCGCGAATTTGCGTGACGGCGGGAACGGCCGCCTCTGTTTTACTGCTGTCTTCAACAGGGACGAGGAGAAGTGTCTTGTCTAGGAACATCGTGATCATTGGCTCCGGTTTCGCGGGGACGATGGCGGCGCTCGGTGCCTCCCGGCTGCGCCATGAAAAGGGCGTCTCGCCGGACGAATTGGCGATCACCGTGGTGTCGCCTGCGCCGCAATTGGTCATCCGCCCGCGACTTTATGAGCGCAATCCCGAGCAGATGGTCGCGCCTCTCAGCGATTTGTTCGCCGCGACCGACATCAACTATCATCAGGGCAGTGTCGAAACGATCGACAGCGCGGCATCGACGGTCACGGTCGTCGCGGCGGACGGTACGTCGGCGACGCTCCCCTATGACCGGCTGGTTCTGGCGGCGGGCAGCGATGGCTTCACTCCGCCGATCCCCGGTCTCGCCGAGTTCGGCTTCGCCGCAACACAGCTGGCGGAGGCTGTGGCGCTCGACCGCCACCTGCATGCCCTGGCGAGGAAGCCGTCATCCAAGGCGCGCAACACGGTGGTGGTCGGTGGCGCCGGTTTCACCGGGCTGGAGTTTGCCACCGAAATACCAGGACGCCTGCGCGAGATCCTTGGCAAGGATGCAGATATCCGCGTCATCATCGTCGATCGGTCGGAGCATGTCGCGCCGGCGATGGGAAGCGAGCCCCGGCCCTTCATCGAGGAGCGGCTGCGCGCGCTCGGCGTGGAGACCCGATTGAATGTCGGCATCGCGGCACTCGACGAAAACGGTGTGACGCTTGGAAACGGCGAGCGGATCGAAACCTCCACGGTGATCTGGTCCGCCGGCATGCGCGCCTCGCCGCTGACCGAGCAGCTACCTGCCGAGCGGGACAAGCTGGGCCGGGTCATCGTCGAACCCGACCTGCGCGTATCGGGAGGCAGCCGCATCTTTGCAACCGGCGATACGGCCAAGGCGCGGAGCGACGCCTTGGGCAACTATGCCGTCATGTCCTGCCAGCATGCCCGCCGCCTGGGTGCCTTCGCCGGACACAATGCCGCGGCGGACCTGCTCGCAGAAGCGACCCTCCCCTACGATCAGCCGGTCTACGTGACCTGCCTCGACCTTGGCCCCGACAACGCGATTTTCACACGTGGCTGGGACTCCAAGGTCGAGATCACCGGCGCGAAAGCCAAGGAGGTCAAGAAGGAGATCAACGAGGTCTGGATCTATCCCCCGGCCGCCGAGCGCACGGCCGCCTACGAGAATGTGCTCTACGCACGTACCGTCGACTTTTAGCGCGGACGATGTAGGGCAATGCAACATGGCAGCGGGGTGCCTTGCCCCCGCTGCCATTTTGGTTGGAGGAGCAAGATCCTTCCACGCAATCACGCCGATGTCCTGGCAATCCGACGGGCCGTTTGCGCGGCGGCGTATCGGCTCAATGGTCTCCGGTTTTTCTTCAAACCCTCTCGCGGCGCCCGCGAGGTCGCTGTTCAATCGCAGGATCCGTCCTTGACGGGCATTGACCTGATTGCGTCAGGCGCAAACGATCGTGGTCCAATGCAGCCGTTGCAAATCGGAAAATGTCAGCCTCGATCCGCCGCTTGACCTGCTCCGCGCGCCGTCCCGGTGCAGTTACGCCGGATGATTTCGATCACGGTCGCGGTGGTGCGATCGAGATAGCTGCGTCCGTCGGCGAGCCGCGCCGTCGGGCTGATGTAACTCTGGGGACCGACGTGGGTTGCGGGGTCGAGCGCGTGCACCGTAACCTTCCCGGCAGCCAGGGCCCGGTTCCAGCCGCTGCGCCGCCACAAGCGCCAACGCGGGGCGAAGAGCCAGACGCCGACCCGCTCGATCCAGTCGTTCGCGCTGGTGAGCCGGTACAGGTGACGCGCATGCGTAAGGTCGTTGGCACCATTGTGGAAACCACCGAGCGTGATCAGGACGAGTGGAGCGCCCAGCTGATCGAAGAGCTCTCCCACCGCACCGGTAGCCACCTGGGCGCCACCACTGTAGCAGAGCAGGACGACCGGTGTGCCGCTTGAGGGCTGATAGCCCGCAAGCCGGAGCTGATCGGCGATCTGGCCGCCCACCGCCTGGTTATAGAGCGGGCGGTAGCGGCCGTCGGCGGCGACTAGGGTCTGCATGACGTTGTGCAGGAACAGCGTGATGCCGGCATGCCGCCGCAACCAGTCCCACACCGGGCGCCCGACGAGCGGGGCCGCGAGCGGCGAATAGGGTTGGACCTGGCCCAGCACACGCAACTCCGGTGCGCCGGCAATGACGGCCTTGACGAGCTGGCCACCGTCGCGCGTATCGGTGAACCGGCGCTTGCCGATCCCGTCGAGGTAGACCACATAGGCGTCCGGCGGTCGCCCTGGATCGGCCCCCCTGGCGTAGGGCACCTCCGGCCGCAGTGGGGCCGCCGATGCGCGTCGGCCAATGGTGTAGGCCATCAGCTCGTGGCGGGCGAGCAACCCTTCGACGAGCAGGAGCGGTCCGAGCGCAAGGAGGGCGACCAGCAGGAGAGGCTCGCTCACACGATCGCCTCCCGCTTTCGCGCGCCGGCGATGATCCTCGCGATCAGCCGCCGGACCACCTCGACGGTAGCGGCAAGCCCGATGCCCGCGACGGCGATGCACCCGGCCGCGGTCCACCAGCCCAGTCCCGACGCCGCGGCAAGCGAGCCGGCCAACCCAGCCCCGACACCCGCCACGAGCAGGAGGTGCAGGAACGGCCCGAGCAGCGGGAACGCGAGGACGGCGGCCAGGAGCAGCGGGGCCACCGACGCGGGTGTCCAGGCCAGCCCGACCGCGCCGGGCAGCGGCGCCGCGTTCGGCGCGACAAGAGGTTGCAACAGGTCGGCGACGGCCCACGCGCCAACGGGCCACAGCGCCATCACCGTAGCCTCGACGACCGTTCCGGTCATCATCAGCCCGGCCACGAGCCGCGGGGACACGTTGGGCCTGCTTGCCACGAGGGGCAGTACGCGCCCGGCACTCTCGGACAGCCCGCAGAGGACCAGGAGGGCGGCGACGGTTATCGACATGGTTCAGCACTCCCCCATGCGCGATCGATCAAGACGCTTTGGCGCGCTTCGCCGAGGTATCGTTCGATCTCGTCGGCGGCACGCCGCGCGCCGCCGGCCTGCTCCTGTGCGGCGCGCTGTGCGGCCGCCGCCTCGCGGAAGCGCGGCTCGTCCAACAGACGCCGGGCGAGCGCCTGCACGGTCTCGGCGCTGGCATCGTCCGTGCGGAGCGCGAGACCTGCACCGAGTTCGACGACCCGCCGGGCCACGAGCGGTTGGTCTGCACCCTGTGGCACCACGAGCGTTGGCACCCCGGCGCGCATCGCCTCGTTGACGCTGTTCATGCCGCCATGCGTCACGAAAAGTGCCGCCCGGTCCAGCACCTGCAGTTGGGGTACGGATCGGCGGGCCAGCACGTTGGGCGGGAGCGGACCCAGGTCTGCCGGCTCCTCCTGCCCTGTCGAGACGACAACGGTGCCACCCAGCGGCGCCAGTGCGATCGCGAAGGTCCGCAACAGGGCCGGTCCTGCATCAAACACCGTGCCGAGCGATGCGTATAGCACCGGATCCTCCAGCCGGACGGCGTCGAACCCCGGATCGGACGGCCGGGAACCGACGCTCGCCCCGACGAACCGGTATGATGGGTCGAATTCCTCGGCTCCGGGCTGAAATGCGCTGGAGGTGAAGACGAGATTGAGTGGCTCGCACGCGTTCATCAGGTCGATCAGAGGCAACCCGCCGGTGTCGTAGCTTCGGCGCAGCGCCCAGCGCGCGCGGGCGTAGCCCCAGCCGAGGCGAGGACGGGCAGTCGCGGCGGCCACCAGCGCGCGGGAGAGGCCGGTGGGGCTCGGCACCTGCCTGTTGAACGCGAACGTCGTGAACGTGGCCGCCGCCGGCACATCGAGTTCACGCGCCGCCACCGCGCCCCATGGGCAGGCGGCTCCGTGAACGATCAGGTCGGGCCCGACGCGGCGAAGATCCGAGAGCAAGCCGGGCAAAAGGCCGAGGGTGGTACGTGCGAGTTCTTCAAGCAATGTGAGAGGGATCGGTGGATCCGGCAGGGGCATGTCCTCACCGGAGTAGAGGTAAACCTTCGCACCGGCCGCCTCGATCTTCCCCGCGAATGCGGGGAAGGTGTGGTAGGTGACCGTGTGGCCGCGCCGCACGAGTTCTGCCACGATCGGCAGCGTCGGATTGACGTAGCCGTGCATGCCGATATTGAGGAACGAGACGATGCTCATCGCTGGCCTCCGCAACTGGCGATCGGGACAGTTACGCGTGGTACGTCTTCCATCTGTATGCACTCCCCGTTCAGGGATCATGACGAGGCGGGCGATCCGCCTTCATCCCTGGAGCGATCGCTCTGCTGGTTCTGATCGAGAATGCTCCGATCCAGCGTGCGGGGCCATCAAACGGTGGGGTCGGTTCGGCAATGCCAAAGCATAGGGCGAGTGCTCGACCTGGAGGATCGGCCCTCGACATCCAGGATCAATTGGCAATCCAGAGGCTGAGAATATGCTGAGCACGGCAGCACACGTCGCAACCGCCGAGTGCCGAACGGTCGTACGCTCGCCGAGTTCGAACGAAATCTGATCCGGGAGCCGCACCGACGCGTTCGGCCGCAGGGACGTCGATCGTCTCCCCGTATTGCTCGCAATAGACCTCCATACAGTTTCGCTCGCGATCTCAATCCTTAACATCGTGGCGCTTGTGTCCTGTGCACGGCGATGCAGACGGGGTCCTCGCGATGTCATCACATGAAGTCAGACTATCTTCCCGGCCCGACGGGCGACCCGTGTTGGAGATATCGGAGTACTGCAGGCGAACCGGCGTCGGAGAGGCAGAGGAGCGACGCTTGATCACGTTGCTCGGCCGCTATGCCACCTGGCACGAACTGCAGATGAACGTCTGCCCGCCTTTGCGAATCCGCTAGCACAGCAAAGCAAGTCTGTCGCATGCCCCTGATCGGGTGAAATCCGGGTTTGCGGCGAGACATCTCCTCCTTTGCAGGCGCATCACAGGCTTGGCTTGCGGGCGGCTTTGCGCCCACTTCGATAAGCTTCAGATGGTTACACCTCCAGGATTGCGCCGGCCCCCGATTGGGCGGTCGCAACATGCCTCGCGATTATTCTAGCTTGCTTCAGCCCGGATCGTTGCTGCTCCGGTCAGCGATGCGCGATGTTCCTCGGCATCCTCAGATCGGCCCGTGAGAGTGGGCCGCGTGGCTTGCTGTCACAATCGTGCCCAGCGCCCTCACAGCCTCCCCTATCGGTCGGCGCATTTGCCCTAAACCATCGCATCGCCTGACGCACACCTCGGTTCGATAGTCTGGCAGGCGATTCCGCCGCATTGTGAACTGCATGCTCAGCGCGACCTGCGGAGAAAGGCACGGTTGATGCATGCCGCAACGTCGGGCAGCGCTGAAGCCGCCCGCGTGAACGCCAATCAACGAAACGATGAAGGGCATCCTCCCGGGCGCACCGCGACGACTTGCTGGGCGCCCTGGCTGCGGCGGTCTGCCAGAGGCAGAACTCCGCCGGCAGCCGTAGAACATGATCATCCCCTCTCAAAGGAGCCACGACTATGACCATCGTAACCACCAAGGACGGTACGGAAATCTACTACAAGGACTGGGGTTCCAAAAATGCCCAACCGATCGTCTTTCACCATGGATGGCCCCTGAGCGGTGACGATTGGGATACGCAGATGCTCTATTTTCTCGACAAGGGCTACCGTGTGATCGCCCACGACCGGCGCGGCCATGGCCGTTCGGCGCAGGTGAGCGAGGGCCACGATATGGATCACTACGCAGCCGATGTCGCCGCCGTGATCGAGCATCTCGACCTGCGAAATACGGTCCATGTCGGCCATTCCACCGGCGGCGGCGAAGCCGCCCGCTATGTTGCGCGGTACGGGCAGCCGCAGGGCCGTGCAGCCAAGCTCGTGCTGATCGGCGCCGTACCTCCGATCATGGTCAAGACACCGGCCAATCCCGGCGGACTGCCGATCGAAGTTTTCGACGGCTTGCGCAAGGCGCTTGCCGGCAATCGGGCGCAATTCTATCTCGATTTCGCAAGCGGCCCCTTCTACGGTTTCAATCGCCCGGACACAAAGCCGATCTCAGCCGTCGTTCACAACTGGTGGCGGCAGGGCATGATAGGCAGCGCCAAGGCACAGTATGACGGCATCAAAGCCTTCTCAGAGACCGACTTCACCGAAGACCTGAAGGCGATCAGCGTGCCGACGCTCGTGATGCACGGCGACGACGATCAGATCGTTCCGATCGCCGATTCTGCACTCCTCGCTGCAAAGATTCTCACGAACGCAACACTCAAGATCTACGAGAAACTTCCGCATGGCATGTGCACCACGCATGCCGAAACGCTCAATCCTGACCTGCTTGCCTTCATCAGGTCCTAGGCTCACGCCGTTCCCCGAGCCCGATCGCCGGTCGTGCCCCTCGCCCGGCGATCATCCTCAAATGAAATGGGCCATGAGGAGGGAGAAGCTGGTCGCAAGCGTCGCGAAAGGGCCGTGAAGAAGTGCCTCAACCGATATCTGAAGCGGCGGCGTTCTTGCTGCCTTAGCCTCGCCTACTGGGTCGCTCCACCCTCGCGAACAGTGACGGGCAGCGTTTCCCATGAGCGGATCAACTCGCCGATCGAGGCCACCTCCATCTTGCGCATGGCATTGCCGCGATGCAGCTTGACCGTAACTTCGCTGATGCCGAGGTCGTAGGCGATCTGCTTGTTGAAACGCCCGCGCGCGACTTCGCGCAGAACCTGACGCTCCCGCTGCGTCAACGCAGAAAACAACTCGACGTTACGCTTGACCACCGCAGCCTTCGCGCATTGCTCAGCGTCGATCGCAATGCCCGCGGCGACAGCGTCGAGCAACGTCTGATCACGCGCCGGTTTGGTGAGAAAATCGACGGCGCCAGCCTTCATGGCCTGAACAGACATCGGAATATCGCCATGCCCGGTGAGGAAGATGATCGGCTTGGGGTTGCCGGTTCGAGCCAGGTGATGCTGCAGATCGAGACCGCTCGCTCCCGGCATGCGCACGTCGAGGATCAGGCAGCCCGGACGGTCCAGGACGTCGGCATCGAGCAGTTCACGGATCGAGGCGAAGCAGACCGGTCGCAGGCCCGCTGACAGGATCAGTTCGGCAAGCGCCTCGCGAACAGAGGCGTCGTCATCGACGATGGTGACGAGAGGGAGCTCCAGTTCACTTCCCCATTGCGGCGACAAGGGCATTGGCGTTCGCATGAGCGGCTGTTCGGCTTTCATCATCGTTCTCCTGTTTCTACATCCGGCAAAGCGCTGCCGATGGCTTCAAGAAGCGCCGGGCCGTCGAAAGGTTTGCAGAAAAGCCTGCTGACACCGCCGGCGCGGAGTCGATCCGCGATCTCATGCCGGCCGGTGATCAGGATGACTGGGAGGTCCGGGCGATCCTTCTCGACCAGATCACGAAGTTCAAGGCCACTTAGCCCAGGCATGCCGATGTCGGTGATGAGGACGTCGAGATCTGACAGGCCGTTGACCAGCAGCGCTTCCGCCGAGGGAAAACTGCGCACTACATGTCCAGCCGATTCCAGAAGATCCTCCAGCGACTCAAGCAGCCGCGGATCGTCGTCGACAACGGCCACCACGGGGCTTTTCTTGCTCACGATCCGCTCCCTCCCGTCCTGCGCGAATGGGTGATCGGTATTTCCAGTCGCTCTGCCAACCGCACGAGATCAGCGAACGACGCGGCTGCCATTTTCTGCATCACGTTTCTTCTGTGAATTTCGACTGTAACTTCGCTGATCCCCAGCTCGGCGGCAGCCTGCTTGTTGAGCAGGCCGCTCACGACCAGAGGCAGCACCTCACGTTCACGTTGCGTCAGTTCGAGGTATCGCCGTCTGACCGCGTTGAGGTCGGCGCGATCCGCTCTCGACTTCCGGTCCTGCTCCAGTGCGGTCTGAATAGCGGCCATGAGGTGCGCATCGCTGAAAGGCTTGGTCAGGAAGTCCACGGCGCCGCGCTTGATTGCCCTCACAGTTGACGGAATGTCGCCATGGCCCGTTATGAAAACGATCGGCGGATGGTCTCCTTCGGCAATCTGCCGCTGGAGATCGAGCCCGTTGATATCCGGCAGTTCGACATCAAGGATCAGGCAGGCGGGCACGTCCGGCTTCTCGAAGCCGATGTAGTCGCCCGCCGATTCAAACACTTTGGCGCGTATGCCGTGCGAGGAAAGCAGCTCGCTCAGCGCCTCGCGAATTCGGTGATCGTCGTCGACGATGAAGACGATATGATCTTCTGTCATTTCGCAGCCTTCGCTTCTGCAGGCAGGGTGAAGATGAACGTTGCGCCGTGCGGTTCGTTCCTCTCCGCCCACAGCCGTCCATCATGTGCTTCGACGATTGAACGGCATACTGCCAGCCCCATGCCCATGCCATGCTCCTTGGTTGTGAAGAACGGCTCGAATATCTTCTCGGGAAACGCGATGCCCGGGCCACGATCACTGATCTCGGTCTGGATCGTATCTCCCATCAGCCGCACGCGCAGACCAAGCACCCCGGCCCCCTTCGTGACATCCATTGCTTCGATGCCATTGCGCATCAGGTTGACGAGCACCTGCAGGATCTGAACCCGGTCGATCGAGACGAGGGGGAGATCGCTCTCGATGTCCGTATCGATGCGAACGCGGAGCCGCACCACTTCGTCGGCCATGAGACCCAGCCCCTCGGCCACGACACTGCCCAGTTCCGTGGGGCTTCTCGTCGCTGTCGAGCGCTTGAACAGCGCCCGGATGCGGCTCACGACATCGGCGGCGGAGTTTGCGTCGCGGATGATGCGCTCAGCCGTGACTTTCGCACGCGCGAGGTTCGGAGGACTATCCATCAGCCAGCGATGACATGCATGCGAATTGGCGACGATCGCGGCCAAGGGCTGGTTCACTTCGTGCGCAATCGAAGCCGAAAGTTCCGCAAGGCTTGCCGCCTGGCTCGCACGCGACAGGCGCTCCTGCGCCAGACGCAGTTTTTCCTGCGCCTGGACCTCTCCGTCGATGTCGAGACAGATGACGTTCCACTGCACCGTCTCCCCCTTCGGGTCGTACATGGGGGCGGCGCGCGTTTCCACCCAGCGATATTCACCGTCGAAACGCCGCAAACGATGCCTGCGCGCATAGGGTTCGCCGGTCGCCAGCGAATGGGCATAGTTGGTCTTGACGCCCTCGAGATCATCGGGATGAACACCGGCGTCGAGCGTGCCGGCCAAACGGGACTTTCCGGTTCCGTCCAATGCCTCGAGGTCGTATCCCAAAAATTCCCGGAGTTGCTGGTTGCGATAAATGGGCTCTCCATCGGGTGCTGCGCAATCGACCATCACTGGCAGCGTCTCGACGACTTGCCACAGGAAGCGCTCCCTCTCGCTGAGGGCAGCTTCCGCCTGTCTTCGCGCGGTCAGGTCGAGAATGTAGGCCACCCCCTGCGTGGACTGCCCCTCGAAGCAGGCAGCTCCGATCAGGACAGGCACCCGGCTGCCGTCCTTCCTGAAGAACTCCTTCTCGCGCGCCTGCATCTTGCCCGTCGCCATCAGTTCTTCAGCCTCGTAGCGGGCGTGCTTTTCCTGCCATTCCGGCGGGGACATATCAAACCAGCGAAGTCCTGCCCGCAGATCCTCCCGCTCGTACTGGACCATTCTGAGAAACGCGTCATTGGCCTCGAGAATCCGCCCGTCCAGATCCCAGAATACGATCCCGATAATATCGGAATCGATCAATCGTCGGATCTTGCCCCCTCGCTCCTCGAGCTCGCGGTAAAGGCGCACCTGCTCATCGATGTCGATCGACACCGAGTACCACTGCGCGATCGTTCCATCCTGATTGCGCAGCGGCTCGGCGCGCGTCTCAATCCACCGGTACACCCCGTCGATGCCGCGCATGCGATACTTCAAGGAGTAGGCTTGGCCTGTGGCGACGGCGCTGCGGATCGCCGCCTCGACGTCCCCGGCCTCGTCCGGGTGGACATAATCCTTCACGGCCGGTTCGAGGCGATCCCCATCGATGGCGTTTATCTCCTCCAGGCTGGCGCCGATGTAGTCGGTCAGTCGCTTGTTGAAGAAGAAAGGTCTTCCTTCAGGCGTCAGACGCCTGATGTAGGCGGGAAGCAGGTCTACAAGCTGCGAGAGCTCCCGTTCGCGTTCGCTCAATGCGAACAACGCCGCCTGGTGTTGTCGGGATATAGCAGCGACAATGACGGCCGAGATCGCGGAGACTGCCAGGAAGAGATGGAGCATGATCTGCTTGAGCGTCTGGGATCCCGGCTCGCCGGCAAACTGGCTGTCGCCGGATATCGTGAACACAGCGGCAATGATGGCGATCAGAGCGAGGCTGACCGCTGCGCCCCTGAATTCGAACCGCACTGCGGCCCACAGGAGCGGTGGCATGATCAGGTAGGCAAAGGGCAGGTAAGCGCTGAGGGACAGAACCGCGGCACCCAACAAAATCAGCCCTATGGCGGCGGCCTCCAGCCAACGGGGTTCCGAAAGAGCGGTTCCGCTTCGCCAATCCTGGAACAGGGCGAGCGCAAGCGGCGCAGCGATCAAGACCCCGGAGGCGTTTCCGAGCCAAAACAGGGGCCAAGCCGCTGAAAAGGATTGCATGTCGAACCACGCAAGCGTCGCGCTGGCAACCGTTGCACCGACAATTGGCGCGATCCCGGCGCCCAACACCATCAGTGCGAGCACTTCGGGCAAGGAGTCCAGCCGGACCGGCCGGCCGAAACGGGTGACGAGCCACGCGCCGACCACTGCCTCAAGAGCATTGCCGGCAAAGATCAATAGGGCGACAGGGAGCGGATTGTGAAACCACAAGACGTTGCCGACCAGTTCCGCGAGAAGGCCGGCCACGACCCATTGTGGCCAACTGCGCCTGGAGGCCAGGGCAAGCGTCGCTATGAAAAGCCCGCTTGGAAGCCAGATCGAGATCCCCGTTTCAGGTATGATTGCCAGCGCCTGGGCGAAACCGCAGCCCAGGACGTAAGCGGCAAAAAAGATCGCCAGGTGGAGGAGTTCGGGGCGATCCGACCAAACGCGCATGGTTTTCTCCTACCGGGGCGTCGACAGCCTGTGATTGTTGGCGCCTAGTCCTGCATCATCACCATCGATCTCCGGGCTGGTGACCATTGCCATACCTTAGCAACGGCATTTCATCGCCGCATCCTATGGAAATCCATGAGACACGGCCTCGTGAAGGTTGCTCAATCGCCGACAAGGCGCTCGCGCGCGAGCGCGCCGGAAACGAGAGGAACACCCAAACGCATGGTCAACCGCACGCGACCAGGTTGAGATGATCCGTGACGACGGCCCCTTCGCCATTTCATGTTCGGATTTGACCGCACTGTGAACCGCCTTTCGCAGCGCCCCTGTGGGCGCGTTTGGCAAGACCGATCTTGATCGCCACCAGGATGGGCGCGGCAACAAGGAAAAGAAGGGCAACGGCGGCGAAGGCCGTGTCGAAGGCAATGACCGTCGACTGGCCGGTCACGGTTCGGCCGAGAAGACTTGTCGCCGCCCGGCTGGCGGCGGCAGCGTCCAGGCCCTTCGCCATGAACATGGCCGTCGTGGCTGCCAGCCGCTCGACGACGGCCGGCGTTCCTGCCGTGATGCCCGCTCCAAGGACTGCGGTGTTTGACACCATCGCGTGGTCGATCAGTGTCTGGAGCCCTGCGACCCCCATGAGCCCGCCAAGCTGGCGGCCGCTGTTGAAGAGACCGATCCCGGCGGCGAGGTTCCGCTCGTCGAGCCTGCCGAAGGCGATCAGGGTGATCGAAAGAAACAGGAAGCCGAGGCCTGCCCCGCGCAACAGGATCGCCGTCATCATGTCCTGCGGGCCGCTCTCGCCGCTCGAGCCCGACAGCATCCACATCGCTGCCATGATCATCAGGATGCCGAAAGGCACGGTGGCGAAGGGCTGGAAGCCGCAGACCCGTACCAGAAATGCAGTCATGAGCAGCGCCGTGACGAACAGCGCGCTGCTCGGCAGCAGAAGTTGACCGGCTTCGGTCGGTGTCAGGGCGAGCACGGAAACGGCGAAGGACGGGATCAGGAAGGCGCTGCCGAAGAGCGCGGCGCCGGCCACGAAACTCACGATGAAGGCGAAGGAAAAATCCGCCGATGCGAACAGGGTGACATCGATGAGGCCCCGGCCTCCGGTCAGCACTTGGCGAGCGAAAAACGCCAGCAAGGCGGCGGCGGCGATCACCGCCAGCCACAGGACGTGCGGCGCCTCGAACCAGTCCCAGCGGCTGCCTTGGCCGAAGACATAGGCAAGGCAGAAAAGCGTGACGGCGATTAGCGCGAAGCCGATCCAGTCGAACGGACGGTGTGCGGTTCTTGCAGGTATCGGGTCCGCGGCGATCAGAAGCCCTGCCGCCGCCAGTGCGACGGGAACGACGCAGAAAAAGATCCATGTCCAGGAATGGTTGTCCAGCAGCCAACCCTCCAGCGCAGGCGCGATCGTCGCGGGCGCAACGACGGAGCCGATGGCGAACAGGCATTGCAGGAACGGCTGGCGGGACGCCGGATAGGCGAGAAAGATCGCCGCCTGGCCCGTCACGAGCAGGACGCCGCCGGAAAAGCCCTGAACGAGACGAAATGCGATCAGCACGTCCAGGCGTGTCGTAACGGTGGCGATGGCGCAGGCCGCACCCATAATGGCCGTCGCGCCAAGTATCAGGCCGCGCGGGCTGAACCGCCCCATCAACCCGGCTGCCGCCATGAAGCCGATCAACTTGAACCCGGTATAGCCGACATCCAGCCAGGCGAACTCGTCGGGCGTCGCATAGGTGTCGCCGATGATGTCGGCGCGCCCGAGCGCGAGGATGGTGCTGGCGATCGCCTCGGTCAGCGCCGCCAGCACGATGCCGCCGACAAGCAGCGGTCCTGCCGTCGCACGGGCGCGATGAGGCACTACGGCAAGGGCGACGGTCATGGCGCGCTTCCGAGATCGACTTTGACGCGGGCGGAAAGGCCGGGCACGAGACGGCCGGGCAGCGGATTGCCGGTAAAGTGAATCTTGACGGGAACGCGCTGAACGACACGAACGAAGTTGCCGGTTGCATTGTCTGCGGGAAGGAGGCTGAAGGCCGCCCCGCTGCCGGGCGCAAAACTGTCAACCACGCCATCCAGCACCTCGTCGGGATATCCGTCGACGGTGATGCGGACACGCTGGCCCTGCCGGATGTGTTGAAGCTGGGTTTCCTTGAAGTTCGCCACCAGCCAGACGTCATGGACGGGAACGATGTCCAGCAGCGAAACGCCGGGCGCAACGAAACGGCCGACGCGAACCTGCCGGTTGCCGACAACGCCGCCGACCGGTGCACGAACGACGGTGCTTTCGAGATCGATTTCAGCGAGATCGCGGGCGGCTTTGGCTTGCGCCACGGCGGCGGCCGCAGCTTCACGCTGTGCGGCGAGCACGGCTGTGCGTTGCCGCTGCGCCTCAACCGTTGCGGAAGCCGCAGACAGGCTCGCCTCGGCTCGTGCCCGCGCGGAATCGCTCTCGTCGACATTGGCCTGGCTGACGGTATTGCTGCGAATGAGGCGCCGTTGCCGCTCGGACGCCTTGTTCGCAAGGTCCAGTTCGGCGATCGCCGCCAGACGCTGCGCCTCGGCCTGCCGGATGAGGCTGCCCTGCAGCAGCGCCTCCGCATCGACATTGGCAAGACGCGCATCGGCCGCCTCGACATTGGCCACCGCCTGGGCGAGCCGCGCGCGATAGTCCCGATCGTCGATCCGGAGCAGCATGTCGCCCGCCTCGACCGCCTGGTTGTCGCGAACCTCCACGTGCGTGACATAGCCGGAAATCTTCGGCGCAAGCCCGGTGACGTCACCGCGCACATAGGCATTGTCGGTCGACACCGCATCGCCCGACCGGGCCCAGACCCATCCGCCGGTCGCGGTGACCACCGCGGCGAGGCACAAAAGCAGGCCAGCGATCTTCTTCCCCTTCTTCGGCTTCGCAGCCGGAACGGCCGCGACAACAACCTTGTCCAGCAGGGGGTCGATCGTCTCAATTCCCCCGGCCTGCCGGCCAAGCGGCGCTGCTCCGTCGCCGGTGGAAGGAATGTTCGGCTTGGATTTCCGGTCGGTTGCCATGTGGCCTCGAATGTTGTCTCGCGTTTGGGGCGCAAGATCGACATCGCCGCACCTGACGCGGCTTTCTGCCGCCGCCACGGCCATCACCCCGATTGCTTGCGTTCTGCGCGGGAGTCTAGGCTCGCCCTCAGCGATCCGCCACTACACCGTCGCATAGGGTTTCCACACCCAGTGAATGAGGCCGGCCATCGGGGGAACGCGTTGATGGCACTTCCCTGCACCATCATGGGCACTGCAACCTTGCGCCCCGGGGCCGCACAACTTTGATGCTGATCGACTCGCCGAACAATGCGGTGATAAGATCATGGGGTGCCATCGGCCTTGCAGAACCGCGTTCCAGGTGACGCCCTGGGGAAGGGAACAAATTGCTTGGCCGCACAAGGAACCGCAGAACCCATCGAACCGGCGATGCTGGCAGGTCCCAATTGATGGATGCCTGACGCGACAGGGTGGTCGACAAGGAGCGCCAGGCTATGGGCGAGGCCCCGCACGATCCTTTAGCGTCGCGCAATGGCGCGTCTCTCGCGATCGGCGCGATTGCGGCTCAGGTCATCGGCGGGCTCGTTCTGCAACTGTCGCCCTTCATGATAGGCGGCATCATGGCCGGGCTGTCGCTGTCCGAACGCGACGCCGGCGTCATCGTTTCCGTCGAGTTCCTCATGCTGGCTGTCACGGCGATCATGGTCGCGCCCATCCTGCCCCGGCTTAGCTGCAGACGGATCGGCTTGCTTGCCGTGGGGTTGGCGCTCCTTGCCCAAGGGGCATCGATCTTCAGCGCATCATGGACGTCGCTCGTCCTTCTGCGCTGCCTGGCCGGCATCGGCGAAGGCGTGCTTTACGCGGTGTCACTCTCCATTGTCGCTGCCCATTTCCACAACCCGGATAGGGTTTATGGCTACTTTCAGATCGTCTGGGCCTTGGGCAGCGTTGCGCTGTTCCCGATCGGCGGTGAACTGACTGCCGCCTTCGCGCATCGCGGCATCCTCTCGCTGGCCGCAGGCCTGACGCTCGCACTTGCGCCCCTTCTGCTGCTGCTTCCGCGTGTCCGCATCGAGTGTGGCGACAGAGCTGTCGCGGCAATGGCGAACGCCTCTCCGCTACTCGGCGTCATGACCTTCGCGGCGATCGCCCTCTACCTCACCGCATCCGCCGCGATCTACGCGTTCAGCGCGCCGCTTGGCGAACGGGCGGGGCTCGACGCAAGCGCGGTCGGCTATGCCCTGACGATCATGACGCTGGTGGGCCTTGTGGGCGCGGGCGCCGCCACGACGCTCAACATTCGCTGGGGGCGGACAATCCCCATCACGGGCTTCTGTGTCGCCTTCATACTCGTCCAGCTTGCGCTTTGCCTTTCCCGCGATCCGATCGCCTATGTCGTCGCCCTCGTCGGATCGGGTATCGTGTACTATTTCTCAGTTCCGTACCTGTTCGGCATAGCCGCGGCGCTCGACCGAAACGGACGCTGGGCGGCCGCGGCGGGATCGGCCTATCTGATCGGCTTCGCCGCCGGCCCGATCGTTGGCGGCGCCGTCATCGATGCGGCAGGATACGGCGCACTCGCCGCGGTCTGCATCTTGCTCACGGTCGCAGCCTGGGGGCTTGCCATCTCTGTCATCCGCGGGCTTCAAGGAAGGCTACAAATCGCGCGCACCGACGACGCCCTGGCGTGAACCGCCCGGTTCAGCCCCCTGCACTGCCGAGAGCCGCAGTTCCGCTTGGGGACCGCCAGGCCCGTCGGCGTCATGCGCTCGCGGCGCTTCGGCAACAGCCAATGGAAGCGTGAAGGCCACGGCCGCTCCCCGTCTCTCGTTGTTGGCAGTCCAGAGGCGTCCGCCATGTGACTCGACAATCGAACGGCAGATCGCAAGTCCCATGCCCATTCCATTTTGCTTGGTCGTGAAGAACGGCTCGAACGCGCGCTCGGTATCGGCGAAACCCATCCCGGCATCGTGAACCTCAATGCGGATGGCGTCGGGACCGTCGCGGAACGAGCGGATCTGAAGCTCCCTCGGGACGTCGGTTACGGCGTCCATCGCCTCGATCCCGTTCCGTATCAGATTCACGAGCACCTGCTGCACCTGGATTCTGTCGAGTACGACGGGCGGCAGCTCAGGCTCGAGCTTCACCTTGATGCGCGTGCCCTTTGCCGCGGTCTCGTCGGCCATCAGCCGGCAGACTTCATTGATCAGCCGGTTGATATCCTCAGGCAACCTCACGTGCTCCGTCTGACTGAAGAGAGCACGGATGTGCCTCACGACGTCGGAGGCCGAATTGGCGTCGCGGGTGATGCGCTCGGTCGTGATCTTTGCGCGCCCGACGTTTGGAGGCTCGGCCGAAAGCCAGCGGTGGCAGGCCTGTGAGTTCGCAACGATAGCCGCCAGTGGCTGGTTCACTTCGTGCGCGATGGATGCGGAAAGCTCGGCCAGGCTCGCTGCCTGCGTTGCGCGCGCAAGCTTGTCGGACGCCCGGCGCAGCCCCTCTTCCGCGTGGACCTGATCATCGATGTCGTGGCAAAGGCCGAACCATTGCACAATACGCCCGTCCTCATCCCGCATTGGCACCGCACGACCGGACATCCAGCGATAGACTCCATCGTACCGACGCATTCGGTAGTTCATGGAAAAAGGCTCGCCCGTGCGCAGGCAGCGTTCGAAGACATCCCACACCTCGTCCGCTTCATCCGGATGAAACATCGTGCTGAACACTTCATCCAGCTGTTGCTTGTCCTCCATATCCAAGCCAAAAAACTCCGCCATGTGCCTGTTGGCGAGCGTCGTCTCGCCTTCCGGGGTCACGCGCCAGAGATGGCTGGGGATCATGTCGACGAGTGTCGACAACTCGCGTTCCCGATCGTGCAGTGTCTGCTGCGCGCGCATCTCGTCATCGATGTCGATGGAAACGCCATACCATTCGGCAATCGTTCCGTCTTCGTCACGCCGGGGCTCCACCCGGCACTCCGCCCAGCGATAGTCGCCTTCGCTCTCGCGCCAGCGAAATCGCAGAACCGATGGGTCGCCGGCTTCGAAACTGTGCCGCAAAGCCTTCAGAAGACCAGGAGCGTCGTCCGGGTGGGCAAGCTCCTGCACCAGTCGCTCGATGCGTTTGGCCTGGGCAGGTTCGAAGTTCGGTATGGCTCGGAAATGATCCTGGTACCGTTTGTTGAAATACAGCGATTCACCCGTGGCCGTCGCGCTCCAGATCCGGACAGGAAGCGTATCGATCATCTGATGAAGCTGCCGCTCGCGCTGGCCCAATGCGAGCAGCGCCTGCTGATGCTGCCTCGAGATGGCGGCCACGATGAGCACGGAAAATGCCGAGATGACCAGAAACAGTTGCAGCATCACCTGCTCTTGCCGCTGGGTCTCCAGATCGCCGACGAATTGGCTGGCGCCGGATAGGGTGAATACGACCGTCATCAGAGCGAGGAGGGCCAAGGCGACGGCAGCACCTCTGAACTCGAAGCGCACCGCGGCCCAGAGCAGCGGCGGCATGACGACGTAGGCGGAGGCCAGGTGACCGCTGAGCGAAAGGGCGGAGACACCGAGAAAGATCAACCCCAGGACGCATGCTTCGATCCAGCGCGCGTCCTGGAGGCGGGGCCCGGCGCGCCAGTTCTGGAACACGACCAGCGCAAGCGGCATGACGATCAGGACTCCGGTGGCATCTCCAAGCCAAAATAGTGGCCAAGCGGCGGTGAAGGATTGCACGCCGAACCATGCAAGTGTCGCGCTCCCGACCGTCGCGCTTGCGACCGGCGCAACTCCGGCGCCAAGTATTACAAGCCCCAGCACGTCCTGCAAGGATTCGAGCCGCACCGTCTGCCCGCAGATCCGGGTTATGAGCCATGCGCCGACCATGGCTTCAAGCGCGTTGCCGGCATTGATGAGGATGGCGACGGGCAACGGATTGTGGAACCATACGACGTTGGCGAACAGCTCAGACAGGAGGCCACCCAGCACCCACCATGGCCAGCTACGCCTGGGGGCGAAGACAAGCGTGGCCATGAAAAGTCCGCTCGGAGGCCAAATCGAAATGCCTGTTCCAGGTACGATTGCGAGCGCCTGCGCGAAGCCACATCCCAGAACGTAGGCGGCAAAGAACGCCCCGAAGTGCCAGAATTGGGGGTGATGCGACAAGACGCGCGTCATTGGCTTCTCCTGTCGGGCAACGACAGTCTCAGGCTGGCAGCGCTTGGCATCTACCATCGTTGTCTCGGCTCGCAGTTGGAGTGCACTTGAGCGCAGCTTATCACAAATTGGCCCCGATCGACCCGCACCGGCACCATCGCTGCGCAAGACCAGCCTTGTTTGACCGGGCGGAGTTGGTCGGGGTTTCCGGCCTGGCCCTGAGTACGGTTCTTGAAGCTGCTTTGCGCGAAGCGTATCGGCTGGTTGGTGAAGGCGCGCGTCGATGGGTGTCAATTTGGGGGCAATGACCGCGAGGCCTGCCGGGCATCCGAGATCCGCCAGAACGGCCGCTTGACTTCGACGAGTTGGCGACGCGGATCGCCGGCTTTCGCTCTGTCGCGGATGAGCGCGACCAGGTCCGCCTTGACAGCCGGATCGGAGAAGTAGCTGTGACCGAGGAAGCTGCCACCCCCTGGGACCTCGATGAAATCGACCAGTCTGCCCATGTGAGATCCTCCCCACCGGGACGCCGCCTCGCTTCTCACCTTGGGAAGCCTGTCGACGTCGAGCTGACCCAGCCGCAAGACGCTGCCGGAAAGCAGCGTCGATGCGCTCAACGCCTTGTCCCCGGGGGATGAATAGATCGTGAGGTGCATGGCGCCTTGAGACGGTAACCTGCTTGGACTTGCTTCGCCGCCGAACGCAAGGTCCGGGTCCGATACCCATGCGAACAACTTGGAAGAGGCGACATCAAGATCAATATCGGGAGCGAAGAACACCGCGTTCGCGATCTTGTAGCGTTGCCACAGCGATGATCGCACGACATAGGCTTCGATGGCGAGTTGCTGGATCACGCTCGCAAGCACATCTGTTCCGCGGCTATGCGCCAGGAGGTGAAGCCGTTCGACTCCCTTGGTTTCAGCGATGATGCGAATAGCCTTCTTGAAGTCGGCTACAGCAAACTCGCTCGACTCGCGGTCAATGTTGTAGCCAAAGAACGAGCCGCCTTTGCCCCCGGCGGGCCATGTCATGACGATGCAGGCAAACTGGTTCTGCAGCGACCTGCAAATCTGCGCCGTGGCGCGTGCGGCGTCGTCAAAGCCGTTGTTGTAGCCGTGAATGAAGACCACGACTTCCTTGCGGCTGGCTGTTGCAACTCGGCGAGCGACTTCGGCCTGAAGCGACGCAGCCGCCTGCGCGTGAGCCACGACCGCCGCCGGCGTGCGGCGTAGCCCGGTCGCCGTCACAACGACGCCGTATGGTGTCGCCGGAAACCGTCCGGCCTCTGATATCGTACCGATACGAAGTTCATCCTTGCCGCGGGAAGAATTGTCCGTCGGCGTGATCGCCACGTTTCCGAAGCCCAGGAACATGGCTCTTTCGGCGCCGTAGGACAACGTGCCGTCCGAAGCGGTTACAGGCGCCCGGTCTGTCACGTAGAGCAGGTCGAAGGCTTCCGAACTCTGGCGGGACAGGACTGTCCGGGTTCCGGCCAACGGCGACGGCGCAAGCGCGGGATCCGTTGCAACCTCGCGCTGGGCGATACAGCCAGCGAGGAAGACGAGCAGGAAGAGCCCCGCGATTGTACGGCAAAGATAGCCTATCCGACCTGTCCCATATAGCGCGTGACTTTTCGACCACGGCCACCTTAGCAGGCAAAAGCAGTCTTGCCATTCGGTTCTCCTCCTTCGACGAAGCGAGGATGCGCTCACGTTGCGGCCTGAGGGCAGTGGACGGACGGCATTGGCGCTGCTCTGCCCGCGTGGCAATTCGGATCCGCGGCATGGGATGGACGGCGGTCAAGATTGCAAGACCGGGTACAGCCGTCACAGGACGCGGCACGGACATTCGCAAGTGTCTCGTCGACAAGGCGGCGGATGGTTTGTGCGCAGCGACCACACCTGGCACTGCAACCGAGGCAACCATAGACCTGGCTGACCGAATTCGGCCGCTCCGCCTCAATGGCGGAGCGAACGTCGCGATCGCTCAGTACATTGCACGAACAGACGATCATGGCGTCTTCCTTCTCGACCGCAACCGGCTCACCGGTCTGATACGAACCGTCAGTACTCCCAAGGGCCCGGCACCCAGACAAAGCGGTCGCCCTCGACCGCCACGTGGCAGACGGACGGGAAGGACAGGTGGGTGGCCAGCAGCGACTCGCGGTTCGCCGCCAGTTCCCGCAGAAGACGGACGCGGACGCGGGCCGCTTCCTCGGGGTCGTGTTCGAAGCCGTTGTACCAATCAGGGTGGTCGAAGCCGACCTGGAACACGGCATCACCGGCGAACATCAGTCGGTCGCCGCCCGAGGCCAGCCGGACAACGCTGTGTCCGGGGGTGTGACCACCGGTGCGCTGAACGCGCACGCCCGGCGCCACCTCGTGCTCGTTCTCGAAGGGCCGCAGCTGGCTGCGATACAGCTTCAGGAACCGCTTGGCCGACTCGCGAAGCGCGTCAGGGAAGCCCGGCGGCATGGAAACGTGGGAGAAGTCAGGCTCCTCCCAGAACTTGATTTCGGCGGCCGCCACATGGATCCGTAGATCCGGACGCAGCACTTCCTTCACCCCATCAATGAGTAGCCCGCCGATGTGGTCCATGTGCAGATGGGTCAGAACCACGTCGGTCACGGATGAAAGATCGATGCCGGCGTCATCCAACCGCTGGACCAACCGCCCGGCCCGCTTCAAGTCCGGGAACTCGGCCCCGATCCCGGCATCGACCAGTATGGTTTGCCCGCCGCTGCGCACCACCACCACGTTCAGCGCCCACTCGAGCACGTCCGGCGGCAGGAACCGATTCTCCAGCCACGCGGCCCGGGCGGCCGGGTCGGCGTTGTGACCGAGCATCGCTCCGGGCAGCGAGAGCACCCCGTCGCTGACGACTGTCACTTCGATCGTGCCGACCTTCAGCACATAGCGCGACGGAACCAACTCGTGCTCCGGCCGACCATGTGTGTACCTCGCCTTCACCGCATCGGCGCAGTGCTTGACCGAGGGGTGTTCTATCTTCTTCAGGGACATGTCGATCTCCTGCTTGGCTTGCCGCGGCCGTCTCGACCGCTTGTGCCGCCGGCCCGTGGACCGGCCGGTGCCTTCATGAACGGTTGCCCGGCGACTGCTGAAGAGATTGCGCCGGATCGACCCACTCGGCCATTAAACGGAAGCGTCGGTCATGTGATGCGAAGGTCTAGGGCGCCCCTTGATACAGGCGTGGGTAAGCTCCTTCAGACGTCGTAGGAAGCCGCCGGGCGACGAACGGCCGTCGGCGTCTGGCATGTCCGCCGTACACTGCGGTGCGTCGGATCAAATCGGTCCAGACTGCGGTATCGGGCAAAAGCCGTATGGGGTTCCTCAGCGACGCTGTCGCCTGTTTTCGGGCGCTCGACGACGGAGAGGCAAAGGCGATCGGCACGGCGTGGAATAAACCCCGGCGCCGCCCGTTACTCCCCCGGATCGGGACAGCCGGTCCAATCTGGGAAAAGGAGTAACACCATGACAAGACACTGGAGTCTCAAGTCGGCCTTCGTCGCAGGCATGGCCGCACTCGTCGGCACAGCTGCGCACGCCAGGGAACATCCGGTTGCAGCGCCCGAAGTCAATCGGTCATCGCACGCGACGACGAGCGCTGGTGACGGCGTCATCATTGTCGCCGGCAACAGCTCATCCAATTCGAGTGCGAACTCGTCGAGCAACTCAAGCTCGAACTCGTCGTCGAACAGTTCGTCCAACTCGAGTTCGAATTCGTCGAGCAATTCGAACTCCAACTCCTCGTCGAACAGTTCCTCCAACTCGAGCTCGAACGGCTCCGACCGGTCGTACTATCGGGGTGCAGGCTGGCGGGCGCGCCGCTGACTTCGCGCAATCGATGACATCACGCAAGAAGGGCGGGGGCCGGATCATCCGGCCCCCGCCCCTTTTTCCCGACCTGCAATGGTTCAACGCGCGGCGCGTGCCCATTTGCGGTACCACCCCTGCCCGGCAATGGTGTTTCTGTAGACCGTCTCGCGCTCCGCCGCTTCCTTGCCGGTCTCCGGCCGGATCTCCGCCGGGATTGCCGCATCGTCGCGGCGAAAAGGAATGACCTGCACGAGCGGCGTTCCCTTCTCAAGGACATAGATGCCGTCCGGCTGCGTCGCAAAAAACGGAAAATGGATGTGGGCCGAGTAAGTGTCAGTGTCGACGACGCCTGCCACGCATTCGAAGGGCTGCGCCGGCCGATTGAGCGGCGGCACGAACAGGCAGCTCCAGCCTGGCGGAGTTCGCAGCGACCAGTAGTTGTGGAACTTGCACGGCGGGCTCGGCTCCTTCGGGTTGCCGGCCACCTGGTGAGCGCCGTGGTTGCTGACCATCACGCGATCGAATTCCCAGCCGGCGGTGACGGTCCGGCCGTCGTCCTTGATCTCGAGGCGAACCGTGGCGGCGAGCGGCAGGATCCAGCCGGTCGCCATCGCGTCAAGAAAGGGCATGCAGCGCTTCACCGTCAGCCCGTTGTTGGCGACCGTGAGGTGCTGCCGGTCGACGGGCGGCAGCTTGCGAAACCAGTCGGGCAGAACGGACTTCGCCGGTTGCGGCGCGGCAATCACGCCGTAGTCCTGAGGTTCGCAGACGAAAGAAATAGCGGGCGCGGGCCGGCGGATCAGGGATAACATCGAGAACCCTCCAGGTTGATACTCCTGGAAGAACGCGAGCGGCGGCCGTTTATTCCTTGGCTGGCGCCGGGATTGAGCATTTTGAGCGGCGAGTACCCGTCTTTGAGCAAGAGCATCGGCCCCCGATGCGGATTCCCCGGCCGCGCCATGCCTAACGGCTTCCGGCAGCGTCCCGTTCTGCTTCTTCCTTCAGCCAGTCGACGAAAGCGCGCACCGGCTCCCGCTTGAGGGCGCCGGGCAGCGTGACGGCGTAATAGGCAAAGGTCGTCGGCCAGGGCCGATCCAATGCAAGAGTCAGACGACCGGCTGCGATGTCGTCGACGGCGTAGACGTCACGCACCAGGGCCAGGCCCTGCCCCGCAATCGCCGCTCGCACCAGCAAGAAATCGTCCTCGAACGACACGCCTCTGCCGGATCGAGGGTCGTCGTCCACACCCATTGCGCGCAACCACAGTTGCCAATCGGCCCTGTCGGAGTCCTGAAGCAGAGGATAGGCCAGGCAATCGCCGGGCTCGCGAAGTGGCGGCCCGGCGGCAAGCAGGGCTGGCGAGGCAACCGGCAACAGCACCGGCGCCATCAGATGCTCGGAGACGAGGCCCGGATATTCACCGAGGCCGTGCCGGATCGCCACGTCAACACGATCCCGATGCAGCTCGACGAGGTTCGCCGTTGCCTCGACGCGGACCTCCACCTGCGGGTAGCGGCTGGTGAACCGACCAAGACGGGGTACCAGCCAGGATGCTGCGAAGGAGGGCACCGTGCTGATCGTCAATGTCGGGCGGGCATTGATCGCTTCCAGCGTCTCAAGACTCGACGCGATCTGGTCAAATGCCAGCACAAGGGCCGGATGAACCTTCGCACCGGCTTCGGTCAGACGAACACCGTAACGCGTGCGCGTGAACAGCGTCACCCCAAGGCGCTCCTCCAATTGCCGGATCTGCTGGCTCACGGCTCCGGATGTCACCCCCATCACCTCGGCCGCCCTCTTGAGGCTTTGGTGCCGTCCAGTCTCGGCAAAAGCCCTCAGGGCAAGGAGGGGAAGAACAGGATTCATTGTATAGTCTACCTAAACTTTTCGCTCAATTCATATCGTTTCCGATCCACGACCGCAGCGATTAATTCTGCTGACGAGGCGGGCCGCAATAATTCAGCCTCCCTCATCTTTAATCTCAAACCGGATCGGATAGCCATGAGAATTTCAACGCACAACAACGTCCCCGATAGACCCCTTGCAGGCGACGTCGTGGTCCCGACGAAATGACGGGCGCGATGATCGACCTCTATACGGCGCCTTCCCCCAACGGGTTCAAGGCCACCATCGCGCTCGAGGAACTTGGGCTCCCCTATCGCCTGCATCACGTGGATCTCGACGAAGGCCAACATCGGCAACCGGAATTCCTCAAGCTCAATCCGCATGGCCGCATTCCGGTGATCATCGACCATGAGACCGGCATCACGCTTTTCGAGTCAGCCGCGATCCTGCTTTACCTTGCCGAGAAGACGGACCGGCTTTTGCCGAAGGGCAGGAAGGCGCGGTGGGAGGCAATCAAGTGGCTGCAGTTTCATGCCTCCAGCATGGGGCCGATCCTCGGCCAGCGTGTGCATTTCGAGATGTTCGCCGATGAGAAGACCTCCACGGCTATCGATCGTTACAGACGCTTGACGGAAGACGCATTCGTCGTCCTCGACAGGCAGCTGGCGAACAATTCCTGGCTTGCGGGCGAGGACTATTCCATCGCCGACATCGCCACCTTCGGCTGGACCCACATCGCTGCGATCTGCGGCTTCACCCTTGCTCACCACGAACATCTCTGGCGCTGGCACCAACAGGTCGGCGAACGCCCGGCCGTCCGCCGAGGCATCTCGCTTCCCGCGCCGGCGACCGGCCCTTGATGACAGATAAGGATTTTTCCATTGAACACTGCAATGCCTCTTACTGCTGACGCAGGACCGCCTGCGGGCGCGTCATCCGAAGCCTTCAGCAACCATCCAGGCTATAGGCGCATGTTTGCCCGGGACCACCTCACCGTCGGCATCTTCCTGCCGTTGCGGTTCTATCAAGGCGACATGGCGGTGTTGCAAGGACAGGCTGATCTCGTCGCAGAGATCGATCGGCGTGGCTTTGCTGCAGTCTGGGTTCGCGACGTGCCGTTGTTCGATCCGGCATTCGGTGACGCCGGGCAGCTTTTCGACCCCTTCACCTATCTGGCCTATCTCGCCGCGCGGACAAAGAGGATCGCACTGGCAACCGGTAGCGTCGTCGTCCCACTGCGCCATCCGATTGATTTGGCGAAGGCAGCAACGACGATCGATCATCTTTCCGGCGGCCGGCTCGTGCTCGGGGTAGCATCCGGAGACAGGCCCGTCGAGTTTCCGGCCTACGGCCTGGACATGGACGAACGCGGCCCGCGGTTTGCAGAAGCCGTAAGCTACGTCCGGCGATTGCTCGCCCCTGGATGTCCGGCCATTCGCTCAAGTCTGGGCACGATGGCTGACGTCGACTTCCTGCCGAAACCGCCGACGGGCCGTATTCCGCTGATCGTCACGGGTTCAAGCCGGCAATCTCCCGGATGGATCGCGAAACATGCCGATGGCTGGCTGACCTATCCGCAACCGACGCATACGCCGGAAGGGCCGCGGCGGCTTGCCCGGAACATAGGCGCGTGGCGCGCGCAGATAGAGGATGGCGGTTTCCGGCCGCACATGACCAATGAATGGATTGACCTGGTCGACGATCCGGATTTCCCAAGGACGCCGCTTCGCGGTGGTTTCGTTCTCAAGACCGGGCGAAAGGGATTGATCGATCTTCTGGGTGAATGGCGCGAAGCCGGCGTCAATCACGCCGC
This sequence comes from Ensifer adhaerens, assembly GCF_002940685.1. Lineage (GTDB taxonomy): Bacteria > Pseudomonadota > Alphaproteobacteria > Rhizobiales > Rhizobiaceae > Ensifer > Ensifer adhaerens_E. The sequence goes on along the minus strand of NZ_PNFP01000003.1, from coordinate 39,908 downwards.
GCTCGGGATGCAGTTCGCAGATAGGCCGCCGGCCGAAATCATTCAGGAGCTTGCCGAAGAGGTCTTGCCGCATTTTCCGTCACTGGAGGGCCCCGAGCCGCTTGCAGCCCAATGGTAGAGAAGGATGAAGGCACGCCGCTGCCTGAAGCCACGGTCAAGGCGGTGTTTGGGCAAATAGCAACGGCGGTGACGGTGGTCACCGCCGGGCGCGGCAGCGAACGATACGGCGCAACGATCGGAACCCTCGGCGCTCTTTCCCTTGACCCACCATTGCTGATGTTCGCGCTGAAGCAGGACTCCAGCCTGCTTCAGCGCCTGGCGGCGGGGTCGCCGATTGGCATCAACCTGCTGGCGTCCGGCCAGCAGGATATCGCCCGCCGCTTCGCCACAGCCGGCATCGACCGTTTTGCGATGACACGCTGGTGTGAGGAGCATGGCCTGCCGCGCGTCGATGACGCGCTCGTCTGGGCTGTGGCTCGCGTGCGCGATCGTCTGGCGCTCGGCGATCACGTGGTCATCACCACCAGGATAGATCATGTCGAGACCAGAACGGGCTCGCCGCTGATCTATTGGCAGCGGCAGTTTGCAAGCCTGGCTTAGGGGATGTCTTCTGGAAGGTCGGCTCGCCGACGGAGCTTGTCCCTTGGCCGGCAGCAGGCCTTCCTCGAGACGGTTCGCCGCTACTCCTCCCGAAAGGCTCGGCTGATCTGATCGGAGAGAGGTTTCAGCAGATAGGAAAGCGCGGTTCGATCGCCGGTCTGGATGAGTGCTTCGGCCGGCATGCCCGGAACGAGTGTCAGGCTGCCGAGCTTCTTCAGTTCTTCTCGCGAGACAGCGAGGCGGACAACATAGTGGGACAGCCCTGACCTTGGATCCGTTGTCAGATCGGCTGGAATGCGGCTGACGGCGCCACTGAGTTCCGGTGTCGTGCGCAGATTGAAGGCCGATAGGCGCAGCAGTGCCTTTTGGCCGAGGTGAATCTGGTCGATATCCTTTGGCAGGACCTGCACTTCGAGCGCCAGGTCCTCGCCCTCCGGCACGATCAGCATGACGGGATCCGCCGGATTGACAACGCCGCCGACCGTATGCACCGACAGCTGGTGGACCATACCCGTTTGCGGCGCCACGATGTCGACGCGTTTCAGTTGGTCTTCCGCCGCCACCCGGCGCTCGACGGCCTCGCCAAGTTGCGCCTGCACCTCCCTCAGCTCGCGACCGACTTCGGTCTTGAGATCCTGATCGATCTGCAGGATCTGCAGTCGCGTTTCGGAGATCCGGCCGGCCGCCTGTGCCTGAAACGCGATCTTCTCGCCGCGCTCGCCGCCAAATGTGGCGACCTGTGTCTTGAGCGCGTTCAGGCGCTGGTCCGAAACGATGCGCTGTTCTCTAAGGCCCGTCAGAACGGCGATTTCCTTCTCGAGCACTTCGCCACCCCGCTGATAGGCAAGCTCCTGTGCCTTCAGTCCCTCGATCTCGTACTGGAACTGCACGATCCGCTCGCGAAGCTGCGCCTTCCGCCCTTCCCTCGACTCTCTTCGAAACTCGAACAGGCGCCTTTCACTGCGGATTGCCGAGGCCACGTCGGCATTGTCGCGACGACCTAGGAGCCAGCCCGGAAACGCGATTGCCGCCAGATCGTCGCGCTCGGCTTCGAGCCGCGCCAGCCTCGCTGCGAGTTCGTCGAGACGCTTGGTCACGATCGCAAGTGCTGCCCGCGTTTGCGTGGCATCGAGCCGCATGACCACATCGCCTGCGCTCACCTCCTGCCCCTCGCGCACGAGGATTTCGCCAACGACCCCACCCGTCGGGTGCTGGACTTTCTTGACATAGCTGTCGACGACGAAGTGGCCGGGCACGACCACAGCGCCTGCCAACGTCGACATCGCAGCCCAGGCACCGGTCCCGCCAACGAGCACCAGTCCTGTCATGAGGCCCGCGGCCAGATGGTTTCTGATCGAACGGGACACGCCGTCGTCTTCGTCAATGCTTGACATCGACATCCTCCGAACCTTGTTGCGCCTTGTCATCCGCGTCCGCCCTTACCGTGTTGGCCACCACACGCAGCGGCGCGACGGCATGGCCGGTGACGGCATAGCTGTTGTGGGAAGAAGGTCCCTGAGCCGGCGCCTTCAGAATGCGGGACAAAACCTCGTCTCGCGGACCGAAGGCTTTCGCCTGGCCGCCGTCCATCATGAGGACCATGTCGACAACGCCGATGGCGCTTGGCCGGTGGGCGACGACCACGGCAATGCCTCCGCGCTTGCGGACCGCGGCAATGGCGTTGACAACGGCGATCTCGCCGTCGTTGTCGAGATTGGCATTTGGCTCGTCGAGTACGACCAAAAACGGATCGCGATAGAGCGCGCGAGCAAGCCCGATCCTCTGCCGCTGCCCGGCTGACAATGCCGATCCCGCCTCGCCGATCCTGGTTTCATAGCCCTCGTCGAAACGCAGGATCAGCTCATGTGCACCGGCGGCCTTTGCCGCCGCCACGATGGCTCCGGCGTCGGGGTCTTGTTCGAACCGCGCGATGTTCTGGGCGATCGTTCCGTCGAAGAGTTCGACACCTTGCGGGAGGTAGCCGATGTGCGGCCCCAGGCTTTCGGGCGCCCATTGATCGAGGCTGGCGCCGTCGATACGGACCTTGCCCGCAGCCGGACCCCATGCCCCGACAAGCGCCCGCACGAGCGTCGACTTGCCCGAGCCCGAGGGCCCGATGACGCCGAGCGCGCTGCCGGCGCCGACGGTGAAACTCACCCCCGTGACCGTCGGCTTCCTTTCGCCGGGCGGAAGGATCGTCAGATTTTCCACCCTGAGCTCGCTTTCCGGTCTCGGCAGCACCATCGTCGACGGGGCCTTCGGAACCCTCTCCAACAGCTCGTTCAGGCGGGACCAGCTTTGGCGCGCGAGCAGAAAGGGCTTCCAACTCGCGATCGCCAGATCGACGGGCGCAAGCGCCCGACCCATCATGATCGAGCTTGCGATCATCACGCCGGCGGTAACGTCCTGCTGGATGACGAGCCAGGCGCCGACGGCCAGCATCGCCGACTGGAGCACGAGGCGCATCGACCGCGACACGCCGCCGAGGATGCCGGCAATGTCGCCCGCCCTGCGATTGGCTCGAAGATAGGCGCCGTTGGTCTCCTGCCAACCGTCTGCAATTCGCTGGCCGAGCCCCATGGCCCGGATGACCTCGGCATTGCGGCGCGCGGCCTCCATCACGCCGTTGCGGGCCATGTTATGGTGGACGGTATCGCGGATCGGCTGCTGGGATAGAAGGTCGGTGACGACGGTTAGAGACACAAGCACAATAGCACCGACCAGCGCGGTCATTCCGATCCAGAAATGGAACAGGAAGCAGATGCCGAGATAGAGCGGCATCCACGGTAAATCGAAGAATGCGGTCGGTCCGTTGCCCGAGAGGAAGCTGCGCACATTGTCCAGATCGCGCAGCGGCTGCAGGCCGTCTCCCGGCATGCGCGTCAACAGGGGGATGCGAACGATCGCGTCGTGGACGCGGCCGGAGAGCCGCCTGTCGAAGCGTTCGCCGATGCGCAGCAGGATGCGGGTGCGCAGCACCTCGAGCACGCATTGGATCGCGAACATTGCCGCCGCAAGGATGCCAAGTGCCACCAGCGTCGGCAGGCTGCCGCTGGCAAGGACCCGGTCGTATACCTGCAGCATGAACAGCGGCGAGGTCAGCGCTAGCACGTTTACAACGCCGCTGATCAGGGCTATCCCGGTGATAGCCAATCTGGAGGCTGCGACAACCGTCGCAGCTTTATGCTGCGACGGCGTCGGTTTGGAATGACCGAACAAGTTTCGTATCCGTGGGTTCAAGCAACGAATTCGAAATTGCCGGCCACCAGATTGGTCTTGGTGACGCCTGCAAGGGTGATATCGCCGAACGAGCCAAGGTTGATGACCGTGTCCGATCCGACCTGGCTGGCCGCGGCATAGACTTCGGCGAAGCTGTCGAAGGCGGTGCTCTGCAACGCGAAGCGCAGAAGGTCGCCGCTGGCGCCGGCGACAAAGCCGGTCACCGTGTCATGGCCGATCGTCGCGGAAAGCGCTCCATCGATATCCCGGTCGAAGACGAAGGCGTCGCGGCCAGCCCCGCCATTGAGCGTATCGTTGCCGTCGAAGCTGTAGAGCGTGTCGGCGAGCACCGTGCCGTTCTGAACCGTGCCGACATTGCCGAAGTAGTCGTAGAAGCCGGCAAACTGGCGCCCGCTCGAATGGGTGATGCCGGTGAGGCTACCACCATGCGAGAGCGAGTAGATCGCCTCGTTGAATCCCGATGCCGCCGAAATGTCGCTGCCGGTCAGGCCCACCGTCAGCCCCGCCGTACCGAGGCTGAAACCGGTTGCGGTCGAGCCATTCAAGTCCGTGCCGAACTGGATGTTGTTGACCGTGCCGGAGAAGCCACCAGGCGGTGCGTAGCTGAAGTTGCCGTTGAGCACCGCACCGGTATTGGAGGCATTGCCGGTACCGGCAGCCCATTGGCTATGTGGTGGCGTCGAGGGGCTGAACTCGCCGTTGCCGTTGTAGCCGAAATTGGCCGTCCAATTGCTGAAGTATGCGACGAGATCGCGATTGGCGAGTGTCAGGTTAATGGTCGCTACCATAGTCATCTCCTTGACTTGAGTGCTTTGTCCGCCAGTTGGCGAACCTCGGATCCACGGCGACATCGCCGCGGAAAGGTCAGGCGACCGGCCGCAAGCCGGACGCGATTAGAATTTGATCGTCAGCGATGCCGTGTAGGTTCGGCCGGGCGCCGGATAGGCGCTGGTGCCCAGCGCCGGCACGTATTTTTCGTCGGTGAGGTTGCTGACGCCAAAGCGCAGCTTGGCGTTTTCGTGGAAATCCCAGGAACCGTAGAGATCGTAGACCGTGTAAGCGCCGTTGACATAGCTGCCAACGAGCTGACCGTATTCCGGCGTGGTCTCCGACACGTATGTGACGCGGCCGCCAAGCACGAGTTTCCGGTCGAGCAGGCGAACGCCGGCGTCCAGCGTTGCCTTTTCTCTCGGCGGCACGAACAGCACCGCAGGGCTCGGCTGCGCCGCGCCACCTTCGAAGCCCGCAGGCAAGGCGAGTTCATAGCTGTTGGCGAAGTCCGTATCGAGATAGGTGTAGGATCCGCCGATATAGGCGTGGCCGAGGTCGTAGCTCGCTTCGATCTCGACGCCGTTCATCGTCGTCGTACCGTCGAGATTGACGAAGGTCGTGTAGACCCGCTGTGCGGGCTCGAACCACATGCGCCCCATCGAGATGTAGTCCTCGATATCGCGGTGGAAGTAGACGGCCTTCATCCGGAAGGTGTCGTCCGGATCGAAGACGGCATCCTGGAGGATGTTGACGCCAAGTTCCCAGGTTTCGCCGCGCTCAGGCCTCAGGCCTGGGTTGGGCATGTTTTCGAAGGGCACGAATGGGTGACCGCCGGAAATCAGCGATTCCGTTATGGCCGGCGGCCGGTAGGTTCGCGAATAGCTGACGAATGGCTGCAGCCAGTCGAACGGCTGCACGGCGATTTTCGCCGAGGGCAGCCAGGCGCCACCGGACTGGTCGACGGCGACGGGGAAGCGATCGTACACCGTTGCCTGGCCGCCGGGGACTTCCCAGCGATCACACTGCGGCGGGATGAACTCGCGGCCAGGTCCGGGCGCCTGGTAGATATTGCCATCGGCGTCGTACCAAAGCCCATTCACATCAGGCGTGCCGTCGCCGTCCATGTCCTGCCAGGCAAGGCAGTTTTGCGGAGGGGTGACGACAATGCGCTGGTTCTGTACGACCGTTGTGCCCGACAGCCGGTAATGATCGTAACGCAGGCCGCCGCTCAAGGTCAGCCAATCGTCATGCTGGAGTTCGGCATTCAGAAAACCGCTCGCCATGGTGCGCTTGCCGCTCGGATTGGCGCCGGCAAAACCAAAGTGATTGTCGGAGCCGCCGGGGATGTCGAGGTTCTTCGTCCGGGTGCGCCCCTCATCGCGAAAGGCCTCGACGCCGTAATGCAGCGCCAGTTCGCCCAAGGCGACATCCACCCGGCTGGTATTCTCGATACTGCCGCCGAAGCTCGTCATGCCGTAGGAAACAGGCTCCTTGCCACCGACATAACCGCGCTGCTCGTCGTTCCTGGTATCGTTGAACCAGAAGCGCAGCGTCGCATCGACGAGATCGGATTCCGGATCATAGGCGAGCACCGACGTCACCGTGTTGTTCAGGTAATGCTCATCGTCGCGACGCGGCGAACCATTGAGATCGCCACCCTGCGCCCCGTCCGCCTCGTAGCGAAGCCAGGACAGTTGGAAATTGAGATCGTCGGTGACCTGCCAGTCCGTCTTGAGGAGCGTGTTCAGCACCTCGTTGCGCGAATAGAGCATGCGGTCATCGACGATCGTATTGCCTTGCGTCAGTTGCAGATCGCCGTCGCTGCCGATCTTGTAGTCGCCGATGCGTTTGTGGCTGACGCCGCCGATGATCGAGAGGTCGTCGTTGAGGCGAACACCGGCGACGGCGGATCCGTCGAAGTTGAAAGCGTTGGTGCCGGTACCGCCCTTGACCTCCCCGCCCCACGACTTGCCTTCCGGGATGATGTCGTCGGCGATGATGGTACGGAAATTCACCAGGCCGCCGAGGGAGCCGGCGCCGCCGACGCCGGGCACCGCCCCCTTCTCCACCTCCACCGAGCGGACGAACGAGGTATCGACGAACACCTGCTGGTAGCTGCCGTGTCCCGCGCGCTGGAAATTCTGGCGCGCGCCGTCGATGCTGGTCGTCACGCGGTTCATGTCCTGGAGGCCGCGAACGTTGACGGAAACTCCTGGCTTCTGCGCCTCGGACCGGTTGGTCAAAACACCTGCCACCGTGTCGAGCGCATCGGCGGCGTTGCGGATCGCCGGATTGCTCTCGATGGCCTCGCGCGAGACGACGCTGACGCTTGACGGCTCCTCATAGACCCAGTCGGGCGTCCCCTGAAAGCCGGACCCTTGGTCCGCGTCCCGGTCGCTCTGGCCTCGCGCGACGATGGGGGCCAGCGACGTCGCTCCATTGGTGACCACATCCAAGTCCACGTTCGGCGAAGCGCCAATGATGGCGGCACGATTGCTGGTAAACCGATGCGAGATGCCGGTCCCCCGAAGCATTTGCGCCAGCGCCTCCTGCGGCGTGAACGCGCCTCGAACAGCGTTGACCCTGATATCGCCGGCGGCAGCGCCCGCTGCCTGCGTCACCTGGATTCCGGCCTGACGATTGAAAGCGGCAAGCGCCCGCGCCAGGGACTGGGATTGGATGTCAAAGCTGCGCAGGCCGGACTGACGAGCGGTTCGGAGCGTCTCCGTCTGCGGCGCTGTCTGCGCGTTCGCCGCAGCGATTCCACACAGAAGAGCAACCGCTCCCGTACCGAGCAAAGGTACAGCCCTGCGCGCCGCCACTCGCTTCCATGTCTTCCTGCCGACTGCCGTCCGGTATGCCATAATGCTCTGGTCTCTCCGATGCCCGGCACCGCTTTCGGGTGCCTTCGATCGGATAGACAAACGGCCGGTAGCGATTTTTCAGTACCGTCGGCGACTTTCCGCTAAATGCTGATAATTACACTCATATTTTTCAATAGCGGCTGAGGATCCGAACGAGATCGGAGACCTTGCGCACCTTGCCGCCATGGGGATCGACGAGCGCGCCCAGTGCCTCATCCGGCGAGCTCAGATCGTAGATGCCGGTGACCCGCCGTTCGGCAAGGACCCCGTCCGGGATAGAGATCCATGCCGAGTGGTAGCGCTGGATCTGCTCCGCGACGCTTGCAACCGTCTGGTCGACAACGAAAAGCCGGCCCTCGCGCCAAGCCCCGATGTCGGCGAGATCCACGGATTTCTGGGTGATCTTGCCGGAACGGTGGTCGTAGGAAAGGACCTCGCCGGGCGATAGCAGGTGCTTGTCACCTGGCGTTATCGCCGCGATGGCGCCCTTGACGAGCGCCACTTCGCTGTCTTCGTCACCGATCCGAACATCGAAGCTCGTCCCCAGCACCTCGACGTCAAGGCCGTCGGCCGAAACGACGAAAGGCCTGTTCACATCACGCGTCACGTCGAAATAGGCTTCGCCCTTCAAAAGGGTCACGCCACGCTTGCCATCGGAAAATTGCAGCGACAGCGCGCTGTCGGGCGCCAGCAGCACCTTGCTGCCGTCCTTGAGCACGACCTCGCGACTGATGCCGGTGCTTGTGCGATGGTCGGCCTTGAGAGAAATCATGACCCCAGGCGCGAAGAGGAATGCAAGACAGAGCGTCAGCGCTCCCCCCGCTACGCCGGCGATCCCCGTCCTTAAGCGCCGGCGTGGCGGCGCAACGCGTGCCGGCTGACCTGCGCGGCTCCTGTGATCTCGCGACAAATCAGTCATGGCTTGCCACGCGCGGCAGGTTCGCTCCCACTCGGCGCGATGCTGAGGCGAGGTCAGCACCCATGCCTCGAAGCCGGCCCGCACCGCCTCGTCCTCGGGATTGTCCCGCACCCGCATCAACCAATCGGTCGCTTCGTCGGAAAGCGTTGGGACATCATTGCGCGCCATAGCCGTCAACTCTTCAAATTCTCGCCGCTTGCGGAAGCGATCGTTCCGAGGTTCTTACTCTAAAACAAACGAGGGGACCGTATTTTTCAGTCTGCCGTGGCGGGATCGGCCGCCCCCTCATGCGCGCGGGTCCATCTTGGCCTTGATTTCGGCAATTGCATCCCTGACCAATCGATGCGCCGTGGCAACCGAAACGCCGAGTTCGACGCTGATTTCCGTGAGGGTCAATCCGTCGAAGCGATACATTTGCAGCGCCTTGCGTGCCCTTTCCGGCAGCCCCGCCATGGCGTCGGCTGCCCGTTTGATCTGCTCGTGCACGAGCAGTTCCTCCTCGGGCGTTTCACTTGGCTGCGAGAGGGCCCACCAGGGGATGTCTCCAGGATGAATCGCGTCATGACGCTTCCGCCTGGACCGCATGTTGAACGACAGGTTCCTGACGATGCGGAACAGATAGGCCTTGGCTGGCAAGGGCTTGGATTCCTGTTCGGGGACGAAGTGCAGATACGCTTCCTGCACGATGTCCTCGGCATCCTGCCGCGAGCCGACGAGCGGTCTGGCGTAGTCGATAAGAGCTTTGCGATGTCGCAGGTACATTTCGTACCGTTCGCTCTTTTTTCCCACACCCATGCCCGTTCGCATCCTGGTACTGACGAAGCTTCCCCGCCGAACTGGTCGCCGACGCTTTACGGAAACTCTCATATTGTCTTCGCTATAAACATGACTAATTAAATCAAGTTAATCATGCAACCGAAGATGCGTGCCCATCGGACGGAGTCGCCCCACTGGGGTCTAGAACCTCCGCTTCGGCGCCGGGTAGCCGCGCCCGCATTTTTGAAGCGCGGAGCCGGATGACACGGAAACCGGGTTCCGATCGTGGCTTTCAGCGCGGCGGCATTGTGCGAAGGGGCCGGCGGGCCAGCAGCCGGATCAAGGGCGATTGCACGCGAAGGCCGAAACGGCTGGCTGGTACGGAGCGGCCCAGGACAATCCGCGGCACAGAACACTGATCGCCGGGGCACTCCGCGTCAAAACGTCAAGTCGTGTCGCGAAGGCAGCCCATGGCATCCGCTTGTCAACCAACCATAGCGCTACTGAGAGCTGTTCGTCGCGATATCCTCTTAAGCCACAGGGGATAGCCCGGATAGGCGAATGGAGATGGTGGGAGCCATGTGCTAGCCAGCGTCAGCTGTCCTCAGACGGGGGGAGGCGGTTAGAGGCCTGGCGCTTCAACCAAAGCGACGGGCCTCGAATGGGGTCACCGATCCCGGAACATGGGCTCGAAGTCCGGCGAAGTCGAGGAGCCATGAGGCGCAGGTCATGCCGGATGGTGCTCGATACACCGATTGGCCTTGAGGATGTGGCCGTAGATGCCGGCCACAATCCAACGCGAGGCGGGCGCTGTCACCCAACCTCTTCTCTTCCGTTCACCCCTGATGCCGCGAAGAGTTCGGCGGGCGGCACAGTTTCCCGCGCCGCCCGCCAAACAGACACGTCGGAATGAATACGTCTACTCGGCCAACTTCGTCCGGAGGGCCGACCAGCCGGCCGCAAAGACATGCGTGGAAATGATCTCCACGTATTTGCCAGCATCCTCCGGTGCCTCGTCGAAAACGGCGGTCCATTCGGCAAAGGTGCGGTTGCCGTCGGTGACTGGAAGCAACCTGATCCCGGCGATGTAGTTCGACACCGGAAATGCCGGTTTCACGAAGCTATAGGACAGCGAATGCTCGCCATCGCTGAGGGCAAGGAGCTGCTCGCGAACATGGGCTCCGTCCTTGAGATAGAAGGAGCGCACGCAGCCGACCTCGGCGCTGCTTCGTCCCTCTTCGATTTCGCTGCTGGCAATGGCCGGGTGCCAGGCCGGCAGGCCATTGAAGTCGCGAACGATCTTCCAGACGGTCTCAATCGGCGCATCGATCACTGCGCTTGCATATGCCTTTGCCACATTTCCCTCCTACTGTTGGATGACAAGTTTCTTGAAGGCCTGCGTCTGCGCGACGAGGGCTTTCTCCACCGGAAGACGCTCCATGCTGGATGCGCCATAAAATCCGTGGCAGCCCGTGCACCGCTCGAGGATGTAGCGGGCGTCCTCCGGTTCGGCGATCGGCCCCCCATGGCACAGAACGATGATGTCCGGGTTGACGCTTCGGGCCGCAGCCGCGATCGCGTTGACCTCATCGACACAGGCGTCGAGCGTAAGCGCGGTATCGGCGCCGATCGCGCCGCCCGTCGTCAGCCCCATGTGGGCGACGACGATATCGGCTCCCGCCTCCGTCATGGCCCGGGCATCGTCGACCGAAAATACATAGGGCGTGGTCAGCATGTCCTTGCTGCGCGCCAGACGAACGAGATCGACCTCCAGCGCGTAGCCCATGCCCGTCTCTTCGAGATTGGCCCGGAAGGTGCCATCGATGAGACCCACCGTCGGAAAATTCTGAATGCCGGCAAACCCGACGGCCTTCAGCTGGTCCAGAAAGAAATCGAAATTGCAGAATGGATCCGTGCCGTTCACGCCCGCAAGAACCGGCGTGTTCTTCACCACCGGCAACACCTCGCGTGCCATGTCCAGCACGATGTCGTTGGCGTTGCCATAGGCAAGAAGGCCGGCGAGCGACCCACGACCGGCCATGCGGTACCGGCCGGAATTGTAGATGACGATGAGGTCGATCCCGCCGGCTTCCTCGCATTTGGCCGAAAGGCCGGTGCCAGCGCCGCCGCCGATGATCGGTATCTTCGCTTTGATCTGCTGGCGAAACTTGTCCAGCAACTGGCGTCTTTCAAACTTCATACGAACTGCCTCTACTGATTTCGTTGAAATGACGAAGGATTTCGGAGCTGAATTCCGGCGCGTTGATCGCGTGCGGCACGCGCACGATGCGGCGCTCGCCGGTCTGCTGCACGGTACTTTCGATGGCGGCGAACAGAGCCTCATCGGCCTCCGGGTCGTGGAAAGGCTGGCCCGGCGCATCGAGCAGAGAGACCCCGCCGGTCGGCAGAAGGAAGCGAACCGGGCCAATGCTGCGGTTCAGGCGCTCGCCGATCCACTTGCCCATCGCGACGTTCTCGTCGACCGTGGTGCGCATCAGCGTGATCTGCGGGTTGTGCACATAGAGATTGCGGTGGCGGTACTTCTCCGGAACCGTGTCGAGGCCGGCGAAATTGACCATGTCGAGGGCGCCGCAGGATCCGACATAGGGAAGGCTGGACTGCGCAAGGAAGCCGAAGCGCTCTTCGGTCGCCGGCAGAATGCCGTCAAACAGCAGATCGCAGACCTCGGTGGTGGTGATATCCAGTACGCCTGCAAGATAGCCGGATGACGCAAGCTTCTCCATCGACTGCCCGCCGATGCCCGTCGCGTGGAACACCAGGCATTCGTATCGGTCGCGCAACTGCTCGACGACCTGGGTGACGCAAGGGGTGGTGACGCCGAACATCGTCAGGCCAAGCGCCGGCCGGTCGTCCTGCTCGGCTTCCCGCCGGTTGCGCACCATGCCCGCGATCGAATTGGCGGCATTGGACAACACCGTTCGCGAGATCCGGTTGAGCCCGGCGATATCCGTGATCGAGTTTACCATCGCAATGTCGTTCGGGCCGACATAGGCGCTGACGTTTCCTGCGGCCACGGTCGAGACCATCACCCGCGGCGTTCCGACCGGCAGGGCGCGCATGGCCTGGGTAACGACCGCGGTTCCCCCGGATCCGCCGAGTCCGATGATGCCGCCGACGTCGTCACGCGACAGGATGAACCGTTCAAAGGCGAGCCCCATGGCGGAAACGGCGCTGCCGCGATCCCCGGTAAAGACGGCTTCGGCGCCCCCCGGATGGAAGCCGGCGACGTGTTTCGCGCCGATATCGGCATCCGCCGAAGGCTTGGCCGTCGATAGATCCACCAGGACCGCAGGCATCGACTGCGCTCTGATCAGTTCGGCCACGTAGCGCAGTTCGTCACCCTTGGTGTCGAAAGTCCCTGCTACGTAAATCGTCTTGGCTATACTCATTCATTCCTCCTCAGGTATTTCTTATCTTTCTCATCGCCCCGCGCAGTCCGAGGCCGATCATCGCCAACAGGGTGATCGCGTAGGGCGCGATGTCGGTGATCTGGTTCGGCAAGCCCTGCCCCTGCAGCCTGAGGCCGATCGCGTCTGCGAGGCCAAAACCGAAGCAGGCGAGCGCAATGCCGAGCGGATGGGCGCGCCCAAGCATGACCGCAACCACCGCGATCCAGCCGCGACCGGCCGTCATGTTTTCGGCGAAAAGGGCGACCGAGCCGAGCGCCAGCTGCGCACCGGCCAGACCGCACAGAGCGCCGGCGAGAAGGACGATTGCCGTCTGATAGCGGTTCACATTCGCGCCCATCGCTGCTGCTGCAGACGGCACTTCACCAATCCCCCGCAGGCGCAGGCCCCATCGCGTGCGAAACAGGTAGATGTTGAGGACGAGCACGAGCAGCCATGAGAGATAGACCAGCAGATTGTGCCCGTCGACGATCGCGCCAAGCACGGGAAGCCCGGCAAGAGCGCCGATACCGAAGCGCGGCAAGGCGGTGACCGCTGGATCGACCAGGGTGCCGGTCACCCCGAAGAGCGCGCTCAGAAGATAGGTCGTCAGCCCGGCAGCAAGCAGGTTCAGCCCGATGCCGATCACGATCGGATCGCCGCCGAAACGGGCGCCGCCGAGCGCAAGCGGAGATGCAAAGATCACGGTGCAGGCAACGGCGAACAGAACCGCAAGCATCGGCGACCCGAAGGCGATGCTTGCCGCGACCGCAGCGAACGCGCCGACCAGCATCTTGCCCTCCAGCGCGATGTTGAAGACGCCTGCACGCTCGCACAATGTTCCGGCCATCGCCGCCAACAGCACCGGCGTCATCAGATCGAGGACCTGCGATAGAAGCATATTGAGCATGGTCTACCGCCTCTTGAAGAACACGGGACGCGCAGCGAGACACAGGATGATCAGCGCCTGCAGAACCCATGTGAGGACCGCAGGAAGACCGAGCGCCCGCTCCATGGAAAAGCCCCCAACCTGAAGCGCCGCGAAGAACGCCGCGGTGACGACCGTCGCGATCGGGCTCGCCATTGCAAGGACCGCAGCCATCAGGCCAGACCAGGTGTAACCCGGGGCGAGCAAGGCCCCGTCGGTGAACCGGTACTGCTGCCCAAGGATCAGCAGCGCGCCAACCAGACCCGCCAGGGCGCCGCTGAGGAACGCCACCCGCTGTGTCTGCCGTTGGAGGTTCGTGCCCGAGTACCCGGCGAAACGCGGATTGAGGCCGGTCATCCGCCACTCGAAACCGTTGACGCCGTGTTTGTCATTGACGATGACGGCAACCGCGACCGCGGCCATGATCAACATTCCGACGCTGATCGGCAGATCAAAAATGCTGTTCGGGAGGCGCGCCGCCGAGGCAACGCGATAGGTTTCCGGCATGCCCGTCGAGGGGTCACGCAGCGGGTAGCGCACCAGATAGGATGTTACACCGCGCGCGATATAGCTGAGCAGCAGGCTCGTGATCAGGAACGGAATGGCGAGGCCAAGCTGAAGCACCGCGGCGATCCAGGCATAGAGCCCGCCGGCGCAAATGGCGGCCATCAGGGCCAGAACGGCCCGTACGGCACCCGGCGCCGGCACGTAGAGCGCAACGAGCGCGGCGGCTAGCCCGCCCACCAGCATCTGCCCGTCACCGCCGAGATTGATGAGGCCGGCGCGAAAGGCAATTGCAGCCGCAAGCCCCATGCCGATCAGCGGGACCGAGCGGCTGAGCGTCTCGTCCAGACCGCGCCCCAGAAGCGCACCGCGGACGATTTCCTGATAGACCGAGATGGGGTTCGCGCCGGTCGAAAGGACGACGAGCCCCCCAAGGACGACGGCGACCACGATCGACAGCAAGATTGCCGCAAATCGAGATCTCGTCTCGAGACCAACTCCTGTCATGCCCCTGCCGCTCCCCCCATCATCCATCTCCCAATGGTAGCTTCGTTCATGTCCTTGCCACTGAGGCTGGCATCGATACGGCCTTCAAACATCACGAGAATCCGGTCCGAAAGCGCCAGCAGTTCGGTGAGGTCGGACGAGACCACCAGAATGGCCCTGCCCTTGTCCCGTTCGGCGATCAGGGTCTTGTGGATGAATTCGATCGCGCCGACGTCCACGCCCCGCGTCGGCTCTTCGATGACGATCAGCGGCGACCCGTGCTCGATTTCGCGGGCTATGACCACCTTCTGCATGTTGCCGCCGGACAGTGATCCGATCGGCACCTGTTCCGAGGCTGCCTTCACCTTGAATTGTTCGATGAGCTTGTGCGCTTGCGTGCGGATCGCCTGCTTCCTGAGAAACCCGTAGCGGGCGACCGCGGCCGTGCGGTGCGTGCCGAAGGCAATATTTTCGGCGATCGAGGCGGCCGGCGCCGTGCCCGTCAGATGGCGATCTTCCGGAACGTATGAAATGCCGACGGCGCGGCGATCAGCGATCGAAAGCCCCGAAACGTTCCGCCCCGCGATGACGACCTCGCCGGTCGAAGCCTCGAGCCCCGCAACGGCCGAAATCAACTGCGGCTGACCATTCCCCGAAACGCCGGCGATCCCGACGATTTCACCCGGACGCACATCAAACGACACGTCGTCGACCACTGCGACGCCGCCTCTGCGCACCGAGAGGTTCCGGACGGAAAGCATCGGCTGCGCGGTCGAGGTGACCTTGGTGGCAACCGTCGGCGGCACGTTCCGCCCGACCATCGCACGGATGATCTCCGCCTCGCTGGTCTCCCGGGTGGTCAGCGTGCCGGAGACCCGCCCGTCGCGCATGACAGTGATCTCGTCGGTGACGGCGATGACCTCGGGGATCTTGTGCGTCACCAGGATAAGCGCCATGCCTTTGCTCGCCAGATGGCGCATTGCCGTAAAGAGACTGTCGCGCTCCTGCGGCGTGAGCACGGCAGTCGGCTCGTCGAGGATCAGTACCTTGGCCTGGCGCGAAAGCGCCTTCAGGATCTCGAGTCGCTGGCGGATGCCCACCGCCAGGTCGCGGACGCGGCTGTCGGGATCAATCTCCAGACCGTGTTTTTCCCCGAGCTGCCGCACGACGTCGCGCGCGGCAGCGGCGGAAACAAACGGCCCCTGTCCCGGTTCGTTCTGGAACACCAGGTTCTCCCAGACGGTCAGGTCGGGAAACTGCCTGAACGTCTGGTGGACCATGCCGACGCCGGCGGCGATCGCACCGAGCGGGCTTGCGAAGTCCATCGCCTTGCCATCGATCCGGATCTCGCCGGCATCCGGCTTGAGCAGCCCATAGAGGATGTTCATCAGGGTCGATTTTCCGGCCCCGTTTTCTCCCATCAAGGCATGGATTTCGCCGCTGTTGACCGAAAGGTCGATCCCGTCATTGGCAACGAGGCTGCCAAATCGCTTCGAGATACCCTTCATCTGGAGCAAGGTCATTGCTTCAGCTCCCGGACCGCTACTGGGCCATGGGGTCAGGCACGGTGATGGCGCCCGACACGATCTTTGCCTGGATCTCGGTCAGCTTGCCGATGACGTCAGGCGCCTTGGCGATCATGCAGCCGGACGCGGCCAGGTCCTCGGACATGGCAACGAGTTCGAGCCCGCCTTCCGCAAGGCCGAAGCTCTCGACCGGCTTGGCCGTGCCTTTCAGAATGCCGTCGATGGTTGCAGGGAGAATGACGTCCACGCGCTTGAGCGTGCTGTCGAGTATCGCGCCGGGCGCGTCGCCGCATTGGTTGACGTCGAGGCCGATCGCCATCGCGCCCGGCTTTTCCGCCACCGCCTTGAACACGCCACCGTTGCTGCCGGCCGCAACGGCGTAGATGCGGTCCGCTCCGTTGGAGAGCTGCAGGACTGCCTGCGTCTGCGCCCGCACCGGATCCTGGAAGGGATTGTCTCCGCCGATCCACGCCGTCGGCAGCACGTTGATATCGGGATTCGCAGCCTTGGCACCGAGTTCGTAGGAATCCGTGTAGCGATGCAGGAACGGAATATCGAGCGCACCGATCACGGCCACCGTCTTGCTCTGCGACGTCAAGGCGGCTTCGGCGCCGGCGAGATAGGCGATTTCCTGTTCGCGGAACACCGCGCAGTAGACATTCTCCGGCGCTTCAGGGATGCAGGTGTCGATAATCACGAACTTCGTTTCCGGGTATTCCGGTGCCAGATCGGCAATGATATCGCCGAATTCAAAGCCCATGACCGTGACGATCGGGGCGCCCATGTCGATCGCAGCCTGAACGTTCTGACGGCGGGTCGACGGATCCGTGCCTTCGAATATGCGTGCTTTCGCACCCTGGGCCTCGGCCGCCTTTTCGATCCCGGTCTTGCCGAGGCCGAGGAACTTGTTCACGCCGATGCGGCTTGGCGTCACCAGGACGTAGGACGTGTCGTCGGCCCTGGCGGACGCCGTCGTCGCCGTAAGGGCGAGCAGGGAACCGAGGCAGATATGCAGGAATTTGCTGGCAGTCGTCATCTTGGACTCCATGAGCAAGTGTGTCGCGATGGTGGAACGCTGCGGGCGCCGGTTCACCGGCGCACCGATCAGTACGGCGTGTCGCCGCCGTCGGCGTTGATCGCCTGACCGCGAATGATGATCGCATCGTCGCTGAGCAGGAACGAGATCGTGCGTGCCACTTCCACCGGGTCGATATGCCGGCGCAATTGCGAGCTGACGAGCTGCTTGAAGACCTCGTCGGGCGCCTGCTTGACCAGATCGCCATAGGCGACCGCAACCTCGCGCAACATGTCCGTCGCCATGCCACCGGGGCAGACGCAGTTGACGTTGATGTCCTGCGGCGCGAGCACCTCGGACAGAACGCGGGTGAAATTGATCATGGCCGCCTTGCTGGCGCTGTAGGCCAGCGATTGCGTATGGCCCTTCTTGCCAGCTTCCGAGGCGACGTTGACGATCGCCCCCTTGATGCCCTTGGCAATCATAGCCTTTGCAACGAGCCGTGCTGCCTCGAACGCGCCATAGACGTTGATGGAGAAAATACGCTCCCAATCGCTCCAGGGGGTTTCGAGCGGATCGACATGGCGAACGATCGCCGCGCAGTTTACCAGCCCGTCGATCGCACCGAGGCGCGCTTCCGCTTCTTGGATCGCAGCTGCGATCGAGCCTGCATCGGCCAGATCGACGACGACGCCAGACAGCACCTTGGAGTCGTGACCCAGGCCCGCAATCGCTTCTTCCAGGGCGTGCGCGCGAACATCACCGATGACGACCGAAGCACCCTCGGCAACGAGCAGTCCTGCAGCCGCCTTGCCGGCGCCGCCGGCGCCGCCAAGCACCAGATAGCGCTTGTTCGCATGCGAGCGCGTTGGCGCAACCGGCCTCACGGCCAACGGGGCATGCTCGCCCCTCGTGGCAAAGGAACCCATGTATCCTCCCTTTGAGTCTCCGCTTGGAAACTCTTCCTCTCTGTTCTCCGGGAACCAAGTTGCTCCAGTCGCGGGGATCTGACAAAGTCCACTTGTCGAGAAGTGGATCACACATGAACAGGATTTCGCCCGCCCGTATCAGCCGGCTTATCGGCAACTGGCGAACCTTAGACGGCAAGGTCAGCGAGCAGCTCAGTCTTTCGATCGGCCGGTTGATTACCGCAAGGGAATTGCCCGTCGGCGGCGTCCTGCCGTCGGAACGGGCACTCGCGACAGCGCTTGCGGTCAGTCGCGGAACGGTCGTGGCGGCCTACGGATCGCTGCGGGACGCCGGGGTGCTCGACAGCCGCCATGGCAGCGGCCACCGCATCGTCGCTGCCGCGGCGCCGTCGGGAGCAGCGCACACGCGTCTGGCCGGAGAGATCCGGGCGCTGCCGCAGGACATCGATATGACCAGCGGCGCCTTGCAGCCCTCACCCATCCTGACCGAAATGCTTACAGCGTTGAAAGGTGCGGACCTTGCCAGTGTGGCAGCAGGCCTCGGCTACGATGCATCCGGCCTACCGGCGCTGCGCTGGGCCATCGCGCGCTATTACGCGGACCTCGGATTGCCGACGCATCCGGACAACATCCTGATTACCAGCGGGGCGCAGCAGGCCGTCTGGCTGCTGGCCAATGCGATGGTGGATGCATCGGACGCAGTGGTGGTCGAGGATCCGGTCTATCGCGGTTCGCTCGAAGCCTTCCGCCGCCGCAACGCCCGGATCATTCCGATCGCAGTGACCGATGAAGGCCTTGATATCGGCCAGTTGGAGAAGGCACTCAAGAACCGCCCGAGGCTGCTCTACCTCTTTCCCGAGGCGCACAATCCAACGGGTCGTTCGCTCAGCGATCGGAGCCGACGCGAACTCCTCGACCTCATCGAGCGCTATCCGACGTTCCTCATCGAGGATGGCGCGCAGAACGAGCTATCGACCATCGCCGGGCGGACGCCGCGCCCTGTGGCGGGACAGGTCAATCCCGACCTGGTCGCAACCATCGGCACGCTTTCGAAACTGTTCTGGGGTGGCTTGCGCATCGGCTGGATCCGCGCCGCGCCGCCGGTCGTGAAGCGCTTGGCTAGCTTCAAGGCGGTCAATGATCTCGGTTGTTCGATGTTCGACCAGCACCTGGCCGTCGGCCTGCTCGAAAGCATCCGCGAGGCGCGGGTCTATCGTCACCGCGAAATTGCCGAGCATCTGGAGGCGGCAGAGACGATCATCGCCGATCATGCGCCGGGCCACTGGCATTGGTCACGCCCCTCTGGTGGGACCGCGATGTGGATCCACATGCCCGGCGTCGACGCGGTGGCCTTGTGCCAGGAAGCCCAACGCCACCGCCTGTTCCTGTCTGCCGGACCCGGCTATTCGGCGCGGGAAAACTTCGGCGACGTCATACGCCTGCCCTTTGTCCGCCCGCTGCAAACCATGCAGTTCGCAATCGAAACCATCTGCAGCCTGGCAGGCGGAAGATCCGCCGGCCAGGGCAGCAGCGCTTAGCTATTGTTCGAGGTTCACGTAGGAATCCGGGAAGAAACGCGGCGTGCACAGGCAATAGAACTCAAGGTCGACCGAGCCCGTGTTTTCGATGCGCTGCGCCGCACCGGCCGGTATCACCGCCTGATCGCCGACGCGAAGCTTCTGCTTGACGCCATCGACCTCCAGAATGCCCTCTCCCTGGCGAAGGACGTACCGCTCGATCACCCCGGTGAGGCTGTGCAACTGGGTGGTCACCCCGACCTCCACCCGTGCCAAGGCGAGTGACGACTCGGGCGACGCATCGCAGTTGTGCAGTTCGGTGATGTAGCACCGTTCATCCGTCCAGAATTCTCCCTGACCGCTTGCAAATACGATCCCGCCTTTGTCTACAACCACGGTATTCCTCCTTCTTGTTACTGGCTGAACAGAACGGGGAACACGTGGATCGACAAGGACCACTTTCTGCAAAGTGGTCCAGTGGGTCACATCGCTGTCGCAGTATCTCGGCGTAGACGGCCCTGCCGGGCCCGTTTGGCCTCATACGGACCGGAATTGCGCGGGCCACCTCGTGCAACGGGACGATCAACGACGTTGGCGATGGTTCCGTCGGCTTACTTCACACCATATCGCCCTGGTATCGATTGAGCGGGATATCCATCCCGGTCGCCATGCGATGGATTTGTGCCATGGCGGGCTCGAAGATCGCATTGCGGCGCTCAAGCTCGGCGTGTTCGGCAAGATAGGCCGGTACGAGCTCGGAAATCTCATCGAGCACGGCCTGTTCATCCACCGTGGTCAGGCGACCGTCCTGCATCACAACCCGTCCGGCAACCATGACCGTCTCGATCGAGGATCCGTTTTCCGAATAGACGAGATGCTTGGCGATGTCGTTGAGCGGCAGGAAGGGATAGTTGCGCATGTTGAGGACCAGGAGATCGGCCGATTTGCCGACTTCGAGGGAGCCTGTCACCTGCTCCAGCATTGCCGTTTTCGCGCCGCCGATGGTCGCCATGGCGAGAATCTCGTCCGCCTTCAGCCATCTCTCATAGTTGGGACCGGCAGCACTGTGAACGAGACCGGCGACGCGCATGACGTCGAAGATGCGAGACGTATCGTTCGACGAAACGCCATCGGTGCCGAGACCGACCGTGACACCGGCATCGAGCAGGCGGCGGATCGGCGCGATCCCCGCCCCAAGCTTCAGGTTCGAGACGGCATTGTGGGCGGTGGAGACGCCCGCCTGCCCCATCAACTCGATGTCCTCGTTGCTGACCCAAACCGAGTGCGCAATGGTCGTGTTGCGTTTCAGAAGCCCGAGGTCGTGCATGTAGGTGATCAACGACTTGCCGTGTCGAACGAGCCCTGTCACCGCCTGCGTCTTGGTCTCAAGCACATGCGTGTGAAACGGCACATGGTTTTCCACCGCCAGGTCCATGCAAGCCGCCATCAGATCCGGCGTGCAGCGCTGCGGCGCCGACGGGGCGATCATGAACCGCAGGCGACCAGACATGCCGTGCAGGCTGGAAAAGGCAGCCCGGCAATAATCCGCATAGGCTGCTGCCGACATCGGCGGACCGAAATCGAGCAGATCCTGCAAGTCCGTTGGCATCACCTCACGCGCGAAAGGCAGCGCATCGAGCGTATGCACGTTCATCGCTGCGCTTGAGACATTGGCGCGGATGCCGGCATCGTCATAGGCGCGAAATACGGTGGCAAGCCGGTCGAGATCGTGCCGCGGCGGGTCGAAGAAATCGTCACAAAGCGTCGTGACGCCGTTGCGCAGAGATTCCATCGCCAGCAACAGGCTGCGCAGGTAAAGCAGGCGCTCGCCGATCGGGTCATTCATCAAAAGGGGATAGGCATAGAGCAGCCAGAGTTCGAGCGGCATGCGCTCATAGCGCCCCCGCAAGAATGTCTCGCTGGAATGCGTATGGGCATTGACCAGACCTGGCATCACCAGCTTGCCGCGCCCTTCGATGATATGAGCGTCGGGTGCTGCGGCAAGGCCCGGGCCGATGGATCTGATCTCGGTGCCTTCGATCAGAATGTCAGCGGCAAATGGCGTTGCGCCGTGAGTGCGGTCCATCGCAACCACTGTCGCATTGCGGATGAGAATTTCGCGCATGACTACGTCCCGGAAATGATTGAACGATCCGATGATGGTGCCCGCAGCCACATCGCGACTATTGATCCCTGAGCTCGGCGAAGGAGCTTGCGGCTTTTGCTCCGCCACGAAGCTTTCCGGAAAGCCAGACGCCGAAGACCGTCGCCAGATAGGGCAAGGCCTGCAGAAGGTCGTGCGGGATCCTGTCGCCGAACGTCAGCTGTGCCCGGATGCCGAGGGCGCCGACGATAGCGAAGAACAAGGCGGCGAAGGTGGCGCCCACCGGATGCGCCGCGCCGAAGATGACGGCAGCAAACGCCATGAAACCGCGACCGGCCGTCATGCCCTGGGCAAAGAACTGAAGGCTGCCCGCGGCAAGTTCTGCACCGCCGATGGCGCAGAGGACACCGCCGATCGCAAGTGCTGCGAGCCGCATGCGCGAAGGGTTGGCGCCGACGCTGCGGGCGGCGAAGGGGTGCTCTCCGCAGGCGGCGAGCCGCAGGCCGAAACGCGTTCGCCGCAACACCACCCACATGGCGAACACGACGAAGGGCATCGCGGCAACCGCGACCGACAGCACGCCATAGGAACCAAAGGCCGGCCCCAGTTTCGGGATGCCGAAGGGAGCCGTCACGGTCGCCTGACTGCCGAAGATCGATTGGACGGCCAGCGCCGTGCCGCCGATGCCGAGACCGGTCAGCCCAAGGCCGGCGATAATCGGATTGGCCTTCAGCCTGTCGATGACGAACCAGAGAAGCACCGAGGCCAAGACACAGGCGAGGATGGCGATCAGGATGGCCGCGCCCACGGACTTGGTGAGCATGATGCCGAGAATTGTCGCGCAGGCGCCGATGATCATCAGTCCTTCGAGGCCGAGGTTCCAGACGCCTGCCCGCTGGGCAATGACGCCTGCGAGCGTGACGTAGATGAGCGGCGTTCCGGAACGCAGAATGGAGATGATGATCTCATTCATGTCTTGGGCCCTCCGAGACGCATCACCCTGTCGATGAACGTCGATTTCGCGGTTATGAACAGCGCGATCGCCGCATTGATGATGTCGATCGCCGCCGACGGCAGCCCGGCCATGATCGGCAGATAGAGGGCCGCCGAGGCAAGACCGCCGAAGAACACGGCGGCAACCGCCGTCCCGAGAACAGAGAGGTTGGCGACAAGCGCGATCAGGATCGCGGTGAACCCATGGGCCGGCAGGAAACCCGAGGCGATGCGACCGTTCGGCCCCATGAACTCGATGGTACCGGCAAGGCCGGCAAGCGCGCCGGAAACAAGGAAACTCGACAGGCCGAGCTTCCAGAGGCGCGCGCCCTGCCACTCCACCATGGTGCCGTTGCGGCCGGCAAGGCTTGCCAGAACACCGAAGGCGGTCCGGTTCACCAGCAGCCACATCAGAATGCCGACGACGACCGCGATCATGATGATCGTCGGTGAGAGGCCGAGAGAATCCGAGATGCGGTAGGCCGGGTCCAGCGGACGGCTCGACGCCTGCTGACCGGAGCCCGAGGGATCCTTCAGCGGTCCCGAAGTGACATAGACCAGCAGCAGGCCGGCCATGAAGTTGCCCATCAGCGTGGTGATGACCTCGTCGGTGCCCGAGCGAAGCCGCAGCAAGCCTGGCCAGAGCGCCCAGAGCGCACCGCCGAGCATGCCGGCAAGAAGCAGGGTCGGAATGACGAGGAAGGCAGGCCCGCCTTTCACCGCTTCGGCCGCGAAGGCGGCTGAGATCGCACCGACGTAGAACTGCCCCTGGGCGCCGATGTTGAAGAAGCCCGCGCGGAACGATATGCCGACGCCGACGGCCGTTATGAACAGCGGCAGGGCCCATCTGAGACTTTGCTCGATCGCTCCGCTTCGCAGGAATGCCCCGTCGAGCACCGCCCAGAGCGTCACCGGGGCATTGTAGCCGGCAAGCTGGAACACGAGCGCGCAGAGGATGAGCGCGAGGACCACGAAGATCAGGCTGCGAACGACGGTAAAGAGACTGTCTTTCATGCGCTTGCCCCCGCAGCGGCGCCGGTCATCGCCGCGCCCACCAACCCGATGTCGAACGGCGCATGGAACTCGCCATTCAGACGTCCCGACAGCATCACGACGACGCGATCCGAAATATCGAAGAGCTCGTCGAGATCCGACGAGATCAAGAGTATGGCTGCGCCGCGGTCGCGCGCTTGCCGGAGCGCCTGCCAGACGAAGGCGGTCGCCCCGATGTCGAGGCCGCGGGTTGGCTGGGCTGCGATGATCAGCTTCGCATCGGGATCGATTTCCCGGGCAAGGATCACCTTCTGCGCGTTGCCGCCCGACAACGAACCGGCTCGCTGCCCGGCGTTGTTGTAGTGGACGCTCCACGCCTTCAGCGCCCGGTCGCAAGCGTCACGGATCGCCGCTGGACGAATGCTCTTGAGCAAGCTGCCCTGCAAGAGTTCGCGCGCACTCCAGTTCTGCCAGAGCGAGCTGGTGAGGCTGAGGCCTTCCACGTTGCGTTCGAAGGGGATGATCCGAAGGCCGATCCTGCGGCGCACGGCCAGTGGCTGCCGGGTCACGTCCTGCCCGGCAAGATTGATCGACCCGCCTTCAAGGTCTGCGAGCGCGGAAATCGCCCGAACCAGGGTTTTCTGTCCGTTGCCTTCGACTCCGGCGATACCGACGATCTCGCCCGGGCGGATCTCGAGGTCGATGCCATCAAGCGCGATGCCCCCGCTGTCCGGCCGGGTGGAGACGGCCTTCATCGAAAGGATGGCGGGGCCGGCCGCAGGCACCGGCTGATCGGTGTCCTCGTGCGCCGGTGCCTTTGTTCCGACCAATGCATCGCGATCGTGCCGATCGAGCGTCTTTGCTACGGCCTCGCCGACGATGAGGTTGGCCAGGCGCTCGCCTGAAACCTCCGCCACCGGCAGCGGTCCTTCGACCTTCCGACCGCCCCGAAGGACAGTGACCGTGTCTGCAATACCCAGCACCTCGCGAATCTTGTGCAGGATAAGGATGACCGTGACACCACGCTCCTTGAGGCGGCGCACGCGCGCAAACAGCATGTCGATGCCGGCCGGCGAAAGGACGGCGGTCGGTTCGTCGAGAATGAGGACACGCGCATCCGTGACCAGCGCGCGGGCAATCTCGATGCCCTGCTGCGTCTCGATCGGCAGATCCCGGATGCGCCGGTTCAAATCGGTCTGGACGTCGAGACCCGCGAGATGCGCTCGCCATTTTTCGGCGAGCCCCTTGCGGCTGTAAATGCCACCCTTGCCCGTTGCGCCAAACTCCATGGTCTCGGCGACCGTGAAGGACGGCGGCAGCGCAAAACTCTGGTGGACGAGTTCCACGCCCGCGGCACGGCTTTCACTGACCTGCCCTGTCCGGATGTCGCGCCCCATCACGTTGACCGCGCCTAAGGTCGGCTGGACGAGGCCGGCCGCCACGCGGGCAAAGGTGGTCTTGCCCGCACCGTTCTGACCGACGACGGCGTGGATCTGGCCGGGAGCGAACGAAGCTGAAACCTCCGACAACGCCGTCACGTCTCCGAACTTGACGGTGACATTGCGGCACTCCAGGGCCGATTGCGGGGAGTTGGACATGCTGTGGTTCCGATCGAGAGCGGGAGGGTCGCGGCCGTCTACTGGGCTGGAAACGAGCCGCGAGACCCCAATGGGCCTCCCCCTGAAAGGGAAGGCCTGTGCCGATGTTTTCAGAACCTCGGTCTGGAGCGAGCCAGCGCCGGAGGCTCAGAGTGTCGTGTTGAACGGAACCTTGATGGACCCGTCGAGGATGCCGGCACGAACCTTGTCGACCTCGACCAGTGATTCCTTCGCCTTGGTGTTGAGATCCGCTGGCCCCTGTTCGGAAAAGACCGGCGAGAGGACGAAGTCGATGACGCCGGTGCCAAGGCCCGTATGCTCGTGCACGCCGCCCTTCCAGTCGGGCCCGACCGCCTTGCCGGCTTCGTTGTAGAGCGAGACGCCGAAGTCGAGGCTGACGATCGAGATCAGCGATTTCGGGCCGAGTTCATACTGTCCCGGCGCAAGGCAGCTCACCATGCGGCCTTCCTTCTCGTTGGCGGCAGCGATGATGCCGCCGTCGGTGGCTGCGGCATCGGTCTGGATGTAATCGATGCCGTCATTGTACATCTGGGTGGCGATTTCCTGCCCCTTTGCCGGGTCCTGGAATGAGCCTGCGAAGGCGGCGATGACCGTCGCATCCGGTCGAACGGAATGCACGCCGGCCTTGAACGCATTGAAATCCGCGTTGAGCGGCGGAATGGAAACGCCGCCGATGAAGCCAGTCTTGCCGGTGGATGTCATCTTTGCCGCGAAGACGCCCGAGAGATAGCAGCCAAGATAGTAGTCGTAGGAGACGGTCACCACGTTCGGGATTGCCGGCTCGAAGGGGTCGGCGAACAGCTGGATCCACTTGGTATTGGGATAGGAAGGCGCCAGCGCCTTGAAGGGTTCGGCCACTTCGTTGAAGGTCGAGACGATGATCGCCGCGCCCGCATCGCCGAGCGTGCGATAGACCGTCTCGTAGGTCGCCGGGTCCTGGGCGTAGATGGCGCGGTATTCGAACCCCTTTTCCTCAGATAGCTGTTTCAGCTTGGCGATCATCTGGTCCACCGGACCGTTGTCGCCTGCGGCCTGCGTATGCACGAGGGCGACCAGCCCCCCGGACGCGCGGGCGAATTCAGGGATGACGCTCGCCGCGAAGGCCAGCGCCGCAGCGCCCGCGCTCGCCTGCAGGAATGTCCGGCGATGCATCATGTGCTGTGCAATGTTCCCAGTCTTGTCTGTCATGATTGTTCCCTCTTTTTGTCTTGTCGTTTCGCGTGCGCATGCCAAGGCGCAGGCGAACCTGCGCGCCGCTTCCCGCCTCAAAGCGGCGGGGAACAGGGGGCCGGGTTCATGATCATCACCTCCTGCTTCTGGATCGCGTCCAGCGCCCAGACCTCGGAGATGAACCTCTGCCAGTCCGGGTCCGCATACATGGCCGTGCGGCGTGCCTCGCGGTCCGCGAGACTGTCGTAGGCCCACATCAACACGGTGGTGTGGAGGGTCCCCAGTTCCGAGACATAGAGACCGACGAACGTGTTCAGATGGCGCTTCTGCACGGGAAGGCCGTCCGCCTCGTACTTCTTCATCCACTTGTCGACGGTACCGGGCTTGAAGGTGTAGGTGCGGTGTTCCAGGATCATCGGCTTGCTCCCTATGCGTTCAGGATGAATTCGGCGCATTTTTCGCCGATCATGATGGCCGGCGCGTTGGTATTGCCGCTCGAGATGATCGGCATGACCGAGGCGTCTGCCACCCGCAGCCCCTCGATGCCGCGCACCTTGAGGCGTGCGTCGACTACAGCCATGCGGTCGTTGCCCATCTTGGCGGTCCCGACCGGATGGAAAGTCGTCATGGCGGTCGCCCGCAGCCAGCTCGTCAAAGCGGCATCGTCGCGTGCTCCCGGTCCCGGGGCCAGTTCGTTGCCCCGATAGCGGTCGAAAGCCTTCTGGCCGACAATGTCGCGGGTCAGCCGGATGGCGTTGATCATCGTGCGGACGTCGAAATCGTCACGGAGGTAGTTGGCCTGGATCTTCGGCTTCTCGGTCGCGTTCGCCGAGCGCAGCGTGATCTCGCCGCGGCTCACCGGATTAACGGGGCCGACGCGGATGGTGAACCCGTGGTTCGCCTCTACGGCCTGCTTTTTCCGGAACGGATTGGGGAAGTGCAGGTTTGCCGTCTTTTCCAATGCCGGCATGAAATGCAGCTGTATGTCGGGCGCAATCAGGCCATCGTTCGAACGGATGAAGGCGCCCGCCTCATAGGGGAATGTCGTGGTGACACCCTCGCCGAACAGCATGCCCTGCGCGACGGCGGGGATGAGCTTGTCCGCCCGCAGGTCGCTGAAGAGCGTGATCGGCTCCCGGCACTCCCAGCTCATGACGCAGTCGACATGGTCCTGGAGGTTCTTGCCGACACCTGGCAGGTCCAGCACCGGCGCGATGCCGAGCGCCCGGAGTTCGTCTGCCGGCCCGATGCCGGACAGAAGCAGCGCCTTGGGCGAATTGACCACCCCTGAAGAAAGGATCACCTCCCGTGCTGCTCGGGCGCGCCCCAGTACGCCGTCCTTCAGGTATTCGACGCCACACGCCCTTTCGCCTTCGATGATCAGGCGGGTAAGCTCCGCCCCCGTCAGCACCGTGAGGTTCTTGCGGCCGAGCGCCGGACGCAGGAACGCCCAGGACGTGGACCAGCGCTTACCCTTGCGGATGGTGAAGTCGTAGCGGCCAAAGCCTTCCTGAGTCTCTCCGTTGAAATCGTCGTTGGCCGGATAGCCGGCCTGGATGCCCGCCTCGCAGAACACGTCCATCAGCGGATTGTTGCCACGGGCCCGGCAGACGGTGAGTTCCCCGTCAGCGCTGTGGAAGGCGTCCTTGCGCTCGACATGGGTTTCCGAGCGTCGGAATGCCGGCAGCACTTCATCATAGGACCAGCCGGGCAGCCCGAGCTGCGACCAGCGATCGTAGTCATGGCGATTGCCGCGCACGTAAATCATGCCGTTGATGGTGGAGGTCCCACCCAGCACCTTGCCGCGCGGCCAATAGAGCGAGCGGCCATTGAGATAAGGCTCCGGCTCCGTGTGATAGTGCCAGTTGTAGATGCCCGAATGGAACAGCTTGCCCATCAGCATCGGCAGGCGAAACAGCGGGTTGCGATCCTTGCCGCCAGCCTCGATCAAAAGCACGCGGTTTTCCGGGTTCTTCGACAGACGGTTCGCAAGAACACAGCCGGCCGAGCCCGCACCGACGATGATGAAGTCATATTCCGGGCTACGCGCCATGGGTCACCATGCGATGGGCCGGTCGCCCATCGCCTCCAGATGGGAATTGCAAAGAAGGAAAGGATTTTCCCGGCCGAGAACCTTGTCGGCAAAAGCGGGGTGCTCACGCTGGACATAGGCGACATGACCCGCACGTCCCTCGACGACGCCCGCTTCCAAAAAAATGTCCGCCGCAGCCGCGCCGAAACCAAGGAAGACGACCGGCCTGCCGCGCGCCACAAGCGTTTCGACCACGCGCAGCATCAGCGGTCGCCAGAAGGCAAGATGCCCGCGCGACTGGTGTGGGTCGATATCGACGCGGAAGCGAGAAAGGGTCAGCGACGCATTGAGCAGGAGAACGCCCTCCTCCACCCAGCGGTCTGCGATCAGACCAGGCGCCTCGAACGAACCCGCGGGATCGCATAAGAGATGTCGCACATCCGGCCACCGGTTGAAATCGCGTGCCAGATCCCCGTCCCCAAGACGTACGGCGGCGATCAGTTGCATATAGGCGCGAATGCTCTTCGAGAACATTTTGTCCAGCTCGCCCCACGCGGCCAGATTGCCGGCCTCGAAGGCCCGCCCCGTCGCAAAACCCGGCTCGGGATAGGGATCCTGCCCGAGAACCAGGCAGCGCACGCCATCGGGCGCAATTCCGTCGAAAGCCGCGAGCGCATGTGCGCCCCTGGGTTGACCGGGGAAAACCTTGCCGCGCCGTACCGGGAAGATCGGCTCCCACGGCTCCAGCTCGAGATCCGCGTCGATACGGTCAAAATCGTCGCCGATGGCGCCGAGCGCATCGCGCCAGACAGGTGGAAGGTCGCCCTCCCAGCCAGCAAACGTTTTCGCCATTGCCTCCCTCAAGCGCATCGGCACTACGGCTCCCCCTTCCGTTCATTAAGGACGAGACTAGACAAAAGCTGACCAAAGTGTCAACTTTCAAAACGGTAAAAAATGACGACTCGGTCAAGTTTTTCTGACTTGATCGTCAACTTTCTGGCAAATGTCGATACGCTTGCATTTCGCTGGAAAACGCGGCAATTGCGAAAGCAATCCCGCCACCACGCATGATTGCCTGGTACGAAGCGAGATGGAGGCGAAACCATATGGCAAGGGCAGCACGAGATCCCGAAGAGCGCATCCGCGAACGCAATATGCGGCTCATCATCAAGGCCGGGATCGAAATCTTCGCCCGCAAGGGCTTCGACGGCACGCGCATCGCCGAGATCGCCGAGGCTTCGGGGCTGCCCAAGGCAAATGTCTACTACTACTTCTCGTCCAAGGAGGAGATCTACACCGCCATCATCGCGCATCTGCTTGCCAGCTGGGACGATGCGCTGAAATACATCTCGCCGGAGCGGGAGCCGGCAGAAGCGTTCAAGCTCTATATCAAGGCCAAACTGGAATACACGCGCAAGAACATGGCGGAGTCCCGGCTCTTCGCGAGCGAGATCATTCAGGGCGCCCGCTTCCTGTCCAGGAAGGATCGAGAGCACATTCGCCAGGTGACGGACACCCATGTCGCCGTCGTCGAGGGCTGGATCGCCGCCGGCAAGATGCTGCCGGTCGATCCGCGTCATCTCTTCATCATGCTCTGGGCATCGACGCAGTTTTATTCGGACTTCGAACCGGTCGCCGTCGATGCGCTCAAGAAGCCGCGCTTGAAGGCCGACGACTATGAAAAGGCGGCTGCCACGATCACCGAGACGATCCTGAGAGGCATCCTCCGGCAGCCCTGAGCCGGACGTTGCCTTTTCGGCAATCGACATTGCGA
Source organism: Ensifer adhaerens (assembly GCF_002940685.1). GTDB lineage: Bacteria > Pseudomonadota > Alphaproteobacteria > Rhizobiales > Rhizobiaceae > Ensifer > Ensifer adhaerens_E. The sequence continues at coordinate 9,761 of NZ_PNFP01000003.1, read as the reverse complement.
ATATCTGTGCTTCTTCGGCAAGGGAAACTCTGAATAATTGGCCGTGCAAGCAACTCTTCAGAGACCCGCAAGATGGCCTATGTCATTACCGAACCCTGCATCGACGTGAAGGATGGCGACTGCACCGCGGCCTGCCCCGTCGACTGCATCTACGAGGGTGGGCGCACCTTCTACATCCACCCGGACGAATGCATCAATTGCGGACTCTGTCTTTCGATCTGTCCCGTCGATGCCATCGTCTGGGATCAGGAGATACCAGCCGATCAGCGCCATTTCATCGCCGTGAACAAGGAATTCTTCGGCAACGAAGTCACAGGACTGGGCTCGCCAGGCGGCTGGAGCAAGGAGTGCTCCACGGAGCTGGACCATCCGTTCGTTGCGGCCTTCGAGAAGACGGCGGCCATCGCGTAGCAGGTGCTATTCCGCGAAGGGAAGAGGCGGAGCCACCGCACCGACCCGGCATACCGCCAAGCCGAAGGAAACGAACCTCCAAATTGGCGGCTTGCATGTGACTGACACGTCGACCTGCCCGCCGCTCTCACTCACCAGTCGGAGTAGTAGGCCCGTGTTGCGTCCGCCAGTTTGGTCACGCGCCGGCGCTCGGCGGTCAGCCTTGGAAGGTCGGCACGCGCCTGCTGCAGGAGTTCGGCTCGGGCAGCCTCGAAATCCACCCGGGTCAACTGCCCATCGCACATGATCTCCCGTCCGCCGACATAGAGCGCCTTTGCGTGCGCGGCCGTCATCCGGGTAAGCAGCACCTCCGCTTCATCCAGGTCGTCCATCAGGCTGTCGGCAATCAGCGCAGCATAATCCACGAGCACCAGGTCTTCGTTCGCCGGGGCGTTCACCACCTTGGCGCCGACATGGATCGCGGCATCGAAGACACGTCCCGCTGTAAAGGTTCGCGTCAAATCGCGGCCGCCATGCAGCAGATGGGCAAGGCGCAATTCGCGCCAGAGATCCTGGTCGTCGTCAAAGCCCGTTCCGTCGAGGCCGAACGCGAAAGCGGGGCCGCTTGCCGGAATGGTGGCAACCGGCGCCACGCCTGAACGCAGGCGCAAATTCGCCGACGGGTTCGAAACGAGCTGCACGCCCCTTGCCGCCAGCAGCTCCAGCTCGTCCGGTCGCAGCTGGACGCCGTGGGCGACGGCGAGGCGGGGCGACAGGAAGCCGATCTCGTCGAGATACCGGACGACCCCTTGGGAAAAGCGCCGATCCAGCCATTGCCTCTGCCTCGGGCTTTCGAGGAGATGCATGTGAATGCGCCGGCCGGTTGCTTGCGAGGCCTCGGCGATCGCCTCGAGCAGTGCATTGGAGCACCATTGCGGACCGATCGGCCCGTACTGGACATCGATCAATGGGTTGGCATTGGCTGCAGCGACGGCGTCGGCCGCCGCAATCTGGACCGAGGGCGGCGCATAACTTGGGACAGAGGCGCGGAGTTCGTCCCAGTCTGCAGGAGCGAGATAGCGCCGCAGGCGCTCGGGCCCGCCGTCATAGGCCCACGGATCATGGTCGAGAAGCGGACAGGATATCGCAAGCCTTATGCCCACGTCGCGCGCCGCACGCGTGACCGCGCCAGCCTCGTCGACGAGACGCTCGACATTGAGCGAATTGTGGCAATGCATGGTCGCGCCGACGCCCGTCTGTGCCAGTCTCGAGAAGGCCACCAGCGCTTCCAGATAGGGATCGGTTCGCGGCCGGAGTCGAAGTCCCGGGATCCACACCTCCAGCGCATCGTCGACATTGCCGAAATCGAGCGTCCGGATGCCATAGCCGTGATCGTGGGCGTTGACGGGGGACGGCATCAGGAGCGCATCGGCCGGGATCGCCGTCCACGAGGCGCCTTCGGGCAAATGATCCAGGAGGTTTGGCTCGCGTCTTGCGACCTCGTGGCCGGGACGCAAGAGACGCCTGCCCGGTATGGCTGCTGCACTCACGGCTGAATTGCCTCCATGATCTGGTCGCTGAATTTCTGCAGTTCCGCGCCGACGAACTCGATGACGGCTTCGGCCGCATGTGTGCGCTGCCGGCGTCGCTGCACCAGGATCCCGACATGCAGGTTCTGAAGGCGCGAGCCGGAGAGCGGTATGGCGACGAGATCGCCCGACCTGATCTCGGCGAGGAACCCGATCGGCGTGAAGAACGCCACGCCCTGACCGGAGAGGATGAACGGCTTGAGCATCATCTGACTGTTCGACAGCACAAAGGGCCGGCCGGTCCGTTCGAAGACCGAGAGCTCTATCTCGATCAGTGAACGGATCGGTTGCGTGTCGAGTTGCAGCAGGAGATCGTACTGGGCGCATTCGGCAAGCGAAACCTGCCGCTGCCTGGCGAGCGGGTGTTCCCGGCCGACGAAAGCCATCAGCGGCATCGGCACGCGATAGAGCATCTCGGTATCATCGGGCCGGGCCAGATCGAAGGTCAGACCCATGTCGACATCGCCTTCGGCGACAAGGCTGCTGATGTTGCCGTGACCGGCCGTGTGGATGTGAAAGCTCACACCGGGATGGATGCGGTGGAACGCATTGACCATGTCCGGCAGGAACTGGATGGCCAGGCTGTCGAGACAGGACATCTGCACGCGACCGGTCTTCTTCCCCTGCAGGGCGCCGAGGTCGCTGCGCAGCAGTTCGAAGTTTTCCAGCGTCACCCGGGCGTGGCGCAACACGTTTTCCCCGGCAACGGTTAGCCTCAGGCCATTCGAAAGGCGCTCGAAGAGCGCGATCCCGAGCTCATCCTCGAGTTTCTTGATCTGCCGGCTGACCGCCGAGGATGCCACATGAAGCTCCTCGGAGGCCTTGCGAATGGACCCGGACCGCGCGACCGAGACGAAGTATTTCAGGATGCTGGCGTGCATGCGATTGGACCCCTCCTCCCCTGGGCCCCGACCTATAACACGCTCACCGTCCCCTCCAAACGGGCGCGCGCTTCTCCTGAAAAGCGCGGACGCCTTCCAGGGCATCCTCGCTGTTCAGCGCCTTAACAAGGGCGGGCGTGCGCAGTCCCTGGGCTTCTGCCGGAGACAGATGCCCGGTACGATTGACCGTCTGCTTGATCGCGCGCAGCGAGAGCGGCGCACAGGCGACGATCTCCCTCACCCAGCGGGCAACGGCCACGTCGAGCTCACCCGGTTCGGCCAGTTCGTTGACGATGCCGAAGGCATGCATCTCAGCTGCGGAGAACCGCCGGCCGGTCAACAGCACACCCATGGCAAGGTTGTGCGGGATCCTGCGCTGAAGAAGCACCATGCCGCCATCGAGCGGCAGACGCCCGACACGGGCCTCGGGCAGGCCGAACGCCGCCTCCGTCGAGGCGATGACGATATCGCAGCCGAGAACCATCTCGAACCCACCGCCGAGCGCGTAGCCGTTGACCCTGGCGATAACAGGGACATCCAGCGAGCGGCGAAAGGCCAGTCCTCCAAAGCCGTTCGGCCGGCTTTCGGTCCAGTAATCAAGCCCGGTCTTTTCTGCCCCCTTCAGATCCGCCCCGGCGCAGAACGCCCGTTCGCCGGCGCCGGTCAAGACGACGCAGCTTATGTCGTCGCGCGCTTCGATCTCTTGCCAGATCGCCTCCAGTTCGCGTTCGGTTGCCGCGTCCACCGCGTTCATGCGCTCCGGACGGTTGAGCGTGACGCTCGCGACCCGATCCTCTACGATGAAAGTGACGCTCATGCCGCATCTCCCTGACGAACGGAAAGTCCCGCGAGAATTTCGTCATTGTGTTCGCCGAGCTTCGGCGGAGCGATGCGGACCGTCACGGTCGCCGCTGACATGTCGATCGGCGAACCGACCAGCCGGATCGGGCCTGCCTTCGTCTCTCCAGCCTCCAGGATCATGCGGTTGATCGTCGTCTGCTCGTCGTCAAGGGCTTCGGGAAGCGAGCGCACCGGTGCGCAGAGGATATCCACCTGCTCCAGCCGGCCGAGCCAATGAGCGCTGCTGTTCTTCGCGAAGGCTTCGCGGAAGACCCGCTGCAATTCAGGGCGCCGCTGCATCTGCGCATCGAAATCGGCAAACTGCGGCTGCAGCGACAGGTCCTCGATCTCGAGCGCGGTGCAGATGTCGCGCAGCGGGTTTTGCTTGAAGGCGCCGACCATGACGATGGCGCCGTCGGTGGTCTCGAATACGCCCGTCAGCGGGAAAGCGCCCCAGTTCAGGTCCTTTTCCCGCATCATGTGCGTGGTGCCTTCCTGCATCTGCATGGCGAGCATGGAGCTGTAGAGGCTGACCGCCACCTGCTGGCCGTGGCCGGTCTTCTCGCGATGCAGCAAGGCAAGCAGGATACCCTGCACCAGGTGCATGCCGGCCGAGTAGTCGGCAAGCGGCGTCGCGTAGATCGACAGCGGATGGCTCGCATCGGACTTGCGCCGCATGACGCCTGAAAGCGCCTGCGCCAGGATGTCCTGCCCGCCCTTGTGCCGGTAGGGCCCGTCGAGGCCGAAGCCGGTGCCGACGGCGTAGATCAGCCGCGGGTTTGTCCGCTTCAGCTCCTCATAGCCGAAGCCCATGCGCTCCATCACGTCAGGTCGGAAATTGTTGACGACCACGTCGGCCGTGTCGATCAGGGCGCGAACGGCGGCCCGCGCCTCGTCCTGCTTGAGGTCGAGTGCAAGGCTCTTCTTGTTGCGGTTGAGCGACGAGAACACCGGATTGTTGAGGCCATCCGGGTCCGAGCCCAGCGACCAGCGCGAGAGGTCGCCGATCTTGGCCTTTTCGACCTTGATGACTTCGGCGCCGTAGTCGGCCAGCATCTGCGTGCAGCACGGACCCAGCATGACCTGGGTGAAGTCGACGACGCGGATACCGTCGAGGGGGAGAGATGTCATTCTGCGGCCTCCAGATAGGTTGCATTTTCAGATGGTACGTCGCCAGGATCGGCGCCCTGGGCCCGCAGCTGCTTCTGGATCGCCTTGACATCGGCGTCCCGCACCTTGACGCCGGCATTGAGCGCCACGGTGGCGGCAACGCCGGCCGCCTCGCCCATCGCCATGCACGGTGGGATCTCGCGGCTCGATTTTTGCGCCTGAATGGTCGCGGAGTAATGCCGGCCTGCGACGATCAACTGATCGACCTCCTTCGGCAGCATGGCCCTATAGGGCGTGTAGTAGTCACGGCCGCGGCACACCGTGTCGGTGAAGTGCTGGCGGTTCATCACGTCGTCCTTGGTGACGACATATTCGCCCTGGAGCAGTCGCGACTGGCGCACGCCCGTCTGCGGCGCAAAGTCGATCACATGGGCATTCTCGAAGCCCGGCAGGTTGGCGCGGGCGAAGTCGAGCAGGCGGGCGATGCGGCCGCGGCCCTCGAGTTCCGCGTAGGTCAGGTCTTCGACACGGAGGCCGGAGAGCTTCGGCATGTGCGGGCAGTTCAGCCAGATCACGCCCGGCAGCGGCGTCTTCAACCACCAGAACGACCAGCAGCCACCGATCAGACGCTTGGCCTCGTGATCGATCGCCTTGAACTTTTCCGGTTCCTCGAATTCGAAGCGTTCGGCCGCTTCGGTGTCGATGCCGCCCCAGCGGGAAACCGTCGTCAGGATGAAATTGCCGTCCGTATGCTGAGCGCCGGCATCGGCCGCAACGTCGAGGTCGCCGGACGCGTCGATCACGACATCGCCCATGATGGCTTCGCGGCCGGATTTCGTCTGGCAGACCACGCCCTTGATCGTGCCGTTCTCGACGATCGCCGAGGAAAACCAGCTATGCGTCCTGAGCTTCACGCCGGACTCGCGAAGGATGTCGTAGGAGACGCGCTTGAAGGCGTCCGGATCGAAGGCTGCCGCATAGCAGATCGGGTGCGGTGCAGACGGCGTGTGAAAATCGAACAGGCCCCAGCGCGCCCAGCGGCGCCAGGCTTCCGGCGTATCGCGAATGTCGAGCTGGCGGTCGCCGTCCGTCGGCGTGACGCAGAGACCGAGCGTCTTCATCCGCTCGATCATTTCCATGCAGATGCCGCGCACGGTGATCTCGACGCCGTTAACCATGTCGTCGAGCACCAGAACCATGCCGCCGGCGGCAAGGCCACCGACATAGGGGTAGCGTTCGATGAGCGTCACGCTCGCCCCGGTGCGCGCCGCCGATACGGCGGCCGAAATCCCGGCCGGCCCACCGCCGACGACGACCACGTCGGAACGGTCGACGATCCTGGCATTGCGCAGGGGTTCTCTGATGGTTTCCATGATCGTTTCCTCCATAGGGGAAGTGTCCGGCGAAATGTGAGGGAGCTCACAGCCAGTGACTTCGTCGGTTGACCGGACCCGGATATCCAGGTCCGGCAGCAAAGGGTTTTGGGGGTCAGTGGTCCGTCGTCGGTTTCCAGCGGACGATCTTCGATTCCGCGTAGGAGACTGCGAAGAAGAGAACCACGGCAAGCGAGGCCGCGATCACCACCGTCGCATAGAGCAGCGGCGAACGGAAATTGTAGGTCGCCTCGATGATGAGAGCGCCGAGGCCGTAGCTGGAACCGATCCACTCGGCGACGATCGCACCCATCACGCTGCTGGTTGCCGCAATCTTCAGTGCGGCGAACAGGAAGGGCAGCGAGCCCGGCAGGCGAACCTTCCAGAAAATCTCCGAATTGCTGGCAGACAGGATGCGCATCAGATCAAGCATTGCGGGGCTCGCCGACTTCAGTCCCTGCACCATGTTGACGAGCGTCGGGAAGAAGCAGATCAGGCCGGCGATGATGATCTTCGGTGCGATGCCGTTGCCGACGAGCAGCACCAGGATCGGCGCCAGCGCGATGATCGGGATCGACTTGATGATGACGGCGATCGGATAGAAGGCGCGCTCCGCAAGCGGACTGTAGACGAACCAGACCGCCAGAAGGACGGCAATGACATTGCCGAAGATGAAGCCGAGAACCGCCTCCATGAGCGTCGGCCAGAAGTTCGTCCACAAGACACCGGCATTTTCGCCGAAGGCCTTGATCACGTCGACCGGCCCCGGCGCCATGAACGTCGGCACCGAAAAGCCCCAGACGACGAGCTGCCACAAGAGAATGCAGCCAAGGATCGCGAGCGTTGCCGGCAGATGCCGCAGGAGTGCGCCGGCAATGGTATCGAGCATTCGGAAGCGGCTGCCGTCGGTCAAGGCGCGGCCTTCCGCCTGTGAAGGAAGGGCATTCGCCATCAGCATTCTCCCAATAGTTTGCGCAGGTGGGCGGTAACCTGGATGAACTCGACCGTGTCGCGCATCGCCAGGGATCGCGGATAGGGCAAGTCGACCTTCATGAATTCCTTGACGCGGCCGGGGTGGGCAGCGAGCATCAGCACATGCTGACCGAGGAAGACGGCCTCGGGGATCGAGTGGGTGACGAAAAGGATCGTCGTGCCGGTTTCCTGCCAGAGGCGCAGCAGCTCTTCGTTCAGCTTGTCGCGCGTGATCTCGTCGAGCGCCCCGAAAGGCTCGTCCATCAGGAGAATACGCGGGCGGGTCACCAGCGCGCGGGCGATCGCCACGCGCTGGCGCTGGCCGCCCGACAACTCGTGCGGCATCGCCTTCTCGCGCCCCTTGAGACCGACCAGGGCCAGGAGCTCTTCCGGATCGGCATAGGTTGCACCCGCCTCGCGTTTCCCCACGAGCAGGGGGAGACGCACGTTGTCGATCACATTGCGCCACGGCAGCAGTGTCGCTTCCTGGAAGACGAAAGCGAAATCGCGGCCTTCGCGCGCCTTGCGCGGCGTCTGGCCATGCACGGACACCGAACCGTCGGTGATGTGCACGAGATCGGCCACCGTTCGCAACAGGGTGGACTTGCCGCAGCCGGACGGGCCGAGCATGGTCACCAGCGAGCCGGCCGGGATCTCGACCGAGACGTCGGAAAGTGCGGTGAAGCCGGAATCATCCGCGCCGAAGCGGATATGAAGGTTCTTCACCGACACGGCGGAGTTGCCGGCCTGCGCCTGGCTGGCTCTGTTAAGCGTTTCCAGCATTGCCTTACCCTACGCTCTTGCGGACATCGGCTGTCGCATCCAGGATCGCCATGGTGTAGACGTCGTCCGCATTGGGGACCGGGCCCGTGAACTGGCCGAGGTCCGCATAGGTCTTGATCTGCTCCTCCCAGTTTGCCCGGTCCATGCCACCCCAGCCCTCGGTCGCGGTGGTCTCGTTGAACACGAACTTCATCAGCGGTCCGATGGCCTCCAGCTCGCTCGCCTTGTCGAGGTTCGGGTAGGATTCGAGCAGGATTTCGACGGCCTCTTCCTGGTTGTCGCGGGCATAACCCCATCCGCGCGCCGAACCGGATACGAAGGCCGCAAGCTGGTCCGCGTGATTTTGCAGCTGGTCGTCGGTGGTATAGTAGACGTTGGCATAGAGGCGGATACCGCCGTCCCAGAGGGTCAGATCGACCCGGTCGTCGCCCAGAACCTTCAGGGCGTTGACGTTGGTCAGCCAGCCGCAGACCGCGTCGGCCTGGCCGGTGACCAGCTGGTTCATGTCCGAACCCATGTTGACGATCTTGACCTGGTCCTCCGATATCCCGTTCTTGGCGAGAAGCGCGCGCAGCAGAATGACCGAAGTCGGGATCGCGGCGATCGTCTTGCCGACCATGTCCTGAGGCTTGGCGATCGGATTTGCCTTGCGGGAGAAGTAGGCGAAGGGGTGTTTCTGGTAGCCGGCAGCGAATGCCTTGATCGGCGCGCCGGCCGAACGGGCGAGCATCACCGAGGGGCTTGAGGAAATCTGACCGATGGTCGACTGGCCGACGGCAACGCCGGCTACGCCATCGACATTCGGTCCGCCGGGCACGATTTCGAGTTCGATGCCCTTCTCGGCGTAGTAGCCCTTCTTGCGGGCCACGAGTTCTCCGAGAAGCCCGTTGGAAGGCAGCCAGCCGAGCTGCATGCGGATCGTGGTGCTATCGGCAGCCAGGCCGGGTGAAACATTGATAAGGCTATGGGTCGCAGCAATCGCGCCCATGGCAGCCGCATTCGAAAGGAAACCTCGGCGGTTCATCATAAAACGAGACATATCGTTCCCCTTGCTTTGTTATGGGAGCGATGATGATGGAATTTGGCATCTCATAAAGCACAATTTTTAGCGGTTGGCATTGCCGATACGGCAACGCCTGGAAAGGCATTCAGGTTTGCCGTTTCGGCAATGGCGGGGTCGAAAGATTGTTCCTTGTGCGGGCTCGATCGCATCCGATAAGCAAGGACATCATCAAAGCCTGAGCGCCGCGGAGGAGAGATATGGTGCAGAAAAACCTGATCGACGGGGAATGGATCGCCGGTAGCGAAGCGTTCCGCAACATCAACCCGTCCGACACCCATGACGTTGTCGGCGAATATGCCCGTGCCTCGGCCGACGATGCGCGTTTGGCGATCGCCGCGGCCAAGGCGGCGTTTCCGGCCTGGTCGCGCTCCGGCATCCTCGAGCGTCATGCGATCTTGAGAAAGACCGCCGACGAGATCCTTGCTCGCAAGGACGAGCTCGGAAGGCTGCTGTCGCGCGAGGAAGGCAAGACGCTCGTCGAGGGCATCGGCGAGACCGTGCGCGCGAGCCAGATCTTCGACTTCTTCGCCGGCGAGTGCCTGCGATTGGCGGGGGAAGTTCTGCCGTCGGCAAGACCCAATATCGGCGTCGAGATCACCCGCGAGCCGGTCGGCGTCGTCGGCATCATCACGCCCTGGAACTTCCCGATCGCCATTCCCGCCTGGAAGATCGCGCCCGCACTTTGCTACGGCAACACCGTCGTCTTCAAGCCGGCCGAACTGGTGCCCGGCAGTTCCTGGGCCATCGTCGACATTCTTAA
>NZ_PNFP01000029.1 GCF_002940685.1 Ensifer adhaerens | reverse complement strand
GGTCTATGCCGGCGCACCACATGGCATCACCGACACGCACAAGGACCAGCTCAACGCCGACCTGCTCGCCTTCGCCAAGGCCTGATGGTTGTTCGCCGGTGCCGCCTCCGCAGGTGGCGCCGGCACTCTATGTCAAACGCTTCAGCCAAGGATCAGAGCCATGACCTCTTCCCACAATCCCGCCGACGTCTCCGGCCCCGACCGTCGTGAATTCCTTGCAGGCACCAGTGCGGTCGCAGCCTCCGCCCTTTTGCCGAAAGGCACCTATGCCGCTGATATCAAACATTTTCAGCATGGTACCTTCGATATTTCCGTCGTCAGCGACGGCTTCATCATGCTGCCGGTCAGCATCGTTCTGCCGGATGCAACGGCGGAAGAGCGGCCGGAGATCATGCGCCGGCTTGGCGGCACTCCGGAAAAGGCGCCGTTTCACACCAATATTCCGGTCATTCGCACGGGCGACGATCTGATCGTGGTCGACGACGGCTCGGGCACGCGTTTCCAGGAGAGCGCCGGCAAGCTTCACGCCAATCTGCTGGCGGCCGGCATCGACGCGAGTGCGGTGACGAAGGTGGTGCTGACGCATGCCCATCCCGACCATGCGGGCGGCACCGTCGGAGCCGATGGCAAGCTCACCTTTCCGAATGCGCAGTACTTCGTTTCGGAGGGGGAATGGCAGTTCTGGACCGATCCGAACTTCGAAAAGGTGATGCCGCAGGTGCTCCATGGCTTTGCCAAGGGCGCGCAGCGCGATCTCTTTGCGGTCAAGGACCGGCTGACCCTGGTGAGGCCCGGCGACGAAATCGTCAGCGGCATGCAGGTGCTCGACACGCGGGGCCACACGCCCGGTCATATCTCGCTTCAGCTTTCCGGCGGCGACGGCGCCGGACATGAGGGCCTGGTGATTACCGGCGACGCGGTCACCAGCAACATCGTCTTCTTCGAGCACCCCGATTGGCATTTCGGCTTCGACACCGATGCGGAGCTCGCCTTGAAGACCCGCAAGGCCCTGATTGATCGGGCCGTGTCGGAGCGGCTGGCGCTGCTTGGTTATCACTGGGCCTATCCGGGGATCGGGCGGGCCGAGCGAAACGGGACGGCCTATCGCTTCGTGGCGGCGTCGTAGCGGCTTGGGGCCGGCAAGTCTTGCAGCGCAGTGGACGGGCGCGTCTCTCAGGAGGCGCGCCCATCGATCCGATCTCAGACAGTAAGTTCGCTGTCCTTGATGTCGCTGACCGGCGCAAGGAACGGCAGCGCGAACGGGCGCAGATCGCTGCGTTTGGCTGTCAGTAGAGGCCAGTCGGGGTTGACAAGCGCGCCACGGCCGAGCGCGATCATGTCCGCCCCGGCCTCCATCACGTCTTCCGCGCGGGCAAGATCGTGCAGGCTGCCGTTGGCGATGAGGAAGAGGCGCGGCGCGTGGCGACGGGCAAGCGCCACGAGCGAGGTGTCGCCACCCTCGAAGGCCGGCTGCCAGGCTTCGAACTCGGTCACATGGACGAAATCGGCGGGGCTTTCTGCGAGCGCCTCGAACACGCGCGCAGCACCCGGTTCCCGCTCCACCCACTTGTGCCTGAAGTCGTTGACCTTGCCCTGGGAGAGGCGCAGCCCCAGCGGAATGTCCGGGCCGATCGCCGTTCGCACCGCTTTCAGCACCGCGAGCGACAGGCCGAGCCGCTCGACGATATCGCCACCCCAGCGATCTGTCCGCCTGTTCGAAAAATCGGTGAAGAACTGGTCGAGCAGATAGCCGTTGGCGCCATGGATCTCGATGCCGTCGAAACCGGCGACGTCGATTGCAAGGCGTGCGGCGGCTGCGAAGCCTTCGATCGCCTCGGCGATTTCGGCTTCGCTGATTTCGCGCGGCAGGGCATAGGCGCCGTCGCCGTGATAGCCGGCCAATTGGCTGCCCTTCGGGCGGACGGCGGAAGGGCCTACGGTCTCGGACCTATGCGGATTGCCCTGTGCCAGCGCGCCGCCATGCATGAGCTGCGCGAAGATGCGGCCGCCGGCGGCATGGACCGTGTCGACGATTTTTCCCCAGGCTTCCGCCTGTTCCTGGTCCGTCAAGCCCGGCTGATCCTTGTAGGTCTGGGAATAGGCCTTGTCGGTGTAGATGCCTTCGGTCGTGATCAGGCTGAAGCCGCCGCGGGCGAAGCGCTCGTAATAGCGGGCCATGCGTTCGCCAGGAACGCCGCCTGCCAAGGCGCTGATGCGGGTCATTGGCGCGACCGAAAGGCGGTTGGCAAAATCGATCCCCTTGAGGGAGGTGCCGGTGAAGACCGACGAGGGGATGCTCTGTGGTGCGTTCATGTCATTGATCTCCGGTGAGTGCGATCGCTTCGATTTCGATCAGCGCCTCGGGTGAAGAGAGGGATGGGACCTCGACCATGCTTTCGGCGGGGTAGGGTGCCGAAAGCCATTGGCGGCGAAGCGCCACCAAACGGCCGGCGGTCTCGATGGAGCGCAGGAAGATCGTGGTCTTGACGATCCTGTCGAGCCCGGAGCCGGCCGCCTTCAGGGCGCGGTCGATGTTGCGGAAGGCCTGATCTGCCTGGCGGTCGAAATCCCCGGGAGCGATGATCCGGCCGTCGTCGCCGATGGCCACCTGGCCCGAAACGAAGACAAGGCCATTGGCTTCGATCGCCTGGGAGATCAGGAACGGTGCATAGGGATCAGGCCGGGTGACGGCCTGTACCAGAGGCATGGGATGTCCTTTCGGGACGCGCGTGCACTCGCGGGCGTCAGCGGCCCGCATCGAGCGCGATTGCCTCGATCTCGATCAGCGCGTCCGGTGAATAGAGCGAGGAGACCTCGATGATGCTGTCGGCGGGATAGGGGGCGGAAAACCACGTGCGGCGCAGTTCGATGATCTTTGCGAAGTTCTCCATGGAGCGCAGGAAGATCGTGACCTTGACGATCCTGTCGAGGCCGGATCCGGCGGCCTTCAAAGCCCGGTCGAGGTTGCGGAAGGCCTGTTCGGCCTGGCGGTCGAAGTCGCCGACGCCGACGAGTTCGCCGTCGTCGCCGATCGCGGCTTGGCCGGAGACGAAGACGAAACCGTTGGCCTTGATCGCCTGGGAAAGCAGGAAGGGCGCATAGGGATCCGGCGTGGTGACGACCTGTTCGAGAGACATGGCATGTCCTTTCATGCTTGAGATTTTCTCAGCTCGGCGCTGTTGCCTTGGCTGTTGATCTCAATATGCTGGGGCGGTCTCCGGCTGACAAAGAGTGATTTCTCAGCTAATAGATGAGTTCAGTTCATTCATCGAGGATATGATGAGAAAGTTGCCACCGCTTGGCGCGCTCAGGGTTTTCGAAGCCGCCGCCCGGCGGATGAGCTTCAAGCATGCGGCCGAGGAGTTGAATGTTTCGGCGACCGCCGTCAGCCACCAGATCCGGCAACTGGAGGAAATACTTGACGTGAAGCTCTTCGAGCGCGGGACGCGGCAGGTGCGGCTGACCGCCGCTGGAAAGCTACTGTTTCCCGTCTTGCGTGATGGTCTCGACCGTTTCGAGCAGGCAATTGCCGATGTGCGCCGTCAGCGGACGGAAAAGGTGGCGCGGCTGACCTCGACCGTCGCCTTCGTCGCTAAGCGTCTGGCGCCGCTTGCCGGTTCCTTCCGCGAGACCTATCCCGAATGGACGTTGAGGCTGGATGCGTCCCACCGAATGGTCGACCTGGAGGCCGATGCGGACGCGGCGATCCGGCTTGGCGGCGGTGACTATCCGGGGCTCATCACAGAACCGTTGTTTGCGGATCGCTTCGCACCGGTTTGCGTGCCGCGACTGGCTCCGGCCGGGACCGCCGACCTCAAGCACGCGACGCTTATCCACTATGACTGGGGGACGCTGCGCCGCCACGATGCGCGTGCGCCGGTGTGGCGGCATTGGCTGGAGCGCGCCGGCGTCACCGATGTCGAGGCGGGCGCGGGGCTCTCCTTTACCGACGAGATCCACGCCGTACAGGCCGTCGTGGCCGGGCAGGGGATCGGCCTGCTCAGCCTGACCCTGGTTGCCGAGGAACTCGCCTCCGGCATTCTCGTCCAGCCGTTCGACCTGACGCTGGAAAGCGACCGCTACGACCTCGTCTACAGTCCGCGAATGGCCGAGCGGCCGGCGACGAAGGTTCTGCGCGCCTGGGTGGCGGAACAGTTCTGCGACGCCGATTGTCGCGGCCTGCGGCATGGCGCTCTGCCGCCTTTGTAGCCGCCGACCCCACGGACTTCATTCCTGCAGGTAAGGATATCCGAGCGACCTTGCATTGACATATCGGTAAATCTCGATATGAACGGGGTATGGAACTGCTCGATATATTCAAAGCCCTCTCAAACCGGACGCGTCTTGAAATCCTTCAAGGGTTGAAGGATCCGGTGAAGAACTTTCCCCCGCAGGATGAGGGTGACGTTCTGACGGTGGGTGTCTGCGTCAGCAGCATTCAAGAAGGCGTCGGCCTGTCGCAGTCAACGGTGTCTGACTATCTTGCAACGCTGCAGCGGGCGGGTCTGGTCGAAGTCAGGCGCATCGGCCAGTGGACCTACTACAAGCGGAACGAGGCAACGATCCGTGCTCTTGCCGCGATCATCGGCAAAGAGCTCTAATTTTTTGCCGCGATATATCGACAATTCCCGATATCCCTTTTTATCGAAACGAGGAACTGCAATGAAAGCGATGATACTGAGATCATTTGGCGGCCCGGAAGCGTTCGAGCTTTGCGAGGTTCCGAAGCCTGTGCCGCAGGCGGGACAGGTCCTGGTGCGGGTGCATGCAACCTCCGTCAATCCGTTGGATTACCAGGTCCGGCGCGGCGATTATGCCGAACTGGTGCCGCTGCCGACCATTACAGGACATGACATATCTGGTGTGGTCGAAGACGTCGGGCCGGGTGTGACGAGCTTCTCTATCGGCGACGAAGTCTGGTACACCCCGCAGATATTCGACGGGCCAGGAAGTTATGCCGAGTACCACGTCGCTGCCGAGAGCATTGTCGGGAAAAAGCCGGCCGCGCTGAGCCATCTTGAGGCAGCAAGCCTGACGCTCGTCGGCGGGACGGCGTGGGAAGCGCTGGTCGTGCGTGCGGCGCTCCGAGTGGGGGAAAGCATTCTCATACACGGCGGCGCAGGAGGGGTCGGTCATGTGGCGATCCAGCTTGCAAAAGCCGTGGGAGCAAGGGTGTTCACGACGGTGCGCGAAGCAAACGTCGAGTTTGTCCGAAGCCTGGGTGCCGATGTCGTCATCGATTACGAAAAGGAGGGCTATGTCGACGCCATCCTGCGGGAAACCGGTGGTCGCGGCGTCGACGTCGTGTTCGATACCATCGGCGGCAACACATTGTCGCTGAGCCCGGACGCGCTTGCTCAACTTGGCCGCGTCGTCACGATCGTGGATATTGCACAGCCACAAAACCTCGTTCAGGCCTGGGGCAAGAACGCGAGCTATCACTTTGTCTTCACAAGACAAAACCGCGGCAAGCTTGATGAGTTGAGCGCATTGGTAGCGCGCGGTCAGCTGCGGCCACATGTTGGCGCCGTCTATTCGCTCTCCGACATTCCACTCGCCCATGCCCGCCTGGAGAGCCCCAATAACGGCATGCGCGGAAAGATCGCGATTGCAGTGGGACCGTCGGCTGATCTCGCAAACGTATCTTGACCGTCAAACGCACTTGAGTGCCAAGCCGCGAAGGTGGGGCCCGGGTTTCCGCGACCCCACCGGGGCGGGGCTCATTCCATCGCTGCGATTTCATGCAATTACGGCGGCCGGAGCCGGCCGACCGCTGGACGAACTCTTTGTTGCGGCGTACCCTGCGCATGCTCCAAAAGGTAGAGCTGCAATCAACGACGAGGCAGCCATGCGCCGCGTGATATCCTACCTCACAGTTGCTTCATTTTTCTGGACATCCGCCTTTGCCGACCCTGCCACGCTGACGGCCAACGTCAATTTCCGAACCGGCCCCGACACCGGGTTCGCGTCGATGCAGGTCATCGCGCAAGGCGAGGAGGTAGACATCAAGGAATGCGATACCGCTGCGACGTGGTGCGCCGTGTCCTATGCCGGCGCCAACGGTTTTGTCGCCGGCAAGTACCTGCAGCAGTCCGATGCCAGCACGCCAGCCTGGCCAAAGGTGTTCACCTCGGAGGCCGGGGCGACCTTGACGCTCTACCAGCCGCAGATTTCCGATTGGGCCAACTTCACCCAGCTCGACGCCCTGATTGCCGCCGAAGTCAAGATGACGGCGGACGCCAAGCCTGCCTACGGCATCATCGCCGTTTCCGCCAAGACGCTGGCCGACGACGACAGCGGGAACGTGACGCTGACCGACGTGAAGGTCACGCGGGTCGATTTTTCGACGCTCGGGCGGCAAGAGCTTTCGGATCTTGCGCTTGAGGTCGGCAAGCTGTTGCCTGCCGATCCGATCGTCGTCTCGCAGGAGCGGCTGACCGCGAGCCTGATGGACTACAAGCGGCTCGCCGACGTCCCCGATATCAAGGCGGATCCGCCGCCGATCTTTACGAGCGAGACGCCGGCGATCCTTGTTCAGACCAATGGCGCGGCGGTCCTGGCACCGGTCAAGGGCGTCCAGGGCCTTTCCTTCGTCACCAATACGAACTGGGATCTCTTCAAGGTCGATGCGGACAACAGCTACTACCTGCGCGACGAGAAGAACTGGCTGAAATCGGGTGCGCTCGAAAGCGGCTGGGCGGCTGCAGACGCGCTTCCGGATCTCATCTCCAAGTTGCCGGACGACGAGAGCTGGAAGGAGACGAAGACGGCCCTTCCTCCGGCGCCCTTTGCGGATAAGGCCGTGCCCAAGGTTTTCTATTCGGACCGTCCGGCAGAACTCATCGTTCTTGAGGGAAAGCCCGCGCTCGAGCCGATCAATGGCACAAGTCTGGAGTGGGCATCGAATACCCGAAGCGGCGTCTTCTACCACACGCCGAGCAAGACCTGGTACACGCTGTTGTCCGGGCGGTGGTTCTCGTCGAGCTCACTCGATGGACCGTGGGTCTTCGCCACGCCCAACCTGCCGGCCGATTTCCTGAACCTGCCGAGCGATGCGCCATACTCCGTCGCGCGCGCTTCGATCCCCGGCACGTCGGAAAGTGCCGAGGCGCGGCTGAGGGCCAGCATTCCGAGAATGGCGCGGGTTTCGACCGACGGGTCGGTCATGGCGCAGCCGACCTACAGCGGCGAGCCGAAGTTCGTGCCGATCGAAGGCACGGCGATGTTCTATGCGGTCAATTCCAATGAGCTGGTGATCAAGGTCGCCGACAAGTATTTCCTGCTGAAGGACGGGATCTGGTTCGTCGCCGATACGCCGACCGGTCCCTTTGCCGTCGCGCGCGCGGTCGCGGATGAAATCTATACGATCCCGCCGTCCTCGCCGGTCTACAATGCCACCTATGTGCGGGTCTACGATACCGAGGATGACGCCATCTGGTACGGCTACACGCTCGGCTATCTCTACATGTACCTTGCCTGGGACACAGTGGTCTGGGGATCGGGCTGGTACTATCCGCCCTATTGGGACTATGACGATGGCGGCGATTGGCCCCCCTATTATCCACCTCCGATCAGCTATGGCATGGGCGCCTTCTACAATCCCGCCTACGGAACCTTCGGGCGTTATGGTTATGCCTACGGCCCGAATAGAGGGCTTGTCCTCGGTGCGGGCTACAATCCGAAGACCGGCACGTATTTCCGTGGCGGCGCCGTAGCCGGACCGAGCGGAGCGCGAGGGTTCGTCGCTGCGTACAATCCAGGCACCGGCAATGCGGCCATCGCTCGAGGCGGGCAGGGCGTCTATGGCTCCTGGGGAAGCGTGTCGGTCAAGCATGGCGGCGAGTTTGCCAAGATCAGCGGCGGGTCGACCGGGACGGCGGGTGGTCTGCGCTGGAAGAACAGCAGCGGCAATAGCGGCTTTGCCGTCGGCAGCAAGGGCGGCGATGTCTATGCGGGCCGGAACGGCAATGTCTATCGGCGCGAAAACGGCCAGTGGCAGAAGCACACGCCCGATGGCTGGCAGCCCGTCCAGCGGCCGCAGGGCGAAGACCTGAGGAACGCCGCCAAGGGGGCGGTTGCCAATCGTCCGCAGGCGGCGCAGCGCCGGCAGGGAGGCGCGGTCAACAGGCCCGCCACCGGCCGCAACCGGCCGCAGGTGCGCGAGCGCGCCCCCGACTATCTGGCGATCGACCGAATTGGACGCGAGCTCGGCAACCGGAATGAACTGAGCCGCAGTTATGGCCGCCGCTTCCCCGAAGGGGGCGGAGGGTTCCAGAACTTCGACCGGGGCGGTGGAGCGATTTATGGTGGCGGCGGCGGCTTTGGCGGTGGCAGCTTCAGCGGTGGCGGCCATCGTGGCGGTGGCGGCTTCACCGGCGGCGGTGGCCATCGCGGCGGCGGCGGTTTCAGTGGTGGCGGCGGTCGCGGCGGTGGCGGCTTCAGCGGCGGTGGTGGTCGCGGAGGCGGAGGCGGCGGAGGTTTTCGCGGCGGCGGCGGTGGGCGCGGGCGCTGACCTGCGTTTTCCAGGACCGGCCTTTGCCAAATGCGTTTCGACGGCAGGGTGCCCTGCAGGGTCAAGCCGAGCCCTCGCGATCGGCGACCTTGGCTGCCCTTCTGGGCCGAACGTCAACGACGCTTGGAAAGACGGATCGTCGCCTGACCCATTTGCTCAGGCTCCGCGCGACGATGCGAAAGCGGCAGCTTACCCCAAAAGCATCCCGCCTTCAGGTGGGATCACTGGGAGCGGAAGGGTGCTCTAGAATAAAAGCGCCAGACCGCTCTGAAAGCGTCCCCCAATGCGTCCGGTTGAACGCCCGGCGTTCTAGTCGTCGAAGCCGAAGACGTCATCCGGCTGCCAGCGCCGGCTGGTGAGACGCAGCGACCGGTCGGGCTCGATAATATAGGTTTCGTAGACCTTGCGGCCGTAGGAATCGATGAACTGGTGCGGCACGATGCTGCCGACCGGCGACTTGGTCAGCTTGGTGCGCGGCTGGCCGCCATAGGTGATGCTGCCGGGGATCGGCTCGAGATTCGGCGAGTAGCCGTAGTAGGTGGAGCTGGTCGTTGCGGTGCAGCCGCTCAGAAGCAGCGCTACGGAGATGACGGCAAGGGCGTGTTTCATGTCGGCGATCCTCTTTGCGGGTGCGCTTGCTCTTTTCGCGCTGCAATCGGTTTTGGTCCTCAGCGCGCTAAGCGACGTGCCGCAACACGTTGATCTATTGTACAATTTCCTGATGCAAAGCCAAGAGCGGGCATCACTTGCGAGCGTCTCCGATGGCAGAGCCGTCGGAAGGGTCCGCGCACCTCATCGTCCGAAAGCCGGTGACCACGGAAGCGCGCAAGCTTGCGTCATCCGTTCAGGAACGTAGGGTGGCGCTCGCGAGTTTCGGTGAACATGCCTGGTGTCGGTCACCAATTTGTGTTCGTACCCAGATTTGTCGCCCGGCGGAATTTCGCTCGGCGAAAAGATACGTTACTTCTCGGGCGAACGTTCCGGCGGATCGTGCGTTTTGCTTTCAGGCTCCGCGCCGTCCGTCCCTCGACTTGACCGGGTATTTGATGACCGCCGAACAGTCCCTCGCGTTTCTCGTCATCGGCGCCATGATGGCCTTCTTCATCTGGGGGCGGTTTCGATATGACGTGATCGCCTGTTCGGCGCTGATGCTGGCGGTGGCCGTCGGCATCGTTCCCTACGACCATGCCTTCGATGGCTTCAGCGACGACATCGTCATCATCGTCGGCAGCGCCTTGATCGTCAGCGCCGGGGTGGCGCGCTCGGGGATCGTCGACGCGGCGATCCAGCGGTTCCTGCCGAACATCTCGTCGGTGCGGGCGCAACTTGCGCTGCTGGTCATTACCGTGACCGTGCTTTCGGCCTTCATCAAGAACATCGGCGCGCTGGCGATCATGCTGCCGGTCGCCTTCCAGTTTGCCCGTCGCTCCAATGTGCAGCCCTCGGTCTTCCTGATGCCGATGGCCTTCGGCTCGCTGATCGGCGGGCTGATGACGCAGGTCGGCACGTCGCCGAACATCGTCGTGTCGCGGGTGCGCCAGGAACTGACGGGCGAAAGCTTCACCATGTTCGACTTCACGCCCGTCGGCGCGACGCTGGCTGTGGTCGGCTGCATCTTCCTGCTCTTTGCCTACAAGCTGGTGCCGCAGCGCACGAGCAGCCAGGTCTCGGTTCATTCGGCGATCGAGATCACCGACTATACCTCCGAGGCGGTGGTTGCGGCCGGGTCGCCGGCAATCGGCAAGGCGCTCAGCAATCTGGTCAAGCTCGGCGATGGCGGTGCCGTCGTCATCGCAATCTTTCGGCGCGGCCTGCACCTGGCGCCGCTGCCCGACGTGACGCTTGAGGCCGACGATATCCTGCTTTTCGAGGGCGGTCCGGCGGCGCTCGATCGCATCGTCTCCCAAGGCAAGCTCAAGATTGCCGGCGACCGCGCGCCGCATGGACGCGAAAAGGCCGGGGACGAGATCGAGGCGATCGAGGCCGTCGTCGGCAGCGGCTCGCCGCTCGAGGGCATGTCGGCGCAGCGCCTGGCGCTGTTCAACACGCACAATATCAACCTGCTTGCCGTCAGCCGCCAGGGCGAACGGCTGAAGCAGCGGCTCGGCAGCATCCGTCTTCGGGCCGGCGACATCATCGTGCTGCAGGGCGCGCGGCGAGAGCTGACGCTCTTCCTGCAGGATTTCGGCTGCCTGCCGCTCGCGCAGCGCGAGATCCTGCTGGGCACCACCCGCAAGGCGCCGCTGCCGCTGATCGTGCTTGCCGCAGCCATGGGCTCGACGGCGGTCGGCCTCGTGCCGGTGCCGATCGCCTTCTTTGCGGCCGCACTTGCCATGGTCGTCTTCCGCATCATTCCCTTGCGCGACTTCTATCGCTCGGTCGACGGACCGATCCTGGTGATGCTGGCAGCGCTGATCCCCGTCAGCGATTCACTGCGCACGACCGGCGGCACGGACGTCATCGCCGGCTGGCTCGGCACGGTCGCGGCCGGCCTGCCGCCGGCGGGCGCGCTCACCATCATCCTGCTTGCCGCCATGGCGGTGACGCCGTTCCTCAACAATGCCGCAACCGTGCTCGTCATGGCGCCGATCGCCGCAAGCTTTGCCGGTGCGCTCGGCTACAAGCCCGAGGCCTTCCTGATGGCGGTCGCGATCGGCGCCGGCTGCGATTTCCTCACCCCGATCGGCCACCAGTGCAACACGCTGGTCATGGGGCCGGGCGGCTACCGCTTCAGCGACTATCCGCGCCTCGGCCTGCCGCTGTCGCTGGTGATCGTGATCGTCAGCATTCCGACGCTGATGCTGGTGTGGCCGCTGCGTTAGGCCGCCGGCGGGTCAGGGGATTGAGGAAATGACGAGAGCACCATCGGATATCTGCGATGCCTTCGGGTTTTGTCTCGTGCTGGAGCGGTACGGATGGAGCGATCTGTACATCGCTCACGAGGGTGGCACACTGAACTGCCGGATCAGTGCGGTCTTCACGGATGTGGCGGAAGAGCTCTTGAAGCTATGCCGCTGCATTCTGGACAACGAGGCCGAGTCGATCGCGCTCTTTGACGAACCCGGTGGTTATCTTGTTTCATTGACGCCGGATGCTCAGCAACAACATACAATGCTGTTGGTCGTTTGGGAGCTTCGTGGGGACCTCGGAGTGTCCCGGATTACCGGTAGCGAAACAATAGCTCTGTCCATGCGAGTTAAGCGCAAGCAGCTGCTGGGCGCAATCATGGCGGAGCTTTGGAAGGCTGATCAGTTTCTGTTCGAGCCGTCGTTTCAGAAGGGCCGCGGGACAGACTTCCCCAGAGATCAATTGATCGCCCTCAATAAGGAATGGGATGTTCATACGTCCCTCGGCCCGTCATTCCTCAAGTAATGAAGCGAGAGTCTGCCGGGAAGTCAGGTGGATCATCAGCCGCTACCCAAGCATCGTAACCAGCACCGCACCCCAGAGCGCCAAAAGCACGTTGCCGATGGCATAACCGAGGCCGTAGCCCAAGGTCGGTACCTTGCTGCCTGCCGCCTCCTGCACGGCGGCAAGCGCCGGCGCCGACGTGCCGGCGCCGCAGCAGGTGCCGGCGAGCACGCCTTCGTTCATGCGGAAGACCCAGCGGCCGAGTGCCAGTGCCGCTAAGTGCGAGATCAGGCAGATCAGCAGGCTGGCGACCACGAGCGCCGGGCCGGACTGGACGAGGCCGGCTACAAAGCTCGGCCCGGCGGAGATGCCGACACAGGCGATAAAGGCGCAAAGCCCGACGCTGTCGAAGAACCAGAGCGTCGCCTCGGGCACGAAGCCGAAGGTGCGCCGCACCGAGCGCAGCCAGCCGGCGCAAAGGCCGGCGATCAGCACGCCGACGGCGACGCCGAGGCCGATCTCGAGCGCGCCGAGTTTGAGGGCGGGGATGCCGATCAGGCCGCCCAGGAAGATGAAGACGCCGACGAAGACCATGTCGGTCGCGGTCGTCTCGCGGTCGGCATAGCCGAGCAGGGCGGCCGCGTCCTCGACATGGCGGCGCGCGCCGGCGATCGACATCACGTCGCCGCGGCGCACCGTCAGGCCGGGAAAGATCGGGATCGGCTGGCCGGCGCGCAGGATGCCGCGCAGGAACACCGAGCGTGCTTCCGGCTGCTGCCTCAGCTGCCACAGGCGTTTTCCGGCCACCTCCTTGTTCGTCACGACCACGTCGAGCACTTCGACCGGGATGTCGAGAAGCTCGCGGTCGTCGATCTCCGTGCCGATCCGGCTGGAATATTCGACGAGGAAGCCGCGAAGGCCTGCGACGGCGATGATGTCTCCGGCCTGCAGTCGCTCCTTCGGCGTCACGGAGACGATCTCGCTGCCCCTGCGGATCTGCTCGATATAGGCCTTCTGGTTTTCGGGAACGCGTGCTTCCGCTTCGGCAACCGTAAGGCCCACCAGGTTGTCGCCGATGACGAAAGCGCGCGCCTCGATTTCGCGTCGGGCGCTGTCGCCACTGTTCTGCGGGGCGATGTTGAGTTCGGCCTCGAGTTCGGCGCAGGCATCCTTCAGGCTGCGCCCGAACATGCGGGGCGCGAGTTGCGACTGGACGAGGATGGCGGTGACGACGCCGACGAGATAGGCGACGGCAAAGCCGGTGGCCACAGCGGATTCGAACTGGCTCGCTGCTTCCGCCGTTGGCGCCGTCTTGCGGAAGGTGTCGATGGCGACGCCGACCGTTGCCGATTCCGTCGTCCCGCCGGCAAGCACGCCGGCTGCCGTTCCGAGATCGAAGCCGAAGAGCATGGAAAGAACGATGGCGGTCGCGAGCGCCACGACGCAGAGCATCACGGTGACGGCGATCTGCGGCAGCGCGTCGGCGTTGAGGCTCTGGAAAAATTGCGGGCCGGTGCGATAGCCGATGGCAAAGAGGAAGAGCAGGAAGAAGGCCTGCTTGACGTCGTTGGAGAGCACAGCGCCGGTCTGGCCGATCAGCACGCCCGCCAGCAGACAGCCGGTGACCGCACCGATGGTGATACCGAAGATGGTGATCTTGCCGATCGCGTAGCCGATGCCGAGCGCGAGAAACAGGGCCAATTCGGGATGCGCCCTGAGGATGCTGAAGATGGTCTCGATCACGCGGCAGGGCCTCCCGTTTGCCGACCGAAGAGGCGTCTTCAGCCGGATGATGCGCTGGTCGCCACAGCGCCGCGCGCCTTGTGAGATGCGCGAAGATCGCTGTTGCACCTTGAAATGCCGGCAAGGACTTTCGTGCTTGCCGAAATGCGGGGATGCTCGTGAGCCGGGGAAGCGCTGGCCAGGCGCAGGTGCATGACGGCGGCCGGCAAGTTGCCGGCCGCCCTTGAGCTGCTAGCTGATCTTCAGGCCCTTGGCGGCCTGGTAGGTCTGCACGTAGCCGCGCGCGACAGAGCGCACGGCGCGGCCGATCTGCGAATAGGCGTCGTCATTGAGGTTGGCGAAGGAGACGCGCGCCGACCAGCTTGGCGCGTCGAAGCCCGAGCCGTTCAAGAGCACGATCCCGTGGTCCTCGGCCAGCCGGAAGGGAATGTCGAGCGGGTGGATGTTGTCCTTCACCCAGGTGACGACATCCTCGCCGACATATTTGCGCAGCCAGAACTCGAAATCGATGATGCCGTAATAGTGGTCGAAGTAGATGCCGGGGTTGGACTCGACTCCCATGCCCTCGACCAGGTTCCAGAAGCGCTTGGTGCAGATGGCGATGCAGGCCTTCTGGTAGAGCTTTTCGACATCCATCAGCTCGACGAGGCTGAAGAGCGACATCATCACCTGCTGCGGCAGCGACAGGCCGGCGGTGTGGTTCAGCGCCACGTCGCGGCTGTCGGCAACGATGCGGTCGATGAACTTCACCTCGCGCGGCTTCGGCGTCATTGCCTTGTAGCGTTTTTCCAGAAGCTTCTGGATCGGCTCGCCATGGGCCTTGATCTTCTCGTCGAAGATGTTGTCCTCGGCCACCGCAACCACGCCGAGGCGCCAGCCGGTGCAGCCGAAATACTTCGAATAGGAATAGACGCCGATGGTGTTGCGCGGCAGATGGCCGAGCAGGGACTGGAAGCCCGGAACGAAGGTGCCGTAGACGTCGTCCGTCAGCACGATCAGGTCGGGGCGCTTCTTGTTGACGAGGTCGACAAGGCGCTTGATCGAATCCGGATCCATCGCCACGGCGGACGGGTTGCCGGGGTTCACCAGGAACAGCGCCTTCACCTTGGGGTTCTCCAGCGCCTTGATATCTTCGTCGGTGAACTGGAAGCGGTCCTCCTGTTCTGCGCTGACGTTGATCGTCTTGAGGTCGTAGTCCTCCAGTTCCGGCATTTCGAGATAGGGCGTGAAGATCGGCGTGCCGAGCGCGATCGTGTCGCCGGCGTTGAGCAGGCGCGCATTCTTCAAGGCCTTGAAGATGTAGCACATGGCAGCCGTGCCGCCTTCGACCGGGTAAAGGTCGAACTTCGCCTTCGGCCGGTGGCCGGCGCACATCGCCCACATCAGATATTCATGGGTGATGATTTCGTTGTGGTGCAGCGCCCGGTCGGGCACCGGATAGTTGTCGCCGATGATCGAGTCGGTCAGTTCGTGCAAGAAGCCATCCGGGTCGAAGCCGAAGGTCTTGATGGCGTAGTTGACCGCATCCGAAAGGGTCTTTGCCGGCGGGATGCCTTCATCCTCTTCGTCCCAGTCGGCGGTGTTCTGAAGCAGCTTCTTCGTCCACTTCTCGAAGCGCTGATGGACGCCGTCCTTTGGCGGCATGCCGGCCACACCCGCCTTCGGGTCGTAGTAGGCGCGCTTGGCTTCCGTCAGCGCGAACTGGCCGAGCAGGAAGAAGGCTTCGCGGGCGCGCGTCGCCGTCCAGTTGGGGTTGCCGCGGCCGGCATTGAGGAAGGCCTTGGCGGACTTCTGCGAGGTCGTCCTTGCGAGCTTGATCAGTTCGTCCTTGATTTCGAACGGGCTGAGATCGGAAATGCTGTCGTAGAATTTGCGGTCCAACATGATCCACACTCCCTGTGATCTGTAAACTTGGAACGATGGTCTCGGTCGTGCCCGCCCGCCTCAGGCGAGCATGATGACGATGACGAGGCCGAAGATGGTCAGCAGCGTGTTGCCGATGGCGTAGGGCATGCCGTAGCCGAGTGCCGGCACCTTGCTCTTGGCCGCCTCCTGGATCATGCCCAGCGCTGCCGTCGTCGTTCGCACGCCGGCGCAGGCGCCAAACAGGATTGCCGGGTGGAACTTGAAGACATAGTGGCCGAGAAGCACCGCTGCGATCATCGGGATCGAGGTTGCGACCACGCCCCAGATGAACAAGGAAATGCCGACTTCCTGCAGCCCGGCGACGAAGCCCGGACCGGCGCCGATGCCGACCACGGCGATGAAGATGTTGAGGCCGAGCGTGTTCAATAGCCACAAGGCCGGCGACGGGATGCGGCCGAAGGCGGGGTAGGTGGTGCGCAGCCAGCCGAGCACGAGACCGGCAAGCAAGGCGCCGCCTGACGTGGAGAGGCCGATCGGAATGCCGCCGATCGTGATCGTGAGCGCCCCGATCATGGCGCCGATGAAAAGCCCCCAGCCGAGGAAGGCGATGTCGGTCGTCTCGACGGGCCGGTCGGCAAAGCCGAGCGCCTTGATCGCCGCTTCGACATGGCGCTTGGCGCCGCCGATGGTGACGATGTCGCCACGCTCGACGGTGGTACCCGGCAGCACCGGGATCTCGACCAGCGAGCGGATGATCTTGCGGGCGTAGACGCCGCGCGCCCAGTCCTCGTTGCTCACTTCGGCAAGCGTCTTGCCGGCGAGCGCCCTGTTGGTCACGTAGACGTCGACGACCTCGGCTTCGGCGTTCAAGAGTTCCTTGTCCTCGACCTCGACCAGCTTCGAATCGAGGTTTTCGACGAGCAGGGCGCGCCTGCCGGAGAAGGCAACGACATCGCCCGGCTGCAGCACGGTGTTGCCGTCCGCCTCGATGATCTCGCTGCCGCGGCGGACGCGTTCGACGTAGACGCGGATGCCCGGAAGCAGGTTCTTGACCGGCGTTCCGGTGAGCCCGCTTGCCTGATCGACCCGATAGGCGCGAAGGCCGAAATCGTGATAGGCGCGGGTGATGCCGGGTTCGCTGCTTTCGGCGCCGCCGCCGAGCTTGGCCTCATATTCCTTGCAGGCGGCCGGCAGATCGATCCCGAGCAGCCTGGGCCCAAGCTGGGCGAGAATGATCGCCGAACCGATCGTGCCCCAGATATAGGTCACCGCATAGGCGATCGGGATCTGGTCGGCAAAGGTCTTGGCCTGTTCGGGCGTCAGCCCGAGCGAATTGATCTGGTCGGTCGCAACGCCGATCGCCGCCGAGATCGTCTGCGAGCCGGCATACATGCCGGCGCCATAGCCGAGCGGCAGCCCGGCGATCAGCGCGCAGAGATAGGGAACGATCAGGCAGAGCACGAGGACCGAAAGCGCAAAGGCGATTTGTTTCGGCCCATCGGTGCTCAAGCCCCGCACGAATTGCGGCCCGACGCCGTAGCCGACGGCGAAGAGGAAGATCAGGAACAGGGTTGACTTGAGGTCGCCTGAAACCTGGATGCCGAGCTGGCCGATCAAGACGCCGGCCAGAAGCGTGGCGGTGACGTTTCCGAGATTGAAGCCCGCGACCTTGATGGGGCCGATGAGGAAGCCGATGCCAAGCGCGAGGAAGACGGCGACGGGCGGGTAGGTCCGAAGCGTGTCGACGAAGAAATCGATGGGATTCACTGCTGCTATCCCCTTCAGAAAGTTGAGTTGCCATCACTTTATTTCGGGACTTGCGCGGCTAAGTTGAGCTTGTCCTCGTGGTTTGTCGTCGCCCAATCTTAATCCCGGCGATTGTTGTCCCGGTTGTAGAATTTCTCAACGGCCATGGGGTTACGTGAGCGTAACGTACGTTACATTTCAGCGGTTTACTTGAGGCGAGGGGCGGCGGTGGGCGGAGCGAAAGGCGCGTCCGCTGTGCAAGGACGATGCACCCGGCCCGGTCCCGTCAGAATTTCAACTCTGGTGTTGTAAGTTGCCGCGCGTCTCACAGCGTCCCGGGCAGGGCGCTTTTCTTCGCTGTGCCTGGCAAAGTGCTGGACGCGCGAGGAACCGTGCGCTTTCCTGTTTGCTCCGGAGTTGGCAGAACTTCGAGATGGGGAGGCTATCCTCGAACCGAAGGCGGCATCATCCCGCCGGCCAGCCGGTTTCGACGGGTGCTTCGAGGGAAGACAAGGAAAGGGAAGCAATGGCAGACGAGGTCGTTCAACGGCTGGAGGCACTCGGGCATCGGCTCCCGACGCCGCCAAGGCCGCTTGGTGCCTACCGTGCGGTGGTCGAGGCGGGCGAGATGCTGCATGTCTCGATGCAGGGGCCCCTGCTTGACGGCCGGTTCGCGTTCACGGGTCTTCTGGGACGCGAGGTGTCGATCGACGACGGACGCAGGGCGGCCGAGCTTTCCGTCCTCAACGCGCTGGCGCAGATCCACGAGCATCTCGGCCGCTTCGAGCGCATCCGCCAGATCGTGCGGCTGGAGGGGCATGTGGCCTGCACCGAGGATTTCCTCCAGCATCCGCAGGTGCTCGATGGTGCATCAGAGCTGCTGGCGGCCGCGTTTGGCCAAAGGGCCGGCCATGTGCGCTCCGTCTGCGGCGTGCGCAACCTGCCGGGCAACGTGCCGGTTGCGGTAACGCTGACGGCGGAACTCTTTCCACCGGAGTTCTGAGAAAACGAGCGTCGCCTTGAAGCCTGAGGTCACGGGGCGTCGCTCATCCGTTCGGTTCACGAGCAGGGGGCTGCTTCTGCCGGCCCCGCGCTGCCTCAGATGGCGATGCCTTCCAGGGCGATGATGCGTGTCCGGGCGCAGCGCTCGCGGATCGCCTTCAGGCGCTGATACTCCGGCGATTGATACCACGAGAGCAGGGACGGCATGTCCGGGAATTCGAGGATGACGAGCCGGTGCGGCTCCCAGTCGCCTTCGAGCACCTCAGTTGCGCCGCCGCGGCCGAGATAGCGTCCGCCATAGCGGGCTTCCGTCGCCGGCACCTCTCTTTTGTACTCCTCGAAGACCGCTGCATCCGTGATATCGACATCTGCGATCAAATAGGCAGCCATGGCAAAGCTCCTTTCCACGCAAGCCGGCTCTCAAGGATACGCCGTTCGTCCCCGTCAGGCGAGGTTCAGCCCAGGCGAGCCCGTGATGCTTGGCGTTCATTTCCTTGTTGATTCTTGTTATGTTATTTTATAACAAGATCGCATGACGAAGCGCCGCATGTTGATAGAGCCTGACACGGACGCCCGCGCGGTTGTCTCGTCAACCGATTCATGCGAGGAAGGCATCGATGGTGCTGCGTCCGCGACAATGCGGAAGCGGCTGAAAAGGGAACACGGAACGGACGACCCTGACGGGACCGAGACCGTGGCTGCCCCCGCAACTGTGAGCGGACAGCGCATTCACACCATGTCACTGGTCGAAGACCGGGAAGACGTGGATGCGCCGCGACCCGCGAGCCAGGAGACCTGCCATCGAACCGATCAACCACAGCGGACGGGGTGTTCCGATGGAAAAGAACTGGCTTTTCAGCGACGGTTTTCCGTCATCTTGCCACTTCGCCATCTCCTGCCGTCAGTCCGGCGGAGAGAGACGATGGCTGAGCCGAAATCCCGACAGCACAAGATAACGGTCTGCACCGATTGCCGCTTCACCGGGGCGCCATGCGCGCCCGGTGCCGAGCTGATCAAGCGGCTCAACGGCAGCATTGCCGCGCTCGGCGCGCCGCTCGACCGTGACTTCTCGATTGCCGGCACTGTCTGCATGGCGGCCTGCACGCGGCCCTGCACCATCGCCTTCCAGGCGACGGGAAAGGCGACCTATCTCTTCGGCGACGTTTCGCCGGAGGAGGACATCGACGATCTCGTCAGCTTTGCCGCAACCTATGCCGCGCGTGGCGATGGCATGACGCGGGCGGCAGAGCGGCCGCGCGGCCTGAAAGGCAAGACGCTGGCCCGCATTCCTGCCGCCATGCTCGTCTCCGAAGATCTCGGCGGGCATTTCCAATGACGGCGCGGGGGGGGGTCAACCCATGAGCTGCCACGCGACAGGAGCGGCGTTGCGGGTCGAAGGTCTCCACTGGGGGCCTCGCGCCGGTCTGACGCTGGTCAACGACATCGGCTTTGCGATCGAGGCCGGCAGCCGGCTTGCGATCCTCGGGCCGAACGGCGCCGGCAAGACCTCTCTTCTGCGCTGCCTCTACCGGGCGGTGCAGCCGAATGCGGGCCGCATTTCGGTCGACGGCGTCGACCTCTGGTCGATCTCGGCGCGCGAGGCGGCAAGAACAATCGCCGTAGTCTTGCAGGAGATGCCGGGCGATTTTCCCTTCAGCGTGCGCGACGTCGTGATGATGGGACGCATCCCGCGGCGGGAGGGCTTGAGCGGCTGGAGCGATTTCGATCGCGAGCGGGTGCAGCATGCGCTCGCGCATCTTGATCTCGGCCATCTTGCCGGCCGCCAGTTCGCCACACTTTCGGGCGGTGAGAAGCAGCGGGTGCTGATCGCCCGCGCGCTGGCGCAGGAACCGCGCATCATCATCCTCGACGAGCCGACGAACCATCTCGACATCCGCCACCAGCTCGAAATCCTCGAGCTCTTGCAGACGCTGAAGTTGACGATCGTCTCGACGCTGCACGACATCAATCTCGCCGCCGAGTTTGCGACTGACGTCGCGATCCTGACCGCCGGGCGACTGACGGCCTTCGGCTCGCCCGAAGACGTGCTGAGGCCCCGGGAGCTGTCGGCCGCCTTCGGCGTCAACGCCACCGTTCACAATGCTGCCGCCGGCGGCGCCCGTTTTTCCTTTTCACTTCCTCGACAGGGATCCATTTCATGAAGATCAACATTGCCCCAACTGCTCTTCTGTTGCTCATCGCGGCCGCCACCCCGGCGCTCGCCTATCCGGTCACCGTCAAGAGCTGCAACCGCGAAGTGACCTTCGACGCCGCGCCGAAGCGTGCGATCGCCAACGACGTCAACCTGGTGGAGATGATGCTGGCGCTCCGGCTGCAGGACCGCATGGTCGGCTACACCGGCGTGTCCGGCTGGAAGACGCTCGACGAGAAGCTGCGCGAGGGGGTGAAGGAACTGCCGGAGCTGGCGGAGAAATATCCGACCAAGGAGGTGCTGCTCAATGCCGATGCCGATTTCTTCTTTGCCGGCTGGAACTACGGCATGAAGGTCGGCGGAGAGGTCACGCCCGAGACCTTGGCGCCCTTCAAGATCAACGTCTACGAACTGACTGAGAGCTGCATCCACATCATGGCGAAGGCCAAGCCTGATATGGACGACATGTTCGTCGATCTTCTCAATCTCGGCCGCATCTTCGGCGTCGAGGACCGGGCGCAAGCGCTGGTCGACGGCTATCGCCGCCAGCTCGCCGAGATCACCAAGGCATCCGCCGGAACGGAAAAACCGGTGCGCGTCTTCGTCTATGATTCCGGCGAGGAGAAACCCTTTACCTCGGGCCGCTTCGGCATTCCGACGGCGATGATCGAGGCCGCCGGCGGCGTCAACATCATGGACGACGTGGAAAAGAGCTGGGTCGAGGTCTCCTGGGAGCCGGTGATCGAGCGCGACCCGGAGGTCGTGGTGATCGTCAACTACGGCGAGGTGACGGCCGAGGACAAGATCGCCTTCATGAAGGACAACCCGGCCTTCAAGAACGTCGATGCCGTCAGGAACGATCGTTTCGTCGTGCTCGACTATGTCGAGGCGACGCCGGGCCCGCGCAACATCGACGCCATTGCCAGGCTTGCCAAGACCTTTTACGGGCAAGGCCTGTAAGCGATGCTGGCTGAGGATGCGTCGCCCGGTCCCGTCGCCGTTCCACGTCTAGCACCGGCGCGGGCGCTGAAGGCGGGCGCCGGTTTCATGGCGGCGCTTTTGTTGCTTGCCTTGACCGTCACGGTCGCCGTGTCGCTCGGTTCCGCGCCGATCCCGGTTGCCACCGTCTGGTCGATCATCGCCAGCAAGATTTCGCCCGGAAGCGTCGACGTCGTCTGGTCGGCCGGGCGCGAGAGCATCGTCTGGGACGTGCGCCTGCCGCGCGTCATGCTGGCGGGCCTCGTCGGCGCCGGTCTCGGGCTCACCGGCGCCGTGCTGCAGTCGGTCACGCGCAACCCGCTCGCCGATCCGCATCTGCTCGGCGTGTCCTCCGGCGGCGCGCTCGGCGCGATCGTGGCGCTGCTGCACACCGGGCTGATCCTCGGGCTTGCCACGGTACCGCTCTTTGCCTTTGCCGGCGCGCTTCTTGCTACCGTGCTCGTCGCCTTCGTATCGCGCGTGCTCTGCAGCAGCGCCGACCGGCTGGTGCTTGCCGGCGTCGCCGTCGCCTTCGTCTTAACATCCATCGGCAACCTCATGATTTTCTTGGGGGATCCGAGGGCGACGCATACGGTGATCTTCTGGATGCTCGGCGGCCTTGGCCTGGCCCAATGGTCGCAGCTCGTCTATCCCGGCCTGGTGCTTTTCGCCTCGCTCGGCTGGCTCTCCATCCGGGCGCGCGAGATCAATGCGCTTGCCATGGGCGACGAAACGGCGATGACGCTCGGTGTTCCCGTGCGCCGGTTCCGGCTGACGCTGTTTGTCGTCACGGCTCTTCTGACCGGGGTGATGGTCGCCTTTTCCGGCGCGATCGGCTTCGTCGGGCTGATGGTGCCGCATTTCGTGCGGCTGCTCGCCGGCAGCGACAACGTCCGGGTCATTCCGCTGTCGGCCTTCTTCGGGGCGCTGACGCTGATCCTTGCGGATCTTGCCGCACGCGTCATCATGGCGCCGGAGGACATGCCGATCGGGGTCGTCACCGGGCTCGTCGGCGGCATCGCCTTCATTGCCATCCTGAAGCGACGCGCGTAAGGCGTGTAGGGGCGGATACCGCTTATGGACATCTGCCATATGGACGCGGATCGATCCGGGCCTATGTCATAGCGGGACGTGGGGCCGAGACATCGGCGGCCTGGCCGCATGAGGAACACATGAACGAAGCTGACATCTGCACGCCCGAGGACGTTTTGAACTTCTGGTTCGGCGAACTCACCTATGACGACTGGTTCGGGACGAGCCACGCGCTGGACCAGACCTGCATCCGCCGCTTCCAGGCGTCGCATCTGGCCCTTGCCCGCGGCGTCGGGGAGATCTGGCGGGCAACGCCGGAAAACCGGCTGGCGGCGATCGTGCTGCTCGACCAGATGCCGCGCAACATGTATCGCGGCACGCCGCTCGCCTTTGCGACCGATTGCCTGGCGCTGCACGAGGCCAAGCTTGCCGTCGGCGCCGGGGCCGACATGGCGATCAAGCCGGAATGGCGCGCCTTCGTCTATCTGCCTTTCGAGCATTCGGAGAACCTGACCGACCAGACGTTGTCGGTGAAGCTTTTTACCGAGCTCGGCGATGCCGATTATCTCGACTATGCCATCCGGCACCGCGAGGTGATCGAGACCTACGGCCGCTTCCCGCATCGCAACGCTTTCCTCGCGCGGACGTCGAGCGAGGCCGAGCTTGCCTATCTGGCAGAGCCCGGCGCCGGGTTTTAGCGGAAAAGCAGGCCCCGGCGGCGATTTATTGCCGTTCTTTGCATCTTTCCGCCGTCTTTCGTATTCACATCGAAACGTGAAGACGGCCGGAGCGATTCCGGGCCACGGTCTCAATCTGCAAGGATCATGAAATTGCGTTCTGTCGGAAAACTGCCTGCCATTCTCGTCTGCCTGCTGGCGCTTGCCATGGGCGGCCCGGTCATGGCCCAGAAGGCGGCACAGCCGACAGCGCAACAAACCGCACAGGCAAACGGGCAAGCTGGCCAGAAATCGGCGCAGCCGGCGCAATCGCCGCAAGGGGCACAATCGTCCCAGACCGCCACCCAGCCCGCTGACGGAAAAGCGGCGCAGGAGGCGCAGCCAGCGGAGAACGGGGCGACCCCCGGTGCCGCCGAACCTGCGGCGACAACCACCCAGCCTGCCCAGAATGCCCAGCCGGCGGCCGATGGCGTGCCGGCAGATGCCACGCCGCCAGCCCAGAGCCAGGCGGCCGAGCAACTTACCAAGGCGGGCGAGGAACTGAGGGCGCTGACCGAACGCGTTGAGAAAGCCAAGGACGACGACATCGTGCTTGCCGACCTCAAGGTTCAGGTCGATGCGCTCGCCAAGCAGATCATCGGCGTCTCGGTCTCGACCCGCCCGCGTCTCGACGAGATCAAGGCGCGGCTGACCGAACTCGGCGATCCGCCGGGCGAGGGGCAGCCGGCGGAGGCCGACATCGTGACCGCCGAGCGCAAGCGGCTGATGGCCGAGCGCGGCGCGATCAACGCGCTGACCGGCGAGGCCGAAGGCCTGTCGGTGCAGGCGACGAAGCTCTCCAACGCCATTACCGCGACCCGGCGCGCTCTGTTTTCCAACACGCTCCTGAAGAACACCGAAGTGTCGACCGGAATGTTCGACGATGCGCTGACGGCGACGGCGGACGAAACCCGGGTGCTGTCGCGCAGCGTCGGGAGCTGGCTGAGCTTTGCCTGGAATTACAAGCGCGTGCCGCTCCTGACGGCGCTGTTCCTGTCGCTGCTGGCCGCGCTCGTCTTCCTTTCGGGCAGCCGCAGGCTCTTTCGCCCGCTGATCGAGCATGACATCACCGATGAGGAGCCGAGCTACTTCCGGCGGCTCTCGGTCGCCTTCTGGTCGACGCTGATACCGACGATTGCCTCGGCCGCCTTCGCGGTCTCGAGCTTCCTGTTCCTGCGCGGCTTCAATGTGCTGCGTTCCGATATCGCGCCGATCATTGCAATCACGCTCGGGGTCGCCGTCGTCGTCTTCTTCGTGACGAGGCTCGCTCAGGCGGTGTTGTCGCCGCGCGACTCACGCTGGCGGCTCGTCCGGGTGTCCGATCGTGGCGCCAGAATGCTGATGATCGCCATCTTCGCCATGGCGCTGGTCAACGGTCTCGATTACCTCTTCGGCGGCGTCAGCGAGGCGCTTGGCTCGCCGGTGGTGCTGACGGTGGTCAAGAGCTACATCGCCTCCATCGTCATTGGCCTCATCATCATGGCGTCGGCCTGGATCAAGCCGATGCTCAGAAAGGACGAGTCCTTCGATGCGCACGGCCGTGCCTGGCCTAAGGTGGTGTCCTTCACGCTGCTTGCGATCGGCGCTTCGCTGATCATTGCGGCCGTGTCCGGTTATGTCGGCCTTGCCCGCTTCATCGCTACGCAGATCATCATCACCGGCGCGATCATGGTGACGATGTATATCGGTATCCTCACCGGCCGGGCGGTCGCCAAGCAGGGAGCGTTCGGCGAGACTTCGGCCGGGCGCTATCTCGAGCGGCGCTACAATCTCGAGCAGGTCGCGCTCGACCAGATCGGGCTTGCCGCCGGCTTGAGTATCTACGCACTCGTTTTCGTGTTCTTCATTCCGCTGATCCTGTTGCAGTGGAACTTCCAGATCGCCGACATCGAGTCCTGGGCCTATAGGATGGTGACCGAGATCAAGATCGGCTCGATCACCATTTCGCTGGTCGGCATTTTTGCCGGCATCCTGTTCTTTGCGCTTGGTTACGTCGTCACTCGCTTCGTCCAGCGCTGGATCGACGGCAACATCATGGCGCGCAGCCGGGTCGATGCGGGCGTGCGCAACTCGATCCGCACCGGCATCGGCTACACCGGCGTCGGTCTTGCCGGCCTCATCGGCCTGTCGGCGGCGGGCATCGACCTCTCAAATCTCGCGCTCGTCGCCGGTGCCCTCTCGCTCGGCGTCGGTTTCGGCCTGCAGAACATCGTCTCGAACTTCGTCTCCGGGCTGATCCTGCTGGTCGAGCGGCCGTTCAAGGTGGGCGACTGGATCGTCAGCGGCACGACCGAAGGCTTCGTCAAGCGCATCTCGGTGCGCGCGACCGAGATCGAGACCTTCCAGCACCAGTCGATCATGATGCCGAACTCGCTGCTCATCAACGCGTCGGTTGGCAACTGGACGCACCGCAACAAGCTCGGCCGCTCTGAGATCGCCATCACCGTCACCTATGCCAGCGATCCGCGCCGGATCATGGCGCTGCTTTCCGAAATCGCCGCTGCCCATCCGATGGTGTTGAAGAACCCGTCGCCGAGCGTCGGCTTCACCGCCTTTGGCGACGAGCGCATGAACTTCGAGCTCCGCATCTATGTCGCCGACGTGCTGACCGGCGGCGGCGTGCGCAACGACCTGCGCATCTCGATCTACGAGCGCTTCCGCGACGAGGGCATCGGTGCGCCGTTCCCGGTCAAGATCGAGGACGTGCCGGTCGAGGATCAGACGGGCATCGAAAGCCACCACCCGGAGCAGGTTGGGGAGCCGAAGGGCGCCACCTCCGCCGAGGAAAGGGCGGCTTCCAAGACGACCGCTTCGGACAAGAAGACGGCCTCGGCGGCGCCTCTCGACGAGGAGCGCGAAGTGGAGGGCGCAAGCGGTCGCCGGGCTACCGGCCGCCGCTCAAACCCAAACCGCTGATAAACGGACCATTCAGCCACTATTCAGCCGGCCTGCCATAAAAAGCATGCAATTCCTCTGGTGACCGACTACGCTGGTCATCGGCTGAAGAGGTGGCCGGCGCAGCGTCGCGAAACCGACGAGGCGGCCGGCTCGACGAGAGGGCGGCGCCTTCATGCGCCGATGGGCAATGAAGAAGTTTGTAATTGCTTTGCTTTCCGGCGTCCTGGTGACCGGGGTCTTGGCGGCGGAGGCGGCCTCCGCCGCGACCGTGACCAACAAGGACAGCGAGACCGCCGTCCTGATCGTCGTCGAGGGGGAAAGCCGCGTGGAAGTGGCGATTGCATCCGGCGCGACCGAAATGATCTGCCCGAGCGGCTGTTTCGTGACCGCGCCTAGCGGCGACCGGATCGGCCTGCAGGGCGACGAGGATGTCGAGATCGTCAACGGCAACGTCGTCGTCAAGTAAGTCTCCATCTCCCGGCAACGGTGCGGCTGACCCGCCATGTCGTTGCCGGCAATCCCGAAAATCTGTCGGCAGCCGCGCGCATTCGATCCTCGAAGCGGCGCTTCAGCCCGTGCTCACCCAGGGGAAACCGGGCAGGTTGAGCGGACGCGCAACCTTTCGAACGCCTGCCTCGCCGCGCAGTGCATAGGTCCCGAACAGGGCCTAATCCCATTGGATGATTGAATGAACGGCCCGCTTCGTTCGTTATGACAGGGAGCGGGGGCTGAAGCGCATGACCCCGTAGTGACGCAGGTCGTTGCCGGTAGCGTGCTTGACCATAGGGCCGACGCGCGCGACGTTGCGATCGCCAGCGGAATGCCGGAGGGGAGCCATGCCGTTCCTTCGCATCGCCTTGTCGCTGTTGCTGCTGCTTTCAGCGTCGCAGGCGCTGGCCGAAAAGCGCGTGGCGCTGGTCATCGGCAACGCCGCCTATCAGAACGTCGCGCCCTTGCCCAACCCCGGCAACGATGCCGCCGACATGGTCGCCAAGCTCGAAGCGCTTGGCTTCGAAGTGGTGAGCGGCCGGGACCTCGACCTCTCGGGCGTGCGCCGGGCGGTGCGCGACTTTGTCGGCCGGCTCGACGGTGCGGACCTGGCGCTCTTCTACTATGCCGGCCATGGCCTTCAGGTGGATGGCGAAAACTACCTGGCGCCGGTCGATGCCAGGCTCGCCTCCCAGGTCGATCTCGAATTCGAGGCGGTGCCGATGAACCTGATCCTGACGGCGATGGAGCGCAGCACGCGGGTCAATGTGGTGCTGCTCGACGCCTGCCGCGACAATCCGCTTGCCGTCAATCTCGCCCGCTCCATGGGCACGCGCTCGGCCTCCGTCGGCCGCGGTCTTGCCAAGATCGGCACCGGCATCGGCACGCTGATCGCCTTTGCCACCCAGCCCGGCAACGTGGCGCTCGACGGCAGCGGGCGCAATTCGCCGTTCACATCGGCGCTGCTGAAGCATCTCGGCCAGCCGGGACGCGACATTACCCGCGAACTGATCGACGTGCGCCGCGACGTTCTGGCGGCGACCGGCGGCAGGCAGGTGCCCTGGGACAATTCCTCGCTGACCGGCGAGGTGGTGCTGAAGCCGGCGACAGGAAACGAACCGACCCCCGCCGAGGAGAAGAATGGGGAGCAGGCCGCCGAACTTGCCTATTGGGATACGATCAAGAACGCCACCGACCGCGACCTCTTCGACGCCTATCTGCAGCAGTATCCGCAAGGCGTCTTCGCATCGCTCGCCAGGGCCAAGATCCAGATCATCGAGCGGGCGGCCGCGACGCCTGACGCTACGACTGTGGCGCCGGATGGCGGTGCGGCGGCGCTCGCCGACCCGGCAGTCAGCGCCGAACCGGACGCGACCACCGGCCGTGCGCTCGCCCGTTCCGTGCAGGTGGAGCTCAACCGCCTCGGCTGTCGCGCCGGTGGTGAGGATGGGCTCTGGGGCGCCGGCAGTCGCAAGGCGCTGGAGGCCTATGCCAAACACGGGAAACTTCAGCTTGCGACACTAGAACCTTCGAACGCGGTGCTCGACCGGCTGAAGGCGGAAAAGCAGCGGGTCTGCCCGCTTGCCTGCGCGCGTAATCAGGAGGCGAAGGACGGCCGCTGCGTCACGATCCGGCGTGAGGCCAAGCTGCCGCAACCGGGCGAGACACAAGGCACTGCCAAGACACCTGAGAAGAGCACGGGCACGCGCACGATCACCCCGCCGGCTGAGTTGCAGAAGAAGAGCTTTGCCAACTGCCCCGCCAATGCCAACGTCGCCTTCCGGCAGATGTTTGCGCGCGGGTCGGGTTCGGGCCGCGGCCGCACGACGATCGCCGCCACCCATTCCTGCGGCCGCGCCTTTGCCTGCCACCGCACGGCGCGAGGGCAACCATGGGATTGCGGCTGGCGGTGAGGGGGAGCATGGCCGCCCCTGACGGGCGGAGCGTCGAGCGTGGGCGTCGCCCCCGCATTTTGCGGCGGGCCCCTCAATCGCGGCGGCTGAAGCCCTTCTGCATTGCTTCACCCGAACCGCATTGACAAGACCGCTTGATGGCCCGCGCAAGGCCATCAGGCGCTATGCTTCCGCGGACGTTTACGATGACTTTGCAGTCGCGTTGAGCGGGCGTTTCGGACCAGCCGTTGATGAGGGCGTTTTCGCTGAGACCGACTTCCGGCTAAAGGATGTCAGGCAAAACGACTGTGCCTCGACGCGTGCGTCATCGCGTACAGTGAAGTCAGTTATGATGCCGCCTTCGCTCGAAACGGCGAGGACGCAGTTGGCGACTTCATATCCTGGCGGCTTGTGGACGGTCATGGTCATATTGGGGCCGGCGCCGATCGTCTTGAACCGTCTGGGCATCCACTGGATCTTGGAGGCTCGCCATTTCATCGTCGTGACATTCTTGGCAGTTGTCGTTTCCATCGGGGCGCCAAAGCGGCTTTCGAAAGACTGAACGGGCGTCCCGTTCCATTCTTTTTCAAGTGTTTTGCCGACCCCGTACTCCCAGTAGAATTTCCCATTTTCCGAGACGCAACCGGTCAGGGTCATCAAGGCAACGCCAAGCAAAAGAGTGGTTTTGACGGCATGTCCGTGTTTCTTGGCTGCTTTCATTTCCTGTTCCCTGAAGGCTTGTACGATCATCCCGAAGTATTCGCTCGGGTGCCGACGACATTGATTGTCAGAAGCCGTAGCGCAAGGCGTTGCCGATCTGACTTAACAGTCAATCGTCGTTGGCGTTAATCAATCACTTAAACAGCCCATGGGACCTTCCCCGGGGGGCCATACCGCGCAGAGGCATCCGTCGCGACAGAGGGAGCGCCACGGTGGCGCCGACAATGCGAACGGCTTTGACAGTCGACGTTTAGTGTCGCCGTCGAATGACGGTGGTAAAATCGATCCTCGCGGACAGGCGCATGCCGGCGCGTTGTCTTCGGTATACGATGTCAGGCCGCATTTCAGGGCTTGATTTCATCGCCGCATGCGCAAGGATCGCCGCCGATGGTCAATGCCGGTCCCGGCACGGGAGGACACCCATGAAACTCCAGCTTATCCGCAACGCCACGCTCAAGCTCGACTATGCCGGCCACACCATTCTGGTCGATCCGTTTCTGGGGCCCAAGGACAGCCTGCCATCCTTTGCCGGGCGTGCACCCAATCCGATGGTCGACCTTCCTGTCGACATCGACACGATCCTGGCCGGCGTCGAACTCGTCATCATCTCGC
Source organism: Ensifer adhaerens (assembly GCF_002940685.1). Classification (GTDB taxonomy): domain Bacteria; phylum Pseudomonadota; class Alphaproteobacteria; order Rhizobiales; family Rhizobiaceae; genus Ensifer; species Ensifer adhaerens_E. The sequence goes on along the minus strand of NZ_PNFP01000029.1, from coordinate 23,181 downwards.
ATCTGCACGAGGATCACTTCGACGACACCGCCAAGCACCGGGTGCCGAAGGGGCTGCCGGTCTTCTGCCAGCCTGGTGACGAGGAGGCGATCCGCGCCGCCGGTTTTCGCGACGTGACCCCGCTCACCGACAAGGCGCAGTGGCAGGGCCTGAGGCTGACCCGGCGCGACGGCAGCCACGGCCTCGGTCCCGTCGTCCAGGACATGGGCCCCGTCATCGGCTTCAGCCTGGAGGCCAAGGGCGAGCCTTCGGTCTACTGGGCCGGCGACACCGTCTATTACCCGGCCATCGAACAGACCATTCGCGAGACCAGGCCGGATGTCATCGTCACCCATTCCTGCGGCGCCAAGTGGAACGGCGACCTGATCGTCATGGATGCGCAGCAGACGATCGCGGTCTGCGAGGCCGCGAAGAATGCGATCGTCATCGCCACCCACATGGAGGCGCTCGATCATGCGACCGTCAGCCGGAGCGAGCTCAGGGCCGCCGCCGATGCGCACGGCATCCCCTTGACCAAGCTGGTGATCCCCGACGATGGCGAGGTGCTGACGCTGATACCGCCGGTGGTCTAATGCATGTTTCCCTTAATCGTAGCCGATTAAAGGACAAAAACATGCAACTATTAAAGGTGCTACAGCGTCCTTTGCGCGTCCGATAGGACGCGCGGCGCTGTAGGAGGACCCAATCAATGGGGCGGAACTCCGTCGTGCGGCACGGTTGCGGCGAGGCGGGACTGCCCAGGAGCGGCCTTTCGTCCGGCCCTGCTTGCGACAAGCATCTGTGAAAACAGGAAAATATGCGCATATTAGGCTCAGCGCAATCGTCCGCCGCAGGAGCGGTCACGACAGTGGAACGAAAGCTCGCAGCCATCCTTTCAGCCGATGTTGCCGGCTACAGTCGCCTGGCGGCGCTCGACGAGGAGGGAACGCTAGGTGCACTCGATGTGTGCCGCAAGCGGATCTTCGAATTGGTCGACGAACATGGCGGCCGTATATTCGGCAGCGCAGGTGACGGCTTTGTCGCCGAGTTTCCAAGTGCTGTGCGGGCCGTCCGGTGCGCGGTGGACATCCAGCGCCGTCTCTTCGCCTTACGCGCAGACTTCCCGCCGGACCGCCGCCTGGAATTCCGCATCGGCGTCAACCTCGGTGACGTTGTCGTGTCCGGAGACGATCTGCTCGGCGATGGCGTCAACATCGCCGCGCGCGTGCAGGAGATCGCCACTCCATCCGGCATTTGCATTTCCGGGTCGGTGCGCGAACATCTCGACGGCAAGGTGCCGTTCGCGTTGACCAGCCTCGGCGAGCGCAGTTTGAAGAACATCCCCCGGCCGATTTTCATCTTTCGCGTCGATTGGCAGGAGGAGGCGCCCACCGAGGGCGGCATGGTGCCCTTGCCGACGTTTTCGGCCCGCCGCGGCAAGGACCAGCCGTCGATCGTCGTCATGCCCTTCGACAATCTGAGCGGTCAGGGCGACGAATACTTCGTCGACGGGGTCGTGGAAGAGATCACCGCCGCGCTCTCGCGCGTTCGCGATTTCTTCGTCATCGCGCGGCAGACGGCCTTTACCTACAAGGGGCGTTTCGTCGACGTGCGCGAGGTCGGCAGGGAGCTCGGCGTCAACTACGTGGTCGAAGGCACCGTTCGTCGTGGCGGCGAGCGGCTGCGCATTTCCGTGCAGCTGGTCGACGCCGAAACAAGGACACAGTCCTGGTCCGATCGCTACGAGGGCGCGATCGAAGACATGTTCGAATTCCAGGATCGGATCGCGGCGCAGGTGGCCGGCGCCATTCGTCCGGCCATCCGCGATGCCGAGATCGAGCTGGCCAGGCGCAAGCCGCCGGCCAGTCTCAGGGCCTATGATCTCGTCATGCGCGCCTTCCCAAACCTTTGGGGGCGCCGCAAGGACACCAACAACCAGGCGATCGAACTGCTGCGGCAGGCGATCTCCATCGATCAAGGTTACGGTCGCGCGCACGCGCTTCTGGCGTGGTGCCATGCCTCAAGCGCCTCCTATCTGTGGACCGACCGGCCGGAGCATGAGCTCGATCAGGCGCGCGCAGCGATCGAAGCTGCGGGCTCGATCAGCGACGACCCGACCGCGCTGACGGCCGCCGGCGCGGCAATCAGCATCTGCGGCGACCAGGAGCGCGCCGCCACCTTTATCGAAAAGGCGCTTGCGCTTGACCCAAACAATGCCTGGGCCTGGGCCCGCCTTGGCTGGGTCGCGATCTTCACGGACGAGGCCGCGCGGGCAACGGAACGCTTCCAGCGCGCAATGACGCTCAGCCCGAGAGATCCGCTGGGATTTAACATGAGATTGGGGATGGCCTTTTCCATGGCCATGCAAGGTTCCCTTGCGCAAGCCATCACGATCGCCCACGACGTCGTCAATAGCTATCCTGACGTGACCTGGTCCTATCGCCACCTGGCCGCCTGGTCGGCGATGAGCGGAGACCTCAAGACCGCGCGATGGGCGGCTGAGAAGCTGCTCGCGGCCGAGCCGGCTTTTACGATCGAGCGTTATCTCGCATTGCCGTGGTTTCAAAAGATATCGCAGTGGCAGCAACAAATGGCCGAGGGGCTGCGGCAAGCGGGATTGCCGGACCGCTGACACCAGCAGGATGCGGTTTCACGACGTTCACGGGATCGAGAAGATGCTGATCTCGTTTGTGATGCCCCGGAGCGCCACATTGTGCGACTGCGGATTGAGACCGCGGTCGGAAAGCAGGCTCGACGCGCGCGGATCGTCGAGCACCGAGCCGGTGGCAAAGATCTCGCGCGAACTGGCAAGATGCTGGACGCGCGAGGCGATGTTGACCGTCTGTCCGAAGTAGTCCTGCCGCTCGTTGAGGCTGACGGCGATGCACGGGCCCTCGTGAATGCCGATCTTCAACAACAGGTCTTCCGCGCCGCGCGCCTCGTTCAGCTCGCGCATCGCTTCGCGCATGCGCATGGCGGCGGCGACCGCCCGGTCCGGCGTCGGGAAGGTGGCCATGACCGCGTCGCCGATCGTCTTGACGACCGCGCCGGCTTCGGCTGCCACGATCTCGTTGACGACGCTGAAATGGGTTTTCACCAGGTCGAAGGCGGCGAGATCGCCGACACGCTCGTAAAGCTCGGTCGAGCCGCGCAGATCCGAAAAGAGGAAGGTGAGGCTGGTGATCTTCAGCCGCTGGTCGACGTCGATCGTGTCGGTGCGGTAGATGTCGCGGAAGGTCTGGTTGGATAGCAGGCGCTTGGCCGTCAGGAACGGTCGGCGTTGGCCGAGGATATCGTGCAGCGCGTCGTTGGCGATACAGACCGAGGGCAGGGTGCGCACATCCGTGTGGTTTTCCACCTGGATGCGCAAGGGGCCGGGCTGCATCGTCAGCGCTTCGTCGTGGCGATGGCCGCGGTCGAAGACGAGCGACAGCGTGCGACGCTCCTTGGTCGGCTCGCCCTTGACGTCAATGAACTGCGCGGCATGGGTGACCGGCTCGAAGACGATGATGAACTCTGCCGGCAATTGCAGCGAAATCACCGCCTTCTCTCCGGGCGGTAGCTCCAGCGCCTCCAGCACGAAATCGTCGATCCGGGCCTCGTAATCCTCTTCCGGCAATTCGATGCCGGAGCCCCAGTAGACCTGGCGAAAATATTCGAACGGCGGCAGTTCATGCGGGTTGTGCGCCTCGATGTGCCGGACGCGCGGGTTCACGGTGAAGGTCACCTCCACCATTTCGTCCAGCGTCGGCTCGTAGCCGGCAGCACAGAGCGAGCAGGTATAGGTGTCGCTCTGCACCGTCTTCAGCGAGGTGTTGCTGTCGAGCACGCCACCGCATCCGGGGCAAAGCACGTTCCATGACAGCTCGAAGAGGCCGAGGCGAGAGGCGTGCAGAAAGGCGGCGATCGCCTTCTCCTCGTCGAGCCCGTGCTCGGCGGCAAAGGCGAGCGCATTGATACGGCAGAGCTTGCGGTCCGGCGCTTCCCGGACAAATCGCTCCAGTATGCCGGCGATTTCAGGCTGCACGGTTTGGCGCAGCATATCGAACAGAGGCTGGGCTTCACTCATGGTGGTATCTTATACTGAAAATTGCGTGTGTGGCAGAGGCTTGTCGGGGCCGGGTTGACGAGACAAGGCGCGACGCGTCGGTTGTTCGCGCCACGGCAGAACGTCCAGCATCGCGCCAGCGATCGGCCGTGCCGCGCATTGCCGCCATCTGCAGGCTAAGCCGCCTTGCGGTCGCGACCGAAGGGATCGCCGAGCACGGATTCCGTGTGCAGCGAAGCCAGCCATCGGCCCTCTTCGCGCACCCATGTGGTGGCATCGGCCGCCTTGATCGTCAAAGGCTTGCCGTCGACCTCCATCTCCTCCGTCACCGTATAGGCGATGACGGCGACGTCATCCTTCGGAAAGATGACGCTGACGTCGTCGAGGCGGAAGGAATTGAGCTTCCAGTACCCTTCGGCCTGTTCCGACATCCGGCGATAGTCGTCGCGGGTCAGCACCGCCGCGCCCTGGGCCCCGACCACGATCGAGCGTTCGGGCAGCATGGCCAGAGATGCTTCTGTGTCCTGCTTGAGAATGGTGCGCCAGAATTCCTGTTCGAGGGCGATGATTTCCTGTTCTTCGGCATGCATGATCTATCCTCCGTCTGGGATACCCGCAGAAGACGTGGAAGCGCGAAAGGTTCCGTGAAAGGCGCCGCTTGCTCGGGCAAGGCATGGCGTTGCGTATGCCGACCGCATCGAGCGCCCCGGTTACGGGAACCCGACGCCCGCGTGCGTCGTTTCCTGTTTTGTCATCAGCCGCTCAGCGCAGGATAAGGTCATGACGATGCTCACGGGAAAGTGCCTTTGCGGCCAGGTCGAGGTTAAGGTGCGCGATGAACCGACGCGGGTTGGTATCTGCCACTGCATGGACTGCCGCAAGGAAAGCGGTTCGGCCTTCACCTTCTATGGCATCTGGCCTGCCAACCGCTTCGAACATACGGGCGACACCTCCGAGTTTCAGGGGCGGCGCTTCTGTTCCCATTGCGGTTCGCGGGTATTTTCCGCTGACGATCAGGAGGCGGAGATCAAGCTCGGGATCCTCTCGGAAGCCCCGACGCCGCTGAAGCCGAGCTACGAGCTCTGGATCAAGCGCCGCGAGGCATGGCTGAGGCCGGTCGAGGGCGCAGAGCAATTCGAGGAGGATCGGTTGCCCCGGGCCGACGGCGAGCGCTTCTAGGTCCGTGTGAAGCTCAGTCGGCGGTCTTGCGACAACGACCCGCGAAAGATCCGGAAATCAAAATGCAAGGCGCTAATCCGGGAGATCGCGGCGCGCTTTCGTTCGGTCGGCCTCCTGATTTCGCTGTTTCTTTATTTGAGCATCGATTAATGTATGGAATTGTGCTTTAAATCAAAGCGTTACTGTCTTGACTTCAATGGCAGTCGAAACGGCCGCGCGGTGGCGGCCGTTGGGGGAGTGTATGTCGGCACGGCCTTTGTTGAGGATGTCAGACGCTGCCAATGGCCTCCTGGCGGCGGCCGGGCTCGTGGCGGTTGCGGCGCTGACCGCGTCGAGCCTCGGCGCTGGAGTGCGGCTCGCCATCGAAGGGCTGCTTGCCGGGATCTGGGCTGTCTATCTCCTGCAGCTGAGCGACACGCTGATTGCGTTTTGGGCAAGGGATGGCCGGGCCTCGGTGACGGAAGCCGTGATCGATCTTCTGGCCGTCGTCGTTCCCCTTGCCGGATTGCTCTTTGCCGGCACGCGCGACCAGAGCCTCTACTGCGGCGTCTGGCTGTTGAAGCCGCTTCGTCACTCCACCTTCTTCCGCCTGCTCGGCCGGGTGGTGGCACGCGCGGCACCCAATCTCGTCGGCGTCACCTCGCTCTTCGGCATCGTGCTGTTCGGCGCGTCGCTCATTGCCTACCTCATCGAGCGTGATGTCCAGCCCGACAAGTTCGGCAGCATTCCGCAGGCGATGTGGTGGGCGGTGGTGACGCTGTCGACCACCGGCTATGGCGACGAGATCCCGATGACCTTTGCCGGGCGGGTGCTGGCGGGCCTGGTGATGATGAGCGGCATCGGCATCTTCGCGCTCTGGGCCGGCATTCTTGCGACCGGCTTCTTCGAGGAGGTGCGCCGGCAGGACTTCGTGCGCAACTGGCAGCTCGTGGCAGCCGTGCCGCTGTTCCAGAGGCTTGGCTCGGCCGCCTTCGTCGAGATCGTCCGGGCGCTCCGCCCGAGAGTGGTGCCATCAGGCGCCATCATCTGCCGCAAGGGCGAGGCGGGCGACCAGATGTTCTTCATCGTCGAGGGGCGCGTGACCATCGCCACCCCGTCGCCGACGCCGGTCGAACTTGGTCCCGGCAGCTTCTTCGGCGAAATGGCGCTGATATCGGGCGAACCGCGCTCGGCCACCGTCACGGCCGAAACGGAGGTCTCGCTGCTGTCGCTCTACTCCGAGGATTTCCAGATGCTGTCGAGCAGCAATCCGGAGATCGCCGAGGTCATCCGCAAGACCGCCGAGACGCGGCGCGGCCGAACACCGGAGGCATGAGAGGAACGGCGTCACGGCGACCGGGCGTCTCAAGCCGACACGTCGGTCTCGTCAATTCGCCGGTTGCTCATTAACACCGAAGAAAGCCTTTCTCCTCTAGCATGGTGGCTGCAAGTTACAGCGACTAGGCGGGCATGAAGAACGCGCGGAGCTGTAGGGGGACACTCTTTTACATAGGCGTTCAATGTCATTTTTTGGCGTTTCCGGAATGTATTATTCCGGCGAATCCCTTGCCGAGCACCGCATCGTGCTTGCCGAGGACTCCAATCTCTTCTCCTCGATGGTCTCGAAGCGGCTGAAAGAGCTGTTCGACATCGATGTCATCGTCTGCCGCGACTATGACGACCTGCAGTTCGCCGTCGAGAACGCCACCTTTCCGGCGTCGCTCGCCATCTCCAACATCAACCTGCCGGGGGCGGAAAACGGCGAGGCGCTCAACTACCTGATCGAGATGAGCGTGCCGACGGTCGTGTTCACCGGTTCGTTCCAGGAATCGACGCGCGAAAAGATCCTCGCCAAGGAAATCGTCGACTACGTCATCAAGGACAGCGTCTTTGCCGTCGACATGCTGGCGGAATCGGTCTGCCGCTTCCTCACCAACCACAAGCACCATGTGCTGATCGTTGACGACAGCCCGACGGCGCGCGCGCTTTTGACGACGCAGCTCAAGCGTTACAACTTCCGCACCAGCTCGGCGGAAAACGGTGCCGCGGCGCTGGAGATCCTGAAGAACAATCCGGATATCGGCCTGGTCATCACCGACTACAACATGCCCGATATCGATGGCTTCGAACTGACGCGCCGCATCCGTAGCTCCTACGGCCCCCACCAGTTGCGCATCATCGGCGTGTCGTCCTCCACCAACCGGCTGTTGTCGGCACGGTTCCTCAAGGCCGGCGGCAACGACTTCGTCGTTCGTCCCTTCGTCAACGAGGAGTTCTATTGCCGCGTCAACCAGAACCTCGACACGCTGACGAAGATCCGCACGCTCAGCGAAAAGGTTGGGGTTCCGGCGAAGGCTTCAGCCTGATACGAAAAATAATCCCCAAAATATCATGGTAAAGGGCGCGAAATCCCGCGCCCAAGTTGCCGCATTAACGAAATTGCAATCCGATCGGTCTTCAATCCGCCGCAGCAGGAGCGGGGAACCCGGTCACACCGATCTCGCCGGCCGAAAGGCCGGCGCGGCGTGACGGGTTAATCATGTATTCGGAGCCAGCGTCACCCTCAAGGGGAAGCACGCCTGCGGCTCGAGAGGGGTTGCAGGGACGTGAGATTGCGCCGCACGCCGGGCCGGGTGAACTCTGTGCAAAAGCACGGCGACAAGCGCATGCTGCTGGTCGAAGATTCCCGGATGTTCGCGACGGCACTGAAATATGGGCTTGAGTCCGTCCACGGCATTCGCGTCACCCATTGCAATTCGCTGGCGGCGCTGCGCGAGGCGCTCAAACAGGCGCCGGAGAGCTTCTCGCTCGCGGTGCTCGATCTCAACCTGCCGGATGCGCCCAATTGCGAGGCGCTCGACTTCATCCTCGACAACCAGGTGCCGGCGGTCGTCTTCACCGCCGCCTTCAACGACCATACGCGCGAGGAGATCCTGTCGCGCGGTGTGCTCGATTGCGTCATCAAGCACCAGCCGGAATCGATCAACCTCCTGATCGGCGCCGTCGACCGGGCGCTGACCAACGGCAAGACAACGGTCTTGCTCGCCGATTCCGATGCCGCCTCGCGCAGCGAGCTTGCCGGCATCCTCCGTCGCAAAAGGATCTCCGTCTGCGAGGTCGCTTCGGCCGCCGATGCGCTGCAGGTGCTCGACAGCGGCGAGGCGATCGATCTCGTCGTGACCGACCTCGATCTCGCCGACATGACCGGTGCAGCCCTTCTGGCGGAGGTCGAGCGGCGGCGGGGCGATGGTGCCGTGCCGGTGATCGGCCTTTCCGACAGCGGTGACCGCCGCGCCGGCGCCCGGTTCCTCGAAGCCGGCGGCACGGATTTCATCCAGAAACCCTTCCTCGAAGCCGAGTTCAACGGCCGCATCGCCCAGGCCGCCGGCGTGCAGAAGCGCCTGCAGACGCTGCAGCGGCAGGCGGCGAGCGACTATCTCACCGATCTCTACAACCGCCGCCACTTCTTCCTCGCCGGCCCGCGCCTCGTCGACCAGTGCCTCAGACGCGGCGAGCCGACGGCGATCGCCGTGCTCGACATCGACCATTTCAAGCGGCTGAACGACACCTATGGCCACGAGATCGGCGACATCGTGCTGAAGCACGTGGCCAAGCGCCTGGCAGCGCTCGTCGGCGAAGACCACCTGCTTGCCCGTCTCGGTGGCGAGGAGTTCGGCATTCTCTTCAACGGCTGCGACGTGCGTCGCGCCTTTGCCTTTTGCGACGCGCTCAGGCTGGAACTGGCAAAGTCCCGCATCGTCGCCGATGACGAGGAACTGACGATCACGGTTTCGATCGGTCTGGCAACCATCGAGACCTCGGAGGCCTTCGAGAACTACCTGCACGCCGCCGACCAGTTTCTCTACATGGCCAAGCACGCCGGCCGGAACCGGGTGATTTCGGAACTGGCGCTGCTCGACGCGCTGGCGTCGTAAACTCCCACCGCGGGCCTGCCCTCAGAAAAATTGCGGCCCCTGTCGGCCTGGAACGAAGTCGAACGTCCTTCGGTTACCCACTAAGGAGCAAGGAGGACGCGACACATGACGACTGTTGTTTCGAATCTCTGGTTTGCGAAGGAGGCGCGCGAGGCGGTCGACTTCTACATATCGCTCGTTCCCAATTCGGCGATTACGCGCATCAGCACCTTGCCGGCGGAGAGTCCGAGCGGACCGGCCGGCAGCGTGACGATCATCGAGTTCATGCTTGGCAGCCAGGAATTCATGGCGCTCGAAGCCGGGCCGCTCGACCCTTTCAATCACGCCTTCTCGATCATGATCCAGTGCGACAGCCAGGAGGAGATCGACAGGCTGTGGTCGGCCATCCTCGACAATGGCGGCGAACCGGAGCAATGCGGCTGGATCCGCGACCGCTGGGGGCTGTGCTGGCAGATCGCGCCGCGCGTGCTCGGCGACATGGTCGCCCATTCGGATCGGGCGCGCGCCAAGCGCGCGACGGAGGCGATGCTCGGGATGATCAAGCTCGATATAGCCGAACTGGAGCGGGCGTTTCACGGGCAGGATTAGGAGCGTGCGCTCTGCGGATTTCATTGCTCTCGGGGCGCGCGCCAGTCGCGCTCCACCATAGCGTTTCACTTGATTTTCTGCGGATAGATCGTCTCGCCGCGCTTCAGCATATCGACGAAGGTCGCGATCTTCTTTTTCCGCCCCGCCTCGGTCTTCATGTTGTGGGTGCGGAAGGCAAGCGCGAAGCGGTTCTGGGCGCTGAGCCTGCCAAGCATCTCGCGGGCCTCGGGTTCGGCATCGATCGCCGCCTGCAGGTCGTCGGGGATCTGCATGTCCTTGCCGCTGGCATAGGCGCGGTCCCAGCGCCCGTCGGCCTTGGCGGCGTCCACCTGTTTCAGCCCGTGCTCGGTCATGCGGCCCTCGGCAATCAGCCGCGCCACGTTGTCGACGTTGATCTTGCTCCAGATGCTTTTCCTGCCGCGCGGGGTGTAGCGTTGCAAGAAGCTGCTATCGTCAAACCCCTTGCGCACGCCGTCGATCCAGCCCCAGCAGAGCACCGCGTCGATCGCTTCCTTGGGCGTGATCGAGGCGAGGCCGGAGCCGACCTTGTGCGTCTTGATCCACACCTCGGTTTCGCTCTGGTGGTGGGCGGCAAGCCAGTCGTAGAAGCTCAGGAAGTCCTTGAATTCGTGGACCTTGGCGGGATTGATGTCGATTGGTGCCATCGGCGAATTGCTCCCGTGCAGTTGACGTGGCGGCTATTCAACCGAAAAATAACGGGCGCGCAAGCGGTGGCAGCCGATCTCCATCCTCCGCCCGCCGGTTTCATGATTGGGCGGGCACCGACGAAGAAGCTGCCGGTGCGGGCCGGACGTTGGATTTCTCATCCACAGGCCTCGTGGCGAATGTGATGATGCCAATGGAAGCCGCCGCGATCGCGATGCCGGCGACGACATCGACGGCGTAGTGACTTCCTGCAGGTATCGCGGAGAAGCCCATTGCGAGGTTCAGGACGAGGGCGGGATACCGAAGCAAGGCGACAGGCCACAGTGCCCACGCGCAGAGCACAGCGACGGCCGCATGCACCGACGGAAATGTCACGATGCCCTGACTCTCTGGCAGTCGCCAGATGAAGTTGGGATCGTTCCGGACTGCATGAAACTCTTCGAGAAAGAGGTATCCGTAGGTTGCGTTGATGTGTTGCAAGCTGCTCGCGTCGAACTGGTAGTAGGCATAGGTGCCGAGCGCCGGGAAGAAGGCCGAGATCGCGGCCGAGGAGAAGCACAGGAGCGCGTAGGCGCCGACCATCTGATAGGCCCGCTTGTGGTGGTTGGACAGCACCAGCAGCACCGGGCAGAGCAGAAGCTGATAGGGGAACGAACGATAGGCCTTGTTCAGCGCCTCGGACAGGAGTTGGTGTCGATCGATCCATGCCATGATGGCCGGCCAGTCGACACCAAGCCAGCTGTCCCATCCGGAGAGCCGGTCGTCGGCCAATGGGAAGTTTGTCCACGTCGACAAGTAGGTTGACAATGAGATCGGGACTACGAGCAGCAGGCCACATCCGCAACATTCGATCATTGGCCGAAGTTGCTGAAAGTTGAAGCGCAGAGCAAGGAAGCTGGCCGCGAAGACGACGATCGCGAAGGCTGTTGCTTCAAACAGCCAGCCTTCAAAGCTCACCGGAAAGCCGGCGATGGATGCCATGAACAAGAGCGCCGCGTAGGAGGAGATCGTGCCCCCGATCAGGAGCAGGCGAGCCCGAGAGAAATCCATTGTAAAAACTCCGCACCAATATGCGGCGGAGCTTTAGCTGTTTTTGGTTGTGCCAAAGTAAATGCAATCGCCAGGGGTTGTGAATCCCTCGCGTGCTTCAATGGGGAAACCTCAACCCTGACGTGGGCTGGCTTGCCGAGGTCAAGCCAGAAGGAAAGGGCGGATCGCTCCGCCCTTCAGCCTGTCTCGATGTGGACGCTTACCGCGCCATCTGCAGAGTCAGCTTGCGGTCGGCGCGCTCCTGCTGCGGCGAGCGGTTGTAGAGCTCGCGATAACACTTGGAGAAGTGCGAAGCGGAGACGAAGCCGCAGGCAACGGCCACTTCGACGACCGGCATCGACGACTGGATCAGGAGGTGCCTTGCGCGGTCGAGGCGAATTTCCAGGTAGTAGCGGGCAGGCGAGCGGCCCATTTCCTGGCGGAACAGCCGCTCGATCTGGCGGCGGGAGAGATCGGCGCCCTCGGCGATTTCGAGCAGCGACAGCGGCTCGGCGAGGTTGGCCTCCATCAGCTCGATGATCGACAGCACCTTGGCGTTCTGCACGCCGAGGCGGGCGCGCAGCGGCAGCCGCTGGCGGTCATGCGGCCCGCGCACGCGGTCGGTCAGCGCCTGTTCGCAGACGCGGTTGACGAGGCTCTCGCCGAAATCCTGGTCGATCAGGTTCAGCATCATGTCGAGCGAGGCGGTGCCGCCGGCGCAGGTGTAGATGTTGCTATCGATTTCGTAGAGGTCGGCGTAGACGTCGACCTGCGGGAAGCTTTCGGAAAAGCCCGGCAGGTTCTCCCAATGGATGGCACAGCGCTTGCCGGTCAGAAGACCGGCGGACGCCAGCACATGGGCGCCGGTACAGAGGCTGCCGACGGCGACGCCGCGATTGTAGACTTCGCGCAGCCAGGCATTGACCGACTTGTTGTTGAAATCCTCGACATAGATGCCGGAACAGACCAGCACCATCGAGGGGCGGTTTTCGCCGCCGAGAAACTTGCGCTCGTCGGCCAGCGACGAGTTGACCTCGAGCGCGATGCCGCTCGACGACAGAACCTTTTCGCCGTCGGACGAAGCGAGGCGCCAGGAATAGGCCTCGTAGCCGAGCATGCGGTTGGCGATGCGGAGCGTTTCGATCGCCGCCGAAAAGGGCAGCATGGAAAAGTTCGGCACCAGGAAGAAGACGAGAGAACGCTTTTTGGTCAGTGGCTTGTTCATGAGGCTTCCCATGCTTGGCGATGCGGGTATATTCGTCGCTTGGAAGATACTCTTCGGCTTGTCTGTTTGCGACATTCGCATGGATAGCAGCGACCGCAAAGAGATTTCGCATTGCGACATCGTGCGGCAAAAGGCGGTTCGGCCCCGATTTCCGGCTTTTGTAAGGAAAGCGACAGTTTTTACAGCGCTGTTGACGCTATCGGACAAGAACTGCCAGAGATACGCAACATCTGCAAAGCGCTCGCGGTGGTTGTGTTTGCCGATTGCGACGCTTTCGGTAGTTCCTGAAGGTGTCGGTAAGAGACAAGTGAAACTCCTACAGCCCATGGCACTCCATATGACTTGACCCTTGTGGAGGCGCGAGCCAAGCTGACGGTCACCCGATATTGGTGCCGAGTGCCTTCCACACTACATGCAAGGCGATAGCCTCTTCGAACGGAATGTGCATGCGTGAAGATCAGCCAACACCTATGCGTCGCGTGGTCTCGTTGATGAAAGTCCTATGGACGCTTTCGGTCGTCACCGCGGCAACCGCCGTCGGCGCCCACTACGGGTGGGTGGGCCATGGCGTGGTGGGAGCGTTGGCGCTCGGATTCGTTGGGCTTGTGGCCGGCTACTTCCTCAGTCGGCCGTCGATGATTATGCAGCTGCTCACCTAAGGTCACTCGTGCGATGTCGGCGGCGCGCCCTTACCGCGGCGTTGGTGTGCTCCCGATGCCTGAGATCAGATGGAGGAGACGGCAGGTTGCTGGGCGGCGTCGCGGAGAGAACAATCCGCGCAAAGAAAAAGGGCACCGCCTCCTCGGCAATGCCCATCGATCGATCCGGAACGTGACGCTCAGAAGAGACAGGTCACGCCGTCATTCATTGTTCGGTCTTGTGCACCGCATCGTCCACCGACGGGAAGCCGATGTCCTTCAGCGTGTCATAGGACAGGTTTTCGAGGGCCCGTTCCTGGCGATGACGCTTCCACGCCGCCCAGGCACGAACCTGAAGATTGAAGAGACCCGGAAGGGACGAGTGGGAGGATGCCCGTTCCGAGGCCGATGAAAGATGAGTGTTGGACATTTCATGGCTCCTTCTGAGTGTCTCAGCAGGTCGCGACCACGATGGTAGTTATGGCCTAACCTGACTTATCATTCCAACGAATATGTTTGATGTCTTTCATCAAAGATGGTGATTGATTAGCGGGTCCGCAAACATCACGTCGTCACGGACTCTCTTCGGCAGTTTGGCGAGTTCGCGCCGGGCTTCCACCCGATTTCGCGCGATCTGTTTTTCGCGTCTCTGCCTTGCAACACCGTCGAGCACGGCGATCATCTGGTTAAGGGCGTTGAGGACCATATCGTTGCTCCTTCTATGCTCCTTTTTTACCACTGCCTGCGGCAGGCGGCTGTTACGGAGGGAACTCTTCGAAGCGGCGATGCCAAGGGCTGCGGTGGACATGGGTTTCTCCTTCCTGCGTCGTCCTTGAACTTGACTATCGGTCATCGCTGATGTTCAATCAAACGAAATGAAGTGAAGTAATCTTTCAAATTTTCTGAATGAGGGTGCCGCCATGAACATGCTGATGCGCCATGCGCTTCCGCTTCTCGAAATGGACGTGCTGAAGACTTTCATCGCCATTGCCGAGACCGGCAACTTCACCACCGCCGCCGAAACCGTCTATCGCACGCCGTCGGCCGTCTCGATGCAGATCAAGAAGCTCGAGGAAATGCTCGGCTGCACGCTCTTCCTGCGCGACGCGCGCTCGGTCACCCTGACGCCCAAGGGCGAGTTGCTGCTCGGTTTTGCCCGGCGGCTGCTGTCGCTCAACAACGAGACGGTATCGCGCTTCCTGCTGCCCGACATGAACGGCGTCGTGCGCGTCGGCGCGCCGGAAGATGTGGGCGAGCGCATCCTGCCCGAGGTGCTGAAGCGTTTTGCCGAATCCTATCCGAACGTCACGGTCGACGTGTCGATCGGCATGAGCAATGCCATGCGCAAGAAGGTCGACGAGCACCGGCTCGATATCGCCATCTTCAACAGCCTCACCGAGGGCACGCCGCGTAACGGCGAGATCCTGATGCAGGAGAAGCTGGTCTGGGCCGGCGCCAAATGCGGTAACGCGCATCTCAAGGACCCGCTGCCGGTGTCGATGTGGGAGGACGGCTGCGTCTGGCGGGCCGATGCGGTGGAAAAGCTCGCGCGGGCAGGGCGCAAGTTTCGCATCGCATTCCTGAGCGCCTATACCACCGGGCAGCGCGCCGCCGTGCTTGCCGGTCTCGCGATCGCGCCGCTGCCGCGCTACCTCGTCCAGGGCGAGATGGTGCAGCTTGGCGAGCGCGAGGGCCTGCCGGACCTCGGCCACTACAATATCGGCCTGCAGGTGATATCAGATGCACCGGCGCCGGTGCTGGCGGTGGCCGATCATGTGCGCGACGCGTTTGCCGATCTGCAGGCGCAGTAAGAGGGGCGCTGCTTGCAGTCTGGCTTCCCACCGTCCGTGCCCGTCACCGGCCTCGAGGCGCGAGGTGAGCGGCCTTGAACGATGAGCGCGCCATCCTTGACCCGGTCGACCGGCTGTCGGAGATCATCTTCGGCTTGCTGATGGCGCTCACCTTTACCGGAACGATGAGTACGGTCACGGGGGAAGAGGGCGGAGTCAGGGCGGTGCTCGTCGCCGCCTTCGGCTGCAACCTCGCCTGGGGCATCGTCGACGGCGTCATGTATGTGCTGGCGACGGTGGTCGAGCGGACGCGGCGCCATGGCTTCATCGAGGCGCTCCGGCACGAACCGCTGGAGCGCGCCCGAGAGATGTTTCTGGACAATCTGCCTGAAGACGTGCGCCGCGTATCCTCGCCGAAGGAGACCGAGGCCCTGCTGTTGAGGGTGAGGGCGCTCGGCCACGATCCCCGGCACAGGGCCGTCACCGGCCGCGACCTGAAGGCGGCCTTCGCCATCTTTCTGCTGGTCGCCATCTCGACGCTGCCGCCGAGCATTCCGTTTCTGCTGACCGACAATGTCGGCCTCGCCATGCGCCTGTCGAACGGCATCGCGCTCGTCATGCTCTTCATCATCGGCGCGCGGCTCGGCCGCTACATGGGCCGCAGCCCCTGGCCGATGGCTTTTGCCATGGCGGCGATCGGTGCCGTGCTGGTTGTGGTCACGATCGCGCTCGGGGGGTAGCTGGAAGGCAGGGATTGGAGCCCACAAGTGCAGATGACCGCTTCTGGCGAGAAGCGGTCGTGCCATCTCGACCGAACGGGGCTGGTTCCGGTGCCTGCGTTTTCGAACGTGGACGCGACGTTCTATCCATCGTCACCCATTGACGTCGGCATTTTTCTTTACAATAGGGTCAGGCCGATGAGGGTGGCGAGCGTCAGCCACACAGTGACAGGAGTGTAATCGTGAGCGAACCGTCCGTAGCAGAGGCAACCAACCGCATTTATGAATCGCTCCAGGCTGATAATGCCGACATCGACGTGCATATTGCGACCCTCAAGGCAGCGTTGGCGCGGGCGGGTTTGAAGGAAGCCGTATTCGACCCGGCCCGGCTCGTGCAGAACAATCGTTCTGGCCGCAAGCTGATGCAGGCATACTTCCGCCAGCGCGGCGTGACGGTGAAATTTTCGGCTGAGTGAAGCCCCGCGTCCAAGGGACCCTGTCGGCCTCAAGCGGTCATGCGCTTCTCAAGCCAACCTCCCGTTTGCCTTCACCGCCAGGCCAGGACGGTCAAGATCGTCATTGTTGAAGACGGCGTCCGCACTGACGCCTGGCGCGCAAATGCGTTCGTAGAGGCTGTATGCGGGCCGATATCGCGTGGCATAGAGCTGGCGAGCCGCGTCCGTTCCCCCCAGCAGCCGGGCGTCGCGCCCAACGCCGCGCTGCTCGCAAACAGCCTCGGTGGCGTCAACGAAGATCGCCAAATCCCAGTTTCCTGACAACTCTGGGCGCTGCAGGAACGTACCGTCCACGATGAGGATGGCATCAGGGGAAGCCAGCCTCGCTTCCTCATCGATTGGCTTATCGTTCAAGAGATCAAAGGATGCCGTGCGATATTCGCGGTTACCATCCGGCCCGAGTGGCTCCAGAAGCAGGGTATTGATGGCAACGAGATCACGCGCATCGTAATAATATCCCTCCGGGGATTGCCGCCCGCGTGCATAGCGTTCGGCTTTCGGCTTGTGGAAGCCGTCGATGGACGTGCGAATAATCTCCCTGCCGCTCGCAGCAAGGATTTCCGAGAGTTCATCCGCAAGCGTTGTTTTCCCGGAGGCGGTCCGCCCATCAATTGCAACCCGAATTGGTCTTGCGAAGGGGACTGACGAGATTGCAGCAGCAAGTGCCTGCAAGGCAGCCGTACGGTTCGGATAGGACAAGGCAAAAACTCCCTATGAAATCGAACGCGTAAGTACCTGCAGCAATTGACAGTTTTACGTCACGACGATCTTTTTTGGCGCAAGGTTGCCGGCCGCGACGCTGCCGCCGACCGGCGAAGCGCCCAGTGGTCGAAGGCTCACGCCTTGATCGGCGCCTGGCGGATGTGGATTTCGATCAGCCGCTTCAGCTCGGGGAGGTCTCCGGCCTCCAGCGCATCGACCATCAGGTGGTGCTCGCGTGCCGACTGCTCGATGCGGGCGCGGGTTCGCCATTGCGAGACCGGGGCCGAGACCGTGCGCTGGCGGATCTCGGCGACGACCTCCACGAGTTCGCTATTGCCCGAGAGCATGAGAAGGGCGCGGTGGAAGGCGAGGTTGGCGTCGTAGTGTTCCATGATGGAGCCGCGGAACGACATCTCGTCGAACTGCCTTGCGAGCCCGCGCAATTCGGCGATCGCCGCGGGCGTGACGTTGGCGACCATGCGGTCGGCGACCCCGGTTTCGAGAATCACGCGGATATCGCTGATCTCGCGGGTACGCTGGTCATCAAGCTCGTAGACCTGATAGCCGCGGTTGGGATTGTGCTGCACCAGCCGGCGCTGCGACAGCCGGTCGAGCGCGCGCCGCACTTCGGGCCGGGTGCAATCGTAGCGGCGCTCCAGGTCGATCTGCTTCAGCCAGGCGCCGGCCGGCAAGGTTCCGGTCAGGATATCGTGCAGCAACAGGTCGGTGACGTCCTTCTTCTCCTCGGGCTTTTCCTCGGGCGCCAGCATTTCCGTCAGATCGTCGCTCATTCCTGCCTTACACTCTCTTTGCCGCCATCGCTGCGGCCGAATTGGCTCCATTTTTGGAGAAACTATGATGCTGTCCTGAACAATTCAATGCGGGAGAACGGCGTTCCATACCGGTCCTTCGCCGTTGTGCACATCGCTCGAAATGTTTCAGGACCCTCTTGTGTATCCAAAAATGTTATCATAAATTGGCGCCAATTCTGGTTACTATTGTTGCGGAAGTCAAGAAACGATGAAAAATGCCGATGCCGTCTGGGACCTCCTCGAAGCCAAGCGCGAACGCTTTTTCGTGCTCAGCGACCGGGTCTGGGATACGCCGGAAACGAACTACGAGGAGTTTGCCTCGTCGTCCGAGCACGCGGCGCTGTTGGAGGCCGAGGGCTTCCGCGTGTCGCGCGGCATTGCCGGCATGCCGACGGCTGTCATGGGTGAAGCGGGCGAGGGCGGACCTGTTATCGCCATTCTCGGCGAGTTCGATGCGCTGCCGGGGCTGAGCCAGGAGGCTGGCATTGCCGAGGAGCGGCCGGTCATCGAAGGCGGCAACGGCCATGGCTGCGGCCACAACCTGCTCGGTGCCGGCGCGATGATGGCGGCGACCGCCGTCAAGGACTATCTCGCCGCCGAAGGCATCAAGGGGCGCGTGCGCTATTATGGCTGCCCGGCGGAAGAGGGCGGCTCGTCCAAGGGTTTCATGGTTCGCGCCGGCGTTTTCGACGATGTCGACATTGCGATTTCCTGGCATCCGGCACCCTTTGCCGGCGTCAACAACCCGATCTCGCTTGCCTGCAACGAGCTTGACTTCCGCTTCAGCGGCCGCGCCTCGCATGCGTCCGCAGCGCCCCATCTCGGCCGCAGCGCGCTCGACGCGCTCGAACTGATGAACGTCGGGGTCAACTATCTGCGCGAGCACATGCCCTCGACGGCGCGCATCCACTACGCGGTGACGGATACGGGCGGCAACGCGCCGAACGTGGTGCAGGCCCGCGCCAAGGCCCGCTATCTCGTGCGCGCCCGCAGCCTGCCGGAACTGCTCGATCTCGTCGAACGCGTCCGCAGCGTCGCCAAGGGCGCGGCCATGATGACCGGCACCACGGTCACGGACGAGATCGTCAGCGGCGACGCCAATCTGATCGGCAACACGCCGCTCGAAGCGCTGATGCATCGCCAGCTCGAGCATCTGGGACCGCCGCAGTTCGACGAGGACGATCGGGAGACGGCGGCAAAGTTCCAGGAAACCTTTACCGGCGAGGATATCGCGTCTGCCTTCGAGCGCTTCGGGCTGAAGCTGCGCCGCGGCATTTCGCTCTGCGACACGATCTTTCCCCCGGAAAACGGCGCCGGCACGCTCGTCGGCTCCACCGATGTCGGGACGGTCAGCTGGGTGGTGCCGACCGTGCAGATGCGCGGCGCCACCTACGCGATCGGCACGCCCGGCCATTCCTGGCAGCTGGTCGCCCAGGGCAAGCTGCCGGCCGCGCACAAGGGCATGGAACATGCCGCCAAGGTGATGGCGAGCACGGCGGTCGAACTGATCCTCGACCCCGCGCTGATCGCTGCCGCCAAGGCCGACCATGCGGCAAGGCTGGACGGCACGCCCTTCGTCAATCCCATCCCTGACGATGTCGACCCGCCGATCCCCGGGGTGAGCCATGGTTAAGTCATCGGTCGACAAGCGGAGGGAGGCGCTGCGATGACTGAGCCCGGTTTCCTTGACATCATCAGCTTCGGAGCGGACGGCTGGGGGGCGGCGCTTGCCGCAGGCGCCTGGATGACAATCCTGATCGCGATCGCAGGCTTTGCGATCGGCGGCCTCATCGGCACCTTCGGCGCCTGGGCGAAGATTTCCGGCGGCCCGGTCGTTCGCGGTTGCGCCGAGGCCTACACCACGATCCTGCGTGGCATTCCTGACCTCCTGGTCATCTATCTCTTCTATTTCGGCGGCAGCGCGGTGGTGACGGCCGTCGGCCAATTGTTCGGTGCGGAGGGTTTCGTCAGCCTTCCGGGCTTCATCGCCGGCGCCCTTGCGGTCGGCATCACCTCCGGCGCCCAGCAGACTGAGGTCTATCGCGGCGCCTTTCGCGCCGTGCATCCGGGCGAACTGGAGGCGGCGACCGCCTGCGGCATGGGGCGGCTCCTCAAGTTCCGCCGCATCACCGCACCGCTGACGCTGCGTTACGCGCTGCCCGGCCTCGGCAATGTCTGGCAGGTGGTGCTGAAGGAATCGGCACTGGTCTCGGTCACCGGCGTCGTCGAACTCCTGCGCCAGGCGCAGATCGGCGCCGGATCGACCAGCCGTCCCTTCGACTTCTTCTTCATCGCGGCGATGATCTATCTCGCCATTTCCACGGTCTCGGGCCTCATCCTTCAGGTCACCGAGCGCCGGTTCTCGCGCGGCGTCAGGAGGGGCTGATGGATATCCGGTTTGCCCTTGAAACGTTCTGGAGTCTGCTTGCGGCCCTGCCGCTGACGCTGGAGCTTGCAGCAACCTCGATCGCGCTCGGCTCTATCCTGGCGCTCGGGCTGGCGCTCTCCCGTCTTTCGGGCATTCTTGCGCTCGATCTCTTTGCCCGCACTTACGTGTTCCTGTTTCGCGGAACGCCGCTGCTCGTGCAGATCTTCCTGATCTACTACGGCCTCAGCCAGTTTCCGGCGGTGCGCCACAGCATCTTCTGGCCGCTGCTTCGCGAGCCCTACTGGTGCGCGGTGCTGGCGCTGATGCTGAACACGGCCGCCTATGCCAGCGAAATCATCCGCGGTGGGCTCCTTTCGGTGCCGCACGGCCAGGTCGAGGCGGCACGGGCCTGCGGCATGGGTCGCTTCATGATCTTCCGCCGCATCGTCATGCCGCAGGCGCTGCGCCAGGCGCTGCCAGGCTACGGCAACGAGATGATCTCCATGGTCAAGGCGACGTCGCTCGCCTCGATCATCACGCTGATGGAAATCACCGGCGTCGCCGCCAAGCTCATCTCCGAGAGCTATCGGGTGATCGAGGTTTTCGTCGTCGCCGGCGTCATCTATCTCGCCATCAATTTCGCGCTGACCCGGCTGGTCGCGTTTGCCGAACACCGGCTGAACCCGAAGCTGCGCGCGCCGCTTCCGATCTCCGCCGACCTCAAGGGAGAAACGCATTGAACATGTCCGCCGCCGTTACCGCACCGGTCGCGATCCGCGTGCACGACCTTCACAAGAGCTTCGGCCCCGTCGAGGTGCTGAAGGGCGTGTCGCTCGAGGCGCGCGAGGGCGAGGTGATTTCCATCCTCGGCTCGTCCGGCTCCGGCAAGTCGACGCTGCTTCGCTGCATCAACATGCTGGAAGTGCCGAATTCCGGCACGATCGAGGTCGCCGGCGAGGCGATCCGCCTGAAGACATCGAGCGACGGGCGCAGCCGCCCGGCCGACCAGAAACAGGTGGACCGTATCCGCTCCGAACTCGGCATGGTGTTCCAGAGCTTCAATCTCTGGTCCCACAAGACCGTGCTTGAAAACGTTATCGAGGCGCCGGTGCATGTGTTGAAGCGCCCGCGCGTCGAGGCGGTCGAGGAAGCCGAAGCGCTGCTTGCAAAGGTCGGCATCGCCGACAAGCGCAACCACTATCCCTCGCATCTGTCCGGCGGCCAGCAGCAGCGCGCCGCGATCGCCCGGGCGCTTGCCATGCGCCCGAAGGCGATGCTCTTCGACGAACCGACCTCGGCGCTCGACCCGGAACTGGTCGGCGAGGTGCTGCGCGTCATGCGCGGTCTCGCCGAGGAGGGCCGCACCATGCTGGTCGTCACCCACGAGATGGGCTTTGCCCGCGACGTGTCGAGCCGCGTCGTCTTCGTGCACAAGGGCACGATCGAGGAGGAGGGGCCGCCGCAGGAGGTCTTCACCCGTTCGAAGTCGGAGCGCTTCCGCCAGTTTATCAAGAGTTGACGTCTGCCGTCAGCGGCAGGCGGGCCACCAACAACCAAGGCAATCAACATCCACAAAAGGGGAATGCTGTAATGAAGAAGACGACCGCAATCATCGCTTCGGCGCTTGCCGTGGCCGCGGGGCTGATGTCCATGCCGGCGAATGCCGAGGACAAGAAGTGGACGAAGGTGACGATTGCCACCGAAGGCGCGTTTCCGCCCTATAACCTCACCAAGGCCGACGGCACGCTCGACGGCTACGAGATCGAGCTCAGCAAGATCCTCTGCGACCATATGAAGGTCGAATGCACCATCATCGCCCAGTCCTTCGACGGCCTGATCCCGGCGCTCAACGCCGGCAAGTTCGACGCGATCATGGCCGGCATGTCGGCGACGGAGAAGCGCAAGGAAGTCATCGACTTCTCGGTTTCCTACGGCAGCACCGGCCAGGCCTTCGCGACGCTGAAGGGCGGCGATCTCGAAACCCTGCCGATGAAGGGCGAACTCTTCTCGCTCGCCTCCAACGAGGCGGGCGCGCGCAAGGCGGTCGATGAGCTGAAGCCGCTCGTCGAAGGCAAGACCATCGGCGTCCAGACCGCCTCGATCGCCGCCCGCTTCATCGACGAATACCTGAAGGACGTCGTCGAAGTGCGCGAATACAAGACCACCGAGCAGCACGACCTCGATCTCGTCGCCGGCCGCGTCGATTTCGTCATGGCCTCGATGGGCTACCTGAAGACCACGGTCGAAAAGCCGGTCAACAGCGACATGGTCATCACCGGCCCGCGCTTCCAGGGCGGCTTCCTCGGCGCCGGCAGCTCGGTCGGCCTGCGCAAGACCGACCCGGAACTGAAGGCGCTCTTCGACGACGCGATTGCCGCGGCCAAGGCCGACGGCACCATCAAGCGCCTCTCGGAGAAGTGGTTCGGCTTCGACCTGACGCCGCAATAAGGCTCGACCTGTTCTCGCCAGGAGCGCCGCGTGTTTGCCGAACGCGCGGCGCTTTTTGCGTGCGACCTTGTTTCGAACACAATCGCCTTCTATGTACCCAATCACCGGCATTGCTGATGAGCGCTGAAACGTTTCGCCGCTCGCAATTGCCGCGTCGCTTTAGACTTTTGACCACGGATGTACTGGCACTGGTGTAAGAGCGATGATGAGGAAGGTCGGTGCGGTTTCGCCCCGGCCTTTTTTATTGCCTGTGCGGCGCTCCCAGCCTGACTCCGTTCGGGTCAGCTGCAATTGCCCACGTCGTCGCCAGAGCGGCAGCATGCCAGTCATCGATAGAGCCTTGCCGCAACGGCGCGGTTTCCGGCCAGCCGGATACCGACCGTCAAGGCACTTGCGACCGCGACGAGCGAGGAACAGCTTCGCCTGAAGGGATGGCGGGGCAGCGATCGCGTCCCGTGAGGTGGTGTAGCAGACGGCATTGGTCGCCGTGCTCTCCGGCATGGACCGGGATGATCAGCGCGCCACGGCTGGCAGGCTGATGAGCGGATCATCGCTCATCTG
>NZ_PNFP01000028.1 GCF_002940685.1 Ensifer adhaerens | reverse complement strand
CAGATGAGCGATGATCCGCTCATCAGCCTGCCAGCCGTGGCGCGCTGATCATCCCGGTCCATGCCGGAGAGCACGGCGACCAATGCCGTCTGCTACACCACCTCACGGGACGCGATCTCCAACTCTGCAGGAGAAGCAACGGCCTTCCAGCCGACCGACGATGGGCCGCTCGAAACCACCGCGCCGTACCAACTTCCGGTGACGATCGGTTCAAACCCCTGCTCAGCCAAATCCAAGTCGGCGAAGCTGTCTTTGATTCCCCATCGTCGCGCCTGGTTCGAAAGACGGACTTTGGGCACGAGCTTCTCGATCTCATCCCGTACGCCGTATCCGCTTGTTATTATGTTCGGGTAAAAGCTTGGCGAGACGGCCAAATTCGCCCAGGCACCTGCAGACCTCATCTCATTCGACCCATGCGCGGAACACACCCTGCTGCACCAAGCAATGTTATCGTCTACGGCGACTCTGAGCAGCCGTGAATTGTCAGCCATATTCAGCCCCTGGATGAGAACATGCCCATTCTCTGACGACCTCGATGTCCGCGTCCAGCGCTTTCCAGCCGAAACCGCCACTCTATAGAAACAGGCATTCATGCCTGCGGCCGGATTGGGCAGCGCCCAGCGCCCTTTCGCGGCCCGCGCCTTGTCCACTCGGTGTTCAGTCCCGACATTTGGTGGATCGGATTGACGATCAATCTGACTGGCTCTGAAGTCCGGGCCCTTGCAGCGCCATTTCCTTGCCTATGCCGGAACTTGCCCCGGTGACGACGCAGCGTGCCATGTGGTCTATTCCCGTTGTTGCGCAGTCGAGCCAGCGACGGGAGGACGGGGATGGCATTAACCGAGGTCAAGCGCGGGCAGGGTGCTGGGATTTCGCTGTTCGAGCGCATCGCCGGGCATTCGCTGGCGCAGGCGGAACGCCTGGCCGAGGCGATCCAAATCCGCAGCGTGAAGGCGGGCGAAACCGTCTTTCACCAGGACGAGCCGCATCCCTATGTCTACGTCATCGAGAGCGGCCTGGTGAAGCTCACTTATCTTCGCGCCGACGGCGAGGAATGGATCAAGTCCTTCGCCATCGAGGGGCGGTTCTTCGCAAGCCTGTCTGCCCTGGTGCCCGCCGGGCGTGCGAGCTTTTCGGCGGTAGCGGTCGAGGGCGGCCGCCTCGAGAGAATTCCGTTCGTTACGCTGCAGGCGCTGGCCGACAACGATCTTGGCTGGTCGCGCATGATCCGGGGCGCGCTGATGATGCTTGCCGAGCGCAAGGAGCGGCGCGAGCGCCAGTTCCTGACCTTGAACCCCGAGGAGCGCTATCGCGCGCTGCTCGTCGAGGAACCGGAGGTGGTCGCGCGCCTGCCGCAGAAGGATCTCGCCGGCTATCTCGGCATCACGCCGGTTGGCCTCAGCCGCATCGCCAAGCGTGTGCGGACCGAGGCGACGGCCAGGCTTAACCCGGGTTAATGCGCGGCATCCGACAAGGCGCGATACCGGCCACCGTTGTCAGAACGGAGGCTCATCTTGACCACACAGAAAACGGCATCGGATTTCCTGCTCTTCCTCAGGTCCTGGGCGGCGAGACCGCTGGAGGTTGCCGCCATCGCGCCTTCGAGCCGGCGGCTGGCGGTCGCCATGACCACGGAGATCGGTCCACTCTCAGGCAATGTGCTCGAACTTGGGCCCGGCACCGGGGCCTTCACGCGGGCGCTGCTGCGAAACGGCGTCTACGAGGACAATCTCATCCTGGTGGAGCGCAATCCGACCTTCGCGACGCTGTTGCGTGAGCGCTTTCCAAGCGCGACCCTGATCGAGGGCGACGCACAGCACCTGGCTTTGCCGGCGGTGAAGCCGGTCGGGGCGGCGATCAGCGGCCTGCCACTGCTCTCCATGCCGGTGCAATCGGTGCGGGCCATCCTAGCCTCGGTCTTTCATCACCTCGCCGAAGACGGAAGCCTGTTCCAGTTCACCTATGGACCGCGATGCCCGATCTCGCCCCAGGTTCTGGGTGAGCTTGGTCTCAAGGCCTCCTTCCGGTGCTGGGTGCCGCTCAATCTGCCGCCTGCCAGCGTCTATCGCATTTCACGCGGCCGCGCCTGAGCTGGATGGCCTCGTTGCCTTGGCGGGGTGGGACGTCGGCTGGGCGGGTAGGACTTTCTCGGCCTTCCGTCGAAGTCGGAACCCATTTGCTGTTATTGTCTATAGAATAAGTTCATTATCTCGCTTCAACCAAGGAGAGGCGGATGAGCAACGTACACTTTCTCAGGGAACCGGCGCCGGTGAATGCCGAGCACGACGAAAGGCGCCGGGATCTGTTTGCCCGCGCCGAGGCGTTGTCAAACGATCTTGCCCGGCGGGGCGCCGAGCTTGACCGGGTGGGGGCGCCGCCGCGCCAGGAGATCGAGGCGCTCCGCCAGGCCGGCCTCCTGGCGGCGCTGCATTCGCCGGAGATCGGCGGGGCCGGTTTGAGCTGGGTCGACGGGCTGCGGCTGGTGCGCATTCTCGCGCGCGGCGAAAGCTCGATCGGGCAATTGCTGGGTTACCACTACGTCAACAGCCAGTACATCTATTGGGCCGCGGCCGATCCCCGACAGGCCTGGGTGCTGGGCGCCGAGACCGTCGAACGGCAGCTCTACTGGGGTGCAGCCGTCAATCCGCGCGATCCCGGCCTGACGCTGGAGCGGCGCGGCGGTCACTATGTGCTCAACGGCCGCAAGACGTTTTCGACCGGGGCACATGTCTCCGACCGCATCAACGTCAATGCCACGCTCGACGGCAAGATCGCCAATTTCGTCGTGCCCACCGACCGCCCCGGCTATGTCGTCAACGACGACTGGGACAATATCGGCCAGCGGCTGTCGGACAGCGGCAGCGTCGAGTTCCGCGACTTTCCGGTCTATGGGCGCGACTTCATCCAGCCGCTTGCCGATCCCTTGGATCCGCCACCGGTGCAGGCGACCTTCAACACGCCGCTGATCCAGCTCGTCTTCGTCAACTTCTATCTCGGCACGGCCGAAGGGGCGCTCGCGTCGGCGCTCGATTACGTCCGCCAAACGACGCGCCCCTGGGTGACATCGGGCGTCGAACGCGCCGGCGACGACCCCTATATTCTCGAAGCGATCGGTGAGCTCCAGGCAAAGCTGAAGGCGTCGGTCGCGCTCGCCGATGCGGCAGCCGTAGCAGTTGAAGCGGCCTTGTCAAAGGGCAGTTCTGTCACGGCCGAGGCGCGGGGCGCGGCGGCGATCGAGGCCTATGCGGCCAAGGTTCATTCGACCCATGTAGCGCTCGACGTGACGGCAAGGGTGTTCGAATTGATGGGCGCGCGCGCCACGGCCGGGCACTATCGCTTCGACCGCTACTGGCGCAATGTCCGCACCCACACGCTGCACGATCCGGTCGCCTACAAAGCCCGCGAGGTCGGCGACTTCGCGCTCAACGGGCGCATCCCGCCGGTAAGCCTCTACAGCTGAAACTGACGCATAGGGTGCCTGTGCCTAGAAAAACGCCGCCTGAACAAAAGTTCCGGCGGCGTTTCTTTGATGTCTTCGTTCAGGCGGAGGCCGCGATCGCATGCCGCTGCGCGGCGAGGTCGCGGTAGCCCGCGCCCGGGTGCGGTGCTGCAAGCCTCGGGCCCGCGCCGAAGAGTTTTTCCCGGAGCGTTCCCGTCCGATAGTCGGTCTTGTAGACGCCGCGCCTCTGCAGTTCCGGCACCAGCAGGTCAACCGTGTCCTCGAAGCTCTCGGGCGTGACCGCATAGGCGAGATTGAAGCCGTCGACATCGGTGTCCTCGACCCATTCCTGCAGCAGATCGGCGACCGTTGCGGGCGAGCCGACGAAGACCGGACCGAAGCCGCCGATGCCCACCCAGTCGGCCATCTCGCGCACGGTCCACACCCGGTCCGGGTCGATGGTCGTGAAGGTCTCGACCGCCGATTGCACCGCATTGGTGTAGCGGTGGCGCAGCGGCTCGTCCGGCGCGAACTGCCCGAAATCGATGCCCGTCCAGCCGGAAATCAGCGCCAAGGCACCCTCGTAGGAGACGTGGCTGCGGTACTCGTCGAACTTCTTCTTCGCCTCCGCGTCGGTTTCGCCGAGGATCACCGTCTGCAGGTTGAAGGCGAGGATTTCGCGCGGGTTGCGGCCGGCGCGCGCTGCCGCCTCGCGGACATTGGCGACATAGCGCTTGAGCACCGTCTTCGACGGTGCGGCGACGAAGATGCATTCGGCGTGGGCACCGGCAAAGTCCTTGCCCCGGCTCGAGGACCCGGCCTGGTAGAGCACCGGCGTGCGCTGCGGCGACGGTTCGCTGAGGTGAATGCCGGGAACGGTGAAGTGGCGGCCATGATGGTTGATCGGGTGCACCTTGTCGGGATGGGTGAAGATGCCGGTCGCCCGGTCGCGGACGACCGCGCCGTCCTCCCAGCTTCCTTCCCAGAGCTTGTAGCAGACCTCCAGATATTCCTCGGCGAGGTCATAGCGGTCGTCGTGGCGCGCCTGCTGCGCCTGGCCGACGTTGAGCGCGCCGCTGTTGAGGTAGGAGGTGACGATGTTCCAGCCGACTCGGCCGCGGGTCAGGTGGTCGAGTGTCGAGAGGCGACGGGCGAAGGTGTAAGGGTGTTCGAAGGAGAGCGATGCCGTCAGCCCGAAGCCGAGATGTTCGGTCTCGTGAGCCATGGTCGGCACCAGCTGCAGCGGGTCGTTGACCGGCACCTGGGCCGAATGCCGAAGGGCTGCGTCGACATTGCCGTTCAGCACGTCATAGACGCCGAGCACGTCGGCGATGAACAGGCCATCGAACTTGCCGCGCTCGAGGGTCTTTGCCAGATGCACCCAGTAGTCGAGATCCTTGTAGCGAAAGGACTGGTCGCGCGGGTGGGTCCAAAGCCCCGGCGATTGGTGGCCGACGCAGTTCATGTCAAAGGCGTTCAGCCGGATTTCGCGGCTCATGGGGCTCTCCTTCGGGCAAGGTTGGGCGTTGCCCGAAGCGCCGGTCGCGCCTCGGGCCGATCGCGCGCGGTCGTTGGGCTCAGAGTGCGCCGTTCTTCGGCGGCTTGATGCCGTTCAGGTGGTAGTTGCCGACGACGTGATGCTTCCAGCGCACCGGGTCGTGCAGCGTGTGGGTGCGGGCATTGCGCCAGTGGCGGTCGAGGTTGAGGCCGATCTTCGTCGATGCGGTGCCGGCGAGTTCGAAGAGCGTGTTGCTCGCGTCCAGGGCGATCTCGGTCGTCAGGACCTTGGCCGCGGCAACGGCAAGCGTCGCCTCGATCACGCTTTCCTCGGTGCCGTTGATCTGGGCGACGTCGACCTTCTTGCCGGCGCGCTCGACGGTTGCGGTTGCCGCCTCCAGGCGGATGGCGAGCTGGCCGATGCGGGCGATGGTCAGGGGATCGTCGGCCGCCCTTTCTGCGCCGCTGTCCATCCAGGGACGGGCGTGGTTGCGCACGAAATCCAGCATCTCGGCAAAAGCCGCCCGGGCAATCCCGAGGTCGATGCCGGCATGGATGATCTGGCCGACGGAGCCGATCGTCGTCGGCCGTTCGAAACCGCGGTGATGGCGCACCACCGCGTCGGCGGCGACATAGACATTCTGCAGCACGGTCGTGCCGCTGCCGGTCGTGCGCTGGCCGAAGCCGTCCCAGTCGTCGATGATCTGCAACCCTTCAACGCCGCGCGGTACGAAGGCCATCGTCAGCTTGTCGTTGGGATCGAGGGCGAAGACGACGATCCATTCGGCAAAGAGCACGCCGGTCGAATAATACTTGCGCCCGTTCAGCCGGAATCCGGGGCCGTCGGGGCTAAGCCGCGTTTCATAGTCGCCGACGGTCTTCGTGCCGCGCTCGGAAAGGGCGTTGCCGAAGCGGTCGCCGGCGAGCGCCCGGCCGAAGAAGAAGGCCTTCTGCTCCTCGGTGCCATCGTTGCGCAGGGCTTCCAGAATGTAGAAATGGTTCTGCGGGATCTGGCCGATCGAGGAGTCTGCTTCCGAAAGGATGGCGGTGATCTCGGCGAGAACGGCATTGGAGACGTCGATGCCGTCATATTCCGGCGGCACGGTGATCGCGAGCAGGCCGGACTGGGCCAGCGCATCGAGCTCGTCGAAGGGCAGAATGCGATCCGTGTCCCGCTCGTTGGCACTCCCTGCAAATTCCGCCGCCAGCTCGCGTGCGATCGACAGCGCCTCTTCCTCGCTTTCGATCCGGTGCGCCGGGGCCCTTGTTTTCTCGGAAAGCCGCGAGATCGTTCCCATGTGACTGCTCCCTGTCGATTGAGGTGCATATCAGTGAATTATCTGGCCTGATCGGGTAAGATAGTATATTCTATAGAAATTATCGAATTGAGTATTTCGTTTCGGCCGCGAGGGCGACTTGGTGTTTACCTTCGGGGCTGGATGGGTAAAATCGATTCGGGGGAAGGCCGGGAAACAAGATCCCGGTGACGGTAGGCGGCGTGTATGCCTGCCGATTTCCCGCCAAAATTGACTGCGGCTCAGGGAACCATCACCCGATTTGTGCATTTGCCTCATCGCCTGCAGTTTGACCCGTCGCGTGGCCTGAGAGTATCGGCCACCCGGCACGAACACAAATACATGCTGACAGAATTGGCCATTCGCGTTTCCCGGCCTTAACCACTGAAGGAGACACAAATGACGAATTTCCTGCCTGCTCTCCATGAAGGGCACGCCTCCATCACGCTGCAGAACCTGTTTCGTGATGCTCTGGAGGCCTATGATGACTGGGGCGCCAACATGCCCGAGCCCATCGTTGCGTTCGAAGGCAAGCGCATTCCGATCAGCGAGGTCTTCGACTGGATGAAACCTTGCACCGACATCATGCCGGCAAACCTCATCGGCATCGTCACGGACAGGCTGAACAAGCCCTGGAGCGGTGAAGGACCGCTCGACGCCATGACCGTCTCGACGGCGGCGCGTGTCATGTCTGTGCTGACGCGGCGACAGCTGCGCAGCTTCGGCAGCGGCTCGATCGAGGTCTTTGCCGAGCGCTTCAATCATCCGCTGCATGCCGGCGCCTGATCGATAGTGCCAAGAGGAGCGCGCTCGCGCGCTCCTCATCCGCGGGCGGGCCACAGGCTAATTCGTTGCGCCCGGTTCCATAGCCCTTCCTTGCCGGTGCGCCTTCCCGTAAACACGGGGGGAGAGAGCAAGCGGATGTTCGAGCGGACCGGGGGCGGCGTGAATTTTCGACAATTGGAAGTGCTGCGCACGCTGTTGGCGACAGGGTCGACGATCGCTGCCGCCAAGACCATGGGGCTCAGCCAGTCCGGCGTCAGCCGGCTTTTGCAGCAACTCGAAGAGGAGTTGTCGCTGACGCTTTTTGCCCGCGACAAGGGCCGGCTGATTGCGACGCCCGAGGCGGTGAAGCTCGCCGAGGATGCAGAGCACATTCTGCTCGGCATCGACCGCTTCACCAATCTGGCGCAGGATCTGCGCAGCGGTGCCGTCGGGCCTGAGGTCGTGCGCATCGGCCTGCCGAACAGCATGTCCGAAACCTTCGCCCCGGCGATGCTCGCCGACTACGCCCGGGATTTTCCCGGTGTACGGGTCGAGACGTTTTTCGACACGACGGTCGCGATCGCCCGGCTGGTCGAGCAGCGCGTCATCGATTTCGGCTTCCTGCGTTACGAGGGGCAACTGAGTGCTGGCCTCGAAATGCAGCCGGTCGCGACCGGCGTCAGCGTCTGCGTCATGGAAAAGGGGCATGCGCTTTCGGCGCACGAAACCGTGACGCCCAAGGAGTTGCGCGGCGTGCCCTTGATCCTGATCGGCCGCCGCCGACCGACGCGGGTGATGCTCGACGAGATCTTCCGCAAGGCTGGCGTGCCGCAGAAGGTCAAGATCGAGACCCACAGCAACAGCTCGGCCTGCGCCTATGCGGCCTATGGCCTCGGGGTCGCGATCATCAGCAGTTTCTTTGCCAACCTGCATCGCCACCTGCCGATCGAGATTCGTCCTTTTTCGCCGCATCTCACCCAGGATTTCGGCGTCGCCACCGCGGCAGGCGTCCCCCTGTCGCTTGCGGCGCAGGCGATGATCGACTGCCTGAAGCGGCAGGTCGCCGCTTCGCAGCAGCCGTGAGACGATGGCCTGTCGGCTGCGGGCATGGCGCCATTGGCAATATGGCCGGAGCGACACTACGTCTTCGGACGAAACGAACAGAAGAGTGAATGAGATCATGTTTCAGGCAGCCGCGATCGACGCAGGCGACAAGGGCGTTTTCTACGCGGAACTCGCCCAGCAGCTCGACGCGCTGCTTCAGGGCGAGACGGGCCTGATCGCCAACGCGGCCAATATGTCGGCGCTGATGTTCCAGACCATGCCGAGCCTCAATTGGGCGGGGTTCTATTTCCTCGAAACCGACGACGAACTCGTGCTCGGGCCGTTCCAGGGCAAGCCTGCCTGTGTGCGCATCGCCGTCGGCCGTGGCGTCTGCGGCACGGCCGTCAAGGAAGACCGATCGATCCTCGTGGAAGACGTCCATGCCTTTCCGGGTCACATCGCCTGCGATGCGGCCTCGCGCTCGGAACTCGTCGTTCCGATCCGGCGTGACGGGCGGGTGATCGGCGTCATCGATCTCGACAGCCCGGAGCCTGCGCGCTTCGACCACGACGACCGGATCGGTATCGAAAAGCTCGCGGCGATCTTCGCTGCGGCGATCGCGCAAGCCGCCGCCGTGGATGATCTGGCAAGGATTGGCCGGCTCTCGCTTCGGGCCGCACGATGACGGATGCCGCTTCGCCCGTCGCTGTCGAAACGCACGCGCGCGTGGCGCGCAAGATCGATGTCGTCGTCATCGGTGCCGGGCAGGCGGGATTGTCCTCCGCCTACCATCTGGCTCGGCTCGGGCTGACGCCTCACAGGCAATATGTTGTCGTCGATCAGTCGCCGCAGCCGGGCGGGGCCTGGCAGTTTCGCTGGCCGTCGCTGACCTTGAATACCGTCAACGGAATTCATGATCTTCCCGGCATGAAATTTTCCGAAGCGGTCGATACCAGCAAGGGCGAGGTCCATGCGGCTGTCGCGGTGCCGCAATATTACGGCGCCTATGAGAAGGCGTTCGACCTCCCGGTCCGCCGGCCGGTGGCTGTCAAAGTCGTGTGCGAGCGGGGTGAACGCTTCAGGGTCGAGACGGATGACGGCGCCTACGCCGCCCGCGGCATCATCAACGCGACCGGCACCTGGGAGGCTCCCTATATTCCGCCCTATCCGGGCGCGGAACGCTTCAAGGGACGCCAGCTGCACACGAAGGATTATCAGGCGGCCGGGCAGTTTGCGGGGCAGCATGTGCTGGTCGTCGGGGGCGGTATCTCCGCCATCCAGCTGCTCGATGAAATATCGAAGGTGACGTCGACCACTTGGGTAACACGGGAGGAGCCTGCCTTCCGCGACGAGCCGTTTACACCAGACGTTGGACGCGCCGCCGTGGCGATGGTCGAGGATCGCGTTCGCCGCGGTCTGCCGCCGGGCTCGGTTGTCTCCGTGACCGGCATTCCGGTGACGCCTGCGATCATTGCCGCACGCGCACGCGGCGTGCTTGAGCGCCAGCCGATGTTTGCCGAAATGACCGAACACGGCGTGCGCTGGGCCGACGGCCGCGAACTGGCCGTCGACGTCATTCTCTGGAGCACCGGCTTCAGAAGCGCGCTCGATCACCTGGCGCCGCTCCAGTTGCGCAATGTTGACGGCGGTATCCTGATGACCGGTCGGCTGGCGACGCAGGTGGCAAAAGACCCGCGGATCCATCTCGTCGGGTACGGGCCGTCGGCTTCCACCATCGGTGCGAACCGGGCGGGAGGTGCCGCCGCCCGCGAGCTTGCCGATTTTCTTCATCTGACCTGACAGACACCAGCGCGATCGCGAAGGGTCGTCGCCAGAGAGCAGCCGCGCAGTGCTCGCCGGCCGCGTTGGAGTTGCGTGCCGCTTTCATAGATGTATGACGTTTACTCATAATATTGCGCGATTTTTTTCATTCGGTCATAGTTTCGATAACAAAAGCCGACGGGCAGGAGAATCGCGCTAGCGCGTGCGCCCAGCCTCAGTACGGGGAACCCATGATCAAGTTCATTCTCAATCGCCTCGTGATGGCGATACCGACGATTGTCATCGTCTCGGTGGCCGTCTTCACGCTCATCCGCCTCATTCCCGGCGACCCTGCCGCGCTGATGCTCGGCGACATGGCCGAGCCGCAGCAGATCGCCGCGTTGCGAACGGAGCTCGGTCTCGACCGCAGCATCCCGGAGCAATTCGTCATCTGGGCCGGCAACATCCTCTCGGGGGATTTCGGCACATCGATCGTCACCGGAGAGCCGGTGCTGCATCTGGTCGTCAGCCGCTTCTTCGTCAGCGCCGAGATCGTCGTCATCGCCGTGTTTCTCGCAAGTCTCATTGCGGTGCCGGCCGGCGTCATCGCCGCCTGGCGGCAAAACAGCCTGACCGACCTTGCGCTCGTCGGCACGGCGACCGTGCTTCTGTCGATCCCGACCTTCTGGCTCGGCCTTCTTCTTCTGCTCGCCTTCGGTCTCAAGCTCGGCTGGCTGCCGGTGCTCGGCTATGTGCCGATCTCGGAGAACTGGAAGGCCGGGCTGCTCTATATGGTGTTGCCGGTCATGACGCTTGTCATCCACGAGATGGGCGTGATCATCCGCATGGCGCGCGCCTCCACGCTCGAAGTGCTCCGGCTCGACTACATCACCCATGCCCGCGCCAAGGGTCTCTCAGAAAGTGCCGTTCTCTGGCGGCATGCCTTCAAGAATGCCTTCGGCCCGACCTGGACGATGATCGGCCTGATCCTCGGCAATCTGCTCGGCGGCATCGCGGTGATCGAGACGGTCTTCACCATTCCTGGCCTCGGCCGGCTGATGGTCGATGCGATCTTCCAGCGCGACTACCCGGTCATTCAGGGCTGCCTGCTGCTCGTCGCCTTCTCCTATGTCGTCGTCAACCTGGTGGTCGACCTTCTCTATCCTCTCTTCGATCCGCGGGTGGTGGCAGAATGAGAAAGCTCACTTTCAACGGCGTCATCGGCGGCGGCCTGATCGGGCTGCTTGTTCTCGTCGCCCTTATCGGCCTCGTCTGGACGCCCTATGACCCGATGGCGCTCGGCTTTACCGCACGGCTTGCTGCACCCGGTGTCGCGCACTGGCTCGGCACCGACGAGTTCGGCCGCGATGTCGCGAGCCGCCTGATGGTCGGCGCCCGCGCCAGCGTCTGGATCGGGTTCCTCACCGTCACCTTCGCCGTCGTCTGCGGCACCTTCATCGGCATTGTCAGCGGTTATGCCCGCGGTTGGGTCGATGGCGTGATCATGGCGATCAACAACGCGCTGCTCGCCTTCCCCGGCATTCTTCTGGCGCTCGGACTGCTCGCCGTCTTCGGCGCCAACCAGTACGGCATCATCTTCGCGCTTGGCATCGCCTACACGCCGTCGATGGCGCGTGTGGTGCGCGGCGCGGTGCTGTCGCTGCGGGAACGCGAGTTCATCGAGGCCTCGCGCGTCATGGGCAATGGCGAGATCTACACGATGCTGCGCCACATCCTGCCCAATTGCGTCGCCCCGATCACGGTGCTTGCGACCTCGATGTTCGGCTGGGCGATCCTCTCGGAAAGCGCGCTATCCTTCCTCGGCCTTGGCGTGCCGCCACCGGCACCGACCTGGGGCAACATGCTCGCCGCCGGCCGCCCCTTCATCGAACAGGCCGTCTGGCTCGGTTTCTTCCCCGGTCTCTGCATCGCGCTCACTCTGCTTGGCATCAACCTTCTGGGCGATGCGCTGCGCGACAAGCTCGACCCCCGCATGCGAGGCCTGAAATGACCGGAAAAACTCCTCTCAGCACCCCTCTTCTGAGCGTTGGGGGTCTCTCGCTTGCCGTCACCCACTCGGGCAACCAGGTGGTGAAGAACGTCAGCTTCGACATCGCTCCCGGCGAAATCGTCGGCATCGTCGGCGAGAGCGGCTCCGGCAAGACGCTGGCGACACGGGCGATCATCGGCCTCATTCCGCCGGCCGTCCGCCATGTCGGCGGCACGATCCTCTATCGGGGCAAGGATGTGCTCGGCATGAAGGACCGGGACCTGCGTCAGCTTCGCGGCGGCGAGGTCGGCGTCGTCTTCCAGGAGCCGATGACCTCGCTCAACCCGTCGATGACCATCGGCCGGCAGCTCGAGGAAGGGCTGATCCTGCACACGAAGATGTCGGTCGAGGAGCGTCGCGCCGCGATCCTGTCGATGCTGACGCGTGTCGGCATCCGCGAGCCGGAGCGGGCGCTGACGGCGTACCCGCACGAGTTCTCCGGCGGCATGCGCCAGCGCATCATGCTGGCTTCGGTCATGCTGCTCAAGCCGGCTCTGCTGATCGCCGACGAGCCGACGACGGCGCTCGATGCCGTCGTCCAGCGCGACGTGATGGAACTGATGGTCGAATTGACCCAGGCCGAAGGCACGGCGGTGCTCTTGATCAGCCACGACCTGCCGATGGTTGCCCGCTACACCAACCGCTTCGTCGTCATGGAAAAGGGCGTCGTCGTCGAGCAGGGGCTGACCGAAGAGATCCTCCAGGCGCCGCAGCATCCCTACACCCGCAAGCTGCTGTCGTCGCTGCCCTATCGCGGCACCGCCCGTGAACTCGACATGACCCGCACGCCGATGGTGTCGGCGCGCAACATCGTCGTCGAATATCCCGGCCGCAAGGGCTTGTTCCGTAAACACGCGCCGAAGCGCGCGCTGCACGGCGTCAGCGTCGACATCCATGTCGGCGAGGTCGTGGCGCTGGTCGGCGGCTCCGGCTCCGGCAAGACGACGCTCGGCCGGACGATTGCAGGCCTGGTGCAGCAGACGGAAGGCGAGATCCTGTTCCAGGGACGCGAGCGCAGTGCCGACTGGCGCGACTACCGCCTGAACTGCCAGATGGTGTTCCAGGATCCCTATTCGTCGCTTGATCCTCGCATGACCATCCAGGCATTGGTCGAGGAGGCGCTCCGACTGGTGCCGGATCTCGATACGCCAGCCAAGCGCCGTCGTGCGCTTGAAACGCTGGAGGAAGTGGGTCTCAGCGCAGATTTCGCCAATCGTTATCCGCATGAGCTCTCGGGCGGCCAGCGCCAGCGCGTGGCGATCGCCCGTGCGATCGCAAGGCGGCCGAAATTCCTGATCGCCGACGAGCCGGTGTCGGCGCTCGACGTCACGGTCCGCGCGCAGGTGCTGGAGCTCTTCTCCAACCTGCAGAAGCGCTACGGCTTCTCGTGCCTGTTCATCAGCCACGATCTCGGCGTCGTCGAGCAGGTCGCCGACCGCGTCATCGTCATGCAGGACGGGCGCATCATCGAAGAGGGCGATCGCGACCTTATCTTCGATGCGCCGAAGGAAGCCTATACCCGCAAGCTGCTCTCGGCGATCCCGGCGCTCGACCTCAACCAGACCGGCGGCGTTACCCTCAAATGGCGGCTGGAGGCCTGACATGACGACCGAACTCAAGGCAGCCGCGATCGCGGCCGAACTCCATGCGATCGCCGATGCCGAGCCCTTCGTCACCCGCTTCCTGGTGCGCAATCTCGTGACCGGGGAAACGATCGGACGCCGCGAGCGCGAGGAGACACCGTCGGCGAGCACCCGCAAGACCTCGATCATGATGGCGGCCTTGAAGGCGGTGGCCGAGGGGCGGCTTAATCTTGACGAGCGCATCACCTACGAAGCGCGTTTCGCTGAGGAAGTGGCAAGCGGCATGTTTCGCTACCTGACGCCCGGCATCGTGATCTCGCTGCGCGACGCCATCGTCGGCATGATGGTGCTGAGCGACAATGTCTGCACCAAGATGGTGTTCGAACGGCTGACGCTCGAAGAGGTCGATCGCTACTGCAAGGCGCTCGGCATGGTGGGTACCCACCATCGCTTCCTGATCCCGCCGCTGGCGCTGAAGCCCGATCATTCGCTGGCCGACGTCACGACGACGACGGCCGCCGACCAGGTGATGCTGCTGGAACTGATCCTGGCGGCGCAGGACGACGTCGGTGCGGCCGCGAGGCTCGGCATCTCCGTCGAGCTCGCCGCCTTCGCCCTGAAGACGCTGAAGAGCCAGGTGCTGCGCTACGGCATCCGCTCGCGCCTTCCCTTCGATACGGTGGCGGCCTGCAAGGGTGGTCGCGGCAAACGCGGCCGCATGGATGCCGGCGTCGTCTATCGCGACGGCAGGCCGCTCTATGCGATTGCCGCCTTTACCGACGGCGTCCCCGCGCTGATGCCTGACGGCACGCCCGGCTACACCATCGCGCTCGAAACCATCGGCAAGCTCTCGCAGGCCTGCTGGCGCGCCTTTTGAACCAACAACAAGAGAGAGGAACCCATGAAAACCATACTTCTTGCCGGCACCATGCTGATGAGCGCGATCGCACTCGGCCATGCCCGCGATCTGACAGTCGCCCAGAGCTCGGACATCCGCAGCAATGAGCCCGGCGTCAACCGGGACGGCAACACCGACTCGGTGATCTTCCACATCGTCGAAGGTCTCGTCGGCTATGCCGAAAACGGCGAAGTGAAGCCGCTGCTGGCGAAAAGCTTTGAGGCCTCCGCCGATGGCCTGACCTATACGTTCAAGCTGCGCGACGACGTGAAGTTCCACAACGGCAAGGCGCTGACCGCTGACGACGTGGTCTGGAGCTGGAACCGCTACATGAAGCCGGAGACCAAGTGGACTTGCGCCGGCGATTTCGACGGCAGCAAGTCGATCAAGGTGACGAACGTCGCTGCGGTCGATGCTTCGACCGTCACCATGAGCATCGAGAAGCCGTCGGCCGTGTTCCTTGGCCTGATGGCGCGCCCCGAATGCGGCTACACCGGCATCGTCTCCAAGGATTCCGTCGGCGCCGATGGTGCCTATGTCGCGCCCATCGGCACCGGCCCGTTCAAGTGGGCCGAATGGACGAAGGGTGAGTATGTCCGGCTCGAAAAGAACGCCGACTACCTTTCGCCCGCCAATGACGGCAAGCCGGATGGCATGGTCGGTTCGAAGCGGCCGCTCGTCGACGGCATCAAGTTCATGGTGATCCCGGACGCCTCGACCGTGAAGACCGGCCTGCTTTCGGGCGCGCTCGACACCGCCGAAGTCTCGGCCGATCTCATCGCCGAGTTCAAGGACAGCGACACGATGCAGCTCATCGTCAAGCGCAACAACGGCAAGAACCTGCTCTACTTCCAGACCCGCGACAAGATCCTGAGCAACGTTAAGGTCCGCCGCGCCATGGCCGAGGCGCTCGACCTCGACCAGCTCGTCGCCGCCGTCTCCAACGGCACAGGCGAGGCCAACGCCTCGATGGTCTCGGCCGACTCGATCTTCTACTCCGACGTCCAGAAGAAGAAGATTCCGATGGATCTGGAAAAGGCGAAGAAGAACCTCACTGACGCCGGCTACAATGGCGAACCGATCACCATCATCGCCAACAAGCGCGGCAACGTGCCGAGCTTCCCTGCCGCCGTCATCGCCCAGGCGATGATGCAGCAGGTTGGCCTCAACGTGCAGATCGAAGTGCTCGACTATGCGACCCAGGTCGATCGCCGCCGCTCCGGCAACTACCAGGTGATCTCGCAGTCGGTGTCGCCGCGCCTCGATCCGGCGCTGATGTACAGCTTCTATGTCGGCAACAAGGACAAGAACGCCTCCTTGATGTGGGACAACCCCAAGGCGGTCGAACTGATGAAGGCCGCCTATGTCGAGGCCGACCCGGCCAAGCGCCAGGCGATCTTCGACGAGTTCCATCAGCTGATGCTCGACGAAGTCCCCGGCATCTTCATGTACGACATGGTCGACATCTGGGGCGCGACCAAGAAACTGCACGGCCAGCCGGTCTGGCAGTCGAACACCCGCCTCTGGGAAGTGACGCTCGACGACTGATCCGGCTTCGGTCGCTCATCAACGACGGGATGGCGGCGGATCAGCCGCCCTCCTCATTTCATTCACAAACACACCGATGCGATCGCGCTCGCCGTCGCAAAAGGAAGATTCATGCCCAAGCCAGCCGCACTGACCGCCCTTGTCGACACCATCGAAGCGCTGAAACCCGAATTCGCCGCGATGAGCGACACCATCTGGGCGCATGCGGAACTGAGCTTCCACGAGGAAAAGTCGGTCGCGACGCAGATCGCGATGCTGGAAAAGCACGGCTTTGGCGTGACGCGCGGGCTGGCCGACATCGACACCGCCTTCGTCGGGGAGACGGGCGAGGGCGGTCCGGTGATCGCCTTCCTCGGCGAATTCGATGCGCTCGCGGGCTTGAGCCAGGTGGCCGGCGTGGCGGAGGCGCGGGCGGAGATCGAAGGTGCTACGGGGCATGGCTGCGGTCACAACCTGCTCGGCACCGGCTCGCTGCTCGCCGCCGCAGCACTTGCCCGTTACCTCAAGGACAACAAGTTGCCGGGCACTGTTCGGTACTATGGTTGTCCGGGCGAAGAGGGTGGCTCCGGCAAGACGTTCATGGCGCGCGCCGGGATCTTTGCCGATGTCGACACGGCGCTCACCTGGCATCCCGCACCTTTCAACGGCGTGCGCTCGACCAACAATCTCGCCGTTCTCGAAATCTACTACCGCTTCAAGGGCGTTGCCGCGCACGCGTCGAACGGAGCGCATCTCGGTCGTAGCGCGCTCGATGCGCTGGAACTGATGAATGTCGGCGTCAACTTCCTCCGGGAGCACATGCCGCAGGATTGCCGTGTGCACTATGCGATCACCGATGCCGGCGGCAAGGCGGCAAACGTCGTGCAGGCCCGTGCCGAGGCGCTCTATCTGGTGCGCGCGCCGCAGATGCCGGAGGCCTTGGCGCTCGCCGCCCGTATCGACAAGATCGCCAAGGGGGCGGCGATGATGACGGAGACCGAGGTTGAGATCGTCTTCGACCGAGCCGCGACCAACCTTCTGCCCAACATCACGCTCGAAACGGCGATCCACGAAAACATGGTGGCGCTCGGCCCGGTGCCCTTCGACGAAGCGGACATCGCCTTTGCCAAGGAGATCCAGAAGACGCTCACGCCGGAGGCGATTTCGAGCAGCATCCGGCTCTACCAGATCAAGGGCGACGTCTTTGCCAACAGCCGCATGGACGGTTCGACTGGCCTGCATCTCGGCCTTCGCGACTTCGAGGGCCAGTCACATTTCCGCGCCGGCTCGACCGATGTCGGCGACGTCAGCTGGATCACCCCGACGGCGCAATGCTGGGCGCCCGCCTGGGCGATCGGCACCGCGCCGCACACCTGGCAGGTGGTGGCGCAGGGCAAGAGCCCGGCGGCCCACAAGGCTTTCGCCCATGCGGCCAAATCGCTGGCCGCGACCGGTCTCGACCTGATTCTCGACCCTGATCTTCTTGCGCGGGCTAAGGCCGAGTGGCGCGAAAAGACCGAGGGCAAACCCTACCAGTGCCCGATTCCGGACCACATCGGCCCCAAGCTCTGACTTCATTTTTTTGATGGTCCCTAACGCCCGCGCAGTGACGCGGGCGTTTCGTTTTCTGACGTCTGGCACGTCCGTCTGCCGGACGCCTGCGGCGCCGAATGCCGTCCGACTCTTGACGCGAATCGCAAGCTCCGGCATCTCTGTTACGGAGTTTTCCGAATAAGTGCCGATTGGCCGTATTTGAATTGAATCTCTGTTAGCGCGATGTGGCGCCGTTGAGCCGCTGACGCGCGCAAGGAGTATGGCAGAATGAATATGACGGCAACCCAGGCAAGACAGGACGCGGGTCACTCCCAGGCACGCCGTCCGGCCGACGAAGCGATCGCGGCCGATGCTCGCGCGCTTTCCGAACAGTTGAAGGCGATGCGTGAGCGCCTGTTCGCGCCGACGGCGATGAAGACCTTGCGCAGCTTCACCTCGGGCGAGGCGGCCAAGCTGATCGGCGTTTCTGACGGCTATCTGCGCCAGCTCTCGCTTGCCGGTGAAGGCCCGCAGCCCGATACCGGGCTTGGCGGCCGCCGCTCCTATTCGCTCTCCG
Source organism: Ensifer adhaerens (assembly GCF_002940685.1). GTDB lineage: Bacteria > Pseudomonadota > Alphaproteobacteria > Rhizobiales > Rhizobiaceae > Ensifer > Ensifer adhaerens_E. The sequence continues at coordinate 47,271 of NZ_PNFP01000028.1, read as the reverse complement.
ACATCAATGCGCTTCGCCGGCACTTGGCCGAACAGGCGCTTGCCAAGGGCAATGCCGCCAAGGCGCGCAGCTATCTCAAGTGGCGCGATGCGGAAGCGGGCGAACACCTGCAGGTGATCTCGGTCACCAACTTCAAGGGCGGCTCCGGCAAGACCACATCGTCGGTGCATATCGCGCAATATCTGGCGTTGACCGGCCACCGCGTGCTCGCCGTCGACCTCGACCCGCAGGCGTCGCTGTCCGCACTCTTCGGTTACCAGCCGGAACTTGACCTTACCGGCAACGACACGCTCTATGGCGCGATCCGCTACGATGCCGAGGCGCGGCCGCTGAAGGACATCATCCGCAAGACCTATTTCGACGGCCTCGACCTCGTGCCCGGAAACCTCGAGCTTCAGGAATTCGAGCACACGACGCCGCAGGCGCTCAGCGCCCGCCACAACGGCGCCGATGCCGGCCCGCTGTTCTTTGCCCGCGTGCAGGCGGCGCTTGCCAGCGTTGCCGACGACTACGACGTCGTCATCATAGACTGCCCGCCGCAGCTCGGTTATTTGACGCTGTCGGCGCTCTGCGCCTCGACCTCCGTTGTGGTGACCGTTCATCCGCAAATGCTCGACGTCGCCTCGATGAACCAGTTCCTCTACATGACCTCGGACCTCTTGAGCGTCGTGCGCGAGGCCGGCGGCGAACTCAACTTCGACTTCCTGCGCTACCTCGTCACCCGCTTCGAGCCGAATGACGGGCCGCAGGCGCAGATCGTCGGCTTCATGCGCTCGCTCTTCGGCGATCGCGTGCTGACCTCGGCCATGGTGAAATCGACGGCGGTTTCCGACGCCGGCCTGACGAAGCAGACGCTCTACGAAGTCGGGCGCGAGAATTTCACCCGCGCCACCTATGACCGGGCGATTGAATCGCTGAACGCCGTCAACGGCGAGATCGAAACGCTCATTCACGCGGCTTGGGGGCGCTGATCGGCATGGCTGGCAACCGCAAGAACGAACTGCGTGCGCTCTTTTCCGGCAACGTCGCCCCGACGGCCCCTGCTGCGGAGGCTGACGACAAGGCGCCGGCGGCAACCGGCGTGCAGCCGGTAAAGCCCGTGGTCGTCCCTGCCGCCCAGGCCGATGTGCCGCGGGCGGCCTCCGGCGCGATCAAGGCCATGGGGCTTTCGCTCGGCAGCATCACCCGCGAGGCGGAAGAGGCACGCGCGCTGCGCGAGGCTTTGCACCAGGGCGAGCGCGTCGTCGAGCTTGATCCGGATCTGATCGATGCCTCCTTCGTCGGCGACCGCCTGACCGATGGCGAGACCGACGATCCCGAGTTCCTGGCGCTCGCCGACAGCATCCGCGACAGCGGTCAGCAGTCGCCGATCCTGGTGCGCCCGCACCCGGAGAAGCAGGGCCGCTACCAGACCGCCTACGGTCACCGTCGTCTCAACGCCGTGCGCAGCCTCGGCATCAAGGTCAAGGCGATCGTCCGCCCGCTTTCCGATGACGAGCTGGTGCTCGCCCAGGGCAAGGAAAACGCTGAGCGGCGCAACCTTTCCTTCATCGAGCGGGCGATGTTTGCCTCTGCCCTGGCCGATCGCGGCTTCGACCGCAAGGTGATCGGCGAGGCGCTTGCCGTGCAGAAGAGCGAGCTTTCCCGTCTTTTGCAGGTGGCCGAAGGCGTACCGCCGGTCATCGCCCGGGCCATCGGCCCGGCGCCGAAGGTCGGCCGCGAGCGCTGGATGGCGTTCGGCGCGCTGCTTGAGGATTTGGCCGCCGTGGAAACGGCGCAGGAGGAATGCCGCTCGCGCCGCTTCCTCGAAGCCGAAAGCGACCAGCGGTTCCAGATCGTCTTCACTCGCCTGTCGCGCAAGCCGAAGCCGGAGGCAGCGGCGAAGCCGGAAACGCTGCTTGACGCGGGCGGTCGCGCCTTCGCCAAGCTCAAGCGCGACGGCAAGAATGCCCGCATCGAGTTCTCAGCCGATGTCGATCCCGCCTTCATCGACGAGGTCGTCGAGTTGCTTGCCAAGCGGCATGCAGTCTTCGCGGCAGGCCGCGAAGGCTGACCTAAGCCCGGCTTCTTCAAGGTTCCAATCGGGCCTGCGTGACGCTCTCACGCAGGTCCGATTCGTTTTCCAGAAGGCGCCGGTGGCAGGTCGCCGCGGGCAGCCCTTTCCGGGCGCGGATATCACCTCCATCCAAGAAATATTTTCGGCCGCGTCAGGGCGGCGACAGGAGGTCGCGGCGCCCTTGAGGCGTCGGGCCTTGCCGTTGCAGGAAGCCCACAGAAAGGCGCTAATCGACCGCGGGTCCCGGCTCGAAACGGGGCGTTGGAAGGGACTTGTTAACCTTCATTTCCTATCGGTTAGAAGGCCCCGCGGCGATGTCTCTAGCTCTTCCAGGACCCATGCGTATTCCCAGGACAAACTTCTCACAGGCTGCTTTGCATGATGCAAACCAGGCGGATTATTTCGATGGTCCGCAGGATGATGCGTTGAGCGGTATGCCCACCCATGAGGCGGAAACCGCCGATCCCTATCAGTTGTACGAGGCGCCGTCGGCGCCCCGCCGGCCGGCAAACCAGCAGGTCGAAACCATGAACCGTGCGACCCGCCTCTACGGGCAGGGTTCCGCCTACGCTCCTGCACAGGTGACGTCGACGATGAGCGAACCCTTGCCGACCCTTTCGGAGATTGCCGGCCACTACGGCGACAGCACCTGGGAGAGCCATTTCTTTCTGGCGCCGAACGTGCGCTTCACCCGCACGCCCGAACGCGAATTCATGAAGCGGCGCGCGCCGCAGGTCGAAGAAAGCGAAACGACAGCCGAGGTCGAGGAGACCATCGGCGCGGTGGCGGCGGAGCCTGCGCCCGTTTCCGTGGAAACTGCCGAGGCCGTCGTGACGGCCCCGGTCGAGCCTGCGCTGGTCGAGGCCTCTGCCTCCGCCACGGACGAGGCGACGCAGGTCGAGGTCCCACTGCCGTCCTATAGCCCGTCCGAACTGTTGCGCATGCTGACCAACCAGCTGCCGACGTGGACCGCGGCGCAAAACACCATCGAGCCGGCCATGCTCGAGCACGCCGAGGCCGCCGCCGAGGACAGCGTTGCGCTTGCGCCGGTTCTCACGACGCCGATCGCCGTGACCGAGCCGGTGGCGCAGGCGGCAGCCGCTACGTCCGCCGATCCGGGTGCCCAGCATTCTGTCTTCCTGTCGGATTTTGCGTTCTTCGAATTCGGCCCGGCCGACGATGCCGACGTTGCCGACGCGCAAACCGCGCATCCGAAGCCCTTTGTCGAGACGCCGGCCCCGGCACCGATGACGCCCGTCGTCGCTCCTGTCGCTGTGGTTGCGCCGCCGGTGCCCGTGCGCTCGGTCGAAATCCGCCGCATGCCGCCGACGGCGATCACCTCGCTGTTCCGCGTCGTCGACGTCCGCGGCGCAAAGGTCGAGACTGTCGCGATTTCGCATGAACAGGCTTCCGCGGCTGCGGAAGATCCGGTCGTAACGCCGGTGCACACTGTCGTTGCCGATGCGCCTGCAGCCATGGCTGCGGCCGAGCCGGAAATCATCGAGGTCGAGCCGGTCGAGATCGAACAGCCGGCACCTGTCGCGTCGAAAGCCGCAATCACCATGCCGGCACAGGTTACCCGCGCGCCGAACACGATGCCGGCGATCGGCGTGGTTGAACGCACATTTGCCGGGGATGCCTACGAGTTTCCGTCCGAGGACCTCCTGCAGGAAGCGCCTGTCGGCCAGGGCTTCTTCATGACGCAGGAGCAGCTGGAGCAGAATGCCGGCCTGCTTGAAAGCGTGCTTGAGGACTTCGGCGTCAAGGGCGAGATCATTCATGTTCGCCCCGGTCCGGTCGTCACGCTCTATGAATTCGAGCCGGCACCGGGCGTGAAGTCGTCGCGCGTCATCAACCTTGCCGACGACATTGCCCGCTCCATGTCGGCGCTTTCGGCGCGCGTTGCGGTCGTGCCCGGCCGCAACGTCATCGGCATCGAACTGCCGAACGCGACCCGCGAGACCGTCTATTTCCGCGAGCTGATCGAGTCCGTCGATTTCCGCAAGACCGGCTACAAGCTGGCGCTTTGCCTCGGCAAGACGATCGGCGGCGAACCGGTCATCGCCGAGCTTGCGAAGATGCCACATCTGCTCGTCGCCGGCACCACCGGCTCGGGCAAGTCGGTGGCGATCAACACCATGATCCTGTCGCTGCTCTACCGGTTGAAGCCGGAAGAGTGCCGCCTGATCATGGTCGATCCGAAGATGCTCGAACTCTCCGTCTATGACGGCATCCCCCACCTTTTGACGCCCGTCGTTACCGATCCGAAGAAGGCGGTGATGGCGCTGAAATGGGCCGTGCGCGAGATGGAGGACCGCTACCGCAAGATGTCGCGGCTCGGCGTTCGCAACATCGACGGCTACAACCAGCGTGCCGCTGCCGCTCGCGAGAAGGGCGAGCCTGTGATGTGCACCGTCCAGGCCGGCTTCGAGAAGGGTACCGGCGAGCCGCTGTTCGAGCAGCAGGAGATGGATCTCGCGCCGATGCCCTACATCGTCGTCATCGTCGACGAGATGGCCGACCTGATGATGGTTGCCGGCAAGGAGATCGAAGGCGCGATCCAGCGGCTGGCGCAGATGGCGCGCGCCGCCGGTATCCACCTGATCATGGCGACGCAGCGTCCCTCGGTCGACGTCATCACCGGCACGATCAAGGCCAATTTCCCCACCCGCATCTCCTTCCAGGTGACCTCGAAGATCGACAGCCGCACCATTCTCGGCGAACAGGGTGCTGAACAGCTGCTCGGGCAGGGCGACATGCTGCACATGCAGGGCGGCGGACGCATCGCCCGCGTGCACGGCCCGTTCGTTTCCGACCTGGAAGTCGAACACGTCGTGGCGCACCTGAAGACGCAAGGTCGACCGGAATATCTCGAAACCGTCACGGCGGAAGAAGAGGAAGAGGAGCCGCAGGAAGAGACGCCGGTGTTCGACAAGAGCGCGCTTGCGTCGGAAGACGGCAACGAACTCTACGACCAGGCGGTCAAGGTGGTACTGCGCGACAAGAAGTGCTCGACCTCCTACATCCAGCGCCGTCTCGGCGTCGGCTACAATCGCGCCGCCTCGCTGGTCGAGCGCATGGAAAAGGAAGGCCTCGTCGGCCCGGCAAACCATGTCGGCAAGCGCGAGATCATCTACGGCAACCGCGACCACATGAGCGCCCCCGACAACGACGACATGGATTGATACCGGTCGTAGGCGCTGCCTCAAAAACACGGATTTCAAGCCGTCGCTGACAGGTTGTTGGCGGCGGCTTTTCTATCTTGGAGTTGGTGGTAGTGTCGCGTGCGCCAGGCGTGGTTGCGATGCTTCCGGCCCGGATGTCGCGCATGGGATGATCTGATCGGTGCAAGCAGTGGCGCATCACCGCAATGAGACAACGCTCTGGCGAAGCCTAGCGGTTGCCCTCATCCTTCATGCCATCGCCGTCTTGGCGCTTTTCTTCCTTCCACCACCTCAGCAACCCGTCGCGACCCCAGACGAGGCGATCGCCGTTGAGATCCTGGACTTGCCGCCGCTTCGCCCTGACGTGGTGCAGCCAGCGTCCGGACTGCAGGATGCACCGCCTGCGGCGCAGCCGGTTCCGGAAACGAAGACGGCTGTGGAAGCAGCCACGCCGCCACCGGATACCTTGCCGATCATTCAAGCAAAGCAGTTCTTTTCGGCGGCGATACTCGCCGACCCGCGTAGCAGGCAGGCGCTGGAAGGGCTCTCGCAGCTTGCAGCCGATGAGCGGATCGTCCAGCTCTGCAATCTCGAGGCAATGGAGCAGGTCCATCGCTGGAAGGCGGACTTCAGGCCGGACACGCTCACCGCCTACGCAATGGCCAAGATCAGGCTGGCCGGCCGGAACCTCCGCGCCGATGGGGCCGCCTTTCGCAGCAAGGGCCGCTGGTTCAACATCAAGTTCGGCTGCGCTGTGGCGCCGGATATCAAGAGCGTCATCGCCTTCGAGTTCCAGGTTGGTGATGAAATTCCGGAAAGCGAGTGGGAGGCGCATTTCCTCTCCGCTGACGCCAAAACCCAGTGATCGGGGCAATGGTAGAAATCCGGTCGTTGGTGCGCGCTTTGGCGAATTGTCCCAAGCTGGCTGCGCAGGCGGATCACGCCGAGGCCGTTCCGCCTTTGGCGTGGCCCGCGCGGCAGCAGTTTTTGAGCTGCTTCCCTGATCCGCAGGGGCAGGGGTCATTGCCGCGCAGTTGCAGCTTGCCGACCAGCGGCAAAAGCGCCGCGGAAGGAAGGAAGCCTGCCATCAGGATCGCCAATCTGGCGGAAATGCCAGGAATGACCAGCCGGCGACGGGCCTTGAAACCGCGCCAGGCGCAATCTGCCACATATTCCGGACTGGCTTTCGGCAAAGCCTTGAACAGGGCAGCCCTGTTGGCGCCGGACTTTTCGAGGAATTCGGTCGATACCGGCCCCGGCGCAACGCAGGTCACCGTTACGCCCGTCCTTCGCGTCTCCTGGTACAGCGCTTCGGAAAAAGAGCGAACGAAGGCTTTGCTCGCATAATACATCGCCATGTACGGACCGGGCGTAAAACTCGCGACGGAGGCTAGATTGATGATGCCGCCACGACGACGCGCGACCATGCCCGGCAACAGGTGCAGGGTGAGGTCGGCAAGCGCGCGAACATTGACATCGATCATGCCAACCTGGTCGGCAACCGGCAGAGCGGTCGCAGCGCCACGCAGACCATAGCCGGCACTGTTGACAAGCACGTCGCAGACGAGGCCTTCGCGTGAGAGAAAGTCTTCGAGGATGCGCGTCGCATCATGGCCGGAAAGATCGACCGGCAGGGAGAATGCCTCGCCGCCCGCTTGCCTGATCGCGGACTCCACGACGCGCAACCCTTCGATGGATCGCGCGACCAGAACGACCGGCGCGCCGTCTCGTGCCGCCAGCTCGGCAATCGCCCTGCCTATGCCCCGGGACGCTCCGACAACGACAATGGCGGGCCGAGTTGATTGATGCGATGTCATGCCGATGGCTCCGACGCAGCGCTTGACGGGTTGTCGGCTTCGGAAAGGCGCGCCACTTCCTCGGCGATCTGCCCGTTCAAGATTTCCTCGAAACGCGCCAGGGCGCGCGCGACGTTGGCGCCGTCCATGACGCGGTGGTCATAGTGGATTCTCACGGTGACCGATCCGTCGTCACCGATCGGCCCATAGTTGAAGATCGTCGTCAAAGGCGTCAGCGGATTGAGCGATTCCGCGCCCAGGCCGGAATAGACGGACAATTGGAAGGTACCGAACCGGTGGCCCCGTTGACGACCCATGTTCAGGCTGAGCCACATCAGCAGCCGCCGCAAGGGCGCCGGCAACCGCGCGATCTTCAGCGCCCGCCGGAATTCCCTGATCTCGAGCACCGGACGGGACCGCGCCTCCTGGAGCAGGGCGCTCAATTCAGCAATGGACCGCCGTTCGGGTGTCTTGATCGTATTGAGAAGCACAACCCGTTCACCTTCATGCTCGCGCTCGTGGGCAACGGACGCGATGCTTCCGGGGTATTCATAGAGTTGCGGTCTCGGCAGCTTGACGTAAGCCCGGCGAAGCTCCGGTGTCTCCGTCGAAAGCAACCCGTAGCCCTTGAGAAACAACACCATCCACGAGGGCCGATCCGATCGGCCTGCGCGGGCTTTGTGCAACGCGCTGATGTTCATCTGTCGCTGCACCGTTACCCGGGGAACGCCGATCGAAAATCGCATCAGATCTCCGACAAGGCGTCTTGCCGCAGAAAGCTTGACCGGTCGGCCGCGCATCGTGCCACCTCTAGTAAAGATAGGGAATAATTCGCTTCGTTCTGTCCATGTAGGCGCGATATTCGGGGCCGAAGAATTCGAGCATCAGGCGCTCCTCCTTGTCCACACGCAGGAAAAAAAGCACAGCGAAGCCAAGGACACCGACGAGGCCAGCCACCCAGTTCGACAGCAGAAACATTTGCCCAACGCCCATGAGCAGGAAGCTGGTGTACATCGGATGGCGCACGAGGGCATATGGCCCCCTGCTGATCAGTTGATGTTTTTCGCGGATTTCCAGTGAGATCGACCAGTTTCGGCCAAGTTCCTTGTGGGTGCGGCGGAACGTCCAAAGAGCCATGGCAAAGATGACGCCGCCAAGAACCACCAACCACGGAGACGCGGGATAGTCGGCAAAGGCGGGGATTCCCGTTGCAACATAAAATGCCGGCAGGATCGCAAGGCCGAGCAACGCGGCAGCCAGGCCAATCGTATCGGTCGCCGAGCGGCGACTGCTCATCACCCGCACGCGCTTTGCACGGCGCTCAAAGGGATAACGGATGACGTACCAGGCAATGATCCCTATGACCCAGACGATTTCGCCGATGGAAGCGACAGACATGTTCACGTTGTATCACCCAAGCTTTCTTGCTGCAGGTTCGGTCACCGAAACGGCAAGCGCAGATGAGACTGCCACGCGCCGCCTCGACCTGACAAGGTATCGAACGTCAGCAGCCAACCGGTAGCCATGATCAGCAGCCATTGTCAGCAGGCAAGGGTGTTGGTGGCAGCGGGTGCTGGCGCAATCGATCCGTGTCGACCGTTTGGAGGAGTGTGCGTTGCTTCAGCCTAGCCGCCGTTCATCTCGCGCAGCCTCGTGATGAACTGCTGGGGCCTGAGCCAGATGCCTGGTGTCTTGTAGCCCATGGAGCGCGCGATGTCGGCGACAAACGCGTTGCAGTTGTAGACTGACGCCTGCCAGAACTTTGCTTCGGCCTTGAGTTTTCGGATCTTGGCGACGACGTCGCGATACTCCGGCTCCGTCAACATGACGCGCCAGCTCGCGGACCTGTATTGTTCCTCCAGATCACCGTCGCTGGCGCCGGTTTCGGCCGGAACCGGCAAAACGTGACCAATGACATAGGGAGCGGTGTCGCTTGTCGCGGGGGCAAGGCCTGCAACTTCCGGATTGACCATTGCTCCAGATTTGCTGAGCTGGCCGAAAACCACGTAGGAGTGGCCGTAACTGAGCGCATAACGCGAGCGGAATTCGATGAAATAGCCCTGATCGCGCTGCTGTGACGTGGTGCCCGCATAGCTTGAGACAAATCGTGGCTGCGGGGCCTTGTCTTGCGATTGACACGCCGTAACCGCCATTGCGGCCAGGACAGCGAAGGAAATGCGACCTCGTGAACGCGTCATTATTGCGTCATCTCTCCCGAGTTCTGATGGGCCCGTGACTATGCCACTCCAGGTGGCTTTTCGATCCGCGCGCCGCGATGTGTGGCCAAGCCGGCCACGATCAGACAGGGCGGGGAGGACCGTGAGATCCTCCCCGAACTAAGGTCGGTAACTACTTGTAAACGGGCGCTGGTTCTTCGGCCACCGGTGGTGGCGCCTTGCCCTTGCCTTTGCCGATCGTTCCGCAAGCCGCGAGACTGGCCACGGAAAGCAACGCAACTGTCACGATTAGAATTCTGCTCATCTATATTTCCTTTCCTCTGTTATCGGAATGGTTATTCGAAGGCAACACTCACAGTATTAGTAGCAATTCGCGATTCGGCCTAGTGCGGAAAGAGCACACCCATTGGTCGGCTTATCGTTACCGAACTTCAAACAGTGTATCAAAGTCATGTGGGCCCTACTCCAATACCGCAGTAAGATAGAGTGAGTGTTCAAATGATCAATACCTGAGTTCCAATTGGCGTGCGGGCGTAGAGATCGACGATGTCGTCGTTCGTAAGCCGGATGCAGCCATTGGAAACGGCCTGCCCGATCGTCCAGGGCGCATTCGTGCCGTGGAGGCGAAACTTGGTGTCCTGGCCGTTGCGATAGAGGTATAGGGCTGACGCTCCCAAGGGGTTGTGAGGGCCGCCGGAAACCCCACCGGCGTATTGCGCCAGTTCCGGTTTGCGTCGGATCATGCTTGCCGTGGGTGTCCAGGACGGCCACTCGGCTTTTCTTCCGATGACGGCCCGCCCCTTGAGGGTAAGGCCCTCCTCTCCGACGCCGATTCCGTAGCGCATCGCCCATCCGCCATTTTCGACCGCGTAGAGGTAGCGTTGCGATGTGTCGACAACGATTGTGCCGGCCGGCTCGTTGCCGTCGTATCGGACGTGCCGCTTTCGGTAGCGGCGGTCGACGCCCGGCGTGCCGCCGTACAGGGATGGGAAGGAAACGCCTTGCCAGGTCGAACTGCACCCGGCCAACAGGCTAAGACTTCCGGCGAGCAGAAATCTCCGTGTAATGCGGTGATTGTCCATCTTTACCTGCTGAGAAAAATGGTACGCCCCGACTCGCTTTTAGCATTACAATGCTCTTCGGCCAAGTTCCAATAAATCAATCTGGGCTTGGCGACAGGATAGGCAAATGGCGCCGCAAGTTTGTGGGGCCTTGTACCGGGGAAATGCATGGAAAGGATTGTATAACCGGGGGCGGGTTCTGGGCGCGGCGCATGATTCCAGGCAGGAATTCTTGCGATTCCTGTGTGTTGTTGCGGCAGAGGGATGGAAGGTGAAGCCCTGACGTTGCATTTGATGAAATGTCTTGCGATGTCGTGCGTGCCCGAATAGTCGAAACGCGTAAATTAGGAATGGCAGCATGAATTTAGGCTTCGCTGGCAAGGTAGCGCTCGTGACCGGTGCGGGTTCGGGAATTGGCAAAGCCGTGTGTCGGCAGATCGCTGCCGAGGGGGCAGAAGTGGTGGCTGCCGACGTTGACGCTGAAGCGGCGCGTCGGGTCGTTGCAGAGATTCGCTCGAACGGTGGCAGGGCCCATGACGTGGTCGTCGATGTTTCTGACGCCGCCGCCGTGGAAAAGTTGGTGACCTTCGCCGTGCGGACCTGCGGCGGTCTGCATCTGGCGGTCAACAATGCCGGCGTCGACGGCGTCCGCAAGGCGACCGCCGACTATCCGCTCGATGGCTGGCACGCATTGATGAATGTGAACCTGCACGGCGTCTTTTACTGCATGAAGTACGAGATCGCAGCCATGGCGGCCCAGGGTGGGGGCGCCATCGTCAACACGTCTTCCATCTTGGGTTCTGTCGCTCTGCCGGCCGCCGCCGCCTATACGGCCGCCAAGCATGCGGTGGTTGGGCTGACGAAGTCTGCTGCAATCGAGTATGCCCGAACGGGAATTCGCATCAATGCCGTGGCGCCCGGTTGGATCGATACGCCGCTCTCGGCGGAGAATGCGGACGCGGCAAGAAGCAGGCGCATCATGTCTCTGCAGCCCATGGGTCGCCTCGGTACGCCTGAGGAGGTCGCTGCTCTGATCTGTTTCCTGTTGTCGGAGCAGGCGAGTTTCATCACCGGGAGCGTTCATCTCGTCGACGGTGCCTACACCGCTCACTGAGCTGGCTGCATCGCCCAGCCGTTGAATTTCTTACCCTTCTCTCGGGCCTCATGGCCCTGCGCCGCGCGTGGCAATCGCGTTCTTCCGCGTACGCTTCGCCCAAAATAAAAACGTTTTTATTTTTCTTGAAAACGTTTTTATTGGCTGCTACCTCTGTGTTCAGGAGAAGCTGCGAGCCTGGGAGGGTGCATGGCGACTGAGATGCACAGGGCCCGGCGCGCGCCGACGCCGACGATCAAGACCCTGGCCGAGATGACGGGCTATTCCATCGCCACGATCTCGAAGGCCTTGCGCGAATCTCCGGTGGTCGCGCCTGCGACTCGAGACATCATCTACAAGGCGGCGCGTGAAGTCGGCTATCAGGCGAACGCGCGCGGCATGGCGCTTCGCACCGGCAAGAGCTTTCAGGCCGCCGTGCTGATGCCGGTGACCGCGGCGCGCGACTACGAATGGGACGGCGTCGAATACACCCAGACCCTGAGCGGCATCAGTCAGGCGCTCGAAGGCACGGACTACCGCATGTCCGTGCATGTGATCCGCGACGCCGCCGACGGCGCGGACGCGGCGCGACGCATCGTCGACCAGGGGCTTGCCGATGGCCTGATCTTCTCCGGCATTCTTGCCGAGGACCCGCGCATCGACCTGCTCGTCGCCGAGCATTTCCCCTTCGTTTCGATGGGGCGCTGCCGCAAGGAACTGGACTATGCCCATGTCGACATCGACAACGAATGGGCGGCGCATGCGGCGACCGCGCGGCTGGTCGCCGGCGGCCACCGGCGGATCGCGCTCGTCAATCCGGAACGGCGGCTTTCCTATGCGCTCGACAGGATCGACGGTTTCGTCCGCGCGTTTCGCGAGGCGGGTCTCGATGCGCCGATGGACCTGATCGCCGAGGGCGATCTCTCGACCCATTTCGGCCGGCAGACGGTGATCGACTTCCTGCAACGGGACGACGCCCCAACCGCCTTCGTCTGCATCAACGAATCCACCACGCTCGGCGTGCTCTCGGGGCTTGGCAGCCTCGGGCGGCAGGTCGGTGTCGACGTCGACGTCATCGCCTATGACGACATCAATGTCAGCGCCTATTTCACGCCGCCGATTACCACCTTCTACCAGCCGATCGAGGTGCTTGGCCGCACCCTCGGACAGTTCCTGCTGCGCCGCATGGAGGGGGAGGACCCCAAGGCGCTCAGGCAGGTCTTCAGGCCGACTCTGATCGCGCGCCAGCCCGACAATCTCGGCGGCCGCCTGACACAAAATTAATCATCAAAAGGAGGAGAACCATGAAAAAACTGATGATTGCCCTGGCTGTTGCAGCCCTTGCTTCGAGCGTGTCCCATGCCGCCGACCTCGGCGGCAAGCTGTTGAAGGTCGGCTCCGACACGACCTCGCCGCCGATGGAGAGCATCGACCCGGCAACCGGACAGGTCGTCGGCTTCGACGTCGATGTCGTCAATGCGGTCTGCGCCAAGATCAACTGCCAGGCGGAGTTCATCACGACGGGGTGGGACGGCATCTTCGCCGCGCTCGACCAGGGCAGCTTCGATCTCGTTGCCTCCGGCGTCTCGATCACCGAGGAGCGCAAGAAGGCGATGGACTTCTCCGATCCCTACATCGTCAACAGCCAGGCCGTGCTGATGCGCGCTGACGACCAGGGCATCACGCTCGAAGCCTTCAAGGACGCCGGCAGAAAGCTCTCCGCCCAGGCGAACACCACCGATGCCCAGGTCGCCGAGAGCGTCGTCGGCAAGGAGAACGTTGCCGCTTACGACACGTTCAGCGCCGCGATCATCGCGCTGAAGAACAAGGACGTCGACGGCGTCGTCATCAACGGCGCCAACGCCGCCGCCTACGAGCGCGAGTTTGCCGGCGAGCTTGTCGTTGCCATCAAGGACCTCGAATCCGATCCGCTCGGTCTCGTCTTCCGCAAGGGCGACGAAAACGTCGCGGCCTTCAACGAAGGCCTGAAGATGATCAAGGACGACGGCACGCTCGACCAGCTGATCAACAAGTACTGGGGCCTCAAGTAGGCTCATCCTGCCGATCCGGACCCGGAGCGCGCCCGCGTTCCGGGTCTTCCGTCCGTCTACTATGCCCCCGGAGGAATGAATGTCGTTCCTGAGAAGCGTGCGTCCGAGCAATCTGATCATCCTGACCGCGCTGCCCTTCATCATCTATCTCTTCATTTCCTCCGGCGACTATCAGCGCTCGCTGCGGGCGATCCTCGGCGTCGAGAACGGCTCGTCCGCTTTCGTGCCCGGCTTTCTGGCGCTGGCGATCGCCTTTGCATCGGGCATCGCGGTGCTCGTGTTCTCGCGCGCCAAGGCGCCGCGTCCGCGGCTCGCCAACGTCGCGGCGCTCCTCAATCTCGGCGCGGCCGCTGTTCTCGTCATCGGTCACAATATCCATCCCTTCATCACGTCCGTCGTCGCCAACGGTGTCGACCCGTTCAAGTCGACGCTGATCGTCAAGGGCGTGACGCCACGGCAATTGACCGAGGCTGCGGATCTGATGGTGCAGGGCGTCGAGGCCTGGCTGTTTCCCGCCTATCTGGCCATCACGCTTGTCGGCCTCGGGCTTCATTTCCTGAGCAGCCGTTCCGATGCCGCTCCCGACGGAAAGACGAGGCGCATCGCCCGCTGGATCATCGGTCTCATCAACGGTACGGGTCTGGTCTTCGTTTTCTTCTTCGCCCATATCGCCTTTGCAGCCGGGGTCGCCACCACCATTCGCGCGGCGATCGCCGCCTATATCCTCGCGGCGCTCATGGGGCTTGTCTGGGTCGGGTTGCTGCAGCTGCACTCGACGGTCCGGACCAGCCTCTACTTCGCGATCGCCACCCTGGTGCTCGCCCTTGCTGCCGGCTGGTTCCTCATGCAGCCGCGCGACACCTATGTGCTCGCCGGCACGCTCGACGGCAAGGTCGGCATCATCACCAACACGCCGGCGGGCCTGATTAGCGCGGTGCGTTTCGGCCAGTATGACGGCGCGCCGCAGACGGAAACGCCGGTGCGCACCTTCGTCGGGCCCAAGGAGGCGCTGGCCTCGATCGCCAAGGGTGAGGGGGTTTCGGCGGCGCTGTTGCCGGCCGCTGCCGCGCCCGCCGACATGCCGGTTCTCTGGAAGACCGAGGCGCTCAACGACCGCGATCGCGCCGCCGGCATTACCGTCGCCGTGCTTGCGATCATCCTTGGCCTGCTGACCTTCGGCGGCTACCTGCACCAGCGTCATCCGCTGGCGATCGGCTCGGAATTCATCGTCGATACGATCCGAGGCATTCCGATGCTGGTGATCGTGCTCTATGTCGGCCTGCCCTTGAGCGGGGCGCTGAAGGACGCAACACAAGGCGTGCTCGATCCGCCGAACCTGATGCGCGGTATCGTCGCCATGGCGCTCGCCTATTCGGCCTATCTTGCCGAAATCTTCCGCTCGGGCATCAACGCCATTCCCGTCGGCCAGGTCGAGGCGGCGCGCAGCATCGGCCTCAACCGCTGGCAGACGGCACGCCTCGTCGTCCTGCCGCAGGCCTTCCGCATCATCATTCCGCCACTCGGCAACGAACTGATCGCGATCCTGAAAGACACCTCGCTTCTGTCGATCCTCTCGATCCGCGACATCACCCAGCGGATGCGCGAGTTCCAGTCGGCAAGCTTCCTGCCGTTTGCGCCCTATAACTCGGCGGCGATCTTCTACATCTTCCTGACGTTGGCCGCGGCAAGCCTCGTCAACATGGTCGAGCGGAAATATGACATCAAGCACCGCTAGGCGACCGACGGTCCTGATCACGGGGGCCTCCCGCGGGCTCGGCGCGGGACTCGCGCGGCTCTATGCCGAAGACGGCTGGCGGGTGATCGCCTGCCAGCGGGCAGCTGTTCCGGTCGAAGATGCGACAGATCGGCTGACGCTGGACGTTGCCGATCCCGCATCGATCGACGCCTTGGGGCGGTCGCTCCGGGGTGTTGCGATCGATGTGCTGATCAACAACGCGGCCGTGCGCGGCGACACGGGCGGTCTGGCGACGCTTGAGGCAGACGACTTTCTCCAGGTGATGCGCGTCAATGCGCTCGCGCCGCTTCTGCTGACGCGGGCGCTTCTTGCCAACCTTAAGGACGGCAAACGTCGGGTCGTCGCCAATATCAGCAGCAGGGCGGGGTCGCTGGCCGAAGGCACGCTCGACGACGACGACGGCGATTATGCCTATCGTTGCTCGAAGGCGGCGCTGAACATGGCGACGGTCAAGCTCGCGCAGGATCTGAAGGGCGACGGGATTTCCGTCGTCTCGCTGCACCCCGGCTGGGTGCAGACGGACATGGGCGGCAGCGACGCCGTCATTTCGGTGGCGGCGAGTGCGGCCGGGCTGAAGGCGATCATCGACAAGGCAGATTTGGCCGCTAGCGGCAGTTTTCGCGCCTATGACGGGCAGCGGGTTTCGTGGTGACAGGACAGGGAAAATGGCAGAGACAGATTTGAGAACCGAGCGGGAACTGGCGACGATCCGCGCCTGGCTCACGGAGACCTACGGCATCGAGGCGAACCTCGCGCCGCTGCCGGGCGAGCACGATCTCAACTATCGCGTCACCGCTGCCGATGGCCAGGAGTACCTGCTGAAGCTGCATGCTGCCGGCGATGCGGACGAACTCGACATGCAGATGGCGGTGCTCGAACACCTCTCTGCCAAGGCACCGGCTCTGCCGATCTCGCGGGCGTTTCGCGCTCGCTCAGGCGGCGCTACCAGCAAGATCGAGCTCCGCGGCTCGCGGACGGCGCGGCTCCTGTCCTGGCTGCCCGGCGACACCTGGGCCAAGGCGCCGCTGCGCGAGGCGGCGAGTGCCGAAAGCCTCGGCCGGTTGCTTGCCGGCCTCGACCGCAGTCTGGAGGACTTCTCCCATGCCGGTGCCAAGCGGCTCTACGCTTGGGACATCGGCCGCGCCGACATGCATCGAAAGCATGTCGAGCTGATCGATGGTGCCGACAAGCATGCGGCGGTCGGCGCGATCCTCGACCATTTCGCCTCGACGGTCCTGCCGCGCCTGACGACCTGCCCGATGCAGGTCATTCACAACGACGCCAACGACTACAACGTGCTGCTCGACAAGGACGGTACGGTCAGCGGCCTTCTCGATTTCGGCGACATGGTCGAAACCTTCAGGGTGATCGAAATCGCCGTCGCTTCGGCCTATGCGCTGATCGGCTCGGCTGATCCGGTCGGCACGATTGCCGCCCTTGCCGGCGCCTACCACCAGGTCAATTGCTTGAGCGAAACGGAAGTCGAACTGGTTTTCGATCTTGTCATGACCCGCTACGCCGTCAGCATGTGCATGGCGGCAAAGCAGATCCGCGAAAACCCTGAGAATACCTATCTGCTCGTCAGCCAGGAGGATGTCTGGCGCGAGTTGAACCGTCTGCAGGGCGAGAACCATTCGATCGCCATCGCGCGCATCCGCGACGCCTGCGGTCTGGCGCCGATCCCGCATGCGGCCGCCGTCGTGCGCTGGCTTGAAAAGAACGCGCATGACTTCACGCCGATCGTTCGTCCATCGGTCGACAAGCCGAAAGTGACGGTGTTCGATTTCTCGGCCACCGGGCCGGAGGCCGCGCAGTGGGCAAGCCTCGATGCGGCGGAAGCCGAAGTCCGCATCATGGCGCAGGTCGGCCGCGAGGGCGCGGCCTTCGGCGTCGGTCTTTATGGCGAGGACCGCGGGATCTATCAGGGTGATGCCTACGAGACGGCGGGCGCTCGGCGCTCGGTGCATCTCGGCGTCGACATTTTTGCCCCGGCCGGCGAGCCGGTGTCCGCACCTTTTGCCGGCAAGGTCGCCTTCATTCACGACGACGCCGTCGCCTACGGGTTCGGCCCAACCGTGCTTCTCGAACACGAGATCGACGGCGGTGCGCGTTTCTGGACGCTCTACGGTCATCTCTCGCGCGACAGCGTCGCGAAGCTTTCCGCGGGGCAGGCGATTGCCAAGGGCGAGGTTTTCGCCGCCTTCGGTTCCGCAAACGAAAATGGCAACTGGGCGCCGCATCTGCATTTCCAGGTCGTCACCGATCATCTCGGTCTTGGCGGCCAAATGCATGGTGTCGGCGTGCGCGACCAGTGGCAGGTCTGGCGCGAGGTGAGCCCGGACCCGAGCGTCGTGCTTGGGCTGTCGGTCCCGGTCTCGGTGATTGTGCCGCGCGACAAAGCCTTTCTGGTGCGCGAGCGCCATCGTCGCATCGGCCGGTCGCTGAGCATTGCCTATAGCGCCACCCCCTTGAAGATCGTCGGCGGCGAGGGCGCGCATCTGATCGACGAGGACGGCACGCGCTGGCTCGACATGGTCAACAATGTCTGCCACGTCGGCCATTGCCACCCGCGCGTCGTCAAGGCGGCGCAGACGCAGATGCAGCGGCTGAACACCAATTCGCGCTACCTGCACGATTCGCTGGTCGAATATTCCCGCAGGCTTGCCGCGCAGTTCCCGGATCCGCTGAACATCTGCTTCTTCGTCAATTCCGGCAGCGAGGCGAACGATCTCGCGATCCGCCTGGCGCGCGCCTATACCGGCAACCGCGACATCATCACCGTCGACCATGCCTATCACGGCCATCTGTCGAGCCTGATCGACGTCAGCCCCTACAAGTTCGCCGGCAAGGGCGGCGAGGGCCAGGCGGCGCATGTGAAGGTCTCGGAAATGCCGGATCTCTATCGTGGGCGCTATCGCTATGACGATGCGGATGCGGGCCGGAAATATGCCGAGGACGTGCGCAACCAGGTGGCAGCGCTTGCCGCCGACGGCCGTCGCCCGGCGCTGTTCTTCAGCGAAGGCATTCTCGGCACCGGCGGTCAGCTGTCGCTGCCGGAAGGCTATCTGCGTGAGGCCTATGCCCATGTGCGCGCCGCAGGCGGCCTCTGCCTTGCCGACGAAGTGCAGGTGGGCTTCGGCCGCGTCGGCAGCCACATGTGGGCGCATGAGTTGCAGGGTGTCGTTCCCGACATCGTCACCATGGGCAAGCCGATCGGCAACGGCCACCCGATGGCGGCCGTCGTCACGACGGAGGCGATTGCCGCCTCGTTCGCCAATGGCATGGAATACTTCAACACCTTCGGCGGTAATCCGGTCTCGGCCGAGATCGGCCTGGCGGTGCTCGACGTCATCCGCGATGAGCGGCTGATGCACCATTGCCGCGTCGTCGGCGACAGGCTGATGGACGGGGCGCGGGCGCTTGCCCAAAAGCACGCGATCATCGGCGATGTCAGAGGCCATGGCCTCTTCAACGGCATCGAATTGGTGCGGGATCGAGAGACCCTGGAGCCGGCCGCGCGCGAGCTCGATTTCGTCATCGCCGAGATGAAGCGGAAGCACCGCATTCTCTTGAGCAGCGAGGGGCCGCACCACAATGTGCTCAAGGTGAAGCCGCCGGCACCCTTCAGCGTCGAGGATTGTGACTATTTCCTCAACGCGCTCGACGAGACGCTGGGACGCCTAAGCGTCTGAAGCAAAAGCGAAAACGGCCGCCATTTGGTGGCCGTTTTGCTGTCGGGCATCGCCTTCAACAGCAAAATCTGATCGACGCGATTTTTCCCTTTACAAGAAAGTTAAACGTTTTTATCGTGCATATAAACGTTTAACTTGGTGCTGTTTTTGAGCCTTTGGCCCTATTGCAGCGCTCCGCCGGCAGGGAGGGCCCGTTGGCAGCGATCCGCATCGACAATTTGCGCAAAGGCTTCGGTTCGCTTGAAGTCTTGAAGGGTATCAACCTCGATATCGCCGACGGCGAGTTCGTCTGCTTTCTCGGTCCGTCCGGTTGCGGCAAGAGCACGCTGCTGCGCTCGATTGCCGGTCTCGAGGATCTCGACGGTGGTTCGATCCATCTCGGCGAGCGCGACATCACCGATATCGCCTCGGCCAAGCGCGATATCGCCATGGTCTTCCAGAACTACGCGCTCTACCCGCACATGAACGTGCGCAAGAACCTCTCCTTCGGCCTGGCGCTGAACGGCATGAAGCGCGACGAGATCGATCGCCGTGTCGACAACGCCGCCGACATCCTGCGCATCAGGGAGCTCTTGGCCCGCAAGCCGCGCCAGCTCTCGGGCGGCCAGCGCCAGCGCGTCGCGATCGGCCGTGCGATCGTGCGCGAGCCGAAACTTTTTCTGCTCGACGAGCCGCTCTCGAACCTCGATGCCGGCCTGCGTGTCACCATGCGAGTCGAGCTTGCAGCCCTTCACGAGCGTCTCGGGGTGACGATGATCTATGTCACCCACGACCAGGTCGAGGCGATGACGCTTTCCGACCGCGTGGTCGTTCTCGACAAGGGCAAGGTCAGCCAGTTCGGCACGCCGCTCGAGCTCTTCTACCAGCCGGCGAACCTGTTCGTCGCCGGCTTCATCGGCTCGCCGCGGATGAACTTCGTCACATCAGACGTGACCGGGCAGGTTGACACCTCGGTGACCCTCAATGGTGGCGGTCTCGCCCATCCGCTGACGCTCGAAATGCTCGCCGCAGCGCCGATCGCCAAGCCGAAGTCGGTGACGCTCGGCATTCGCCCGGACAAGATCGAGCTGGTTTCGGCCGAGGAGGGTCACCTCGTCGGCGACGTGCGCCTCGTCGAGCGGCTCGGCACGGAAAGCCACGTCCATATCAGCCTTCAGAACGGCGGCGACATGACCGCGGTCGTGCGCGGCACGCATCCGGTTTCCGCCCGCGAGCGCGTGCACCTGCGCTTGGCCGCAGAGCATTGCCATCTGTTCGACGGCGACGGCCAGGCGGTCGCGCGGCGTCTCGATGTCGAGACGCAGACGCTCATCAATCAGGAAAAGGCAAAGCGGGTCGCGTAACCCGAACGAGGAGGAGAAACATGCTCAACAGGAAGTCGATCATCGGCTCGCTGATGGTTCTGGCGATCGCCGGAACCGCAACGGCTCGCGCAGAAGAGACCTTGCGCTTTGCGACCTGGGATACGGACGAAAGCTTGGCGATCCAGCAGGAAATCGCCAAGAAATTCGAGGAAAAGCATCCGGGCGTGAAGGTCCAGGTCGAACCTTACGCAGATGGATACGATCAGAAGCTGATCGCGGCCTTCGGCGCCGGCAACCCGCCTGACGTCATGTATATGTGGAACTTTCCGCAATATTACACGTCGCTGAAGCCGCTCGACGACCTGATCGCCAAGGACGCGGCCGAGATCAAGCCGGACGATTTCCCGAAGGGCCTGATGAACACGGTCCGTGTCGAGGGCAAGACCTACGGCATGCCCTCGGGCTTCACCACCCAGGTGGTTTTCTACAACAAGGACATGTTCGCCAAGGCCGGTGTCGAGGAACCAAATGACGGCTGGACCTGGGACGACCTGCGCGCCAAGGCCGCCAAGTTCCGCGACGAGCCGAACAAGGTCTATGGCTTTGCCGTCGACGCCAAGCCGGACCCCTATGACTTCGAGCAGTTCCTCTGGTCGAACGGCACGAAGTACATTTCCGACGACGGCAAGAAGATCGACGGCTACATGAACAGCGACGCGGCAGCGCAGGTGCTCGACATGTTCGGCGACATGGCCAAGAAACAGGAAGCGATCACGCTGAACCTCGGCGACGACACGACCGGCAGCACGCTGTTCAAGGGCGGCAAGATCGCCATGTTCCAGAGCGCCATGTGGTCGAAGTCGGGCATCGACGCATCCGGCATCAAGTATGGCGTAGCACCACTGCCGAAGTTCGGCGACAAGACCGCCCACTCGGCACTCGGCGTCTCGGCGATCTCGATCGCCAAGGATGCGGCCCATCCGGATCTCGCCTGGGAATTCGTCAAGTTCTTCTCCTCGCCGGAAGCCGTCGCCATGCGCGTCAACGACCTGCCGGTGCGCACGAGCGTTGCTGAAGAAAAGGGCATGACCAAGGACCCGATCTACAAGCCCTTCTTCGACATTCTGGCGACCTCCAACACCGAGACCCACGCGTTTCTGAAGAACGCCAATTGGGGCAAGGTCCAGGACAATCTCGCCCGCGCGATCGAGGCGACGATGATCGACCAGGGCAATGCCAAGCAGCATCTCGACGATGCGGTCAACCGCTCCAAGCGGCTGATCAAGTAAGAATAGGGAGTACGGGGAGATGGATATGACCTATGCCGGTGCAGAGCCAAAGGTGGCAAGGCGCAAGCGCTCCGCCATCGCGCGCTATGCAGCACCCTATCTGTTCATCTCCCCGTGGATCCTCGGGTTCCTGTTCTTCACGCTCGGCCCGCTCGTCTTCTCGTTGACGATGAGCTTCTATGACTGGCCGGTCGTCGGCGAACGCACGTTCGTCGGGCTCGAAAACTACCGTTCCATGCTGTTCGAGGACCCGCAGTTCTGGGAAAGCCTCTGGATCACGGTGAAGTTTGCGGCGATCTACGTGCCGTTCAACATCGTCATGTCGTTCCTCCTGGCACTGATGCTGCACCACATCACGTTTGCCAGCGGCTTCTTCCGCACCGCCTTCTACCTGCCGAGCGTCATCTCCGGTGTCGCCCTTGTGACGATCTGGAGCTGGATCTACAGCCGTGAATACGGCCTTTTGAACTTCATGCTGTCCTTCGTCGGCATCGACGGGCCGAACTGGCTCGGCGACCCGAACCTTGCGATCGTCGCGATCATCATCGCCAGCCTCTGGGGTCTTGGCGGCACGATGCTGATCCTCTTGACCGGTCTGAAAGCCATCCCGAAGGAGCTCTATGAGGCGGCGACCGTCTCGGGCGTTCCCGGCTGGGCGCAGATGGTGTTCATCACGCTGCCGATGCTTGGCCCGATGCTGCTCTTTACCTTCATCACATCGATCATCTCTGCCTTCCAGCAGCTGACGATCGCTCTGCTTCTGACCAAGGGCGGACCGCTCGGCTCCACCTATTTCTTCGCCATGTATATCTACGACAACGCCTTCAAGTATTTCGACATGGGTTACGCCGCCGCCGGCTCCTGGGTGATGTTCATCATCGTGCTTCTGCTCAGCCTCGGCGTCATGCGCTGGTCGGCCGCCTGGGTCTATTACGAAGGCGAAGTCCGCGAGAATGATGGAGACCGCAATGCGTAAGACGCTGCTCTATTCCGCGCTGATCCTGCTGTCGGCGCTGTTCATCGCGCCGTTCTACTGGACCTTCATGACGGCGGTCAAAAGCTCGGCCGAGCTTTACCAATTCCCGCCGGTGTTCTGGCCGTCGGAATGGCACTGGGAGAATTTCGCCGCCGCCTGGAACAAGCAGCCCTTTGGCACCTACCTCACCAACTCGCTGATCGTGGTGGTGTTGTCGACCATCGGCCAGCTGATTTCCTCGTCGCTGGTCGCCTATGGCTTTGCCCGCTTCCGCTTCCCCGGTCGCGACCCGCTGTTCATCCTGCTGCTCGCCACCATGATGATCCCGTGGGACGTGAAGATGATCCCGCTCTACATGGAGTTCAACCTGCTCGGCTGGATCAATACGCTGAAGCCGCTGATCGTACCTGCCTATTTCGCCGACGCCTTCTTCGTCTTCCTTTTGCGCCAGTACATCATGACCGTGCCGATGGAGATCGACGAGGCAGCCCGCATGGACGGCGCCAACGCCTTCGACATCTACTGGCGCATCCATCTGCCGCTGATGATGCCGGCACTGGTGCTGGTCGGTACCTTCCACTTCATGAACGCCTGGAACGACTATCTCGGACCGCTGATCTTCCTCAACGACCAGTCGAAGTACACGCTGACGCTCGGCCTCTCGATGTTCAAGGGCCTGCACGAGGTGGACGTGACCTCGATCGCCGCGATCACGGTGATCCTCTGCCTGCCGCCGCTCGCCCTCTTCTTCGTCGCCCAGCGCTACATCATGGATGGCGCCGTCGGCTCGTCGGTGAAGGGATAACGGCATGCTGTTCGATATCGAATTTGTCCCCTTCAGCCGCAGGGGCCGTTTCCTGACGCTCTCGATGATGCGGGTGCCCGGCCGTGACGGCGAGCGTGCGCTTTATCTCCGCCATGTCGCCGGCGGCGATGAGCGGCCGTCACTCGGTCGTCTCTGCCGCGTCGAGTTTTTCGATGCTGAGGGCGCGAGCGTGACGCCTGTGCTCGTGCTTTCCCCGGAACGGCTCGATGCTCGCATCGGCGAGGGCGAGGTGAGCTTCGTCATTGGCGACGGCGAAAGGCTGTACATCGCAGGCAAACGGGCCGGCGTGCGCTTCCATCTCGAGGGCTCGCGCTACGACTATGTCTACCGCATGCCAAGCGGCGAGGATTGCCTGGTGGCCGCGGTCGAAAACGTCAAATTCATCCCGCGGGCGATCACTGGTGACCTGAAGGTCGCTGGCGCCTGGCAGCGCGACCATTCCGAAGACGTGTCCTTCGCCTTTTCGGGTGCGGACATTTTCGAGGGCAATGTCGATTTTTTCCGCACCGTGCCGCCTGCTGATCGGCCCGGCCGGTTCGCCGAGGCGCTTTCGGATGCGGCGGCCGAATTCGGCGAATGGCACGCACGTGTTCCGAAGGGTGTGGAAGGCCAGGACGATGCACATCGTCTCGCAAGTTACCTGCTCTGGGCGAACGGCGTTCCTGCTGGTGGCGCGCTGACGCGGCCGGCGATCTACATGTCGAAGAACCACATGATCAACATCTGGAGCTGGGACAACGCCTTCTCCGCGCTCGGTGTGGCGGCCTTCGATCAGGATCTCGCCTTCGACCAGTTCGCGGCGATCTTCGACCATCAGGACGCCTCCGGCCTGCTGCCGGACTATATCAACGACCGCGACGTGCTCTTCGCCTTCACCAAGCCGCCGGTGCATGGCTGGGCGGTGTCGCTGATCGCAGCTGCCGATCCGTCCTTCCTCACAGTGGAGCGCAAGTCTTACCTGCGCGACGCAATCGGTCGCCAGGTCGACTACTGGCTGACCTACGGCCGTAAGGATGCGGCGAGCCTGCCGTCCTATTTCCACGGCAATGATAGCGGCTGGGACAACGCCACCTTCTTTGCCGAAGGCGGCCCGGTGATCTCGCCGGATCTGCCCGTTTTCCTGATCCTTGCCTGCGAGACGCTTGCCGATCTTCTCGAAGACGACGCTGACCGCCAGGCGGTGTGGCGGCAGAAGGCAGACGAGCTGCAGGCGCTGCTTTTCGAGCGCCTCTGGACCGGCGAGACCTTTGGCGCCCGGCTCGCTGCGGACCCGGAGCGGATACTGCCGGGCGAAAACCTCATCCAGTTCATGCCGCTGCTGCTCGGATCGCGTCTGACGCCCGACATGCGCGAGAAGCTTGTCGCGCGGCTCGTAGCTGGCGGCTTCATCACCGAATGGGGGCCGGCGACCGAAAGCCCGAAGAGTTCCTTCTACGAGGACGACGGTTACTGGCGCGGGCCGATCTGGGCGCCGACGACGCTGCTTCTCTGGGATGGACTGCGCCAGCAAGGGAAGATTGAGCTCGCGCGCAAAGTCGCGGAAAAGTTCTGTTCACTTGCGAGCAAAAGCGGTATGGCCGAAAACTTCGACGCGCGCTCGGGGAGGGGCCTTCGCGATCGGGCATTCGCCTGGACATCCGCAGTCTATCTTCAGCTGGCGGCATCGCTCAGCCGACCCAAATCTTCGTGATCTAGCAACCCGTGACGAACCGAGACGCCATGCAGAGACCGACGATCAAGACCATCGCGCAGGAGACGGGGCTTTCCATCGCCACCGTTTCCAAGGCCCTGAAGCACTCGCCTCAGGTCCGCCCGGAAACGCGCGCGATCGTGATCGAGGCGGCCGAACGGGTCGGCTACGAACTGAACATGCATGGCGTGCAGCTACGCACCGGCAAAACCTATCAGGTCGCCGCCATCATGACTGCGCCGGGCCCGAAGCAGAACGAATGGGAAGGTGTCGAATACGCCCAGCTGCTCAGCGGTATTTCCTGGGCGCTGGAAGACAGCCCCTATCGTGTCTCGCTTTATGCCGTGCGCAATTTCGAGGAAAGCCAGGCGGTCATCAAGCAGATCGTCTCGTTGAAGAAGGCCGACGGCATCATCATCTCGGGAACACGCGCCGACGATCCGCGCATCCGCACCATGCAGGCAGCCGATTTCCCGTTCGTCACCTATGGCACCAGCATCCACAATGCGCCGCATGCCTATGTCGATGCCGACAACGAGCAGATGATCCGGGTGTCGATGGCGCGGCTCACCGAGCGCGGCCATCGCCGCATCGCGCTGCTTAACCCGCTCTCGGACTTAAGCTACGGCATCACCCGGCTTGAAGCCTACAGGCATGCGCTTGATGTCGCGGGGCTTCCCTATGATCCGGCGCTCGTCGCCCATGGCCGTCTGACGCCGGCTTTCGGCCGTGAGAACGTTTTGACCATGTCGGAGCTCAGCAACCCGCCGACCGCCTATATCTGCGCCAACGAAGCCTCCGCACTCGGTGCCTTCTCGGGCTTTCACGAGCGCGGACTTGTGCATGGCCGTGACGCGGTGATCAACGCCACCGATGATCTCAACGTCAGCCAGTATTTCGCGCCGCCGATCACCACCTATTACCTGCCGATCAGCGAGCCGAGCAGCCTGCTCGGCGCCTATATCCTCAGGCGCATGGAGGGCGAGCCGCCGGAGGCATTGCAGACGCTTTTGATGCCGAACCTGATCGAGCGCTGCGACGACCGCTTGAACCCGAACCGTTGACGAACTTCGCGCCCGCTTAGGGCGCCCATTCATGCCCTTGAATATAAACGTTTATATTCAAGGGCGCACAGACAAAACCCGAGGTCGGACCCAACCGACCGTAAGACATGACGAAGGACCGGACCCGTGCACATGCCCCTGACGAGATTGAACCGCTTCAACGCCAAAGAGCAGCAGACCGACATGCTGGAACTCGGCGTCTGCTACTATCCGGAGCAGTGGCCGCGCGAAAAATGGGAAGAGGATGCCCGCCGTATGGTCGAGCTCGGTCTTGCCTGGGTGCGCATCGGCGAATTCGCCTGGGCGAAGATCGAGCCCCGCTCGGGCGAATTCCACTGGGAGTGGCTGGACGACGCGATCGAGGTGCTCGGCAAGGCCGGTCTTAAGGTCATTCTGGGAACGCCGACCGCCGCACCGCCGAAGTGGCTGATCGATCGCTATCCGGACATCCTGCCCGTCGACGTCAAGGGCGTGGTGCGCAAGTTCGGCGCCCGCCGCCACTACTGCTTCTCCAGCCGCCGTTATCGCATCGAGGCGGCGCGCATTTCCGAAGCCATGGCCGAGCGCTATGGCAAGAACGCCTTCGTCCATGCTTGGCAGACCGATAACGAGTACGGCGACCACGACACGATCTACAGCTATTCCGATGAGGCGCTGCGCGCCTTCCGCCAATGGCTTGAGGCCCGCTATGGCACGGTCGAGGAACTGAACCGCGCTTGGGGCACGGCCTTCTGGGCGATGAACTACCTGAGCTTCGATGAGGTCGAGCTTCCCAACAACCTCGTCGAAGAGCCGAGCCCGACCCATATCGTCGATTACATCCGCTTCTCCTCCGACCAGGTGAAGAGCTTCAACAAGGCGCAGGTCGACATCATCCGCAAGCACTCGCCGGGTCGTCCGGTGACGCACAACTTCATGTCGCAGAACACCGACTTCGACCATTACAAGGTCGGCGAGGACATCGATATCGCCTCCTGGGACGTCTATCCGATGGGCGGGCTGCTCAACGGCCGCCTCTCCTCGGAAGACAAGGGTCGCTACCTGCGCGTCGGCGATCCCGACCAGCCGGCCTTCAACCACGATCTCTACCGTGCCGTCGGCAACGGCCGCGTCTGGGTGATGGAGCAGCAGCCGGGCCCGGTAAACTGGGCCTCGCACAACCAGTCGCCCGCCGACGGCATGGTGCGGCTGTGGACCTGGCTCGCCTATGCCCACGGCGTCGACATGGTCTCCTATTTCCGATGGCGCCAGGTGCCGTTTGCGCAGGAGCAGTTCCATGCCGGCCTGCTGCTTCCGAACAGCGAGGCTGACCAGGGCTATCTCGAAGTCGCGCAGGTTGCCGAGGAAATGAAGCGTCTGCCGAAGGGTGAGCGCCGCGAGAAGGCCAAGGTCGCGATCCTGCTCGACTACACCTCGCGCTGGGCGACGCGGGCGCTACCGCAGGGCCGCACCTATCTGGCCTCGCAGATCGCGCTCGACTGGTATTCGACCGTCGCCCGCTTCGGCGTCGACGTCGACATCATCGGCCAGCATTCGGACCTTGACGGCTACCAGCTCGTCCTGGCGCCCGATCTCGTCATCCCGGAACAGGCCTTCGTCGAAAAGCTCGCCGCGTCAGGCGCTAAGGTGCTGTTCGGACCGCGCAGCGGCAGCAAGACGGAGGACATGCATATCCCCGAGGGCCTGCCGCCGGGTCCGCTCGCCGCGCTGATCGACGTCAGCGTCGCCCGTGTCGAGTCGCTGCCGGAATTCCACGCCGAAAGCGTGCTCTACGGCAACGAGACCTATCCGGCCGGTGTCTGGCGCGAGACGGTTCGCACCAACGAAACCGTGCTTGCGACCTTCGAGGGCGACTATCGCAATGGCGCCCCGGCGCTCGTCGGCAACGACAAGGCGCGCTACCTCGCAACCGCCGCGCGGGGTGACTTCCTCGGCAAGGTGATCGGCGATGCCCTCGGCTGGGCCTCGGTCGAGACGCTTCCGGATCTTGGTGATCTGCGCATCACCCGCCGCGGCAAGCTCGCCTTCGCCTTCAATTACGGCAAGTCGGCCGTCGATGTCCCGGCACCGGCCGGCGCGACCTTCCACGTCGGCGGCCGCAAGCTCGGCCCGGTCGATATCGCGATCTGGTCGGCGTGAGCGGGCACCGCGATAGCGCGCTTTGATGAACTGAAAGAAAAGAGCCCGGCTGTCGGACAGCCGGGCTCTTTTTATCTGGGAGGTCGAAACGGTTCAGACGCGCTCCAGCGCCACCGCGATGCCCTGGCCGACGCCGATGCACATGGTGGAGAGCGAGTAGCGGCCGCCGGTCTCCTGCAGTTCGAGTGCCGCCGTGCCGGTGATGCGGGCGCCGGACATGCCGAGCGGGTGGCCAAGCGCGATCGCGCCGCCGTTGCGGTTGACGCGCGGGTCGTCGTCGGCAATGCCGAGGTCGCGCAGCACGGCGAGCCCTTGAGAGGCAAAGGCTTCGTTGAGTTCGATGACATCGAACTGCGACTGCTTGAGGCCGAGGCGCGCCATCAGTTTCTTTGACGCCGGGGCCGGCCCCATGCCCATGATGCGGGGAGGCACGCCGGCGGTTGCGCCGCCGAGAATGCGCGCGATCGGCCGCAGGCCATATTTCTTGATGGCCGCTTCCGAGGCGATGACGAGCGCCGTCGCACCGTCGTTGACGCCCGACGCGTTGCCGGCGGTCACCGTACCGCCTTCCTTTTTGAACGGCGTGCCGAGCTTGGCAAGCGCTTCCATCGTGGTTGCGCGCGGGTGCTCGTCGCGATCGACGATCACAGGTTCGCCCTTGCGCTGCGGGATCGTCACCGAAACGATCTCCTTGGCCAGCCGGCCATTGGCTTGCGCAGCGGCAGCTTTCGCCTGGCTGCGGACGGCAAAGGCGTCCTGATCTTCGCGGCTCACGTGGAAATCCGCGGCGACGTTCTCGCCGGTCTCGGGCATGGAGTCGACGCCGTACTGCTTCTTCATCAGGGGATTGACGAAGCGCCAGCCGATGGTGGTGTCATAGATCTCGGCATTGCGTGAAAACGCGGTGTCGGCCTTCGGCATCACGAAGGGCGCGCGCGACATGCTCTCGACACCGCCCGCGATCATCAGCTCCGCCTCGCCCGCCTTGATGGCGCGGGCCGCAGCGATGACGGCATCCATGCCGGAACCGCAGAGACGGTTGATCGTCGTGCCGGAAACCCCGACCGGCAGGCCGGCCAAGAGCGCCGACATGCGGGCGACGTTGCGGTTGTCCTCGCCCGCCTGGTTGGCGCAGCCGAAGATGACGTCGTCGACCGCATCCCAGTCGACATCGGCGTTGCGTTCAAGCAGTGCCTTGAGCGGGATCGCGCCGAGATCGTCGGCTCGCACCGATGAGAGCGAGCCGCCGAAGCGGCCGATCGGTGTGCGGATGTAGTCGCAGATGAAAGCCTCGGCCATTACGCAGCCTCCTTGTCGCCCTGATGCGCCTTCTTGGTGCGGGCATTTATATCGCGAAGGGTCGTCAATTCCAGCGCCGTCGGTGCCGGCGTCTCGATCACTTCGTCAGCGAACTTGATCGCCCAGCCGCAATTCTCGACGATCTGCTCGCGGGTAACGCCCGGATGGATCGAAACGACCGTCAGTTCCTTCGTCTCCGGATCCGGTTCCAGGATGCAGAGGTCGGTGATGACGCGTGTCGGGCCTTTGGTCTTCATGCCGAGCCGCTCGCGGTGGTTGCCGCCTTCGCCATGGCCCATGGAGGTGATGAAGGGCAGCTTTTCGACGAAGCCGCGCTTGGAGAGCGCCATGGTGATGAAGATGCGGCCGCAATTGGAGGCGATCTCGGGGGCGCCACCGCCGCCGGGTAGCCGCACCTTCGGATGATCGTAGGGGCCGACGACCGTGGTGTTGAGGTTGGCAAATCTGTCGATCTGCGCGCCGCCGAGGAAGCCGGTGGTGATGCGGCCACCTTGCAGCCAGTAGCGGAACATCTCGGGCACCGAGACGGTGAAGAGGGCGGTGTCGCAAAGTTCGCCGTCGCCGATCGAAAGCGGCAGCACATCGGGCTTGGTTCCGACCGTGCCGCTTTCGTAGATCAGGGTAATGTCGGGCGCGTGCGTCAGCCGCGCGACGTTGCAGGCGGCCGACGGCGCGCCGATGCCGACGAAGCAGACGTCGTCGTTGGAAAGCGCCCGCGCGGCTGCGATCGTCATCATTTCGGTGGGGGTGAAGTCGCTCATCCTATCCTCCCTCAGGCCGCTTTGGCCGGCTTGTTGCCGGCATGCCTGGCGAAATCTTCCGGCCTGGCGTCGAGTACGTTTTCCTTGATCCAGGCGGAGAAGCTGTCGCGGTCGCGGGCGATCTCGTCCCAGCCGATGTAGAAGGCGTTGGAGCGCGGGTAATATCCGTGTGCATAGGACGGGAAGGCGCCGCCCGGAACGTGAGCAACCGACGTAATGGCCCAGCTCGGGAGAACGAGGGAATTCGGGGAGGGTGGGTTCAGTTCGTCGACGATCTCCTCGACCGTGACGATCGAGCGCTTGGCGGCGAGAACCGCCTCTTTCTGCACGCCGACAATGCCTTCGATCAGCACGTTGCCCTTCCTGTCGGCGCGTTGCGCATGAATGATCGTGACGTCAGGGCGGATCGCCGGCACGGCGGCGAGCACTTCGCCGGTAAACGGACAGGTGACGGACTTGATGTTAGGGTTCACCTTCGGCAGGTCGGCGCCGATGTAACCGCGCAGCGTCGCAAAGGGCAGGTTGGCAGCCCCCGCCTCGTAGGCGTTGGCCATCGCCGCATGGGAATGCTCCTCGATTTCGAGCGGTCGCGGCCACTGGTTCTCGACGGCATCGCGGAAACGGTGCAGCGAGCCGACGCCGGGATTGCCGCCCCAGGAAAACTTCATGCCACGGGCAGCACCGACACCGATCAGCTGATCGTAGAGAATGTCGGGTGTCATGCGCACGAGATAGAGATCCTTGCGACCCTGGCGGATCACCTCGTGGCCTGCGGCATAGGGGATCAGATGGGTGAAGCCTTCCATGGCGACGGTGTCGCCATCCCTGACATTGTCGCCGACGGCCTCGGCGAGCGAAACGATCTTCGCCATGTTTCCTCTCTTTGTCTGTTGGCGGCGGCTGGCGCGCCATCGGGCGGCAACGGCCTTCCTCTTCCGCATGCCAATAAGCGCCGATCGATCGGACCGGTCAAACAGTTTGTGCGATATTTGACTTTTGTTCGTATATCGCACAAAGTTGGTGATGTGATTTGGGAGGCAAGGATGCGCGAGACTGATTTCGTCAGTGGGTTTGCACGGGGGCTGACGGTGATCGAGGCCTTCGACGAAACGCGGCCGAAGCTGTCGATTGCCGAGGCGTCGAAGATCACCGGCCTCGATAGGGCAACGGTGCGCCGCTCGCTGCTCACCCTGTCCGAGCTTGGCTACGCGGACTATGACGGCAAGTTCTTCGCGCTGACGCCGAAGATCCTGAGGCTTGGCCATGCCTATCTGTCGGCAACGCCGCTGCCGACGATCATCCAGCCCTATCTCGACCAGCTTTCGGAACGGGCCGGCCAGAGCGCGTCGGCCTCGGTGCTTGATGGCACCGAAATCATCTATATCGCCCGCGCCTCGCAGAAGCGGGTGATGTCAATCAACCTGACGACGGGGTCGCGGCTGCCGGCCTATTGTGCCTCCATGGGGCGGGTGTGGCTCGCGGCGCTTCCGGAGCACGAGGCGCGAGACATCCTTTCACGCTCGAACCTCAAGGCGAATACACCCTATACCAAGATCGATCCGGAGGATTTGATCGCCGAGTTCCGTCGGGTGCGCGACCAGGGCTACGCGCTGATCGACCAGGAACTGGAGCTCGGTCTCTGCTCGATCGCCGTGCCGCTTGAAAACGACCGCGGCCGGATCGTTGCCGCGCTCAACATCGGTGCGCCGGCGGCGCATGTGGCCGCAGCCGAAATGGTGGCACGCTACCTGCCGCTGCTCAAAGAGACGCAAGGCGCATTGCGCGTGGTTCTGCGATAGCAACTTTTGAAGCTGCGCTTGACCTTCCGCCGTCGCGCCCTTCTTACTTTCGCTTGGCGAGTGAATTCGGGTTGGGGAGGAGAGCATCATGACCGACGACGCGCATCCGCCGGAAACCAAGCTCACGACGACGAAGCGGCGCTGGGCGGCCGACGGCAAGTTCCTGACCGGACGGGTCACCCGGCCGGAAGACGAGCGCCTGCCGCCCGGCCAGCATCTGGTCAAGGACTGGCCGGTGCTCGATCTCGGCCAGCAGCCGATCATCCGGACGGAAAGCTGGCGTCTCGATATCACCGGCCATGTCGAACACCCCCTGTCGCTCGACTGGACCGCCTTCAAGGCGTTGCCGCAGAGCGACCGTCTCTCCGACATGCATTGCGTGACGACGTGGTCGCGCTACGACAACCGCTGGCAGGGCGTGGCCACACGTGATCTGCTCGACCAGGTGATGCCGAAGCTTGAAGCGAGCCATGTCCTTCTGACAAGCTACGATGGCTACACGACCAATCTGCCGCTTGCGGATTTCGCGGCCGAAGATGCGATCCTTGCGACCGACTGGGAAGGCCAGCCGATCGGCCGCACCCATGGCGGGCCGATGCGGCTCATCGTTCCGCATCTCTATCTGTGGAAGAGCGCCAAGTGGCTGACGCGCATCGATTTCCGCGCCGGTGACACCCCCGGCTTCTGGGAGCGCAACGGCTATCACATGCGCGGCGATCCGTGGCGCGAGGAGCGCTATTCGGACGACTGATCAGGGGCCCGTGAAGGCTTGTCGGTCGCCGCCTGACGCGTCCGGGTCCAGCAGCGATTGCAGCCCCGCAAGCTGGTAGCGCCAGAAGAGCGAAATGGCCGACTGGATGGACGGGGCGTCGCGGTACGCACTGAGCGTGTCGGCAATGGTGTCCAGCGTTCGGGTAAAGGTACGCTCGAGCATGAAATCCATCAGTGGCGTCGGAGCGGCGCCGGCCTTGTCGGTCACGTAGCCGGAGGCCAGCCGCACCATCTCGCGGATCATCAGGTTTCGCACATGGGCGTAGCGCGTGCCATCCGCGCCGCGAAGCAGGATCAGGACCACGAGCCGCTGTTCGATCCAGAAGGACAGCAGCGCCCGCGCCCGTTCAGATCCGGACGCATCGGCCTGCAGCCAATTGCCGATCGCCCGCAGTTCTCGTATGCGGCCGCGCAGCAGGCGCAGCAATCGCCCGGCAAGCGTCGGCGTCACGATCTCATCAAACAGCGCCTCCTTGTCGGCGAAGTACTTGTAGATGTTGCTCGAACTCGTGCCCGCCCGTTCCGCCACATCGGCCAGCCGGGCCCTTTCGAAACCCTGCTCGGCAAACACCGCTGCCGCTGCCGCAAGCAGCCGCTCACGCACTTCCAGCTTCAGGCGTTGAGGCATGCGAGCCTCCCTGCAAGCGCGGTCAACCACGGCTGCCAGGGGGCGGCTTCCTCCAACTGGAAGGCAAGCGAGAAGAGCAGCGCGTCCTCACCCGTTGCCGCGGCGAAATGGCAGCCGATCGGCAGCCCCTCGGGCGACCAGAAGAGCGGCACCGACATGGCGGGCCATCCAGCAAAGGAAGCAACGTTGGTGAAACCGGCGAGGCGTTCCGTAAACGCGATGAGTTGGTCCGGATCCTCGCTCGGGCCCTTGGTTCCAAGCGGAAAGGCGGTGAAGGGAACGGTGGGCGAAAGCAGAATGTCATGGGCGGAGATCGCCTGATTTGCACGCGCCTCGGCCCTCGTCGTCGCGCCGATCGCTTCGGCAATTGCCGCCTCCGGCAGCCGCCTGGCGCGGCGGACGAGCGCGACCGTGTAGGGCTCGAACCGGGTCTCATCGAAGGCGCCGCCCATCGCGGCTGCGATCTGGTCGAACAGACCGGAAAGAACAATTCCCGTCAGATTGAAGAAGGCGCGGCTGGTTTCGGGCGCGTCGACGTCGGGGCCATCACACGCAGTGACGTCATGGCCGAGCGCTTCGCAAAGGGAAATGGCGGTCTTCAGAGCGCCTTCGGCCGCTTCAGACACGCCGCGCCCGAAAACATCGTGTCGATAGACGCCGATCCGCAGCCGCTTCTGCGGGCCACGGCGCAGATCGTCGATCGCAGGCAGCACCCGCGCCAGGTCCCGCCGTTCGGTTGCGGCCAGCCACGCGGCGCTGTCGCGCACGGAACGGCTGACGCAATGATCGCTGATCAGCCGCGCCGTCGGCATGGTCGGCGGCAGGCCGGCATTCACCGTGCGGTCACGGCTCGGCTTGAAGCCGAAAAGCCCGCAGAAGGAGGAGGGGCCGCGGATCGAGCCGCCACCGTCGGACGCGTGGGCAACCGGCACCATGCCGGAGGCGACGGCCGCCACCGCACCGCCGGACGAGCCGCCGGTCGAAAGGGCGAAATTCCAGGGATTGCGGGTCGCGCCATGGGCGAGGGTCTCGGTGGTGCCGAGCAGTCCAAACTCCGATGTCGTCGTCTTTCCAAGGACGATCAGGCCGGCCCTGTCGAGCGCGTCCGTATAGTCCGATCCGCCTGGAGCGGGTTGTCCCTTGAACAGCCGCGAGCCGAAGCCGGCCGGGTGGCCCGGATAGGCCAGCAGGTCCTTAAGCAGGGTCGGCACGCCCGGGAACGGCATGTCTGCTTGCGGCCTGGCATCTCTGGCGCATTCGCGCGCGAGCTCGAAATCCGTGGATGCGAGCGCATTGATGTGCGGCTCGAGCCGTTCGATCCGCTGGATGGCGGCATCGACGAGTTCGAGCGGCGAGGCCTGCCCCGTCGAAACGAGACGTGCCTGTGCTGTGGCGTCCAACGCGGAAAGGGCGTCCGATGCCTGTTGCGAGAGTTCGAGATTGGAGGCGCGCATCTGTTCAGCTTCCATTGACGATGAAAAGAGAATGAATGATTCTCTTTTCATCGTCAATGAGCGGTTGCATCGCCGAGCGTCTGATTGCATCTTCCCGTCTCCTGCAATGCTGGTGCAACTCACCCCCCGCAAAGCTCGTGGCAACGTTTCAACTAAGGACGTTGTCGATGCGCCTGGCCATTTTACCCATGTGGTTGATCCTTTTCGGTGTGGGCCCAAGCCATGCCGATGAAAACGGAGTGTGGATTGCGGACAATCCGTATCGGGCCGTGCAACCTCTGTACGATCCCTGTCGTGATGGTCGGCTAAGTGATGGAAAGCCGCGAACCTGCGCCGAGATCAAGCGCATGTACGGGCATGGAAGAAGCGGCGGCTGGTCCGAGGAGGACTATCGCCTGGATGCATGTAGCGACGGCCGCGTCAGCGACGGCCGGCCGCGCACATGCCGGGAACTGCTTGAATGGATGGAGCGTCGTTGATGAAGGCAGAGCGCAGAGGCACCGTGTCGAAGTTCGGACAGGTTTTCAGATTGGGGCTCGGGTACCTGTCGTGGCCGCTGGTGTTCTTCGGTGGATTGCTCGGCGCGTATTACGCGTTCGCGAGCGCAAGGCCGATGGTCGGTTTTGTGGCGGTCTATGCGGCCGCCGTCTTCATCCTGTTTCTTCTCGAACGCTATATTCCCCATGAGCGGAGCTGGCTTCAGTCGGATGGCGAAACGGTGAACGACATCGGCCATACGCTGGCGACGAAGGGCCTGCTGCAACTGGCTGGCCTGATCGCCGCCGTCTTTCCCATGTATGCCGCCAACATCCTGCAGCCGCTCGCAGCGCTCAAGTTCGGAATCTGGCCGTCCGATTGGCCGATGGTGGCTCAGGTGGCGCTCGCAGTGGTCGTTGCCGAATTCGGCCTCTACTGGGCGCATCGCATTGCCCATGAAAAGCTGTTCTTCTGGCGGTTTCACGCCCTGCATCATAGCGTTGTCCGGCTCTGGGTCATCAATACCGGCCGCTTTCACGTCGCCGATTCGCTGTTCAAGATCGCCATGAGCCAGATCTCGCTCTACTGCCTCGGCGCGCCGCTCCCGGTTTTCTGGTGGCTCGGCGCGGTCACGGCCTTCATGGGCATTCTCACCCATTGCAACGTCGACATGCGCACCGGCCTGTTCGATTATGTCTTCAGCACGCCGCGGCTTCACCGCTGGCATCATTCGAAAGACCTTCGCGAAGGCAATATGAACTACGGCGAGAACGTCGTGGTCTGGGACCTTTTGTTCGGCACGTACTACAACCCCGACCGCCCATCCTCCACCGACATCGGCATCAAGGGCCGGATCGCCAGGGGCTTCCTGGCGCAACTTGCGCAACCCTTCACCAAGAACGGCGTGCGCGAAATCCTCGGCCTCCCGAAGCGAGGCTTATGAAAGTGCGGCAGCATGCCCGGCATTCAACCGGGCATGCTGCGCAACAGCTAGGCCGCGAAGGCCGGCTTGCGGGCGCCGATCCTCAGGACGTAGTAGATCGCTCCGCCGATGGCGACGCCGAAGAACCAGCCATAGATTCCCCACCAGGCCGGCAGGATGTTGGTGAACGTCGGCAGGATCGAGGAGAACAGCGCCCCGATGGCAAAGGCGACGAAGGCGCTGCCGTGCCAGCCGCCCTGGAAGCGGAACTCGCCGTCCTCGTGGTAGAGCGCCTCGACGTTCAGCTGTCCGCGGCGGATCAGATAATAGTCCACCATCATAACCCCGAAGATCGGCCCCATCGTCGACCCGATGAAGTTGACGAAGTGCGCGGCACCCGTTTCCCAGGGGGCGAACGGGTAGAGGATGAGGGCGATCAGTGCGGCGATGTAGCCGCCGCGCTTGAAGTTGATCTGCCGCGGGAAGACGTTGGCGAAATCGAAGGCGGGCGACACGAAGTTCGCCACCACGTTGATGCCGAGGGTCGCCACCGCAAAGGTGAGTGCCGCGAGCAGCGCCAGGAACCAGCTGTCGAATTTCGCCGAAATCTGATCGGGATGCAGCAGCACTTCGCCATAGACGGCAAAGGCGGCCGTCGTCGTGACGCCGGCAACCAGGCAGAAGGCGAGCAGGTTGATCGGCAGGCCCCAGAGGTTGCCCTTGCGCAGCGTCTTCTCGTCGGTCGCATAGCGCGAGAAGTCGCAGAAGTTCAGATAGAGCGCCGCGAAATAGGTGATCCAGGTGGCAGCGACTGCCGCGAGCGCCGGGAAAGTGCCGGGCTCCCAGGGGACGCCCGCGTCCTTGGTCTTTTCGATCAGCACGTCGCGCGGAATTTCCGAGCCGAAGGAGAAGGTTCCTGATTTGACGACGAGGTAGACGGCAAGGATCAGCATCATGATCCAGACGGCCGGGCCCGCCCAGTCCTGGAACTTGCGTACGGTCTCCATGCCGCGCTGGATGATGAGCAGTTGCAGCGACCAGACGACGACGTAGCAGATGACCTCGAGCGTCGAATGGCCGAGCATGTGGCTGTTCTGGTGGAAGGCCAGCATGCTTTCGTTGCGAATGAGAAGCGCGACGATCGCGCCGGAGGCGGCAGCCGTCTGCGCGCCGTACCAGAAGCAGGCGACGACGGCGCGTACCAGCGCCGGCACGTTGGCGCCGAATGTACCGAAGGAGGCGCGGGCGAGAACCGGGAACGGCACGCCGGTGCGCACGCCCGCATTGCCGACAAGGCTCATCAGGAAGAAGATCACCAGCGACCCGATACCGATCGCGATCACGAAATTCACGAAGCTGCCGCAAAGCAGGAAAAGGCTCGCTGCGAGGTAGTAGCCCCACAGGCTATGCACGTCGGATGTCCACACATTGAAGATGCTGAAAGCGCCCCACCGGCGCTCCTCGGCCGGTGCCAGATCCTCGTTGTACAACGAGGGCGACGGATCGCGTACTGCCATGTCTTCCTCCGTATACCCTCCGGGTCCCCCTCGGATCCGGGCCCTGATTCTGCTCCCGTTTTGAGTCGTTTCAAAAGTCTTTTTGGATTGTATGCAATTCCGGCGCCGGGCTGCGCTCGGGTCAGGCGCCGAGCCGTTCGCGCTCGGCAAGCCGCCAGGCCCGCGGCGTCATGCCCGTCTGGCGCAGGAAGAAGCGGGAGAAATAGGCGGGGTCGGCAAAGCCGAGGCGGAAGCTGATTTCCTGCACGCTGGCGCGGGTGAAAACGAGCTCGCGCTTCGCCTCTCCGATGCGTTTCCGCGAAATCATCTCGTGGGCGCTGAGGCCGGTGACGGCGCGCGTGATCCGGTTGAGGTGGGTTTGCGACAGGCCGAGTTCGCGGGCATAGGCGGCGGCCGGCCAATGCGCGTGGTGGTGTTGCTGCAAGAGGGCCTGGAAGCGTTGGACCCGCCTTTCGTTTTCACTCTCGCCGCTGTCATCCCGCTCGTCGCCTGCCTCGTCGAGGCGCGCCGTCAGCATCAGAGCGGAGGTCAGATAGGCGTCCAGGAGATCGGCGCGGTTGCTGCGGCTGGTTTCCCACTCCTTGGCCAGGCGCGTGAGCGTTGCTGCGATATAGGCCGCATCGCTGCGGTCGTCGAGCCGGGTCAGGTGCGGGGCGGCGAGCCACGCGCCGAGACGGCTGCGCTCGCCGGGTGGCGTCTTCAGGTGCGAGGCAAGGATGGTGAAGACGAAACCGTCGATGTCGCGCGAGAAGCGGAAACCGTGGCCCAGCGCCGGCGGAACGGTGATGACCACGGGGGGCTCGATCATATGGACCGCATTGCCGAAGACGGCATCGCCGGAGCCGCCGGAAATGTACAAGATCTGAAAGAAGCTGTCGTGCCGGTGCAGCCCGATTTCCCAGTGATAACGGCTGCTTCGCGACGGGATCGTCTCGCAATGCAACCAGAAATCCGGCCGTTCCCCGGTCCTCTCGCCGTAGAGCTCGTAGGTCGGAACCGCCTTCTTCATGTCGCATATCCTGAAGTCATGTTCGATTTGTGCAATTTCATGGCGCTTTTGTCCATTGAGAGCGAGGCCGGCTGCGCGCAGATTTTGCCAAAAGACAATTCCACCAAAGGGCAATTCCGGAGGAGAGCATGCGCACCAAGGTCGTCATCATCGGATCGGGCCCCTCAGGGCTGCTGCTCGGACAATTGCTGACGGAAGCCGGCGTCGACAACGTCATCCTCGATCGGGTCAGCAAGGACTACATTCTCGGTCGCGTGCGCGCCGGCGTGCTCGAGGAGGGCACGGTCGGCCTGATGGATCGCGCCCGGGCCGGCGCGCGCATGCACCAGGAGGGGCTGCCGCATGACGGCTTCTCGCTCGCTTTCGATGGCCGCGACCATCGTATCGATCTCAGGCAGCTGACTGGCGGCAAGCGCGTGATGGTCTATGGCCAGACGGAGCTGACGCGCGACCTGATGGAGCACCGCGAGCGCTCCGGTGCCACGACGATCTATGAAGCGGCCAATGTCGAGCCGCATGATTTCGACGGCCATCTTCCCTATGTGACCTTTGAAAAGGAAGGTGTTGCGCAGCGCATCGACTGCGATTTCATCGCCGGCTGCGACGGCTTTCACGGCGTCAGCCGCAAGTCGGTGCCGCAAAAGGCGCTCAGGACCTTCGAGAAGGTCTACCCCTTCGGCTGGCTGGGCATTCTCGCCGACGTGCCGCCGGTCGATCATGAGCTGATCTACGCCAACCATCCGCGCGGCTTCGCGCTGTGCTCCATGCGGTCGACGACGCGCAGCCGCTATTACATCCAGTGCCCGTTGAGCGAGAAGATCGAGGACTGGTCCGACGAGCGCTTCTGGGACGAGCTGCGCCGGCGGTTGCCGCAGCACCATGCCGACGCGATGGTGACGGGGCCGTCCTTCGAAAAATCGATCGCCCCGCTGCGCTCCTTCGTCGCCGAGCCGATGCGCTTCGGCCGGCTGTTTCTGGTCGGCGATGCCGCCCATATCGTGCCGCCGACGGGAGCGAAGGGGCTCAACCTCGCCGCCAGCGACGTGCACTACCTCTTCGAGGGGCTGCTCGAACACTATCAGGATCGCTCGAACGCCGGCATCGACGCCTACTCCGCGCGGGCGCTGGCGCGCGTGTGGAAGGCCGTGCGTTTCTCCTGGTGGATGACGACGATGCTGCACCGTTTTCCGGATACCGGCGATTTCGACCAGCGCATCCAGGAAGCCGAACTCGACTACCTCACCCATTCGGTGGCCGCCGAGACGGCGCTGGCAGAGAACTATGTCGGATTGCCCTACTGAGAAAGGGCGGCGCGATCGGCCCACTCGCGCCGCAGCAGGCCATAGAGCGCCGTGTCCCACCTGGCATCCCCGACCTTCACTGAGGAACGCCTTATCCCTTCCTCGCGAAAGCCGAGGCTCAGATAGGTGCGGATCGCCGCCTCGTTGAACGTGTAGACGTTGAGCTCGAGCCGCTCGAAGGCGGGGTCGGCGAAAAAGCGGCGGGTCACTTCGCCGAGGAAAGGCTGGGCAAGGCCCTGGCCGCGCATGCGCGGATTGACGGCGACGCGGGCGAGGCGGCCAACGCCGTTTGCCCAGTCGAGCGCCACCTGCGCGTGGCCGGCGAGCTTGCCGTCGACGACGCCTGCAAACATCAAGCGCTCGGGTTCGGCACCGTTGGTTTCAGCGAGCATCGCTTCGAGCTGTGCTGCTTCCAGCGGAAAGGAGAGGCCGGGGCCGCCCCATTGCACCAGCGCCTCCAGGCTCGAAAACCAGTCGAGCATCTTGGGAATGTGTGCTTCGGAAAATGCGTCAACGACGAGGGGAGCGGTCGGCATGGTTCACCATCTTTGTCGGGCCGCAATCTCAACCGCTGATCGCAGCTTGTAAAGCCGCGAAATCCGGCAGGCCACCGCGCGCAGTCTCAGTTGGTATCCATCGCTTGCCGCATGTCCTGGACCGTGGCGCGGGTCGCCTCGACATAGGCGTCGACCAGGTGCCGGTTTCGCGTGTCGCGCAGCCAGCAGAGGCTGAGATCCGACGCGATGCTGGGGAGGAAAGGTCGGATCGTCAGTCGGTCGCGCTGGCCGAAGGCGAATACCGGATCGACGATGGCGATCCCCAGTCCGTTGGCGACCATTTCACACACGGCCGGTGCAAGCGTCGCGTCCATGATGTAGTTCAGGCGGGTGCCGTAGCTGTCGAGCGTGCTTTCGATCTTCTGCCGGATGCGGTTGTCGGCGGCAAAGCCGATATAAGGTTCGCCATGGATGTCGGAGGGCACGATCTCCGCTTTCGCGGCGAAGCGATGGTCGCGCGGCGCGATGCAGACGAGGTCTCCGCCGCGCAGCGGAACGCACTCGATATAGGGGTTGTCCGTATTGCGGTTGATGAGGCCGATATCGACCTGCTTGGAAAGCAGCCATTCGACGATGAACTGCGAGCTGCGGATCACCACCGAGATGTAGGCGTCGCCGTGCCCGGCAAGGAAACGCTTGTTGGTGTCGCTGATGAAGAGGCCGGAAAGCGCCGGCATCACGCCGACCGAGATCTGCCCGAGTTCCTCGCGCCGGATCAGGTCGACGGCGCGCTCGATCTGCTTGATGCCGGCAAACACACGATCGATCTCCTTGTAGAGCCGCATCCCATGCTCCGACGGAATGAGCCGGCCCTTGATGCGATCGAACAGTTCAAGCTCCGTGTCTTCTTCGAGATGCGCCAGGAGCTTGCTCACCGCGGGCTGCGAGATATGCAGGACCTCCGCGGCACGGCTGACGGTGCCGCACTCGATCACGGCTTTCAGGGCCTCGATTTGTCGCAGGTTCGGTGCGCGTTTCATCCCATAACTTCTCACGTGACATATGCGTGTCAAACCTATCGCTGCCTGCGGATCTTGACAATGAACCCAACCGCAGACCCTGCGAAATAACGTCGCCTGCCGAGGGGGAGGCGATTGGAACGTATAACCTTTTGGAATGGACGCAGGCTTAAAAACAATTAGACGGGTCAAATTTGCTACGCCAATCTTTGTGTGAGCTGCGATCGGGTTGATCGATTGCACGATTGGAGACGGGACCGAAAGAGCGCGCATGCGCGCACCGGCGCCGTCAAGTCACGCTGGGAGGCGCGAGGAGGAACAATGGTATTCGGGCAGAAGATCAATCGCAGGAACGCGCTCAAGCTTTTGGGTGCAGGTGGCGCAACGGTGCTCGCCGCGCCCTACATCATCCGGTCGGCGCGTGCTGAGGGCGCGGTTCTCAACATCACCACCTATGACAAGTTCCTGCCGCAGGATTTCATCGAGCAGTTCCAGAAGGACAGCGGTATCGAGGTTCGCATCCGCCTGACCGACGACCAGGGCAAGCAGTACAACCTGTTGACGGCGGAAGGCGCAAACCCGACGACCGATATCGTCACGGTCGCCGGCCACCGCTACGGCCAGTTCATCGGCTCGAAGCTGGTGCAGGCGCTGGATACGGCAAAGCTGCGCAACTGGTCGAACCTCAATCCCGCCTATCAGGACGCGGCCTGGGCTCGTTACGAAGGTAACCTCTGGGGATTGCCGATCCTTGCTGGCTACGAAGGCCTCGTGCGCAACACCGACTACGTGCCGGAAGCCGACAGCTGGGGCATCATGTTCGACGAGAAATACGAAGGCCTGACCGCCTACATGGCCGGCGATTTCATGTCGATCACCATGAAGTATCTGGGTCATGACGGCGACTTCGTCACCTACACCGACAAGGTCGAGGCGGCCCAGAAGGCCGCCAGCGAAGCGCGCGACCACCTGATCAAGCACAAGCATATGGTTCGCAAGTACTACGATGCGGCCAGCGAAGTGCAGCAGATGTTCATCAACGAGGACATCCATCTGGCGCAGGCCTGGTCGGGCCCCGCCGCCAAGCTGATCATGGACGGCGTGCCGGTCAAGCTCTCCGTGCCGAAGGAAGGCACCTACGGGTTCTGCTACACGCTGAACATCGTCAACAACGCGCCCAACGCCGAGAATGCCTACAAGCTGTTCGACGCGATCCTGGCGAACCCCGAGGTCGGCGCGGCGATGACGCGCACCTCCGGCTTCAGCTCGACGATCTCGGGCGTCGACAAACTGCTGAACGACAAGGAACGGCTGGCATCGACGCTGCCGCAGGAAGAGCTCGAGCGCGTCACCTTCTTCAGCTCGCTCAATCGCTCGATGAAGAACGAGATCATCGACCGCGCCGTCGCCGAACTGAAGGCGGCCTGAGCAATCGCATTGTGATGACTGACTGACCTCGCTGTGGCGGCGGGGTCAGAACGGTGACGCATGTCCTGCCAATACCCGCCGGGTCGCGGACAAGCCTTGGGATAATTCAATGGCCGTGGGAACACATGCGGCAGGTGGCGGTATCCCCGTCCGCGCCGCGCAGATGAAATATTCAACCGGTATCGCGAGGGTGATCCACTCGCCGCTCTATCGCTACACCTTGGGCGCTGTTGCCGAGTGGCGATATGGGCGCATCCTGCTTCTGGCCGGCGTGCCGGTTGTCTGGATGCTGATGATGCATATCGGGCCGATCTACGAGATGCTGCGCATCAGCCTTCTGTCCAGCTATCCGCCGCAGCCGGGCGTGGAAGCCCGTTTCACGCTCGACAACTACGCGCTCTTCTTCAGTGAAAAGCTCTACTGGATGCCGCTGTTGCGCAGCTTCATCTATGCCTCCATCGCAACCGCCGTCACCCTGGTCGTGGTCTACCCGGTGGCCTATTACGTGGCGAAGGTGGTTTCGGCGGGCAGCCGGTCGCGCGCGCTGCTCCTGCTCCTGGCGCCGTTCTGGGCCGGCGAGATCATCCGCATCTTCTCCGTCATCATGCTTCTGGCCAATCGCGGTGCCGTCAACGTGCTGCTCAGGGAAATCGGGCTGACCGAGCGTCCCATCCAGATGCTCTACACGTCCTTCTCGATCAGCTTCGGCCTGGTCTACATGGTCTGCCTCTACATGCTGCTGCCGCTCTATTCGGCGATCGAAAAGATTCCGAAGTCGCTGCTCGATGCGTCGGCCGATCTCGGGGCAGGACCGTTCACGCGCTTTCGCCGCATCATCCTGCCGCTTTCGCGCGACGGCATCGTGTCGGGCTGCTCGCTGGTCTTCCTCACCTGCATGGGCGTGTTTGCCGCTCCCATTCTGCTTGGCGGGCCGACCACCAGCATGTTCTCCGAAACGATCAGCAGTTTCTTCCACGGCGCCAGCAGCCGTTGGCCGGCCGGTGCCGCCTTCGCGATGATCATGCTTGCCGCATCCCTCGTCACCGTCGGTCTGTTCATGCGGGTCGTCGGCGGCACGAAACAAAGGACATTCTGATGCGCGCCATGTTTCACGATTGGCCGGGGCTGGCCCTCAAGTCCTTCTACTGGCTGTTTGTTCTGTACCTGTTTCTGCCGCTGTCGCTGATGGTCGCCGTCAGCTTCAAGGATGCGAGCTTCATCTCGTTTCCGCTCGGAAACCTGACGATCGACTGGTACGCCAAGGTGATCCAGGACAAGCAGTTCCTGGACGCCTGCCTCTACACGATCATGATCGCCGCGGCGACGACGGCGATTGCGACGGTGATCGGGGTCTGGATCGCGATGCTGATCGGATCGCTGCGCGGTGCCACTCAATACGTAGCCTTCGCCATCGCCTGCCTGCCGGCCGTCGTGCCGGGCATGATCTCGGCGATTTCGCTTCGCATCTTCATCACCACCATCGACCTGCCGACGGGGACAGTCGCCATCATTCTCGGCCACGTCGTCCATGCCGTACCCTTCGTGGTGGTCATGGTGCTGACGCGGCTGCGCTCCATGCCCGGCAATCTGGTCG
Organism: Ensifer adhaerens; assembly: GCF_002940685.1. Classification (GTDB taxonomy): domain Bacteria; phylum Pseudomonadota; class Alphaproteobacteria; order Rhizobiales; family Rhizobiaceae; genus Ensifer; species Ensifer adhaerens_E. The sequence goes on along the minus strand of NZ_PNFP01000028.1, from coordinate 2,640 downwards.
ACGCCGCGCGCGATCTCGGCGCCGACAGCACCGTCACCTTCTTCCGCGTCACCCTGCCTTACCTGGGACCGGCCATCTTCGGCGGCATGATCTTCTGCCTGCTGCTGTCGAGCGACGACTTCGTCCGGACCTTCTTCCTCGGCGGCTATCGCCCGACGCTGCCGATGCTGATCTTCGCCCGGGTGCAATCCGGCATGTCACCGGAGATCAACGTCATGGCGACGCTCGTCCTGGTCGTGACGGCTGTCGTCGGGCTCTACGCAGAATATCTCACACGTCGTTCGAGGATCCGCTGATGGAACCGGTTGTTCAGTTCGAAAATGTCAGAAAGAGCTTCGGCAGCTTTGTCGCGGTCGATAATCTCAACCTCAACATCGAGCGCGGCAAGTTCGTCACGCTGCTTGGTCCCTCGGGCTGCGGCAAGTCGACGACGCTGCGCATGCTCGGCGGGTTCGAAACGCCGACGGAGGGCCGCATCCTGCTCTCCGGCCGCGACGTGACAATGGTTCCGCCGAACCGGCGCAACGTCAACATCGTGTTCCAGGATTACGCGCTGTTCCCGCATATGACGGTCGCAAAGAACATCGCCTTCGGGCTGGAGCTTAAGGGCGTCGACCAGAAACAGATCCAGAGGCGCGTATCGGAACTGCTGGAACTCGTGCAGCTGCAGGAATTCGCGAGCCGCCTTCCATCCGAGCTGTCGGGCGGCCAGCGTCAGCGCGTTGCCCTGATGCGCGCCCTTGCGCCCGATCCCGACGTACTGCTTCTCGACGAGCCGCTTTCCGCGCTCGACGCCAAGCTTCGCCAGACGATGCAGATCGAACTCAAGGCGATCCAGGAACAGACGGGCAAGACCTTCATGTTCGTGACCCACGATCAGGAAGAGGCGCTCACCATGTCGGATACGATCGTGGTCATGAACAATGGCCGGATCGAGCAGATGGGCGATCCGGCGAGCCTCTACAAGCGCCCCGGTTCCGCCTTCGTGGCGACCTTCCTCGGCGAAACCAACCTGTTGCGCTCCGATGTCGTCGGCACCGACGCCGGCGAAGCCGCAGTGCGGTGGAACGGCATGACGATCAAGGCGTCGGCCGGCGCGCTGTCGCCCAAGGCGGGCGACGCGATCTACGTCGTGCTGCGGCCGGAAGCGATCCAATGCTCGGCCGGCGAACCGGGTGTCGCCAACCGGGTAAAGGGGCGCATCCGCCAGCGCGTTTTCAAGGGCAACCACACTTCGCTCAAGGTCGAGATCGGCGAGGGGCATCTGCTCAACGCGCTCGTTCACCCGAGCGAAGTGGAGGGCCTGAGCCTTGACGACATCTGGGTTGGCTGGTCGGCGGAGGCGACCACGCTCATTCCGTCCCGCAACGCTTCATAACAACGACGTCTCGACGGCGGGCGGAGCCCGTCACCGACTATCAGATGAATTGGAAAACGACATGCGTGTAGGTATCGCGGGTGCTGGCTCTATTGCCTTCGGCACTGCCGCCCTTCTGGAAAAACTCGGACACAAGGCAACGCTCTGGTCGCCATCCGGCACGGGGACTTTGGCACTGGCCGAGGGTGAGAGCCTGACGGCAGAGGGTGCCATCGAAGGCACCTTCCTTCCGGCCGTTGCCGAAAGCGCGGAAGATCTGGTCAGCGACGCGGATGCGATCCTCGTCGCGCTGCCGGCCTACGGTCACCGGTTCGTGCTGGACGCGATCGCGCCGCATCTGACCGCCGGGCAGGTGGTGATCTTCAGCTCGCACACCTCGTTCGGAGCGCTCTATCTTTCGTCGCTGCTGGCGGCGCGCGGCATCACCGTGCCGATCGTTGCCTGGGGCACAACCATCGTCAGCGGCCGGAAGCTCGGCCCGGCGCTGGTGCACGTAAATACGATCCGCAAGCAGGTCGACCTCGCGACCGTTCCCGCGTCACAGAGTGCACGCGGGCACGCGGTCTGCACGGCGCTGTTCGGCGAACACTTCGTTGACCGCGGCAGCCTGCTGGCAATCGCGCTTTCGAACCTGAACCCGCAAAACCACCTCGGCATCGCGCTCGGCAACATGTCGCGCATGGAGCGCGGCGAAAGCTGGGTGCAGGCGCAAAACGTCACCCCAAACATCGGCCGCCTGCTGGAAACGCTCGACCGCGAGCGTCTGGCCATAGCCGAGAAGCTGGACCTGAAGGTGCGCGACATTTTCCAGCATTTCCACCTGTCGTTCCATGTGCCCGTCAGCACCATCTCGCAGATGAACCAGGAAATGTACCAGGCCGGAAACAACGGCACCGGCCCCGCGACGGCGGACAGCCGCTACGTGACGGAAGATGTCCCGTTCGGCTTGGTGGTCACCGCGCAGCTTGCACGTCTCGCGGGCTGCCCGGCAGTCCTGCATGAATCGGGCATCCGCATCTTCTCTGCCATGTACGGCCGGGACTTCGAGGGCGAGAACGACCTCCTGCCGGAACTGGGTCTCGAGCGGCTGGGCCTCGAAGGCCTCGACGCGCTCTGCCGCACCGGCTTTCCGACCATTGCCGCCGCCGTCGATCGAGCCGAGGGACGCGTCTGAATGAACGAACGCTTCCTCACCCATCTCCGTTTAGAACTCGAGGGCCTGAAGACGGCCGGGTTGTACAAGTCGGAGCGTGTGATCACCT
>NZ_PNFP01000027.1 GCF_002940685.1 Ensifer adhaerens | reverse complement strand
CCGGACCGTCCTTGCGCCCCCAGTCCTTGTAATAGATCTCGACGCCATCGCGGGTGATGATGCGGCTGCCCATGCTGTGTGCTCCCTCGGTGCCGGACGCGCCGGCGGCTGATGCGGTGGTAGATGCGGCCTTGGCCGGCGTGCTCACGGCATCGACCGCGGCCGCGGTGGCGGCGGCGCCGAAGGCTGCCGAGAGGACATCACGACGGGAGATGCTGTGGGCTTCGGTCTTGCGGATTGCCTTGCTCATCGGAGGGCTCCTTCTTCCCTGCGGCCGCGCCGCGTTCAATAATTATTTAACGATTAAATCGTGCACGATATAAATAGATGAAGCAAAGAAGTGGCCGTTCGCCTTTATATCGCCATCGATTAGATCGTGCACAAACATTTATATTGCGACCGCACACCTGTCAATCCCTTGCGATTATATCGTGGACGATTTATTTTCACCGAGACAGGAGAACTCGGATGGCCGACACGGACAACATCGACGACGACAAGCTGGCGCTCGACAGCTTTCTTTGCTTTGCGGTCTATTCCGCGAACCATGCCTTCACGCGCATCTACAAGCCGCTGCTCGAAAGCCTCGACCTCACCTACCCGCAATATCTGGTGATGGTGCTGCTGTGGGAGAAGGACGACCAGACCGTCGGCGGGCTCGGCGAGCGGCTGTTCCTGGAATCGAGCACGCTGACGCCGCTGCTGAAACGTCTGGAGGCCGCCGGCTACATTGCCCGGGTGCGCGACAAGGCGGATGAGCGGCAGGTGCGGGTGCAATTGACGGACATGGGCAAGGCCCTGCGCCGCAAGGCAATCAGCGTGCCTCGAGATCTTACCGAGGCAACGAAGCTTGGATCCGAAGATCTCGAGCGGCTGCGTGCCGAGATCTCAGCACTCCGCGATACGCTGCTGAAGTAAAGCCGCCAACTGCATGCCACCTTTAAAGCACGCAGCAGTTCAAAGCTCCGCGCGACGCGCGGCGCTGTAGGCGCGAAAGCCTGCCACGCAGATCTGCGCGGCGATTTTGCATGCCATGCGAGCGAGAGGCGCACAGTGCGATCCTGAGAGGTCGCGCGCCCCAAGCTCCGCAGAAGAGAAAAGCCCGGCGATTGCTCGCCGGGCCCCAACAGATCGGACGCCAGGTCCGAAATCAGAACTACTCGTTCTGGAAGTAGTTGTACTTGCCGTCGTCACCCTTCTTCCAGGTGTACATGACGTAGTCCGGACGCGTGATGTCGCCCTTTTCGTCATAGCCGAGTTCGCCGATTGCGGTCTTGAACGGACCCTTTGCCTTGATGGCTTCGGCAACTGCCTGCGGGTCGTTGCCGCCGGAAGCCTTGGCAGCTTCGGCGATGACCTGGAGAGCGGCGTAGGCGTAGAGCGTGTAGGCTTCCGGTTCGAAGCCGGCAGCGCGGAACTTCTCGACGAGGTCCTTGGCAGCCGGGTTCTTGCGCGGATCCGGAGCGAAGGTCATCAGCGTGCCGTCAACGGCATCGCCGGCGATCGAGGCCAGTTCGTTCGAAACGATACCGTCGCCCGACATCAGGGTCGCCTTGAGGCCCTGGTCCTTCATCTGGCGCATGATCAGGCCGGCTTCGGTGTGCAGACCGCCGTAGTAGACGATCGAAACGCCGGCTTCCTTCATCTTGGCGATAAGCGCCGAGAAGTCCTTGTCGCCGGTGTTGATGCCTTCATAGAGGGCTTCGGTGAGGCCGGCTTCATTCATCGACTTCTTGGTTTCGTCGGCAAGGCCCTGACCATAGGGGGTCTTGTCGTGAATGACGGCGATCTTCGCGTCCTTGAAGTTGGCCGCGAGGTAGGCACCGGCAACCGCACCCTGCTGGTCGTCACGGCCGCAGGTACGGAACGTGTTCCAGAGACCGCGCTCGGTGAACTGCGGGTTGGTGGAGGCCGGGGTTACCTGCAGGATGCCGTTTTCGGCGTAAACTTCAGAAGCCGGGATGGACACGCCCGAGTTGAAGTGACCGACAACGAACTTCACACCGTCAGCAACGAACTTGTTGGCGACCGAAACGCCCTGCTTGGCATCCGAAACGTCGTCGCCGAGCACAACCTTGATCTGTTCCCCATTGATACCGCCGGCGGCGTTGATGTCGGCTGCGGCCTGCTCTGCACCTTTCTGGAGCTGTGCACCGAAAGCGGCGTTCGGGCCAGTCAGCGGGCCGGCGACACCAACGAGAATATCAGCCCAGGCGCTGCCGCTGAAGGCAACCATAGCCGTCAGCGCGACCGCCGACAGAAGAGACTTTTTCATCTTGTTACTCCCAATTATTCGAGCGGGTCTCGTTACCAACCTGCGCAATGCCCACCATAGTTGCGCCGGTGTTTCTTTCGCACCGGCCGCGGCGGCCGGCGCGCGCTGTTCCCTTTATTTGGCTTTCCAGGAGAAGGGCGAAGCCTTCTCATAGAGCCAATAGTAGTTATTGGTCATTTGCTTGGTCCGGTAGTACCGGAAACCTGCGGTAGCAAACAACAAAAGCACGACCGTGTCCACGATATAGTATTGCAGGCTGAACATGGTGCCTTCGAACAGGGCATGGTGGACGAAGCGGATGCCGAGGCCCAGCAACGCCACGTAGAGGATCAGTCGCGGCATGCCTTCCCAGCTTTCAGCCACGCTCTTGCCCGTGCGCCAGGCGGTCCAGCCGCCGAGCACGCAGCTTATGAAAAGAAACTGCCAGATCGACACTTCTTCGTAGAGAATTCCCTGCATGTCACTTGCTCCAGATGCGGCCGGTCAATGACGGCCGCCTTCGAGATAGGCCGCGCGCACTTCCGGATTGGCGAGCAGGTCCTTGCCGGAACCGCTCATCGTCACCCGGCCGTTGACCATCACGTAGCCGCGGTCCGAAAGCTTGAGCGCGCCGAAGGCGTTCTGCTCGACGAGGAAGACGGTCAGCCCCTCCTCCTTGTTGAGTTTCTTGATCGCTTCGAAGATGCCCTTGACGATCAGCGGTGCGAGACCGAGCGACGGCTCATCGAGAAGCAGGAGCTTCGGCCGAGCCATCAATGCACGGCCGATCGACAGCATCTGCTGCTCACCGCCCGAAAGCGTGCCGCCGCGCTGCGCCTGGCGTTCCTTCAGGCGCGGGAAAAGCGCAAACACCTTTTCCACGTCCTGGTCGAAGTGCTTCAGATTGTCGAGGCTGGCGCCCATCTGCAGGTTTTCGAACACCGTCATGCGCGGGAAGATGCGCCGGCCCTCGGGCGACTGCGCAATGCGCAGCCGGGCGATCTCGTGTGTCGGCATGCGGGTGATGTCCTGGCCTTCGAAGAAGACCGAACCGGTGCGCGCCTGCGGGCTGCCGCAGATGGTCATCATCAGCGTCGACTTGCCGGCACCGTTGGCACCGATCAGGCAGACGATTTCACCACGGTGAACTTCGACATCGACGCCGCTCAGCGCCCGGATGTTGCCGTAGTAGGTCTCGACGGCTTTGACTTGGAGAAGTGGCGCCGTCATCAGTGGGTGCCCCCCTGCCCGCCTTCGATTTCCTCGATTTGTTCGATCACCTCTTCAACCTCTTCATCCTCGACACCCAGATAGGCCGCAATGACCCTCGGATCGTTCTTCACGAAATCCGGTGTGCCGTCGGAAATCTTCTGTCCATATTCCAGGACCACCACGTGGTCGGAGATCTCCATGACCACGGACATGTCGTGTTCGATCAAAAGGATCGACGTGCCGGTATCGGCGCGAATGCTTTTCAGCAATTCGTTGAGCGCCAGAGACTCGCGCGGATTGAGACCCGCGGCCGGCTCGTCCAGGCAGAGAAGCTCGGGCCCGGTGCACATGGCGCGGGCAATCTCGAGACGGCGCTGGGCGCCATAGGAGAGATCGCCGGCCGGATCGTCGGCACGGTCGATCAGCGACGCCTTTTCCAGCCAGTGCTTGGCAAGATCGATCGCCTCGCGCGACGCCTGGCGGTAGGCCGGGAAGCCGAGCAGGCCGAGGAACGTGTAGCCCGACGCCTGCATCAGCTTGTTGTGCTGCGCGACGAGCAGGTTTTCGAGCACCGTCAGACCGGAGAACATCCGGATGTTCTGGAAGGTACGCGCCACCTTGGCGAGCTTGGTGATCTCGAAGTCCGGCAGACGTTCCAGCAGGTATTCCTTGCCGGCCTTCTGCTTCATGGTGATCATGCCCATCGTCGGCTTGTAGAAGCCGGTGATGCAGTTGAACACGGTGGTCTTGCCCGCTCCGTTCGGGCCGATCAGCGCGGTGATGTCACCGCGATAGGCTTCGAAGGAGAAGTCGTTGATGGCCATGAGACCGCCGAAGCGCATCGACAGGTGCTCAACCTTGAGAATGGGGTCTTTTGTCATTGTTGTCGTCTCGCGGGCCATCAACCGTGCCCTTCCTTGGTGAAGCTGCCGGAGACTGCCTTGCGTTCGTGCAGGAAGGCTGTCGGCTCTCGTGATCCGACGAAGCCGCGCGGCTTCCAGACCATGACGACGACCATGGCCAGGCCAAAGATCAGCATACGGTAGAGTTCAGGTGTGAAGTCCGGTCCGAAGACCATCTTCAGGAAGGAAAGCTCACGCAGGATTTCGGTACCGCCGATCATGACGGCCGCAGCGACTGCGATGCCGGTAAGCGAGCCCATGCCGCCGAGAACCACGATCGCCAGAATGACCGCGGATTCCAGGAAGACGAAGGATTCTGGCGAAACGAAACCCTGGCGCACGGCGAAGAACGAGCCGGCGATGCCGCCGAACATGGCGCCCGTCGCAAAGGCGGTGAGCTTGGTCGTCACCGTGTTGATGCCGAGCGAGCGGCAGGCGATCTCGTCCTCGCGCAACGCTTCCCAGGCGCGGCCGATCGGCATGCGGCGCAGCCGGATCGTCACGTAAGCCGTGAGCAAGGCAAGAGCCAGGATCAGATAGAACAGGAAGATCTTGTAATAGGCCGACGACATCGGCAGGCCCATCATTGCAGCAAAACCATCCTTCGAAGCATCGAACTTGATGCCGAACAGCGTTGCCTTGGCGATACCGGAGACGCCGAAGGTACCCTTCGTCACTTCGGTCCAGTTGATCAACACCAGTCGGATGATTTCACCGAAGGCGAGCGTCACGATCGCCAGATAGTCACCGCGAAGACGCAAGACCGGGAAGCCGAGGATCATGCCCCAGAAGGCGGCGAGAATGCCGGCGACCGGAAGAAGAACCCAGAAGGACAGGCCGAAATAGGTCGACAGCAGCGCGTAGGAATAGGCGCCGACCGCGTAGAAGGCGACGTAACCCAAGTCCAGCAGGCCGGCGAGACCGACGACGATGTTGAGCCCCCAGGCCAGCATCACGTAGATCAGGATCTGGATGCCGAAATTGTCGACCCACTTCAGCGAGCCCTGGACGCCGAAGATCGCGACGACGAGCGGCGGATAGATGAGCAGGAACGCAATCGCGAGCTTGGAGAAGTGGCGACTGAAGAAGGTTTCTTCCTTCGCCACGTCTTCGGCTTCGGCTTTCGCCGCCTTCCGGCGGGCCATGGCCGGCTGGACATAGGCCACCATCAGGAAGCGGCCGACGGCCGCGACGATCACGAAGATCGCCAACAGTCCCCAGCGCTGGTTGAGGATCAGCTCGTTGCGGATGTTCTGGTCGGACTTCAGGCCGACGAACAGCACGAAAAGGCCGAGCGAAATCAGGCCCGCGAAGACAGCCTCGCGCAGGGCCCGCGCCGTCACGTCAGTGCCGGCGCTTGCAGTCGTAGAAGCAATGTTTGCCATGGAATTATACCTTCTCGACTTCCGGTCGTCCGAGAATGCCAGACGGCTTGAAGATCAGGACGATGGCGAGAATGGAGAAGGTCGCGACGTCCTTGTAGTCGATGGTGAAATAGGCCGACCAGAGGGACTCGATAAGCCCGATCAACAGTCCGCCGAGAACGGCGCCCGGCAGCGATCCGATGCCGCCGAGAACGGCCGCGGTGAACGCCTTGACGCCTGGCACGAAACCGTCGGTGAAGACGACGACGCCATAATACATCAGATACATCGTGCCGGCGACGGCAGCGAGTGCTGCACCCATGATGAAGGTCACCGAGATGGTGCGGTCGACGTCAACCCCCAGCAGCGCCGCCATCTTGCGGTCCTGTTCGGTCGCGCGCTGGGCACGGCCGAGCGGCGTCTTGTTGACGATGTACCAGAAGATCGAAAGCAGAACCGCCGTGATGACGATGATGATGATCTGCTTCAGCGAGATGGTGATGCCGAAAACTTCATAGACCGAGGAGACGAGCGGCGGGATCGGCTTGTTGCGCGGGCCCTGCGTCACCTGGATGAAGTTCGACAGCGCGATCGACATGCCGATCGCGGTGATCAGCGGCGCAAGCCGGAACGAACCGCGCAGCGGCCGATAGGCCACTTTCTCGATCGTCCAGTTCCAGAGACCTGCGGTCAGCATGCCGACGACCATCATCAGCAGGAGAGCAAGTACAACCGGGACGCCCCCGATGAATGTAGTGAGAATAAGAAAGACAATCAAAGCAGCAAAGCCGCCGAGCATGAAGATATCGCCGTGGGCGAAGTTGATCATGCCAATGATGCCGTAGACCATGGTATAACCGATTGCGATCATACCATAAATAGACCCAAGAGTCAGCCCGTTGACGAGCTGCTGGACGAAATACTCCATCAATCTTCCCCTGGACCAGATCCATAACGGTCCGGTCTCTTGTTTTTTGAGCTCATTGTTGAGCGCTGTGTTTGCTCGATTCCATACCTCTTTCAAACGAAAAGGAAAGCTAAAAAACGCGACTTCGCCAAAAACTTCCTCGATAAAATCGATTTGACGCTTTTGCAGCCATAAAAATCAATTTTTCCGCAGCTTTCGCCCGCGAAATCATCAACTTTAGTCGTAAAAGCGCCGGGTATTCTATGAAGCTTCGACGCTCCATTTCGGTCTGCATTCCACCCTGATTGCTCAGGCGCGCATGCGCTGACCGTTCGAATCGAACAGCGGATGCGGCTGAAGACGGGCCGGCAGGATCTCGCCCAGGAGTTCGATCGACCAGCCATCGCCGCGGTCGGCGATCTCCTTGGGCACGTAGCCCATGGCGACAGAAACCCCACTTGCATGCGCATAGCCGCCCGATGTCACCCAGCCGCGCACGACGCCGTCGAGATAGATGGGCTCGTCGCCAATGACATCAGCATCTCTGGCGTCGAGCAGGAAGGTTCTCAGACGCAGCGCGCCGCCGTCCGCCTTCTCTTTGACAGCCGCCGCCTTGCCGATGAAATCGGCATCCTTGCCGGTTGCCACGAAACGGGCGAGCCCGGCTTCGACCGGGCCATAGAGCGGACGGTACTCACGCGCCCAGCTGCCGAAGGATTTCTCGACGCGCAGTGCATTCAGCGCCCTCAATCCGAACAGACGGATCCCGGAAGCGGCCCCCTTCTCCATCAGCAGTTCGAAGAGATAGCGCTGGTATTCCGGCTTCATCCAGATCTCGTAGCCGAGATCGCCGGTGTAGCTGACACGGCCGACGATGGCGGGCGCCATGCCGAGGTCCATGCGGCGGATGTCCATGAAGGGGAAGGCGGCGTCGGAGACGTCGAGATGCGTGAGGCTCTGGAGTACATCGCGCGCCTTCGGCCCGGCGATCGACAGGCCGACCAGCTCCAGCTTCAGCGCTCTTAGCGAAACGGAACCGTCGCCGGGCAGATGCGCCTCGAACCAGCGCATATGGTAATCCTCGGCAATGCCCGAGCCGACCAGCAGGAAATCACCGTCGCCGAGCTTCGCCAGCGTGAAGTCGCCGATCAGCTTGCCGTCCTCCTTCAGCATCGGCGCCAGTGCCATGCGGCCGGTCGCCGGGATGCGGCAGGCAAGCATCCGGTCGAGCCAGGCTTCCGCACCCTTGCCGGTGATCGCATATTTGGCAAAGCCTGAGGTCTCCATCAGGCCGACGCCCTCGCGCACCGCCCGCGCCTCGGCGCCGACCGTCTCGAAGTCGGTCGAACGCCGCCAAGAGAAGGCATCCTTGACGCCTTCGGGCGCAAACCAGAGCGGCGTTTCGAGCCCGTAGGACGCGCCGAAGACCGCGCCTGCCGCCTTCAGCCTGTCATAGATCGGCGTCGTCAAGAGCGGCCGCGCGCCCGGCAGCTCCTCGTTCGGATAACGGATCGAGAAACGACGCGAATAGTTTTCGCGCACCTTGGCGTTGGTATAGGCAAGCGTGGCGAAATCGCCGTATCGGGACACGTCCATGGCAAAGACGTCAAAGCCCGGGTCGCCGTGGATCATCCAGTTGGCGAGCGCCAGCCCGACGCCGCCGCCCTGGCTGAAGCCGGCCATGACGGCGCAGGCCGACCAGAAGTTCCGGAGGCCCCGCACCGGACCGACCAGCGGGTTGCCGTCAGGCGAGAAGGTGAAGGGGCCGTTGATGATCTTCCTGATGCCGGCTTTGTTGAAGGCCGGGAAGTGCCGGAAGCCCACTTCGAGTTCCGGCGAGATGCGGTCGATGTCTTCCGCCAGCAGTTCATGGCCGAAATCCCAGGGCGTTGAGATCGGCGACCAGGGACGGCAGGCCTTCTCATAGGTGCCCATCAGCATGCCCTGACGTTCCTGACGCAGATAGATCTCTCCGTCGAAATCGACGCAGTGCATCAGCTCCTTGCCGCGTGTCTGGTTAAATTCGATGACCTCGGGCATGTCCTCGGTGATCAGATACATATGCTCCATGGCAAGCACCGGCAGTTCGAGACCGACCATGCGCCCCACCTCGCGGGCCCAGAGGCCGGCGGCGTTGACGACATGCTCGGCAACGATCTCTCCCTGGTTGGTGATCACCCGCCAGGAACCGTCCTCCCGCTGCACCAGATCCTCGACCTTGGTGTGCAGATAGATCTCGGCACCATTCTTCTTTGCCGATTTGGCATAGGCATGCGTCGTGCCGTAGGGGTCGAGATGGCCCTCGACCGGATCGAACACAGCGCCGACGAACTGGTTGGGATCGAGCAGCGGCATCAGGTCGTGCGCTTCCCTGGGCGTCAAGAGCTCCGCTTCGAGCCCCATGTAGCGGCCCTTGGCGAGGATCGACTTCATCCAGTCGAAACGCTCCTTGGTGGCGGCCAGCATCATGCCCGAGGTCATGTGCAGGCCGACGTCCTGGCCGGAATACTCCTCGATCTCCTTGTAAAGTTCGACAGTGTATTTCTGCAGCTTGGCAACGTTCGGGTCGCCGTTGATCGTGTGCATGCCGCCGGCCGCGTGCCAAGTGGAACCGGAGGTCAGTTCCGATCGCTCGAGCAGCACGGCATCGGTCCAGCCGAACTTCGTCAGGTGATAGAGCACCGAACAACCGACGACACCGCCTCCGATAACGACGACCTTGGCATGGCTTTTCATGCGTACACTCCGTCTTCCCATGCTCCTGCCGGAGGCATGGCCAAATTGTCAGGAAGAGATCCAGGCACGGCGACCGCTTGCCTTCCGGGCGGAGGCGCAGGCGGTCAATGATGGGAGCCTAGTCAGAAAGACGGCGGCGATAAAGCCACGGCTGCGAAGGGCGCTTGTCCATTTCCGCCGTTTGCTGGCGGATGGGCGACCCATTTGCGGCATTGCATGCCGCATTTGTTTTCAATCCCTCGAAACGGGCTGATTCAGTCCGAAAAGGCGGCTGTGAGATCGAAGGCCAGCCCCATCCGCATCAGGTCGTCGAACAGCGATTCAGCGTAGCTTCGGGGCACGATGAGTTCAAACGTGTCCTCGTCCGTCCGGGCGAGATTGACCGGGACGTGGCCGCACAGCACATTGGCGCTGCCGCCGAGCGTGAAGGTCGCCGGATGAAGGTCGAGGCCGATGCCCTTGGCGAGGATGCTGCGCACGTTCGGTCCGGTAATGCGAAACACGACGCGCCCGTCGCTCTGGTCGACAACATAGGCGCCACCGTCACAAAGCTCTTCGAGACGACGCACGAGCCCGCTCGGCGCCTCCACCTCGGAGACGACAAGCCATTCCCCCGGCGCCGCGAAGCGCATGGACAGGTCTGGCTGTGAAGCAATCGCCCGTCGCACCGCTTCCTCTCGATCGGCGCGTGCAAGCACCAACGCCATCGTGCGCCAATGACCGACCATCAGGTGATCGGCTGCCGGCGCCACCGGTGCCGAGCGCAGTTTCTGCTCCAGCGCATGGCGGTTGTTGTAGTCGCGAACCATCACCGCCTCCTCAGGCCTTCAGCTTTGCATTCTGCGGATCGACGAACACCGGGTCGCAAACCTCGGCGACGATCTCCTGGTCGCGCAGTTTGTCGAAGACGACGACCTTCTCGCCGTAACGCTCACGCCCCGACTTCAGGAAAGCGAGCGCGATGGCGTGCCCGAGGACCGGCGAGAAGCCGGCCGAGCTCACCCAGCCCTGGTCGTTCAGCGTCGAGGGCTTGGTTCCCTCCTTCAGAATATGCGCGCCGGCCCGCATGTCCTTGTCGGCATCGACGGGCTTCAAACCAACGAGCTGCATGCGGTCCGCCGCCGTCAGGCCGTAGCGCGTCGATAGGCGCTTGCCGATGAAGTCGGTCTTCTGCATCGAAAGCATGCGGCCGAGGCCGGCATCGTCTGGCGTCACGCGACCGTCGAATTCGGCATGTGTCAGCAGCCCCTTCTCCAGCCGCAGCACGTTCAAGGCTTCGACGCCGTAGGCACAGATGTCATGCGGCCGGCCGGCCTCCATGATCTGGTCGGCCACCGCCTCGCCATAACCTGCCGGCACCGCCAGTTCGAAAGCCAGCTCCCCGGAGAAGGAAATGCGGAAGAGCCGCGCCGACACACCGCTTTTCAAGACGATCTTGCGGACGGACAGGAACGGAAACGCGCCATCGGAAATATCGCCGTCGACGATCTGCTGCAGCACCGCGCGCGCTTTCGGACCGGCGATCGCCATCTGCGCCCATTGGTCGGTCGACGAGGTGAAGCGGACTTCGAGCGCCGGCCAGAGTGCCTGAGCGCAATATTCCATATGCGCCATGACCGGACCAGCCATCGCCGTCGTCGTGGTCACGAAGAAGTGCGCCTCGTCGAGGCGGCTCACCGTACCGTCGTCGAAGACGAACCCGTCCTCACGCAGCATCAGCCCGTAGCGTGCCTTGCCGACCGGCAATTTCAGCATCGGATTGCAATAGAGCCGGTTGAGAAACTCCGCCGCATCCGGGCCGAAAACCTCGATCTTGCCGAGCGTCGAGACGTCGCAAAGGCCGACATTGGCTCGTACGTTCAGCACTTCGCGATCGACGCTGTCGCGCCAGGTCTTTTCGCCGGCGCGCGGGAACCAGGCCGAGCGATGCCAGAGCCCCGCCTCGACGAAGGTCGCGCCGTTTTTCATCGCCCAGCCATGCAGCGGCGACTTGCGCGCTGGCGCCGCATGTTCATCGCGCGCCGTGCCGGCAAGCGCGCCGAAGGAGACCGGCGTGTAGAAGGGCCGGAAGGTGGTGGTGCCGACATCGGCCGGGCTGACGCCGCGCATGCCGGCGAGAATGCCGACGGCATTGATGTTGGAAAGCTTGCCCTGGTCGGTCGCCATGCCGTTGGTCGTGTAGCGCTTGGCATGCTCCACATGGCCGAAGCCTTCGCGCAATGCGAGGCCGAGGTCCTTCGCGTGTACGTCGTTCTGGAAATCGACGAAAGCCTTCGACTTGGCGCCGGGCACGTACCAAAGCGCGGTAAAGGAAGACGTTTCTTCCCTATCGACGACCGGCGCTGAGTCCGAAGCGGCGCGGAAACCGAGATCCGCCGCAATCTTTGCCGCCTTGTCCACGCCATCGGAAAGACATCCCGAGAGCGTATGGACGCCGTTTGCCGAGCCGACCGGACGCAGGCCGCCGCCGACATCGGGCGCGATAAAGGCTTTCAGCTCCTCCGACCAGACAGGCTTGGCGCCGCGCTGGCAGGCAAGGTGCACGACCGGGCTAAAGCCGCCGGACATGCCGAGCGCATCGCAGGCGATCAGCTCCTCGAAGCCGGAGCGCTCGATCACGATGCCCTTGAGGCGCTGCCGGCCCTTGGTGTCGACGACGGAAGCCGAGCGGATGACCCTGACGCCATCGGGCGCCTGGTCGACGGCCTCAGCCCTGGCATCGACGATCGCTGCGATCGTGACGCCCTTGGCGGCAAGCGCCCGCGCCGTGCGGTAACCGGCACTGCCGCTGGTGAAGATCGCCACCTGCTTGCCGGCCGAAACACCGTAACGCTCCGCATAGGTGGTCATGGCGCCGGCCATCATCACGCCCGGGCGATCGTTGCCGCCGAAGACCAGCGGCCGTTCCTCGGCACCGGTTGCAAGCAGCGCGCGTTTGGCAACGATGCGCCAGACGCGCTCGCTCACAAGCTTCGAAGACGGTTCGGCGACGTGTTTCTGCACCCGTTCGACCGCGCCAAAGACATTGTCGTCATACCAGCCGAATACGGTGGTGCGCGACAGCAGCGTCACGTTCGGCAGCGCCTGCAGTTCGGCGACGGCGCGGTCGGCAAAGACGGAGGCGGGCACGCCGTCGATGGTCTCGCTGGTGGAGAGCAACGAACCGCCGAGCCGGAAATCCTCGTCGGCGACGATGACCCTAAGGCCGGCGCGGCCGGCGGTCAGTGCTGCCATCAGGCCGGCGGGACCGGCACCGACGACGAGCAGGTCGCAAAACGCCCAGGACTTCTCGTAGCTCTCCGGGTCGCGCTCCAGCACCGCCCGGCCGAGGCCAGCGGCGCGGCGGATGAAGGGTTCGTAGACCCGCTCCCAGAACTGCTTCGGCCACATGAAGGTCTTGTAGTAGAAGCCGGCGCCGAGGAAGGGCGAAAGCGCGCCATTGACCGCGCCGACATCGAAGCCGAGCGACGGCCAGCGGTTCTGGCTCTTGGCGGTCAACCCGCCATAAAGCTCGGCGACGGTCGCCTTGGTATTGGCATCGCTGCGCGCGCCGGAGCCGATCGTGACGAGCGCGTTCGGTTCGGAGGGCCCGGCGCTGACGATGCCGCGCGGCCGATGATACTTGAAGCTGCGGCCGACGAGCAGCTGGTCGTTGGCAAGCAGCGCCGAGGCGAGCGTGTCTCCGGCAAAACCGCGCAGCGGCCGGCCGTCGAAAGTGAAGCTCAGCGTCTTGCTGCGATCGACGAGGCCGCCGGAGGAAAGACGATAGCCGGTCATCGCGTGGCCCTCAGCGCAAACTCCGCCGCATCGACGACGGAATAGACCTCGTGGGTCGCCGTATCGCGCTCGACCACCAGGAAGCGGCGACAGCCGGCGACATGATGCCAGTGTTCCTGAGTTCGCCCACGCGGATTGGCGCGCACATAGACATAGTCGTGCCAGGCCTCGTCCGAATCCATCGGCTCGGGGCGCCCGCGCGAGGCGTCGCCGCGGATCGCAAACTCTTCCTTCGGTCGGACCCCGCAATGCGGGCAGGTAATCAGGCTTGCCATGGTCTTCCGTGTCCTGAAGCCGCGGGCCGGCTTCCTGTTCATTCCACGCGGGCCGGCGGGCGACCGCGTACTGTCAGTGAAGGTTGGGCTGCGGGCCGGCACCGGCCTCGTCGACGGCATAGCCGCGGGCAAAGCGATCGAGCCTCAAGGCACGCGCCACCGGATGGGTGTCGTTCCTGGCGATCAGATGGGCAAAGCAGTAGCCGGACGCCGGTGTCGCCTTGAAGCCGCCATAGCACCAGCCGCAGTTCAAATAGAGATTGTCGATCGAGGTCCGGTCGATGATCGGCGAGCCGTCCATGCTCATGTCCATGACGCCGCCCCAGGCGCGCAGCACCCGGACGCGGGAAAGGCCCGGGATCATCGTCACCCCCTCCTCCATCACGTGCTCGGCGGTCGCCAGATTGCCGCGCTGGGCATAGGACGAGTACCCGTCGATCTCGGCACCGAAGACGAGACCGCCCTTGTCCGACTGCGAGATATAGAAGTGGCCGCCGCCATAGACGATCACATGGTCGATGCAGGGCTTCAGCCCCTCGGTGACGAAGGCCTGAAGCACATGGCTTTCGAGCGGGAGCTTCAGATCGGCCATTTCACCGACGCGCGAGGAATTGCCCGCGGCCGCCAGCGCCAGCTTGCCGCAGCCGATGAAGCCCTTTGTCGTTTCGACGCCGGTAACGACACCGTTTTCGCGGCGAATGCCGGTCACTTCGCAATGTTCGATGATGTCGACGCCGTGCCGGTCGGCGCCGCGGGCATAGCCCCAGGCAACCGCATCGTGCCTCGCCGTGCCGGCGCGCCGTTGCAACAGGCCGCCGAGGATCGGATAGCGGGCATGGTCGTAGTTGAGGAAGGGGATCATCTTCTTCAGCTGCTCGCGCTCGATAAGCTCGGCCGCAACGCCTTCCATCCACATGGCGTTGCCGCGGCGAACATAGGCGTCACGCTGCGCGTCGCTGTGGTAGAGCATGATGACGCCGCGCTGCGACAGCATCACATTGTAGTTGAGATCCTGCTCCAGCCCTTCCCACAGCTTCATCGAAAACTCGTAGAAGGGTTCGTTGCCGGGCAGCATGTAGTTGGAGCGCACGATCGTCGTGTTGCGGCCGACATTGCCGGAACCGAGATACCCCTTCTCTAGCACCGCGACGTTCTTCACGCCGAATTCCTTGGCGAGATAATAGGCCGTCGAGAGCCCATGGCCGCCGCCGCCGATGATGATCACGTCATAGTGGGATTTCGGTTGTGGTTGGCGCCATTGCGGCTTCCAGTTCAGGTTTCCGGAAAGGGCGTTCCTGACGATCGAGAATGCGGAATAACGCATGAAGGCATCCAGGTGAGTTGCGCCGGCACATTTGCACAGCCGAAGGGCGGAAGCAAAGACGCAAGCCTGTCGCAGGTGCGAAAAACCTTGAAGCGCCCCGCCGTGCAGATCACCTGCGGCCAGGCGCAAAGAGCCTCCAGCCACGTCAAATGCATGGCTATATTCTTCCTCTCAATATGCTATGGGCCTGATGACGGACGGAAAGACAGGGCGAATGCTGGAGATACTGCAACAATCGGCGATAGCGGCGGGTCGGGCGATTCTCGACATCTACAACGCCGGACCGGAAGTCACCCACAAGCCCGACTGCTCTCCGGTCACCGATGCCGACACGACCGCCGAACGCATCATCCTGGCGGACCTCGCCTCCGCCTTCCCGGACATCCCCGTGGTCGCCGAAGAGGCGGTATCCGCCGGCTTCGTACCGGAGATTTCCGGCAAGTCGTTCTTTCTTGTCGATCCGCTCGATGGCACCAAGGAATTCATCAGCCGCAACGACGACTTTACCGTCAACATCGCGCTCATCGAAAACGGCGCGCCCGTGGCAGGCGTGGTCTATGCGCCGGCGCTTGGCATCCTCTACGCGGCACACCACGGCAAGGCGATGAAGTCGGTCATCGATGGCACCTTTCGCCAGACCGAGGAAACGATTATCGGCTGCCGCAGCTGCGGCGATCGCATGGTGGGGCTTGCCAGCCGCTGGCACAACAGCGCCGAGACGACCGCTTTTCTCGCCGAGCATGGCATTACCGACTACAGGACCGTCGGCTCATCCTTGAAGTTCTGCCTTCTTGCCGAAGGACTTGCCGACGTCTATCCGCGCTTCAGCCGCACGATGGAATGGGATACCGCCGCTGGCGACGCGATCCTGAGAGCCGCCGGCGGCGAAACGCTGACGATGGACGGCACGCCGCTGACCTATGGCAAGCGCAACCAGAAGGATGACAGCGACTTCGCCAATCCCTGGTTCGTGTCGCGCGGCAAGCCTTGAGCGGATCGCTTCGCGCGGGGCCAAGCAGGTGCCTAAGCGTCGCCTGGCGGGGTTCCCGCGGCGATCAACTGGCCGACCGTTTTCTCGTTGAAGGGTTTGTCGATCCGCGGAACGTGCCTGAGATAGGTCGGGAAATGCTCGGCATCACCGTAGCCGCTGGTAAAGCCGAACGGCATACCGCGGGCGATCAGGGCATCGGCGACGACGAAGCTCGTGTGATCGCCGAGATTGACATCGAGGATCACGAAATCGAAGGCCTGGAGCGCCAGGAGTTCCAAAGCCTGATTGGCATTCGCGGCGATCGTAACCTGCTGAATTCCAAGCGAGGCAAGGATTTCCTCCGCGTCCATGGCAATGATGAAATTATCCTCGAGAACGAGGACCGTCCGCACGGACGGTGGAAGTTCGGCCATGTCAATGCACTCCATTTTTCACGCACAGCGGCGGCAGTCTTCGTCACTGCGGCGCATTTCCAGGCGGAACGTCGCCCAGAGTCGCGACCTCCCCTGAGGTAGCGGCAACGCTTGGACCTTAGGCCCCAATCGCCTGACCTGGCATTTAAATAAGACATGTGAGCGCGGCGATGAGATCGGGAACAACCGTTTCGTCGCGGCGTTCAACTCATGCGGCGCGGCCCCGGTCGCATCCGCCCGAACTTGCCGAGACAGAACTGGAGCAGGAAAATGAAACAGACTGCCGCCGTGCTGAAACCAAAAGTCAGGGACGAGGAATTCGACATAGGCCTGACGAAAGCCTATCGCCAGCAGATGGCCACCGCGCTTTCCGATATCCTCGCCGATACCTACAAGCTGGTGATCAAGAGCCACATCTACCACTGGAACGTGGTCGGTCCGCTGTTCAAGCCGCTGCACGAACTGACCGAAGAACACTACAACGCGCTGTTCAAGGCAACCGACATTATCGCCGAGCGCATCCGCGCCCTTGGCCACCTCGCGCCGGCGAAGCTTGCCGAAGCAAAAACCTTCGCCCCGAGCGCCGCCTCGGTCAACCATACGACGGCGGCCGAGATGGTGTCCGACCTGATCGCCGACCATGAAGCAGCGGCCCGACGCATGCGCGACGCCGGCACCAAGGCAGACGACAATGCTGACCTCGTCACCACGGACATGCTGACGGAACGGCTCGACTTCCACGAAAAGGCGCTGTGGATGCTGCGGGCGATCGTCGCCGCCTGAACTCCCCGCACTTTGACATCGATGCGGCCATGGCGCCGCATCGATCGTGTCGTCTTGGAACAGCACCTCAGATAAACGGCCGCTTGGGTTCGCGAAGCCCTTCCCATCCGGAAATCGCAAGCAGGCCACCGATATCGCGGACATTGCAGCCCTTCTCCGCCCAGCGGATCAGGCCCCGTTCGGCGAGCTTCTTCAACGTCTTGTTGGTGTGAACGATCGAAAGGCCCAGTGTGTCGGCCACGTGCTGCTGGCTGATCGGAATGGCGACGCGGCTGTTGCTGAAAAGATCGAGCACCTCCGCCCTCTGATAGAGGAAGGCGATGAGATAGGCGGCCCGCTCCAGCGCGGATCGACGGCCGATGCTCAAGAGGTTTTCGTCCAGGATGCGCTCCTCGCGCGCCGCGATCCAGGTGAGATCATAGGCAAGGTCGGGATAGTTGGCGAACAGGCGGTTGAGCTTGCCGCGTTCGAAGACGCAGAGCGTGACCGGCGACAGCGCTTCGATCGAGTGCTGCATTTCGCCCATCAGGCTGCCCTGCAGCCCGATCAGATCGCCGGGCATCACATAGTTGAGGATCTGGCGGCGGCCATCGTCCAGCATCTTGTAGCGAAAGCCCCAGCCGGAAAGCACCGTGAAGAGATGGGCGCTGTGCGCGCCCTCGACGAGAATGGTCGCGCCGCCATCGACCGCAAGTTCGCCGGTCTTGAACTGCGACACGAAGGCAAGTTCTTCGCCGGTAAAGGCGCGAAAATGATCGAGCTTGCGCAAGGGACAGCTTTCGCAAGGGGTACGCTTTTCGTTGCGGGCCGTCGTTTCGTTCATCGTTCCATCCGCCACATGCGTTCGTTCAGGCGCTTGCGCCCAAAACTGCAAGTAGCGCCGGCATCGCGGGCGACAAGATACAACCCTGAAAACACTTGGTTTTCCCTAGGCGCTATCACGGACACGGCAATGGACAGGCAGCCCTCTGCGCCCTATCTCTTGCACTCGACCCCGCCACAGGAGCCCTGCCATGTCGCACCCTGCCTTCGTCGCCAACAACCTTGCCGTCGTCACCGGGGCCGCCTCCGGCATTGGTCTCGCCGCGGCCCGCCACTTCGCCTCGCTCGGCATGCGCGTCGTGCTTGCCGATCTTGCAGGCGACAAACTCGACAGGGCAGCGGCGGATGTTGCGGCGCTGTCGGCCGCGGGCACGGCGGGCGTCGCAGCGATCGCGACCGACGTATCGCGCATCGACCAGATCGAAAGCCTCGAACGCGAAGCGAGAGAGAGGTTCGGCGATGTGCATGTGCTGATGAACAACGCCGGCATCCAGCCGGGCAGCACGATCCTTGGCCCTCTTGCCGCCTGGGAGGCGACGCTCGGGGTCAATCTCTGGGGCGTCATCAATGGTTCGCGTGTGTTCGCATCCGGGATGATCGCCCACGGCAATCCGGCCGTCATCATCAACACCGGCTCGAAACAGGGCATCACCACGCCGCCCGGCGACCCGGCCTACAATGTCTCGAAAGCCGGCGTGAAGGTCTTCACCGAGGCGCTCGAACACGAGTTGCGCAACACGGCCGGAAGCCAGGTTCACGCCCATCTGCTGATCCCCGGTTTCGTCTATACCGGGCTGACGGCCGGCGGCCGCACGGAAAAGCCAGCAGGCGCCTGGACGTCGGAACAGACGGTCGACTTCATGATGGAGAGCCTGGCGCGCGGCGATTTCTACATCCTCTGCCCGGACAACGACGTGCCGCGCGCAACCGACGAGCGGCGCATTCTCTGGGCCGCCGGCGACATCGTCGAGAACCGACCGCCGCTGTCGCGCTGGCATCCGAAATATGCGGATGCCTTCAAGGCATTCCTCGACAAGGATCGCGATTGATCCTCTCCCGTTGACACTGCGTTCTCGGCGACCCTTCTGGTGCTGGCGAGACACATCGTGTTTTGTGGGACGACGTTAATGAAGGACAGAGAATGACGAGCGGCATCCACCACATCACCCTGATTGCCCGGAAGGTACAGGCGAACGTCGACTTCTATGTCGGCTTCCTGGGCCTGCGCCTCGTCAAGCGCACGGGCGGCTACGAGGACGCCAATCAGTTGCATCTTTTCTACGGCGACGCCGAGGGCTCGCCCGGATCGCTCGTCACCTTCCTGATGTGGGAGGATGGCGGCCGCGGCCGCGTGGGCCATGGCCAGCCGAGCGAGATCGCCTTTGCCATCCGGCCGGAGAGTATCGGCTTCTGGCTGACCCGCGCGCTGCAATTCAACATCGCGACATCAGGTCCGTCGCAGGAATTCGGCGAACCGGTGCTGCGGCTGAAGGATCCGGACGGTGTCATCGTCAAGCTCGTCGGCACCGAAGCGGTTTCGGGTGCGGCCCCCTGGAGCACGCGCGATATCCCAGAGGAAGACGCGATCCGCCGCCTGCGTGGCGCCACGATCCTCACGGAAAAGCCGGAGGAATCCGTTCGCTTCCTGACGTCCCATTTCGGCTATACGGAAACCGGCGCGACCGATGCGATCCGGCGGCTCACCTCCACCTCCGGCGATATCATCGACGTGCGCAATGCCAGTGGCTTCTGGACGTCTGCGCCCGGAACCGGAACGATCGATCACATCGCCTTCCGCGCTCCGGACCGGGCCGGCGTGGAACGGGTTCACGAAGACCTGCAACGGGATGGCGCGGGCGCGATCAATGCGCATGACCGCAAGTACTTCTATTCGCTCTACGTCCGCGAACCCGGTGGGTCGCTCTACGAACTGGCCAGCGATGTGCCCGGCTTCACCGTCGACGAACCGAAGGAAACACTCGGCACCGAACTCTTCGTGCCGGCGCATTTCAGCGCCGCGCGCGAAGAAATGCTGCTGGCCATGCCGCAGTTCGCTCTGCCGGGAGAACCGCGGCTGACCGAGCGCGACCTGCCTTTCGTGCACCGCTTCTATCACCCTGACGTGCTGGATGAACGCACCTTCATGCTCTTGCACGGCAGCGGCGCCAACGAGACCCAGCTTCTTCATCTCGCGCACCAGGTTGACCGCGAAGCAACGCTCGTCGGCATTCGTGGGCGATCGAACGAGGAAGGAACGCCACGCTGGTTCCGCCGCTATTCGCCGACGACCTTCGACCAGAAGGATGTGCGCTCAGAGGCCGAGGCCTTCGCCGCCTTCGTTGAGGGAGCAAGGGACGGCTATCGCATCGATCTCGAAAAGACCGTCTTCATCGGCTACTCCAACGGCGCCAACCTCTTGGTCGCCCTGATGCTCCTGCATCCGGGCCTGATCCGCAACGTCGTGGCGATGCGCTCGATGCTCGTTCTCGACGACGTGCCGCCGCCGGATCTTTCGGGCACCAAGGTGCTGCTCTTGACCGGTGCGCACGACAGCTACGGCGAGTTTTCGCCGCGACTGCAGTCGGAACTGTCGCGCACCGGTGTGGATCTGGCGGCTGTCGAACTCGACATGGGCCACGAGATCGGCGCGCCGGATGCTGCGGCCATCCGGCAATGGTTGGCCGACAAGGGGCTCTGAGAGATCAAGTTGGTGGCCCGGTCAAAGGCGTGCCGGGCCCAGGTCCTCATGCGGCTCGCCGGTCGCCTCAGCCCTTCTTCTCCGCCTCGGCATAATCCGCGAACGCCTTCACGAAGGCGGCAAGCCGGTCGCGGGCGTCCGTATCCGTCAGCGTTCCCGCCTCATCGAAAAGCGTCTCCGCCTTGGGCAGCATCAGCCGCTTGCCGGACCAGAGTTCGGCACCGAGCGTGCGCATGACGGGCAGCCAGGCGTTCTGGCTGAGGATGGTGCCGAAATTGCCGGGCGATGTGCCGGCAAGCGCGAAGGGACGCGCGCGAAACACCTTGGCGATATCGGCGGAGGGCCTGCTCATCCAGTCGATCGCGTTCTTGAACACACCGGGGATGGAATTGTTGTATTCCGGTGTGAACAGGATGACGCCATCGGCTGCGATAACCTTCTGCTTGAGCGCCGTCACGGCGTCGGGAATGCCGCTCTCCTTCTCGACATCGCCGTCATAGAGCGGAATGCCGTGCAGCGTAGCGGTGTCGAATTCGACCCCACCAGGCAGATTCTCCGCGGCCGCCCGCATCAGTCCGGTGTTGAACGATGCCTTGCGCAGGCTCCCGGAAATGCCGAGGATTTTCGTCATGAGTTCTGGTCCTTCCTGCTCCAAACGGTCTTCGCGCGCGCCTTGACAAACGAGGGCGGCATGCGGTTGCCGCGATATAACGCAACAGCGGGCATGATGGGTCCGCCTGAAGCCGATGTCTAATGGGATCAGAGGGATAGAGACAAAAAAACCGGGGACGAATCCCCGGCTTTTGCTTCGGACTTGATCGTTAGACCAGCGGCTTCAGCCGCGCCTCGATTTGGGCGCGCTTGGGCTCCAGGAACGGCGGCAGCGACAGGCTCTCGCCGAGCGTTTCCATCGGCTCGTCGACCGCGAAACCCGGCCCGTCGGTCGCGATCTCGAAGAGAACGCCGTTCGGCTCGCGGAAATAGAGCGAGCGGAAGTAGTAGCGTTCGACCTCACCGCTCGACGGCAGGCGGAAGCCGTTGAGCCGTTCCGTCCATTCCGTCAGCGCCGCATTGTCAGGCGCCCGGAAGGCGACGTGATGGACCGCACCGGCACCCTGCCGGGCAATCGGCAGGCCGGGCTGGACGGCAACATGCAGTTCGGCCGCAGGACCGCCCTCGCCCATCGTGAACACATGGACCTCACCCTCACCGTCCGGTGACGGATAGCTGCGCGCCTTGCTCATGTTCATGACATGCGTCAGGACGAGCTCAGTATTGGTGATATCGGGCACGCTGATCGTAATCGGCCCGAGGCCCTTGATCTGGCGCTCGGCCGGCACCGGGCTTTTCTCCCAGGGATGCGAGGGCTCAAGCCCGCCATCGGCGACCAGCCGGAAGCGCTGGCCCTCACCATCCTCGAAATCAAGCGAGGTGCGGCCATCGATCTCGGTGACCTCTCCTGCCGTGACCTCGAGTTCGTCGAAGCGGTCCTTCCACCAGCGAACGGTTTCAGCACTGCCGACCCGGAGGCCCGTGCGCGAGATGCTGTGCGTGCCGCGGCCTTCGGGGCCGACCGGCCAGTCGAAGAAGGTCAGGTCCGTTCCGGGCGTGGCCCGCCCGTCGGCATAGAAGAGGTGGTAGGCGGTGGTGTCGTCCTGGTTGACGGTCTTCTTGACCAGTCGCAGCCCGAGCGTCTCGGTGTAGAAGCGCAGGTTTTCCGGTGCGTTGGCGGTGATCGCCGTCAGGTGATGGATCCCAGTCAGTTGCAAGCTCATGATTGCCTCCAATGCGTTGGCATTGCTGTTGAGCCCAATATGGGATGGCTCATCGTTTCCGACAGTGGATCAATAAAGAACGGAACGTTCCCGCAGGATGAACAATCGCCAAGCGACATTGTTCCCGTATCTGCACCGATCTCAAAGCGGCCGCGATCAATGCGGCGCGGCCGGCCGGCAAAAGCTCAACGCCTGTTCAGATCGCCGAGATAGGTGTTTTCAAGGCGGGAGATCGCATAGGTCTTGGGGTTGATGTCGACGAGGAGCATCGCTTCCTCCCCCGACCCCGCCTTGGCGAGCAACTGCCCGTCGGGTGCTGCAATGCGCGACAGCCCGGCGAAGGAGAACAGCGGGTCCGAACCACAATGGTTGATATAGGCGACGAACACCTGGTTCTCGAAGGCGCGCGTCTGGATCATGTGCTCGGCTATGAAGGAGCCGGACCAGCCGGCCGGCAGCGCCGTCGGCACCAGCACGGCTTCCGCGCCGGCGAGCGCCAGTCGGCGGACGTTTTCCGGAAACTCGACATCGTAGCAGATCAGCATGCCGCAGGTGACGCCGCGGTGCACGAAGAGGCGGGTCGACGGTTCCGGCGCGCGGAAAATCGAACGCTCATAGTCGCCGTAGAGATGGGATTTGCGGTAGACGACCGGCGCGGCATCGCCGTCGACATACACGGCGCTGTTGTAGACGTCGCTGCCGTCCCGCTCGGCAAAGCCGGCGATAACAGCAATTCCGGTCTCGGACGAAATCGCCTTGAGGCGCTGAACGATCGCGCCATCAGGCGCCTCGGCAAGCGCCGTCAGGGCCTCGCCGGCACCGTAACCGGTGACACCGAGCTCAGGCGTCAAGAGCAGCGTTGCCCCTTGGCCCGCCGCTTCGCTCGCGGCGCGCGCGATCCGGTCGAGATTGGCGGCGACGTCACCCGCCGCCGATTGCATCTGGAGGGCGGCAAGCTTCATCATTTTCCATCCGACGACATGGCGCCCAGCAGCTTCGGCAGGTCGCCGAAACGGGCGACGAGGCTGAAGATGACCGCGGCGGTCGTGACGAAGAGAACCGTCACCGAGGCCATGGTCGGCGTATAGCCGTAGCGCAGCGCGTTGAAGATCTTGATCGGCAGCGTCTCGACCGTGAAGCCGACCGTCATGTAGGCAACGATGTATTCGTTGAGCGACAGCACGAAGGCGAAGGCATAGCCGGAGACGATATAGGGCAGGATCAGCGGCAGCACGACGGTGCGGAAGATCGTGCGCTCGTCAGCCCCCATGGTGGACGCCGCCTCGACCAGCGAACGATCGATGGAGGTGAAGCCGAGCGACAGCGTCACCAGCGGCAGCGTCACGAAGAAGATCGCGTGGCTGACGACGGCCGTCCAGGGCTGGCCGTAGAAGCCGACGGTCGCCCAGAAGGTAAGCATGCCGAGCGCGGTGATAACAGGCGGCAGCGTGAACGGTGCCACGCCCAGAAGCTGGAAGATGTTCGCCCAGGGGGCAATGCGCCGCCAGAGGAACCAGGAGAGCGGCAGCGCGATCGCGACTGCAAGCGCTGCCGAAAGCACGGCCAGCGTCACCGAGGCGAAGAGGGCGTTGCGCCATTCCGGATTGAGGAAGATCTCGCCGTACCAGGAGAGCGAAAAGCCCTGTGGAGGAAAGGCGAGCGTCTGCTTCTGGTTGACCGAGACGCCGGCAACGACGATCAGCGGCAGCGACAGGAACAGCCCGATCAAGAAGAAGTAGGCCTTGCGGAAGATCGAGGTCATGCCGCTTCTCCCTTGCGTCCGGCAATCACGGTGAGCGCGACCAGCCCCAGCGTGACGAGCACGAGGAACACGGCCATGGCAGCGGCAAACGGCATGTTCGACTGGTAGATCGCCTGGTCGGTGATCAGCACCGACAGCGTCCAGTGCTGCGGCCGGCCGAGCAGCTGCGGCAAGAGATACGAGCCGAGCGCGAAGATGAAGACCATGATCAAGGTGGCGGTAATGGTGTTGCGTAGCGCCGGCACGACCACAGTGAAGAAGGCTTTCAGCGGCGAAGCGCCGAGCGTACGGGCGGCCTCCGTCAGCGTCGGATCGAGGCGCACGAGCGCCGGGAAGAGCACGAGCACCGTATAGGGGAAGGCCTGATATACCATGCCGGTCAGAACGGCGCCGAAGCTCGGCGTCAAGGCCTTGGCCTGCTCCATGATCCCGAGTGCGACGAGGATATTGGTGATCCCCGCCGTGCGGGAAAACAGCGTCGACCAGGCAAAGCCGATGATGACTTCAGACAGCGACAGGATCGACAGAAGAGCCACCAGCCAGACCACCTGCACCTTTCGCGCCATGCGCGTCAGCATGTAGGTGAAGGGCAAGGCAAGCATCACGCAGCAGATCGCGACGATGACGGCCAGCATCAGCGAGAAGCCGAGCACGCCGCCGAAGAAGACCGAGAGGAAGCGGGCGTAATTGTCGAAGACGAAGGCCGGCGTGTAGAAGCCGCCCTGCTGGCGCTGGAAGAAGCTGACGGCGATCATCGTGCCGAAGGGCACGACGAAGAAGATCGTCAGCATCGCTGCGGGAAAGAGGAGCGGCAGATAGTCGCCGAGGGTCTGGGGTGGTTCGCGTCTCATTTCTTCAGCACCACGCAGACATCGGGGGTGAGCGCGATGCCGACCTCCTGCCCGACCGAAACGTCAGGCCGGGCGCGCGGCGTGGAGACGGCGACGATCTGATGACCGGCAATGTCGACAAAGGTTTCGATCGTGCCGCCGAGATCGCGCACGAAGGTGACCTTGCCGGTGAGCGAACCGGCGCCGGGCGCCGTCAGATGCACGTCTTCGGGACGCACCGAGAGCGTCCCCTTGTTGGACCCTGCCGGCAGGCTGAGGCCGGGCACCACGTGACCGAGCACCTCGGCGCGGCCGGCGCTGTCGGCCTGAACCTCGAGCAGATTGGTCTGGCCGATGAAGTCGGCGACGAAGCTGTCGGCCGGGCGACGATAGATTTCGATCGGCGAAGCGGCCTGGCGGATTTCGCCGCCGCTCATGACGACGACGGTGTCGGCCATGGTCATGGCTTCGCGCTGATCGTGGGTGACGACGATGGTGGTGATGCCGAGCTTCTGCTGGAGCTGGCGCAGCTCCACCTGCATCGCCTCACGCAGCTTCGCGTCGAGTGCGGACAGCGGCTCGTCGAGCAGGAACAGTTTCGGCGAGATCGACAGCGCCCGGGCAATCGCCACGCGCTGGCGCTGGCCGCCGGAGAGCTTGGCGACCGGACGGTCGGCATAGCCGGAGAGATGGATCATCGCGAGAAGCTCGTCGACGCGCTTCTTCTGCTCTTCCTTGGCGACCCCACGGATGCGCAAGGGATAGGCGATATTCTCGCCGACGGTCAGATGCGGAAACAGCGCCAGCGACTGGAACACCATGCCGAGATTGCGCTTGTGCGTCGGCACGCGGGTGATGTCCTCGCCGTCGAGCCGGATCGCGCCGCCGGTCGGCAGGTCGAGGCCGGCGATCATGCGGAGCAAGGTCGTCTTGCCACAGCCGGATGGTCCGAGCATGCAGACAAAGGTGCCGTGCGGTACCGTCAGGTCGACATTGTTGACGGCCCTGAAGGCTCCGAATTCCTTGACGACGTTTTGAAGGGCAAGTCCGGACATTGTGTCTCCGCAAGGATGATCCCCTCCGCCTCATGGGAGGGTTTTGGGCGGGGAGCGGCCGGCAAGGCCCCTCCCCGTCGTTCGATATAGGGCAGACTGGATCAGCCGACGATCAGCTCGGTCCACTTCTGGTTCAGCCAATCCGACTTGGTCTGGTAGAGATCGTAGCGCGGAATGATCGGCTCGATGTCGGACGATACGGCTGCGAACTCCTTGTCGGTCAGGTCCGTGACCTCGCGCTTGACGGTCGGCGACGTGCCGACCTTGCGCGACAGCGTCGCCTGGATCGAGGGCTGGCACATGTAGTCGATGAAGATGTGGGCCTCCTCGGACTTCTGCGAAGCGCGCGACAGCGCCCAGCAACCGGAATCCTGGATGCCGCCTTCCTTCGGGAAGGTGGAGCGAACCGGGTGGCCGTCAGCGGCGGCAAGGCCGGTCACGTCGTGATAGTACTGACCCATCGGGATTTCGCCCGACTTCAGCGACTGCTCGAACTGGGCCTCGTCGCGATACCACAGGCGCACGTTCGGCTTGACTTCGGCAAGCTTGTCGAACGCCTTCAAGAGCCCCTCTTCCGTGTCGAGTGCATTGGTGCCGCCGAAGAAGGTCTTCGCCGTCACTTCGAGCAGGAACGAGTTGGAGACGAGCGCGAGCAGGCCAAGCTTGTCGGCGTTCGCCGGATCCCAGAAGGCGGTCCAGGAAGTCGGTGCTTCCTTGTAGACGTCGGTGTTGGTCACCAGCGTAATGTACCAGGAGACGGCACCGATGCCGGCGATGCGGCCATCCGGATACTTGTTGACGAAACGGTCGAGCAGGTTCGAGGCGTTCTTGATCTTGGCGGTGTCGAGCGGCGTCCAGAGATCGGTCGACTGACCTTTCAGCATCGCCACCTGCGACATCATCGAGACGTCGGCCGGCGCCTGGCCGGCGCGGGCCGCCTGCTCGAGCTGGACGAGCCAGGCCTCACCGGTCGGCTCGGCGATCGATTCAACCGCGATGCCGGTCGCCTTGGTGAATTCCGGGAAGATGTTCTTGTCGAACGAATCCTTGAAGTAGCCGCCATAGACGCCGACTTTCAGCGACTTGTCCTGCGCGCGCAGGATCGACGGCATTGCCAGCATGGAAGCGCCGGCAAGGCCTGCGCCGAGCAGTGTGCGGCGCTTGATGGACGTGGTGATCATTCGCGTTCTCCTTTGTTTCGGCGGTGATCCGCCTTGTTCCCTGTTCTCTTTGATTTCTTGCACATTTTCAGTCTCAGTGCGCGGGTGATTTGCGCTCCAGCATGCGCGAATATTGCGTCAATGGATAACACAGCACGAAGAAGATCACCGCGACCAGCCCATAGACCGTGAAAGGTTCGAAGGTGGCATTATTGATCGCATTGGCGGTTCTGAGAAGCTCTTCGAAGCCGATGATCGAGGTCAGCGCCGTGCTCTTGATCAGCTGCACGAGGAAGCCGACCGCCGCCGGCCGGGTGATGGCGAAGGCCTGCGGCAGGATGACGAGGCGCAGTTCCTGCAACCGGTGCAGCCCGAGGCTCGCGCCCGCATCCCATTGCCCGCGCGGCAGCGCTTCCACGCCGCCGCGCCAGATCTCGGCGAGATAGGCGCTGGCATAGAAAGTCAGTCCGAGTGCGGCCGCCGTCCAGGGTTCGATCCGGAAACCGAGCATCGGCAGGCCGAAGAACATCAGGAACAGCTGCATCAGGAGCGGCGTGCCCTGGAAGAGCGCGATATAGCCCGAGCCGAAGCGGCGCAGCCAGCGGCGCTCGGAGATGCGCGCCGCAAGGATCGCAAGCCCGACGGCCGCCCCACCGGCAAAGGCGACGGCCGACAGCAGCACCGTCCAGCGGGTGGCGAAGATCAGATTGCGCAGGATGTCCCAGAAGGTGAATTCGATCATGACACGCCGGCTCCAAGCACGCGCCTGCCACCGGCGACGAAGAGCCGGCGCAGGGCCATCGACAGACCGAGATAGATCAGGGTGACGACGAAATAGGTCTCGAACGAACGGAAGGTGCGCGCCTGCAGGAGGTCCGCCTCGTGGGCGAGTTCCCGAACCGCGATCTGCGAGACGACGGCCGATTCCAGCATCATGATGATCACCTGGCTGGTCAGCGCCGGGAAGATCACCTTCAGCGCCTGCGGCAGGATGATCTTGACGAAGACCTGGCGGGGTTTCAGCCCGAGCGCGAATGCCGCCTCGCTCTGTCCTTTCGGCACAGCATCGAGGCCCGCGCCGACGATCTCGGTCGTATAGGCGGCCATGTTGAGGGTCATCGCGACGATCGCGGCGACAATCGGATCGAGCCGGATGCCGAGGCTCGGCAGACCGAAGAAGATGAAGAACAGCTGCACCAGAAACGGCGTGTTGCGGATCACCTCGACGTAGACGGCAACCGCCCTGCGCAACAGGCCGTAGCGGCTGCGGCGGGCGGCGGCAAAGAGAATGCTGATCAGGATGCCGAGCACCGTGGTGCAGGCGATCAGGAACACGGTCATGGCGGCGCCGTGGGCGATCGCGCCCGCAGCGTCCTTGAGCCAACCGAAGCTGAGGCCGTAACCCATCGTTGGAACCTTTCCTCGGCATGTTTCCTTAAATCGGCACGAACAAGGATAAAAACATGCCGTAATTCAGAAGTGCTACAGCGGCCTTCGCGCGCCTGATCAGACGCGCGGCGCTGTAGAGGCAAACGGGGAGCGTCGCTCCCCGTTTGCCATCAGGTGCCTTTAGTCCTTGAGGTTGTCGGGGTTAAGCGGCGTCTTCAGCCAGGCTTCCGAACTCGCGTTGAGCTTCCCGTCGGCGAGCATCTTGGCGACCACATCGTTGACCGCAGTCTTCAGCCCCTCTTCGTTTTTGTTGAGGCCGATATGCGACGGCGAGGTCAGGAGCTGGAACTTCTGCTCCGGCTTCAGGGCCTCCTGGCGCGCCAGCACCTGGGCACCAACGTCGTTGCCAACGACCATCAGCTGGGTCTGGCCGGAGATGAAGGCCTGAATGACCGCATTGTAGTTGTCGAAACGCTGGATGTCGGCATTGGCCGGCGCTGCCTCGGTGAGCGACGTGTCTTCCAGCGTGCCGCGGTTGACGGCGATCGTCTTCTCCGCGAGATCTTCCTTGCCGGCGACCTTCAGCTCGGCCGGGCCGATGACGGCGATGTAGTAAGGTGCATAGGCCGCGGCGAAGTCGATGACTTCGGCGCGCTCCTTGGAGAAGCCGACGCTCATCAGGATGTCGACGCGCTTGTCGTTGAGATAGGGAATGCGGTTCTGGCCCGTGACGCTGACAAGGTTGAGCTTGACGCCGAGGCTGTCGGCGATCTGCTGCGCCACGTCGACGTCGTAGCCCTTGATGCTCATGTCGGCGCTCGCCGAGGAGAAGGGCGGGAAGTCGGAGAAGATGCCGACATTGATCTGGCCGGCGGACTTGATGTCGGCGAGCGCGTCGGCCTTGGCGATGCCGGCGGCGGCACCCAGCATCAGGGCGGCGGCGAAGGCTGTCTTCAGTTTCGAATGGATCGTCATGGTAATTCCCCTACCCGGAAGCTTTGTGATTGTGATGTCTGGTGGTCGGCCGCCGTTTCCGGTCCGGCGGCCGACGAACCCTTAGTCAGGCCTCAAGCCGACTTGCCGGTGATCGCCGGGCTGAAGACCATGAGGCTCAGGATTTCGAAGAGCACCTGCGCGCCGGCGTGCGCCGTGTTGGTGGTCGAGTCATATTGTGGTGCCACTTCCACGACGTCGCCGCCGACGAGGTTGATGCCCTTGAGGCCGCGGATCAGTTCCAGCACCTCGCGGGTGGTGAGGCCGCCGACCTCCGGCGTGCCGGTGCCCGGCGCGAAGCTCGGATCGAGGCTGTCGATGTCGAAGGAGAGATAGGTCGGGCCGTCGCCGACGATCTTCTTCGCCTTCTCGATGATCGCGGGAATGCCGAGACCGGTCACTTCCTCGGCGTGGATGACCGTCATGCCGGACTCGTAGGAGAACTCCCAAAGATATTCGGCCGAGCCGCGAATGCCGATCTGCACCACGCGGGTCGGGTCGAGCACGCCGTCGAGCACGGCGTTGCGGAACGGACCGCCATGGTGGAACTTGGTGAGGTCGTAGGCGCCGCCGGTGTCGCAGTGGGCGTCGATGTGGATCATGCCGACCGGGCGCTTCTTGCCGACGGCCTTGAGGATCGGATGGGTGATCGAATGGTCGCCGCCGACCGACAGCGGCAGCACGCCGGCATCGACGATCTGGTTGATGCGCTTTTCGATATCGTCATGGCTGAGTTCCAGCCGGTAGCGGCTCTGGAACGGCACGTCGCCGATATCGGCGACGCGCAGTTCCTGCACCGGCGTGCAGCCGAGCACGTGGTTGTAGGGGCCGATGCGCTCGATCGTACGCAGCGCCCGCGGTCCGAAGCGCGAGCCCGGACGGTTGGTGACGCCAAGATCCATCGGGATGCCGACGATCGCCACCTGCAGATTGCCGAAATCCGGGTTTTCGGCATCGACGGGCATATGCGGCGCGGTCAGGAAGGTCGGGATGCCGGAATAGGGCGCAAGCCGCGTGCCGCTCTTGTTGAAGATCTTGTCGGCGACCTTGCGAAAGGTCGGGTCGAACAGCTCGCCGCCATGGCTTTCGCCGTATTTCGCCTTGAGTTCGGCAAGCTTGTTATCGTCCCAGGCCATCGGTGGTCCTCCGTCATCCATAGCCTGAGGCATGCGCGCGAGGGCGCCACAGATATCTCTCTGCGGATGAGCCGGCTTGTCCGGCGCGATCATGTTCCCCAGGCGTTTTCGCCTTTGTTGATGAATATTAGGCGGCAATTCCTCTGGAAAATCAATTGACATTGTTATAGCGTTTCGTGTGAGAAAAATTCACATTCTGAACTGCCGCCGGAACCCTCTGATTTGTCCAGCCGCCTGCCGCCCCTGAACCCCTTGCGCGCCTTCGAAGCGACGGCGCGGCGGGGCTCCGTGTCTGCGGCCGCACGCGAATTGAACGTGACCCACGGAGCGATCAGTCACCAGATCCGTGCGCTCGAACTCTCGGTCAACGCCGCCCTGTTCGAGCGCGGCGGCAAGCGGCTGAAACTGACGCCGCAGGGCGCGCTGCTGCTTCCGGCCGTCACCCATGCCTTTGCCGAGATCGCAGCGGCGACCGCGGCGATGACACGGCCGACGACGAGCGGAGAACTCCGGATCACCTGCGTCCCGGCTCTGCTTTCCTTCTGGCTGATCCCGCGGCTGCATCTCTTCACCGAGCAGTATCCAGACGTGCGCCTGACGCTGATCGCCTCCAACGACGAAGCCTATCTGCATTCGCCCGATGTCGACGTCTGCCTGATCTATGGCGACGGCAACTGGTCGGGCGCCTGGGCCAAGCTCTGGAGTCGGCTGGAACTCTTCCCGGTCGTGAGCCCGACCCTGCTCAACATGCGGCCCTTGCGCTCGGTGCGGGATCTGCGCGACCACGTGATGCTGCATGGCGACGACGGGCGCGAGTGGAACACCTGGCTTGCCGCGGCCGACGCCAGCGACCTGCAGCGCGGGCGGCAGCATTTCATGAGCGACGCCAGGCTTTCGACCGAGGCGGCGCTGCACAATCAGGGCGTGGCGCTTGGCGACACCATCACCGCGGGCAGCCTGATCGCGCGCGGCGAACTGATCGCGCCCTTCGACCTGACCGTGCCCGCCAACGATGCCTTCTTCGTTGCCTGCCGCAACGAGGTGCTGGCAGCCCCGATCGTGCGCATCTTCATCGACTGGATGTTCGCCACACTCGAGAGCGACCCCATGCCGGAACTCCAGACGTCGGCACGCACGATTATTCGCAGCCGCACCTCGAAATCCGAGCCGACAGATCGTAAATCGGGCAAGGACAGCTTTCAGCCGGTTTCGGCGCCGAGCCGAGCCCGCCGACCCGATCGCCCGCAAAAGCGTAAAGCCAAAGCCTAACCTACAGGAACGCCGCCATGCCGCATTTCAACCCGCTCGTCGAAAAGCTCTCGCCGCCGCCAGTACCCTCGGTGCTGGCCTGGGCGAAATCCTACGACGGCTCCCGTGGTCCGCTGATCGACCTGTCGCAGGCGGTGCCCGGCTATCCCGCCCATCCGGACATGCTGTCCTGGCTCGGCGAGGCTGCCGCCTCCACCGCCTATACCGGCTATGGCGCGATCGAGGGCGAAGCGGTGCTGCGCGAGGCCTATGCCGCCCATGTCGCAGAACTCTATGGCGCGACGGTTTCGGCCGACAACGTCCACATCACCTCGGGCTGCAACCAGGCCTTCATCTGCACGGCGATGGCGATCGCCGGCGCTGATGATACGATCCTGATGACCAACCCCTATTACTTCAATCAGGAAACGACGCTGTCGATGCTCGGCATCAACGTCGAGCTCGTACCCTGTGATGCCGGCGCCGGCTTCCTGCCGGAGGTCGATGCGATCGCAGCAGCCCTTCGTCCCGGCATCCGGGCGCTGGCGCTCGTCTCGCCCAACAACCCGACCGGCGCCGTCTATCCGCCGGAGCTTCTCTCCCGCATCCACGAGGCCTGCCGTGCCAAGGGCGTCTGGCTGATCCTCGACGAAACCTATCGCGACTTCCTACCGGATGCTTCGGCAGCACCCCATGGGCTGCTTGCGAGCGAAGGCTGGCAGGATAGCTTCATCGGTCTCTACAGCTTCTCCAAGTCCTTCTGCATTCCCGGCCATCGTTTGGGTGCGATCACCGCCGGCCCCAAAGTCATCGAGCAGGTGACGAAGATCATGGACAACCTGCAAATCTGCGCGCCGCGTTCCGCCCAGGCCGCCGTTGCCAGGGCCATTCCAGCACTCGCCGATTGGCGCCAGGCCAACAGCGCCGAGATCTCCGCCCGCGCCGATGCGCTCAGGGATGTGATGAGCCGCTTGCCGAAGTGGAAGCTGCAGGCGGTCGGCGCCTACTTCGCCTATGTCCGCCACCCCTTCCCCGATATCGACTCGCAGTTCATTGCCGAGAAGCTGGCAAAGCTCGCCGGCGTCGTCTGCCTGCCCGGCGATTATTTCGGCGAAGGCCAGGAGAACTACCTGCGCTTTGCCTTTGCAAACGCCGATGCCGACACGATCCGCCAGCTTGAGGAGCGGCTGGCGAACTTCACTCCGCCGGGCCTCTAAACCATTGAAGTAACGTATAAAGCGCGCGGCGTTACCCGCGCCGCGCGATCAGGATACCGAGAAGAACGATCGCTCCGCCGATCGCCTGCATCAGGCCGACCGGTTCGGCCAACAGCATCCAGGCGAGGATCGCCGCCACGACCGGCTGCAACAGCAGGGTCAACGAGGAAAAGGCGGGCGGCAGATACGCCAGTGCATAAGTGATCGCCACCTGCCCGCCGGCATGGCTGATAAAGGCAAGGCCAAACAGCATCGCCCAGCCGAAGGCGGTCGGCGGCAACAGCGTCGGTTCCGATAGAAGCACGATCGGCAGCATGCAGATGGCCGCCGAGGCCGTGCTCCAGACCATGATCCTGATCGTGCTGAACAGGCTGCGCAACCGCCCGATCGCCAGGATGTAGCCGGCATAGAACATCGCCGCGACGATCGCGATGCCGTCACCGACGAGATTGCCCTCGCCCAGCGCCATCGGCCCGCCCTTGAGGGTGACCACACCGACGACTGCCGTCACCAGCCCGATGGCAAAGACAGCGCTGATACGCGAACGGAACAGAAGCCAGCTGGCAAGCGTCACGAAAACGGGCGCAAGGTTGGCAAGCAGCGTCGCATTGGCGACCGAGGTCTTCGTCAGCGCGTAGTGCCAGGCCGCAAGGTCGATGGCGAGAAACACGCCGGGCAGGATCAGAAGCGCATATTCCGAGAGCTTTTCCGGCCGTCGCCCACCGGCACCCTCAGGGCGGAACCATGTCCAGGCGAGAAGCGGGATCAGCGCCAGCGCCACCCGCCAGAAGGCGGTCGCCATCGGCCCCACCTCCGACAGACGCACGAAGATCGGCGAACCACCGATCGCGGCGCCACCGATGAGGAGCGCGGCCATCGCAAGACGATTGTGGGAATGGGAAGCATGGGTCACGGGAGGCATCCGGAAGGAGCTGGCGTCTGAGGCAGGAAGCCGACGAGCTACCAGATGCGAACAGGCCGCAACAGCCCCTGTGCGTCGAGGCCTGCAAGAAAAAACGGCCGCCGCAGGATGCGACGGCCGCTTTCAATCTTTGTTACGGTGTCTTGCGGCTCACGCAGCGTCCGGCACATGCACGGTCTTCACTTCGAGGAAATCCTCGAGACCGAAGATGCCGCCTTCACGACCGTTGCCCGACTGCTTGTAGCCACCGAACGGGCTGCCGTACCGATGCGGTCCGCCGTTGATGTGCACCATGCCGGCGCGAAGGCGGGCGGCGACCCGCTCGGCCCGCTTCGGGTCGCCCGTCTGCACATAGGCCGCAAGACCGTAATTGGTGTCGTTGGCAACGGCGATCGCTTCCTCCTCGGTGTCGAAGGGGATGATTGCAAGCACCGGACCGAAGACCTCCTCGCGGGCGATGCGCATGTCGTTGTTGACGTCGGCAAAGATCGTCGGCTTGACGAAGTAGCCGGTCTCGAAGCCCTCGGGCTTGCCGGCACCGCCGACGATGAGGCGCGCGCCTTCGGCGATACCCGCCTCGATCAGCGCCTGCACCCGGCCGAACTGGATGTGGCTGACGAGCGGACCGATATGGCCGCCTTCCTTGGTCGGGTCACCGACCTTGGCCTCCCGGCCGACGCGCTTGGCGATCTCGACCACCTGGTCGTAGACGCTGCGCTCGACCAGCATGCGGGTCGGTGCGTCGCAGGACTGGCCGGAATTGTTGAAGCATTCGAGCACGCTGCCGGTGACGCGGTCTTCGAGATCGGCATCGGCAAAGACGATGTTGGGCGACTTGCCGCCGAGTTCCAGCGTCACGCGCTTGACGGTCTCGGCTGCATCCTTGCTGACGGCGATGCCGGCGCGGGTCGAGCCGGTAAACGACATCATGTCCACGTCGCGGTGCTTGGAAAGGGCGGCACCGGCGTTGATGCCGTCGCCGTTGACGAGGTTGAAGACGCCGGCCGGGAAGCCAGCCTCGTGCACCATCTCAGCATAGAGCATGGCGTTGAGCGGCGTGAACTCGCTTGGCTTCAGGATGCAGGTCGAACCGGTCGCAAGTGCCGGCACCACCTTCAGCGCGATCTGGTTGATCGGCCAGTTCCAGGGCGTGATCAGGCCGCAGACGCCGATCGGCTCGCGCAGGATGACGTCGCCGTTCGGCAGCCGGTCGCGGCTCTTCAGCCGCTTCAACGCGTCGATGAAACCCTGCAGGTGACCGACGCCGACATCGGCCTGCTGCTCACGGGTCATGGTCTTCGGAGCGCCGAGCTCCATGGTGATGGTGTCGACCATCTCGTCATAGCGGCGCTTGTAGACGGCAAGCAGTTTTTCAAGCAGCGCCAGGCGCTCCTCGACGCTGGTCTGGCTATAGCTGGCAAAGGCCTTCTTGGCGGCGGCAACGGCGCGGTCGATGTCCTCGGCCGTGCCCATC
The DNA here is from genome assembly GCF_002940685.1 of Ensifer adhaerens. Taxonomy (GTDB): domain Bacteria; phylum Pseudomonadota; class Alphaproteobacteria; order Rhizobiales; family Rhizobiaceae; genus Ensifer; species Ensifer adhaerens_E. Next base: position 39,445 of record NZ_PNFP01000027.1, on the reverse strand, counting down.
GAGATGACGGCAACGGGCTTTTCCGTTGCCGGGTTCAGCACCTCGAGGTCGTTTGCGACCACGGGATCCACCCAGGCGCCATTGATGTAGAACTTGCGTTTGTCGAGCATACGCTCCTCCTTCCCGTCAGTTTGTCTTCTGTTTTTCCATGAGCCAGTCGCGGATCAGCGTTCGATAACGCTCACCCGAAAAGCTCGGAAAATGTCCGCCGTGAACGATACGCGCGGGGATCGTCAGCAGCCGTTCCATCGACGCCAGGTAGTCGTCGGCGTTGGAATGATAGGTGTCCTCGATCAGCGGCCCGTCATAGAGGATGTCGCCGGAGAACATGATGCCGGTCTTCGCCTCATAGAGCGCGATGCCGCCCGGCGAATGGCCCGGCGTGTGGATCACCTCGAACACCCGGTCGCCGAGGTCGATATGGTCGCCATCTTCCAACAGCCGCGTCGCCGGCGCCGCCTTCACCGCATAGGTGGTGGACGCATAGGGCTCGGGCGGCAGCGCGTCGAAGATCTCGTCGGCGACGTAGGGGTCGGCGAGCGTGTTCCTGCGCGTCGGGTGAGCCAGAAGCTCGGCTTCCGCCGCATGCACGCAGCGGCAGTCGAACTCGTGGTGGCAGCCGATATGGTCGAAATGGGTGTGACTGGCAACGGCGTCCAAGGCACGCTCGGTGACGAGCGGCACCCACTCCCTGAGCGACACCACGCCCATGCCGCTATCGACCAGCATGTCGCGGTCGCGGCCGCGCACGTGCCAGATGTTGCAGCGGTAGAACTCCTGGATATAGGGCTCGTCGATGGCGGTGACGTCGTCGTCGAGCCGCCTGACGCGATACCAGTCCTTGGGCGCAATTCTCTGCATGGTGCTACGCATGTCCACCTGTGGCGGGCAAGGCTACGACGTCGGCTGCGCGCACCGCAAGTGGCACGATTTCGCCTTCGCGCACGCTGGCCGACTGCGGCAGATGCGCCACCAGCGCCCGCGTATCCGGGGCAGAGGGCTGCAGATGGCAGCGATAATGCGTGCCGAAGAAGGCGCTGCCGGCAACGCGCGCCTCGCCAAGCACCACCGTCGGCCCCTCCGCCTTGTCGTCAGCGCGGAAATGCTCCGGCCGGATCGTCAGCGTGATCCGGTCGCCGGCCTTCGGCGCGGATGCCGTGAAGTTCTTCGCCGGCAAAGCCAGGCTGCCGAGTGGCGTTTCGACATGGGCAGAGCTTGCATCGGCCGCCGCAACACGGCCGGAAACGAAATTGACCTCGCCCATGAAGCCCGCCGAAAACAGCGAGCGCGGCCGCATGTAGATCTCCGACGGCGGGCCGAAATCCTCGATCCGTCCCTGGTTCATCACCACGATGCGGTCGGCGATCGCCATCGCTTCTTCCTGGTCGTGGGTCACATGCACGAAGGTGGTGCCGACCCGCTTCTGGATCGCCTTCAGTTCGTCCTGCATCTGGCGGCGGAGCTTGAGATCGAGCGCGCCGAGCGGCTCGTCGAGCAGAAGTACGTCGGGGTCAACCGCAAGCGCGCGGGCGAGCGCCACGCGCTGGCGCTGGCCGCCCGAGAGTTCGTGCGGCCGTTTGTGGGCAGAGGCCTTCAGGCCGACGAGGTCGAGGAAACCGAGCGCCTTTTCGTCGCGCGCGGCCCTGGCAAGGCCGCGCATCCTGAGCCCGAAGCCGACATTGTCGACCAGGCGCATATGCGGAAACAGCGCATAGTCCTGGAACATCGTCGTCGTCGGGCGCTTGGCCGGCGCCACATAGGTCATGTCCTTTCCGGCGATCGACACCCGTCCTGAGCTCGGCGACTGGAAACCGCCGAGGATCGACAGAAGCGTGGTCTTGCCGCAGCCCGAAGGCCCGAGCAGCACGATGAACTCACCCGCCCGGATATCGAGGGAGACGTTGTCCAGCGCGGTGAAGGCGCCGAAGATCTTGCTGACGTTTTCGATCGAGACGCAAGCGGTCATTGTTTTTTCGTCCTTCCGAAAAGGGAAAGCTCAAGGATGAGGAGCACGGCGACCGAGGCGAGGAACACCAGCGAACCGATGGCATTGGTCTTGGGGTTGAGGCCGGAGCGCAGCATGCTCCAGATCTCGACCGGCAGCGTCACGTCGAAGCGCGACAAGAGGAAGGCGATGATGAATTCGTCCCAGCTGAAAGTGACGGAGAGGAAGAAGGCCGCCAGGATCGACGGCATCAGCATCGGTGCCGTCACCAGCGCCATCACCTTGAAATCATTGGCGCCGAGGTCACGCGCCGCGCGCTCGATGTTGATGTGATGATCGCCCATCGAGGCATAGATGATGGCAAAGCAGAGCGGCAGGTTGATCACCACATGACCGATGCCGACCGTCATCAGCGATAGCGGGACATGCAGCGCGTTCATCAGCGAGAGCAGGCCGAGCGCGATGATCAGGTAGCTCACCGTCATCGGCGCGATCAGCAGGCCGCGCTGCAGCGCCGAGCCCGGCAGCTTGTAGCGCGCCAGCGCATAGGCCGCGAGAAAGCCGAGCAGCACCGAGATAACAGAGGAGACGAGCGCCACGACCATCGAATTGCCGAGTGCCGCCATCAGCTTGCGGTCTGCGAACACCGCCTCGTACCATTGCAGCGAGAAGCCGTTGAACGGCGGCACCGGCAGGCGGCCATCCTGGAAGGAAAAGAGCACCAGCACGGCGACCGGAAGGAAGATGAAGGCGTAGACGAGGGCGAGATAGGCCCAGGAGAGCACGCTTGCGGAGATCTGGCGCAGCATCCTCAGGCCCTCTCGATCTTCAGCCAGCGGGCGCAGGCGAGATAGGCAACGGTGACGGCGAGCATCAGCACGATCGACAGCGCCGCCGCCATCGGGAAGTCCGCCCGGCGCCCGAGCTGCAGCATGATGATCTGTGGCAGCACCAGCTCATTGTTGCCGCCGAGGATCTGCGGCGTGACGTAATCGCCGATGCACAGAACGAAGGTGAGGAAGGCGCCGGTCATGATGCCGGGCAGCGTCAAGGGCAGCACCACGTGCCAGAAGGTCTGGAAGGCGTTGGCGCCGAGATCGGCGGCCGCACGGCGATAGTTGGGCGACAGCTGGATGAGGTTTGAATAGATCGTCAGCGTCAGGAGCATGACGAAGAAGTGCACGAAGCCGATCACCGTCGCGGTGCGGGTGCTGGCAAGTTCAAGCGGCTCGGAGATCAGGCCGATGTTCAGGAACAGCTGGTTGATGACGCCGTTCTTCGACAAGACAAGCAGCCAGGAATAGGAGCGCACGACATAGGAGGTCCAGAACGGCAGGATCGCCAGGATCAGCGCCATGCGCTGCAGCCGCTTCGGCACGCGCTCGGCGATGATCCAGGCAAGCGGATACGCAAGCAGCACCGAGATCACGGTGACGATGACGGTGATTTCGAGCGAATTGACCAGCCCCTGGAACAGCGCGTTCTCGGAGAAGAAGCGCGCGTAGTTGTCAAAATTCCAGACGCGAACGAGATCCCGCCCTTCCCGCTTCCAGAGGCTCATCGCCGCCATGAAGGCGAACGGCACGACGAAGAAGGCGATGGTCCACAGAAGCGCCGGGGCGACGAAACCCCAGGCCTTGCGGCGGTCCGCGTCTTCGAGCGCTGTCGCTGTTGAAAGGGTTCCGGCGTCTGCCATGGCTATCCCGGGGCTCAAGGGTTGCGGGCATGGTTTGCCCTTGCGCCGCCGCAGCGGCCCACAACGAAGGTGAGGCGGGCGCAGCATCAGCCGCGCCCGCTCTTGTCGTTACTGCTGCAGCATTTCCGTCCAGGCGTCCTGGAACTGCTGGTCGAGTTCGGCCGACGGGATCGGATAGAGCTGGCTCTTTTTCAGGTATTCGGCCTGCTCGTTGAAGCGCAGCGCCGTCTTCTGCTGGTCCGTCAGGTGGTCGCCCGCCTTGGCATTGGCGGGCATCGCCCAGTAGCAGGACGAGGTCGCAAGCCGCGCCTGGCCCTCGGGGCTCAGGATGTACTGGACGAACTTCAGCGCCAGATCCTGTTTGGTCGAGTCCTTCATGACGCCAATCGACTGGGCCCAACGCACGGCGCCCTGTTCCGGAATGGTCCAGTCGAGGCTCGGCTTGTCGGCCGAAAGAACGGCGGTGATCCACTCGCCGCCGCCGACGAGGATGTCGACTTCGCCGGTCGCAAGCGCCGTCTGCGAGGAGACGACGTCGCTCACCTGCTTCGACATTGCCCGCATCGCTGCGAGCTTTTCCTTGATCGCCGGCATGTCCGCTTCGGTAAGCTCGGAGGTCTTCTTGCCGAGGCCGAGGCCGACGAGACCGATCATCGGCAGGTAATAGTCGTAGAGCGCGATGCGGCCCTTGTACTTGTCCGACCAGATGACCGACAGGTCCTGCATGTCCTTCGGATCGACCTTGGTCTTGTCGTAGGAAATCGTGTTGTAGCCGAACTTCTCGGTGACGGCGTAGGTCTTGCCGTCCTTGGTGTTGTTCGCCTCCATGCGCACTTCCGGGAAGATGTCTGCGGTCGGCAGCGCATCGGCGGGAATTTCGGCGAGCAGATCGAGATCGATGGCGCGGTGCACGTCGACGCCGTCGATGACGAGCACGTCCCAATCGCCCGGCTGCGACTGATCGAGGATCGAGAGCCCTGCCCCGGTGCCCTCATAGACCTTGACGTTCACCTTGACGTCGTTGGCCTTCTCGAAGGGTTCAAGCAGCGCCGGATCGGTGTGGTCGCACCAGACGAGCGCATTGAGCTCTTCCTGGGCGAAAACGGGTGCGGGCGCTGCGACGGTGGACAGCGCGGCGATCGCAACTGCGGCAGTGGAGGAGAAAAAACGGCGCCGGCGCGCACCGTCACGAACGGACTGGATCATGCTGTTGCCCTCTTGTTTTGACGCTCGTTCCGGCGTCTTCAAAAAAAGATTGAATGAATTCATTTTTTAAGTCAATCTCAATTTTGAACCAATTCATAATTCGGGGAAATATCAGATGACGGGACTGCGCGCACGGCAAAAAGCCGATCGGAACCGGCGTATTCTCGACGCCGCCGCCGCGCTCTTTCGCGAAGTGGGCTATGACAGCGCCCGCATCGAGGACATTGCCGAGCGCGCCGAGATCTCGGTCGGGACCTTCTACAACTACTATGAAAACAAGGGCGACATCCTGCTCGCCACCGTCTCGATGGAAGTCGAGGAAGTGCTTGACGCCGGCCGCGCCATCGTCGAGGACCCGCCGGCTTCGGTCATGGGCGCGCTCGACGCCCTGATCGGCGTCTATTACGACCACTCGCTCTACTATCTCAGCAAGGAAATGTGGCGCACGGCGATGGCGATCGCCATCCAGCAGCCGGAAAGCCCGTTCAGCAAGCGCTATACCGAACTCGACGGCCGACTCTGCGAGCAGGTCTCGACCCTGATCCTCAAGCTGAAGGGCAAGGGTGTCGTCGCCATCGACATCGATGCCGAGGCGGTCGGCGAGATGTTCTTCAACAATCTCAACACGATGTTCACCGAGTTCGCCAAGCGCGAGCCGATGACGCTCGACGACCTGAAGGCCCGCGTTTCACGCCAGAACCGGCCGCTGGCGACGCTGATCGCAGCGCGCTGAGCATCACGAAACGCATACGCCACGAACACACCAAGGGAACCTGATGTCAGATCTCGAACAGGCGGTGCTCGCCGCTGCAGACCGACTTGTCGATGCCTTTGCCCGGCACGACCGCGCCGCCTATTTCTCGGCCTTTTCGCCAAATGCCACGTTCATTTTCCACACGCTCGATCGGCCGTTGAAAAGCCGGGCCGAGTACGAGGCGGAATGGGCGCTTTGGGAGGAGCGGGACGGCTTTCGCGTCCGCGCCTGCCGGTCAAGCGAACGCCATGTTCAGGCGGCCGGCGACGTCGCTGTCTTCACCCACCGCGTCAATACCGAGCTCGAATTCAACGGCGAGCCGGCAACGGCAGACGAGCGCGAAACGATCGTTTTCCAGAAGACAGCGTCAGGGGAATGGATGGCCGTGCACGAGCACCTGTCGCGCCACGACTGATATCGAGAGGTCAGAAGGCGCCAAAAACGACGGCGCTGACAAAGGAAAAGGCCGCAACGATCGCAATTGCGTGCGGGACCAGATGGACGAACGATCGACGCTGAGGTGCGGATGCATAAAGCGCGTACCGGGTCTGAATCATCGGTCTCGAAACGTTCATCGCGTCTCTCCGTTTCTCGTTCGCGGACCATAACCCGCTTTCCTCCGTTCTCCTATATTCTCGATTGAGTTTATAGATATTATTTTCCGCTAAATGTGCGTGTCGTGAAAAATCGGTTCGGCGGAACCGTCGTCGTCAATGCCGATTGCGATCGCGGTCCTGCAGGTGTTTCGACCAGCTCTCGCTGAACCAGGGGGTCAGAAGCGAGACGTCGGAGGCGCGGTGGGAACCCTTGAGCGCGCTGTCCACCTCAACGCAGGTCCAGACCGTGAAGGCGGTCAGTTCGTGTTTGCCGAACGTCTGGATCAGCGGAATATCCGCCGCGTCACGCCCTCGGGCGACCGCTATGCGGCCCGCCCGCCGCTGATTGTTCTTGGCATCGAACGTATGCCAGCGGTCGCCGAGAAAGACCTCGAACCAGGCGTTGAAATCCATCGGCGCCGGATTGTCGCTTTTGGGAATGTCGGCCATGTAGCCGTTCACGTAGCGCGCCGGCATGTTCATGCAGCGGCAGAAGGTTATTGCCAGATGGGCGTAGTCGCGGCTGACGCCGACGCGATCCTCGTGCGTCTCGAGCGCCGTGCGCATCGCCTGGGCATAGCCGTAACTGAAGACGAGCCGCTCATGCACATAGTCGCATATCGCCTGCACCCGATCCCAGCCGGCCGGCACGTCTCCGAACAGCCGCCAGGCAAGCGCCCCCAGCCGGTCCGTCTCGCAATAGCGGCTGGCCGCCAGATAGGGCAACCATGCCGGCGGAAGCGCTTCCACCGGCACCGCCTCGGCGAGCGGATCGGAGGCGTCGAGCCTGCCGTCGTCCTCGATCACCGCATCATAGGTGAGCTTGAAATCCCCCTCCGGCGCGGTCATGCGCAGACAGCCATTGCCGTGCGGGTCGGTAATCTCTTCCATCTTCACAAGCGGAGACGGCAAAGGCCCATGCTCGCGGCGAAGCCCCGGCCGCCGCTCCTTCGCCACGGAAAGGTAGGTCATCATCGGCGTTGGTTGCGGACAGCGAATGCCGATTTCATAGCCAAAGCGCACGAACATCTCAGACCTCCAAGTTCAACGGAAAGCACCCCTTCCCGTCTGCCCTGCCCCGCCAGATGACGCGGCACCCCCTTGGTATCCGTAGGCCAGAACCGCGCAGTCGGTCCCATGCCAGCAAACGCCACGAGCCTCCCCTCCAACGGACAGGCCGATGTCAAACCCGATAGTAGCGCATCCGGCAGCGGGGCGATATCGCGATCGTCGCGAAAACGCCCCTACCCGCATGCGCGTTCTCGTAGACTACGACGGCCGCTAAAGGCCGACGGCGTCCTTGAACTGGTACCACCAGGAACCGATCGTCGAATATTGTGCGCGGAACATGCGACCGCCCGGGAACGGATACCAGGGCAGCTTCTCGAAGACGTCGTAGCGGGTCGTGTCGCCGTCGATCGCCTCGGCGAGCGTGCGGCCGAAGAGGTGCGATCCGGTAACGCCGTGGCCGCTATAGCCGTGGGCGAAGTAGGTGTTGCTTCCGATCCGCCCCATCTGCGGCACGCGGGTGAAGGAAAGCGCGAAGTTGCCGCTCCAGGCATAGTCGATCTTCACACCCTTCAGTTCAGGAAACACCTTTTCGAGATTGGGCTTCAGCTTGGCGACGACATCGGCCGGATCGGTGCCGCCATAGACGGTGCCGCCGCCGAAGATCATGCGCTTGTCGGCAGACAGGCGGAAATAGTCGAGGATGTAGCGCACGTCCTCGACGCACATGTCGCTCGGGATCAGCGAGTGGGCCAGTTCTTCGCCGAGCGGAGCCGTCGTGATCATCTGCGTCGACACGGGCATCACCCGCGAGACGAGTTTCGGCACCGCGTCGCCGAGATAGGCATTGCCGCACAGAACGACGATGCGCGCGGAAACCTCGCCGCCCTCGGTATAGACCGTCGGCCGCGCCGCCTCGTGATCGACCCGCGTCACCGGCGACTGTTCGTAGAGCGTGCCGCCGATGCCTTCGAAGGCGCGTGCCTCGCCGAGCACGAGATTGAGCGGATGCATGTGGCCGCCTGTCGTGTCGAGCATGCCGCCGCAGTAGGCGTCGGACTTCACGAGCTTGCCCAGCGCTTCCCGGTCGAGAAGCTGGTGATCATCCATCCCGTACTTGCGCCAGAGCGCCTGCTTGGCTTCGAGTTCGTTCATATGCGCGGGCGTATAGGCGGCGTAGATGTTGCCCGGCTTCAGGTCGCAGTCGATCTGGTACTGGCTGACGAGGCGGCGGATGATCTTGCCGCCCTCCTGCACCAGCCCTCCGATGAAGCGCGCGGCATCATCGCCATAGCGGCGCTGGATCGTCGACAGGCTGGCGTTGAGACCGTTGACGACCTGGCCGCCATTGCGGCCCGAAGCACCCCAACCGACCTGCGCGCCCTCGATGACGACGACCTTGTAGCCCTTTTCGGCAAGATGAATCGCCGTCGACAGGCCGGAATAGCCGGCGCCGACGACGCAGATGTCGGTCTCGACCCGACCCTGAAGCCGGACGGGCGTGCGGATGATGTTGCGCGAGGCGGCGTAGTAACTGGTCGGGTAGCTGCCGTCGCCGGCATAGGATTTCTGTTTGGTAAGCATCAGACGATTTCCAGATAGGCGCTGAATTCGTAGTCCGTGACCTGCTCGGCAAAGCCTGCGATCTCCTGGCGTTTGCAGGCGATCAGCATCGAGCGCAGCACGGGATCGAAGATTTCGGCGGCAATCGGTCCTGCCTCGAAGCTGTCGACCGCTTGCCCCCATTCCGAGGGAATTTTGGGCAGTTTCTCCGCTGCATAGGCCCGACCCGAAACCGGCGCCGGTGGCTTCCACTTGTTGCGGATGCCGACCAATGCGGCACCGAGGATCGCGGCGATGACGAGATAGGGATTGGCGTCGGCACCGGCGACGCGGTGCTCGATACGGCGCGCGGCGGGATTGCCGCCGGGAATGCGGATCGCCGAGGTGCGGTTCTCATAGCCCCAGCAGACGGCCGTCGGCGCATGGGTATCGGGCCTCAGCCGTCGGTAGGAATTGAAATGCGGCGCAAACAGCAGCGTCGTCTCGGCCATGCCGCGCAGCAGTCCGGCAACAGCGTTCTTCAGGATCGATGAGCCCTCGTCGCTGCCATCGTTGAAGACGTTGTTGCCCTCCTCGTCGAGCAGGCTGAAATGGATGTGCAGACCGTTGCCCGACCGGGTGCCGTAGGGCTTGGCCATGAAGGTCGCGGCAAGCCCATGCTTGCGCGCCACGCCCTTGACGATGCGCTTGAAGAAGATGGCGTCGTCCGCCGCCTTCAGCGGATCGTCGGTGTGGAGCAGGTTGATCTCGAACTGGCCGATGCCGTTTTCGGCGATCGCCGCATCCGCCGGCACGTTCTGCCGGGCGCATTCCTTGTAGACGTCGGAGAAGAACTCGCCGAAATCATCAAGCTCGTCGATCGACAGGATCGCGTCGGAGTCGAGCCGTTTACCGGTATAGGGCGAGATCGGCGGCACGGCGCTGTCGGGCTCCGGATCGATCAGGTAAAACTCCAACTCGGTGGCAACGACCGGGCGCAAACCCAGCTCCTTGTATTCACGCACGACGGCCGCCAAGGCCTGGCGCGGATCGGCGAGGAACGGCTTGCCATCTTCGAGCTGCAGCCAGAGCGGTACGAGAGCGCTCGGTCGCGAGGTCCAATTGACCGGCAGCGCGCCGCGCCCGGTGACACCGCAGATGCCGTCACGGTCGCCGCTCGCAAACACCTGCTCGCTGTTGATGATGTCCTCGCCCCAGACGTCGACGCCGACGATCGAGAGCGGCATGCGGATGCCGCCGCCGAGCACTTTGCCGGCCTGCTCCACCGGAACGCGTTTTCCCCGCATGATGCCGTTGAGGTCGCAGACCACCGCCTGGATGCTTTCGATCGGCCCGTTCTGCTCGAGCCATGCCTTGAATGCACTGGGATCTTCCGCGTCGAGCGACATATCGCAAATCTCTTTTTGTGATCACATTTTTAGAAAGTTGACATAATTCAGGAATTGGAGTCAAGCAGCGGCAGTGCTATCACGCGTTTGACGTAGAGCGGGACGCGGAAAAGTGTATGCGGGCGTTTGCCAAACGCCCCCTCGCTGTGAGAAAGCCATCCCAATCCGGGCAGAAGGACATGCGCTCTTGAAACCCCTTGCCTTACCGCCACTCGGCCGACCCGACGGCATGACCACGCATGACTACGCCTTCAACCGGCTGCGCCAGGCGATCATGGTCGGCGCCTTTCGACCCGGCACATCCGTCACCATCCGCGGCCTTGCCGAGGCGCTTGAAAGCAGCCCGACACCGGTGCGCGAGGCGTTGCGCCAGCTCACCTCCATCGGCGCGCTGCAGTTTCTCGAAAACCGCCGCATCGTCGTGCCGCACATCACCCCTGCCCGCTTCGCGGAGCTGATCTCGCTGCGCATCGCGCTCGAAAGCCATGCCGCCCGCCGGGCCGTCGCGCACCTGTCCGAGCGTCAGATCGAGCAGATCGTAGCGATCGACGACAGCATCGAGACGGAGATACGCAAGGGCGACAAGGTCGCGGCGCTGATCGCCAACCAGGCGTTCCACCGGATGATCTACACAGCGAATCCCGATGCAGTCGCCATGCCGCTGATCGAAAGCGTCTGGCTGCAGCTCGGCCCGATCCTCGGCATTGCGATGGAACACGTCACCGAACTCTACGTCGTCGATCGCCACCGCGAAGCGATCGAGGCCTTGAGGCGGCGTGACGAAGAGGCCGCCGCCGACGCGATCGCCGCCGATATCCGCGAAGGCATCGGCGGCTTCGACCAGCAGGCCGTCGCGCGCCTGCTTCGGCTGGCGGCTTGAGCAATCGTCGGCTCACAAATTTTAGTGTGACTAAAATTCCGTATTGACAAGTCCGAGGCTCGACACCAAAGTCGTTGAAATACAGATGCATAGCAACGGGAAGCAACAGGCTCCCGAGGCCTACGCTCGCGCATTTCGAGGGGGAGGAGTCCGCTTGAAGAGCCACAAATCCGCATCCCGAAACATCGTCCATACCGGACGCAGACATTCCCCGTAGGCGCGCCTTCACGCCCACACGGATCCGTCCCTGTCCGCAGCGGCCCGCCTGAAGCGCGGCCGTCTCCGACCTTTCAAATCCTCAAGCCAGAACTGGAAACACCATGACGGAACTCTCGAAGAGCCGTTTTGCAGCGCTCCGCCGCAAGATGGCCGAAAGCAATGTCGGCCTCGTCGCGCTCGCGCCGGGATCGCACATGGATTGGCTGATCGGCTATCATCCGCACCCGGACGAGCGCCCCTGCCTGCTTTTGATCGGCCCGGAAAAGGAAGCCTTCCTGATGCCGGCGCTCAACGCCGAAGGCACGCGCGAGCACACCGACATCGCCTTTCACAACTGGGCCGATGACCTAGGCCCGGCGGAAGCACTGGACGCAGCGCTTGCCGACGTTGGCGCCGCTTCCCCGGTCCGTATCGTTCTCGATGAAACCATGCGCGCCGATTTCGCGCTGCTTTTGATCGATGCGCTGCCAGCCGATACCGCCCGTGAATTCACCCCGGCAACACTTGGCGCGCTGCGCATGCGCAAGGACAAGAGCGAATACGACCTCTTGAAGATGAACGCCGGTATCGCCGACCGCGCCATGCAGGCAGCGTTTGCGAAGATCCGTCCGGGCATGACCGAGAAGGAACTGGCCGCCGAGATCCGTGGGCACTTTTCCTCCGAGGGTGCGGCACCGGCCTTCTGGATCGTCGGCGCCGGCGGCAATGGCGCCTTCCCGCACCATTCCGCCAGCGAGCGGGTGATCGAGGAAGGCGACGCCGTCGTCATCGATATCGGCGGCCGCAAGCAGGGCTTCCCGAGCGACATCACCCGCATGGCGATCGTCGGCCCCGCGCCCGAAGGCTACGGCCAGATCCACACCATCGTCGAAAAAGCCGTGCAGGCAGCGCTGAAGGCGGCCCGCCCGGGCGTGCTTGCAAAGGAGGTCGACGCTGCTGCCCGCAAGGTGATTTCGGATGCCGGCTACGGCGAGTACTTCGTCCACCGCACCGGCCACGGCATGGGCATCGACGGCCACGAGCCGCCCTACATCACCGCGACCTCGGAAACCGTGCTGGAAGAGGGCATGGTGTTCTCGATCGAACCCGGCATCTACCTTCCCGGCCGCTTCGGCATCCGCCTCGAAGACATCGTCATCCTGCGCGAGGACGGGCCGGAGGTTCTCTCCTCGCTCCCCCGCGACGTTCACGTCGCCAAGGTTTGATAAAACAAGGTCTGAATGAAGTTGCGGCGCCCTCGGGCGCCGCTTCTCCTTGTCGCTTCGCGTATGGGCGCGTCTACAGTGCCGACGGCTTGCGCGGCCTCGGCGTCTGCTCGACCTTTCCCTTCTTGCCAGGTTGCCTCTTGTAGGACGGCTCCCGTTGCTCGACCGGCGGCCAGATCCAGTAGTGGCCATAGGGCTTGCGCTGGATCCCCTCGTAGTATTCGCCCTTTCTGGTGCGCATCTGCGCTTCCACATCGCTGGCGACAGCCGCCACGGCGAAGAACGCGCCGACCATCGCGGCTGCAAACACATATCCCGATTTCAACATCTTCAAGCTCCTTGTCTCCTGTCTACGCCTGAAGCGCGCCAGGTCAATGGCCGCCATCGTTCATCAGTTCCTGCTTGACGACCCCTGCCACCTTATCCATAGTGCTCAGATGTCAGACCAATTTGGCCTCTGGGGAGGGCGCCGAATGAGTGAACCGGCAAGAGCGGCGCTGATGCCCCTGCCCCCGGCCGACCGGGCCCGGCAGGTGATTGCCGCGTTGGCTGACTACATCGATCAATCGGGCCTCAAGCCGGGCGAACGCCTGCCGGCCGAACGCGAGCTGATGACGGCACTTGCCGTCGGTCGCTCCACCATCCGCGAGGTCATCCGCCACTTCCAGGCGCTGGGCGTGGTCGAAGCGCGCAAGGGCAGCGGCACCTATCTTCTGCGCACGATCTCGGGCGCAACCGTCCATATGCCGCTCACGCTTGACGCCGCGCACTTACGCGATGTGCTGCTGATGACGCTCGAGGTTCGCCGCGGCATCGAGGTCGAGGCCAACATGGTCGCGGCGCGCCGACGGACCGACGAAGACCTTGAGATCATCGAGGTCAAGCTCAACGAGATGGAGCGGGTGCATATCGCCAAGGGCACGTCGGGCCCGGAAGACCTCGCCTTCCACCTGGCGATCTACGACGCCACGCACAATCCACTCTTTCGCCAGCTGCTCGAACAAATGCGCGAGGCCTTCGAGCGCTTCTGGGACCATCCTTTCGATCGCACGGATTTCGCCCGCCGCTCCTTCCCGTTCCACCGCACCCTCTTCAACGCGATCGCGGCAAAGGACCCTGAAATCGCGCGCGAAGAAACACTGAAAATCCTCGCGATCGTCGAGGAAGACATCAAGGAAATGTCCAAATGACCAACGGCCTCGATCCGTTCGACCATGCCTCGCTGATCGTCGCGCATGACGAGGGCCACGCCTTCGACGCCGTCGTGCCGCCGATCGTGCAGACCTCGCTCTTCACCTTCAAGGACTATGACGACATGGTCGCCTCCTACCGGGGCGAGCGCGTGCGGCCGATCTATACCCGCGGCCTCAACCCGACGGTACGCATGTTCGAGGAGATGCTGGCGAAGCTCGAAGGCGGCGAGGACGCGATCGGTTTTGCGAGCGGCATGTCGGCGATCTCGTCGACCGTGCTCTCCTTCGTCGAACCCGGCGACCGCATCGTCGCCGTCAACCACGTCTACCCCGATGCTTTCCGCCTGTTCGGCACGCACCTGAAGCGCATGAAGATCGAGGTGACCTATGTCGACGGCCGCGACGAGGAAGCGGTTGCCAAGGCCCTGCCCGGCGCCAAGCTCTTCTACATGGAAAGCCCGACGAGCTGGGTGATGGACACCCACGACGTCGCTTCCCTTGCCCGCCTGGCCAAGGACCAGGGCATCATCACCGCGATCGACAACAGCTGGGCAAGCCCGATCTTCCAGCAGCCGATCTCGCTCGGCGTCGATCTCGTCATCCATTCGGCCTCGAAGTATCTCGGCGGCCACTCGGACGTCGTCGCCGGCGTCGTCGCCGGATCGAAGGAGCTCATCGGCCGCATCCGTTCCGAAGCCTATCCCTATCTCGGCGGCAAGCTTTCGCCCTTCGATGCCTGGCTCCTGATCCGCGGCCTGCGCACCCTGCCGATCCGTATGAAATCGCATGAGCGCTCGGCGCTTGAAGTGGCGCGTCGCCTGCAGGCCCATCCGCTGGTCGAGACCGTCTGCCATCCCGGCCTCGGCAACACCCTGCCGCCGGGGCTCTCGGGCACATCAGGCCTCTTCTCCTTCATCTTCCGCGAAGGCGTCGACGTCAGGCGCTTCGCGGATCATCTCGAACTCTTCAAGCTCGGCGTTTCCTGGGGCGGACATGAAAGCCTCATCGTGCCGGGTGAAGTCGTGCTGTCGCAGAAAGCCCAGCCCAATTCCGCGGCCGCCTTCGGCATCTCGCCGCGGTCGGTACGGCTCCATGTCGGCCTGGAGGGAACGGAGGCCCTCTGGAGCGATCTCGAAGCGGCGCTCGCCGTCGCTTCGACTGACTGACAGGAGCGGGATGAGGATCCCGTTCCGCCCACTTTGAACCAAAACCAACGAAGAAAAGAGGGAACAGAAATGAAGAAACTGATCACTGCCACGCTTCTCGCCAGCCTCATGGCCGGAAGCGCGCTCGCCGACACCAAGCTGAAGCTCGTCGAGGTTATCACCAGCCCCGAGCGCACCGAGACCCTGAAGTCGATCGTCGCCAAGTTCGAGGCCGCCAACCCCGGCACGACGGTCGAGATCATCTCGCTGCCCTGGGGCGAAGCCTTCCAGAAGTTCGCGACCATGGTTTCGGCCGGCGAACTGCCCGACGTCATGGAAATGCCCGACACCTGGCTGTCGCTCTATGCCAACAACGGCATGCTCGAAAGCCTGGAGCCTTACCTCGCCAAGTGGGAACACACCGGCGGCCTGACGGAACGCGCGCTCGAACTCGGCCGCGACGTCAACGACACCGCCTACATGCTGCCCTACGGCTTCTATCTGCGCGCCATGTTCTACAACAAGAAGCTCTTGTCGGAAGCCGGCGTCAACGAGCCGCCGAAGACCATGGACGATTTCGTCAAGGCGTCCGAAGCCGTCTCGAAGCTTCCGGGTAAATCCGGCTACTGCCTGCGCGGCGGTCCGGGCGGCCTCAACGGCTGGGTAATGTTCGGCGCCACCATGGCCGGCAGCAACACCTTCTTCAACGAGGACGGCACCTCGACCATGAACAGCGAAGGCTGGGTCAAGGGGCTCACCTGGGTGATCGACCTTTACAAGAAGGGGCTGGCACCGAAGGACAGCGTCAACTGGGGCTTCAACGAAATCGTCGCCGGCTTCTATAGCGGCACCTGCGCCTTCCTCGACCAGGATCCGGACGCGCTGATCGCCATTGCCGAGCGCATGAAATCGGAAGACTTCGGCGTCACCACCATGCCGAAGGGCCCGAGCGGCAAGGCCTTTACCACCATCGGCTTCGCCGGCTGGTCGATGCTGTCCGCCAGCCAGAACAAGGACCTATCCTGGAAGCTGATCGAGACGCTCGAAGGGCCGGAAGGCAACATCGAGTGGAACAAGCGCACCGGCGCGCTGCCGGTGCACAAGTCCGCCGAGAAGGATCCCTTCTATGCGAGCGCGCAGTTCAAGGGCTGGTTCGACGAGCTTGCCGACAAGGACGTCGTCCTGACGGTCATGCCGACCTACCTCGAGGAATTCGCCTTCTTCAAGGATTCGCTCGCCATCAAGACGACCCAGGAAGCGCTGCTCGGCGACATCACGCCGGAACAGCTCGCCAACCAGTGGGCGGAATACCTCACCAAGGCGCAGCAGAAGTTCCTCGCCAGCAAGAAGTAAGCCTTGGCCGGTGGCGGTTCGCCGCCACCGGCCCTCTTCGAGCGGAATGACGTCGGCGCGGTCTCCGCCCGCACTCCGCTCCGACTGACGAAAACGAGGCACGTCGAAAAAACCGGCGGCCGCACAGGGGAAATTTTGATCGATGGACCATGTCGCCCGCCAAGGCGGCCTGCCGGCAGGCAGGACACCGCTGAAGAAGCGCATCGCCGACAGCGCAGCGCCCTATCTCTATAGCGCGCCGGCGCTGATCCTGATCGTCACCGTGATGCTGGTGCCGCTGGTGCTCGGCGTTTCCTACGCCTTCCGTGATATCCAGCTTTTAAACCCGTTCTCCGGCGCCTATATCGGGCTCGATCACTTCCGGGCGCTCTCCGAAGACCAGGCCTTCTACCGGGCGCTGCGCAACACGCTCTGGTGGACCGGCGCGTCGGTCTTCTTCCAGTTCGTCTTCGGCCTGATCCTGGCGCTGCTGCTCGACAAGCCCTTCTACGGCCGCGGCCTTGCCCAGGCGCTCGTCTTTCTGCCCTGGGCCGTGCCGAGCTTCTTGGCCGGCCTCAACTGGGCCTGGCTGTTCAATCCGGTCGTCGGCCCCCTGCCGCATTGGCTCTTCGGCCTCGGCATCATGAGCGAGCCGCACAACATCCTCTCCGACCCGCAGCTTGCCATGTGGGGGCCGATCATCGCCAATGTCTGGTGGGGCATTCCCTTCTTCGCGATCACGCTGCTCGCAGCCCTTCAGGCGATCCCGCGCGACCTCTATGAGGCCGCCAGCATCGACGGCGCCGGCCCGGTGCAGCGCTTTTTCTCGATCACGCTCCCCTTCCTCGCGCCGACCATCGCCATCACCATCCTCCTGCGCACCGTCTGGATCTCGAACTTCGCCGACCTGATCATCGTCATGACCAATGGCGGACCGGCCGACCGCACCCAGATCGTCGCCAGCTACATCTTCACCCAGGCCTTCAAGCGGCTGGATTTCGGTTACGCCTCGGCGATCGCGCTCGTGCTCCTGGCACTGCTGCTCGCCTATTCGATGCTGATCGTCATCCTCAGACAATGGCTCTTGAGCAAGGATTGAGACGATGCGCGCCAAACCTCTTCTCCTCTTGATCGCGCACCGGCTGGCAATCCTTGCCTACATCGCGTTTGCGCTCTTCCCGCTCTATTGGCTCCTGAAGGTCGCCGTCACTCCGAACGACCTGCTCTATTCCGAAGGCATTCGGATGTGGCCGTCGCGCGCCAGCCTCGAGCATTTCGACTTCGTGCTGCGCCACAGCGCCTTTCCGGTGTTCTTCAAGAACAGCCTGATCGTTTCGGGTTCCACGGCCGTCATCGTCACCATCCTCGCCTCGCTCTCGGGCTATGCACTGTCGCGCTTCAACTTCCGCGGCAAGTACTGGCTGGTGGCGCTGATGCTCCTGACGCAGATGTTTCCGCTGGTCATGCTGGTGGCGCCGATCTTCAAGATCCTCTCGCCGCTCGGCTTGACCAACAGCCTGACCGGCCTCGTCATCGTCTACACCGCCTTCAACGTGCCCTTCGCCACCTTCCTGATGCAGTCCTTCTTCGACGGCATTCCGAAGGACCTGGAGGAAGCGGCGATGATCGACGGTGCCACCCAGTTCGTCGCCTTCCGCCAGATCATCCTGCCGCTGACGCTGCCCGGCATTGCCGCGACCCTCGGCTTCGTCTTCACCGCCGCCTGGAGCGAACTGCTGTTCTCGCTGATGCTGATTTCCGGCAACGACCAGGCGACCTTCCCCGTTGGACTTCTGTCCTTCGTGTCGAAGTTCTCCGTCGACTTCGGGCAGATGATGGCAGCCGGTGTGCTCGCACTCATCCCCGCCTGCCTCTTCTTCCTGCTCATTCAACGTTATCTCGTCCAGGGCCTCACGGCCGGCGCGGTCAAAGGCTGAGGATCATCCCATGGCTTCCATCGATATCGCCAACATCCAGAAATCCTACGGCATCCACCCGGTCCTGCACGATGTGGATCTCAAGATCGGCGACGGCGAGTTCGTTGTGCTCGTCGGCCCCTCCGGCTGCGGCAAGTCCACCCTTTTGCGCATGATCGCAGGTCTTGAAAGTGTGACCTCGGGCGAAATCCGCATCGCCGGCAAACGTGTGAACGAGCTCGCGCCGAAGGATCGCGACATCGCCATGGTGTTCCAGTCCTATGCGCTCTACCCGCACATGTCGGTCGCCAAGAACATGAGCT
Source organism: Ensifer adhaerens (assembly GCF_002940685.1). Lineage (GTDB taxonomy): Bacteria > Pseudomonadota > Alphaproteobacteria > Rhizobiales > Rhizobiaceae > Ensifer > Ensifer adhaerens_E. Next base: position 21,076 of record NZ_PNFP01000027.1, on the reverse strand, counting down.
ACAGCCTCAGGCTCCGCAAGACAGCGAAGGAGAAGATCGCAAGCGTCGTCTCCGGAGCGGCCGCCAAGCTCGGGCTCGATCCGCTGCTCGAGCGCCGGCCCCGCGCGCTTTCGGGCGGACAGCGCCAGCGCGTCGCCATGGGGCGTGCCATCGTGCGCGAACCCAAGGCCTTTCTCTTCGACGAGCCTCTGTCGAACCTCGATGCGCGCCTGCGCGAGCAGATGCGCGCCGAGATCAAGAAGCTGCACAAGGATCTGGGCGCCACCTCGATCTACGTCACCCACGACCAGATCGAGGCGATGACGCTCGCTGATCGCATCGTCGCGATGAACGGCGGCTTCGTCCAGCAGGTTGGCAGCCCGCTCGATCTCTACGACCGGCCAGCCAACCTCTTCGTCGCCGGCTTTATCGGTTCGCCCGGCATGAACTTCTTCGAGGGCACTTACCTGAACGGCACCGCCCCGCGCTTCGAGACCGAAGGCGGCGTCACGATACCCGCGCAGCCGCATCCCGCGTTGGCAGACGGCGCCAAGGCGACGCTCGGCATCCGCCCGGAGCACGTCGAAATCGGCGTCGAAGGACCTGACGCGCTGAAAGCCAATGTCGATCTGGTCGAGCCGACCGGCTTCGGCATCATCCTGCACCTCTCCTTCGGCCGCGCCGGCTTCAAGGCCTTCACCAACGACCGCAAGTTCCTGAACGCTTCGGGCACGCTTCCCGTACGCCTGGCTGTCGAGCGGTTGCACTTCTTCAATGCCGATGGCAATCGCGTCTGATCGCCAGCACCGGCCATGGCGAAAATTTAGGCGGAGAGCCGGCGACAGGCCGGCTCCGCCGGTTGACTTCCTGAGGGCGAGGCGTACCGTTTCGGTGTCGCAAGTATCAACCGCCCGTGGCGCCAACTTAAGAGAAGCAAGCACCGCCAAAAAGACAGATTGACGATAGCCTTCCTTGCCTGCGCCCGGCGATTTTGAGGAAGTGTCATGCGAATTCTTGTTGTTGCCCTTGCCTTTTCGACAACGATGCTCTGTCCGCTCGCAGCCCTTTCGCAAGAGGGCGATGCTAGCGCCGGAGCCACTGTCTTCAAGAAATGCGCCATCTGTCACGTCGCCGACAGCGATACCAACAAGGTTGGGCCATCCCTCAACCATCTGTTCGGGCGAACGGCGGGCACCCATGCCGACTTCAGCTACTCTCCGGCCATGATCGACGCAGGAAAGGCCGGGCTCGTCTGGGATGAGGCGCATCTGCGCGACTATCTGCACAATCCCCGCACCAAGATAAAAGGCACCAAGATGGCCTTCGCCGGGCTGAAGGACGACACCGATATCTCCAACCTCATCGCCTATCTCAAGCAGTATTCGCAGTAGGCTGAAAAGACCAAACGCAACTGCTGCCTGCACGGAGGCGGTGAATTGCGGCTATTCGACGTTCGTGCAATAATTGCAGGTACAGCGCCGCGCGTCTCACCAGACGCGCAAAGGTCGCTGTAGAACTTTGAATCCCTGCATGTTTTTGTCCTTTAATCGGCTGTGATTAAAGGAGACATGCAGCAGGCTCTACGGATTGCGTATTCATGCCCACAGCCGCCAGCGGCGAGGAGGGACAGAAATGGCCGTGGTAGTTGTTCTGGTTTTGGTGGCCGTCGGTTCGGTGTTGTTCCATCTGTTGAGCCCATGGTGGTGGACGCCGATCGCGTCCAACTGGAATTACATAGACAATACGCTCATCATCACCTTCTGGATTACCGGCGTCGTTTTCGTCGCCGTCGTGCTTTTCATGGCCTATTGCGTCCTGCGTTTTCGGCATCGCCCGGGAAACCAGGCGGCCTATGAACCGGAAAACAGGAAACTCGAAGGGTGGCTTGCCGGCGGCACCACGCTCGGCGTCGCCGCCATGCTCACCCCCGGCCTTTTCGTCTGGCACCAGTTCGTGACCGTTCCCGACGGTGCGGCGGAAGTCGAAGTCGTCGGCCAGCAATGGTTGTGGAGCTACCGGCTGCCCGGCGCCGACGGCAAGCTTGGAACGTCGGAAACCCGCGATATCACGCCTGAAAATTCGCTCGGCCTCAACCGCAATGACGCGGCAGCCCTCGACGACGTCGTCATCGAAGGCGGCGAGTTGCATCTGGAAGTCGGCAAGCCGGTGAAGATCCTGTTGCGCTCGGTCGACGTGCTGCATGATTTCTACGTGCCGGAGTTCCGCGCCAAGATGGACATGGTGCCGGGCATGGTCACCTATTTCTGGCTGACGCCGACGCGCACCGGCACGTTCGAGGTGCTGTGCGCCGAACTCTGCGGCACCGGCCACCCACAAATGCGCGGCACCGTCGTCGTCGACAGCGCCGCCGATTACCAGGCCTGGCTTTCGCAGCAGACGACATTCCAGCAATTGCAGGCAAAGGCAGGAACGAAGGAAACGGCGCAGGCAGTGAGTGCCGCCCCGGCGCAATAGGAGGCGCCCCGACGGCGAGAGCAACTCCACGGTTCATCGTCCGGAGTTGCGTGTTTCAAAGCGTTGGATCGAGATGATCCGGTGTTGGGAGGTTCTCGCAGATGGTCGACATCCGGCATGGGACGGGCGAACAGATTGGCCCCGCGGAAGTGGAGGACGTGGAGCTTTATCATCCGCACAGCTGGTGGACACGCTACGTCTTCAGCCAGGATGCCAAGATCATCGCCGTGCAATATGCCTCGACCGCGATCGCCATCGGCATGGTTGCCCTGGTGCTCTCCTGGCTGATGCGGCTGCAGCTCGGCTTTCCCGGCGCCTTCGCCTTCATCGACGCCGAGCGCTACTACCAGTTCATCACCATGCACGGCATGATCATGGTGATCTATCTCCTGACCGCGCTGTTCCTCGGCGGCTTCGGCAACTACCTGATCCCGCTGATGCTCGGCGCGCGCGACATGGTGTTTCCCTACGCCAACATGCTGAGCTACTGGCTCTACTTGCTCGCCGTGCTCGTGCTCGTCGCGAGCTTTTTTGCGCCGGGCGGGCCGACCGGCGCCGGCTGGACGCTTTATCCGCCCCAGGCGGTGCTTTCGGGCACGCCCGGCGGCAAGGACTGGGGCATCATCCTGATGCTGTCGTCGCTCATTCTCTTCGTCATCGGCTTCACCATGGGCGGCCTCAATTATGTCGTCACCGTGCTCCAGGGCCGCACCCGCGGCATGACGCTGATGCGCATGCCGCTCACCGTCTGGGGCATCTTCACCGCGACCGTGATGGCGCTGCTTGCCTTCCCCGCCCTCTTCGTCGCCTGTGTCATGATGCTGTTTGACCGGGTTCTCGGCACCAGTTTCTTCATGCCGGCGATCGTCGAGATGGGCGAACAGCTGCAGCACGGCGGTGGCAGCCCGATCCTGTTCCAGCACCTGTTCTGGTTCTTCGGCCACCCGGAAGTCTACATCGTCGCGCTTCCCGCCTTCGGCATCGTTTCCGATCTCATCAGCACGCATGCCCGCAAGAACATCTTCGGCTACCGCATGATGGTCTGGGCAATCGTCATCATCGGCGCGCTCTCCTTCATCGTCTGGGCGCACCACATGTATGTCAGCGGCATGAACCCCTATTTCGGCTTCTTCTTCGCCACGACCACGCTGATCATCGCCGTGCCGACGGCGATCAAGGTCTATAACTGGGTGCTGACGCTGTGGCGCGGCGACATTCATTTGACGCTGCCGATGCTGTTTGCGCTCGCCTTCATCGTCACCTTCGTCAATGGCGGGCTGACGGGCCTCTTCCTCGGCAATGTCGTCGTCGACGTGCCGCTGTCCGATACGATGTTCGTGGTCGCCCATTTCCACATGGTCATGGGCGTGGCACCGATCCTCGTCATCTTCGGCGCGATCTACCATTGGTATCCGAAGATCACCGGCCGCATGCTCAACGAGGCGATGGGGCAACTCCACTTCTGGGTCACCTTCGTCGGCGCCTATCTGATCTTCTTCCCGATGCACTATCTCGGCCTGATCGGCATGCCGCGCCGCTACTACGAGATGGGCGAGACCGCCTTCGTGCCGGCTTCCGCCCATACGCTCAACGAGTTCATCACCATCATGGCGCTCATCGTCGGCGCGGCGCAGATCGTCTTCCTCTTCAACCTTATCTGGAGCATCCGCCACGGGCGCGAAGCGGGCGGCAACCCCTGGCGGGCAACCACGCTCGAATGGCAGACGCCGGAAACGCCGCCGCGCCACGGCAACTGGGGCAAGGAACTGCCGATCGTCTACCGCTGGCCCTACGACTACAGCGTTCCAGGCGCAGCGGAAGATTTCATTCCGCAAACGCAGCCCGGCACCACAAGCCATGCGCCGGAGGGGGCCTCATGAACGTCACCCTCGCCTTCCTGGCGGTGATCCTCGCGATCGCCGGCTGGTGGCTCAGCCGGCAGCGGCTGTTCTCCAAACCCTGGCTGGAAGTCGGCCACGCCCACGACCAGCGCCCGCTCGATAGGCCCACGATCCCACCAGCGAAGATTGGTCTCGGCGTCTTCCTCGCCGTCGTCGCAGCGCTCTTCTCCCTTTTCATCAGCGCCTATTTCATGCGCATGGCCTCCACCGACTGGTGGTCGACGCCGATGCCGAGGATCCTGTGGCTCAACACCGCCATTCTCGGCCTCGGCAGTCTGCTGCTTCATACGGCGCGGGTGACGGCCGAGCACCACCGCGACGAGGCAAGCCGCACGGCACTGATCGCAGCTCTTGCAACGGGCCTCGCCTTCCTCGTCGGCCAGGTCCTCGCCTGGCGCGAGCTGACCGACGCCGGTTTCCTGCTTGCCGACAATCCGGCCAACAGCTTCTTCTACATGATCTCTGGCATGCATGGCCTGCACATCCTCGGCGGCCTTTTCGCGCTTGCCCGGGTGATCCTGAAAACACGCGCTGGCCCGATGGACGAAAAGGCCGTGCTGTCGATCACGCTCTGCGCCACCTACTGGCACTTCATGCTGGCCGTATGGCTGGTGCTATTCGCGCTCTTTTCCGGCTGGGCGAACGACTTCGTCGAACTCTGCCGGCAACTCTTGACCTGAGGAGCCAAGCATGTCCGCCGAGACACATCCATCTGTCAGAGAGCCGCTCCGCCGCCCCGCGGGTCTTGCCGGTTTCGCCTCCGACTGGGCCTCCGACCAGCGGACGTTCAAGAACGTCTCCTGGGGCAAGGCGATGATGTGGATCTTCCTCTTGAGCGACACCTTCGTCTTCGGCTGCTTCCTCATCGCCTACATGTCGGCGCGCATGTCGACCGCCGTTCCCTGGCCCAATCCGAGCGAGGTCTTCGCGCTGCATATCGGCGGCGCCGACGTTCCGCTGATCCTGATCGCCATCATGACCTTCGTCTTGATCACCTCCAGCGGCACCATGGCGATGGCCGTCAACTACGGCTATCGCCACGACCGCAAGAAAACCGCCTTGCTGATGGTGATAACGGCCCTCTTCGGCGCCACCTTCGTCGGCATGCAGGCTTTCGAATGGACGAAGCTGATCACCGAGGGCGTGCGCCCATGGGGCAATCCCTGGGGCGCTCCCCAATTCGGCTCGACCTTCTTCATGATCACCGGCTTTCACGGCACGCACGTTACCATTGGCGTCATCTTCCTCTTGATCATCGCCCGCAAGGTCTGGCGCGGCGACTTCGAGACCGGCAAGCGTGGCTTCTTCACGAGCCGCAAGGGACAATACGAGATCGTCGAGATCACCGGCCTCTACTGGCACTTCGTCGATCTTGTCTGGGTGTTCATCTTCGCATTCTTCTATCTGTGGTGAGGCACGGCCATGGCAGAAACGACGGCACATACCGACACGATACCGCAAGCAGCGTCGCAAGCTCCGGCGCAGGAACACCAGCAGCACCCGATCGGTCTCTACCTGGTCGTCTGGCTCTTGCTCTTCGTGCTCAGCACCTTCTCCTACCTCGTCGACTATGTCGGGCTGCAGGGCTATCTGAGGTGGTCGCTGATCTTGATCTTCATGCTGCTGAAGGCCGGCCTCATCGTCGCGATCTTCATGCACATGGCCTGGGAGCGGCTGGCGCTGATCTACGCGATCCTGCTGCCACCGCTCCTGGTATTGGTCTTCGTGGCGCTGATGGTCTCGGAATCGCACTACGTGCTCTTAAGCCGTCTGACCTTCTTCGGCGCCGCGCCGTGAGGATGAGGGCGGCGCTGCCTAAGGAGGCGGCACCGCTGGTTGTCTTGTGCCTCAGTGCTGCTGAAGCCCGGTGATCATCGCGATGATCTCGTTCTTGTCGGTCTTCGCCGTCTCGCGGATGCCGATCTGCTTGCCGCGACGCAGGACACAGATGCGATCCGACAGCTTGAAGACCTGGTCGAGGCTATGGCTGATGATCAGCACGCCGATGTTGCGGCTTTTCAGCGATTCCACGATCTCTTCGACCTTGGCGGTTTCGGCAACACCAAGCGCCGCCGTCGGTTCGTCGAGAAGGATCAGCTTGCTCGCCCAATGGGTGGCGCGGGCAATCGCGACGCCCTGACGCTGCCCGCCAGAGAGGTCGCGGATCGTCGCATGAGCCGAGGGGATGCGGACATCCAGTTCCTTCACCAGCGTTTCCGTCTCGGAAATCATCCGGCGACGGTCGAGTAGGCCGAAACGGTTTACCGGCTCGCGGCCGAGAAACATGTTCATATAGACCGTCTGCTGGTCGGCAAGCGCCAGGTCTTGATAGACGACCTCGATGCCATGGGCGCGCGCCATGGTGGCGTTCGACATCGCCACGGTCTGGTTTTCGATGGTGATCGTTCCCGAGGTCGGCGTGTAAACGCCTGAGATGATCTTGATCAGCGTCGACTTGCCGGCGCCGTTGTCGCCGACGAGCGCCACGATCTCGCCCGGACGGACCTCCAGCGAGAAGTTCTCGATCGCGGTGACGCCGCCAAAGGTTTTGCGGATGTCCTTCAGCTTCAGGACCGGCTCTGCTGCAGCACTAACGTTCGCGTTCATGACGTCGCCCCTCATACCGGCCAGGCCGCGGTTTCGCCGAAACCGTTTTCGATCGTTTCCACCTTCGGCGCGCCCTTGGAGATGCCCGACACGCCGACGACATAAGCGCGCGTGACGAAGGCCTGCCCGCGGAAGCCGAACACCGCCGTATCGCCAGGCTTCGGCGCCGCCGCACCGCTGGCGTCGATCATCGCGTAATAGTCGATCGCCGAGGGCGGTGGCACCTCGACGCTCCTGAGCGCCGATGCAGCCGTGGTCGGTTCAGTCGATACGATCGCCTTGACGTCGTAATCCGGAAAGATCGGGTCGATGTAGAAGCCGCCGCCGAAGCAATAGGCCTTGCCGCCCGAGAGATGGGAAACTTCGGTGAGGTAGAGCACCGCCGGCAGTTCCGGCAGATCTTCCATCACGTGCAGTGCGGTGGTGCCGTGCAGACCGTTGCCCGGCTCGCATTGCGTCGCGCCCGCTTCGGCAAGGGCCGGGAGCATGACACTGGAGGTCGTGCCCGGCGCATTCACCTCGATCCCGTTGCGGCCGGCCTTGGCCAGCGCCTCGGCAGCCTTCGACAGCGTCGCGAGATTGTGTGTCGGCTTCACCTTGCGGCTTTCATGGTCGAAGAGCAGCGCCGGAAAGGTGGTGATGCCGGCAAAGCGGCCACCGTCGAGCGCATCGAGACGATCCGCCACCGCGGCAACGTCGCTGGCATCGAACCCGCCTTCATGGCCGCGGTAGAAGGTATCGCCTTCCGCCCGGATACGGGCGAGCAGATCCTGCCGATAGCCGGCGGCATGTGCCCCAGCCGCCGCTTCTGCAGCCTTTTCGTCGTTGAAGACCGTCCAATAGTCCGGCCGGAAGGTTTTCGCTGCGGCAGCCGCCTCATGACGCGCGACCTGCTGCAGGTGACCGAGATGGCCGACCTTCAGACCGGCCTTGTGGGTGGCGCGGGCGCAGGCCATATCGACGGCAACCGAACGGTCGATACCGCCGCGCTGCACGGCATCACAGAAGGAGCTGGAGCGGCCGACCTGCTTGGTCATGGCGAAGATCTTCAGGCCGAGGCGTCGGGCCTCGTCGCTCAAGACCTTGGCGTTGGCTTCGACCGCGTCGAGGTCGAGAACATAGGCGTTTGCTGGGATCTTACCCTGCTGATGCAGAGCCATCGCTGCTTCGATGAAGGCCGGGTTGCGGCGGCGAAGAACGTCGAGAAACATGAAATCCTCCTTCAGCGGGACTTTTCGCGCAGCGACACGGCGACCGCGGCGAGGATGATGAGACCGCGAACGATCATCTGGTCGGAAACGGAAAGGCCCATCAGGATCAGGCCGTTGTTGAGCATGCCCATCATCAGCGAGCCGACGAGCGCGCCGATGATCGTGCCCTTGCCGCCGTTGAGCAGCGTGCCGCCGACGATGACGGCGGCGATCACCGTCATCAGATCGGTCTCACCGAGCGTGTACTTCGCCGCCTGCAGGCGACCGGCATAAAGCAGGCCCGCGAGGCCGGCGAGGCCGCCGCTGATCATCAGCACGGCCAGCCGAATGCGCGGCACGCTGATGCCGGAAACGCTCGCAGCCCGGCTGTTGTCACCGGTCGCCAGCACATGGGCGCCGAAACGGGTCTCGCGGTAGATGATATGGCCGCAGACGACGGCGACCACGGTCCACCAGATCAGCGACGGCACGCCGAGGAACGAGCCTGAGCCGAAGAAGCCGGTAAAGGAGCTGTCGGTCACCGGGATCGAGCGCAGGTTGGTCATCGAACGCGAGACACCGGCGAAAAGCCCGAGTGTCGCGAGCGTCACCAGAAACGACGGCAGCTTGACATAAGCAACGAGCACGCCGTTCAGGAGCCCGATCAGCAGGCCCGCGCCAATGCCGACCACGACACCGGCAGCGAGGCCATAGTCGTTGACGGTTACCGCCGCCGCCAGCGCCGACACGGCAACGGTCGAGCCGATCGACAGATCGATCTCGCCGGCCGACATGACGAAGACGAGGCCGATCGCCATGATCGTCACCGGTGCTGTCTGCAGCATGATGTTCGACAGGTTGCGAACCGTCAGAAAGCCGCTGTCCCGAAGCACGATGGCGAAGAACAGAAAGATCGCCAGGAAGCCAAGATAGACGACGTATTGCTGCAGGTTGAGGCGACTGACGAAGCTCGCCGGCTGGCCGCTCGCGCTGGAATGGGCACTGGACATTATTCTTCCTCCGAAGGCAGGGGGAATGCTCCCCCTGCACTACGGCGCCGCGGGTCTGGTCAGACGCGCAAAGGTCGCCGCAGCACTATAAGAAGCTGCATGTTATGCTCATGCAGCGGGCATCATTTCATCACTTCATCGCATCCGCGATCGTCGCGGGCACATCCTTGTTCAGAGACTTCCTCCAGCCGTCGGCGACCGTCGCCTTGGTGACTGCGAGCGAGTCGACCACCAGGAAAGGCTCGGCCTTCTTGCCGACCAGCGAGCCGGCCGCGGCACGCGCCGCGGTGACGCCGATATTGTAGGCTTCGTCGGCGACCAAGGCTGCGATGTTGCCGCCCTTGACCATGTCGAGCGCTGCCGGCTCGTTGAGGTCGAGCGTCACGATCTTGGTATGGGTGTTGCCGGCGCCGCGCAGCGTCGAAAGAACGCTCAGCGCCGGTTCGGCCCAGGTCACATAGATCCCGTCGAGATCCGGGTTCTGGGTGATCATCCCTTGCGCGATTTCCTCGCTGCGGGCGGGATCCGCCATGCCGGCCTCGGCAACGATCTTCATGTCGGGATAGTCCTGCTCGATCGTCGACTTGAAGGCGCCGTCGCGCTGGTTGGTCACGTAGAAGTCGGCATCGTGATAGATGTAGCCGAGCTTGCCCTTGCCGCCGAGCGCATCCGCCATGGCGACGGCCGCCTTGTTGCCCATCTGGAAAAGGTCGTCCGAGACGATCGTCACATAGTCCTTGCCGTATTCGTAACCGGCCGGCGAATTGTCGACGAAGGCGAGCTTCACACCGGCGCTGCGTGCCGGATCGTAAACCACGGCGGCGGTTGCCGGGTCGACCGGCAGCGACAGGATGATCGAGGGCTTCTTGGCAAGCACCGTCTCGACATCCGCCTTCTGGCGGGCGGCATCAAAGCCGGCATCGGTCTGTGCGACCACCTCGACGCCGAGGCGCTTGAACTCGTCCTGGGCGCCGCTGTTGACCGCGTTGGTGTATTCGCTCATCTCGTGCCAGACGAGCGCTGCGGTAAACTTGCCGTCCTTGATCTGCTGTTCCTGCTCCGCCGTCAGCGTCAGGCTGCCCGCCGGCGTCGGCGTCTCGCCATGCGGCCCTGTAGTCTTGCCGTCAGCCGCATAGCCTGATGTTGCGGCAAATACCGTCGCCAGCAACGCGAAATGTCTCACTGCCCTGTGCATCTCTGCCTCCCTTTGGGATGATGCCGCCGGAAGCGTCCTCTCTCCCGGCGGCCGCCCGATTACTTTGCCGCGTCGAGCACCGACTGCGGCGCATCGCGGTTGAGCGACTGCTTCCAGCCCTCTGCAACGTTTTCCTTGGTGACCGTCAGCGCCGGTGCGACGACAAAGGCCGGCGTCTGCTGGCCGAGCAGCGACTTCAGGCCGGCGGCCGCCATCGCCCTTCCAAGCTCATAGGCCTCGTCGGCCACCAGTGCCGTGACGTTGCCGCCCTTGACCATGTCGAGCGCGACCGGTTCAGCGAGGTCAAGCGTGACGATCTTGGTCTTGGTATTGCCGCTCGAGCGCAGCGCCGAAAGCACGCCGTCGGCCGGCTCGGCCCAGGTCACGTAGATGCCGTCGAGGTCAGGGTTCTGCAGCAGCATGGCACTTGCCAGTTCTTCCGCGCGGGCCGGGTCCGAAATGCCCTGCTCGGCGACGATCTTGATATCCGGATAGTCCTTCTCGATCGTCGACTTGAACGCCTGGTCGCGCTGGTTGGTCACGTAGTAGCTGGCGTCATGGAAGATGTATCCAACCTTGCCCTTGTTACCGATTGCCTTTGCCAGCGCGTCTGCCGCCTGCTTGCCCATCTGGAAGAGATCGTCGGTGACGATCGAGGCATAGTCGGCGCCCTGCTTGTAGCCGCTCGGCAGATTGGAGAGGAACACCAGCTTGCTGCCATCGGTGACGGCCTGACGGAAGGCCTCGGCCGAGGTCACCGGATCGAGCGGCAGCGCGAGGATCACGTTCGGCTTGGCGGCCAGCGCGGTCTCGATGTCGCTGCGCTGGCGGGCAGCATCGAAGCCGGCATCCGTCGTCACGGCGATCTCCACGCCGGCGCGGGCAAACTCGTCCTTGGCGCCGGCCGAAACCGCGTTGGTGAAGTCGGACGAGGTGTGCCAGAGCAGCGCCGCCTTGTAGCCCTTGCCTTTCAGCGCGCCGATATCGGCATCGGTCAGGGCGACATCGGCGCTCGGCGTTGCGCTCTCGCCGGACGGACCGACGGTCTGGGCGGAAGCGGCACCTACGGCAAGCACGAAACCGCTGACGAGCGCAGCAGCCATCAATTTCTTCAGAAGCATTGTCGTTCTCCCTCTTGTTTGGCAGTTCAGTCCATGACGCCGCAGTAGCGGGCCATGAAAGCGGCAAAACCGACGACGCCGGCGAGGTATTCCTCGACCTCGACCCGTTCCTCGTAGGTGTGGCAATTGCGGATATCGCCCGGTGCGCAGTAGACCGCCGGCACGCCGAGGCGATTGACGAAGAATGGCGATTCCGACCAGAAGGGTGCGCCCTCGATCACGCCGCGGCCTGCCATGGCCTCAGCCATCGCGGCCGACAAAGCGCCGACTTCCGCCGCTGTCTCGTCGATCTCGGCAGCCGTGCCCCCGAGTGCGTGGTCGCGACCCGCCGGATAGGAAAACTCAACCGTGATCTCCGGATCGGTGATCGCCGAACGAACCGCCGCTTCGATCTCGGCCGCTGCCATATCCAGCGATTCCCCCGGTAGAAGCTTGCGGATCAGCGACAGGGTGCAGCGCTCGGGAACGGCAATGTAGCCGCCGCCGGCAAGCCCCGTGATCAGCAGAAAACTGCGGCCGATCAGCTTGTGTTCGGCGCGCGCGGCGATTTCGTCGGAATGTTTCCAGAGGGCCGACATTGCCGCGTGGCTCGCGCGCAAAGCGTCCTTGCCGAGCTCAGGCACGCCGAAATAGGCCGACTTTCCTGTAATCGTGATATCGGTGATGAAGAAGCCGATCTGCGCCGGATAGACCGAAAGCCGGGTCGGCTCGACATAGACGACGAAATCTGGCCGCTCGATCTCTCCGGTTTCGATGCGGCCGACCAGATCCTTGATGCCGGCCGAAACGCCGGTACCCGGCTGGCCGCTTTCCTCGTCGCCGATGAACGCAAAGGCCACGTCGCCGGCCAGATCCATGCCAGCCTTGTCGAGCAGCGACAGCGCCGCCAGCGACGCGCAAATGCCGGCCTTCAGATCGCCCGAGCCGCGCCCCCAGACCGCGCCGTCGATGATCGGTGCAGCGAAGGGATCCTCGCGCTCGGTACCGGCCCAATGCTCGCGCCAGCCGTCGACATGCACCGTATCCGTATGGCCAACGAACAGTAGGCGTGGCCCCTTGCCGCGCCCCTTGCGCTCCGCCCAGACGTTCGGCCGCCCCGGCAGGAACTCCGCCGTTTTCAAGCCTTCCAGGCCAAAGCGCTGCATCGTTTCGGCCAGAAAGGCGACGAAATTCGCCTCGTTGCCGGTAATGCTCTCACGCCCGATCGCGCCACGAAAAAGATCAATCGCCGTCTCGCGATCAAGCACCGCGCGCAAACGTTCGACCAAGCCGTCATTCATCGTCATCAAATCGCCTCCCGAAGCGCGTTGACGTTTGCCCGCGGCAGCGAAATCCGGCCATCGGGCGCATCGACCCCGAACAGGGTATTGTGCAGCTGACCGAGCCCGATCGCCGCCGCCCCGATGATCGCTGCGCGCGCGCCGAGTTCACCGGTCTCCACATTGACCGGATAGGGGAAGCACTGCGGCAGGAAGGCTTTTACCCGCTCAAGCATTTCCGGCCGCAGCCCGATGGATCCGCCCAGGATGACCTTCTGCGGGTTGGCGATCGCGGCAATCGCGGCAACGCCGGCTGCCAGATACCGCGCAGTGTCATCCAGCACCGTCAGGGCTGCCGCATCGCCCGCTTCCGCCTTGGCAAAGATGGTGGGAACCGTGACCGTGTTGCCCGAAAGTGCCGCGTAGCGCTCCGCCATGCCGTGCGAGGCGACGGCGCGCTCGAAGGCGCCGGTGCGCAGCGATTCCGCCTCGAACGGATCAGCGCCGAGCGGCAGGAAACCCATTTCACCGGCCGCATTGCTGACGCCGCGCACCAGATGACCGCCGACCATCAGGCCGCTGCCGACGCCGGTCCCCAGCGCCACATAGGCAAGGTTGTCGATCCCCTGCCCCTGCCCCAGCCAGTTCTCGCCGAGGACGGCGAGATTGACGTCGTTCTCAAGCATCGCGCCGAAGCCGAGCACCTCTTCGAAGGCGCCGACGACATCCATCGTGTCGAAGCCGGCAATATTCGGCGCAAGCAGCACACGGCCGGTCTCGCTGCAGGGCGCACCAGGAACGCCGACCACCGCGAGCCGGATCTTCTCGCGGGTGATCTTCTGGCGATCGGCCGCATCAAAGGCCATGGCAGCGATCTGCTCGACGACGAAGCGGCCGCCACGCGGATCGGTCGGCGCCGTGTCTTCGGCAAAGATCTGGCAGGCGAGATCGGTGATCGCCACGCGCACCTTCGTGCCACCGAGGTCGACGGCGATGATGAAGGCGGCATCACACACCAGTTCGTAGGTGACGGCGGTGCGCCCGACATGGCCGCTGGTGCGCCCGGTCTCCTGCACCCAGCCCTCCTCTTCGAGGCCGCGGACGATCTCCGAAATGGTCTGCTTGGAAAGGCCGGTCTGCTTCGAGATCGACGCACGCGAAATCGGGCCGCCCTGGACGATCGCCTCCATGACGGAGCGCTGGGAGAACTTCCGGGAGATGCGCAAGCTGTCGTTCACGGGGGCCTCTTTTAATTCGTTCTGTTACCGAACTTATTAACATCAGGCATCGCTGTCAATCTTACCCGATGGGATTATCTTTCGTGGCCAACGCCGCGACCACTGGAAAGCAGGCAGATCGCCATGACGCATTCGGATGCGTCGCCATTTGCGATATGCTAGATGAAATCAGATTGGCGCTGAGGGGCGCTTTTTCTCACGAAATCAGTGGCATGACCGTCTCTACAGCTCTCGTTCCGCGATCCGCAAAATGCTCGGCTCTGGTCGTGCAGTTTGATGAGAATGTCGTAGACAGGCTCTGGTCGGGGCGGATCAGGCCCTAAAATCCGGCATCCAATCCAACTAGGGTCGCAATCAATGGCAGAGTTTCCGCAAAAGGCGAAAGTCGTAATCATCGGGCTGGGTGGCATCGTCGGTGCTTCGATCGCGCACCACCTGATCGAGCGCGGCTGGGACGATATCGTCGGCATCGACAAGTCGGGCGTGCCGACCGATATCGGGTCGACCGCACACGCCTCGGACTTCTGCTACACCACCAGCCACGACTATCTCTCGGTCTGGACGACGCAGTATTCGATCGATTTCTTCGAGAAAATGGGTCACTACGCCCGCATCGGCGGCCTGGAAGTGGCCCGCACCGGCGACGATGTCTGGATGGAAGAGATCAAGCGCAAGCTGTCCTCCGCCAAGGCCTTCGGCACCCGCGCCCACTATGTCTCGCCGGCTGAAATCAAGAAGATGTTCCCGCTGATCGAAGAAGATCAGGTCATGGGCGGCATGTTCGACCCGGATGCCGGCCTCGTCATCCCGCGCTCGCAGACGGTCGCCGGCAAGCTGGTCGATGCGGCGGAAAAGTCGGGCAAGCTGCAGGTCTTCGGCAACACGCCGGCAAAGTCGCTGATCGTCGAGAACGGCCGCATCAAAGGCGTCGTCACCCATCGCGGCACGATCATGGCCGACCACGTCATCGTCTGCGCCGGCATCTGGGGCCGCCTGATCGCCGAAATGGTCGGCGAAGACCTGCCGGTCATGCCGGTCGACCATCCCCTCACCTTCTTCGGCCCGTACAACGAGTTCGAAGGCACCGGCAAGGAGATCGGCTTCCCGCTTCTGCGCGATCAGGGCAACTCCGCCTATATGCGCGACACCGGCGATCCGAAGACCACCGAAGGCGGCCAGATCGAGTGGGGCTATTACGAGACCACCAATCCGCGCCTCTGCCATCCGCGCAACATTCTGGAAAAGCACGAGGCGCGCCTGTCGCCCTCACAGCGCGACCTCGAGATGGAACAGATCATAGAGCCACTTGAGCGCGCCATGGAACTGACGCCGATCCTCGGCGAACTCGGCTACAACGAGAGCCATTCCTTCAACGGCCTGCTTCAGGTTTCGGCCGCCGGCGGTCCTTCCTGTGGCGAGAGCCAAAAGGTGCGTGGCCTCTGGTACTGCGTGGCCATCTGGGTGAAGGACGGCCCCGGCTACGGCAAGCTGATCGCCGACTGGATGACCGACGGCCGCACCGAGATCGACCATAACTCGATCGACTATTCCCGCTTCTATCCGCACCAGCTCGAGGAAAAGTTCATCGAGGGCCGCTGCTTCGAGGCGGCGCAGAAAATCTACTATCCCGCCGTACACACCCGCGAGCCCTATGCCAGCGGCCGCAACGTCAAGCGCTCGCCCTTCTACGAGCGCGAGAAGGAGCTCGGCGGTTACTTCATGGAACTCGGCGGCTGGGAGCGTGCCCATGGCTACGCCGCCAACGAGCATCTGCTCGAAAAATACGGCGACCGCGTTCCCGTGCGCGAAAACGAGTGGGACAGCCGCCATTTCTGGCGCGTTTCCAACGCCGAGCATCTGGCGATGAGCGAGGACTGCGGGATCGTCAACCTCTCTCATTTCCATATGGTCGACATCGAAGGTCCTGACCATGTCGAGCTGCTCGAATGGCTGTGCGCCGCCAAGGTCG
This sequence comes from Ensifer adhaerens, assembly GCF_002940685.1. Lineage (GTDB taxonomy): Bacteria > Pseudomonadota > Alphaproteobacteria > Rhizobiales > Rhizobiaceae > Ensifer > Ensifer adhaerens_E. Next base: position 5,132 of record NZ_PNFP01000027.1, on the reverse strand, counting down.
GCGGCGACGGCAACATCGGCAAGGGCATCTACACCCACTTCCTCGATGACGAGGGCATGGTTCGCGCCGACTTCACCGTCTTCCGCATGGCCGACCGCTGCCGCCTCGTCAACGGCGCCGACGCCGGCCCGCGCGACTTCCAGTACATGCGCCGCGTCGCCGAGGACCGTGGCCTCGACGTCACCATCACCGACGTCTCGGAGAAGTTCATCACCATCGGCATCTGGGGTCCCAATGCCCGTGAGAACCTGAAGAAGGTGATTGCCGATCCCTCGGGCCTCGACATCGAGAACTTCGCCTTCGCCGCCATCAAGCCGATCGAGATCGCCGGCAAAAAGGTCACCGCCTTCCGCATCTCCTATGTCGGCGAGCAGGGCTGGGAACTGCACATGAAATACGAGGACGGTCTCGCCGTCTGGGACGCGCTACGCTCGACCGGCGTCATGGCCTTCGGCGTCGAAACCTATGCGAACTCGCGCCGCATGGAAAAGAGCCTGCGCCTGCAGAACGCCGATCTTCTCACCCAGTACAACCTGATCGAGGCCGATCTTGCCCGTCCGAAGGTCAAGGATGTCGATTTCCGCGGCAAGGCCAAGCATCTCGAATACAAGGCGCGCGAGCACCAGCCGGCCATGCTCTGCACGCTGGTCCTGACGGAAAACACCGACAAGAGCGGCGTCAAGCGCTACCCGGTCGGCACGCTGCCGGTGATCGATCCGGAAACCGGCAAGGTGCTGGTCGACGAACTCGGCCGCCGCTCCTACACCACCTCGATCGCCTTTGGCCCGACGATCGGCAAGAACATCGCCCTTGCCTATCTGCCCTGGTCCCATTGCCAGGTCGGCCGCAAGCTCAACGTCGAATACTTCGCCGAGACCTATCCGGTCGAAGTCGTCGGCATCGGCTACAAGCCGCTCTACGACCCGGAAAACCTGAAGCCGCGCAGCTAAGCCAGCGGCATCAGCCCCCAAAACAAAAAAAGGCCCGCTCGGATCCGAGCGGGCCTTTTCTATGGTCTGCAGACCTAACGAGGTCAGGGCAGCACGTGCCCCGCCGCGGTGAAGAGGCGATACCAGTCCTCGCGCGACAGCGTGATATCGGCGCCGGGCGCGATATCGACCAAACGTTCGGGACTTGTCGTTCCAAGCACCACCTGAATGTTGGCCGGATGGCGGGCGATCCAGGCATAGGCGATCGCGGAAGCCGATACCCCATACTTACCCGCGAGTTCGTCCAGCACCCGGTTGAGTTCGGGAAAGTTCTTTTCGTCGCCGACGAAGACGCCGCCGAAGAAACCCTGCTGGAACGGCGACCAGGCCTGCAGCGTCATGCGGTTGATGCGCGAATAGACGACCACTTCGCCGTCGCGATCGATCGATTGCTCGAGGCCAGCCATGTTCGCCGCGATACCAAAGGCGACCGAGGGGGCATGGGCGATGCTGAGCTGGATCTGGTTGGCGACGAGCGGCTGGCGAACCGCCGTTTTCAGGAGATCGATCTGGCGCGGCGTATGGTTCGAAACGCCGAAATGCCGAACCTTGCCCGCCGCCTGCAGCTTGTCGAAGGCCTCCGCCACCTCCTCCGGTTCCACCAGCGCATCCGGACGATGCAGCAGGAGAAGGTCAAGATAGTCGGTCTTCAGCGCCGCAAGTGACCGGTCGACGGACTGCAGGATATGATCCCTGGAAAAATCGAAATAGCCGCGCCGGATCCCGCACTTGCTCTGCACGACGATCTGTTCGCGCTCGGCAGGTTTCAGCCGCAACGCATCGCCGAAGCGGCGCTCGCAGGCGTGCAACTCGCCGCCATAGATATCGGCATGGTCGAAGACATTGATGCCCACGTCCCTCGCCTTGCCATAGAGCCGGGTTATGGCGTCATCGCTGAGATCGGCGATCCGCATCATCCCGAGCACGGCAGAGGAAACGGAAAGGTCGGTTGGTCCCAGGTTGAATCTTTTCATCGGCTCGCACCATCAATATCGTTTCGAAGGAGGATCTTCGCACGCGGACCGGCGCGGCCGGCCCTGCGAATCTTTGATCCTCATTTTCTAGCAGCCCGACGACGCTTGGCAAATGTTTAGGAGCGGGCGCCGATCGCCCGCTCCCGCGCGCGGACGGGTCAGGCCGCCGAGCGATAGCGCGCCGCCGGCAACGACTGCGAAAAATTGGGCAGCATTGCCAGGCGTGCCGCATCGAGCGTGTTCCACTGCTCCGCCTCCGGCAGCGGCGGGATCGTCACGAGTTCGCGCCGGTCGTAGCCTGTAAGAGCCGCATCGACGAGGTCGCCGACTTCCATCACGCCGGCAAGCGTGTCGACATCGACGCCGGCATGATCCCAGATTTCGGTGCGCGTCGCCGCCGGCAGCACCGCCTGAACGTAGACACCCTTCTCAGCCAGCTCGACATTCAAGCCTTGAGAAAGGAACAGCACGAAGGCCTTGGTCGCGCCGTAGACGGTTGCACCCATCTCAGGCGCAAGCCCGACGACCGACGCGATGTTGATGATCGCCCCCTCGCCTCTCTGCGCAAAACCGGGAGCGGCCGCATGCGCAAGCCTGGTGACCGCCGTGACGTTGAGCGCGATCAGCTTCGAGATGTCCTCGTTCTGCTGCTGAAGAAAGCCGCGGGGGATAGACGTGCCGGCATTGTTGACCAGCACGCCGATGCTCCGGTCTTCGCGCAGGCGCTGTTCGACCTTGGCGAGGTCCTGCTCGACCGTCAGGTCGGCCGTCACCACATCCACGGCCACACCGGTTTCGTTCCTGAGGCGCGCGGCGAGAGCGTCGAGCCGCGCCGTGTTGCGTGCGACCAGAATGAGATCATGGCCGCGACGCGCAAACCGCTCCGCATAGACGGCACCAATACCGGTGGAGGCACCGGTTACAAGGACTGCAGGCTTGCTGTTCATCGATCGTGCTCCTTCAGTTATTCATGATAATCATCATGTATTTGTATATATGATTGCTATCATGTATAATGTCAATCGAAATTTCAGGAGACGATGATGCGCGTGAGCCGGAAGCAGGTCGAAGAGAACAAGAGGATAATACTGGAGGCGGCCGGCCGGCTCTTTAGGGAACGCGGCTTCGAGGCTGTCACCGTTACCGATGTCATGAAGGCAGCAGGCCTCACCCATGGCGGCTTTTACGGCTACTTCAAGTCGAAGGAGGAACTGATCGCGCAGACCATCGCCGGCCTGCAGGGAGGGACCGAACCCCTGTCCGTGGACCTCTCATCCGTCGCGCGTCGTTATCTGTCGCCGGAACATCGCGACGATTATGGCCACGGCTGCCCGCTCGCAGCCTTGGCGTCGGAGGTGAGCCGCCAACCGGGGGCCGCACGGTCGGAGATGACAGGCGTGCTCAAGCGCCAGTTCGTCCGCTTCGGCAAGATCGCGCCGGGCGCGGATGACGAAGAGAGGCGCCGCGCCGCGATCGGCAGTTCCGCCGCCATGATCGGCGCGCTCATCCTGGCACGGATGACCGACGATCCCGACCTGTCGGCCGAGATCCTCGACGAGACGCGGGCGTGGCTTTCCGACAGCGACCCCGAAGGCTCCGCAAGCCACAGGCTTTCCGGGAAAAATCCCAGAGTGGAAGACTAAGAGCGCAAAACTGGGCCATGTCGCTCAAAACGTCGCGACGGTTTTGCGATCGCGACTGCGGCAGGCCAAAAACTTGGAACGCTGCGGCAGAACCGAAGCATGGCGACGCGCATGGCGCGCCCTCGCGCAGCCGGAATGTCCTGGCAGGTGCCGACCTGCGCGCCGGAACAATTTCTCAGCAGGAAGCGGGCGTCGTTGCGTGAAGGACGCACAGCGTCCAAGAAACAGACCCTTGAGGCGTTACCCGCCGGAATTGGAAACGCAGTCTGCGCCCGCGGACCGTCGGTCGCGCCTCATCTGTCGATCGAACGGCGTTGTTACTGGTCGTCATCCCAACCGAACTTCTTCTGCCAGAAGCCGTTCCAGTCCTTCACGGACTGCTGCGTTCGCTGGTAAATTCGCTCGGCGTCCTCCTCCGCCTTCAGGGCCGCCGCCAGCGCAGCGTCGCCCTTCGCGTTAAGCCGCGCCGTTCGCGCGATATCTAAACCGATGCGTGCTTCGCTCTCGGCGTCGGCAAGGAACTGGCCGGAGCTATGGCCCTCAGCGTCGGCAACGTAGTGCAACTGGCTGCCTCCGGTTTTCAGCTCATAGCCGAGCACGATCTCGGTTTCGGCAAAGCGGCTGCGATTGCCGCGCACGGTCGCGGTGAGCGCATTGAAGATGGCTTCCTCATGTCTGAGGCCCGGATTGTTGAGCAGTTCCGCTTCGACCCGGCCCGCGAAGGCCTCGCCCTGCTCGGTAAGGATCGCCTTCAGCGTCGCTCCGACATTGGGGTCACTGGCTTTGAAGCGATCGGAATTCACCAGTTCCAGCGCCTGGCCGATAAAGGCATCGGCCCTTGCCTTCAGCTCCAGCATGCTATTGTTGATTGCACCGAGGGCCTGTGTCGTCGCCTTGCCAGGCTCGGCAGAAACGCCATTTGCGGCCTTGAGGATGCTGTCCGCGCTGTCGGTGGAACCGGCTTTCTCCTCGGACTCGGCCGTCGTCCGCCTGAGGATTTCCAATGCAATGTTTGACGTCGGCGATATGGTGGTCACGCGTATTGTCTCCGCAGCAATAGCCGTGCCTTCTGCACCTGCCTGCCGAATGGGTGCGAACAGCCTCATGCTATTGCGGGGATCAGGGATGAAAGCAACTATAGATTGTATATGTTAATAAACGGGTAACGCCGATCATCCGAGGAGGTCGGAGGATCGCAGCCTCTTTTCCAGGCTGCGGCAGCCAATATGATGAACTCTTGGCCGGTGATTTGCGGTGTATGCGCTTTCGCACGGTGACGTTTGCGCCGCCGCTGGCGGGGCTCTTTCCGGCTGGCGCCCTGCCCTGCCCCTGCCGCTTGCGTTGCGCGGTTTGCGGCTGACGTCTCCGGCTTTTGGGTTGTTCTGGTTTATGTTTTGTGTTGTTTGAACGTCAAAAGCCCGCCGGATTTCTCTCGGCGGGCTTTTTTTGATTTGGTTGCGGGGGCAGGATTTGAACCTGCGGCCTTCAGGTTATGAGCCTGACGAGCTACCGGGCTGCTCCACCCC
>NZ_PNFP01000026.1 GCF_002940685.1 Ensifer adhaerens | reverse complement strand
GTCTTGCCATGGTCAACGTGGCCAATCGTGCCAATGTTAACGTGCGGCTTGTTGCGCTCAAATTTGCTCTTTGCCATTTCCGGCTCTCCGTTTTCTATCCCCTACAGGGGAAAACTCTTAACTTCTGTCAGCGTCTTGGTATTCCGGTCACTTCTGACCGGAATACTTCGCCTGGATTTCCTGCGCGACGTTCGACGGAACCGGCGCGTAGTGATCGAAGGTCATCGTGTACTGCGCGCGGCCCTGGGACATGGAGCGCAGGTTGTCGACGTACTTGAACATGTTCGCCAGCGGAACGTTTGCGTTGATCACAACGGCAACGCCACGCGATTCCTGGCCCTGGATCTGGCCACGGCGGGAGTTCAGGTCGCCGATAACGTCGCCGACGTAGTCTTCCGGCGTTACGACTTCGACCTTCATCATCGGCTCGAGAAGCTGTGCACCAGCCTTCTTGGCCGCTTCACGGAAGCAAGCACGCGATGCGATTTCGAAGGCCAGAACCGACGAGTCGACGTCGTGGAATGCACCGTCGATGAGCGTCGCCTTGACGCCGAGCATCGGGAAGCCAGCGAGCGGACCCGAAGACAGAACGCTTTCGATACCCTTCTGAACGCCCGGGATGTATTCCTTCGGAACTGCACCGCCGACGATCTTGGATTCGAACACGAAATCTTCGCCATCCGGGTTCGGTTCGAACACGAGCTTGACGCGCGCGAACTGACCGGTACCACCGGACTGCTTCTTGTGCGTGTAGTCTTCTTCGTGCTGACGCGTGATGGTTTCGCGGTAGGCAACCTGCGGAGCACCGACGTTGGCTTCGACCTTGAACTCGCGACGCATGCGGTCGACGATGATGTCGAGGTGAAGTTCGCCCATGCCGGCGATGATCGTCTGGCCGGATTCCTGGTCGGTCTTGACGCGGAACGACGGGTCTTCGGCTGCCAGGCGGTTGAGCGCGAGGCCCATCTTTTCCTGGTCGCCCTTGGACTTCGGCTCGATCGCGATCTGGATGACCGGCTCGGGGAATTCCATGCGCTCGAGGATAACCGGCTTCAGCGGGTCGCAAAGCGTGTCGCCCGTGGTGGTTTCCTTGAGACCGGCGAGAGCAACGATGTCACCTGCGAAGGCTTCTTCGATGTCTTCACGCGAGTTCGAGTGCATCTGCAGCATGCGGCCGACGCGCTCGCGCTTGTCCTTGACCGTGTTCATGACCGACGAGCCCTTTTCGAGCTTGCCCGAGTAGATGCGTGCGAAGGTCAGCGAACCGACGAAGGGGTCGTTCATGATCTTGAACGCGAGCATCGAAAGCGGCTCGGCATCGTCAGCGTGACGTTCGATTTCGGCTTCGGTCTTGGCGTCGATGCCCTTGATCGCCGGAATGTCGAGCGGCGACGGCAGGTAGTCGACAACCGCGTCGAGAAGCGGCTGAACGCCCTTGTTCTTGAACGCGGTACCGCAGAACATCGGGTGGAACTTCACGTCGATGGTGCCGCGGCGAACGAGTTCGCGGATCTTGTCGTTCGAGGGCATGTTGCCTTCGAGGTAGGCTTCCATCGCGGCTTCGTCGATCTCGACAACGGTCTCGATCAGCTTTTCGCGATATTCTTCAGCCTTGTCCTTCATGTCGTCCGGGATCTCGACGACGTCCCACTGGGCGCCGAGCGATTCGTCGCGCCAGACGAGAGCGTTCATCTCGATCAGGTCGATGACACCCTTGAACTCGGTTTCGGCGCCGATCGGCAGCTGCATGACGACGGCGATCGCACCCAGGCGGGTCTTGATCATCTCAACCGAGCGGTAGAAGTCCGCGCCGGTCTTGTCCATCTTGTTGCAGAAGATCATGCGCGGAACATTGTACTTTTCCGCCTGACGCCAGACGGTTTCCGTCTGCGGCTCAACACCGGCGTTAGCGTCGAGCAGCGCGATTGCGCCGTCGAGAACGCGCAGCGAACGCTCGACTTCAATGGTGAAGTCAACGTGGCCGGGGGTGTCGATGATGTTGAAGCGGCGGGTCTTGCCGTCGCGACCCTTCCAGAAGGTGGTCGTCGCAGCAGACGTGATCGTGATGCCGCGTTCCTGCTCCTGCTCCATCCAGTCCATGGTGGCAGCGCCGTCGTGGACTTCGCCGATCTTGTGGGACTTGCCGGTGTAGTAGAGGATGCGCTCGGTCGTCGTGGTCTTGCCAGCGTCGATGTGCGCCATGATACCGAAGTTACGGTAATCTTCGATTTTATATTCGCGTGCCATAGTGGACTGCCTCTTGAGACGTTCGCGCCAGAATTACCAGCGATAATGCGAGAACGCACGGTTGGCATCAGCCATCTTGTGCGTGTCTTCGCGCTTCTTCACGGCGCTACCACGGTTGTTCGCTGCGTCCATGAGTTCGCCGCAGAGGCGATCAACCATGGTCGTTTCGTTGCGCTTGCGTGCAGCCGTGATCAGCCAACGGATGGCGAGAGCCTGGCGACGCTCCGGACGGACGTCGACCGGAACCTGGTAGGTTGCACCACCAACGCGGCGCGAACGTACTTCGACGTGCGGCGCGATGTTGTCGAGCGCGGAATGGAATACAGCGATCGGCTCCTGCTTCAGCTTGGCCTGAACCGCATCGAACGCACCGTAAACAATGCTTTCAGCGACGGACTTCTTGCCGTGCAGCATGATCGCGTTCATGAACTTCGTGACAACCAGATCACCGAACTTCGGATCCGGGTTGATCTCACGCTTTTCTGCTCTATGACGTCTGGACATACTTCTCGTCTCTTCAAACTATTTAGCGCTCTACCACGCGGAGGACCTCGCGCAGCGCCGGGATTTTCAAAACCGAATTACTTCGGACGCTTCGCACCGTACTTCGAACGGCGCTGCTTGCGGTTCTTGACGCCCTGGGTATCGAGAACACCGCGGATGATGTGGTAACGAACACCCGGAAGGTCCTTAACGCGGCCGCCGCGGATCATCACAACCGAGTGTTCCTGAAGGTTGTGGCCTTCACCCGGAATGTAGCCGATGACTTCGAAGCCGTTCGTCAGGCGAATCTTGGCAACCTTACGCAGAGCCGAGTTCGGCTTCTTCGGGGTCGTCGTGTAAACGCGGGTGCAAACGCCACGCTTCTGCGGGTTTTCCTGCAGAGCAGGAACCTTGTTGCGCTTTACCTGTGCCTGACGAGGCTTACGGATCAGCTGGTTTACGGTAGGCATATACCCATCCCTTGCAAAATCTTGTCACATTACCCTTGCGGGCGGATCGTTGCCGTCGCCGGCAGTTTCGAACGCCTCATGAAATGCGCAAAACAAGGGCCGATCCGCCTTTTCCGCAGATGGCCCCAAATAAAGCAGAGGACGCACTATCGTGTGCGTCTTGCGTGCAGCATTGTAGTCGTCAGCGTGCGTTTCGAACCTTGTTTGAGGCGAACTTCAGAACGCGACGTTCCGAACCAGCCAGCCTCACATGGGCTCCGATGCGGCGGGGTGTACTGATTTCAAGGCCAACAGTCAAGGGCAATTAAGAAATATTCCCGGACGTACGCGCCCGGCATGCCTGAGAAACAAGGCTTTTGCACATGGTTTGGCGCCTTGCGCCCGCCTCGTTTGGCCTTCCATGCCCGGAGTGTCGGACGGGATTAAGGAATCGGCAACCACTTTATGGGGGTTTTCCACCGCCATCGAGTCGCTGCCGACGGAAGCGCTCGACCAGCACTGCATTTCCATCGCACTGGATCAAAAAGGACGCTAAGGTCGCGTCAAGCCCATTCGAAAGGAAACAAAATGGCCGTCACCCCAGACAACGACAATGCCCCGGACGAACCGATGGTGTTCATCATCATCGGCAAGGCCTACGAGACCGACGGCGACGAGGACGGCGTGGACATTCACGTGATGCTCAAGGCGCCCGACGACGACACCGCGGTGCGCGAAGCGCTGAATGCGCTTGCCGAAGAAGGTTTTCTCGAGGCCGACCTGGACCAGATCGGCACACTGACCGACGTTCCGAGCGAAGAGCCGCACGCGTCGGCCTATCAGGGCGCACTCGAAGGCGAAGTCGCGATCATCCGTTTCAGCTGAAGCGCCGGAAACGAAGTCCGCCGCCTGCGGCCAAACATTGCAAATGAAGAAGCCGCCGGGATCGCTCCCGGCGGCTTCTTTTTTGGAGGTTCAAGGGGGCGAGACCGCCCTCCCCGATTATTCGGCTGCCGCATTCTCGTTGGCGAGGTCGGCAAGCATCGGCGTTGCGACATCCGCACCCGTGCCGCGACGACGTTCTTCCAGGATCATTTCGTCGCGTGCGGTTGCGATGCGACGGATCTGGGTCATCGTGCCACCGGTACCGGCCGGGATCAGACGGCCGACGATGACGTTTTCCTTCAGACCCTGCAGGCCGTCGGTCTTGCCGGCGATCGCGGCTTCCGTCAGCACCTTCGTGGTCTCCTGGAACGACGCTGCCGAGATGAACGACGGCGTCTGCAGCGAGGCCTTGGTGATGCCGAGCAGGACCGGATCGCCGTAAGCCGGCTTCTTGCCCTGTTCGATCAGACCGTCGTTGACGTCTTCGAGCTCGATGCGGTCGACGTTGTCGCCGACGATGTAGGTCGAGTCACCGGCGTCGGTGATTTCAACCTTCTGCAGCATCTGACGGACGATCACCTCGATGTGCTTGTCGTTGATGACAACGCCCTGCAGTCGGTAGACTTCCTGGATTTCGTTGACCAGGTAGGAAGCAAGTGCTTCCACGCCCTTGATCGCCAGGATGTCGTGCGGCGCCGGGTTGCCGTCGAGGATGTAGTCGCCCTTTTCGATGTAGTCGCCATCCTGAAGATGGAAGGGCTTGCCCTTCGGGATCAGGTATTCGACCGGCTCCACACCGTCTTCCGCCGGCTCGATCAGAACGCGACGCTTGTTCTTGTAGTCGCGGCCGAAGCGGATCGTACCATCGATCTCAGCGATGATGGCGTGATCCTTCGGACGACGTGCTTCGAACAGTTCGGCAACGCGCGGCAGACCACCGGTGATGTCCTTGGTCTTGGCGCTTTCCAGCGGCGAGCGTGCAAGCACGTCACCCTGGCTGACCTTCGTGCCCGGCTCGACCGACAGAATGGCGTCGACCGAAAGCATGAAGCGAGCGTCACCACCACGCGAAAGCTTCGCGACGGCGCCGTTCTTGTCCTTGATGACGATCGCCGGCTTCAGGTCCGTACCGCGCGGCGTCGAACGCCAGTCGATAACCTGACGCTTGGTGATGCCGGTCGATTCGTCGGTCGCTTCCAGAACCGAGATGCCGTCGACGACGTCTTCGAAGTGAACGGTACCTTCCACTTCCGTCATCATCGGACGGGTGTAGGGGTCCCACTCGGCGAGACGCTGACCGCGCTTCACCTTGTCGCCATCATCGACGAGGATCTTCGAACCGTAAGCGACGCGCTGCGAAGACCGCTCGACGCCGCGCTCGTCCAGGATCTGGACGGCCATGTTGCGGCCCATGGCGACGAGAACGCCGTCAGAGTTGCGCAGCATGTTGCGGTTCTTGATCTGGACCGTACCTTCGTACGAGGCTTCCAGGAACGACTGGTCAACCACGGTCGCCGTACCACCCAGGTGGAAGGTACGCATGGTGAGCTGGGTGCCCGGTTCACCGATCGACTGTGCGGCGATAACGCCGACCGCTTCGCCCATGTTGACCGGCGTACCACGGGCCAGGTCGCGGCCGTAGCAGACGCCGCAAACGCCCGTCTGGATTTCGCAGGTCAGCGCCGAACGGATGCGGATCGACTGGATACCAGCCTTCTCGATCTCGATGACGTCGGCTTCGAGGATCATGCGACCGGCATCGACGATGCGAGCGCCCGTAACCGGGTGATCGATGTCGTCCAGAGCCGTACGGCCAAGGATACGCGCACCGAGCGAAGCCACGACCTGACCGGCATCGACGATCGCCGTCATGGTGAGACCGTTCTCGGTGCCGCAATCGACGGAGTTGACGATGCAATCCTGCGCGACGTCGACGAGACGACGGGTCAGGTAACCGGAGTTCGCGGTCTTCAAGGCGGTGTCTGCCAGACCCTTACGGGCACCGTGCGTCGAGTTGAAGTACTCGTTAACGGTCAGGCCTTCCTTGAAGTTTGAAATGATCGGCGTCTCGATGATTTCGCCCGAGGGCTTGGCCATCAGGCCGCGCATGCCGCCCAGCTGACGCATCTGGTTCGGAGAACCACGGGCGCCGGAGTGCGACATCATGTAGATCGAGTTCATCGGCTTCTGACGGCCGTTGTCGTCGAACTCCACCGCCTTAATGCGGGCCATCATCTCGTCGGCGACCTTCTCGGTTGCCTTGCCCCAGGCGTCGACAACCTTGTTGTACTTTTCGCCCTGGGTGATGAGACCGTCGTTGTACTGCTGCTCGTATTCCTTGACCAGCGCTTCGGTGTCACCGACGATCTTCGCCTTGGTGTCCGGGATGACCATGTCGTCCTTGCCGAACGAAATGCCGGCGCGGCAGGCATGGGCGAAGCCGAGCTGCATGATGCGGTCGCAGAAGATGACCGTGTCCTTCTGGCCGCAATGACGGTAGACCGTGTCGATCATCTTGGAGATGTTCTTCTTGGTCATTTCCTGGTTGCAGATGTCGAACGGCACGTTGACGTTGCGCGGCAGCAGCTCGCCGATGATCATACGGCCAGGCGTGGTCTCATAGATCTTCGAAACCGGGTTGCCCTCGGCGTCGACGGTCTTGAAGCGGCCACGGATCTTGGCATGCAGGGTCACGGACTTGGTTTCGAGCGCGTGATGCAGCTCGCCCATGTCCGAGAACGCCATGCCTTCGCCCGGCTCGTTCTGGTTCAGGATCGACAAGTAGTAGAGGCCGAGAACCATGTCCTGCGACGGAACGATGATCGGCGCGCCGTTTGCCGGGTGCAGAATGTTGTTCGTCGACATCATCAGCACGCGTGCTTCGAGCTGCGCTTCGAGCGACAGCGGCACGTGAACGGCCATCTGGTCACCGTCGAAGTCGGCGTTGAAGGCCGTGCAGACGAGCGGGTGCAGCTGGATCGCCTTGCCTTCGACCAGGGTCGGTTCGAAGGCCTGGATGCCCAGACGGTGCAGCGTCGGCGCGCGGTTCAGGAGAACCGGATGCTCGCGGATGACCTCGTCGAGGATATCCCAGACTTCCGGCTTTTCCTTCTCAACGAGCTTCTTTGCCTGCTTGACGGTGGACGAGAAACCCTTGGCGTCAAGACGGGCGTAGATGAACGGCTTGAACAGCTCGAGCGCCATCTTCTTCGGCAGGCCGCACTGGTGCAGCTTCAGTTCCGGACCGGTCACGATGACCGAACGGCCGGAATAGTCGACGCGCTTGCCGAGCAGGTTCTGACGGAAGCGGCCCTGCTTGCCCTTGAGCATGTCGGACAGCGACTTCAGCGGACGCTTGTTGGCGCCGGTGATGACGCGGCCACGACGGCCGTTGTCGAACAGCGCATCGACAGATTCCTGCAGCATGCGCTTTTCGTTGCGGATGATGATGCCCGGAGCGCGCAGTTCGATCAGGCGCTTCAGGCGGTTGTTACGGTTGATGACGCGGCGATAGAGATCGTTCAGATCCGACGTCGCGAAACGGCCGCCGTCGAGCGGCACGAGCGGACGCAGGTCCGGCGGGATCACCGGAACGACCTTCATGATCATCCATTCCGGACGGTTGCCGGATTCCATGAAGTTCTCGACGATCTTCAGCCGCTTCATCAGCTTCTTCTGCTTCAGATCCGAGGTCGTCTCAGCGAGCTCGGCGCGCAGGTCGCCGGCGATCTTTTCCAGGTTCATCGAAGCGAGCATCTCGTAGATCGCTTCGGCGCCGATCATGGCGGTGAACTGGTCTTCGCCGAACTCATCGACGGCGAGCATGTAGTCTTCTTCGCTGAGAAGCTGGTTTTCCTTCAGCGACGTCAGACCCGGCTCGGTGACGATGTAGTTTTCGAAGTAGAGAACGCGCTCGACATCCTTCAGCGTCATGTCGAGCAGCGTCGAAATGCGGCTCGGCAGCGACTTCAGGAACCAGATGTGGGCAACGGGAGCTGCGAGCTCGATGTGGCCCATGCGCTCACGGCGAACGCGCGACAGCGTGACTTCGACGCCGCACTTTTCGCAGATGATGCCCTTGTACTTCATGCGCTTGTACTTGCCGCACAGGCACTCGTAGTCCTTGATCGGGCCAAAGATGCGCGCGCAGAACAGACCGTCGCGTTCCGGCTTGAACGTGCGGTAGTTGATCGTCTCCGGCTTCTTGATCTCACCGTAAGACCAGGAAAGAATCTTCTCCGGCGAGGCGATCGAAATCCGGATGGAATCGAAGGTCTGTGCAGGCACCTGCGGATTGAAAAGATTCATGACCTCTTGGTTCATGCCTGTCTCCTTTACGGGCTTTACGCCCTGAGCTTGGCGAGGGTGCCGACAAATCCCGGGCGCCGGCCCCTGCCCCATAAACAGCTAAAACCGCATTGGCTGCGGCTTCGTTCCTGCCGGAGACGTCAGCGTCTCCAGGCGGAAACGGTGCGCGCCGCTTGGAGCGGCACGCACCTTGGGTCTCTTTACTCGGCTGCGTCGGGCAATTGCGCCGCGCCAGCCTCGTCGACCTTCGAGTTTTCCAGCTCGACCGAAAGGCCCAGCGAGCGCATTTCCTTGACGAGAACGTTGAAGCTCTCCGGAATGCCCGCTTCGAAGGTATCGTCGCCACGGACGATCGCTTCGTAGACCTTGGTACGACCGGCAACGTCGTCCGACTTGACCGTCAGCATTTCCTGCAGGGTGTAGGCGGCGCCGTAAGCTTCCAGCGCCCAGACCTCCATTTCCCCGAAGCGCTGACCGCCGAACTGCGCCTTACCACCGAGCGGCTGCTGGGTGACGAGCGAGTACGGACCGATCGAACGGGCGTGGATCTTGTCGTCGACCAGGTGGTTGAGCTTCAGCATGTAGATGTAGCCCACGGTCACCTGGCGGTCGAACTGATCGCCGGTACGGCCGTCATAGAGCGTCGACTGACCACTCACCTTGAGGCCGGCCTTGGCCAGCATCTCGTTGACGTCGGCTTCGACGGCGCCGTCGAAGACCGGGGTCGCGATCGACACGCCGCGACGGGTCTGCTCGGCCAGGCGCACGATCGACTCGTCGTCGTACTGCTTGATCGGCTCGCCCTTCGGACCGGATCCGATGACGTCGTCGATGGTCGCACGCAGCGGCTTGATGTCACCACTTTCGTGATAGGCATCGAGCATTGCGCCGATCTTCTGGCCCATGCCGGCGCAAGCCCAGCCAAGGTGGGTTTCGAGGATCTGACCGACGTTCATGCGCGAAGGCACGCCGAGCGGGTTCAGAACGACGTCGACATGCGTGCCGTCTTCCAGGAACGGCATGTCTTCGATCGGCACGATGCGCGACACGACACCCTTGTTGCCGTGACGGCCGGCCATCTTGTCGCCCGGCTGGATCTTGCGCTTCACAGCGACGAAGACTTTGACCATCTTCATGACGCCCGGAGGCATTTCGTCGCCGCGCTGGACCTTTTCGACCTTGTCCATGAAGCGCTGTTCGAGGCGCGACTTGGATTCGTCGTACTGGGCGCGAAGCGCTTCGATCTCGCCCTGAGCCTTTTCGTCTTCGACGGCGAACATCCACCACTGCGAGCGGGGGTATTCGCTGACGACGAGGTTCGAAAGCTCGGTGCCCTTCTTGAAGCCCTTCGGGCCGGCAACGGCCGTGTGGCCACGCAGCATGTCGACGAGACGGGCGTAGACGTTGCGGTCGAGGATCGCCTGTTCGTCGTCGCGGTCCTTGGCCAGACGCTCGATTTCCTCGCGCTCGATCGCCATCGCGCGCTCGTCCTTCTCAACGCCGTGGCGGTTGAAGACGCGAACTTCGACGACGGTACCGAAGGTGCCCGGAGGCATGCGCATCGAGGTGTCGCGAACGTCGGAGGCCTTTTCACCGAAGATGGCGCGCAGAAGCTTTTCTTCCGGCGTCATCGGGCTTTCGCCCTTCGGCGTGATCTTGCCGACGAGGATGTCACCCGGCTGAACCTCAGCACCGATATAAACGATACCGGCTTCGTCGAGGTTGCGCAGCGCTTCTTCCGAAACGTTCGGAATGTCGCGGGTGATTTCTTCCGGGCCCAGCTTGGTGTCACGCGCCATCACTTCGAATTCTTCGATGTGGATGGAGGTGAACACGTCGTCGCGCACGATCCGCTCGGAAAGCAGGATCGAGTCTTCGTAGTTGTAGCCGTTCCACGGCATGAACGCGACGAGCGCGTTGCGGCCGAGAGCCAGGTCACCGAGGTCGGTCGACGGACCGTCCGCGATGATGTCGCCCTTGTTCAGGACGTCACCGACGGTGACCAGCGGGCGCTGGTTGACGCAGGTGTTCTGGTTCGAACGCTGGAACTTCTGCAGGCGGTAGATATCGACGCCCGACTTCGACGGATCGAGGTCTTCGGTGGCGCGGATAACGATACGGGTCGCGTCGACCTGGTCGACGACACCGCCACGACGGGCTGCGATCGCAGCGCCGGAGTCGCGGGCAACGACCGGCTCCATGCCGGTGCCGACGAACGGAGCTTCGGCGCGCAGCAGCGGCACGGCCTGACGCTGCATGTTCGAGCCCATCAGTGCGCGGTTGGCGTCGTCGTTCTCGAGGAACGGGATGAGCGCCGCGGCGACCGAAACGAGCTGCTTCGGCGAAACGTCCATCAGGTTGATGTTGTCGCGCGGCGCCAGCATAACTTCACCGGCGTGACGGCAAACGACGAACTCTTCAGCGAACGAACCGTCGTTCTCGAGAACCGAGTTTGCCTGGGCGACGTGGTACTTCGCCTCTTCCATTGCGGAGAGATAGACGACGTCGTTCGTCACCTTGCCGTCAACGATCTTGCGGTACGGGCTTTCGATGAAGCCGTACTTGTTGACGCGGGCAAAGGTCGCAAGCGAGTTGATCAGACCGATGTTCGGGCCTTCCGGCGTTTCGATCGGGCAAATACGGCCGTAGTGGGTCGGGTGAACGTCGCGGACTTCGAAGCCTGCGCGCTCGCGGGTCAGACCACCCGGGCCAAGAGCCGAGAGACGGCGCTTGTGGGTGATTTCCGAAAGCGGGTTCACCTGGTCCATGAACTGCGACAGCTGCGAGGAGCCGAAGAATTCGCGAACGGCGGCAGCCGCCGGCTTCGCGTTGATCAGGTCCTGCGGCATGACCGTGTCGATCTCGATCGAGGACATGCGTTCCTTGATCGCGCGCTCCATGCGCAGCAGCCCGAGACGGTACTGGTTTTCCATGAGCTCGCCGACCGAACGAACACGGCGGTTGCCGAGGTTGTCGATGTCGTCGATCTCACCCTTGCCGTCGCGCAGCTCGACGAGCATCTTGACGACAGCCAGGATGTCTTCCTTGCGCAGGATGCGTACGGTGTCGGCAACTTCGAGGTCGAGGCGCATGTTCATCTTGACGCGACCGACGGCCGAAAGGTCGTAGCGCTCGGCATCGAAGAACAGCGTGTTGAACATGGCTTCCGCGGAATCCATGGTCGGCGGTTCACCCGGACGCATGACGCGGTAGATGTCGAACAGAGCGTCCTGACGGTTCTCGTTCTTGTCGGCGGTAAGCGTGTTGCGGATATAGGCGCCGACATTGATGTGGTCGATGTCGAGGACCGGGATCTCGTCGAAACCGGCCGAGAGGATGACCGGAAGGGTCTTCTCGTCGATTTCGTCGCCGGCTTCGAGATAGATCTCGCCGGTGCCGTAGTTGACGACGTCTTCGGCAAGGTAGTTGCCGTAGAGGTCATCGTCGGTCGCCTTGAGCGCCTTCAGGCCCTTGTCCTGCAGCTGGCGGAGCAGACGCGGGGTCAGCTTCTTGCCGGCTTCGACAACGACTTCGCCGGTGTCGGCGTCGATCATGTCGGTGATCGCCTTCTGGCCCTTAAGGGCGTCCGGCTGGAACGGAACGCGCCAGCCTTCGCCGTCGCGCTGGTAGAGCGACTTCGTGTAGAAGGTATCGAGGATCTCTTCGCCATCCATGCCGAGCGCCATCAGCAGCGACGTCACCGGGATCTTGCGGCGGCGGTCGATGCGGGCGTGAACGATGTCCTTGGCGTCGAACTCGATGTCGAGCCAGGAACCGCGGTACGGAATGACGCGGGCTGCAAACAGCAGCTTACCCGACGAGTGGCTCTTGCCCTTGTCGTGGTCGAAGAACACGCCCGGCGAACGGTGCATCTGAGAAACGATGACGCGTTCGGTACCGTTGACGATGAAGGTACCGTTGTCGGTCATGAGCGGCATGTCGCCCATGTAGACGTTCTGTTCCTTGATGTCCTTGATCGACTTCGCGCCGGTATCCTCGTCGATATCGAATACGATGAGGCGCAGCGTCACCTTGAGCGGCGCTGCGTAGGTCAGATCGCGCTGACGGCATTCCTCGACGTCGAACTTCGGCGGCTCGAATTCGTAGGACACGAACTCGAGCATCGATGCGCCCGAGAAATCCTTGATCGGGAAAACGGACTTGAAAACAGCTTGAAGCCCTTCGTCAGGGCGACCGCCCTTGGGCTCTTCAACCATCAGAAACTGGTCGTAGGATGCCTTCTGAACCTCGATGAGGTTCGGCATTTCTGCGACTTCTGGAATTTTACCAAAAAACTTGCGTACGCGCCTGCGACCGTTAAACGAAAGGGTCTGAGCCATCGTCGCTCCTTGTCAATCTTGCATCCGGGCCTGCAACGGACGGGAACCGATGGCCAGTCGACCCCGTCAATCAATGAGTAGTTCAATCTCGTCCAGCTAACGGAAAACGCTCAGCGCGGATTGCTGTGCTGCCTTCCGTTCGAGACCATCCTCTTGAAGAACCCATTACCCAAAAGCCGTTTTTCGACAGGCTTTTGGGTAATATGTTCTAAAAACGGTCAAAGAGAGGCGGCCTGAAAAGGCCACCTCCCCTTGCATGTAGCCGAATTACTTGACGTCAACCTTGGCGCCAGCTTCTTCGAGCTTCTTCTTGAGGTCAGCAGCTTCAGCCTTGGAAACTGCTTCCTTAACCGGCTTCGGAGCGCCTTCGACCAGGTCCTTGGCTTCCTTGAGGCCGAGGCCGGTGATGCCGCGAACTTCCTTGATGACGTTGATCTTGTTGGCGCCAGCGTCAACGAGGATAACGTCAAACTCGGTCTTTTCTTCTTCAGCAGCAGCCGGAGCAGCAGCGCCGCCAGCAGCAGCGACAGCTACCGGAGCAGCAGCCGAAACGCCCCACTTCTCTTCGAGCAGCTTGGAAAGCTCAGCAGCTTCCAGGACGGTCAGCGAGGAGAGGTCTTCAACGATCTTTGCGAGATCAGCCATTTTACTTTTCCTTTTGTTCGGTTCGAACTGGTTTTAAATACAACAGCGAAAATCCGCCTTAGGCGGCTTCGTCCTTCTTGGCATAGGCCGAGAACACGCGAGCAAGCTGGCTTGCCGGTGCCTGTACAACCGTTGCGACGCGGGTTGCCGGGGCATTGAGAAGGCCCAGCAGCTTTGCGCGCAGCTCGTCGAGCGAAGGCAGGGTCGCAAGCGACTTGACTGCTTCGGCGTTGAGCGTGGTCGTGCCCATGGCGCCACCGAGAACAACGAGCTTGTCGTTGGTCTTGGCGAAATCCATGACAACCTTAGGAGCCGTGATCGGGTCTTCGCTGTATGCGATCAGCGTCTGACCCTTGAAGAGATTGCTCATCCCTTCCGACTCGGTGCCCTGAAGAGCGATCTTGGCCAGGCGGTTTTTCGCGACTTTGACGGTGCCGCCAGCAGCGCGCATCTTCGAACGGAAGTCGTTCATCTGCGCAACTGTGACACCAGCATAGTGGGCCACGACAACCGAACCGGAAGCCTTGAAGACTTCGTTCAGCTCCGTGACGAATTCGCGTTTTTCCGCTCTTTCCACTGTCTGTCTCCAGTAGGCAGGGTTGCAATGACGCAGCCCCGCCGGGTTTGCCTTTGTCACCCGAGATCGATCGATCCCTGATAACGCTTAAGGATCCTGTCCCTTGGCGTTCCCGGGAGAGCCGGGTCTGACACAAGGCAAGCGAGGTTCGAACCGAATTTCGACGCCTCCGGCGCCATGGCGAAATTCAGATCTTACCCGTCTCATGCAGGCCGAAGTGATTAAGGTAAAACCACCCGCAATCTCGGACAGGAGTTCCGGACTTGACGTCCGGATTCCCGGCCCCGAAAGGCCGGGAATTCAGTCTCGGGCCGAAGCCCGAAATTCATCAGGCGACGCTGAGCGTGGCGGGGTCGATCTTGAGACCCGGGCCCATGGTCGACGAAATCGCGACGCGCTTGACGTAGTTGCCCTTGGCACCCGTCGGCTTCGCCTTGACCACGGCGTCAGCGAAAGCACGGATGTTTTCTTCCAGTGCCTTGGCGTCGAACGATGCCTTGCCGATGCCGGCGTGAACGATACCGGCCTTCTCGACGCGGAATTCAACGGCGCCGCCCTTGGATGCCTTGACGGCACCAGCGACATCCATCGTAACCGTGCCGACCTTCGGGTTCGGCATCATGCCGCGCGGGCCGAGAACCTTACCGAGACGACCGACGAGCGGCATCATGTCCGGGGTGGCGATGCAACGATCGAAATCGATCTTGCCGCCCTGGACGATTTCGACGAGCTCTTCTGCGCCAACAACGTCAGCACCAGCAGCCTTGGCTTCGTCAGCCTTGGCGCCACGTGCGAAAACGGCGACGCGAACCGAGCGGCCGGTGCCGTTCGGCAGGTTGACGACGCCGCGGACCATCTGGTCGGCGTGGCGCGGGTCAACGCCGAGGTTCATCGCAACTTCGATGGTTTCGTCGAACTTGGCGGTTGCGCGTTCCTTGACCATCGAGACGGCTTCGGTCAGACCGTAGATCTTCGTCGGGTCAACGCCCTCGCGGGACTTCTGTACTCGCTTTGCAATCTTCGCCATGGTCTTAGCCTACCACTTCCAGGCCCATAGCGCGGGCAGAGCCCTCGATCATGGCCATTGCGCCTTCGATATCGGCAGCATTGAGATCCTTCATCTTGGCTTCGGCGATCGACTTGATCTGAGCCTTGGTGAGCTTGCCGGCCGAACCGCCCTTGCCGGGGGTCTTCGAACCGGTCTGGATCTTTGCTTCCTTCTTCAGGAAGTAGCTGACCGGCGGCTGCTTCATGACGAAGGTGAAGGACTTGTCCTGGTAATAGGTGATGACGACCGGGATCGGCATACCCTTTTCCATTTCCTGCGTGGCGGCATTGAACGCCTTGCAGAATTCCATGATGTTAATGCCACGCTGACCGAGCGCAGGACCGATCGGCGGGGACGGATTGGCCGCCCCAGCCTTCACCTGCAGCTTGAGCTGGCCTGCAACTTTCTTAGCCATTTCTCTCTGCCTTTCTGAAATCCCCTTGCGACGGATCGCTCCAGGGACCTTTTATGCCGGTTACCCGGCTCTTGCCGACCCAAGGGGCGGCGGCTGCGGTTGCGTGGTGCGGAACGTCCGACCCGGCTAAGGCCGGCATCCTTCCACGCGCATGCGGATTTCTCCGCCAGAATGGGCCGAAACCCACCCTATCCTTCAAGGTCTTATCAGACCTTCTCGACCTGACCGTATTCCAGCTCGACCGGCGTCGCGCGGCCGAAGATCGAAACTTCGACCTTGAGGCGCGAGCGCTCTTCGTCGACGTCCTGAACGACACCGTTGAACGAGGCGAACGGACCGTCCGAAACGCGCACCTGCTCGCCGATCTCGAACGAAACCGACGGCTTCGGGCGCTCGACGCCATCCTGGACCTGACCGAGAATGCGCTCGGCCTCATGGTCCGGAATCGGAACCGGCTTGCTGTCGGTTCCGAGGAAACCGGTCACCTTCGGCGTGTTCTTGATGAGATGGAAAGCCTCATCCGTCAGGTTGGCGCGAACCAGAACGTAGCCCGGGAAGAACTTGCGCTCGGCGTCGACCTTGCGGCCACGACGCACTTCGACAACCTTCTCGGTCGGCACGAGAATCTTCTCGAACAGATGCTCGAGACCCTTCTGCTTGGCCTTTTCCTCGATCGATTCAGCGACCTTCTTTTCGAAGTTCGAATAGGCGTGAACAATGTACCAGCGCGCAGCCATACTAGCCTCCACCCAATCAAGCGCCAACGTTGAGGATGAGGCCGATCGCCCAACCCATCAACTGGTCCGCAGCAAAGAAGAAGGCAGCGGCAAAAAAGACCATGACAAAGACCATCAGCGTCGAGATCATCGTCTCACGCCGAGAGGGCCAGGTCACTTTCGACGTCTCGGAGCGAACCTGCTGCAGAAACGTTACCGGATTCGTTTTGGATGCCATGTAATGCTCACGCCATTACGGCGCGTAAAGCCGATGATTCAGCCCCACGCACCGCGTGTCTGTTTGGACCCTACATAAAGACCGATTCTAAAAACCACAAGAGCCAATCAGTCTTTTCTGTGAATTTCGTCGACCGGATAACCGATCCTTAAACTTACTCTGCCGAACCCTCAGTTCTTATGCAAGCCTAGAGAGAATGGCAGGGGCAGAGGGGCTCGAACCCCCGACCTGCGGTTTTGGAGTCTGTTGCGGCGGTCGCGAGGCTTGTAGCACATGGCCGCAAGAAGTTTCAAGAGACTTCAGTTTGCCTCATAACCCATTGTTATTATTTACATTTATTTACATTTCCATTTTCCTTTGGGTGCAGCGGCATACCGCCGCCGGGTCGATCGCTGCCCGGAAACGTCGCCCAGAAGAACATCATCCGTCGCCCAGCCGACAGGAACAAGGAATGCTCCCATGAACAAAGTCCATCTCACCGACGACCTCGTCGAACAACTGCCGTTCGCCTCGGCCGGCGACCGCTACGAGGTCTACGACGCGTCCGTTCCCAACCTCGCCGTCAGGGTCGGACCGCGAACGAAGACGTTCATCCTGCGCAGGCGCGTCGGTCGGTCGCGCAATTCCATGCGCGTGAAGGTCGGCGCCTACCCGGAGATGAAGACGGTCGCGGCCCGAGAACAGGCGGGCGACTGGGACAACCAGGCCAGACACGGCCTCGACCCGACCGCCGCGCCGGCGGCCAAAGCCGCGGCCGAACTGATGGAGGCGCGCAGCACCTTCCGCTCGGTCCTGGAGGACTACATCGTCTACATTCCATCACGAAACAGGAACCTGAACGCCGCCGGCGACATCGCCTTCCTCAGAAGGAACTTTCTCAACGCAAAGAGCAACCCATGGCTGGACAAGCCGATCTCAAAGGTCACCGCTGCCGACGTCGTGTCGCTGATCAAGCAAATCCAGCACCGGGCGCCCGCCCAGGCCTACCACGCCCTCACCCAGATCAAGGTCTTTTTCGGCTGGGCCATGCATCCCGACAACGCGGACCGGATCGGTCTCCAGAGCAATCCCCTCGCCGCCCTGCGGCACATGAAGCTGGGCCTGCGGATCAAGGCCCGTACGCGGGTGCTGGAACGAGAGGAGGTCGCCGCCTACCTCGCCGCGTGCACCGCCACCCCCTACCCCTACGGTCCCTGCCTCAGGACGCTGATCGAGACCGCCCAGCGACGTGGCGCTGTCCGGAAGATGCGATGGCCGCAGATCAACTTCGACCGCAAGGTGTGGGTGATACCGGGCAAGACCTCGAAGATCGAGGATGCCCACCAGGTGCCGCTCTCCGACAGGATGGTGGCGCTGCTGCGATCCCTGCGGGACGCGTTGCCGCCGGAGCACGGGCCCTACGTGTTCAGCGCGACCGGCGGACAGAAGCCCATCGACAACTTCGGCGCCCTGAAGATCGTGAAATCCGTCAAGGCGCAGGGCGCCGACGCCGGCGGCAGACGGGGCAGGTTCGAGAGGCACATGCTGGCCTCGTTCGAGGCGCTCGCCCCCGGACAGGAACTGGAGGACTGGGTGTGGCACGATGCGCGCCGAACGGCCCGAACCCACCTCGAGCCGATCACCGGCCGCACCGAGGTCGCGGAAGCCGCCATCGGCCACGGACCGCAGGGGATCGTGCGGGTCTACAATCTCTACAAGTACCGGTCCGAGATCCGACGCGCCTTCAACGTCTGGTCGGAACTGCTGCACAAGGTCGAGCTCGGGACATGCACGCTCGCCGAATGGGAGCATGACACCGACCTGGTCGAAGGAGCGGACCGATGATCACGCGCCAGGAGCTCTACGATCTCGTCTGGAGCGATCCAGGAAAGGCCGCGGCGTCGAAGCTCGGCGTCTCCGACAGCTACCTGAACCGCGTCTGCACGGCGCTGGACGTCCCGCGCCCACCGCGGGGCTGGTGGATGAAGCGAAAGGCCGGTCGCGCCCCCCCGCGCCCGCCGCTTCCGCCCGCGCCTGCCAACCGGCCGGAATGCTGGACCAAGGGCGGCGCCGGAGTGCCTCCGCTCAAGGCATACTACCGGCGCGACGTCCTCGGATCGGGACCCGTACCTCCCGGCACCCACCGCCTGGTCGCGTATGCACGCGAGATCTTTACAACAGCCAAGAAGTCGCTCGACGGATCTCTCGTCGTCAACTGGAACTACGACTCTATCGACCTCACCGTCTCGGAAGAAGGACTGCAAGGCGGCCTGCGGTTGGCGAACGCCCTCTTCCTCGGTCTCGAAAGGCGGGGCCATGACGTCGTGGTGGCCCGGCGCAGCGCCTTCATCCGTCCGCCCATCAGCAACTGGGGGCGCGAACCGTCGCACCTTCGCGGCGACGTGCGCGCACTCTGGACGCCGAGAAACCCAACGATCGCCCGTATAGGAGGTGTCGCGGTGGGGCTCGCCATCCTGGAAGTGTTCGAGGAGGCGGAAATGCGCTATGTCGGCGGCGGGGTGTTCGTTCCAGCGCGGAGGCCTCCGCCTGCCGCGGGCATCCACTGGACCGAATGGCGGCGGATCCCGCAGGGCAGGCTGAAGCTCGCCGCCTACTCGCCGCACCATCCCCTGCCCTGGCTTCGCGAATGGACGGAGAAGCGTCGGAACAGCTTCGAAAGAAGCGCCGCGGCGCTTGTGACGGCGCTGGAAGCGGCGGCGGCGGAGCTTGGAGAGGCGCGGGCCGTACACGACCGCAAACGCCTTGGAGGCGGCGCCGGCTGACGCGCTTACGCTGCCGAAAGCCGTGCAGACAATTGCTAATCAGAAGCTGGCCAGCCACGTCGGGACCGTCATTCCTTCTATGCGAAGCCTATGCGCGTCCAGTAGCTTCACGATGTTTACGCACGCGCCGTTTCGGGACGGCAGACACCATGACTGGCTTGGCTATGCGAATAACTGATCAAGTCCCTCGGCCGTTCATGACGCGCGCCGCCTCACGAGTTCCGGAATCTTCTTTCGGATTCGCTTATAGGAGTTTGGTAGGCTTCCCGCTGAGAGCGCACGAACGGTGCCAAGAACTGTTTCCTGCTTTTTAAGTTGTTTCTTACGCTGGATTAGCAGCCCCTCGGAGGTCCTGTCTGCTACAGGCACGCTCAACCTATTAAAAAGAATATTTTTGGCGGTCTCCGAGCCGACAAGATCAATGTCCATCGCCCAACGAAAGCAGAAAACCCCTACTTCCTCCAGTATGTCCATCGCGCGCGAATGATTGGAGTGGAAAAAGCCAAGCAGAGCCGCCCTTTTGACCGCGTCTGGCACCATCGTTTCGATCAGACATTCCGGCTTGAACTCTCTCCTGTATCTGGGAAAACCTCGGGCGTCTCTGCTCGCATCGAGTTCGTCACTCAAGTACGGTAAAAAATAGTCCTTATCGACTACGGACGCGAAATCGATGCGAAGCTCCTTGAGAAGATGGTATGCGTATGGCAGGGAAGCGACGCCATCCAAGCTAACAATCGAGACGCTGTGGTTGGCAAAATTCAAACCACCTTCCTCAGCCAAGTATCGAACCAGCTCGGAGTCGATCGGGCTCTCAGTCAATAAAACATAGTCCGCAAAGAAGAACTCAGAATTTCTTCTTCTGTGAAAGTTATAGTACTTATCTCTATCAATTCCACAGGTAGCCCAGAAACTTCTTGGGAGTTGAGTCACCGTGATTTCAAACCCTCGAGTAACGGATGTGGCTCGACGACAGAGAGCGACTTCCTCATGCTCCAGGCTGTCAACCATTACTGTTGAATGGGTAGTAAATATAACTTGCAGCGGCAACTTTTTAAGCGCTGCGAGTAATGATCTTTGGGCCTGCGGGTGCAGATTTTGTTCAGGCTCTTCAATTCCCAAGATGTATGTACCGCCGAGAGATTCAGCCAAATAGGAATAGAGCCCAATAGCCGCGAGGCTTTGTGTGCCGCTGCCACAGTCGGAGATATCGATCGATGTATTCCCGTCCACTACACGAAGTACCAAATCTCGGATCAGAAGGCTGTAGTCAGGTGGGGATGCATAATCCAACTCAAATTGGAAGGAGCCATTTAGATGGGTCAACTCTCGAAGATACTTACTTAACCCCTTAAATGTTCTATCTTTGATCATGTTGGTCGCTTCAGCAACCTTCGGAGAGATACGGTCTCTGTTCTTAGTGTGATTCTTTACCCAAGACATAATAGCGGCTTGAAGAATGCTATCTTGCCCCCAACTCAGTACATTCTCTGTCCGCGCTACGGGGATGTACACGTATCGAACAAATTGCTGCAAGGTGTCGTGAAGTCCTGTTGGAGCAACCTGCCATACCCCATTGTTTGATACTTCCCAGATTGCAGACTTCCTGTATTTCAAACGCAGGCGCACATTGGCGCCGCCCGCGGCGGTCCGAGGCAAATTGCAATCAACAGGAGCGCCTGAGAATTCTAGGTCGATGATTGCGGTAGAGGTCTTCTGAAAGGCATGCCGCCCCGCTTCGAAGTGTTCACGCTCTCTAGAGAAGTTAAAGAACGCATTGAGGGCTCGAAGGATAGAGGACTTCCCCCCGCTATTTTGACCGACAAGCGCGAGCTCTGATCCAACATCAATTTCAGCTTCGCGAATTCCTCTGAATTTATCGAGGCGGATTTTAACTAACTTCAAAGTATCCTCGTCAAAAAAAGCTCGGCAACCGGCAGAGTTCGCGCTGCGAACTTGTGATTCGCAAGTCTCCGACGACACATATTGCAAGAATTTTCGATGCTCTCGCCTGGGACGCCCTCGCCAATACCCTTCGGCCATCTTTGACGATGTTCGCTTGGTCGTTCACGGCCGCCTCTATTTCACTCTGGGCGCCGCGGAACCCGGTGACATGCGCTCATTCATCGGTTGCAGTCGGATTGGAGACGTCTTCCGCCTCAAGCACTTCGGCCAGCGAGGAAGCTTCTTCCACGGCGGCGACAACGTATGGAAACCGGTCGACAGAGATACGTGTCGCTGGTCGTTCAATGCCGTTGATCTCGTCGGCTAATGCATCCAGAGCATGTCGCGCAGACTCGATCTTCTCGAGGAGCAGCGATTTCGGGTCGATCTTCCTCGCGGATTTTTTTTGTTTGCCATCGTTGTCGACCATCATCTGCTTTTGATAATCGGCCAGCCACAGATTGAGCCCATCTACAATTGCAACTTCAGTGTCTCCACAGAAGCGCGATGCCTCGACGATGTTGATTTCATCCTCAGTCTGCCGAACCAGTTCGACAATCACGAGTTCACGAAGGGCAGAATAGACATCGGCGATTGGGCGATGCCCATCACCAGGATAACGCCAAGCCCATCGATTTTCATCCGGATCAAGGGTCTTGATCACACGCAGAATTGGCTTCAGATCACGAAGTGGGTCAATTCTATCGACGGTAGACCGGTGGTCCCAGAATATGAGGATCGTCTCGATCGCTGCGGCGACCTTGGAGGGCCGATCTGTCCCCGTCGCCCTCTCGGCCTCCTCAATCAGCTCCGCAAGGTGATGGATCATCCATCTACCAAGGGTGTCGACACTGGGTTCAAGGTTGTACTCGGCGACGAGCCTTTTTCCAAACTCCAGCGTGTCCTCGGATGTCGCGAATGGAACCGTCCCTCGCGAGTACGAGGATTTTGAAGTGCTTTTTTTGTTGTGCCTCGGGCTCATAGGACTGCCTGTATTCGTTCCGGAGCGCGCGCTCGATATTGACTTCGCAAATTAGATCCTCGCCTCTTTCCTCTAGAAAGTCAGCAAGATCTTCAACTCTCACGAGAAGGCGCCACCCTTCAGACTTCGTACGACGGTACTGGGCACGTTCCTCAGGCGCTTCGTCGCTCCACGATTCGTAGATGAACGAAGGACTGCTACGTCCTGCCGCAGTCCACTGTACCGAAGGATGCGGTTCACGCAGTAGCTGCATAAACTTTGTGATTTCTCGACCGGGTTGGCATTGAATGCCGCGCCCTCCAAATCGTAGTGGATCGTGATCGTCAAACCGTCTGTCGCCCCTCAATGAAGCCAACCAACCGGTCATGCGATAGGGGGGCTGGTCGATTTCGTCATCGTCCTCGTCGGGTATTCGAAAGTCCCATGGGTCACGAACTGATTGAAGCGCCCTGGTTAGCGCTGCTGCGGTCTCCGGTGAAACGAGAGCTGAGTGGATCCTTAGGTGTTGCTCTCGGGTCGGGTGATCGTTCGACACACTCGCCCCCGCAACGATCCATCCTTCGGGAGCTGCCCCGAAAAGGCCCAGCGCTTCGATGTACTCGCTGTTGCGGACGTGACCAAACCAGCGCGCGTCCTTTCGATCATCCAGCCACCATAGTTCGGGAATTAGCGGCGTTGGTCCTCGCAGGTCAGAAAGCCACAGCGGGGGGTGAGTCGGAAGGAAGTCTTTCAGCCAGTCGGCAAATCGATCTTCGCCGGACTCTTCCTTTGCCACAGCCGACGTTTGAAGAAGTTCGCCGGCGACGCAGAGCATGGCGTGCCACTCCAGATAGGTGCTGTAGCGCTCGACAGTCGGAAGAGATCCGTGGCGATGGGCCCAAAGATCATAGCTGTGGTCGCTCAGCCGGCGGTCGCGACGAGGCTCTTTCACCCATTTGTAGATGTCGGTCGGAGCTTTCCACACGTCGAGGATCCACCGTTCGGCCATGGAGAGAATTTCTGCGGCGGGAATCTCGGGGAACATGCTGAAAAGGTCGCTGTACCAATACGGTATTGTGTCCGTTTCGTCGAAACTGAACCGACGCGACCCTCGATCCTCGCGCCGCTCAAAGACGCGGTTGGTCTCCGCTGCTTGCACACGCTTTTTCGGCACATTGAGCTCAACGAGCAGGCGGTTTTCATACTCGGACAGCGTGATTGCGCCTCTGTCCGAGGCCAGCAACAATGCACGCTTTGCGTATTCGCGAACAACTACGTGCGGAAGCTCCGGGTCCAGAGCGGCCACGAGAAGAAAGTCCTTAGCGGCGACAAGAGCGGCGGGGCTTTCGTCACTCAACCGATACGCGATCAACGCTAGCCAGAGACGCGCACCCAGTCCGTAGAAGGGAGAATTCGGATCCCGAAAGGCTTGGTCGACGTCTTTGCCATGCTCGCAGAACAAGTCCCTCAGTACGGTCGTATCTCCCAAGCGGGCAAGAGATCGAACCGCGTGCGCGGCTCGCCATCTTACGCGAGTATCGATGTCGGATAGCAACGCGTACAGGAAACGAGGGAGTGCCTCAGCGATGGACGACGGAACGTCGACAGGCCGCAATGATTCCCGGTCATCCTTCGGTAAGCGGGAGAAGAGGCGGTCGAGATACCAGTCAAGTATGCGTTTTGCATCGCCGCCCTCCATCATCGCTACGAGACGAGAGGCGAGACCGAAGAGCGCACCGCTTCCCATAACCATTCCAGATTCGGCAATGCCATCGAGGAGAACCGATGCTCCGCAGTCCGTGTCGACACGCGCGAATGCAAGAAGCTGATCGAGATTGCTTTGGCCATGCCGTAGGTACCGACTGAACACAGACAAATGCTCCGAGATTACGCCCGGAAGCCTGTCCCGACACCAACGTTGGACGGAAGGGGTGTCCTTCCAATTTTCGAGCAGATCCGAGAGAAGCTGCGACCAATCAAACGCGCTGGCGATCTCCTCATCGATCGACGTCATAGCATCAAGAAAGGGAACTCGATCCGCCGGAGATCGAAGTCTTTTACTAATTCCCCTCAGAATGGTGCCGGGAAAGGTGTACTCTGCGGTTCTTGATCTATTTTGAATTTCATTCTCAAGGGCTACCCGCCAAGTGGATCCACTGGTGGGCGTGAATTGTTGGCTGTTGGCTGGGCTAGCCACCCCCAACACCAGATCGGCAACAGGGTCTTTCGGCGTCTCCACGACCTTTCGATCCGGCTTGGTGGCGTCGAAGGATATCATTTTCCGAACCTGAGCTAGCCAAGGTCCATCCACCCGCTCGCCAACTACGTTGAGAAGCGTTCTCGCGCGGTTGATGCGTGCGCCCTGCCCGTCGCTAAGGAGAATGGCTCGGGCCAGTTCTTCAACAAGCTTGTCGTCGTTCGCTGCTGTATTTGTGCCGCGCGCAAGAGTTTCCAAGAATGCGGTGTTAGGGCCAGCAACCAACAACGAAAGAGCTGCCGCACGGCCCTGCGAAATGTCGTTGATCGACAGGGATTCAAGAAGCAATGGCAACAGCGTGTCACGCAACATGGCTGTACCGTCGTCCATCCACCGGCCGGTACAGGCGAAGGCGGTGGCGGAATGGACGTGTACCAGGCCGCGAAGGACATCGTCCCAACTAAAGTCGTCGTGGCCCTCCAATCTGATCGACGCCGCCGCTGCGAAGACTGCCAGCTTCGACGCAGCTTCGGCATCGCCAGGTTCGCTCGACGCCCGTGCCGCAACCGCGGCCCGTGCAAGAAAGTCTATCTGGTCAATGGCCTCCTCATCTATCTCCTTTGCAATGTCGACCGCGTCGTTGAAAAAGACTTCGGCATCCGGTCTGCTTAACGGGAATACGAAGCGAGCGAGGGCAACAAGCTCTGTCATCTTCTCCGTGGCGCGCGTGCGGCGTTGCGTGATCTCTTCCGCCGCGTCACCGATCTTTTTCAGCAAAGCAGCGTGAAATTCTACACGTAAGCGAAAGGCTGATAAGATTGAGACATCACGATCCTGGTATGTGCCGAACTTCTTCGCCGCCGAACGAAGCGTGGCGTCACATAGATCCGCGATCGATATCCCTGTGAGGAAAAGCAGGTCGGAAATGCTACGGGCTATAGCTCGACGTGCGTAATTGGCGTCGTAATCGAGATCAATCTCATGGGGCTCGACCAAGTTGCCGAGCCCTTGCAGGTCTTCAGCGTCAAGGGACGCCTTGGCCGCGTTATGCATGACGCCGATGCGACGCCGGTAGACGTCAAAGACAGCCGATAGTTTGCGGCTTCGCTTTTCTCGTTCTTGTTTAGCCTCGTAATCTTCGGTCGCGGCACTTTTGCGATTGCGCTTCGTTGAGGCTGTCTTGTTCTCAAGTCGCGGGCCGATCTGGTTGGCGAATGCGAGAAAGGTTTGCTTGTCGATCGTTCTGCCGGCGACGCTTTCACGTAAAATCCACAAGCGCATAACGGCGTCGACGCGGTTCGGATCCGACGGGTAAAGTGCTGCGACATCGTTGGTCACTGCGCGAAGAAGGAGGCCGACGGCCCGTTGTAGAACTTCGGCGTGGCCGCCGGCTACGAATAGAATTTCCATGGCTGTTAAGAGAAGTCGAAGCCACTCGGCCGTCCAACTGAAGGACGCAGAGGCACTACCTAGGTCTCTTCCAGGCATAAATATCTTGCGCAGCTTGCCAAGGTCTGAAGCAAGCATTCTCGAGTCAACGTCGAACCCCGCCAACGCCAAGGGAACCGTGACCAGCAATCGCCATGGCCCACGCGGCGAAAAGGCATTCGCGAAATCCATCAGCTCTTGGCCGTATCCATCGGCGATGAGGCGCGGAATCACAAGAAGCGCGATACGAAGCCTGGCGGACCGCGGGGACCAGCGATCGAGTTCGCGATTGGCGGCGTTCGCGCCGGCCACTCGGAAAACCGCCTCTATGCACGCCGCAATATCATTATCGTCAACTTTCCAGTGCTCGTTCCGTGATCCGCGAACGTAACCGTCTTCTCGTCGTGGTCGCTTAGCCAACCACGCGTCGTACATCCGGAGGAAATGAAATACCCCGGTGCGATCGCCCTTCAGGCTTGCACTGAGCGCGCAATGTGAAAGCACCGATCCGTGCATGTGCGCGCGATCACGATCCAGCAGTGTGCGTCTTATCAGCGATGGCCCGCTGAACTCGACGGACAGATCGAGTTCACGGTCGACTAGATTAAAGAACGCACTTTCATCGTGCTGGGCTTCGGCGCCGATCAGAACCGTCTGCACAGCCTTGACCTTGTCGTCAACGTCGCGGCAGGTTGCTAAAGCGATTGTAAGGCGCCGTAGCTGAATTTCGCGGCGAAGGAGTGGGTCTCCAACAGCGGCTACGTTGCGGTCCGTTTCAAGAATGACGAAAATGTCGGCCACGCGACCGGCGCTCAACAAGAAGTCCACTACATAGGTGCTGGCGTAGCGGTCTCCGCGATAGTTTTCCCGGAAGTGATTGGCGATCCGTGCGATCGTCTCCGAACGAGCGTGCTTGCTGCGTGTAGCAATATGGTCTTCAAAATCTTCGTCCGAGACGGTCAGTTCATAACCGCTGAGGCGAATGCCAGGAGCGAGATCTGCCGCAAAATCCCGAACGAGCTGTTCGCTTGTACCGGCTACGGCAGCCACGGCAACCACGGTCGCCGGCATTGGCAGGAATGCAAGGGCGGCCGTCAAGTTGTCCAGTTCCGCCTGCCGTCCAAGTTTGGCCAAGGCGTGGGAAAACGATGCGTCGAGGACCTGGGCCAAGGACCGACCGTTGGGAAGCAACGAGGTGAACAGATCATCGAAGCTGCCCTCAGAAGCCTTCAAGGCATAGGACTGGACTCGAGGAATGCCTCCCGAGAGGTCATGAAACGACGCGATGGAAGTGTCGGATGCCTCTGGGAAGACGGTTCTTAAATGTATGCCCGTCTCCGCTGCCGAGAACGGAGGGCATAAAACCTCCGCAGTCGTGTGCGGAAAGCCCAGCCCCTCTTTTCTTGCTGTTCGCGCAGAAACCACAAAGCGGACGTTTCCGGGAAGCTTGGAAAGGTCCGCCTCGGCAATGTCGTGAATGAAGGGGCGAACCACAGGCACGGCCGCTGCAGCCGCCGTAACGGCATTGTCCGCCGCGTCGATGATGACTAGCAGGATTGCCCCAGGCGAGGCGAGCTCGAGCGCCTTTCCGGCTATCGTCATCCGCTGGAGGAAAGTCTCGATCGTCACCGGGTGTGACCCGCTTCTTGGCAGCAAAAGGGGAAGATCGATAGCAACCGCGACATCGTTGATAATCTGCAGGAGCGCGCGCTCGGAAAGATGCCGCTTATCCTCCGAATGCATGTAGCTTCCGGCCCCATAACAGTCGAAGGTCACGGCGATCGAGCCAAAGGGAAGCTTTGGCGGAAGCTGCTGAGTTAACGTCGTCTTCCCGCAGCCGCCGTCGCCATGCAGCACAACGATCCTCATTCCCCTATCGAGTTGGCTAAGAACCTCGTCTGTCCCGACCCGCTCTATCGACATTTCGGGGATCTCGATGGCAGGCGGGCAAGGAAACAAGCCCTTGCGCCCTCCGAGTCCGAACCACACGAGGAGCTTTCGTTCGTCGACGACTTCTCGGGAGCGTTCCGGAAGCATCAGGGTTCGAACTTGGCTTTGAAGATGCTCGATCTCGCCGCGGACGTCGTCGCCTAACAGAGAAATAACCTCTCCGGCCACCGCTTCGTTGAGTGCGAAGCGCGAAAATGATCCGCAGCCGCCGACATCCAGGCTGCTTAGAAACTTGTCAAATTCTTCATCTTTAAGTCCGGTGGCTTGTTGAACTTTTCGCCGGTTCTCAGATTGCGCGGTGGAGTCTGCGTGGGCCAGAAGGTTGCGTACGTCCGATCCGGCCGGCTGGTTGCTGACAAGCCTCACCACAAGCTCAGCGCCAGGTTTCATGCGCGCGCGCGCAGCCGCAAAATCGTTGGCGAGTCTCCGAATTACGGAGTTGTTTCCCGTCTTCTTGGTGTTGGCAGCGAGGCGGGCAATCGTCCAGTGAAGGTCAGGAGACGATCCCGAGTATTTCAGTTGAACCAGCTCGACGCGGTCGGCACGGTCGAGCGATGGATGGCCATGGAAGAGAGCGCAGTCGACGCCGTCCCAGGTGGGGGCGTCGACTGTTGTCGGAGGCTCCGCATACTGAATTCCTTCGATTGTAACCGCCGCTAGCGTGCTCTTTGGTTTCAGGAGTCCAAGGATTTGCTGAAGCGCCCAAAGTTCGTGAAATTGATCACCCGCATTCGATCCGCGAGCACCGCCATAGTCGGCGGCCTGTCTCGATGCCAATGTCCACGCTCCGTTCTTGCCGAGGAACTCGGTCGATTACCGATTCATTCGCCCTTGCAACTTAAGGTGCGTGGTATTGTGGCACAACGTTCAATGTTTCGATTCTCTCGTATGTACACAGAAGGGATGACTCTGAACGAGCAGCGCACAGTGCATGCGAGCGCGACAGTGCCGATGTTTAATGTCCAGGTCCACAGGACGAATCCTTGCGCTAATTGTTGACAATTTGCCCGATTGTCATCTCCATACGTCTATGGATTCGACGTTGGAGATCATGGTCGTCCTGAGGGCGGGTCGCGCGCTACTTGGACTGAGCCAGGAGGAATTGGCGGGTTTAGCCGGCGTTAGCCGACAAATCGTCGTGCGCATCGAAAAGTGCGAAGGCAACGTCCTCGTCGAGTCGATCGAGAAGGTGCGGGCCGCGCTGGAAGCCGGCGGTGTGGCCTTTATAGACGGGGCGGCGGAGCGGGGGCCGGGAGTTGCACTGGTCCGGCGGCCTCGCGTTGTGGGGCAACCGGATTGAAGCGTTCCACGAACGCACTGGAGGGATCTGCTATACGAGGTTGGCGCTCCGCAGCTTGCAAAAACCGAGAAGGCAAGCCGCGTCTCGCTGAGCGTTGCCCTGGATTAATGGCCGGGCGAAACGTCGTCGTGGATCTGGGCAAAAACAAGCATCCTGTTGCCAATCGAGATGCGTCACCTGGGCGCGCGTCACTTGCCCGGTCGCGCGAGCGACCGGGCAACGTCGATGTGGTCACCTCCGATCCCATGGGACCCGGCTACACGGCGAAGCAATCCGTGATCAGCTTCAATGACAGAAGCACAGAAGCAGAAGTGTTACCTCGCTTGATCGATTTCTTGCCACTTCACGGCCGATCCGCTGCGACATTATAGAGCGCGATCGGTACCAGCGGTTCGTCGGAGTTTGCTTTCGAACCGATGGCAGTGAAGTAAACCGATGGCTGGTTGAAAGCGGCAACGGTTTAGACTGGGCTCGGTACAGTCGTGGGGCTTATGCGGACGCCGAGCGGATAGCCCGTTCATCCAATCGCGGCATATGGCGTGGCAATTTTCAGTTGCCCTGCAAAGTACGAGCTGAGCGTTTTGGACACGCGCCTGCTTGTTGAACCACCGATCAACGAACGATCCACCTACTAAACAGCCCGCTGCCGAAGCCCGATCCTCGCAGATCTGGCGCGGCACGTTCCCTCCATGCGATATTACCGAGCTGCCAATTAGCGGCAACTTCGCTGCCGGGCTCAAATTCTGTCAATAAATCTCACGTTCATCTAACTGAGGTGCTGTATTTGGAGCCGTCAGATGAACAAAGTATTGTACACTATCCTCATTTACGTGCAACCAAATGGACAATGCGGTTATAAACATGCCACGTCAGAGAAGCTATTCAAGAGTCACGCGCCAAGCGCTCGTCATGCTCGGCAAGCTGATCCGCATCGGACGAGCCGAGCGCGGCCTTACCGCCCAGGAACTGGCTGACCGCGCGGGCATCAGCCGGACAACGCTATCCAGCATCGAAAAGGGTGCGCCGGGGCCGGAGATAGGGATCGTCTTCGAAGTATCCTCGCTCGTCGGCGTGCGCCTGTTCGAATACGACGAGCGAATCCTACAACTTCACAACGCCCACCTCGACGAAAAACTCACCCTGCTGCCCAAGAGCGTCCGCCAGAGGCAGAAGAAGGTCGATGATGATTTCTAGAGCAAACGCTAGACAAGCCTTTGTCTGGATGTGGCTGCCAGGCGCCACGGAACCGGTGGTCGCGGGCCGCCTCGATAAGGACGGCGAGCAGTTGCTCTTCACCTACGGCGCCAGCTACAGGCGCCGCGAGAACGCCATTTCCATTTATGAACCGGAACTGCCAGTTCGGGAGGGCGTCATCGCGCCCATCGACGGCCTATCCATGGCGAGCTGCATTCGCGACGGCTCGCCCGATGCCTGGGGTCGCCGCGTCATCATCAATAGGCTGACAGGCAAGAAGCCTGACGCCGCCGGCCCGCCGGAAATCAGCGAACTGACCTTTCTGCTCCTGTCGGGATCCGACCGGATTGGCGCCTTCGACTTCCAAGCGTCGTCCACAGAGTACGTCCCCCGCCTTGCCGCGCAAGCCTCCCTCGACGAGTTCCTGGAAGCAGCCGCTTTCATCGAAAAAGGCGTCCCCTCGCCCCCGGCGCTCAACCAGGTTCTCAGTCACCGTACTGCCATAGGCGGCGCGCGACCGAAGGCGCTGATCGAAGACGGTGCAAAGAAGTTCATCGCCAAGTTCCCGGCCAACAGCGACACATACAGCGTCGTGAAAGCTGAATTCATCGCCATGAAGCTGGCGGCAGCCTGCGGCCTGAACGCTGCGGCAGTCTCGTTGACCCGCGCCGCCCAAAAGGACGTCCTCTTGATCGAGCGATTCGACCGCACGCACACAAAAGATGGCTGGACGAGGCGCGCAATGATCTCGGCCCTCACCATGTTGGGTCTTGATGAAACGTTGGCCCTCTATGCTTCGTACGAGGACTTGGCCGAGCTGATCCGCCATCGTTTCAGTGATCCGAAGGACATGCTCAGGGAGCTCTACGGGCGGATGTGCTTCAACGTGCTGTGCTCCAACACCGACGATCATGCGCGCAACCATGCAGCGTTCTGGGACGGCAAGTTGCTGGCCTTGACGCCGGCCTACGACATTTGCCCGCAAGCCCGTACCGGTAACGAAGCCACCCAGGCTATGCTCATCAAGGGCGAAAGCCGCGCTAGCAGGCTGGCCACCTTGCTTGCGGCCGCGCCGGACTATCACCTAAAGGAAGCGGAAGCCGCGGCACTGATCGAACATCAGGTCGCAACGATCGCTGAGCGCTGGCAGGCCGTGTGCGATGAATGCGAACTGAGCCCGGTCGATCGCAAGCTGTTCGCTGGGCGTCAGTTTCTCAATAGCTACGCGCTCGAGGGGCTGAGTGGCCAGAAGGCGCTGCAAGAGGCGTTTCGTTCCGCACGGGAGGCGCTGATCGCAAGCGGAGGCACTGGTCTCGTCAGCCGCGCCTGATTTTGCTGTCTTCCTGCTCTTCGTGGAGGCCTTTTCCACCGGTCGAGCTTCATTGCCCGGAGCCGGCCTGTAGAGCTGAGGAAACTCAGCATCGCCCCGGTGTCATTGCTGCCACCGGGTAGCTCGCCATCGATGGCCCTTTTACAGGTTGTGATTAGACTCCCGAGTCTCTTGCAACTCTCCGACGAATATAGCCGTAATCTCAGTACGTGGCCGCTGGGAGACCCAAAGTGACTGATATCGCTGAAATTTGGGCCGACGATAAACTGGATCGGCGAGAGAAAGCCGAGTACTTACGCGCCTTTCTCATCGGTCGCGTTCAAGAGCGACAGAAAGCAGGGATCAAGGGCGCTTACGTCGTTAACGTGGAAGCCGAGTGGGGATTCGGAAAAACGTTCTTCATGGAACGGTTCTTCACTCAAGTGTCACAAGATCATCCCGCCGTCTTCATTAACGCTTGGAAAAGTGACTTCACTGACGACCCGTACACCGCCGTAGTAAGTGAAATTGAGTGCTACTTTAGTGCAGCGACGCAATCCCAAAAAACGGATATTGGCGCCTTCAAAGCAACGCTGGGCGCCGTCAAGAAGAATGCCGCAAAGATATTCTGGATGGGCCTCAAGGGCGGACTTAAGCGCGGCGCTCGATGGGCGGTTGGAGAAGCGGCCGACGAAATAGTAGAACTCGTAGAGAAGCACGCCCCAGAGCATGCCGAAGCAGCGGCGACGGTAGCGGAAGGTGCAGAGGCGCAACTCACCGAAGTGACGGACGTAATCATCGATGCATTCGCTGAAAAACGAATAATGGACTTCCTTGAGGCCAAGGAAAGTCTGGATAACTTCAGAGATAGCATGTCAGCGATGCTCAAGGTCTACGAAAATACCTTCGATAAAACCCTTCCACTTTTCATTTTCGTTGACGAACTAGACCGATGCAGACCGCCATACGCCATTGCAATGCTCGAACGAATTAAGCACCTCTTTGACGTTGATAACGTGGTGTTCTTAATCTCGACTGATACGAAGCAATTGGCTCATTCGATCAATGGAGTATATGGAGCTTCGTTTGACAGTCAGAGATACCTTCAAAGGTTTTTTAACCGAACTTATACACTGCCATCTGCAAACAACGGGCAGATCATTAACGCGTTGCTAGACGTGAGTGGAACGAGAGAAGAATTATGGAATGTCGCTGGAAAAACAAAGGAACCACGCGCCTTTCTAGCTCTTGCCTCTAACCGGATGGGCATGAGTATCAGAGAAGTCCAAATGGCGCTCGATATTTTGATGAGTACGACGACTGTCTGGTCATCCGTTTGCAAGATCCATCTGTATGTGATGTATCCTCTTATATTCGGGTACATCAAAGGTGTTGATATAGAAAATCTAACAGAATCAGGATGGCTGTGGAATGAAGTTAAAAAGTTTCACGATATCAACGTCGACGTTGGTGGTGGAGAAACTGCCGCAGTTACGCATTACATTCACACCCTTCTGAATATTATTAGAAGAACTG
Organism: Ensifer adhaerens; assembly: GCF_002940685.1. GTDB lineage: Bacteria > Pseudomonadota > Alphaproteobacteria > Rhizobiales > Rhizobiaceae > Ensifer > Ensifer adhaerens_E. The sequence goes on along the minus strand of NZ_PNFP01000026.1, from coordinate 44,147 downwards.
TTCCCACCTATATGCATGAGGAATCGCAATATCACGCCAGAGAAGATCGGCAGCCATGGGTGATTTGGGCTCATGCGCAAATTCGAGACGAGTATGATAAGATATTTGCAAATTCGTCATTGAACGAGAAGTCCATTATAACCCAGTATGGGAAAATGATAAAACATGCTGGATTTCTAACGCAGACTTAGTACTGAAATATAAAATAGGACTTTCAGTTGAAAAACCACTATTTAAACTGGTGATTTCATTTAATCTTCAAAAAGTTGTAAGTCTTCGTAATCGTCAGGGTCACCGTCTTTGAGCTCGGCCCGTTGCTCAAGCATAGTTCAGGCTCAGGGATTGATCCATCGGGAGGCCACCAGCGCGCCGAGATGGCTATATTCGAAACCGGCGCGACGGTTGTCAGCGCGCCGTAGCTCGAACCAGTCCAGGGACTCGGCGCGGAAGCTTACAACGCCGAAGAAGGCCTTCCCGGACGCTTCATCCCCCGCCACGACCGGAACCGTTTCATCGTCACTGAGCTCATCTCCCGGCGGGCCGCCCGCGTAGGTGCGTCGCGTCCAGGCGGAAAGCTCACTCCATGCCTTTTCGGCGAGATCGCTGCCAGGGGAATGAAGTCGCGTGGTTCCAGCAAGGCGGAGTTGGATTCGCGTCGATGCGCAGAAGCCGAGAATGGTGACGAAGGGATTTCGGGACAATTCGAGCCATTTCGGGCTACGTGTATCGGTATGAACGTCGAGAAGGCGAGCCGCCGTGTCCGCGCGCCGGAGCACGACCATGCGCGCCTGCGGACGGCCTGCCACATCCACAGAGCACAGGTTGATGAACCTAAACCCCGACTGCGGGTCTTTCGCCGCGGATTCTAGGCTCGACCACGCCGAGGCATCCACTTCTTCAAGGTTCATTGCACGACCTCTTGCTCCGATCCTTCGAGGATTCACGAGTCGCGGGAATATGCCCGTGCCGCGAGTTCGAGTCTCATAGTAGGCTTGGCTGCCTCGAAGCTTAAGCGGAACTGTGCGAATTCCGGCGCCACGGCCATGGTGTCCAGAAGTTCGCGCGGCTTCCGCATCGAACCGTGCACCGACAGTTCGTCAGGATCTTGCGACTACGATCAGCAAGCCGCTTGACTAACGTGGGAATATGTTCCTATTTTTGTTCTTGCCGAGACAGAGCAAGAGCAATGAGACTGAAAGCACCATTCCCGCCGTCGTCGTACGTCGAGCATAACCCGGCGATGTACAATACAATCAAGGGCCTACAGGAATGGGAAGTGTTGGGTGCGCGTTGCGCCGCATGCGGTCGCATAGGCTGGGTTAACAAAGACGCTGTGATGGCACGTTGGGGCGATCAATACCTGATGAATCTGCGCAGCCGGCTCCGCTGTGACTGTGGCAACCGCACCGACAATGTCGTGCTGATAGGTCGATTGCCGCGCTAGGAAAAAGGCCGCCCGTGTTGGACGTCGCCGAACACCTGTTGCGAGCACTCGACGTATCCAGCGAAAAGTATAACCGCGCCGAACTGCCCTGTTGTCGTGAAGCCTTGACCGATGCCTATGGCACCATTGCCAAGCTTCGTAAGGTTCGGTGATGCGACGCTGCCTTGGCGGATCGAAATCCGCCAAGGCATTGCCTCTTGATTGCCGGCGCTTGGTCAGAACCTCCACCGGCGGGCATCATTCCTCGCGCGATATGCCTGGAAACCTGGCAATCCCGATCGCCGAGACGGAGGCGGCGTGGGCTTGGCAAAGCCGCGTATAGGCGCGCCGGAGAGGAAATGGTCGATGACACTCTGGCGGTGGACAGGCGTCGCGATGACGCGCCCGCGGGGAATGTAGGCCAGCCACCAAATCAATCCCGTGGAAGGCAGCCAAGGCGACGAAAAGTCAGCATCGCCGAAATCCAGGAACACGGGGTGACTGCCTCCCCTCCAGCGTCCGATGATCGCCGAGGTCTGATCCGACAGAAGCCATGCGCGTGCCTTAGTCTCCGCTGATGGAGCATAGGTCAGCGCCTCTTGGAATGACGGCAGATCGCGTTTCAGCCGATTGCCGTTCACGATCCACACCATGCGGCCATAGAAGGCCTCGCGAGAGGCCCTTTCCTCCGGAGAGATAGCTGAATACTGGAACTCAAGCACGCTACCACTCGTCGTTTTGACGTCGGCTATGTGAACGTCGGCGTTGCTCGCTGCATGTCTAATCTCCTGCCACTCCGCAGGGAACTGGTTCTTCCAGCCGCGATGCCATTCCGTTTCCGGCTCCCACCAGTGGTCACAGGCGACGGTACTTTTATGAGCCCAATGGTGCAGTCGTTTGTGACCGCACTTGGGGATCATGGGCGAGGAGCATCCGGGGCAAGTGCCGCGAACGCCTGCCGTCGCCTCCAGACGGATTCCTTCTACGAGGGCATATTTCATTGTCATCTCCAAATAGCCATGAGCCGCGCCAGAAACGACGCTCGCTCGGTTCACAAGGGAAAATGGCGGGCGGCTTGGATACCGCTTGGAGATTCTTCGGGCAGTTTCGGCTGCCTCATCTTCTTAGCCGTCCGGTCCGCCTGACGACTAATCAAAGACTAGAGGCTTGTTTCCGACAATGCAATGCCGCGGCCAGCGAGGTTGCTGGGCCGCTGCGGGACATCTACCGATCGGTACTGCTTCCTCGTGTGAAGTGGCACCGATCGGTATTGAGCGCTGGGAGACTACATGGCGTGCCCGACAGCGATGCCGAGCGAAGCTGCCGCCATCCAGATGGCCATGGCGATCATCATCAGGTTCTCCGTGAGCGAGATGAAGCCGAGAGGAACGTTGCTAGACCCGCCGACGCACGCGCACTTCAGCTCCCGCTTGTCGATGTAGACCGCCTTGAAGACCGATGCGGCTCCCACCGTGCCGATGAAAAGCGCAACCGGAACCGACAGCCCGTTCAGTGCTCCCGCTATCATCAGGACCCCGGCCAGGCCTTCGGCATAGGGGTAGATGTAGCTGTAAGGAATCCAGCGCTTCGCCAGCAAGTCATAGTTCAGGAACATCGTTGCGAAACTCTCGACGTTCTGGAGCTTCAGCAAGGCAAGGACGACCATCGAGAAGGCGATGAACCATTCAGCCGCGCGCAGTGTGAACGGGCTGCCGTCGGCTGCGTAGCTGGCGGCCATTGCCATCAGGGCGGTCAAAGCGAACAGGACGATCACAGGGCGGTAGCTCGTGGCATTGGGGTCCGCGACGGGCTTCCCAAGGAACCTGCGAAGGTCGTCGTACCCTCCGACCCTGTGTTCGCCGATGAACACCTGCGGTGTCGTCGCCACTCCGTGTTGTGCCTTGAAGGCGTCCGTCTCCGCGCGGGTCGTCAAGTGACGGTCCTCGACTTCATAACCCGACCGCTTCAGCAGGTCCTTCGCCTTCAAGCCGTAGGGGCACGTATGCTCGGCCATCACCATGCGGTAGAGAACCGCCTTCTTCGACAGGTGTCCTGGGTTCGGCTTGTCCAACATTTCACGTCTCCTTCAATCTTGTGAAACCGTTGGCAAGACAATACGTTCCGTACCATGGTACGGAGTCAAGAGCCCATGCGGATGACGATCGGAAAACTTGCAGCAGCCGGAAATGTCGGGGTAGAGACGATCCGCTACTATCAGCGGCGGGGGATACTGGACACGCCACGACGGTCTGAGGGAGCGCGCCGCTACGGCAACGAGGACGTGCGGCGGCTGCTGTTTATCAGGCAGGCGCAGACGGCTGGTTTCACTCTCGAGGAGATCAAGGAGCTTCTCGATCTGGACTCCGGGCAAGACCGGGAGAGAGCGCGGAACCTCGCGAGGAACCGCATCGATGCTCTGGACGCCAGGATCGCCGAACTTCAGCGGGCGCGGGAAGCGTTGCAGCGGCTCGTAGGGGAATGCGCCACGGACAAGTCAGGTCCTTGTCCGATCCTAGCATCCTTCGATTTGTAGAGCCGAGCCCTGCCCCGCATCATGCCGCTGCCCATCATATCGTTCATCAAGGTTTCCATCCTCAATTCACCGAAGTGACCAGCTCGGACCCGAGCGCTCTGGAGCGGTGCGGACCCAGTGCCGTCAGCGCGGCTCCCGCTCCGCGACCGCCGTGCCGTCGACTACGCGGTCGCTCGGATGCAACACGACCCGATCACCCGGCGAAAGCCCGGATAGCACTTCCACCAGTTTGCTGTTTCGCTGTCCAGTGCGCACGACCGTGGCACGGGCACGACCGTCCTTGACCGCAAAGACGGCCCAGTCGTCTCCTCGCCGGAACAGGGCACTAACAGGTAATGTAAGGGCATCTTTTGACTCCCAGATGGCCACATGAACGATGACGCGGAAGTCGTGACCCAGCCGTTCCCAGGATTCGGGCGGATCGACGAGATCGATGACAGTGCCGACGCGCTGTTCCTCGATCCCGAGGGCGGAGACTTTGGCGAAGCCTGCCGGGTCGACGCGCACCACGCGGCCGCGCAGCACCGGTCCACCCCAGCCGTCAACGGTCACCGTGGCGCCGCTCCTGATCTGGACGGCCTCGGTCGAGAGGAAATCCGCGACGATCTCGAGATCTCTCGGGTCGCCGATCTGGACAAGTGGCGCTCCGACTTGAACAACTGCTTCGTCCTGCTGGACGATCCTGAGCACACGGCCGCTTTCGGGCGCGCTGACTTTGACGCAGCAGTCCAGATTGGTGCCGGCATCCGTTCCGGACTCGAGAAGGCGCGCCGACGCCACCGCCTGCTCCCGACGTCGCACCTCGAGCTGTGCCTTCGCCGTCGCGAGTTGCGCTTCGATGGTCTCGAGATCGAATCTCGCCTTTTCCAGATCCCGTGCAGGGATCGTGTTGCTGCGTGCGAGTCCCTCCGCACGTGCAAGCTCGGTGCGAGCGAAGCTGACCGCTGCATCGATGCGGTGGATCTCCGCCTCAGCCAGGGTCACGACAGCGTTTGCAGCGACGAGAGCGGCCTCCAGTTCCGCGCGGGAACGGACATCGAGTAGACCAGGGGGCATCGGCTGCATGACCGCGACGGTCGTCCTCCCCTCGACCACTGCGTCGCCGACGTGGAGGGAAGTCCCATCATGGCCATCAGGCCTGGATATCCGCAGAACCTTTCCGGCAACCGGAGCGGACACGGTGTAGACGTGCCGGACGCGTGTTCTTGCCTCCTCATCGACCGTAACCGCCATCGGCCCCCTCGCCGCCTGCGCCGTGTCGACGGGGACCGGCCGCGGCCAGGCGAACCACGCGACAGCGACCGCCGCCGCCCCCATCGCTCCAAGCCACCCGACCCGTTTCAACCAGTTCCGCTGCATGGTCCTATTCCCGAGTTTTGAGGACTGCCACAAGGTCGAGCGCGTAGACCCGGCGTCCGACGACAAGCGCCGAGATCAGCGCCGCAACAAAAATGATCGTGGTCGCCAGCACGTAGGTGAGGTTCTCGACAACGAGAGGTACGCGCATGAGCTCTCCGGCGAGCTGCTTGTTCATGAGCCATGAGAGGCCATAGCCGATCGCCCAGCCCGGCGGCTGTGCGAGGGCGACGATGACTGACAGTTCGAGAAGCAGGATGCGCATCGTCTCGCCCTGGCTGAAGCCAAGGACCCGCAGCGTCGCGAGTTCCCGTGCATGCTCCGAAAGCGAGATGCGTGCGCTGTTGTAGACGACGCCGAAGGCGATCACGATGGACAGCCCTGTGTAGATGCCCGCCATTGTCGTCACGATGATCGCGAGGCTCTGGCGGAAGTTCACGAGGGACACACGCTGCAACGCCACGCCGGCAACGGTCGGCATCTGTTTGATAGCCTCGTAGAGCAGATCAAGCTTGCCGTCGTCCACGCTGAGATGGACGCCGTTCGCGGTCGGAGCCTCGCGCAGCAGCCGGGACAGGGCCCCAGCGTCCATCATTGCGGCAATACCGAAGTAGTCCTCCACCAGGGCAGCTACCGTCAATTCGACGGTCCGCCGCCGGCCGTCGAGCAGGTCCACCTCGACCGTGTCACCCACGCGCGCATCGAGAAGCCGCCCGAGATACGCGGAAATCGCCACTCCGGTCTCCGGCAGGCTGACCGTGCGCAGATCGATGTCGATGATCCGGCTGAGATCGGCTCCGGGTGGCCTGCCTGAGAGCAGCGTCCTGCGTTCCAGGCTTCCCTTTCGGATCCGGATGGGGACCTGCCGATAAGGCTCGGCGGCAAGCACGCCGGGCAGCCTGCTCACGTCGAACACAACCGTCTCCGGGCGCTTCTCCGCAAAGCTGATCGTCGCATCCTGGCGGTCGGCCATGAAATACGTCACGTCGACCAGCTCCTCCATGGCATTGCCGATGAACAGCGAGACCACGAGAATAGCTGTCGCAAACGCCATGCCGAGGGTCGCCAGTGCCGCCCGGATCGGCTTCCGCGCCATGCCCCTGACCATCATCATCATGCGTTGAGACAGCAGAGAGCCAAGCTCCATCCGACCGAACAATGCGCGCTGGAACGACGGAGGAGCCGGAGGCTGCATCGCGACCGCCGCGGCCAGCGAGACGATCTCTCGAAGGGATCGGAAAGCGCCTCCGAGCGCAGCGAACAGGCTGAGGAGCGCAGCGAGGAGATAGACGTCGGGGCTGTCGGCGAAGACGAGGAACGGGAACCGGTAGAAATCACCGAACAGCCTTGTCACGTACACGCCGAGCAAGGTTCCCGCCGCGCTGCCGATGACGATGCCGATCAGGGCGACGACGGCGACGAATTTTGCGTAGTGGGCGACAATGCTGGTGTCGAAGTACCCGAGCGCCTTGAGCAGGCCGATCTGCTCGCGTTCAAGTGCGACGAGTCGGCTGAGCGTCAGGTTCACGAGGAATGCGCTGACGACGAGGAAGATCGGCGGAAGCGTGCGGCTCATGTTCCGCAGCATGTCGAGCCCGTGCTCGAGATAGGCATGCGAGGTCTGGTACTTCCGTCCGTAGGCTGCGCCGCCGCCGTATGGCTCGAGCAGATCATCGAGCGCATCGATGACTTCCGTCTCCACGGCATCCGGCATCAGCTTGAGGCTCACCCAGGAGAACGCGCCCTCCAAACCGAAGACCTCGGCCAGAGCGCGCTCCGACATCCAGATGATCGCAAAGCGGCGATCGTCGGGCATCCGGTCGCCGGGGCCGATCGCATAGACATACTCCGGAGACAATGCGATGCCGACGATCGTCAGCTCACGCTTGCGGCCGTTGAGGGTGGCGGAGAAGCGGTCACCTGGTCCGAAGCCATGCGCCTTCGCGAAGCTCTCGTTGACCACCACCTCGTCCAGGTCGTTCGCGCCAGGCAGACGTCCGGCTCGCATGTAGAGCCGATTGAGCAGCGGGGAGCCGGTTTCGGGAAGCGAGATGAACCGCCCGGTCGCGGGTTCGGGGAACTCCGGGATGTCGAGAAGCGCGAGTTTGGCGATCCGGGCTTCGACGGCGGCGACGCCGGAAATCTCGGCGATGCGCGTGACGAGCGTCTTCGGCGCCCGTGTCACCTCCGCGAAGACGTCAGCGAATTGGTACCGTTCGTAATAGGCGATACGGGTCTCATCCAGCGACCTGAAGGATCCGGTCGACAGAACGAGGGATGCGACGCCGCCGGCGATCACCAGGGCGATGGCAAGGACCTGCCCCCAGAGCCGCCGCAGATCCCGCTTCAGTTTGGTGTCCAGCGTGGTCATGTGTCACCAGGTCAGCGCCGCGGCTGAGAGCCGCCGTTCATTCACCTGAATCTTCGAAATCGTTCCGTCGGCAAAGAAGAGCACGCGGTCGGCGACCGCGTGGATGCTGGCGTTGTGGGTGATGATCAGCGTCGTGGTTCCAAGCTGGGTGTTGACGTTGACCAGCGCGTCGATCACGCGGATGCCCGTCTTGGAGTCCAGCGCTCCCGTCGGCTCGTCGCAGAGCAACACCTCCGGCCGTTTGGCAATCGCCCGAGCGATGGCCACTCGCTGCTGTTCTCCGCCCGAGAGCTGGGCGGGGAAATGGTTTCGCCGAGCCTCAAGCCCGACAAGCGCCAGCGCCTCGTCGGGCCGCATGGGACTGGCAGATATTTCTGTGACCAACGCCACGTTCTCGTAGGCGGTCAGGCTCGGTATGAGATTGTAGAACTGGAAGACAACGCCGACGTGCTCACGCCGGTAGAGAGTGAGTTCACGCTCGGAGAGCGCCGTCAGTTCAATCCCCTTGAAGAAGAGCTCCCCGCTCGTCGGGCGATCGAGACCGCCCATGATGTTCAGCAATGTCGACTTGCCGCTCCCTGACGGCCCCAGCATGACGACCAGTTCACCCGCTTGTATGTCGAGACTGACATCGCGCAGGGCATGCACGGCGACTTCGCCGGTCAGGTAGGTTCTCGTGAGGGACCGGGCACGAAATATCGTTTCCGCCATCTCAGCCTCCACATGGGCGACATCCTATCCTATGCCTCGGGCGCTCGCTCGTCGCGCTTCGAGCGGTGTCTATGCGCGCCATGGCTGCCGTGCCCGTGAAACATATGTAGGAGTGGGCAAGCGAGCACGAGTAGGAACGGAAGGTAACCGAGTACGTGAAGACGATGCTCTGAAACGAGCAGAAATCCGCCGATCAAGAGAAAGCCGGTCAGCGCGATAGCAGTTCTTGAGCGCCAAAAGCCTCTTGACTCCCCCGTGCTGTGGTCGTGGTGCAAACTTGCATGCGCCTTTTGATCTTCGTTTTTCATCGGAAAGCCCCATTCCCTTAGGTTACATCATTTCCATCAGGGGAGGCACGAGCAGCCGGTCAGCCATTGGCTTCTGCGCTCCCTCTAGCGACTGCTAGAGAGGGACTAGCGCCGCCTTTAGCCTTCGTACGTTTTCAAGCCGGCCGGCCAGTACATTTTCCCTCTGTTCAAGACGTTGCAACGGGGTTGCACCGTCGCCCCGCCATCTCGTCACTCCTCACTTTCGCTAAACAGCAAACATTAAGAATACCACGTCTGAGAAAGACAACGTTGACGCAAGTCAAGCTCGAAGCCGTCAACCGTCGTCATGGGGCGCTGCGCCATCCGTCGCAGCAAGTCCTTTCCATACTCGCGGATGTATCCAACTTGTCAGACTTTGCGCGAGTCCATGCATTGCCTTTATGAGACGAGATGTCGCGATAGCGGCCGGTTTCTAAAAACGCCGTCTGACCGGAGAACCGGACGATAGGACGCCGCAACACGGTTCTCTCACCCTCGTTCACGTGGCTGAAATGGTACGAGGACTTTCTCTGAGGACGTACGCCACTGCAGGCCTGGAGCAGCGTCCCAAATTAGTTGAGCCGATCTTCGGCAATCAGCAATGCAGAAAAATCAATGCTGCGTCTCCTGCCAAAAAGGCTCAAAGGAACAGTAGCACCCGCAATCCTCACCGAACGAGCTACATTGATACTCGCACAACCTGCGATCCATCTTGTGATGGAAGATCGGCGGAACCGGCGAGGCAACCAGAGCGCCTGGCGGACGCGCCGACCAGTCGGGTCGGCAGAAACCGATGGCTGGATCAAAAATGCAAGCTCCAGTTTGATGTGCCTCAATGCGTACGCCCTTGGAGACTGCAAAGCTAACGTAGTTCTCCAATCGATGCGGGAGGCACAAATGCAATGGCTATCCGAGAACTGGTTCTGGATCGTGATCGGGCTTGCCCTCTTCTTTTTGATGCAGCGTATGCACGGGCATGGAATGGGACATCGCAGGGGCTATCGATCCGCCAGGGGTTATGATGATTCATCGCACAACCGAACGCAGGAGCCACGCGCCGTGTTCGATCCGGTTAGCCGCAATCGGATTTTGCCAGGCGGCACGACCATCTCGTCGGCATATGATGGACGAGCCTACTATTTCGAGAACCGCCCGAACCGTGACGCTTTTGAGAGTGACCCTGACAAATATCTTGCGGCAATGCCCGAATCGGGACTGCCGATTGACGCTAGAGACGATAGGCGACATCGGCGACGCGGCTGCTAAGCCTTGAGGCCGCCAGCCGAAGATCTCACGCTTTCCGCATGCGGAGGCGGACGACATTTCAGAAATGGTTCGGCGGCTTTAAGACCGCGCCGCAACGGACGTTCATCTCGCACGGCGAGCCCGAGGCATCCCAGGCCCTCAGCAAACGTATCGAGGGCGAACTCGGTTGGACCTGCCGCGTCCCCGAGCATCTTGAAAAGGTGGTGGTGGCATGAGCGAGGCAATTGGACCGAAGACGCCGGATCGCGATTCGGTTCCGCACCGACTCAGGGCGAAACGGCTGGGTGTGTTGACCTCAGACGAACCTGTCGTCTTCATGCGCTCGGACTGCCCTGCGTGCCGCTCCGAGGGCCTGTCGTCGCGTTCGCGCGTTCTGCTTCGAGCCGGCGAAAAGAGCGTCATCGCCACCCTCTTCCAGGTGTCCGCCGACTGGCTGGATATTGGACAGGCCGGACTTTCGGACGCCGCCTGGGAACTGCTGGATGTCCAGGAAGATGTTCCGATAACGGTCCAGCACCCTGATCCTCTGACATCCTTCAGCCAGGTCCGCGCCAGAATATTCGGCAACAGGTTGGGTGCCGCGCAATTCCGCGAAATACTGGATGACATCGCGGCACGGCGATACTCCGGAATAGAAACCGCCGCCTACCTCGTCTCGGGCTCTTCCTTTCCGCTCGACCGGGAGGAAATGGTCGCTCTCACGCGAGTGATGGTCGATATCGGTGAGACCTTGACATGGCAGCAATCGCCCGTGGTGGACAAGCATTGCGTCGGCGGACTGCCCGGCAACCGCACCACCCCCATCATTGTCGCGATTGCCGCCGCGCTCGGGCTGACGATGCCGAAGACGTCCTCTCGCGCCATAACGTCGCCCGCCGGAACGGCCGACGCGATGGAAACGCTTGCACCAGTTGATCTCGACCTTCCTGCAATCCGCAGAGTAGTCGATCTGGAAGGCGGCTGTATTGTCTGGGGTGGCGCGGTTCGCCTCAGCCCGGCCGACGATCTGCTGATCAGAGTCGAGCGAGTCCTCGATCTCGATTCCGAGGGGCAGCTCGTCGCGTCGGTTCTGTCGAAAAAGGTTGCCGCTGGCGCAAGCCATCTGGTTCTCGATATTCCGGTGGGGCCAACGGCCAAGCTTCGGACCTCTGCCGCGGGAGAAGCCCTTTCCGTCCAACTTGCCAGCGTCGCCGCGCGGTTTGGCATCGCCACCAGTGTGGTTATCACCGACGGCAGCCAGCCCGTCGGCGTCGGTGTCGGACCTGCCCTCGAGGCCCGTGACGTGCTCGCCGTCCTCCAACAGACGCCCGGCTTCCCGGAGGACCTGCACGCGCGAGCCTGCGCGCTCGCCGGCGCTCTGCTGGAACTGTCGGGAAAGGCGGCAGTCGGCCAAGGTGCCGCCCTCGCCGCCCGAACCGTTGTGAACGGCGAGGCCTGGGCGAAGTTCCAGCGCATCTGCGAGGCGCAGGGCGGCATGCGCGTTCCACCAAGCGCGAAGCATCGGCGACCTCGGCTGGCGGAAAGCAGCGGCCATGTCACCGCCATCGATAACCGCAGGATCGCAAGGATCGCCAAGCTCGCGGGCGCACCGGGATCCAAGGCGGCTGGCGTGGAAATGCATGCGCGCGTCGGCGACCGCATCACTGCGGGCCAGCCGATGTTTTCCGTTCATGCGGAGACCTCCGGGGAACTGGAATATGCCCTCGCTTACGCCGATGCCAATCCGGAAGCGATCCAGATCGACGAAGGCAGGCCGAAGGAGATTTGAGCATGTGTGCTGCGGATTGTCGTGCGACGACGGCCCCATGGGCATCAGCCACCGGACCGCACCATCGAAGGAATGAAGATATGAAGACCGTGACACTGGAAGTCCGAGATCTGCTGAGCGTCCTCGACTTCAATGCCGTGGTGAAGCGGCTGCAGTCCCTGCATGGGGTCGAAACGGTCGCGATGAATGCGGGTTCGAGCACAGCCAGCATCACCTTCGATGAACGTCTGACCCATCCAACCAAGCTCGCGCGAGAGATCGAGGCGTGCGGTTTCCATTGCCGTGGCGAAGCCACGCCGCATCACATCCACGCGCCGCCCGCCGGGCGACATGAGAGGATAGGAGAGCGCCGGGCCGAGCCAGCTCCCCCGCATGATGCGATGGCGCACGAAATGGGACATGGGGCCGGCATGGACATGCAGGACATGGTGCGCGACATGCGAAACCGCTTCCTCGTCAGCCTGCTCTTCACCCTCCCGGTTTTTGCACTCGACCCGATGGGGCTTGCCGAACCGCTTTTTCATCCACCGTTCGGACTCGGCATGGATCTCACCATGTTCCTGCTTGCCAGCGGAGCCATACTCTATCCCGTGTGGCCGTTTCTCGTCGCGTCGTGGCGGGCGTTGCGCAACGGCATACTGAACATGGCGGTACTGGTGATCCTCAGTGTCGGTACGGGTTACCTCTTCAGTGTGGGCACGACGTTCGTCTTCGACGGCCCGCAGTTTTACGAAGCGGCCTCCGTTCTGCTCGTCTTCATCCTTCTCGGGCACTGGCTCGAAATGCGGGCGCGAACCGGCGCGTCCGCTGCGATACGCGCGCTCCTCGACCTTGCGCCTCCGAAGGCCACCGTATTGCGCGACGGCCGGGAGCTTGAAATTCCGACGGCCGATGTCGTGCTCGGCGATATCGTCGTACTCCGCCCCGGAAACAAGCTGCCGGTCGACGGCGAGGTGATCGAGGGCGAGTCCACGATCGATGAATCCATGCTGACGGGCGAGTCCATGCCTGTCAGCAAGAAGGTCGGCGATCCAGTGATCGGTGCAACCATCAACAAGAGTGGAACACTCAAATACCGGTCGACGAAGGTCGGGGCGGACACGGCGCTCGCGCAGATCGTCAACCTCGTCCAGGAGGCGCAGAACTCGAAAGCGCCGGCGCAACTGCTCGCCGACCGCGCCTCGCAGTGGCTGGTTCTCGCCGCGATCCTCGTCGGCCTCCTGACCTTCGCCGTATGGTTCTGGTTGCTGGGGCAGCCCCTCCTCTTTGCTTTGACGCTGACAATCACCGTCTTTGTCATCGCCTGCCCCGACGCGCTTGGGCTCGCGACGCCGATGGCCGTCATGGTCGGAACGGGTCTGGGGGCAGCCAACGGCATCCTCTTCAAGAATGCGGCGGCCCTGGAGGAGGCGACGAAGCTCAACGTCATCGTCTTCGACAAGACTGGCACGCTGACGATGGGCCAGCCGAAGGTGATCGACATTATTCCCGATGAGGCAACGTCGCCCGACGAACTCCTCGGCATCGCTGCTGCCATTGAACGGAGCTCCGATCACCCGATTGCATTGGCGATCCTCGACCGCGCCGAAGGCATATCGAAACCGGATGTCGCGCATTTCCACTACATGGACGGCAGGGGAGCGAGCGCCGAGGTCGCCGGCGCGGCTGTCCTGGTCGGCAATCGTCGCCTCATGGACGAAAACGCCGTCGACTACGGCGCGCTGGGAGAGCGGGCGGAGGCGCTCAAGGGCCAGGGTCGCACGGTCACCTACGTCGCCCGAGCGGGAAAGCTCATCGGCCTCATCACGGTCGCCGACGCGCCGCGACCAAATTCCGCAGCGACGATCGCCAGGTTGCACGAGCAGGGCGTCCGCGTCGCCATGCTGACCGGAGACAACACTGGCACAGCCAAACGGATCGCGGGACAACTGGGGATCGACATCGTCCTTGCCGATGTGCTGCCCGGTCAGAAGGCGGAAAAGATCAAGGAACTACAGGCCCAAGGCCTGAAGGTCGGGATGGTTGGCGACGGCGTCAATGATGCGCCAGCATTGACCCAGGCCGATGTCGGCTTCGCGATCGGCGCTGGGACGGACGTCGCGATCGAAAGCGCCGACATCGTATTGATGAAGAGTGAGCCCTACGACGTCGTCGGGGCAATGGCCCTGTCCAAGGCAACGCTGCGCAAGATGCATCAGAATCTCTGGTGGGCGGTTGGATATAATGTGCTCGCCTTTCCGCTGGCAGCCGGAGTGCTCTATCCATTCGTTCTCAGCCCGCAGATCGCCGCGCTTGCGATGTCCGGCAGCTCGGCACTTGTCGCCATCAACGCCCTTCTCCTGAAGCGGACCAAGCTGGAAGGCATCCGGCTGCCGCACAAAGAGGTTGTCGCGGCGGCGACGCCTCAGATGAGGACGGCACAATGACCGGGCTCGAAAATCTCCCGCCGCTGCTCATCCCGCTTCCTGGCAATGACAAAATGGCGGAAAAAGTCGCCAACCGGCTCGGTGCAGAGCTTGGAAAAATCGAGACACGCCGGTTCCCAGACGAGGAAACCTATCTGCGGTTCGACACCTCTCCGGCAGGTCGCTCCGTTGGGCTTGTCTGCACACTCGATCGTCCGGATCCCAAATTCCTCCCGCTGATCTTTGCCGCCTGCTCTGCGCGGTGCCTCGGAGCGAGCCGGGTCGGGCTAATCGCGCCGTATCTCTGCTACATGCGCCAGGACAAAAGTTTTCAGCCGGGGGAAGCAATCACCTCCGCGACCTTCGCCCGTTCGCTGTCACGCGAGGTCGATTGGCTGGCGACGGTCGACCCGCATTTGCACCGCTATGCGTCGCTCGACGCCATTTATTCAATTCCGACGAGAGCCATTGCAGCGGCCGCGGCGGTGGCGCAATGGATCAGGGAGACGGTCGAGCAGCCGCTCCTGGTCGGACCCGACATCGAGAGCGAACAGTGGGTCTCGAACGTGGCGGAACTGGTGGGCGCGCCTTATCAGGTGCTGCGCAAAGAGCGCTTCGGGGACCGGGACGTCAGAATATCCCTGCCGGACACCAAAGGCTTCGGCGACCGAACGCCGGTGCTCGTGGACGATATCGTCTCCTCGGCGCAGACCATGCTCGAAACCGCGCGCCAGCTTCATGCAAGCGGTCTCCCGCGGCCCATATGTGTTGCGGTCCATGCACTCTTCGCTGGTGACAGCTTCGCCAACCTGAAGGAAAGCTCAGCTCGCATCGCCACCACGAATACGGTCGTCCATCTCTCGAATGCGATCGACATTTCGGAGCCGCTGGCAGCCGCAGTAGCGGAGTTTCTCCAAGGCTCCGAACCGGGTCGCCAGAAGCAGATAAGACGCCGATATCGAGGGTTCCAATAGGGCGCGGCAATGACACGTGCTGAGTGCACCCATGCAAGAGTGCAAATTGACGGGAATCAATGCACTGCCCTTTCGGTTGGCGCATCATCGCAAGGTATCCAGGTTGGGCTCGAAATCGTCCGCTGAAGAGGCGCAATAGCTTGGGAGTTCGCTCCAATGCAGCATGAGCAAACTACAGCGTCCCACCACCTACATACCGGCCAGACGGCCGCGGCCACCAGCGACGCGCTCGCCAAGGACCCGATCTGCGGAATGATGGTCGCCAAGGCGACGGCGCTGACCTTGGAGCGCGGCGGACGCAAATACTATTTCTGCAGCCAGAATTGTTTGCGAACCTTCGAGGACCCGGAGCGCGAGCTCAAGTCCATGCGCACGAGGGTCGCGATCGCACTCACCGGGGTACTCGCGCTCGCCATCCTGCGGGCTGGAGCCTTTATCGCGCTCGCCGCCGGCGCCACCCTTCTGACCTGGGTTCCGATCCCAGCACTGCCCTGGTTCACCTGGGGCGTCTGGCTGTTCATCCTGGTGACGCCGGTGCAGTTCATCGGCGGCTGGAGCTTCTACGTCGGTGCCTGGCAGGCCATCCGCAGCCGCATGATCAACATGGATTTCCTGATCGCGCTCGGGACGACCGTCGCTTACCTCTACAGCGTCGTGGTCGTCTTCGCGCCCAACCTTCTCCCGGTCAAAGTCGAAGAACGCGACGTCTATTTCGAAGTCTCGGCGGTCATTATCGCGTTTGTCCTACTTGGCAAGTACATGGAGGAGATCATCAAGAAACGGTCGTCGGCCGCCGTCCGCCGGCTGCTGGACCTCAGGCCTGCCGTCGCCCATGTGCTGCGCGATGGAACCGAGGCCGAGATACCCGCCGAGTCGATCATGGTTGGGGAGACCGTCGTCGTCCGCCCCGGCGAGCGAATCCCGACCGACGGCGAGGTGTTGGAGGGGCAATCCTCGGTGGACGAATCCATGCTCACCGGCGAATCCATGCCGGTGGAAAAATCTGAAGGTTCGAAGGTGATCGGAGCGACGCTCAATCGCAGCGGCATGTTGCACTTCCGGGCCACGCACGTGGGCAAGGACACGGCGCTTTCGCAGATCATCCGGATGGTCGAGCAGGCTCAGGCCAGCACGGCGCAGGTGCAACGGCTGGCCGATCAGGTAACGCGCTACTTCGTGCCGGCGGTCGTCGGCGTGGCGTTCCTTGCCTTCGCCGGCTGGTGGGCCGCCGGCAACTTCCCACAGGCGCTGCTCGCCTTCATTGCCGTCCTCATCATCTCTTGCCCCTGCGCGCTCGGCGTCGCCACGCCCGCCGCGCTGATGGTCGGTGTCGGCAAGGGCGCTGAGGCTGGCATCCTCATTCGCGGTGCCGAGGTGCTCGAACGGGCCAGAAAGCTCGAGGTCGTCGTCTTCGACAAGACAGGCACGCTGACGCGCGGCGAACCGGATGTGACCGACATCATTCCGCTTGCTGGCAACAGCGCAGCCGACGTGCTGCGCATTGCCGCCGCGGTCGAGGTTGGCTCCGAGCACCCGCTTGGCGAAGCGATCGTACGTGCCGCGAGCCATAGCCAGTTGATCTACCCCGTCGTTGCCGGCTTCGAGGCTGTGCCCGGAAAGGGCATCAGAGGAAATGTCGACGGGCGGCGTGTTGCCCTCGGCAACCGGCAATTCTTCCGCGATGAAGGCATAGCGATCACCGAAGCCGAACAGGCGATGAGGCCTCTTGAGGAAGAAGGCAAAACCGCGATGCTCGTCGCCGTGGACGGTGCCGCCATCGGTGTCATCGCCGTCGCCGACACACTCAAGCCCGAGGCGAAGGAGGCGATTGTGGCGCTTCGCAGCGAGGGGATCGAGGTGATCCTGCTCACCGGCGACAATGAGCGCACCGCGACGGCGGTCGCCCGGCAGCTCGGCATCAACCGGGTCATCGCCGAGGTCCTGCCCGGAGACAAGGCCCGCATCATCAAGGACCTGCAAGCGGGCGGCAAGATGGTGGCAATGGTCGGTGACGGCGTCAACGACGCTCCGGCGCTCGCCACCGCCGACATCGGCATCGCGATCGGCTCGGGTTCGGACGTCGCCAAGGAAACTGGCGGGATCGTTTTGATCAAGGACGACGTGCGTGAGGTCGTGATGGCGATCCGGCTGTCACGCGCGACCCTCCGCAAGATCAAGCAGAACCTTTTCTGGGCCTTCATCTACAACAGCATCGGCATACCCGTCGCCGCCCTCGGCTTCCTCAATCCCATCATAGCCGCGGCGGCCATGGCGCTCAGCTCGTTGTCGGTGATCGTCAATTCCGCACTGCTGAAACGAGCGAAAATCTCGTTGGTACGTTGATGGAGAAGTGAAATGAGTACAAAACCCCTTCAACACTCCCCGGAATCCCGCCCCGCATCCGGCACGCGGCCACGGACGGGTCCGTACCGTCTTGCATGGGCGTGCCTGCCCGTAATGTTGGCGCTCGGAGGAGTGGTCCTCGTGCTGTTCGGTGTCTCGTGGTGGACGCTGCTGACCCTCGTACTACTGCTTGCATGTCCGGCGGTGATGGCGACGGTCACCTATCTCAGCCTGCAGCCGCTGCCAACACCCGAGCAGAAAGGCGATCGCGGCGACTCCAACGGGTGACTGCCGTTGATCGTGCACACTGCGCCCGCAATGAAGAGGCCTCTCATGAGGATGGGGAACAACTCGATCGACGAGCTTCGCCAACTTCAGCAGGAGACGTTTGACTACTTTCTCAACGAAGTGAACCCCGCGAATGGCCTAATCCTCGACAAGACGGCCCCGAATTGGCCGGCCAGCATCGCGGCCACAGGTCTCGCGCTCGCCTGCTACCCCGTCGCGGTGGAGCGCGGTCTGATGACCCGCGAGGCGGCCATGGCACGAACGCTGGCCACACTCCGCTTTTTCTGGCAGAGCCCGCAAGGCCCGGAGCCCGACGCCACGGGATATAAGGGTTTCTACTATCACTTTCTCGACATGACGACCGGCCGTCGCGCTTGGCAATGCGAGCTGTCGACGATAGACAGCGCCCTCCTATATGCCGGGGCCCTGGCCGCGGCTGCGTATTTTGATGCGGCGGATGCTCGCGAACGGGAGATATCCGAGATCGCCGACGCGCTCTACCGCCGGGCGGACTGGCAATGGGCACTGAACGGTGGCGCGACGGTGACGCATGGCTGGAAACCCGAGAGCGGCTTCCTGGAATACCGCTGGGAGGGCTACAACGAGGCGCTGCTGCTCTACGTTCTTGGGCTCGGATCGCCAACCCATCCACTCCCGGAATCGTGCTACGACGCTTGGACCTCCTCCTATCGGTGGGAGAGTTGCTACGGCTATGAGTATCTCTACGCGGGACCACTCTTCACGCATCAACTGTCTCACGTCTGGATCGACTTTCGCGGGATTCAGGACGCCTACATGCATGGTAAGGGAATCGACTATTTCGAAAACAGCCGGCGGGCAAGTTACGTGCAGCGGGCTTATGCGATCGAGAACCCCCGCAAGTTCGAGGGCTATCGCGAATGCTGTTGGGGGATAACTGCAAGCGAGGGGCCTGGCCCCGCAACGCTCAAGTCGAAGGGCATTGAGCGAGAGTTCTACGACTACATCGGCCGCGGCGTTCCCTATGGACCGGACGACGGCACGCTTGCCCCTTGGGCTGTCGTCGCCTCCTTGCCGTTCGCCCCGGAAATCGTCCTGCAGGCGATCGACTATTGCATCCATCAGGCCAAGCTGAAGACGTTGAACCGATACGGTTTCAAGGCCGCCTTCAACCCCACCCATCCGGGCGAGCCCGGCAACCCGTATGGCTGGTGGGTGTCGCCATGGCATTTTGGGCTGAACCAGGGCCCGATCGTGCTGATGATAGAGAACTACCAAAGCGGCTTGCCGTGGAACCTGATGCGCAGATGCCCCCACATTACCGCGGGCCTGCGTCGCGCTGGCTTCAGCGGCGGCTGGCTATCAGCGACGTGATCGTCGCCCCCGCCGATCGGGCATTTTCTTGATCGGCATCAAAGCTGGCCGCAACAAAGTTCGGTAGCATTAACAATGACGCTTGAAGCGCAGATCTTAAACGATCCGCGAGACTGCACCTGACAAGATGGAGGCTACTATGCATGACAGTGCTCCTGCCTACGGCCTTTGGTCATTGGTGATCGTCAATTCCGCGATCTTCATCATCTTCGCCTTCTCCTTCTTCCGCCCGCAGACAAAGCGTGACTGGCGGTCGTTCGGTGCATTCAGCGCTTTCCTCGTCGCACTGTTCACGGAAATGTACGGCTTTCCCCTGACGATCTATCTGCTCTCCGGCTGGCTGCAGAGCCGCTATCCCGGCATCGACTGGTTCTCGCACGATGCAGGACACCTTCTCGAGGAGCTGTTCGGCTGGAGGACCAACCCGCATTTCGGCCCATTCCACCTCCTGAGCTTCGTCTTCATCGGTGGAGGATTCCTGCTGATATCCGCCGGCTGGAAGGTGCTTTACGAAGCCCAGAGCCGACGGGCCCTAGCCACGACCGGGGTCTACGCGCACGTCCGCCATCCGCAGTACGTCGGCTTCGTACTGGTAATGCTGGGCTTTCTGCTGCAATGGCCGACGTTGCTGACCCTCGCGATGTTCCCGATTCTGGTTTTCATGTACGTGCGGCTGGCGCGCATGGAAGAACGTGAAACCCTCGCAGAATTCGGACCCGCATACGAACAATACATGCGCGAGGTGCCGGCCTTCATTCCGCGTCTAGGCAGATTCACGCGCGTCTCGAAACCGGATGCCGAGGGGCGGAACTAGCAGAGACGACACGCAATAAGCCAGGTCTTTCGAATGGGAGGACGGCCATGTTGCATTCAGGAAGGTATAGGTCTGAAGCGACCGCAGTTGCTCTGGCGCGCGAGTATCGGTCGGTTTGGCGGCAATGCCTGCTGACGCTCCTCGCCATCGCCTTCATGACCGCGTTCGCGACATCTCATGCCTCGGCCGCGTCCGAAGGCGAGAACTACCGGGTCGTCGATGATCTCGCCGTCTACCTCGGGATCCTGCCCGCCGCCATGATACGGGGCCATCCGAAGGAGCATCGCGAAACGAGCATGCACGATGGCGCGACCAGTGGAGCGCACCAGTACCATATCGTGGTCGCGATCTTCGACGCGCTGAGCGGAGCGCGGATCGAAAACGCCGGAGTGACGGCGACCGTGTCGGGCCTGGGCCATGTCGGCATGAAAACGATCGAATTGCAGCCAATGGCGATCGCCGAAACAGTCACTTACGGCAACTTCGTCACGCTGCTCGGCACCGACCGGTACGATATCCAACTCCGGATCAGCGTCCCCGGCCGGGAGCATCCTGTTCGGGTCGGTTTCGCGTATCAGCACACGAGATGAGGCACGGGCAACCGATTGACATGTTAGATGCCGATATTCCGTATCTTTCACATCGTCTACGTGGCCACGGCGTTCGCGCTGGGAAGCGCCCTGCGGCGCCTTCATTTCCTCCCCTCGAAACCGCCCTCGTCCGAGCGATTTCGCGTTAGTCTCGAAAGCCTTGGTACGACGTTCATCAAGTTTGGCCAGGCGCTCAGCATACGCCGAGACATCTTGCCCGATGACTACGTCGTCGCCTTGCAGAAGCTGCAGGACCATGTTTCGCCCTTCCCCACGAGCGTCGCCATCGAGGAGATCGAGCGCGGCCTTGGCAGGCCCGTACCGGAGTTGTTTGTCGACTTAGAGAAAACGCCGCTTGCCGCGGCCTCCGTCGCGCAGGTGCATGGCGCACGCCTTCGGGACGGAAGAAGTGTCATCGTCAAGGTTCGCCGGCCAGGCCTGAAGCGTCAGATCAATCAGGACATGCGTTCCCTGTTCTGGCTTGCGCGCGTGGCGACGGTCATCATGCCGCGCCTGCGCCACTATCAGCCGCTGCGCATCGTCTCGGAGATATGGACCAATCTCTTAAAGGAGATCGATTTCTGCCGCGAGGCAAGAAGCATCAGGAGCTTCGTGACGGCCTTCGCCGATTGGCCGACCCTCAAGATTCCGGATGTGGTCGATGATCTCGTCTCAGAGACCGTGATCGTCCAGGAGCGAAGCAGCGGGTTGCGGATCGATGACGCATCCTTGAGATCGGACGGTCCTCGCCTCGCTGGAAACTTCGTCGACGCCTACCTTCATCAGATTTTCGTGTTGGGAGTGTTTCATGCCGACCCGCATCCGGGCAATCTCTTCGTCACCAAAGACGGCCGGCTTTGCCTCCATGATTTCGGAATCGTCGGGTTTCTCGATCGGGGCATGCGACACAAGCTCGCCGCCTTTGCCACGGCCTTCGTTCGTCAGGACGCCGATTGGCTCCTCCAGGCCGCGATTGATCTCGGAATTTTGGGCGGAGAACTGGACCGGAGCGAGTTTCGTCGCGGCCTAGTGGAGATCATCGGCGACTATGCGGCGCTGCCGCTCAAGGATTGGTCACTGGCGGAAGCGTTCTTGCGCGTGACGCGGCTCGGGCAGGCACAAAATGTCTTTGTCCCGCTGGATCTTCTTGTTCTGATGCGTGCGATGTTTCTCGCCGAGCACACCGTGCGCATCCTCGATCCTGATTTCCAGCTTCTCGAAACCCTGCAGTCAAAGGCCCCTGGCATCCTGGAAGCGGCGATGAAGCGGACCGATTGGGCAACCACGATCAGTCGCACGAGGCTCGATGCCGCGGATACCGCGCACGACCTGCCGTCGCTGCTCAGCACATGGGTCCAGCAGCTTGCGCGGGAAGGCAGTGGCCTGGTGCTCAGTCTGCATGTGCGCGAACTCAAGGGTCTGCATGAACACCTCGACAAGAGCAGCAATCGCCTCGTGCTCGCCCTGATGGCTGCCGGTCTCTTCGTGTCCGGGGCGCTGCTGATGGAAGCAGCAGGACCACGTATTTTCGGCGAGGTTCCGGTATTCGCAGCGTTCGCCTTTGCTCTCGCGCTATGGTTCACGCTTCGCCTCCTGCGGGCGATCTCCCGCTCCGGCAGGCTCTGAAACCCGGAGGGCAAGAGCCAGCGGGCTTTACGAAAGGAGATTAGCAATGCTTGCGCTGACGATATCGGACCTCATCGCCACGGATGATCCGGTCGAGGTCGTGGAACGCAAAGGTCTGGGCCATCCGGATACGATCTGCGACGCCCTCGCCGAGACGCTTTCCCGGAATCTCTGCCGCATCTATCAGCAGCGTTTCGGCCGCATTCTCCATCACAACGTCGATAAGGCGCTCTTGTGCGCAGGCCGCTCCACCCCTGCTTTCGGCGGCGGCTCAGTTGATGCGCCGATCAATATTTATCTGGCCGGACGGGCGACATCGCGGCTCGGCGACGAGGTCATCCCGATTGAAGACATCGCGATCGAAGGGTCGCGGTCGTGGCTGCAAGCCAACCTGCATGCGCTCGACGTCGACCGTCACGTGCGAATTCACGCGCTCGTCCAGCCGGGTTCGCAAGACTTGCGTGATCTGTTCTCCCGCAACGATCGGACGCCACTCGCTAATGACACCTCGTTCGGCACCGGCTATGCTCCGGCGAGTGCACTCGAAAGACTCGTGCTTGCGGTGGAGCACCAGATCAACGGCCGCGACCGCAGTGACGACCACCCGGCCTGGGGCGAGGACGTCAAGGTGATGGGCGTGCGCCATCACCGGTCAGTCCGTTTGACGGTCGCGTGCGCGATGATCGACCGTCATGTTGCCCACATCGGCGATTACGTGGGGGAAAAGTCCGCACTCGGCGACGCTGTGCGAGAACTTGCCCAGCGCCACGGCTTTCACGAATGCGACGTTGGGATCAACACTGCCGACGCCGCCGGAATGTTGTTTCTCACCGTTACCGGAACCTCCGCCGAGGCAGGCGACGACGGTCAGGTGGGCCGAGGCAACCGGGTCAACGGCCTGATCACACCCTTCCGGCCGATGAGCCTTGAGGCGGCGGCGGGCAAGAATCCAGTCACGCATATCGGAAAAATCTACAATGTCGTCGCGCAGCGGATCGCGGAGGCCATCGTCCGCAGGGTCCCAGGCGTCGATGCCGCCAACTGCCTGATGGTAAGCCGCATCGGCGACCCCGTAAATCGGCCGTCGGTGCTGCACCTGAAGGTCGCGACGCACAAGGAATTGGCCGTCTCCGACGTCAGGCAGCAGGTGGCAAGTGTCGCGGAAGACCACCTCAACAGGTTGCCGGGCCTGATTGACGAATTCGTAGACGGCACGATAGCCGTGTTCTGACGCTTGTTTCTCACATGCAAGCTGTGCCGGCGTTCGGTCGAACTACAGCAGCGCAGGCAGGGAGGACGAACGGCAACCTGCATCCTTCCTCGCTGCGCAAGTGAACACGATTCACCGAAACGATGGCCGTGCATCAGTGTTTTACGGCCGGTTTGCTTCGGAAAACTTGTTTGCCAGAAGCGATAGACTGAAAACCGGACAGCACATGCCCGCGTGCGGCATCGCAGGGACCGAAGCATGGGGGAAGGGCATGACATTAAGCACTGTACTCCGCCTCATAGCCGTGATGGCGCTTTCAGCTTCCTGCTTCCCGTTGATTACGGTTGGCCTTGGTCTCGCGCCGCACCTTGCTTTTGCTGCGACACGCGCGTCCATGGCGGGCGCCGGACTCTTGGTCGTAGCCTTCCTTCTCGGACGACCAGTACCGCACGGCGTCGTCACATGGTCGTTGATCGCCGTAGCTGGGCTCGGCACGACGACGCTCGGCTTCATTGGCATGTTTCATGCAGCCGAGTTCGTTTCGCCAGGAATAGCCACGGTTATTGCGAACGCGCAGCCGCTTTTGGCGGCATTGCTTGGACGCATTGTCCTTGGCGAGCGGCTCAATAGGTTGGGCCAGCTCGGATTTACTATTGGATTCACGGGCATAGTGGCTATTGCCTGGCCCGGTATTCTTTCCGGCGATATGCCTAAGTTCGATCTGGGAATAGGCTACATTCTGCTCGCCGCCAGTGGGGTAGCTAGTGGCAATGTAGTTATGAAACGCCTATCGGGCCGAGTTGACGCCGCGATGGCAATGGGTTTCCTGGTCCTCTTCGGCGCATTGCCACTCGTGCTGCTTTCAATGCTGACCGAAGACGTTTCATCCATCGTGTGGTCAGGGGAATTCCTAGCGGTTGCAGCAACTCTTGCTTTGTTTGGCACCGCGCTGCCCCATTGGCTCTGGTTCACAACATTGGAGCACGTCAGTCTGAACCAAGCTAACGCTTTTGCTTTACTGACTCCCTCGATTGGACTTGCAATAGGCGGCGCCTTTTTCGCTGAACACCTCGATTGGATCCAGTTCACCGGCGTCGGGGCTGTTGTCGCCGGCGTGGTTCTGGTGCAGCTTGATCCCTCGAAGGTTTCCACCTGAGACAGAGGTTGTGCATTCCCTTGACCCAGCCTAAAACGCAAATCATGTCGGCCGGAAACCAGCATTAACCGCTTGCCTCGAGAACCTCAGCAAGAGGTGGGCCTCGACCTCCATGAGAAAAGCAACCAATCTGCGGAGATGGGCCTAAAACGCAGCGTGCCGGATGATCGGCTACTAGCGCCTCGGCGGGCCGCATGGATTGGCCGACATTTCTGTGACCGACGCGACGTTCTCATAGGCGGTCAGGCTCGGTATGAGATTGTGGAAGACTACCCCGACGTGCTGACGTGGGTAGCGTAAACCCGCGCTCTCCAAGGGAAGTCAGCTCGGTGTTCGCCGGTCAGGTATGTTCTGGTGAGGGACCGGGCACGAAACATCGTCTCCTCCAAGCGCAGAGGGCTTTCTCAATCCTTGCTCGCGCCAAACTGCGCTGGTGCACAGTTCAGCGCGGCTCGGATGCCATGCGCGACCCCGGCTCTCCCAACATCATCCCCATCATTGGAGGCAGGAGCAGCTTGTCGGCCATCTGCTTCTGCTCTGCCCCGAACGATTGATAGAGAGGCTCAAGGGCGGCTTTCAATTTCCGCACGCCTTCGAGACGGCTGTTCAACACGCTCTCCCGCCGTTCGAGACGCTGCAGCGGGGTAGCCGCGGCCCCGCCCGGCATTCCCATCGCGTCTGGCATTTGCATCATGCCATCCTTCATGCCGCCAGCATTCGCACGCAGAACGTCCGCGAAGGCGTTCCACGACGCCTCCTGCTCCGACGTTATCTTGAGCTCTGTCTTCAGGAACGCGATCCGTCCCTCGACATGTTCAGGGGCCATCATCTCGGCCATCGGCCCCATGCCCGGCGGTCTCATTCGTCCGGGCCCGCCGGCCATCATCCGCATCATGTTGCCCATCATGTCACCCGACATCATGCCGCAGGACATCATGGAATTCGGGTCCGCCGCGGAATCCGACGGCTGGGCTGCCTGCTCGCTCGTCTGCTCCACAGAGGTCTCGGGATGATGCGCGTCTTCCGCAAAGACTGGCGTCGAGAGCATGAGCACCGTACCCGCCAGCAGGATCGTCCGCAGTGTCGTCATTGCGCTTCTCCTAAGCTCCGATAAACGACTGGATATGAGGGTACGACGGTCGCGACAGTTCACATTGACGCAGATCAAGCTCGGATCAGAAGTCGCCAAGGCTCGAAGACGAAGATGAGCAACGTGCAGATTCTGTCGGATGCCTCTTGACCTACCCATCGTTGGAAGCACCACATTCGGGCTACCAGAACTCCATGGAGGCAACTCGAATGTACCATCTCAACATCCCCGACATGACCTGCGGACACTGCGCCGGAGCCGTCGAAAAGGCGGTGAAGTCGGTCGACTCCAACGCCAAGGTCGCCGTCGATCTCGATGCCAAGACCGCATCGATCGATTCTCCGGTGGCCTCCGATGCATTTGTTTCCGCGATCGAGGAAGCGGGCTACCAGGCCTCCTTCAAGAAGTCCTGCTGCGGCCACGTCGCGTGACGTCACAGCGGCGGGCGTACTTTTTGCTGAGCGCGCCCGCTGCCAATGTCGTGAATCGCGCCGATGCGATCCTCGAACCCGTCGGGCGCTGGTCCATCCTACGCCTAAGATCGAAGCAGAGCGGCTTGCGGCAATCCTGACCCCTCGCGCACCGGAACTCGCCCGGCAATCACGATTTCGCGAGGACTTGCCGTCCTTGTGGTAGGTCAAAGATCGCAGCGCCGGCGAGGTCTTGAATACCTGAGTAACAAGTATTGCTCAGGAGCCCGCCATGAAATGCCCTTCCCGACCCTCGTATGCAGCCCTGACACTCGCATTTCTGGCGGCGACCGGAACATCAGCCCTCGCAGCCGGCTCCCACGAGCATCCGGCGGAAAATGGCAGTGCCAAGGCTCCACTGGACATTGTCCGTCCTGCCACTGACCTAGTGCCCCCGATTGCAAGAAGCGAGCCTGCGACGGTCACGGTGAAACTCGACACGGTCGAGGTGACGGGAAAGCTCGCAGACGGCGCGACGTACCACTACTGGACGTTCAACAAGAAGATCCCAGGCCCGTTCGTGCGTGCCCGCGTTGGCGACACAATCCAGGTGGAACTGTCCAACCGGGCCGACAGCAGCGAACGCCACAGCGTCGATTTCCACGCCGTGACCGGACCTGGCGGCGGAGCGGTCGCGACCGATACCGCACCGGGAGAAACGAAGGGCTTTTCATTCAAGGCGCTGAAACCGGGGCTGTACGTCTATCACTGCGCAGTGCCAATGGCCGCCCATCACATCGCCAACGGCATGTATGGCCTGATCCTCGTCGAACCGACAGGCGGCCTGCCGCCCGTTGATCGGGAGTTCTACGTGATGCAGGGCGAGGTCTACACGTCGCAGCCATACGGCTCCAAGGGGAAGCTGACGGAGAGCGTCGAACGGCTGCTCGATGAAGACCCGGAATACTACGTCTTCAACGGGGCCGCCAACGCGCTTACGGGCGACAATGCACTGACGGCGAAGGTCGGCGAGACAGTCCGCATTTACTTCGGTGTCGGCGGCCCGAACAAGACATCCAGCTTCCATGTGATCGGAGAAATCTTCGACAAGGTCTACCAGTTGGCCTCGTTGACGACGGAGCCACTATCCGACGTCCAGACGATCACCGTGCCTCCTGGAGGCGCCGCCGCGGTCGACATGAAGCCGGAGGTTCCCGGCGAATACGTCCTCGTGGATCACGCCTTGTCGCGGGCGGCACGCGGGCTGGTGGGCAAGCTGGTCGTGAACGGCGAGAACCGCGCCGAGGTGTTCCAGAGCGCCACGCCCCCAAAGGCCGAAGTGGAGCACAGCGAACATAGCTCTCACTAATATCAACGCTCAGATTGCCTCGGACGCGTTTAGCAGCCGCGATCGAGGCGCTGGCTCCAGGCCAGAATCCCCTCTGTGGTCAGGCTGTTTAGCGAGACCAGGGGCTGCGCCCATAAGGTGCGTCAAACAGCATTTGTCTGTGGCAGGAGCTATACACGCCTCGTGGGTCGGCTTTTACTGCCTGCTAGCAACGTCCCAACATCAAATCTGCATCCTTGTTTTGGAAGTCGACAGTTGAGTGCTAACTTCAGCTATCCCTCGGTAGAATTTCGGTATCGAAAAAGGCATGGCCACGAGGCGAGCGAAGATGGCAGACCAGTCCCCTTACCCCGGAGCGCCGCGCTGGGTGAAACTCTCCGGGATCGTGGTCGCCGTGCTGATTTTGCTGGCGGCGGTTGTCATTGCCTTTGATATCGGCGGCCCGCACGGACCAGGCCGCCACATGCTGTCCGACAGTGAAATTCCGGCGACAGGTGACCGACCGTGACGATGCCGCCTTTCCTGCGAAAGCTCATGCTCGTTTGCCACGTCACGTCCTCGGTCAGTTCGCTCGGCGCGGTCGCCTGCTTCCTCGTGCTTGCCCTTGTCGCGCTCGGCAGGGAGGATTTTGGCACGGCACTGAGTTCGTACGTCGCGATGCAATCAGTGGCCCGGCTCGTCATAGTTCCACTTGTTTTCGCCTCGCTCCTGACCGGACTGGTTCAAGCACTGGGTACCGCCTGGGGCCTGTTCCGACACTATTGGGTGCTGGCGAAATTCCTGCTGACGGTTCTCACCGCTGTCGTTCTGCTGCTGCAATTGGAGATCATCGACTATGTCGCGGCAGCAGCAGTCGAAGGGGCGTTGGCAAAAGCCGACCTTCTCAGCTTGCGACGCTCACTCGTGCTTCATGCTGCGGGCGGCATTATCACTCTGATCACGACGACGGTGCTCTCTATTTTCAAACCGCGCGGATTGACGCGGCACGGTTGGCGCAAACAGCAGGGGCAGCTCGGGAAACTGCTGTAGAGACGGCTGCTACTCGCCCTTCACTCGAAACTTGGCGTGGCAGGAGGTGCACGTCTGCAGCATCATGTGGAAGGCGTGTTCGGCAGGCATCTTCATCGGATCTGGAGCCGCCGCCTTCCTCTTGGCGAGCGGCCCGCCCATCATCGCGTCACCACCCGGCATGCGCATTCCGGGCGAAAGAACATCCGGGTTCCGATCTGCCGCGATGGAAAGCGCGGCAGCATAAGCGGCGAGCTCCGCCGCCAGCCTGTCGAACGTTGGCCGATCTGCCTCGATGCTGGCGCTGGCTTTGGTGCCTTCGGCGACAACCGGAGCTCCGAACAGGGCCGAGAGCTTATTTCCGGAATGGACCCGGATGGATTCGGCGGCCGCTTTGAAAGCTCTTGAATCGTATGGCGAGGTGCCTTTGAACATGGCGTCGATGATCTTGGCCGCACCTGCCATCGCCTTCATGTCCTGCTGCCGCTCGGCCACCTTCGGTGACGTCGATTGGCCCGTCGCTGCGGAGATTGCCATGGTGAAGACGGCTGCTGACAGTACCAGTGGTCTCGCCTTCAATCTCATGCTCTCCCAGTTTGGTCCGATGCGGCGTCACAAAGTCTTCGCAGGCAGCGTCGATTGATCAAGGTCGAGGCGATGCCCGCATGCAAGGCACATTATGCTCGAAGACAGCATGGGGTGCGAACGAAACCATGTCGCCGCCAGTCACATCGTCCCGAAACGTGCAGGGTCTCTGCTGGCCGCCGTCGTCGCAATTCTGTTTCTGTTCGTGCCGATGGCTGAGGCCAACCCTGTCGAATGCGGTACGCACACTGGCGGCAGTCAAGCTGCCGTCTCCTCCTAGGTTGAGCCCGATCTTCATGCCGACAGCGACCAACACTCCATGAAGGCTTGCAGACGTTGCTCAACTAATGCGTCCGGGTGGTGATGCTGACCGGGGACAACAAGACCACGGCTGACGCTGTCGCCCGCAAGCTCGGCATCACGGAAGTCGATGCGGAAATCTTGCCGGAACACAAGAGCGAGATCGTCGCGCGCCTGCGCAAGGAAGGCCGCATCGTCGCCATGGCGGGAGACGCCGTGAACGACGCGCCTGCGCTCGCCGCCGCCGATGTCGGCATCGCCATGGGCATCGGAACCGACGTTGCGATCGAGAGCGCGGGTGACCCTGCTCAAGGGCGACCTCCAAGGGATCGCGCGGGCGCGGCAGATGAGCCATGCGACGATGAAGAACATCCGGCAGAACCTGTTCTTCGCCTTCATCTACAACGCCGCCGGAGTGCCCGTCGCGGCTGTCCCCGATCATCGCGGCGGCGGCGATGGCCCTCTCGTCGGTCAGCGTGATCGGGAATTCTCTAAGATTGAGGAGTGTCCGGATATGAACTGGGATCGGAGATGGACCTTGTTTGCAATGTCGCTCGCGGTGATCGCCGCGTTCTTCTTCCTTCGCGAGCACTGGCAGCACGCCCTGGGCTTCACGCCCTACCTAATACTGCTTGCCTGCCCTTTGATGCACTCCTTTCATGGCGGTCACGGTGGCCATGGCGGACATCGCCATGACGGTGGAGACCACCCGACGAAACCGGGCGACATCACATGACACGCTCGCTCGGCGGAAGCGGTCGCGAATGCCGCCTCCGCCGAACGAGGTCATCGAGCTGCCGAGGAATCACTTCGCGTGCTCGTTGACCCATTTGCTCATCTCTTCGATTTCCTTCTTCTGGGCATCGATGATGTTCTTGGCCATGGTCTTGGCCTGCTCGTCATCGCCGTACTTCAGCTCGACCTCTGACATGCTGATCGCGCCCATGTGATGGCCGATCATGCCGCAGACGAACGCGACATCCGGGTCCTTGGCCATCATTCCCTGCATCATGGCCGGGTGCATCTTCTGCATCGACTCCATCATCGCTTTCTGATGGTCAGCCATCTGCCCCATCTGCGGCATCTTCATGTCGCCGGCGGCGTGCATCTCCGACTTGCAGCCGTCCGGCATGGCCATCTGTGCAGCGGCGGGCGCGATGGAAACGGAAAATGAGATCGGCACGGCCGCCGCTGCGATCGCAAACTTCAGCACGATGTTCATCTGGGTTCTCCTATCTTGAATGTGGGCTGCGTTCGATTTCAGGAGAGTCTGGGCTTAGGGGGAGGATAGAGCGCACGAACGAGCAGGAACGGGTGGTGTTCGTCGAGAAACGTGGTGCGGCGTAGTGAGTCGGCATCCGGAGCTGTGTGGGATGCCGCTTCGAGCAGGACCGGGCAGCACTGCAGTTTCGTGCAGCAACCGACGCGGTGACACGCACCGGGAAACGTCTGGTGCGGCTCCGAGATCGAGGGACAATGCGGATCCGCGCCGTATGCCGCGGCGGCCACGCCGTGAAGACCCACGAGCAGGACGCACAGGACCGCAATTCCGATCAATCGGGGAAACGCTCTCAAATCCGGCATGGGCGCCATTCCTTCGCGGCATAAACTAGCCGTCCGGGTGAAAGTTCCGTTCCACGGCCGACCGGATTCGGCTTGAAGGTCTAGCCACGCGCCGGGAAAGCGGTTTTTCTCGGAAGCTACCATCAGACAGCCGGTTCCTAGGGTGCGCAAGCTGCATCTCACACGCTTTGGCTGTCGGACGATGGCCGATCGAAGGAGGCCCGCCATGAAGGAACACGACGAACAGCCGCTCTCCCACGAAGCCGCGACGGGGCATCACTACCTCATGTTCGGGATAAACATGGTGCTCAGCCTGGTGGTCATGTACCTCGTGATGTTCTCGATGATCGACGGCTGGAGCGATCTCCGCAACAACCTCAACACCGCCTGCATGGCCCTGGCCATGGTGGCTTCAATGGGGATCCTCATGCTCGCGACCATGGGGGGCATGTACAAGTGGAAGGATCTGAACACAGCCTTCTACCTCGGGCTGGCCGCCCTCTTCGTTGTGGCATTCGCAGGAACACGCACCCAGGCGCTCATCGACGACCGTCAGTTCATCGCTTCCATGATCCCGCACCACTCGGGAGCAATTCTCATGTGTCGCGAAGCGCGTCTGACGGACGCCGAGCTGATCGATCTCTGCAATCGGATCTCCGAGGGCAGCGCAAGGAAATCGAGCAGATGGACGGGATTCGAGCGAGATTGAATACCTCCGGATAAGACTCGTGAGGACCGGCCCGTCCGATCAATTCCCGAGCGCCGCCTGTGTGCCGAGCGTTGCTGCGGCCAGCACTAGATATCGCGCCGTCTTTCCGACAGCGACCAGCAGAAGAAAGGACCACCAGGGCTCGCGGAAAACTCCAGCGAGCACGGTGAGCGCGTCTCCGAAGAGCGGCATCCAGGAGAGCAGCAGTGACCACCGCCCGTAGCGCCGGTACAATAGGGCGGTTCTTTCCAGCGAGGAGACCTTCACCGGGAACCAGGACCGGTCGTGAAACCGGTCGATGAATCGCCCGAGCACCCCGTTCAGAACCGCCCCCAGCACGTTGCCGATGCTTGCGACGACGAGGAGCCACACCGTCGAGAATTGCCCAGACACGAGCATGCCGACAAGCAGGGGCTCTGATTGAAAAGGCAGCACCGTCGCGGCGCCGAACGCGACGAGAAACAATCCGAGATACGCGGTCAGGCTAGCCATGCAAGCTCGCTCGGAGGGCGGGACAAGCGGCGCGCCGCGGGCCATGCAACCGTGTCTCCGTCTGCTCGAAAGGCGGCAACGTACTTCAGTGCCACATAATAGACGCGAATCGCATCAAGGATAGGACCTGACAATTGACAACTTCCGGGCTGCTGCTAGTCCTCCGACATGGGCAAGATGTATCGAATCACATTTTCAAAGATGCTGGTTCTGCTCCGCTTGGTGATCATCGTGTCACTGGCGGGATACTCCCTGCCGACCGCGTCGGCTGCCATGCACGCGTCATGGTCCGGGTCGGAGGTCTTGCAGTCCCACGATCACCATGGCCAGGTGGATGACCACCACGAAGCGGCGGCGGGCCACCATTCGGACGGTGACCACGCGTCCTCGCCTGATGACGCTACGCTGAAAATCGCCAAGCAGGAATGCTGCGGCAGCTTTTGTGCCAGCATGGCCATCGTAGCCAGCAGCGTTCCCGTCGGCGGCGAGCGTCTGGCCATCATCCGGGAATTCATCGATGACGCCCATGTCATGGGCGAGTTCCCGTCGCTCCACCGCCCTCCGAATATCTGAACAGGCCGCACCCGTTCTACGGGTCTCACCGCGCGTTGCGAGCGTCATGCCTCGCAGCGCCGATGCCATCTCCTGTTCGGACACGATCATGAAACCCCTATATCTGGTGGCCGCCTTGCCGCTTATCGCAAGCGGATGCGCAGCCACACTGCCTCCCGACGTCATTGCATCGGGCGACCTCGCGGCATCGCCGGCTGAAGTCCGCCCCCTCAGATATACGAGCCCGGTTTCGGGCTACACCCACCGCGCTCCGGTCGATCCCAAGCCATGGCGCAACCAGAATGACGCGCAGGCTCCAGAAGGAGACGCGTCATGACCCCACGCACGTTGAAGCTGGCTGCGACGCTCGCCCTGCCGCTGGTCGTCGGAGGCTGCGTGTCAGCCACCGAGTATGCGGCCAAGGACGCGGGTTTCCCTTCGGTCGAAGCCAGGACCTCCGAAGCGACGGGCAAACAGACCGTCTGGGTCCAGAACCAGCAGCAGGCACGTGTCGTCTCCGACCGCGTCAGGACGCTCATCGCCAAGAGGACCCTTGACGTGGACACGGCGGTCCAGGTCGCGCTCTTGAACAACAAGGGCCTGCAGGCCGCCTATGCCGACCTCGGAGATTCGGCCGCCGACGCGTGGCAGTCGACGATGTTCGTCAACCCAACGGTCTCCGTCGGCTTCAACGGCGTTGGCGCGCCTGGCATCGAAGCATTCAGGTCAATCGAGGGAGCGATCACATCGAACATCCTGGCGCTCGCCACCCGCGACCGGGATATCGCCATCGCCGACACTCGGTTCCGCCAGGCACAGTTGAACGCGGCTTTGCGGAGCCTTCAGCTCGCCGCGGACACCCGCCGCGCCTGGATCAACGCTGTTGCCGCGTGGGAGACCGTCGCACAGCTCAATCAGGCTCAGGCGGCCTCCGATGCCGCGTCCGAGCTTGCCCAGAAACTTGGCGAGACAGGCGCGATGACGAAGGGCTCGCAGGCCCGCGAACACGTCTTCTACGCGGAGTTGGTCGGGCAATCGGCGAAGGCCCGGCTGGAGGCTCGGCTCGCCAAGGAGGAGCTGACGCGGCTGATGGGGCTCTGGGGGTCGGATGTCGACTACCAGGTGCCGAACCGCCTGCCCGCCCTGCCGAAGGCCGTGATGAAGCGCGACCTCATCGAGGCGGAAGCCTTGCAGCGCCGCGTCGACTTGCAGATGGCCAAGCTGGACCTCGACGCAACGGCGAAATCCTACAAACTGACCGAAGCCACCCGCTACGTCACGGACCTCGAACTCCTGACCGGCTTTGAGACGGAGCGGGAAAGGGAAGATGGCGACGTCCAGACCGAGACGACCGGGATCATGGAGCTTGAGTTCGTGATTCCGATCTTTGACAGCGGCAAGGCCCGGATGCGCAAGGCGGAACTCGCCTACATCCGGTCCGCGAACCTGCTGGCGGAGAAGGCCGTCAACGTTCGCTCCGAGGCGCGCTCCGCCTACCAGGCCTACCGCTCCAACTACGATATCGCCCGGCACTACAGGAACAGCGTCGTCCCGCTGCGCACCAAGATCGAGGAGGAGTCCCTTCTCACCTACAACGGCATGATCACCAACACATTCGAACTGCTCGCTGACAGCCGTGAGAAGGTCAATTCCATCCTCCTCGCGGTCAATGCGAAGCGCGACTTCTGGCTGGCCGAGGCCAACCTCGCCCCGGCGATCTACGGCGGCGGCGCAGGAGCGGCCTCGGGTGAAACCGAAGTCGCGGCGGCTGCCGAAAGCGCCGGCGGCGCGCACTGAGAAAGGAACAGGCTATGTTCAACAGAAGACAATTGCTCGGCGCGAGCGCCGCACTGGTGTCGACCGCCGCCTGGGCGAAGACCTCCAACATGGGCCTGCCCGAGGCTGCGGTGATGGAAACGGCCGAGACCCAGACCCCGGTCAGACCGACATCCGGTCCCGACTACAATCCGGTCGTCACCCTCAACGGCTGGACATTGCCGCACCGCATGAACAACGGCGTCAAGGAATTCCACCTCGTCGCCGAACCGGTCGAACGCGAGATGGCCGACGGCATGACCGCCTATCTCTGGGGCTACAACGGCCAGTCGCCCGGCCCGACGATCGAGGCGGTCGAAGGGGACCGCGTGCGGATCTTCGTCACCAACAAGCTGCCGGAACACACGACCATCCATTGGCACGGCATGATCCTGCCGTCGGGCATGGACGGCGTCGGCGGACTGTCGCAGCCGCACATCCCCGTCGGCAAGACCTTCGTCTACGAGTTCGACCTCGTGAAGTCCGGCACCTTCATGTACCACCCGCATTCCGACGAGATGGTGCAGATGGCGATGGGCATGATGGGCTTCTTCGTAATCCACCCGAAGGACCCGAAGTTCATGCCGGTCGACCGCGACTTTGTGTTCCTGCTCAACGCCTACGACATCGATCCCGGCTCCTATGTGCCGCGCATCATGGAGATGACCGACTTCAACATGTGGTGCTGGAACAGCCGCGTGTTTCCGGACATCAGCCCGCTGGTCGTTTCCAAGAACGACCGCGTTCGGGTGCGGGTCGGCAACCTGACGATGACCAACCACCCGATCCACATGCACGGTTACGACTTCGAGGTCACCTGCACCGATGGCGGCTGGGTGCGTCCGGAGGCCCGCTGGCCCGAGGTCTCGATCGACATCCCCGTCGGTGCAATGCGGGCCTACGAGTTCGACGCCAAGTACGTCGGCGACTGGGCGATCCACTGCCACAAGTCGCACCACACGATGAACGCCATGGGACACGACATCCCGACCTTCATCGGCGTGGACAAGAAGAAGGTGGCCGACAAGATCAAGAAGATCCGTCCCGAGTACATGCCGATGGGAACCAAAGGCATGGCCGACATGGGCGAGATGGAAATGGAGATCCCCGAAAACACCGTGCCGATGATGACCGGCTGGGGACCACACGGCCCGATCGAAATGGGCGGCATGTTCTCGGTCGTCAAGGTGCGCGAAGGCATCTCAGCCGGCGATTACAGCGACCCCGGCTGGTACGAAAACCCGCCGGGAACACAGGCCTGGGAGTGGACGGGCGAACTCCCCGACGCGACCAAGGCCAATGACGCGAAAACCCAGATCACGCCGAAGCATGGAAATCACGGCTGATCCCGCATGCCCATGTTCAATCAACCAAAGGACCTGACAATGAAAGCTGCGATCTTCGGAATCCTCGTCGCCGCGCTCGCCTCCCCGGCGCTCGCCTCCGGCAACCACGCAGGCGGCCACGGCGAAGCCATGGCGGTCGGCGAGCCGGGCAAGAAGGCAAACGCCACCCAGACGATCCGTGTCACCATGAAGGAGACGGACGACGGCAAGATGATCTTCACGCCGTCGACCTTCAAGGTTCGCAAGGGCCAGACCATTGTCTTCGCGATCAAGAACGCCGGCGAACTCGACCACGAGTTCGTGCTCGACCAGGAAGACAAGATCATCGAGCACAAGGCGGCGATGGAGAAGTTTCCAGAGATGGAACACGATGACCCGAACGCCATCCGGCTCGCCGCCGGAGAGTCGGGCGAGATCATCTGGAAGTTCACCAACGACGGCACCTTCAAGATCGCCTGCCTCGTACCGGGCCACTACGATGCCGGCATGCATGGCGACGTTACGGTCGCCGGAAAGTAATCGAATTCGGAAAGGTAAGTTTACATGAAAACGTTGATCAAACTCACTCTCGCTTCGGTCCTCGCCCTCGGCACTGCCTGCGGGGCGCTGGCGGCCGAGTTCACCAAGGGAACCGTCAAGAAGGTCGATGCCAAGGCCAAGAAGGTCACACTCATCCACGAGGAGCTGAAGAACCTCGACATGCCGGCGATGACCATGGTCTTCCGCGTAAAGGACGACGCTGTGATGGAGAAGCTCAAGGAAGGCGCGAGCGTTGAATTCGTCGCCGAGCGGGTCGACGGCAAGCTGACGGTGACAGAGGTCAAGTAAGCCGAAGTCCGCGGCCGCTAGGCCCGGTCCCCGCCCGCGACATGGCTTAGCCTGTAGAGCGCAGTCATGTCGCGGCGCTGCTCCCCGATGGCGGGACCACTGCTACGACACCGGAACGATGCACACAGCCCGCCAGAGATCGTCCTTCCAGTCGGCGCCCCCAGTCGACGTTGGAATGGGATAACTGACCCCTCTCACCGCGACCGCTTCGGGCGCATGGCAGCGAACCGACGCCTTGTGCCTGCTTGGATCGCTGTAGGACCCGTATCCGTCCGTGCTCACGGTCGAAAGCGAAATGTAGACGTCGTAGTCATACTCGATGCTTGCCGCCGTCTGGTTCCCGACGAGGCTCAGGCTGACGATGGTGTGGTCGGGGAAGCTCGCTGTGTGAAAAGGCTCGGTAGCGGCGGCAGGCGTTGCCAACGTAAGGCCGCTTACAAGGGCTGAAACAAAAGTACGCATTCACCCCTCCCGTGGTTTCTGGGATGCATGGACTATACCACGAGGACCGGATGCAGGAGGAGTGAAATGCGCGGAGCGCAGGGCGCTTCATGTTCACCTGCGCCCGGTGTACCAGCGCTCGACTCCAGCGCGGGCTGGCAGCAGTAGCCTCAGGACTGAGTCCGCACCGGGTTCGACAACGAGACTGCACGGCCTCCTGGTGAAAGTTGTTCGATTGACAGGAGCGCTAGTCCAAGAGCGACGGCGTTCAGCAGATGCCAGATGAAGTGCGTGCCTACGCTCCAGGATCCGCAGAGCGGCGCATCGAGGATCCGGAAGACCAACGCAGCGGAGAAAATCGTGCCTGCCGCCACCAGCAGCCGCGGCATCGAACCCCGACCTGCAAGCGGTACCGCGACCGCCACGCCGAAAGTGGCGATCAATCCCGGAGCATAAGTCGCCGAACCTCCGAGCAGAGGCTTCGCAAGAGTTTCGAGCACGGGCGAAAGCACCAACAGCGTCGCGGTCAGAAGTCCGGCGACGGTGGCGCTAAGGCGCAGAAGCCGCGTCAACGCCACGAAGAAGAACGAGTATATGACCACCGCTATGGGCACGATGTCCGCGATCAGCGACCATCGGTTGGCCATCGTGTGGAACAGGAACGAGCCGATGCCGACCGATGCCGTCAGTAGTGCAAGGACAAGGAGCTGCTTGTCCGTTCGTCCCACTCGGCGCTGGCGGACGAATATGGCGGCCGCGGCCATGAGGAAGCCAAGGTTGGTGAGCGCGTTGAACGGCTCCGCCCAGAAGCCCGGCCCCAAGCGTTCGCAGTAATGGTCCAATGGTGTCCACCAATCCCCACCTGGGCTAGACCCCATTGCGAACGCGCTCGTAGCGAGGCTTGCTTCTGCCGCCAGTGCGGCGCCTACAATCGTGATCAGTCTCATTCTGCATACCTCTTCCAATCAACTTGAAGGAGGATGCACCTTCCCACGATAGGAAGGTCAATACGTTCTAATCAAGTCCATGCTTATACTGCTCCAGGCTGAGCGGCTTGACCTTGCCAGCGTTGGAACGTGCACAGTCACGCGATCTGTTTCTCAGAAACCACGGTGGCGACCGTTGGTGGAGCGAGGACATCTTTTAAGGGGGAGCGACATGAGAAGGCGGTACATCGTAGAGGTTGAGGGCGTTCCGCCGTCGCCGTCCCCCATCAGCAATGCCGTCGTTGTCGGCAACCAATGCTGGATCAGCGGCCAACTGTCAGTCGGCGAGAATGGCGTCTATATCCCCGGCAGCACGGTCGAAGAGGCCAAACGGGCGTTTGCACATGTCTTTCGAATTGCTGAAGCTGCTGGCTTCAGCGCCACGGATATCGTCTATGTCGATTTGGCCTTCATCAATCTGGCCGATGTAGCGGACGTGAACCGCCTTTACGCGGAACTCTTCGCTGAAGGACGGAGGCCGGCCCGGACCATATATCAGGCGGCCATGCTTCCATTTGGCGGTCGCATCAAGGTGCAAGCGGTTGCGGCGCGCTGAGCGCCACATGGCCCGTGCTGGACGACGCCACTCTCCTGCCAACGACGCGTTGGACCGTTCGCTCTAGCGTAAAGGTTCGAAGCGTACGAAGCACTCGATGAAACGCGCTGCCCGCTTGCCGCGAGGAATTGGAGGTCGAAATGGCAGACATCAACAAGGCGGACTTCGGTCTACCGGAGACACCGGTCTGTACGAAGGGGGAACGAGGGCTGCCGGAGTACCAAGTCACTAAACTCATTTTCGCTCGCCAATGATGCCAATGAAATGTGGGGCCGGCCGAAAACTGAATCCGACTAGAGCTCTTCGAGGCGGCGTCCTAAAAGCACGATTGCCTCGCGCTTTACGTTCTCCAACCAAGGATCGCTGTTGTTGGTGAGGCGCCGGAAGTCTTCGATGTCGAGCCCAACAACGCTCGGTCGAAAGCTTAGGTACTCCGCCGGCCCTCTGACTGCGTCCCTCAAACCTTCCACTACGTCTGCAAGATCCCCCGGTCTTGCGACGAGTCCGATGTCCAGATCACTGTCCGCCATGTCGTCACCGCGGGCCGCGCTGCCATAGAGGAAAAGGCTGAGAACAGGCTTGTCGATGGCACTTTGACACACAGCGCTCAAGATCGCCTCGAACCGCTCTGCCTCGGCTTTGAAGACCATTGTCAACACCGGTGCAAGATAATGTAACTCGTTGAGACGATGCACCCGCGCATTTATCGACCCCAACGAGTCAACGATCCCCAAGGCCCCAAGGGCGAGAAGTCCGAGCCGCACGCTTTCCCGTGATAGTCGGCTCATGCGGACGATATCTGATGCCGCAAGTACACCTCCATGCCGCACCAGCGTTCGCAGAACTCTCAAATTCGAGTCGACGCCAAGCATCCAGGTCAGGGGATACCGGATCGCGCTCTCTCGTTCCGAACGAGCCACTGTCGTCGCCTTCGCATAACTTGCCCTTTGTATTGGGCGGTTGCCTTGGTACCTGAGCACACGTTGTCGCGCACCCATGAAAAAATCTAACCACGCTCGATGCGCGTTTCCCGATCGACCACCAACTCGGCAGACATGCGCATGAGGCGACCCTTCTCCTTTGCAAGCAACTCCTTTGTCGCGCGAAATTCTCTCGCAAGGATCCCGTCGACCTCCGTGCGCAGTTCCGGCGTTGGAGCGAAGGATTGGTCCACCCGACTGGCGTCGACCTGGAACCGGAGCGATTTGCCCAGTCCGTAACTGCCAGCGAGCCGATAGGCGAGCCTCGTCGCCTGGTCGAGATCACTCCCTTGGACGCCCCCAGCGCCGATGGATCTCTCACCGAAGACGACCTCCTCCGCCGCGAGGCCAGCCAGCATGATCCGCATCTTAGCAAGGAGCTGCTTCTCCGTGGGGAGTGCGGGGTCCCGCATCTGATAGTGCATTCGGCCGCCGTCCTGGACGGTCTCCCCCGCGACCATATGAGACTCCACCCGAATGCTGATGACGTCGGCGTGACCCGACGCCATCGCTACGAGCGCATGTCCACATTCATGGACGCAGATACGGTGAACGACCTCTTCCGGAAGCAGCACTTTTGCGGGAAGCACGGCTTCCACGTCCTTGAGATTGATGACGCCTCCGCGTGACCGGGCGGCACGCTTCGCTCGGCGGGCGAGCTTGTCCAGATCTGCCGGCGTCGCCATACGCAGCTTGTCGGTCAGAGGGCGGAGTTCAAGAGCCGATAAGCTCTTTCCAAGGTGGTAAGAAAGGATTTCCGCTCTCTCCACTTCGTCTGGCAGATCGAGATAAATGTGCTCTTCAAGCCGGCCCGACCTCAGGATCGCCGGGTCGATGAGGAGCGGGTGATTGGTGGCGCCGACGAGGATCGCACCCGGTTGCTCGAAAAGGTGCGTGATGAGCTCGAGCAATCGCCCGATGACGTTGCCCTCGTAGTAGATATGGTCGTCCCTCATGCGAGCCCGATCGCCGATGGCATCGAGTTCGTCGATGAAGAGTACCGCCCCGTGGCGCGAAGCAGCGTCGGCGAATGACTTGGACATCGCCGACAACGTTGTTCCTAGGTGCCCGCTACGTGAGCCTTGCCAATCCCCCACACTCGTCGCGATGAGGTCGAACCCAAGCTCGTTCGCCAGCGCCGTGGCGAACAGGGTCTTCCCCGTTCCCGGAGGGCCGGCCAAGAGGATTCCTTTGTCGACCTCGGTCCAGCTTATGACGTCCTTTCGCCAGTCGGCGACATCCTGCTTCAGGCTCGCCACCCAAGGGCGTGCAGCGTTATAGCCCGGCAACTCCGAGAGGGTCGGGGTCCGGGATCGAGCGCCCACCGGCTCCTGCAGCAAGGATTGGTCCAACGCGGTCAATGAGCGTCTAGCGGCTAGACCGACGACGATGTCCGCCGGCTGAAGCACAATTTGCTCTGCGAGCGACAGGTCCAAATCGTCGACGCCGCCGATCCTGCGCGCCGCCAAGACATGACGAGCAGAAGGTGGTTTGATGTCAACAATTACGTCCGCCGCGAGCCTCAGTGCGCGCGGGACGAGATCGAGCGACGGCGCAAGGTAGATCACTTGATGGTCGGGATGGATGATCGCGACATCGTCGACCTCGTTGACTCTCGCCTTCTTCGACTTCAGTCCCAGCACGTGTACAGCCCGGCGAAAATCGTCGTACGAATAGGCGTCGCGGTTTTCGGTAAGCAGCAGCAGCGCCGCCGACTTGCAATGCCAGATCCACGCCTCGTCGACAATGCCGACAATTATGCCCCTTTCGTTCTTCCGAAACTGGTCCGTTGTCCGAAGGGCGCGCCTAAGCGCGCAGTACATCATGAACTTCGCGGGAGTCGTGCGTAGCTTGGAGAATGTCGTCTCATCGATGCGGTGCTCCATTTCACGCGCCCGTCATCGCGATCGAACTACCGATAAATGAACTGCCGCCTCGGCGCTCACAAGAACAAGCACCGATACGTTGGACTGAGTCTGGCACGTTTACGCCTCCATTGGATCCATGGTGCATCCGTTGGACACCGAAAGTGTGCCTGCGTCCGGCTGATGGAGTGCATGCGTATTGAGGTCGAGAAGGAGCCCACTGACATTGCTTTCGGCAATGGGTCTGGTCAGCTCGCGATCGAGTGCCATCCGTGGCCGTTTCGGGCTCGCTCACCAAGACGACCGCGCCGCGGCGCGAGGCGATGTAACCGAAACATTTGAATATCGCGGTGAACGGATCGGCCCGGCGGCAGATCGAACGATGCTCCGGCGGCGGAAGTCCCACGTCGTCGATCTGTTTCGGTTTGGCGTTCCTCGCCATCGGTCGTCGTAGAGTTTTCTCCCCCGGCACCGAGTCAGCAGGATAGCCGCTGGAGGACTTTGGGCGTCCGAACCAGGACTCGTCAGCGATACAAATCAGGATGCGAATGGCTTTTTCCCGAAACTGTACAGCGGTGCGGGCCGCCCTGCGAAGGGCGTGCCATATGATGAACTGCGCCGTATCTTTGAGGAGATTGGAACGGACCGCCCCCCGCAAACAGTGTTTCATCGTTCTTCCTTTAAGATTCGTGAAGTGGCCCTCGCAGCGATGCGTCGAATTGCCATTGCGGAATCGAGCTCGAAGGCCTCCGCTTGGTCCGGCCATCCCCCTCACGGCGGCATCGATGTGGAAGGATTCACAAGTCCCGATGGCCACATAGGGATTGCTCGTGCCCACCCGACCTGCGAAGCGCGATCGGATGCATCCGCCATAGTCACAAAGGATTCGCGTCACGTCCTCGGCGGCATCGACCACAAGGACTCGAGCGACGCCAATCGAGCGCGCAGCGGCGATTGCCGCAAACCTGCCATGGACATTTACTTTCTATTTCAACTCTTTTTGCTCACCACATGATCATTATGTCACATTAGCTTAATTGTCAACATCTTTGACGTTGGCGATACCCGTCTTTGCTGGTTAAGCCGGAGCGATCAAATGGAAGGAGCGAACGTCGATAGGACCCGCGCGTCGAGCGCCATTCATAGAACTGCGCAAGCAAGGATTCGCCTATTATCGGCATTTTTCCGCACCGCCACGTATAATTGTTGACAATTCTTAGTATTTCTTTACTCTTATAAAGTTTTATCTCCCAGTTGATATTTGTCGAGATCCTGCTATAGTAGAAAACCATCTACAGCAACAAACATCGATCGGGATGCTATCCACCGCGTTCGGAAGTAATTGTTTTATTGTTTGGAGATCAACATGGCTACATTTGAAGATGCGCCGGGATTCTATACTCGCCGCCAAGTGAGCGAGCTGACGACCCTTTCGAGATCATCGCTGTCGCGGTACGTGGAGGAGAAGATCTTTCCCCCGCCGGTGAAATTCACGCGGCGGAAGTCGCTCTGGTATCGTCCGCATGTTCACAGTTGGATCCGCGCGAAACTCCTCGGCCTCGCGTGGGTTCCCGAAATGCCGCCGGAGGTTCCGTCGTGACAACAGGGGCACTTCTCGGTTTTGATCGAATTTACGGGGCCGCAGGATGCCATCAGATGGCGCGACCAGCCAGCCCAGGCTCCTCCTACCTAAAAGCCGGCAACCGCTTTGCACGGCCCTCTACGACCGTCGAAATGACGT
This sequence comes from Ensifer adhaerens, assembly GCF_002940685.1. Taxonomy (GTDB): domain Bacteria; phylum Pseudomonadota; class Alphaproteobacteria; order Rhizobiales; family Rhizobiaceae; genus Ensifer; species Ensifer adhaerens_E. Next base: position 1,037 of record NZ_PNFP01000026.1, on the reverse strand, counting down.
CCCGCTGCCCAGAGCGCTGCCCAGGCCGTCCAGCAACCACCGAGGCACAGAAAAAATCACAACTAAATGCTTGGAAAGAATGGCAGGGGCAGAGGGGCTCGAACCCCCGACCTGCGGTTTTGGAGACCGCCGCTCTACCAACTGAGCTATACCCCTATTCGGCTGCGTGCCCGTTCAACAACGTGTCGCCGCCTCAAGTCAGCGGCTTCATATTCAGTTTGCCGGAGGATGACAAGCACCTTTCAACGCGGATCCGAAAAAATCCGCATTCAATTGCATCTATCCCCTACCCTGCCGGCCGGAGTGCCCCACAAAGAAAGGCAAGTCATTGCCTCGCCACTCAGAAATGGTCGCGGCGCTGCGGGTATTCGCTATCCTGCCAGAAGCCCTCGTCACCGGAATCGATTCGCATGTCGCGCATCACGCTGGTCGAATATGATCCTCTCTGGCCGTCGCTCTTTGAGGCGCGGGCGCTTTCCATCACCGCCCTGCTCTCGCCTTTCGTCCGCGAGATCCACCACATCGGGAGCACGGCGATAGCCGGACTGGCCGCAAAGCCGAAGATCGATATCGATGCGGTGATGTCGGACGAAGGGGCGCTGCCTGAGCTCACGTCTCGCCTCAGCAAAGCCGGCTACACCTTTCACGGCGACCCGTACGCAAGCGGCCTCTGGACGTTCACGGCGGCGACGCTCCCCTATGGCACGCGGCTCTATCTCTGCGGAGAAGGCAACGCCGCCCATGCGGCCCGCCTGCTCTTCCGGGATCGACTGCGGGAAAGACCGGACGCCGCCGCGCACTATGAGGCGTTGAAGAGACGGCTCGCCGCGGAAGCCGGCAGCGACTGGGAGTTTTACACCGGCGGCAAGCGCGCCTTCATCGAAGCCGTGCTGGCATCCTCCCCAACAAAAAAGGCCCCGCCGTCGCCGGCGGGGCCTTCCTGCTGACTTCAAGTCGGCAGATTACTCGACGATCGAGGCAACGATGCCTGCGCCGACGGTACGGCCGCCTTCGCGGATCGCGAAGCGCAGCTTTTC
>NZ_PNFP01000025.1 GCF_002940685.1 Ensifer adhaerens | reverse complement strand
ATGCCCCGCGAATATGGCCCACAACCATGACGGTCATACGAACTCAACAGGACAGTTGCGACGCAGAACCTAACATGTCCTCTCGCATGGTGTTTTCGGCAAGGCTGATGCTGATGGCGTCTGTTTCCTCGCGCAACTTTGCTTCGACAGGAAAGTCGCCGTTGATTTCGCCAGCCTCGGCCAACAGGCAAAGAGCAAGGCGGCGTCGCTCGCCAGCGGTCACGAAGTAGCGGCCTTTCTTGTCGCCCTTGCGAACGACGATGTTTTGCAACAGCCGATAGCCGTCGGCGCGGATATTGGCGGCCAGTTCCTCGATGCCTTCCTTGCGATAGGTCTTGCGGACGTTTTTGGGGTCGCGATCCAGCTTGCCGAGCGCGATGGTGATGATGTCGGTGGTGGTAGTCATGGCAGTCGCTCCTTTTTCCGGGTTTGGCGGAGCCAAGCTTTCCTGTCCGTCATGGGCAGGAGCCCCGCTCCTGTTCCCGAGTTCGCGCGGAGCAGCGGGGGAGAGAGGGGCAAGGGGAAAAGCCGGAGGGGGATCACCCGGCCTGCACAAAGCCAGAGCGAAGGAAGGTTGGGGAAACCGGCTTTTGCACTTGCTGGGGAGAGGGGGCGGAGCTGCCTTTCCCCTCCGGTAAACAAGACCTTTTTGGATGCCTTGCCGGCCGTTCTCGGCCAAAGTCACAGTGGTCGTGACCCGACCGGGCGAAGACGGCGCCAGGCGGCTTCGTGCCTTGCATAGAACACGACCGCGGAGCGGGTGATCCTATGCTCAACTCAAGGAGAGGGAAGATCGTCTCAGTTAAGCGGTTGATATATTAGCGCAACCGTACCGGATTGGCCGAAAGCGACCTTCCCCGCGGGCGCCTTTGTCCGGTATCTGCCCACATCGGTTTGACCGATGGAGTTTTTCTTCCCCGCGTCCAGTGAGCCAACCGGATGCGAACCTTGCCCCGCCTTCCCCGGCGGGGTTTTCTTTTGAACGTCGAGCGCTATCCACTGCCGGCAACGAACAGGCCTTGTCGCCTGCCTCCGTGGCGACGTCGAGGGATCGACAACCAAGCTTTGCTCCAAGCGCGGAAAACTGCGCACACCCGCAGCGAAGGGACGTGGGGCCGAGTTGGCCACAAGCGCATTCCTGGCGGTCTACCCTACATCTGGATGGTGATCGCCGCGGTGATGAGCGCAGCGTGATACTAAGAACGGGCGCACAATTGCCCCTTAAGCCTGGGTGACGGGGCATGCCACCAAGCGTGCCCCCGACCGGTGTTGCCGGCGCCGACTGCCGTCAGCGCGCTCCCATCAGACGCGAGCGAAGTGCGTTCGAAATGCCGTCGAAAATGAAGACGACGAGCAGGATCAGAAGCACCATATAGGCGACATTCTCCCAATCCGAGTTCGTCCGCATGGCTTCCCATAGCTTCAGGCCTATGCCACCGGCGCCGACCGCACCGATGATGGTCGCCGAACGCGTGTTCGACTCCCAGAAATAGAGCGACTGGCTGGCGAAGACAGGCAGCACCTGCGGCAGTACCCCGAACCGCTGGACGGCCAACGGCGAGGCACCGACTGACTTGACGCCCTCGCGCTGCTTTTCGTCGATGTTTTCCAGTGCTTCGGAATAGAGCTTTCCGAAAGTGCCGGTGTCGGTGAAGAAAATGGCCGAGATGCCGGCAAGAGGCCCGGGGCCAAAGGCCCGCGTGAAGAACAGCGCCCAGATCAACATGTCCACCGAGCGGAGGAAGTCGAAGAACCGTTTCGTTACCTGGTTCAGCACGCGGTGGCGCGTGATGTTGCGCGCGGCAAGGAAACACAACGGGAATGCGAGAAGAGAGGCAAAGAGAGTGCCGACGAACGCCATGACGATCGTCTGCAGAAGCTTCGTCCAGACATCGAGATGCTGCCATTCGGCATTGTAGAGAATGTTGTTCCAGGCAAGAGACAGGTTCGATCGGGACGGATCGATCCGGTCACCGCTCGTCACCAGGGCAAAGACCTCGCTCGCGGACTTCCCGAAGAAGGGCGAGTTGGTGTCGAAGATGAAATTCGCCCAACCGAAGAAGCGCCGGCGGATGCTGACCTCGTCACCCTCGACCTCGGCCCATCCTCTCGTGCCGAACGACAGCGTGATCTTTTCTCCAAGCCGCTTCTGAGTGGCCCAGCTGGGCAGGGTGCCCTCGGGACGCGTCTGCGTTTTGCCATCGACGGTGATCGCGAGCACTTCACCGGCGTGAACGACTGTCACCCTCCGATCGGCAACAGCAATGCTGGTCCCTCCACCGAGGGAGACGGATGCCGTCGTGATGACATCCTCAGGCCGTGTTTCCGACGGCTGGGCCGCCGTCGTGGGCGTTGCCGCACCGACGCTATTTTGCGTGGCGGGAGCCGCCATGAACGATATCGAGGAGGACGGCTTCGACTGCGCCGTTGCCTGCGTGGCCGCGCCAACTTGGCGCTCAACGGTCTCGTGCTTCAGCTCGACCCAGTCGGGGGCAGGGTTGTTGCCGAGCGGCGAGAACCTGCCGTAGTCGATTTTCATCGTCCCGTCCGGGGCGATCTCCAGCTCGGGGCGGACCTCATAGGACACCCAGTCCGCGAGGTAGGTGCCTGCGATCGACCAATTCGCGTTTCGAAGCACGTCGCCGATCGAAAACATCCACCAGCAAAATGCAAAATAGAGGCAGGTGCCCGACCAGATGAGAACAAGCCGTCTGCGCTTACTGTTTGATTTATCTAGCAAATTCTTATGGCGCGCGGCGATCGCTTCCATTTCTTGCGGATGAAGCATGTTCATAGATGCGGACCTCTTAGACGACAGCGTTGAAGGCTTGCTCACCGACGAGGCGGCGTCTTAGCCATGCGGAAAACTGATCGACCGCGAAGATCGTCGTAAAGAGAAGCAGGATGATCGCCAGCGTCTTGGCCTCGTGGCCCTGGCCGATCGACAGGCGCAGCAACTCGCCGATGCCGCCACCGCCGACCGCGCCGATGATGGTTGATGCCCTGACGTTGATCTCAAGGCGCAGCAGGAAATAGCTCATGAAGTTCGGCATGACCTGCGGCACGAAGCCGAACCAGACACGCTCGACCCAATTGGCGCCTGCCGCGCGCAGGCCTTCCTCGGGCTTCATGTCGGCATTCTCGACCACCTCGAAGAACATTTTTCCAAGGGCCCCGATCGTGTGCACGGAGACGGCGATGATCGCGGGCACGGCTCCCAGCGACAGGATGGCGAGGAAGAAGCCGGCGATGACGACTTCGGGGAAAGCGCGCAGCACTTCCATGAAGCGACGTGCCGGCCAACGTACCCACCGATTGGGCATGACGTTCTTCGCCGCAAGGAAACTCAACAGGAAACCGAAGGCGAGCCCGATCAGCGTCGAGAGGATGGCAATGTTGACCGTCTCCAGCATCTTGTGGACGTATTCCGGTATGTAGAAGCTGTCCGTCAGGTAGAGGCGGCCTTCCGGGTAATTGTATTTGAAGCTGCCGTCGTCATAGGGGGAGGGGAGATCGAACAGTGCGCGCACCACCTCCATGCCGTCCCGCGGCAGAAGGTCTTCGATGAAATCGAAGAAATAGGGCAGGCGATCGAAAAACTTGCCGGCGTTCGTCTCATTGGCGAACCAGAGCGAGCTCGTGAGCGCGAGGAACAGAAGGGCGAGACTGAGCGCCGTATAGAGACGGCGGCGGGAATTCAGTTCCTGCCAATGGCGCTCGACGAGCTTGCCGCCCTCGCCGAGGGTATTGTTGCCGATCAAAGACGCCATGTTCTTTTTACCAAGGAAGAGAGAGTTGCCGGTTTTGCTTGCCAGATGCCGTCAGCCGGGGTGCATTCCCCGGCTGACGGCATCGTAGTGCGGGATCAGCCGCCGATCGTTGCCTTGCGGGCGTCGATGATCGGCTTGTAGAAGTCGGAGTTGACTTCGGTGTAGCCGGTGAAGTCACCGCCCTGGATGGCCGAGAAGCAGGCCGGGTCGGTCTTCGGCAGGTCAATCATGAACTGCTTGAACTTTGCCTTCGTCTCGTCGTTGAGGGAGGTGCGAACGACGATCGGGCCGTTCGGGATGAGCGGCGAACGCCAGAGCTCGACGAGGTCGTCCATGTCAAGGATGCCCTTGTCGACCATCTTCTTCAGGTTGCCCGAGGTGTAGCCGTCCTTGAATTCGCCGACGCCCGAGCCCCATGTGGTGCCGGCGGCGAACGTGCCCTTGACGACTTCGAGAACGAGGTTTTCGTGACCGCCGCCGAAGCCGGTCTCACCGAAGTATTCCTTCACCGGTCCGCCGATCGCTTCAGGCAGCGTGACGAGCGGAACGAGGTAACCGGAAGCCGAATCCGGGTCGGCGAAGCCGAGCTTCTTGCCCTTCATGTCTTCGAGCTTGGTCATGCCCGAGTCCTTGCGGGCAACCATGATCGAATAATAGCCGGTCGAACCGTCGGTCTGAACGGTCGTCAGGATCGGTTCGACGGCGTCAGCCTTGGCGAGGTAGACCTTGGCGTAGGCGGATGCACCGAGTTCGGCATAGTCGAGCGTGCCACCGAGCAGGCCCTGGACGACGCCGTCATAGTCGGCAGCCGGGAAGAATGAGACCTTCTCGACACCGATGGCGGCCGGCAATTTTTCGCTGAGGCACTGGAAGTTGCGCAGACGGTCGGCTTCGTTCTCGCCACCGAGAATGCCGACGCGGAATTCCTTGAGGTCTTCAGCCTGGACGTGGCCAACGAGCGCGAAGAGCGCGACGGCGCTCAGAAGTGCTTTCTTCAGCATGAGGTTCTCCCGTTTTTCCGGCCGTACCGGATGGTGTTCGGTTTCAAGAGTGCCCTTGACGCGGGCCTTCGATCCGGCTGGCTCTTCAGATCCCGGCCAGTGCCAGCTTTTGCTTGCTGGCGGATTTCTGTGCCCGATTGGCAGCGACCACGGTTCCTTCGATGCTTGTCGAGGTCATGGTCTCGTCGATCTCGCTTCCATCGGCAGCCGAGCCATAGATCGCGCGGACAGCAGAGGCGGTGAGTTCGTCCGGACGGCCATCGAATACGACCTCGCCGGCCTCCATGCCGATGATCCGTTCGCAATAGCTGCGCGCCGTGTCGAGCGTGTGAAGGTTGGTGATGACGGTGATGCCGTCGCGTTCATTGATGTCGCGAAGCGCATCCATGACAATCTTGGCGTTCAGAGGATCGAGCGAGGCGATCGGCTCGTCGGCGAGCAGCATTTTCGGCTGCTGCATGAGAGCACGGGCGATCGCGACGCGCTGCTGTTGGCCGCCGGAAAGCGTGCCTGCCGGCTGAAGGGCGGTCTGTTCGATGCCGAGGCGCTCCAGTGCGCTGATCGCCATGATCCGCTCTTCGCGCGTGAACATGTTGAGGATGCTCAAGGCCGTCGAGCGGTGATTGAGGCGACCCAGTAGCACGTTGGTGAGCACGTCGAGGCGTGGAACCAGATTGAACTGCTGAAAGATCATCGCGCAGTCGCGCTGCCAGGTGCGAAGTGCCGCACCACGAAGCGATGAGACGGTCTGCCCATCGAAACGGATCGCGCCGTCACTCGGATCAACCAGGCGATTGATCATGCGCAGAAGCGTCGACTTGCCGGCGCCGGAGCGGCCGATGATACCAACCATCTGGCCGCGTGGGATTTCCAGATCGACGGATTTGACGGCGGCGTGTTTTCCGAAACGACGCGTAACGGATGTGAGTTCTAGCATCTTGGTCCCCCATCATGCCTGATGTGGGCGGGTCTCTATGCTTTGCGGATGACGGCGCAATGTCAGTTTTGTGTAGTTTTCTTTAAACCCTACGACTTCCTATAGCGGGGCAGATGCGGGATAACGCGCGAAGCTCCTTGGCACCGCCTCGTGCTTCGCCTTGCTGGACGGCCAAGCATTCGTGTCGTCTAGCGTTCAAGAAACAGTTCTATATAGAGGCCTGATTGCAGCGGCGGCTCAGCTAGCCCGGCCTTCTAGGCGGTCCAGAACCGCGGAACGCCAGTTTCTACGTGCTGAAGTGCATTCTCTTAAGGGTCACATCCAAGGATCCTTCGCGTCCGTTGACGTCCCCCGTCGTTGCGACATCGCCGATCGAAAAGCCCCTGGATTTGCCGGGTCTTCGGCTTGATACAAATCTGTCACAAAACTGTTATGTGCAAGGTCTAAAGGGGTGGCGACGCCGAAGCGTCAATCCGAATTTCACGGGAGATGATCCATGAAGAAGTATCTAGGAAGCTGCGCCCTCGTCGCTATCATGCTGGCCACCGCTGGCGTCGCTGTCGCTCGCGATCAGGTCAAGGTCGTCGGCTCCTCGACGGTTTTCCCTTATTCGCAGGCTGTCGCTGAAGAGTTCGCCAACAAGTCCGGCAAGGCCGCTCCGGTCGTTGAATCCACGGGCACCGGCGGTGGTTTCAAGGCTTTCTGCGGCGGCGTTGGTGAAGACTTCGCTGACGTGACCGGCGCCTCGCGCGCAATCAAGGAATCCGAAGTTAAGCTGTGCGCCGACAAGGGCGTTACCGACATCACCGAAGCCATGATCGGCTATGACGGTCTCTCGATCGCCGTCTCGCGTGCCAACCAGGCCGACTGGAACCTGACCGAAGAGCAGATCTTCAAGGCGCTCGCAGCCGAGCTTCCGGACGACAAGGGCACTCTGGTCCCCAACCCGAACAAGAAGTGGTCGGATATCGACGCTTCGCTCCCGGGCACCAACATCGTTGTCTTCGGCCCGCCTCCGACCTCCGGCACGCGCGACGCTTTCGTCGAACTCGTCATGCACGACGGCTGCAAGGGTCTGCCGGGCATGGCCGACCTGAAAAAGGCTGACGAAAAGAAGTGGACGGAAGTCTGCTCGCGCATGCGCCAGGATGGCCCGTTCGTCGAAGCCGGTGAAAACGACAACCTGATCGTTCAGCGTCTCGAGTCGGACCCGAACTCGGTCGGCATCTTCGGCTACTCGTTCCTCTATGAAAACTCGGACAAGCTGAAGGACGTCAAGATCAACGGCGTTGAAGTCTCGTTCGACACCATCAAGGACGGTTCGTACCCGGTCGCCCGCCCGCTGTTCGTCTACATCAAGAACGCGCACCGCGACGTCATTCCGGGCATGAAGGAATTCCTGGAAGAGTTCGTCTCTGACAGCGCACTTGGCCCGGATGGCTACCTCGCTGAGCGCGGCCTGACCCCGCTCGACGACGCCAAGCGCGCTGAAGTGCAGAAGGCCGTTCTCGAAGCCAAGAAGCTCGGTTCGTAACTTCAGGCATTGGGGCTGGCTACCGCTTGTGGTAGCCAGCCCCGTCTTTTGATCTGGGGGCTGAGATGTCCGGATACTTGCTAATCACTTTGGCGCTTGCAGCGCTGGTTATGACCTTTGTCGGCTCTGCCCGCGCACGCGCGACGCAGAACGGTGCTTCTGAAAAAACCCATTCCAGGCCGATATATCACGGCCTCAACGCCGCGATCTGGACCGGGGTTCCGGCTTTCATCTTCTTCCTGTTGTGGCTCGTCGGGCAGAGCAGTGTGATCAACCAACTGGTGATCGCCAGCTTCCCCGGTTCCGAAAGCCTGGACGCAACGGCGAAATCGCTCATTTTGAGCGAGGTCCGGCAGGTGGCTGCCGGCAATATCTTCAAGGAGCCGACGCCTGAGATCCAGGCTGCGGTGGCACACCTGAAGTCGCTCCAGCAACTCTCCTCGGTCGCCATTATCGCGGTTGTTGCCGCAGCAATGGCCATCGGCGCGTTCCTGGGTTACCGGGTGATCGGCAACCGCTTCCGCGCCCGCCACAGCGTCGAGCGCTCCGTCACGTACTTCATGATGTTTTCGTCGCTGGTCGCGATCGTGACCACGCTTGGCATCATCTCCTCGCTCGTCTTTGAAGCGATCCAGTTCTTTTCAAAGGTGCCGGTCACCGAATTTCTCTTCGGTCTCCGTTGGGAGCCGCAGATCGCCATCCGCGCCGACCAGGTGGCGGGGCAGGGCGCTTTCGGCGTCATACCGGTCCTCTTCGGTACCTTCGTGATTTCCGGCATCGCGATGATTGTTGCAGTTCCAACGGGAATCTTGTCAGCGATTTACCTGACCGAATACTCGGATAAGCGATTCCGCGCTGTCGTAAAGCCGCTCCTTGAGATCCTGGCTGGCGTCCCAACGGTTGTTTACGGCTTCTTCGCCGTTCTTACTGTCGCTCCTGCAGTCCGCAGCCTCGGATTGAGCCTCGGCATAGACGCTTCGCCGAACAGCGCTCTGGCTGCCGGCGCGGTCATGGGTGTCATGATCATCCCGTTCATCTCCTCGCTGTCGGATGACGCTTTGGCTTCCGTGCCGAGGGCCATGCGCGAGGGTTCCTATGCCCTCGGCGCGACAAAGGGCGAGACCATCCGGAAAGTTCTGCTTCCGGCTGCTCTTCCGGGCATCGTCGGGGGTGTTCTGCTGGCGCTGAGCCGCGCCGTTGGCGAAACGATGATCGTGGTCATGGCCGCAGGCCTCATTGCCAAGATGACAGTCAACCCGTTCGACGCGGTCACGACCGTCACCGTGCAGATCGTCACGCTGCTGATCGGAGACTCGGAATTCGATAACCCGAAGACCTTGGCCGCTTTCGCACTCGGCCTGATCCTGTTCATCGTGACCCTGATCCTCAATCTCATCGCTCTGCGCACCGTGCGTAAGTATCGGGAGAAATACTGATGTCCAGCGCAGCTGTCACCGAAACGATGCGCAATGCCGGCGTAAACTGGCACTCCGACGAGATGAAAGCCCGCCGCAAGGCGCGCTACGCCGCCGACCGCCGCTTGCAGATTTATGGCATGATTGCCATCGCCTTTGCGCTCGGCTTCCTCGCAATCCTTGTCGGCTCCCTCACATTCACAGGCTACAAGGCGTTCACGCAGACCGTGGCAACGGTCGAGATCGATCTTTCCCAGGCGAAGGTTGATCCCGCAAACATCGGCGAAGCCGATTGGCGCGGCATCGTCCGCAATGCGCTGCGTGCTCAGTTGCCTGACCTTTCGCGCAGCGACGAACGCAAGTTCTTCGAAATGTTCACGTCGTCGGGGCAGTTCCTCGTCCGTGATGCGGTCGTCGCCGATCCGGGCCGTCTGAAGGGCGTGAGCTCATTCACCATCCCGATGGCGGACCCGGTCGACCAGCTGGCCAAGGGGGAGATCCGTCGCGATGTGCCTGAGAGCCAGAGGCGCGTCAATGACACGCAGATTGGCCTGTACGATCAGCTCGTTCAGAAGGGCATTATTTCGACGCCGTTCAACTGGGGCCTGTTCTTCAATGCCGACAGCCGTTTCCCGGAATTGGCGGGCCTGGCGGGAGCGATCTCCGGATCATTCTGGTCGCTGCTCGTCTGCTTCGCGATCAGCTTCCCTATCGGTATCGCAGCAGCGATCTACCTTGAGGAGTTTGCGCCGAAGAACCGGCTGACCGATCTCATCGAGGTAAACATCAACAACCTCGCGGCGGTCCCTTCCGTGGTGTTCGGTCTGCTTGGTCTCGCAGTGTTTCTCGGTTGGTTGGGCTTGCCGCGATCTGCACCGCTCGTCGGCGGTTTCGTTCTCGCCCTCATGACGCTGCCGACGCTGATTATCGTCACGCGTGTTTCGTTGAAGTCCGTGCCTTCGTCCATCCGCGAGGCAGCGCTCGGGATTGGCGCATCGAAGCACGAGGCGATCTTCCATCACATCCTGCCACTCGCCATGCCGACCGTCATGACGGGCAGCATCATCTCGCTGGCGCGCGCGCTCGGCGAGACGGCGCCGCTGCTTCTGATCGGCATGAATGCCTTCATCACAAGCCCGCCTGATGGTGTGTTCGCGGCGTCGACCGCGCTTCCCACGCAAATCTACATCTGGGCCGACAGTCCCGAGCGCGGCTTCGTGTCCAGAACATCCGCCGCAATCCTCGTCCTTCTGGCATTCCTCGTGCTGATGAACGGGATCGCGATATTTCTCAGGCAGCGTTTCGAGCGCCGCTGGTAGGGAGAACAGAGATGAACATCATGTCCGAAGCAGCAGTTGAAAAAGCGCTGGAGCAGAAAATGAGCGACGCACACTTCAAGATGGTCGGAAAGGACGTCTCGGTCTATTACGGCGAGAAGCGCGCGCTGTTCGACGTCAACCTCAACGTCCGGAAGAACACGGTTACTGCGCTGATCGGTCCGTCGGGCTGCGGCAAGTCGACCTTCCTGCGTACGCTGAACCGCATGAACGACACCATCGAGGGGTGCCGGGTCACCGGGTCCATCACGCTGGATAACGCTGACGTCTACGACCAGTCGGTAGACGTCGTCGAACTGCGCGCCCGCGTCGGCATGGTCTTCCAGAAGCCGAACCCGTTCCCGAAGTCGATCTACGAAAACATCGCCTACGGTCCACGCATCCACGGCCTTGCCCGCAGCAAGGCGGATTTCGACGAGGTCGTTGAAAACAGCCTCCAGAAGGCCGGTCTCTTCAACGAAGTGAAGGACCGCCTGCATGAGCCGGGCACGGGTCTTTCGGGTGGCCAGCAGCAGCGTCTGTGTATCGCCCGTGCAATCGCTGTTGGTCCTGAAGTGATCCTGATGGACGAGCCCTGCTCGGCACTCGACCCGATCGCGACCGCCAAGGTCGAGGAACTCATCCATGAACTGCGCACGAACTTCACGATCGTCATCGTGACCCACTCGATGCAGCAGGCTGCTCGCGTTTCGCAGCGCACCGCCATGTTCCACCTCGGCAATCTCGTCGAGGAGAACGACACCGATAAGATGTTCACCAATCCGGATGACCAGCGCACCCAGGATTACATCATGGGCCGCTTCGGCTGATTGAAACGAGACGCAATTCGGTTAGCGGTTTTTCGAGGAACAAAACATGTCGTCTTCACACATCATGACAGCCTTCGACGAAGAGCTGAAATATCTGACGCGCCGCATCTCGGAAATGGGCGGTCTTGCCGAGCAGATGGTCGCCGAGTCCGTCCGCGCGCTCGTCCACTCCGACCTGGCGCTGGCGCAGAAGGTCATCTCCGACGACGTCATCCTTGACGACGCCGAGCGGGAGATCGGCGAGAAGGCGATTGTCACGATCGCCAGGCGCCAGCCGGTCGCCTCCGACCTTCGCGAGATCATGGGGTCGATCCGGATCGCCTCCGATCTGGAGCGCGTAGGCGATCTTGGCAAGAACAATGCCAAGCGCGTGGTCGCGGTCGCCGGTTCCGGCATCCCGCGCAAGCTCGCCCGCGGTCTCGAACACCTCGCCGAGCTCGCTCTGGTGCAGCTCAAGGAAGTTCTCGACGTCTATGCCTCACGTTCGCCCGAAAAGGCCAACAGCATCCGCGAGCGCGACGAGGAGATCGATGCGATCTACACATCGCTGTTCCGCGAGCTCCTGACCTACATGATGGAAGATCCGCGCAACATCACGCCCTGCACGCATCTTCTGTTCTGCGCCAAGAACATCGAGCGCATTGGCGACCACGCGACCAACATCGCCGAGACGATCTACTACATGACGACCGGTGCACAGCTGGAGGGCGAGCGCCCGAAGGACGATAACACGCCCTCAGTAGGGGCCACGGGCGCGTAACCCGCCTCTCAAGGCCAGCCAACAGGCATCACGGAGTTTAGCTGAATGCTTCCCAGAATCGCTGTCGTTGAAGACGAAGAGGCGCTGAGCGTCCTGCTACGTTACAACCTCGAAGCTGAGGGTTTCGATGTTGATACGATCCTGCGCGGGGACGAGGCCGAATTGCGCCTTCAGGAGCGCCTTCCCGATCTCCTCATCCTCGACTGGATGCTGCCTGGCGTCTCCGGCATCGAGCTTTGCCGTAGGCTGCGCCAGCGCCCGGAGACGGAGCGCCTCCCGATCATCATGTTGACGGCACGTGGCGAGGAAAGCGAGCGCGTCCGCGGTCTCGCGACCGGCGCCGACGACTACGTGGTCAAGCCGTTCTCGACGCCGGAACTGATGGCGCGCGTCAAGGCGATGCTCAGGCGGGCGAAGCCGGAGGTTCTCTCTTCGATCCTCAGATCCGGCGATATCGAGCTTGACCGCGAAACGCACCGCGTTCATCGCCGCAGCCGCGAGGTTCGGCTTGGTCCGACGGAGTTTCGCCTGCTTGAATTTTTCATGGTTTCGCCCGGACGCGTGTTTTCACGGGCGCAGCTCTTGGATGGCGTGTGGGGGCACGACATCTATGTCGACGAGCGCACGGTGGACGTCCATGTTGGACGGTTGCGCAAGGCGTTGAACTTCAACACGATGCCGGACGTGATCCGCACGGTGCGTGGGGCAGGGTACTCGCTGGAAGCACAGTAAGGGAGTGAAGTCTGAATGGGAGCGCGAATTCTTGTCGTCGAGGATGACGAGCCGCTGCGTCTGATGCTCGAACACGATCTGCGCAAGGAAGGGTTCACGGTCGAAGGCCTTTCGCGCGGCGACGAAGCTGAGGCACGACTTGCAATGGTGGTGCCGGACGTACTCGTCCTCGACTGGTCGCTATCTGGCATATCCGGAATTGATCTCTGCCGTCGGCTGCGAACTCTTCCGGAAACGATATCGCTCCCAATTGTGCTTCTTACCGATGTCGCGGACAATGACGAGCGGATCGCCGGGCTCGCTGCCGGCGCCGACGACTGTCTGGTGAAGCCTTTTTCGACGATGGAGTTCGTCGTTCGGGTCAAAAACCTGCTGCGCCGCCTGAACCCTGCGGTCCTCGGCCATATGATCAAGGTGGGGGATCTCACGCTTGATCGCGCTTCCCACAGAGTTCACAGACAGAAGCGTGAAGTGCGGCTCGGCCCGACCGAGTTCAAGCTCCTGGAGTTTCTGATGCGCTCGCCGGGCAAAGTCTATTCGCGCTCCGAACTCAGGGCGTCGCTCTGGGGTGACGATGCGACCGTGGACGAACGCGTGGTCGACGTTCACATCGGCAGGCTTAGAAAGGGCATTGGCTTCGGCAAGGCCGACAAGCTCATCCGCACCGTACGCGGGGCGGGCTACTCACTGAGCGACTACTAGGTCCATCGGGACCGATCGCTTGGTTCGTAGCAATTCGCTGCACCTTATGAGCCCAATATCGCAGTAGCGCTCAGGAGAGCGACGCACACACCAAAGTTGCCGTTGAAATCCAGGGGCTCATGCCCCTGGAACTGGTTCAGCAGTGATCGTCGAGCGCCGATTGCGCAGAAGGGCGATCGAACCGAAAAACAAGATGGCCACCGCACCGGCGGCGACGCCGAGCCCGATCGCATCGCTGATACCCCATGCCTTCATCATGAACGCGAAGGCAAAGGGAGCGACCGCGGAGGAAAACTGTCTGGCTGCGCTTACCCAGCCGAGACGAACCCCATACCCTGTCCGGCCGAACAACTCGAGCGGGAGTGTCCCGCCGACGATACTTGCAAGTCCCGAGCCGAGACCGAACAGGATCGCAAAGACCACGACGCCGGGTACCCAAGGGGCGGTCACCAGGAGGACCCCAAGCCCGGAAGTCAGCAAACCGGCTGAAATCACCGCAAGAGTTGTTTGGGACAGACGACCGCCAAAAAGCATGTTGAGCAGACGGCTTGCGACCTGTGAAGGACCGAACAGGGTTGATATCACAAGCCCGGCGGTTCCCAATCCAAGGGCAGTAACCATGGGAACCATGTGGGTCAGGATCGACGCGAGCACGAGGCCTTCGATCGCGAAGGCGCATAGCATCAAAACGAACAAGCCATTTTGCGATCCATCCCGGTCCTGCTCGACAGCCGAAGAACTCTGCCCCGTTGCCGTTGCCGGCGAAGGATCGGAATGGGGAAAGCGGCCGATCCAATAGTGTATCGGCATGCAGACCAGAATGTTCAGGGCTGCAAAGGCGAGATAGATCGTCCGCCAATCGAGGTGGCCGCTGAGGGCGCCAGTCAGGGGCCAGAACAACGTCGAGGCGAACCCGGCGATCAGCGTCAGGTGCGTTATGCTGCGTTGGGCGCTGCGCCCGCCGATTTGCACAATTGCCGCAAAGGCAGTTCCGTAAAGAACGAAGGCTGAGGCCACCTCCATCGCGACGAGCGAAACACCAAAGAAAAGCGCGTTGGGTGACAATGCCGCTGCGACAAGAGCCAGTCCGGCAGCAAGGGAACCTGGGACCATCAGGCGACCAGCACCGAAACGGTCCACCCATCCGCCGGCCTTCGGGGCAATCAAACCTCCAAACAGAAGCGACAGCGACAGGAGGCCGAACAGCCAGTCGATGGGAATCGCGAAGTCTCGCGCCATGCCTGGCGCGAGGATGCTGAACGAATAGTAGAGTGTGCCATAGCCTATGATCTGGGTCACTCCGAGTGCCCAGATCAGGCTTGCCGGCGCGGACTTCTCGCTCATCCAATCGTTTCCAGTTCTTTTGGCTGAGTTGGCGTCCCGCAACCGCATCCCGTTTTACCCTCGGACTTCGCCGCGGCGTCCGCGACACAGCAGGCGTCCGCCGCGACGGGGGCGGGGCCGCCGCAACAACCCGTTTCTGCATCATCTGTGTCACCAGGCAGCGTCACGTTGCAAACACCGGTCTCGGGAAGCACGAGTTGGACTTGCCGCGCGGCGACAGGGTCGCCAGCGAGTTCGGCGACGACGGACCGCACCTGCTCGTAACCGGTTGCCATGAGGAAGGTGGGCGCTCGGCCATAGGACTTAGATCCGACGATGTAGAAGTCGCGCTCGCTGTGCGAAAGCTCGTCAACGCCATGCGGGGGGACGGTGCCACAGGAGTGGAGGTTCGGATCGATCATCGGGGCAAGCTGGCGCGGAGATTCGACCGCGGCGTCGACATCGATGCGCAGCTCACTCAAGATCGTAAGGTCGGGGCGGAAGCCTGTCGCGACGATGATACGGTCGACATCAAGGACTTCCAGGGAACCGGCGACGTCGGCGTTGACGCGCAAAGCATCCGCTTCGGGCTCTATCGATTCCACCGAAATTGGGGCAAGCAGCTTCAAGCGGCCGCTTTCAATCGCGTCCTTGGCGGCAAGGCCAAGCGCACCTCGGGCCGGCAACTGATCGTTCAGGCCGCCCCCGAGCAGCTTGGCGATCTTGTTGCGCCGCAACGCCCAGATGATCGATGTGCCTCTGCTTTCCTTCTGTAGGTCGAGCAAGGCAAGCACGACATTGATCGCCGAATGCCCGCCTCCGATCACGAGAACACGTCTGCCCGCGTAGTCCTTCTTTTCCCGGCCGCTCACATCCGGGATGCCGTAGCGGATGCTATCGGATTCCGTCTTTTCTCCGGCAACGGGAAGCCCGTCGATGCCAATCGGGTTCGGCCGCAGCCAGGTCCCGGAAGCATCGAGAACTGCGCGTGCCGTCAGTTTTCGCTCGACCCCGTCGACCGTGTAGCGAACAACGAAGGGAGTGTCGTCACGCCCTTCGCTGGCGACCTTGTCCAGTCCCAGCCGGGTGATGGAATTGACGGAGGCATTGTATTTGATGTGCCGCGCGACGTTGGGGAGGCGGGCGAGGGGAGCAAGATAGTGTTCGACGATCTCCGCTCCCGTCGGGAGCGCATCGGGATCAGGCTGGATCCAGCCGCTGTCTTCGAGCAGCGCCTGGGCCGCCTTGTCCAACACGTATTGCCAGGGCGAGAAGACACGAACATGTCCCCATTCGATCAGTGAGGAACCGGGTCCCTCACCACGCTCGAATACCACGGGCTGCAGACCGCGCTGCAGGAGGTGGGCGGCTGCGGCAAGTCCAACCGGACCCGCGCCAATGACGGCGACTGGTAGATCGGGGGTGTGGTCCATGTGTCTCTCCTTCCATATTTCTGGTTTCATCGAAATTTAATGTCAAAAAAAGGGATCAGGCTTCCGCCGTCTCCCTGCGTTCTTCGCAAGCACCATCGGCGCAGCACTCATCGGCGAGATAACCGACCAGCGATGTCATCGCCTTATAGTTGGCACGGCAGATCAGCGTCGTTCCAATTCGCTCCTGCGTCACCAGGCCCGCGTCGATCAGTTTGCGGCAATGGTGGGAGAGCGTACTCGCTGGAATGTTGAGTTTCTGCTGAAGCCCTCCCACCGGAAGGCCATCCACGCCGGCACGCACCAGTGCGCGGTAAAGGCGCAGCCGCGTCGGGTTTCCGAGGGATTCGAGTTGGGATGCTGCTAATTCGAGTTTCATGGAAATAGAGATAGCCGAATGGGCGGGATGCGGTCAATCGATATTTCGATGATTTTGGAAATATCTTTCCCAGGTAGATGGTCATGAGGTCTTCCTCATCGCATCGTTCCCGCGTCCAAGCACCGCTGCATCAATACGGTGTCCAACCAACGCTCATGCTTCCAGCCCACCGCCTTCAGAACTCCGATCTGTTCGAACCCCAACTTTGCGTGCAGCCTCTGCGAGGAGATATTGGCGGAGTCGCCTATTACCGCGACCATCTGCCGAAACGCCAATCGTGTGCATTCGTCGATCAGGCTCTGCAGGAGTGATCTCCCAATTCCAAGCCCTTGCTTGTCGTGGTGCACATAGACCGAGTTTTCGACTGTGCCTCTGTAGGCCGGGCGCGGGCGATACGGCCCGGCGTAGGCGTATCCGATCACTGCGCCGTGCATCTCGGCAACAAGATACGGATAGCCACCCGAAACCATGGCGTTACGCCTGTCCAGCATCTCCATGTCGCTGGGGGGAGTTAGCTCGAAGCTGGCCGTCCCGAAACGAACGGCGTGCTCGTAGATCGCCGCGATTCCGGTGATATGAGCTTCCCCACATGGGACGATGGTAAAGTCTGACATTTTGATCTCTGCCGCGTTTCAGCTGCCTCGGTGGCCTATCATCGCCTGGCTACAACGCTAAAGGAAGTTTATGCTTGTTATGCAAGCTATAAGGAGAGGTTTGGTGAGAGGTTTCAATCTCGATCAACTGCGCGCCTTCATGGACGTCGCTGAGCTGGGAAGTTTCACCGCAGCGGCCGAGCGAACCGGTTTGACGCAACCTGCTGTCAGCCTCCAGGTGAAACACTTGGAACAGCATCTAGGCGTCCGCTTGATCGAGCGGATCGGGCGGAAGGCACAGCCGACGCCTGCCGGCCACGAACTGCTCCGTCACGGTCGTCGGATCGAGAAGGAAGTGATCGACGCCTCTGAGTCGATGGCACCACACAAGGCGGCCGCCGTCGGTAGGGTACGGATAGGCACTGGTGCTACAGCCTGCATTCATTTACTGCCGCCCGTGATAGCCAAAATCAAAGGTTCGATGCCAGGTCTCGAGATTGTTGTCCGGGTTGGAAATACCGAAGACATCTTGCGTGACCTCGAGGCGAACAGCCTCGACCTCGCGCTTGTTACGCTGCCAGCTTCCGGCCGATCGTTGGAAGTCGAACCCATCTACGATGACGAACTCGTCGCGATCGCCCCGGCCAGCGAATCCCATGACGACGCCACCTCTGTAGATGCGGCGTTTCTCGGCTCAAGGAGCCTGCTTCTTTTCGAGGGTGGAAACACCCGCCGGCTAATTGATGAATGGTTCGGGGCCTCGGGGGTACGGGTGCAGCAGGCGATGGAGTTCGGAAGCGTCGAAGCCATCAAGCAATTAGTGGGGGCGGGGTTGGGATGGTCGCTGATTCCGCGTCTTGCCTTGAGGCAATCGGAAGGCACGGCAACGTTCCACACCTTTCACTTGCGACCGGCACTTACAAGGGCACTGGCCTTGGTTGTTCGCCGCGACAAGCATCTAAGTCGAGGGCTTCGCGAGACGATGCAGGCTATTCGGGACGAAGTCACTGGTTGAGCGGAGGTGCGACGAAGTGGTTCAAGCCCGCACGACGCGCTGTACGAACGCGCGAGTTTCATAGGGCAGAACAGACGTCGGACCTGACGCAACAGTTCTGATTTCCTGTTAGTACGTCGTACCAAATGGCTCATAGCGCAATCGCATGCCCTCGCTGATCTCGCTAAGATTGGGAAGCAAAACAGCGATGCCATCCGCCCGTGCCATTGGTGACAGGCTGCCCGATGATCCTCGTCCGAGCGCCTCCAGGATCGGCATGCCTTGATCGTCGCGACCGGAAATGCGGACAGGGATGAACTCGGTGCGGCCCGGCCGCTTGCGACAGGCGAAACCGGACTTGGCCGGAAACCATTCCGGATCGACCGGCGCACGACCGCCGGTGACATGAATGGCGGGCAAAGCGATCTGACGCAGCGCAATCGCCGCCGCCATTGGGTTACCCGGCAAGCCGACGAACAGCGCCGAACCAACCCGACCGATTGTCGCCGGTTTCCCCGGCCGCATTGCAACATTCAAGACGCTCATCGACGCACCGAGTGACTGAAGCGCATTCCACACATGGTCCGCGGCTCCGCTGGACATGCCGCCGGTCGAAATCACGACATCATGATCTCGCGAGAGGTCGCGAAGCACGCCCCTGATACTGTCAAATTGATCCGTGAGGCTGCCGGCATCGGTCAGTGAGATCCAAGGCCGATCAAGCATGGCGCGGACGAGAAATCTGTTGGAGTCGTAGATCTGCCCGGATGCCAATGCCTCACCCGGTTGCTTCAATTCTGCACCGGTCGTGATCAGGGCGACGCGAACGCGGCGCAGGACGCCTATGTTCGCCATCCCGAGGCCCGCAAGCATTGCAGCAACATCAGGCGTGACGAGCGTGCCGGCGGCCGCGACGACCGTTCCTGCCTTTATGTCCTCGCCAGCTACCCGTATGTTTTCTCCGCGCCTTGGCCGATGCGCGGTCACGATGGCTTCATTGGTGCGAAGACAAATCTCGTTTACGAGAACGGCGTCGTAGCCGGGCGGGACGGGCGCGCCGGTGTTGATCGCGATAGCGGTACCGGCCGCGGCTTCCTCGGATGACGGCATGTCGCCTGCCGCCACACCGCCCACCACCGAAAACGTCCAGGGGCCAACACCGTGCAAATCTTGCGACCGCACGGCATAGCCGTCCATCGCCGAATGGTCAAAACGCGGCAAGTTACAGCCCGCCATGACTGGACGTGCAAGGATACGACCCGAGGCGGCAATAAGAGCGAGGCTCTCGCCCCCGGTAACGGGTAACGCAACGCTGATCGCTGCATTGACCGCCTCCGGAACGGAAAGGAGTTGCTTAGATTGACCGCGATCGCTGCAGGTAACGACCGTTTCGATCGGATCTGCTGTTTGACACTTCACGGTCATGTTGACCTCCCGGGTCGCTCAGGAACCGCCTTATTCAGCGGGAAACGTCTTGAGATAGGCAATGATGTCGGAGATTTCTTCTGGCTTCTTCAGTCCTGGGAACGCCATTTTCGTACCTTTGATGTAGGCCTTCGGGTTTGCCAGGTATTCGGAAAGATGCGTTTCATCCCAACTCCAGCCTTCCTCCGCCTTTGTCTTGAACGCCGGTGAGTAGTTGAAGCCATCAACGGCTGCCACCTTGCGGCCGAGGATGCCATTCAGCTCCGGCCCAACCTTGTTCTTTGCCCCCGGACCGACCGCATGGCACGCCGCGCATTTCTTGAAAACGACAGCACCCGCATCCGCATTGCCGTCGGCGAGAGCCGGGGATGCTGCGAATAGACAAAGTGCAACTGTAAGCGATTTCCGCATTCTCAATATCCATT
The DNA here is from genome assembly GCF_002940685.1 of Ensifer adhaerens. Lineage (GTDB taxonomy): Bacteria > Pseudomonadota > Alphaproteobacteria > Rhizobiales > Rhizobiaceae > Ensifer > Ensifer adhaerens_E. The sequence goes on along the minus strand of NZ_PNFP01000025.1, from coordinate 59,948 downwards.
TCAATAGGGAAAGGGGAGGGCGATCGCTGATCGCCCTCCTGTGGAGCTTAGGCCGATTTGTATTCCTGCGACTTGAAGGAGAGGTGGGCGACGTTGCGCGGCGCGTCCGCGATCTTGCGGATGTCGGCCCAGGTCTGCTTGTAGTTGGGCAGGATCAATTCGTTCGTGCCGGCGTTGACGACGTTGCCCTGCACGCCCGTCGGATAACCGAACATCATGAAGGTCTCGCTCCGGCGCGCCGTGGGCGTGGGATAAACCATCGCCTGGGTGGCGCCGGCATCGTTGAACACTTCGACCAGATCGCCTTCCTTCAGACCCCCTTCAGTCATGTCTTGCGGGTTCATCTGAATGAACGGGTATGGCCAGCGATCCATGACGAAGTCGTTTTCCTGGTCGAGATAGGCCGACTGCCATACGTGGTTGGCTCGGCCGTTGTTGATCAGGTACTTGTACTTGTCCTTCTGGGCCTGCTTTCCGGGAGCCTGCAACCCGCGCCATTCGGACACCATGAACTTCGCTTTACCGTCATCAGTGCCGAACTTGGCGTCTTCGTAGAGCCGTTTAGTGCCAATCAACTTGCCGCCCTCAAAGGCGGTTGCCGGCTCCTGCACGCCGTTGTTGCCCATGGCCTTCAGGCGTTCATAGGTTACGAATTCTCCGCCATGGGCGACCTTGTGATATCCGTCCATGAAGGCGTCTTCCTCGGTCTTCCAGTCGAAACCTTTGAACTTGTCGGCATAGGCAGCGTCACCCATGTCGCGCAGAACCCGCTCCAGGTGGTTGGCGAGCCTTGCAGCGATCAGGCAGTCCGGCATCGCCTGGCCTGGCGGATCCATGTAACGTTCGGTCAGACGCAGGCGCCTCTCACCATTCATGGAGGTCAGGTTCATCTCGCCGGAAGTGGCAGCGGGGAGCACGACGTGGCATGCCTGACCGATCTTCGTCGGAATGATGTCGACGTTGACGGCAAAGAGGCCGCCTTGATTGATCGCATCCACGATCGCTTTTACCATCGCATCGCGATCGCCGTAGGGGACCGCGCTCATCGCATCCTTCACGATATCCGTGCGCTTCTTGTAGACCTTCTTGAACTCATGCGCGTTCAAGGTCGTCTTGTAGTGGTCACACCCCCAGATGTGATGCACGCCGCCCTGGCCGCCGATCAATAGTTGATCGACATAGGCGGCAGGCCTGCCGACATGGGCGTCCGACGGGCGAGCGTAGCCCTCCTGGTGACCACCTAGACGAACACAGCCGCCGCCCGGGCGGCCGATGTTTCCGGTGGCAAGCGCAATGTTCACGAGTGCTGCATTCGTGCGGTAATTGTCGTTGCCCCAGATGAGGCCCTTTTCGTAGGGCATCATCGTGCGGCGGCGTTTCCCCTCAGCCTTTGGCTCGGCGATCCATTGCGCTGCCTTCTCGATATCGGCCGCGGGCACGCCGCAGATTTTCGATGCCTCTTCGATCGTGACCTTGTTGCCTTTGACAGCTTCGTCGAACCCGGTGGTGCTCGCCTCGATGAACGCCTTGTCGGTCCAGCCTTTCTCCACAATGTGCGAGAAGATCGCATTGAAGAGCGCAAGGTCGGTGCCCGAATTGATCGCAAGGTGCAACACGTTGTCGACGCCCGCTTCTGCCTCGCAGGCATTGATGCTCACGGTGCGACGGGGATCGACGAAGACGATCCGGACCGGGGGATGCTCTTCGCCCGGTAGCTGCTCGTTTTTCTTCGCGCTTGTAGTGCCGCGCATGTTCGGCACCCAATGATTCAGGAAGTAGTTTGTCTGGGTTTCAAGCGGATTGGCACCGACGCAGAAGATTGTGTCGGCCAGTTCGGCATCCTCGTAGCAGTTGTTCAGTTCGCCAACCCCCATGTCGCGGGTAGCGTGAACTTCGGAATTGTAGGCGGGGCGATTGTGGATGCGGATATTCTTGACCTTCATGGCCTCGAAATAAAGTTTGCCCGTCCCCCAGGTATTCTCATAGCCGCCGCCGGCGCCGCCGTGGTCATAGGCCGAGACGTAGAGCGCGTCCTCGCCTTTCTCCTTGACGATGGCCGCGGTCACGCGGGCGACGAGATCGAGCGCATCCTCCCAACTCGTCGGCTGCATCTGGCCGTACCGCCAGACGAGCGGGTCGGTAAGGCGCTGCTGCTGGGTGTTGCGAGCTTCGGAAAAGCTCATCTCCGCGATGCGCGCACCGCGTATCGACCCAAGGCCCGAGTTTACCTCACACTCATGATCCGGCTTGACGACGATGTGCACGTCTTGGCCGTCTTGCTTGACGATGTTGTACATCGACGGCGCGTACCACGCGTCGGTTTCCGCCTCCTGTTGCTTGGAGAGGTCGACGCCAAAGGCATTCTGGTTGGGCGCGGTTCCACCCTGCTTGTTCACCGGCCAGGTGTAGGCGTGATAACCGCATCCGACGATGCAGTAGTGACAGGTGACGTTGTGGCGTGTCGCGTCCGCGGGGATGATCGGCAGACGGTCGATGTGACGTTTGTAAGCCATCTTGTTTCTCCCTCAGAGCACGTTCGACAGGCGGCCGTAGATCAGTTCGTCCACGCCTTCGGCGAAGATGTCGCCGTTGTCGGCGACACGAAGATTGTATTGGGGCAGGTTCTGCGTGGCTTGGCCCCAGACCTGCTGGCCACCCTTCTCGGGATCGAACACCGAATAGTGGCCCGGACAGTTGAAGGTCTTGCTGTCGGCCGAATAGGTGAGGGGAAATCCCTTGTGCGGACAGATCGTCGAAAAACCGACGATATCGCCGTCCGGACCGACGCCACCTTCGACGCGAACGCCAAGCTTGAGAAGCACACCCGCCGCGTCTTCGTCAGGGTAGGTCACGTCCAGCGGCTCGTTCGCGACAAGCTCGGAAAGGTTGGCAAGACGGTTCGATGGATACTCGACCCGGGCCGCGGGGGTTGCCGCTCTCGCCTGCGGCGCAGGCGCCGTCGCGGCAACCGTGGCACTGGCAGCGACCAGGGCGCTACCGCGCAGGAATTGGCGTCGGCCGAGATCGACCATGTTTCGACAGCGTGACATGCAAGCCTCCCTACGTGGATGTCGTCATCCTAGGTCAGCAAGTGCCGTGCCAATCCGATTTGGCCTGGATTTGTTGGGAAACCCCGCGCTTCGGCGCGGCGAACGCCGGCAACGTGTCAGGAAAACAGAACAGCCTTGAGGGAGGGGTGTTCAGTTTTCCGAACGTCCTCCGCTTTCGATCCCGAAGCGTGTCATCTTTTCCCAAAGGGTCGTTCTTGATACGCCGAGACAGCGCGCGGCTTCCGAGATGTGCCCGTCGGTCATGCTGAGGGCTCTGAGGATCTGCCTGCGTTCGGCGGCATCGCGAGCCTCCGACAATGTTTCAACAGGTCCGGCAACGACGGCAATGCGTTTGTCCGGGAAAAGCTCAAGCGGCATTAGCAGCGTGCTTTCCGAAAGCGCCACTGCCCGTTCCAGCCGGTTTCGCAGTTCGCGCGCATTGCCGGGCCACGCATGCTCCAGCATCATGTCCTCGGCCAGCGCACTGATGCCGCGCACGGGAGTCTCCCGCGCTTCGGTGATCTCGTCCAGGAACCGTTGAGCAAGCCAAAGGATGTCTTCGGGCCGCTCTCTGATGGGAAGAAGGGTGACCGGCAGGGCAGAAAGCCGGAAGTAGAGATCCTGGCGAAAACGCGTGCGCTCACTCTCGACGTCCTGATGCGTGGCGCAAACTATCCTCGCCTTGAAGGGGATCGGTTTTTCACTTCCAAGCCTGTGGAAGTGGCCGTCCTCGATCAGTCGCAACAGCTTGGCCTGAAGCGCAAGAGGCATGTCGCCGATCTCGTCGAGAAACAGGATCCCGTCGCCGGCCCGCTCGGCATACCCCCGATGCAGTTGATTGGCGCCGGTGAAGGCTCCCTTTTCGTGTCCGAACAGCTCACTTTCCAGAAGTTCGCTGGGTATCGCCGCGCAGTTGACGGCCATGAACGGCGCCTTTGCCCGATCGGACACTTGATGAAGGAAGCGCGCGCAGATCTCCTTGCCCGTGCCCGTCTCGCCTTGGATGAGAACCGGCAACGTGTGGGACGCGTATCGCCGAAGGATCATTTCCACATTCCGCATCGATGCGGAAATTCCCAGAACACCTTCAAGGGCATCGTCCGGCACGGATCTGAGGCTCGAGGCGATCCGGTCGAGCAACGTTCCCATCTCGAACGGTTTGGTGATGAAATCCACCGCGCCGCTGCGCATCAACCGCACCGCCTGATCGATGTCGCCGAAACCCGACATGAACAGGAACGGCGTCGAGCTTTCGAAACAGCTTTGCCGAAAGACTTCCTCCCCGTTCATGTCCGGCAACCGAATGTCGCAGATGACGAGATCGAAATCGCCGGCGTGACCGGACAATTCACGAAGAGCCTGGTCTCCACGCGTCCACCATTGCACCTTATGCCCTTCTAGCAAGAGGCGCTGGACGAGCGATTCACCCATGATCGGGTCGTCTTCCAACAGTCCGATGCGTCCCGTCTCACGCGGCATTGTTCACCTCCAGAGGATTCTTAAGTGGCAGATGCACTTCGACAAGAGCACCGGCGATGTCACTTGTTCCGACCTTGATGAAACCGCCGGCTTCATCGACCATCTTTCTGACCATCCACAGCCCAAGGCCGTTGCCGATCCGGCTCGCCGGCGCCGGTTCGGTCGCTACGAGCACCTCAAGGGCGTGGTTACTCAGGCCTGGGCCATTGTCGCCTACGGAAAGCACCAAGGCGCAGGTCTCAGGATCGACACGGGATTGAACGGCGACCTTGCCACCGTCGCCGGCCGCCGCACTGGCATTGAGGACGAGATTGAGGAGCGCCTGACGGACGGCGACGCCGGAAAGCGCCGCGAGCGACGGCGTGTCGGGACATCGCTCCCAGTTCAACGTCTGTTGCCTGCGGGCGATTTCAGGCCCGACCAGCAATTGCACGTCATCGAGATCCTGCAGGGTAAGTGCCCGGCCACTTCGGTCTGGCCGGTAAGTCGCAAGGGCCGCCCGTACGACGTCCCTGATGCCGGTCAGTCCGCGCTCAAGCAGGGACAAGCTGGCTTGCCTGACGGCCTCGTCCTGCCCGTGGCGCTTCAGCGTGTCGATGCAGTTGAAGAGGCCCCCGAGGGGGTTGTTGATCTCATGCGCCATGCTCGATGCCAGGCGGCCGAGGCTCGCGAGCTTCTCCTCTTCGGCAAGCTTCAGTGTGAGCGCGCTCCGCTCGCGTTCGGCTTCGACCAGGGCGTTGAACCCATGAAACAATTCGGCGAACTCGCCCTCCCGGCTCGGGAATTCCTCGACCGCGATCGGCAAAAGCGTGGCGCTCGTTCCTGATCGCATGTGATCCGCCAGTGTCTTGACAGGCTGGACCATCCGGCGCGCCAGCAGGTAGCCGACAACCGCGAACGCTGTGGCAAGGACGGCATTCGTAGCCAAGAGCGTGTTGAGCACCTCGCGGCGCTCGGCGATGAGGTGCGAGATATCAAAGGAGGCATGTATCGCCCCCACAGTCCGCCCCTGATAGACGAGTTCCCGCTTGCCAAAGCCCGTTCGCTTGTCCCAATCAATCTTCATTCCGTCCTGCCCGGGCGCGCGATCGGCATATTCCTCAGGCAGTTCCGCAAGGGGTGCGACCGATTTCGGATGGCTTGATGCCAGGACCCGGCCATCCCGTCCGGTGACGATCGTTTCAAGCGGCGCGAGTGCCCCATAGGTCGACCGTGTCCGATCGAGAATGTCGTATGTCTCCCAGATGTCTCCGCGCAGCACAGCCGGCACGAGCGCCATCGAAAGCCCGTCGAGATAGGTCCCCGCCACGGCTGCCATATGCTGCCGCTGGGTCTCGTAGAGCCTGCTCAAAACACGCTCCGAGATGATGGCACTAATGACGATCATCAGCAGCGCGACCATCGCCGGGATGCGAAATGTCAGCGGTATCCGCCGAATGGACGCGAGGAGGTTCATCCGAGCCTCCGCACGAGTTCGATGTTGGCCGCAATGCCGTCGAATGTCGAAGGCGGGGCATCGACGAACCCATCGAGTTGCAATCTGTTCAAGAGCGATCGGCCGAGTGTGTCGGATGCCATCTGCAGGAATGCCGAGCGCACGCGTTCAAAGAGAGGCGTGCCCGTCAATCTCGCAGGCGCGGCGATCGGTGGGAAACCGTACCATTCCGATTTCACGAGGACCCGTGTCTGGGAAACAAGTTCCGGCTCGATGGTCTTCATGACCTCCCAGACATAGCCGTCGACACTGCCGGAGTTCGCCAAGCCCGACGCAACGGCACGGATGACATTGCGATGGCCATAGGTGAAGAACGTCTTTCGGAAGAAAGCGTCTTCACTGAGCCCTCGTTCAGCGAGGTACGCCTTCGTGACGAGGTAGCCGGAGTTGGAGTCCGGATCCGAGAAAGCGTGGATATCACCCCTGCAGTCCTCAAATGAGGTCGCACCCCGGTTTGCCCCGACGATGAGATAGGACTGATAAAGAGGTTTGCCGCGCCACTCGGGCGTCGCCACCAGCGCCAGTTCATCCTGGAATTTTCGGTAGGGGTACCCGCAGATCCACGCTGCCTCGAGGTTGCCCGCGACCAAGAGGGCCGTCACTTCCTGATATGTCCTCTGGGTGACAAGCTGCACGTCGTAACCCGTCGCATTCGACAGGTACATCTTCAGTTCGTCGAGAACCTCAAGATCGTTGGACAGGAAGACGGGGGTCAGCCCAAAGCGCAATGTTCCGCTATTCGCTGGTACTTCGTTGAATGCCCAGGCTGCCTGGAGAGGCAGCAAGGACAGAGCACCTCCAATGAAACCTCGCCTGTTAATGCCGCTGCGTCTTGATAGACGGCTCCCGAATCCGCCCCGACCTTCTTCCATTCGGCTCCTCCCGCCACCCGCCCTCCGTCTCCCCTCGGACAGCGTGGGGCAAACCCCAAGCATTTGTTTTTAGCATCTGCGGTTGACCGCGTCCATATTTCTAGTATTCTGGATATATGGAATCAGAAACCGCAATTCTTGCGCTTGCCGCGCTTGCCCAATCGACGAGGCTCGACACCTTTCGTCTGCTTGTCCGACACGCCCCCGACGGCATGCCGGCTGGAGAGATCGCGAGAGCTCTGGCCGTGCCCCAAAACACTATGTCGGCCCATCTCAACATTCTGGCACGGGCCGGCCTCGTTACCTCCGAACGCCACAGCCGCATGATCGTCTATCGGGCGGCCTTGCCGCGACTGCGCGATCTGACGCTCTTCCTTGTGAAGGATTGCTGTGGGGGAAGGGCGGACCTTTGCGGGTCTCTGGTCGAGGAACTCAATCCCTGTCGTTCAACCGAAAAGGTCACACCATGACGAAAACGACGTTCAACGTGATGTTTCTCTGCACGGGAAACTCCGCTCGTTCGATCATAGCAGAAAGCGTTCTAAGGAGAGACGGCGGCGCCAAGTTCAATGCGTTTTCTGCCGGCAGCTACCCAAAGGGCGAGGTCAATCCCTTTGCCACCGAGACACTGGCAGGCCATCATTATCCGATCGACGGTCTGCGTTCGAAGAGCTGGGACGAATTCGCAAGGCCAGGGGCGCCCGAACTCGATTTCGTCTTTACGGTTTGCGACAATGCGGCAGGAGAGGCTTGCCCCGTATGGCCGGGCCAGCCGATGACCGCGCATTGGGGGGTAGAAGACCCGGCCGCGGTTGAAGGCACGGACGCCGACAAGCGCGTGGCCTTCGCGACGACGCTTCGCTACATGAAGCTCCGTATTGCCGCCTTCGCCGCCCTTCCGGTCGAAAGTCTCGAGCGGATGAGCCTGACCGCGAAGCTTCATGAAATCGGTCAGATGGAAGGTTCTTCGGCACGGAGGCCCGACGTCGCATGACACATCCCGTCGATATCGTCATCTACCACAATCCGGATTGCGGCACCTCGCGCAACACGCTTGCGATGATCCGCAATGCCGGGATCGAGCCGCACGTCGTCGAATATCTCAAGACCCCGCCAAGCCGCGCGCTGCTCGAAGAGCTCATCGCGCGCATGGGGATTTCCGTGCGCGAAGTGCTCCGCGAAAAGGGCACTCCATACGAGGAGCTGGGTCTTAGCGATCCGACGCTCTCCGACACAGCGCTCGTCGACGCGATGATGGAACATCCGATCCTGATCAATCGGCCGATCGTCGTCTCGCCGCTCGGTGTAAAACTCTGCCGCCCCTCCGAGGCCGTCCTCGACATTCTGCCTGAAGCCCAGAAGGGCGCGTTCACTAAGGAAGATGGCGAAGCGGTCGTAGATGCGCGTGGCCAGCGCGTCTAATCAAGGCAACGCAAGCCAGAGCATCGCGCGCAGCCTCTGATGGGGCTGCGGTACCAACATTTTTCAAGGAGCACGCAATTGCGTCCCGCCCAACCTACCTTACGTCTCTCGTTCCTCGACCGCTACCTGACGGTGTGGATATTTGCCGCCATGGCTCTCGGCCTCGTTCTTGGCACGGTGTTCACGGGGCTTCCCGCCGCGCTCGACAGCCTTTCGGTTGGAACCACGAATGTCCCGATCGCCATCGGGCTAATCCTGATGATGTACCCGCCGCTCGCCAAGGTGCGTTACGACGAGCTCCACCAGGTCTTTGCCGACAAGCGGATCCTGGCGCTTTCGCTCGTGCAGAACTGGCTAATCGGGCCGACCCTCATGTTCGGGCTCGCCGTCCTGTTTCTCCGCGACTACCCGGAATACATGACCGGCCTGATCCTCATCGGGCTGGCGCGCTGCATCGCCATGGTCCTCGTCTGGAACCAGCTCGCACGCGGTGACAACCAGTACGTCGCCGGTCTGGTTGCCTTCAATTCGATCTTCCAGATCCTGTTTTTCAGCGTCTACGCCTGGTTCTTCCTGTCTTTCCTGCCGCCACTGTTCGGGCTTGAAGGAAGCGTGATCGACGTATCCTTCTGGACGATCGCTCAAGCTGTGCTGATCTATCTCGGGATCCCGTTCCTTGCAGGCTACCTGTCGCGTCGCTTCCTGACCAAGGCGAAAGGCGAGGACTGGTACGAAAACACCTTCCTGCCGAAGATCGGTCCGATCACGCTTGCAGCGCTGCTGTTCACGATCGTTGCGATGTTTAGCCTGAAGGGCGCAGACGTAGTACGATTGCCCTTCGACGTGTTGCTTCTCGCCATCCCGCTGACGATCTACTTCGTGGTGATGTTCACGGTCAGCTTCTTCATGGCGAAGCTCATCGATGCCGACTATCCACGCACGACCGCCGTCGCCTTCACCGCTGCAGGCAACAATTTCGAGTTGGCGATTGCCGTTGCGATCGCGGCTTTCGGCCTGGCATCTCCGGTTGCTTTTGCGGCCGTCATCGGACCGCTCGTCGAGGTTCCTGTGCTCATCCTTTTGGTGCAGCTCGCCCTTTGGTTCGGTCGCCGGTACTTCGCTTCAACGGCACCAGCTGCCGTCACTTCCAAGGCATAGGATTACGAAATGAGACTGCGTACACTAACCGATATCGATCACCTTCCGGCGCTCGATCCGGCCTACCTGAACCGCAATCCGGCGCAGGGGCTCGGCCCTCTCGATCACAAGCCGCGTATCCTTTTGCTCTACGGATCCTTGCGTGAACAATCCTATTCGCGGCTGGCCACCGAGGAAGCCGCGCGCATCCTGGAGTATTTCGGTGCGGAAACCCGGATCTTCGATCCTTCGGATCTCCCGTTGCCCGATCAGGTGAAGGGCGACAATCATCCGGCCGTAAAGGAACTGCGCGAGCATGCGATCTGGTCGGAGGCAATGGTCTGGTGTTCGCCAGAGCGCCACGGCCAGATCACCGGCATCATGAAAGCGCAGATTGATCACTTGCCATTGAACATGGGTGGCATTCGTCCGACCCAGGGGCGCACTCTCGCGGTGATGCAGGTGTCCGGCGGCTCGCAGAGCTTCAATGCCGTCAACACGCTGCGCATTCTTGGCCGCTGGATGCGGATGTACACCATTCCGAACCAATCAAGCGTCGCCAAGGCCTGGCAGGAGTTTGACAGCCAGGGTCGCATGAAACCATCCAGCTACTACGACCGGATCGTGGACGTGATGGAGGAACTGTTCCGGTTCACCGTCCTCTTGCGGCCACACGGGGAACAGCTGGTCGATCGCTACTCGGAACGCAAGGAAGCGCGCAAGCCGATCGATCCTCAGACCGACCTCTCCGCGATCGCCATCGCACCGCAGAAGGGTGCGGCGTGACGGACCACATCTATGACGTGATTGTCATCGGAGCGGGGCAAGCTGGTCTCGCCTCCGCCTACTACCTGCGCCGGGCCGGGCTCGACTTTGCCCTCATCGATGCGGGGGAGGGGCCAGGCGGCGCCTGGCGCCACACCTGGGATTCGCTCCGCCTGTTCTCCCCGGCCGGATACAGTTCGCTTCCCGGATGGCTGATGCCTCCTTCGCGTGAACGCGGCTATCCGAGCAAGAGCGACGTCATAGATTATCTATCTCGCTACGAAGAGCGTTACGGTTTCAACGTGCGGCGGCCCGTCCGTGTTGAACGGGTCGTACCCGGCGAAGATCTGGTCCGCGTGGAAGGACAGGGAGAGGTCTGGCTGGCGCGAGCCGTCTTGAACACGACCGGAACCTGGAGCAATCCGTTCGTGCCTCCCTACGAAGGACAAGAGCTTTTCACCGGCCTTCAGCTGCATTCGGCGAACTACCGGTCCCCGGACGCGTTTGCCGGGCAGTCAGTCCTGATTGTGGGTGGCGGCAATTCCGGCGCACAGATCTATGCGGAGGTCTCGACGGTTGCCGACGCATCGTGGGTGACGACCTCTCCACCCACATTTCTGCCGGATGACGTTGATGGTCACGTCCTGTTCGAGCGTGCTACCGCCCGGGCGCTGGGAAACAGTGATGGGCAACGGGCGGGCGGACTGGGTGACATCGTGATGGTCCCGCCTGTGAAGGCGGCGCGTGATCGCGGCCAGCTTACAACCGTGCGGCCGTTCGAACGCTTTAAGGAGAATGGCGTCGTCTGGTCGGACGGCCGTTTTATGGCCGTCGACGCGGTCATCTGGTGCACTGGCTTTAGGCCGGCGCTCGGTCATCTTGCGGGCACTGACATCGTGAAGGACGACGGCACGGCCGATGTAGAGGACGGACAATCCACGAAAGAGCCACGGCTTTGGTTCGTCGGCTACGGCAGTTGGACAGGGCCGGCATCGGCAACATTGATCGGCGCAGGGCGAAGCGCCAGGCTCGTCGTGCCCAGAATTCAACGGTTCCTTGATCTGCATGAGCGGGTTCAGGGTGAAGGCTTATCCGAAGTTTCGCTGACGAGCCCGCAGTCCGAAAACGCGCGTTCGGATTGAATGAACCAGACACAAACCGCGTCCCTCCACCTCGTCACCCGCGCGGTGGGTATTCAACCGTCATCGGCCTGATAAGAAATGGCGCTACCTGCATCATGAGCGGGGAGGGACGATGGTCATGCAAAGCTCTTTTACCAGGAACCTTCTGGCAAGCGTGGGTTTTGTCTTGGCCGCGGTCACGGCGGCAAATGCCGATGGCGGGGACGCTCACCTTGCAGCGCTCGGCGAGATCCGTGTGACCCATCCGTGGCTCCGAGCCGCTGAGGCAGGCGGGACGACATTGTTTTTCATGGAAATCGAAAATGATGGCGACCCGGTGCGGCTGGTGAGGGCTCGTTCCAATGCCGCCGGAACGGCCACGACAGTTGGAATTGTCCTGCAGGGAGAGACGATCTCGACCGTCGAAATTGGCGTAGTCGAAGTGCCCCGGGGGGCGTTTCGGATGGACCCTGGCGGCCTCGCCATAAAGCTTGAACAGCTATCGAAAGATTTCGATGTCGATGAGGAAATCGACGTCGTTCTGACCTTCGAACCCGGCGGTGATCTGCCTCTGCGGGCAAAGGTCGAGGCAGCCGATGCGACCGAGCACGGGCATGCGGGCCACGCCCATCACTGAATGTCACATCCCTGAAACGGTAGCTCACTAGGTTCGCCCCGCGCGCCGACAGTGGGTGCGGCGCATTTTCCGATTTTCGAGGGGATTCGCTAATGCTCAGATCGCTTTTGTCCGGAGTGTGCTGCGCGGCACTGGTCGCAGGAAACGTCACCGCCGCTGACTTGCCGCAGGCCAAAGACAGTTACTTCGCGGCAGCAAAGGCCGCACTTGATGCGAAGCTCTCCGTTCAACCCATCACGGGCAAGGCGAAGAACATCATCATCTTCGTCGGCGACGGCATGAGCGTCGCAACTGTCACGGCTGCTCGTATCCTTGAAGGCCAGAAGCGCGGCGTCGACGGTGAATCCAACGTTCTGACAATCGACACTTTCCCCTACACGGCGATGTCCAAGACCTACAGCCATGACGGCCAGGTCTCCGATTCAGCGCCGACGGCAACAGCTATGGTTACGGGCGTGAAGACCCGCAACGACATCATCGGCCTCAACCAGGACGCCGTTGTCGGCGACTGCGAGGCGTCCAAGGGCAAGGAAGTCAAGACGATATTCGAGATGGCTGAGGAGGCGGGCCTTGCGACCGGCGTGGTCTCGACCGCCCGCATCACCCACGCAACGCCAGCCGCCACCTATGGCCACACGCCGGACCGTGACTGGGAAAACGACAAGGAAGTCGGCGACGCGCTCGCCAAGGGCTGCAAGGATCTTGCCGATCAGCTCGTCAACTGGCCTGCAGGCGATGGCTTTGAGGTCGTTCTCGGCGGTGGCCGCAGCAACTTCGTCCCGAAGGAGACAGCAGATGCTGAAGACGAAGGCAAGACCGGCAGCCGTACGGACAAGCGCGACCTGACGGCCGAATGGACGGCAAAGAGCAACAACCACCTCTATGTCACAGACAAGGCAGGCTTCGACGCAGCCGACCTGTCCTCAGGCGCCAAGCTCCTCGGCCTGTTCGATCGCAGCCACATGGAATACGAGCTGGATCGCGCGAAGGATGCCAAGGGCGAGCCCTCGCTAGCCGAGATGACGACAAAGGCGATCGAGCGACTTGCCCAGAACGAAACCGGTTTCGTGCTGATGGTTGAAGGCGGCCGTATCGACCACGCCCATCACGCGGGCAATGCCGCTCGCGCGCTCGAAGACGCGATTGCCTTCGATCAGGCGATCAAGAAGGCCCTGGAAATCACCAAGCGCGAAGACACCCTTATTGTCGCTACGGCCGATCACGGGCACACCATGACCATCAACGGCTACCCGAAGCGCGGCAATCCGCTCTTCGGCCTGGTTGTCGATGTCGACGGAACTGTCGCCAAGGCTGCCGACGGCAAGCCCTATACCACGCTCGGCTACGCCAACGGTCCGGGCGCCGTCTTCCCAGCACTCGAGAAGGGCAAAACCGACGCTCAGCCGGCCGGCGTGCGCCCTGACCTCAGCACCGTTGATACGCAGTCTCCCGACTTCCTTCAGCCCGCTCTTGTGCCGATGGAATCGGAAACCCACGCGGGCGACGACGTCGTGATCTACGCCTGGGGACCGCAAGCCCATCTGGTCTCCGGCACGGTCGAAGAAAACTACATCTACCACGTGCTTTCGAACGCCTCGGGCCTCGGCCAGCAGGACTAACGGTCGATCGTCGGCAGAAATTCAGGCAACCCGGTCCAGGCCGGGTTGCCCAAGCTTCAGGTGACGCATGCAACGACTGGTTTCGGTTGTTTTTCTAGTGTTCATATCGGCTGCCATCGCAGCTGGTGCGGCCTTTGGCGCTGCAAGTACGCTCACGTTCTCTGAGCTCTACGAGAAGGGCAGCGATCCGTCAGCCAAGACCAAGGCTCTCACCGGCAGCGAAGTGTCGATCGTCGGCTACATGGCGCCGCCGCTCAAAGCCCAGGCAACTTTCTTCGTCCTGACGAAGATGCCGATGGCGGTTTGCCCGTTCTGCGACTCGACCCTCGACTGGCCAACCGACATCGTCCTGATCAAGACCTCCTCCATCGTGGACGCCACGCCCTTCAACTTCCCGATCAAGGTTGTCGGAAAGCTCGAAGTTGGATTCGAGAAGGATGAGGAAACCGGCTTCGTCAGCTTCCTGCGCCTGAGCGACGCGGTTTTCGAGCGGCTTTGAGCAAAGATGGTTTCGCTGCAAGGGATCAGGGTCGAAGTTCGCGACATACCAAACGACCGCCGCGACATTCTCGCCATCGACGAACTGTCGTTCCCACCGGGAGAACTGACGGTGATCGCGGGGCCGTCCGGCTCCGGCAAATCAACGCTTCTGAACGTCATTTCCGGAATTACGCCCGCCACCAGTGGCTCTATTACAGTTCTCGGTGAGAACGTGACGGATCTTCGCGAGGGCCGCCGCGATGTGTGGCGGCGGCGAACGGTCGGCATGATCTTTCAGGATTTCAATCTGATCGCGGAATTGTCGCCACTTGCCAACATTCGCTTGCCCGAAAGCTTCGGGAAGGCGGCCCGCGCCGCCGAGAACGCGAAATCCCTCATGCGCAGATTTGGCATTCCGGAAGATCGATCGTCCGTTTCGCGGATGTCGCGAGGAGAGCAGCAGCGCGTTGCCATCGCGCGCGCACTTTTGTTCGATCCGCCGCTGATCCTCGCAGACGAGCCCACTGCCAGCCTCGATACCAAAAACGGAAGTTTTGTCATCGATGCGCTTATCGCGGAAGCAGCCAGGGGAAAAACGGTTATAGCCGTAAGCCACGATCCGGCGTTCGCCGTACGCGCCGCGACCACCATCCACCTCGAGCGCGGAAGGATAGTGCGGAAGGAGCGCGCGCTATGAACCCCTTTCCGTTGGTGCTCTCGATGCTGCGCGCGGACCGCCGCTTGAACCTGATGCTCGTGATCCTCATCATGATCGCGACCGGACTGGGCGTTGCCATCCTTTCGCAGGAGCGCGCCCTGAAGCAGGCGAGCGCCCGCGCCGTGGACAAGTTCGATCTGATCGTGGCGGCGCCCGGAAGCATTACGGATGTGACGCTGAAATCACTCTTTCTGCGGCCGGGGTCGGTCGAACTGCTGAGACCCGAGGTCGTACGAGAGGTCCTGGCAGAAAACCGCGCGGTGTTTGCGGCGCCACTTGCCTTCGGCGACAGTGTCAACGGGGATCCGGTCGTGGGAACGACGCGGGATCTCGTTTCGCACTTGGCGGATGGTCGCCTGGCGGAGGGCAGGGGCTTTGAAAACTGGGAAGAGGCCGTTGTCGGACAGGCCTCACCGTTGAAGATCGGCGAGACATTTCAAACGAACCATGGCCATGGCCCGGAGGAAACGGCAGGCGATCTGCACCACGCGAGCACGTTTAAGGTGGTTGGTCGCCTTCCGGCGCAAGGTTCTCCTTGGGATCGCGCGGTGATCATCCCCGTCGAGCAAATTTGGAAGCTGCACAATCTGCCGACGGGACATGCGCCCGAGGCCGGCGCTGTCCTTGGACCACCCTTCGATGAAGCGTACCTGACCGGCGTACCGGCCATGGTGGTGAAGCCAGAAAACCTGGCGGCCGCGTACGGGCTGCGAAACGTGTTCCGCACGGAAGCGTCGACCGCGTTCTTTCCGGCGGAGGTGCTCGTCGGCCTCTATCAGGTCCTCGGCGATATACGCGTTCTGATGACAGCGCTCGCAAGCGGTACACAGGCGCTCGTCATCGCCGCGGTGATCGCCTGTGTGATCGTGCTGCTGCGGGTCCACCGCCGGCGGTTCGCCGTTCTTCGTGCGCTTGGGGCACCCAGGTCCTATGTGTTCGCCTGTATCTGGCTCTATGTTATGACCGTCATAGCAAGTGGTGCGATTGCGGGTTTGTTCCTGGGGCTTGGGGGGTCCCGCTTGGCCGGGCATTTCGTTGCCAGCCAAACCGGCATCGCACTAACTCCGTCCGTGGGCCCTAGCGAAATATCGCTGGCGGCCCTCATAGTCGCCACCGGATGCATATTTGCCATCGTTCCGGCGCTGGCAGTTTATAGAGACCGGTTGGATCAGGCGCTTCAGTCGAGTTCCTAGTCAACGCCGCAGCCCTTTCGGCTGGGAAAAAGTCGTCGTGCTGCGCGGTTGTCACCGTTCGGATCCGAGATGGGCCGCCTTCACGACCCATGCCGCGGCAATACGTCAAGCCCGTGAACGGGTGGGTGGACATCAACTTGATAAATCAACCGATTGGTGGTGCGTAGCACACGCCCTAGCGTGCGGCCGTCGGTCGCAACTTTCCGTGACCGTCTTCCAATGTGCAGCGCGCTATGCAAGCATAGCTGCATGTTCGTCGTCGCGCTCCGGCGCTTTTTTTGTGTGTTGGCGTTGCTCGGGGTCGTGCTTGGTCCCGTGAGCGTCGGCTCGGCTGCGAGCGCCATGGCTCTTTCGCCCGACATGCAGATGGATGCGATGGCTGGCATGGACGACATGTCCTGCTGTCCGGAACAGAAGCCCGCGCAGAAGAACGATTGCGGAAAGACGTGCCCTCTCGCACTCGTCTGCTCTTCCATCATCCTCGCACACGGCAGCAAGGCAAATAGCTGGCGGATCGATCTGTCGGCACGCGATCTGTCGCATCCGATCCTCCAGGAAAATCGCCTGCCGTCCGCTCTCGTCGAACCGCCGGCGCGACCTCCCAAAGCCTGATCTCACTCGCTGAATGAAACCGGACGGCCGCTTCCAGACGGAAAGCGTCCATTCGACCGTATTTATTTCATGGACGCGGCCCTGAAGTGCCGGTCCTGAGTGAGATTCAACATGACAAACATCTTTTCTCGGAGAGCGATCCTCGGCTCGGTTGCCATCATTTTGGCTGCAACCACCACATCTTTCGCCGCCGCAACGGACTACGAGTTCCAACTCGTCCAGTCTGAAGTCCCACATGGTCCCGAGGTGACCGTCACGGTGCGCCTGATCGACAAGAGGACGGCAAAACCCGTGCCGGACGCGGTCATCTTCAGCACGAGGATGGATATGGCGCCGGAGGGGATGGAGGCGATGACCACCCCGGTCGAAGCCCTGCCGGTAACGGAAGCCGGCATCTACGCGTTCAAGACCAATCTCAGCATGGAGGGCGGCTGGCGCTTCAAGCTGGCGGCCAAGGTCCAGGGCGAGACCGAGACCGTCCAGGGCGAAATGGTTCTGCAGGCACAGCCGTGACCACGTCCAGATTGCTGCTCTTCGTCAGCTCCCTCGCCATCGCCGGCGGGGGAGGCTACGCGGCTGGCACGCGCGGCCTTGCCACCGACATCACCAAACTCTTCTCCGAGCAGGCGCTCGGGGAAACCATGCAGCCCGCGGTCGAGCCGACGGGCAAGGTAATCTATTTCCGTCACCCGGACGGTTCGCCGGAATACTCGGCCACGCCGCGGGAGACCGCAGACGGCCGGGCTTTCGTCGCCGTGCGCGAGAGCGAGGACGTCGCCTTCGACACCGGGAAGAGGGCCGCCCCCAAGAAGGCCGAAGCCGCGACGGCGGCGGCCGAGCGCAAGGTGCTCTATTACCGCAATCCGATGGGCCTTCCCGACACCTCCAAGGTGCCGAAGAAGGACTCGATGGGCATGGACTACCTTCCTGTCTACGACGGCGAGGAAGCGGACAGTTCCGTCGTCAAGGTCTCGCTCGGCAAGCTGCAGCGGACCGGTGTAAAGACGGCGACGGCAGAGAACGCCGTCGTCAGTCGCCAGGTGCGGGTGCCCGGAACGGTCACGTTCGACGAGCGCCTGGTCCGGATCGTCTCCATGCGGGCGAACGCCTTCATCGAGGGCGTCGCTGATGTGACGACCGGCGACCGGGTGCTGAAGGGCGATGAGCTCTTCCACTTCTTCTCCAAGGACATCGCGAGAGCCGGGGCCGAATACGCCACGGAACTGCGGGGCGGCGGCAAGCCGGACCTCGACATCGGCGGCGCGCTGCAACTACGCAATCTCGGCGTGCCGGAAGAGACCGTCAAAGCGATTGCCCGGAGCCGGACGGTGCCCAGAAGCATCGCCTTCCTCTCCCCGAGCGATGGCGTCGTCCTCGAACGCAGCGCGACGACGGGCATGATGGCCGAGGCCGGCGATGTCCTCTTCCGAATTGCCGACATGTCGAAGGTGTGGGTGATCGCTGACGTGCCCGAGTTCGATGCCACGACCATCCGCAAAGGCGCGCAAGCGACGGTCCGGGTGCGGAACCTGCCGGGCAAGGCGTTCGAGGGCACGGTCGACCTGATCTACCCGGAGCTTCAGTCGCAGACGCGGACGGCCAAGGTGAGGATTGAGCTTCCCAACGCCGAAGGCCTGCTGCTTGCGAACATGTACGCCGAAGTCGAGATCGCCTCGGGTGATACCGCCCCTGTCGTCGCGGTGCCCAACAGCGCGGTCATCGACACAGGCGACCGACAGGTGGTGTTCGTCGACAAGGGCGAGGGCCGCTTCGAACCGCGCGACGTCACACTAGGAGCGCGCGGCGACGACCGGACGGAGATCAGGAAAGGGATCGAAGCCGGAGAGAAGATCGTCACCTCGGCGAACTTCCTACTCGACGCCGAGAGCAATCTCAATGCGGCGCTGAGTGCGCTCACTGCAGACGAGGTGAAACCATGATCTCGAACATCATCGCCTGGTCCGCCCGCAATCTGGTGCTGATCATCGTGGGAGCCGCGCTCTCGATCGCCGCGGGCGTGTATTCGCTGCGTTCGCTTCCGCTCGATGCCATTCCCGATCTCTCGGACGTACAGGTCATCGTCTTCACCGACTATCCCGGTCAGGCACCGCAGGTGGTCGAGGACCAGGTCACCTATCCATTGACGACGTCTATGCTGACGGTACCGCGGTCGAAGGTCGTGCGCGGCTTCTCCTTCTTCGGCATCTCGTTCGTTTACGTGATCTTCGAAGACGGAACCGATCCCTATTGGGCGCGAAGCCGCGTGCTCGAATACCTCAACGCCGCCGCGAGCCGGCTTCCCGAGGGCATCTCGCCGAGCCTTGGCCCTGACGCGACCGGCGTCGGCTGGGTCTATCAATACGCCCTTGTCGCCAAGGAACTGTCGCTCGCCGAACTGCGCTCCCTGCAGGATTGGGTCGTGCGGTTCGCCGCCTCGAAATCGGAGGGCGTGGCCGAGGTCGCGAGTGTCGGCGGCTTCGTCAAGCAGTATTCCGTCGTCGTCGATCCGGCGCGCCTGCGCGCCCAGAACGTGACGCTGAAGCAGATCGCCGATGCGGTGCGGGCCAGCAACCGGGACGTCGGCGGCCGCACGGTCGAAATCTCCGAGTTCGAGTTCATGGTCCGCGGCCGCGGCTATCTGCAAGGCATCAAGGACATTGAGAATATCGTGCTGATGACCGAAGGCGGCGCGCCGCTGCGCCTGGGCGACGTGGCGCGGGTGGAGACGGTTCCCGACGAGCGTCGCGGCATCACCGAGCTGAACGGCGAAGGCGAGGTCGCAAGCGGCATCGTGCTGCAGCGGGTCGGCGAGAACGCCCTCAACGTCATCGACAGCGCCAAGAAGAACCTGGCGGCGGTCAAGGACAGCCTGCCAGCGGGCACCGAGATCGTTCCGGTCTACGATCGCTCGGAGCTGATCAAGGCCGCGATCGAGACGCTCAAGGGCACGCTGGCCGAGGAGTCCATCATCGTCGCCTTGGTAACGATCGCTTTCCTTCTGCATGTGCGGAGCGCGCTCGTTGCCATCATCATGCTGCCGATTGGCATCCTGATCTCCTTCATCGCGATGCGGACGCTCGGCATCGGGGCCAACATCATGAGCCTTGGCGGCATCGCCATTGCCATCGGCGCGATGATCGATGCGGCGATCGTGATGATCGAGAACGCCCACAAGCATCTGGAGCGGGCGCCACCCGACAAGCCCCGCACCGAGGTTCTGATCGACGCGGCGAGCGAGGTCGGCCCGGCGCTGTTCTTCAGCCTGCTGATCATCACCGTGTCCTTCCTGCCGATCTTCACGCTGGAGTCCCAGGAGGGGCGGTTGTTCGGGCCGCTCGCCTTCACCAAGACCTTCGCCATGGCGGCGGCTGCCCTGCTGTCGGTGACGCTCGTTCCGGCACTGATGGTCCTGTTTGTGCGCGGCCGGATCGTGCCCGAGCACAAGAACCCGCTCAACCGCTTCCTGATCTGGACCTACCGCCCGATCATTGCCGGGGTGCTGCAGGCGAAGACGATCACGATCCTGATCGCGGTCGCAGCACTCGCCGCAACGGTCTGGCCGGCGCGTCAGATCGGAAGCGAGTTCATGCCGACCCTCAACGAAGGCACGCTGATGTACATGCCGACGACCTTGCCCGGCCTGTCGGTGACCAAGGCTGCCGAGCTGATGCAGACCCAGGACCGGATCATCAAGTCGTTCCCGGAGGTGGAGACGGTCTTCGGCAAGGCGGGCAGGGCACTGACCGCCACCGATCCCGCGCCGACGGAGATGTTCGAGACGATCATCACCCTGAAGCCGAAGACCGAATGGCGGCCGGGCGTGACCATCGACAGCCTCAAGCAGGAAATGGACGCGGCGCTTCAGTTCCCCGGTGTCTCCAACGCCTGGACCATGCCAATCCGCGCCCGCATCGACATGCTGTCGACGGGCATCCGCACGCCCGTCGGCGTCAAGGTCTACGGAACTGACCTCAAGGAGATGGAGCGCGTGGCGCGCGACATCGAGACGGTACTGAAGGCCGTCCCCGGCACGTCCAGTGCCTACGCCGAGCGTGTCATAGGCGGATACTTCCTCGACATCGTGCCGGACCGCACCGCGCTCGGGCGCTACGGCCTCAGCATCGGCGACGTGCAGGATGTCATCGCCACGGCGCTTGGGTCCGAGGTGGTCACCTTGACCGTCGAGGGAAGGGAGCGCTACGGCGTCGCCGTCCGCTATCCGCGGGCGTTCAGAAGCGATCCGCAGTCGATCGCGCGCGACATCGAGGTCGCGCTCCCCGGCGGCGGCGCGGTGCCTCTCGGCGCAGTCGCCGACGTCAAGCTCGAGCGTGGCGCGACGACGATCCGGACCGAGAATGGCCAGCTTGCGGTCTATATTTTCGTCGACATCGCCGACCGCGACCTCGGCGGCTATGTCTCCGAAGCTCAAGCAGCCGTCGCGAAGAGCGTGTCGCTTCCATCAGGCTATTCGGTCGCCTGGAGCGGGCAGTACGAATATCTGGAACGGGCAAAAGCGCGCCTCGCAATCGTCGTGCCGCTGACCCTCGCGCTGATCTTCCTGCTGCTCTACCTGAACTTCAAGGCACTGACGGAGACCCTCATCGTCATGCTGTCGCTGCCCTTCGCGCTGGTTGGCGGCATCTGGCTGATGTGGTGGCTGGGCTTCAACGCTTCGGTGGCGGTGGTCGTCGGCTTCATTGCGCTTGCTGGCGTGGCGGCAGAGACGGGTGTGATCATGCTGATCTATCTGGACCAGGCGCTGCGAGAACGCCGTGAGGATTGCGATCGCGAAAACCGCCCCTTCACGCGGGACGACCTGCATCACGCGATCATGGTCGGAGCGGTGGAACGGGTGCGACCGAAGATGATGACCGTCGTGGCGATCATCGCGGGGCTGGTGCCGATCCTCTGGAGCACCGGGGCCGGATCCGAAATCATGCAGCGCATCGCCGTGCCGATGATCGGCGGCATGATCTCGTCGACGGTGCTGACACTAGCGGTGATCCCGGCGATCTACGGACTGGCGAAGGGCTGGCGGCTGCCAGCCCGCGCCGACGACCGACCAATGGCCAAAGCCACGGAAATGAGGCTCAAGGAAGCGGCCGAATGAAAGATGGCAACCATGCGCCGAGGTCAGGGTCTGCATCGCGTCACGCAGTGTTGACGCGGCTGGTCTGCACAGCGGCGCATCATGGCTTGTATTCCCCTAGGTTCGGCGCGATTCTCTTCGTCATGAAGCGCTGGCCTGTCCGACAGCTTGGCCTTTTGCTCCTCGCGGTTTTCGTCGCCGCGGGGATGAGCCTGTCGGTGGCCCAGGCGAGCAGCATGGCTGCGAAGATGGCGACCATGGCGGAAATGACGATGTCCGACCACGGTGACTGCCAGGATTGTCCCGACCAGGCAGGCGCAATGAAGGCGATGGCCTGCGGCAAGCTCTGCGCAGCCCCCGTCGTCGCGTCGCTGCCCACAGCGATTCACATTCCGGCCGGGGATAGGCTTGCTCCAGTTGCTGCCCGCGAGCCGTTTCTCTTCGGCTGGGTCTGGCCGCCCGATCCCGCCCCACCACGAACCTTCGACATCGGCTGATTTTCCGACGGTTGCGACTAAGCAGCTTTGCCGGACCAGCGAACCCATGCGCGGCAACGCCTACGCGTTCCGCCGTGTACGATGATCGGAAGGATCGAAAGTGAATAGTGAATCCAACTGCCCTGTTTCGCGCCGGGGGCTGCTCCAGGCAGGCGCAGGTCTTCTGCTGGCGACAGCGCTGCCGTCCATTCCGGCGCACTCGGCGTCTTCTTCGAACGACTACAAGGTCGCCGTCGCGGCTGGCCGCGCGCGCCTGACGGGGCCGGATCGGCCCGCAACGGACGTCTGGACCTACAACGGAACCGTGCCCGGATCGCTGGTACGCCTGCGTCAGGGCGAACCAGCGCGTCTCGTCGTCGAAAACCGCCTCGACCAGGAAACGACGGTCCACTGGCACGGCATTCGGCTTCCCAATGCGATGGACGGCGTGCCTGGGCTGACGCAGCCGCCGATCAGGCCGGGAGAGAGCTTCATCTACGAGTTCACGCCGCCGGATGCCGGAACCTTCTGGTATCACCCGCACGCCAACAGCCTCGAGCAACTCGGCCGCGGCCTCGCGGGGGCGGTGATTGTGGAGGAACGCGAACCCGTCGCCGTCGACCGCGACCTTGTCTGGGTGCTTTCCGACTGGCGGCTGACCGAGGACGGCGGCATCGCCTCCGGCTTCGGCAACCGGATGGAAGCGGGGATGTCCGGCCGCGTCGGCAACACGGTGACGCTCAACGGCCGGGTGTCGGAAACTGAGGCTTTCCGGACAGGGGAGCGCATACGGCTGCGCCTCGTCAACGCGTCGCTCGCGCGGATCATGGCGTTGCGCTTCGATGGTCATCGGCCCGTGGTTGTGGCGATCGACGGCCAGCCTTGCGATCCGCACGAGCCCGAGGGCCGCCGCATCTTTCTCGGTCCGGCCATGCGGGTCGACCTTGTTCTCGACATGCAGGGAGCACCCGGACGGACCTACGAGGTCGTCGATGATTTCTACGATGGCCTGTCCTATCGGCTGACGCAGCTCGCCTACGATGCGAGGCCACCGATCCGCGAGCATCCTCTCGACGCTCAGCTTGCGCTCCTCCGCAATCCTTTGCTCGAACCCGATCTCGCCTCGGCGGAGCGCCACAGGCTCACGCTCCAAGGCGGCATGATGAGCGCGATGATGGGTAGGGGAGACATGCAGGGCGGAATGATGGGAGGGGGCGGGATGATGGGCATGGGCCATGGCGCGGTCTGGGCTATCAACGGCCAGTCGATGACCGGGGATGGCCATGCGGGAATGGAACCCGCCCTCGCGTTCAAGCGCGGCCGCAGTGTCGTGCTGGAGCTGCGCAACGAGACCACCTGGTGGCATCCGATGCACTTCCACGGGCATAGCCTGCGGGTCTTGAGCCGCAACGGCAGGCCGGTCCCGCATCGCCAATGGCAGGACACGGTGCTGATGGCTCCGAAGGATGTCGTCGGGGCCGCCTTCGTTGCCGACAACCCCGGTGACTGGATGCTGCACTGCCACGTCATGGACCACCAGATGTCGGGCATGATGACCGTGCTGCGCGTCGCCTGAACCAAACAGAACTACGCAAGGAGAACCAAAATGACACCTTCAATCCTCTTCGCCAGTCTTGCCGCCTTCATAGCCTTCGCCGCGCCGGCGATCGCCGATCCATTGCAGGCCACGCTCTATAAGAACCCCCAGTGCGGCTGCTGCGAGGGCTATGCCGCCTACCTGCGCGAGAACGGCTTCAATGTCGACGTCAAGCCGACCAATGATCTTCTCGAGATCAGCCGCAAGGCAGGTGTGCCGGAAAACATGCAGGGCTGCCATACGATGTTCATCGACGGCTACGTGGTCGACGGGCATGTGCCGGCGACCATCGTGCGCAAGCTCCTCAAGGAGCGGCCACCGATAGCAGGTATCACCCTGCCAGGAATGCCGATGGGCTCGCCCGGCATGGCTGGCACGAAGACCGAACCGTTCGTGATCTATACGGTGCCAAAGGACGGCAAGAAACCGGAGGTTTACGCGACGGAGTAAGGCGATCCTGTCAGTACCGTGGGCGGGAAGCGCTCGATCTCAGTCGAGCCGGCGCCTCGCTCCGCTAGCATCTGCATAGATCGGACCATTCCTCCGGGCTGAACTCGAACTATGTCTCGACGTGGCGGAACGGGAATGTCTTCAACTTGTATTGCGTGCTATTACTCACAGCCCGCTCCGCTCAACCGACAATTTTCTAGGCTTCCGCCGCCAAAACGACCGCCAGTCCTCGTGATATTTCTGGGTATATATCGATCGTGACCGACCACGCCAACACGTCAGTTCCCCTCCGTCCTGCTGCTGCTTTCGGGGGCGGAGCCCTCATCGGAGCGCTTGGAGGTCTCATCGGTCTTGGCGGCGCAGAGTTTCGCCTTCCGATCCTGATCGGATTCTTCAACTTCGCGGCGCTTGAGGCGGTGATCCTCAACAAGGCCATGAGCCTCGTCGTCGTCGCGACGGCGCTGCCCTTTCGAGCAGGCACGGTCCCTTTCGGCGCGATAGCCGACCACTGGCCGATCGTCGTCAACTTACTCGCGGGTAGCTTGGTCGGCGCGTGGTTCGGCGCAGGCTGGGCGACAAAGCTGCGCTCGGAGACGCTCTATAAGGTGATCTCCGCTATGCTGGTTGCGATCGCGATTGTTTTGATGTTTGGGCACGATGCGACATCTGGCCAACCGCTGCTGACCGGCTTGTCCCAGATACTCTCCGGCGTCATCGCTGGTTTCGTCATTGGCATCGTCGCAGCACTTCTGGGGGTGGCGGGAGGCGAACTGCTGATCCCGACGCTCGTCCTTCTGTTCGGTGCGGACATCAAGCTTGCCGGCAGTCTCTCACTCGCGGTGAGCTTGCCGACCATGCTAGTCGGGTTTACCCGCTACAGCCGCGATCAGAGCTTTTCCGTCATCGGCCGCAATAAGGCCTTCATGCTGCTGATGGCTGCCGGATCAATCGTCGGCACGTTCGTGGGCGGCCTTCTGCTTGGCATGGTTCCGAACGGCGTCCTACTTCCGGCTTTGGCAATCATCCTCCTGATCTCGGCGGTGAAGGTTTGGCGGCACTAGCCACATGTCGGCAAACTCCCGCGACGTGAAGCATCCGCAGCTCGCGAGCCAGAGGACATAGCACCCAAACTCTTCTTCGGCTAAGGGACTAACAGGGACTCGCAGGTGTGGCGGTTCCATAATCCGCGTTATGCGATTAACTATATGACTTTATTAGTTATTTTCAGAATTGAGCGTCACTCGCGACGGCCGCTACTCGCCCTTCACTCTAAACTTGGCGTGGCAGGAGGTGCACGTCTGCAGCATCATGTGGAAGGCGTGCTCGGCGGGTATCGACATCGGATCGGGAGCTGCCCGCCTTCCTCTTGGCGAGCGGCCCGCCCATCGTCGCGTCGCCGCCTTTCATTCGCATGTCGGGACCGAGAGCATCTGGGTTGCGGTCGGCCGCGACTGAAAGGACCGACGCATAAGCGCCGAGTTCGGCCGCCAGCCTGTCGAACGTCGGCCGATCGGCTTCGATGCTGTCACTGGCCTTCGATCCTCCAGAGACGACGGGCGCTTCGAACAGGGCAGCGAGCCATTCGCCGGAATACGTCCGGATGGTCTCGGCGGCTGCCTTGAAGGCCTTCGAATTGTATGGCGAGCTGCCCTTGAACATGGCGTCAATGGTTTTGGCGGCACCCGCCATCGCCTTCATGTCCTGCTGTCGCTCGGTCACTTTCGGTGATGTCGATTGGCCCGTCGCTGCGAAGATCGCCATGGTTAAGACGGCGGCCGACAGGACCAGTGGTCTCGCTTTCGCTCTCATGCCCGACCTGTCTCGCGAGGCAGCGGCTGTTCTGTCGGTGTTATCGGAACGCTCGCGGATGTCGTAGCGGGTTTGCGAGCCGCAATTTTGGCAAGAGATCGTGCTATGCTCGCCAAAGGAGTTGAGATGTCTGGAACGGTTATCAAAGCCAGAAGCAGGGCGGCTATCCAAAACACGTTGTTGTGCGTGAACATTGCAATCAGGCCAAGAACACCGACGAGTTCTAGCTGGACCTTTTGCCCCGTGCTCGCGATGTGGTCAGGCAGGTGATGCAGGCGGAGGTAAAGGACGCCCACCAGCATGATGATCGCAATGAAGGCGATCGTGACGCCGACGAACAAGTAGTCCGTTCCGCCGGGAGCGGTGATGTAGAACGGAAGGTGTTCCGTTTTGGGAGGGTTCATTGGGGTTGCCCTTCCGCCGTCTCTGGTGAGAGCGCGACCTTATCACGGTGGGCGGGAGGCGCAATCTGCCCGCCTCCACGCCAAGGACTCGCAATCGGTGTCGATTGATCAAGGTCAAGGCGATGCATGCAGGAATTGCGCATTGTGCGCGAAGACAGCACAGGGTGTCGAACGAAACCATGATCGCCGCCAGTCACATCGTCCGGAAACGTGCAAGGGAATTGCTGGCCGTCCTCGTCGCAATTCTGTTTCTGTTCGTGCCGATGTCTCAAGCCGCCCCCGTGGATTGCGGGACACACGCTGTCGGCAGTCAACATGCCATCTCCTCGCAGGCTAAAACCGATCTTCACGTCGACAGCAAACCACACGGCCCGAAAGCGTGCTGCATGAGCGTCTGCAGCCTGTGCTACGCGGTGTTCCCCACATCAGTTATCGGCGAAATCAACTTGAACTCGGACGGCCGCCGTGACCTCGCTCCTCAACCGTCCATCAACGGGATCACCTCCCGCCCCGCCATAGGCCCTCCTCGATCCGCCATATGAACGAGAACAGCCGTCGCTTGTCGGCTGTCTTTCCCGGTCGCATCGTGTGGTGCGACCTTCGCCGGCATTGGCCGGCACGGAACGAGAGGTCAATGGTTATGAAACGCCGTGAATTCCTGGGCGGACTGATGTCGGGCGTCGTGGTCGCCGCATCGGCTGCCGCTTTGCATCCAAACAAAAGCTGGGCTGAGGCCAGCAAGGCAACATTAAAAGCGGGCACCCGCAATCTTGCGATCACGAAGCGCGTGATCGAGGTGAACGGCAAAGCTGGCGACGTGTTCGGGCTCCTCCAACCGGATGGCACTGTCGGGCTGATGCTCGACGCGGAGGATGCGTTCGACGTTGCCCTTTCAAATCAAGGCGGGGAAGCAACGCTCATCCACTGGCACGGCCTTGCGCCGCCATGGAATATGGACGGGGTTCCGGACAATCCCGCAGCACTTTTGAAAGCGAACGAAACCCGGCGCTACACGTTTCCGGTCGGCTCCGGCGGCACGCACTGGATGCATGCGCATACGCTCCAAGAGCAGAACCTGCTTGCTGCGCCCCTGATCGTGCGGACCGCCGACGACAGGCAGCGCGACGAGCAGGAAGTGGTCGTCCTGCTGCACGACTTCTCCTTCACGCCGGCCGAGGAACTGCTCGCCAAACTCAAGGGATCGGCGGGCGGCCACGGGATGAACCACGGCGCGATGATGCAGGGCATGGCATCCAAAATGCAGGGCCACATGTCCGGAGCGACAATGCCGGGCATGGCCGCCATGGATCTGAACGACATCGAGTATGATGCCTACCTCGCCAACGACCGCACGCTCGACGATCCGGAAGTGGTCACCGTCGAGAGCGGAGGTCGCATTCGCCTGCGCATCATCAATGGCGCGACGGCCACCTCTTTCACGATCGACACCGGCACGCTCACGGGACAGTTGATCGCCGTCGACGGGCAGCCAATCCAACCGATTTCCGGAAGCCGCTTCCCGATCTCAATGGGTCAGCGGCTCGATATCCTGCTTGAGCTTCCGAAGTCGGCCGAAGCCCATCCAATCCTTGCACTGCGCGAGGGCACAGATCATCGCACCGGCATCATCCTGGCGCCGTCCGGCGCAAAGATCGCCAAGATCGCATCGCGCGGGACGGAACCCGGCCCGGTCGTGGGGCTCGACCTGGAACAGCGGCTGGCAGCCGTCACACCGCTTCCCGCCCGTCCCGCCGACCGCCGGTTCGAGCTCACTCTGACGGGCAACATGAGCGGCTACGACTGGCGGATCGAGGGCGGCGACGGCCTTGATGTCCGCGAAGGCGAAAGGGTCGAGATCGCCATGCGCAACATGTCGATGATGTCCCATCCGATGCATTTGCACGGACACCACTTCCAGGTGGTCGACATCGGCGGGAAAGCATTCGGTGGCGCTGTGCGGGACACTGTTCTCGTGCCGCCGATGGGGAGCGTGAGTGTCGTGTTCGACGCAAGCAATCCGGGCGACTGGCCGCTCCACTGCCATCACCTCTATCACATGGCATCGGGAATGATGTCCTTCGTCGTCTACGCATAAACAGGAGACGTCCGGCCCCCTTACTGGGTGGCTGGACGCTAGCTCTGTTGGAGGCGGGTACCGTTACGGAGAAATCCCATGGACGAGCATAAGCATCACCACGATCACGAAGGTCACGACCATCACCACCACGCCAATCAGAACCCGAAGCGCCCCGAGGCCTTAGGCAAGCAGGGCTCACAGCAGGATGGGGTGATCTACACCTGCCCCATGCATCCCCAGATACGACAGCTCGGCCCCGGCAACTGCCCGATCTGCGGCATGACACTCGAGCCCGCGGTCGTGACGGCCGACACTGGACCGAGCGCGGAGCTAGTCGACATGCGGCGGCGGTTCTGGATCGGGCTGGTCCTGACGTTGCCCGTGCTGGCGCTCGAGATGGGCGGCCATCTCACCAACCTGCACATGCTGCTCGGTCCGCAGATGTCGAACTGGATCCAGCTCGTCCTGGCGACCCCGGTCGTCCTTTGGGCTGGCGCGCCGTTCTTCGAACGGGCCTGGCAGTCCATCGTCAACAGGCACCTCAACATGTTCACGCTGATCGCCATGGGCACGGGGGCAGCCTGGGTCTACAGCGTCGTCGCAACCGCAGCCCCCGGCCTGTTTCCGGAAACATTCCGATCCGGCGAAGGGGCGGTGGCGATCTACTTCGAGGCGGCCGCCGTGATCACCGTGCTGGTGCTGCTCGGGCAGGTTCTCGAGCTGCAGGCGCGCGAGCAGACGGGCGGCGCGATCAGGGCGCTTCTCGATCTTGCGCCAAAGACCGCCCGGCGCATACGCTCTGATGGCACCGACGAGGATGTCGATCTGGAGGCCGTCGCCGTCGGCGACAAGCTGCGCGTCCGTCCGGGCGAGAAAGTTCCGGTCGACGGCACCCTTGTGGAGGGCCGCAGTTCGGTCGATGAATCCATGATCACCGGCGAGTCGATGCCCGTCACCAAGGAACCCGGCGCGAAACTCATCGGCGGCACCATGAACAAGACGGGCGGCTTCGTCATGGAGGCTGGCAAGGTCGGCCGAGACACTATGCTGTCGCGGATCGTGCAGATGGTGGCGGAGGCCCAGCGCTCCCGCGCCCCGATCCAGCGGCTCGCCGACGAGGTTTCCGGCTGGTTCGTTCCCGCGGTCATCGCGATCGCCGTCATCGCCTTTGCGGTCTGGATGTGGCTGGGACCGGAGCCGCGCTTCGCCCACGGACTGGTCGCAGCGGTCGCGGTACTCATCATCGCCTGCCCCTGTGCTCTAGGTCTAGCCACGCCGATGTCGATCATGGTCGGGGTCGGCCGCGGCGCCCATCTCGGCGTGCTGATCAAGAACGCCGAGGCCCTCGAGCGCTTCGAAAAGGTCGACACGCTGGTGGTCGACAAGACGGGAACGCTCACCGAGGGCAAGCCGAAGGTGACCTCGATCGCAACGACCGGGGGCGTGAGTGAAGACGAGCTGCTTCGGATGGCGGCGACCCTGGAACGCGCAAGCGAACATCCGCTCGCGGCGGCCATCGTCGAATCCGCCACAGAACGCGGCCTGACGCTCGGCAATGCGGAGGACTTCGACAGCCCCGTC
Organism: Ensifer adhaerens; assembly: GCF_002940685.1. Lineage (GTDB taxonomy): Bacteria > Pseudomonadota > Alphaproteobacteria > Rhizobiales > Rhizobiaceae > Ensifer > Ensifer adhaerens_E. Next base: position 29,865 of record NZ_PNFP01000025.1, on the reverse strand, counting down.
GGCAAGGGTGTCACGGGCTCCGTCGAGGGGCGCAAGCTGATCATCGGCAGTCATCGGATCATGGACGAGTCCGGCGTCGACGTGTCGGCCCTGATCAGGGAGGCCGAGGCTCTGCGCGGCGAAGGCGCGACCGTCATCTTCGTGGCCGTCGACGGTCGCGTCAGCGGCCTGTTCGCCATTTCCGACCCTATCAAGGCGACGACCCCCGCGGCTGTACAGACATTGCTGAACGAGGGCGTCCGCGTTGTCATGCTGACCGGGGACAACAAGACCACGGCTGAAGCTGTCGCCCGCAAGCTCGGAATCACGGAAGTCGAAGCGGAAGTCCTGCCGGAACACAAGAGCGAGATCGTCGCGCGCCTCCGCAAGGAAGGCCGCATCGTCGCCATGGCCGGAGACGGCGTGAACGACGCGCCTGCGCTCGCCGCCGCCGATGTCGGCATCGCCATGGGCACTGGAACCGACGTGGCGATCGAGAGCGCGGGCGTGACCCTGCTCAAGGGCGACCTCCAGGGGATCGCGCGGGCGCGGCAGTTGAGCCATGCGACGATGAAGAACATCCGGCAGAACCTGTTCTTCGCCTTCATCTACAACGCCGCCGGAGTGCCCGTGGCCGCGGGCGTGCTCTACCCGACCTTCGGCCTCCTGCTGTCCCCGATCATCGCCGCGGCCGCGATGGCCCTGTCGTCGGTCAGCGTGATCGGGAATTCTCTAAGATTGAGGAGTGTCCGGATATGACCTGGGATCGCAGATGGACCTTGTTTGCAATGTCGCTCGCGGTGATCGCCGCGTTCTTCTTCCTTCGCGAGCACTGGCAGCACGCCCTGGGCTTCACGCCCTACCTGATACTGCTTGCCTGCCCTTTGATGCACTTCTTTCATGGCGGCCACGGTGGCCATGGCGGACATCGCCATGACCGTGAAGACCGCCCGACGAAACCGGGCGACATCACATGACACGCCCGCTCGGCGGAAGCGGTCGCGAAGGCCGCCTCCACCGAACGAGGTCATCGAGCTGCCGAGGGATCACTTGGCGTGCTCGTTGACCCATTTGGTCATCTCTTCGATTTCCTTCTTCTGGGCGTCGATGATGTTCTTGGCCATGGTCTTGGCCTGCTCGTCATCGCCGAATTTCAGCTCGACCTCTGACATGCTGATCGCACCCATGTGATGGCCGATCATGCCGCAGACGAACGCGACATCCGGGTCCTTGGCCATCATTCCCTGCATCATGGCCGGGTGCATCTTCTGCATCGACTCCATCATCGCTTTTTGATGGTCGGCCATTTCGCCCATATGCATGTCGCTTGGCATCTTCATGTCGCCACTCATCAAGGCTTCCGACTTGCAACCGTCGGGCATCGCCATCTGAGCCGATGCCGTTGCTGTCGTTACGAGAAGGATGGCCGCCCCGGCGACCAAAAGCTTGAGAATGCTGTTCATTGTACTCTCCATGTTTGGAAGGACGTTCGTTTCAAATCGGGAGAGTGCTGGTCTTGGGCGGAGGATAAAGCACCCGGACGAGCAGGAAAGCCTTCGCCTGCACCGCATGCGCGCTACGAAGATGCGGGGAGTGCATCGTCGGCGTACGCGCGCAAGTCACGAGAACGGCACAGCACTGAGACTTTGTGCAGCAGACTGGCGGCGAGGCTATGCCGGAAGCGTGATGGTCGGGCTCAATGACGAAGGGGCAATGGGGATCGACATACACGGTGGCGCCCAGTGTGCCGTGCAGACTGAGAAATCCAAGGCAGAGTGCACCGATCAGTATTAGCTGGAGAATTCGGAACGGAGGCATGGGCGAGTTCCCTTTGAGCCTACAATCCGGCTGCCGATCAAAAGTTCCGCGCCGGAACGGGCAGTTCGGCGACGGGTTGTCTCTGGCGCGCACCTACCCGAGGCCATTAAATCTGTCGGGTTTCGACCCTAGTTTCGTGGAATGACCCGTTCTCTGATCGTTCTAGTGAGCGCTGGAGCCTGCTTCTCTTGGCGCTCAACCGACACGCGATCATCTCCTGAGAAGACCGGTCAGAATGTTCGCTATTCCGAATGGGTTAGAAATCGTCTTTCATACACGCCGCGTTCTCACGGCGTTCGGTGAATATTAGACATTAAACTTTCAGTAGAAAGTCAGGGTTTTCGTCGGGGTACAGCGCAGTTGAGTGCACGAGCCGTTGGAGAGCTTTGCCGCGAACGCTTGATCGATCAATGAAACGTGCGAGCGCCCCTCGGAAAGGGCTCCTACGACACCGGAACGATGCATACAGCCCGCCAGAGATCGTCCTTCCAGTCGGCGCCCCCAATCGACGTTGGAATGGGATAGCTGATACCTCTCACCGCGACCGCTTCGGGAGCATGGCAGCGAACCGACGCCTTGTGCCTGCTTGGATCGCTGTAGGACCCGTACCCGTCGGTGCTCACGGTCGAAAGCGAAATGTAGACGTCGTAGTCATACTCGATGCTTGCCGCCGTCTGGTTCCCGACGAGGCTCAGGCTGACGATGGTGTGGTCGGGGAAGCTCGCTGTGTGAAAAGGCTCGGTAGCGGCGGCAGCCGTTGCCAACGCAAGGCCGCTTACAAGGGCTGAAACAAAAGTAGGCATTCACCCCTCCCGTGGTTTCTGGGATGCATGGACTATACCACGAGGACCGGATTCAGGAGGAGTGAATGCGAGGGGCGCAGCGCGCTTCGTGTTCACCTGCGCCCGGTGTGCCCGCGCGCGAGTCCAAGAGCGACGGCGTTCAGCAGATGCCAGATGAAGTGCGTGCCTACGCTCCAGGATCCGCAGAGTGGCGCATCGAGGATCCGGAAGACCAACGCAGCGGAGAAGATCGTGCCTGCCGCCACCAGCAGCCGCGGCATCGAACCCCGACCTGTAAGCGGTACCGCGACCGCCACGCCGAAAGTGGCGATCAATCCCGGAGCATAAGTCGCCGAACCTCCGAGCAAAGGCTTCGCGACAGTCTCGAGCACGGGCGAAAGCACCAGCAGCGTCGCAGTCAGAAGTCCGGCGACGGTGGCACTAAGGCGCAGAAGCCGCGTCAACGCCACGAAGAAGAACGAGTATATGACCACCGCTATGGGCACGATGTCCGCGAGCGACCATCGGTTGGCCAGCGTGTGGAACAGGAACGAGCCGATGCCGACCGATGCCGTCAGTAGTGCAAGGACAAGGAGCTGCTTGTCCGTTCGTCCCGCTCGGCGCTGGCTTACGAATATGGCGGCCGCGGCCATGAGGAAGCCAAGGTTGGTGAGCGCGTTGAACGGCTCCGCGCGCCGATACTCTGACGTTGCTTTACGAGCCGCTTCACCAGCTCCGCCGCGAAGGACTCCCGCCGGGAGAGCACGAACAATCCCAGAGAATCCTTTGAATTCATTTGACTTTGCGCCGTTTGTCATTTCTCGGCCAAACCTTGATTCGCGATCGGAACTGGTCCACCTTCGCGTCCGTGCCTGACGGCAGTCCCGCCTGGACGGACACAACACTCACCGATGGTTTGACGAACGCGCTTCCCCCCTGCGGAGCGTGAACGGAGAGGCTTTGTCATGAGTACCGAACCGCAAATCCCACCGCATGCCCATCCCCTGTCGGAACAGGACCTGGCGACGCTCGGCGTCAGCGAGGGCCTGATGAGGAGGCTTTCGCTCCTCGGACCGTTTCCGCGCGTCTGCACGGCGGGCGACGTCCCGCACCACTATCATGTCGCCACAAGGAGCACGCCCGATGGAACTGCAGGCGAGAGTAAATAATCAGGCCTACTGGAACGAAGTCTTCGGACCGGCCAACGAACCAAAGAAGGAGATCAAGCCGGGGTCGCGCTACACGACCCTTCCCGGCTGGCATCCAACGGCAAAGTCCGTCCGGGGTGTCGTGCGGACGCGCGAGCCTCTGATGGCAGACGCCATGATCCACATCGACACCAATCATTCAACACGGCGGTCGCGGAATTTCCCGTTGCGGTGGGATATCGCACGCCATCGGGGAGATGGAGCGAACATGTTCCAGATCTCGCCGTGAGACGTCGCGACGGCTCGGTGGTCGTTGTCGACGTGATGCCCGTCAATGTCCAACGCCACTTCGGATGGGTCGGCCAGCGAACGCAGGCAATGCAGAATCATTTCGCAGGACTTGGAGCGCACTACACCCTGCTCGACGAGCGGACGCTGCACATCAAGCCGTTGATCGGAAACCTGCGGACGATGTGGATGCACAAAAGGCTGGCATGCCAGCCTTCCTGGGTCACGGAGATCGCGCAGGAGATTCGGCGGCTCGCACTACCGACGACCATCGGCGCAGCCATGAGAGCGATCAAACGAAACGCGGTTTTCGGCCGGTCGGCCGACGACGAGGAGTGGAAGGTCGTCGGCGAGATCAATCCCGTCTTCACCGCAATCATGCAGCTCGCGATGGCTGGCCGGATCGGCATCGACCTCCGCGTTCCTTTTTCCCAGTCCACTGAAGTCACCGCCCCGAGGCGAGCCTTCACGGTCGTCCCCACAACAGAACTTCTTTCGCCCCTGCGGCCTAATCACACGGAGTCCATGTCCTACAACGACGGCGACGGGCGCTACCTGCAGCCCATCAAGACTTTCCATGACCTCGAGATCCCGGTGGATCCCGGCTACGGGTTTCACATGCAGGGCATCAAGATGCGTCCGGGTGAGACCTACATGCTTCTCAACCCGGAGAAGACCCGGTTTGGCACCTTCCGGTTCGTCTCCTGGATCCAGCCCGTGGCGGCATTCCCCGCGGTGGCGAAGCTTCAGCAGATCGTCACGAACGATGGGATCACGTTGTCGAACTGGCAGATCGGCGAGCTGAACCGCCTAGGTCGCATTCGGCCACTTTCCGGAAACCCTTCGGACCGAAGGAATCTTCCCGGAGCAGCCGCAACCGTAACCGAGTCGAGCCGCGACGCTGCCCAACGCAGGATGGCCTACGTCGACGCCTGCTACCGCATGATGATCGATCTCAAGGTCTCGCACTTGGCCGCTCGGACAATCAACTCACCTTCGTGCAAAATCGGTTCGGGACAAACAAGCGACCTTCTTTCGCTTCCGAAATTTTGACGAACGCCGGCGTGAACATATCTCAAATGGCCGCATTGATCTCGTCGTATGAGGACGAAGCTCTTAAATCGGAGATCGCAGGCATAATCGCGCAGCGAAAACTCGAGCTTGCAGATTGAAAAAAGAAGGGTGCCAGCGGCAGAATCCGGTGGTCTTGCTTGAGCTCGGCAATCCTTTCACCAATCACATCCCCAAACCCAGCCCCTTCTTCAGACCTCGGGTAAGTTCGTAAGTTCGGCTCAGCTCCGCCCGGTGTGCCCGATCGACCACTCGGGCGACGTCATTGATACGCTCTAGCTTTGCCGCGTCTGCCAACCCAAGCCGATCGAGTTCGTTCTTGAACGAGCGTGGGTCTGAACTCCCAAAGCGCTGCTCGAGCGCATAGGCGATCTTCGTTGCTTCCTTGAGCGCCTCTCGCCCTTCGGGATTTTGAGCGAGCTTTTCCACGAACTGCGCTTTCTGGGCTTGGGGCAGCCGATCGAGCTGCTTCAGGATGCCCTCGCTGCGCGGAGTGAGTCCTGGAACTTCGACGACGTCCCGCTTTTCGCGTTGCCAGGTCTCGATGTCGCGCTCCGCCCCAAGCCGCCGCGCCCAGGTCTCAGCGGCGGCGCCAACGTGATTCCCAAATGCACGTCCGAGTTGACGGGCGGTCTTGCGCTCCTTGTTCTCAGCGAAAATCCCTGCCCGCCCCCGCAACTCACCGAACTGCTCCGGACGCTCCGCGACAGACTTCGCAAGCGCATTTCCATCCATGCCCTTCTCAACAATGGCCGAAGCGATCTTGGTAGCGACACCATCCGGATCGACATAAACCTGTCGCCCGAGCGATCGTACCGACTCCATTTCGCGGTCAAAGTTGGGCTTGGCTCTTTCGCGGGCAATCTCGTCGACGCTGCGGGGGTAGGAACTGATTGCCGGTACAAGCGGTTCGACTTCCTGGCGCTCACTGCCAAGCCTTTCTGGCGGCGCGGCAACGACTGAGTTCGGCGGCTCTCTGTCGCCCGCCGTCTTCGACGAACTTGCTGGCGGCGTGAGACCCTGAACAGGCGAGATCTGGATCTCGCTGCCAATCCCAAGCTGCTCTGCCAATCCGCGGCGTTCCGCAAACGCGCCTGTGTAATCGAGCGTCGTTTCCTTCGCACCCGAGCGCCCCATTCTGTGGCTCAGTGTCCTCATATCCTTCAGCTCGTCGCGGCCCACATAAAGCTGAACCTCATCACGATGTCGCGTCATCGCAACATAGGAAAGATGCCGATCCATAGTCCTCGATGTCATGACAAAGGCACGATCGACCGTCGACCCCTGCGACTTGTGAATGGTAGTGGCGTAGCCGTGATCAAAGCTTTGGTAACTAGCGACCGGTATGGAGACCGAGCGGTCGCTCTTGCTGCCGCCTGCTCCGCCATCGAGACGTAATTGTAGTGCGTCCGGCTCGACCGCGATCACGGTACCGAGCATACCGTTCTTCACGCCGAGATCGCGGTTGTTCTCGAGAAGCACGATGCGATCGCCACGGGCGAATGAGCGATCGCCGTCATTCGTCCGGTAGACGACCTCCTGCCCAAGGATGCCATGCTCCTCGACGCCTTTCGCCAGAAGGCCGCGCTCCTGAAGGCCGGCGCGGACGTCGGCATTGATCGCTCTGACATCGACGCGGCGATGGGCAAGCGCGATGCGTGAGCCGGAGGGCCGTGCATCATTGTCCGCCAGGTAGTCACGCACCAGCGCCGCTCTCGCCTCATCGCGAGTTTCGCGAAACTTGACCGCGTCGTGCTCAGCATAAAGCGCAAGCCCTTCTCCGGCCCGATGCGTGGCAAAGGCGATCGATGCTTCGCGCTGCCAGGCAGTACCTTGCCTGCGAATTTCCGAGAGTTCGACTGCACCGACCTGCTCGACAATCGCGCGGAATGGCGAGCCGGCGCCGATCGCCTGCAGCTGCTCGTGATCGCCAACAAGGACAAGCTTCGCGCCTGACATCTCTGCCTGCTTGACGAAGCGTGCAAGCTGCCGGCTTCCAATCATGCCGGCTTCATCAATCACGAGCACATCATTGCTTGAAAGCAGGCCCCTGCCGTTCTGCCACCCGTACTCCCAGGAGGCCAGCGTGCGTGCCGTAATCCCAGAAGATTCCTCCAGCCCTTCGGCCGCCTTGCCGGCAAGCGCTGCGCCATGCACCCGATAACCTTGAGCGGCCCAGGCGTCGCGCGCGGCGGCCAGCATCGTTGACTTGCCGGCGCCGGCAAACCCCATGACGGCGGCAATCTGCTTGGAACCCGTGATGTGATATACGGCCAGACGCTGTTCATTGCTGAGCCCGACATGCGCCATCGTGCCTATGCGATCTGCCGCTCTATTCTCCTCGCGTTGCTCCGGCTTTATCGATGTCGAATAAGACGCCTTCGCGCGAACGGAGGTGTCTTGAACATTTAAGGCACGCTCGACATGCCGGCGTTGAACCGGGTGTCTTGCCGATTGGCTCATACGCTCCGCAGCGGCCGCCATTGCGTGCTCGATTTCGACCATCTCACGCGTCGAATAGCGTGCAAGCTCAGTTTCGGTTTCCGGCTTCAACTCGACGAGTACCGATGACGCCATGACCGCAGCAAAGGCATTGCGGAACCCTTGCGGGTCGTCGACGTAACGGTGAAGCGCTCGCGCCACATCGTGACGATCGAACACGCTCTTCTCGCCAGTGATGATCGCGAGCACCTGCTCGGGCTTTCTCCGGATCAACTCGGCGTTCGAGCGTGCCGACTTCTGGTCCAACCGCACGCGCGAAACGCCCAAGCCACGCCGGTCCATCTGCGAGGCATGCACACCCATATGCTCGGTCGGCTCGATCTCCAGACCACGTTCCAGATGTGAGCGATGATCGACCCGGACATCCAGGCCAAGCCGCGCCAGATGCCGGTTGGTGTGGTGTTCGAAGAGCTCTCTGATCTCACGCAGCTGCATTTGCGAAGTCGGCTGATCATTGTTGAGAAGCCACTTGTTCTCGCGCTCGATCAGCGTCTTCTCTCCAAGCCCTTTTTCAGCGACCACCCGAGTGGTCATCACCACATGCGCGTGGAAGTTACGGACGTCGCTTTCGCCCTGTGGCTGGTGCATGGAGAAGTCGACGGCCGCGCCATAGCGGTTCGCAAGTTCCCGCGCAAAGTCGCGCGTCAGCGCCAGGCGATCACTCGCATTCATCTCATGCGGAAGCGCCACCTCGAATTCGCGGGCGACCCGCGCATCCTTTCGGTTCTCGGCTTTCTCAACTGCATTCCAGAGCGCCGAACGATCTATCGCCCACGCCGCATCGACGCTGTCAGGTAGAACGATCTCGGAATGCTCGACGCCTTTCTTCTTCGTGAAGTCATGCACGATGCCGTCCCGCTCGTTCAGCATCTTCGTCGCGGTGCGATAGGCGATGGCGGCAACCGCACTGCGGCCGCCGCTTCGAGCGATCGGTTTCATGCTGCAATGGTAGATGGCCAAGCGACACTCTCCAAAGTAGCGCAACCATACCAAGCACTGAGTTTCATCGCAACTCGTAAGTGCGCCCTTAAAACTTCGTTCGCTTCGCTCCCTGCGTTCGGGATCATGCAAGATGCACCGTTCCCATGCCAATTCAGGGTTGTGCATTCCGCATCGTCGGATACCTTCAGCGCGCAACGCGCAATAGCAGACACCCTCACGCCGTCACAAGCATCAGGAGTACCGCATGGCACGCAAGTCGATCACCCAGCGCCTCGCCGAGCTGGAGGAGCGCAAAAGGACGCTCAAGGCTCGGCTCGGAAAACAGGAACGCGCCCAGGACACACGGCGCAAGATCCTGCTTGGCGCATTGGTGCTGCACCGGCTGGAGCATTCCAACGATCCGGATTTTACCCGTCGGCTGCGGGAGTGGTTGCGCCGGGAGTTGCCAGGTTTCCTGGTGCGCGATGGCGACAAAGCGCTGTTTGACGATGTGCTGGATCAGGCCGAAATGACCAGCGGCGGAAACCCGGAATGACGCCAACCGGCTTCATCAGATCGATCATCAAGGCGCCCGCCCTGGCTGTCGTCGGCGCTTTCCTCGGCATGGTGTTTGCGGCAATGTTGCTGCTCGCAAACTTCCTCATTCATCTGGCCTTCGGCTTCGAGCATGGACAGATCAGCCACCTCGTCGAAGGCTTCGCCAAGTATCTGCCGCTCGTGTTCGGTATCGGAGGTTTGTTCGCACCGTTTATGACGGATGCGCCCCTCACTTCCGTGTTCGGCTCTGCCCGTTGGGCGCAAAAAAGGGAACTGCAGAAGCTCTCCGCCGCAAGTCATGGCCTACTGATCGGCCGGGACCCGGCGACAAGCTGCCTCCTTCGCTACGACGGACCGTCGCATCTTTTGACGATGGCACCGACGAGAACCGGCAAAGGCATCGGGACCATTATCCCGAATCTGCTGACGGCAGATCGCTCGATCATTTGCATCGACCCGAAAGGCGAAAATGCCAAAGTCACGAGCACCGCGCGCGAGCGATTTGGGCCGGTTCATGTTCTCGATCCCTTCGAAGTCACCGGTCAGAAATCATCGGCATACAATCCGCTCGATGTAATCGAAGCGGACGGGCTCGATGTCGCCGAGGACGCAAGCACGCTTGCAGATGCACTCGTCTATGACGAACCCGGTACCGGTGGCGAAGCACATTGGAATGAAGAGGCGAAAGCGCTGATTGCCGGCCTGATCTTGAAGATCGTTGCTGCAGAGTCTCCTGGTCGTCGACACCTAGGAACATTGCGCGAGTATCTGACCTTGGCGCCGGAGCGCTTCCTGGCGCTGATGGCGCGCATGCAGGAGATGAACGAGGCGAACAGGCTGATCGCGCGCACTGCCAATCGTCACCTCGGCAAATCCGATCGTGAGGCCGCCGGCGTGCTTTCGGCCGCGCAGCGCCATACCCATTTCCTCGATAGCCCGCGCATGATCGGTGTTCTCAGCCGCTCGGATTTTCGCTTCAAAGACCTGAAGCAGCAGAATACCACCGTGTTCCTAGTTCTGCCGCCTGACCGGCTATCGACCTATGCGCGATGGCTTCGGCTCTTGATCAGCCAGAGCCTCACCGACATGGCGCGTGACGCCACGTCCCCGACCAATCCGGTCCTCTATCTGCTCGACGAATTTGCCGCCCTCGGTCATCTGGCGCCGATAGAACGCGCGATGGGCTTGATGGCGGGCTACGGCGTGCAGCTCTGGCCGATCTTGCAGGACATTCACCAGCTACGCGCCACCTATGGTCGCCGTGCTGGCACCTTCCTGTCGAACGCGGCCGTGCTCCAGGTCTTCGGTGTCAATGACGTTGAGACCGCGGAATTGATTGCGCGAACGATCGGTAAGACCGATGTCAACTATACCACCCGCTCCTTCAGCAATAGCGGCACATCCCGCGCCGAACATATCTCGGCGCGCGACCTCATCAATGCCGACGAGATCATGCGGCTTAAGAGCTCTAAGATGATCCTGCTGCGCCAGGGCCAAGCGCCGGCCATCGTCTCCAAGATCCGCTACTTCGAAGACAAGGAGTTTGCCGGGTTGTTCTCGCAAACGAAGTAGAATGCGCGCTGGGCTTGCGTTTCTGAGCGTCGGCGATAGATGCACTGAGACGTGCGTGATGGCGCTGGCTCTCGAAGACCTATACGGACCAGCGGCATCTGATGGACCGGGCGGTAATGGGTCAGAAATCAGCAGCAACGAAATCTCTTCGCAAGAACGCGACGGACGTCCTGGCGCGGGAACGCGAGGTCGCCAAGACCGCGGCGATCAATGCCCTTCTCATCCGGCCGATCGCAATCCTTCCAACTGAGGTTGGCGACCCAATCCGCCCCTTTGCACTCGGCCTCTGGAACGAGATCCGCCCTCTGCTCAAACCGGACATCAGCGTCACCGCTTTGCGTAAAGTCATGGCAACCTATGTGCATTCGCGCGCCTATCAGATTGCCGTCGCGCGCCCTGGCTCCCTTCGCCATGACATCAATGGCGCCCCGGTCGGCCCAGTGTCGGACGCCGACAGGCTGGATGCACAGGAGAAGTACGAAGGGTTCAAGGAACGCGATGGATCGCGAAGTCGAAAATCGCCACCGCCGGTCCCCTCCCCGACATCAAAGGCGGCGGTGATCCGCGCTGGCCGTCTCAAGCGGAAGGACACGGAGCGCTAGACAAAGGGCGCCCTCTCCTCCGCAACAAGCGTGGCCCAGCGACGTCGCGCCATTGCTGCCCGGGCCTATCCATCACGAACATGAATCGATGGCGCTCAATCGATTCATAAGTGTCGTTGGACGGCTTCGCCGGAAGGCGCGATTCTGTCGCGATGATCACTCAACCCTATCGCCTCTACGTCGAACGCACAGACGCGACCCGCAACATGGCGCGGTTCTACTCAATCGAGATCGACAGCAACCTGTTTGGGGAAATCTGCCTCACCCGACGTTGGGGACGCATTGGCGCGCGCGGGCACTCGGCTGCGCATCAATTCTCGCAAGAAGGCGACGCTATCCGACTGTTCCTTAATCTTACCCGGCGAAAGCTGAGGCGTGGGTATCGGCCGCGGGCCTGCCCGCCGAGATAGATGCAGGCCGCTTGATCTTGTCGCCCCGCTCGGCGGGGCGACCGCGGGCGACAATCCTCCAGGACGATCTGCGCGAGATCCTCCTGGAGGTGACGGAGATGGCAGTATTTTTACGCGACGGCCTGGTCGCTTGCCGCGACACCATCCTGGTTCGGCTGCAATCCGTGCAGGTAAGCAACCGCGCGCTCGGCGTGGGCCGCCATCTGGAAAACGGCGCGCTTGTCGTTCTTCAGAACCTTCAGCCAGGAGGCGATATAGGCGGCATGATCCTCACGCGGTTCAATCGAGAGACCGAGGTCAGCCGCGAGGAACACGCTGCCGAGCTCGGCGACGAGTTCCTCCTTCGCATAACCCTCATCGCCCCACTTCTCGCGACCAAGGTTGCGGTCAAGCCGGGTGCCTTTCATTGTCCAATGGATGCACTCATGCCCGAGTGTCGTTGCGTGCGCTTCGGCCGACACGAACGCCTCAAAGAACGGCATTTGGATGAAGTCGCCGGCGGGGTGATAAAATGCCCGGTTGCCACCATGGCGAATGTCGGCGCCGAGATTGGCAAAGAAACGATCGGCAGTCTCAATGCGCTGCTTGTCTTCACTGCCGGCGGCCTTGGTCGGGGTTGCGTAGAAATGCGACGGCAGCCCATCGATCTGGTCGGCGTTGAAAACACTATAGCCCTTCATGAACGGGATGCGGCGCTCGATCTCTTCGCCTTCATCGTCAGTCTCTTTGCGCTCAATGGCATTGGCATAGACGACAAGCGTGGATTTCTCGCCCTTGCGCACATTGGCGCCAAGCTCCTGTGCTTGCCGAAACGTCATCCAGTAGCTCGAGTTATAACCGCGCTCGGCCGCGGTCATCCAGAGCAACACCGTGTTGATGCCGCGATAGGCAATCCCGTTGTGACGCAAGGGCCTGACGGGCGTGCCACCGGCGCCCCAAGGCTGCATCCACGGCCGCGTACCGGCTTCAAGCTGCTCGACGATGCGCTGGGTGATGCGTTCATAGATATCGCTGCTGCTGCTGGTAGTAGCCGTTCCGTTCGCCTTGGCCATGTCCTTGCCCTTTCCCTTGATCTCGCGAAGCGGGAGCCCTTCGCTCCCGCTTCCGAGCTCGGGCGGACCAGCGGGGGTTTGGGGTTAAAGCGCCTGCGCGGGGAACCGGCTGCACGGAGCGCAACGTCAGTGGAGTGGAGGAAGCTGGGCGGCAGGTGTTTGAAGGGGCGAAGGGGGCAGCGCCCCCCGACCCCTCCCCTTTTTCAGGAAAACTCGCGGCTATAGAGCCGCTCAAGCAACCGTGCATCCTGCGTGGTCACTGGGCCAGCGAAGCCACGTGTCCGTTCACGGCGTGGTGTGGTATAAGAAATCGGAACGTCGGATGAGACCCGTCCGACGTCGTCTGAATAACCCATTTCGGTAGTCGAAACTGATATGAGCAAACGTCCCCAAAAGAGGCCCTCTTACGATCGGTGTGACGACGACGCCTAGCCCACGGCGTCTCGAGACCCTCGTTCGAACCTTTTTTTGGAGATTGCTATGCTCTCGCTTTCGTCGCGTGCGGCGGTCGTCGGGGCGTGCCTATGCTGGGCGCTTGGAACCATCCTCAGCAAGACACTCCTGACGTTGTTTCCCCCGATCACAGTCCTCGTCTTTCAACTTGCCCCAAGCGTCATTGCGCTTTGGTCGCTCGCGATCGTCTCCAGATCGCCCGTTCCACCTGCCCGTATAGTGGCGATCATTGGACTTTTGGGACTTCTGAACCCGGGATTGGCCTACACGCTGAGTATGCTTGGTCTCGCCGAGACCAGTGCGAGCGTCACGACCTTGCTCTGGGCCTTCGAGCCTATCCTCATCCTCGGTCTTGCCTGGGCGTTTCTCGCGGAGCGGATCGATCGCCGGCTTGTGGGTCTCGTCGCCGTTGCCACGTGCGGCGTCTTGTTGGTGAGCGGCCTCGTGAGCGATAGTCCATCCCCCATAAGAGCGAATCTGGGTTCCGCTTTGATCCTCGCGGGGGTGCTGTGCTGTGCGATCTACTCAATCGTGGCTCGCAACCTCATCGCTGATCCATTGTTTACAGTTGCCGTTCAGCAAAGTGTGGCCCTGGCTTGGGTTTGCGCAATCTGGCCGCTCGAACTGCGTTCGGCTGATCTACCGGACATTGCCTCGGTTTCGCTCTGGGATTTTGGCACGCTCATCATCTCAGGGCTGCTCTACTACGCCCTCGCCTATTGGCTCTACCTTCGCGCACTATGGACCATGCCCGCAAGCGTTGCCGGAAGCTTCCTCAACCTGATCCCGGTCTTCGGGGTAGTGGGATCGTTCGTCATTTTGGACGAGCGCCTCACGCTTCTACAATGGTTCGGAGCGGCGCTGATCGTCGGTGCGACCATTGGGATCATGTGGCGAAAGGTCGACGATCCGACGACAGTGCTCGCCGGACGAACCAAGTCATGGCCCCAGAGACGCTTGGCGATGCTTGACGATCGCCAGCTTGATGATCTCGGGCTCACGCGCGAGCAGGTACGCAACCGCAAATCATGGTGCCCGGAAACGTCAAGGCTGAGAGACTGAGGGATCCTCACCTGCCCGGTCGCGCCAGCGACCGGGCAATGTCGATGATGTCGTCGCGCGACGCGGTCGGATCCTCCTTGTTCCAGGCAACCCCAAGCCCGATCTTGAGATCGACACCGCGCACGGGCCTAAGCTCGAAGTTGCGGTTCGGCAGATCCTTCGTCCATTCCGGTGCGAAGCCGATGCCAAGACCGGCGGAAACCAGCGACACCAGCGAGAAGGTGTCGTCACAGCTGTAGGCGATGTTGCCGGTCAGGCCATGGGTCTCGAACATCTCGGAGAAATAGCGCTCGGAATAGGAGAGGTTCTGTCTGGAAAAGGCGATGATCTTCTCTCCCCGCAGTTCCTCGATGTCGATCTCGCTTCGAAGCGCCAGCGGGCTCGTCTTTTCGACTGCCAGTAGATAGCGCTCGTGCGCGATCGAGAAGAAGCGCAAGGAGCCGATGTTTTCGACCGGGCGGATGAACCCAAGGTTGATCTGGCCGTTCTCCAATCCGCGGATGATGTCGCCGGTCGAGCCGCTCGTTACATGCAGCGCCACGTCGGGAAACTTCCGGCCGATGCGGGCGAGAAACGCCGGTAACACCCCTATTGTCGCCGGATAGACGGTTCCAATCTTGATCGTGCGCGCCGCCTTGCCAGCGACCGAGCGCGCCACCTCGGCCGACAGTCCGACATCGCCGATGATCCGGACCGCCCGATCGTAGAACGCCTCCCCTGCCCGCGTCAGTTCCACTCTTCTGGTCGATCTATCCAGCAGCCGAACCCCCAGCTCTTTCTCCAGCGCCTGGATGTGCGCACTCAGCGCCGGCTGAGCGATGCACATCCGCGCTGCCGCCCGATTGAAATGCAGCTCTTCAGCCACGGCAACGAAGAACGAGAGTTGGCGAAGTTCCATTGTAGCAACATCCTATCTGGCAGGTGAACGATTGATAGGTCGTGGAAAAGGAAGCCGCCGAGCAGCTTATCAATTTGCGTGCGCAAGGCCCGCCGGGGTATAGAGCGACTTGTGCGGCTCGCGTTTAACGCGAACAGCTTGGGGCTGCGACCGCAGCAGTGATTGGTGGAGGGGCCGACGTTGAAAACACTAGATACCGGCTGCCTACGCTCGTTTCCTTTCTGCATGACACACCGTGCGTCATTTCGACCGATAGCACACGGTGTGTCATGCATACAAGCGAAAAGTGTGGTGAAGTAAGATGGCGCGCCAAGATCCGCATTTCAGACTTCGCATCCCCGAGGCGCTCAAGGAGCGGATCGAGACGGCGGCTCGCGCCAATGCGCGGTCAATCACTGCGGAAATCGTTGAGCGTCTCGAGAGGTCCTTCTCTCTTAAGCCTGAAACCGACGGTGGACTTGCTAGCGAGATCGAAGATATCCGTGACCGACTGGGTCGAGTGCGCGATGCGGTAGTAGCCCACGTTTCAGACGACACGAAAAGAACCAAGTAACTGCCCGCGCCCACGGGTCTTCGGGCTACGGAAGATTATCTACGTGGCGCAGAGCGTGAACACCTTCTCAACTAGCAGGGGCTTCTGAATAAGGGCTAAATGGGATGCGAAGACCTGATTTCGAGACCGCCGTTTCCGTCAAGCTGCTTCACACCGACCGCGGCGACTCCGTGTTTTCTGCAATCCTTGAACGCGATCCGCACTTCCTAAGTTGGAATCGAATGTCATTGATCGGCGGTGACGATGACTACCGGCGCTTCTTGCCAATTAGCACGGGGCATTTGGAGTGGGAGTTCTACGACAACCCCGATTGGCCGAAATGGGAAGGCACTCAGCCAGAACACCGAACGTTCGGCACGGCTGTCGTGAGTCGGAGTGGAAGAGCGGGTGGCGCCTCAATTGCCCGCGACGGAGTTCAGAAATTCGCCGATCTCGCGATCCACAGCCATGTGGAAAGACATGCAATGTCTAATGGCAAACTATCTGCCATCTACGAGTTTCTTCAAAGACCGCCCACCTGGTACGCCTATCCAAAGCGGCTGATCGACTCGCTGTCCGTGCGTGGGGAGTGGAGAAACATGCCTTCCCTGGGATTGAAGCTGCGATTGCTCGCCAGCGGATATCGGCGAAAAGATTCCAGGATTTCGCAGGAAGTCGAACTGATAGAGATTCCCGGCATTGAAGTTCAACCCATCACAGATATGCCATCTGAGGCCTTTGTCGCGGCAGCTGAGCACGTGTGGTTCAGCGTTCGTGTTCTGCTGATGTACAGGTTCCGACAGTACTTGACGCCACTGACAGAGCACGTATCCACCCCGGACACAATAACAACCACGCGGCACCACGTAGAAGTAGAGCCTCGACGGGAAGCCCGCGACTTCGACAGTATTGATTTCTTCGGACGCGTAGACGACTTTCTCGCCCAAGCTATCCCGAGGCTCGCGACCTATCGGGATCAAAGTGGCCTTCTCCACGCGGCAGCTTGGGGTTACTCCGCCTCGTTTGGCACGTCCGTACTGGATGCCCAGTTGACCGACCGTGTCGAGGCAATTGAACGGCTTGTGTCTGTTTACGAAAAGACTTCTGGTCTCGACCGCGACCGTGTCAGTCGTGAAATGTGGAAACCGATCAAATCCGCGCTCAAAAGCACGGTTGACGACCTCGATATTGCTGAGGAATTGGCAGGCCACCTTAAGCGCGGGTTCGCCTCGTCGCCCGCGTTGACCCTCCAAGAACGTGTAGAAAGAATGGCAGCCCGATTTTCCGATCAATGGAACGAGGAGGATCGAGGCCTACTCAACGGGCTCAACGATATGATCGCCGCACGCAACGCAATCGTACATGGCCGGTTAGTCGAAAATATCGAACGTCTGGCTCTGGAGCGACTGAGAGCACAAGTGATCTTCGAGCGACTCTTTATGAGCTTCCTGGAATGCGACGGGTACTATTCGTCAGGGTATGCACAATTATCAATCTCATCCCTTAAACGGCGGCTTGTAGGACACAACGACCGATAAATACTCGCCCGCCTCGCGCCGCTGAAAATCTTACGCGACGCATCTTCAGCTACCCACCGACAGGCTTGCTCCACACTGGTGACTTGGACGCCATTGGCGCGTGTCACAAGCGTTTCTACTCGAAACGGCAATTCGCGCGTGGTTAAGGTGCGAGCCAGGGGGCTTTTACGCTTCCTCTTTCATCGCGTCTGGATCAATGGCACGCATCAAGCAACACTCACAATCATTCTGGAACAACGCCGATCGATGATAGCGGCCGTATTCTTCCACCGACCTCCTTTTCGAAAAAACATCTTCATATGTGATGGGATCCTGCGGTGGAACCTTCGAAGCGAGCGCCATTCGGTAGAGCGCAGCAGGATACGAGAGCACCGAGGTTCCGTTGTCCATTTGGAAGCCCCTACTTTCCACGGGGTTTCCGTGCAGATAGTCGTTCCGAAGCCTGTAGAGGCGGTTGTAGAGATATTCCGGAAGCGTCCGCTGCTCGACGCCTCTTTTCCCGCCGAAGTTGATCGAATGGACGGCGTCCCTCATAGCACTATAAAGCCATTCGATCTCCCAAAGCATCTCCAGAACCTTGTCCTGGTTGGCGCGGCCGTTGCCGCCCGGATGCACAAGGATTTCGAAGGCGCTCACCCACAGCGAAATGCACCTACCCCAATCGTAGATCGTCTCTGCAACACTTGTGATCGGAAGCTGCATTGCTGCCGTTGCCATATTCAGCGACCGGAGGATCGCGCGCGGCTCCCAGTCGTCCTCGCCGTTTATGTGTTGGCGCTGCCAAAGGCGGTACAGCCCGGCAAACAGGTCCACGTGAACCTGGGGATCGTCGATGCGATGTATCGGGAGCGCTGGCGATGCCAAGCCACGAAATCCTTGAAGTCTGTGAAGGGAGGAGAGCGCCGGGGTACGCGCAATGATCCTGTCCTGACGGTTGGAGATCATCCACGGATAGATGTCGAAAGAGCCGGAATAGAATGGCCCACGGACATTGTTGGAAAGAATTGCTTGCACGCGCGCATTAAGGCTGACGGATGCTACGACCACATCTTTGAAGCTTGCTATTGCGCTTGATGAAGGCTTGTCCCGATAAAGGTTGCTTGTCGCGATCAGGCTTGGTCGTAGAGTTTCGCCGTGGCTTCCGGTGAAGCTGGCTAGGAACGCACCCAGGTCCGGGGTTTCTGAGACACAGGCTTGGTATCTTTCGTCAGCAGACCCGATCAGAGCGATGTGGGGCCCGACCAGTTTCGTCGTATGGACGTCTACGCTCGGAAGAACTGCGATAGGCGTCCAGCTCATGGCATTTTCAATGTCACGCACCTGTTGCAGCCCCCGGACGTTAGACTCTGGTCCCGATTGCCCTAAACGCAGCAATGCTAGGTCGCAAGCTCCGTTAGAACTTTCCTCGCGAGCCTGTGACCTTCGAACTCGAAACCGTCCGGATAGGGCAATCGTAGGCCCATGACCGCAATGAGACGCCGGAAGCGAATGACATGTTGAACAAACGTTTGGGCGCTCCCAAGATCCTTCTTGCTAAAAGAGTGAATGGCGTTTCTACGGCCATGGATGTAGTCGACCGCGGCAAGATCCAGCGGCGACAGCAAATCCTTCCTAGCAAAGTACTGCTTCATTTTCTCGAGCGAGATTTCCGTCGGATCATGAATGACACCCTTCTTCTTGCCCGTCTTATGCACGGCATCGAGGCTCTTGACCGTTTCTTGGTCGGCAAGAAAGTCCGTGAGATAGACGGCAAGGAAGAGGCGAAGCGAACTCTCCATGAGGCTGCCCAGATTTGCCCAGGCAAGGATCAGTTCTCCGTCCGTCATCGTGGTTTCTGGCGTCCACTTGTGCAGCGCCGCTGCGAGCGATGGCATAAGCTCGAGCCTCGCCGAGGTGAGCATTGCAGCGGCTTCGTATGGAGCCCGGCCATGTGCGTTCTTCCAGAATTTGCTGAGACCCGTCTGAATCGTGACGATGTCATCGACCGCAGCAGAATAGCTGTGCATGGAGGCCTTTCGCTCGCCGATTTACTTTGAAGAATCCAGTACTTCCGGTTGCGGAGACTTCCCGCCACTATAGACTCAAAATATACGAATCTGATTCTGTTGGCGACTTCAATGGACTTGACGATTAATTTCGCACCGATTTCCTTGGAAGGTAACTGTAGCATTCTTGTCGGTCGCCAGGACTACGACAAGGAGCGCCTTGCTGAGCTGCGCGACGATTTCAGGGACACTCATCTCTTCAGACGCGACGGAGCGGACAGCATCGTCGACATTCCGATCGTGCCGGGCGCAGCCCCGCTTGGACATGTCCAGGAAACGATTGATCTGAGACAGCACCAGATCTTCTGGCCGATGCTCTTGCAGGAATCGCTTATCCAGCTTCTGGGCAAGCGGCCCATCCTGTCGAACAATCCCCTGCAGTTCCTCGGGGCACGCGTTCCGCTGATCGAGCACGCCGATTTGCCGGACTGGCTCCAGCGGCTGTCCGTCACCGAGATCCATACCCGACATATTACCGTCGACCGCAGAAGGATCTATGGAATCGTGTGCGATGTCCGGGCAAAGTCCTTCATCTCCGCGACTTGCGATGTCCTTCTCGATGTCGGAGTCCACATCATCGGCAGATACGTCCAGGTTGAACTGCCTCTGACCGATGACCGGATCATGCCCAAGCGAAAGCTTGTCGGCCGGGTCCGCAGTATTGATGGCGAAGAGCTCGTGCTGGAGGATTCCGAGTCGGGTTATGAAAAAGTGGCTGCGAAACTGGCCTACCTGGAACCGCGCAAGGAAAACTTCGAGGAATGCGTGCGCAAGGTCCTTGGGCGCGACGCGGAACGCGTTCTTGAGAGATCTCAGCGGGCTTCGCAGAACCTTGCCTCCGGTCCGGGCAAACTGGAGCACATCGACAGCATCGTAAAGTACCTGAGAGAGAAGAAGCCTGCCGCCGTTCCCGGCGCCCACTTTGCCATAGATGCGTTGTTGAACACCAATGGACGCCTGTTTCCTCCTCGAGAGATGATCGAGAAGCCTTTCCTGCTGTTCGATCCGAGCGGCAGCCGAAAGGACGACTGGGCGGAGCGGGGACTGAAGGATCATGGCCCCTATGACGAGCAGGTCTTCAGTCCGAAGGGACTGAACATCGCCGTTGTGTGTCAGGCGCGCCTCGAAGGGCGCGTTGACGAGTTCGTGGCGAAATTCCTGAATGGAATGCCGAAGGTCATTCAGCAGGGAAAGAACTTCGCGCGCTATGGGGACGGCTTCATCAAGCGCTTCCGCCTCAACAAGCCGACGGTCCACTATTTCCTCGCCGACGGCACATCGGACGAAGCCTACGCAATCGCCAGTCGCGAGGCGCTGGACAAGGCCCGCGACGGAGCGTTCGAGTGGGATCTTGCGATCGTCCAGATCGAGGAAGAATTCAAGTCGCTCGCCGACAGCTCGAACCCTTACTACACCACTAAGTCTATCTTCCTCAGGCGAGACGTTCCCGTTCAGAGCGTACGTTTGGAGACGATGTCGTTCTCGGACAACGAGCTCGTGTTTCCGATGAACCATCTCAGCCTAGCGACATACGCGAAGCTCGGGGGCACGCCATGGCTGCTAGCGTCTAGTCAGACGGTCGCCCACGAGCTTGTCATCGGCTTGGGTTCGAGCACCAGTTCTGAAAGCCGGCTTGGCCCGCAGATGCGCCATGTCGGGATTACAACGGTGTTTTCCAGCGATGGAAGTTATCTGCTCAGCGACCGAACCGCTGCGGTTCCGTACGACCATTATCCCGAGGAACTGCGCAAAACGCTGAAGCGAACTATCGAGGCCGTCCGGACCGAGGATAACTGGAGGAGCACAGACAAGGTTCGGCTCGTTTTCCACTCGTTCAAACCTTTCAAGGAGTCGGAGGTCGAGGCGATCGACGCTCTGACGGGCGAGCTGGGCCTGGGCGATGTCAAGGCGGCGTACCTGCATATTGCCCCGGACCATCCATTTCTGGTGTTCGATCACGCGCAGAAGGGCATCGCGGCGAGAGGCGGGAAGAAAGGTGTCCTTGGCCCGGCGCGACAGCTTCATATCCGTCTCAGTGACTACGAGTCCCTGGTTGTTTTCGCGGGAGCCTCCGAACTGAAGCAGGTGACTGACGGGATGCCGCGGCCCGCCCTCATTAAGCTCCATCAACGGTCGACATTCAAGGACATGACCTATCTCTCCCGCCAGGCGTTTGCATTCTCCGCCCATTCCTGGCGGATGCTCTCACCCGAGCCATTCCCCATAACAATTCGCTATTCCGATCTCATCGCCGAGCGGCTTGCAGGTCTGGCTTCGGTGAAAGGCTGGGATCCGGACGCCGTGATCTTCGGAGCGATTGGTCATAAGCCTTGGTTCCTCTAACGATGATCGATCTGAGCACGATACGTCAGGAGCTTGTACGTGCCATCGCCGCAAATGACGCGGCAATCCACTTGCGCGCGTTTGGCGCGTGGGTCCTTGGCGATATCGACGGCTTGTCGCGGGAGGTTTCGGCCGCCTCCGGTGCCTATGAGAATAACTTGCTCCCTGAACAAATCGCAGCGCTTGGCTATGGCAAGGCGTGCGGCCTCCTGACAGACGCTCAGGACAATGTGCTGCTAAGCGAGATTCAGCGGTTTTCCGGACGTAGGTTTTTCAGCGCTGGTCGGCCGTTGCGCGTGGAGATCGATGGAATTGCTTTGCTGGGAATAGCGCTCGTAGTCAGGCACGTTCCCGATCAGACCTGGTTGATCGATCTGCTGTCCCGATCGGCATTGGAAGTCGCCGACAACCCTTGGACGTTGGGACTCGTCTCGGCGGCAAAACAACTACTTGGAGCTGGGCCAATGCTTCAGGACCCGGCCGATCTGGCATTCGCCCTGTCACTTCGCGGCATCGGAGACCCGACTGATGCTTTGGCAGCGGGCGCATGGCAGCTTTCCTCGCAGGTTCCATCGTCACAGAATCTCGGACTGGACCGATTTTCTGTCCGTCTTGCATCGTTCGACGGTGTGGTGGCAAGAACGTCGCACGTGCGGATTGCTAGCCCTGGATTTGATGACCTATTGCTGGCTCTGCGCGGCATTCCTCGGGCTATGAAACACTGGGCGTTCGAAACCAAACCTCGTACCCCTCGGTCGAAAATCGCAGTGTGGCACGTTGAGAACGAGTATCATGTGCAGGCGCTACTTTGGACAATCCTCGCACCGATCTTTCCGGATCTAGAAGACGAGGAGAACCTCCCTTCGATTGGACATAAAAGGCCCAGAGTTGACCTGGCGGTTCCTTCGATCAGAACCCTGATCGAAGTGAAATACATGCGCGGCGGTGCGCAAGCCGATTTTGCCAAAGTCATCGATGAGGTCGCGGCGGACGCTTCTCTCTATCTCAGCACGTCAAAGGCGTTCGACAGGATCGTGGCTTTCGTGTGGGACGATTCTGCGCATCCAGAACAGCATCACGAACTGCAGTCCGGCCTCGAGAAGCTCAAAGGAGTAGAAGCCGCGGTGGTGGTGTCCCGGCCTGGCCGGATGGGTCGACGAAGTTAACCAACTACCCGTTCACGTGGCCAGTTACGACGGTGGGGCAGAATACGCCACATCTTGCAGAAATTCGAAACAATTTGAAATTCGCGGCCGGCGATTATATATTCCGACAGATCGGAACATTTAAATGGAGGCCGACATGACTGCTGTCGCAGAAATGCTGAAGGCGAGCGAGGCCGCTATGGTCTCACGTGTCAGCCTTCGAGAAGTTAACCGCGTTATAGACGAGCATATCATCCCGGATTCGTTCGTTTCGCTCGACAATGGGCGGCACGTAAGTGCGGTCGCGTGCTGGATGATTGCATTCTATTTCGATAGCGCCAAGCGACTGACGGCAGAGGAGCGGATGAACACGATCGACGAAGCCGTTAAGAGGCTTCGTCGCAATCCTGTTCGAGACTGGTCTGTGCTGCTCGGTCAGGATTGGACCGTTCGCGATGAATTTCTCACCATCGATCTCGGCCCGTTCGTGCGCAGTGTAGCTGAGCGCGTTGACGAGCTTGACGCTGCGCGAGGGATGGTCACGGTGTCAGACGACGTGCTGAGCGGAACTCCGGTTATTCGAGGAACGCGCATTCCTGTCTACGACGTCGCCGCTTCTGTGGCAGCGGGCGTTCCCCAGGAACGCATCCTGGCCGCCTACCCTGGTCTTGGCGAACGCGAGGTCCGGCTTGCTTCGATTTACGCTGAAGCAAACCCCGCCCGCGGTCGTCCACGCTCAATGGGTGAGATGCCCGAAGGCGCCCGTATTGTCACGGACCGACGGGTTGCCCGCCGCAGGAAGGCAGGATGAAGTTCCTGATCGATGAGTGCCTGAGCCCGGAGCTTGCCGGACTCGCGAAACGATGCGGCTACGAAGAAAGCAGTCACCTCCACTGGAGAGGTTTGTCCGGTCGAAAGGACTGGGAGCTCACGCCGATAATCGTGGACGGTGACTGGACATTTGTTACCAAGAACTCTGTCGATTTTCGCGGCCCAAAGGAAGCACCAGGGTCCAAGGGTCAGTACGCAGCAGTCGCGATCCATGCCGGCCTGGTATGTCTCAATGGCCCGCCCGGGATGGATCTCGACATGCAGCTCGAACTGTTCGACGAGGCACTCACCGAGATCGGATCCGACGGAGACCTGATCAACCAGGTCCTGGAAGTCACGGCAGAAGATGACGATACCATCCACGTGCGCCGCTACTTCATGCCAGCGGAGATATGAACGGTTGGGGGCCAGCATCCCTCGACCGATCATTTCGACTGCACGGGCCGCCGCTTTTGCTCCTTTCGCTCTTCCCCAGCGCATCCTCAGGACGCCTTGAGGCCAGGTGACTGCCGCATCAGCGCCATCAGCATCGGCCCGAGCGAAAACTCACCGCGCTCGGCCCTTCGTGTCAAATCACGCAGATAGCCGCCGGCCGAATTGATGTGCCCTGCCCTTTCAAGAATGTATCCCATGACGGCAGCCGCATTCTCCGCCCCAAGGATCCCGCAAGCCTCCTCATAGGCGCTCGGACTGACACCGAGCATCGATCGAACCACAACGGCGGCCGACAGCAGGTCACGCCAGCTCTCGATCGCGCCGTTTGGTCCGTAGTCGCGGATCTCCGGGCAGGCCTGCAGCACCATGCCCAACGGAAACGCCTTTGTCGGCTCTCGCATCGGCCGGATGTCCGGGCTCGGCTTCGCCCCCTGCTCTTTTCGAGAGCTAAGTTCAAGTTCATTGATGGATTCGGTATTTGAATTCTGTATGT
Source organism: Ensifer adhaerens (assembly GCF_002940685.1). GTDB lineage: Bacteria > Pseudomonadota > Alphaproteobacteria > Rhizobiales > Rhizobiaceae > Ensifer > Ensifer adhaerens_E. The sequence continues at coordinate 5,387 of NZ_PNFP01000025.1, read as the reverse complement.
GGCATCCGTTTTGGACAGCATTGCTATCCACATTTTCGGAATTTTCCTGAATTTCCAGCTGGTTGATGATCTCGTCGCGCAACATTTGCATTTCGTCGAGGATCGGCTCTATATCCACAGCCGTCGGCGTGCGGGGAATGCGGCCGGTCAGCTCGAGGAACATATCCTCGATGCGTCCCCAATCGCCGGCAGCCCCCTCTTCCATTGCAGCGGTGAGCAGCTTGCGGACGTCGCGCCGGCAGATCGACAGGGTTTCCTTCATTGCGCGGAAGCGCCTGCGCTCGGCAGCAACCTTTTGCGCCAGGTGCGCAAGTTCCTCGGCGCGCGCAAGCAACGGCGCCAGGCTGAAGCCAAAAGCTTCCTCGATCGTGCCCGCACTGCCCTTGCGCGCATAGCGCTTGCCATTGGCGCTGTCCTTTCGCTGGATCAACCCGGCCTCGACCAGAGCCGCCAGGTGCCGGCGCAAGGTCGTGCCGGCAATGCCATGGGCGCGAACAGACAGCTGGTCGTTCGACGGGAAGACGACAAGGCCACGTTCTTCGGAAAGCTCGCTTTCCGGATAGAAAGTCAACAGCGCGTCGAGCACGGCGAGCGCCCGATCCTGGACGCCAAGGACCGCCCTCGCCTCGCAGGCATCGCGGAACACCTTCCACTTGTCGACGGTCTTGCCGGCGCTGATTTCGGCCGTCCGCATCTGCCCTCTCACAAGGGCAAGCGAAATCGACCGCCGCCCGAAGGGCGTCGTCACACTTCCACTCTGCATTTTCCTTCACCTCTTCGAAGGCAAAAGAAATCCGCTCACCAAAAACGGTGCCAAGACTCTTGACGGGGATTCGTGGAAATGCGATTCTCGATCTTGCTACAGATATGAGAGAGGCTTCCACGACGGAAACGTTTGGGGGCCTTTTTCTTTTGCGGTTCTAGATCTCCGATTTCTTCGGATTGTCAGCTGACAATCCAATTACTCTTCTGTTTTTCCTCGCTTTTCCTCTTCGAACATCGCCACGAATTGAGGCATGCGCGAGGACAGGAATTCTGCGAACTCTGGCGATGTCACCGTAATCTTCGAACCACGGACATTGCGCTCGATCGAGGCGAGCGCAATGCCCCTTTTTGTCCGTATCGATTCGACGGCCCTGGATTTCTTTTCCGTCGACGTCATCGCCTTCCAGAGGCGGTCGAACCGTTTGTTGGTCTCGTCACCCTGGAAGTCGGCAACCTGGATCTCCTTTTGAGCCCGTTTGGCTGACGCGCCGTCTTTCAGCCGGTCGGCAAAGGCGAGCCAGCGCGGCCGCCCGATCTTGGGCGCCGGCCCGATCGCAAGGATGATCTCGGTGCTGACACTTTCGGCAACCTGCAGCAAACGGGACGTCTCGGGCTTGTCGACGGACAGGGCCTTAGAAATAGTTTCCCGATCAAACCCGTGTTCTTCCATGCGCCGCGCAAAGAGCGCGCGCTCGATGAAGCTGAGATCGACACGGGGTCCGTTCTCTTGTCCCTGGGCGAGAATGACCTGTTCGTCCGTCAGGTTGCGGACGATGGCTTTAACAGGGCGGGCAAGGTCTGCCGATGCGCGCAGGCGTCGGTGACCATAGGCTGCCTGATACTGGTTCGGCTTGTCGGGATGCGGCCGAACGAGGATCGGCACCTGCTGACCGTTTGCTGAAATCGAAGCCTTCAGTTCGTCGAACTGCGGATCGGCTTCAAGTGGTATGCGATCGCGAATGAAGGCGACTTCGATGAGCGCCGGATCGAGCTCGATGACCTTGTCGCCGGCTGCGATCGCATCCCGTAGCTCACGCGCGGCTGCAGCCTCCTCGTTCAGACGCCCGAGCGACAGGTTCATGGCGCGAACGGCGCCAGCCGGCTTGTGAGGCACGACCGTATGTGGTGCTTCAGCCTTGGCGTGCTCGGCGGAGTTCACCATGCCCTTGAGGATGTCCCTGCCCTTCATGCCCGACCCCATGATGCTCGAATAAGCGCGTCCACTTCGGAATTGACGCTGTCCATCGCCTCAACGGCCCTGTCGTAGGTCTGCCGGTTCATCGTTTCCCGTCCGGCCTCGTAGATCGTCTGCTTGGAAAGGCCCGCATCGGAGACGGCAGTCGATTTCACCATCATCGATGTCAACACGCGTTCTCCGAACAGGCTTCTGAGAAACGCGACGATCTGGGCCTGTGGGCCGTCATTGGGTTCATGCCGGGTTACCAGGTAACGCATCCAGTCGTAATCCAGATTACCTCCAGCCCCTTTCACGACGCTCAAGAGATCAGAGGTCATCGAAAGGAACTGGTTCATCGACGCGACGTCGAGCATCTGCGGGTGAACGGTAATCAGGACCGAAGTCGCCGCGCAAAGGGCCGAAAGCGTCAGGAAGCCGAGTGTGGGCGGGCAGTCGATCACCACGACATCATAACGGTCCTGCAGGTCCATCAAGGCGTTTCCGACGCGCATAAAGAACATGTCGGTGTCCGCGGCCTCCCTTGATGCGAGCGCCCGTGGCGTATCGTGCTCGAACTCGTGCAGTTCCAGGTTACCCGGGATCAGGTCGAGGCCGGCAAAGTAGGTCTGGCGCACCACGTCGGTCACCGGGCGTCGCTCGGCGTCATAGCGGATGGCGCCATAGAGCGTCTCGTTCTCACCGACGTCGAACTCCGGCTGGAAGCCGAGCATGGCGGACATGGAAGCCTGGGGATCGAGGTCGGCCGCAAGCACGCGGTAACCGCGCAAGGCGAGGTACTGCGCCAGATGCGTCGCTGTGGTCGTCTTGCCCGAACCGCCCTTGAAGTTGGTGACAGCGATCACCTGAAGGTGGTCGCCTTCGCGGCGACCGGGCAGATAGGAGGGTTTCGTTCGCCCGAGCAGCTGTCGGATGGTGTTGACTTCATCCAGGGAAAAGGTCCGCCTGCCCCCCGCCGTTTTTTCGGAGGTCACAGCCTCTTCCTGCGAGGCGATGTGGCGAACGTAGCTGTCCGTGACGCCTAAGAGCCTTGCCGCTTCGGTGCTGCTGAAGCGGCGGAGCGTTTTCTTGGCATTTGGAGAGAAGAGCTTTTCGAACAGAACCTGCAGCTGACCGCTCAGCAGGCCTGAGTCGTCCGCTATCGTCTCGTCGATTGAAAAACGCGCGCGCTTCTCTTTGCTTTCAACAATCGCAGCTTTCGTCGCCATTCACGCAAATTCCAGTAATTCATTGAAGTTTCCGCAAATGATCTTCAAACGCGCGTTCGGGTCAAGGAGTTTTTGGTTAACCGAAATTAACGGTTGTGGCCATCCTAATTTATTACTTTTTTTCAATGGCTTAACTTGGTTGTCAGCTGACAATAATTGCCTGACTTACTCAGCTAAATCCGCCGTTCCTGTCCGTGATCGGGAGAATCGATTGCACTCCTGCCGACTCACCATAGCTTGAGTCGCGGTCGATCGCATGTCTCAGGGACCGGATCCGACCGTTCGCGCAGTGGAAAAGCAAAGCCGATGCTGCGGCATTCCATCGTCCTTGAGCGAAGAACATCTATCGCATTCGAGGGGGATGGGTGCGTTGTCTGACGAGGGAAACATCGCTTCGGGAGAGCGGGAGAGGGCTTCACCCTTTCCCAGGGCGGCCGCCCGGTCGATCCGGGCGGCCGCCCTCCCCGCCGCGAAAAAATGACCATCGGCCGCGCATGACTGCGCGGCCATCCGGAGACAAACGGAAGCTACTCGGCAGCCTCGCAGAGCACGTTGTCCACGCCGATTGCATCCGCCTCGGGAACATTGACCTGAACCACCACGGAGGCCGGACGGATCGGTGATGGCAGCCACCCGGTGCCCTTGACCTGCGCCTCGGCATAGGCCGCTGCCTCGCCCTTCTTCATGCGGGCGATCCCTCTCGCGGCGTCGGTACCCTTGGCCTCGCTGACTGCGGCCTCAATGCCGTCGCGCGTGATGTGGTTGAAGTAGCTCTCGGCCGTCGGCTCGAAATAGGCGCCGATGTCGAGGCCGGCAGCGACGGCAAGCGCTTCCGAGTGGACGCGCTCGTGCTTGCGATGATCGTACTTGTCCTTGACGGCATCAATTGACTGGGCGGCGGCATAGGCCAGGAGGGCGAGGAGTTCGTCTTCCCTGCGATCAAGGCACCATTCGAACATATCGGCTGGGTTACCCGGCACCTCATAGCCATACCGCTCCCGAAGCTCCTCGATCCCCGCAAGGGCCAGATTGTTCTCAGGGGCCCTCATGAGCGCAGGCAGGTTCTTCGTCGTCAGAACGATATCGAGGCACGAGTGATAGCGCGAATGCGGCAACAGCGTCTGCAACAGCAGTGAATGCACGACGCTTGCGAGCGCCACGCGGTGGTTGTTGGCGATCTCCAATCGAAGAGCGGCGGTGCGCTGCGCGGTCAGGTCTTCAACAAGCGTCACGGAGTGCGTCAGAACAGGCGCTGTCGGCCCGTCCACGACTGTCCCGGGCTCACCGCCATCCTGATTGTCCGGTTCTGCTTTGCCATTGAGAGGCACCGGAGCTGGCTCCGGCTTGAGGTAACCGCGATGGAAAGCGGGCTCGCCCGTGTAATCGAGCGTAATCAGAACTCCCGCACGTTCAAGATCGGCAGGGGCGTAAACTTCGCGATCGATCGCGTCGATGCGGGAGGCGATTTCAGCAAGGCGTGCCTCCGTGCCTTCGTCACCACCGTCGTTTTCGATCAGGCTTTCAATGTCCTCCTGCTCTTGGCGGAGCGTCTCCAGTTCTTTGGTCGCGGCATCGGAACGCTCGACCTCGACCGGATAGACCCGCCCATAGCCGCGCATGCCGTGCCAATCCATCTCGGACTTGATCTCCACCCATGCCCAACCGTCGGCGCGAACGATGGCGGCAAGGGCTTCCATCTTCTCCGCGACGAGCTTTTCGACCAGCGCTACGTCCAGTGCATGGCCTTGGCTGCGCTCATCGAAGAGATCGCGCCTGACATCGCCTCCCATAGCTTTATAGGCGTCAAGGCCACCGATGAAACGGATCCGCTTGTCCGTCGCGGGAATGGCTTCCTCGCGCAGCGCATTCCTGACCGCGTGTCCGGTTCGGTTCCAGGAGGGCAGGGCGTTCCACACCTCTTCCTGTCGCCGATGATCGTCACTGAGAGTGAAGGCCGTGAGCTGATCGTAGGTCATTTCCTCGTTGCGGTAGAGTTCCAGAAGGGCAGGGGACACGCGGGCAAGGGCAAGGCGTTTGCGGACCGTTGTCTCGGTGGTGCCGTAGCGGGCAGCGATATCGGCAAGAGGCTTGCCGTCGTCAGCCATGATCCGGAACGCCTCATACTGGTCAACCGGATGCATGTCTTAGGTTATGCGTCAAGTGTCCTTTTAGCTGGAAGATACTGATCGTGGGGGCTTTTCAGCTCTGACCGGTGTTTC
>NZ_PNFP01000024.1 GCF_002940685.1 Ensifer adhaerens | reverse complement strand
GACCTGTCCCCCGTCATCACCCACCGCATCAAGATCGACGAGTTCCGCGACGGCTTCCAGGCCATGCGCTCCGGCAATTCCGGAAAGGTCGTCATGGACTGGTGAGCAGGCGCTCGCCGAACCAACGAAGAAAATTGTCTTTTGTCACTAGAACTGAGAATGCGTTTTATGCACTATTGATCGACCAGCATGCAAGGAGCGCATGATAGCCGATGGAAGTACGCGATCTCGAGGCCTTTCTCGCCGTTATGTCGACGGGCAGCATCACCGGTGCCGCCCGCTTGCTCGACCGTTCGCAGTCGCAGGTGACGCGCCTGATTCAGGACCTGGAGACGTCGCTCGGCTTTGCGCTGTTCGAGCGGAACGGTCCGAGGATTGCGCCGACCGACAAGGGCATTGCCTTCCACGAGGATGCGGAGCGCTTCGTCAGCGGCATCGGGCACCTGCGCAACCGCGCCAAGGCGATCGCCGGCAAGGAGCCCGAGCCGATCGAGATCGCTGCGACCCCGGCATTCGCGAGCGGCATCATCCCGATCGCGCTCGCAAAACTGCCTGAGCATCTGCTGCCTCGCACGATCAATCTGCGCAGCATGCCGGCCGAGGCCGCCGTGCAGTCGGTGTTCGCGCGCACGGCGGATTTCTGTGTCACTTCGCTGCCGGCCGATCAGCCGGGCCTGGAGGTGCAGGGGTTCTTCGAAGGCTGTTGCGTCGCCGCGGTTGCGCCGCACGATCCGCTCGCCGAAAAAGACGTGATCTCGATCGCCGATCTTGCCGGGCGCACGCTCGTCACCATGTCCAACCCGTTTCGGCTGCGCCATAGCGTTGATGAGGTGCTCGATGCGGCTGGCGTGCGGCCCAACCGGATCATCGCGACCAACGCGGCCAACAACGCCGTGCAGGTCGCATCGCTCGGGCTTGGCGTGGCGATCATCGAGCCGGCGACGGCCTACGGGCTGCAATCGGCGCCCATCGTCGTTCGGCCGCTCGATGTCCAGATCCCCTTCCTGTGGGCGATCCTGTCGGCGGGCTCGCGCCCGCTCTCGGCTGGCGTCCGGGAACTCATTCAACTGATAGCGCGGATCGCGTCGGAGCGGATGCCGGATCTCACCGTGCACGATCCCAAGCAGATGGCGCGTATCGCCGAAAGGAACTTTGCCGGCAGGAACGCCGGCAATGGCGCGCCGCCGGACAAACCGGCGGCGAAATAAAGGGGAGCAAAAAGCTCTGAACGCTCACACGAAAATCGAGCCTGCTAAAATGAGGAGAACGAGATGAACAATTTTGACGTAACCCGCCGATCGGCAATGAAGCTGCTGGCGGCCGGGGCCGGCGTGCTCGCAGCGCCTTCGATCATCCGCCCGGCTTTCGCCCAGAGCAAGGTCGTCAACATCACGACCTACGACAAGTTCGTACCGCAGTCCTTCATCGACCAGTTCCAGAAGGATACCGGCATCGAGGTCCGCATCCGGCTGACCGACGACCAGGGAAAGCAGTACAACCTTCTGACCGCCGAGGGGGCCGCACCCTCCACCGACATCGTCACCGTGACCGGCCACCGCCTGTCGCAGTTCATGAAGTCGAACCTGCTCTCGACCCTCGACACCGCGCGGCTGAAGAACTGGGGCAAGCTTGCTGCCGCCTACAAGGGCGCCCCGCAACTGACCGTCGACGGCAAGACCTTCGGCGTGCCGCTGCTTGCGGGCTTCGAGGGTCTCGTGCGCAACACCGAATACGCCAAGGCCTCCGACAGCTGGGCGATCATGTTCGATGACGAGAACAAGAACCTGACGTCCTACATCGTCAGCGACTTCCTCTCGATCGTCATGCGCTACCAGGGCAATGACGGCGACTATGTGACCTATGGCGACAAGCCCGATGTCGCACAGGCCGCGACGAACCAGGCCCGCGATTTCCTCATCCAGCACAAGGACAAGGTGCGCAAGTATTACGATGCCGGCTCCGAGCTGCAGCAGATGTTCGTCAACGAGGACATCTACCTGGCGCAGGCCTGGTCCGGACCGGCCGCAAAGCTGATCATGGATGGCCATCCGATCGAGATCTCGGTGCCGAAGGAAGGCACGTTCGGCTTCCTCTATTCGTTCAACATCGTCAACAACGCACCGAACGCGGACGCCGCCTATACCTTCCTCGACGCCATCCTGTCGTCGCCGGAGATCGGTGCTGCGATGACCCGCCAGTCCGGCTTCTCGTCGGCCTTCGACGGCGTAGACAAGGTGCTGGACGAGAAGGAACGCGCCGCCCTGTCGCTGCCGCCCGAGCAGGTCGACCGCATCCAGTTCTTCAGCTCGGTCAACCGCGACATGAAGAACGAGATGATCGACAAGGCAACCGCCGAGATCAAGTCCGCCTGACGTCTGAAACCGGGCGATCGGCTGCGGCCGGTCGCCCGTCAAAAAATGGACTCTTCCAGAGCCGGGAACAAAGAGAATGCTGGATACGACAACACAACCGCCATCCGTCGGTTTGTCGACGGTACCGCGCTATGCCGGATGGATCGGCAAGGCGGCGCGTTCGGGGCTTTATCGCCATACGATCGGACTGCTCGTTGAAAGCCGGCGCGTGCGTCTCGCCGTGCTCGCGGGCGTGCCGCTTTTCTGGATCGCCATGCTGCATATCGGGCCGATCCTGCAGATGGCCAATATCAGCCTTCTTGCCAACTATCCGCCGCAGCCGGACAAGAGCAGCGAATACACGCTTGCGAACTACGCGCTGTTCTTTTCCGACCGGCTCTATTTTCTGCCCTTTGTCCGCAGCCTGATCTTTGCCGCCGTGGTCACGATCTCGACACTCGTGATCGTCTATCCCGTGGCCTACTACGTCGCAAAGATTGTGCAGCCGAAGAACCGGATGCGGGCACTGTTGCTGCTGCTCATACCCTTCTGGGCCGGCGAACTGATCCGTACCTTCTCGGTTATCATGCTGCTTGCCAACCGCGGGGCGCTGAACGTGCTCCTTAGGGAATTCGGCTTCATCGACCGCCCGATCCCGATGCTCTACACCTTCTTCTCGCTGAGCTTCGGCGTCATCTATCTGCTGGCGCTCTACATGCTCTTGCCGCTCTATTCGGCGATCGAGAAGATCCCGACGCCGCTGATCCAGGCCGCGGCCGACCTTGGCGCCGGGCCCTTCCAACGGTTCCGCCGGGTCATCCTGCCACTCTCCAAGGACGGCATCGTCTCCGGCTGCAGCCTTGTCTACCTGACGGCCGTCGGCGTCTTCGCAGCGCCACTGCTGCTTGGTGGCCCAAATTCAGTGATCTTCCCCGAAGTGATCGCGACGCTGTTCCACGGGTCGAACGACAAATGGCCGGAGGGTGCTGCCTTCTCGATGATCATGCTCGTCGTGTCCTTGACGACCGTTGGGCTGTTCATGCGGGTCGTCGGCGGCCGCTCCGTCCGGCTGATGTGAGGGTGGACCGATGCGAACCTATTTCAATGACCTTCCGAAAACCGCGCTTGGCGCTTCCTACTGGATCTTCGCCGTCTATCTGGTGCTGCCGCTGGCCCTGATGATGGCCATGAGCTTCAAGGATGCGAACTTCATCGCCTTCCCGATCGGCAACTGGACGCTGTCCTGGTACGGCAAGGTGGTTCAGGACAAGCAATTCCTCGAAGCTTCGCTCTATTCGATCGGCATAGCGCTCGCCACCACCGTCTCGGCGACGATCATCGGCGTCTGGATCGCACTTCTCGTTTCGGCGGAAAACATCTGGGGCAAGGCGGTTATCTTCGCGCTCGCCTGTCTTCCGGCCGTCGTGCCGGGCCTGATCAACGCGATCTCGATGCGCATCTTCATCCGCGCCGTCGACATTCCGACCGGGACCTTCGCGATCATCCTCGCGCATACGGTTCATGCCGTGCCGTTCGTCGTCATCATGGTTCTGACGCGGCTGCGGTCGATGCCGGCCAATCTGGTGGATGCGGCGCGCGATCTCGGCGCCGATCCCTTCATCGCGTTCCTGCGCGTCACCATCCCCTACCTGATGCCGGCGCTCTTCGGCGGCATGATCTTCTGCGTGCTGACCAGCATCGACGACTTCGTCCGCACCTTCTTCCTCGGCGGCTACCAGCCGACGCTGCCGATGCTGATCTTCGCCAAGGTGCAAGGCGGCATGTCGCCGGAAATCAACGCCATGGCGACCATCGTTCTCGTCGTCACCACCGCTGTCGGCGTTTACGCCGAGCACATCACCCGCCGTTCCAGGAGCTGACGCAAATGCAGCCTGTCGTCCATTTCAAGAACGTCAACAAGTCCTATGGGGCGCTGACCGCCGTCGATGATCTCGATCTTGCGATCGCGCCCGGCCAGTTCGTCACGCTGCTCGGCCCTTCCGGCTGCGGCAAGTCGACGACGCTGCGCATGCTCGGCGGTTTCGACAGCCCGACCACGGGGGAGATCTATCTCGAGGGCAAGCCGATCTCGCACCTGCCGCCGAACAAGCGCAACGTCAACATCGTCTTCCAGGACTATGCCCTGTTCCCGCACCTGACCGTCGGCCGCAACATCGCCTTCGGCCTGGAGCTGAAGGGCATGGGAAGCGCTGCGATCCACAGGCGGGTCGGCGAGCTCCTCGCCCTCGTCTCGCTTGAGGACCACGCCGAGCGCATGCCGGCGCAGCTTTCTGGCGGACAGCGTCAGCGCGTGGCGCTGATGCGGGCGCTGGCGCCCGATCCGAATGTGCTGCTCCTCGACGAGCCGCTGTCGGCGCTCGACGCGAAGCTCCGCCAGCAGATGCAGATCGAGCTGAAATCGATCCAGAAGAAGACCGGCAAGACCTTCATCTTCGTCACCCACGACCAGGAGGAGGCGCTTACCATGTCCGATGTCATTGTCGTGATGAACAAGGGCAGGATCGAGCAGATGGGCGGACCGGACGAGCTCTATGCCCGGCCGCGCAGCCGCTTCGTCGCAAACTTCATCGGCCAGAGCAACTTTCTCGAAGGCACGGTCGCATCGGTGTCTGACGGCATCGCCGCCGTCGAGTGGCGCGGCAACCTCGTGCGCGCCGACGTGAACGGCACCTCGCCGATACCGGGAGACCATGTCACCGTTGCCCTGCGTCCGGAGGCGGTTTTCTGCCTTTCGCGCAAGCCGGAGGATCGCCCGTCGCTGAAAGCGCGCATCGACCAGCGCGTCTTCAAGGGCGCGCACACCTCGCTGACCGTCATGCTCGACAACGGTAGCGCGCTCGTGGCGCAGATCGACCCGGTGGCGCTTTCGCATATCGAAGGGGACGACGTCTGGGTGGGGTGGCGCGACAGCGATGCCGTCCTGCTGGCGAAATGAAGGGAGACCGGGGATGACCGACAGTCACAAGCAACAGCGGCTTGCCGAGCTCAATGCGCGGGTAAGGCAGGATCTGAGCTACCTCAATTATCCGCCGGCCAATTGGTCGAAGCCTATCACGACGGCGGCGGGCGATGACGTGAGCGATGTGGTCGTGATCGGCAGCGGCATGTGCGGGCTTGTTGCCTGGCATGCCTTGACGCGCGCCGGCATTGCCAACCTGCGCATCGTCGATCGCGCGCCGAAGGGTTTCGAAGGGCCCTGGGTCACCTATGCGCGCATGGAGACGCTGCGCTCGCCGAAGATCCTCCTCGGCCCGGCGCTCGGCGTTGCCTCGCTCAGCTTCCGCGCCTGGTTCACGGCGTTCTATGGCGAAGCGGAGTGGGAGGACCTGTTCCGCATCCCGCGGCCGATGTGGATGGATTACCTGCGCTGGTATCGCGAGGTCATGGACATTCCGGTCGAGAACGATACCCATGTCACCCGCGTCGTGCCGCGCGCCGACGGTCTGCTTGAACTTGAGATCGCCGGCGGCGAACAGCCTTCGATCATCACCCGCAAGCTGGTGATGGCGACCGGTCGCGATGGGCTCGGCGAGCCGACCATTCCGGATTTCGTCAAGAGCATCGAGCGGCACAGGTCCTGGGCGCATTCGGCCGACGAGATCGATTTCGTTCGCCTGAAGGGCAAGCGCGTCGTCGTCATCGGCGTCGGTGCTTCGGCGGTCGACAACGCCGCCGAGGCGCTGGAGCAGGGGGCAGGGGAAGTGCGGCTTCTTGCCCGCCGCAAGGAGATGCCGACCGTCAACAAGCTGATGGGCATCGGTTCCTATGGCGTCACCGCAGGCTTTGCCGAGATTTCACCGGAATGGCGCTGGCGGCTGATGGACTATGCGGCCAAGCAGCAGACACCGGCGCCGCACAATTCGACGCTTCGCGTCAGCCGGCACGCGAATGCCTATTTCCACTTCGACTGCGGCATCCGCTCGATGAGGCAAGAGGGCGGCGAGGTCGTCATCACCACCACCAACGGCCGCATCTTCCGCACCGACTTCGTCATCCTCGGCACCGGCTTCTCGATCGATCCCTTAAGCCGCAGCGAGCTTGCGCCTTACCAGGACCAGATCGCCTGCTGGGAGGACCGCTACGCGCCGCCGGCGGGCGAGGAGAACCCCGGTCTCGGGCGCTTCCCCTGGCTGAACGGAGATTTCTCCTTCACCGAGAAGGAGCCCGGAACGGCGCCCTGGCTGAAGGACATCCACTGCTTCAACTACGGCGCCTCCGTCAGCGTCGGCAAGGTCAGCGGCGACATCCCGGCCATCAGCGAAGGCGCCCTGTGGCTTGCACGCGGCGTCGCCGCCTCGCTCTTCATCCGTGACGTCGACTACCATTGGGAGGCGCTCATCGCCTACGAAAAGCCGGAGCTCGACGGGACCGAATGGGTGGATGCGGACGCGCCGACCCCGGCGCAGAAGACGGCATGAACCTCATTTCAGATGACTGGAAAACCAATGACCGCTCCATCGACGAATGACGTGATCGACACCGTGCTCGGGCTCGATCGCTTTCCCGACCTGCAGGCGCTGCGCGACCAACGGGCGAAGCTGAAGCATTTGAGCCAGACGAGCTATCAGGCAGCCCTTCGCCCGGCCGACCCGCGCAACTTCTCCTATGCGCTCCGAGCAGCCCTTGCCGCACGCATGGCCGCACTCTGGAAGTCGCAGGAACTTTCCGCGCATTTCCGGGCGCTGCTCGAAAGCGAGGAGGAGGGCCCGGCGTTGGCGTCGATCACCAATCCAGGCAGCGCCGCCGATACCGCCGATCCTCGCCTGCAGGCGATCCTCGCCCATGTCGACCTTGTCACGCTTTCGCCGAAGGAGGCGACGCGCGCCAATATCGAAAAGCTCACCACTGCCGGCCTCGACGACCGGGACATCGTCACGCTCGCCGGCCTCATCGCCTTCGTGAATTATCAGGTGCTGGTGGTGGCCGGCCTCAAGATGCTGAGAGATAACTGAGATGTCGCAAGCCGTGCACGAATTCACCGTCGAAGCGCTCGACTGGAAGCCCTATGTCAAGCCGGTCGATGTCGAGACCGCCACGCCCGAACAGCTCGACGCGCTGAAGATCACGCCGTCCAACAAGAAGATCTCGGACTATGTGCTGGTCCTTGCCAACGAACCGGAAACCTTGAAGGAGCGCACGCCGCTCTTCAACGACATCATGTATAGCGAGGGCGGGCTTTCCCGTGGCGGCCGCGAGATCGGTGCGCTTGCGGCGTCCTTCGTCAACCGCTGCATCTATTGCGCCTCGGTCCATGCGGCGCGCTACATCCAGCTCGAAAAGCGGCCGGAGGTGGTCGACGAGATCTATGGCGGCGGCCTTGACGCGAACCTGCCGGAATTCGAGCAGGCGCTGTTCAATTTCGGCGTCGACCTGACGGCCCATCCGGACAATGTCGGGGCCTACCAGTTCTACCATCTGCGCGAGATCGGCCTCGACGACCTGCAGATCCTCGACCTTATCCACGCGGTTGCGATCTTCGGCTGGGCCAATCGGCTGATGCATACGCTCGGCGAACCACACCGGCTGGATTGAGTGAAACACGCTTCCGATCACGCTGCGGTCACGGTCCGTCCCTTCGACATCGCGCATCGCGACGTGCTTCGCATTGCGTTGCCGATGATGATCGCCTATCTGTCGAGCCCGCTTGTCGGGCTCGTCGCAACCGGCGTCATCGGCCAGTTGCGCGACGAGACCCTGATCGGCGGCGTGGCGCTGTCGACCGTCATCTTCGACGTCATCTTCGTCACCTTCAACTTCCTGCGCGGCGCGACCACGGGCTTTACGGCCCAGGCGCTCGGTGCCGGTGACCGGCGCGAAGAACAGCGCATGCTCGCAAGCGGCCTTATCATCGCACTCGTGGCGGGCCTGGCACTGCTGGTTCTTCAAAAGCCGATCGGCGCCCTAGGCCTTGCCGCCATGGGCGCGGAAGGCAAGGTGGCCGAAGCGGCCGCCACCTATTTCGCCTGGCGGGTGTGGTCGGCGCCCTTCGTCCTCTTCAACTTCGTGGTCTTCGGCTGGATCATCGGGCGTGGCGATGCGTTCTGGGGCATGATCCTGCAAACCCTGCTCAATGCGCTGAACGCCGGCTTGAGCGTGCACTGGGTGCTCGGCCTCGGCTGGGGCGTGGCGGGCGTGGCGGCCGCCTCGCTGGTGGCAGAGGCCGTCACGGCAGTGGCGGGGCTCTACCTCATCTGGACAAAGACCGACCGGACCGCATGGAACCTGCCGGACCTTGCAGCCTTTCGTCGCGCCTTTTCGGTCAATGGCGACATGATGATCCGCTCCTTCGCGCTTCTGATCGGGCTTTCCTTCTTCACCCGCCAGAGCGGCATGCTCGGCATTGAAATCCTTGCGGCCAATACGATCCTGCTGCGCTTCTATTTCTTCGGCGTCGCCTTTCTCGACGGGGTGGCAACGGCAGCGGAGCAACTGGCTGGCCGTGCCGTCGGCGCGCGCTACCGGCCGGCGTTCGACCGTGCCGTTGGTTTGACGACGGTATGGGGCTTCGTCTTTGCCGGGCTCGTCGCGCTCTGTCTCTTCGTGGCCGGCGACTGGGTGATCGGCATCACCGCCCCGTCGGAAAGCGTGTCAGCACTAGCCCACGCGTACTTGCCATATGTCGCGGTTCTGCCGATCTTCGGCATCGTCGCCTTCCAGATGGATGGCGTCTATATCGGCGCCACATGGTCGAGACAGATGCGAAACCTGATGGTCGCGTCGCTGGCGATCTACTTTGCCGCCTGGGCGATCCTGCAGCCGGTCTTCGGCAATGACGGATTGTGGATCGCGCTGATCCTGTTCCAAAGTGCCCGCAGCGTCGCCTTCCGGCTGATGCTGCCGCGGCTGGCCGACCGGACGTTTTCGACCGTGCGACAATGATTGGCCTGATGTTCCGGCCAAGTCGAGTTTCGGCTTGATGGCGACAGGGAAATCAGAGTTTCATCTCGTTCGGCAGTGACCGTGAGAGAGCGAAATGTGGTATGTCCTTGGTGCGCCCGGATCGGGAAAGACGGCGGTAATCGAGCATTTGCGCTGCCTGCTCCCGCAGTCGGTGGTCCTTGATTGGGATGTGTTGATGGCGCCAGCCGGATTGCTTGCCGGCTGCGACATTCGGGAAACCGAGGCAATGTGGTCGCCCTATGCCGCACTCGTGCGACAGGTGGTCGATGTTGCCGATCCCAGCCGTGTCATCCTGCTTGGCGTTTGTACGCCGGATGAACTGCCCGATTGGCCCGAAGGCCAATGGCTCGTTCTTGACTGCAGCGACAGTGAGCGGGTGAACAGGCTCGCACGACGAGGCGAGACCGAGGCGGCAATAGGTGCAGCGCTTTCAGACGCGGCAGAGTACCGGAAAGTCGGTCTTGAAACGCTCGACACCACTCTTTTGACACCGAGACAAACGGCCGAAGCGATCACCCGCGTCCTGGCGCGCGAAGGCCGCTAGGGGCGCGTGATCCGGTCAGACTACGACCGGTGCGCTTACGGACGACTCCATGTTGGCCCGTGTGGTGGCGGCGCCTGCCAGGCGCCGCCGGGTGGCGAGCGATTGCCACTCGCCCGCCCGGTGCTAGGGGGACAGTAGAACCGGTCGCTGTCCGGGTCAGAAGCGGAAGTTCAGGCCGGTCTTGATCGCGTGATTGACCAGGTTGTCCGAGCCTTTCACGCCGCCGACCGTGGATCCGACGCCGTTGAAGCGGGTCTGCGTGTATTCGACCTTACCGGAGATGTTCTCGGTAAAGGCCATCTCTGCGCCGGCGCCATAGGACCAGCCCGTGTGCCAGCGATCGCCGGAGGTCACGGCGCCCTTGCCTTCAAAGCGCGCCGTGGTGACGCCCAGCGTGCCGTACAAGAGCACGTTGTCCATTGCGTAACCGGCCTTGGCCCTGGCCGTGCCGCTCCAGGTCTGCTGCAAGATGCCGCCTTTGCCGACCTTGTATTGCAGGCCGCCGGCGCGCGCCGCCTCGATCTCGCCACCGACCACGAAATCGCCGAACTGCTGATTGTAACCGACCTGGACGCCGCCATTGATCTTGTTCTTGCTGCCCTTCTGGTTCGAGGAGCCGGCGCCGATGTGACCGCCTGCATAGGCCCCGGTCCAACGTTCCACATTGGCAAAGTCGACGCCCGGATTGTTGAGATCAGCGGCCTGGGCGGCCGAAGCGGCTGCGGCAACGGCCAGGGCAAGTGCGGCCGACTTGAAGTTGAGAGTCATCGATCGTTTCCTTTATTGTCGCGGACCGGTCGGCCCGTTCAATGAGATCGATTTGACACACCTGCTTGCGGGTTCCGCGCAGAGTTCGTCCAGTTTTCATGGAGAGAGAACACTTTGCGCGCCTCTGCTCCCACAGTCCGTCGGCAATGCGATCTCGAAGGTCATTCCACCGGACTCGTTTCTCCTCGCGCTGGTCGAACCCCCGTGTGCCTCGGCGATGGCCCGGACGACCGAGAGCCCGAGGCCGCTTCCGCCACTCGCCCGCGATCGGGAATCGTCGGCGCGCCAGAACCGGTCGAAGGCGTGTTCAATGTCGATGTCGGACATGCCGGGGCCGGAATCCTGGCATTGGAAGATCGCCTGGGAGCCTCTCGTCTTTGTCACGATGGAAAGCCTGCTCCCCGGGGCGTATCGGGTCGCATTGTGCAGGATCGCGAGCAGGGCCTGCCTCACCTTCAGCCGATCAAGCGTCATCGGTACCCGGTCAAGGTTGAGGGAGACCGGCATCCCGGCCTTGTCGAACTCGCCGAGCATCGTCGCAACGGCGGTCTCCGCCTCATCGCCCATGTCGCCCGGCTCGGGCCTCAGTTCCAGCCGCCCCACATTCGAGAGCGCAAGAATGCGCAGATCCTCGACGATGCCGGTCAGATGGTCGATCTGGCCGATCAACCCATCGTAAAGCTCCGTAGTCGGCTTGAAGAGGCCGTCGCGCATGCCCTGCAGGCGGCCGCGCAGCACGGTCAAAGGGGTCCGCAGCTCGTGGGCGATGGCATTGTTCTGGTATCGCAGCTCGTTCTCGGCGTTCTCCAGCAGTTCAGCCATCCGGTTGAAATGGTCGATCACATCGTCGACTTCCCCCAACCTTCCGGACCGAACCGGCACGCGGGTAGAGAAGTTTCCCATCGCGATCGCTTTTGCGGCATCGCGGATGAGCACCAGCGCGTACACGATCCGCTGGCTGAGACGACCGCCGATGATCGCAGCGATCATGAGGCTGACGGTGAGCACCGCACCCAATGTCAGGAAGTCTGCCAGGGTGATCGGTTCAAAGGCCGTGTCGGGGTGCATCAGATAGAAGATGTACATGTAGACGCACGATCCCAGCGTCAGGACCGCCATGGTGGCCGTCACCACCAGAAACATGTGCTTCGTCAGAAGCCAACTGAAGCCTCCGCTCGACCATTCGCGATTTTTGGATTGGCTGCCTGAGGCTGGGCCAAAGGCACGGTCTGTCGTTTGAGGATCGCTCATCGTGGCTCTCGGAGTTTCGCTGAAGAACGCGATGCAACCGCCACGCACAGTTTTCGTTGAGGCCGTGCGTGGATTGCATGAAGATGACGCTGAAACATGAGGAGAATTCGTTCGGGACGGCGCGCCACGCGTCACAGATCGGTGGGAGCCGGTGGCTACGAGTTTGATTTGCGGTTCCTTGCAAAGAATCTTTCGGGCGAACGCGAAGGTTGCAGGTGTGCTCGTCCATGGCGCGCAAAGGTAGGTTCTTCGGGGCGTTTGGGCGCCGGCATGCAGGGTGGAAAGCCTGTTCGCAACGGGGTCTCCGGCGCTCTTGCAGGTCATTGCAAAGATTCTTGCATCACTCCCGTTGACGGCACGAAAGATTGCAGGAACGATGGATCCTGCAAATGAACTTGCGGGGACGTCATGACCATACTCGATCGCATTAAGACGCATTCCAGGCGGCTGACCGATGCGGATCAGAAACTGATCACGACCATGCTGGAGAACCGGGCGGAAGCGGCGTTCCTGTCGGGGCCGCAGCTTTCCCAGCGCGCTTCCGTCCATGAGGCCACGGCGACGCGGCTTGCGCAGAAGTTGGGCTACAAAGGCTTTCCGGACCTTCGCGCGCAATTGCAGCGCGAGGTGCTGGACGATCAGGATGCCGCCAACCGCATGCGCCGCTCGGTCTCGAAGGTCGAGCATGGCGACTATCTGACCGACTTGATCGCCGCCGAGATCACCGCGCTCGAAACGCTCGCCCGCTCGGTCGAGCAGGCCGACATCGACCGGGCTGCGGACATGATCTTTTCCGCACGCCGCGTCTTCATCTTCGGGCAGGGCCATGCGCAATCGGTGGCCGGCTTCCTGCAGCGCCGGCTCGACCGCTTCGGCATGACCACGATCCAGTTGACCGGGCGCGGCCGGGACATCGCCGAGCGCCTGGTCGGCATGGACGCCGGCGACCTCGTCGTGGCGCTCGCCTTTCGCAAGCAGCCGCAAAGCTATGGCCCGCTGATGCGGCATGCGACACGGGTCAGCGCGCAGGCGATCCTCGTTTCCGATCTGGTCGGGCCGCTGATGGAGCCCGCCGCCGATCTGATGCTCGCAGCGCCGAGGGGACGCTCGGGCAGCGAATTCCAGACACCGACGATCCCGTTTGCGATCGTCAATGCCATCGTGCTCACGATCGCCGGCCGCCACCAGGGGCAGGTGATCGGCAGGCTGGAGAAGCTGTCGGAGTTGTTCAACGACTTCGACTAGAGCGCGGTGCGGTCATGTGAACGCACAAAGTATGCTCTAGCACTTTGAATCCAGAGCATCTTTCCGCCCGCAGGTGAATCCACTTGAAGGCGGGATGCTCTGGCGGGGAACTACAAAGGGAGGAGAAAGAAATGCTGAAAAGACTGAGCAATGCCGCACTTGCCGCCTGTTTCGTACTGCCGTCGATGGCGGTCGCATCCGATCTCGACGGCCTGACGCCGCAGCAATTGCTGCCGCTTGCGCAGAAGGAGGGAAGCGTCACCGTCTTCTCGCTGTCGAGCCGCATCGCCAAGATCGAAAAGGCCTTCGAGGAAGCCTATCCGGGCATCGACCTCATCGGCCTCGACATGAGCTCGACCAAGCAGATCGCCCGCGTCGAGGCGGAGCAACAGGCCGGCGTGCACGCCGTCGACGTGCTCTACATCGCCGATACGCCTGTCGTGTTCACCAAGCTTCTGGAGGGGAAGCGGATCGTGAACTACGTGCCGCCGCGGGTCGCGAACGAACTGGAGGATCGCTACAAGGGGCCGCTTCTGACCCAGCGCCTCTCGACCAAGGTGCTGATGTATAACGAGAAGGCCTTTCCGGACGGTTCGCCTGTGACCAATCTCTGGCAGCTCACCCAGCCGGAGTGGCAGGGGCGGGTGCTGATGGTCGATCCGAGCCAGCGCGGGGAGTTGCTCGATCTTTTGACCGAGATCGCGCTTCATCCAGACGAGATGGCGGCCGCCTACAAGGCGCATTTCGGCAAGGATATCGAAGTGGAAGGAGAACTTCAGGGCGCCGGCGAGCAGTACATCAAGGACCTCTTCGCCAACGACCTGATCCTGGTTCCGAACAGCGACGTGCTCAACAAGTCGGTCGGCGACGTCAATGCCAAGAACCCGCCCGTTGGCTTCGGCACCTATTCCGACCGCCGCGACAACGAGAAGGAGGGCTGGGCGCTGCAGATCGCCAACAATGTCGAACCGGCCAACGGCATCCTCTTCCCGGCGGTGCTGACGGTTGCCGACAAGGCGCCGCATCCGGCCGCCGCGCGGCTGCTGATCGACTTCATGTTCGGCGACGACACGCCGAGCGGTGGCGCCGGCTTCGAGCCGTTCAACGTCCCCGGCGACTACGCGACCCGCAAGACGATCGCCCACCATCCGGACTCCGTCAAACTCGGCGACCTGAAAGCCTGGACGATCGATCCGGCAAAGACGGCCGCGGCGCGCGGGCGCATCGCCGACCTGATCATCACGCTCCAGTAACGGAAACCGTCAGCCGGCGCGGGTTCGCGACGTGCCGGCTGACGCCGAGGCTCGCACATGATATTCCTATCGATATCCGCACCATCGGGCAGCCGGCTGCTCCGATCGGGGTTCCTCTTGCCGGCAATTCTCGTCGCCATCGTCGCGATCCTGGTCGTCGCTCCGCTCTTGCGCATCCTCTTCACGACGCTGACGCCCGAGGGCATCGCGGCCTGGAAGGCCGTGCTCGTCAGTCCGCTCTCGACCAATCTCTGGTGGCGGCCGCTGCTCAACACCATGATCCTCGGCTTCAGCGTCGCCAGCGGCTGCCTGCTCATCGGCGGCTTCCTCGCCTGGCTGGTGGTGCTGACGGACGTGCCGGGGCGCCGTTTCCTCGGCCTGATGGCTTCGCTGCCCTACATGATCCCGAGCTTCGCCGCGGCACTTGCCTGGGGCACGCTGTTTCGCAATTCGCGTCTCGGCGGCTCGGCCGGTTTCTTCGAAACAAGCGGCCTTGCCATCCCGGACTGGCTTGCCTGGGGCCTGATCCCGACGGCGATCGTGCTGATCGCACACTATTATTCGCTCGCCTATACCATCATCGCCGCGGCGTTGAGCTCGGTCGGCGCCGATCTCGTCGAGGCCGGCCAGATGGCCGGCGCCAAGCGCCCGCGCATCTTCTTCGGCATCATCCTGCCGGTAGTCACGCCGGCGCTGATCGCGGCGGCGTCGCTGACCTTTGCCGGCGCCGTCGCCAACTTCGCGGCCCCGGCGCTGCTCGGCCTGCCGGTGCGCATGCAGACGCTTTCCACCCGCCTCTTCGGCATGATCGAGACCGGGCAGAACGAACGTGGCTTCGTGCTCGCGCTGCTGCTGATTGCGGTGTCGGCCCTGTTCCTGTGGCTCTCCGACCGTATCGTCTCCGGCCGCAAGGCCTTCATCACCGTGACCGGCAAAGGCGGGCGGACGAAGCGCTTCCCGCTCGGCGCCTGGCGCTGGCCGCTCTTTGCCGTCGCCGTCGTCATCGGACTTTTGACCACCGTCTTGCCTGTCCTTGTGCTGGCAGCATCGAGCCTGGCACCGCAGAGCGGCGCGCTCTTTTCCAACTGGACGCTGCATTTCTGGATCGGCGAAGGCGGCGGCGAGATGGCGCAGGGGCAGGCGGGCATCTTCCGCAATCCGGTGCTGATCGATGCGATCTGGAACACGATCCGCCTCGGGCTCGTCGTCGCCTTCACCACGATGCTGCTCGGTCTGGCGCTCGCCTATACCATCGTGCAGCGTCGCGGCAGCCTGCTCGCGACGGTGCTGAGCCAGCTCGCCTTCCTGCCGCTCTTGGTGCCGAGCATCGCCTTTGCCGCCGCCTATATCGCGCTCTTCGGCGCACCGATCGGGCCGCTGCCCTCGCTCTATGGCACCTTCGCCCTGCTGGTGATTGCGGCATCCGCGCACAATCTGCCCTTTGCCGTTCAGTCGGGGCGGTCGGTGCTCGGCCAGATCTCCGCCGATATCGAGGAAAGCGCCCGGCTGACCGGTGCGGGGCTGATCCGTCGCCTGTTTGCGATCATCTTTCCGCTGGTAATCCGGGGCCTCTTTGCCGGCGCGATCCTCGTCTTCGTCAAGATGGTGCGGGATCTCTCGCTGGTGGTGCTCCTGTTCACCGCCACCTCGCCGGTCTTGAGCATGGTCGCCTACCGCTACGCCGCGGAAGGCTTCATGCAGTTTGCCAATGCCATCACCCTCGTCATCCTCGTCGTCTGCCTGGCTGCCTCCTTCGTGGCCCACAGCCTGCAGAACCGTGTCCAGAAATGGAAAGCACAATGAATGCCCTAGCAACCGGCACCGCGGACGCCATCAAGATCCGCAGCCTCGTCAAACGGTTCGGTGCCTTCACCGCCGTCAAGGACGTCAACATCTCCGTGCCAGCCGGCTCCTTCCTCGTGCTCGTCGGTCCCTCCGGCTGCGGCAAGTCGACCCTTCTGCGCATGCTGGCGGGGCTTGAAAGCCCAAGCGAAGGCGAAATTGCCTTCGTCGGGCAGACGGTGTCGAGCGGTGCCGGCGGCGTCATCGCCGACGCCGGCCGGCGCAATGCCGGCCTCGTGTTCCAGAGCTATGCGCTCTGGCCGCACATGACGGTCGCCGGCAACATCGCCTGGCCGCTGAAGGTCGCGAAATGGCCACGCGACAAGCGCGAACAACGCGTCAGGGAAGTGCTTTCGCTTCTCGGCATCGACATGCTTGCCGAACGCTACCCGGCCGAAATCTCCGGCGGCCAGCAGCAGCGCGTGGCGATCGCTCGCACCATCGCGCCGCAGCCGAGCATCCTGCTCTTCGACGAGCCGCTGTCGAACCTCGATGCCAAGCTGCGCATCGAAATGCGCAGCGAGCTGATGCGCATCCACCGGGCCACCGGCGCGACATCGGTCTACGTCACCCACGACCAGGTCGAGGCGATGACCATGGCGACCCACGTCGCCGTGCTCAACAATGGCCGCGTCGAACAGTTCGGCAAGCCGATCGATCTCCTGCGCAATCCTCAGACCACCTTCGTCGCGACCTTCCTCGGCACGCCGCCGGCAAACCTGATACCGGTGCACCGCGTCGGCGACGGCCTCGTCTTCGGCGATTTGGTGCTCGCGCCGGCTTCCCTGGCCGCCGGCCGCGACGAGGCGCAACTGCTCTACCGTGCCGAGGACGTCAGCGTCGGCGCGGTCGCCGGCGTACCGACGCTCATGGCCCGCTTTGCCGAAGCGGCACCGATCGCGGGCCGGACCATGGTGACCGCCATGATCGGCGACCTGCGCATCACGGCGATGGCCGACAGCTACTTCACCGCCACCCCGGGGGAGACGATCCCCCTTTCCTTCATTCGCACGCCCGACGCGGTATTCGCCGCCACCGGAGAAAGGATCCATCAATGAGGCTCATCCTCATGCGCCACGGCGAGACCCAGTGGAACGCCGAACAACGCCTCCAGGGACAGGACAACTCGCTCCTGTCCGAGCGCGGGGTCGCGCAGGTGAGGCGGTTTCGGCCCTATGCCAAGGCGTTGAAGCCGGTCCGCATCATCGCCTCCGATCTCGGCCGCACCCGGCAGACGGTGGCACTCATCGGTCATCCGGACGCGCCGACCGACGAGCGCTTCCGCGAACTGGACATGGGCGAATGGACGGGACGGCGAAAGCCGGATCTGATCGCCGAGCGCCCGGAGGAATATGCCGCCTGGCGCGCCGGCACGTTCACGCCGGCCAATGGCGAAACCTGGGGCGCTTTCCGTGGCCGCGTGGCCGAGGGCGTGCATGACTGGATGTCGCGCACCGAGGGGGACCTGCTGGTCGTCGCCCATGGCGGGGTCGTGCGCGCCGCCTGCCACGAGTTCCTCGATCTTCCTCCCTCGCGCGTCGTCCCGGTGACGCCGGGGACTGCGACCATCCTGCATTTCCCGCGGCAAGGCAGCATGGCCGCGCAGCTGGAGGGCTACAACATCGGATCCGTCGCACCCGACGATTTTGTCGCGGATTGAAGCTTGCGGCGAGGGGCATGAGATGAACTCCGGAACATTGGTTATCCTGGAACTTCTGGGTGGCGTGGCGCTGCTTCTGTGGGGCGTGCGCATGGTGCGCACCGGCGTCATGCGCGGCTGGGGCGACCGGCTGCAGCGCTTTGTCGAAGAACGCCTGTCGAACCGGTTGACCGCCTTCGGTGGCGGGGTTCTTGCCACCGCCGTGCTCGGCAGCGCCACGGCGATGGCGCTGATCGTCGCCGGGCTTGCAGGTGCCGGCGCGATCTCGGCGCAAACCGGACTTGCCGTCCTGCTCGGCGCGGATATCGGCTCGGCGCTCGTCTCCGGCCTCTTTGCCTCCGGCTCGTCGCTTGCCGGCGTGCTCTCTCCGCTGTTTCTCTTGACCGGCTATGTCGCGTTCAGCGTGTCCGGCGAATTTCGGCCACGAAACGCCGGCCGCATCCTGATGGGCCTCGGCCTGATGCTGATGGCCCTGAAGGTGATCGTGTCGGCGACCGCGCCGTTGCGCGAAGCCACACTTTTCCACGACGTCCTGCAAGCGGTTGCGACCGAGCCGGTGCTCGGCTTCCTCGTCGGCGCGATGCTCGCATGGCTGTTCCATTCGACGCTCGCCGTCATCCTGCTCGTCGCCTCGCTGCTGATGAACGGCAGCCTCGAAGTCGCAGGCGCCGTCCCGCTCATCCTCGGGATCAATTTCGGCGGCGGCTTGCCGGCCGTCAGCGCAACGCTCGACCAGCCGCCACCCGCCCGCAAGCTGCCGATCGCCAATCTCTTCTGCCGCGGCATTCTGGCCGTGTCGCTGCTGCCTTTCGCACGGCAGATCGTGGAGATTGCCGGCCGTCTGCCCACGGATCCGTTGCACGTCGCCGTCGGCCTTCACGTCACCTTCAACCTGATCGTCGCGGCCGTGTTCCTGCCGCTGTCGTCGCTCGTCGTCAGTCTTGTCGAGCGGCTTGTCCCGCCGACGCCGGTCGCCGCCGATCCGTTGGCATCCCCCCGCTATCTCGACAGCATGTCGCTGGAGACGCCGGCAATCGCGCTCAGCAACGCAACGACGGAAACGATCCGCATGAGCGAATTGCTGGAGCGCATGTTCCGGATGGCGCTGACGTCCTTGCAGGCCGGCAGGCTGGAAAATCTGAAGGAGCTGCTTTCCGTCGATGCGCGGCTCGGCAATTACATGGCGTCGGTTCACGCCTATCTCGGACAGTTGACCCAGGACGGGTTGCCGGCCGGAGAGACCAGCAGGGCCCATGAAATCATGCTGTTTGCGAGCAATCTCGAACATGCAGGCGACGTCATCAAGCTGAGCCTTGCCGATCGCATTCGGGTAAAGATCAAACAGAACATCCAGTTTTCCGCGAGCCAGCGCGCGGCGATCGAGGCGCTCTCGGAGGTGATCGCGGCCTCTTTGAGATTGCTGCCTGCGGCCCTCTCGTCCAGGGACGTTACGGCAGCCTCCCGCCTGGCGGCACAAAAGGACCGTTTCCGCGAACTCGAGGACGAAATCGTCCGGCGGCATCTTGGCGGCGAGCATGCGGAGACGGCGGCCGGTGCAAGAGACAATGCCCTCTTCATCGATCTCGTGCGCGACCTCCACCGGATCAATTCCGATATCGCCGCGGCCGGTTATCCGCTGGTGCAGGCCGCCGGCTTGCTAAGCAGCAGCCGAATATTGGATGCTGGAGCGGTTGCCGGCGCGAGATGACCGCAAGGTGACCTCGCCAATCGGCGTGGTGCGGCTAGAGCTTGGCCGAGATCGCCGCCGCGGCCTCGCGGATGGTCTGCATCAGCAGAGAAAGGGCGAGCGTGGGTGCTGCGTCTGCGCGCATGGTCAGGCCGACCGGACCCTTCGTCTCGCTGGTGTCGATCGGCAGGATTGCGATCGTGCCGTCCTCGACATCGGCGGCGACGACGCCGGCGGAAATGATCCAGATCGCGTCGCTCGCCCTGACGAAAGCACGACCGAAGGCGTCGGACACGGTCTCGATCTGGTTCGGCAGGCTGGCGATGCCGTTGGTGATCAGGAAGCGCTCGACGAAGGGGCGGATGATCGAGGCGCGCGTCGGCATCAGCACCGGGAAATCCGCGAGCCGTGCAAAGGTGGAATGCGCGCCCGCAAGCAGCGGATGCCCGGCCCGGACGGCAAAGACCACCTGTTCGGAATAGAGATGCTCGAACGAAAAGCCGGTCATCTTTTCCGGAGCAGCAAGCCGTCCGACGACGAGATCGAGATCGCCGACGCGCAGCTGTTCGAGAAGCACGGCGTTCTCGCCGGTGACGATCTTGATGCGCGCGCCGGTCTCCTCCTTGAGAAACAGCGTCATGGCGCGCGGCATGATCCGCGTCGAGACGGTCGGCAGCGCCCCGACGCGAACCGGCACGCCGTCGCCGGCGCGTTCCTGCGACACCGAATCAAGCCCCTGGCGCAGCGCCGTCAGGGCCGCGCCGGCGTGGCGCAGGAACACTTCGCCATAGCGTGTTATCTTGATGCCGCGCCCGTCGCGCTCGAAAACGGCGACGCCAAGCACTTCTTCCAGCTCGCGGATCGTCTTGGTCACGGCCGGCTGGCTGACATGCAGCAGCTCGGCTGCCTTCATCACGCTCTTCTGCCGGGAGACCTCGACAAATGTCTGCAGATGGCGAAACTTGACCCGGGCGTCGATCATGGAATTCATAACCCTCAAGTTAATGAAATGCCATGAAATATCATTTTACCTAACCAGATTAAATATCCAATTTGGTGGCGGAGGAGAGAGCCCGTGCAGTTTGCCCGCATCAACGACATCACGATCCACTATCAGGTAATCGGCGCCACCGGCGACCGGCCGGTGCTGGTTTTCGCCAATTCGCTGGGCACGGATTTCCGCATCTGGCGCGACGTCGTCGTCCGCCTTGCCGGCGATTATGCCATCGTCCTCTATGACAAGCGCGGTCATGGCCTCTCGGATATCGGGCCGCCCCCCTATGCCATCGAGGACCATGCCAACGACCTTGCAGGCCTGCTCGACATGCTCTCGGTTCGGCAGGCGATCATCTGCGGCCTTTCGGTCGGCGGCCTGATCGCGCAATCGCTCTATCAGCGGCGTCCCGACCTCGTGCGGGCGCTCGTCCTTTGCGACACGGCCCATAAGATAGGCACCGCCGAGATGTGGGCGGCACGCATCGCCGCCATCGAGGAGCATGGTATCGCGGGAATTGCCGATGGCGTGCTCGAGCGCTGGTTCACGCCGGCCTTTCGCCGGCCGGAAAACACTGCCCTTGTCGGCTACCGCAACATGCTCGTCCGTCAGCCGGTCACCGGTTACGTGGCCACCTGCGCCGCGATCCGCGACGCCGACTATACGGAGGCCGCCGCGCGCATCGCCGTGCCCACGCTCTGCGTCGTCGGCGACCAGGACGGCTCGACGCCGCCGGAGGTGGTGCTTTCGACCGCCCGCCTCATTCCCGGCGCCCGCTACGAAGTCATTCGCGATGCAGGCCATATCCCCTGCGTCGAAAATCCGGAGGCGCTTACCGCGGTGCTGCGCGCCTTCTTCGAAATCGCAATGCATGGAGACAGGACCCATGAGTGACGCTTCTGCGCCCTCCGACCGCTATCACCAGGGCATGGCCACGCGCCGTGCGGTGCTCGGCGACAATCATGTGGATCGGGCGCAGTCGGTTTCCACCGAGTTCGATCGACCCTTCCAGGAGCTGATCACCGAAGCGGCCTGGGGCCATGTCTGGTCGCGGCCGACCTGGACGAAGCGCGAGCGCTCGATCGTCACGATCGCGCTGCTCGCAGCACTTGGCCAGGACGACGAGGTGGCCATGCATGTGCGGGCGACGACCAACACCGGCGCGAGCCGCGAGGATATCTGCGAGGCGCTGCTGCATGTGGCGATCTATGCCGGCGTGCCGGCGGCCAATCACGCGATCAAGATCGCCAAGCAGGTCTTTGCCGAGATCGATGCCGGCGCTGCGGCCTGACGGGAGAAGATGATGTCCGAGAGAACGAACAGCAAGCCGGAAACGGGCGCCTTCTTCCCGCGCGATCGTGCGTGGCATGCGCCGGCGCTGACGCCCGGCTACAAGACCTCGGTGCTGCGCTCGCCGCAGAAGGCGCTGCTTTCGCTCGACGGCACGATTTCGGAGATCACCGGCCCCGTCTTCGGCCATTCTCTCATCGATGAGCTCGACAACGATCTCATCCATAACTTCGCCAAGCCCGGCGAGAGCGCCATCGGTGAGCGCATCATCGTGCATGGCCGCGTGCTTGACGAGCGCGGGCGCGCAGTGCCGGGGGCCCTGCTCGAATTCTGGCAGGCCAATGCCGGCGGTCGCTACCGTCACAAGAAGGAAAGCTACCTCGCGCCGCTTGATCCGAACTTCGGCGGCTGCGGCCGCACGATCACCGACGCGGAAGGGAGCTACGCTTTCCGCACGATCAAGCCCGGCCCCTATCCCTGGCCGAACGGCGTCAACGACTGGCGCCCGGCGCACATCCATTTCTCGGTCTTCGGCCACGGGTTTGCGCAACGGCTGATCACCCAGATGTATTTCGAGGGCGATCCGATGATCTGGAAGTGTCCGATCGTCAACACCATCCCCGATCGCCAGGCCGTCGAGCAACTGATCGCGCCGCTCGATTGGGCCAACACCATCCCGTTCGATGCGCGCGCCTACAAGTTCGACATCGTGCTCCGGGGACGCCGCTCGACGCTGTTTGAAAACCGGCTGGAGGGCAACTGATGGTTCAGCAACTTGGCTACCTCAAGGAAACGCCTTCGCAGACGGCGGGTCCCTATGTGCATATCGGCCTGACCCCGAACTTCTGCGGCATTGCCGGCGTCTACGAAACGGATCTCGGATCGCGGATGGTCAACGACAAGACGCGCGGCGAGCGCATCACCATCACCGGTCGGGTCATCGACGGGGCGGGCGCGCCGCTGAAGGACGCACTGGTCGAAATCTGGCAGGCGGATGCCGCCGGGCTCTACAACTCGCCAACCGAGATCCGCGGTGCGGCGGACGTCAACTTCACCGGCTGGGGGCGGTGTGCAACGGACGCCGAAGACGGGATCTTTTCCTTCGACACCGTGAAGCCGGGTCGAGTTCCCTATAGCCACGATCGGCAAATGGCGCCACACATCACCTTCTGGATCGTGGCGCGCGGCATCAATGTCGGGCTTCACACCCGCATGTATTTCCCGGATGAGGCAGAGGCCAATGCCGCCGACCCGCTGCTTGCGCGCATCGAGCATCGTCATCGCGTCGCGACGCTTGTCGCGACCGGAAGCGCGCCTAATTATGTCTTCGACATTCACCTGCAGGGTGAGAAGGAAACGGTCTTCCTCGACATCTGAACAGGAGTGTCACGCCTGGACATGGAGTGCCACACGGGCGGCATTCCAGCAGCAGGTGGCATTTCGTTCGGCGAGCCGCAATCCGCGACCAGAAACGGGGAAACCATGACCTATTCCGCCTTCGACCACCCTTATCTCTCCGGGCTCCTGGGCGATGAGGCGGTTGCCGCCGAATTCACGGCTTCCGCAGACATCCACGCTATGCTCGCCTTCGAAGCGGCGCTGGCGCGGGCCGAGGCCGTGCACGGCATCATTCCGGCAAAGGCCGCCGACCGGATCACCGAGGCCTGCCGTGCCTTTTCGCCCGACATCCATGCGCTGAAGCGCGCCGTGGCGAGCGATGGGGTCGTGGTTCCCGAACTCATCCGGCAACTGCGGGCCACCGTTGGCGGCGAGGCGGCGGACTATGTGCACTACGGTGCAACCAGCCAGGATGTCATCGACACCAGCCTGATGCTGAGGATGAAGGCGGTCGCCGAGCTTTTCGCCGTCCGGCTCGGCGGCATCGTCACGGTGCTCGAGGAGTGCGACAACGAATGGGGCGAGCGCGCGCTGATGGGGCGCACCCGCATGCAGGCAGCGATCCCGATCACGGTGTCTGACCGGCTGCGCAGCTGGATCGAGCCGCTGCTCGATCACAAGGACCGGCTGGAAGCCATGGACCGCGATCTCTTCGCCGTTCAGTTCGGCGGCGCCGCGGGCACGCTGGAAAAGCTCAAGGACCGGGCGGACGACGTGCGTGCGACGCTTGCCGAAGAACTCGATCTCGCCGATTTTCCGCAATGGCACAGCCAGCGCTCGGAGGTGGCGGACTTCGCCAGCGCCCTGTCGCTCGTGACGGGCAGCCTCGGCAAGATCGGCCAGGATATCGCCTTGATGGCGCAGCAGGGCGACGAGATCGAGCTTGCAGGCGGCGGTGGTTCCTCGGCCATGCCGCACAAACAGAACCCGGTGGCGGCAGAGGTTCTGGTGTCGCTCGCCCGGTTCAATGCGACCCAGCTTTCCGGCATGCACCATGCGCTGGTGCATGAGCAGGAGCGCTCCGGCGCCGCCTGGACGCTCGAATGGCTGATCATGCCGCAGATGGCCGGCGCAACGGCGGCAGCCCTTCGCCTGGCGGACGAACTCGTTGGCAAGATACGAAGGCTCGGCCGCGCCTGAGCGCACCGGCTGCGCGGCTCGTCAGCGAGCCGCGCGCAACATCGAGCGGTAGCGCGCCTGGCTGTTCTTGAGGTGCTGGCGCATGGCGCTGCGTGCCCGTTCCTCGTCTCCATCCTGGATCGCGATGAGGATCGCCTCGTGCTCCGAGATCAGCCGCGACAGTTCCGCCGAGGCCAGAACGGTTTCCTCTCCGCTCGCCGAAACCGCGCGACGGGGAATGAGCGCGGTGCCGAGCATCTGCAGGAATTCGCTGAAGCGCGGATTGTTGGTCGCCTGGGCGATCGCCAGATGGAAGTTGAAGTCGGCCTCCGCGGTCGGCCGACCCTCCGCAGCGCTGGCGCAGAAGCTGTCGAAAGCTTCGGCGATCTGCTCTTCCTGGGCCGGCGAGCGGCGAAGGGCGGCAAGTGCTGCGGCATCGCCTTCCACGGCGGTCCGCAGTTCCAGCATTTCGATCAGCGAGGAGACGCGCGCAAGGTCGATGCCGTGAAACGGCAGCGGGGTGGAAGGGGCAGGTTCCAGCACGAAGACGCCGATGCCGTGCCGCGCCTCGACCAGGCCGCCGGAGCGCAGCGCCGCGATCGCCTCGCGCACGACCGTGCGGCTCACGCCGAATTCCTGGGTCAGCTGCGCTTCCGAAGGCAGGCGGTCGCCCGGCTTGTAATGCCCGGTGCCGATCTGGCCGCTAAGGGCGTCCGTCACCTTGGCCACCAGCGTCCTGCCTTGAGCGGCTGTGTTGTCGGGGGCGGTGACGTTACTCATGGGCATGACCGTTTCTGCGACTTGGCTGTTGGGTGTCTGGATACGCCATTGCCGATCGAGGGCGCAATCCACTGGCTGACTGCAAAGGCGTCGGGAGCCAAGGCCGGCGTCTCAAAAAATCGGATCGTCGACGAAGGCGCCGCCCTGGTAGCGCACGAGAGAATCGCCCGGCTGTGGTTTCGGGGTGTTTTCGGCAATCTTTTCGCGGAAGACCTCGGCATTGTCCTTCGGTCGCCAGCCGAGCCAGCCGACATGGGCGTTGTCCCACCAGCCGGCGTCGTTGGCCGATGCGCCCCAGATGACCGGGCAACCGAGAACCGGCACGCGGAAGACGGCTTCGACGAGCGAGACGAAGTCGTCGTGGGAAAGCCAGGTGGAGAGCATGCGGTAGTTGATCGGCTCGGGCAGGCAGGAGCCGATGCGCACCAGAGCGGTCTCCTGGCCGAACTTCTCGAAATACATGCGCGCAAGCGCTTCGCCGAAGCACTTCGATACGCCGTAAAGCCCGTCCGGCCGGTAGGGTGCGTCCGGGCCGAGCCGTTCGCTTGGCAGATAGTAGCCGATCGTATGGTTGGTGCTGGCAAAGAGGATGCGCGGCTGGTTGTTGGCGCGTGCCGCCTCATAGAGATTGTAGAGGCCGAGGATATTGCCGTCGAGGATTTCCAAGAACGGCCGCTCGATCGATATGCCGCCCAGATGCACGATCGCATCGCAGCCGGTGACGAGGTCGTGAACGGCACCGGCATCGGCGAGGTCGCACTGAACGCATTCTTCGTTTTCGCCCGGCGGATCGAGCGGCGCGCGGTCCGAAAGACGGATCGTCCTTGCCAAGGGCGCCAGCCTTTTGCGCATGACGCGGCCCAACTGGCCCGCCGCGCCGGTGATCAGAAGTCGTTCCATTGCCTGTCCTCCCTCGGCCGGCGCAAGCGTTCGTCGAGAATGGCGCGCCAACATATCATATGATATCGGCTAACATATAATACGTCGTCTTCGCAATATGAGTGAGGCAGTCAATTGTCTCTTTCGCCGAACGGTTCGCGCTGTGATCCGACGTGTCAAAGCGTTTCGCTTCGATCTGAGTGATTTGAAAATCTCCATATGTCATATGACAACATGTATTATGACATATTGACATGTGTGTGATGACTTGCTTAGTAGGGCACGTCGAGTTTTAGGGAGGACCCGCACGAAATGACCCCCGAGCAGATCAAGGCCGCTCTTGGTTCAGGCCTCCTTTCGTTTCCGGTGACGCATTTCGATGCGGAGGGCCGTTTCGCGCCGGACAGCTACCGGGCGCATGTGGCGTGGCTTGCCGGCTACAGGGCGCCGGTGCTGTTTGCCGCCGGCGGTACGGGGGAGTTCTTCTCGCTGAAGCCGGATGAAATCCCAGAGATCGTCAAAGCCGCCAAGGAGGTGGCCGGGGAGACGGCGATCGTGTCGGGCTGCGGCTACGGCACGGAGATGGCCGTCGAGATTGCCCGGTCGGTCGAGCGCGTCGGGGCGGATGGCATCCTGCTTCTGCCGCACTACCTGATCGATGCGCCGCAGGAAGGGCTCTATGCCCATGTGAAGAAGGTCTGCCGGTCGGTCGGCATCGGTGTCATGGTCTATAACCGCGACAACTCGGTGCTGCAGCCCGATACGCTCGCCCGGCTCTGCGACGAATGCCCGAACCTTATCGGCTTCAAGGACGGCACCGGCGACATCGGTCTGGTGCGCCAGGTCACCGCCAGGATGGGTGACCGGTTGATGTATCTCGGCGGCATGCCGACGGCGGAACTGTTTGCCGAGGCCTATCTCGGCGCCGGGTTCACCACCTATTCTTCGGCCGTCTTCAACTTCGTGCCCGGTCTTGCCAACGAATTTTATGCAGCCCTTCGCAGCGGCGACCGTGCCACCTGCGAGCGCATCCTCAAGGATTTCTTTTATCCCTTCATGGCCATCCGCAACCGGGCCAAGGGCTATGCCGTTTCGGCGGTCAAGGCCGGCGTGCGCCTGCAGGGGTTCAATGCCGGCCCCGTACGCAGTCCGCTCACGGACCTGACAAGTGAGGAAGTCCGGATGCTTGACGCACTTATCGGCGCGCAGAAGCGCCAAGCCTGACGGGGAAGGGAGGGCAGCCATGAAGATCACCGCCGTCCGCACCCATCTCCTCGAACATCGGTTGGCCGTACCTTTCGAAAGCGCCTCGGCGCGCTTCGATCGTCGCGCCCATGTGCTTGTCGAGATCGAATGCGACGACGGAACGATCGGCTGGGGTGAATGCCTCGGCCCGGCAAGGCCGAATGCGGCCGTGGTGGCCGCCTACTCTCCCTGGCTGATCGGCCAGGATCCGCGCCAGACCGAAAAGCTCTGGGCGATCCTCTACAATGCGCTGCGCGATCAAGGGCAGCGTGGCCTGGCTGTCACGGCCCTCTCCGGCATCGACATCGCGCTCTGGGATATCAAGGGCAAGCACTACGGCGCTTCCGTCTCCATGCTGCTTGGCGGCCGCTGGCGCGAGAGCGTGCGCGCCTATGCGACCGGCAGCTTCAAGCGAGACGGCGTCGACCGGGTCTCCGACAATGCGGCGGAGATGGCGGAGCGCCGGGCGCAGGGCTTTCACGCCTGCAAGATCAAGATCGGCTTCGGGATCGACGAGGACCTGCAGGTGATCCGCGCGGTGCGCGAGGCGATCGGCGACGAGATGCGGCTGATGATTGACGGCAATCACGGCTACACCGTCACCGAGGCG
Source organism: Ensifer adhaerens (assembly GCF_002940685.1). Classification (GTDB taxonomy): domain Bacteria; phylum Pseudomonadota; class Alphaproteobacteria; order Rhizobiales; family Rhizobiaceae; genus Ensifer; species Ensifer adhaerens_E. The sequence continues at coordinate 56,788 of NZ_PNFP01000024.1, read as the reverse complement.
ATCCGGCTCGGCAAGGCGGCGGCGGACTATGACGTCGACTGGTTCGAGGAGCCTGTCGTGCCCGAACAGCTCTCCGCCTATCGCGAGGTCAGGGCCGGCCAGCCGATCCCGGTCGCCGGCGGCGAGACCTGGCACAGCCGTTATGGCATGTGGCCGGCGATTAAGAGCCGGGCCGTCGATATCCTGCAGCCCGATCTCTGCGGCTGCGGCGGGTTCTCCGAAATGGCGAAGATCGCGAGCCTCGCGACGCTGCACGGTGTCCGCATCGTGCCGCATGTCTGGGGCACCGGCGTGCATATCGCCGCCGCGCTGCAATTCATGGCGGCGATGACGCCGGACCCGGTCAGGGTCAACCCGATCGAACCGATCATGGAATTCGACCGCACGGAAAATCCGTTCCGCCAGGCGGTGCTGAAGACGCCGATCGAGGCGGCGAACGGTGTCGTCGCCATTCCCGATGCGCCCGGTCTCGGCATCGAGGTCGATCGTGACGCGCTCGCCGAGTTCAAGATGCCCGAGATCGCGCGATGATCGAGCGCACCCTCTCCGGCCGCCCGCCTGAACCGCGCCTGCCAAAGGGCACGGTCGATGCGCAGATGCACATGTATCGGCCAGGCTATCCGGCGCTTCCCGGCGGCCCCCCTCTGCCGGCCGAGCCGTTGCCGGATGCGGCCGCCTACCGCCAGGTGATGGCCTGGCTCGGCATCGACCGGGTGATCATCACCCAGGGCAACGCGCATCAGAAGGACAACGCCAATTTGCTCGCCTGCCTGGCCGAGATGGGCGACGTCGCACGTGGCGTCGCCGTTGTCGACGAGGCGACGTCGGATGCGGACATGCGCACGCTCGGCGACGCGGGTGTTGTCGGTGCCCGTATCATGGACTTGCCCGGCGGGGCGGTGGGGCTCGATGCGCTCGAGGCGGTCGATGCGCGGACGCACGCCGCCGACTGGATGCTCGCCGTCCAGTTTGACGGCAACCGCTTGCTCGACCACCTGCCGCGGCTGGAGCGCATCCGGTCGCGCTGGGTGCTTGACCACCACGGCAAGTTTTTTGCCGGGGTCGATCCGGATGGGCCGGAGATCGCGGCGCTTTTGAAGCTGATCGACCGGGGCAATGTCTGGTTCAAGTTCGCCGGTGTCTACGAGAGTTCGCGCGACGGCTGGCCCTATGCCGACGTGGCGGCTTTCTCGCGGCGGATTGCCCAACATGCGGCGGAGCGCATCGTCTGGGGTTCGAACTGGCCGCACAACATGATCCGCAAGACGGAGGACTACCCTGACGATGCGCGGCTGGCCGAGCTGGTTCTCGGCTGGCTTCCGAACGAACGGGCCAGACAGCAGGCCCTCGTCGAGAACCCGGAGCAGCTGTTCAAACTGCCGGTCCTGGCCGCCGTGTAATTGCCGTGGAAGCCCCTGGGCTTCCGCGGCACCCATGACATGAGGAATTCGCATGCCGGTCCGGATGGGCGCAAACGCGGCCTTGGGAGAGGCCGAAGCACGAATAAGTGGAGGAGGAAAACATGAAGAAAATTGCAGGTATGCTTTGCGTCGCCATGGGGCTGGCGTTTGCCGGCACAGCGGCGCAGGCGCAGGAAATCACCCTGCGTTCGGCCGACATCCATCCGGACGGCTACCCGACGGTCGATGCCGTCAAATACATGGGGCAGCTGCTCTCCGAGCGCACCAACGGGCGCATCAAGATCGAGGTCATGAACAACGGCGTGCTCGGCGGCGAGAAGGACACGATTGAGCAGACCCGCTTCGGCGTCATCGACATGAACCGCGTCAACGCCGCACCCTTCAACAACCTCGTCAAGGAGACGATGGTTCTCGGCATGCCGTTCCTGTTCCGCTCGACGGAACACATGCACAAGACCGTCGACGGCCCGATCGGCGACGAAATTCTGGCGGCCTTCGAGCCCCATGGCTTGGTCGGCCTTGCCTTCTACGATAGCGGCGCGCGTTCCTTCTACACCACCAAGAAGCCGATCGAGAAACTCGCCGACCTCAAGGGATTGAAGATCCGTGTGCAGCAGTCCGACCTCTGGATCGCCATGATGCAGGCCTTCGGCGCCAACCCGACGCCGATGCCGATGGGCGAAGTCTATTCCTCGCTCGAGACCGGCGTCGTCGATGGTGCCGAAAACAACTGGCCGTCCTACGAATCCGCCCGCCATTTCGAGGTGGCCAAGAACTATTCGCTCACCGAACACTCGCTCAATCCGGAAATCCTGGTCATTTCCAAGACGAGCTGGGACAAGCTTTCCTCCGAAGACCAGACGCTGCTTCGTCAGGCCGCAAAAGACAGCGTCGGCAAGATGCGAGAGCTCTGGAGTGCGCGCGAGAAGGCTTCGGAGGAGAAGGTCCGGGCCGCCGGCTCGAACGTCATCAAGGTCAACAAGGAAGAGTTCGCCGCTGCCATGGGACCGGTCTACGACCAGTTCGTCAGCGATCCGAAACTGAAAGACCTTCTCGAAAGGGTGAAGGCGGTCAAGTGACGGCAGCGGGGCCGGTTTCGGCATCGGAGCCGGCCTTGCCAACTGTTCATCGGATCGCATTTGCGGAGGAGGAAGAAACATGCGTCGTTTCATGCGGGCGATCCGTCCGGCTCTCGGGGTGCTGAGCCGCGCGTCGCTCTACATCGCCGGCACCGGCATGGTCGCCATGACGTTGATCGTCGGCTGGCAGGTCTTTGCCCGCTACGTCCTGAATGACTCGCCAAGCTGGTCGGAGCCCCTGGCGCTGCACCTCATGGCCTGGTTCATCATGCTCGGCGCCGCCGTCGGCGTGCGCGAGAGCGTGCATCTCGGCCTCGATGTCATCCGCCACGTGATGAAGCCCTCCGTCCAGCTGGCCATGGATCTGACGAGCCTCGGCTTGATCGTCATATTCGGGGCGTCCATGGCCTATTACGGCCTGCTTCTTTGCCTCGGCACGTGGACCGCCAGCATTCCCGTTCTCGGCTGGCCAGGCGGCGTCGATTTCTTTCCGCTGATCGTCGGCGGCCTGATGATCGCCCTGTTTGCTGCCGAGCGCTTCGTTGATCTGGTTTTGGGCGTCGACGTCGCTGCCGATGTCGTCGTGCAGGAGATGGCCTGAATGGCTTACGTTATCCTTTTCGGGGTCTTCACCCTGCTGATGTTCATCGGCACGCCGATCGCCTTTTGCCTCGGTATCGCGTCCTTCGCCACCGTACTGTATCTCGGCCTGCCGCCGGTGGTGGTGTTCCAGCAGCTGAACTCCGGCATGAACGTCTTTGCGATGATGGCGATCCCGTTCTTCATCTTCGCCGGCGACCTGATGGTGCGCGGCGGCATCGCCAACCGGCTGATCCAGTTTGCCGCCGGCCTTGTCGGCCACCTGCGCGGTGGTCTCGGACAGGTCAATATCGTCGCCTCGACGCTCTTTGGCGGCATTTCCGGTTCGGCTGTCGCCGATGCCTCGGCGGTCGGCGGCCTGATGATCCCGCAGATGGCAAAGCGCGGCTATGACCGCGACTATGCCGTCAACGTCACCGTCAATGCGGCGATCATCGCGCTGATGGTGCCGCCGTCGCACAACATGATCCTCTACTCGATCGCCGCCGGCGGCAATGTCTCGGTCGCCGATCTCTTTACCGCCGGCATCATTCCGGGCCTGCTGCTTGCGCTTGCGCTGATGGTAACGGCCTACGTCGTTGCACGGCGCCGCGGCTATCCGGCCGAGCCGTTTCCGGGCTTTTCCAAGGTCTTCTACTACCTGCTCGCGTCGTTCCCGGGCATCGTGCTGATCGGCATCATCTTCGGCGGCGTGCGCTCTGGCGTCTTCACGGCGACCGAGAGCTCCTGCATCGCCGTGCTCTACGCCTTCCTCGTTGCCATGCTGGTCTATCGCGAACTCAACTGGGCGGGTTTCGTCGAGGCGGTCATGGGGGCGGTGCGCACCACCGCGATGGTGCTGCTGGTCATCGGCATGGCGGCGTCCTTCGGCTGGCTGATGGCCTTCCTGCAGGTGCAGGCGCTGATGATCAGTGCGATCAGCGCGATCTCGGAAAACCCGATCATCGTGCTGCTCGTCATCAACATCATCCTGCTCTTCCTTGGCACCTTCATGGACATGGCGCCGATGGTAATCATCTGCACGCCGGTGCTGTTGCCGGTCGTCAAGGCCTTCGGCATCGACCCCGTGCATTTCGGGGTGGTGATGATCCTGAACGCCGGCATCGGCCTCAACACACCGCCGGTCGGAACCGTGTTGTTCGTCGGCTGCGCTGTCGGAGGGATCTCCATTCGCGAGGCGATGCGCACGATCTGGCCGTTCTTCGGTGCCAGCATCGCGGTGCTGATGGCCGTCACCTACATTCCGGCGCTGTCGCTGTGGCTGCCGTCGGTCTTCAAGTGAGTTGAGCCCTAGCGCTAGGTCTGGGCTCGGCACCGCTGCCGGGCCTGCTCCAGGTTCCGGGTGGGGCTATTCGTTCCTGTTGGCGGCGATGCACTGGCGCTCAAGGCGTTTCAGGAAGACGGCGATTTCCTTTGCCGCCTGCAGGTCGCCCTTGCGTTCCGCCACTGTACGACCTTCGCGCCAAACGTCGATCGCCTCCTGGTGGCGGCCGAGCTTGTGCAGGATCGCGCCGCGCAGTTTCCATGCGGCCGAATAGTCCGGATCGAAGGCGATCGCCCGCTCGACGTGGGCAAGCGCGGTTTCGAGGTCCGCCTCCTGAAGGCAGATGCTGCCGAGCGTGAAGCGCAGCAGGGCGTCGTCCTTGCCGTCCTGCAAGAGCTTTTCGAGTGTTTGCCGCATTGTTGGCGTTCCTCCTGCGCGAGCGCCCGTTCAGGCCGCAGGCTTGCTTGGGGTGAGGGTCGCATGCCCGTTGCTCGGTCGCGCCGGCAACGATCTCGTCCTGTCGAGAGACTGGTACCGTCGGCGGCTCCAGATCAAGGGGTCGGCATGGGTGGAAGTCTCGGTTGCGACAATTGTTCCCACGAACAGCATGTGGTCGCCGACCTCGATCGAAGCGGCGAGCTGGCAGTCGAGCGCGGCGGCGGCCCCGAGCAACCTCGGCCGCGCGCTCGGCCAGTCGGCCCAGATGCCGACGAGGTAGCGCTTGGATGCCTCGATCCTGCCGGCAAATGCATCCGCGATCAGGTCCTGCCCCTCGGCCAGCATGGCGAGCGAGAAGCCCTGCTCGGCCGTGATCAGCGCGGCAAGCGGACTATCCGCCTTGATCGAAACGACGATCGACGGCGGGTTGGCGGAAAGCGAGAAAGTCGCCGTCACGGTGCGACCGAGACTGCCGGTGCCTTTGCCGGCACTGACAACGCAGACGGTGGCGGCGAGATGCGACAGCGTGTCGGCGAACTCCGGTTTCGATACGGCGAGATCGGCGTGGGCGTCGATGTCGACGGAAAGCGGAGGTGTCTGGCGCATGGATCTTGTTCCAACTGAGGATTACCCGTGGCGGCGGGGAGACGCCACGGGGTCTGCGGAAGCCCTGGCTCAGGCGGGGGGCGAGGGGGCTGCCGCAAATTCGCTGATCGACCGCCCGTGGGCGCCGGTTCCGGCTTTGCGGCGGTCTTTACCGATCAGGCGGACTTCAGTTCCGCTTCGGCAAACTCGTAGTTGGCGAGCTTGTCGAGGAAGTTAGAGGTGTAATCCGGCCGGCGGTTGCGGAAGTCGATGTAATAGGCATGTTCCCAGACATCGAGGCCGAGCAGCGCCTTGCCCTCGTTGGTGGCGACCGGATTGGAGCCGTTGGCAGTCTTCGTCACCTTGAGCTTGCCGTCGGTGCCAAGCACGAGCCAGGCCCAGCCGGAGCCGAACTGGCCGGTGGCGGCCGCCTTGAAGGCATCCTTGAAGGCGGTGACGCTGCCGAAGTCTTCCGCGATCTTCTTTTCGAGCGCGCCGGGGATCTGGCCGCCCTTGGGTGACAAGTTGTTCCAGAACAGGATGTGGTTCCAGTGCTGGCCGGCATTGTTGAACACCGGCGCCAGTTCCGCCTTGCCGTGGCTGAGGCGAATGATCTCCTCCAGCGACAGGCCGGCGAGCGAGGCGTCCTTTTCGACGAAACCGTTCAGCGCGGTGACATAGGCCTGATGATGCTTGCCGTGATGGAACTCGATCGTTTCGGCGCTCATGCCGTTTTCGGCGAGTGCTGCGGGTGCATAGGGGAGGGCGGGAAGTTCGAAGGCCATGGTCAATTCCTTTGCGGGCGGGACACGCTCGACGGATCACTTGTCTGCGAACCGCTGAACGTGTATTTAGCAAGACAACTCTTTGTAAATCTGTGTCCGGGAATATGTCAAGCGATCCCTTGTTAAATCCAGAGCAAAGCAACGGCCGCACGCCGGGCGAGCGCATCATGCTGGCGCTCAAGCTGCATGGTCCGCAGACGGCCGCCGCACTCGGCGGGCGCCTCTCCATTACCGGCGAGGCCGCACGCCAGCAGCTGGTGCGTCTTGCCGAAGAAGGCCTCGTCCTGTCGTGGTCGGAGGCAAAGGGTGTCGGACGTCCGTCGCAGTTCTGGGGGCTGACGGCCGCCGGCCATGCGGAGTTTCCCGATACGCATGCGGAGCTGACCGTCCAGCTCTTGCGGACGATCCGGCAGACACTCGGCGAGGCGGCGATCGATCGGCTGATCGCGGCGCGCGAGGACGAGACGCGTCAGAACTATCGTACGGCGATGGCGGAGAAGACGGGCCTGCGCGAACGGGTCGACGAACTGGTGCGGCTGCGCTCGCAGGAAGGCTACATGGCTGCCTGCGAGGACCCGGGCGACGGCACGCTGCTCTTCGTCGAGAACCATTGCCCGATCTGTGCCGCCGCAACGAGTTGCCAGGGCTTCTGCCGGGCGGAGTTGAGCGTGTTTTGCGCCGTGCTCGGCCCCGGCATTAACGTCGAGCGAACAGAGCATATTCTCGCCGGCGCGCGGCGTTGCGCCTATATCGTCAGGCCTGCCGATCGCGCCGCCTGAGCGGCGCGATAGCCTTCGTTTCGCCGGCTGAGGACCGGCGGCGCGGTAAGGGTCTCGTCAGCGTGCGCCCATGCGCAGCGCGCCGTCGAGGCGGATGACCTCGCCATTGAGCATGCGGTTCTCGCAGATATGTTCGACGAGCGCCGCGAACTCCTCGGGTTTGCCGAGGCGCTGCGGGAAGGGCACGCTCTTGCCGAGCGAATCCTGTACCTCCTGCGGCATGCCGGCCATCATCGGCGTTTCGAAGATTCCCGGCGCAATGGCGACCACGCGGATGCCGTGGCGTGCGAGTTCGCGGGCGATCGGCAGCGTCATCGAGACGACGCCGCCCTTGGAAGCCGCATAGGCGGCCTGGCCGATCTGGCCGTCGAAGGCGGCAACCGATGCGGTGTTGACGATAACCCCGCGTTCGCCGTCGTCACCCGGTTCCTCCCGCTGGATCGCCTCGGAGGCAAGCCGGAGCATGTTGAACGTGCCGATCAGGTTGATCGTGACCGCGCGCGAAAAGCTCTCCAGGCGATGCGGGCCGTCGCGGCCGAGCACCTTTTCTCCGGGCGCGATGCCGGCACAGTTCACAAGCCCGTGCAGATGGCCGAAGCGGCCGAGCGCTGCCGCCACGGCGGCGACCCCATCCGCTTCATTGGTGACATCGGTCTTCTGGAAAAGCGCGTTGCTGCCCAGTTCGTCGGCCATCTGCTGGCCGGCCGCCGCGTCGACGTCGGCGAGCACCACACGGGCACCGGCACCATGCAGCCTGCGTGCGACGGCTGCACCGAGACCCGAGCCGCCACCGGTGACAATAAAGACTTTTCCATCGATCAGCATATGAGGCTCCTCCCGTATCGGATCGTGTCGTTGAGCTAACGACATAGCCTTGCTGGCCGTCGAAGCCAAGTTCCGCCGACGACCGGCGACCTGCGCCTATTGGGCGCCGATCGGGGATATTTCGATGATCTTGATGCCGATGGCGTTGGTCGCTTCGTCGAAGACGATCTCGCCGCGGCCGATCACCATGCCGTTGACCTTGAGTTCCACCGGTTCGCCGAAGTTTCGGTCGAGGTGGATCGTATCGTCCTGATGGAGTTTCGAGATCTGCGATACGGTCAGCTTGGCGCGTCCGATCACCGCCTCGATTGCGAGTGGAATTCCCTGCACGGCGCGCTCGCTCATGACGGAACGGCCTTCGAACGCAGGGCTTTCGTCGAGCTCGACCAGCTCATCCTGTAGCTTCTTGTTAATCATTCTCTACCATCCAAAGCACTGATTCACGACTCTTTAACAAAGAGTTGCGCCAGTTCGCCCTGGGTGGCAACCGTGGCTAAATGGGGGTTATCCCTGCCTTGCAAGCGAGCGTTAACAAAGCGTTAACATCCACAATGCGGGGCCGGCGCAAGCCGTCAAAGCGTCACCGCAGCCCAGTTTCCGTCCCGTTTCTGGAATCCGATCATGCGGCGGCCGTTCGGCATTTTGTCGCCGAGTCGCACGACATAGACGTACCCCTCGTAGACCATCAGCCCGCGATCGCCGTCACTGAAGAGGATCTCGAAGCTCGGCGGACGCACCATCGGTGCTTCGCCATCGGCGCCGGTCGCGGCGACTGCCGCTATTTCCGAAGAAGGCTCTCTCGCTCCCGTCAGATAGTAGAGCGCTGATGCAGCGGCTGTAGCGCAGAGCAGCAGGGCGCCCGCCCAAGGCAACAGGCGGCCCTTGATACGTGTCGGGTTCGGTTGAGGCGCGGCAACACTCAAGGTCAACTTCCTGATTCGCTGTATTTCCCGATCGGAACCGATCACACCGGGAAAGCGACTAAGCGTTTCCGGCAGATGCAATTGCCGGAGACCTCGCCAAATCTACCTAGTGGAACCGTTCCGTACTTCAAGCCGAGAAGTCGCTTGCTTCACCGACTCGGACAGCATGCCCACGGACCGATTTCAGGGACATATGCCCATCGGCGTTTCCACATCTTTTGCGTGCCGTGCGACAGAAGCCCGTCGCACGGCAGGTTTTCAGCGGCCGGCCCGCCCCTGACTGAGCGAGGCCGAGGCTGATCCCTTAGCCCCTTCTGATGTCGATCAGTTTCAGCCAGGGCTGAAGGTGAAAGGCGCCCATCAGCAGGTACATGGCTGTCATCCCGCCGATCGCCGTTTGCTCGGTCCCGCCGCACAGCATCGGATCCGCGCTCGTCAGGACCGCCATCAGGGCAAAGGTGGGGGCGGCGGCGAGGGCCAGAGCCGCTGCCACCCAACGGGTGGGGGAGGGCATCCGCCCGTCGCGCTCGCCGGAACGGGCGCCGACGCTCATGGCTTCGGGCTCGCGTCGGGGGCGCGCATTGCAGCCTCTCCGGCATCCGATACCTCCACCCACCTCTTATCGGGGGCTGCTCCTTCGACATAGCTGTCGTTCCAGTTCCACCATTTGTAGGGCGGCGTCTGGGGGTATCCGGCAGGGGAATTCTCCCAGGCTTCCTGGCGTCCGAGCGCCGTGATGTCGAGATAGTTCCAGGTGCCGCCCATCTGCTCGTCACCGCGATTGTTGACGAAGTAGGTGCGAAACAGCCGCTCGCCGTCGCGGAAAAAGACATTGTGACCATGCCACTCGTCCACGCCGAAATCGGCGTCGAAGCTGTCGGTGATGGTGTACCAGGGCATCGTCCAGCCCATGCGCGCCTTCAGCCTGGCGATATCCGCCTGCGGGGCACGCGAGGCAAAAACCAGGGTCGTGTCGCGGGCATTGAGATGCGACAGGTGCGCAACCTGGTCGGCGACCATGGAACAGCCGGGGCAACCGTGATCCGGCCAGCCGTAGACGCCCGGCTCGTAGAAGGCGCGATAGACGATCAACTGGTGCCGTCCGGCGAAGAGATCGAGCAGGCTCGCCTTGCCGGCAGGCCCCTCGAACAGATAGTCCCTGGTCACAGCCATCCAGGGCATGCGCCGGCGCTCGGCGGCAAGCGCATCGCTGGCGCGGGTGTGGGCCTTTTCCTTCGCCAGCATCTTTTGCCACGCCGCTTCCCATGCCTGCGGCGAAACCACCGCCGGCTTCTGCATGGCAGCTCCGCCGTCCGTGCGATCATTCTCGCGTTTCTCGATTGTCTGGGTCATGGTGCCGTATCTCCTCGTTTCAACAAAGCCTGGCATCGCAAGGCCAGGTGTCTGCCTCGCAGTCCTGAACAGCTTGACACCCCGAGAGGATCGGCGGGAGTAACAAGTGTGACGGTGTTTCCAGGGAGCTGCCGGATGGGCGGGACCACCGCCGAAAGTATGTTTGTCGGCGGTCGTGGTAAGCACCAAAACATAACCCCCAAATTATGATTGGCGCCCCATATTTCATTTTTACATTACCGTTTGGCATGGCAAGCTGACGACTATCAAATTGTCTGGCGTTTGCACGGAGGATGCGGGTACGGGAGTGGCCGGCATCTCAGGGAGGAAATATGAAACGCATGATTCTGGCTGCAGTTGCGGCCTTGGCAATGGGTGGCGCGGCCTATGCCGATACGATCAAGATCGGTGTCGTCGGACCATTCTCCGGTCCCTTCGCGCTCCAGGGCAAGAATTTCAAGGCCGGCATCGACGCCTATATGGCTCTGAACGGCAGCAAGGTTGGCGACGACGATATCGAGATCATCTACCGCGACGTGCCGCAGGCCGACCCCGCGCAGGCGAAGGCGCTGGCGCAGGAACTCGTGGTCAAGGAAGGCGTGCAGTATCTCGCCGGCTTCTATTTCACCCCGGATGCGATGGCGGTGACGCCGTTGCTCACGCAAGCGAATGTGCCACTCGTCATCATGAACGCGGCGACCTCGGCGATCGTCACCAAGAGCCCGCTCGTCGTGCGCACCTCGTTCACCACCTGGCAGACCTCGACGCCGATCGCCAAGGTCGCCAAGGACGCGGGCGTCTCCAAGGTGATCTCCGTCGTCAGCGACTACGGCCCGGGCGTTGATGCCGAGAACGCCTTCAAGGCGGGTTTCGAGGCGGCCGGCGGCCAGGTGGTCGAGGCGATCCGCATGCCGCTCGCCACCAACGACTTCTCGCCGATCATGCAGCGCATCAAGGATTCGGGCGCCGAGGGCGTCTTCGCCTTCCTGCCGTCCGGGCCGACGACGCTCGGTTTCGTCAAGGCCTTCAAGGAAAACGGGCTCAAGGACGGCGGCATCAAGTTCTTCGCGCCCGGCGACCTGACGCAGGAGTCCGACCTGCCGGCGCTTGGTGAAGCGGCACTCGGCATCCAGACGACCTTCCACTATGCGGTCTCGCACGATTCACCGGAAAACAAGGCCTTCGTCGAGGCGGCCGGCAAGGCGATCGGCAACCCGGCCGAGCTCTCCTTCCCCTCGGTCGGCGCCTATGACGGCATGCATGTGATCTACAAGATGATCGAGGCGACTGGCGGCGAGCAGGATGCGGCGAAGGCCGTGGAAGCCGTCAAGGGTCTCTCCTGGACGAGCCCGCGTGGGCCGGTCAGCATCGACGCGGAATCGCGCCACATCACCCAGAACATCTATCTGCGTGAAGTCGCCAAGGCCGATGACGGCACCTACTACAACAAGGAAATCCAGACCTTCGAAAAACAGGGCGACCCTGGTCTCGCCGCGCTGAAGTAGTTGATTTAGGCGGGCGCTCGGCGCCCGCCGACACCGCTGATGCGCTGACCGGTTGGACGTGAACGGACCGGCGCGCCTGCAGCGCCGCGAATGCTGGCGCCTGACTGCCGCTCCGCGCATAGTGCGCACCGAATCCGGCGCAGCCAAATTTGGAAGAAAGGGCAACGGATAGCCCCATGCAAACCGTCCTCAGCATAGCGATCGACGCCCTTGCCTATGGCATGGTGCTCTTCGTCATCTCCATCGGCCTTTCGGTCACCATGGGCCTGATGCGCGTGGTCAATCTGGCGCATGGCGCCTTTGCCATGATCGGCGGTTACATCGCCTCCTATGCAGCGCGCGATTTGGGTCTTGCCTACGGCTTTGCCGTGCTGCTCGCGATCTTCGGCACCATCATCATCGCCGTACCGATCGAGCGGCTGCTCTATCGGCGGATCTACGGCGCGCCGGAACTGACCCAGGTGCTGATGACCATTGGTATTACGTTCTGCATCATCGGCATCGCCAACTATGTCTTCGGCCCGACGCTGAAGACGGTGCCGCTGCCTGGCGAATTGCAGGGGTCCGTCGATCTCGGTTTCCGGGCGATCGCCACCCATCGCATCTTTGCGATCCTCTGCGGCCTCGTGGTTGCGGCCGGCCTCTGGTACGCGATCGAAAAGACCGCCTTCGGCGTCAAATTGCGCGCCTCCGTCGACAATGCGGCGATGGCGGCGGCCCTCGGGGTGCGCACGGAAATCGTCTACGCCGTGAGCTTTGCCGTTGCCGTCGGGCTTGCCGCCTTCGGCGGCGTGGTCGGCGCGGAGCTTCTACCGGTGGAGCCCTATTATGCGCTGCGTTACATGGTGACGTTCCTCGTCGTCGTCTCCGTCGGCGGCGCTGGCTCGATCCCGGGCGCGCTCGTCGCCTGCCTGCTGCTTGGCGCGATCGATACGACCGGCCGATATCTCATGCCGGAATTCGGCGAGTTCTTCTTCTATCTGGCCGTCATCGCGATCATCTGCGTCTTCCCGCGCGGCCTCGCCGGGAGGGCCAAGGGATGACCATGACGACGACGAACGACTTGATCGCGACCGCTCCGGTCCGCCGGCGGTTCGGCGGCGGCGACCTTGCCGGTCTGGCCGTTATCCTGCTGGTTGCGGTGATCGGCTACTTCCTCTTTCCCAACAATCTGGCGCTTTTGACCCGGATCATCGCGGCAGCACTTCTGGTGCTTTCGCTCGACCTCGTCACCGGCTATTGCGGCGTCGCGACGCTCGGGCACGCTGCCCTGTTCGGCGCCGGCGCCTATGCCGCCGGCATCGCCTCGGCGCATTACGGCATCAACGATCCGCTCGCCATGCTCGCCTTCGGGATCGTCGCCGGCGCGGTGGCCGGGCTTGTCTGCGGGGTCGTCATCCTTCGCGCACACGGGCTGCCGCAACTGGTGCTGTCGATTGCGCTCATCCACCTCTTCCATGAGTTCGCCAACAAGGCCTCGTCCTGGACGGGCGGCAGCGACGGGCTCTCCGGCATCGCGCCGACAGCGCTTCTCGGGCTCTACGAGTTCGATCTCTGGGGCCGCACGGCCTATGTCTTCGGCGTAGTCTTGCTTGCCATCGTTTTCGTCGTGCTGCGCCTGATCGTGCGCTCGCCCTTCGGCATGCTGTGCCGGGGCATCAAGGAGGATCCGATCCGCATCCGCTCCATGGGCGCGTCGCCGAAGATGGCGCTGACGAAAATGTATGTCATCTCCGGCGCCGTTGCCGGCGTTGGCGGCGCGCTGAATGCGATCTCCACCCAGGTGGTCGGCCTCGACAGCCTCTCCTTTACGATGTCGGCCGAAAGCCTCGTCATGCTGGTGCTCGGCGGTACGGGCTCGCTGTTCGGCGCGCTGACGGGCACCGTCGTCTTCATGTTTTTCGAGGACGTGGTCTCGGCGGCCAATCCCTTCCACTGGCTGACGATGGTCGGCGCACTGTTGATCGCCGTCGTGCTGTTCGCGCCGAAGGGTATCTATGGCACCGCGGCTGCGTTCTTTGCCCGCCGCAAGGAGGCACAGTGATGCAGCCGATTTTCGAAGTCCGCAACCTGAAGCGCGCCTTTGGCGGGCTTGCCGTCACCAATGACGTCAGCCTCAGCATGGCGCCGGGCGACCGCGTTGCGCTGATCGGACCGAACGGCGCCGGCAAGACGACTTTCGTCAATCTCGTGACCGGCAATCTCAAGCCGGATTCCGGCGAGGTTCGTATCGGCGGCGAGGCCGTCACCGGTATCGATGCGATCGGCCGGGTGCGAAGAGGGCTCGTGCGTTCGTTCCAGGTGACGCGGCTCTTTGCCGACATGACGCCGGCCGAACATGTCGCGCTGGCCGTTCTGCAACGAAGCGGCCGCGCCGGTCGCCTCTTCGGCAATTTTTTGGGCATGCCGGATGTCATGGCCGAGGTGGAAGAGCTTCTCGGCAAGCTCGGGCTCAAGGAGCTGATGCACCGCAAGGTGAGCGAGATTGCCTACGGCCAGCAGCGGCTGTTGGAGATCGCCGTCGCGCTGGCGCTGAAGCCGCGAGTGCTGCTGCTCGACGAGCCCGCCGCCGGCGTGCCGCAGAGCGACACCGGTCGCATCGAACAGGCGCTCGCCGACCTGCCGGCCGATCTCGCCGTGTTGATGATCGAGCACGACATGGACCTCGTCTTCCGCTTCGCCAAACGCGTCGTCGTGCTGGCGGCCGGCGCGATCATCTTCGACGGTTCGCCGTCTGACGTGACCAAGGATCCGCGCGTGCGGGAAGCCTATCTCGGGAGCTATGCCAATGCCAGCCACGCCGCTTGAGGTGGAAAACCTGTCCGCCGGCTACGGGCCGACGCGCGTGCTCGAGGGTGTGTCCTTTGCCGTTCCGGCTGGCGCCCGGCTCGCCGTGCTCGGCCGCAACGGCATGGGCAAGACGACGCTGCTTGCGACCCTTGCCGGCCAGACGCGACGTTATGACGGGCGCATCCGTATGGGCGGGACCGACGTGACGGGGCTGGCGAGCGCTGCCCGCGCCATGCAGGGGCTCGGCTTCGTGCCGCAGGCGCGCTGCGTCTTCCCGACGCTGACCGTCGAGGAGAACCTGTTCGTCGGCCTCAAGAACCGCCCGAAAAGCGCGATCCAGGAAGCCTACGACATGTTCCCGCGCCTCTTCGAGCGGCGGCGCAATCTCGGCAGCCAGCTCTCCGGCGGCGAGCAGCAGATGCTGTCGACGGCGCGTTCCATCCTCGGCCGCCCGTCGATCCTGCTTCTCGACGAGCCGTTGGAGGGCCTGGCGCCCGTCATCTGCGAAGAGCTGATGAAGGCGTTCGCCGAACTGGCAAAGACCGGCGACATGACGATCGTTCTGGTCGAGCAACGCATTCAGAGCGCGCTCGATTTTGCCGACCGGGTGATCGTGCTCGAACGCGGCCGGATCGCCTGGACAGGAACGCCGGAAGCCCTGGCTGGGGATCACGACGCCGTCGAGCGGCTGCTGGGTGTCGGCGGGCTACATTGACGCCGAGTTCGCTTGTGCCGTTTCACTTCTGCTCCCGTCGTGACGCGTCGAGGCGGGAGCGCTCCCTTTCGTAGTAGCGCGCGAGCGGCGGCAGGGCGCTCTTCAACTGGTCGAAGACCGCGTCATGGGCCTGAAGGGAGCCGTCATACTTGGCCTGTATGAAGGCCTGGTGGCGTTCGATCGCCTCCTTCTTCGCGCCGACGGCGACGGTGAAGACGGGAGACACGGCGGTGCGGCCCTTGACGGTGATGCGATCGAGTTCGGCGATCGGGAAGGCCTTCTCGACAAGCCGCGCCGTCTCCTCGCCGAGGAGCAGAGAGATGCCGTAGTCCTTTGATGCGCCTTCGAGGCGGGAGGCCAGATTGACGGCGTCGCCAAGGGCGGAATAGTCGAAGCGCTGGTGCGAGCCCATATTGCCGACGACGCATTCGCCGGTGTTGACGCCGATGCCGATCCTCAGCGTTTGGGCCGGTCTGCGCTCTTGCTTCGCCTCGCCTTCGAGTTCCCGGTTGACCCTTTCAAGCCGGGCGAGCATGTCGAGCGCTGCGCCAACCGCATGCACGGCATGGTCGGGATCGTCGAGCGGCGCGTTCCAGAAGGCCATCAGGCAATCGCCGATGTATTTGTCGATCGTGCCGCCCTTGTCGAGAACGGCTTCCGAGAGCGGCGTCAGCAGGCGGTTGACCAGCGCGGTCAATCGTTCCGGGTCTTCCTTCATTTCCTCGGCGATGGTGGTAAAGCCCCGGATGTCGCAGAAGAGGATCGACAGGGTGCGCCGTTCACCGCCGAGCCTGAGGTGCGACGGGTCCTTTGCCAGGCGCTCGACAAGGGCAGGGGAGAGATACTGCTGGAAGGCGCGGGTGATTTCGCGGCGTTTCTTGCGTTCCTCCGCATAGTCGAGCCCGGCCTGGCCTGCGGTGACGGCGAGGAACGCCAGGCCGGGGCCAAGCGGCGACAGGAAGATGTGGCCAAGACGCATCGTGGCGTAGCTTGCGACGATAATGAGGCCAATGGCGATGACGCCAAAGACAAGCGTGCGCCAGCCGGTCGTCCGCAACACCGACAGGGCCGCCACCACCGCTGCCAGTGCAATGGCTGCAACGACGAAGGGCCTTGGAGCGCGCTTGATGAAAAGGCCGTGGGCCAGATTGTCGTAGATGGTCGCCTGCATCTCGACACCGGAGACGAGCTTGTTCGAATGCACCGTGTCCGACGTGGTGAAGGCGTCTGCCCCGCCATCGGCGATCGACGGCGCATTCTGCAGGCTGAGGCCGACAAGCACGACGCGATCCTCGAAGAGGCCTTCGGGCAGGAAGTTGTCGGGATCAAGGGCCTGGTAATAGGAAACCGTCGGATAGGTTCGCGCCGGCCCGAAGACCTGGATCAGGGCATCGCCAGGCGGGGCCTGCGATTTCGCGCCGGCGATCGCCGCCAGCACGGCGGCGAACCCGTCCGGATAGTCGGGAACGGCGCGCAGCGTTCCATCGCCGCTGAGGCTGACGGAGGCGATGCCCGTCCAGGCGCCCCTTTCAATGAAGCGGGCGAGCGGTTCGGTGCGCACGAACTGGTCGGCCTGCGGCGTCTCCACGAGCGTCTGATCGCCGGCAAGGACCACGTCCGCGCCGAGCGCCTTGTCCAGCGCGTCGTCGTTGGCCGGATCGGCGGAAGGCTCGGCGAAAATGACGTCGATGCCGATCGCGCGGGCGCCGGCCTTGCGCAGCGCCTCGATCAGGCGGGCGTGGAGGGCGCGCGGCCAGGGCCATTGGCGGCCGATTTCGGCCATCGACGGTTCGTCGATGGCGACGATGATCGGGCTCTCCTCCGGCAGCGCCGGGCCGGCGATGGTCGACAGGTAGTCGAAGCTGCGCAGTTCGTTCAGTCGCCAGGCATTGGTCAAGGTCGCCAGTGACAGCGCGATGGCGACGAAAACCGCAAGAGCGAGAAGCTTCAGCCGCCGTTGCGGGAAACGGGGGCTTTCCCATCGTCCAGACCGACCGCTCGATGCCTGCACGGCGACGCGCTCCTCCATCAGAACCGCACTTTGATCGTGCCCTTGAACGTTCGTCCCCAGCCCGGCAGGCCGGTGCCCAGGTCGAAGTCCTCGTCGAGCAGATTGAAGGCCGCCAGATCGACCTCAATCTGCTTGTCGAACGGCTCCCATTGCAAGGCTGCGTCGAGCGTCCAGAAATCGTCGAGGATTTTTCCACCGCCGGGGCGCGAGCCGACATAGTTTGCGGCAACGGTCGTCTTGACGTTGGCCGTGCTGACCCATGTCAGCGCCGCCTGGCCGGTGTTTTCCGGTACGAACAGCAGTTCGTCCGGCTGGTTGCCGGTGTGTTCCTTGACGTCGGCTTCCGTGTGGGCCGCGGTCAAGGAGACGCCGACGCCGTGGCCGATGGCAAAGTTCGCAGTCGCGGCAACCCGGTCGAGCCCGACCCTGGCATAGGCAAGGCTGGTGGTGGAAAGCGGAATGTCGAGCGCGAGTTGCCGCACCTCCTGGTGCTGGTAATCGAGTGCGGTGAAAAACCAGCTGTTCCACTCCGCGTCCCAACGCAGTGCCAGCGTATCGGCGTAGCCTTCGGCGCCAAAGCGCAGCTGGTTCGGCTGCAGGCCGACGATGCCGATCGGCGCCAGGGTGGCGGCGTCGAAGTTGAGGCCATCGCGCATGGCTGCGGCGCGCAGCCAATGCCCTTCGGCCGGTGCCCAGGCGATGCCGAGCTTCGGCTCGAGCCTGACATCGCCATCGTTGACGCCCTCGATGTAGCGGGCAAAGAGGGCACCTTCCGTTTTCAGGTCCGGCGTGATTTCGTAGATCGTATCGACATAGGCTTTCGCGACGGTCTGTGTCGCGGACGTCGAGCCGGACGCGATGACGGGCACATTGCTGCTGCCGGTGCTGACACCCAGCGGATCGAAAATGTCGAACGACTGCGATGACCTGACGACACCGCCTTCGATGCCGTAGCGCCAGGTGAAATCGCCGTCACCGTAAAGGTGGTTGATGGCGGCGACATAGGTTCTCTGCTTGTCCTCGCTCCGGCTCGTGGCCAGATCGGGAAACCGCACGTCCGAATAGCGAACCCGCTCGCTGTCCGTGATGTTCTCGTCGGAGAAGAAGAAGGCGGCGTTGGCGACATTGCGGTAGCCGAATGTATGGCTCCATGCCACGCCCGACAGCAGTCGCGAGGCATCGTTGTCGTTTATCCCGTCGAGCTTGAAAGGGATCGCGCGCGGATCCGGGATGCCGAGAATGCTGCGCGTGTCATCGAGGCTGGCATGGTTGGCGTAGGCCACGACCCTGTCATCCGGCGTCGGCGAGGCCGTCACGTAGCCGTTGCCGCCGAGCAGGCGCGCTTCGCGCTCGATCGCAAGACCGTTGCCGATATCGATCGTGTCGCGCGGCTTCTCCCACTGGAGGTTGCCGTAGACGCTGATCGGAAAGGGCGAAAAGGTCAGTCCGCGCAGTTCCGCTTCGCCGATCCAGCCCTCGTGATCGCTGTCGGCGATGATGCCGCCGCCAAGCGCGGCTTCAAAGAACGGCCGCTGGACGAGGTTGGCAGTGCGCTCGCGGCTTGCCAGCATATGCGGCTCGATCAATAGCCCCTGGAAAAAAGCGGAGAAGCTTTGCGGATTGGCGGTGTTGACGACCGGGCTGCCGTCGAAATCATAGGTGTTGAACAGCGGGTTGACGCTGCCGCGGATGGCCTGGTCGACATAGCTCGATCCCGTGAACGGGTCGAAGACGACGTCGCCGTAATATTGTCCCCAGGCGTTCAGCCCCTGCAGGCGGAAGGCGTCGTTGAGTGTCGACCCGGCGTCCTGGTTGGCGCCGAGCGGCGCGCTCTCGCCGCCACGCGCCCGCGTCCTGCGCATGAGGTCCTGCGCGTAGCGGATCGCCGCATCGGAATCGTATTCGTCGATCGCGATGGCGGTCCGCACGGTCGCAACGACAGGGTCGTTCGGGTCGAGCCGGTCGGCATTGTCGAGGGCCTGTGCCGCCGGGATGCGATCCCCCTTTTCATAGTGCGCCGCCGAGAGCAGCAACTGGGCGTTGGAATAGGCGGGGTTGGCTGTCGAGCCGGCCAGGAGGTCGTCGATGGCCTTGTCGAGATCGCCGTTCTGCAAATGGTACCGCCCGCGGGTGACGAGTACGAGGTCGAAGGAGGGATCGATCGCGAGCGCCGCATCGATCTCGCGCTTTGCTTCGCCGAGCCGCATTTCGTCGAGGTACTGATAGGCCAGGTTGGCGTGGTAGAGCAGGTCGGCCGGATCGAGTTCCACGGCTGTCTTGAACGCTTGCTCGGCGCCGCGATTGTCGCCGCGGTCGCTCTTTGCCAGGCCCACCCAGTTCCACAGCGACGGGTCGCCCGGCGTGATTTCCAGGGCGCGTTCGAGATCTGCAAGCGCGCCGGCTCGGTCGTTTTCAATGAGCAAACGATACTTGGCACGCGATTCCAGCGCGGTCGGATCGTCGGGATCGTTGACAAGCGCCTTCTCGATGCCGTCGCGGGTTTCATCGCGATCGTCGAGCAGCATCGCGAATTGCGCCCGGGCCGCCGGAAGGAAAGGGTCGTCCGGATATCGCCTTTCCGCCTTCTTGATCGTTTCGATCGCCGCGCGGATGTCGGTGCGAAAGCCCGCGGTCCAGGCCGCGGCGAAGGCGCCGTAGGCGCCCGTCGCCTGAGAGGGCGGCTGCTCGATCCGGTCCGGGTCTGCCAGCGCGCGCGCGAAGTAGCCGCCGAAGGCAGCCACGGAGCGGCGATCGGCGTCGAGCCCGGGAGCTGACTTTGCGAAGAACCCTGCCGCATCGCTGTAGCGGTTCTCCGCGCCGGCAACCAGCGCTTCGACGAGATAGGCGCGCGCGGTCTGAGATTGGCTCAGACCCAGTCGTCGGGCCTGTCGAAGGGCCGCCGTCGCCTTGGCCTTTCCCTCGAACCGCAGCTGGATTTCGGCGAGAGTCAGCCAGTCTTCGGCCGAGCGGGATGCTTCCGGCCGGGCCTCGATCCGGTCGCGCTCTTGGCGCATGTCACGCACCTTGAGCGGGGTTGGCGGCATCAAGGCGAAGGCGTCGCGCAGCGACAGATGGAAGAGCATCTGTTCGCGGTCCTTTGGCGTGACGATCACGATCTTGGTCGGCGCCTTGCCGATCGCGGCCTCGGCACCTTCGCCCTGTTTCACCGTGACGCTGCCAAGCGCATTGCTGAGTTCGACCACGCCTTCAAGCACGGTCAGCGAGGTCGTGTCGCCGGCGACCGTCAGCGTCCAGTCGGTGCCGCGGATGGCAGCCGTTGCCGCCGGCGTGTCGATGGTGAGACCCTGGCCGCCGCGCTCCGCGCGCGCCCAGATCGTGCCCGATTGCAGTTCGAGATTGGCATCGCTGCCCGTTCCCATGCGCTTGACGCGCAACGCCGTATTGCGGCCGAGCCGGATCTGGGTGTGGTCGGAGAAGAGCACCGCCAGTGCCCCGGTCGCATTGGTGCGCAAGACGTCGCCGGACAAGAGGTCCTGTGCGAGATCGACGAAGCGCCAGGCCGAGACATCGACGAAGCGAACTTCCTCGCCGGATTTGCGGGCGATCACCGATCCGGCGACGGGCGGCGTTCGCTGAATTGGTTCCGCCAGGCCTGCGCCTGGACAGAGGATTGCCACTGTCGCAAGCAGTCTCCGAAGCCGTTGCCGCCCCATCCTCGTTCCCGTCTCCGCCCCACCGTGGATTCAGTGAATTTCGATCAGGTTAAAGTCAATTGAATTCGAATATTCTTAATTTCTTTGCAAGCAATGCAGCTCGCTCGGGAGGCAAATCTGTAACACCAGGAGGACAGCAAGGGGCTACGCTTGCCGTTCCTTGACGGCGGACTGTTTCCACATTGTTTCCAGCGTATTTGACGTTGCCGAAAGGCCCGGCGGCTTCGCCGGGCGGGCTGGCGGGTTCGCTGGGCGTGCAAGGCTGCTCTGCGAACTCTCGAGCCTGGATGTCTCGGGATACGAGGCGCGGGTCGCAAACCCGGCGCTGCGCGATGCGGCTCTCGCGCTGCAAAAGCAGGCGGCTGCGGCAAACGCCAAGACCGTTGCGGACGCCTGTTCGAAATTCTGACAGAAGGCGTGACTGCGCGAGCCCCGCCAGGGCTCGCTTGCGCCGGGGCCGCCGCGTCGCTTAAACCGCGGCGCGCACGCGCTCCCACGCATTCATGAGGTGCCGACCGAGAACTTCGGAGAGCCTTGCCTTGTCGCGCGCTTCGAGCGCGACGATCATTTCCTCGTGCTCGGCAACGGCCGCGGCCCATTTTTCGGGTCCCTCGTGGCCGATGAAACGAATGCGCTTCAGCCGCGTCTGCAAGATCGCGTGCATGTCCGCCAATGCGGCGTTTGCAGCGAGCTGTGCGATGGCTGAATGGATCTGCTGGTTGAGCTTGTAGTACTGCAGCCGGTCACCGGCCTTGTAGCGGGCGACCATTTCGTCGTGCAGCGCGCGCACTTCCGCGATGCCGGCGTCGCTTGCCGCCTCACAGGCGAGCTTGCCCGCCAGTTCTTCGAGCGTCCGCAGCACCGTCAGCATGTCGTGCACGTCCTTGGCGCTGAAACGCTTGACGATGGCGCCGCGGCTCGGGACGAGTTCCACCAGCCCCTCGCTCGCGAGGTACTTGATGGCTTCGCGCAGTGGCGTGCGGGACACGCCGAGCTGCTCGCCCAGCTGTCCTTCATGCAGCCGCGTGCCGGGCGACAGGTCGCCTTCGATGATCATGTCGCGCAGGTGGCTGACCAGCGTGTCGTGCAGCGCCGTGCGCCTGATCGGACCGGGGCCGCCATCCGGCCGCCTCTCCAAAGATGTGATTTCGTTCATTGTTTTGCTTCTGCGCCTGGCGACTGGGCGTCGGCCGTCTGTTCCCGTTGGCGCCGATTGAATCAGCGCTGTCTCATTAAAGCATGGAGATGGGCCTTCTCATCGTCAACAGAAAATGCTGCATACAGAATACAAAAGACTTGATGCAGAATTTTGAATAACGTATGACGGCTCTCGAAAGAATGAAGTGGAGGACATCTCTCATGACGACCAACGGTGCAGCCGGTAACGGCGCGCGTCCTGTCATTGCGCTCGCGATGGGCGATCCGGCAGGCATCAGCCCGGAACTGACGGCAAAGCTGTTGGCGCTTTCCGATATTGGCGAAGCCGCGCACATCATCACGATCGGAGACCGCCGCATTCTGGACGAGGGTGCCAAGGCTGCCGGCGTGACGCTCGATCTCGAGCCGTCGACGCTCGAAGATCTCGACAAAGCCGGAACGTCGCGCCACGTGTTCGTCGATCTCGCGCACCTCGATCCCGCTGACGTCGTTCGCGGCGAGGCGACGCTTGCCGGCGGCACTTTCGCCACCCGCAACTTCCGCACCGCCCTGGAACTGGCGCATGCCGGCAAGGCGGACGCCGTCTGCTTCACGCCCTTCAACAAGAAGGCGATGCGCTTTGCCTATCCGGGCTACGACGACGAGATCCGTTTCGTCGCCGACGTTCTCGGCTTCACCGGCAAGGTCCGCGAGTTCAACGTTCTCGAAAAAGTCTGGAACGCGCGCGTCACCTCGCACATTCCGCTCAAGGAAGTGGCCGATAACCTGTCCATCGACGGCATCATTGCCGAGCTCGAGCTGACCCAGGCCTGCCTCAAGGAGGCCGGTCATGAGGAGGCCAAGATCGCGGTTGCCGGTCTCAACCCGCATGCGGGCGACGGCGGCAGCTTCGGCATGGAAGAGATCGACATCATCGAGCCGGCCGTCGAAAAGGCCAAGTCGCTCGGCTTCAACGTCGAAGGACCGTTCCCGGCCGATACCGTCTTCGGGCGCGCGCTGAAGGAAGGCTATAACGCCGTCCTCACCATGTATCACGACCAGGGCCAGATCGCGATGAAGCTGATGGGCTTCGACAAGGGCGTGACCATGATGGGCGGGCTGCCTTTCGCGCTCTGCACGCCGGCCCACGGCACTGCCTACGACATCGCCGGCAAGGGTATTGCTGACGTCGGCGCCAGCCGCGAAGCACTGCTCTTGGCAGTGCGCATGGCGAAGAAAAAGGCCGCCCTCAAGGCTGCTGCCTGATTTCGTACGCTTTCAAGCAATACCGGCGCAGGAGGAGGTCTTGCGCCGCAGAACCACAAAAAAACGGGAGGACCCGACTTGAAGAATACCGTCTCCATCGCATGCATCATGGCAGCCGTTTTCGGTGTTGCCGCTCCGGCCGCCGCCTTCGAGCCCGACCGTCCGGTTGAATTCATCGTCACCGCCGGCCCTGGCGGCGGCACCGACATCTTCGCCCGCACGATCCAGGCGATCATCGGCAAGTACGAGCTGATGAAGGCTCCTGTTGTCGTCACCAACAAGGGCAGCGCCGGCGGCGCCGAAGGCTTCGTCTACGCGGCGACCAACAAGGGCGACGCCTACAAGCTGGCATTCGGCACCAATAACGCCTACCTGCTGCCGGTCCGCGCCAAGGTTCCCTACAAGGCTGAAGACCTGACGCCGGTTGCAGCGCTCGCTTCCGACGAGTTCGTCCTCTGGGTCAACGGCAAGGCTTCCTACAACACCGCAGCCGACTTTGCCGCCAAGGCCAAGGAAGGCGGCCTGAAGATCGGCGGCAGCCAGTCGAAGGACGTCGACCAGATCCTGACCTCGATGATCAACGAGGCGACCGGTGCGACCATCAACTACATCCCCTTTAAGAGCGGTGGCGAAGCAGCCGTCCAGCTCGCCGGCGAGCACCTCGACGCCAACGTCAACAACCCGAGCGAAAACCTCGGCCAGTGGCAGGCCGGCATGGTCAAGCCGCTCTGCGTCTTCAAGAGCGTCAAGCTTTCGAACGACACCAAGGTTGCCGGCGACAAGGCCTGGAGCGACATCCCGACCTGCAAGGAAACGGGCATCGCCATCGACAACTACTCCATGCCGCGCACCGTCTGGCTGCCGGCCGGCGTTGACCAGGATGTGGTCAAGTTCTATGCCGACCTGATGCGCAAGGTTTCCGAAACGCCGGAATGGGCGAAGTACCTCGCAGACACCTCGCAGTCGCCGTCCTACATCGCCGGTGACGACTTCAAGGCCGCCATCGAAATGGATGGCGAGGCTGTCGGCGAAGTGCTGAAGCGCGAAGGCTGGCTCGCCAACTAAGGCGGACATTGGGACGGGTGCCTTCGGGCACCCGTCATTCGCTTTGAAAGGTCACGATCATGAGCGAGAACGGTGCGAATGGGGTCTCCCGCTTCGCGGTTGAGCTTGGCGTTGCCGCACTGACCGGCGCCTTCGGCGCTGCGGTCTGCTACGGATCTCTCGATATCGGCGCGGGATGGACGGAGTTCGGTCCGGAAGCCGGCTATTTTCCCTTCTATGTCGGGCTTCTGATCCTTCTTGGAAGCGTCGCCAACGCGATCCACGCCTTCCTGAAACATCGCGGATCCGGCGAGATCTTCATCGACGGTCACCGCGTCAAGGTGGTGGGATCGTTCCTGCTGCCGCTGGTCGCCTTTGCCGGCGTTTCCGCCTGGCTCGGCCTCTATGTCGGAACCGCGCTCTACATCGCCGGGACCATGCTCTTCCAGGGGCGCTACAAATGGTGGATCGCGTTGCCGTCGGGCATCGCCGTTTCGCTGTTCTTCTTCATCGTATTCGAGTTCGGTTTCAAGGTTCCGCTGCTCAAGGGGCCGATCGAGGCCTGGTTCGGGATCTACTGATCCCGACGCCCAAGGCATGTCGCGCGAAAGTGCACCACGGTTTTGCGAAAACGACATGCAGAAAATCAAAGACTTAAAGCGAAGCGTGCGCATCCGAAGGATCGCGACGCGCTTTAAGCCCCGGGAGGAATGACATGGAAAATATCGGTCTTCTGATCGATGGCTTCGGCCACATCCTCAGCTGGAACCATATCCTGCTGATGATGATCGGCGTCACGCTCGGCATTCTGGTCGGCGTGCTGCCCGGCCTCGGGGCGCCGAACGGCGTTTCGCTGCTCTTGCCGCTGACTTTCTCGATGGACCCGATCTCCGCCATCATCCTGCTCTCCTGCATGTACTGGGGCGCACTCTTCGGCGGATCGACCACATCGATCCTGTTCAACATTCCCGGCGAACCCTCGTCGGTGGCGACCACGTTCGACGGCTATCCGATGGCCAAGGCCGGGCAGGCGAGCCGGGCGCTGACGCTTGCCTTCGTATCCGCCGGCATCGGCGCGCTTGCCGGCGTCGTGATGATCACCCTGCTTTCCGGCTGGGTCGCCAACTTCGCGCTGCGCTTCTCGTCGCCGGAATATTTCGCGGTCTACTTGCTCGCCTTTGCGAGCTTCATTTCGATGGGGGCGCAATCGCCCTTCAAGACGCTCGTCTCGATGATGCTCGGCTTCGCGCTTGCTTCGGTCGGCATGGACACGATTTCCGGCGACCTGCGCCTGACCTTCGACATCCCGACGCTGATCAAGGGCGTCAGCTTCCTGATCGCGGTCATGGGTCTCTTCGGCATCGGCGAACTTCTGCTGACGACGGAAGAGGGCCTGCGCTTCGAGGGCATCAAGGCGCGCGTCAAGCTTGCCGAGATCGGCCGCACGCTGATCGAGATTCCGCGCTACTGGTTCACGATCCTTCGCTCGACGATCATCGGCATCTGGATGGGCATCACGCCTGCCGGCCCGACCGCGGCCTCCTTCATGAGCTATGGCGTTGCCCGCCGCTCGGCCCGTGACAAGTCGATGTTCGGCAAGGGCGACCCGCGCGGCGTCGTCGCACCCGAGACCGCCGACCACTCGGCCGGCACCTCGGCGCTGCTTCCGATGCTGGCGCTCGGCGTT
Source organism: Ensifer adhaerens (assembly GCF_002940685.1). Taxonomy (GTDB): domain Bacteria; phylum Pseudomonadota; class Alphaproteobacteria; order Rhizobiales; family Rhizobiaceae; genus Ensifer; species Ensifer adhaerens_E. Next base: position 30,907 of record NZ_PNFP01000024.1, on the reverse strand, counting down.
CCCGGCTCGGCAACGGCGGCCGTCATGATGGGCGGCCTGATGATCTGGGGCCTGACCCCCGGCCCGATGCTCTTTACCGAGCGTCCGGATTTCGTCTGGGGCCTGATTGCATCCATGTATCTCGGCAACGTTGTCGCCGTCTTCCTGGTGATCGCTACCGTTCCGCTCTATGCATCGATCCTGCGCGTGCCCTTTGCGATCATCGGCCCGATCATCGTCGCCGTCATCTTCTCCGGCGCCTATCAGGTGGCAAACTCGGTCTCCGACATCTTCATGGTCATCGGCTTTGGCGTGCTCGGCTACGTCTTCAAGAAGCTCGACTATCCGCTTGCGCCGCTGGTTCTGGCCATGGTGCTCGGCGACAAGGCTGAGGACGCCTTCCGCCAGTCGATGCTTCTTTCCGGCGGCACCCTGAACATCTTCTGGTCAAACCCGCTGGTTTCCTCTCTGATGGCGCTTGCTCTTGCCCTTCTGCTGTCGCCGCTTGTCTTCGGGCTGATCGGCCTCACCCGCAAGCGCAAGCCCGATGCGGCCACACCGCATGGCGACGGTAGCGCGGCGGCTTGACGGAGCCGCCGCACCCCAAACGAGCGCACCCGCAATAGCGCGGCGCGGTTTCCATTCGAAACTGCGTCGCAAATGGAGTGAGGAAAACCATGGCGAACCCAACGCGCAAATGGACCCGTGACACCTGGCCGATCGCGGCTGCGATGATCCAATATCCCAACATGCTTGCCGACGGCAGCTCGGTACAGGATCAGTCGGTCGAACAATGGGCCGAGACGCTGGCCGATGTCGTCGATGCGGGCTTCACCGAGCTCGACCCGACCGACAGCTGGATCCGGCTCGCCGATCTCTCGACCGCGCGGCGCGATGACTTCGTCAGGCTGACGCGCGAGCTCGGCCTTTCCATGCCGGCGATCTCGACCGCGCGCCGCAGTGTCATCGATCCGGACCATGGTGACGAATATCTGGCCTACGGCCACCGGGTTATCGATACCGCCGCAGCGATCGGCGCCGGCTCTGTTTCCTTCGGCTTCTTCGGGCCGCTGACCGAGGCACAGAAGAAGGCGCTCTGGTTCTGGACCGTCGACGGCGTCAAGAACCCGGACGATCCGGCGGTCTGGAGACAAGCGGTCGAGCGTATCCGCGAACTCGGCCGGCATGCGGAGGAACTCGGCATCGAGCTGGCGCTCGAAATGTATGAGGACACCTATATCGGCTCGGCCGACAGCGCAGTGCGCTTCGTCACCGATGTCGGCTTGCCGAATGTCGGCATCAACGCCGATCTCGGCAATCTCGTGCGCCTTCACCGCCCGGTTGAGCACTGGCAGCCGATGATGGCGAAGGTTGCGCCCTTCGCCAAATACTGGCACGTCAAGAACTACTACCGCACCGAGGATGAGACCTCGGGCCTGGTGGTTACGCATCCGGCGCCGCTGGAATTCGGCGTCATCAACTACCGCGCGGCGATCCGCATGGCATTGGCGCATGGCTTCGACAGCCCGTTCCTCTGCGAACATTACGGTGGCGACGGCCTCTCCGTCAGCGCCGCCAATCGGGACTATCTGAGGCGTATTCTGCCTCGCGACTAAGGGAAGAGACGCGATGACCACAATCTTTGACGCACCGGAAGAGTTTGCGACGACCGCGCTTGCCGGCTTCAGCTCGATCTACGCGCGCAATGTCCGTCTCGTGAAGGGCGGGGTCGTGCGCTCGACCAAGGTGCCGAAGGGCAAGGTCGCCGTCGTCGTCGGCGGTGGCTCCGGTCACTATCCGGCCTTTGCCGGTTATGTCGGCCCGGGCATGGCCGATGCGGCGGTCGCCGGTGATGTCTTCGCCTCGCCCTCGACCGCAGCGGTTGCCCGTGTCTGCCGGCTGGCCGATCAGGGAGGCGGCGTGCTGCTCGGCTTCGGCAACTATGCCGGCGACGTCTTGAACTTCGGCGTTGCCGCCGAGCGCCTGCGCGCCGAGGGCATCGACGTGCGCATCGTGCCGGTAACCGATGACGTCGCCAGTGCGTCCGCCGAAACGCCGGCCAAGCGCCGCGGCATCGCCGGTGACCTCGTCGTCTTCAAGATCGCCGGTGCGGCGGCGGAAGCGGGCCTCGGTCTCGATGACGTCGAGCGTATCACCCGTCTTGCCAACGACCGCACCGTGTCCTTCGGCGTCGCCTTCGGCGGCTGCACGCTTCCGGGTGCCAAGGCGCCGCTCTTCACAGTTCCGAAGGGCGAGATGGCGCTGGGTCTCGGCATCCACGGCGAGCCGGGCATCCGCGAGGAGAAAACGGTTTCGGCGAGCGAACTGGCCAAACTTCTGGTCGGAAAGCTGCTTGCCGAACGTCCGGCCGACGTTCACAAGGTTGCACCGCTCCTCAACGGCCTGGGTTCGACGAAGTATGAAGAACTCTTCGTGCTCTGGGTCGCGATCGAGAAGGAACTGAAGGCGGCGGGTCTCGAAATCGTCGATCCGGAATGCGGCGAGTTCGTCACCAGCTTGGACATGCAGGGCTGCTCGCTGACGCTGATGTGGCTAGACGAAGAGCTTGAGACCTACTGGCGCGCGGCCTGCGATGCGCCGGTGCTGCGCAAAGGTGCGATCATCGCGACGGAACCCGCGACCGATACGCTCACGGATGACGACGACGCCATTTCCTTCGCCCCTGCCTCCGAGGACTCCCGTCAAAGCGGGAAGTGCATCGCTCGGCTGATCGCCGAAGTCGCGGAAAGCTTGAAGCAGGCGGAAGACGAACTCGGCCGCATCGACGCCTTTGCCGGTGACGGCGACCACGGACAGGGCATGCGCCGCGGTTCGGCGGCGGCCGACGAAGCGGCAAGGGCGGCTGTCGCGGTCGGCGCAGGCGCTGCAAGCGTTCTGGCTGTGGCGGGTGACGCCTGGGCCGATCGGGCCGGCGGCACGTCGGGCGCGATCTGGGGTCTGTTGCTGCGCGCCTGGAGCAATGCCTTCAACGACGATGCAGCCCCGACCGAGGCGGCCATCGTCGACGGCGCACGCCGTGCGCTCGATGGCGTCACACGCCTTGGCCGCGCCCGTGTCGGCGACAAGACTCTGGTCGATGCGCTGGTGCCTTTCGTGGAAACCCTGGAGCGGGAATTTGCCGCCGGAAAACCGTTGATCGCGGCGTGGCAGGCCGCTGCCAAGGCTGCGACCGACGCCGCCGAGGCAACGTCGAGCCTGACGCCGAAGCTCGGCCGCGCCCGGCCGCTCGCCGAAAAGAGCATCGGCCATCCGGACGCCGGCGCCGTCTCGCTGGCACTGACGGCGCGTGTTGCCGGCGGCTTCCTGGCCCAGGCCGCAAAGGCCTAAGTGTCGCCATCTCCTGCGATCGGGCGGCGCCGTCGCCCGATCGGAAATTCTTGCTCCGCGTGACCGCCAGTTCCGCGCCAACCAGCGCCGCCGTCCCAAGCCGCGTGCCCGCTGGGGATCGGTAAGACGCTGCTGGCGCGCTTTTCCGTGGCTTTTTCAACACAATCTGCAGCATTGTTGGGGAAACCCGACCAATTTTATCATCTGCTAAAGGCTTGCCACGGAATTGCCCGATCGCGAGCTATGGCTTTGCTCTCCTGCAGCGTGCGCTATGTGCTTGAGTTCGTGTGCCGCCGGTCAAATGACAATCATTTCTGACGTTCCGAGAAGGAGACAAGAATGAAAAAGAGTTTTGCCGTAAAGGTGTCCGCAGCGTCTCTGGTTCTCGCTGGCGCGATCGCCGCAAACGCAGCCGATCTCGCGACAGTTCAACCGCAGCCTGAGCCCGACACCAGCAACGGCGTCAAGATCGGCTATCTCGATTGCAACATCGCTGGCGGCGTCGGCTATGTGCTCGGGTCCGCCAAGGAAGTCGACTGCGTCTTCCGCTCGACCATGGGCGCCGAAGCGTCCGACCATTATTCCGGCGCCATCCGCAAGATGGGTGTCGATGTCGGCTTCACGACGCAGAGCCGCCTGATCTGGGCCGTGTTCGCACCGACGGCCGGCTACCACCGCGGTTCGCTCGGCGGCCTCTACCAGGGTGCTACGGCCGAGGCGACGGTTGGTGCCGGCATTGGTGCCAACATCCTCGTCGGCGGCACCTCCGGTTCGATCCATCTGCAGACGGTCAGCGTGACCGGCCAGATCGGCCTCAACCTGGCGGCCACCGGCACGTCGATGACGCTGACGGCCGTCAACTAAGGTCGGTTGCGCGGCCCGTTGCACCTCCCACAACGGAGCGCCGACAGACCGGACAGGACGACAAAGGCACCGCGCGCCCAGATGGCCTGCGGTGCCTTTGTATTTTGACCTGTTGCCATCGGCCGATTCGCGTTTAAGGAATGCGGCGAGGATTCGCGCGCCGAAAAGGCGAACTTCGAGGGTTCGGATTGAACAAAAGCCTTTGCCTGGGCGTCGCTGCCCTTTGCCTCGCGTCCATGCCGCAGCTCGCATCTGCCGAATGGCAGCCGGTCGAGAAGGAGGCGCTCTACACCATCAACGGTCAGACGGGTGCCGAGCTCTACGCGTCGATCGGCGAACGCGGTCCGAAAGCCGGGATCGGCAGGGCGATCGCGCACACCAATTTCAAGCTGACCTGGACGCGGAAATACGAAGTACAGGGCGGCGCCTGTGTTCTGACGACCGCAAAGCCGAAGCTGATCATCACCTATACGCTGCCGAAGCCGGCAAAGCCGTTGCCCGCAGGCACGCGCGAGAACTGGGACATCTTCATCGACGGCGTGCGCAAGCACGAACTCGTGCACGGCGACTTCATCAAGGAGATGGTGCGCGCGATCGAGCAGGCGACGCTGGGTCTCAGCGTTCCAGATGACCCGAAATGCCGCAAGATCAGGACCGTCATGACCGAGCGCCTCGGTGCGCTCTCGCAGACGCAGCGCCAGCGCAGCCGCGACTTCGACCAGGTGGAGCTGACGGATGGCGGCAATATCCACCAGCTGATCCTGAGGCTTGTGAACGGGCCGTAGGGCCGTAGATTGTTCGGGTCAAGTCTCGTCAGTCTTTGCAGGATTCGAATCGAACATACGATGGGAGTGGAAAGATCTTCTCGGTTCGTTCGAAGGCGCTTAGGTTGTCCTTATCCTGCACTCGAATAGCTGCGTATTTTCCGCAACCCATGGAATAGGCCGTAAGTGCCCCAAACACCGTGTAGGCGATCTGCTCTCCTTCTCTGATCTGCTCAACTGCAAGAGGGAATGAGGCGCATTGTTCGTGCCCTTCGTTCGGCCTCATGCCATCCGTACTTTCGAGCTTCAGGTTGCACATGGGAACGACGTCGGAGCAATAGATTTCGCCGTCAACTGACCAAATCAGTTTGCCTTTCCGCCAGGTTTCGAAGCGTACGTCCGTTGCGCGAGGCGGCAGTTCTGTTGGCGGCACAACCTGATGCATAAATACCGTACGCGTCCCATCTTCATCGCCCCAGTCAAACGCGTACAGCGATTTTTCCGGCGGGCATGGCGTCGTTCCGGCATAGGTCATTCGCGGGCAAATCGCACATGCGGCAAGCAACACAATGCCAAGTCGTTTCACGGGTTCTGCTCCTGGGTGGCAGTGCCAACTGGGCGTTGTTCATCACCACTATCACTATCGTGAGGAGCTGATTCTCCGCAACCAGAGCGCCGAAACTGTGTCCGGCGCTCTGGTTTTTCAGTCGCTCAGGCATAACGCACCAGAAATTCCTCTGCCGTCAGCTCGCGAAAATCGTCGAGCGCGCGGCGCAGGCGCTGGTGGTCCCAGTCCCACCAGGAAAGCGCGTCCATGCGTTCGCCGATGCCGTCGTTGAAACGGGCACGGATGAGCTTGGCCGGCACACCGCCGACGATGGTGTAGGGCTCGACGTCCTTCGAGACGACTGCGCCGGCGCCGATCACCGCGCCATTGCCGACTGTGACGCCCGGCAGGATAGTGGCGCCGTGGCCGATCCAGACATCGTGGCCGATCGTCACCCGGTTCGACCGCCGCCAGGCGAAGAGGTCGTGGTCGAGTTCGGTATCGTCCCAGTAGTTGGGCGCGCGGTAGGTGAAGTGGTGCAGCGTCGCGCGCCAGGTCGGATGGTTGGTGGCGTTGATGCGCACGGCCGCGGCGATATTGACGAACTTGCCGATCGTCGCGCACCAGATCGAGCCGTCCTGCATGATGTAGGAGTAGTCGCCGAATTCGACCTCGTCGAGCCGCGAGCGCTCCTGGACCTCGGTGTAGCGGCCGAGCGTCGAATTGCTGACGCTCGCCGACGGGTGGATGAAGGGCTCGAGCCCGAGTTTCTGGCTCATGCGGCAGCCTTTCTGGGCGAGAAGGCCGAGACGTCGAGGATGCGGTCGGCAACGGCGTCGCGCACTTCCTCGTCGTGGAAGATGCCGATCAGCGCCGTGCCCTTGGCCTTCTTCGCGGCGATCAGCTCGACCACGACCGCCCTATTCTTCGCGTCGAGCGAAGCGGTCGGCTCGTCGAGCAAAAGGATCTTGTGGTCGGTGATGAAGCCGCGGGCGATGTTGACGCGCTGCTGTTCGCCGCCGGAGAAAGTCGCCGGCGGCAGGCCCCAGAGCTCGCGCGGGAGGTTCAGCTTGCTTAAGAGCTCGGCCGCGTGGGTGCGTGCCTCTTCGAGCGGCATGCCGCGGGCCTGCAGCGGCTCGGCGACAATGTCGAGGGAGGAGACGCGCGGCACGACCCGCAGGAACTGGCTGACATAGCCGAGCGTCGTGCGCCGGACTTCAAGCACGGTGCGTGGCTCGGCGGTCGCGAGGTTCACGAGCTTCCCGTCGTGATCCATCAGGATCTGGCCTTCGTCGACGCCATAATTGCCGTAGAGCATTTTCAGGATCGAACTCTTGCCGACGCCGGAGGGGCCGCCGAGAACGACGCATTCGCCGGCCTTGACCGAGAAGGAGACATTGGCGACGACGGGCCGGCGGACGCCGTCACGCAGGTGCATGGTGAAGCTTTTTGCGACTTCGGAAACAACGAGGGGAGTTGCCATGATTTACACCTGCAGGATCGAGGAGACGAGGAGCTGGGTATAGGGCTCGCGCGGATCGTCGAGCACGCGGTCGGTCAGCCCCTGTTCGATGACGGCGCCGTCCTTCATCACCATCATGCGGTGCGAGAGGAGACGGGCGACGGCGAGGTCGTGGGTGACGATGATCGCCGCAAGGCCGAGGTCGTGCACGAGGCCGCGCACCAGATCGAGCAGGCGCGCCTGCACCGAAACGTCGAGACCGCCGGTCGGCTCGTCCATGAAGACGAGGCGGGGGGAGGTGACGAGATTGCGGGCAATCTGCAGGCGCTGGCGCATGCCGCCGGAAAAGGCGCGCGGCTGGTCGTCGATGCGGTCGACGCCGATTTCCACCCGCTGCAGCCAGTCGCTGGCGGTAGCGCGGATATTGCCGTAGTGGCGATCGCCGACGGCCATCAGCCGTTCGCCGACATTGGCGCCGGCAGACACGGTCATGCGCAGGCCGTCGGCCGGGTTCTGGTGCACGAAGCCCCAGTCGGTGCGCATCAGAAAGCGGCGCTCGGCCTCGCCCATGCGTGCGAGGTCACGGTATTGGCCGTCGCGCATGTGGTATTCGACGATGCCCGAGGTCGGCATCAGCCGGGTCGAGAGGCACGACAGAAGCGTCGTCTTGCCCGAGCCGGATTCGCCGACGATGGCGAGCACTTCGCCCGCATAGAGATCGAAGGAGACGTTGCGGCAGCCGATGCGGCTTCCGTAGAACTTCGAGACGTCGTTCACTTTCAGGAGCGGGAGCGTACTCATTCTGCGGCTTCCTTTCGGGCGAGCATGTGACCTTGATGGCCGCAGGCGCGGCGGTCTTCGCAATGGTCGGTGTCGGAGCAGACGAACATGCGCCCGCCCTTGTCGTCGAGGATCACCTCGTCGAGATAGACGTCTTCGGCGCCGCAAAGCGCGCAGGGCTTGTCGAAGCTCTGGATCTCAAAGGGATGATCGTCGAAGTCGAGGCTGACCACGTCGGTATAGGGCGGTACGGCGTAGATCCGCTTTTCGCGGCCGGCGCCGAACAGCTGCAGTGCCTCCGACATGTGCATCTTCGGATTGTCGAACTTCGGCGTCGGGGACGGGTCCATCACGTAGCGGCCCTCGACCTTGACCGGATAGGCATAGGTCGTGGCGATATGGCCGTTGCGGGCGATGTCCTCGTAGAGCTTCACATGCATCAGCCCGTATTCCTCGAGCGCATGCATCTTGCGTGTCTCGGTCTCGCGCGGTTCGAGGAAACGCAGCGGCTCCGGGATCGGCACCTGGTAGACGAGGGTCTGGCCTTCGGTCAGCTTCTCCTCCGGAATGCGGTGGCGCGTCTGGATGATCGTCGCCTCCTTCGTCCGGGTGGTGACCGCGACATTGGCGACCTTCTGGAAGAAGGCGCGGATCGAAACCGCGTTGGTGGTGTCATCGGCACCCTGGTCGATGACCTTCAGGACGTCGTCCGGGCCGAGGATGGCAGCCGTGACCTGAACGCCGCCGGTGCCCCAGCCATAGGGCATTGGCATTTCACGCGACGCAAAAGGAACCTGGTAGCCGGGGATGGCGATCGCCTTCAGGATCGCGCGCCGGATCATGCGCTTCGTCTGTTCGTCCAGGTAGGCAAAATTATAGGTGGCAAGGTCGTTCATCGCCGATTACCCTTGAGTGTGTCGACCGCTGATGGGGCCAGGATTTGAGCGAGATTTTCGTCTGGGTGGTTGGGATCTTCGTCGTGTGTTCCGCGGTTGCCGGCCTGTTCGGCATTGCTCGTCGGCCAGCGCGCGAGCCGGATATCCGAAAGCGCAAGAACGACGGCGGGGGTGACGCCGGTGGTGTCTATGCCGGTGACGGCGGCGATTGCGGCGGCGGGGACGGTGGCGGCGACTGAACGGTCGCCAGCCAAGGAGACGGCTTGCGCGATCATTCTGCCGCCTCCCGCTGTTCCTTCGGCGTTTCGCCAGAGTTCGCCGCCTCGTAGTCGCGGCGCATGCGGCGAACGAGATCGAGTTCGGCCTGGAAGTCGACATAGTGCGGCAGCTTCAGGTGCTCGACGAAGCCGGTCGCCTGGACGTTGTCGGCGTGCGAAATGACGAATTCCTGATCCTGGGCGGGAGCGACGATGTCCTCGCTGAACTCGTCGGTCCTGAGCGCCCGGTCGACCAGCGACATCGACATCGCCTTGCGTTCGCTCTGGCCGAAGACGAGGCCGTAGCCGCGGGTGAACTGCGGCGGCTGCTTGGCCGAACCCATGAACTGGTTGACCATCTGGCATTCGGTGACGCGGACCGTACCGAGCGAGACGGCGAAGCCGAGTTCCGGCAGATCGAGCTCGACCTCCACCTCGCCGATGCGCACTTCGCCAACGAAGGGGTGGGTGCGGCCGTAGCCACGCTGGGTGGAATAGGCGAGCGCCAGCAGGAAGCCTTCATCCCCGCGGGCAAGCGCCTGCAGGCGCAGGTCACGCGCCATCGGAAACTCCATCGGCTCGCGGGTGAGGTCGCCCATGACGTGACCTTCGGGCATCTGGCCGTCACCCTCGATCAGGCCTTCGCCGTCGAGAATGTCGGAGACGCGCATCACATGCTCGCCGGGCTCCTTGACCGCGGGTTCTTCGACCGTTTCGTCGGCGATCAGCGACGGGTCGAGCAGGCGGTGGGTGTAGTCGAAGGTCGGTCCGAGAAGCTGGCCGCCGGGCAGATCCTTGTAGGTCGCCGACACGCGGCGCTCGACCTTCATGCTGGCGGTATCGACGGGCTCGGAATAGCCGAAGCGCGGCAGCGTCGTGCGATAGGCGCGCAGGATGAAGATCGCCTCGATCATGTCGCCGCGCGCCTGACGGACGGCAAGGGCTGCGAGCGCACGGTCATAGAGCGAGGCTTCCGCCATCACCCGGTCGACCGCAAGGCCGAGCTGCTCGACCACCTGGTCGATGGTGATCGAGGGAAGGTTGCGATCGCCGCGGCGGCGATCGGCGAGAAGGCGGTGGGCATTGGCAATGGCGGCTTCCCCGCCCTTGACGGCTACATACATGGGTCACGCTTCCTTCTGCGAAAGACGGGTGGTGCGCGGCAGGCAGACGAGCTTGTCGCCGGCCGTCAGCACGAGATCGACGCCGCGCGGAAAGACCGCGCGATTGGCGTTCCAGAATTCGAGGAAGACATCCGGCAGGCCCTTTACCGCAATATCCGTCTCGTCCTTGATGCCGGGGCCCTTGGCGGTCAGAACCGGGCCGCCGGTCAGTGCCTCGACCTCGATGACGAGCGTCGTCGAGCGATCCGGATATTCCTGGGTGCCGAGCGAGAACTGGTCGAAACCGGGGAAGGCGGCACCCTTTTCGATGAAGGCGAAGCGGGCGTCGGTCTTGCTGCAGGTGACCTGAGCACCCGTATGAAAGGCGATCCATTGCGGAGCGGCCGATTTGGCGAGCGTCGGCGTCAGCCAGACGGGCGTGTCGTGGTCGCACAAGGTCAATGCCACAGCGCCTGCGGCTGAGGCCAGCGGGGCGGGAGGCGTGCTCGCCGCCTCGAGGCGCTTGATCGTGCCGGGGCGGGCAAAGCCGTCCATCAGGTGGCGGAAACCCGACTGGGCGGCAAAGACCGGATCGGCGAAGGCGCCTGCGTAGATCTGCGATTGGCTGGCCATCAGTCGTCTCCCCGGACCATGGTGAAAAAGTCGACGCGGGTGGCCGCAGTCTCTTCGGCCTTGCGGCGTTCTTCCTTCGAAAGCCGCTCGGCCACGCGGCCAAGCAGAGCCTCGACCTCGGCCCTGTTGCCGTCACGCTGGGAAAGCGCATCGAAGATGGCTGCAAGCCGAGCGCGCTCCTTGTCGGTTCCGAGCAACTGCCCGTGGCCGATTTCGCCGGTCGACAGACGGATGGTGGCACGCGACACCGTCGCTTCGCCGAGATTGAAGGGATCGCCGGCGCCGCCGATGCGGCCACGCACCATGACGAGACCGGTTTCCGGACCGCGGACCGGATGAACTTCGGGCTTGTCGGCAAGCGCTTCCCAGGCGGCGTCGAGCTCGCCGAGCGTTGCGCGGGCGAGCAGCCCCATGGCGTTCTTGCGCGCCGGATCCGGCGGGCTTTCCTGTTTCAGCTTCGCATCCATCATCTTCACCTCAAATGTCTATTGATCTAGACAACTATACATCTTATACTTTTTCATAACGGCGGCAAATGACAGGCTTGTGACATGCCAATGCGAAAAGACACGGCAATGCGAAAAGTGGTGGAGCGCCAGACGGGCGTCGCCTTGTGGCGGCAGATTGCCGACCGGATCCGCCTGGCAATCAGCAACGGCGACTATGACGCGACCGGCATGGTGCCGCCGGAAACGGTGCTTGCCGGAGAGTTTGGCGTCAACCGGCATACGGTGCGAAGCGCGTTGGCAGCGCTTGCCGAGGAAGGCCTCGTTCGCGCCGTCCAGGGACGCGGCACAATGATCGAGCGCAAGGAGCGGGTGAGCTACCCGATCTCCAAGCGCACGCGATTCTCGCAAGGTCTCGGTCACCAGGTGAAGGAGATCGGCACGCAGCTGCTCGGCCATGCCGAATTGCCGGCAACGAGCGAGGTCGCAAAGGCGCTCGGCCTTTCTCCCGGCGATCCGGTGACCGAGCTTCGGACCGTCAGCAGCGGCGACGGCCGTCCGCTGTCTGTGTCGTCGAGTTACTATCCGGCGCATCGCTTTCCACGCATGGCCGAGGAATTCGAGCGGCTCCACTCCGTCACCAAGGCCTTCGCCGCGCACGGTCTGGATGATTATGTGCGTGTTTCGACCGAGATCGTCGCCCGGCACGCCGACGCGGAGGAGCTTTCGATGCTGAAGCTTTCGCCGGGCGCAATCGTGCTCGAAGCCCAGTCGCTCAACGCCGATCTCGACGGTAGGCCGGTGGAGTATTCCCGCAGCCGGTTTGCGGCCGACAGGATGAAGCTGAAGATCGAGACCTGAGTCCGCCAGCCGAGCCGATGCCAATGGCGATAAAGCCACGCCCCGCCTTGGCGTCACGTGTCCCGTCAGGAAATAAGGCAAAGGCCGCATTTCCGACGCGTTTTTGCCGCATCACCAAAGCCTGCATCAGGAACCGCGCATTCGGGAATTCTCTAAAGGGAGAATGGCAATGGCGACGTGGCGACCCGATCCTTCCTTCTATCCATCACCGCGCATGGCGGCCAAGGCTCCAAAGGAGACGCTCGCCTATGTGGCGGCGTTCGATCCGGAGCGAAGGCGGCCGGACGCAATCGCCGTCGTCGACGTCGATCCGGCGTCGTCGAGCTATTCGCAGATCGTCGGGCAGGTCGAGATGCCGAATGTCGGCGACGAGTTGCATCATTTCGGCTGGAACGCCTGCTCTTCGTGCCTGTGCCCCAACGCGCCGCATCCGCATGTCGAGAGGCGCTATCTGGTGGTGCCGGGCCTGCGATCTTCGCGTCTCCACATCATCGACACCAAGCCGGACCCGCGCAATCCGAAGATCGTGCGGGTGATCGAGCCCTCGGAAATCGCCGAGAAGGCCAACTATTCAAGGCTGCACACCACCCATTGCGGGCCTGAGGGCATCTACGTCAATGCGCTCGCCGATCGCGACGGCAAGGCGCCGGGCGGTATCTTCCTGCTCGACCATCAGAGTTTCGATGTGCTCGGACAATGGGAAATGGACCGGGGACCGCAGCAGCTCGCCTATGATTTCTGGTGGCACCTCGGCCACGACACGATGATCACCAGTGAGTGGGGCACGCCGGATACGTTCGAGAACGGGCTGGTTCCCGAGGTTCTGCTCGGTTCGAAATACGGACGCCGGTTGCATTTCTGGGACCTGCACAAGCGCAAACATGTGCAGGAGATCGATTTTGGCGAGGAGCATCAGCTCGTTTTCGAATTGCGCCCGGCCCATGATCCGACCAAGGCCTATGGCTTCGTCGGTTGCGTCATCAGCCTCAAGGACCTCTCGGCGTCGATCTGGACCTGGTATCGCGACGGCGAACGATGGGCCGTGAAGAAGGTGATCGAGATTCCGGCCGAGCCGGCCGATCCGGACCTGCTGCCGCCGGTGCTGAAAGGGTTCAGCGCGGTTGCGCCGCTCGTCACCGACATTGACCTGTCGATGGACGACCGCTTCCTCTACGTCTCCTGCTGGGGGACCGGCGACATGATCCAGTACGACGTCTCCGACCCCTTCGCGCCGAAGGAGACGGGCCGGGTGCGGATCGGCGGCATCGTTTCGCGCGCGAGCCATCCAAAGGCGAAAAACGGCGCGCTGAACGGCGGGCCGCAGATGGTGGAGATCAGCCGCGACGGCAAGCGGGTCTATTTCACCAACTCGCTCTATGGCGCCATCGATCCGCAGTTCTATCCCGAAGGCATCGACGGCTGGATGGTCAAGCTCGATGTCGCCGACAACGGCGGAATAGCCTTCGATGAAAAGTTCTTTGTCGACTGGCCGAAGGGCCATCGTCCGCATCAGGTTCGCCTCGAAGGTGGCGACTGCTCGTCCGATTCCTATTGTTATCCGTGAGGAGGAGGGCGCAGTGCAGCAGCCCGGTCACGGCGAATGACGACGGTCTGGCCCTGGCTCTCGCTTGCCGGCCTCGGCGCCTTTCATGGTCTCAATCCGGCGATGGGCTGGCTGTTTGCCGTGGCGCTCGGGCTTCATCGCCAGAGCAGCCGGGTTGTCTGGCTGTCCCTTGGGCCGATCGCGCTTGGCCACGCGATTTCCGTCGCCATCGTGCTCGCGGTGGTCGCGGCGTTTGGCTCGACGCTGGATCCGGACAGCTTCAGGATGGCCGCGGCTGTGCTCATTCTGGGGGCCGCCGGCTACACTGCTTTCTATGGCCATCGCCATCGCGTGCGGATCGGGATGCGGACCGGCATGGCGGGCCTGGTACTCTGGTCCTTCCTGATGGCGACGAGCCACGGGGCCGGCCTGATGCTGGTGCCAGCGGTCCTTAGCCTCTGCCTCGCGGGTCAGGCGGATGCGCTGGCGATGGCAAGTTCGCTGCCGATCTCGCTCGCCGCCGTCGCAGTCCACAGCATTGCGATGCTCGCTGTCACAGCGGCGCTCTCGCTTGCCGTCTTCGCCTGGTTCGATCTCGCGGTTCTGCGTTCCACCTGGATCAACTTCGATCGCCTCTGGACGCTCGCGCTCGGAGCGACCGGCGTCGCACTCCTCCTTCAATGACCTCGATCGCAGCCGCCGACCTATTGCCGCTGCGATTTCACATAGGCGATATAGCCGCGGACGTCGGCGGCGGGCTCCGTATAGGCGGCCCCGAGCGTTCGTTCGATGCTTGCCATGTAAGCCTTTGCCCAGCCCGGCAGGTCATAGTCGATCGCGGCCAGGAACTCGAGCGTTGCGGCGAGCCGGATATCGGCGATCGAGGGCCTGGCGCCACCGATGAAGGGCTTGTCGCCGATATAGAACGCGCGGAAAACGTCGAGCGGTTCGGCAAGGGCCGCAACCGCCGCCTGGCGGGCGATCTCCTTCGTCGCCGCATCGGCATCGCTGCAGCCGACTTCACCTGCGTAAAGCGGAAAGTTCAGGGTCGGATAGGTGGCGCGGGCGAGATACGGATAGAATGTGCCGATCAGATAGAACATGGCGCTGTCGACCATGGCGCGGGCTTCCGGGCCCTTTGGGTAAAAGTCATCAAGCCCATGTTTGTTGCACAGGTACTGCATGATGGCGCAGCTTTCCCAAAGCGCGCCTTTGGGCAGATCCGCCGTCTCGATCATCGGTGTCAGATGCGATGGCGCTCGCGCCAGATATTCGGGTGAGCGCGTCTGGCCATAGACATCGTTTTCACTGAAATCGAGCTTGGCCGCTCTCAGAAACACGCGCGCCGTCATGTTGTTGACGCTGGGTTTGATGACGTTGAGCTGGATTGCTGACATGGTCTCCTCCCTGTCGAACGCCATACTTCCGACGCTGGCTCCCGCGTCGGCGCTCAGGCGCATTTTGAGCTGCACAATCCTCAGATGGCACTATCGCCGACCGAAAGGGTCCTTCGGCGAGCGATCGGGCGAAAGCGTCGGCCGGGTCCGCTCGACCAGTGCCTCGATCGCATCGGCCAGATGAACCTCGGCGATGTTGTAGTCGCCGCGTGCGACCCTGACCTTGTGGGCCTCCATTAGCACCTCGGCGTGGGTATGACCTGGTGGTGGTTCAAAGCGATAGGAGGCGAGCTCGACGAGAAGCCCGAGAGGGTCCTCGAAGTAGATCGAATCCATGAAGCCGCGATCCTTGACGCCGCTGTGCCTGATCTTTCGCTCGTCGAGCCGTTCCACAGCCTGGGTGAATGTCGCGCGCGAAACGGCAAAGGCGATGTGGTGAACACAGCCCATGTCCGTCGCGGTACGCTCGGGATCGGGCGTGCGGTTCTCGTCCGTGAAGACGGTGATCAGGCGGCCATCGCCGGGATCGAAATAGAGATGGCTTTCGCTCGCCCGGTCGAGGTTCGGCTGCTCGAAAATGAAGGGCATGCCGAGAAGCCCCTCCCAGAAGTCGATCGATGTCTGCCGGTCCGCCCCGACAAGCGTGATGTGGTGAACGCCTTGCGATTGCAGTTTTCGCATTGCCGGCCTCCCCGGTTCGGCGGAGGATACGGGCCGAGCGGCTGGTCGCCCCGCTTTCCGCCTCGTGCAATTGTCGCCCGTCGCAAGCAGAAGGCAAGCGCCAATCACGGGTGGGTCGAGACGTTGGTAATCGCAAGCCTCTCACGTGGCCGCTGCGGCGATGCACAGCTTTGCGGCCGCCTGATCTTGACCGCCTGCGATTTGGTTGTTTTCTTGCGCGTCGCAATCATTGCATGTGTAGAGTTCCGTTAACAGGTGCGATCAGGGAGTGGAAGAATGAAGTTGCTGTACGGGGCCGGTGTCGCCGGCCTGTTGCTTCTTTCGTCTGCCGCCGCCGTCAGGGCCGACGGCGATCCTTTTTCCGGACAGTGGCGGCAACTGACCTCGACGGCCGGGCAATGCGACATATGCTATATCGGCATCGTCAGGCACGGCGACCTCTTGACCGTCAGCAGCAACAACGGCTGGCAGGCCGTGGCGAACATCGAGCGCTTCGCCGATCTGCAGCTTGCCGCCGGCAAGGGGGCGTGGAAGCCGACCGTTTCCGGCGCCTATGGCGGCAGAAGCTTCGGCATCCAGTTCGTTCGGCGCGGCGGGCAATTGCAGATGTTCATGGTGGTGTCGCGAGGGGACGGGGCGCCCATGTCCATCCGCGCGACCTTCGAGAAAAAGCATCCGGCTTCCGAGGAGCCGGCGACAGAGATGCACCGCATCTGACCCAACGCGTGCGCCTCGCTGGCCCGACGGCGGCAATGGCTGCCCGCGCTGTTTACACGGCACATGGTTTCGTTCCGACGCTCCAGTATTCCACATTCGAGCTTTCGTTCTGAGGTCGCGTCCGCGGCAGCAACCGTATTCGCCGCGCCCGTTTTGATTTCCCCGGCAAACTTTCCTATCTTCCGGTTGCAGTATGCGCAGGGTGCGTGGAGGAGAGATGCCGGTCATGCGGCGGTCGAAGATCAGGCGGCGCCTGTTGGTCATGCTTGTCACTGGTATCGGTGGCATGGCAGCGGCGGCGATTTCGTTTGCCTCGGCGGTTTACGACGCAGCCAACCCGGTCGCCGTTCCGACGATCGGCAAGGGCCAGACCGTCGACACCGGCCGGTGGCGGGTGACGATCAACGACGCCCATATGTCGTCAACGCCGCCGACCGGGACCAAACCGTTCGAGCCGAAACGGTTCCTGCTGGTGGACCTCGAACTCGACAACCGCTCCATGGCCAGCAGCAATGCCTTCATGAACCTGATCACGATCAAGGATGAAGGCGCTCCGCTGCAGCCGAAGCCCACCTATTACCTGGCGCGGGACAAGTGGATCGCGAGCGCAATCAATCCGAACATGCCGGAAAAGCTTATCGCCGTCTGGGAATGGCCGGCGGACCGCCCGGAACCGGAGACGCTTTCGCTCTCGATCGGCAAACAGATCTACAAGCCGCGCGACAACCTCTACGGCGCACCCAATTGGTTCGGTGACGGCGAAGCTGCCGTGGTGGCACTGGCGGTCGCGCAAGCTGCGGAGCCGACGGAGCAATGATATCGGCTCTCCGCACGCTGCTGCTCTGTGCGCTTGCGATTGCAATGCTCTATGCGATGCGAGAGAGCATGCCCGGCTACGGCGACATCACCGCGCCGATCGCCGTTCGCGGTGCGGTCGGCGAACGGGTGGAAACCCAAGACTTCGCCTTCGGCGCTGCCAGCGTACACCTGGCGCGTGCAGTCAAGGTCGAGAGCTTCGGGCGCGTCAAGGACTATTCCACATCAGGTGTCTGGCTGATCATCGAGGGCGCGGCCGTCGCCAAGACGGAAACGATGACGTTGATGTCGGCGGAGTGGCAGGCAGGCAATGGCGTGCGTTACGCGCTCAGCCAGCGGTTCTCGACCGTGTCCGGCTATCTGCCGACGGAACGGCTCGAACCGGGCCTGCCGAGGCCTGTGCTCCTTGCCTTCGAACTTCCCGAGACGGCCGTGGACAAAGGCACGCTGCTTGTCGCCCGCAGCCTGGTGATGCCGCTCGCCGAGGAACTCTCGATTGCGCTCGGAGACCGGAAACCGACCGAAATCAAACCGTCCGTCACCATTTCCCGCAGCGCCGGCGGTGCGCCCTGGACGTTGGCCGCGCGCTGAGGAGGCCGCCATGAGCGAGAAGCGCACCTTCTGGACCTGTCTTGTGGCGCTGATCGTCGTGCTGCCGCTCGCCTTCGTCGTCCGCGCCTGGGAGAGCCTGCGCGAGAGCCAATGGCTGGCGATACACAAGGTGGACATTGTCGCCGAGGATGGCGCGCCGCAGGCCTTCGCCGGCGGGCAGTGGAAGCTTCTGGACATGAGACGCCTGCCGCGCAGCGACGATGCGCGCATCATTCTCGCCGAATTCGAGGCATCGCCGACCGACCCCGCAATCTTGTCGCAAGGCGCCTGCCGCGTCCGGCTGGTCGACGGCAAGGGGCGTCGCTTCGAACCCGTGGCGCTCGCCGAGCCGGCCGTGCGCAAGATGTATCCGGAGGTGGCGGATCGTCCGCGCTGCGGTGCGCTTGCGTTTACCGATGCCAAGGGCGGCGCCGCGGTTCGCATGGCCGAGAGCTTCATCGTTCCGGCGGAGGCGCGGGACCTTTCGCTCCGGATTGAGTTTCCAGGCGCCAGCGAAGAGACGCTGGTCTTCAGGTGGACGCGTAGCTGACATCGGCCTTTTCGGCCTGACGGGACACGGCGTGCTCAAGCATCGCCGCCAGCAGGGTGATACGCAGCGCGTCGAGCAGGATGCCGCCGTTGAGATCGCTGGGACTGCCGATGAAAAGGCTCAAGGCGTCGACGACGACCTGCCAGCTCGCCAGATCGCCCACGCCTAGCGTCCGTGTTGCCGCGTACCAGATCCAGGCGCCGAGCCAGGCAAAGGCGTTGTAGGCGATAATGAAGGCAAAAAGTGCTGCAAGCCCCGAGCCGAGCGTCAGCTTTAGGCAGGTCCAGATCGGCGCGTAGCGGGAACGATAATCGCTGAGGAAGTGGTCGAGAAAATCGGCAATCCATTTGCGAAGGGTCCGAGAGCGGCGAGGGCCGAGTGGTGACGGTTTCGTGCGCGGTGCTGCGCTTGAGAGCTCGTAGCCGTTGATAATGGCCGCCATGACCAGCCAGATGATCGGAAGGAGCGCGTAGAAGAACAGGCTCTCGGCCTGTGCGCCCCAATCGGGGCTTCTCAGTTCCACCGGGACGAAGGTCTCGGCGGCATGGGCGATGCCGCTGAAGGAGAGGCCATTCATGCTCAGGAGCTTGCCGGCCCCGAGCCAGGTGATGAACTGGTCCTTCCAGATGGACAGGCCATAGAGGCCGATGAAAATCCAGCTTGCGTCGGCCGCTACGACCAGCAGCCGCCAGAAGGGCGCTTCGCTCAGCTTGCTCATGCGTTTTGCGCCCCAGCGCACCAGCCAGCAGAGTGCGATCGACACAAGGACGCCGTGCGATCCCAGGATGTCGAAGAAGTCGGACTTTTCGCCGAAGGCTACGGCATGAAGCGCCGAGCGCGAGTATTCGCGCACGGTATCGCCCAGGAAGCCCCAGGCGGCATAATAGGCGAAGAACGGCAGAATGGCGGCGGCGGTAACGGCGAGCAGCCGGCGGTCGGGTGTCTGCGCTGCTGTCCCGACACGGGCGGTGGCCGGTTGCTGTCGGAGGGCCTCGAGCGCCGGCAAGCCGGGGCGAAGGACCATGAACATGAGAACGATGACGACGAGCTTTGCCAGGACGACGAAGGAGAGCGTCACCATGCCGCCGAGCGGATGCTGCAGCCCGATCCAGACCGCCGCGCGCATCAGGAGATCATGCGCGATGGCGCCGCAGGCGCCGATCAGCAGAAGCTGCGGCCAGAAGCGGGCGAGGAGGCGCCCCATCAGGGCGAAGGGTCCGAAGACTTCGGCGATCGATGTCATGTCGACACCATAGTTGCGCCGGCCACCGACGACAACCGCACGGGACAGGCGGAGAGACGAAGTCCCTCCGCCTCGCCCTCTATCAGATGTTGCGCCGCTTTCCCTCGATCAGGTCGAGCACGGCGCGGGCGGCATCGAGCACATTGGTGCCGGGGCCGAAGACGGCCGACACGCCGTTCTCCATCAGGTAGTCGTAGTCCTGGCGCGGGATGACACCGCCGCAGATGACGATGACATCCTCGCCGCCGCGCTTCTTCAGCGCTTCGGCAAGCTGCGGCATCAGCGTCTTGTGGCCCGCCGCCAGCGAGGAGACGCCGATCACATTGACCTTGCTCGCGAGCGCCATGTCGGCGGCTTCCTCCGGGGTCTGGAACAGTGGGCCCGCGAGCACGTCGAAGCCGATGTCGCCAAAGGCCGACGCGATAACCTTGGCGCCACGGTCGTGGCCGTCCTGGCCGAGCTTGGCGACCATGATCTTCGGCTTGCGGCCGAGTTTCGCCGAGACCTCGTCGAGGCGACCGGACAGCACCTCGAGTTCCGGCTCGCCCTCATAGGCCTTGCCGTAGATCTTGCTGACCACCTTGGGGGTGGCTGCGTGATCGCCGAACGCTCCACGCATCGCATCGGAGATTTCGCCGACGGTGGCGCGCGCCCGCGCCGCCTCGACGGCGGCGGCAAGCAGGTTGCCTTCGCCAGTCGCGGCGACCTCAGAAAGGGCAGCGAGGGTCTTCGTCACCTCGGCGCTGTTGCGTCGCCGTTTCGTCTCCTCGATCCGGCGGATCTGGGCGGCGCGCACGGCGCTGTTGTCGATTTCCAGGATGTCGATCGGTTCCTCGTTGTCGAGGCGATACTTGTTGACCCCGACGATGATCTCCTCGCCCTTGTCGACGGCGGCCTGTCGCCGGGTCGCCGCCTCCTCGATCAGCCGCTTCGGCAGGCCGGCATTGACCGCACGGGTCATGCCGCCCATCGCCTCGACCTCCTCGATCAGCGCCCATGCCTTATCGGCGAGTTCGTTCGTCAGGCTCTCGACATAGTAGGAACCGGCGAGCGGATCGACGACCTTGGTGACGCCGGTCTCGTGCTGCAGGATCAACTGCGTGTTGCGGGCGATGCGCGCCGAAAACTCCGTCGGCAGGGCGATTGCCTCGTCGAAGGAATTGGTGTGCAGCGATTGCGTGCCGCCGAGGGCAGCGGACATTGCCTCAAACGCGGTGCGGATGATGTTGTTATAGGGATCCTGCTCCTGCAGCGAGACGCCCGAAGTCTGGCAATGGGTGCGCAACATCAGCGACGACGGCTTCTTCGGCTCGAACTCCTTCATGATACGGGTCCACAGCAGCCGCGCCGCCCGAAGTTTCGCCGCCTCCATGAAGAAGTTCATGCCGATTGCAAAGAAGAAGGAAAGCCGGCCGGCGAACTCGTCGACGTTCAGCCCTTTGGCAAGGGCCGCGCGCACATATTCGCGTCCGTCTGCAAGCGTGAAGGCAAGCTCCTGCACCAGCGTCGCGCCCGCTTCCTGCATGTGGTAGCCGGAAATCGAGATCGAGTTGAACTTCGGCATCTCTCTCGCCGTGTACTCGATGATATCGGCGACGATGCGCATCGAGGGTTCCGGCGGATAGATGTAGGTGTTGCGGACCATGAACTCCTTGAGGATGTCGTTCTGGATGGTGCCTGAGAGCTTGTCGCGCGAAACGCCCTGTTCCTCGCCCGCGACGATGAAGGAGGCCAGAATCGGGATGACCGCGCCGTTCATCGTCATCGACACCGACATCTCCTCGAGCGGAATGCCGTCGAAGAGGATCTTCATGTCCTCGACCGAGTCGATCGCCACACCCGCCTTGCCGACATCGCCCTCGACGCGCGGATGATCGCTGTCGTAGCCGCGGTGGGTCGCAAGGTCGAAGGCGACCGAGAGGCCCTTCTGCCCAGCCGCAAGGTTCTTTCGATAAAAGGCGTTCGAGGCCTCGGCCGTCGAGAAACCGGCATACTGGCGGATCGTCCAGGGACGGCCGGCATACATCGTCGCCCGCGGGCCGCGCACGAAGGGTTCGAAGCCCGGGAGTGACGAGAGGTGATCGATGCCACCGAGATCGTCCGCCGTATAGAGCGGCTTCACCGCGATACCCTCGGGCGTCTGCCAGGTGAGGCTTTCCGGCGTTGCCTTGAGCTCGCGCTCGGCAAGCGTTTCCCAGTCCTTGATGGTCTTTTGGCTCATCGCTAGCTCCTTGCCCGAAAAGGGCGCCTTCCTCGCCTCATCCCTGTGCTTGTCACAGGGATCCAGCCACGCGAAGTCCTTCGCGTGAAAGACTGAATTCTCCGCGTCGCAGACGCGACGCTGCTGGATTCCTGTGACAAGCACAGGAGTGAGGACGGCTATGACAGGTCGTCACTCGAATTCCATGATCAGTTCGTCGACCGCGAGGCTGGCGCCGGCTGTGACGGCCACGCGTTTGACCACGGCCTTCTTCTCGGCGCGCAGGATGTTCTCCATCTTCATCGCCTCGACCACCGCAAGCGCCTGCCCTGCCTCGACCGTGTCGCCCGCCTTGACGGTGACCGAGGTGATGACACCGGGCATCGGGCAAAGCAGCATGCGCGACGTATCCGGCGGCAGCTTCTTCGGCATCAATCGCGCCAGTTCGGCAACGCGCGGGCTCCTGACGCGTGTGATGACGTCGATGCCGCGCCAGCGAAGCCGAATGGCGGTGTCGACCAGATCGACCTTGATGCTCAACGGCTCATTGTCGATGTTGAAGGTGGCAAGCGTGCGACCGGGCGCCCAGTCGCCGGCGATGGTCACCGATGCACCATCGGCAAAGCGCACATAGGAGCCGTCAGCGGACGAACCGGCCGACACGGCGAGATCGTGATCGGCGAGGCTGACCACCCAATCATGGCCGACGACGCGGCGGTGGTTGCCGATCGTGCCGGAAATCTGGCTGGCGCGCTCCTGCAGCACCTGATTGATCGAGACCGCAATGGCGGCGAGCTTGCGCAGCGACGGCGCATCGGCCGCGACGCCGTGGAATCCGTCTGCGAACTCTTCGGCGATATAGGCGGTCGTCAGTCGGCCCTCGCGGAAGCGCTGCTGCTGCATGACGGCTGAAAGGAACGGCAGGTTGTGGCCGATGCCTTCCACCTCGAACCGATCGAGCGCATCGGCCATGGCTTCCACCGCCGCCTGCCGGTCCGGTCCCCAGGTGCAGAGCTTGGCGATCATCGGGTCGTAGAACATCGAGATCTCGCCGCCCTCGAAGACGCCGGTGTCGTTGCGCGTCACGGTTCCGTCGTCGCGCTTGCCTTCGGCCGGCGGCCGATAGCGCGTCAGCCGGCCGATCGAAGGCAGGAAGTTGCGGTAGGGATCTTCGGCGTAAAGCCGGCTTTCGATGGCCCAGCCATTGAGCTTCACGTCGTCCTGGCCGAAGGCGAGCTTTTCGCCGCCAGCAACCCGGATCATCTGCTCGACGAGATCGAGCCCGGTGATGAGCTCGGTGACCGGATGCTCCACCTGCAGGCGGGTGTTCATCTCGAGGAAGTAGAAATTGCGCTTGCCGTCGACGATGAATTCGACGGTGCCGGCCGAATGGTAGCCGACGGCCCTGGCGAGCGCGACCGCCTGTTCGCCCATGGCCTTGCGGGTCTCGGCGTCGAGGAAGGGCGAGGGGGCCTCCTCGATGACCTTCTGGTTGCGCCGCTGGATCGAGCATTCGCGCTCTCCGAGGTAGAGCGTGTTGCCGTGCTTGTCGCCGAGCACCTGGATCTCGATGTGGCGCGGCTCGGTGACGAATTTCTCGATGAAGATGCGGTCGTCGCCAAACGCGTTCTTCGCCTCGTTCTTCGACGACTGAAAGCCCTCGCGTGCCTCCTGGTCGTTCCAGGCGATGCGCATGCCCTTGCCGCCGCCGCCGGCAGACGCCTTGATCATCACGGGATAGCCGATCGATGCGGCGATCCGGACGGCTTCGTCCGCATCCTCGATCAGGCCCATATGCCCCGGAACCGTGGAAACGCCGGCCTCGGCCGCGAGCTTCTTGGAGGTGATCTTGTCGCCCATCGCCTGGATGGCACCAACAGGCGGGCCGATAAAGGCGACGCCCTCCTTCTCGAGCGCTTCGGCGAACGCGGCGTTCTCCGAGAGGAAGCCATAGCCCGGATGAACGGCGTCGGCGCCGGTCCTGCGGATCGCGTCGATGATCTTGTTGATGACGATATAGGACTGAGCCGAAGGCGAGGGGCCGATATGCACGGCCTCGTCCGCCATGCGCACATGCATCGCGTCACGGTCGGCGTCGGAATAGACCGCGACCGTTGCAATGCCCAGCTTTTTCGCAGTCTTGATGACGCGGCAGGCGATTTCACCACGGTTGGCGATGAGGATTTTCTTGAACATCTGTTTCTCTTTCAAATCCTGGCGTCAGCGTTTGAACTTGCGGCGGTAAGGCAGAAGCGCGATCGAGGAGGCGGCGGCAGCACCGCCGAAAAGCAGCGCGAAGGGCACGACGACCATGAGCGTGGCGAGCACCGGGCTCGTCGAGCGGACGATATGGGTGCCGACCGCGCCGATATTGAGCCAGATCAGCGCAGCCGCGGTGATAGCCCCGATCGCAACGCCGATCA
Source organism: Ensifer adhaerens (assembly GCF_002940685.1). Lineage (GTDB taxonomy): Bacteria > Pseudomonadota > Alphaproteobacteria > Rhizobiales > Rhizobiaceae > Ensifer > Ensifer adhaerens_E. Next base: position 6,806 of record NZ_PNFP01000024.1, on the reverse strand, counting down.
GTGCATTGATGGTCATGTAGCGTAGCATCTGCCAGTGGTCGCGACGGGCCTCTTCCGGCGTCATGATGCGCTCCGGCTCCCGTTCCATCATCGCCTCCATTAGAGCGGGATCGTGTCGTGCTTGCGCCAGCGCAGATCGACCTGCTTGTTGCGCAGCGATGCGAAGGCGCGCGCGATGCGGCGGCGCGACGAATGCGGCATGATCACCTCGTCGATGAAGCCACGCTCTGCCGCCACGAACGGATTGGCAAAGCGCTCTTCGTATTCCTTGGTGCGCGCCGCGATCTTGTCGGCGTCGCCGAGTTCGGAGCGGTAGAGGATTTCGGTCGCGCCCTTTGCGCCCATCACGGCGATCTCGGCGGTCGGCCAGGCATAGTTGACGTCAGCGCCGATGTGCTTGGAGGCCATGACGTCATAGGCGCCGCCATAGGCCTTGCGGGTAATCAGCGTCACCATCGGCACGGTCGCCTGGCTGTAGGCAAAGAGCAGCTTGGCGCCATGCTTGATGACGCCGCCATATTCCTGGGCGGTGCCGGGCAGGAAGCCGGGCACGTCGACCAGCGTCAGGATCGGGATCGAGAAGGCGTCGCAGAAGCGCACGAAGCGCGCGGCCTTGCGCGAACTGTCGATGTCGAGGCAGCCGGCGAGCACCATCGGCTGGTTGGCGACGACGCCGACCGTCTGGCCCTCCATGCGGATGAAGCCGGTGATGATGTTCTTGGCGAAGCTCTGCTGCAGTTCGAAGAAATCGCCCTCGTCGGCAAGCGCCAGGATCAGCTCCTTCATGTCATAGGGTTTGGTGGCGCTGTCGGGGATCAGGCTGTCGAGGCGCATTTCGAGCCGCGACGGATCGTCGTGGAACGGGCGGACCGGCGGCTTTTCGCGGTTGTTGAGCGGCAGGAAATCGAAGAGCAGGCGGGTGGCCTCGAGCGCCTCGATGTCGTTTTCATAGGCGCCGTCGGCGACCGAAGATTTCGAGGTGTGCGTGCGCGCTCCGCCGAGTTCTTCCGCCGTGACGATCTCGTTCGTCACGGTCTTCACGACGTCTGGCCCGGTGACGAACATGTAGGAGCTATCGCGGACCATGAAGATGAAGTCGGTCATGGCGGGCGAATAGACGGCGCCACCGGCGCAGGGGCCCATGATGACAGAGATCTGCGGAATGACGCCCGAGGCCTCGGCATTGCGGCGGAAGACCTCGGCATAACCGGCAAGCGACGCCACGCCTTCCTGAATGCGGGCGCCGCCACTGTCGTTGAGGCCGATCACCGGCGCGCCGTTTCTGACCGCCATATCCATGATCTTGCAGATCTTCTGCGCATGGGTTTCCGACAGGGAGCCGCCGAGCACCGTGAAGTCCTGGGAAAAGACATAGACCTGACGGCCGTTGATCGTGCCCCAGCCGGTGACGACGCCGTCGCCGGCGACCTTCTGGCTCTCCATGCCGAAATCGACGCAGCGGTGCGTCACATACATGTCGTATTCTTCGAAGGAGCCGTCATCGAGCAGCACCTCGATGCGTTCGCGCGCCGTCAGCTTGCCCTTGCCGTGCTGCGCGTCGATGCGCCGCTGGCCGCCGCCGGCTCTTGCTTCCGCCCGCCGGGCTTCGACCTGTTCTAGTATGGCGCGCATGGTGCCCTCCGGTTCTTTCTCAGTGCTCAATTTTTCAACAATTGTGCAGAGGCGCTTGTCGCTTCGCAATAGCGTCGAAGGGTGGATGGAAAAACGTCTCTTCATGTGCAAATGTGAAATAGAGAAATTTGTGAAACGTAAATTGCAAAGTTGCAAACATGGCGATCGGCAAGCTCTATATCGGCCGCAAGGTCAGGGAACTGCGGGAGGCGAACAGGGCAACGCAGGGCCAGTTCGCTGAGCGCATCGGTATTTCCACCAGCTATCTCAACCAGATCGAGAACAACCAGCGGCCGGTTTCGGCCGCGGTGCTTCTGGCGCTCGCCGAAAAATTCCAGATCGACATCGCCGAGCTTTCGACCGGGGAAGGAGATCGTTTGCTCTCCGCGCTCTCGGAAGCGCTCAGCGATCCGCTGTTCGAGAGCTATTCGGCAAGCCTGCAGGAGCTGAAGCTCGTCGCGCAGAACGCGCCGGGGCTGGCGCATGCGCTGATCACCTGCCACCAGGCCTATCGCCGCAACAGCGAGCAACTTGCGAGCATCGACGACACGATCGGCCGCGGCGGCCCCTTCGTCGAAACGACGCCTTACGAAGAGGTGCGCGACTTCTTCCACTTCGTCGACAACTACATTCACGAGATCGATATCCTCGCGGAGCGCTTGGCAAGCGAACTCGGGCTCGGCGAGGGCGACAATCATGCGGCACTTGCAAGCTATCTGGAGCAGCGCCACGGGGTCCGGGTGGTGCGCGGTGCCGCCGGCGACGAGGCGATCCGACGCTTCGATCCGCGCGCCCGCATCCTGACGCTCAACCCTTACGCGCCGGCGGCGACGCGCGATTTCCAGATCGCCCTGCAGATCGCCCAGCTCCACGCCCGCGAGGAGATCGACCGGGTGGCCGGCAGTGCCGGTTTCCGCACGGAAGAGGCCTATGAGATCTGTCGCATCGGCCTGCAGAACTACTTCGCCGGCGCCCTGATCCTGCCCTACCAGGCCTTCCTAAAGGCCGCCCGCGACTTGCGTCACGACATCGAACTGCTCGCCGCCCGCTTCGGTGCCTCGCTGGAGCAGGTCTGCCATCGCCTCTCGACCCTGCAACGGCCGGGGCAGAAGGGCATTCCGATCTTTTTCGCCCGCATCGACCGTGCCGGCAACATCACCAAGCGCCACAGCGCGGCGAAGCTGCAATTCGCCCGCTTCGGCGCCGCCTGTCCGCTCTGGAACGTGCATCAGGCCTTCGAAACGCCGGGCCGGATCATCCGCCAGCTGGCCGAGACGCCGGATGGTGTCCGCTACCTCTGTCTCGCCACCCAGATCACCAAGGGCGGTGGCGGGTTCCGTGCCGCGCAGCCGCGTTATGCGCTGGCGCTCGGCTGCGAGGTCTCCTACGCCGATGCCTTCGTCTATGCCGACGACATGGATCTCGGCAACCGCGCGGCCTTCGATCCGATCGGCATTTCCTGTCGCATCTGCGAGCGGACGAAATGCGCGAGCCGCGCAGTGCCGCCTTTGAAGCGTCGCCTGATCGTGGATCATGACTTACGCGGCGCTCTGCCGTATCGTCTAAGCGAGAGCTGATCGGGGTCGTCTGTTCGTTTTTGAACAGGGCCTGTGAGAAGTTGCATATGGGCGTGTGCGAAGTTTGGTGTAACTAGGCCTTCATCGCCTGTAGCGCGGCGCGTCACATGAGACGCGCAAAGGTCGCTGTAGCACTTTGAATGGTTGCAGGTTTCAAGCAAACCTGCAGCCGGTATGCGGTCAGGGAGGACATGCATATGGATTTTCGCCTGTCGGAGGAACAGGAGGCCATTCGTCAGATGGCGCTCGATTTCGCCCGCGACGAGATTGCCCCGCACGCGATCGACTGGGATCAGCAGAAGCATTTTCCGGTCGACACGCTGCGCGGCGCCGCAGCGCTCGGCATGGCCGGCATCTACGTGCGCGACGATGTCGGCGGCACGGGCCTGACGCGGCTCGACGCCGCCATCATCATCGAGGCGCTGGCGACCGGCTGCCCGGCCGTCGCCTCGTTCATGTCGATCCACAACATGTGCGCCGGCATGATCGACCGCTACGGCACGGACGAGCAGCGGCAACGGCTGCTGCCGAAGCTTTTGACCATGGACGTGCTTGCGAGCTACTGCCTTACCGAGCCCGGTTCCGGCTCGGATGCGGCGGCGTTGAAGACCAAAGCGGTCAAGGACGGCAATGATTATGTCCTGACCGGCCAGAAGCAGTTCATCTCCGGTGCCGGCGAATCCGGTCTTTACGTGATCATGGCGCGAACCGGCGAGGATGGCCCCAAGGGCATTTCGACCTTCATCGTCGAGAAGGACACCCCTGGCCTGACCTTCGGCGCCAACGAGAAGAAGATGGGCTGGCATGTGCAGCCGACCCGGGCCGTGATGCTCGACGGCGTGCGGGTTCCGGCGAAAAATCGGCTGGGCGGAGAGGGCGACGGCTTCAAGATCGCCATGGGCGGGCTCGATGGCGGGCGGCTGAACATTGCTGCCGCCTCGCTCGGCGGCGCTCAATCCGCCTTCGAAAGGGCGCTCGCCTACGTTCAGGAACGCCGCGCCTTCGGCAAAGCGATCGGCGAATTCCAGGCCCTGCAGTTCCGTCTCGCCGACATGGCGACCGATCTCGAAATCGCCCGAACCTTCCTCTGGCGCGCCGCCTCGGCGCTCGATGCCGGCGACGCGGAGGCAACCAAGCTCTGCGCCATGGCCAAGCGCTTCGTCACCGACCGCTGCTTCGCCGTCGCCAACGACGCGCTGCAACTTCATGGCGGCTACGGCTATCTCGCCGATTATGGCGTCGAGAAGATTGTCAGGGACCTGCGGGTGCACCAGATCCTCGAGGGCACCAACGAGATCATGCGCCTGATCGTTGCGCGCTCGCTCATCGGCCGGAAGTAGGTCGGACCAGGGAAGGACCATTCATGGAAATGCAGACGCCAGCGCCGGAAGTCATCGTCGAGCGGCAGGGGGCGCTTGGCCGGATAAGGCTCAACCGGACACGCGCGCTCAACAGCCTCAACGTGCCGATGATCCGGTTGATCGCGGCCGCTCTCACCGAATTCGAGAACGACCCGGCGGTGGCCGCCGTGCTCGTGACCGGCGAGGGCGAGCGCGGGCTTTGCGCCGGCGGCGATATCCGCATGATCTATGAGAGCGGCCGCGTGCGGCCGGAGGAGGGCGCGCAGTTCTGGCGCGAGGAGTTCGTCGTCAACAGCCGCATCTGCGCCTTCGCCAAGCCCTATGTCGCCATCATGGACGGCATCGTCATGGGCGGTGGCGTCGGGATTTCTGCCCATGGCAGCCATCGCATCGTTACCGAGCGGACGCGGCTTGCTATGCCGGAAACCGGCATCGGCTATTTCCCGGATGTCGGCGCCACCTGGCTTTTGCCGAAGGCGCCGGGCGAGTTTGGCACCTATCTCGGTCTGACGGGCCGGGATATCGTTGCCGCAGACGCGATCCATGCCCGCCTTGCCGACAGCTTTGTTGCTTCGGACACGCTGGAGGCGCTGATCGCGGATCTGGCCGCACTGCAGCCGGCCGCGGGCAGTTCCGATGTTGACCGGGCCATCGCCAGGCGCGCGTCTGCAGCGCCGGCAACGCCGCTTCAACACCACCTTGACCTCATCGATCGCTGCTTTGCCTTCGACACGGTTGAAGAAATTCTGGCGGCGCTTACGGCTGACGGCTCCGATTTCGCCAGGGAGACGCTTGCGCTCCTCAACGCCCGCTCCGCACTCAGCATGAAGCTGACGCTCGATCTCCTGCGCGCCGGCCGCCGCAGCGCGTCGCTGAACGAATGCCTCGAACGGGAATATTCTGCGACGCTCGGAATGCTCGCCAATCCCGACTTCTACGAGGGCGTGCGTGCCGCAGTCATCGACAAGGACCGCAATCCGAAATGGTCGGTGAGCTTGGCCGACGTCACGCCCGCGATGCTCGCGCGGTTTGCGAACAAGGATCACCCGCCGCTGTTCTAGCGCCGGAGGATGGGCGCCCTTTCGGCCTGGTCGAGTTTCAATGCGAGGAGGAATGACATGACGAAGATCGCCTTTATCGGGCTTGGCAATATGGGCGGGCCGATGGCTGCCAATCTGGTGAAGGCGGGCCACACGGTCACCGGCTTCGACCTGTCGGAAGCTTCGCGCAATGCCGCGGCAAAGACCGGTGTCTCCGTCGCCGGCTCGATTGCACATGCGGTGCGCGGCGCCGAATGCGTGATCACCATGCTGCCGGCCGGTGCCCATGTTCTCTACGTCTGGGATGAGCTTCTCGGCTTCGTCGATCCCGGCACGCTGCTGATCGACAGTTCGACGATCGACGTCGACAGCGCCCGCAAGGCGCATGCGCTCGCCGAAAAGATCGGCTGCCCCTCTCTCGACGCGCCGGTCTCCGGCGGAACCGGCGGAGCTTCGGCCGGAACGCTGACCTTCATGGTCGGCGGCGGCGACGAGGCATTCTCGCGCGGCAAGCCTCTGCTCGATGCCATGGGCAAGAAGATCGTCCATTGCGGTGGAACCGGCGCGGGGCAGGCGGCAAAGATCTGCAACAACATGATCCTCGGCATTTCCATGGCCGGCGTCTGCGAAGCCTTCGTTCTGGCCGAGCGCCTCGGCCTGTCGCATCAGGCATTGTTCGACGTTGCCTCGACCTCGTCCGGTCAGTGCTGGTCGCTGACGAGCTATTGCCCGGTCCCGGGGCCGGTTGCGACCTCGCCTGCCAACAACGACTACAAGCCGGGTTTTGCCGCGAGCCTGATGCTGAAGGATCTGAAGCTGTCGCAGCAGGCCGCAAGCGCCGCCGGCGCGTCGACGCCGATGGGCGCTCAGGCAGCCCAGCTCTATTCGATGTTCGAGAAACTCGGCCATGGCGGCGAAGACTTTTCCGCTCTGATCCGGCTGCTGCGCGGCAATGATGAGGCAAAGGCCGGCTGATCCGACTGTGGCGGCGATTTTCGCCCGTCGAACCGGGCGAAAATCTGCCGTTCATGGCTGTGAATAGAATTTATATCGCATTTTCAATGTGTTATGGAATTTCTATCGAGGTCGCAAAAATCCCTGTTGACGTCTGCGAGGTGTGGGGTCTATAAGCCCGATCACTGACGAGGGCGGCGGCGCTGCTGGCGACGACGACCTTCGCTCTAGAGTTTCCTGGT
>NZ_PNFP01000023.1 GCF_002940685.1 Ensifer adhaerens | reverse complement strand
ATGCCCCGCGAATATGGCCCACAACCATGACGGTCATACGAACTCAACAGGACAGTTGCGACGCAGAACCTAACATGTCCTCGCGCATGATGTTCTCGGCCAGGCTGATTTCCGTGGCGACCTCGCCTTCGCGCTCCTTGCACTCGACGGCGAAATCCTTGGCGATTTCCCCGGCCTCAGCCAGCAGATTGAGTGCTGCAAGGCGTCGGCCACCCGCCGTTACGAAATAGCGACTCTTCTTGTCGCCCTTACGAACAACGAGATTCTGCAAAAGGCTATAGCCGTCTTCTCGGATGTTCGCCGCCAGTGCTTCGACGCCTTCGCGGCTGTAGGTCTTGCGAACGTTCTTCGGATCGGCGTCCAGCTTGTTCAATGCAATGCTGATGATTTCGGTCATAAATGTTTTCCTTTTCCTTTTCCCGCGAAGCGGCCCTCGTGCCCGAGGGGGCAGGAGCCCGCTCCTGCTCTCGAGCTCGTGCGGAACAGCGGGGGGAGAGGGGGCAAGGGGACAAATCGGAGGGGGATCACCCGCCCGAAGGGGTGGCACAGATCCGCTTGAGCGGATCCGGGCCGATCCTGCACGCAGCGCGCCATGGTGAGCGAAGGAAGGACGGGGAAACCGATTTTCCCCTTGCAGGGGAGAGGGGGCAGGGTCACCCTCTCCCTGCCAAAGCAACAATGAGCGTACCAGGCGCAGGCTCAGCGCAGCGGCCGGAGACCGTTCGCGCACCAATTGCCGGTTAAAAGGCCCGCCGCAGGAGGTTCAGCATAGCGCCGGCGAGCAGCCGGGAACCGGGATCGACTGGCCCCGGCAATCGGTTCCGTTCCGTCCGTACGGCGATCTCGTCCTGGGACAATTCAGCCGATAAGCGTTATGAAGCTATATGAGTAGATTCACGGAAACCGAAACCGCATTGATCGAGCGCCTACTCGCCTTGAAGGCTTTGCAGGATATGTCTATCAACGTTTTCGACATTGGCGTCCCTTTGATTGCGGCCGGCTTCACGCAGGATGAAATCGTGGAGGTCCTCTATGCGCTCGAACAGGACAAGATCATCACGCTATTACCGGGAAATCGACTGCTGATGCTCAAAGAACTGCCGGAGGGCTGAGCCGTCGTAGCTGCCGGTGTGTTACCGGGGCAATCGACCAATCAGCACGGCATTATCAGTTCGGTTGCCACAGTCACAGCGAAACCTGCTTCTCAGGTTCATGAGATATTGATCGCCCCAACGCCTCAGCACAGTGTTTTTGTCGACCCAGCCGATCCGGCCACATGCCGAGCATCGCGCCCCCAGCACCTCCCACTCCTGCAGGCCTTTGATCGTGTTGTACATCGCAGGATCATGCTCGATGAACGATAAGGGCTGAAGGGGTGTGGTTAGTTTCATTGCTCTTGCTCGATTGGAGAAAGAGAACAAAATAGGAACATATTCCCAGGCGCGTCAAGACCGCAATTCAAACACGGCGCGATGACGTCGCTAGGCGGGGGTACGACGCCTCGGAGGCATGCCCTTTCCGTTGGGGCGCTTAATCCGCAATCATCCCGACGAGTTTCCGGTCCACCGCACACGTCTCGATCAGCGATGCCTCCCCATTTAAGATGGCAACCAATTCCCCAGCCGTCATCGACCGCAACACAAACACATAGAGTGCCATCGCGCCGAGTTCCTCCTGATCATCGGGGTCGCCTTCTTTCAATTCGGCACGCTGCTCAAGGGCAGCACGACGGCAATCGGCTTCATGCTCCGCAAAGTAAAGATTATCGTCGGAGCCCGGCGTGACCTGATAGGCCCAAAGCGTGAATTCCATTTGGATCCCTTCCTCAATCTACGCTCCGGTTATAGCCGCGGCTCGGTACGTTCGACATTGTAGGATTCGACAAGGTCCGCAAGCCGTTGCGGGTCGCATCTGATCCGGTCGTCGTGCAAGAACGAGCGTAGTTTCGAGCCAGCCTCCCGCCCGCGGCGCTCCGAGTATGGAGCGCTCCGCGCCACGGGCTAAGCACCGCGAAAGTTCGTCGACGAGATGCAAAATTCTCGGCCGAAAGCCGCGCCCAAGTGGTGGCGCGGCCTTCTTATTTCGGCTTGTTGTCGTTGTCGGCCTTAGCGTCGAAGTCGCACTGATAGCTGACCTCGATCTTGGCAATGAGCGGAAGCGAGACCGCGATCGAGATTTTCAACTGACCCTTATGGGGCAGTTTGGCGAGTTGCCGATTAATATAGAGACGAAGGCGGCGGCCGGTTTTCTGGCAGAAGGTTACGAGCGTTTTCATGAGGCGGATCCTCCCTAGTGGTTGTGCGTAATCGCGAAGCTCGAATAGGGAAGGCACTGACGAGTGCACCGCGGAGCGGTCGCAACGGAGCGAAGCGGAAGAGGAGAACCTTTAGGGTTGCACGCCAAGGCTGGGCCTGCCGTATCGTGCGCAGCATTAGATTGCGAACTGCCACTCGGGAGCTGCCGGAAAAACGCGGCCTTCGTAGCCCAGGCCATCGCCGTCCTCGTCAACCGGAGGGTCGCCATCCGGCCACCAGGGCGGCTTCACGGTCGCGGTTTCGGTGCAGCGCGGTTCAGCTAACAGCAGCCTTCAACGGCTGACAAAAACAACAGATCGAAATGAGCCGACCCGCCGTAGCGGGTCGGCGGTTGGGGAGGGGAGCACGAGGGGAGGGGCGTCCGGGGCGCCCCTCGTTCCGGTCCTCGCCTGCTCGACGCGGGCTAGGATCGGCCGGGGGAGGGACCCCACCGCACCATGCCCAGTCGTTCGCCAAGGCTCGGGGGATGCGGCGGTCCGGATTCCTTGATCATTGCTAGCATCATTTCCCGCGACAGGCCGCGAACCTCGTAGCCTCGTGCCCGCGCGGTCTCGACGATCGATTCCAGGGTTGTGTATTCCTCAAGGAACGCGCCCAGCCATAAGGCGCATTCGTCGGTCAGCGGGTCGGGAAACGCTTGCAAAAAGAAGGTCCTCAGGGGCCGGTCATAGCCAATCGTGGCGTCAGGATCGGCGTTGGTCGCGGACTTCACTTCAACCGTGTAGCGGCTCAATGTCGGTTCCTTTCGTGTTCGGTGGCCGCACCACGTTTGGCGCGGCCAATTTCTATTTGAAAAGCGGCATTGTCCGCTTGTTCGTTAGGGCGGCCCGCTCCGTCGCGAAGGTGTAGCCGTCCCAATCCTTCCAAGCCTCCCAACCTCTGGCCGTGGCGCGTCCATACCAGACGCGCACTTGCAATCTACCGGCAGCCAACTCCTTCACAATGGAAACCGTGTGACTTCCGCCCAAGCCAGAAGGGGTGTCGAAAACCTCGACGCTGCGGCGTTCGTGTCGCATCGTGCGGCGGCCTCCTAAAGCTGGAAATGGATCACAAGCGCCTGATTGGCACGGTGGCAAGCAAGGGCGTAAGCAACCATCTGCGCGATCAAATCGGCGTTGGTCGCGCCTGCCCGCTTCGCTCTCTCGGCAATGTCCCCGGCGAGTTCGCTATCGTCCTCGCCGACATGTTTGTTGCCGACGATCCAAGAAATCTGTCCGGTCGGCACTTCGGACCGGAGTTTCCCAGGAAGGGCGGAAATTCGCCCCTTGCGTGTGCTTGCTGCGGTTCCAGCCTGTTCTGCTTCCGTCGCGGTCGGGAAATAGGCCAAAACCAAGTTCCGGCGCTGCGCGTCGGCAGCGCTGATGAAGGCCTGCCCGCCGTCGTCGGTCTTGTAGAGGCCCAATCGGCGGCAGTGCCGCCGAAATAGGGATCACCGGCGCCATGGAACTCCATTGCGAAATAGATTGTGTGAGTCATCGGATGGTCCTTCTCAAATGGGGGTAATCAGCCGGCGCTGGCGTCGATGATCATTTTCAACACGCGTTGCGCTGCATGACGTCCAGCTTCGTTAAGGTGCCGCTGCCACGCGCCTTGCGATGGCGACCAGCGAAAGCCGTTGGCTTTCAAAACGCGTCGTGTCGTATCGTCGGGTTTGTCGGGAAAGATCAGTTGGATACGCGCTATCTCGGCGTTCTCCTTGATCTCGACGGCACCTGCGCTCGTCTCAAGCTCGTGGCTTCGGGTGCCGCGTTCCTTCATCCTTGCGAGGACTAAAAGGCGCTGCTGTAGGCGGCGGAGCTCGGCGCGGCTGTTGGTCGTGCTGAACCCGCGCCGTGATTGCCAAGGAGCCAGTTTGATGCCTCGGGCTGCTGCTTCCTCGGTAAGGCCTGTACTGGCAACGACGGCCGCAACCATATCCTCTTCCGCAGCAAGGTCCTTTTCCATGCGCCGGATGATGACGTTCGCCGCCTTCATCTGATCGATAAAAAGCGCTGTCGCCTCGATGCGCGTCATAATCTTTTGCAACGCAGCCGGATCGCCAGAACGGATCGGTTCATCTTCTGCGCCATGCGGGAACGCTTTCCGCCGCACCGCCTTCCGGGCGATTGCCTCATGCGTCTTAAGGTCGGCTCGGCGGGCATCGGAAAGCCGCATGCGCTTTTCGTTGCGGGCAAGCGGGAAGCGGGCGGGACCGGTGATAAACCAATTCATGCAACGGCCTTCCGCCGCCCAATAACGCCGCGTCAACTCGACGTGACGACGGGCGAAGGTTTCGATTTCCGGTTCCGGGATCGGGGCGCAAGCTTCGTTCCAAAGCTCGACAACGTGAACGGCGAACTGGTTCAGCCGCTCGGCCAGGTCCGCTAGCTCTGATTTCGCGCGTCGGTCGGGAAAGTGGGTGAGGGCATGAAACTGCGGCTCGATGTCCTCCGCCGCTATGGTTGCAGCGAAGGTCCCTGCGACAATGGCGAGGATGTTGTTTTCGAGGGTTGCGATTTTCATCATGCCTCTCCCTCGACAAGAGTAGGGGCACGGCGTTCGATGCGGGATTGCAGCCCCGCCAGCGCGCCGGCAATGATGATGCCTCCGGGGGAAATCTCGTCGGTCTGCGCGAATACCGGATCGAGGACCGGTCGGCAGCATTTGAAATGCTTGGCCGCGTCCTCAAGACTGACAAGCGGCGACGTGTAGGGGGAGCTACCATCCCCGCCGACAAGAACAATCTTGCCCGCGATCGGCTGGGGGAAGCCTTCGAAGATGGTGAAGGCGGTCAGGCCATCCTTCAATCCTTCCTCGTCGACGAAAAGCGTGTGACGCTCATCGAAACGCAGGACTTCGAGAAGGCGGCATCCAATCAGGTCGTAAACCGGCCGGATACCCGTCGAGACAGGAAGCCCGACCGGCTTAAAAATAGTCGTCTCCGGGTCCAGCACATAGGCGGTGTTTGCGCGTTCCATTTTCTAGCCCTTTCCATTCCGCGAAGCGGTCTAGCGTCTGCCCGAGGGGCAGGAGCCCCGCTCCTGCTTCCGAGCTCGCGCGGAGCAGCGGGAGAGAGGGAGGCAAGGGAACAAAACGGAGGGGGTTCGCCCGCCCGAGGCTCAAAGCCGAAGGGGCGACGCATGATCCGTGAATGCGGATCCGCGTCGATCCTGCACGGAGCGAGCGATTAGCGAGCGGAGGAAGGACGGGGAGACCGTTTTTTCCCTTGTGAGGGAGAGAGGGCGGCGCCTTCTTGCCCTCCCTTGAGGAAAATGCCGACCGCCCAGCGGTCGCCATTTCAGATACACAAAGGGCCGTCCTGCCTCGTGAACAGGACGACCCCTTTGGCGCATGACAAGAAGGGCTAGCGACTTGCCATCACCAACTCATGATTGACTTTGCCGGCGCACAATATGCTGGTTTCAACGGGCGTGTAAACCGGCGGGCCCGCGTCAGCGATGCGCCAAATCGATGCGAAACCGGGCGGCGTAGTGTCGACCATAGCCCAGGCGGAAAGGCTCCAGTAGAGGAGAAGTTTCGTCCGTCGGCAGCGCATACTCAACGGGCCGATTTGGCAGTCGCCGATAGAAACCGCTTCAAGCTCAAACCGGCCAACAAAATATAGGGCGGCCTGGCGAGGGAATAGTGACCACAGTTTAGACGCAGGATATTCGGCCTGGCTCCGGCGCTCCTTAGGCGTTGCATGAAGCTCTCCGATAGCTCTGGCAACACCACTTTGTCTCTCTTCGCCAGCACAACGTGAAGATCGAGATCAGGACGCGCCAAACGAGGCGCGTAGTTCTCCATGTTAAGTGGAGCCCAGGCGCTTCTTAGATCGGTCAGCCCGATCGCAGGCTCAAGGCTCTCGCGTATCGCTCGCGTTGCGCGCCCCGTCCAAACCATATCCGCGAGACTTCCCGCCGTCAGAAACAACGAGGCCTTCGACACAGCCGGATCGTGCGCCGCAATGAGCCCCGCAACCCAGGAGCCTAGGCTCATACCGAGAACGGAAATCTCTCGATAGCCTTCGCTCTTCAGCCAGCGTAGGAGTTTTCGCCCGTCCCATACTGCCTGCCGAACAGATTGGATCGTTCGGCCGAGATTCGCGCTGAGCATATAATCGGCGTGCGAGGAGCCCACACGTCGGCGCTCGAAATGGTAGGGCATTGCAATTTCAACGACAGTGACGCCCCGCCGTGAGAAAAACCTGGCAATCTTACGATTTCGCGAGGTTGCGTTCCAGTGGTGGAAGACGACCAGGGCCTGGTCGAACGACCCGCTTTCCGTGATCTTCGCCCAGACGACGTTGTTCTCCTCTATGTCAGTCGATATGCCCGATGGAAATCTCAGCCATCCATCTTGCTTCTGAAAACCTTCATTGCTCACATCCGGCTCATCGTAGAAGGCTGGATCAGCGACGGCCTGGTCCGCAAGATCACAAAACTCCTCAAGACTTACGGCCTCCTTCGCGCCTGGAAAGGCGCGTTTCTCGTCGAGGACGAAATCCGTTGTTTCCTTTTCCTCTTCGCCGCGCCGCGCCCGCCGCTCATCCCATCGATCAAGCCAATCATGATACACGCTGGTGATTTCCTAACTCAGTCGCCCGCCATTGCCCAAACCCTGGGTCAAACAGGCCGTATATCGCAAGGAGCAGGCCAACGCCCAAAAGGATCGAAAAGCCTGCAAACGCCCCGATTAGCAAGTAGCCGGCAACGAGCAGGCCTACAACGGCCGCCATCTTCCACAAAAGCACACGAAAGTGGCGTGCAACACGCAAACGGACGGAAGCGAACAGAAAGACAACGCAGGCCGAAATAACGATAAGAAGGCTGCTGAAGTGCGTTGGCATCCTATAGCCGATCCCGTCGCTCACATTGTTGCGACCATGAAAGGCGGAGGACATATCACTGAGCAGCCACGCCGCAACATTCCTGCCACTTGATGTCAGGTAAGAGCTCTGGATCTTCATGCATATGGCGATCAGAACCCCCAACACGGTGCACCGAAAAATCCCGCGTAGTACCCTCAGGCCAACTTCATTGATCTCAATCTGATCGGCATCAGGCCGACCCTTCGTCGCCTCTCCAAGTCTCCAGAGATCATACACCACCGTATAAAGCAAAATGAGACCAACGAAGAAAACATAGAAGCACAGGCACATGTATAGGTAAGCCATCCCTGTGAAGAGGATCGCTTCTGGCACCGAAATGACCTCCGGGTGCACTAGCGCTAACTTGCCCCAATCCATCGCATAATTGCCACCGCCGTTCACCAACGGGATCAGGCATACTTCGATCCATTGAAAAAGACCGGCAAACAGCAGGCAAATCAAGAAGACTACCCAATAGGTATAGGATGAAGCTTCGACTTTGCGCTCCCACGAGTCGCCGCTCTGCATCCGACCTGCCTGCACTCCGAGCTTCGAGCGGCCCTCATGTTTCCAGAAGCCCAGCAGCTCAATCACGAAGGCGCAAAACAACGGCAGCAGCACCATGAAGACGAAAGTCCAATTCGGCGCCCATAGAAATCCAACCTGCTTGGCAACGCCATCCGGCCGGTCGAAGGTAGCGTTGTGGATCCCCGTGATATACGACAAAAACCCAAGGGCGGTGGCACCCGCAAACACAGATGCCGGCAAATTCAAAGGCGATCCACCACTAAAAAGCGCCTCGGATCTCCTCGCCAAACCGAAACGCGGGCTTGGCCTCATGGTGTCAGTATCCCGTACCAACTCTGGCGGAGTCTTCGTCTCATCGTCGGCGGTCGCAGTCCGCGGCGGATCTGGAACCTCGACGCTGCTCCCGGCAAGCTTCAACTCTCGTCTCTTGGCCGCTAACCGAGATTGTGCCGCACTGAGCTCCATCTGCCATTCGCTGGTTGCCAACGGGTCGTCGCACCCAAAAATCCTTGCGAGCCACCGAATGTTGGCGGTGCTAATTCCCTTCTCGTTCTCTTGAAACCAAAGCTGCACGGTTCGCAGATCGACCCCGATCCGGTTCGAATCGAGCTGTGAAATCGCCTCCACAAGCAGCTCAGGCGTCCATGGGCCTGCCGGAAAACCATCGCTACCCAATGGCCGACCCGCTCCAGCCGCAGCCAATTGTTTGAACAGCTCCTTGAAATCCCTTCCGTCTTTGGACGGTGCAAGAAAAAACTTTCCGTTCTTTATCAACGATTTGCGGGCCCCGATTTCGTTTCGTTTCGCTAGGTTTCGTGTCCTATCGTGCCATTACCCCTCAAATCACGATCTCTTCGACGGGATGCAACTTTTTTAGCGCTTCAGAGATGGAGCGCGCAACTATCGGAAGGAGGGGGTCTTTTGCCATCGGTGAGGCATTCAATGCCAACTTCGTCGGCGTCAGCTTTTCAGCGCCGCCTGGAGACCGAAAGCCCATCAAGTTCGCTCCGGCTCCATATCAACGGATCCTACACTTCAGGAATGCGCATGGCTTTGAGCGCGTTGGCTTCCGACGGTGTTCCATATCTGGAAATCGCAGGACCTAAGGGGAAGGGGCACGAGGAAGAAAGCGGGGCGGAAGCCGCGATTTCCCTTGATGAGTTGATCGATCGCCATATCGCCGCACAACTGGCGACGGCGGATGCTGTTCGTGCGTGGGATGAGCGGAGGGCAGCCGGCGAGGTTACGAACGTCACCTATGCCAACCGACTGTTGGCCGTGGCGAGGGATGAAGAGGCCGGCTGGCTGGCGATCGTCAACTACAGGCCACGGGGCGATCGGGAATCGAGGCGCAAGCTCACTTATATGGCGGCTTACCTGATCGCAACACGGGGCACGCTGAACGCCAACGAGATGAATTCCCCCTTGGAAGCTCCTCGCGATCGGCCAGGCGGCGCGTCTGTTTCGTGAGCGTCCTTGTGCCGTCTCTGCTGCGGCCACAGCCTCTCGGCTGGATTCCGCAAGCGCGCCCAGGGAGTGGCGCACTAGTCTTCACCGGTCTTTTTCAGGGAGAGAACGAACATGGAAACACGCCAGCGTAAGCTGATGGGAAGGAGTGAGATTCCGGCATTCGTTGAGGAGGTGATCGAGGCCGGCTGCGATATCTGTGCGGTCGGGCACGATTGCTACGTGCTCGGCGACTTGGAGGAGATGGATGCGGCGAGCGATGAGCTGCAGCGAATAGGTGAAAAGTTCGGAGACCGAGATTTCCTGATATTGGAAATCGTCGCCCACCTGAGATCACTCGGACGCTATCTCGATCCCGGCACCTCGGCAAAGCATTGGACGGACAATCCGAAACGGCATTGACCGTCCCCCTGGATCGCACAAGTGCCCCAGTGGGTTTCGGGTGAGTACCGGGGTTCGCTTGATGCCGGCGGGGCTTTCTTTTGACAGGACCTTCAGGCGGCTCACGGTGCAGCTCCAACCGTGCGCGTTATTCCGCGAACAGAAGCTATCCTACCAAAAGTACATGCGCCCCAAAACAAAAGCGCCCGCTGGAGATGCAGGCGCTTGGGCAATTTAGTCAGTCTTGTAGATCGCCTTAACGGGCGAAGGCCGTGCGTGCGACACGGTCGATGTCGGCGCGTTCGATGCCGAGGTCCCGGAGTTCCCGGTTGGACATGCGGCCCAGCTCGGTGACCGTCTGACGATACTTGCGCCAGTTGTGAAAAGAGCGTGCGATATTCATCTTGATCCCCCTTTCAATGGGCTTTCGAAGCCTGGCGGCCAGTCCGTGGCGCCTCGTTTTGCTTCGATGAACACCTTATAGCTCAGGGCTTTGGTAAGTTGCAGCGCTCAAAACTCAGCGCTCCCATGTGGAAAATGCATGATCCGCGACCCGACTTGGAGTCGCGGCTGCGGGACTAGCCAATCGTAATGTTATATCATATCATCTGTCAAAGCTGATTAGAGATGCGGCGCCGCCAGCCAGTTAGAAATGCGACACTCGGCACCGCTGCTGGCGCTGACGGTCAGCCCCCGATCCGTCCGGCTGGTCCGGGTTGCAAGGAAGGAGCGGGGGCGGGTGAGGGACACCCTTCGGCTTTAGCTTTGAGGCTATGAGGGCCAGCGGTTCATTCCGCTGCCTGCATGCGCGCTAGTGCCTTCTGCCTTTTGGCAATGACCTCCGGATCATTCATGAAGTCCGTCCGCCGGCCGGGCTTGCGGCCGCGCTTCTGATAGCCGTTGCTCTGGCTGCCGTCGCGAATGCCAAACATATGATCCGTCTGGCCGGTGCGGCGAGGGCCGCTCTTGCTGCGCTGCTGTTCACGCCCGGCCTGCATCTCGGCGACGATCGAAAGCATGTCGTCCAGGCGCTTGTTCTCGACGACCTCCGAACGATGGACCGATCGCAAGGTGTCGAAGGTTCTGTAGGGCAGGACGAAGCTCTCGTGCATGATCTCGAGGCGGCCGTCCGGATAGTCGCAAACGACCACCTTCTTACCCGCCAGCGCCTTGGCCTGCTCCGTCGGATCGAGAATGAACAAGACCTTGTCATAGCGCAGCGTCAATGACTGCGACAGCGTGCGGACTTCCTTGCGGCACATGGCGCCATCGAGGTTCTCATGCGCGGCAAGCGGCCGATGCATGTCCTTCGGATTGCGCGGCGGCTTGCCAAAGCGACGATTGAAGTCGGCCATGAACTCCGGCGCATAGGCATTGGCCGCGTCGATCGTGTCGATGCCGCGCAGCCGTAGTTCCTTGACCAATCGATCCTGCAGCGTCTGGTTGGCGCGTTCGACGCGTCCCTTGGCCTGCGGGGTGTTGGCGCAGATGATGTCGATGTTGAGTTCATAAAGCGCCCGCCCGAACTGGGTCAGGCCGCTCGTCCGGTCCTTCTCCGAGGCATGGGTTGAACGAAAGACACCGTGCTTGTCGCTGTAAAATGCCAGAGGCTTGCCCCATTGCTGCAGATACGCCTTCGTCGCATGCAGGTAATCGAAGGTGTTCTCCGATCCGGCGAACCGCAGATGCAACAGCTTGCCAGTGGCGTCGTCGATATAGACGAGCAGGGCGCATTTGGGGCCGCGGTTCTCGAACCACCAGTGATGCGAGCCGTCGATCTGGACCAGTTCACCGAAGCAGTCACGCCGGCCGCGCGGCTGGAAGACCCGCTGCTTGCGCTCGCGTCGCGAGACCCAGATGCCGGCCTCGGTCATCCATTGGCGCAGCGTCTCCTTGGCGACCGAGATGTGATGCAGTTCGATCAGCTTCTCGCGCGCCAGCGTCGGACCGAAATCCAGATAGCGTTCGCGGATCAGATCCAGCGCCGCATTGCGAAAATCTTCGCTGTGGCGCCGATTGCTTGGCCGCGATCGCTTCTTTGAAACCAGACCGGCCGCACCGGACCGGTCATAAGCCTGCAGCAGCCTGTGCACCTGACTTCGGCTGAGCCCGAGCAGTTCGGCTGCCTGGACAACGCTTAGGCGTCGATCATTGATCTTCTGAATGACTTCGAGGCGATGCAATTCTTTCTGCGACATGGTGATCAAACAGGACATCACGACTCCGAACGCTCATGGTCTCCACCAGGCGGAAGGTCGTCATCCTTGCTCCCAACGTTGACATTGACCAGCGCGTCGAGAGGCGAGAGTGTCGCATCTCTAACTGGCCCAACTGTCGCATTACTAAATAGCCCCTACATCATCTGTGGCGGCCAGGTTGAAATGTCCGCTGTTGCGCAAAGTTGAAATGTCACTTTGAGCGCGTCACCAGCCATTTAGAAGCGCGTCATCAGCCATTTAGACATGCGACACCCGACATCTCCACTGGCACGGAGGCAAGCCCCCGACCGGACCGGCTGGGCCGGGTTGCAAGGGAAGGGAGGGGGCGGGTGGTGACGCTCCCCTTCGGCTTTAGCTTTCTCAGTAGCAATTGTTTTGTCGCGGGTTGATACTCGCTTGCACCTGCATAGGGCGAGTAGGGATCACAGCCGCACGATGCTTCCGGAAATCAAGCTGAATGGTGACGTCGATGTCGCCGCACTGTCCCCACTTCTGCGCGGTATGCTTCTTTCCGTTGCCTATGCTGACGGTGAGGGCGGCATAGGATTGACGGCGACCGGCGCCATGAACCGCAAGTTCGTGCATTGGGCCGCTGTGCACTTCCTTTGGCCAGGCTTCACAGCCGAAGACCTCTACAGCATGAACAAGGTGCTCAATGAAAGCGACATGCCGCCGCTTTGGGTCGTGCGCGACATGACCCGTCATCTGAAGCTTCTTCGCCGGAAAAAAGATGTGCTGCTGCCAACCAGACGCGGCCGGGAGTTCCTGGTGAACCCGCAAGCCTTCTTCGATCTGATCGCCACGGATTATCTCTATTCGTATGTCCATACCACCGAGCGGGAAGAGGAGGTCCGAGCGCGGTTACGCTGGTGGCGCATGTTCCTCAATCTTCTCAATATCAAAGCCAGAGAAGGGTGCACGCCAATAGACGTTGTGAAGATCCTCTATCCAGACTTGGCGCCTCTGTCGGACACCGAAATGACCATAGAAGCCTGGAAGTTGAAATCCGATCTCCAATATGGCGTCTTTCGGCGCTTGTGCTGGCTCGGTGTGCTCTATGAGGCACGAGAGGGGCTCACGCTCCTCCAGCATGGAGCCTTCCACAAGACGCCACTTTGGCCAGCTTGCCTGCAGTTGGAATCGGATACGCAGAGTGACATCGGCGTGCATTGACGCTCTTTATTCCGCCGCTGGCTGCTTCATCAACGCTTTCTCTCGTCGCGCAATCACCGCCGGATCGTTCATGAAATCCGTCCGCTTGCCCGGCCTGCGGCCACGCGGTTTGTAGCCGTTCTTGTCGCTGTTCGTCTTCACAACCGGCTTTTGCTCCTGGTCCTGGCGCTCCTTGATGTAGGTCAGGAGTTCACCGAGCCGCTTGTTCTCGGTGATCGCCGCATGCGTCACCCGCTGGTCCTTGTCGAACACCCGGTATGGCAGGGAATGCCCCTTCCAGCGCACATCCAGCCTGCCGTCGGCAAGCGCGTAGGTCTCGACATAGCGACCGACCAGCCCGCGCGTCACCTCGTTCTCTTCCAGCATGATCCGCTGGCGCTCGAACGAAAACGTCAGCTGGGCACCGACATAACGCTGCTCACGTTTGCACAGAACGTCGCGTAGCCGATCCGGGGCAAGGTTCAGCGGCCGATGCAGATCCTCAGCTCGGGCAGGGGTAATGGCAAACTGGCGGTTATAGCGCTCCATGAACCGAGGCAGGAAAGCGTTGCCATCATCCATGCCGCAGATGCCCTCCAGACGCAGATCCTTGATCAACCGGTCCTGTAGCGTCCGGTTCATTCGCTCGACCCGGCCTTTGGCCTGGCTCGAGTTTGCGCAAAGAATCTCGATGTTTAGCTCGCAAAGCGCACGCCCGAACTGGGTCATGCCCTGACCGCCCTTGGCATCCTTCTTCGCAACCCGGAACACCGAATGCTTGTCGGAATAGAAGGCGACGGGAGCACCATGCGCCTTCAGATAGAGCTCGAGCGCCTCGAAATAGCTGAACGCGCTTTCCGAGCGCACAAACCGTAACTGCATCAGCTTGCCAGTCGCATCATCGATGAACACCAGCAATGAACAGGGGTCACCGCGATCTTCGAACCAACGATGCTCGGATCCATCGATTTGCACCAGTTCGCCATAGGCCTCGCGCCGCAATCGTGGCTGATGGAACGTCCGTCGCTGCTTGCGCGACAGCCACAGGCCGGCCTCCGACATCCATTGGCGCAAGGTCTCGCGCGACACCGTCAGACCATCTCGCTCGGCAAGCTTCTCGGCCGCCAGCGTCGGACCGAAGTCCGCATAGCGCTCGCGCACGATCGCCATGGCATAATCGCGCACGCCGTCACAAATCCGATTGTTTGATGGTCGGCCGATCGCCTGGTGCCGGATCGACGCTGCGCCGTCTGTGCGGATCCGATCCAGCAGCCGACGCACCTGACGGGTGCTTAAGCCAAGCACATGCGCCGCCGAAACCAACGACATACGTCCGGCGACCACTTTCGACAAAACCTCAATCCGCTGCAGATCGCGTTCGCTCATCGCAATCAATCCCATCCGCAATCTCCCAGGTCATCAAAACCCGAGGAGAGTGACATTCCAACTTTGCAGAAACAGGACACTTTAACTTTGCGGCTACATCATCTGGTTGCGTAAGAGTTCTTATGGAACTGGACGGTCATTTGGGAAGTGTTGCTTTTTCGACGATGGCCCGTTCTCGATTTCCCTGATGCGTCAGACTGTTGCGAGCGCTCATATTCTTCTCAAAAGCAACAAACAGCCTGTTTTTGGAGGCGCGATCAGCTTGAACCACTAACCTGCATTCGTTAGACCATCGCGCCAATAGTTGCAGCTGCTGGTCACGTCAGCCAGAACCTGATCGTCCGCCATCTCAAAGGCCGGGAATACCTCAATCGTGAGATGTTCGACGACCGAAGCCGGCGTGTTGGTAATGGTGGTGAGTACCTGCTCTGGATGGATGACGCCAACCTTATTGGTCTCCTCCGTGAAGCACCAATGGTGATCGCGCTTTCCATCGGTTTGCTGAAGGTGCACAATGGGGCTAAGATGACCGAGACTGCTGAGCCAAAGATACGGGTCTTGCTCAGCTCTAGGCAGATCAGACCGGCATGCATGCCCCACATCGTAGCAGTAAGCGACAACTGCTCCAGTCATTTCCGCGAAGCGCTCGGCGAGACCTAGGCATTCAGCAATAGTGCTCGGATATTCCCGTGCGATTGGCATGGGCTCCCACAGAAGGTAGCGCAGTCCCGCCTGCCCTGCATGATTTGAAAGCTCCGAGACTCTTTCTAGTTGCTCCTGCGCAAGCGCTCGGCGGCGCCCCAGGTTAAGGTAGTCGGCTACACTATATGCGCCCATGTGGCCGCCGAACGTGTCGGCCCCGACGAGAGCGCAGAATTCGATGCCACGCTTGTATCGCTCTAGTGCAGCCACTCGCATCTCCGCATCGGGATGCAGTAACAAGCTGCCGCAATAATCGATAAGGCCCGAGAACACGCTCGATATTGCAATCCCATTATTCTTGCATGCCGTTCGGATGCGGGAGGCTTGCCTTTCATGCCACTTCGGCCCACCGGTTAAATCAACGAGATCCAATGACAACTGCACGTCAGAGATACCCATGCGCGTGGCGATCAGATCCGCCCACACCTCCGGCTCAGGCCAGCGCTTCATCGCAAAGCCGTTGTTCAGGCTGAGTTTAAGCATTTACATCTCCTTCGGCCCCAGGTCGATTATTCGCAGTCAGGTCTTTAGCGGCATCGCCGCACTCACGGGTGTCAGGTGTCCGAAGCTATAGAAAAGTGGCAGTACAGCCGCGCCGAGGGCAGCCACCTCCAGTCCGGCTGCACCCAGGATGACCCGCGGAGTCTCACGGCGCTGGCGCGACGAGATCGAAGGTGGCAGCGGAAGAGCTCGACGTTCCAACTCCGCAAGTACCGGATACGGCATGAAACCGTTGACGACTACAGTCTCTGGATCGAACATATTTTCGAGATTGACCACCAGAAGACGCAAAACGGCGGCTGCTTTGTCCATCCATGTATCGAATTGCCGCTCCCCAGTGTGGAGACGGTGCAGAAGTTCGTCATACGTTGGTGGTGTTTTTTCATAGCCGAGATGCTCGTAGGCCGCGTGGACTGAAAGATAAGTCTCAGCGCATCCTTGGTTTCCACAATAGCAGCGTCTTCCATCAGGATAAACGGTAAGATGACCAATCTCGCCGGCGTTCCGGAATGCGCCGCGATAGGGCTGACCATTGATCAATATGCCGCCCCCCAGGCCCGTCCCGACGAAGATGACGACGACATTCCGATGCCGGCGTGCTACTCCGAAGTAATGCTCGCCCATCGCCGCAGCCGTGGCATCGTTCTCTACTGAGACGGGCAAATTGAGCCGTTCGGCGAGACGGTCGGCGACCGCTACGTCAGCCCAACCGGGTAGGATCGTCGGCCCGTCGCTAGCGAGCGAGTCTACTTCGAAAGGCCCGGGCATAACAACGCTTACCCCACAGATCTGTTCAAACTGGACATGGGCATCGGCGACGAGCTGGCGCGCCGCTTCCTCAAGGGCTGCAAGTCCACTCTGCGGATTGGGGCTGTCGACCGGCACCATGATCTCTCCCCGTCGCACCCCCGCAAGATCTAAGAGCACGCCTATCAGCCAGTTGTGATCGAGTTGCAGGCCAATCGAATAAGCGCCGTCGGGGTTAATCGAGAGTATTTTCGGAGGTTTGCCCCGCAAACTGCTAACTGGTTTTTCCAGAAGCAACGAAGCTCCGATCAACTCCTCCGCGATGTTGGACGTGGTCTGCACGGAGAGTCCTGTGATCCGTGCTACGTCCGCACGCGATAGCGGGCCGTGGACCCGCAGGGTCTCGATCGTCACACGTCTATTGTGGTCGCGCGCGTTTTCGAGGTTGGCGCCGGAAAACGCCCCTGCGTTGGTGAGATCCATCTGCCTCAATTTCTGTATTCCTTCCTGCAGCTTCGTATCTGCTACTAGACCGTCACGGTTACCTTCTGCAATGCCCTTGGCGAATCCACATCAACACCGCGCATGCCGGAGGTGCTCTCGGCGAGAGCGTAGAATCGCGCGATCATCGCGATCGCCTCGACTACGCTGTTGGGTGCATCGGGCATAGGCAGGCAGTCGCGCGACTGATTGCAGGAAACAACGAAAACGCGCGCGCCCAAGTCCCGGGCCTTATCGGCGGCGGCGAGAGCGCCGACGGACGCCTCGTCGGACGGGACAAACATGATGACCGGGCGCTCAGGCGTGATAAGCGCGGCAGGTCCGTGCCAAACCTCAGCCGCGCTGAATGCCTCCGCGAAAACATAGCTTGTTTCCTTGAGCTTCAGTGCCGCCTCGCATGCGATGGGATAGCCGGCTCCGCGTCCGAGAATGAGTGCGCTATCGCACCTAGCGAGTGCATCTTCAGCCACGCCCCAATCCGCCGTATAGGACCGCTCCACCAGCTCCGGCAGCGCACGAAGCGAATCGAAGAGGTTTCTATCGCCCGTCCATTCCGAGAGGATGGCCGCAATCGCCACTAAGCTGCAAACAAAACTCTTGGTCGCTGGCAGAGCGAGCTCCGGCCAGGCGCCTATCGCCACGGCGATATCGGCATTCTGCCCCAGGCGTGAATGCGGGCTGTTGACGAGCGAGATCGAAAGAGCGCCGGCGGCACGGTTGCTACTATGGAGTGCGTTGATATCCTCGCTGGCACCGGATTGCGAAATCGCCCAAGACACCGCGCGATCGAGCCGCAGCGATCGTCGGTGCACCGACGACAGCGACGGACCGACCGAGGCGACAGGTACTCCTAGCCGCGTTTCGACCATGTACTTCAGGAAGGCGGCAGCGCAGTCGGAACTCCCTCGAGCGACTGTGATCATTACGGCCGGCGAATGCGCTCGCAGTCGGCGACCTACATCTTTGTACAGTGAACCATACTGGTCGATTTGGCGTGCGATGCAGCCAGGGATTTCGGCGATCTCACGCTTCATCTGAGTGTCGCGACGAAAGGCTGACTCCGTTGACATAGCTATCTCTCCTTTTGTCGACTACACTGCTCGTTCGAGCAGCTGCATGCAGCCCTTTAGAGCGGCGAAGGGGTCAGTGATAAGGAAGACACCGACATCTTCGAGAAATGGCCCGCCCCGACCTTTATTTTTGAAGCGGCTATGCAAGGCGCTGCCCTGCAAAAGCGGTGCTAGTTCGTTCAGCAAATCGCCGTTTAGAAAGACGCCGCCGCGGGCGCCCAATGTAAGCGCCGCGTTCCCCGCTACGTCCCCCAGTAGGCTTAGGAACATGTCGAGCGCCTCGCGCTCGCGCGAAGAACTATCCGCCATTCCGCGCTTCACGATCTTGTGGGACGAGGCCGCCGACATTCCATCGACACCGTCGACGACGCATAGCGCGTTGAAGAGTTCGACCAGTCCGCTGCCGCACAAAACGCGCTCGGCGGACACGCGGCCGAAGCGGTTGCGCAAGATCTGCCAAACCGCCACCTCCCGTTCAGTATGTACCGGCAGAGTTACATAGCCGCCTTCGCCTGCCAGCACGATCGGTGTGTTGGTGTTACCGTAGAGCACCGTTGCGACACCAAGTCCGGTACCCGGACCTATGATCAGCTGGGGCCTGGATGCGCAGCGCTGGGCTCCCCCTGTTCGGACCAGGCTCGTATCGTCAAGCAGCGGTAGCGCCGAAGCAAGTGCAGCGAAATCGTTGACGACCAGTAGCTTGTCGAGTCCTAGCCGGGCCTTCGTCGCACTAATCGAAAATGCCCAGTCGTTGTTGGTTAGACTGACTTCATCGCCGAGGACCGGCGCTGCCACGCCGATGCAGGCGCGCCCAATCCGAACGCCAGCTTTGTCAATGGCGACGCGCAGCGCCTCCTCAAGTGAGCCAAACTCGCTGCAATGGAGAACAATCGGTTCCGACTGGTGTCCATCTACAAAGGCGATGCGGGCCTTGGTCCCGCCAATGTCGGCAACAAGGTCAATGCGGCCCTTCAAGATGTTGCTCCTCGCGCTACCGCCGGGACAAACTCAGTGAGATCTTCCTTGTCGAATTCCACCGTGCGACCTTCTTCTGCGGATTTGTATAGAGCCATAAGTATGCGCACCACCTCGAGCCCATCTTTAAAGGTCTCAGATGGCATATCGCCCATGCGGAACGCCTCCACCATGGAGCGGTTCTCGTTGGTGTAGCCATAGGTGCCGTGTTCGTCCTCCAGCACAGGCATAAGCCCTTGTTCGGAGTTCTGCTTTTCGACAAGGTCCTCCCCAGTGTCGCCTTGCAAATTGCGCGATAGGAAGAGCTTCAGCCCCGACCCCAGTGAATTGTATTCCATGGAGTACTCAGCCCCTAGAACTTCCAACTGAATGCGTAAGCCCGCACCGACATAGGCCCAGGAGGTGGCGCACTCAATAATGACGTCAGTTCCGTCCTCACGGGTCATGATTACTGTGCCCCGCGCGAAATCTTCCGTCGGACGCTTAAGAAAGTCTACTTCAGCCCCCATGCTCTCTGTTAGCGAACGGGCATAGTCTTCGCGGTTCCACTTGACCGTGGCGATGATGCCAGTGGCGGATTTGGGCCTTAGAGTTTCGCGCGACGCACCGGGTGCCGTCAGAAGGAAGCGGGCGACCTCCACGCTGTGGCACATCATGTCGAGAAGCACACCGCCCCCCTGCCGCTCGCCTTGCCAGAACCAAGGTTCGTGGGGGCCCGAGTGTTCTTCGGTCGCTCTTGCTATATAGGGCGCTCCCGAAACTGAGGCGGCACGCTGCCAAAGAATGGATTTGCCTCGAGCGACCGCGGTAGCGAACAGTTGGTTCTCAAGATAGCCGTGCAGCAGCGCGGATTCCTTGACCAACGCGAGCATTTCCTCCGCCTCACGAAGTGTTCGGGCAAGAGGCTTCTCACACGCAACTGCGCGCAACACGCCAGGATTGGCCACGGCAAAGTCGCGGATCGCTCGCATTGTTTCCAAGCGGGCGTGGTTCGGCACCAGTATCCAGACGGCGTCCACTTCTCGTGACGATAAAAGAGCGTTTAGATCGGGGTAGGCAACACAAGGACCTAGCTTCAAGTCATTTGCCTTTGCGGCAAATGCTTCCCTTCGCGCCTTAGTTGGTCCATATACTCCGCGTACCTCAACGTTGCGTACCGATTGAAGCGACTCAAGGTGAAAGTTGGCGATGAAGCCAGACCCGACCATACCAATCCGCAGGGTTTTTAACTCATTTAATGTATTGGACACGATTAATTCCCTCGTGTGATTCGATTTATCGGGTGAGCCGGGCGACGCCCCAAAGGCACCGCCCAGCTCCTCGGGAGGAGCTTACTTCCAGCCACCCCAGACCTCGGGGTAGCCCGCCATGCCCTCGCAGCCGCAAAGCGCGTAGTGCTGCGGAGGCATCGTGGCTTGTGTGTACTTGCTAAGCGTATCCGCGGTGATCGTTGGCTGAGGCAAATACCAGATCGGGCCTGGAACCTTCTCGCCCCTAAGAATCTGGGTCGCTGCGATGATCGCCGTGCGCCACTGGAAAGTGGGGTAAGTCGGGGCGATCGCCGTCATATTTTTTTCCTTCCACTTCGCCAGGAAGTCTTGCTGGTCTTCTCCGGTGAAAACAGGGATATCGACGCCGAGGTCTTCGAAAGCCTCGATGGCGGCCACGGAGGTTGCTCCGGCATCCATCCACACGGCGTCGATCTTGTTGAACCGCTGCAGGTAATCCTCAACGATAGACTTTGCGATCGCGCGATCGTCGTTGGTGAACTCGGAACCAATAAGCTTGATCTTGGGCTCGGCCGCGAAGATGCGTTCAGCTGCGGACCAGCGTGTCTCAAGGACGTCCACACCGGGAGCGATACGAAGCGCGAGTACGTTGCCACCCTCCGGCAGCGCATCGATTATGAACCGTGCCGCTTGGGCGCCAAAGGCGTAGCCGCCGACCGGCGTGATGAAGGTGACGGGGCATTCCGTCGCGACGCCACGCGAGAACACAATTACTGGCAACTGCGCACAAGCCCGCTCCACTGCCGGAGTAAGTGCTGCCGTTGTGTTCGGGGTCACAAGCAACACATCGCACTTCTTGCTCGCCAGGAGGTCGTCGATATCGGCGATTTGCTTGTCGTCCTTGCCTTCACCGTCAGTGACAATGAATTCCTTGATGTTCGAATGCAGCTTGATCTCTTCCCGCATGGTTTTGTAGCCCACGACCTGCCACGGATTGAAGATACCCGCGTTTGAGAAGCAGATCGTGCCCGCGCCATTTTTCTTGTACTTCGATGTGTCGCGGAAATTGTCGGTCATGGACTGGAGCCAAGGCTTAGCTGGGTCGCCGATGGGCGTTGCACCCAACATCGCGATCTGGCGGTCGTGCTCCGCTTGATCGAAGAAATCAGCATCCTCCGCAAGCGCGGACATGGCCATCGACACCGCGAAAGCAGCGACGGGGAGGCATTTGAACGTGCGTTTCAGTGACATACCCTTCTCCTCCTTAAAGTCGGCGAGATGTCCCGCCGGTTGATTGCCAGAACACGCTCTGGCTGCGCTCACTTTCTGCGCGCGGAGTAAGCCACCGCGCAGATTATAATTAGTCCCTGGACCACGTCTCGCATTGGCTTGGGAAAGCCCCAGATGTTCAGCAACGTGAACAGTGCGTGCAGCGCAAGTGCGCCAGCTATGACGGGAAATACCGATCCTCGTCCGCCCAGGAGCACCGCTCCTCCAAGTACCGCCGCGGAAATGGCCTGCAGCTCGTAGCCATCGCCGGCTGAGGTCGAGACGCCCGAGAAACCGCTGAGTAGGGTTGCCGCGATCGCGGCACTCAGCCCGGAGAACATGAAGGCTGCGATCCTGATGCCGGCTACGTTGACGCCCGACAGCGTAGCTGCACGGGGATTAGACCCGACCATGTAGAGCTGACGCCCAAAGCTAGTGCGATGGAGAATAAGCCATGCCACCGCGCCGAACACGATTACGACAATCAGGCTGACAGGAAAGCCAAATACACTGTCGCGCCCTAATGCTCGGAAAGTGTCAGGGAGATTGCCCCGCGCCGAACCTCCAGACATGTAGAGCCCCCCTCCCCGCAGAATGAGCAACATGCCGAGCGTCGCAATGATGGATGGCACCTTCCAGAACGAAACAATGAGGCCATTGACAGCACCGGACATCAGTCCGACCAAAACGCACAATGCGATGGCAAAATAGGCGAGCTCGGGGTTGCCGTTCAGGAGCAGAGCGCAAATCAGGATCAGGAAGGTGATTAGGGATCCGACGGCAAGATCGAAACCGCCGGAGACGATGACGAACAATTGCCCAACGGCTAATACCATCAGGGGTGACGAACGCCGTAACAGCTGCATCATCGGCCCGTAGTCGAGATAGATCGGGTTCGACAGCACCATCGCGGCGACGATTGCTATCAAAATGAAGTAGATCGGTTCAATCGCGCGCAGTCTAAGAAAGCGTTTGGGAAGCGTACCGCTCTTTGTCGAGATAATGCTCATTACGCGACCTCCTCGCGGGACCTGATCGAGTAGACGGCTACCGCAGCAATGATGATCGCCCCGCGCAGCACCTGCTTAAGGTAGGGGTCGATGCCGAGTTGATTGAATAGGCTGTCGATGAAGCCGAGGATCAGTACGCCGGCTAGGGTGCCGAACACCCCACCGCGTCCGCCGGCGAGCAGCGCTCCGCCCACAACGACGGCCGCAATGGATTCTAGGTCATAGATTCCGTCGGGGCCAACCCACGGCGCGCCGGACCCGAGCCTGCTTACGAGAAACAGTCCAGCCGCGGCGGCCAACAGTCCGGCGATGGCGTGAGCCAGCATAATTACGCGCGTGGTGCGGATGCCGGCTAGGCGCGCGGCTTCCTTGTTGCCCCCTACCGCGTATAGATGCGCGCCAAACCTGGTGCGAACGAGGACAAAGCTGGCAAGAGCGACGAGAGCCGCCAACAAGAAGATCGGCGCTGGAAGGCCTAACAGCCGCCCATATGCAAGCTGTTGATACTCACGCGGTACAGAACCTGCGAAATTCTGAAAACTGGTGTTTAACACGCCCTGGATGATGAGGCCGGTGCCCAAAGTTGCAATAAGCGGATTCACATTGAGTCGGGTGACAAGCACACCGTTGACCACTCCGATCAGCGCCCCTCCCAGCAGTATGAGCGGAACAGCGACCGCTATCATTGATGGGTCACCCTGCATAATGAAAGAGGCCAGCACCGCTGCGAGCGAGATAACGAACGCTACGGACAGGTCGACCGATCCGACGAGGATGACGAAGGTCTGTCCAACCGCGACGATGGCCAGTGTGACGGAGCGCTCCAGCATATTTGAGATGAACGCCCACGACATCCCGCCCGCCCGGCTATAGACTGCGAGCAATGGCACGGACAAGAGCAGCATCAGCATTAGCGCCCAAAAGATCGGGGGCACGCGGCGCAATATCCTGCGCCAGCGGACCCTCGGGCCAAGATTGACTATCAAACTATGCATGAAGCTTGCCTCCTGCCTCGAGTAAAACGTCGGCCTCCGCCGCGTCGGGTGGGAATTCGGCGACGAGCGTGCCGTCTCGCATCACAAGCACGCGATCGCTAATTCCAAGTACCTCGGGCAGTTCTGAAGATAGAACGAGAATTGCCCTTCCCTCGTCGGCAAGCTTTCGCAGAAGGCCATAAATCGTGGCTTTGGCGCCGATGTCGACACCACGCGTCGGCTCTGCCAGGATTAAGATTTGAGCATCGACAAGGAGCCATTTTGACAGCACTACCTTTTGCTGATTTCCTCCGGAAAGGCTCGATGCAGGCGCCTCCAAGTCGGTAGGAGCGAAGGCAACGCGGTCAAATATCGCCTGAGTTGCGCGGGCGCCGGCAGGATCGGGTACGCCCAGCCAGCCGGTGAGAACACACTTGGCGAGTAGAAAATTTTTGCGGATCGCGTGTTCGAGCGCTAGCCCTTCGTTTTTACGATCTTCCGGGACGAAGCCGATACCGGCCCGCATCGCTTGTCGAGCGTTGGTGAGAGTAAGCGGACGACCATCGAGTTTAACTGCACCCTCCCGGAAGCCAGGGCTTCCCCAAAGCGCGTAGGCGAGCTCGGACCGGCCAGAACCTTTTAGCCCAAATACGCCCGTGATCTCGCCACCCCGCAGCTCGAGATTTATGCTCGATAGGTTCTGCCCGAATCCTCCATTAATCGTCAGGGTGGGCTTGGCATGACCCAGCACGCCCTTCCTGGGCGGGTAATACTCTTCGAGCCGCCTGCCGATCATCGCGGAGACGAGCTGCTCTGGATCCACATCAGCCGTCGGGGTGGACAACGCCTTGCGCCCGTCTTTAATGACGGTGACCTCGTCACAGAGATCGAAGATTTCCGCCATTCGGTGTGAGATGTAGATGATGACAAGGCCGCTCGCGCGCAGCTTACGGATCAGAGAGAAGAGGACGCGGCAATCGTCCTCGGCTAGTGTCGCTGTAGGTTCGTCAAAAATTAGTACACTGACGTCAAACGCAACCGACCTTGCGATCTCGATCATCTGCTGGCTTGCTACGCTGAGCCCGCCGACGAGTGTGTCCGGATCGAGGTCAATCTCAAGGCGCCGCAGGATCTCGGCTGTGCGGGTCCACATAGCTTGAATTTGGAGGCGACCGCCGACCACGAGCTCGCGACCGGCAAAAATGTTCTCCGCAATCGTCCGATGCGGGAATAGGTTGAGTTCCTGATGGACGATGCTGATCCCATGCGCTTGCGCCTCTCGCGGATGGTTCATGACGATTTGCCGTCCATCCATCATGCAATCCCCTTCGTCCGGCGCAACAGCGCCAGTTAAGACCTTCATTAGGGTTGATTTGCCTGCACCGTTTTCCCCAACAAGGCCGTGAACTCGCCCGCGGAAGAAATCGACACTGACGCTCGTAAGCGCCTGAACGGCACCATATCTCTTGCTGATATTGCGCAACGAAAGCGTTGGCTCCGCGCCAATCGCCGTGCCAGCCATCCCCATTTGTGCTCCTCCCGTTCGACGCCTCCGATGAAGGCAGTAATAGCGCTTCAATTTATTATGTCAATTTGATTTTATAAAGATGCTTGATTCACAGAGCCCGATGATTTGATACCAGAGACGTCGCCATTGGGCCCCCGGTCGGCGGTATTTCCGGACTGGCGTGGGCAAGTTTGATGTTTCATTGAAAGTTACGGCGATCTCGGGTCGGGAGGTAGGAAAGCGGATCTGGCGGGGAAAGTGCCCTTCGACCCAACGCTTCTGGCCTCATCGTACCCAAAAGCACAGGTGGGGTTTTTGATACCAATGTTCGGGAGCTTCTGGAGAGGCAAACTTCTCTGGCACAGGCGTGTGGCGCGCGCTTGCGGATAACGTATCGGCGCGCCGTTACGGCGTTCTCTTACGTTGCCGCCATCGAGGATCCAACTTCCTACTTCGCGCTCGGTTGGCGCCTGGCTCGGGCTCGCCCACTCGCCGCTATCAAGCCTTTGTACGTTTGATGGGTGCAGGGGCTGTGCGACGGGCGATTTCTCTGACGCCAAGCCCGGATGGCGCCGAATCCAAGTTCAGGAACGATCTGCGTGAGCGCGGCCACAATGTTTGGTGACGAGTCGAGGTGGGAAATGAGTTTTGCCGCTTCGGCGCGCTCTTCTTCGGCGAAGGCCACGATAATGGAATCTTTGGTCGGGAAACAGCGGTAGAGCGCCCCGGCGCTCACTATCAGGGCCTCGCAGATCTCTTGCATCGTAGTTTGGTGGATACCTGTCGACGGTCGTGGCGTTACTCTTTGCCGGCTATCCGCTGATCGACGGATTCGCTGGTTTTTCGACCCTTCTGGGGGACATTTCTGCTGAAAGTCGAAGACAACAACGTCGTCTGGGCAAAAATCACCGAAAGTGGGTCGTTCGACCAAGCATTGTTTTTTGAGCCGGTGGCAATCTCATGCGCTCCCTTGAGAATTTCGCACTTCCATCTTCTTCTTACCAAGCAGGCGTCGCAGTTCCGTAACCAGGTTCTGGAGCACGCGACACTTGGAGGCCGGGACGACCTCTTCCTTTACTTCATGGTTAGCCTGGCTCTGTTTCCTCATGGGGACAGAGTAGAATCATGCTGTTTAAATCGAAACGTTGCGCAGCACGCAGCACCCTTCTGGTGCGCAGCGTGGGGACTTGGGATCGTAACGGACGTATGTGGAGACCTCGAATTACCGCTGAATTGGTGATCGGCGGCGCGGCGGGAGTGGCACCGCGCAGGCCAATCCAGCCCGCGACGCCATCTGATAATCCCGACACGCTAGAACACCGGGCGGAGCGGTAGCCGCAAAGCGATGCCAGTCCTTCTCGCTTTTCGGCTTCTGGGCGGCCTCGACGAAAGCCGGGAGGCGCGGGAAAACGAGGCGATTGAAATATCCGCGCGAGACGAAATGCTCCGTCCAGATGCAGGCCTGCACGCCTCGAGTCCTGTGTGCCGTGTGCTAAACGGAATCTCTTTTGAACGAAAGCAGCGCCGGTGATCTTCATACCCTCGCTATCGTGGTAAGTCCGCGCGCAGTAATTCGATGAAATGAATGCTAGAGCCCTTGACGTGCCGTTCCACGACACGCCCAGCACCCTCGATGTCCTGATGCCGCACGGCCTCGAGCAGCAGGCGATGTTCCTTCAAAATCTCCTTACGCCGCGCCAAGCTGATCGCGTAGCGCCGCCCCAGCAATCCGACCAGGATGCGTTTTTGCTTCCATAATTCGATGGCTTGCTTGTTATAATGGCGTCGATAGGTCAGGCCATGAATTTCAGTGTCCAGGCGGCGATAGATTTGCGCATCGGCGAAATTGTGTTCTTCGAATTTACCGATTAGATCGGCGAGTTCCTGAATCTCTTCGGGAAGCGCGAATTCGACGAACCGGCGTATTAGATAGGGTTCAATCAACGCCAAGAGCTCGTAGGTGTTGCGGACGAATTGCGAGTCGATCGGCCGCACGAAGGCGCCCTGGTTGTGGTTGATCAGGACAAGGCCCTCGCCCTGAAGGCGCTGCAAAGCTTCGCGTATCGGATTCGAGCTCGTCTCGAAACGTCGGGCAAGCTCTTGAACCTTGAGTCGTGATCCCGGCGCAAGAACACCCTCGACCATGGCTTCGCGAATCCGATCGTGCACGGCAGGCGTTGCCTGAGCATCGTCGTATGGCTCCCATTCCGTCTCATGCGGACGACCGACCACCATGCCTACCTACCTCCTCTACAAAAACATTACGCGTCGTCCGTATTTACCGGAACACGGATTCGGGACGAAGCAGAATTTTCGTCCCTCAATGATCACAAAATTATACATTATTCTTTGACATTTGCGTAGCATGTCGGTATTAGCTCGTTGGACAACATTTCTGCATTGCGCTGTAAGAGGATGACACGTGGCTACAAAAGAGCATTTGCCCACCTCGCTTTCCGGCAGAATCGTCATTGTTACCGGAGGCGGAGCTGGTATCGGCCTTGGTGTCGTCGAGGCGGTCAGCGCAGCCGGCGCCCGCGTTGTCGTCGCTGAGAAGAATTCCGCTCTCGCTCAAAGTGTGGCGGAACTCGACCTTGATACGGATTTCATCGAGACTGATGTGGGGAACCCGGAGAGTGTTTCCCGTCTCTTTCAGCTGGTCAGCGATCGATACGGCAGGCTCGACGGTCTGGTGAACAATGCCGGCCTGACAGTCACGGGGGATTTCCTCGACTTTCCGTTGGAGAGTATCGAGTTGCTCTGGAGCGTCAATCTGCGCGGGTCGCTACTATGCGCGCAGCAGGCGGGCAGGCTGATGCGCGCCGGCGGGAGCGGTGCCATCGTCAACATTGCGTCGAACCACGCGTTTGCAACCGCGCCGGGCTTCGAAATGTACGCCGCCACAAAGGGAGGCATTGCTTCGATGACGCGCGGAATGGCGTGGAGCCTCGGTCGATACAACATTCGCGTGAATGCGGTTTGCCCAGGTCTGACACATACCGAGGTGAACGATGCCGAGGTCAAGGCCAACCCGGAACTGGCCGGCATTTATGCAGGTTGGCACGCAACCGGCCGCTACAACCACCCTGTCGATGTCGGGGAAATCGTCGCCTTCCTGCTTTCGGACGCTGCGGTCGGCATTACAGGTGCCAACATTGTTGCCGACAATGGCATGTCTTCCTTGCTCTACTCCATTTCCAAATAGCCAATCGGGTATCGGCCCGAAGGCATATCGTCCTACAAAGAGGGATCAAAACGCATGAAGATCACTGCCATTCGCCCTTACCCCGTCTGGGTCGGGGTCCGCAATCAGCTCATCGTCAAAGTAGAGACCGACGAAGGCATCTTTGGATGGGGCGAAAGCGGTCTCTCGGGCCGCGAGAAGGCCGTTGTTGGCGCTATCGAGCATTACCGCGAGTTCCTGATCGGGCGCGATCCCTTCCTGGTCGGTGCAATTTGGCAGGAGATGTACCGCAGCCAGTACTTCGAGGGTGGGCGCGTCCTGCAGGCGGCAATCTCGGCGATCGACATTGCTCTACACGATATCAAAGGCAAGGCACTCGGTGTGCCGGTCTACCAACTGCTGGGCGGCAAGCAGCGCGAAAGGATTCCGACTTTTGCCACTACTTCAGCCCCGCCGAGCGAAGAGATGATCGAACAGGCGAAGGATTTGATCGAAGCTGGCTGGACAGCGGTGCGTCTGTCGCCGTCGGACCACGAGGGAAGCACGGTCTACGAGCCACGTGAGCACATTGCGACGACCGCCAAATGGTGCGTCAAGGCCCGCGAGGTGCTTGGAGACAATGTCGTGCTCGGCATCGATTTTCACCATCGTCTTTCGGTAGCGGAGGCGGCAAGCTTCTGCCAAAAGATGCCGTCGGGTACGCTCGATTTCCTTGAAGAACCCATCCGCGACGAATCGCCAGCGGCCTATGAAACCTTGCGTAAGCTCACCGATATTCCATTTGCAATTGGCGAGGAATTCTCCAGCAAATGGCAGTTCCTGCCCTACATAGAGCGCGATATCCATCAATTTAACCGCATCGATATCTGCAATGTGGGTGGGTTAACCGAAGCGATGAAGGTCGCCGGTTGGAGTGAGGCACATTATGTCGATATGATGCCGCATAACCCGCTCGGTCCCATCTGCACCGCGGCAACAGTGCATTTCGCCGCGGCCGTTCCGAACTTCGCTTGGCTGGAGACCCGAAGCTCAACTGTCGAGCAACTCGGTTTCGACAATGACGAGATATTCCCGGTCCAGCCCCGGATTGAGAGGGCCCATTATCCGGTCACTGATGCGCCTGGTCTCGGTGTTGTGGTGAACGAGGAGTTGATCGAAAGGGAGAGTTTCAAGTTCTGGGAGCCGCCACATTTGAAGCGCAACGACGGATCGGTGACGAATTGGTAGAGATGGCCCTTGGCCCGCTCGAAGGGCCCGTGTTCGACATCATCGATCCGCGCTTTGCTTCCTGCATCGTCACAGGTGCTCGTGTCGAGCGGATATGGACGGGCGGCCAGTGGACGGAAGGACCAGCGTGGCTTGCCTCGCGCGGTCTTCTCGTCTGGTCGGATATTCCAGGGGATCGGATACTGGCCTGGGAAGAGGCGACGGGGCAGGTCTCGATCTTCCGACGGTTAGGCAACAGTCCAAACGGCAATACGGTCGATCGACAAGGGCATTTGATTACCTGCGAGCAGATCCCGCACCGCATCGTGCGGACCGAGCCGGACGGTACGATCACCCCGCTCGTCGACCGGATCGGTGG
The DNA here is from genome assembly GCF_002940685.1 of Ensifer adhaerens. Lineage (GTDB taxonomy): Bacteria > Pseudomonadota > Alphaproteobacteria > Rhizobiales > Rhizobiaceae > Ensifer > Ensifer adhaerens_E. The sequence goes on along the minus strand of NZ_PNFP01000023.1, from coordinate 62,602 downwards.
CCGTCGCTTCAATTCTCCGAACGATGTCGTGGTGGCTTCGGACGGCGCGATCTGGTTCACCGATCCGACCTACGGTCGTGTCAGCGGCCCTGGTGCGGAGCTGAATGTAAACGGCTGCCACGTCTACCGGTTCGATCCTGCGAATAGTGCGGTCCACCAGATGACGACGGACTTCGTGATGCCGAACGGGCTTGCCTTCTCGCCGGATGAAACCCTGCTTTATATCGTCGACACCGGGGGCACGGAACGACCGGGTGGACCCGATCATGTGCGCTGCTTCTCAATGGGGCTCGATTGGACACTCTCGGGTGGTGCGGTGCTTGCCGAATCTGGCGGACATTTCGATGGCCTTCGCGTCGACTCCGAAGGTCGACTTTGGATGGGCGCGGACGAAGGGGTCCGCTGCTATCTTCCCGATGGGACATTGATTGGCCGTATAGGTTTGCCTGAGCGCGCCGCCAATCTGACCTTTGGCGGTGCCGGTCGGAACATTCTCATGATCACGGCGACCACCTCGGTCTATGTCTGCCCGGTGAACGCTGTTGGCGCTACACCGTAGCCTGTCGGGGGTAGGCCGAGGCCGTCAAACTGAACGTGGCGCAACGAAAATCTTTGATCCTTGTTCTCCAAATCAAATCAACGGGGATGCTACCCGATCTGCTCGGCTGAAAAGCAATACCCACCGGCAACATGGACACCAGCGATGACGCAATACTTACGGACGGAAACAAGCTCGCTGCTCATCGAGCCCGAATGTGGGTCGATCCGCTCATGGCAAGTCCGGCACGGCGGCCGATTCTGCGACTTGCTGCGTCCAGTAGAGCCCAAGGTCGTGGATGCGAGAGAGGCGCTTGTCATGGGGTGCTTTCCGCTCGTACCCTATTCGGGTCCCGTGGTCGGTGGGCGTTTCAGCTTCCTTGGCAAGAACTATCGGCTCCCGCGAACCCATCATCGCCAAACGGTACCTATCCACGGTGACGGGTGGGTTTCACCTTGGCAGACAAGCTGCCAGGGGCAGGCCACTCTAGAGCTTGCGCTAGAACATACCGGCGTCACCGGGTATCCCTTCAGATACAGTGTCCACCAAAGACTTCGGTTGTCGCCAAATGAGCTCGAGGTAGAGTTGGCGGTGACAAATGCCGGGCAAGAGCCGATGCCGGTCGGCATCGGTTTTCATCCGTTTTTCCCAAAAGACAATGATACAACTGTCAAGACCCTAAACCCGTTAGTGTGGTCGCAACCGGATTCGGGAGGATCGATCGATCCCCAACCCACGCCGGCAGAATTGGACTTCACGGCTGGTCGCAAGCTTGAAGGTATCGTTCTCGACCATTGCTTTTCGGGGTGGAGCCGCCACGCAATCTTGACTTGGCCAAGTCGCGGCTACAGCCTTGTCCTTGAAGCAGACGAAACTCTCGACAAGATTGTGGTCTTTGCGCCCGAGAACGAGGGCTATTTTTGCGTCGAGCCCGTGAGCAATGTGGACGACGGATTCAACAAGATGGCTCTCGGCGTGTCCGGACACGGGGTGCAATGCGTTGCACCTGGAGGCAGCATTTCGGGCCGCATGCGATTAAGCTTCGTCGATCACGCCGCGATACCCCAAATATCGGAATACGTTCGATGCCAGCGGGTTTAGGCGCAGGGCCAAAGCGGGGCGGTCGGTTGGCATTCGTCTGCTTGTGTTTCGGCATGCAAATTTGGCTCTGACTCAGTTTTGATGCAGTTGTAACGATGCTGCTTTGTGGGTTTCCACAAAGGAATCAGCTTGATGAGCACCAAGTTTCGCCCCTCTGATTTGGTACCGGTTGGCTTCATCGCCGAACGCATCACCCACATTGACGATGAGAGCTGCATCTTTCTCGAGCCGGCGCTACTGCGACGTGTCCGGCACGAGACTTCAGATGTTTGGTGCACCACGGTGTCGCTTCGCCGGCTGGGCACGACGTAGGATGTGGCCAAGGCCGTGTATTCCGTGTCTCCGACGAGGCGTCATATACGGCGGGATATGCGTCAGCACTCTCGCCTATGCGATCCGCTCACAGGTGAAGAGTAAAGCTGCGAAGTGGTTTCCAAGACGAGACTAATCCGAGGACCGGGTACCAAGCCGGAACTGCCGTGGCGTCGTACCAGTACGCTGCTTAAATACATCGTAAAAACGTGTGTTCGATCCAAAACCGCTCTCGTGGGCAATTTCCACGATTGGATCATCTGTTTCTGCAAGTCTTTGCATGGCACGCGCGAGCCGATATCGGGTCAGATACTCCATTGCGGTAATTCCCAATACATCTCGAAAAGCTCGGTTTGCCGTGGTCGGGTGGACGTTCGCGAGCTTTGAGAGCGACGTCAGCGTCAAAACTTCAGCGAAATGTGCATTGATCAGCTCCGTCAGTACTTGCGCATGCCGGATAGCGGGGTTCGCCGGCGGTCCGGATTGCTTGGCTGAGCCCTGATTGTCTGACTGATCGAGGATGAGTCGACGGACGGCCAATTTCACTTCATCAAAAACCAATTGGCGCCGCAAATTACTCCCGGATACCCATTCCTCGCTCCACTGCGCGGCAAGAAGTGACATCATGTCCTTTCGCGTTTGTTGCACTACGAATGCGCCCTGCATGATCGCCTGACGCGACGTCTTATCAATCGGGAGAGCCAGAAAATCGGCAAGGGGAAGATAAATGCAGATCAGGTGTGCTTCTGGTGTTACGAAGATCGACTGATGAGGGATCGCAGCCCAGAAGAGAGCAGTGCGACCCGCCTCTACGTGCGCATGTCGCCCATTGAAAAGATAGGTCATGCTGCCGTTGAGCAGCAGATTGATTTCAATGTGATCGTGCCAATGGGTGGCCCGCATCGCATCAGCGACGTGGCGCTCGATCAGGAAGGAGCGGGGCGACTCGCCCCACTCGCCCGCCTTGGGGGAAGCTTCTCGCATGCCTGCTCGCTTTGATTCGGGAATAAGTATATCAATAGCAGGAAGAAATTCCGTTATAAAATAGGCATACGAATGGCGACGTTGATCATCAGGAGATCGAAATGCCTAAGATTTGCCTCGTCGGTGCGGGGAGCACCGTCTTTGCGCAGAACATCCTAGGGGATGTTCTATCCACCTCATCCGACCACGACTACGTCATCAGCCTCTTCGATATTGATGCAGAACGCCTCAGGACGTCCGAAATCGTGGCGCGGCGCATTTGCGAGGCCCTCAATCTCGAAACGGTGAGAATTGAAGCGACGCTAGATCGGCGCGATGCCTTGCGGGGCGCGGATTTCGTGATTTTGATGATGCAGGTCGGCGGTTACAAGCCGGCCACGGTGACCGATTTCGAAATACCCAAAAAATACGGCCTCAGGCAAACCATCGCCGACACTCTCGGGATTGGCGGCATTTTCCGAGGACTTCGGACCATCCCGGTGCTTGAGGCGATTTGCCGGGATATGGAGCAGGTTTGTCCCGATGCTCTGCTAATGCAATACGTCAACCCGATGGCCATTAATTGCTGGGCCATCAAGGAACTGACGCCCGGCATCCGAACGGTGGGCCTGTGCCACAGTGTACAGCATACGGCCTCCCATCTGGCGACATGCCTAGGTGAGAACATCGCCAATATCAACTACCTATCAGCGGGCATCAACCACGTCGCCTTCTTCCTAAAATACGAGAAGCTGCATTCCGATGGCAAACGCGAGGACCTCTATCCTTGCCTGAAGGCGCTCGCCGAAGAAGGGCGCGTACCTTCAGACGATCGAGTCCGTTTCGACGCCCTGATGAGACTTGGCCATTTTGTGACCGAATCCAGTGAGCATTTCTCGGAATACACGTCATGGTACATCAAGGAACGCCAGCCCGAGCTCATTGGCAAACTGAACATTCCCCTTGATGAATACATCCGCAGATGCGAGGTGCAGATCGCCGATTGGCACGCCCTTCGCAAGGATCTCGAGGGAGACAGCCCCATCGAGGTCTGCCGGAGCAATGAATATGCCGCCGGCATCATCCATGCAGCGACGACCGGCAAGCCTGCGCTCATATACGGCAACGTTCCGAACAATGGGCTGATCGAAAACCTCCCTCCTGAATGCATTGTTGAAGTGCCGTGCCATGTCGACCGGAATGGAATCCAGCCGATCCGGATCGGACGGGTACCCACGCAACTGGCCGCGGTGATGAAGCTGAGCGTATCGGTGCAGGAACTCACGGTGGAAGCCGCGCTCACCAAAAACCGCGACCGTATCTATCAGGCTGCTCTCCTCGATCCGCACACGTCGGCCGAACTCTCTCCCGATCAGATCTGGAGCCTAGTCGACGAGCTGATCGAACGGCATGGAAATCTCCTGCCGCAGTATCGCTGAGCAAACCCTTCGGACACTTTCGGCACAGGCGCCTTCCTCACCGGGAGGCGCTTTCTCATTTTTGGGAACTTTTCTCATCAAAAATCATAAACGATCAAAAACTTGATTGACTATGATCTTGTGTGATGCAAATGTGACGCAATACGAATTTTTAGGGAGTGCGGCGCGATGAGTCAAAACGGCGGGATAAAGTCTGATCGTCTGGATGCCATCCGTAGCCACCTTTACGCGAATGGCTTCTCGACAATCCAGGACCTCGCGGATGCGGTCGGAGCGTCCCTCGCCACGGTCCGGCGCGACCTGCAGGTTCTTGAGCATGATGGTGTCATCGATCGCGTGCACGGCGGCGCCCGGATCGCGGATGGCTCGTCGGTGGAAATGGCCTTCCAGGAGCGCGAGAAACGTCAGCTTTCCGCAAAACGCGCCATCGCCAACGCTGCCTACCAACTACTTTCGCCACGCACGACGGTTTTCCTGGATGCCGGCACGACTGTTCTCCAACTCGCACGGCTTATTCGCCTCAACCCCATGCCATTGCGCATCTTTACCAATGGCTTGATCGTCGCTCAGGAATTCCTGAACGTTCCCGATCTTGAAGTCGTCCTTTTGGGCGGACAGTTGCGCAGCGAAAACGCCTCCCTCCTAGGCCCACAGGCGGAGGCGATGTTGGAAGCTATTTGGCTTGACCAACTCTTCTTGGGGGCGAGTGCGGTGAGCCCCGACGGCGCGATCTATAGTGTGGACAGTGCGGAGGCGAGCCTTAACCGTTGCATGCTTAACCGCTCGGCCAACCGCTACCTCCTGGCGGACTCGTCAAAGTTCGGGATGATGGCAACTTACAAGGTCGCCCCGCTCAACGTTGCAAAGCTTGTCACCGATACGGGCATTACGGCGCAGTGGCGTACTCAGTTTTCGGAGCTCGGTGTGGACACGACGTTCGCGCCGATCGGAGCGAGAGCATGAGCGACGAGTTGATCCTCGGAATCGATGGCGGCGGGAGCAAGGTGCTTGTCGCTCTTGCTAACAAGAGCGGCGGGATCTTGCGCACTGCTTTGGGCGGAGGCGTCAATCCGATGGACAATGCGGAGTGGCTGACCGAACTTGAGCGGAACATCGCACCGTTTCGCCATGAGCGCAACCTCGCATCAGTCGCGGCAGCGCTGCCTGCTTACGGCGAGGTCTCGCATCTGTCCCGTCTTCAGGAAGCGGCGATCGTGAAGGCGTTTCCCGCTACGCGGACAACCATCCTGAATGATGTGGACGCCGCTCATCTCGGCGCCTTCGCTGGTCGGCCAGGCATTCTCCTCCTTTCTGGAACCGGATCCATGGCCTGGGCAAGGAATGCCGGCGGGCACCTTGCCCGCGCGGGCGGATGGGGCGATGTTATCGGTGACGAAGGGAGCAGCTACTGGATCGGCCGTCTGGCCCTCAATCTCGTCAGCCAGAGCCTGGATGGGCGCTCACAGGTGACCGCGCTGGCGGACATCATCTTCCGACATCTCGAACTCGATCCTGCAGATCCGATGGATGCTTTGGGCGGCTGGGTCAGCGGCCTTGAAAAACCCCGTTCGAGTATCGCTGCGTTGGCGACGCTCGTTGATTGCGCGGCACAGGCCGGCGACCAGGGAGCGATCGGGTTGATCGAGCGCGCCGCGGAGGAACTTGCAAAGCACCATAAAGCGATTGCCGAACACTGCGAGGCAGGCACTGGATGGACCTATGCGGGTGGCACGTTCTCTAGCACGCGCCTCCTCGACGCACTGGAGCGCCGGCTCGGCAAGGTAGCGGAAACGCCGAAACTTCCCCCTATCGGCGGTGCTCTTCTGGCGGCCGCCCAAAACCTCGGTTGGCCGTTGGATGATGGCTGGCTCGGGCATACCGCCGCATCCGCAATGGCGGCGACTGCGCAGTCTAGAATGTGAAGCCTCAATAACAACGAAGGAAGGGAACATGCGTAGAATTATCTTGTCACTGCTTGCCTCCGGCGCGCTGGCTATCGCTTTGCCAGCGCTCGCGCAGGAATCCAAACCGCTCGCTGGCGCCTCGATTACCGTGCTGATGCCCTCGCCTCAGAGAGCAGACATCGCCGCGGAGTTTGAAGACGAAACCGGTATCCATGTCGATCTGCAAACCCTGTCGTGGGACGACATCCGCTCGAGGTTAGTTACGGCGCTCGTCGCTGAAACGCCGCCTGCCGACGTCACCGAATTCGACTGGTCATGGACGGGACAGTTCAGCGCCGCCGAATGGTACATGCCGCTCAACGACGTGATCGATGCAGAAACGATCCGCGATATCGGAGTTGCGAAGATCTTCACGGTCGACGGCAAACTGCTCGGAATACCCTACACTAACGACTTCCGCGTCATGCTCGTCAACAAGAAGCACTTTGCCGATGCGGGCATTGCGCAGATGCCCAAGACCCTGGACGAACTCGTAGCAGCGGCAAAGCAAATCAAGGCAAAAGGCATTTCGACATATCCCGTCGGTTTACCACTCTCGGCGACTGAAGGTGCATCGACCAGTTGGTATCTTTTGACAAAGGCCTTCGGTGGAGAACTGTTCGACAAGGACTTCAACCCTCTTTTCACCAAGCCGGACTCCGCCGGCTACAAGGCGCTTGCATTCGAATTGATGTTGCTGAACCAAGGGCTTGTCGATCCAGCCTCCACCGGTCTCAAGGATATCCAGATCAACGAGAGCCTGTTCGCTCAGGGTCTTACGAGCATCATGATTTCAGGTGAACCCGGCCGTCTGAGCCAGATGAATGATCCCAACCGGTCGTTGGTGGCAGGTCAGATCCAAGCGATCCTGGTGCCGACCGAAAGCGGCGAGACCCGCAGCTTTGGCCTTCCGGAGGCGCTCGCAATACCGAAGGTCTCCGCCAACAAGGAGGCGGCCATCGCCTTCGTGAACTGGTTCACGAGCAAAGAGTACCAAAAGAAGAACTTAGCGAACGGCTTCCTGCCAACCCGAACGTCTGCTCTGTCCGAACTCAACGCCGAAGGCAAGCTCCAAAGCGGAGATGTGCTCGTTGCGCAATCGAAATCCGCTGGAGCGCTTTTTCCACAAGGCACGCCGCCCTGGTATCCTCAATTTTCAAGCGGCGTGAACACGGCGATCAACAGTGCAGCCAAGGGCGAAATGACGGTCGAGCAGGCTGTCGAAAGCATTGCCGAGGCGGCAAAACGGGCGATGGCGCAATGACCGCTGTCACCATTGGACGGCCAGCAAGAAAGCGGGGTGTCGGCTTCAATGCCGACACTAGCCTCGGCGTGCTACTCGTCGCGCCCATTGGCATCACCATGGCGACCCTCGTCTTCTACCCGATGGGCCGCACGCTTTGGGACAGCCTGCATAGGGTCAATCCGATGCAGGCGGGGGCACCCTTCGTCGGGCTGGATAATTACACCCGCATGCTCTCCGACGGCATGTTGGCAACCACTTGGGCGAATACCCTGATCTATGTAGCCCTCGCCGTCATTACCGAGACGGTATTCGGCGTTCTCGCGGCGGCACTGATCAATCAGGTCAAAGTTGGGCGGCAATGGATACTGGCAGCGGTCATTCTGCCTTGGGCCCTGCCGGGTGTGGTCAACTCCGTGATCTGGCTGTGGATCTACCAGCCGGGCGCAGGTCTTCTCAACGGTATCCTCTCGGCTTTAGGGCTGCCTTTCGACAACCACGTTTGGTTCAACGACCGAACGAGTGCCATTATTGCCGTCACTGTCGTCCATGTCTGGCGCATGATGCCCCTGACGATCGTCATCGTTCTGGCGGCAATGCAGAGTATTCCCAGCCACCTCTATGAAGCCGCACGGATCGACGGAGCGACACGCACCCAGATGTTTTGCCTCATCACGATTCCGCTCGTTCGCAGCGCAATAGCGGTCGCCATGACCAATGCGACCGTGAATGCCTTCAACCTGTTCGATGAAGCCTGGGTGCTTGCCGGGTCTAGCCTCGAAACCCGTCCTATCCTCGTGCAGATCTATCTCGAGACGTTCCAGAACCTCCACTTTTCCTACGGGATGGCGCTTTCAGTGGTCATCACCTTTGCCTCGCTTCTCGTCTCGCTCATTTACGTCCTTCGCGTCTATCACAACACACGGTTCGACTGATGAAATACAGCCTCTCTTACCGCTTGCTGATTTGGACCGGGGTCGCCCTCCTGCTCATCTGGTCCCTGGGTCCGATCTATTGGACGATCATCAGCTCCGTAACGCCGACAGAAGATTTCTCGGTGCGGCCGATCAACTTCTTCCCGCAAAATCTCACGCTGGACCACTATTCGCGCCTTCTGGGTATTAACATTGCCCGGATCGGCGGTGTCGAAGTCTGGAGACAGTTTCGTGCGGCCCTCTTCAACAGCGTCGTCACCTCTGCAGCAGCCACGCTCTTGTGCGTTGCGATCTCCTCGCTTGGAGCCTACGCCTTCACCCGGATTCAGTTCCCGGGCCGTCGGGTTCTGTTTGCCGCCGTGGTTGCCACGCTCGCAATCCCCGCTTACGCGATCCTGATCCCTCTCTATCAGATCATGATCAAGATGCATCTGGTCGACACCTATGTCGGTGTCGCCTTGATCTATGTCTCGGCATATCTGCCGCTCTCGCTCTGGCTTTTGCGTAGCGTCTTTGATGCGCTCCCGCTGGCGCTTGAGGAAGCAGCCCAGCTCGACGGTGCTGGGCGCCTCTACATATTCTTCAATATTGTGCTTCCGCTGGCAGGCCCGGGCTTAACGGCGGCAGCCATCCTTACCTTTCTGGGAGCCTGGGGCCAGTACTTGGTTCCCCTTATCGTCTCACCGCAGGCCACCAAGCCCCTGACGGTGTTGATCCCCGAATTCGTCACCAAGAATTTCATCGACTACGGGCTGATCACGGCAAGCGGATCAATCGCGATCGTCATTCCTGCCCTCGTCGTCATTTTCCTCAATCGATACCTCGTCAGCGGTCTGCTGGCCGGTTCGGTCAAATAATCCGGAGACAACATGAACACGACAGAACAGGTGATTTTCGAGCAGTTCGCATACTGGGAAAAGGCAATCGGTTCGAACAACGTCACGCAAAGGACCGATCTCCTGGTCTATGTCGGCTGCGGCACCTCCTACTACCTCGCACAGTCACTGGCAGCCTTTGCAAACGGCGCCGGGCGCCGGGCGATCGCTGTGCCGGGCGCCGAGTGGTTCAATCGCCCGTCGCTTTTCTGGCCCGACTGGACGAAGACACATGTCGTCGCCATCTCTCGCAGTGGCGAAACGACTGAAACCGTAGCCGCAGCGCAAAAAAGCCGTGCTAACGGCGCCTTCGTCACGGGACTGACAGTGGAATCGGAGAGCTCGCTTGCCAAGAGCTGCGATGAGGTCGTCGCGGCTGCTACCCATCCAGATGAAGGGATCGTTATGACAGCATCCGCAAGCCTCATGCTGCTTCTCGGTATGCAGATGATTGGCCAGGATGTCCCCAGCTCGATCCCCACTTCGGCGAAAGCGCTGGCAAAAACTCTTAATGCGTCATTACCCACGCGCGTTCATGAGCGGTCTCACGTTGTTTTCTTGGGCGGCGGTGCTCTCTACGGGATCGCATCGGAAGGCGCTCTCAAACTGATGGAAATGAGCCAGGTGCTGACACAGGCATTTCATCCCCTTGAATACCGCCACGGGCCGATCAGCCTCGTTGACAGCGAGACCGCGGTTATCATGCTCTATAGCGCTGACCAGAAGGAAGCAGAAACCAAACTCGTCATGGAATTGCGCGAAAAGGGGGCATTTGTCGTCGGCCTGGGCGGCCCGGGCGACTTTGAGCTTCCCGTCGACGTCGATCCTTCATTGGTCTGCCTCGTCTTCCTGCCTGTCTTGCAAGTCCTTGGCGAACGCGCCGCGCAGTGGAGGCGGATCGACACCGTTTCCCCGCGTCATCTGACCAAAGTGGTGACCTTGGCATGAGGAACGCCGTTGATCAGAACCGGCGGATCGCCTTGGCGAAGCTGATCGAGCCGAGAGCACTGCCTCTACCGAGGGGCATCACCTCTGTATGCTCCGCCCATCCTCTTGTTGTCGAGGCAGCGTTGCGCCGCGCGGCTCGAGAGGGTCGAGCACTCCTGCTGGAGGCGACCTGCAATCAGGTCAATCAGGAGGGCGGATACACCGGCATGACACCGGCCGATTTTCGGCGTTTCATCGAACGGATCGCCGATGCCATCGCGTTTCCCGCCAACCACATCATACTTGGCGGCGATCATCTCGGCCCGAACCCGTGGAGAAGACTTCCAGCGGAAGAGGCCATGACACGCGCCGAAGCAATGATAGTGTCCTACGTCGAGGCAGGCTTCGAGAAACTGCATCTCGATACATCGATGGGCTGCGCAGGAGAACCGCGGGCGCTCACGGATGCGTTGACAGCCGAAAGAGCAGCGCGGTTGGCTAGAGCCGCCGAAGACGCTGCAAAACGTGCCGGCCGCAAACCGCCGGTCTACATCATTGGAACGGAGGTACCCCCACCCGGAGGCGCCACTCACGCCTTGGAAGAACTGGAGGTCACACACCCGGAAGCTGCTTTGAGAACCCTCACGGTTCATCGAGCGGCCTTTACGTCGGCCGGCGCCGAACCTGCCCTCGAGCGCGTCATCGGTATTGTGGTTCAGCCCGGCGTCGAGTTCGGCAACACCGATGTTGCACTCTACAAGCCTGATAGGGCAACGAACCTAATCTCGGCCCTCGATAAAATGCCGGGTCTGCTGTTCGAAGCACACTCGACGGACTACCAGCCGGCGTTGGAACTATCCGGCTTGGTTGACGACGGATTTGGGATTTTGAAGGTGGGCCCCGGCCTGACCTTCGCTCTTCGGGAAGCGCTCTACGGGCTGGCTGCAATACGTCAAACCATCGGCGGTACGGCTACATCAACTGGGCTTCCCGCGGTCATGGAAGACATCATGCAAGCCAATCCAGGTCATTGGTCGAGCCATTATGGCGGCACACCAGAAGAGCAGCACCTGCAGCGCCACTTCAGCTACAGCGACCGGATCCGCTACTACTGGCCGGACAGCCGAGCCGCTGAAGCCGTTAATCAACTTTTTGCAGAGCTTCCGAACCCGATCCCGGAAACGCTGATCAGCCAGTATCTTGGCCGATTGTATCCGGATGTCGTTTCGGGGCGCGTCAAGCCGAGCGCGCGGAGCCTTTGCCTCGCCGCAATTGATACTGCCTTGGCGCCCTATTCCGAAGCGACAGCGCTTCGGTAGGCACCAACGGCTCTCACACTCTTACAATATTTGCTGGAGACGACGATGGCATCAGTAACCGTAACAAGCGCCCGCAAGAGCTACGGTCATTTCGAAGTTTTGCACGGGGTGGATGTCGACATCCAGGATGGGGAGTTCGTCATTCTCGTCGGCCCGTCCGGCTGTGGGAAGTCGACACTCCTGCGGATGATCGCAGGGCTTGAGGAAATTTCCAGCGGCGACATCGTCATCGGCAGCAAGGTGGTCAACGACGTGGCGCCTAAAGAGCGCGACATCGCGATGGTGTTTCAGTCCTACGCACTTTACCCTCATATGACGGTGGAAGCGAATATGGGTTTTTCGCTTCGGCTGGCGAAGGCCCCGAAGGATGAAATCAGGCAACGTGTCCGGGAAGCGGCGCAAATCCTGAACCTCGAACACCTGCTTGAACGCTATCCGAGAAACCTGTCGGGTGGCCAGCGTCAGCGCGTTGCCATGGGACGCGCTATCGTACGGCAGCCTCAGGTTTTCCTTTTTGACGAACCGCTTTCGAATCTGGACGCCAAGCTGCGTGTACAGATGCGATCCGAGATCAAGCAGCTACACCAGCGGCTTAGGACAACGACTATTTATGTGACGCACGATCAGATCGAGGCGATGACAATGGCCGACCGGATCGTAGTCATGCGAGACGGCTACGTTGAGCAGATCGGGTCGCCGCTCGATCTTTACGACCGGCCGGCCAACCTCTTTGTCGCCGGTTTCATCGGCTCTCCGGGTATGAACTTCATCCGAGGAAAAGTCAGTGCATCGGGACCATTTGCGTTTATCTCCGAAGGAGGCGTTCAGCTTCCGCTCGCCGAAAGCGTCGCGGCAAGAAGAGGCCAGGACGTCATCTACGGTATACGTCCCGAACATCTCCTCATAAACCAGGGTGGAGTAGACGCGACGGTCTCGCTTATAGAGCCGACCGGCGCCGAAACCCAGATCACGGCCCAGCTAGGGACCACTCCCATCGTCGCCTCCGTTCGAGATCGTTTTGACGTGCAACCCGGCAACGTCATCTCTGTAGGTGTTGATCTTTCCGCCGTGCACCTATTTAACGCGCACACGGAGTTGCGTATTCCGACGAACCAGCGCTCAAAAGGATAGATAATCTCGCGCCGCCGCATGCGCTCCCTGCTGGAACACGAAGTTGGGGCACCAAACTTCAAGAGAGCCTCTCGTATGCTCAGGGGATCACTTCAGTGTCCGACGCATCTAAAGATCGGGAGCTTCCATGGACTACTTGGTAAATTTGTGTTCCCTTCAACCGAATCCGAAACTTGCAGAATACGTCGCTTGGCACGGCGTTGCTGTGCGCCGCCCTCGCGCCTCTGAGGCGACGAGCGTTACGAGCGCCTGAGTGCCGTCGGCGACCTCTGGGAAAAGCTCAACAGCATCATTCCCTGTGTTTGAGAAACCGTTAGCCAAGGCGCTGAAGCGCTCCGACGGATCGGAGGGCGGTCGACCTCCTTTCGCGTCGGTTTTGATGTTCAAGATCCTGGTGCTTCAGGCGCTCTATAGTCTCTCCGACGACCAGGGCGGAGTTCAAAAAAAGGGTCAGGATTTTGATCTGATTTTGAAGGCAATCAGACGATCCGGAAATACTTGTTCGCAAGTATCCGGCATCTCAATTCAGGTACAGCTCGCCACCGCGATTCTAGCAGTTGGAGTATTTGTGTTATGTCCACGATCGACTTGTGTGTTGTCGGCACCAGGCGACCGGAGCTACTTGCCCAGACGCTTGCGAGTTTCAGTCAGAAAGTCCTGGGAAAGCTTGATCTGCGTGAGGTCTATCTCAATCTCGACCCGCTCTTTGGATCGGACGAGGACCATGCCGCGTGCGTAGAAATCTTCCGCAGTTACTTCCCCGACGCCACCGTCTTCCAGCCGGAAATCGCCGGCTTCTGCGCAGCCGTCGCGAGGCTGTGGGCTGCGACGAGTGCCGACTACGTGTTCCACCTCGAAGATGACTGGATCGCTTTGAGGGAAATGCACGAGGAACTGCTGGTGCCCTTTGCCGATCCGACGATAGCCCAGGTGTCATTTCACGCAGCCGACCAGAATTGGGACGTCCGCCGCAAGGGCCACTTCCATCGGCGAAACGAGTATACCCACCTGCTCGGGATCAAGATTCCACTGTTCCGCACCTTCCCGAAATTCACGACGTCTCCATCCATCCTTCGCGGCGGCTTCGCCCGGCATTGCGCGGACCTGATGGATTTATTGCGCGATCCCGAAAAGCAGTTCTATTCAGGTGTGAACCCGGCGATGGAAAACTATGTCGCCTTCTTCCGCAACTACATCTTCTCGCCCGAAGCACGTCCGGTGATCAGGGATATCGGGCGGGAATGGCGCGTGCAGCGACGTATCCAGAAGATGATCACCGACGCGACGTCGACGCGGCAGCTAGACGTATGAAGGACGGCACGCTCCGCGTGCCAGCCACTGGCAAGTCCGCCGCCGCCCGCGCGGTTGGGCTGTGGCGGTACTTCATTGCATTTCGCCGCGCAATCCCCGTCATCCGGCACAGAACTTTGAGCGGTTGCGGGTCGGCCGTCGGCATGCGACGCTGGCTGCCTTCCTTCGTCAAACGAGCTCGTAACCGATCTCGATTCCCAAACAATGGGACCTTGCAGTTTAGTGGAGGCGAACCCGAATTTCGTCGTCGACGGGCAGTTCACTCGGGTGACCGGTTATGAGGCGGCCGTGCGCCTGCTGATCCAACCGGAGCGCCCGACAGCGATCCTAAGCCAACAATACTGTGGCGCTCTCAGCATTGCGGGCGATGCAGCAATTTCGCTGCCCGGAAGACATCTCCATGGCGATGATCGACGACCTGCAATGGAGCTCGGTCATCACGCCGCGCATCACCATGGTGGTTCAAGACACCCATACGGGGTCGCGATGACTGCCAGCTGGAACTCCACTTGCCCTAGCTGAACGGGCAGTGGGACAGTGGAGCCAGGAATGCAACCGATCTCTGGCGCAAGCTCAAAGGTCAGGCCTTCCGTGGGTCCCTGCGCGTCGTCGGCGAATGGCGACCCGCCGGCGCCGAGCCGAGAAGGCGGATGCCGACACGCTGACGTGCGTACCCTCGGCCCGCACCATCGCGCGGCTGATGACGATAGGCCGCGACAACCTCTCGAAGGCCGAAATTGTGATCGTCGCCGCCGCCGAAGGCCGCGTCACGGCCCTCGTCGAGGCGCGCAAGACCATCGCAGACTTCCATGCCTTGGTCCGCAGCAAGGATCCCGAAGGACTCCCCAGGTGGATTGAGCCTACGCTGCAAGGCCTCGTCGCCTCCTTGGCACGCGGCGTCGTTAAGACGAGGCAGCCGTGTGTGCCGCAATCGCGTTACCCGGTCGATCGGCCAGACCGAGGGTAGGTAACCAAGCCCAAGCTCGTCAAGCGCCAGAGGTACGGCCGAGCGAAGATTGACCTGCTCCAAGCTCGCTTGGATCGGCTCCGTATGATCGCAAGATGCGGCGAGAGTGCGTCAGACCGCCATTCTATGCCGATTGACATCTTGGCCCACATTTGTGTTGATAGTTGCGCGTTGGGGCGGAGCCGGAGAGTTAGATGTGCGACGAGAACCGGTCCGAAATCGAAGAAGCGTCAATCCTGGCGCGAGATAGGTGTGAGCCGCTCCCGGCAGCTGCCACATCGCGTCGACGGTTCCTAAAGGGCGGCGCCATGTCCGCGGCTTTCTTCGCCGTGCCCTGGTCGCTGGCAGCCTCCACGCCAGGGAGTGCGGCGCCGATCGCGCGCGGCTCGGGATGGACCGAGCATCCCCTTACCGAATCGATCGGAAGCGCGGCGACGCCCAGAGCCACCGGGGCGCAGCCCTTTACAATTGATGCGCCGGCGAACCCCAATGGGCCGGTTTTCCATCTGGCTGATTTTGGTGCCATTGCCGATGGTGTCGAGCCTCCGGTCGATGGACCGGACCGCAACCTGGCTGCGTTGCAGGCCGCGCTCGACCAGTGCCGCAAGACAAAGGCGGCCAAGCTCGTCGTCGGCAGGGGCATCTACCGCTTCACTTCCGGCAAATCGATTGTCTTCGATGGGTTCAGTGACTTCACCTTCGATGGCGGCGGGGCGACGTTTCTCTTCCACCTGATCGAAGGTGGCGAAGGCATCTCGATCAAGAACTGCCGACGATCGGTGTTCTCCAACTTCAATCTGGACTGGGATTGCGCGATCGATCCGCCGGCTTGGGTAGGCAGAGTTACCGAACTGGCCGACGATCAATCGAATTTCGTGATGAGCTTCGAGACGGCTGCCCCGCTCGATCCCAAGGTTTGGGTCACGATGAACCCGCTCGATGAAGAGCTGCGTGCGCCGGGCGCCGGCACGGAGTTCGACGGCTTCGCACCCACCAAGATTGAGAAGCTCGATGAGCAAACGGTGCGCGTGTGGCCAACCGAACCCATCAACCCCATCGTAGGCCACCTTTACCTACTGCGCCATTACACCTACGAAAAGCACGCCGTCGTCATGGTCGGCAATTCCCATCTCTCGTTGCGCAACGTGAACATCTACACGTTTCCGGGCGAGGGATTCGTCACTGGCGGCGATCAGCATCACTTCGAGCTGGTCAACTGCCGCATCGCCCCTCCAGCCAACGAGCGCCGCCCCATCACCACCACGGCCGACGGATTTCATGTCGGGCAGTCGCAAGGCTTCATCCGGCTGGAGCGGTGCGAGTTTAGCTTCATGGGCGATGACTGCGTCAACATCCATGACAACTTCCACATGGGCGTGGAGAAGGTCGGCGATGACACGCTGGTGGCTTTGCAGATCACGCCTTGGCGATGCCCGTTCGCAGCCGGCGACCCGGTGGAGATCCGTTATGGTGACTACTCGCCCACGGGCTTCACGGCCAAGCTGAAATCCGCGACGCCAAACTACGAGACGAGCGAGGTCACGCTTGTCTTCAGTGAAAAGCTGCCTGCCCACGTCCCCAGTGACGCGATGTTGTTCAACCGTCGTTATGGCACGCGCAACGTGATCATCCGCGATTGTTACTTTCACGAGAACCGTGCCCGTGGTGTTTTGTGCAATGGGGCCGACTGGCTGGTGGAGAACAACCGCTTCTTCCACAATCAGTATGCGGCAATGCTCGTCACGGCAGATGCGTCACCAGGCCTTTGGGAAGAGGGGTTCGGAGCGCGAAATCTCGTGGTGCGAGGCAACCACTTCCAAGCCTGTAATCCTATGGGCGTCAGCGACGGCGCGATCGTCCACATCGGCGCCGATGTTCGCGGCGCGGCTTCGCCCTTTCCACTCCTCGATGACCTGCTGTTCGAGCATAATCAGTTCGAGGAAACACCGGGGCCCGCAATCACAGCGACGTCTTTCCGGAATCTGGTTTTCCAGGAAAACACGGTAATCAACCGAGAGAAACCACTCACACCGAAGCCGATGCGCGGCGGCGTACGTGCCGAGCTGGGGACTGGCCTGTGGGTGGAAGGCAATAGCTGGACGACGCAGGAGGACATCGAACCTCCACGGCTCTACTACGACGCTGATACGGTCCGCTCGATCGCCTGTCGGGCCAATGTGTTGAAGACCTGACGCCAAGGCGACGCATAGGTCTGGCCGCCGCGACAAGGATCTTGCGGTTGCACACCACCGACGTAGAGCTTTGAAGAATATGGCGGCTGGAGTTCTGGGGGAGCATGAGGATTTGTGGGGCGGGCCGGAACGGAGTATGTCGTCGCCATTGTATCTCGACCTTGAGCAGCCCGAAATGGCCCGCGCCGCCTGACCGCCCCACAAATCGAGTAATCCTCCCCGTGACTAAGGATCCGTTGATAAATTATCGCATCGATATCGGCTTATTTGAGCTGATGGTGTAATTCCAGTCGCCGTGGAATTGGTGGCGATGGATGTTGATGGCGTCCATCTCGGCATCGCTAACTTTATCGTTGCTGTTTGGAACAACATATCTGTTTCTCACCGCTTTCATCAATTTCGGCAATATTGGCGTCTTTACCGGCCTGATTGAAACGCTCTTTGCCGCCTATATGGCCATAATATTCAACAATCTTTTTCCCGACACCATGCCGAAGCTCCTCAGCCAATGATTCCCGGTGAAAACACCCCAGCGGGTGGCGTGGCCAATGTGCAAGCGGGTCAATCGCCTGTAGGTGCTGGAGGCTAGTTTCCGCAACCAAATCAGATCCAGCTGGGTTCAGTTGCTTCCGTACGCAAACAAAGCTTGTTGTAGACGAAGAGCGCGTCAAGAGATGCGTTGAAACGCATCTCCTCGCGGATCACAAAACGCAGCGGGGCGACCAGACTACATCAGTTTCTACAACAGGCGTGGTAGGCGCTCCGCTTCAGCGCTGGTATTTGGAGACTACGGTCTGCCGCACGGTAACCTATAGTCGTTCAGTTCATCTCGAGATCGAACCGTCGTTACAGGCATCGAGATGTCCGTCTCGAAGCGCATCAGTCGTTGGCCATGCTTCGTCGCATGCGATTCAGCTGCAGTAGAATGAGAAAAGCCGAGATGCTAAGTACGCCAAGAGCCGCGAAAACGCCCTGAGCGCCGATACCTGCCATCAACGCCGCGAGAATTGGCGGTGCCATCGCGGTGATCAAGTTCATCGGCAAGGCGATAGTAGCCATCGCTGCCGTATAGTCTGCCTTTTGAAAGAAAACGAGCGGCATGGTGGCCCGCGCCACGGCGAAGGCGCCACTTCCGACCCCAAACAGCAGGAGGTAACCGCCGACCGAAAGGTAGCCTGCACCGCCGATCCAGATCGCACCAAGCCCGATCGGGATCATAGACCCCGACACAATCGCAGTCGAGAGCCCGTCCCATCTCTGCCCGCCCAGAAGGTCGACCACACGTCCACCGACCTTGAACACTCCAAGGAGCGAAGCGACTGCGACAGCCCCCGTCAAGTCCATACCCATTGCCTGCAAGAGTTGAATGCCCATCGCCTCAACACCGAAGGTCACGAAGGTGTTTAGGGCGATAGCTGCCACTAACAGGACGAAGGCTGGCCCCTTTCGCTGACCATTTTGACGCGCCGCCTTGTCAGCCGGGCTGCTTGTTGCGGGAAGGCCTACCCAGACGACTGGGCAGACAATCAAGGACATGATGCCAGCGTAGACAAGGACAACGCCACGCCAGCCGATGACATTGTCTAGAAACGTGGTTATTGGCCAGAAGACACTGCTTGCGAGGCCTGTCACCAACATCAAGGTACCAATCAGACTCCGCGCGCGATCCTCGGCATACTCTGCGATATATGCGTATGCAGAGGTAGTCAGAAACATTGCGCCAGCCACACCAGTCAGTGCCCATGAACCCCAAAAGAGTGAAAGGTTCGGTGAAAGGGCGAGCAAGCAGAGACCCAGCCCGATCAGTGCTGCTCCTGCCGCCATAACTTGACGTGTTCCAAACCGAATAAATGCACGACCGGTCCAAGGTGCGGCAATCCCCATTGCGACGAACATCGCCGAGGTTCCCAGAAAGACGGCTGATAAAGAGCTCCCGAATTCCGTAGAGATCGTCTTAGCGAGCACGGGCAGGACGCCAACCGCGCCCCAGCCAGTGATTTGGGTCAGCGCAAGTATTACCGCGGGCATGGCCATTGGAAGTGCGTCGGATGGGCGTTGAGTAGAATCGCTGCCCGAACTAGCTGGCATGAGCCAAGGTCTCCTGCAGCCGCTTGAGAACATCCCTTGGCGCTCTGTCGGGCCTGGGCAGGTCCCTTGGCGAACCCGCCGCGATTTTGAGCCTTATCATCAACGGCCCCGCCTCTCGGCGAGTTCTCGCCAGGATCTCCGAGAAATTATCGATGTTGTCGGTTGTCCAACTCTTTCGATACCCGCTCAGAGCTGCAATTTCCGCAAAGGGCGTGTTGGCTGCGGTCGAAGGCTGGGCACCCGTTGAATCGTAGCAACCGTTGTCGAGGATCACATGCACAAAGTTTGACCTTCCATAGGTTGCAACCGTCGACATTGCGCCAAGATGCATCAATGCCGCTCCGTCCCCGTCTATTGCGATGACTCTTTCGTCAGTGACCAAGCTCAAACCAAGTGCGAGGGAGGACGCGAGCCCCATTGATCCGACAACGTAAAGATTGCGAGCCTTGTCGCCAAGGGCGAAGAGTTCACGCGCCGTCTTACCCGTCGTGGCGACCATCAAATCGTCGCCGCAGGCCGCATTGAGTCGTTCGAGTGCATCAGTGCGAGACGGCAGCAGGCCAGTTGATTTACCTTCATGGGAATGGACGCCAGGTTCGCGCCGAGGCACTAGCGTTGTGGCGCAGGGAAAGGGGGCGAAGGTCTTGTCGGGAACGATAATCGCATGAGTGCGGCCCGTCGTTTCTATCATGTCGAGCACATCTATGAGATCCGCCGAGGCAGTAGACGGATCCTCCGACAGAATCCGGTATGGCACATCCAGAACTTCGAGCAAGTTGGGCGTTATCCGTCCCATCACCTCGTGCTGGGGCTCGTCCAGCCATCCAGGTCGACCGCGCCAAGAAACAATAAGCAGGATCGGGATCTCGAAAATCGCCAGCAGCGAAGTGATCGGGTTTATCGCATTCCCGAGCCCGGAATTCTGCATAAGGACGACCGACTTTCGCCCTCCTATGCGGGCGCCTGCGGCGATTGCTATGGCCTGCCCCTCATTGGTCGCGGCGATATATTCCACGCGCTCACCCATGACGAACACATTTTGTAGCGGCGAGAGGCTCGAGCAAGGCACACCCGATGCGAAGTCATAGCCGGCCGCCGTCAGATGTTCGCCCCAAGTTTCAGCGCTAATCATGCCAAAGACCCCGACGCAGAAAAGCGTTCTGCGAACGCGGCGTAGTCAGCTTCTCCAGTAAGTTCGAAAAGGCAAGCCAGGCTCGCGATTTCACTTTCCACGCCCGACAGGGATTCTTCAGCGTGGACCCTTCGGCATACCGCTTCCATGGCGGTAATGGCTGCCCGCATGGTATGATTAGCCCAGATCACCGCAGATACATTTAGCGCCCGGAACCTGTCAGCCGGCGTCGTATAATACTTTGTCGGCACTAGAACGACGGGGCAAAGGTTGTTCCATTGCCGGCAAAACTCCTCGATCTCGGTGCTATCGGCCTTTTTGGAATGGATAAGGATGGCATCAGCACCTGCCTCATGATACGCAGCCGCACGGTCGAGAGCTTCTTGCATGGAGCGGCCCGCGATCAGCGTCTCTGTCCGAGCGACGATCGAAAAATTCGGATCGCGTTGACTCTCTTTTCCTGCCCTAATCTTGGAAACGAAATCTTCAATGGAAGTTAGCTCTTGGCTTTGACCGAGAAACGAATTCTGTTTCGGGAAAATCTTATCTTCAATGCAGACACCCGCAACTTCAATCTGATCCAGTTTCCGCACAATTCGCGCGAAGTTATTGAAATCGCCGTATCCGGTGTCCCCGTCCAGAAGAATTGGAATCTCTGTTCGGTCACTCATAAAATTCACCACTTCGAGCACTTGGGTCCATGACGCCTCATTGCGGTCGCGCACCCCAAACGCCGAAGAAATCGTCAGACCGGAGGCCCAGATCGCCCGAAACCCAACTTGCTCAACGATACGAGCGCTCATCCCATTATGGGCTTCCATGAAAAATTCGAGTTTGGGACTGGTGAGAAGCTGTCGCAATGCGGCAGCCTTTGTGAGGATACGCTGATCCAACATGCTGGAAATCTCCTGGGTGGGAAGTGGTGGTTCAGGTTGCGGAACTGCAACTCGTTTCTATAAGTGAAAGGGCAGCTTCCGAAGCCGCAGAAAGAGAAGGAACGACGAGATCAGCGTACTCCCTTGCACGCTCTGTGTGAGTTAGCCGTCGATCGATGAGTATCGTATGCAGGCCGCAATGCCGCGCGCCCGCTAACTCGTCATTTCCACCATCGCCTACGAAGACCGACGAACTTGGGCATGCGCCGACTCGTTTCAACGCGGTACGATAGATGGAAGGTTCAGGTTTGAGGATACGCTCCTCGAATGACAGCACCACCGCATCCATCCGTTCGAACAATCCGAGTTCTTCAATAACGGCAACAGAATACTGGGACGCGTTACTGATGATCGCCATCGGCACGCCGGCGGCCTCGATGCGGTCGAGCGATTTAGCGAGGTCCGGATATGGGATTACAGCCGCGTGAAAGATCGGCAAACAGCTCGCGACACTTGCCGCGATCTGCTCACGACTACGCATTTGATTCGAGAGGCGGCACGCTTCTGCGATACGCCCTCCCATTCCGTCAAGCACGCCACGCATAGTAGCGTCACCACAGGATTTGTACGCCGGCAGGAAGCTCGAGGCTTCGAGTCCGAGTGAGGCAATGATCCGTGAATAGAACGGATTATCCGGCTGTTCTTCCACCAGAGTATGGTAGAGGTCAAAGAAGATGGCGGCTTTTTCCATGGGAAACCGTGCACTCTAGCGGCTTGTATATTGCGCCCGATCACGGACAGGAGCGCTGACCGACAAGACGGTGGCAGGCGTGTCGGAACCGTTCACTATGGCAAAGAACAACCCCATAGGGACAGCAAAGACATCGCCCGCCCGGCCCAGCTCCGATCGCAAAATGGTGTATCCCTCGCTCTTGGGCGCTGGACTCACCACACGCGCAGCCTCCGGTCGGTAGACTTTGTCGAGGGGAATTTCAGAACCCTCGAACGTCTCGAGCGCGACATCGCCATCAAGCACGACCAAAATGGTATCCGTTGTCTCAGCTTTGCTTGGAACCAACTGCTGCCCGGGATTCAGATACCAAAAATTGCATGCTAGGCTATCGCTTCCCCAGGCGCCGAATTTCGAAGCCTGTTCGGCAAAAAAGATCGCTCCAGCGGTCGGATTGAGCCGCGCTATATCAATCGACATCGATAACCTCCGTCAAAAGCTCGAGCGCCATGAACTGCAGGAAGTATTTTCCTTCCTGCCTGCGCGCGACATCAAAGAAATCGAGGCGGAGGTAGGGCGCATGGAGCCCAGGCAGGCTCCATTCGTGCCAGCACGTAGAGGTTAGCTGCGACGATTGCAGCGTGACTGGCGCCTGCCATTCACCCTCGGCTTTTGCCGACCGTACTTGCATCCGCTTGGGGAAACCGGCTTCCGGATTGATGGCGCGCGACAGCATCCTGATCCGTTGGATCGGAGTCTGGCATCCAGTGCTTATCTCCAGGAATTCGCTTTGCGACCGCGTGCGGCTCGGTGTGCACCAGCCGGTATCAGCCCGACCATCGAACAGGTATTGCTCGTTCCAATATCCGTAGCGATGACATCCCGACGATGCGATTACTCTGCATCCTGAGACAGGCCTTAGTCTCGTGCTCACGGTCGCAAAATGCTCTGACTCGCGCGGCGTTAATACCGGCTCCGATCCAACAAGCTCTAGCGGAGGTATGTACATCTTGCAGATCCTTCCCTCGTACTCTTAAAATACCGTTATCATCAATATTTAGATACTCAAGTAATATTATTATTATAAAATTGAATATATGACTATATAAAGTACATATTTCACATATTTATTTTATATAATTGACCGGCATCTCGATACAATTATTGTGAAGCAAACAAAAAGGAGATGTCATGACCACGATCTTGATTTCTGGTGGTGGCCGAATGGGTCATCTGTTGGTGGCTTTGCTTTCGCAAAGGGAAGATGTCCAGATTCTTTGGCACACACGCCGGGCAGCAGAAATCCGCAGGAACATGCCGCAAGAGGGCATCACAATGGTTTCCGACGGGCAAGCACTATGCAGCGGCCGTCCCGCGATCGTAACGGACGATATAACTGAAGTGGCCGGTAAGGCCGACGTCATCATCTTCACCCAAACTGCTAACGGCAGACCAGAGGCGGTCCGACGTGCAGCTTCAGTGATCCGTCGCGACCGCCCCGTCTTCATCGGCGCCATTCCCGGGTGCGGGGGATTCGATTGGCTCGTTGGAAAGGAAATCGGCCGTGATCCCAACATTGTCGTGTGGGCGCTCAGAGGCGTCCCCGCGACGAGTCCAAAAATGGATACAGGCCGAAGCGTTATACTCGGCGGGTTCAAGGACAAGCTTTATCTTGGTTTTGGCCAGGATGTTCCGCTAGGATTGCGGGAAGAAGGCGCTGCTTTAGTCGCACATCTGTTCCCGCAGCCCACTGAGATGCTCAGCCATTTCCTGGAAATGACACTGAGTCCACTGGGTTTCATCCATCCTTCGGTGTTGTACGCTCGCATGGGGCCGTATTCGCAATGGGACGGCAAGCCGTTTACCGAACAGGTTCGCTGGTGGGCCGACCTAACAGAACTGGCCGCATATTTCCTTGAGCGTTGCGATGCGGAACAGCAGCGCCTCATTCACGCCATCGAAGGCGCTCTTGGACTGGAGCTGAAAGGTGCTGGAACACTGCACGGTAAAGTCGTCGACCAATACCGGAGCCTGATCGCTGATCCGCGGACAATGCTATCGACCTTTCGAACCTGCTCGGCCTTCCAGTCCCGTATTCCAATGATCGAAGCACAAGGTGGTGGCTACCTCTTTAAGATGGATCATCCTGGAGTTCGCGAGGATCTTTACTACGGTATGGCCTTCTTGCTCGAACTAGGTCGACGGTTGGGCGTCGAGATGCCTTATATGACTGAGATCTACGCATGGACGGTGGAGTTCCTGGGAGGACCGGAGGCTTCGGCACTCGAATATCTGCCGGAGCATTGGCCGCCTTCGAGGCCAATCGCACAGCTGCGGAATGAGGAGACAACCCGTTTCGTATGACCAATTTCCTCTACGTCAATCCTGATCTCTACGAAGCTGTCTATCCCGACCCGCCGCACCGGCGTGGGCGGATGTGCGAAGCGACATTCCGACGTTACCTTGGCCGGTTGCCTCGGAATGTTCTTGACCTGGGATGCGGAACCGGTCGGGAAATTCAATACTTATCCTCGCTTGGTATTGCTTGCACAGGCGTTGACCCAAGCTCCGCTATGATCAACTTGGCGCGCGCGCGTGCCCAGGCATCGTTTCATATATGTCCAATGCAAGACCTCAACTTGGACATCCGTTTCGAAGGGCTACTGGTCCTCGGCAACGTTCTCTCCCATCTCGTTCATCCGCGAGATCTCGAATACGGGTTTGAAGTCATCCGCAAACACGCCGCACACGGGGCGATCGTCCTCGTAGGCGCACTGAACTACGGAGCTCTCCTAATGTCATCGAGGATGTCCACTCCTTCCAACATTGAAGTAGTTGACGCCGCCGGCGATCGCCTTGTAGGCGAGACCAGTTTTTGCGTGGATATAAAGTCCCAACAATCCATCCGGCGGCGCAACTGGCGTCGTGGAGACGACATAGTTGCAACGGATAGGTCGGTTCACCGTATGCTATTTCCGGAAGAACTTTGCCATCGTCTAAGGCAACATGGCGCAGATATTCTTGACGTGGCCGACAACCAGGAATTTGCTCCGTCGGATTTCAACGGCGAGGAAATCTATGTGGTGGCGCGCTTCTGAGCAGATTGTTACAAGTTTTTCGTTATCAGTATTGAAAATCTCAAATCGAGTGCACGGGAAGTAGCGTTACCAAGCCATGACAAAGCGCCACGGCGACCGCTTGGGTTTTGTTCGCAACTCCGAGCTGTGCACAGCAGTTACGCAGATAGAACTCGACTGTTCGCTGCGATAGCTTGAGGATGCAAGCCGTTTCCCACGTTGTCTTTCCTAGCGCCGCCCACGACAGAACCTGGCGTTCACGGCGTGACAACTGTGCTTTGACTGGGGCAAGGTCGGCGCGCCGCGCAACCAAATGCTTGTGGAACAAGAAACTTAAGTACGTTAGGTCTGCCTGAAAACTCTTCTTAAATGCCGGCCATTCACGCGCATTGATATCTGCATTGACTGAAAATAGAGCTCGTCGATTTTCGGGATCGCGAATGGGAATAGTCAAACCGATCGGAGAAACCCCAAACTCCATAGCTTCGCCAAAGAACTTAGAAACCTCCGGCGTATTCTGGAATTCGCTCCAATCGACGTTCATGAAACTGGAAGAGCCTGCCAACACCGCTGGGTCGATCAGTTGGTAGTTCTGCGTCCGATAACGTGTCACCCAGGGATCGCAATAGTTAGTGAGGATTTCAGGCTTCGGATCCTGTGCAGCATTGGCAGTCGGAAAATAGGCAAAGCGGTTGATGCCAAACTCTCCGATTGCCAGTGCAAGAATATCCGGCAGACCTTTATCTGGTAGCTCCACCATCAATTCTTCGAAACGCTCGGAGAGCAACAGCGTTTTCATCGGCTTTCCTCTCTTCGGAAGTACCTTAATCCCTTAACCCTTGAGCAGGAGGGATGTGGCAAGCAATCAATTTGCCGATACTGCAAAAGAATGTTCTCAGTTTTGTGACAACTCAACGTGCAGTCGAATCCGCACGCCTCTCCTGCTCGACTATCTGGTGCTGAAGAACCTCGAACGCCGCACGTCGTCTGGATATCCGCGGCGGCGTCAGCGCCTCGCGCAGACCCTATCCAACCGGTTGATCACGTCTGTGAGGCGATCTGGCGCCATCGTAAGCGGCGGTAAAAGCTTCACCACCTGCTCCTCCGGCCCGCACGTTGTCGTAAAAATCGCATTCGCACGAAGGCCAGCCACAATGGAGGCTGCGCGATCTGTGGATTCAAAAGCTAGGCCTCGCATTAGGCCGCGACCTGTTGGCCGTCCGAACCCCGGTTCACGATTGTCAAGCCGCTCCTCGAGCAACTTTTCCAAGTTGGCAACGTTCTCGACAAAAGCCGGATCTGACCAAAGTTCTGCGGCGACAGCGCCTGTAACAAAGGCATGACCGTTGCCACGAAAAGTTCCGGCATGTTGACCCGGTTGCCAGACATCAACCTCAGGACGGATCATTAGCATGGACATTGGCAAACCGAAGCCACTCAAGGACTTTGACAGGCAAATGATGTCGGGCACAAAATCAAACGGCTCGAAGGCAAAATAGCGACCTGTACGACCGCACCCGGCAAATATCTCGTCACAGATCATGAGCGCCCCGAGATCTGCGGCAAGCTGTGCCAGGCTCTTTAACCAGTCAGCCGAGCCGTTTCGCATGCCGCCTTTTCCCTGGACGACCTCTACGAGGAAGGCTGCGGGCTTCTGCTGTCCACTGGCGCGATCGTCAAACATGGCTCGCAGAAACGGGATCCCGGGTGTGTCCGGTCCGAAATAGCCTTCATAGGGCATGTGCACGACGTCACTCAATGATACGGTCGCCGCTTCTCGAGTGCCTCGATAAGCAGTGGCCGCCAGAGCGCCCAGTGATAGCCCATGATACCCCCCGGTAAACGCCACAATGGTCTTTCGCCCAGTCGCGAGACGGGCAAGCTTGATAGCCGCCTCCACGGAGTTGGCACCGGTCGGACCGGCGCACTGGAGCCGGTAATCCATTCTGCGGGGTATGAGGATGTGGTGTTCAAATGCCGAAAAGAAGCTGGCCTTTGCATCGGTGTACATATCGAGCGCGTTGGGCATCCCGTCCCGATCAAGGAAGCGAACAAGCGCTGCTTTCAGCGCGGGATGGTTGTAGCCGTAGTTCAACGCGCCAGCTCCAGAGGTGAGGTCGACATACTCGTTCCCCTCTTGGGTAGAGAAACTGTCTCCTGTGGCCCGAACAACTGTCTCGGCAAACTGCCGGCAAAGCGATCTAACTTGGCTTTCGCGGTTCTGAATAGGATGGTGCGGATGGGCAAACAGGTTCATAGCTGTGATTACTCTTATTTGAGCCTAGCCGTTCACTTGCAGCGACTCTCGATGCCGGCGGCTTCTGGTCTGCGCTGTGAGTAGAAGGTGGGGTAAGATCGCTCGCATTGTCCTGCGATGGCTGACGAAAGCCTCCGATGCCTCTAGCCGATCCTCAGTGCTGAAGGCGGAAATGCAGCGATCAATTTCTACCATCAATTCGGAGGCGTCGAAGGCGTGGGAGTCCTGCAACGCAAGCAGACGACCTATTTTTAAGGTGTAGCAATGAGACAGCCGCATAACATGGGCGCTATCCGATATAGACGCGAGGCCGTTGTAGAACCATTGAAAGCGGCGGTTCGGGCTCGCATGGGCCTCATGCACCACCATGTTGCACAGGGAAATGTTCCGGTCGTCTACTATTTTGCCGAATAGCAGATCTAGGATCGTGTTTAGGTCGCTGAGCTCGCCGTAGTTTGGCAGGGTCGCAAAGAAGCCGCATCCGGGAACCTGTTCGATGACGCCTTCGATCGCCAGGCGAATGAGTGCCTCGCGCAATGGAGTAAGGCCAACATTGAGGTGTCGGCTGAGGTCGCTGGGGATCAACCTTTCTTCTCCCCTAGGCTCACCGGCCATCAGCATCCGCGTGAGCCGGTCATAGGCCGTGGAAGTTTTACTGGAGTGCACCGGTACATCGAACAATGCTCCATCCAGTGGACCGAAAGGCTCTGGGGTTGTGGGAGTCAACGCCGAGACGGCCATATCAAACCCCTTCCAACAGGCGTTCGGGCTTCCGCATCGATGTCAGCCGGTCAATAACCTCGTCGCTTACCTCAAACAGACCTGCGGTCGTCAATAAGCCGTCATCGTACTCGACAACCGATCCAATTCTGTCAAATAAGCATCCCGCGCGACGCAGGATGCGCTCCACCATCAAGTCGTAAACGGAAACGACGTTTTGAACACCGCAATCGCGCGCTAGCGAGAAGAGGCCGTGAAGAACTTCACGTGTCACCATGTTGATGCCATCTGGACCGTAATTACGCGCCACCGCTGGGTCGATGCAGAAGCGAGAGCTTTCCCAGATAAGCGGATGCCGGATTACTGACGATTCTGCCATTATGTCGCGAAAAACGTCAGCAAGCATGTGAGGTCCGGTTGTCGGCAGCACACGCAGCGATGCGACGAGGATACCAGCGTCGTTGCTGACTAGAACGTACGTTGGATCGAGTGTATCAAAATAGTCGATCTCTCGCCCGTCTTCTACCGAAACTCGCCAGTTACGCCGATTAGCGAATTGTCTGGCCCGAAGTCTGAACATCTGTTCTATCAAAGACTTATGCTCGGCGGCATTCAGTGGCGTCACGATGTGTATCATTGTTCGAAACCCTCGGTTTATGATGGCTTCGTCACTGTATTTCTGCCGAATGGGCTGTCACTACAGGGAAAATACGGTAGCCGCGGCTAGAGAGCGAACACGCAGCGGCACTTGGCTCAAACGCGTGAGCTCGGTCTTTCCGCACACGGAAATCCTTGCGTTTATCGGATGCCGTCAGGGCGAAACAACCTCACCTCGATCATTGCCGATGCCATCCTCGACCGCCTCGTACCCAATGCCTATCGCATCGAGCTCAGCGGCGAGCATGCGAAAACAGAAAGCCGTGACCACCGGTCAAGCAACCCCGGCTTGACTGCGAAACGCGGTTCAGGTCAAAAACATCTACCGCGAGATCAGGCGCAACACATTCCACGATCGCGAACTGCCTGAATACAGCGCGCGGAAGACCGGGCGATACCGATCTTGCAGCCGTGTCGCAACGCAAGCTCATCCAACTTGCGCGCCATCTCAACGACCAGCCGCGAAAGTGCCTCGACTACAGGACGCCGGCCGAAGTGTTCCGGGCACGTTTGCAAGAGGGAGGCTAAACCCCTACCCTCAAAACCGACATGATGCACTTCGGTTAGGATTTACCCCCTTTAGGAATAATTACGTCGGCGGCTCAAATACTCCGCCGCCACTTGGCCTCCAGTCCTCCCCGCCTGGGATCTCAAAGATCACCTTGAGATCCACGTCACCCGCCGCTCCATAGACGATGTATGCGCCTGCTTTCGATTTCCAGCAGTGCTTACCTTTAATCCTGTAGAGAAACTTTTCGTGACCATTCAGTGATCTGCGGACGCTGACATGCGAGTACGTTCTAGTGCCTCTTTGGTAGGCCCAGACGCAGAATTTCTGACCCCCTAAGCCGTAGATTTCTCCTATCTTGTGCTCGGTTTTTCTCGTGACGTTGAAGCTCCACGTTTTAGCCACAGCATCGGAACTGAGGCCCATGACGAGAAACGCGGCTATCACCAGGGTGGTGCGCATGGTTCGCCCCCTCTATAGACTGTACAATTATAACGTGAATCTTGCTTCACGTAAAATCACCCGTTCGGGCGATCGGTAGAGATGAGTCACGGCCAATGGTCCGAATCCCTCCGCTGTATAGCGCATCAACACTAGCGTTCCTTGGGCGCTCTCCCCGTTCTATCAGGCGCTGCGGCTAGCCGAGCGCGCGGGCGGCGGAGGCTGGACAGAGCAAGAGGTCGCCGTGCGATTGGGAACGAGCCAAGGTGTTGCAGCGGCCGTATCCAACGCGAAGACGGTATTGCCAGTCGAATGTGCGACCGTGTCAGTCTTGTTCAAATAAAGATGAGGCTCACCAACGCCGATGAAAGACGTCCCTCCGCTGGGCCGATCCGGAAACCATAGAGCGGTAGTCGGCATGAGGCAGACGCTTTGAAACCTAGTTGATGGTCGCGATCCACTCGCCCGATGCCGATCTAGAGAAGCCGACAATGCGATCAATGGGCCGCGCCTCAGGAGACATTTTGATTGAAGTCATGCAGGCGACGCCCGGGCCTGAGCCGGTTTTGTCGCACTGCCCCAGCGCCACAGATATGTCCGGCCGATCGTTTCTGTCCCAAACAAGGGGAGATGCCGCGTGAGCTTTGCGGTAGGCCGCTGTTGCTTCGGCCTCCGTCGGCGCCTCGACTTTAGGGATTGGGCAGAGGGACGGATCCGCGGAGATAGCCGCAACCAATTCGGCCTTTGAAATGGCCTGAGTCTCCACCTTGGGCTCTAAAGTTGCAAGATACGTGCCGCCAGCGCCGGTCACGAGGCCGACGGTCGCGGCGATCGCTACAAGGATGTTCTGGTTCATCAGCTTTCTCACTTAGGTTCTGAGGTTGAACCAGAAGCGCTCTTTGACGCCATTGCCGTTTGGAATGTCGAAATACCAGGGATTCGAGCGCCGCGGCCGGGGAGATGTGATCTTCACCTTGCAGCCGTTGTATTTGTCGTCCCGATAGCCGAAATCGCCGTCATTTCTGCCGCTGCGGAGGATCTCCAAGGTGGTACGGTTCTTGTCGTTGGCTTCTCCATCACCATAGAGGCGGTCGTACTCGTCGCGGCCTTCGCACCTGTCCACGATGTGGACGCACTGGTCATTTTCATCCCGCCTGAAGACACGGTCATCTCCACTGCTGCTCGAGGCGGGTCGAGAGCCGGCAGGGCATTCCTCAAACTCTTCGCGGCCCGGTTCGCCGGCTTTAGCCTGGTGGCAGATGGGCCAATCGAACCCCGGCTTCGACATCGCGCGGATCAGTTTTTTCATCGGCGGAACGCAATAGGGGACGCCATGCCAGGACGGGTTTTGGGATGCGGCACAAAGTAGAATCTGGCAGCCCCACTCGGCGTCTTGCGCCTTTGCCCCTGTGGGGGCGATTGCGATCACAGCAAGACCGGCTGCGGCATAAAGCAGACGTTTCATGTCAGATGGTCCTCATTGATGGTTGCGGCTGGAGAGGCCCGACCGACGAACAGCTTGTCGATCGGAGCGACATGTTGCACCCGATCCCCGGCCGCGTAGATGACGGCTGCGATGAGCGCGAAGGCTGAGAACCAGAAGATCCCGATCCGAAAGAGAAGCGGCTGATTGGGGATGTCCCGGCAAAGCGGCGGAAAGGCGAACAGACCGACCAGGAAGCAGTCGAGCGCTAGATGACGTTGATCGAGAAAGAGGATAGAGACGATCAGGAGCGCCGCAGCCAACGGTGCATGAACCCACCAGATTTTTTCCGAAACGACGATCAGCGCAAACGACAGCGGAATGGCGAGCAGCAGGCTCGCCAGCGGATCCGTTGCGAACGCATTCGCAATACGAGCGAAGTCGGGCAACTATCGGTCTGTCCTCTTTGGCTTCCTGCGGGCATCGATGAAGGGAGGTGAAATCTCGCTTTCACGCTCGGCGAGGAGGTTGGCATCAGCGATCGGCTGGCGCGCCAATGTCTTGTCTATCGCCTTGCGTAGCCATTCGTCCATGTCGAGAACATAAGTGGCCCACATGCCATAGCGGGCTGCCATCGCGTACCGCTGATAGGCTAGGTACTGGCTGCTGGAGGAATGCTGTGACGCCACACGCGCCCAGCCGACGCGAAGCATCTCCACTGCAATGTCGCGCCCCCCTGAGGTGCAACGCGCCTGCGGAATTGCATCATTGCCGATGGCTTCGACGCTGCATTCGACAGGATTGTCGCCTACGGTCCTCTTGAGCCAGGCTTTGGCAAGTGGGCCGCAAGGTACCGGCGACGGTGCTTCCTGCCGTTCGCGGTCGACCCATTTGGGATCAAGAGCCCATTGCGGGAGCTCGCACGCGTCGATGTCGACGAGGCGAACGCGCTGCGCATATTGGGGATACCATAGGGTTCGGCCATCCATGATCGCAACCCGTCCCTTGTAGACCGGGTGCCGATACACTGGAGCATCGGCCCAATCCTGCTGCTGTCGCATCGTCGCGGCCGGATTCTTCACGAGATCGGCAGCCTTAGCGGATTGGACGAGCGCAGAAAGAACCGCGACTGCAGACAGGTATCGCTTCATTGGCTTGCCTTCTTGTTTCGCGCGTTCACCTCACGGCTCAGGAGAATGGACGGGTGCTGCACGTCTTCGAACTGCCAGAGGCCTGCCCGCTGTTCGCGCGCTCGTTGCTCGGCTACAGCGTAGGGGACGTGATAGGGCAAGCCTTCACCGTTGAGCGCTGCGAAGGCGTATCCGCTGGTGATCAGGACGGTCGCAAGGTCGAGCCTCTGATTTCCGACGGTGGAGTAGCAGACGACGTAAGCAGTATCGTCCTTCTTCGCCACGGGTGCGCAAACGGGCTTTGTGTCCTTGATATAAGCCGCGAGCACGGCGAGGGACGCCTCGCCGCAATCGCGTTTCTGACCGTGGCTGTCCGTGTAAGAAGTGCCGCGCAAGCACGACTGCACGCCATAGAGCCGGAAGCGCCTGTCCTCCGAAATCCAGGTATCGCCGGTTTCCAAAGTGACGCCGGGCACTAGATCAAAGTATCCAACCGGCGCCGCTACAGCGGCTGATGGCAACAGAGTCCATAGAAGGACAAGAGCCCTACTCATTGACCCTTAACCCTCGGATCGGCCCACATTCCGAACGAGCCCTTTTGTCCAATCTCCTGGGCCTCGGCGAGATCTGGGCGAACTAGCGTTCCGTCCGGCTTTTTCGCGAGGCGAAGGGCGCCTAGTGAAAGAAGCTGCTCTTCAAACATGTCGACGGAATCGAGACTGCCGGGGTAATTGTAATAGCCGTAGCAGGTCGCGTTCTGGAAAGGCGCACCTTCCTCGCTCACGAAGGCCCGGCAAAAGACGACCTTGGGGGTTTGCAGCATGATTTGAAGCTGCCGCTGCGCAAAGTCGGCACAGGTCCCGGAGAAGTCGTCGCTGCGATTGACCATGTCCCCTTTGCAGGGCTCGAGCCCGTAGAGGTGTAGCGTCGTCTTGTCGTCTACGCGGAAATCGGTCGGCGAGACCGCCTTGAAACCGCCTGTCGTTGAATAACCCTTGCGGTCAGCGACGTTGCCGCTCCCGTCATAATACTCGATCACCAGCACGGTCTTTCCCGGTGCTGCCAGTGACTTGATGTAGTTCTTGTCGATGTCCGTGACGGACAAAGCGGGCGCTGCCACTACGCAACTTACGAGGCCGGCGATGATGATCCGTTTCATTTTCTAGCCCTTAGCCATATTGCTTCAATCTTATCCGCGCGAAAGGGGGTTTAAGTGCGCCCAGAAAAAGTGTAACGCTGAAGCAAATCGATGTCATGCATGCACTAACATAAACAGTTTTCCTTTCAATCACAACACCGCGAGTTGGGCGGGAGACGATGGAAAAAAGGGCTAAAAAAGCAGGCATTTCAGGCCAGGCTACGTTTATCGGAGCGGCCCTTGCGTCGCTTGTTTGGAGTGGGATTTCTCAAGCCAAAGACGTTGTTGAAAATGATAATACTGCAAATAATACAATAGTTTCGTCGACTCACAATGAACGCGCGCTCGCCGCAAATTTTGAAGAGCGATGGTCTGGGTCTGAAAGAGAATTCGTCCTTGGCGCCGACGGCGTCGCAAAGCGCGCATCCACCACACGTCAAAACCTCCAGAATTTTGGGGTATTGAAGCAAATTGATGCGACCCTAAGCCGTAGAGGACCTGAAAAGGAAACGGCACAGGTCGCCGAATTGACGCGAGGCGCGACGGGGAATCTAGAGCAAATTGGCGCACATCGGCAGGGCAGCCAAGACGTCGAAATCTGTGGTCCGTCTCCGCTGAGCGCTGATGAAATCAAATCTTTGGTTGTCCAGACGGCGCACAAGTACAGCGTTGATGAAGTCTTCGCGACGGCCATTGCCTGGGCCGAAAGCGGCTTTGATCAAAGCCGCAACTCTCCCAAGGGTGCACGCGGGCCGATGCAGCTCATGCCGGCTACGGCCGCACGCTTTGGCGTCAAGGATGTCTGTGATCCGGCGCAGAACATTGAGGGCGGCATGCAATACCTGCGGGTGCTGCTGGACGAGTTTCAGAACCCCCTGCTTGTCGCCGCCGCCTACAACAGCGGCGAACAGCGGGTCTACGAACACGGCGGCATCCCGCCCTTCCAAGAAACAGTCGGGTACGTCGCCAAGGTCGTGAACTACCAGCTCGGCCTTCCTACGCCGACGGAAAGAAGCAAATCGAGAAAGGCCGCTGATCAAGTGGCCTCGGATGCGAGGGACAGCGGGGACGCTGGCGTCATCGCTGTGAAAAAGACCGGCGCGTTTGTCGGCGGTGTGATGCACTTTTGAAGGAGAGAAGTATGCAGGTTGCAACGCAAACGGGGAAGTCTCAGGCTGTAAAGCTTGCAGCCCTAATCGGTCTCGTGGCCGCAATTCAATTGGTAGGGGCCGGCAGTGCCTTCGCGCAGGGTGCAGGAGGCGGTGCCTTTGCGCCGCTTCAAACGGCCGTGCAGATGATCGTCGATTTCATCACCGGCCCGTTCGGCCGCCTGATGGCGATCATTGCCGTCATCGGTCTTGGCTTCCTCGCCTTCGCTGGCCGCCTCTCGTGGTTCACTGCGGGCGCGGTCGTGATCGGCATTGGCCTCGTTTTCGGCGCGCCGGCGATCGTTGATCAGATGATTTCGTCTGTCGGCGGTGGCTGATCATGAGCGAGTTTCAGGACGAACGCCCGGCTCTGACGCCGCTGGTGATCGGGTTAACCCGATCACCGACCCTTTGGGGCGTGCCCTACATGGCAGTGGTGCTGATCGTCGGCATCACCATCATTGGCTGGCTGGCAACGAACCATCTGCTGGCTTTGCTCATCGCCCCCATCGCCTACCTCGTCCTGTTCTCGCTCTGCACCTGGGACAACAAGATCCTCGACGTGTTGCAGGTGACCTCTCGCAAGACACCGCGCACGCCCAATAAGCGCTTTTGGGGCACCAACTCCTACGGACCGTAAGCATGCTGAAAGTCGTCAAAGATGAGCTTGGATTTGGACGGGCCGCTGGTAACGAGCGGCCCCTGTCGACTCATATCCCGTATCTGCGCCACGTCTCAGATGCCGTGATCGGGTTGGAGAACGGCTCGCTTTTGGGCGTTATCAAGCTCGATGGGCTGTTCTTCCAGACTGAAGACCAGGTTGAGCTCAACATGCGTTCGATCGTGCAAAACACGATGATCCGAGCCTTGGGCTCCAGCCGCTATTCTCTTTGGTCGACTGTGATCCGGCGAGAGGTCGAAACGGAGATCGGCGGGGCTTTTGACCAGTCATTTTGCGACCTCTTGAACAAGCGTTACATGGAGCAACTTCGCCGTAAGCGCATGTTCACGAACGAAATTTATCTGACGATCGTGCGGTCCGGCATGCGGGGCGCGCTTGGCGTTGGCGATACCCTGAAAAGGATCTTCGACAAGGCGAGCAAAGACGCCCGGGTCCAACAAACACGCGAGGATGTCACGGAGCTCGAAGAGCTGATCGGCAACATCGTGCGTGATCTGCACAAGTACGGAGCCCGGGCGCTCAGCATTACTTATCGTCGCAGAAGCGACGACGAGGCCAAGATTGAAAACCAGGGGGAACAGACAAGGGCCGAGCCCTACTCCGAGCCCTGCGAATTCTTCAATACGATCCTGACCTGCGGCGTGCCGCGCAAAATGCGCCTGCCGCGCATGGGCATCCGAAACTACGTCGGCACATCAAGACTGCATTTCAGCAAGCGGACTATGCAGGCTCAAGCGGCGGTGGACGAAGACAGCCGCTTTGCAGCGCTGTTGTCCATCAAGGAATATCCGCCCTTTACCGGTCCGGGCATGCTCGATGGCCTGTTGCAGGTGAACCACGAATTCATCCTGACGCAATCCTTCACGATCGCCGACAAGCCGATTGCGCAAGAGCGCATCAGCCGTCTCCAGCGGCAGATCCGGGCATCGGACGAATCCGGCAGTTCGGTCGAGCAGGATATCGACTTTGCACTCAACGGCCTGATGAACCAGGAGGCCGTGTTCGGCTTCCACCATCTGTCGCTTCTGTGCCTCTCTCGCGATCTGCAGGGCATAAGCCGCACGGTTTCCGAACTCGGCGCCTGCCTTACCGACATGAACATCAATTGGCTTCGCGAGGATCTGAACCTCGAAGCCGCGTTTTGGGCACAACTCCCCGGCAACCACAGCTACGTTGCTCGCAAGGCCATGCTTTCGAGCGCGAACTTCTCCGGCCTCTCCTCGATGCATAATTTCGCGACCGGACAGGCTGACCGCATCCATTGGGGTCTGCCGATCACGCTGCTGGAAACCACCTCGCAAACGCCCTACTGGTTCAACTTTCATCGTCGCGACATCGGCCATTTCCTTGTTACCGGGCCAACTGGCTCCGGTAAGACGGTTGCCCTGACGTTCCTGCTGGCGCAGGCAATGCGCGTGTCGCCGACACCAAGGGCCGTGTTCTTCGACAAGGACTGCGGCGCCGAGATTTTCGTAAGGGCGATCGGCGGCTCCTATGAGGTGCTATCGCCGGGGACCCCGACCGGCTTCAATCCGCTCCAGCTCGAAAATACCGGTCCCAATCGCGAGTTCCTGCTGCGGCTTTTAAAGGCCATGCTGCGCTCCAGCGATCGCAGCGACTTCACCCAGGAAGACGAGGACACCCTTGAGAGGGCAATCGTCCGACTGATGCAGGAACCTGCGGCAGAACGCAATCTGCCAAATCTGGCCGGCCTGCTGGTGGGCCGTTCGCGGGCGGACGCCAATGACCTTCATTCTCGCCTGCGCCCATGGATCGACGGGGAAAAGGCATGGCTTTTCAATGCGCAGCATGACGTCCTCTCCTTCTCTGGTCGCAGCGTCTTCGGATTCGACATGACAAACATCCTCGGTAACGAGGACCTTCGCACGCCGGCGCTGATGTATCTCTATCACCGCCTGGACGAATTGCTGGATGGCAACCCGGTCATGTTCTTCATGGACGAGGGTTGGCAGCTCCTCATGGACGAGACCTTCTCCGCCTTCATCGTCGACAAGATGAAGACCATCCGTAAGCTGAACGGCATTGTCGGTTTCGGCACTCAGTCCGCCGCAGATATCGCCAAAGCGAAAGCCTCGCATACGCTCATCGAGCAATCGGCGACCAACATCCATTTCCCGAACCCTCGGGCCGATGAAGACAGTTACATCAAACGCTTCGGCCTGACGGTGAAGGAATTCAACTTCATCAAGAACACCCCGCCGGAAAAGCGAACTTTCCTGATCAAGCACGGCAATGACTCGGTCATTGCCCGGCTCGATCTCTCCGCCATGCCCGAACTCGTGAAGGTGCTTTCCGGCCGCAAGGAGACGGTCGAGGAGTGCGCGGCACTTCGGGAAAAATATGGCGACGAGCCTGAAAATTGGCTGGCTGAATTTTGCGGATGGGAGCAAGCCGAATGAGGAATGGTCCTGCTCTAGGGGTAATCTCCGCGCTGTGGCTCGGTGTTTCCGGACCGGCGCTCTCACAAGTGCCGGTCATCGATGACGAGGTTCTCGGAACCGACACCCAACGCGACGCGACCACGACTGAAATCGAGAAGACGGATAGCGACCGCCACACGATTAGCAAAAGCGTGACCTGCTCGATGTATCGGCCCGGCAGAAGTGGCAACGCGGCCTCGGCGGCGACCGCCAATCCAGAAATCGTCGGGCTCGTGAAGCGAGTCGCTCAAGAGGAAGGCGTTGATGAAAGCCTCTTCATGGCGCTCGTCTATCAGGAAAGCCGGTTCAATCCTTGCGCCAAATCGCCGGTCGGCGCGATCGGTCTTTCTCAACTCATGCCTGGCACGGCGAAAGACCTCGGCGTTGATCCGCACAACATGGAACAGAACCTTCGCGGCGGTGCGCGTTACCTGAAACAGCAGCTTCGCCGGTTCAACGGCAACACCAATCTGGCGCTGGCCGCCTATAACGCGGGACCAGGCAATGTCCAAAAGTATGGTGGCATCCCTCCGTTCAAGGAAACGCAGGGCTATGTCGCGAACATTACCCAAAAGTGGCTTCCAGCTTTCGGCGGGTCCGAGGTTGCCGATATTCCGGTGAATTATGGTGGCGGATCGACGTCCTTCACTGGCATGCGCGATGCCACGATCAATTCCATGGCGACGTCGCAGGCGATCGGGGAAAGCAGTGGCAACGTCGCGTCCTGGTTACAACAGTTGAGCGCGATGTCCAGCGGCACGATCCAGGACAGTTGGGACCATAACTCCGGCGCCCGCAACGCCAATCTCGAAATGATGAACCAGGTCATTCGCCTCGGCACGTCGATGGCGGATCTTATGAACTCCCGTAACGCGGTTGGTCTCAGCGGCCTGTCTGGATCGTCACGCACGAGTGATTTCAAGGAGAACAACGACGAGCGCGAAACGACCGGTGTTTGCGATGGCCGCGCAGGGCTGGAGTGGAGCCCGGCTGAGAAAGCTTGCGTCCAAAAGCGGGAGCGCGAGGAGAAAGTAGAACTGATGTTGAACGCTCAATGAGGAGAATTGCCATGAAACGTTTGATTTTGGCGGCGTACTCGGCGGCGGCCCTTGCGTCCTCGGCTGTCGCGCAAGTCCCGGTGATCGACGCTGCCAACCTTGAGATCGCTGAGAGGACGTCGAAGACAACTGACGATATCCTCGGCACCAACAGGCAAGTGCTGCAAACGGTTCAGGAAACCCTCCAGGCTGTCACCGGCGACCGCGGAAGCGACGCCAACCAGATGCAAAATCTGGCCATCGGCAACGGCTTTAGCGTCTCGCAGGTGCCTTCGTTCGACAGCCTGATGTCGGGTGGCGTTCCAAACTTCGGCGGTATGGGCGGCGATGTCGCCAAGGTTGCAACGACCTTCATCAACGGCCTGCAACTGGTGAAAAATCTGTCCGGCCAGACGGACAGCTCGTTTTCGGGCGACAAGTCGTATGAGGAGATGGTGAACACCGTCCTTGGTGTCGCCGCCCTCGTGACGGGTTCTCAGCAGGCAGTGCAAACCCGCCGGACTTCCTTTGAGCAGGCGGGCGCGAATGTCGGCCAGGCCAAGGATATCAAGGGTTCCATCGACCAGAACACACAGCTTCAGGTGCAAGCCGGGCTGACGATCAATGAACTGATCGGCGTGATGAATGGTGCCGTGTCGTCTCTCCAGGCCGACAACCAAAGGCGCTTGACCGACATCTCCAACTCCAAGAAGGCC
The DNA here is from genome assembly GCF_002940685.1 of Ensifer adhaerens. GTDB lineage: Bacteria > Pseudomonadota > Alphaproteobacteria > Rhizobiales > Rhizobiaceae > Ensifer > Ensifer adhaerens_E. The sequence continues at coordinate 23,206 of NZ_PNFP01000023.1, read as the reverse complement.
CTCAGCTACAGTGACCAGTAAAATCACCATACCAGCGAAGGTGCTTTTTCCTCTGCTGATCGCGGCCGGCCTCGCCGGCTGCGGTACCGCGGCGAAGGAAAAGACCGCGCCGTGCAAGAGACCTGCGAACCTCAGCTCCTACGCTCCGGATCCACGGCCCGAATGTGGCCCAATGATGAGCATCAACGGCGACGCCGCAGCTGCCATTGCAGCGATCGACGCAATGACGGCTGAATAAGGACGATTGCCACGATGCAGGATTTCTTAGGCGAGCTGCTCGAGAGAATTGAACAAACCGGTGCGAATTTCTCCTCCAGAGCCTACGGGATCGTGGCCGACGAGGTGTTGCCGCTGCTCACCATCATGTTCATTGCCTATGTGGCCTATTACGGGCTGCAGCTCTTCATGGGAACCGCACGCGTCAGCGTCGCTGAAATCATCGGTCGCGTGTCCCGAATGCTGATCATCCTGGCGCTGATCAGGGAGTGGGGCTACTTCAACACGCTTTTCTACTCTTGGATGAACAACACGCCGGAAGATGTCGGTCGGGCGATCCTCACCGCGACCGGAACCGGCATCACCGAACCGACAAATGGCCTGTCGATGATCTGGAGAACCGCCAACGAAGCGGCCTCCGCGTTTGCCGAGCAGTCCGGCTACTTCTCGGTGCTGCCGTCTATGGTCGGCTTCCTGATCATGTTTGCCGTTGGCGTTTTCATTGCCGTGGCGCTGGCGATCTTGCTGCTCGCCAAGGTGATGATGTGGGTGCTGATCGGGACCGCGCCGATCTTCATAGGCTGCATGCTGTTCGAACAGACGCGCGGCTTGGGTGTCGCCTGGTTCCAGCAGGTGCTGATGTATGCGCTGATCCCGCTGTTCGTTTATGTCGTGGCGGCATTCCTGATCGCAGCTATGGACCCAGAATTGACGACGGTCACCGACGCCGCAAACCAGCGACGCCTCCAGCTCAGCGACATTTCGGCTTTCCTGCTGCTGTGTGCCGCCGGCGCGTTTGTCCTCTTCAACATTCAGGTTCTCGCGCAAGGCATCACCGGTGGTGTTGCCGCAGGGCTCGGCAATGTAGCCCGTGCGGTCGGTCGATTTGCGGGAATCTCCGCACCCATATCGGCGCTGTCGGGAGGCCAAAAGCTTGCCGGAGCCGTCGGCAATGCCGGCGTGCAGGCAAGGACGCGCACTCATGAAGGGATGAGGACCAATATTCGAAATGCCGCTGCTGAGGCGATGCAGAACCGCATCAGCAGCAACAGCACGCCTCGGTGAGGCGCGAACGCAAGGCTTAGGTTTAAGGGCTAGACGAATGGCAGATGCGAATGAAGCAGTTCTTCGAAGCTACTTCCAGGACGGCGATCGGTGGGAACAGGAGATCGTAAAGAAGGCCAAGCGGTCACGCACGCTCGCTTGGTTCGTCACGACGATTTTCGGTGCGATTACCTTGCTCTCCTTGACGGCGCTGGTGATGCTCGTGCCGCTGAAGAGTTTCGAACCGTACATCGTCGAGGTTGACAAGAACACCGGCTTTATGGAGGTCAAGACCGGCCTGACGCGGGCGGCAAACCTCACGGATCAACAGGCGGTCACTCAGGCCAATGTCGTACGCTATATTCGTTCGCGTGAAGGCTATGATCCCTTTGCGATTGAGCAGAACTTCAGCATCGCCGCTCTGCTCTCTACGGGCGACGCGGCTCGTGAGCTTCAGGAGCTCTATAGCGCGGCAAACCCGAATAACCCGGCGAGAGCCTTGGGCAAAAACAAGAGTGTCACCGTCGATATCAAGTCCGTGACCTTCTCCAATGCGAGCACGGCTCTGGTGCGTTTTTCGACGACCGAGAAGTCCGACACCGACTCCATCACCCGGCATTTTATTTCGGTCGTCCGCTATCGCTACACGGACACGCCTGCGACCAATGAATGGCGCTTCGAAAATCCGCTGGGCTTCCAGGTCTACAACTACCGTCGTGATCAAGAGACGGTGACACCCGGAGGCGATAAGTGATCAAACGTCTCCTGCTTTCTGCGGCCTTCACGGCCGCTGTGATGACTCACGTCCATGCCGCGCAGGCACCGCGACCGGGCTCGCTGGATTCACGTGTCACCAGCGTCGTCTACCAGTCGAACAATGTGGTCAAGGTTTCTGCCACCTATGGCATCTCCACCATGATCATCTTTGATGAGGACGAGAAATTCGAAACGATTTCGCTCGGCGACACCGATAGCTGGCAGGTTGCCCCGTCCGAAAAGGGGAACATCCTCTTCGTGAAGCCGATCGCGAAGAACGTCGCCACCAACATGAACGTTGTGACGACAAAGAGGATCTATTTCCTTGAACTCAACGACCATGCGCCGACCGACGGCAAACAGGTCTTCGGCATCCGGTTCGTCTACCCAGAGAAGGACCTGAACGCCTCACTCCGCAGAGAAGCGGAGTACCGAGCTGCAAACCCGGACATGGCGAATATCGACAAGGCCAACGTCAACATCGACTATTCGTTTTCAGGCGACCCGGCGTTGAAGCCCACCATGATCTTCGATGACGGGAAGAAGACCTTCTTTAAGTTCGGTAGCCGCGTGCCGGCAATTTTTGCCGTGCAGTCGGACTTCTCCGAGACGCTGCGCAATTTCCGCAAGGAAGGCGAATACATCGTCGTCGACGGTGTCGCGACACAATTTACGCTCCGCGACGGCAACCAGTGGACCTGCATCTTCAACCTTCGCAAGCCCGACTTCGGTGCTCCGGATCCGGACATTCTCAGTCCGGCTCATGACACCCAAGCGACGAAACGCAGGAGGAGCGGAAACGAATGAAGCGCAGCCCCGAACTCGAAGCCATGACGACTGCTGACGAAACGGCGGTCAGCAACCGAAACGCCGGACGGAACCAGACTTTCGGCATGGCCGCCCTTCTCTTGAGTGGCGCTGTGGCCGCTTACTTTGTCCTTGCGACGGCCGGTGAAAAGCCGCGCGATGTCGCTGACAGCGACGAGGAGTTTCAAACGACGACTTTTCGGCCGCCGTCCTTTGTGCGTGACGAAGAGCAGCCGAAACCAGAGCCCGAGCAAGAAGTCATCAACCTGCCGGCGCCTCCCGAGGTGGTCGAAGAAACCGTCGATACGACCGAATTCAAGGTCCCAGCGCCGCCAGAGATTATTGAAGAAGCGCCCGAGGCTGTACAGGTCGAAGCGTTTCCCGAGCGTTACAAGTCGGGCCTGATCTCGCTCGACCAGAAGGGAAGCGGAAGCGGTAACGGTAGCCTGTCAGGCGAAGACGAAACCGGGCTGACGGTTGCCGGTGAGGACCGCAACAGCAAGTACTTGGCTGCGGCCGCGAGCCTTGCCGACCGGACGGCCAAGGCCCGGCAGATCGAGCGCATCGACGCGATGATACCGGAGGGAAGCTTGATTCCCGGCATCCTCGAGACGGCCATCAACAGCGACCTGCCCGGCCAGATCCGCGCCATCACCTCCCAGGATGTCTATTCCTTCGACGGCCGGCGTGTTCTGATCCCGACCGGCACGCGCCTGATTGGCGAATATCAGTCGGAGGTGACCCGCGGACAAAAACGCATCTTCGTCATCTGGACCAGACTTATTCGCGATGATGGCGTTTCCGTGCGCCTCAACTCAATCGGCACGGACAGCCTGGGCCGGTCGGGATTGACCGGTCATGTCGACAACAAGTTCCGCGAGCGGTTCGGAGCATCGATCATGCTCTCTATTGTCGGCGGCGCTGCCAGCTATCTGACCGGATATGGCAGCCAGGAAGCCTCAAACAACAGCGATGACGCCGCACGGGGCGAAGAGATCGCGCGGGAGACCATCGCGCAGACCTTCAGCGACATGGCCAATACGGTTCTCAGTGAAAACCTGCGCATTCCTCCCACCATAAGCGTCAGCCAAGGCGAGCGAATTTTTGTCTACGTGCGCCAGGACCTCGATTTCAGCGCCATGTACGACGATCCGGTCACCGAAGCGATGAAGGAGATCCAACGTGAACGTCGCGGCAGGTAACACGATCAAACGCGATCCCCACTACTTCCTCAATCGCGCCCTCGAACCGATCAAGCAGTTCCTGGATGACCCCAAGGTGGTCGAAATCGCCATCAACAAGCCGGGGTACGTCTATGTGGAGCGGTTCGGGACTGATCACATGGAGCACCATTTGATCGACACTCTGACGATCGATGAGATCCAGAACATCGGCGAGCGCGTTGCGGCGGCGACCAATCAGTTCATCAGTCGCTCCAAACCGATCCTCAGCGCCGCACTTCCAACCGGCGAACGTATTCAAATCGTCCTGCCGCCGGCCGCCCCAGACGGTGGCTCGATTTCGATCCGCAAGCAGGTGGTGAACAACTTCACGCTCGATCAGTACCGCGACAACGGCTCGCTCGACAAAGTCTCAGTTGCCGTCGGCGGCCTCAATGACATTGACCGGGAACTGATCGGGCATCTGCGCGCGAGCCGGATCTACGATTTCATTCATACCGCGATCACAAAGCGGGTCTCAATTCTGATCAGCGGCGGCACCTCATCGGGCAAGACGACCTTCCTCAATGCTTGCCTGAAGAGTGTGGATCCCCATGAGCGGATTATCACCCTCGAAGACACACGCGAGTTGTTCCCGCCCCAGCCGAATACGGTCCACCTGATCGCGTCGAAGGGTGATCAGGGCACCGCGGACGTGACCATTCAAAACCTCCTTGAGTCATCGCTGCGCATGCGGCCGGATCGTCTATTTGTCGGCGAAATTCGGGGCGCGGAAGCGTTCTCGTTCCTGCGCGCAATCAACACCGGCCATCCCGGCAGCATGTCAACCGTTCACGCGGATACGCCCTTGGGTGCCTACGAACAGCTCGCCATGATGATGCAACAAGCTGGCATGTCGGCTGGTTTTTCCAAGCAGGACCTGATGTCCTATATCCAGATGGTCATCCCGATCGTCATCCAGCTCCGCCGTGAAGGCGGCAAGCGCGGCGTCTCCGAAATCTTCTTTGCCCGAGATGAGACATGACGAAGGGGCTGCAGGCCTTTTTTCTGCTCTTCTGCGTCGGGATAGCCTTCGCCGTCTGGATGCTTGGATACGGCCTGGGTCTGCAGCTGTTCTACAAGGACGGGCGGGTCCTCGAAGAGACGATCACAAACAACCCTTTTGTTCCCATTCAGCAGTTCTGGATTTATCGCTCGAGCCCCGCCCTGCAGAAGGTCGCGCTTGGTTCCATGGTGCCGGCGTTGATCGTCGCCGCCCTAATCGCATACATCGGCCTGAAGCCGACAAGCAGCCCCTTGGGCGATGCAGCGTTTCAGGACATCGCCTCGCTTCGGCGCGGCAAATGGTTTCGCAAAAAAGGCCACATCTTTGGCCGGATAGGGCGCAGCATCCTCCGCACCAAGGACGATCGGCATCACCTGATCATCGGCCCAACGCGGTCCGGCAAAGGCGCGGGCTATGTCATCCCGAACGCCCTCATGCACGAAGGTTCGATGATAGTCACCGATCTCAAGGGCGAAGTTTTCAAGGCGACCGCGGGCTATCGCCGTCAGAATGGCAGTCAGGTCTTCCTATTCGCGCCGGGTTCGGAAACGACCAACCGCTACAATCCGCTCGATTTCGTCCGGACCGAGCGCGGCAATCGCACCACTGATATCCAAAACATCGCCAGCATCCTGGTGCCCGAAAACGTGGGCTCGGAAAACTCCGTCTGGCAAGCGACGGCGCAGCAGGTCCTTGCCGGCGTCATCAGCTACATCACGGAAAGCGCCTTCTACAAGGATCGGCGCACACTCGGCGAGGTCAATTCCTTCTTCAACAGTGGCGTCGATCTGCAGACGCTGATGAAGTACATCAAGGAAAAAGAGCCGTACCTCTCGAAGTTCACCGTCGAGAGCTTCAATTCCTATATCGCTCTCTCGGAACGCGCGGCCGCCTCGGCGCTTCTGGATATCCAGAAGGCGATGCGGCCTTTCAAGAATGAGCGGATCATTGCGGCGACAAATGTCACCGACATGGATTTGCGCGCGATGAAACGCCGGCCGATCTCGATCTACCTGGCGCCGAACATCACCGACATAACCTTGCTGCGCCCTCTCCTTACACTGTTCGTTCAGCAAGTGATGGACATCCTGACGCTCGAGCACGATCCCGGCTCCCTTTCGGTCTATTTCCTCCTCGACGAGTTCCGGCAGTTGAAGCGGATGGACGAAATCATGACGAAGCTGCCCTACGTCGCCGGCTACAACATCAAGCTCGCCTTCATAATTCAGGACCTGAAAAACCTCGACGAGATCTACGGCGAAACGTCCCGGCATTCCCTGCTCGGCAATTGCGGCTACCAGCTCGTCCTCGGCGCCAACGACCAGGCCACAGCCGAATATGCATCCCGCGCGCTCGGAAAGCGCACGATCCGTTATCAGTCGGAATCGCGCACGATCGAATTGATGGGCCTGCCGCGCCGCACGAAGGTGGAACAGATTCGCGAACGGGATCTGATGATGCCGCAGGAGGTCCGGCAAATGCCGGAGAACAGGATGATCCTGCTCATCGAGGGCCAAAGGCCGATCTTCGGTGAAAAGCTACGGTTCTTCGCAACGCAGCCATTCAAATCGGCGGAAGCTTTTTCTCAAGGCAACATCCCGCAGGTGCCGGAGGTCGAATATCTGCCCCCGAAAGCCGTTCCGGCCACGACACCGGAGTATGCGAGGGGTGGAGATCCTTCCGTGGAGGTGCTCGCACCGAAGCCCGCGGAACCTGAGAAACTAGAGGCGGCCGCTACAATAGAGGCGGTTGCCGCAACACTGGACGATGCGCAACTGGAGAAGACTGCTTCCACGGCCAAGCGAACCGTCAACAAAAACGCGCTGCGACCAAAGCCAAAGCCGGCGCCTGCCAAGATGGAGGCTGAAGCGTCTGCAAGCCTTGCGGCCATGGAAGCCCGGATAAAGGCGATTGAAGACGGCCTGTCACCAAAGGCCGCGCGGCTCAAGGAAGTGGTCGGGACGATGGCTGAGAAGCTCGGTGACCAGTCCCCGACCAAGCGCCGCAACGTCATGGACATTTTCAGCGCGACCGTGCCCGACCCCGTCGAAGTTGGTGTGTCTGCCGAATAGCTCGCGGATTTCTCGCGGTGCACTTGACCAAATCAAGTATCGCTACCTAAAGTACGACTCGTGCATGTGAGCTAACAGCGGCGCCTGGCACCATGATCAAGCCGCCCAAAAGAACCCAGCGTCGGCGATGCCGATTAGGCTGATGAAATCCCCGAAACAATCGTGATGGAGGCGTGCCATGCACGACCTGGATTCGTTTGGGCGGATGTCTGACGCGGGTTTGACCGACAGACAGCCGTCGTTATCTGAGTTTTTGACCTCGTTCGAGATCGTCGTCATTCATGACATCGACGCGATTTTCGGGAGCATACGCTCATGAGATATCGGTACGCACAATCCGCAAGCGACGAGACCTCTGACATTCTGGACCTATCCAGAGACCACCCTCGAAGAAAACAGCAGTTCATCTGCTTCAGCTGTAAGCGTGGTGTGGTCCCCGTACTTGGCCTGCGTCGCGAGAAGCACTTTCGCCACCGCTATGAGGGGGAAGCGCCGTGTACTCGTGAGACGTACCTCCACGCTCTCGCCAAGAAACAAATAATCGACGGATTCCGGGCTGCGGCCCAGTCTCAGAGGCCATACCCCCTAACTCTCTCAGTAAAACGCCACTGCACTCGTTGGCGAAATGAGTTGGGGATCGTCTGCGAGCAACCGATGGGGTGCCGCAACATCGATCTCACTCGTTACTTTGACGGCGCACAAGAAGAAGCGACCGTGGATGGGTTCGTAGCAGACGTCCTCCTCACATCATCGAGCAACAAAAAGTTGCTTATAGAAGTTGCAGTTACGCACCGGTGCGAGCCGGCAAAACTAAGCAGCGGACTACCGATCGTCGAAGTTTTTGTCTCAAATGAGGATCAGTGCGCGCGCTTCGCAATGGGCATCGATGCGCGAGCTGACAATGTCGAGACCTACAATTTCAAGCGCCAGGCGCCAGTGGAGGTAGCCTGCCAGCCGAATTGCAGCACCGAGTTATCGGCTTTCTTCGTATACAAGAGCGGCAGATCGCACATCTTGACCGAAACGCCAGCAAAAATCGCAGACCAACGGAGACGCCAGTCGACTATCTATAGCCACGTACTACAACCGCAAAACATCGTGGAACATTTTGTCGCCTTCGGCGGCTATCGAAGCGAGGCGCAGCGGGCGTTTAGGGAAGGCGTTCCCGTGAAGTGTTGCTTTTTGTGCCGATATGCCGGGCTGGACACATGGGAAAAGCCCGTGTTCTGCAAAATTCGGAAGACTGAAGTCGGGGTCAACGAAGCTGCAAATTGCTCGGCATACCGACCGGAGCGCCGCTGAAACGCTCGCCGCTTCGAGTTCCCACGGGCGTCCCGCTCTTGTCAGAAGTCGGGCCAGGACTATAGATCGGCGCGATCGACGCCGATCTCGAAATAGCGAGCTTTAGAATGGCCAGAAGCTGCCCAGGTAGGTCGCGGTGTCGTCAACCCAGGCCATAGTGTCTCGATACCAAACCGTGATCGTATCAAAGGCCATTTGGACCAAGCCAAGAAACATCACTAACACGATTACCGCGCCGAAGAACTTACCAAACCCTTCGTCGCCTTTGGTGTCATTGGTCTGAATGACGTATTGCTGCCGGTTATCGTTCAACATTTTGCCTTAACGGTCCCGATCGTCGCGGTCGCGTTCCTTCCGTTCGATCTGTTCCTGCTCAAGCTCTTCGAGGCGAGGGATATGCTGTTGAACGGGATCCGTGCGGGTGGTCTCTCCGGTACGTTGTGCGGCTTCCCGATCCTTATTTAACCGATCTTGCAGTCTATTTGTAGCATCGACGGTGGAAGCGAGCTCGTGAGAGTCCAGCGCATCGTTATCGATCGGCGTTGGATCCGGCTCGGCACGCAAATCGCGCTGCTGTTCATCGACGGTCTCGGCAGTCGAATTCCCCGCCTTGTCCTTTACGTCCGACGGACGATCGGATTTGTTTTCCGCCTGGTCGATCGAACGTTGTAGATCCGGATCTTGCTCTGCTACGTCTCGAAGATACCTGTTGCCCTCGATCGCCATTTGCGCGGCACGCTGCACCGCCTGGTCAAGCCCGGCCTGCATTGCCGCCTTGCCGTCGGCCGAAAACTCTCCGGCCTCGATGCGATCAAGCCCCTGGCGGTAGTGGTCGATGTCGATCAGCGCTTCATTGCCAGCCTCGACGACAGCCTCGCCGTGCTTGGAGACCGAACCATCCCATTCCTCGTTGACCGGATCACGCGCCTCTTCGCTGACCTGCTCCGCCAGACCCTCCTTACGTTGTTCGTAGAGTTCGACCAGCTCGCGCTTCTGATTGACGAAATCTCGGGCAAGCCCGGCGACCTCATCGAAGTCGGCGCGATCATCTGGAGCCACGGTGCGCTCCAATTTGAACAAGGCCGTTTCGACCCTCTTCTCGTAAGCCTCAAACTCTGCTCGTGTCGATTCGCGCAATTCTTGACCCTCCAAGACCATCTCCTGGAATGTAACCAAATTGGTGCGGAAATTCGACCCGAAATCTACAGGAATGACGCGGGCGCTTTCCGGCATTTTCATCGCTGAAAGCCCAGATTCTAGATATTCTCTGTGCTGTGTGGCATAGGCAACAGTTCGACGGTCTCCACTCGCTACGGCGACCTTCTGCCACGATTCCTGCGCCAATATGATGTACTGGCGACTCCTGTCGCTCTTTGCAATGGTGCGCCGGCCGCTGCGCTTGGCGTCGTATCGAACCTGCGCCGGCTCGCTGGTTCCGACATGTTCCGTGCGGCCGTCGCGGCTCACCGGCCGAACCTGAGTGCGCGTGAACGCCGGCGGAGTGGCGAACTCGCGCCGATCCGTCATCTCCATCTTAATCCCATGTTCCCGCGCCTTCTCAGCCATGACCGATCGCCATTCACGAAACACCGCAGGCGTGGTCTCGATGCGATCGCCGGCATCCGACCTCATGGCGACGATCGCATGCGCATGAACGTGTGGTCGCTTACCGCCCTCACCTGCCTCTTTCGGGTCGCTGACAGGATCGTGCATGGCAAAGACGTAGCGATGCCCCGCGAACTGGTGCGCCAGGAAATCGCGTGCTGCCCGTTCGAAGGCCGCCACATCCGTTCCAGCGCGCGCCGACATGATGACGTGCATCACGTCGCGGCTCTTTCGGCTATGCAGCTCGCCGCGCCATTCCTTCTGCACCAGATCGCCAGCCGTCTTTTCGTCAGATACCGGCTGGCCGCGGTCATCGCGAACGTCCTGATGCTGCTCGACCAGACCACGCAAACGGCTGGCGCCGAACTCGACGCCATTCCCGTAGCCAAGAAACGAGAACGTCGCGCCGGCCTCGTTGGCGGCCGCACTGACATCATATCGGCTTTGAATGATGCCGGCCGCTTTCGCTTCACCTGTCAGCCGCTCACCCTGCAAGCTTCTGAGGACCACGAGCCCTGTAACCGATATTGATCGGTCCGCTGTTTTCTCGATGGCATAGGCATAACGGCGATCACCGAAGCCGCTCGATAACGTGCTTCGCACCTGCTCATGCAAAGCGTCCTCGGACGTTAGGCCGGAATTCGCTATCTCGACGCTGAAGCTCGCGATGTCACGGCTTTCGGCGCGGTTCTGGAAAAGATGATCCCAATCACCGCGCACCCGGGCCAGTTCCTCGCGCCCCTCAAGGACTCTGCCGTTTTCGTCCTCAACCTTCAGCTCCCCGGATCGGGACACGTAGTTTAGCATCGCCCCGACGCGCGCCCCGCCCCCATAGGATGCCATTTTGACAACCGCCGGCTGGCTTCCCTTGGCGATCGCGGCAAGCCTCGCCTCCATCGGCCGACTTGCCGCCGCCGGCATCGCCTGGATGCGAGCAGCTCTGCGGCTCTTCGATCCAGTGCTCCCTCCTCCACGAGAACCGCCACCACCAGCGCCGAGCTCCGCCAATTGTTTCAGCCGCTTGCGCATCTCTTCCTCGGCCGCGGCACCCCCGCCACCCGACGCCATCTCATGCAACAGCGCTGCACGCCGCTGTTCCCATTCGCTGGTGAATGCGCCGAAGAAGATTTCCAAGGGTTACGTCTCCCCTCGGCGCTGGTAGCCGGCCCGCCGCGCCAGAGAGCGAAGCTCGCTCATCACTGCCGCCTGGATGCGTTGCACGTTCTCAAGGTTGATATCCAGCTCACTTGGATGAACGCCGCGGCCGCTGTTCAGAGCCCGTGCGACCTGATTGAGATTGATGCCGATCATCCGCATATCTTCAAGCAGCGCTGCCATCACCAGGCGATCCTCCCCCGTCAGGATCGGCCGAACGCCCGCCCCTTCCAAATTCAAGGAACGGAAAAAGCTGGAGACGGTCATGCCCGCGTCTACTGCGGCCTTCTCGATCGACGCATGCTCGTCATCAGTCACCCGCACATGCAGGGTTCGGTCTTTCTTCACGGCCTCCAATGGTGCGGTGAATTTGCCGTCTTCCATATCGCCTCTGGCCCCCTACTGCCGCTTGCGACAGTTGATCGAGGGCTCGTCCCTCGATTGTGGAAAATGGCGTAGCACATTTTTCCGTATCCTGCCACTCTCAATATAGATCAATTCACCCTAACAACTTCGAGCCGCACTCGCTTCGCTCGCCCGTTTAGTTCCTAGGACCGGGACTTCGCCCGGTCCTCACAACGTGGAAACGCTCACCAGGGTTCACCTCCGAGATCCGCTCCTGAAGGCCTTTGTCTGCCCCTCGTACTCAGCCGCAAGGGACGCTCCGCTCTTCGCCCTTGCGGCTTCCGTGCGAGCGTCAAAGCCGGCCTCACGCGGCTCCGGGGTTCACTGAACTGACGGCGCCTGCAGGAGCAGCCGTCAGATGTCCGCATTCACCGTCGTGTGAAAATTCCACACGAGTTAGCAACACGGAATCTCCACACGATGTGCTCACATGAACACACTGACACACCATGGGAATGATTATTCACACGGTGCGGGCTTGGTTTAATGACGGAGATCGTCTACACCGTATGGTAGTAGCATGTTGCGATATCGTGTGGGCGATTGCTCACATCATGTGTGCGTCGGCCTGGAAATAGCCGCACACCCAACGAGCGGCCGAGACACCTAATCGGCTGGCAAGAGGAGTTGCCACATATGCCTCTATGCATTTCAGCCGTCAGCGGCAAAGGCGGAGCCGGAAAGACGACAGCGGCAATTCTGATCGCGGGGGAATATGCCCTTCAAGGAAAACGCGTCCTTCTCGTCGATGCCGACGGCCGCCAAAACCTGCAGGAATGGTGGAAACGCAGCGAGGCGAAAGACAACCTTCCCGAAAACATGGAGCTGGTCACCGCCGCGCGCCAAACCGCTATAGAACTGCTTCTGGAGAATGACGCGAACAGGTTCGACGTCGTTCTGATAGACTCCCCCGGTCAGGACACCGTTCTGAGAGATGCGATCATCTCCGGATCAGATATCGTGCTCACGCCAATCCAACCGAACCAGGATGAGATCAAAGCTGCAGGACAGGCCGCGGCCGACACTGCCGATATCTCGGACAAAGTAGGCCGCCTGATCCCCCACGCCAATCTAGTCACCAGGATAACGTTGCCGGCCAGAGCGCTTGAAGCATATCGGCTGATCAGACCTTTTGTGGAGAACCTGCGCGAAGGCGGCTACGACTCCTATCTGCTCGAGACCGAACTCATGGAGCGCAATTGCTATCGTGAGATCCGAAACGGCTACGGCACTTTGCAGATGTTGGACCTCACGGATCCGGTAAAGAAAGCGAGAGCCGAAGTGATGAGCCTGGTTCAGAACATCGAGGATCTGCTGTCGGGACAGAAAGAGGTAGCGGCGAATGGCTAAGGGTCAAACAACGGTTTCAGACTTTGCGGTCGCACCCCGCCGCAGCCGCACAGTGGACCCGGCCGCGAAACAGGGTGATGCTCTCCTGAACTCGGAGCGGATGTCAGAGGAAGTTGGCGCCGAAACACAGCCTAAGGCCCCCGCGCCGCACGCTGTCGAGGCTGATCAACCGCCAAGCCGCTTGATAGCACCGACAGAAGAGGCTCGGCGCGAGCGGTCGGTGAGCAAGGCGCTACAGCGAGAAGATTCGAGAGTTCGCCTCCGTGACCTGAAGAGGGCGCGCGATCGCGAATCCAAACATTACGTCAACTGCCCATTGAACTATGAGACGAAGAAACGGCTGGAGAGAGCCTCCTTCGAAAACGACGTGAAGATGACTAAGATCATGCAGGCCGCAATCGACCAGTATCTCAAAGAAAACGGCTATTAACCGAAGATCGCCCACGGTTTCCCTTTCGGCTGCGTCTTCGGTGAATTGCCCCAGGGGAAAAGAGCTCTGACCGAAAGCAAATTGGCCCAACAGGATCCGGCTGCGATACCCGAAAACGTCATTTGCCGACGGATGTTGAAGCGAGACCGCAGTTGCTCGCACGGGCGAGATGAGACGTACGTGAGCATCGTATTGGCTCTGGATTAACGTCGGTCGCAGCCTTCGAGTTTCTCAGACAGACTCCGCCAGCGCACAGGCGACGCGGCTCGGCCGGGATCAGTAACAAAACACATTGACGCTGTTTTCCGAGCGAAGTCTGGCGGTTGGAAGAGGATAGCCGCTAAGAATCGCTAGTTGCGCTATTTTCCCGATTGCTCTCTTCTAGGCGCAAATAGGCTCGAATCTCCGGGCAATGTTGAAGCATTTCGGTTCACGGCCTGAGGGAAGTTCTCCATCGAAAATTCCCCCAAAAAGATAGTGGACTCCGCAGCGTTCATCTGGGATGGACGTGCCAAATTGCTGCAACTGGGTGCATAGTGGCTGCCGAGGGCGGCTCGCAGAAGAGGGTATGATCGGTGAGTGATTTAAGCAGCTATATGCGCGCTCGAGATTTGGTGGAAACAACTGATCCCGAGCTTGAGCGGCCCGTCTATCGAAAGACTGGCTTCGACGGCATCCAAACATCACATCAAATGGATGAGCGCATCTCCGCCTTCCTCAAGAAAACGCGAGAGGACAAGGGGCTTTCCCGCGCCGACGTGGCGCAACTGCTTGGACTTTCCGTGTCCGTTTACGGGAGATACGAACGCTCCGAGTCGCGCATGACTGTTCCTCGCCTTATTCATCTCTGTGAACTGATGGGCTTCATGCCGATGGACATGATTTTCGAAACCGCTCCCCACCTTTGGGGCAAGACACTTGAAGAAGCAGAGGACCGTCGGACTTTGACGAAACTCATCGAGCAGTTGCCGCATGACACCATGCGCGATCTGATCGGACTCCTGAAGCGCATGACGCCGGCGGAGCCAGCGGCTGCGGTGGCTAAGAGGTGAGAAAGCTCTCTTCCTGCTTGAAGCACCTGTCTTTGAGCGCGCAGCAATTTGGCCGAGCGGCTCCTGGTCACGTGCCTTACGTCTATTTCGTCCGGCTTCGCTCTACTTGATACTGCGGCCCGCCGTTACCGTAACTGTCGGTTGCGCCTTCGTTCTGGTCTCTGACCATTTTTGTTCCCCCTAATTTTAGGGGTTTCTCATCGACGCATATGAGTAGATGTGGTCCGGCTTGAGGAGGAAGCTGTTCGCGCGCAGGACCGTTGAAACGAGCAGTTCTGCGCTGTATTGGGGGCTCAGTAGAATGCGGCACATCAGCAAACTTCAGGTGCAGTACTCATGAAAACACCACAACGCAGATTCGTTGTTGAGTTTAAATCCGGTCGCCGCCTGCCAAAGAGTGGAGGAAACTCGATTTGGGGGGACACAGATCTCAAGGCGCTCGCCCGCGAGGTTGAAGATCAATCCTCTCATCTGTTCGGGGCCGGGAAGGCTTCTGTTCAAGACGTCAGGGAACCAGCGCCTGGCACAAATGCTTCAATTCCTGCAAGCGAGCTTGCGGTAGAAGATGTCGCTCCTGAGCCGCCGACAAATCCGATAAGCGCAGGCAGCCTCGGATCCGTTTCAGCTGTCACCGATGAGGTTCCCGGCCCCGCGCCAACCGCAATCGAGCCGGCAGCAGTGTTCAAGACTGTTAAGGCCCTCAAAAAGGCCCCTCAGAAACGAGTTGCTCGGGTCTTGCCGGCACCTGTTCCGAGCGCAAAAGCTGTGCCACCGGCGAGGGCTGTGACAGCAGCGACTACTTCGGACGATCTGGCCACGCTTGACGCCGAAAACAAGCGTCTTCGGCACCTGCTGGCGAACAAGCTTCGTGCGCAAAATGCGGAGCTCAAGAGAATGCTTGAGCGGTTTTGACCGTCTCCGAGGGAAGCTTCGGCCCGAGAGCTGAAGTCGTTGCAGGCCCAAAGCCCGACCACTGCGGCGAAGCACGCCTGTTATGCTGAGCCAGAATTCGAGGGAGCATTCGATGCAGTTTGAACTTGCGCTTTTGACTATGGTCACCAGGCAGATCATGGCCAATCCGCTGGAGGACGAAACGGCGGCTGCCCGCCTCAAACAGATCGCGCTCATGACGGTGATCGTGGTCGAGAAACTTCATGCCACCGGCTCGCCGATCACGCTGACACAACTCGTGGACACGACCGGTCTCGCGAGAAACGTAGCTGCCCAGACGGTCGACCCACTGGTTGCGCGCGGCCTTCTCGTCGAGGAAATGGGCAACAACTCCATGGGGCGCGGCATGGCGCGGCAATTCCAGATCGCGCCTGCGGTGCTCGAGGCTGTCGCACCTTTGATGGGCGCGCCGCTCGGCCGATCGAAGACGAAGGCCGAGGCTTGATGACGGGCTGACCTGCGCGCGAGCGCAGAGTTAGGTCGCGTCCGCTGCCCGTGCGAGTTCGCTTAACCGCTCCTGACAGACCGTCTCGACGAGACTGAGGAGATGCTTCGTCCGCTCGAGCAGCCAGCCGAGCCCCTCGTCGGTAATCTCGAAGTGCTTGGAGTAGCGTGCTTTCACATAGGCTTCGTTGAGAACGTTATACCAGGCGGTAAAGCGATGCTGGTCGCGTGGCCAGGCTTCGACCAGTCGCTGATCACGATCCTCGGCAAGACCACGGAGAAATTTGAGGTTGTGCGACGGCGGGCTATAGTTGGTAAGGACCAAGAGAACCGCCGCGTACGATTGTTCGATCGCTTGGTGCAGTAGAAAGGCCGCTTCTTTGAGGTCCTCTTCCCTGACGCAGAACGTTGCAGTCTTTAAGAAGACCCTGGCGTGAGGTATCCGGTCATCGAAATACTCCTTGGCAAATCGAAACGCATCAGCTGGGGAGAGCCGTTTCGGCTCGGCCAGCGGCCGGTCATCGAGCTCGTAAAGCACAATGCCTTCGCGCAGAATGTCGACGAAGAAATATTGGCCATCCGCGAGGAAGTTGTTCACCTCTCGGGCGCCATGGACAATCAGCCCAACCGGCGTCGAAACAGTTTTGTCCCACATCAACCGGTCGTTCGCCTTGTCCCAATACTCCGGTTCCGCAAGCTTCTTCGAATTGACGATAACGAGGATGTCGTAATCAGAACGGTAGCCCTTCATCGTGTGCGGTTCGTCGACATAGGTGCCGCGGGCGTAGGAACCGAACAGGATGATTTTCAGAATCCGACCGCGCTTCTTGAAGTCGGCCGAGCCGCCCTCGAGCGCATCGGCAAACTCCTGGTGGATGATCTCCACGACGCGGGCAAGCTCGCGCTGCTTCTTCTCGGGAAGATGTTCCAGGCTCGTTTTCATGTGCAACCGATAGGATAAAGGCGACTCGCCGTCTACTACAGGAATTATCAGGCAGGTGCGCCTCTCCTTGACGGCACACGTGGGCCGTGGCTCGCCGCACTTCACGTTCCGGCACACACGCTATAGATGCCTTGGAACGCAAGCTGATGTCGCTGGTTCGTGCCGTCGAATGACGTATTCTTAAAGCGTGACATCCTGGATTGGCGGGGGCTGCGATGGGTCAGAAAGCGGACGCGACGAAATCTCCCCGAACGGGTTCTGCGCCGGTTCTGGCGCGAGAACGAGAGGTCGCGAAAACCGCGGCGATTAACGCTCTCCTCACCCGGCCAATCGGGATTCTTCCGGCGAAAGTTGGTGACCCGGTCAGACCCTTTGCGCTCGGGCTCTGGAATGACGTCCGTCCCCTGCTGAAACCGGAAGTCAGCGTCTCGGCTCTGCGCAAGGCGGTGGCAACCTATGTGCACTCGCGACGCTATCAGATGGCGGTGGCAAAGGCCGGGTCAGTCCGCCATGACATCAATGGCGAGCCGGTCGAACCTGTCTCGGATGCCGACCGGATGGATGCGCTCAGGAAGTATGAAGGCTTCCAAGCCCGCGACGGATCCAGCAAGCCCAAGTCGGCATCTCCGGCTCAACCGACAAAGACGGACGCGATCCGGAGCGCCCTTCTGAGAAGGAAGGAAAAACCGCGCTAGATAGATGCTCTGGCTCCCTACTTGGCAGCTCGCGGGCGGCGATCGCTGCGCATCGACAGACCGGTCCATCACGAAAATGAATCAGTCAGGCTCAATCGATTCATAACTCTCGTTGGACGGGCGCGGCGCAACGCGCGACTCTGCGCGCATGATCACGCAGCCCTATCGCCTCTATATCGAACGCAAGGACGCGACGAAGAACATGGCGCGCTTCTATTCGCTCGAGATCGGCAGCAACCTCTTCGGAGAAGTCTACCTCACACGTCGCTGGGGACGGATTGGCGCGCGCGGACAAACGGCGGCGCATCAGTTTTCGCGCGAAGAAGACGCGGTCGGCCTCTTCCTTGATTTGGCGCGCCGCAAGTTGCGGCGCGGATATCGCCCGCGGACACGGGCGCGGCCAGAAAAACAGACCACTTGATCTTGTCGCCCCGCGTGCGGGGCGAACGTGTGGATGCTATGCCACTTAATGTTGCGTTCGTCGTGCTCGGGTCAAACGACTGTCGAAAAGCGCGCTCAGATCACGATCTGTCAAACCGCTTCAGCAATCCTGCAAGCTGCTTGTTCTGCAGCCGCAGCTTTTCTGAGAGCTGCCGCCTCAGCTGCCGGACCTCTTCATCCAGAGCAGCAACTTCGTCGGACAACGTCGGTGGCGGCCGCACGACGATAGTCGCTTCCTTCGGCTGGTTCGCTTTAACCACAGCAACGGGCCTGGCGCTTGGCTTCCTGACGCGCCGCTGCACTTTTCTCAGGCGCGCCGATTGTGCGCGTTCTAACCCGTGATCGTCGGCGCGCGGCGAATCGACCGTAATGGCCGCGGACACGGGCTCGACTATTTCGGCCGGGACAACGAGGTTACCGGTCGGGTCTGCCGACGTGCCGGGCCCGTCAAGCGTCGCGCTTGTAGCGTCATCGCTTCGATCCAATGGCACCGGAATGCCTTTTTCCGGCGCGAACGATGGCTGGTCCGACTTCGAAGTTTCGGCTTCTGAGGGGCTCACGGGCTCCTTGGTTGTCCGGCCAAAAGTCGCCAAACCGGCCAGGTATTTCCAGGGTGACTTCATCGTGCGCCCTCATCTCACGCGGTGGCGTCGGCACCCATTGCTAGGACCGGTAAGCCACCAAAATGCAGGAGGAGGCCGATCGCGCAGACCGATCGGCCATCACCGAAAACGATCAGGAAAGTCCGAGCCGCTTGCGCAGGTCCGCGTTCTCGGCCCGCAGCTTTTCGGCCAGCGCCTTACGGAGTCGCGCATTCTCTTCTTCGAGCTGAAGCAGGTCCGCGATGTCGTCAAGGACCGGAGCTGCCGCTGCGGCGGTTTGCTTCGGCGCTCGGGTCCTTCCGGCGCCCTTGGCGCTGTTCTTTGCCGAGGTCTTGCCGCCGGCCGCGACAGCGGTCACCCCTTCGGCGGACGCCGCAGATTTCTTCCGGCGTCCCCTTCCCGTCTGGACACCATCTGCCTTTGCGGCTTCGGCGGTCGCTTCCGCAGCGACGTTCTTCGGCTTCGGGCCCCGGCGCTTTTTCGGCGGCGCAATTTCCGCCGGGGTGGTCGTCGTCTCGACGGTCTCGATATTGTTGTCGTCTGCCATGGCTGTTCCCTCTGCAACTATCAGGCTTATTTCCAACGCGGAAAGGGCCGAGTCAATGCGGCTCCGGTCCACAACAACCCAGCCGTCAAAAGATGGCGCTGCTTTCGGCAGAACAGCCTAGCCGCCACATCGGGCGATCGTGAAATATCCCTTTTGGCTGTGGTCGCATCCATGCCGGCGCCATCTTCATTTCCGGTGATACCGCGGACCGCTTTAAGGTCGCGGGCATTCAGATGGAGTTCAGACGTGGCCATCATCAGGTTGTGATCGATGCGGCGAGACTTGCAACAGTCTCGCAGGGGTTGCCTCAGGGCTTTCCGTTTGAACGGCCGCGCAAATGGTCCATGACCTTTTCGCGCGAAGGTCCCGCCTCCCTAATGGCCTTCAATACTCTTTGTCGTGTCGCCTGGCCGCCCGCATGATATAGGCAACCTCGTGTTCCTGTGTCGAAACAAACTGCCTGTCGCGGCCTCGCTTAGTCGGATCGTCGACCACGTTCTCCTCCACTTCGCCCGTTTGGGACGAGCATCTAATTGCAGAAGGCACTTTTGGTTCCCAGCAATAACCCTCGTGCAGGGCTCGTGGGAGCACGGTTCCGTGCGCCGAAGGCGACGTCCTCGATTAATTCTGTGAACGGCAGCATTGCGCCCTGCAATCGGCAGCTGAACTTATCAGGCCTGGCCGGAAGCGGACAGTCAAGCACCGCCGCTGCCACGGCCCGAAATGCCTATCTCCGCGATACCACGATTCCAAAGCTGGGTGCGTCGTCTACTCGTCCTGAGAATAGATCTTCATATTGCGAGTCCGTTTCTTGACGCCCTTGAACGACGGATGCCGAAGCTTTCCGTCCTGCGTCCAGGCTCGATACTCCACGTCGGCGACAAGCAGCGGCTCGGAGAAGACGGCGCCCTTTCGTTTCAGCACCACAGGCGGCCGCGCCGCGGGGATCGCGTCGAGCAGTTCACGAAGCTCTACCGCTTCCTTGTTGCTCCAACCAGTACCGCAACCGCCCACGTAGACGAGCCCGTTCCCCTTTTTCGCCGCGAGTAGCAAACGGCCGACCGCTCCTGGCATGGTCGAAGGCTCATAGCCGACGATCACAAAGGTATCGCGCCGAGCGCACTTGATCTTCAGCCACTCCGGCCGGCGGCCGGACCGATAGGGTGCGTCCCTGCGCTTGGCGATGATGCCTTCGAGGCCGAGCTCGCACGCGGCCCGAAAGAACTCGGCGCCGTCGGCGTGAATCTCCTCCGAGAAGCGAATGGCGCCCCTCCTGTCGGCGACGATCGGCTCGAGCCTGCGCCGGCGCTCCGCTAGCGGCAATGATCGCAAATCGTGGCCGTCGAGATAGAGGAGATCGAAGGCATAGAAGATGATCTCGTTGGCATCGTGCAGGCTCGGCTTTCTGCCGACGGCGCGCTGCAGCAGCCCGAAATCTGACCGGCCCTGCTCATCGAGAACGACCGCCTCGCCGTCGATGATCAGGGAAGCGTGCACCAACTCGCGGGCCTCTGCGACGATCGATCCGAATTTCTTGGTCCAGTCGTAGCCGCCACGCGTGATCGCCCTCACCTCGCCTGGCGCGACATGGAGCGCGAGCCGGTAGCCGTCCCATTTCACCTCAAAGGCCCACTCCGGACCTTTCGGCGGCTTGTCGACGAGGGTTGCAACACAGGGATCGATACGGCGCGGCATCGGATCGGCAGGCGGCTTTTTCTTCGCTGTTTTAGCCATTACGCATTAACGCGCGAAACATCAAAAATGTCTAAGCTGGCCGTACAGGAGGAGCGCCATGCCGAAACAGCCGACCTTTGCACCACCAAAGCGCGAGAGCGCGTATCCCGATCGCGATCTGGATTGCCAGATGGCGATCGAATTCGCCTTCAGATCGGTGGCCGACTGTGCCGAGGCGGCCGGCTGGGCTGAGCGAGAGGTCGCCGACGCCTTGATCGAACTGGCGCATAATCACTGGTTCGCGCTCGACGCCAAAGACAAGATGTTCGAAGAGTCTGGCGGCGTGATCATCCGCAAGGCGAAATCCTCACCAGTTCATTGACGTTTAGGCCGCGCCCCGTTTCAGATCTCCACCGGCCGGGGGAATGAACGCCACCGAAACCAGGCGCGATCCGCAGCGCGGACAGCGCAGCCGAGACGCGAGCAGCGCAAGCGGAAAGTCCCGGCCGCGAGTGGTGACGAGCGTCAGCATGTCAAGATCATAGGTCCACGTGCATTCGCGAATCGACTTCAGGCCCTCGCGCTTACCGTACGCGCAGCGCGCCTTAAGTCGCCATCCCAGGCTGAAAGCTTCGCCAATTGTCTCGACCATGAGATTGAGATAATGTAAGAACAAACAGAGAACAATTGCTAGCGTCCGAACTCCCCAATTTTGGGAGGAGTCAGAGAGGAGACCGTCTTGTGAGCGACGAACAGGGCGTGACGAACGAAACGATCGACGGACCATGGGTCCATCTGTGCGAACACCCGGCATGCAAGAATTGGGGCGGCTTCGGTTTCGCCATCGGCAAGGGCCCGTCCAAATGGTTCTGTTTTGAGCATCGGCCGGAGACCTGGCCTCCAGCGAAACAGAGCTAACCACCAGGTGTCAGGCGGGGATGCTCGTTCAACAGTGCGGCAGAACACCAGCCGGCAGCGAGGAAGATTGGCTGTGACCGATCACGAGAGCCTGGATCAAGGCATCTACATTCGCCTCACGACCACGCGCGCGCCGATAAAGCGAGCATTCGCCGGCACGGGCCAATCACGGCGACGGGAGAAGTCGAGCGCTGACTGGATCGCACGGTCGATCGTAACCGGCATCCGCATCAATCATCGGATTGAGCGTGACGGGGTCGCGGTCGATGACACGGAAATCATTGACCTACTGGCCGAGGAACTTTGGAAGGTGCCGGAGGCCGTCGCGAAGGACCTCGTCGGCATTGATGCCAACAGGCGAGACGATGCCAAGGCCACCATCACTCGCGCGCTGTTGGCAGTACTGACGAGCAAATACCAATGCACGTTCTTCAGGCCGGAGTATCACGGCATGGGGGCGCCTACTGTCGGCGCTCGTTGACGATGTCCGCCAGCGCGATACCTACCAAAATCGAGTAGGAGCGCGTCAGACCGCCGACGCGAGTTGAGGTGAGTTTCGAGCACGATGAAATCGATACTTCGCAAGGCATCGGCCACCTCACCTTCAATGAGCTGGCGGAATGGCACATTATCGGCGCCCGGTGTGCGCAATGCGGCTACACCAACTGGCTTGACCGATGGCAGCTCGCGAAGAAGTATGGCGCCGACACGCCGATCGCCATTCTCCGACCTCATCTCATCTGCTCCCAATGTGGGAACCGTGAAGGCAACGGCCTGAGACTTGGCAGGATCAATCGCAACGCTTGAGAGGACGCATGTGCAACAAGTACACGATCGAAGTGCTCTTTGACGAACTGTGGCGCCGGTCGAAGGCGACGCGCGATATCACCAACCGGGCGAACCCGTCGCAGGAGGCCTATCCCGATCGGGTCGCGCCGGTCGTTCGGAACACCGCGGACGGGGAGCGCGAGATCGCAAACCTCACATGGGGCATGCCCTCACCTTCGTTCGTGACGAAAGGGAAGCCCGATTATGGCGTGACCAATATCCGCAAGACGGATTCTCCGCATTGGCGCCGCTGGCTCGGCGTTCCGAGCCGCTGCCTGGTGCCATGGACGACATTCATCGAGTGGGAAAACACGAAACCGAAGAAGACCGAGCGCCAGTTCGTGATCGATGACGGCCAGCCCCTCGCCTTTTTCGCCGGGATCTGGACGACATGGAAAGGTGAGCGCGGATCGACGAAGAACCCGCGTGCCGGCGAGCACGAGCTGTTCGGCTTCCTCACCTGCGATGCCAACGACGTCGTCAAGCCAATCCATAGCAAGGCAATGCCGGTTCTGCTGACGAGCGAGGCTGATATCGAGCTCTGGATGACCGCCGACTGGGAACACGCGAAGGCGCTGCAGCGCCCCTATCCCAATGATGCGATGATGGTGCTGCCGGCGGAGAGAGCCACAGAGCCCCTGCTCCTTTAGTGCACGGCGCTTGTAGCGTGAGCGTCCGGTGAGCGGATTTTGCTGAACGAGCCAGTTAGGCGATGTTCTGGCATTAGAACCAGCATTAGTGCA